>NZ_CP133020.1:0-2400000 GCF_030866825.1 Rathayibacter sp. SW19
ATGACAGCCGGGGACGAGTCTCTATCCAATGCGTGGTCGACCATCTTGGCCGCACTCGAATCCGACGAGCGCATCACACCGCAGCTCTATGGTTTTCTCAGCCTGGTCGAGCCGAAAGGCATCATGGCCGGCACTATCTATCTCGAGGTTCCCAACGAGTTCACCCGAGGGATGATCGAACAGCGCAGCAGAGTCCCTTTGCTCAGTGCGATCGGCAATCTTGCCGACGAACTCGCCGTTTCCACCTTCGCGATCGTGGTGAATCCGGATATCGCGCAGGAAACAATGCGCAACCCCCTCCCGCAGGAGCAAACCTATATAGAGGTTCCGGCCCCTGTCGCGCCCGTGACGGAGATCACCGCCGCCCCACGAGTCAACGATTCCCGGCTGAACCCGAAGTATAGTTTCGACAACTTCGTGATCGGGCAATCCAATCGTTTCGCCCACGCCGCGGCCGTCGCCGTCGCGGAGGCGCCGGCGAAGGCCTACAACCCCCTGTTCGTGTATGGCGACTCTGGTCTGGGTAAGACGCACCTTTTGCATGCGATCGGCCACTACGCGATGAGTTTGTACCCGGGCATCCGGGTTCGCTATGTCAGCTCGGAAGAATTCACAAATGACTTCATCAACTCGATCGCAAACAACCGCGGTTCCTCATTCCAGGCTCGGTACCGCAACATCGACATCCTGTTGATCGACGACATTCAATTTCTCCAACGCGCCGTCGAGACGCAAGAAGCCTTCTTCCACACATTCAATACACTGCACGATCACAACAAACAGGTCGTCATCACCAGTGATCTCCCACCGAAGCTGCTGACGGGGTTCGAAGATCGGATGCGTTCTCGCTTCGAATGGGGACTCATCACCGATGTGCAGGTGCCCGACCTCGAGACGCGCATCGCAATTCTCCGCAAGAAGGCGCAGAGCGAAAAAATTCAGGTGCCAGACGACATCCTCGAATTCATGGCGACCAAGGTGTCCAGCAACATCCGCGAGCTTGAGGGAACGCTCATCCGCGTCACCGCGTTCGCGAGCCTCAACCGCACACCCGTCGACATGAACCTGGTGCAGACGGTGCTCAAGGATCTGATCACGCTCGATGATGACAACGTCATCGCGCCCGTCGACATCATTACGAACACCGCAGACTATTTCAAGCTGTCCGTCGACGACCTCTACGGTTCTTCCCGGTCACAGGCGATTGCGACGGCACGCCAGATCGCCATGTACCTGTGTCGCGAGTTGACGAACCTATCCCTCCCGAAAATTGGACAACTCTTCGGCAACCGCGACCACACCACCGTCATGTACGCGAACAAGAAAATCAGCGAACTCATGAAGGAGCGGCGGTCGATCTACAACCAGGTCACAGAGCTGACAAGCCGTATCAAACAGAATCAACGCTGAGGCCGCCACCGAATTTCGACCCGTGTTCCGCACTATATTCACACTGTGGATAACTTGTGGAAAGTTAAGGCATAACCGCGCGTCAGATGTTGACGAATGCGCGCTCCTTGTGAGTCGGCGACCATGACGACCACCAACTTGCGCGGACGAAGCCGGGCGTGTCCCACAATCCCTCAACAACTTTCACCGGTGTAGTTCCCAGCGATCGACGCGCGTGAACATGGTTATCCACAGTTTCCACATCGGTTAAGACGATTACTCCTTAATTCCATTCTCTGCTCCGACACACAACCTTGACCATCGAACATGCCCGGCAATTGACCACTCCACGCAGACACCACACCCACGCTCTCGCTCTTCAGGCAAGCGCTAGCATTGTGTCCACATGTGTTCATCGGCAACAGTGTGCTCTTCAGCGACAGGGGTGACTTCGTGAGGTTTCAAGCCAATCGGGACGTACTGAGTGAGGCGGTCTCATTCGCCGTGAAGCTGCTGCCGCAGCGAACGACTCTCCCGATCCTGAGTGGCGTTTTGATCACCACGACTCCGACCGGCATCACGCTTTCGTCATTCGATTACGAGGTGTCTGCACAGACCGAGATCGCGGCCGACGTCGAAGAGCAGGGAACCGTGCTCGTCTCTGGTCGACTGCTGGCAGAGATTGCAAGCAAACTGCCGAATGCGCCCGTCCGGTTCTCCACCGCCGAGTCACGAATCTCGGTAACCTGTGGTTCCGCCAACTTCACACTGCTATCCATGCCGGTTGAGGAATATCCAAGCCTGCCGCAGGTAGGCGAAGATGCGGGCCTGGTTCCAGCCGACGCATTCGCTGAAGCCGTTGCACAAGTCGCGGTTGCAGCGTCGCGCGACGACGTGACCCCGGTCATCACCGGCGTGCAGCTCGAGATCGCGGATAACAAGCTCAGCTTGGTTGCCACAGATCGCTATCGGGTGGCCGTACGGGAAATCGATTGGGACGCATCCGACAGCGGAACGAGTGCGGCCACCGCCCTGGTTCCAGCTCGCACGCTGCAAGAGATCGGCAAGACCCTCGGCCACAGTGGAACGATTTCCGTGGCGATCACGTCGAAAGACGATCGAGAGTTGATCGCATTCACTGCAGACAAGAAGACTGTGACATCACTGTTGATCAAAGGGAACTTCCCGCCGGTCAAGAGGCTTTTTCCCGACACAGTTGACAACTATGCCGTCATCAACACGGCCGAACTTGTCGAGGCGACTCGGCGAGTTTCGCTCGTGTTGGAACGTGAGGCAGCGCTCCGTTTCACGTTCAACGCTGACGGGCTGCGGCTCGAGGCGATTGGGTCGGAACAGGCACAGGCATCCGAGACCATTGACGCGTTGCTCACCGGCGACGACACAGTTGTCTCGCTCAAGCCACAGTTTTTGTTGGATGGCCTCGGCGCCGTGCACTCGGAATTCGTGCGCATCTCGTTCACGAAGACCGAGAACCCGAATAAGCCCGGGCCCGTTCTGATCACCAGCCAGACCAGCAAAGAGCAGGCCGGTTCAGACAGTTATCGATACCTGCTGCAGCCCAACCTGCTTCTGCGATAGTCGAATTCACCTACGTAGCCGCGTCCGAACAGATAGAACAAAAGAGGGATTCTCATGCATATCGGCCTCATCGGTCTCGGAAAAATGGGCAACAACATGCGCAGCAGGCTCGAACAGAAAGGCATCGAGGTCACCGGATATGACACCAATCCCGAGTTGACTGATGTGCCGACTCTTGCGGCGCTTGCGGCAGCTCTGCCGACTCCGCGAACCGTTTGGGTGATGGTGCCGGCCGGCGCAATAACAGACTCAGTCGTTTCCGATCTCGGTACCGTTCTCGAGAAGGGTGATCTGATCATCGATGGCGGGAACTCTCGTTTCACCGAAGATTTCAAGCACTCAGAACAACTTGCGCCTCAAGGCATCGACTTCATGGACGCCGGAGTCTCGGGAGGGGTGTGGGGCTTGCAGAACGGTTACGGGCTCATGGTTGGCGGCAGCGCGGCACAGGTCGAGCGTGTCATGCCGGTGTTCGACGCTCTGCGACCTGAAGGCCCGCGCGATGAAGGGTTCGTGCATGTCGGTGAGGTCGGAGCCGGTCATTACGCAAAGATGGTGCACAACGGCATCGAGTATGCGCTGATGCAGGCGTTCGCAGAGGGATACGAACTCTTGGACACACGCAAGGACATCGTCAAAGATGTGACCGGAACATTCAAGGCATGGCAACGGGGAACCGTTGTGCGTTCGTGGTTGCTGGAACTTCTCGTGCGCGCGCTCGAAGAGGACCCGGAATTCGAGCACATCGAAGGCTACGTCAACGACTCCGGAGAGGGTCGCTGGACGGTCGAAGAAGCGCTTGCAAATTCTGTTCCAGTGCCGACGATCAGTGCGTCGATTTTTGCACGATACGTCTCACGCCAGCAGGACTCTCCTGCGATGAAGGCCGTTGCGGCGTTGCGCAATCAATTCGGCGGACACGCGGTGAAAGCTGTCGACTGAGCTTCTGCCCCTGAGCCTCAGTTATCGTTCCCTGAGCTTGCCGAAGGGTATGATGATCCGCCTTTCGGCTTTGCTCAGGGAATGGATGGAAAAAGGTGAGCGAGCATGCGCGTCGTGCACCTCTCGTTGACCGATTTTCGCAATTACGCGCGCGCCGAAGTGCCGCTGCACCCTGGGCCGAACCTTTTCATCGGCCGGAACGGCCACGGCAAGACCAACCTCGTCGAGTCGTTGGGCTATCTGAGCACGCTGGGATCGCACCGCAGTTCGAGTGATCAGGCGTTGATCCGCAAGGACACCGATGCTGCCATCATCCGCGCACGCGTGCAGCACGAGTCGAGAGAGCTGCTGGTCGAGGTGCAACTCAATCGAGGCTCGGCCAACAGGGCCCAGGTCAACCGGTCGGCTGTGAAGGTGCGAGAACTCCCGCGCTACTTTTCCAGTGTGATCTTCGCGCCGGAGGACCTCGCTCTCGTTCGCGGTGAGCCGGGCGTGCGTCGCCGCTTCATCGACGAGCTACTGATCCAACGCACTCCGCGGCTAGCCGGCGTGCTTGCCGATTACGATCGTGTGCTCAAACAGCGCAACAGCCTTCTGAAGTCCGCTCGCGCAACGAGGGTTCGCCTTGATCAGCTCGGAACACTCGAGATCTGGGATGAGCGGCTCGTCACGCTGGGCAGCGAGATCATCGACGAGCGGGTGCGTTTGACGCACGAACTCTCCGCGCCATTGCGAGCCGCCTACCAGTCTGTGGTCGGCGATGATCACTCGCCACGGTTGAGCTCTGTTCTCAGCATTCACGACGAGGGTGCCCCAACAGAGAATTCCCCCGCAGCTGGTCAGACTGCTGAGGTCTTCCACGCGGCGATCGCGGCATTGCGCGGCAAGGAACTGGAACGGGGGATGACGTTGGTCGGCCCGCACCGCGACGACGTGCTGTTCGAGCTCAACGGTATGCCGGCGAAGGGTTATGCAAGCCACGGGGAGTCGTGGTCGTTTGCGCTCTCACTCAGACTCGCGTCGGCTGAACTGTTGCGGCAGGATTCTGTCAGCGGAGATCCTGTTCTGATCCTCGATGATGTCTTCGCGGAGCTGGATCGCACACGGCGGCGGATGCTTGCGGAGGCGGTGCACAACTTCGAGCAGGTGCTGATCACAGCAGCGGTGTACGAGGACGTTCCCGCGGAGCTGACAGCGCACACCGTGCACATCGAGGCCGGGGTCGTGTCTGACGACCTGAGCACCTCCCGATCAACCGTGCCTGACAGACCATGACAGAGTCAGCGGAGGTGTATCAGCGTCTGAAGGCGCTGTTCTCGGCATCCGTTTATCGTGCACCGAGACAATCGACTCGTCCACTGGATGGTTCCGCCAGTGTGCCATTCGGTGCTGGGCGTGATCCGCACGGGCTCGGCAGCGTCGTAGACGCGCTGACGGCGCGGCTTGGTTGGAATTCCCCGCTGGCACAGTCTGAACTCGTCGCCTCGTGGAACGAATTGGTCGGAGCAGACACAGCAGAGCACTCGAGCCCGGTCGGAATCGACGACGGTGTGCTGACCGTGCGCTGTGAGTCGACGGCGTGGGCCACGCAGCTGCGAATCATGCGCTCAGAGTTGCTCAAGCACATCGCGGACCGCTTCCCGGACGCGGGCATCCAATCAATCCGATTTCAAGGACCCGACGTACCATCCTGGAAAAGAGGCCCCAGGTCGATTTCAGGGCGTGGTCCACGCGATACCTACGGGTAGCAATGCAAATCTGGTCACCCGAGCAAAACTAAGGCCCCAGATCGCCGTATATGGCTCCAAGGTGGCCGTCGACTTGGTAGACTGAGTGGTCACCTACTGTGCGGTCAGGAGCCTAATCTTCATATGACATCGGAATCCACAAACGCTCTTCCCGACGACTCCCAAGACCACGATACTTCTCCAGCAGATACAACCTCAGCAGATACATCCCCGACAGCTACAACCCCGACAGCTACAACCCCAGCCGCGACGCCGATCACCAGCGGGCACACGTCCCACAGTTATGGTGCGAGCGACATTCAGGTGCTCGAGGGCCTCGAAGCCGTGCGCAAGCGTCCCGGCATGTACATCGGATCGACGGGTCCGCGCGGGCTGCACCACCTGGTCTCGGAGATCGTCGACAACTCGGTCGATGAGGCACTGGCCGGCTACGCAGACGTGATCAACGTCACCATCAATAGGGATGGCAGTATCCGCGTTGTCGACAACGGTCGCGGTATTCCGGTGGCCGAGCATCCGATCGAGAAGATTTCTACCGTTGAGGTCGTGCTGACCAAACTGCACGCGGGCGGCAAGTTCGGCGGCGGCGGCTATGCCGTCTCCGGCGGACTGCACGGTGTTGGCAGTTCGGTTGTCAATGCGCTCTCGACCCGCTTCGAGGTCGAGGTCAAGCGCAACGGGTACATCTGGTGGATGGCGTTCGAAGATGGCGTACCGCTGGCGCCGCTCGCGCGCGGTGAGGAATCGAGCGAGACCGGAACGACGATCACCTTCTGGCCGAATGCAAAGATCTTCGAAACCGTGCATTTCGACTACGAGACCCTACGCACCCGCTTCCAGCAGATGGCGTTCCTGAACAAGGGCCTGCGAATCACGTTGAACGATCTGCGCGCTCCCGAAGAAGGAGAAGACGCACGCTCAGACAACTTCATCTACGAAAAGGGTCTGGTCGATTACGTCCAGTACCTGAACAAGCTCAAGCGCGCCGAGATCGTGAATGACGAGATCATCTCATTCGAGTCGGAGGACACGGACCGCAAGATCGCGCTCGAGGTTGCGATGCAATGGACGAGCGGCTATACGGAGAGTGTGTACACCTACGCCAACACCATCAATACCCACGAGGGTGGTACGCACGAGGAGGGTTTCCGCGCCGCGCTGACCACCCTGGTCAACAAGTACGCGCGCGATAAGAATCTGCTGAAAGAGAAGGACGATAACCTCTCCGGCGACGACGTGCGTGAGGGGCTCACAGCCGTCATCTCGGTCAAGCTCGCCGAACCACAGTTCGAAGGCCAGACCAAGACCAAGCTCGGCAACACTGAGGCGAAGGCGTTCGTACAGAAGGTTGTCGGTGATCAGCTTGGCGACTGGTTCGCTCGTAATCCGAACCAGGCCAAGGAGATCATCCGCAAATCACTTCAGGCCGCGACCGCACGCATGGCTGCACGGAAGGCTCGCGAGACTGCTAGACGCAAGGGCCTGCTCGAGGGCGGCGGAATGCCCGGCAAGTTGAAAGACTGCCAGAGCAAAGACCCTTCGTTGTCTGAGATCTTCATCGTCGAAGGCGACTCGGCCGGCGGCTCAGCCGTGCAGGGGCGCAATCCGGAGACACAGGCGATTCTGCCGTTGCGCGGCAAGATTCTGAACGTCGAGAAGGCGCGGCTCGACCGTGCGCTCGGCAATAACGAGGTGCAGGCGATGATCACCGCGTTCGGTGCCGGCATCGGTGAAGATTTCAACCCGGACAAGGCGCGGTACCACAAGATCGTCTTGATGGCGGACGCCGATGTCGATGGTCAGCACATCACCACACTGTTGTTGACCCTCCTGTTCCGCTACATGCGGCCGCTGATCGAGTTGGGCTACGTCTATCTCGCGCAACCACCGCTGTACCGGTTGAAATGGAGTAACGCCCCGCATCAGTACGTCTACTCGGATATCGAGCGCGACGCGCTGCTGACCGACGGGCAAGCTGCCGGCTGGCGCATCCCGAAAGACAACGGGATCCAGCGCTATAAGGGTCTGGGTGAGATGGACTACAAGGAGCTCTGGGAGACCACCATGAGCCCGGAGACCCGCACGCTGTTGCAGGTCACGCTCGATGATGCTGCGGCGGCGGACGAGATCTTCACAACGCTCATGGGTGAAGACGTTGAGGCCCGCCGGAGTTTCATCCAGAAGAACGCGAAAGACGTGCGCTTCCTCGATATCTGAACACACCCTGTCGGTCCCTGAGCTTGTCGAAGGGCCGCATCCGCGAGGCACTTCGGCAAGCTCAGCGACCGGAATATAGAGAGAAGAATTCATGGCTGAAGACGACATCACACCACCGGACGATACCCCCGTCGATCATGGCGTCCACGGCAAGATCGATCAGGTCGATCTTCAGCTGGAAATGCAGCGCTCCTATCTCGACTACGCGATGAGCGTGATCGTCGGGCGCGCACTGCCCGAGGTGCGCGATGGTTTGAAGCCGGTGCACAGGCGCGTGATCTACGCGATGTTCGACGGCGGCTATCGGCCGGATAAGGCGTTCTCGAAGTGCGCGCGCGTCGTCGGCGACGTGATGGGGCAGTTCCATCCGCACGGTGACTCGGCCATCTACGACGCTCTCGTTCGGCTGGTGCAACCGTGGAGCCTGCGCTACCCGCTCGCTCTCGGCCAGGGCAATTTCGGTTCGCCCGGCAACGATGGTGCGGCAGCTCCCCGGTACACCGAGACGAAGATGGCACCGCTTGCGCTCGAGATGGTGCGCGATATCGATGAGGAGACCGTCGACTTCGTCGACAACTACGACGGTCGTACGCAGGAGCCGTTCGTATTGCCCGCCCGGTTCCCGAACCTCCTGGTCAACGGCTCGGTCGGCATCGCCGTCGGCATGGCGACGAATATTCCTCCGCACAACCTGCGAGAGGTCGCCGACGGAGCGCTTTGGCACCTGGCGAATCCGGATGCGACACGGGAAGAGCTTCTCACGGCCCTGATGGCGCGTATCAAAGGGCCGGATTTTCCAACCGGAGCCCAGATTCTCGGTATCAAGGGCATCCACGACGCATACACAACCGGCCGCGGATCCATCACGATGCGCGCCGTCGTCAACGTCGAAGAGATTCAAAACCGCACCTGCCTCGTCGTCACAGAGTTGCCGTATCAGGTCAACCCAGACAACCTGGCGATCAAGATCGCCGAGATGGTCAAGGATGGCAGGATCAGCGGAATCGCGGATATCCGGGATGAGACATCCGGCCGTACCGGTCAGCGACTGGTGATCGTGCTCAAGCGGGATGCCGTGGCGAAGGTTGTTCTGAACAACCTCTACAAGCACACGCAGCTGCAGGAGAACTTCGGCGCGAATATGCTCGCCATTGTGGACGGTGTGCCTCGTACGCTGCCCATCGACGGATTCATCACGGCGTGGGTCGACCACCAGGTGGATGTCATCGTGCGGCGCACGCAGTTCCGGCTGCGCAAGGCCGAAGAGCGCGCGCACATTCTGCGTGGCTACCTCAAGGCACTGGATGCGTTGGACGAGGTGATCGCGCTCATCCGGCGCTCACCAACAGTCGATGACGCCCGTACGGGGCTCATCGAGCTGCTCGACGTCGACGAACTGCAAGCCAACGCAATCCTGGAAATGCAGCTGCGGCGCCTCGCGGCACTGGAACGGCAGAAGATCATCGATGAGGCCACTGAGATCGAGGCCCGCATTGTCGACTTCAAGGACATCCTGGCGACGCCGACACGGCAGCGCGTCATCATCAGTGAGGAACTGACGGAAATCGTCGATAAGTTCGGCGACGAGCGACGCACGGAGATCATGTTCGGATTCGACGGTGACATGTCGATGGAAGACCTGATCCCCGAAGAAGAGATGGTGGTGACCGTCACGCGGGGCGGTTATATCAAGCGCACCCGCAGCGACAACTACCGTTCCCAGCACCGTGGCGGCAAGGGCGTGAAGGGCGCCCAGTTGCGCGCGGACGATGTGGTCGAGCACTTCTTCGTCACAACGACGCACCACTGGCTGTTGTTCTTCACGAACAAGGGCCGCGTCTATCGGGCGAAGGCCTACGAGGTGCAGGAGGCAGGGCGCGACGCGAAGGGCCAGCATGTCGCGAACCTGCTGGCGATGCAACCCGAGGAAGAGATTGCAGCGATTCTGGACATCCAGAATTACGAAGCGGCCCAGTATCTCGCCTTGGCGACCCGGGACGGATTGATCAAGAAGACAGCGCTGGCCGAGTACGACACGAACCGCTCCGGTGGCATCATCGCGATCAAGCTCCGCGAAGAGGATGAACTCGTTGCGGCCCTGCTCGTCGAGGAGGACTCCGACGTTCTTCTTGTCTCGAAGAAGGGGATGTCGATCCGTTTCACGGCGACCGATGAAGCGCTCCGACCGATGGGACGCTCAACCTCCGGCGTTATTGGAATGCACTTCCGCGGCGGAGACTCACTGCTTGACGCATCCGTTGTCGATGGTGAAGGCGAGTATGTATTCGTCGTGACGGAGGGCGGCTACGCGAAGCGGACATCCGCCGATCAGTATCGACTGCAAGGTCGTGGCGGGCTTGGAATCAAGGTTGCGAAGCTGAGCGATGACCGTGGAGACCTTGTTGGAGCTCTCATGGTTGCCGAAGACGACGAGGTTCTTGTGGTTCTTGCCAGCGGCAAGGTGGTACGCTCTGCGGTGGCTGAGGTTCCGGCCAAGGGTCGTGACACCATGGGTGTCGTCTTCGCACGATTTGCAGAAGAAGACCGGATCATTGCCGTCGCACGAAACACCGAACGCAACATTATCGCCCCAGATGAAGATGAAGCTGATGAAAACACAGCTGATGAAGAAGAAGCCGAGCATGACGAATCGGCAGGGGATGATGAGACAGGCGCCACCGGGAAGGATGAAACTGTAGATGAGTAGTAGCGTTGCCGAGAAACTGGCGAGGAAATCCTCGAGGAGACCCTCGTCGAAGCAAGTGCGGCTCAAGCTTGTCTACATCGACTTCTGGTCGAGTGTGAAGCTGTCGTTCTTGGTTGGACTCTGCATCGCAATTGTCGGGGTCGTTGGCATGTTCCTGGTTTGGACGGTGCTCAACCAGACCGGAATCTTCGATCAGGTCAACAGCCTATTCAAAGACATCTCCGGCGCAGGCGGAACCGACCTCAAATCGATTCTCGGCCTCGGTCAGGTGATGGGCTTTGCGATCGTCGTCGGAATTCTTGACGTCGTTGTGGTGACGGCGCTCGGTGCCATCTTCGCTCTGCTGTACAACTTGAGCGTGAAGATCACCGGTGGGCTGTTGGTCGGGTTCACCAACAACTGACGCGCCGAAAACCAACAGCTCGATTCGCACCCGGTAGGTGAAATCCTGTAGTCTTTCATCTGCCCATTCGGGGGTATAGCTCAGGCGGTTAGAGCGCTTCGCTGATAACGAAGAGGTCCCAGGTTCAAGTCCTGGTACCCCCACTGCGGTCCGATTCGAATCCGAATCGGGCACGCCCCGAGGGGCCTTAGCTCAATTGGTAGAGCGCCTGCTTTGCAAGCAGGAGGTCAGGAGTTCGATTCTCCTAGGCTCCACACTTTCATTCAATCCGCGTCGGCCGCGTGCACCCGTGTCAGTCACGGGCAGTCGGTGTCGATCGCAGCGAGTAACGTAACCCCGGTGGACATCAGAGTTGCGGCGTACGCCGTCATCATCGACGACGAGCGACGCATCCTGCTCGCGCATTGGAACGAGCACGGGCACAGTGGCTGGACGTTGCCCGGTGGGGGTCTCGAACCCGGTGAGGACCCTGCGGACGCAGCGGTGCGGGAAATCCACGAGGAGACCGGCTACAACGCCGCTCTAGATGGGTTGCTCGGAATCAACTCACACGTCGTTCCCGGCGATCAGCGCATCAACGGTTCCGGCCGACCATTGCATTCGCTTCGGATCGTGTACCGCGCCCGAATCATCGGTGGCGACCTCATGAACGAACTCGATGGAAGCACCGATGAGGCGGACTGGTTCGCCCTGGCGGCCGTGGCGCACCTGGAGCACGTTGGTCTCGTCGATGCTGCGCTGCGGATGGCCGGGCTGCCGTGAAGCGGTGTAGTGGTCTCGATACGCTCGCCCTTCGGCAAGCTCAGGGACAGGCGCTCCCTGCTCGACCACCAAGAACTACTCCGTCGCGTCGGACAGGGGTGCGGCAGAGTCGTCGTCGGCTACCCAGAGCTCATCATCGGCGCGGAAGGTCTGCCATACCGCGTATGCGACGCCGGCGAGTGCGACAGCGCCGACCCCGATCGCAAAAACGGTGCCGAAGCCCGGACCTGACTTCTTGACCTCGACCGGGGCATTGCGGCCCGACAGGCGGCGAACCGCAGCTTGAACGCGAGCGTCGTTGGCGACATCCGCAACGCTCAGCGCGGTGCCGAGAGCAGTTCCGATCGCCGGAACAATGTTGTTGTTGACGACATCGCCCGCCCCGCGGGCAATTCGCCGCGAGTAGTACGCGCCGCGGTTCAAACCGGGCTGAACATAGGTCGCATAGCTGTCGCGCACGCGCGGAGCCACTTCCTCCCTCGTGAGGTGACCGGCCTGGCGACCG
Organism: Rathayibacter sp. SW19; assembly: GCF_030866825.1. Taxonomy (NCBI): domain Bacteria; kingdom Bacillati; phylum Actinomycetota; class Actinomycetes; order Micrococcales; family Microbacteriaceae; genus Rathayibacter; species Rathayibacter soli. The sequence continues at coordinate 12,273 of NZ_CP133020.1, forward strand.
GCTTCTCGAGCGATTGAACTCGCGCGATCCAACACGTCTTGTTGCGCGTGCCAGAGATCCTCAGCGTTCCCCCGAAGTCGGTTCAGTTCCTTTTGGCGCTTACGTGACAGACTCATCTGGACCTCCATTGCGTCGTGAAGCGAACTGAGTCCATCTTGCCACGCAATGCGCCCAGCGCTTCAAATACTCAGCGCGACCTGTCAGTGTAATGCGCCGCGGGATGCAAGAATTGAACACATGTCTAAGCACACCGCTGTCGCAACGCTCCACACCAACTATGGAGACATTGTCGTGAACCTTTACGGCAACCACGCTCCGAAGACCGTCAAGAACTTCGTCGGTCTGGCAACGGGCGAGCTCGAATGGACCCACCCGCGCACCGGCGCGACCAGCAAAGACAACCTGTACGACGGCGTCGTGTTCCACCGCATCATTCCCGGCTTCATGATCCAGGGCGGCGACCCGCTCGGCACGGGCACCGGCGGCCCCGGTTTTCAATTCGACGATGAGATCAACCCCGACCTCGATTTCACCGCGCCGTACATGCTTGCCATGGCGAACGCAGGCATTCAGCAGGGTCACGGCACCAATGGTTCGCAGTTCTTCATCACCGTCGGCGCCACAACGTGGCTGCAGGGCAAGCACACCATTTTCGGCGAGGTCGCTGACGACGCGTCGCGCGCCATCGTCGACAAGCTCGCCGCTGTTCCAACGGATGCCCGAGACCGGCCGCTTGACGATGTCGTGATCGAGTCGGTCACCGTCGTCGACGCCTAGAGCACACGCTCAGCCATACGCTTTCGGAAGGCAGAACCCCGTGACGCAGGCCTCCCAGTCTGCCGCTAACTATTGCTATCGCCACCCTGAGCGGCAGAGTTTTGTGCTCTGCCAGCGGTGCGGTCGCACGATTTGCGGTGAGTGCCAGACGCCTGGCGCCGTCGGTGTGATCTGCCCGGAGTGCATGAAGCAGCAGCGGGCGACCGCGCCGCGCACGAAGCCGGCCATCCTGACCAGGATGACGGGCGCTGGTGCACCCGTCGTGACCTACGCGATCATCGGCGTCTGCGTCCTGGTGTTCATCCTGCAGTCCCTGCCGGGCGTTGGCGGCACGGTCACGGCCGCGCTGCAGTATGCGGGCCTGTACAACTACCCGCAACTCTTTGAGCCATGGCGGATGTTCACCGCAATCTTCGCCCATGCGAGCATCATTCACATCGCTCTGAACATGTATACCCTGTGGCTGTTCGGCATGATCCTGGAACCGATGCTCGGGCGGATGCGTTATCTCATTTTGTTCCTGCTGAGCGGCCTCGCCGGGTCCATCGGTGTATTTCTCATCGCAGACCCCCGTCAGCCGGTGATCGGTGCATCCGGTGCGATATTCGGAATGCTGGCTGCGTTCCTGATCATCCAGCGCAGGCTTGGCGGCAACGCCACGCAGCTGCTGATCCTCGTCGGCATCAACCTAGTGATCGGGTTCGTCATCCCAGGCATCGCCTGGCAGGCTCATCTCGGCGGCCTGGTCGGTGGGGCACTGGTCGGGTTGATCTACGTGGAGACCCGTCGGGCCTCCCGTAAGAACGTGCAGATCGTTCTGTTGAGCGCACTGACTGTCATCATGATCCTGGTCAGCTGCTGGCGCCTGTTCGTGTGAAGGCTGCCCTTCACTTCGACAGGCTCAGCACAGGCGGCAAGCTCAGGGACCGGCCGAAGTTATCCACAGGGTTTCCCACAATGGGGATAGTTACAGCCGTGTAATTGTCCTCAGAGATGAGGACACACGCGTGGCGCCGTCAACGCCACCGAGTCGTCATCAAGAAGCCCACGAATGCGATGCCGAAACCGATCAGGATGTTCCACGCACCGAGCTGCGGAATCGGGAACTGACTCTGGCTCACGTAGAACACGACGATCCAGGCGAGCCCCACCAACATGAAGCCCAGCATGAGGGGCTTGAACCACACCGGGTTCGGAATGTCGTCGCGGGAAGTAGCGGTCGCGGCGGCATCATTGCGCTCGCGCTTCGATCGGGTTTTGGAGCCAGCCATAAGAACCAAGTGTAGCCGGTCGATTCCGGGCATCCACAGAGAGCCTTGAATGAGCCACGATAGAATCACGAACATGGATGAGCCGGACGCACAAAGCGCACCCGACGCCTCATCAAGACAGCCCACGCACCGTTCAGGCCGCAGTCGACGGCAACGGCCTTCGCGCAGAGTGTCCGTGGTCGGGGTATTCGGCGAACTGTTGATCACGGCCGGACTAGTCGTGCTGTTGTTCCTCGGCTGGCAGACCTGGTGGAACAGTGCCGTGCTCGCGGGGCAGCAGACATCTGCAGCTGCCGCGCAGAGTCAGCAATGGTTGGAACAGAGCCGCTCACATCACACACCGGCGCCTACGGCGACACCGACCTCAACACCGGGAGCGACGTCCGCCCCGGTCGACTACGGTCCCCCTCCCGTGATGAGCCCTGTCGCCTTTGCGCAGCCGCTCGCCGTGATCTACATTCCTCGCTTTGGCGCTGACTGGAAACGCATCATCCGCGAGTCTGTCGATGTGCAGAGCGTTCTGAACAGCTACGACGCTGGAGTCGGGCACTACACCGGAACGCAGATGCCCGGCGAGGTCGGCAACTTCGCGATTGCTGCCCACGACACCGGATATGGCAATGCCTTCCTGAATGTGTCGAAGCTCCAACTCGGCGACAAGATCTACGTCCAGACGAAAGACGGTTTCTACACGTACGAGTTCCGCAATTTTCAGTATGTGCGGCCGACAGCAGTCAATGTGCTTTTGCCGGTGCCGCAGGCGCAGGGGGCCGCGGCGAGCGATCGCTTGATCACGCTCACGACCTGCAACCCGCCGTATCACGCGCAGGAACGCATCGCGGCGTTCGGCGTTTTCGATTCCTGGCAACCGCTGAGTGATGTACCTGCGGCCATCGCCGGCCAAGTGAGCGGGAGGTAGTTTCGTGTATGCAGCTTTATGGCGGGTTCTGCCGGGTCCGGTCTGGGTACGTATCAGCATCCTTCTGATCCTCTTGGCCGCCGTGCTCTACGCGCTTGTCACCTGGGTGTTCCCCTGGGTCGACGCCACGTTGGTCGGCAATGAAGAAGGAACAGTGGCAACATGACCCGGGTACTCGTCATCGACAACTACGACAGCTTCGTTTACACGCTGAACGGCTATTTGCGCGAACTGGGTGCTGAGACGGAAGTTGTGCGCAATGACGCCTTCCCGATCGAAGAGGTCGAGGAACGCTTGACGCACTACGACGCGGTGCTGCTCTCTCCGGGGCCGGGAAAGCCGCGAGACGCGGGGATGTCCATCCCGATCGTCAGGGCCGCGCTTCACTCCGGCACCCCTCTTCTGGGAGTCTGCCTTGGTCACCAGGCGATCGCTGAGGCGTTCGGCGCCACTGTCACGAACGCGGAAGAACTGATGCATGGCAAGACGTCACTGGTCAGCCATGACGAAAGCCCGTTCTACGAAGGCGTACGCCAACCGTTCACAGCAACGCGCTACCACTCGCTTGCCGTTGTTGCGAACACGATTCCGTCCGAGTTGATTGTGACGGCCCGCACGGCCGGTGGCGTGATCATGGGGTTGCGGCACGAGAGCGCACCGATCTTCGGTGTGCAATTTCACCCGGAGTCCGTGCTCACGCAAGACGGTTATCGGATGCTGGGCAACTGGCTCGTCGAGGCAGGCCTAGCGACCGCGCACGAGACAGCGCGCACGCTGGACCCGCTGCTGGTCAGCACAGCTCCGGTAAGTACAGGTCCGGTCAGCACAGCTCCGGTAAGCACTACTCCGGCCAGCACAACTCCGGCGGCTGACTAACCTAACCGTTGCAGTAGTTGAGCGTTACGGCCGAACCTTGCGGGGCAAGGCCGGGGCCGGGCGACTGGCTCACCACAAGCGTGCCAGGCTGTGCCTTGCAACTGGGGTCCGGTTTCGGGTCGGCGGTCAACTGCAGGTCAGGTGCCTGAAGCAGACTCGTCGCCGCGCCGATCGACTGCCCCGTGAAATCAGGCACGGTGACACTTCCGTTTGAAACGTTGAAGTTGATGGTGTCACCCTCGTGGGCTTGGGTATTCGCCGCAGGCTTTGTGCTGATCACAACGTTGGCGGGCACCGTCGGGGAGTTCTGCTGATTGACCAGCCCCAGCTGGAACCCGGCAGCCGTCATCGCTTTCTGCGCGTCGGCTATCGACTGTCCTGTCACATCGGGAACCGCCGCGGCCTTCTTGCCGCTGGAGACGTAGACGGTGACCTGGTCGCCCTTCTGGGCGATGATGCCGCTGTCTGGATCGGTGCTGATCACCTTGCCTGCTGGAACGGTCGCGCTCTCCTGGTTCGTGATCGACCAGGTGAGATCGCTCTTCTTCAGCTCGCTCGTGGCCTGATCCAACGTTTTGCCGATCACATTCGGCACGGCACGAGACACGTTGGAGAGCTGTGTCGACGGTGTCTGGCTGAACACCCAGAGCACCAGAGCGACGACGATGATTGCAACGCAGAGGATGCCCGCCCAGATCCAGACCACGGGTGGCCGGTTCTGGGTGCGCACCATTGTGTCGTCTTCTGTGAGTTGGCGCAACGCCGCCTCTGTGCCGGTTATGCCACCGGTCGGTGTGCCGAACAGTGTCTCTGAGAACGCATCCCGCTGGCGGTGCACAGGGATCTTGCCGGAGCCGGCTGCTTCCAGCTCTCGCCGAAAATCTGCAGCGCTCTGGTAGCGATCGGCCCGATCCTTCGCCAACGCGTGCAGCACGACGGTGTCGAGGGCAGGCGAGACCTTCGGGTTGATCACGCTGGGCTTGGTCGGTGGCTCACTGACGTGCTGGTATGCGACGGCTACGGGGGTGTCGCCACGGAAGGGTGCTCGCCCGGTGAGCATCTCGAAGAGCACGACGCCGGCCGAATACAGATCGCTGCGAGCGTCAACCGTTTCGCCCTTGGCCTGTTCCGGTGAGAAGTAGCTTGCGGTGCCGAGGATCGCGGTGGTCTGCGCAACGGTGGCGGATGAGTCGCTGATGGCTCGCGCGATACCGAAATCCATCACCTTGACTTGCCCGGTCTGCGTGATCATCACGTTGCCGGGCTTGATGTCGCGGTGCACGACACCCGCACGATGCGAGTATTCGAGTGCGGTGAGGATGCCCACTTCGATTCGAACGGCTTCGCCGGCCTCGAGCGGGCCGTCCTTGATGATGTCGCGCAGCAGTCTGCCGTCGACATATTCCATCACGATGAACGGGGCCTGGACTTCGCGACCGTTCGCGTCGCGGAGCGTCTCTTCGCCGGCGTCGAAGACGCGCACGATCGTCGGATGCGCCATCCGTGCCGCAGACTGCGCTTCCTGACGGAAGCGAGTGCGGAAAGCAGGGTCTGTCGCAAGCGACGACTTGAGCAGCTTGATCGCGACGGTGCGCCCGAGTCGGGCATCAATGCCGCGATAGACGTCGGACATGCCGCCGTGACCGATGAGTTCGCCCACCTGATACCGTCCGGCGAGGATGCGGCGGTCTTCGGTCACGCGGCTCTCCAGTTCGGTGCTCTCCGGGTCAGGCAATACTTGCGCCTAAGTGTATCGGGGTCAAGCTGTGCATCCGCTAAGGCTTGATCGCCACCGGCAGTGATTGGGTTGACTGTGGCGACTCGACGGACTCGCCGCAGAAGATCGTGTACGTCACCGTGACCGTCTTTCCGGCAGCTGTCGACGGTACGGTCCAGGAGGTTCCTGCGGCCGAGCCGGAGACCGGCCCCTGGCCCTGCCCATCAACGTACAGTTGGTGGCCGGTGAGGTTCTGGCCGGCCGGGCACGATGCGGTGCCCCAGGCGAATTGCGCCTGATCGCCAACGTTCAGCGGTTGAGCCGGTGAGCTGAGCGTCACTGTGTCGGTCGGGGCGCTCGGTTGCACGACCGGGCCGTAGAACGTCAGCGTGATCGTGGCCGTGAACGGCACGGTTCCTGTCGGGTTGACGCCGTAGACGGTGTTGACCTGGGCGGCGGTCGTTGCCGCCTTACCCTGATTGTTCGTGATGTTCTTGAAGCCAAGCGCGTTGAGCGCGGCCGTTGCCTGATCAAGCGTCTTTCCGACGTAGTCGGCTTGATTGATCGACCCAGAGGTCGCCACGGGAGTGCTTGTCTGCGTCTGCGGCGGGGGAGTCGAATGCGTCGTCGCCGTGCTAGCGCTTGGCGTGCTCGCCGGGGCGTTTCCACCGCGATTTTGACTGAGCAATGCTATGAGCGTTCCACCGAGCACGATCACGAGGAGCGCGATCAGCGCGATCAGCGGCCAGGTCCACGGGCTGCGCTTCTTGGCCTTCTTGTCGTCGGGAACCGGGGTGGTTGCCGTCGGTGTGGCGAGCACCGTCGTCGCCTCTGTTGCGCCCGCGATTGACGCAGGCAGCAGCATGGTCAGACCGTCCGGCTCACCGGATGCGTTGGTCAACACGGCAGGAACGGCTGCTGCTGCCGCCGCCACGTCGCCTCTTCGCAGAGCCTGTGCTGCACGCGCCAGGTGCGCTGCCGAGGCGGGGCGGTCCTGTGGGTTCTTGGCGATGCAGGAATACACCAGGTTGCGAACGGGCTCTGCAACGGTGATCGGAAGTTCGGGTGGCGCCTCGTTGATCTGCGCCATGGCAATCGCGACCTGCGACTCACCGCTGAACGGTCTGCGGCCGGCCAAGCACTCGTAGGCGACGATGCCGAGCGAATAGATGTCGGTCGTCGGCGACGCGGGATGCCCGCTGGCCTGTTCCGGGGAGAGGTATTGCACCGTTCCCATCACCTGGCCGGTTGCCGTCAGCGGAACCTGATCCGCGATCCGGGCGATGCCGAAGTCGGTGATTTTGACACGGCCATCCGGGGTGATCAGAAGGTTGCCCGGTTTGATGTCGCGGTGCACGAGCCCTGCCGCGTGCGCGGCGTGCAATGCCGCGGCGGTCTGCGCAACGATGTCCAGCGTCTTGTCGCTCGAGAGGGTGTGCTCGCGCTCGAGGATCGTGGAGAGCGCCTCGCCGGGCACAAGCTCCATGACGAGGAAGGCGCTACCGTCTTCCTCGCCGTAGTCGAACACGTTGGCAATGCCTTCGTGGTTGACGAGCGCCGCGTGCCGGGCCTCAGCGCGGAAGCGCTCGAGAAAGCCCGGATCGCCGAGGTACTCGTCTTTCAAGATCTTGATGGCGACCGTGCGGCCGATCACCTGGTCGGTTGCCTGCCAGACTTCGCCCATGCCGCCGATCGCAATGCGCGACTGCAGCTCGTAACGTCCCCCGAAGGTGAGCCCTGCTGTGGGTCTCATTTACTCAGCACCGCCTCTAGTACTTTCTTCGCGATCGGGGCAGCAACAGCATTGCCGTTGCTACTCTGACCGAGTCCGCCACCATTTTCCACGACAACTGCCACGGCGAATTCGGGATTGTCGGCGGGCGCAAATCCGGTGAACCACAGCGTATAGGGCTCATTGCCCGCGTTCTGCGCTGTTCCCGTCTTTCCACCCACACTGACCCCGTCTATTCTTGCATTACCCGCGACGCCGTTTGCCACGTTATTGACCATCAGCTGCGTCATCGTCGTTGCGACGTCTTGGCTGATCGCGCGGCCGAATTCCTTGGGTGTGAAGCCGGTTCCCGCCACCTGAGTGAGGGAGGGGGTCTGCACCGACTCGACGAGATTCGGTTCCATCACCACGCCGCCGTTCGCGATCCCAGCGGAAACGAGCGCCATCTGCAGCGCTGTTGCCGTGTCGCTCGCCTGCCCGAACGCGCTCATGCCTGTCTGCGCCGAGTCGCCCGAGTAGCCCGGGTACGAACTCTTCGACGACTGCATCGGGATTGTGAATGCACTGTTGAAACCGAAGGCCTCCGCCTGCTTCTTGATCGTCGGCGACTTCAGCTCGATGCCGAGTTCTGCCATGGGGATGTTGCAGGAGAGCTGCAGGGCGGTTTCGATCGAAACCGTTGCGCCGGGCCCGCAGGTGGTGAAGCTGTCATTGCGAACGACCGTATTCGTGCCGGGCAGTGTGAAACTCGCCGGGTTCGGCAGCTGGCTGTCCTTCGTGTACTTGCCGGTCGACAGGGCGGCGGATGCGACGACGAGCTTGAACGTGGACCCCGGCGGGTTCAGATCGGTATACGCCTTGCTGACCAGAGGGTTGCCGGGCGCGTTCAGCAGAGCTTGGTAGGTGGCATCCACCTGCTTGGAATCGTGCGCGGCCAGCGTGTTCGGGTCGTAGGACGCTGTCGACACCAGTGCCAGGATGCGGCCAGTCTTCGGCTGCACCACGACGACAGCGCCCTGAAGGCTGCCGAGCGCCGCATAGGCTGCCTGTTGCGCTGCCGGGTCGATGGTCGTTGCAACCGAGTTGCCCTGCGGGCTCTTGCCGGTCAGGATGTTGTTCAATCGCTCCAGGAATGTGGTGTTCGATGTGCCGCTCAGCTGCGTGTCGAGTGCGCCCTCCAGGCCGGTGGCTTGTCCGTTGATCGGGAAGAACCCGGTCACCGGCGCGTAGAGCGGCCCGTTCGTGTATACGCGCTGGTATTTGTAGTCGTCTTTGCTGGGCACCGATTGTGCGACCGGTTGCCCGGCGACCAGGATGGCGCCGCGCTGCACGTTGTAGCCATCCAGACGCGTGCGCGAATTGCGCGCGTCGGCGTTGAGAGAGTCGGCTTCCCCCACCTGAATGACGGACGTCGACACGAACAACGCAATGAACATCAGCAGCACCACGATGCTCACCCGTTTGAGCTCTCGGTTCATCAGCTCACCACCATTCTCGGCTGGTTTCGCACCGTATCAGACAGCCTTAAGAGCAACGCGACGATGATCCAGTTCGCCACGAGGGAGGATCCGCCTGCCGCGAGGAACGGCGTCGTCAGACCGGTCAACGGAATCACCCGGGTGATGCCGCCGATCACGATGAAGGTTTGCAGGGCAACCGTGAACGAGAGGCCGACGGCCAGGAGTTTGCCGAAGTCATCCTGGCCGGCGAAGCCGATGCGGAAGCCGCGGGAGACGAACAGCAGGTAGAGGCACAGGATGGCGAACAGGCCGATGAGCCCGAGCTCCTCGCCGAGGCTCGCGATGATGTAATCGCTGTTCGCAACGGGGGTGATGCTCGGGTCACCTTGGCCCAACCCTGTGCCGAGCAAGCCGCCGTGAGCCAGGCCGAACAGCCCCTGCACCAGTTGGTAACTGCCTGCAAAGGCTTTGTCGTACTGGTGTTGGCTGAACGGATTCAGCCAGTTCTCGAAGCGGCCTTGCACGTAGCTGAGCACCTGGCTCGCGATCAGGGCTCCGCCGACGAACATGATCAGGCCGAGCAGCACCCAGCTGACCCGTGCCGTCGCGACGTAGATCATCACGAGGAACAGACCGAAGTACAACAGGCCGGTTCCAAGGTCGCGCTGGAACACGATCACGGACATCGAAATGGCCCAGATCACGAGAATGGGCAGCAGGTCACGCAGCCGCGGAAAGCGGATCCCGAGGAACTTCGTGCCCGTGAGCGAGAGAGAGTCACGGTGTTGCACGAGGTAGCCCGCGAAGAAGATGGCCAGAGCGATCTTCGCAATCTCGCCGGGCTGGAAGGTGAAGGTGCCGATGGCGATCCACACGCGAGCACCGTTGACCTCCTTGCCGATCAGCGGCAGCATCGGCAGGAGCAGCAGCACGATGGCGGTCAGGCCGGCTAGGTAGGTGTAGCGCTGCAGCACTCGATAGTTGCGAATGAGCAGCATGACGATGATGCTGCAGGCGATCGCGATGGCCGTCCAGACGATCTGGCGCACCGCTGCGCTCTCCCACCCGAAGTCTTTGTACGCAAGGTCGATGCGGTAGATCTCCGCAATGCCGATTCCGTTCAGCACCGTGGCGATCGGCAGGATGAACGGGTCGGCATTCGGCGCGATGTAGCGCATGACGATGTGCAGAGCCAAAACCAGGACCGCGAGCCCGGCACCGAGAAACACCAGGGTGAGATCCGCGTGCCCGATCGCACCGAGCTGCACCAGCACGATCGCGATCGCGTTGATGATGCAGGCGAAGATGACCAGCACCAACTCGAGGTTGCGCATCTTCGCGGGCAGGCGCAGGCGCTTGACCTTGCCGGCATCCGGTGAGGGTTGCGATGCGCCGACCACGGCGGCTGACTGCTTACTGTCCGGCATTGGCCAACTGATTCACGATGCGCTCGGCATCCTCGAGGGAGTCTGCGTTGATGGTCTGTTCGACCTGTTGCCGCTCATAACTGCTCAGCTCGGAGACATGCGTTGTCGTCTCCTGATAAATGTGCGAGAGGGAGATCGGGCCGAGGTCCTGCTGCACGCCGGAGAAAATGGCGACATTGCCGTCTGGTGCCGCACCGACGAAGTACCGGGACTGGGTCCATTCGTAGCCCAGTACGAGCGCGAGCACGATCGCGACCACGAGAAGCACTGCCGCCGTCAGCCAGGTGAGCTTGCGGCGGCGAGCTCTGCGTTGATCCTCCTCGATCAGTTCGCCGAAGTAGTCTTCGGTCTGCGGTTCGAAATGAGTCGGTCCGGTTGCCGGTTTGACCGGGTGCAGTCGTAGTGATGGCACCCAGGTTTTGGCCCGCACGGGGTCTTGGGCGAACGCGAGTGGTGCGGCGGCAGATCCGACCGTTACTGGCTCCGCTGCGGCTTCGCCCCGGTCGATGTCCAGGACGACGACGGTGACGTTGTCTGGTGCACCGGCATCAAGGCTTGCGCGCACGAGCTTTTCGCCGACCTCTTTTGGCGAGTCTGCAAGATTTGACACGATCCCGGCCAACTCGTCGGCCTTGACGACGCCACTGAGACCGTCTGAGCAAATCAGCCAGCGATCCCCCGGCATCGTGTCATGCGTCCAGGTGTCGATCTCGGGGTGAGCATCGACGTCGCCGAGAACGCGCATCAGCACCGAGCGCCGCGGATGCACGAGCGCCTCTTCCTCCGTGATGCGGCCGGTGTCGACCAGTCGTTGCACGAATGTGTGGTCGACGCTGATCTGGGTGAACTCGCCGTCGCGTAACAGATAGATGCGGGAATCGCCGATGTGTGCAAGGGCCACTTTGTCGCCAACGCGGGCGATCGCGCTGACCGTCGTTCCCATTCCGGTCAATTCAGGATGCTCGAACACCGTCTCTGCAAGGAGAGCATTCGCTGCAATCAGAGCCGACTGCATCGAGAACAGGGCTTCCTCTGCGGTCACGTACGCGACATCCGCTTCTTTGATGCGGTTGAGCGCGATCGCCGAGGCGACATCGCCGCCGGCGTGACCGCCCATGCCGTCTGCGACGACGAAAAGGTTGTGGCCGGCGTAGCCGGAATCTTGATTGTTCGCTCGGATCTTGCCCACGTGCGACAGTGCGGCGGCTCGGTTGACCTGCGCCATGCACTACCGCCGAAGTTCGAACGTGGTCGTTCCGATTTTGATCGGAGTGTTCAAGGCCACCTCGGTGGGCACGCTCACCCGAGTGCCGCCGAGGAAGGTGCCGTTGGTCGAGTCGAGGTCTTGAATCATCCACTTGTCGTTCCACAAGAGCAACCGGGCGTGGTGCGTTGACGTGTAATCGTCACGGATGATCAAGCCGGAGTCACCGCTGCGACCGATGGTGAGAGGGTCGCGACCAAGCGGCAGCTCGGTGCCCTGCTTCGGGCCCGAGGTGATGACAAGGTGCCCTGCCGTGAGTATCGTTGCAGCCGGATTTCCATTGGACGAACCCGCACTCGACGAGCGGGTCGGGCGAGGGGTGCTCAGGGGAGCACTGGTGTTCGCGGGCGTCGCGAGGGGGGTGGGAGTTGGCGGTGCCTGTGCTGCGCTGGCTGCTGCGTTCGGTGCTGCCGCCGGCACGTTTGCGAACGGTGAGGCGGCGGCATCCGCGGGGAGTTTGCGCACACGTTGACCGAACAGATCAGTGCGCAGGGCGTAGACGATGGCGAAGACGAACAGCCACATCAGCAGCAGGAACCCGATGCGCAGGACGAGCAGCGTGAGCTCACTGGTGTTCACGAGTCGCTCCAGAAGCCGCCGATGTCGCTGCCGGGCAGGTTGGGGCGCGGTGCGGCGGGGGCGGCTTGGGGGAGCACCTTGAACACGATACTGGTGCGGCCGATCAAGATGACGGAATTCGGTTCCATGATGGCTTTCGTCACCGGTTGACCGTTGAGCCGTGAGCCGTTGGTTGAGCCGAGGTCGCGCACTTGGGCGCGGCTGCCGTCCCAGATCACCTCGACGTGTTTGCGCGAAATGCCCGTGTCATTGACCGTGATGTCCGCTTCGCTTCCGCGCCCGATGATGGTGCGTGACTGAACCAACGGGTAGCGTTTGCCGGCGATGTCGAGCACGGGCGCCCAGGAGACGGAACCCTGCACGTTCTGTGAGTCGACCTCGAGGATGCCGGTGCTGAGACTGTCATCCTGGGTGAGTGTGATCGAAATGCCGCCCGCAAACTGGTAGTGCTGAGTTGCGGCGTGCTGTTGCACGAACTGGGTGAGCTCGTCGGTGAGAGTCGGGCCGATCGAACGCATTCGCGAGTAGTCGCTTGGCGCCATTCGCAACGTGAACTTGTTCGGTGCAAGGATTCGGTCGCGAGTCACGACTGCGGCTTTTGTGTCGAGTTCGCGCCGAAGTGCGCTTGTGAGTTCGACCGGTTGCAACCCCGAGCGAAAAGTCTTCGCGAACGCACCATTGACGGCGCGCTCGAGACCTTTCTCAAAGTTGTCCAGAATGCCCACTGGTCTCCCGCTTGTTCTACGGCTTGTTTTGCTGCTCGTTCGGTGCCTTGTTCGCCGCCTTCTTCGCTGGCGCGACTATGTGCATGTTAGTCGGAACGGGTGTAAGGCCGCTTGTGAGCGGGCGTGAAGGTCGCGAAATGGCATCCGGGGCCGCGTCATGCTAATGTCGCTGAGTCGGCACGCGTGCGTGCTGGCGTGTGCGCGCGAGTGGCGGAATTGGCAGACGCGCTGGCTTCAGGTGCCAGTGCTCGAAAGGGCGTGGGGGTTCAAGTCCCCCCTCGCGCACAGTGAGATTTCCGGTCGGTGAGGATTTTCAGTCTCCGGGCTTTCGGTCTCCGGGCTTTCGGTCTGCTGAGTTCTGCGTGCGTCAGCGCCGCGGAATTGTCGATCCTCGAATGATCAGCCGAACCGGCAGGCGCTGCGTTCCGCTGCCGATGTCGAGGCCTTCGAGTGCCTCGAAGACGCGGGTTGCGGCCGTACGGCCCAACTGTTGGAGGTTGGCGTCGATGCTCGTCAACTCCGGCCGTGAGTTGGTGGCGAGAACTTCCCAGTTGTCGTATCCGATCACGGCGACGTCCGCAGGCACATCGCGGCCGAGGTCGCGCAATGTGTCGAGCGCTCCGCGCGCGATCTGGTCTGAGCCGCAGACGATGCCGTCGACATCGGGGAATTGCCGCAACAGCATGGCGGACGCATCGCGGCCCCAGTGCTCGCTCCAGTCGGAGAACATCGGTCTGCCGACGAGTTCGATGTGGGCATCGGCAAGCGCCTCGCGCACGCCGAGTGCTCTGTCCTGCGCCGCCGCATACGCGGGGTCACCGCTGATCAGTCCGATCCGGGTGCGCCCGCACGCAAGAAGATGCTCGACTGCCATGCGCCCGCCTGCTCGGTTATCGGGGGTCAATGACAGGTCGGCCGGATCCTCGGACGGCGCGTACGCGTAGACGACCGGTACCGGGATGTCGTGGCCGAGCGATGGCCGCGGATCCGTCTGGCGACCCACAACGATGATGCCGTCGACCCGGCGCGTGAGCAGTGCCTTCAACTGGTGCTGCTCGCGGATCGCGTCACCGCGGGCGTCGCACAAGAAGACGTTGACCTGCCCGGCACCGAACGCATCCTCAGCCCCCATCAGGATCGGAATGACGAAACGGCCTTCGAGGTCGCTGGTGAGGAGGCCAACCGTTCCCGTACGCCCGCTGAGCAGCCCCCGGGCCAGCTCGTTCGGGGTGAAAGAGACTTCTCTCGCAGCGTTCATGACGCGTTGGCGAGTGGCCGGTGCCACCTGTTCGCGACCGTTGATCGCTTTGGATGCCGTGGCGATGGAGACGCCGGCCAGCTTCGCGACGTCACTGAGAGTCGATGCTCGAACCCCTGCTGTGGGCTTCTCACTGTCTGCCATGCTCGTATCCTCCGTGACGTAAACGTTACAGGACAGGTGACTTGACGCAGCTGCAACTCCCGCGATAGCGTACCGAAAAGGATTTCGGCAATTTCGGAATCTCGCTCAACTAGACGTACCAACCATCACGTACCACGCATGGCCGGGCTCCCCGCCCGCTCAACGACGAGTTCGAAGGAGTTCGACATGAAAGACACCACCAGCCGCCGGCTGCGCAGGATCGGGGGAGTGCTGACAGCCGGCATCCTCCTCGCCGGTCTCGCGGCCTGTTCCAGCGGCGACAAGGCGACACCAGCTGCCAGCGTCGGCCCCAACGGGCTCGATGATGGTACCTCGCTGACTCTGTGGACACGGGCACCGCTCGAGAAGCAGGCGAATCTGCTTGTCAAGGCGTACAACGCGAGCCACAAGAATCAGGTGAAGCTCACCGTTGTTCCCAACGACGACTATGTCGCGAAGGTCGGCGCCGCGGCCGGCTCCAACAGTCTCCCCGACCTGTTCGCGGCGGACATCGTCTACGTGCCGAACTGGGTCAAGCAGGGCCTGTTCCAGGACCTGACCACGAACATCGATGGGCTGTCGTATAAGGACGCGATCAACAAGGGCCACCTGAAGGCTGGAACGTTGGACGGCAAGGAGCACGTGCTGCCGTTCGTGCTCGACCTGTCGATGCTGTTCTGGAACAAGGACCTCTTCAAGGAGGCGGGCCTCGACCCGGAGAAGGCTCCGGCCGACCTGGCCGAGTTCGCCAAGGATGCCAAGGCCATTCAGGCGCTGGGCAAGCCGGACATCTACGGTACGGCGACCGGTCTGAACTGCGGCGGCTGCCTCGTCTTCACCTGGTTCCCGAGCGTCTGGGCCGGCGGCGACCAGGTGATGAATGCCGAGGGCTCGAAGTCGCTGTTGGACAGCGACGCGTCCAAGGCGATCTACAGCACCTGGGCAGACCTCTGGAAGTCAGGTGCCGTGCTGCCGTCTTCGCAGGATGAGGCCGGACCCACCTGGACCGCCGGCTTCACAGAGGGCAAGGTCGGCCTCATGCCGTACCCCGCGACGCTGCTCTCTTCAACACCGTTCGATGTGGGCGTCACCGGCATCCCAAGTGCGAAGGGCGGCGGATCCACTTTCGTCGGCGGCGATGGCATCGGCGTCTCGAAGGACTCGAAGAAGGCTGCGCAGGCGTGGAGCTTCCTTAGCTGGATGATGTCCGAGGACGCCCAGGTCGGTGTTCTCGCCAAGGACAGCGACGTCGTCTCCCGCTCCGACCTGTCCAGCAACCAGTACTCGAGCAAGGACCCGCGTCTTGTGACGATCAACGAGGTCGCAGCGAAGGGTGACACGCCCATCTCGCTGAACTTCCAAGAGGCGTTCAATGCTCCGAACAGCCCGTGGCTGACGCTCGTTCGCAACGCAGTGCTCAAGGGCACCGACAGTGTTGCCGCCGACAACAAGGAGATCACCTCGGTGCTCTCGCAGTAGCAGTAGGCAGTGCGCGACGACGTGGCTGCACCGGGGCGACCCGGTGCAGCCACCCGGAGCGCAGCATCCGCTCGGATTGAAAGGCGAGAGGCAAACATGAGCGTCACCGCTCCGACAACACCGGCCGCGCGGCCCCGCGGCAACGCGACCGAGGCGCCGAGCCGTCGCCGACGACGCGCTCGGAACTCCGTCAACGGCTGGCTTTATGCGCTGCCGACCGCGCTGTTCGTGCTCTTCCTGTTCGTGTTGCCGCTGCTGCTCGTCTTCCAAATGTCCGGCTCGAACTGGCCGCTGCTCGGCGGCAATCAGGGCTGGAACTTCCCCGAGAACTACCAGAAGGCCATCAGCAACCGGTTCTTTCTCGACTCGGTCATCTTCACCCTGAAATACACGGTGCTTGCCACCGTTCTGCTGATCGGTCTGGGCCTCGGCCTGGCCCTTCTCGTGCAGGAATCCAGCCGCTGGAAGGGCTTCCTGCGCGCATCGTTCCTGATCCCGAGTGCGCTCGGCCTCGCATCCGCGTCTCTGCTGTTCTACGTTCTCTATTCGCCGATCGCAGGCCCGTTCGCCGACCTCACCAAGTCGTGGGGCTTCACCTTTCTCGGCACTCCGGATGCTGCGCTCTGGTCGACCCTGTTCTTGATCGTCTGGCGCTACGCCGGCTTCTATATGCTCCTGATGCTCGTCGGACTGCAAGGAATCCCCGACGACGTCTATGAAGCGGCTCGCATCGACGGTGCGTCGCGTTGGCAGACGTTTCGGGATGTCACGATCCCGCTGCTGCGGCCAACACTCGCGCTCACGACGGTGCTCTGCGTCACCGGCTCGCTGCTCGCGTTCGAGCAGTTCTACATCCTCACAAAGGGCGGGCCGGACAACAGCACCATCACCGTTGTACAGCTGATCTACAACGTGGCCTTTCAGGGCCAGAACGACCTCGGGGTTGCGGGCGCTCTCTCCGTGATCGTCCTCCTGGCGCTCGTCGTCATCAACATCGTGCAAATCCGCGCCTTCAGCCGGAAAGACGAGGACTGAACCATGACCGCCACAGGCGCTCGCACCCGCACGAGCACGGAAACCAACACCGACCTGGTCGGTACGGATAACGACCCGACCACAGCGGATGCTGGCGGGTCGCGTCTGGAACGCAGCCCACGGCATCCGCGTGGCTCGCGAAACGGGCACGGACATCGCAGCTGGAGCCTCGGCGGCATCGCGCTGCAGATGCCGTTCTGGGTGTTCAGTGCGGCAATCGCGATCATCTTCCTCTACCCGCTGGTGTGGACCGCGGTTTCGTCCGTCGCGCCGCGTGCTGGAACCAACCAGGTCAACGGGTGGGGGCTCGGCAACTACATCACCCTGGTTAACTACCAGGACGGCATCTGGCAGTACATCGCAAACTCCACGATCGTGTCTTTGCTGACGGTGTTGCTGACACTGTTCATCTCACTGCTTGGTGGATACGCGTTCGCGCGCTTCAGCTTTCGCGGCAAGAACACGCTGTTCCTGGCCACCATCGCCATCCTGATGGTGCCGTACGCCACGCTGCTGATTCCGCTCTATGTGTTGCTGAATCAGGTCGGCCTGTCGAACTCGCTGGTCGGTGTCGCGCTGGTGCTGACGATGTTCCAACTGCCGTTCTCGACGTTCATGATGCGCATCTCGTTCGAATCGGTGCCGCGCGAACTGGATGAGGCCGCGATGGTCGACGGCTGCACGTCGTGGTCGGTGTTGTGGCGCGTTCTCGTGCCCGCGGTGAAGCCCGGCCTGATCACGGTCGGCCTGTTCGCCTTCTTGGCTGCCTGGAACGACTTCATGGCGCCGCTGATCTTGATCAATGACTCATCGCGCATCACGCTGCCTCTGGCCATCTCGAACCTGCGCGGGCAGGTGCAGGGTGTCGTCGATTATGGCGCCACCGAGGCCGGCGTCGTGGTGCTTGCGCTGCCGTGCATTCTGCTCTTCCTGATCTTGCAACGACACTACGTGCGCGGCTTCATGTCCGGCGCCTTCAAAGGATAAGAATGACTCTCACGACTCGGATCGTCTCCACGCCTGTTGTTCCCTCGACCGGTGCGCTTCGGCCCCTCGGCCTGGATGAGGTGCGCATCACCGGCGGCTTCTGGGGTCGACGTCAGGAGATCAACGGTACCGCGACGCTCGCGCACATCGAGCATTGGCTTGAGAAGGATGGCTGGCTCGGTAATTTTGATCGGGCTGCCGCCGGAACACTGCCGGCCGGTCGCCGTGGTCGCGAGTTCTCGGATTCCGAGGTGTACAAGTATCTCGAGGCGTTGGCGTGGGAGATTGGGCGCTGCGATGCTGGCGACAGCGGTTCCGGGGCCGAAGACGAGGGCGGCGCACGTGTCGACGAGCTCGAGGCGCGTTTCCGAGCGATCGTCGATCGCATCGGTGCCGCACAGGATGCTGACGGATATCTGCACACCAATTTCGGCCACCCGGGCCAACGACCGCGCTGGTCTGATCTTGAGTGGGGCCACGAGTTGTACTGCCTCGGTCACCTATTCCAGGCTGCGGTTGCGCGGGAACGCACTCGTCCGGGCTCTGACGATGGGCTTCTCGGTATTGCGCGCCGCGCAGCCGATCTGGTGTGTGACGTGTTCGGAGCCGACGGCATCCGCTCGATCTGCGGTCACGCAGAGATTGAGGTCGGCCTCGCCGAGTTGGGGCGACTCACCGGGGAGACAGCGTACGTGACGCAGGCGGCGTTGTTCGTCGAACGGCACGGGCGGGGCACGCTTCGAGACATCGAGTGGGGTCGCGCGTATTTTCAGGATGATGTTGCCGTGCGCAATGCGCACGTGTTACGCGGCCATGCTGTGCGTGCGAACTATCTTGCGGCTGGTGCGACAGATATCGCCGTCGAGGGCGGGGACACCGAACTGCTCGACGCCTTGCGCAGGCAGTGGACGAACACTGTTGCGCGGCGCACCTACATCACGGGTGGGCAAGGTTCGCATCACCAGGACGAGGCGTTCGGTGGCGACTGGGAGCTGCCATCCGATCGTGCGTACTCGGAGACGTGTGCCGGTGTCGCATCCGTCATGTTCAGTTGGCGGCTGCTGTTGGCCGACGGTGTTGTGCCGGGTGGTAGTGCTGTGCCGGGTGGTAGTGCTGTGCCGGCTGATCACGACCCGCGCTATGCGGACCTGATCGAGCGCACGCTGTACAACGTGGTTGCGACTTCGCCGTCGGAGGAGGGCACGGCGTTCTTTTATGCGAACACGTTGCATCAGCGTCAACCGGGCGAGGTGAGTTCGCCGGATGCCGTTTCGCCGCGTGCGTCGTCGTCGTTGCGTGCTCCTTGGTTCGACGTGTCATGTTGCCCGCCGAACGTTGCGCGCACGTTCGCGAGCCTTGCGACCTACCTGGCGACGGTGGATGCGGATGGGTTGCAACTCCACCAGTTCGCGCCGGCGTCGATTCGTACGGTGTTGCAGGACGGCCGCTGCATTGCGGTTGAGGTGGAGACGAACTATCCGGATGACGGTGTCGTGACCATGCGTGTCGTCGAGGACATGAGTGAGCCGACAACGCTGACGCTGCGTGTGCCGGCGTGGGCGTCATTGTCCAGGCTGGTGGTGCTGGGTGGAGACGGGTCGATCGAGGAAACTCGGCCGGAGCCGGGCTACGCGTCGGTTCGGCGGGTATTCCGTGTGGGTGATGTTATCGAGTTGACGTTGCCGATGGAGCCGCGGTTCACGATGCCTGACCCGAGGATCGACGCGGTGCGAGGTTGTGTCGCCGTTGAGCGCGGCCCGGAGGTGTACTGTCTCGAGTCGACGGACTTGCCGGCGACGCTGCGGGGAGAACCTGCCTCGATTGAAGCTGTAGATATGGATGTCGACGTTCGGCCTCGGGTATCAGGAGATCGGGTTGTGGTTTCGCTGCGGGCGACGGGGGCGACGAGGGCGACGAGGGTGGGGGAGGCCAAAACTGCGGGGAACGCAGGGTGGCCGTATTCAGCTGGGTTCGTCCGACGGGACGAGTCCGAGGCCTTCACGGCGGAGCTCGTTCCGTACAACCGATGGGCGGAGCGCGGCCCGTCGACGATGCGTGTGTGGCTTCCGGTGCACCGCGGGCGTTAGAGTGTCGGCCGCTGTTGCGGCGATAGACGCGGTGCGGGCGGCAGCCGGGCTGTGACGAGCCGTGCCAGCTCGGGTAGCTAGCGACCGGACCTGCGCGTGCCTTACTGCGCGCGCCGGTGCGCTCGTGTATCTGCGTACTCGAGTGCCGGGTGTGCATGCGTTCTCGTCACGCGGCTGGCCAGGTTCCGACCGTTTTTAGAAGGGTGGTGGGTCGGTGTTGTGGGTGTGGCCGAGGGGGCTTTCCCATTGGATGGTGCCGTCTTGGTGGCGGATGATTTTCCATCGGGTTTTGTGTTTGAGTCTGTGGTCGCCGCGGCAGACGGGTGCGAGGTTGTTCAGGGTGGTGGTGCCGTTCAGCACCCAGTCGAGGCTGTGGTCAATGTCGCAGTCGACGGCGAGCCGGTTGCAGCCGGGGAAGACGCAGTAGGTGTGGGTGGCCAGGATCCACCGTTTCAGGTCGGCGGGCACGGTGTAGCTGGTGCGGTCCACGTCCAGGATCGCACTGGACACCGGGTGGGTGAGGATGCGGTAGAACGAGGGTGCCTTCCCGGCCAGGCGTCGGGCGGTGTCGGGGTCGATCGGCCCGTACCCGTTCAACTGGGCCGGCTGCTCATACCGAGCAACGTGATCCGAGCGTTCTGCTCGATCCGACTGGTCGGGCGGGTCTGTGTGGTCGGGTTGATCTGTCGGGGTGGGCTGCTGTGCCTGGCTGGTCTGCTGGGTTCGGTCAGCCTGCTGCGATTGATCCGTCGGCTGCGTTTGGCCAGCCCGACCTGTTTGGTCGCCAGTGGGTGTGTCCGGGTTCAGGAGGGTCAGGACGGGCACGGTGATCATGACGGTGGCTGTGACTTCGTGGGGTGTGCCCTCGCCGGTGAGCAGGTCGGCCATCACGTCGGCGCGGATCTGGCCGATGGTGCGGGTCTCCCCGGGCAGGCCGGCCAAATGTTTCGCGTTCGCGTTGATTCTCGCGTAGGCGCGATAAGCGGCATCGGCCGGTTGCAACGCCCCGAACCACGCCATCCCGTCCGCCGCGGCCTCCACCCAGACCCGGCGGTCCTCCCGGGCCCGGGCGTGGCGCACCGCCAACGGTTCGGCGGAGAGTTTCTCGGCCAGGCTGCGCGCCAGCAGGCGCATCCGGCCCGGGTTGACGGTGCGGGCCGGACCGGCAAGCTTCGCATCGTATTCCGCCCACACCGCCGCATCCTCGGCCGCCTCGCCGACCGCGCCGTCAGCCGTGTCGTTGGGTGTGTTGTTGGGTAGGCCGGTGGTGTTGTCCAGGATGGCGCGCACGTTCGGGTAGCAGATCTCCCCCTCGAGGAAGTCGGCCCACACCGCCGGCAACCGTGTGGTCAGCGTTTCCGCGTCGGCCAGACGGTTACGGACCGTGTTCTGACCGATTCCCAGGCTGGTGGCCAGTTCGGCGATCGCGGCGCGTTCGGCGAACTCCACCCGATCCCGTTCACCGCGAGCGCTCTGCCGCTCGGGCGCAGGGCCGACGAACACTTCCGGGAACACGCGCGCCTCGCGGATCGTGGCGAGGATCGCCGCCAACTGGCCGGCGGTGGCCCGAGCGATCTGACGTCCCGCGAACTGGGCACGGGCAACCTGCCCATCATTGCGCACCCCCGCATCCACTTCCGCCGGCGGCAGCATCACGACCGAATCGTCCACCAGGTCGGCGCTGAGCAGGACCGAATCAAGCACGGTGGACTGCGGCAGATCGGCACTGGACGGCGCGGCATCCAGCAGCCGCGCATCCAGCCGTTGCGTCGCCTCCAGCAGATCTTCCATACCTGAAGTCAACCAGCAGCCACCGACACTCCGACCCCGAAAACAGGCAAAACACGCCGAATCCGAGCCATTCAAAGACCGTTACCAAGCCGTTACACGCGGAGCACGAGGTGGCGTCGACTGCGCTCAGGCACCGAGCGGATCGTACCGTTTGGCGCATCCGCGGAGCCGTGCGCAGCCTCAAAGCGGCAGCCGGGCAATCGCAGTCGGGCGATCAGGTGCCGCGCACCAGCACCAAGATTTCAGGCTGAGCGGGCAGCCGCAACCGCAGCCGCAACCACGGCTTCCCACGGCGAAGCAGTCGCTATCGGGGCCTTGTTGTCATTGACGCTGCCCCCGAGCTCGACGGTTCAAGCAATTCAAGCCCGTCGAGCAGCAGTGTGACGCCGAAATCGAACGAATCACGCACGTTCAGACGAGCCGGATGCCCGCCCGCAGCGACCGCAACATCGTCAACGGATGCCGCGTGCTCGGCGCTGACCACACCAAGGCTGTCCGCTTGCAGTCGCTGCTGTTCATGTGAAACGTGACCGAGGATGAAGTGCAGAAGTGCGGCGGCGGACATCTCGGTGACGGTCGGGTCGAAGCCGCCGCGAGCAATCGCATCCGCCAGTCGTTGGGAGGCGTTCAAGCCGCCTAGCCCGAGCGCCAGCGAACTGGAGACAACCTCGGCGCCGTCGCGGTAGGACAGCAAAGCGTCCCGCAGTGCAGCCGCCTCGGCGCGGGTCGCACGCTTCCAGGCGGCCATAGAGTCGACAGGGGCGGCAGCATAAGCAACATTGGTCGCATTGGCGCTACCCGCCTCGCCCGCCGCCCCGCCAGCCCCGATAGCCTCTGCCACGACCCGACTCGCCACGATCTCGTCCGAGATCAGCGCCAGCAGCGTTTGCTTGTTGGGCACGTGCCAGTACAGGGCGCTCGGTTGCACTTCGAGGGTGGCGGCCAGGCGCCGCATCGTGAGATCAGGCAGCCCGTAATCGTCCAAGATCTGCAACGCTGCGGCGACCACATCCGCTCGCGTATGTCGCGATGGGCGCGGATTCGCGGCGCCGAAACTCTGCAGATTTGCCATCGCGACCCAGCGTAGCAGTATCATGAACAGCGTTCAGGTGAACGGTGTTCAGGTGAGTGCCACTCCGACGAACCCCCCGCTCGTCCCAACCAGACCCCCCGACTAAGGAGCACCCATGTCGCAGCGAGTGCAGATCGACGTGCGAGACCTCACGCGAATTGCCGTCTTCGCGGCGATCATCGCCGTGCTCGGCCTGCCCGCCCCGATCTCGGTGCTCGGTGGTGCTGTTCCGATCACTGCGCAGACACTCGGCGTGATGCTCGCCGGCGCGATCCTCGGACCCTGGCGCGGCGCCGCAGCCGTCTCGACGTTTCTCGTGCTCGTCGCGGTTGGCTTACCTCTATTGGCCGGCGGGCATGGAGGCTTCGGCGTTTTCGTCGGGCCGACCGCCGGCTACCTGTTCGGCTGGATCGTGGGGGCTTTCGTCACGGGCGCGATCGTGCGTTCCGGTTTGCACGCCACCGAAGGCAAGAGCGCTACGAGGCATCCGACCTGGTGGCGCACCGCGCTCGGCTGCGTGATCGGTGGCATCCTCGTGGTCTACGCGTTCGGCCTTCCGGTCTCGGCGTTCGTGACCGGTCTGCCGCTGCCGCAAATGGCACTCGGCAGCCTCCTGTTCGTGCCCGGCGACCTGATCAAGGCCGCCGTCGCCACGATCGTGACACTCGCACTCTGGCGCGCCTATCCGCAGGCGTTCGGCCACCAGACGGCGAATGCGGTTTCAGATGCGACAGCGACAGCGACAGCGACAGCGACAGCGACCGCGACGGCGATGACGGACGCCGAGTCTTGCGTCGAGCCCGCAACCGCGGATGCCGCGACTCGCGTCACGCTCACAGCACCATCGCTCGCAGCACCATCTCCCGCGGCGACCGCCGTCGAAGCACAGGCCACCTCGCATCCGAACACCGCCCGCGCCGACGTCGAATGAATCAAATCGTCCTCGACGCGGTCTCGGTCAGCTTCGGCGACCGCAGCGCGCTCCGCAGCGTCTCGGTCATGCTCGACCAGCGCCGCATCGGGGTGATCGGCTCGAACGGCTCCGGAAAGTCGACGTTTGCCAGACTGCTGAACGGGCTCGTCGCGCCGACTACCGGCAGCATTCGCGTGCACGGACTCGACCCGAACCGGCAGGCCAGGCAGTTGCGGCGCCGAGTCGGCTTCGTGTTCAGCAACCCCGACGTGCAGATCGTCATGCCAACCGCCGCCGAAGACGTGGCGTTCACCCTGCGTGGCCGTGGCCTGACCAAGCCCGAGATCGCCGAGCGTGTCGCCGCTGCGCTCGATCGACACGGCCTCACCGCGCACGCTGACGCCCCGGCCCATGGCCTCTCCGGCGGACAGAAGCAGCTGCTCGCGCTGTGCGCAGTGACGATCGGCGAACCCGCATTGATCGTCGCCGATGAGCCGACCGCGCTGCTGGACGCGGCCAACAGTCGACGCATCCGATCACTGCTGCTCGACGAACTGGAGCAGCAACTCGTGCTCGTCACCCACGACCTGAAACTCGCAGCCCGTTGCGATATCGTGCTGCGCTTCGAGAACGGATGCCTCGTCGAGTCGGGCGAAGCGGCATCCGTCATCGACCGCTACGAACGCGAGTACGCATGAGGTGCGGCAGATGAGGCGCTACCTATGAGGTGCCGCGCATGATTGGCCTCTACCGACAAGGCACGAGCCCCCTGCACCGGATGCCGGCGGGCCCGAAGATTCTGCTGCTCATGGCGGTCGCCCTGGCGATCACGCTCACGGTGACGCTCGACACGCTGTGGCTGCTCGCGGCCGCGGCCGCGCTCGTGGTGGCCGGCTATCTGGTCGCTGCGCTCGGCATCCGCGAACTGGGCCGACAAGTCTGGGTCGTGCGCTGGATCGTCGCGATCATGCTGGTGACCCAGCTCGTATTCTTGCCGTGGACGACCGCACTTCTGAATGTCGGCCGCGTGGTCGTCGTGCTGGTGCTTGCCGCTCTCGTCACCCTGACGACCCGCATCGCCGACCTGCTCGACGCCACCGAACGCGGGCTGCGGCCGCTGGAGCGGATCGGCGTCAACCCGCGTCGAGTCGGGTTGCTACTGGCGATGACGATCACCACGATTCCGGTGATCGCAGGGTTCGCACGCGCCATTCGTGAGGCCCAGCGCGCTCGCGGCGGCCGCCTGCGAGTATGGAGCATGGCGGTGCCGCTGCTCGTGCTGTCGCTGAAACACTCCGACGACCTTGCAGATGCCCTGATCGCCCGCGGTGTGGAATGAGGGGTGTGGAATGAGGGGGATGGAATGAGGGGTGTGGAATGACGCGGCCACACGTTTACGGACCGGTCGTCGATGACCAGACCCGCTGCATCCATTACACAACCGCTGAGGATGTCGTCGCCATCAAGTTCGCCTGCTGCGGTCGCTACTACCCGTGCCATCTGTGTCATGAGCAGAGCGAGTCGCATCCGGCGAAACAGTGGCCCGTCGCCCAGCGCGACGAGCGCGCCGTGCTGTGCGGAGTGTGCTCGCGCGAGCTGACGATCGCCGAGTACCTCGTCGTCGACCATTGCCCCGGATGCGCCGCGCGCTTCAATGAGGGATGCCGGGTTCACACAAGCCTCTATTTTGCAAAATACTGAAGGTATTTTGCAGCGCGCTGAACGTCTCGTGGATTCGGATCTGCGGTCGAGCGGAGGTTTCCCCTTGACCTGATCGGTTCGAAAGTGCTATTTGTTTAATTTAGCGAGCGGAATACTTTTTCCACAGTGTGAAAGCAGCTTCCTCCCGTGTCCAATGGAGGATCACATGTCGATAAGCAAGACGCTCACCCGCCCGCTCCGCTTCATCCCGCGGAGCAGCCAGCATCTGGTTGACGAGGTGCCGCCGACTCCACGCCTCATCACGCTCGGAATCCAGCACCTGGTCATCATGTATGCCGGAGCGGTAGCCGTGCCTTTGATCGTCGGCGATGCGTTGAAGTTGCCGACATCCACGATCGCTCTGCTCGTGAGCGCAGACCTGCTCGTTTCGGGCATCTTCACTGTGATCCAATCGGTCGGCATAGGCAAGATCCTCGGTGTGCGCCTACCGGTCGTCACCGGCGCTACATTCACCGTTCTGACACCGATGATCATCATCGCCCAGCAGTACGGAATGCAGGCCGTCTACGGCGCGATGATCGTCTCCGGCGTGTTCGGCGTGCTCGTCGCCAAGCCGTTCTCCATGATGATCCGCTTCTTCCCGCCACTGGTCGCCGGCACCGTGATCATGATCATCGGCCTGTCGTTGATCGGTGCCGACGTCAGTCTGATCGCCGGCACCGACCCGACCGCGAAAGGGTACGCTGCGCTGCCGGGCATCACCCTGGCCGCGATCGTCGTGCTGCTCATCATTCTCATCACACGGTTCTTCCGCGGCTTCGTCCGCCAGATCGCAGTGCTGCTGTCGATCGTGATCGGAACGCTGATCGCGTGGCCAATGGGCATGGCGGACTTCTCGGCCGTCGGTCAGGCGAACTGGGTCGGGTTCAGCGGCATCTTGTTCTTCGGACCACCGAAATTCGTAGCCGCGGCGATCATCTCGATGTGCATCGTCATGTTGGTCACGTTCACAGAGTCGACGGCGGACATGCTGGCCGTTGCCGAGATCGTCGACAAGAAGCTGACACCGAACGACCTGGCACGTGGTTTGGCCAACGACGGCCTGTCGGCCATCTTCGGTGGCTTCATGAACTCCTTCCCAGACACTTCGTTCGCCGAGAACGTCGGCCTCGTTGAGATGACCAAGGTCCGCAGCCGATGGGTGGTCACGGTCTGTGGGGTGTTGCTGATTCTGATGGGCTTCATCCCGAAGATGGGCGTGGTCGTTGCCAGTCTCCCCGACCCGGTGATCGGCGGCGCCGCGACGGTGATGTTCGCGATGGTGGCCGCGGTCGGCATTCGCACCCTGCACAAGACGTCGTTCGTCAACAATCAGAACATGCTGATCGTGGCCGTGTCACTGTCGATCGGCATGATTCCGACCGTTGCGCCGAATTTCTACCACAATTTCCCCAACGAGTTCCAGGTCATCTTCGGCTCCGGCATCACCGCAACGGTGATTGTCGTGTTCATCCTCAACCTGGTCTTCAACCACTGGATCCGTCGCCCGAAGGGGGAGGCCGCGAGAACAGCCGCCGCTACCACGCCAGAGGTGCTGTATGGCGACGTGGAAGTCGCGCTCGATCGCGACGCCGAGCCGGAGCCGAAGGGCAACTGGACGACCGACGACCCGACTGCCGGAGACGCGACCGCGTAGCCGCCTGGAGCGCGTTTCAACGTGTTCATAGTGCGCGGAATGCTGGATTGACGAACCAATCCGACATTCCGCGCACTATGAATGAGGGCTGGCGGCCACAACGCTGGGCGTAGGTTTGCAATAACGCGCGGCAGCCGCACGCGCACAAGGGATGGAGCATCCGATGAGGCGTGCCCTGATTGTGATCGATGTGCAGAACGAATACGTGACCGGCGGGTTGAAGATCTGCTTCCCCGACCTGTCGGTGTCGCTGCCGAATTTCGACGTCGCGATGAATGCCGCCGCCGACGGCGCGATCCCGCTCGTTGTCGTGACCCACATCGAGGATGCCTCCTCGCCACTCTTTGGTCGCGGCTCCATCGGTGCAGCTCTGCACGAGCCCGTGGCGTCACGCATCCCAGACCACGCGATCGAAAAGCATGACGTGTCTGCTTTCGTCGGCACGGACCTCGAGCAATGGCTGCGCGACCAACAGATCGACACGCTGACCATTTGCGGGTACATGACCCAGCACTGCTGTGAAGGAACCGCGAGGGATGCTGCTGCTCGCGGCTTCCAGGTGGAGTTCCTTTCCGACGCCACCGGCACAATCGATCTCGTGAACGAGGCCGGCACCGTCTCCGCCGCCGCACTCCACCGCAGCGTACTCGTGACGATGCAGTCGGAGTTCGCCGCCGTCGCAACGACGGCCGAGTGGTCGCTCGCAGTGCAGACCGGCGAGGCCCTGCGGGTGTCCAACATCTACGCGAGTTCGCGACACGCACGCGTGCCGGAGAAGCACGCCGAACTGCATAAGCTGATGCGAGACCTCCGCGCCGACATCGACGAAGAGGTCGCTGCAGGCGACACCCACCAGTTTGCGCACACGTACTACACCGGGCAGGGTCCGACATCGTTGTGAGCGTGCGGGCAAGGACGCCGGGCGCTTCGGCTGCGCGGTTCCTGAGGAGCGCGGTGGAGCTTGAAGATCGCGAAGCGAGCGGCGACCCCAGCGCCGAGTGAGCCTGCGAGCGAAGGTTGAAGGCCGCGGCCGTCTCGAAGGGCAGCGACCGATGCTGCCACCGCGCTCAGCGACCGATTTTCTGCATCGTGAAATTTATCTTCCAAAATTGTAGATAAAAGCGACCAGCCCTGTTACTCTGAATTCGCGTCGAAGGTGACGACCCCAACTCGGGTGTTGCGACTGTCGGCGGCCCAGCACATACAGCGCAGCTGCGCCAGTCAAGGAGCCTCATCGTGGAATCTCCGCAGATCCAAGAAAAATACCTGTCCCGCGCCATCGAGTTGGCGGTCAGCAACGTCGACAACGGTGGCGGCCCATTCGGCGCACTCATCGTCACCGCCGACGGCCGTGAATTCCTCGGCGTCAACCGCGTCACCGCGAACAGTGACCCGACCGCGCACGCCGAGGTGACAGCCATCCGCACCGCGTGCGCTGCCATCGAGAATTTCGACCTGACCGGCGCAACGCTGTACACGAGTTGCGAACCGTGCCCAATGTGCCTCGCAAGCGCACTGTGGGCCCGCGTCGACCACATCGTGTTCGCCGCCGACCGTCACGACGCGGCAGACGCCGGCTTCGACGACGCCGAGTTCTACGAATTCTTCGAACAGCCCGTCGAAGAGCGCTCGATGCGGGTGATACGACACGCACCTCTCAGCGCGGACGCCCCCACCCACACGGCCCCGTTCGAGCGTTGGATCAACCTCACAACGCGCGTTGCCTACTAGCCACGAAGCCATCGCCAGCCCCTGAATCGCCACACTCTGAATCGCAACACCCTGAATCGCCACCAACACCCCGAACAAGGACGTTCAATGACAATCCAGCAGACCCCAGAACACGAAGACGAGCGCGCCGAGATCTCCGACGCGGGACGTTCTCGCATCGACCGCTATTTCATGCTCACCAAGCGTGGATCCACGTATGCCCGCGAGATTCGAGGCGGCTTCGCCACCTTCTTCGCACTCGCATACATCGTGGTGCTCAACCCGCTGATTCTGAGCGGCCCGGACAGCTCCGGTCACACCCTCGGCATCCCGCAGGTGGCTGCTATGACGGCGATCATCGCAGGTGTCATGACGATCATCATGGGCGCGTGGGCGAAGTATCCATTCGCGCTCGCGGCCGGTCTCGGAGTCTCCGCATACGTCTCGGTCACGATCGCAACGACAAAGGGACTGACCTGGCCCGACGTGATGGGGCTGGTGCTGCTGTCCGGCATCATCATGTTCATCCTGGTGCTCCTCGGCTTCCGAGAGGCCGTGTTCAAAGCGGTGCCCGCCAGCCTGAAGACCGCGATCGTTGTCGGCATTGGCTTGTTCATCGCGATCATCGGACTGGTCAATGCCGGCTTCGTCCGCCGCATTCCGGATGCCGCGCACACCACCGTTCCGCTGCAGCTCGGCATCGACGGCAAGCTCATCGGCTGGCCGACGCTCGTGTTCGTCTTCGGACTCGTGCTGACGATCATCCTGCTCGTCCGCAAGATCCCGGGCGCGATCCTCATCGGAATCGTCAGCTCGACGATCTTCGCAATGATCGTGCAGGCGATCACGCACACGCCGGGCAGCGACAAGAGTCCGAGCGGCTGGTCGCTGATGATTCCGGAGTTCCCATCAAAGGTGGTCGCGATACCAGACCTGTCGTTATTCGGCCAGGTCGATATCATCGGCGGCTTCGTGCACATCGGTGTGATCGCGGCGTCCCTGCTGACCTTCGTCATCTTGCTGACCGTCTTCTTCGACGCCATGGGTACCATGACCGGCCTGGCCAGCGAAGCCCACCTTCTCGACAAGGACAACAACTTCGTCGGCGCCAACCGCGTTCTGCTCGTGGATGCCGCGGCCTCTGGAATCGGCGGCTTCGGCTCGGTCTCCTCCAACGAGATCTTCGTCGAGTCCGCAGCCGGCATCGCCGAAGGCGCTCGCACAGGCATCGCGAGCATCGTCACCGGAATCCTGCTGATCGCGGCAGCGTTCTTCGCGCCGCTCGTTACGATCGTGCCCTTCGAGGCGGTCGCACCGGCACTGGTGATCGTCGGCTTTCTGATGACTACCCAGATTCGCAACGTCGACTGGTCGGACCTCGGAATCGCGATCCCCGCATACCTGACGTTCATTCTCATGCCGTTCACCTACTCGATCGCCAACGGCATCGGCGCCGGCTTCATCGCATACGTTTTGATCCGCTCGGTGCAGGGCAGGGCCAAGGAAGTTCACCCGCTGATGTGGGTCGTCTCCGCCGGTTTCGTGCTGTACTTCCTGGTCGGTGTGATCGAACAGCTTCTCGGCATGAAGTAACGCTCGCTGAGCGAAGCCGAAGCGCCACTCGATGCCGCCATGCGCGCTGGCGGTACAGGGTGGCCCTTCTGTATTGGTTGTGGCTGGCCTGGTACTGACTGGTACGTGATCCAGAGCGATCCGACCGTTCTCGAATCTTTGCCATGGCCGCGGCGCACGCGGGCCGAGTCTTTACAGCATCTGAAGGATCGCACGCGGCACACCCGATTGTGGCAAGCCGATGACCTGCTCGACCTCGCATTCGGGCGCCTCCGAGCGCACAGAGTGCTGGCGGTCATCGACGAGCACAGTCGCAAGTCCTTGGCGCTCGCAGCACGCCTGGGGTTCGTGTCGGCCAATCGGCAGCAGAACGGCTGCCTTGTGCTGGTGCTCACACCCGCGCTGCGTCACCAACCACTGCGCTCGACGCCGACACCGAGGCGGCAGGTGCTGACTCGAACAGCTGAAGCAGACGCGCAGCCACACTGACCGCGATTGCGGCAGGTTCCTTCGCGCTGATACCACCGATGCCGATCGGCGTCGTGATCCGTTCGATCTCCTGTGGCGTGTGCCCCAGTTCGCCCAGATGCAGCTGAAAGCGCCGCCACTTGGAGTGCGAGCCGATCAGCCCAATCGAACCAAGCTGCGGTGTGCGCAATGCCGTGTCGCACAGAGCGAGATCCTCGGCGTGATCGTGGGTCATGATCAACACGTGCGTGCCCGCAGGGAGCTCGCCAAGCGCGCTTTCCGGCACCGGAGCGTGATGCAAACGGATGTCCGCGGCCCCGCTTTCGAGCATCGCCAGCCGTTCCGGGGTCAGCATGACCTCGCGCGAGTCGATCAGGTGCAGCTCGAGATCGTGGCGGGACAGAATCAGTGCCAGCTCGAAGCCGACGTGGCCTACTCCGCAGATCGCGACCGCCGTGCGAATTCGCACCGGTTCCAACAGCATGGTGACCTCTCCTCCGCAGCACTGCACACCGTATTCGGCGGGCGCCTTCTCGCTGAGTTGAATGGTGATTAGTTCGGGGCCAGCAAGACCGTTGGCTAGCACTGACCGGGCACGGTCGATCGCCGTCGCCTCCAGGTTGCCCCCACCGACTGTGTCCCACGAGCCATCCGCGGTCACCACCATCTTGGCGCCGGCCCTGCGTGGCGCGTGCCCGCGGGAGGACACCACAGTGACCAGCACAGCGCTCTGCCGCGCTACCCGCAGGCGCTCGATCGCCGCCAACCACTCCATTTCAGTGCCTCTTTGTTCGTGTTGGGTCTCGATACGCCTGCTCGCCCTTCGGCTACGCTCAGGGATCGAAAGCTCGCGGGCTACTCGACCACCGGAGGGATCCGCCTGCTCGCCCTTCGGCTACGCTCAGGGATCGAAAGCTCGCGGGCTACTCGACCACCGGACGGATCCGCCCTTCGGCTACGCTCAGGGACCGAAGGCTCGCGGGCTACTCGACCAATGGCTAGCGGACCAGCGCCGGCTGAGGTTCTGGAGTCTGCAACAGCCGGCTGGCGGCATCCTTCGCGGCATCGACAGCCCAGAAAACAGCCTCCGGGGTCGCGGGGGATCCGAGGTTGACCGGCCGGCCTGCCGGGCCGAACGCGCCGACCGCTTGACGAAGTGCCTCGCGCATGCTGAGCGCCAGCATCAGCGGCGGCTCACCGACCGCCTTGGACCCGTAGATCGAGCCCTCCTCGTGCGCTTGGTCGAACAGTGTCACATTGAACTCCTCCGGCATCTCTGAGAAGCTCGGAAGCTTGTACGTGCTCGCGGACTGGGTCTGCAGACGTCCCCGGTTCGGGCCGTCCGATGTGTCCCAGCGCAGGTCTTCCAACGTCAGCCATCCGACGCCTTGTACGTAGCCGCCCTCGATCTGGCCGATGTCGATCATTGGAGACAACGAGTCCCCGACGTCGTGCACGATGTCGACCCTGCGCGTGTGATACGCGCCGGTGAACCCGTCGATCTCGACCTCGGTCACCGCAGCGCCGTAGGCGAAGTACTTGAACGGCGAACCGGTCCAGGTCTCAGGATCCCAGTGCAGGCCCTCGGTTCGGTAGTAGCCGGCGGCAGACAATTGCACGCGCCGCAGGTACGCGGCCTGAGCCACCTCGGCGAATGTCAGCTCCTGGCCGGGCGCACTGAGCCCGGTGACCATGCCGTTGCCAAAGCGCACGTCCGCAGGGCTGACGTCGAGGATGCTGCCGGCGACCACGGCCATCCGGTCACGAATCTGGTCGCACGCGTTCTTGACCGCGCCGCCGTTGAGGTCGGTTCCGGTGCTCGCGGAGGTCGCAGACGTGTTGGGAATCTTGTCCGTGCGCGTCGGCGCCAGACGAACAGCCGAACGAGGAACGCCGAGGGCGGTTGCCGCGACCTGGATCATTTTGGTGTGCAGGCCCTGACCCATCTCGGTGCCGCCGTGATTGATCAGCACAGACCCGTCTTTATAGACGAGCACGAGGGCGCCCGCCTGGTTGAAGAACGAGACGTTGAACGAGATGCCGAACTTGACCGGCGTGATTGCCAGCCCGCGCTTGACATACGGATGGCTGTCGTTGAACGCTTCGACCTCGTGCTGACGCCGCGCGAAGTCGGAGTTCTCGAGCAGCGTGGTCCAGATTGCGGGCATCCGCTGCGCGTCTTTCACTACCTGGCCGTACGGAGTCGTTTGACCGGGGGCGTAGAAGTTGCGGCGGCGCAGGTCGGCGGGGTCGATGCCGAGTGCTGGGGCGCATTTGCCGAACACGTCCTCGATGAGCAGCACACCCTGTGGCCCGCCGAAGCCACGGAACGCGGTCTGCGACGTCTTGTTGGTCTTTGCGATTCGACCGTTGACTTCGATGTTAGGCACCCAGTATGCGTTGTCGATGTGGCACAGTGCGCGGGAGAGCACGGCCTCCATCAGGTCGAGGCACCATCCGCCGTCGGCGGTCATGTTCGCCTTCAACCCGACGAGTTTGCCGTCATCGTCGAAGCCGGCCTTCCAGGTCAGTTGGAAACCTGGTCGTTTGCCGGTGATTGTGATGTCTTGTGTGCGGTTCAGACGCAGTCGAACGGGCCGACCGGTCAGGGTGGTGCCGAGCGCGGCAATGGCAGCGAAGCCGTGCGGTTGCGTCTCCTTACCGCCGAAGCCGCCGCCCATCCGCAGCGATTGCACGGTGATGGCGTTGCTCGTGAGCCCCAGAACGTGCGCGACGATGGCCTGGCACTCTGCCGGGTTCTGCGTGCTCGACTGCACGTACAGCTGGCCGCCCTCGTCGTAGTAGGCGAGCGAAGCCTGGGTCTCGAGGTAGAAGTGCTCTTGGCAGCCTGTTTCGATCTCGCCTTCGAACACGTGCGCAGCCGACGACAGCGCTGCATCGACGTCTCCACGGCGAGAGACGCGCGCTTTGCCCTGGAACGAGCCGGCCGTGATCGCCTCACTGACCGTGATGACGGATGGCAGAGTCTCGTATTCGAGCTCGACTGCCGCGGCTCCCAGGCGCGCTGCCTCCGGGGTTTCACCGAGCACCCAGCACACGGCGTGGCCGTAGTACATGACCTCCGTGGGGAACAGCGGTTCGTCTCCCCAGATGCCCGCGTCGTTCAGGCCGGGTACATCCTCGGCCGTCAACACCCGCACAACGCCGGGAACTACGAGGGCCCGGTCGGTGCGCAGTGCAGTGATCAACGCGTGCGCCTGCGTGGCCTGCACCGGCCAGGCGGTCAGCGCATCACGGGTGAGGGTTGCGATATCGTCCGTGTACAGCGCCCGACCGGTCACATGGCCGACGGCGCTCTCGTGCGGTTCGTTCTGTCCGACGATGGGGCTCGCCGGGCGCTCTGACAGTGCGCTCATACTGAAACCTCCTGACTTTCTGATGCCTGACCGTCGCCGGTCTGGACGTAAAGCTTAGGAAGCGCTTGTGACAGCATGATACGTCGGTATGCTGCGCTCGCCCGGTGATCCTCCATCGGGGTGCCCTCTGCACCAAGCACGGCGGATGCCGCAGCGATGGTGTCCTCGTTCCATGCCCTTCCGATCAAAGCGGCCTCCGTAGCGCGAGCGCGCAGCGGGGTGGCTGCCACGCCGCCAAGGCCGATCATGGCACCGGTGACGATGCCGGCGTCGACCTCGAGCGCGAACGCGAGGGCCACACTGGAGATGTCGTCGAAGCGGCGCTTGGCGATCTTGTGGAACGCGACGATGGGAGCGGTCGGCAGCGGAATGCGGATGGCGCGAATCAATTCGTGCGACTCGCGCACCGTGGTGCGGTAGCCGGTGAAGTACTCGTCGATCGGGACCTCGCGCTCGCCGTCCAGGGACGCGAGCACAACTCGTGCGCCGAGCGCCAACAGTGCGGGAGGCGTGTCACCGATCGGGGAGCCAGTGCCCAGGTTGCCGCCGATCGTCGCCCGGTTGCGGATCAGCCGCGACGCGAACTGAGGGAAGAGCTCTGCGAGCAGCGGAATCCGGCCGTCGAGGTCGCGTTCCACTTCGGACAGCGTCAGCGCTGCACCGATTTCGACGAAGCCGCCGGTACTGGTGCTGCCGGTACCCACGTTTTCCGTGACGGTATCGAAGGTGCGCAGTTCCGGCAACCGGTCGATCGCAATGACGAGCGCGTTGCGACTCCCGCGCAGATTGACCTCGACGCCCCAGTCCGTCGAGCCGGCGAGCACTTTGGCTCCTGGGTTCTCGGCAAGCAGGGACAGCGCTTCGATGAGGGTGGACGGCCGCACAAAGCGCCCATCCGACGCCGTCAAGTCGGTGGCGACAGCAGCAGGAGCGGGCCGATCGCGGCGGAGAGCGAGGGCATCCGCCGGGTCAGGGTCGCCGAGAGCGTACGCGGCATCGCGGATCGGCCGGTAACCGGTGCAGCGGCAGAGGTTGCCGCCGAGCGCGTGCAGGTCGAAACCGTTCGGCCCGTGCTCGTGGTGCTCGTGCGAGATTTGCGATGCGCCGCCTTCATGTGCAGCGTCGTCGCTGCGCCCGCGACGGTAGAACTCGGCGGCCATGCTGCACGCGAAGCCGGAGGTGCAGTAGCCGCACTGGGAGCTTCCGTTGCTCGCCATTTCTGCCTGTACCGGGTTCAGGTGCTCCGGTGAGCCGAGGCCCTCCGATGTGACGATCTCTTGGCCGTCCAGAGCAGCGACCGGAATCAGACAGGAGTTGACCGAGTTCCAGGCGGTGCCGCCGTGGCCATCCGGCCCGGCGACCAGGACGGCGCACGCGCCGCACTCACCCTCGGCGCAGCCTTCCTTGCTGCCGGTCAGGCCGCGGGTACGCAGCCAATCCAGCGCGGTCGTGTGAGATGCGACCTCGCCCAGCGGGCGCTGCTGGCCGTTCACAATCACTCCGGGCCACTTCGTGGTGGCGGTGTGAGCCGCGTTGATTTCAGAAACTGGGCGACTTTGCTCGTTCATCGGGTACCTCGTCAGTCCGACAATCGCAACTGAATTCCGAGAGGCGGAATTAGATTATTGCGATACGAGAATGGTAAGACGTGCCAGAGTGAATCGTCAAGCGAGCCAGAGCGGTCGCCGGCGCTTTGCTCAGATGTTGGCGGCGTTCTTTGCGATGTTCGCGACTGCTTCTCTCAACAGCGGGATGGCCCGTGCAGCGAACGCGTCATCGACCCGAGCCTCGGGTCCAGAGACAGAGATCGCGGTCGGCGTCGGAGCGCCGGGGATGGCCATGGCGAAGCAGCGCACGCCGAGCTCCTGCTCCCCCGCGTCGATCGAGTAGCCGCGCTCGCGGATGGCGGCAAGGTCTTTCAGCAATTCGTCGACAGTGCCGATGCTCGTCGCGGTCGGGGTCGGCATGCCCGCGCGTTCGACGATGCCACGCACCGTTTCATCGTCGAGTTGGGCGAGGATGGCCTTGCCGACGCCGGTGTCGTGCGTGTGCGCGCGCCGGCCGACCTCGGTGAACATGCGCATCGCGTGCGGGGAGGGGACCTGGGCAACGTAGACGACCATGTCCGAGTCCAGCATCGCCATGTTCGAGGTCTCGCCGAGACGGTCGACGAGCCACTTCAACTGCGGGCGCGCGAGCGCTCCGAACTGCTTGTTCGCAGCCTCGCCGAGACGCACCAGCCGTGGGCCGAGGGCATACCTGCGGTTGGCGAGCTGGCGTACGTAGCCGAGCGAAACGAGGGTGCGCAGCAGACGGTGGATCGTAGGGAGCGGAAGCTGTGCCATCGTGGACAGTTCGCTCAGGGTGACGTCGCCACCGGCATCCGTGATCAACTCGAGCAGGTCGAACACGCGCACGACCGACTTGACGCCCTCAGAAGTCTTCTCCGCCATGACCGAACCCTCCGGGTTGACCGCTGTCGACAAATCTTATCCGCATGGTGGAAACTGCCGAACATACCCACGATACTGGATCGGTCGCCCGTGCTCAGATCCCCAGGTTGTCGTCCGGAGGTCTGATCACTTGAGATTCCGCGATTCAGACAATAACATCCAAAGTACGGAAATATCCAAGATACGGAAAGAATCTTCCGATCATTCGGCCAAGGGTGGTTGTCGCCACGCTCGCTGCCGCTGTATGAGCGCTGTATGAGAAGGGCACGTCCATGACGATCACGATTAATGCAGGTGGAGACAGTGCGAGCGGAGACAGTGCGAGCGGAGACAGTGCTAGCGGAGACAGTGCTAGCGGAGACAGTGCGAGCGGCACAGAGGGGATCCTGACTGAGGACGCTCTGGCCTTCCTCGAGCGACTGCAGCGACAGTTCAATCAGCGGCGGCTGGCATTGCTGAGCACTCGGGTCGAGAAGCGCGCGACCGTGGCGGCCACGGGGCGACTCGATTTTCTGGACGAGACCGCGGAGATCCGCGAGCGAGAGTGGAGCGTCGCATCCGCACCGGCTCGACTGACGGACCGGCGCGTGGAGATCACCGGCCCGGCGGTGCCGGCGAAGATGGCGATCAATGCCCTGAACTCCGGCGCCAACGTGTGGCTGGCCGACCTTGAAGATGCGTCTTCGCCGACCTGGCACAACGTGGTCGAATCGCAGGTCAATCTGCGCGACGCCGCTCGAGGCACCCTTGCTTACACCTCGCCAGAGGGCAAGGCGTACGCCGTGCGAACGGACGCACCGCTGCCAACCGTCGTGACGCGACCGAGAGGCTGGCACCTGACCGAGAAGCACATCATGATCGACGGGGAGCGAGCATCCGCTTCTCTGGTCGACTTCGGGCTGCACTTCTTTCACAATGCCAAGCAATTGATCGAAAACGGTGACGGACCGTACTACTACTTGCCGAAGATCGAGAGCCATCTTGAGGCCCGCCTGTGGAACGACGTGTTCGTGTTCGCACAGGACGCCCTCGGAATCGAGCAGGGCACGATCCGGGCGACCGTGCTGATCGAGACGATTCCCGCCGCGTTCGAGATGGACGAGATCCTCTACGAGTTGAGGGACCACGCCTCCGGCCTGAACGCTGGCCGGTGGGACTATCTGTTCAGCATCATCAAGAACTTCCGCGACGCGGGCGGCACCTTCGTGCTGCCCGACCGAGCACTCATCACCATGACCGCGCCGTTCATGCGGGCATACACGGAGCTGCTCGTGAAGACCTGCCACCGCCGCGGTGCCTTCGCGATGGGCGGCATGGCCGCGTTCATTCCGAATCGCGCGGAGCCGGAGATCACCGCGAACGCGTTCGAGAAGGTGCGCGCCGACAAGACGCGCGAGGCCAACGACGGTTTCGACGGCTCGTGGGTTGCGCATCCGGACCTCGTGTCGATCTGCCGCGAGGTCTTCGACGGCGTGCTCCGCGGGGCGCCCAACCAGCTCGGCAAGCAGCGGCCGGAGGTGGCAGTGACCGCTGCCGACCTGCTCGACACGCGCATCGAGGGCGGCGTCGTAACCGAGGACGGTGTGCGCACCAACCTGTATGTGGCCGTTGCGTATGTGGCGGCGTGGTTCGGGGGCAATGGCGCAGCTGCCATCCGCAACCTGATGGAGGATGCCGCGACCGCGGAGATCTCCCGCTCGCAAGTCTGGCAGCACCTCAACAGCAGTGTCACGCTTGCAGACACCGGCGCGATCTTGACGCGCGAACTCGTGCGTCGCCTGCTTGACGAGGAAGTGGAACGCTTGCGCGGCGAAGTGAGCGCTGAGGCATTCGACGCGAACTACCGGCCGGCCGCCGAGCTGGTCGCCGAGATCTGCCTGTCGAGCGACTACACCGACTTTTTGACCATTCCCGCCTACGAACTGCTCGGCTGAGCCGTGTCGACCACTCGATCGCTGCCCGCGGCGCGGCTGGCTGAAATCGACGCGCTCCTGGCGTCGACAGACCAACTGCTTGCCACGAACTATCCGGGCGACGACGGCTCCCGCCAACCCGTGCACACCGTGTACGTTCCGGCCGATCGCTACACGCCGTCCTTGCCTGCACAGTGGGGCGAGCAGGCGCTCGCCGCGGCGGATGCCCATGGCGGGCTCGGCGCGCTCAGTGCGCTGCTCGGGCAGGATGCCGCGGTTGCGGCTGCGGTTGTGCCGCGCGTGCTCGCGAAGCTTGAAGTCGAACCGATCGAGGATCTTCGGCTCGATTTCGAGGACGGCTACGGCAATCGCTCGGACGACACCGAGGACGCCGATGCGCTCGCCGCGGTTGCAGCCGTCACAGCTGCAGTGTCGGCGGGGGTTGCGCCGCCGTTCATCGGCATCCGATTCAAATGCTTCGAGGCGGCGACGCGCGCACGAGGGTTGCGCACGCTCGATCTGTTCGTCTCCGGCCTGGTCGGGGCGGGCGAATTGCCGGCCGGACTCGTGCTGACACTGCCCAAGGTGACAACCGTCGCGCAGGTGCGAGCCATGGAGCTGGCCGTCGCGTCGCTCGAGCAGGTGCACGGGCTGCCGGCCGGGCGACTGCGATTCGAGGTGCAGGTGGAGACGCCGCAGTTGATCCTCGGCGCCGATGGCACCTCGCCGGTGGCGCAGTTGCCGCACGTGGTTCCCGGCCGGATCAGCGGGCTGCACTACGGCACGTATGACTACAGCGCATCGCTGGAGATCGCCGCGCAATACCAGTCGATGGAACACCCGGTCGCGGACTTCGCGAAGCAGGTCATGCAGCTGGCGGCCGCGGGCACCGGCATTCGACTTTCGGATGGCTCGACCAACGTCGTGCCCGTCGGCGCCGGTGTCGAAGACGCCTGGCGCCTGCACGGCAGGCTCGTGCGGCGCTCGCTGGAGCGCGGTTACTACCAGGGCTGGGACATGCATCCTGCCCAGTTGCCGTCTCGGTTCAGTGCGACGTATGCGTTCTATCGGGAGGGCTACGCGGCCGCGGCTGTGCGGCTGCGCAACTATCTGGGCGGTGTCGCTGGAGCCGTGATGGACGAACCCGCAACAGCACGGGCACTCGCCGGCTTCGTCTGCCGGGGGCTGGACTGCGGCGCGCTCAGCGCTGACGAAGTCGAACGGGACGTTGCGGTACCGGTTGCGAGGTTGCAGGAGTTGGCGCATCCGGGGTTGCATGCGCATCCGGAGTCCACATTCGAGACGAGGAACAGATCATGAGCACCTACTATTCGCCCGAGGGCGGACTGCCGCCGCAGACCACACTGCTTACCGATCGCGCGATCGTGCGCGAGGCGTACACCGTCATCCCCAAGGGTGTGCTGCGCGACATCGTCACGAGCAACCTGCCCGGCTGGCGCAACACGCGGTCCTGGATCATCGCCCGACCGATCGCAGGCTTCGCCACGACCTTCTCACAACTGATCGTCGAAGTCGGCGCCGGCGGCGGCAGCGATGCGCCGGAGGCTGAGGCCGGTGTCGAGGGCGTCGTGTTTCTCACGCAGGGCGCGCTCGAGTTGACCTTGGACGGTACCGTCCACCATCTCGAGCCCGGCGGCTACGCCTATCTGGCGGCAGGGGCCGCATGGTCGGTCGCCAACGACAGCGACGGGCCGGCCACGTTCCAGTGGATCCGCAAGGCCTACGAACCGCTCGAGGGTTATTCAGTGTTGTCGTTCGTAACGCGCGATCAGGATGTTGCACCCGTCGCGATGCCCGGCACGAACGACGCCTGGGCGACGACACGTTTCGTCGACCCGAACGACCTCGCCCACGACATGCATGTCAACATCGTCACGTTTGCACCCGGCGGCACGATTCCGTTCGCCGAAACCCACGTGATGGAGCACGGGCTGTATGTGCTCGAGGGTAAAGCCGTCTACCGGCTCAACGACGACTGGGTCGAGGTCGAGGCAGGCGACTTCATGTGGCTGCGTGCGTTCTGCCCGCAGGCCTGCTACGCCGGTGGGCCCGGCCCGTTCCGTTACCTGCTCTACAAAGACGTCAACCGGCAGATCCGCCTGACGTAGTCGCGCTAGCTTTCGAACGGGTTCACGATGCGCGCGCCGAGGTCGGCGACATCGTGCACATTCCGGGTGACGAGCGTCAGGTCGTGCGCGATGCACGTTGCGGTGAGCAGCGCGTCGATGACCGGGATCGACCGAATGGTGCGGATGCGGCCCCACGCCTGTGCAGTGGCGACATCCACCGGTACGATCCGATCGCCGAAATGCTCGTGAAGCGTGCTCAGCCACTCGTCGAGGCGGTCGGCCTGTTCGGTGTCGCCTCGCCGGCGCACTCGCTCGATGCCGTAGCGGATCTCACCGACGGTGAGCACGCTGACGACGAGTTCGGCCTGCGGGATGGTGTCATACCAATCGCGTACGCCTGCATTTGGCTGCATGCGGCGAAGCTCCGACACGATGTTCGTGTCAAGCAAGTAGCGAGTCATCCGTCGAACTCGGCGAGGCGCTCGGGGTCGATTTGCCGGTCAGGGAACTCAAGTGCGTCGAAGGATGGCCCTGCAAGCAGGAAGTCGTGGAAGGAGGGCCCCGAGTCGTGTGTGGCTCGGAAGTCATCGATATCGACCAGTGCCGCGACCGGTCGCCCGTGCCGGCTGATGATCTGCGGCTCTCCTGACTCGGCGGCGCGCACCAACTCGCTGAAGCGCTGCTTTGCCTCCTGTACCTGCCATGTCGCACCCATATGTCAAACGCTACACTCAGTCGATCAATCTGTCTAGTCTGTCTAGATAGTTTTGCCCGCCTGATGTGCCTCTTGACGCCTGCGCCGCGCTGACGTATTCTTTTCACACCGCAGAATAATAATCTCGCAATGCGGAAAAGTATTGAAACCAAACCGAGTGACACGACGAGGATACGACGATGACGTACACGGTGAACTGCTCCATCCTGTTGACGGAGTTGCCCTTGCTTGAACGCCCGGCCGCCGCGAAGGCTGCGGGCTTTGACGCCGTCGAGTACTGGTGGCCGTTCGCCCGTTCGGTACCGGGCGACGCCGAGCTTGATGCGTTCGTCACAGCCATCCGCAACGCCGGCGTGCAGTTGACCGGCTTGAACTTCAACGCCGGGGACATGCCAGGCGGCGATCGCGGACTAGTCTCGTGGCCTGCCCGCTCGAACGAGTTCCGCGACAACATCGACGTTGTCGCAGGCATCGGCAAAGAACTCGGCTGCCGCGCGTTCAACGCGCTGTACGGCAACAGGGCCGACGATGCCAGTGCCGCGGAACAGGATGCCGTTGCCATAGAAAATCTGGCCGCCGCGGCCGCCGCGGTAGCCGGCATGGACGGCATCGTGCTGCTCGAGCCGGTCAGCGGTGCAGAGCGCTATCCGCTGAAAACCGCGGCGGACGCCCTGGCCGTCATCGAGCGAGTCATCGCGCAATCCGGGGGCACGAACATCAAGCTGCTCGCCGACTTCTACCACCTGGCCGTCAACGGCGACGATGTCGCGTCCGTGATCGGGAACCATGCTGCCGACTTCGGCCACATTCAGATTGCGGACGACCCAGGACGCGGCGCCCCCGGCACCGGGACACTGCCGCTGGCCGACTGGCTCGCACGGAGCACCGAGCTCGGCTACCAGGGGTACATCGGCCTCGAGTACAAGGCGCCGCGCGAGACCGCATTCAGTTGGCTCGCCGCGTAAGCGGGTCTCGATACGCCTGCTCGCTGCGCTCGCGGGCTACTCGACCACCAATAGAACGTAAAGGACTTTTCAGATGAGCAACGTCACCGTCATCGGGCTCGGCATCATGGGCCTGCCCATGGCCGTCAACCTGATCAAGGCCGGCCACACCGTCACAGGCTTCAACCGCAGCCAGGCCAAGATCGACGCACTTGTCGCCGCAGGCGGCACCGGCGCGACCAGCATTGCGGATGCCGTCAAGGACGCCGACATCATCATCACGATGGTGCCGGACTCACCCGATGTCGAGGCTGTCGCCTCCGGTGCCGACGGCATCCTGGCCAACGCGAAAGCGGGGGCAATCTGGGTCGATGCCAGCAGCATCCGCCCGGATGTCGCGGCGCGACTTGCGCAGGACGCCGCGGCTGCCGGCATCCGCCCGCTGGACGCGCCGGTCTCCGGTGGCGAGCAGGGCGCGATCGACGGAGTGCTGTCGATCATGGTCGGCGGCGACGCCGCCACCTTCGAGGAGGCGCGCCCGATTCTCGAGGCGGTCGGCAAGACGATCGTGCACGTCGGGCCGTCCGGCGCGGGGCAGACCGTCAAGGCCGCGAACCAGCTGATCGTGGCGGTGAACATCCAGGCGCTGTCTGAGGCGATCGTGTTTCTCGAGGCCTACGGTGTCGACACCGATGCCGCCCTGAAGGTGCTCGGCGGCGGGCTCGCCGGCTCGAAAGTACTCGACCAGAAGGGCCAGAAGATGCTCGATCGCAACTTCGCGCCCGGCTTCCGACTTGAGCTCCACAACAAGGATCTCGGCATTGTCACCGCCGCCGCACGCGAAGCCGGAGTGGTCACACCGCTCGGCGCCGCGGTAGCGCAACTCGTCACAGCCATGGTGAACCAGGGCGACGGCGGGCTCGACCACTCGGGGCTGTTCAAGCAGACCGCTGCGATGTCCCGGCAGAAGTAAATCACCTACTACCGGGGTTTCGAGACGGCCGCGGGCGGCCTCCTCAACCCGCAAAACAACGTAAGGAGCTTCTCATGACACGCATGCGCACCGTCGATGCCGCAGTGCTGATTCTGGAAAAGGAGGGCGCGACCGAGATCTTCGGCCTCCCCGGCGCGGCAATCAATCCCTTCTACTCGGCCATGCGAGCGCACGGCGGTCTGCGCCACACTCTCGCCCGGCACGTCGAGGGTGCCTCGCACATGGCCGACGGCTACAGCCGCACCGCGGACGGCCGGATCGGTGTCTGCGTCGGAACCTCCGGACCCGGCGGCACAGACATGGTCACAGGCCTGTACGCCGCGTGGGCGGACTCGGTGCCGATCCTGTGCATCACCGGTCAGGCGGCGACCAACAAGCTGCACACCGAAGACTTTCAG
Organism: Rathayibacter sp. SW19; assembly: GCF_030866825.1. Taxonomy (NCBI): domain Bacteria; kingdom Bacillati; phylum Actinomycetota; class Actinomycetes; order Micrococcales; family Microbacteriaceae; genus Rathayibacter; species Rathayibacter soli. The sequence continues at coordinate 55,778 of NZ_CP133020.1, forward strand.
GCCGTTGACATCGTGTCGATCGCCGCACCGGTCACGAAGTTCGCGATGACCGTGCTCGAGCCGGCACAGGTGCCCGGCGCGTTCCAGAAGGCGTTCCACGTGATGCGCTCCGGGCGGCCCGGCCCTGCCCTGATTGATCTGCCGTTCAACGTGCAGATGGCCGAGATCGAGTTCGACATCGACACCTACGAGCCGATCCCGGTGACGCCGCCGCGAGCGAGTCGTGCGCAGGCGCAAAAGGCACTGGATCTGCTGACGGCGGCCAAGCATCCTGTGATCATCGCGGGCGGCGGCATCATCAACGCCGGCGCATCGGCACACCTGGTCGAACTGGCCGAACTGCTGAACGTGCCGGTGATCCCGACGCTGATGGGCTGGGGCTCGATCCCGGACGACCACCGGCTGATGGCCGGCATGGCCGGAATTCAGACCTCGCAGCGGTATGCGAACGCGAGCTTCCTCGCATCCGATTTCGTGATCGGCATCGGCAACCGCTGGGCAAACCGCCAGACCGGCGGGCTCGCGACGTACACGGCCGGGCGCACATTCGTGCATGTCGACATCGAGCCGACGCAGATCGGGCGGGTGTTCGCTCCTGACTACGGCATCGTTTCGGATGCCGGGGCCGCCCTGGAGGCGCTGATCGCGGTCGCCCTGGAGCGGCAGGTCGCCGGCACGCTGCCGGACTATTCAGCGTGGGCAGACGAGTGCTTCCAGCGCAAGGCGACGATGCATCGCAAGACGCACTTCGACAATGTGCCGATCAAGCCGCAGCGTGTGTACGAGGAGATGAACAAGGCGTTCGGGCCCGACACGACATACGTGTCGACGATTGGGCTATCGCAGATCGCCGGCGCGCAGATGCTGCACGTGTTCGGTGCGCGCAAGTGGATCAACGCGGGGCAAGCCGGCCCGCTCGGCTGGACCGTTCCTGCGTCGCTGGGAGTGGTGCGCGGCAAGCCGGGTGAGAATGTGGTCGCGCTGTCGGGCGACTACGACTTCCAGTTCATGATCGAAGAGCTTGCGGTCGGGGCTCAGCATCAGTTGCCGTACATCCACGTCGTCGTCAACAACAGCTATCTCGGCCTGATCCGGCAATCGCAGCGCGGGTTCGATATGGATTATCACGTGTCGTTGGCGTTCGAGAACATCAACTCGCCCGAAACACAGGGCTACGGCGTCGACCACATCAAGGTCGCAGAGGGACTCGGCTGCAAGGCGATCAGGGTGCTCGACCCGAGCGCGCTCGGCGCCGCCTTCGCCAAGGCCGCGGAGCTGCGCGACCAGTTCCAGGTGCCCGTGATCGTTGAGGTTATTCTGGAGCGTGTGACCAACATCTCGATGGGCGCCGATCTCGACAGCGTGGTGGAGTTCGAAGACCTGGCGCTCAGCGCCGAAGACGCGCCGACCGCCACGCTCGCGCTAAGAGTGTGACCCGCCTATGCGCATCGTGATCGCCCCGGACAAGTTCAAAGGCTCGCTGACCACGCCTGAGGTGGTGCAGCGGCTGGCCGAAGGCATCCGCTCGGTGGCTCCGGATGCGCAACTGGTTGCCATTCCGATGGCCGACGGCGGCGAGGGCACGATCGACGCCGCCGTCGGCGCCGGCTTTCAGCTTCACGCGGCAACCGTCAGCGGACCGACCGGTGCGCCGACGGTCGCCGCGTTCGCAATGCGCGGCCGCGAGGCGTTCGTCGAGCTGGCGCGGGCGTCTGGGCTCGCGGTGCTTCCCGGCGGGGTTCCGGATGCGCTCGGTGCGTCAACGCGCGGCACCGGCGAGCTGATTCGTGCGGCTCTCGATCTTGGCGTGACGCGCATCGTGCTCGGCGTGGGCGGAAGCGCCACGACTGACGGCGGTGCCGGACTGCTGCAGGGGCTCGGGGCACGGTTGCTGGATGTGGATGGCGCTGAGCTGCCCGGCGGGGGAGCAGCGCTGGCGCGGCTGGCTCGCGTCGACCTTGACGGGCTCGATGCCCGAGTTGCCGCCACATCGTTCGTTTTGGCGAGCGACGTCGACAATCCACTGCTCGGACCGACCGGCGCCGCGGCCGTGTTTGCGCCGCAAAAGGGTGCGAGCGCTGCGGATGTTGGCGTGCTCGAGGCCGGGTTGGAGCGGTTCGTAGCGGTGTTGAGCGAGGCATTGGGCGACGGAGTTGCCGCGGGTGCGGCCGCAGAGGCAGCGGGTGCCGCGGGTGCTGGCGCAGCGGGCGGCACGGGGTTCGCAGCGCTGGCGGTGCTCGGCGCCACCCGGCGCCCGGGCATCGACGTTGTGCTCGAGCTGACGGATCTCGCGGGGCGGATGCGCGGCGCGGACCTCGTGATCACCGGCGAAGGCAGCCTCGACGAGCAGACCCTGTTCGGCAAGACCCCGATCGGCGTCGCCCGGGTCGCGGCAGAGCAGGGCATCCCGGTGTGGGCGGTCTGCGGTCGCACACCGTTGAATGCGCAGCAGTTGAAGGCGGCAGGTTTCGAACGCACCTTTGCGCTGACCGACCTTGAACCGGATGTCGCCACCTGCATCCGCGACGCTGGCCCGCTTCTCGAGACGCTCGGTGCGCGCATCGCGGCCGCGGCCGAGGCTGCCACAGTGCGCACGTTTGCGCAGCGTGCGCCAGTTGAAGTGGCGCATGGCGCGGAAGGTGGCGCACCAAGCGACGGGCAGGCGACCGACGAGCCGTTCGACCTGGTCATCCGTGGCGCACGCATCCTGGCGAGCGGCCTCACGCTGCGCCCGTTTGCGCAGGGTGCGCCAGTTGAAGTGGCGCATGGCGCGGAAAGTGGCGCACGAGGAGACCAGCCGCCGCGCAACCTCGTCGGCGACCGCACAGACAACACAGACCGCACAGACAACACGGACAACCCGGACAACCCGGACAACACGGTCGGCACCGGCATAATTGCGGCAGAAGTCGGCGTGCGCGATGGAGTGATCGCGGCCATTGTGCCGACGGGGAGCGGCGAACTCGGCACAATACTCCGCGGCGTGCGCACCATCGAGCTCGCAGCGGACGAGATTCTGCTGCCCGGCCTGGTCGACACCCACGTGCATGTGAACGAGCCGGGGCGAACCGAGTGGGAGGGCTTCGCATCCGCAACGCGAGCCGCTGCGGCCGGCGGTGTGACGACGATCATCGACATGCCGTTGAACAGCATCCCGCCGACCACGACCGTGGAAGCGCTCGCGCTCAAGCGCGACGTCGCGCGGGACCAGGTCTTCGTCGACGTCGGCTTCTGGGGCGGCGCGATCCCCGGCAATGGTGCCGACCTGCTGCCGCTCTACGAGGACGGCGTCTTCGGCTTCAAGTGCTTCCTGCTCGACTCCGGTGTCGATGAGTTCCCGCCGCTCGGCCCCGAGGAGCTGCGTGCCGACATGGCCATCCTTGCAACGGTCGACGCGCGCATCATCGTGCACGCCGAGGATCCCGGCACCATCGAACACGCGCCCGATCCGTTCGGGCCCGGCTACGACCGTTTTCTTGCATCGCGCCCGGCCGAGGCCGAGAACACGGGTATCGCCACGGTGATCGCCGGCGCCCGCGCGACCGGGGTGCGCGCGCACATCCTGCATCTGAGCTCCGCTGAGGCGCTGCCGGAGATCGCGGCGGCCCGCGCAGACGGCGTCGCCCTCACGGTCGAAACCTGCCCGCACTATCTGACCCTGGCGGCCGAGCGCATTCCGGATGGCGCGACCGCCTACAAATGCTGCCCCCCGATCCGGGATGCCGCAAATCAAGACCGCCTCTGGGCCGGGCTGATCGACGGCACGATCGACTGCATTGTCTCGGATCACTCGCCAAGCACACCCGAGTTGAAGCAGCCCCTCGGCGGGGACTTTGGGGTGGCCTGGGGCGGAATATCATCGCTCCAGCTCGGGTTGTCACTCGTGTGGAGCGAGGCGAAGCGGCGCGGCATCGGTTTGGAGCAGGTGGTCGGCTGGATGGCGGGCACGCCCGCCGACTTGGCAGGGCTGCCAGGCAAGGGCAGGATCGCCGTCGGCACGTCGGCGGACTTCGCGATCTTCGCACCGGAGGAGACGTTCATCGTCGATGCGTCGACGCTTCAGCACAAGAACGCGGTCTGCGCCTATGACGGGCAGACGCTGCACGGTGCAGTACGCGCGACCTATCTGCATGGTGCGAGGATCGATTACGAGGAACCGACCGGGCGGTTGATCCGCCGGGCCGGTGCAGATCCACAAGGCGCAGATCTTCAAGACACAGACTCGCAAGACACAGACTCGCAAAACACAGACTCGCAAAACACAGACTCGCAAAACACAGACTCGCAAAACACAGACTCGCAAAACACAGACTCGCAAAACACAGACTCGCAAGGAGCATGAATATGAGCAAAGAACTCACCGTCGGCCAGCAGACACCCGACTTCACATTGCCAGACAGCACCGGCACACTGCGATCGCTGTCCGACTTCCGCGGACAAGACGTTGTCGTGTATTTCTATCCGGCGGCATTCACCGCCGGATGCACGACAGAAGCCTGCGACTTCCGCGACAGCCTGCCGAGCCTGCACGCCTCGGGCTATCAAGTGCTCGGAGTCTCGCCCGATCCGATCGAGAAGATCGCGGACTTCGCCAAGGCCGAGTCGTTGAACTTTCCGCTGCTTTCAGACGTCGGCGGCGCCGTTGCGGACGCGTGGGGTGCGTGGGGAGAGAAGACATTCGGCAAGGACACGCCGGAGGAGACGACTGTCATGGGCGTGCTGCGCTCGACGTTCGTAATCGACCCATCAGGCGTGCTCGTCGGCGCACAGTACAACGTCAACCCGCAGGGGCACGTGGCAAAGTTGCGGGCGCAGCTCGGCGTGTGAATCAGCGCGCGTTGCGCCATTTCGAGCGTGGTGCGCCACTTCAACTGGCGCACCACGCACGACGTGGCGCACGACGTGGCGCAGCGGGTGTCGCGCGCCGGGGGCATCGAAGAAACTGCGCGGATGGTTGACAACGCATCGCACTATCCTGATAGAATTACACATGCTGAAATAACAGTTCCACGATACGAGATTTGCTGATTCAAACGGCAGAAATTGCTCGTATTCGTACACCGTGGATGCCAGCACGTGTAAGAAAGTTGAACACGCAATGTTGGACAAGCGATGAGGCTTGCAGAATTCAACGGGGCACACCGTTCGGATGCGGTGGAGTTGTTGCGCCCCTGCCTTGATATCCGGCGTTGGTATGAGCAAGTCGCCGATGCACGTCCCTACGCCGATCGAGAAGCGGTGTTGCGCGCTGCACGCGAGGCGGCGCATCCGTTCACTGCCGACGAAGTCGCGACGGCAATGTCGCACCACCCGCGAATCGGTGAGAAGTCGAACGAGGGCGGAGCCGTTGCCGCGCACTCGCGCGCAGAGCAGGCGGGCGTCGACACCACCGATGCGGCGACCCAGGCTGCGCTCGCCGACGGCAATCGGGCGTATGAGCAGAAGTTCGATCGGGTATTCCTGATCAGGGCGGCTGGTCGTACGTCGCAGCAGATCCTCGCGGCGCTCACCGAACGGCTTGGGCACAGTGCCGCGGAGGAAGACACCATCGTAGCCGAGCAGTTGCGTGAGATAGCGCTACTGCGACTGGAAGGACTGATCACCGCATGAGCTCTCTCATCTCAACCCACATCCTGGACACGGCGCGCGGGCGCGGCGCATCCGGGGTCTCCGTGCAGTTGCACGGCTACGCGGACGGCGAATGGACCCCCATCGCCGACGGTGTGACCGATGACAACGGCCGCGTCATGCAGTTGGGGCCGGATGCGCTGCCCGCCGGCGGCTATCGACTCACCTTCGACACCGGCGAATACTTCGCCGGACAATCCACCGAGACCTTCTTCCCGGAAGTTCTCCTGACCTTCACCGTCGCGGAGGGCGAGGCGCACTACCACGTGCCGCTTCTGCTGAGCCCGTTCGCGTATTCGACCTACAGAGGAAATTGATCATGACAGACACGACCACAACCCAGAGCAGTGCAACCCAGAGCAGTGCAGCCCAGGACAGTGCAGCCCAGGGCGCGACGGCGCAGAGCGGCAAAATCATCCTGGGCCCGAACCAGTACGGCAAGGCGGAGGTGCGCCTCGTCCGGCTCACCCGCGAGACGCCCAGGCACGAGGTCGAAGATCTCAGTGTCACGTCGTTGTTGCACGGCGACTTCACCGCAGCCCACCTCGACGGAGACAACGCGCACGTTGTCGCCACAGACACGCAGAAGAACACGATCTTCGCCTTCGCCCGGGAGGGTATCGGCTCTCCAGAAGCATTCCTGCTGCGACTGAGCAAGCACTTCATCGCAGACTTCGATTGGGTGACCGGCGGACGGTGGCTGGCGGAGCAGTATCCGTGGGATCGCATCGAGGCTCACGGTGCGGGGCACGACCACTCGTTCGTGCGCAACGGCCAGAACATCCGCACGGCAGCCGTCGTGGTCGAGAACGGCCGCACGCACATCCTCGGCGGGCTGAAGGGTCTGACCGTGCTCAAGAGCACGCAGTCCGGCTTCGTCGGCTACCCGAAAGACCCGTATACGACCCTCAAAGAGACGACGGATCGGGTGCTGTCCACCGACGTGGCGGCACGCTGGCGCTACAACACGATCGACGGCATTGACTTCAACGCGAGTTACCTTCAGATCAAGGCGCTGATGCTCGAGGCCTTCACCGAGAAGTATTCGTCAGCACTTCAGAACACTCTGTATGAAATGGGCAAGCGCGTGCTCGAGGTGCGTGCGGACATTGACGAGATCCGGTTCTCGATGCCGAACAAGCACCACTTCGTCGTCGATCTCGAGCCGTTCGGGCTCGACAATCCAGACGTGGTGCTGTTCGCCGCTGACCGCCCGTATGGCCTGATCGAAGCAACGGTCACACGTGACAACGCGTCGTCGGCCGGCACGGTATGGGATGGCCTGGCTGGGTTCTGCTAACCGTCGGTCGTGGCTTCCAGTCACTGACCTGATTCGTTCATAGTCCTGTTTCGTTCATAGTCCTGTTTCGTTCATAGGGCGCGAAGTGTCGTTTTGACCGATCATTCCGACACTTCGCGCACTAGGAATGAATTCGACGGCGATTATCCGCGAGGCACGGTTCCTGCTGGATGCGACCAGTTGCGCATTGCGCGCATCCGGGCCATTCGCCCAGGCGACCGCTGCATCCGGGTTCATGCCGAACTCGATGTGTCGTTGGATCAGTTGAGGCACCCGAATCGCATCCGGAATGTCGACGAACCACGCTTCGTCAAGCAGATCACGCACCGCGCGCCAGCCTGCGAGCTCGATCAACAGATAGTTTCCCTCCGTGATCACCAGCGGCACAGCTCGCGGTACGGCGACGGATGCCGCGATCGGCTCCTCGAGTCCGCGTCGGTAGGTCGGCGCGTAGACGACGCCCTCGTCGCGAGCACGCAGCCGCCGCAGCAGTGACACATAACCGTCGACATCGAACGTGTCCGGCGCTCCGCGGCGCTGCTCCAACTCGGTGCCGGAGATGATCGACTGTGCGAGATGGAAGCCGTCCATCGGCACGATCACGGCTTCGCCTGGGTCGAACTGGTCGAGCAATCGCTCGGCGAACGTCGACTTGCCCGACCCTGGCGCGCCGACGACGCCGAGGATCAGGCGCGGGGTCGTCGCAAGGCGCTCGCGCAACAGGTCGGCCAGTTCGCTGATTTGCGGAAGGCGAGGCTCGTTCATGAGCCGACCGGCGGCATCCGCAGTTGTGCTCCTTCATGCCGGCAGGTCGCGGCTGCGATCATCATCGCCCGGGTCAGGACGCCGCGCCAGCCGGCGGCATCCGAAGGAACGCCGCCGGTGAGCAGCGATTCGACAATCGAGGCGAGCGTCGCGTCACCCGCGCCCATAGTGTCGATCACTGGCCCCGGTAGGGACATGATCGGTTCGGTCACGCGAATGCCGTCGCGGGTGGCGACGCTTGCTCCGTCGCGGCCGGCCGTGGCAACGACGATCGGGCTGCCGTTCCGCAGCAGGCGCTGTTGCAAAGCTTCCAGGCCCGTTCGATAGAGAAGTTGTGCGTCATCATCGCCGATCTTGCTGAGCAGACTCCGCGACGCCAACCGATCGAAACCGAGACGGAAAGCCGCCTTGTTGTGCAGCATGCCCTCTCGCGGATTGGGATCGATGATCAAGCGTCGCTCGGGCGTGGCCACGGCGGCTTCGAGCGCGGCCAGTTGAGCCGCGTTGTCGAACGGAAAGCAACTCACGACGACGTAGTTGGCGGCATCCAGCGCCGCTCGCACCGCAGTGCCGAAGTCGATACTCCTATTCTGAGCCGCTGTGTTGAATTCGTAGCGCGGTTCGCCCTCTGTGCGATCCGAAACCGCCCGCGAGGAGCCGTACGGCCCGATCGTCGGCAAGAGCGCGACCCCGAACGATGCGGCAAACGAGCGGATGCGCTCGCCGTCTGCGTCGTCGCCGACCATGGCGATCAGCGTCGTCTTCACGCCGAGGATTGCCAGGCCGACCGCCACGTTGAGGGCGGCACCGCCGACGAAGTCGCGTACAACGCTGCCGTCGCGCAGTTCGTCGATCAGGGCATCGCCCACTACGACCACGTGCCGCTCAGTCATGGGCCCAAGCCTTTCATGCGTTCCGTGTGCGCGTTGCGCGCACAAACCGTGTCGAGCCTAATACCGCGGTTGAACCACGGGGGTCGAGCTACCGAACTCGAGCCCAATACTGGAGTGTGGCGCTGCGCCTCGGGCTTGCGTCTAGGGTAGGGAAGTACGGTGATCGCCGGCGCGCGATGCCGTACGTGATCACAGTGGCTGGGGGCGGATGCGCTATGTGGCGAACCTGGCCGCGTCGAATCGCAATCGTGCTGTGCACCATCATCGCCATCGTTGCCATCAGCACGGCTCCGCCGCCGGGCGACCAGGTCGTGAACACCGACCTCGTCAAGCTGTTACGGATGCCGGCCAAGCAAGCGGCTGCGTACGTCAAACTGCACCCTCAGCTCTACATGGATTTGGAGAACGCCGACCCGGAAGCCACAGCGAAGTGGTGGACCAGCCAGACTCCGAAGTATCAGAAGAAGGCGATCGCCGACTGGCCGTCGTACATCGGGAACCTTGAGGGCATCGCATACTCGACACGTGACGTCGCCAATCGCCTCTACCTGAAGACCGCATACGCGAAAGCGAAGAAGGCAGTCGCGCAGCATCCGGGCAGCCCGCAAGCGGCAACGACACTGCAGAGTTTGAAAGCGATCAAAGGCGCGCTCAAGGGATCTCGCCTCTCGCCGCGCCGTTACCTTGTGGAGTTGACAGAGGACCCGAACCCGCTTGCCGCCGTTGCGATCGGTAACCCCGACACCGCCAAGCAGGTGACATTCGACGTTCCCGGTATGGGCACGTACACGACGGACATGCAATTGTGGACGCGGTCTGCCGTCAACGTCTACGAAGCGCAGGGGCAGGTCGGCGCGCCGGCGGCGCGATCCGTCATCGCGTGGATCGGTTACGTCACCCCGCCACCGGGCATCGATGCCGCGCTCGGCGAGTATGCGGCGCGCGGCGCCGTCAAACTGGCTGTGGCGCTCGCCGGTCTGGTCGCCGCGAGAAATGATGACGTATCCGACTTGGTGCTCAATATCGTTGCGCACTCGTACGGCACGACAACGGCCGCGGATGCCCTCGCCGAGCTCGACGGCGGAGTCTACGCGTTTGTGATGCTGGGGTCGGCCGGTATAGAGCCGTGGATCCCGAACGCGAAGGCGTTGAAGACCGAGTACGTATACGCGGGTGAGGCAGCGAGCGATACAGAGGCGCGGCTGGGACAGTCGACCCGGATCGACCCTCGTGCTCCGTCGTTCGGCGCGATCATATTACCGGTCGACGGCGGCGGATCGACGGGACTGCTTCCGGTGACCGGGCATGCCCCCGTGCTGCACTCGCCCTGGAATGACAACCCGATGTCGTCGGCGTGGAAATCGATCACGAACCGCGCTGCATTCGAACGACAATTTGCCGCACACTTCAAGACTTACGGCTATCTGGATGCTGGGACGCAGTCCCTGGTCAACACCGCCATTGCGACGACTCCGGAAGCGAAACAGAAGTTCGTGCGCTAGTTGCCGGCCGCTAGCGCGTCAACTCGATGATCTCGCTCCGGAACGTGCGGTAATGGGCTGCCTTTGTGAAACCGAGCGCATGGAGATCGGCCAAGCCCCAGGTGTCGGTTCGCGTCGGCGTTGCATATTCGACCACCCACACGCGGGAGACGCCGGCGAAACGGCCGCGAGCCACCGCCTGCGGCACGCTGTCCATGGTGTCTGCCCAACTGGTGTTGCGCGTGTATGGCGTCGCGAGCAACACGTTGTTCACACCGGTGAACCCGGCCGGATAGCTGCGCAACGCGAGTTCCGGGCGCTGCGACTGCGGCGCCGACTGGTCGAACAGCACACCGTCACCGGGTACGGCGTGCGCGCCGACGGTGGCGGAAATTTGTGCCCAGTCGCTGTCGTTCATCGCGTACGGGCCACGTTGAACCAGATACGCAGGCACGAACGCGGCCAGCACGACCATTGTTGCGATCACGGCTGCACGTGTGTGTCGGCGGTGAGGCACCCACCTGTACGCCGCAAGCCTGCTGATGCCGCAAGCGATCAACACGGCTGCTGCAGGCGCGCAGAATGTCAGGTAGCGAGGCGTGAAGGCTGGCACGAACGAGCCGAGCGCGATGAGCAGCGCGGCCGGAATGAACAGCCAGCACGCAGCCACCAGCTCGAGCGACGGTAGCGGTCTTGCCGCGTCAGGGCACTCTCGCGTGCCACCGAGCCCGGATGCCGCCTCCTCGGTCGCTGCTTCGGTAACGGCCCCACCAATCGCCCCGCCGACGGCTAGGGCGATCAGCACCCAGGCGACGATCGCGGCCGCGCTGTATCCGAACCACAGTTCGACCAGGATCGAATTTGGCGTGACCTGCGTTTGCGGGGCCAGATACTCGATCTGCGAACGCTCGAGAAAGGCCCATACAACCATCGGCACCGCTGCAGCGAGGCCGGCGGCCGTTGCGACCAGCCAGGACGCGGCAAAGCGTCGGCCCGGGCGGTGCCACAGCGCGAGCACAGCGTGTGCGGCGACGACGAGCCCGACGTAGAGAAAACAGTAGATGCCGAGCGTGAGAAGCGCAGCGTAGGCGGCCCACAGCATCCGCTTCGGTCGCGAACGTCGCAGCAGTTCGACGAACAGTACCGTGAGCCAGGCTGCGATTGCCGCGCTGAATGCATACGAGCGTGCCTCTACACCCGCGTAGGTCAAGCGCGGCAGGAGTGCGCAGACCAAACCGGCGATGAATGCCGTGCGGCTGGAGCTTAGCTGTCGCACGAGAATGACAACCGCGGCAATGCACAGGCCGATCGCGATCGCGCTCGGAAAGCGAATCGAGAACGGTGAACTGCCGAACAGGTCGACCCAGAAATGCAGGCCGAGGTAGTACGTGCCGTGCACCGCGTCGATGTGCCCGAGCATCATGAACAGCGAGTCCAGTGGCCGACTCGCCGAGACGAGGCTCGCAGTCTCGTCTTCCCACAGCGACGGAATCCACGATCCGAGCAACGACACCAACATCGCGAGCAACCCGAAACCGACCGGCAGCCTCCAGGCACGGTGGACGGTGGAGTGGGGCGGCTCTACTGGAAATGGCCACGATCGCCCGGTAGTCGGCCCGGTAGTCGGCGCAGTAGTCGGCGCGGTGGCCGGCGCGGTAGTCGGCGCAGTCATCGACATCACCAGAATCCGCATCGGTCGGGTATTCTTCGAATGCTCTCAGGCGCGTCAGAGCTGGCCGAGTCGATAGCCATGGCTCCGCACGGTCAGCACAACATCTTTGTCTGTCTTGCGCCGCAGGTAGTGCACATACGTGTCAACGGTGCCGGGCTGCTCATCAGCGCGGAACACCGATCGGAGAATCTGCTTGCGGCTGAAAGTGCGTGTCGGATTCTCGGCCAGCAGCCGCAGCAATGCCCCTTCGCGTGGTGTCAGCAGGATGCGGCCGATATGTGGGGAGTAGATGCAACGGTCTTCGGGATAGAACGTCCAATCGCCAATTGGCAGAGCCGGACCTTCCGCACTGAAGACCCTCGTGAGCGCGCGGAGCCTTGCGAGGAGTTCATCGAATTCGAACGGTTTGACCAGGTAGTCGTTGGCACCGGCATCTAACCCGTCGACCCTGTCCGCGATCGTGCTGAGCGCGGTGAGCACAAGGATCGGGATGACCACTCGCTCCTCGCGCAACCTGCTGATGAGTTCGAGACCGTCGAGCGATGGCAGGCGACGATCGACCACCATGACGTCGAAATCGCCGGTCAAAGCCGCGTCAAGGCCCACCTGCCCGTCGGCGGCGAGGGTCACCGTGTATGCCTCCGCCAGCACGTCCCGGATCAGCGGCCCCAGTTGCGGGTCATCCTCGATCAGCAGCAGTTCGAGTGCTCGGTCTGCCATGATTCTCGTTTCTGCGTGCGGTCGCCATCAATTTTGCGCCGGACAGCTGAGTGGGCAGGATAGCTGAGAGCGGGGGACAGGAAGCACCGGCACACAGCACCGGCACAAACCCGGCACGAAACACTGTGCCCAGAGTAGCCCCGATGGGTTGCGATGCTGAGTAACCGAATTGGCCCGCTGGGAAAGCGCTGTGATCGCTGATCGCTGACGTGAGGGAACGCTCAGGTGCGCAGCCACGGAATCCGTGGCAGCAGCATCCCGAGCCAGATCACGAGGAAGAGCGCAGCGGCCGCGGCGGAGTACACGATCGCCGCCATCACGTCGGTCGGATAATGTACGCCGAGATACATCCGCGAGAACGCGACCAGCACCGTCGCGAGCGCACCGATCACGCTCAGCAGGACGAGTCGCGGCCGATTGTCTCTGGCCAAGAAAATCACAGCGAGGGCGAGAGCGGCAGTGAAGCAGGTGTGCCCGCTCGGATAGCTGAAGCCATGCTCGAGGGCCAACGGATCGGCCAGCAGTGCGCCGTCTGGGCGCGCCCGATGCACGAGCCATTTGATGACCTCGGAGCCGGCCCACACGGCAGCGATCATCAGCAGGAAGGTCGCCGTGCGGCCTGGGCTGCGCGTCACCAGCGCGACGAGCGCTCCGGCGATGAGACTGAGGGTGATTGCAATCGGCGGGCTGAACAGCCAAGCGATGCCCAGCGAAACGGCGGAGGCGAACGACGTGTGATTGCTGCTCAGGAATTGCAGAAAGCTCAATTCCCAGGAATCCGACGAGGGGCCGGCCGACACGAGGAACCCGAATGCGATGACGATCACGATCATGCAGCCGCTCACAGACGCGATCAACGTCGGGTGCGCGAGCGGGCGCAGCAGATTCGGCGCGGCGCGCACAGCGTCCGTCCGCTGCCGGTCCTCAGGCATCGCCATCCGCCAGGTTCGCGGTCTGTGCGGGGGGGTGCACACCCGTGATCACCCTGTCGAGCTCGTGCAGCACCGAGCGGGTGTAGGCCTCGATATCGAGGAACCCGGCGGGCACGTCGCCGTGCAGATAGGCGCGCAGCCCGTCGGCGAGTTCTGCTTCGCTCTGACCGACAATGAGCATGTCGTCATTCGGCAGTGCGTCGTGCACGGAAGAGAACTCGACGGAAACGATCGGGAGCGCCAGGATCGCGGCTTCGAGCAACACCATCGGCTGACCCTCGTAGTTGCTCGACAGCACGAAGCAGTCCGCAGCCGCCATGATCGCGAACGGATTCTGATATGCGCCGGTCAGGATTGCCGCCTCGCTGAGCCCGCGCGCGTCGATGTCTCGTTGCAGTTCTGCACGCAGCGGGCCGTTTCCCACGATGAGCAGACGCACGTCGGGTCGCTCGGCATAGACCGCAGCGAACGCACCGATCAAGCGTGCTTGATTCTTTTCCGGAGACAATCGCCCGGCAGTGACGAACCACGTGGTCTTCTTATGGCCGTCTGCGTCGCGGTGGCCACGAATCTGCTCGACCCAGGGCGGCACGATCACCGCTTCGGTTTCCGGGTCGATCGGATGCCCGTCCAGCTCGCGCAGGTCGGCGTCGGCTCCCTGCAACACGCGATTCGCGTCGATCAGATTGCGCACGGAGGTGAACCGGTCAGCGGGCGCATACGCCGCGAGTTGCCTGCTATTGAGCTCACTCAGCCGCGCGGAGACGGATACCAGGTGGTCGAACTTGTTGTACAGCGCGAAAACGGCAGGCAGTGAGCGGCGCATTGACTGCTTGCCGCCGACCTCACGGTGCACCTCCGCGGCCATGTCGTTGTGCAGCCAGATGGAGCGCGTCGCCTCGGGCGAGTGCAGCATCAACCGCGCCCAGAACGGGCTGTAACCACTGAAATCGATCACATCGTCAAAGCTGCTATTTCCGAAACAGCGCGACCACTCCTCGTTATAGAGATCGTGCTCGGCCTGAGGTGCTTCGTAGGCGCTGGTCTGTACGCGGCGTTCATTCAGTCTTCGTTTCACCTGAGCGAGCTTGCTGCCGTTCATGCCACCCACACGCGGGAACTGGCGCACGGCCGGGTGAATCTTCTCTTGGTTCTCCCGCTGCTGAGTTTTTCGCGAGTGCGCGTAGAGCACAGAGACGTCGAGTCGAGCGTGATCGATCGTGCTCAGCAGATTGAGAGCGGATGCCGTGATGCCGTTCGAGCGCATCCCTCCGAGATAGAACAGCACGCGGGGGCGCTCGTCGTGCTCCGAGTGCCGCACGCGGTACCCGCGGCGCCGGTGACGGAAGACAATGTCGATGACGCGCGCACTGGCACCACCGTCTTCGTGAGGGGTGAAGCGTTGCTGCCACTGTGTGTAGCGCTCGGACGGTTCTGGTTGGTCGGCGCTCAGCAGTTCGTGCAGCCTCAGCGCGACGTCGGCGATGTCGGTGCAGACCGGGCCCGGCCACTCGGATGCCGGGAAGTAGACCCCGCGGGAATCCGAATAGTCGGTCATGTCCGGCGTGTAGAACACGATCGGGCGCCCGGTCGGCAGAAAGTCGAAGAAGATCGACGAGTAGTCGGTGATCAGGGCGGTCGACACACCGAGCACCTCATTGGTCGGCACGTCGTTCGGCACCAGGAAGCGGCGCAACTCCGGGTTCTCTCTGGTGTATTGGTGCACGACCTGGTGAGTCTTCAGCAACACGATGTAGCGCTCGCCGAGTGCGGTCTGCAGTGTTCGCACCGCAGAGACGAGTGACTCGATGTCGTCTTCCGGCCGGTTGAACGAGTCACCCTTCCAGGTCGGAGCGTAGAGAACGATGTCACGTCCGTGCAGAGGCAGGGCCGCACGTTCCAGTCGGCCGCGCACGGCCATGAACTGGTCTTGATCGAGCAACTGCCGATCGATGCGCGGGTAGCCCTCCTCGATGATCAGGCCCTCGAACACGTTGTTCAGCTTGTACGCCGACTCATACATCTGTGTGGCCATGAACGAGTTCGCTGCCAGCAGGTAGTCGGCTGAAACAAAGTTGCGCAGCGTGTTCGCGGCCTCGAGTGCGCCGCCGGGCATGTCATAGCCCATCCGCTTCAGCGGTGTTCCGTGCCAGGTGTTGAGATAGATCTGACCGGTGCGCTTGCTGAACTCGGCTGGAAAAGTCGCGTTGTTGATCAAGAATTCGCTCGTCGCCAGAGCGCGGAAGTACGCGGCTGAGCGGTATTTGACAAACGTCACATTGGGCACGCCTGCGAACTCGCGCACTGTCTCCCGGTACTGTCGGAAGTCGGAAAGCGCCCAGATGTGCTGCAGTGATGCGAAGTCGGGTTGCCGCATCAGTTCACGGAAAATCGCCTCGGGGTTGCACAGCATCCCATTGCCTGAGAAGGATTCGTAGAGCACCGTTCCAAGACGAATCGGTTGCGCGCGCCAGTAGGCATGGTGATCGAACTGGAACGCCCGGCGGCCCCTGCGGCCCAGTCGTCGCACTCGCCGAGCGAATGCACCCATTTTGCGACCGTTCCCTCTCGTTGACTGTTACGAGAATAGCGGACCATGCGGCGCTCAGTTTTGAAACTGCTGTGTGCGCTCGTGCTGCGTCGACATGTCGTTAGCGCAGAGCCAGCGGTTTGGTTTGCACGGGAGCGAGCCAACTCACGACGATCACCGCCGTGATCGAGCCGGCGGCGACGATTGCCGCCAGAACGACGATCTGGAATCGGCCGGCCTCCAGGGGCGAGACGCCGCCGAAGATGGCGCCCACGAAAGCACCCGGCAACGTGACGAGGCCGGTTGTCTTGGTCTGGTCGGTCGTGGGGATGAGCGCGTGGTACACCGCATTGCGGGTGATGTCGTAGGTGGACTGACGAGGAGTCGCGCCCAGCGCCAGCCAACCCTCGACCTCTTCCCAGCGATCGCCGGTCGCCTCCATGAACCGGCGACCCGCCAACGTTGCGATGGTCATCGAGTTGCCGATCACGATCCCACCGATGGCCAGCACGTATCGAGCAGAGAATTCGATAGCGCCCGTGGCGAAGATGACGCCGAGGCTGACAAGAATTCCAGCGGCCATCGCTGTGACCATCATGCTTGCGTGCGCAAACGACCAACCGATGCGATGTGTCGCCGTGCCGGAAGCAACGCTGAACATGACCAGCAGTGCCAGTGCCACCCAAATCAGGTTCGAGATCACTCCGCTGAGCACAACGCTGATGATCGCCAACTGCAGTGTGCCGCGAAGTACCGCAAGCGCAGGTGCCCAGTGGTGAGGCGCCCGGTAACTCCAGAGCACGACGGTCGCGAGAACGATAAGGATCCCGACGCCCACGAGCGTCGGGAGAAGGTCAGCGGACCAGACCATGGTCAGAGGCTACCGCGTCGAACGGATGCGCGGCGCGCAGGTGCCTGGCGGCACTGTATTCGGCGGCACTGTCTTCGGCGGCACTGTCCTCGGCGGCACTAAGCAGCGTCGCCGATTGCAACCGTGCTCGATGTTCCGCGACCGGTGACGCCGACCATGAGCAGGATCGCCGCGGTCAGCACCAGCGCCACCCAGCCGGAGCCCAGGTCGAGCCCGCCGCGGGCGTGCGAGACGCCGAACCAGTCCGCAAAGGACGCCCCGAGTGGCCGTGTGAGCACGTAGGCGATCCAGAAGGTGAGTATTGCGTTAGCGTGCAAAAGGCGGAATGCGAGCCCTGGCAACGCGATCGCTACTGCGAACAGAATTCCGGAGCCGAGGTAGCCCCAGTGCAGCGTCGTCGCGGTCAGGTCTCCGACGGCCGTACCGAGCGCGAACGTGACAAGCACCGCCGCCCAGTAGAACAGTTCGCGACGTCGCGTATGAATGCTGTGGATCGACAGGGTGTGTTCGAGTCGATACCAGAGTGTGAAAATGGCAGCCAGCACGATCGCGCAGATCAGTGCGGACAACCAATAGGGGATTCCGAAGCCGACGTGAGCGACATCCGCCACCATCGTGCCGAAGACGCTGACGCCGACGATCGCCGCCCAATATCGCACTCGACTGTAGCCCGGCACGAAGAACTGCAGGGCAAGCGTCACAGCAAAGAGGAGGAAGCCGATCGCGACGCCGGGGATCGGCCCGATCGTGTGCACGAAGTAGTCTGAGGTCGCTTCGCCCATGGCTGTCGACAGCACCTTGATCACCCAGAACGCAACGGTGACCTGGGCAACCTTGCTGACGAGCATGCGGGCGCCGACCAGGGAGGTGGGCTGCGCGTTCACGTGTGCCAGATTCGCAGCGCCGATCCCAGACGTGACTAAGAAACGGTCGCCCCTGTGAGAGCTCGCAGGAACAGCACGAGGTACACCGCCGCAATGGCCAATGAGATCACGGCCTCGACGTACCACTGACCTCGACCCCACAGGCCGAGCACCGCGAGGTTCGTCACAGCCGAGGCCAACAATACGACCCCGACACCTCCGAAGATCGTCGTGCCAACAACTGGCACCAGCGTTTGCGGAAGGCGAGCGCGCATTGCGTTGGGCTGCCGCGGGCTACGTTGTTGCGTCGTGCGCCGTGCGTTGGTTCCGCGCCGGATGAGCCACGCAACGCCGGCGATAATACTGAGCACACCGAGGCCGATGAGCGCACCGCCGAGGTACAACTGGAACGAATCGGATGCGTTCTCTAGCGTCGCCGCTTGCACACAGTTTGCCGCCGTCGGCTGAACGCTCAGCCAGTGGGCGCACTTTGCTGCGACCGTTGCCGTGCCGGCCGGGAGACCGTAGACGAATCCGACGGAGGTGACGGCCGCAAGTGCCCGGGCGCCGACCGCAGCAAGCGCGACGGCGCAGAAGCCGATCGCAACCATCCGCAGGGCCGAACCGGTCAAAGCCGCCAGGAGTGCCCCCAGGTGCGCGCCGGCGCCGTCGCGATTTGCGGCACGAGCGACCGTGCCGGCGGTCCCGAACCGTTCGAGTGCGCGGTGCTGCGCCGCAACAGGGGTGAGCTCCGGATCGGAGGCGAGTTCGGCATCCGCTGTGTCGCGCAGGTGCGACTCGGCTTCTGTCAGCGTGCGACGCACTGTGGCTGCCGGCCCGCGCAGACGGCCGAGAAGGTCATCCAGGTAGGTGTCGATCGGGTCTGCGTTGGTTTGGCTTGTGTTGGCCGGGTTTGTGTTGGCCGGTTCTGTGTTGGCCGGCTTTGTGTTGGCCGAGTCTGTGTTGGCTGGATCTGCGTTGGCTGGATCTGTGCTGGGGGATTCGCCGCTCGACATCAGGCACCTCCGAGCACGGCGTTCATGCCCGCCGAGAAGCGGTGCCACTCGGCGCGTTGCCCCTCGAGAGCGTGTGCGCCGTCTGCGGTGAGTCTGTAGGTGCGGCGACGGCGCCCCTCGCTGGTATCCCAGTTGCTGGCGAGAAAGCCGAGCTTCTCGAGCCGATGCAGTGATGGGTACACCGTGCCCTCTGGCATATCGAACTCGCCGTTGCTGCGGCGGCGCAATTCCGCGATCACTTCATACCCGTGTGCGTCACCGGACTGCAGAACGGTGAGGAGCAGGGTATCGAGATTGCCCTTGATTCGATCGTTGCTCATACCTAGGGATTCTAAGTACAGTTTGGTGTGTTGCGCAAGACCGTGTTGCGCAAGACCGTGTTGCGCAAGACCGTGTTGCGCAAGACCGTGTTGCGCAAGACCGTGTTGCGCAAGACCGTGTGGCCACAGCGCCCTGGAAGACCGTGCTGCAAGACCGCGCCTTCAGGCACGCGCAATGCGCCGGGCGCGTCTGATGGCCCGGTGGTACCCTCGCGGCATGGACACGAGCGAACTGTGGACGTTGGCGCAGTTGCGCAAGGCGCGCGATCTGATCGATCGCGAGTACGCGCATCCGCTCGATGTTCCGACCATGGCGCAACATGCGCTGATGTCGCCAGCGCATTTCTCCCGCCAGTTCAAGGCGGCATACGGTGAGACGCCATACGGCTACTTGATGACACGTCGCATTGAGCGCGCGATGGCACTCTTGCGCGCCGGTTCGAGCGTGACGGATGCGTGCATGGCGGTCGGCTGCACCTCGCTCGGCTCGTTCAGTTCGAGTTTCACGGTGATCACAGGGGAGACGCCGTCGTCGTATCGCAACCGCGAGCACAGTGCGGTGGAGGCGATGCCCGCGTGTATCGCTCGTCTTCTGACCCGACCGATGCCGATGGCACTGGATGGCGCGGTGCGGCGCGAATCGAGCAGGATCCGAGAAGCGGAGCCTGCCCGCGCTTCGTAGATTTGGCGTATGACAATTTCACTCAGCTACTGCCCAATTACCGTCGATGATGTGGACGCAGCGATCTCGTTCTACCGGGATGCCGTAGGCCTCGAGCAGCTCAGCGATGTGGCTTCAGACGGCCACCGCTGGGTGAGTTTCGGGTTCGCCGGTCAGCCGGGGCTGGCGATCGTGCTGTCCGACCCGGGTGCGGGTCGCTCACCCGAGGACGGCGACGCCCTGCACCGTCTGATCGTGAAAGGTTCGGGCCCAGGCCCGATCGTGTTCGCCACCGATGACGTAGACGCGACATTCGAGCAGCTGCGAGCATCCGGTGCGGAAGTTCTGCAAGAACCGATCGACCAGTCGTGGGGTCCGCGCGACTGTGCATTCCGCGACCCGGCGGGCAACATGGTGCGGTTCAATCAGACGCAAACCCAGGCGTAGTCGGCTTACTCAGGCGCAGTCGCAGTCGGCGTAAGTTTGCGGTGTGCAGAACCCCGGCCCGCAGAATGCTGACCCATCGCTGAGCGAAGCAGCGATCACGGCACGGCTGCGCACTGCGGGTTGCGTGTTCGCGGAGGAGGAAGCTCGGCTACTAATCGAAGCGGATGCAGCGCCGATCGAACTCGAGAATATGGTCGCTCGGAGAGTTGCCGGCTTTCCGCTTGAGCACATCCTTGGTTGGGTCGAATTCTGTGGTTTGCGAATCGAAGTGGGTCCCGGTGTTTTCGTGCCGCGTCGGCGCACGGAATTCCTCGTGCGTCGGGCGGCGCGTCGGGTGCGCCCCGGCGCCGTTGTTCTTGATCTGTGCTGCGGATGCGGTGCCCTCGGTGTGGCGCTTGCTGTGACGGTTGGTCGTTCGCCGGCTTCGTCCGTTGCTGGGTCTGCTGCTGGGGCTGCTGCCATATCCGTTACTTCCTCGCTCGAGCAGCCGGACGAGAGCATCGAACTTTATGCCGCGGACATCGAGCCCGCCGCGGTCCAATACGCCCGGCGAAACTTTGCGCGGTTTCTTGGTGCGAGCGCTGCGGCTGCCGAACGCGTGCATGAAGGTGACCTATTCGATGCGCTGCCCGCAGCTCTACGCGGTCGCATCGATATGTTGCTCTGCAACACGCCGTATGTGCCGACCGACGACATCCGGTTGATGCCCCAAGAGGCGCGGACGTACGAGCCGCGGGTGACGCTCGACGGTGGTGCCGACGGGCTCGACGTGCAGCGGCGGGTGGCGGCATCCGCTCGAGATTGGCTCGCACCGGGCGGGCAGCTACTCGTCGAGGTGAGTGAGGAGCAAGGTCCGGTCACCCGGGAGCTGTTCGAGCGCAACGGTCTCACTGCCCGAGTGGCGCATTCGAACAGATTGGGGGCCACAGTTGTGATTGCAGCGCGGCCGGTGTGATCACGACATCGTCCATTCAGCGGGTGTCGATTCAAGACGCGTACAGTGAAAGCGAGTGAGCACCAGAGCCTCAGGGACGTGGATCGACAATCGAAATACGAGTCATCAGCTATAACCTCCGCAAGAACCATGCCAGTGGAGAACTGGTTGCGCTTGCGGAGCAATTTCGTGCTGACGTGATGTGTCTGCAGGAATGCGACACGACCAGCATGCCGGATGCCATCGGTCAACTTCACCTGGCCGATTCGACCAAGCGAAACCGACTCGGTCTTGCCGTGTACTACAACCGGGAGCGCTTCAGAGCGGATGAAACCAAGGCGTTCGAGCTGAAGAAGTCGTTGCACGACCGTGTGTTGACGCCAGCGCATGAGCGGTTGATCGGCACACGGCTGGTTGACAATGCCGACGGGCATGAGTTGATTGCTGCGTCGTTTCATGCAGCGCCTCTGACCGCGCTGAATTCACTGCGGCGCAAACAAATCAGCGCTGCGTATGCGGAGTTGCGCACGCTTGGTGATGGGTTGCCGACGCTGATGGTCGGTGACTACAACTATCCGATCTTCAAGAAGAACTTGACCGAGCATGTCGGGGAGTCCGGTTACGATCTGTCGCTGAGCGATCGGCGTACCTATACGCGCTACAAGATCTTTCGTGGCCATTACGACTTCGTTACGTCTGCCGGCATGGGCATCGGCAGTGTGGAGACGTTGCCCCGCGGGGTCTCGGATCACAAGCCGATTCTGGTGTCTGCTGACTACAGCGTGTAGCTGGGCTGTTGCTGATTGGGTCGGTCTGTGCTGTGCTGTGCTGTGCTGTGCTGTGCCGTGCTGTGCCGCGCCGTGCCGTGCCGCGCCACGCCACGCCACGCCACGCCACGCCACGCCGGACGGTGCCACCCCAGACTGTGCCAGTTGGACGGTGCCCGGCCGGACGGTGGCCAGGCCTGGACCTGCCGCGTCGTAGTGTGCCGTGCCGTAGTGTGCCGTGCCGTAGTGTGCCGGACCGGACCGGACCGGACCAGACTGGGCTGCGTGGCGGCAGCGCCGATCGGGATGCCCGGTTCAGCTTGCTTTGGTGGTGTTTTGCCACCAGGCGGCTTTGCGGTGGAGGCGGATGGGTTGTCGGGGGTCGCCGGTGGGTGGTGTGAGCCAGTAGTCGTTGCCGTGGCGTTGGATCCGCCAGTGTTGGTTGTGGAGGAGCATGTGGTGGAATCGGCATAAGAGGATGCCTTGAGCGATGTCGGTGCGGCCGTGGTGTTCGTGCCAGTGGTCGATGTGGTGTGCTTCAGAATATGAGGGTGGCCGGTCGCAGTCGGGGTGCATGCAGCCGCCGTCTCGGATGGCGAGGGCGACGCGTTGTTTGGCGGTGAAGAGGCGTTGTTCTCGTCCGACGTCGAGTGGGCAACCGTTTTCATCGACGGTGATGGGGCGGGTGCCGGTGTCGCAGAGGAGTCGTTCGATGGTTTCGGGTGGAACGACCTCGCCGGTGTCTTCCCAGTGGCCGGTGCCGGTGACGTTGCCGTCGGTGTCGTGTTGGTTGAGGTTTTCCTGGGTGATGACCACGCGCACGCCGGGTTGCCGGTTGCCGTAGATGGTGTTCGGGTCGGCGAGGGCGCCGGTGCGCATGACGTCGATGAGCAGGTCGAAGATCAGTTGTTCGTCGGTGCGCGGGTCGGTGCGCAGTTCTTCGGCGTGTTCGGCTTGAGCTTTGTCGATGAAGCGGGGTCCGCCGCGGCGCGGTCGCATCGCGGCGTCGACGATCGAGTCGAGCCAGGCGGCGGAGTCGTCGTCGAATTCCAGCCACGCGGTGCGTGCACCGGTGTCGTTGGTGCGGATGCGTGCTTTCCGCGCTTGGAAGTGGGCTTGGGCGCGTTCGGTGACCCCGGTCGGGTCAAGGCTGTCGCGTAACCAGCGGGCCCGTTTGGTCAGTTCGTCCGCGTTGACCCCGGCCGCGTTCGCCAGGAGGTCCTCGGCTGCCTGACGCAGCACCTCGCTGTCGCAACTGTCGGTCGGTTGGCCGAGGCCGGTCAGCAGGGCGGAGGCGCCAGCCGGGGTCAGCGTGTGGTCGGCGACCGCGCGGGTGATCGGATCATGCCACGGCAGTTCCACGACCGGGGCCGGCGGCGAACCCGCTTCGTCGGCGGATCCCTCCTGCGCCGCGCCGGTCGCGACCTCGGTCGTGTCTCCCGCCCCGTCCAGGCCCGCACCGTCCGGGGTCGGGCCGTCCGGGGTCGGGCTGTCTGCCTGGCCGGCGGCTTCTCCCGTGCGGGCTGCCGCATCGGCCTGAGCCATCGCCTCGCCGAGGCGCACCTGCCGCCATGCTTCGGCCCTCGTCGAGCCGGTGACCGATTGCAGCACCCCGGCGGTGGACCGTTGACCGCGGCGCGCGGCCAAGCCCTGATAGCCGAGCTGCCGGTTGGAGCGTTCCGAGACGATCCCGGCCCCAGCGGTGATCACCAGTTCGAACTGTGCCCGGGCGGTCGCCGCATCGGCCAGCAGCGCCAACAAGGCGTCGTCATCCAGCCCGGCAAGAAGTCGGGGCAGACCACCCGGCGTGCCGACCGGCTCCAGCGCGGCCAGAGAATCGGACACCCTCAAGGCGTCTTCTCTGATCTGCTGAGAGATCGACTGCTGGGATATTGGGGCCATGCCTCAGTGTAACACAAAATAGCTGATAGGTTCTAGTTAGAGTAAGTATTTGATCACAAACATTCGAAGATAATGACTAACGGCTTGCATGAGTGTCCGTCCCCCGGTGTAGCGTTTCACGGAGCGCGTCGGCCGGACGGTGCAGGAAGGTGGAGCAATGCGGCACGTGCGGCGGGTTGGAGTGAAATCCTCAGTTACCATCTCGGCCGTAGTACTGCTGCTCGCAATCACCGGATGCACCTCCGCGGCTCCAGCACCCACCGTCACCCCGACAGTCAACGCCTCCGCCTGGCCAACCATCACCATGGCCGGCACCGGGCAGGTGGACAAGACGACCGCGATCCCGGCGGGCGCAAAATCATTGCGCGTCGAGTTCGTCTGCTCATCCGGCCTCTTCGACGTCTCGATGAATTCGGATACCTCGCGGAGCGGGTCGTGCGGCGGCACGCGTTCATGGCTTCTGCCGCTGCCCCCATACGACAACGTGGGCCTCACGGTGAGCGTGCCGACCGACACGAGATATGCGCTATCGGCGACCTTCAGCACGGATAAGTTCGTGCCGGATCGCGTGATTGCGGCCGAATGCAAGACCCTCTCCGGTATCTACACCGCGTTCCGCGGTACCGAGGACGGCTATGCCCATTCGGACGTGACCGCAGCTCAGTGGACCGCGACCGTCACGAAGACGGTGGCTGAACTGAAGAAGCTGGCGGCATCCGCATCCGGAATCATCGGCGCCGAACTTCCCGCCGTCGTCACCTGGTACACGCGCGATGGCCTGGGGCCGGGCGATGTTCTCACCTCGGCCGGCCCCGGCTCCTACTCGGTGGCGACCGAACTGATCAGCCAGGTCTGCAGCGACAACGGCTCGGTCATCACCATTCAGGCGCACCACGGCGGCTAGCCACGCGCCGTCGGCGACGCCCGGCGGATGCCTGTGGCCGGCCCCGCAAGCCAACCCGCAAGCAAGCAAACCCGCGGAAGCGAACTCGCGCAAGCAAACCCGCGCAAGCGAACTCGCGCAAGCGAACTCGCGCAAGCGAACCCGCACACGCAAGTTCGCCCCGCCTCAGCTCACCGATACCCCGATGGTGTGCCAGCCCGTCGCCCCGTTCGGCGCAGGCGGCGCCTGTGCACTCGTCTGAACCTCGCCGCTTGCGTTGGTCGCACGCACCTGGACGGTGTGGTTGCCGGCGGTCGCATCCCATTCGAGCACCCACTGCCGCCAGGTGTCGGCCGAGACGGCGTCGGCGAGGCGCGCTTGCTGCCACGGACCGTTGTCGACTCGCACCTCGACGCGCGCGATACCGACGTGCTGGTCCCAGGCCACTCCTGCGATCGCCGCCCGACCGGCATGCACGGTTGAGTTGTCGGTGGGAGTGTCGATCCGTGAGGCGAGTTTGACCGGACCCATCGCCGACCAGCCTTTGTCCGTCCAGTACCCGATCGCCTTCGAGTACTGTGTGACGTTGAGTTGCACTACCCATTTCGTCGCCGAGACGTAGCCGTAGAGCCCGGGCACGACCATTCGCACAGGAAAGCCGTGCTCGAGTGGCAGCGGCGCACCGTTCATGCCGACAGCGAGCAGCGCATCCCGTTTGTTGTCGGTCAGCGCAGACAGCGGCGTTCCCGCCGTCCATCCGTCCGCGCTGGTCGACAGCACCATGTCTGCGCCAGCCTTCGGCACCGCGCGCGCAAGCAACTCACGCAGCGGATACCCGAGCCAGGTCGCATTGCCCGCGAGGTTGCCGCCGACCTCATTCGAAACGCAGGTCAGCGTGGCGGTGTGCTCGGTGAGCGGCAGCGCCAGCAACTGCGCGAACGTCAGGTCGACGGGGTTCTCGACCATGCCATCGATGCGCAGCTTCCAGTTGTTCGGGTCGACGGCCGGCACCTGCAGTGCCGTGTCAACGCGATAGAATCCGCCGACCGGAGTGATGTATGGGCTCAACCCCGGCAGTTTCAGATCAGCGCCGGCCGGAATGGGGGCTGCCGCGAACGCAGCTCGAGGCAGCTTCAGTGTGTTGCGGATCGACGTGACGGCCGCGGTCCCCGCCGACAACAACTGGACTCCGACGCCGACTGCTACAGCGGCAGCCGCGCTCAATCCGACGAACCGCAGGAATGATCGCCGGGCCAATTGCGGTTCCGCATTCGGGACGCGCCGCAGCTCGGCCGCCGCATCGTGCCAGCGGCGCATCCGCAGAATCGATTGCTGCAGCACGATCACGCCGACGATGAAGCCGACCACCGTCGGCGCCGCTGACAGAACGGATGCGTCTGGGCGCGTCAGCACCGCAAGCACGGCAACCACGCCGATCGCGGCGAGCAGGAGCACACCGAAAGGCGGGCGCAGAAACTCGAGGGCGCCGACCGCAACCGCGAGCACAAACAGGAGCACGCCGAGGCAGACGAATAGAAACGGTTTGTCCGAACTGCCGAACACGGAGATGATCCACTCGCGGAACCAGGCCGGGGTGAGGTCGACGACCCACGCCCCGACCGCAAAGAATGGAGTACTTGACTGCCCGGAAATCAGAGCGGCCCCAACAGCGGCGACCTGTGTGGCCAACCCGCTGAGAACACCGCAGGCCGCCGCGATCCAGAACCACGAGCCGGGGCTAAGGGCGCGTTTGGGAGTTGCCCCCGTGCCACCCGCGGGCGTGCCGCCCGTGCTGTCGCCGGGTGCTGTGTCGTTGTCGGGCGCGTCGCGGTCGCCTTCGGCGCCTGGATGCTGTGGTGATGTCGTGGTTGACACTTCTACAGATTAGGCGCGCGGGCCGTGAGTGGGCGGAGAGTTGTCCGAATGATCTGGGTTGCGGCCGTATGCTGGTGCGGGGTTTGACGAGGAGCGGGAATCGTGAGTGATGTGAACGGCAGCAACCCGGCACCCGGCTGGTATCCAGATCCGGCCGGCTCGCCGCAGCAACGCTGGTGGGATGGCACCCAATGGACCGGCTATCTGCAGAACCCGCAAACCCCCGCGCCGCCCGTTCAACCTCCGGCTGTTCAACCGCCGCCCGTTCAGCAAACGCCCGCGGCACCCCAGCAGCAGCCATACCTGAGCTCATATGCGGATGCTGCACCGGTAGCGCAGCCGTACGCCACGGTGATGCCCATTGTTCAGCCGGATCTCGGGCCTAACCCGAAGATCTACACGCCGTTCCTGTGGATCATCGTGTTGCTGCCATTGCTCGAAATGATCGCGTTCGCCGCGTTCGACTTGAACAAGTACGCGCACCTGACGACAGCGGCGGGGCCGACGTCAGAATCGTTCAGGATGGCCTTCGACCCGGCGTACCTGCTGATTGCCGCACTCGGCTGGGTGATCTATGGCGTGTCGGCCTGGCTTGCCTACCTCGACTGGCATGCGTTGGGTCGGGTCGGCGTCACGCGCCCGTTCCACTGGGCGTGGTCGTTTCTGCCGTCGGGCGCGATCGTCTATGTGATCGGCCGGTCGGTCGTCGTGCGCCGCCGCGTCGGCAAAGGCCTCACGCCGATCTGGGTCCTGATCGGCGTCTACGTGATCACGATCGTCGTCGTGATCATCAAGGTTGCATCGTTCGTCAACACGGTCATGGGCCAGATCGGCACGATCAATGGGGCCGGCATCACCTGACGACGACCGCAGCCGATTTCAGCGCAGCAACCCGTTCTCATACGCGTGCGCGACCAACTGCACGCGTGAACTCAGCGCCAACTTCGCCAGGATGCTGCGGATGTGGCTCTTCACCGTCGCCTCACTGATGTAAGCAGTCTGGGCGATGTCCGCGTTGCTCAAGCCGCGCGCCGCGAGCAGAAAGACCTCCTTCTCGCGCGCCGAGAGCACCGCGATCGACTCCGCGGCGGGCTCCGGCCGCCGCCGCGCACTCTGCGCCCGGATGATGTCCGCCGTGTCACTCGGCGCGATCACCGAGTGCCCGGCGTGCACAGTCCGAATCGACGCCAACACGAATTCGGGCGTCGTGTCCTTCATGATGAAGCCGTCAGCACCTGCGTGGATCGCCCGCACGACGGCCTCGTCGCGCTGAAACGTGGTCAGCATGATGATCTTCGGCCGGGCGCCCTCGGCGGAGGTCTCGGCACCCCCGCCGCTGCGATCGCTGCGATCCAGGATGCGCGCGGTCGCCTCGATTCCGTCGAGCAGCGGCATCCGGATGTCCATCAGCATGACATCAGGGAGCGCCTCGCGTGCGAGCGCGACCGCGGCTTCTCCGTCGTAGGCGGCGCCGACGAACGTCAAGTCGGATTGCGATTCGATCAACATCTGGATGCCCGAGCAGAACAACTGCTGGTCGTCAGCGATTGCGACGCGGATGCTGCTCATGCGTCGCTCGCAGCCGTCGCGGCCGGCGCCACTTCGGCCTGCACCCCTTCGGTTGCGCCCACTTCCGTCGGCGATACAGCCGCCGCACCGGTCGGCACGAACGCGGTCACAAGCCAGTCGCCGGGAACGTCTTCGTCGGCGCCGGCGGTCAGCCAGCCCCCGGCTAATCGCGCTCGCTCACGCATGCCGTAGATTCCGCGGCAATGC
Organism: Rathayibacter sp. SW19; assembly: GCF_030866825.1. Classification (NCBI taxonomy): domain Bacteria; kingdom Bacillati; phylum Actinomycetota; class Actinomycetes; order Micrococcales; family Microbacteriaceae; genus Rathayibacter; species Rathayibacter soli. Next base: position 84,014 of record NZ_CP133020.1, read on the forward strand.
CCGCGAGCAGGCGCGCCCGCTTCGGTGCGTGCTCGCTGCACGCCGCGGGAGGACACCGTCAAAACGAAGCCCGGGCCGCGCCAGTCGAGGGTGACCCGCGCTGTCGGCTGCCCTCCCGCGTGCTTGAGCGCGTTCGTCAGGCTCTCCTGTGTGATGCGGTACACGGCAAGCTGTTGAGTCGCGGTCAGGGCCGGTTCGGTGGGCGCGGTCTCGGTCGGCGCTGGTTCGGTGCGCGCCGGCTCGGTGGACTCGGGGTCGGTGAACCGTGTTTCCGGCGCGAAACGGTCGATGGTGATTGCGAGGCCGGCCCCGCGCATCCGCTCGATGAGGTCGTCCAGGTTCTCAAGCGTGGGATTCGAGTGGCCGTCTGGGTCGTCGACGAGGGATTCGATCAGCATCCGCACCTCGGTCAACGACGTGCGAGCGGATGTTGCGATGCGCTCGAGCGATTCGTTGATCGCCTCGGGGCGCTTCGGTCCGATGAAGCGCGCACCGTCGGCCTGCGCGATGATGACTGACAATGAGTGGGCCATGATGTCGTGCACGTCCTGCGCGATGCGATCGCGCTCGCTGGCGATGATCAGGTCGATCTCGGCCGAGTGGAGCTCGTCGACGGTCTCGCCGAGCTTGGTGTCGGCGACCTGTTGGAGTCGCCTGGCCCGGAGGCCGAAGCCGATGAACCAGGCGCCCGCGGTGAGGATGAGGCCGACGACCAGAACGGCGATGATGCTCGAGATGACAGCGCTGACCGATATTCCGGGGCCGGCCCAGGACGTCCAACCGTAACCGTCGGACAGCGCGGGCACGGTCATGAGTGTTGCCACGACGAGGGTGTAACCGCCCATGATCGGCAGGGCCAGCCAGCGGATGCGCCTGCTTGCGCTGGCGCTCACGATCGAGCAGGTCAGCAATAGGCCCAGATACACGGGCCAGGTCGTGGAGCTGTAGCGAGTTGGAATGAAGACGAGTTGAATTGCAAGCACAACGCCCGGGAGCGCGACCGCCACGCGGGGGTACTGCCGCGACAGGGCGATCGACGCGGCGATCAAGCCGAGCGTGAACGGGAATGACGGCCATGGCGAGTTGCTGGAGCGCCCGGCCTCTGCGCTGATCCAGAACACGTAGAAGACGACCGCGACAGCCGGCTCCAGCGCGCGGCGCAGCGGGAGCAGTGTCAGCTCGATGCCGCGCATGATCGATGAAAGCCCCGAACGCGAGTAGGCGCGCGTCTGTTCGCTCGCCCTGCGGATTCGAGTCCCGAGGTACCAGAAGCCGATCGTGATCAGCGCAGCTGTGCCGCCATAGATCGTGAAGTCAGGCAGCAGTCCGACGGTGGACAAGTGCTTCCCGTTGATCAGCCCATCGATACCGGTGGCGCTGAACCGCGGGAGTAGCAAGAGTGCGGCGACGACGAGGGCGTAGGCGGCCAGGACGACGGGGGCAACGACGCGCATCCGCCCGGTTGCATAACATCCGACGAGCGCCCCGAAGACGAGCAGCAGGAGGTAGGCGGACCAACTGAACAGGCTGAAGCGAGCGGGCCACGCGACAAGTTGAATGGCCAGGAGTGCCCCGACCAGGATGATCGAGGCATTGGTTGCGACGCGGGCGAGCGCGATAGCGGTGGTGAAGCCGACTGCGATCAGGAAGGCGTATGGCGTTGTGTACACGATCATGTCGACGCGCAGCGGGACGAACGTGACCATGCGCAGGTTGAACCCGACGGCCCAGATGATCAGGAGTGCCAGCCCGATCAGCGGTTCGACGGTCCAACGAGGAACGCGCGGTTCCGCCCGCATCGATTCAGAGTGCATGCCCTAACGGTAGGGCGGGCACGGTGTGTTGGTCGCAGGTTGGCGCGCAATTCCTCCCAAAGGATGATGGCAGCCAACCCACGGACGGACGACAGCACCCGTATCGGAGGCTTGGCTGGAGGCATGGATAAAGCAACTGGTTTCGATATCCGCGCGGGCTCCGTCGTCGATCCTGCAGCCGTCACGCTTCCGCCGACGCACGCCGTCGACTTGACGGCGGCGACACATTCGGATGTCGCCTCGTTGGTTGTCTAGCCGGCGAGCGTCGACACCCCGTTGGTCGAGTAGCCCGCGAGCGCAGCGCGTGGGCGTATCGAGACCCCCGCCCGCATGACACCGCCCGACCACCGTCACTCTTGAATCGACAGCGCGATCGTGCCGATGCCGAGTGCGGCGAGTATGCCGCTGGAGATGCGCTCGAGCGTTCGCGTGACCTTCGGTCGTTTCAACCAGCCCATCATGCGCGCCGCGGCGAAGGCGATCACGGCCAAATAGACGCCGCCGATCACGGACATGGTGGCGCCGAGCACGAGAGTCCAGCCAAACGTCGCCTGATGCGCCGGCACGAACTGCGGCACGATCGCCAGGAAGAACAGGCCGACCTTCGGGTTCAGCAGCGTCGATACGAGTCCAGCGATGAAAGCCTGGGGCATGCCATCGCCTCGCCGGGGCGTTGCCGCGGCAGAGAGCTCGTCCTGCGAAGCGTTCGCATGCGCCTTGCGCGCCCGGATGAATGTGCTGACGCCGAGGTACACGAGGTAAAGCCCGCCAACAATCTTCACCACGCGGTAGAGCTCGGCCGACTGCTCGAGCAGCGATGCCAGTCCGACGGCGACGAGCAGTGCCCAGGCGAGCACGCCGACCGACGACCCCATGCCGCTCGCAATTCCGGATGCCCGCCGAATCATGCTGAAGCGCAGCGTCATGAACGTGTCGGGGCCGGGCGTCACGGCCAAGAGAACGCACAGTCCCGCGAACGCGGCAAAAGAGGGAAAACTCACCGCTCAATTGTATGGTCGCGCGGCCGTGGCGATAGCACCAGCGGGTAGCGTGGCCACCAGTCGCCCATAGTGTGTCACAACCCGGGGCCGTTCCCCGTCGTATTGGTATGAGCAAGCATCGAATCCTGGTATTAGGCGGCGGTTACACCGGAGTGCTGGTCGCGGGTCAGTTGGCGCGGCGGATGCGGCGCGACGAGGCATCCGTCACCCTCGTCACCGATCACGCGACCCGCAACGAGCGGATGCGCTGGCACCAGCTGGCCACCGGACAGCGATATCCGTTGCTCTCGATCGAGGATGCCCTGGCCGGCTCAGGCGCCGACCTGCGTGTCGCCACGATCGAGCGCATCGACACCGGATCGCACGCTGTGATCGTTTCCGGCGGTGAGACTGTGCCATACGACTCCGTGGTCATCGCTCTCGGCAGTGTCATCGACTTCGGATCGGTGCCAGGTGCGCTGGACAACGCCCACGGACTCACGGATGCCGCATCGGTGCACGCCACATCGAAGAAGCTCGAGGCGCTGCCCGACGGCACGAGCGTCGTCGTAGTCGGCGGAGGCCTGACCGGCATCGAGCTCGCGACAGAGGTGGCCGAGTCGTATCCGCGGCTGCGGGTAACGATCACGAGCCCGAGGTCCGCGGGCGACTGGCTGAGCGAGCCAGGGCAGCGCCATCTTCGGCACGCATTCGAGCGGCTCGGCATCGAGCAGGTACTCGGCCGGGTGTCGGCGATCGGCCCGGATGCTGTTACGTTCGCCGACGGCCACGAGCAGTCGTCAGCGCTGACCTTCTGGGCAGGCGGATTCCGGGCGAACGCGTTGTCCGAGGCATCCGGAATCGCGGTCGACGAGCTCGGTCGCGCTTACGTCGACGAGCGGTTGCGCTCGGTCTCCGACCCAGCCGTCTGGGTGATCGGCGACGCTGCCCGGGTGCCCGGGCCCGACGGGACTCCTCTCAAGATGGGATGCCGCACCGGAGCGTTCATGGCGCTGGCCGGGCCGCAGAAGGTCGCCGACTCTCTCGCCGGTGTCGCCGCCCGACCGTTCACAGGGCGGTATTTCGCCGAGTGCATCAGCCTCGGCCGGCACGACGCACTGCTGCAGTGGTTGACTCGCGACGGCACGGCGACGGGCCACGTCATCACCGGCCGCGCTGCCGTGACGATCAAGGAGTACGTGCATCGCGGCAATCTCTTCGCAGCGCGGCATCCCGGTCCGTACACGCCGAGCCGTCGCTCGCACGTGCAGCCGTCTGCACGTGGTCGCCGCGAGATGATCGGAGCATGACAGACAACGCACAGGCTTTGCGTCGCGTCGCCTTCGGCGCGGCGTACGGCATGCTCGGCTCGGTCGCCGATGCCGAGGATATCGCGCAGTCGGCGATGGAGCGGATGCTCCGCCTCGCCCCCGACAAGCGCCCCGCGAACGCCGAGGCGTGGCTTACGACCGTCGCGACCCGTCTCGCGGTCGACCAGCTGCGTTCGGCGCGCGTGCGCCGCGAACAGTACGTCGGGGAGTGGCTGCCGGAGCCGCTTGTCGGGGGCGAGGGGCCGGCATCCGACGCCTCGGATCATGCGGAGCTCGCCGACGAGCTGTCATTTGCCTTCCTCGTGCTGCTAGAGACCCTGACGCCGAGCGAACGGGCAGCGTTTCTACTGCACGACGTTCTCGACTATTCGTACGACGAGGTGGCAGCAGTGCTCGACCGGCCGTCGCAGGCCGCGGCGAGGCAACTGGTTTCGCGGGCTCGGGCCCGGGTCTCAGGGCGGGTGTCGCGATATCCGGTACCCGCCGAGGAGCAGCGCGAGCTCGTAACGCGGTTCATCACCGCGATCGAGTCGGGCGCGGTCGACTCGTTCGTCTCGTTGCTCGCAGCGGACGTCACCGCCACCAGCGACGGTGGCGGCAAAGTACCGCCCGGATTTGCTCTTGGGCGCCCTGTACACGGTCGCGACGCGGTCGCAAAGGTGCTGTCGTCGTTCGGAAGGCGCGCCGTGTTCCCGGTGCACGTGGAGCAGCGTTCGATCAACGGGGGCCCTGGCATCGTGGTCGTCGCGGACATCCCCGTCGGTGGGGGCGTGATGGCCGTGATGGCACTCGACGTGCGGGACGGCGTGATCGCCAACATCCACGGTGTGGTCAATCCGCAGAAGCTGAAGCATCTCGTGCCGACCCTGGGCCCGCTGGCCGACCTCGACGCCGTGCGAGAGGCCGAGGCCGCGGGGCGCGCAGCGGGTTGGCGGGGTGGCAGCCTGCTCGGGTGACGCCGCGCGCAGCCTCGCTGCGGCCGCTTCTCGCCTTCCAGCGCGTGGAGGGCGACTACACGCCGCCGCAATGGCCGGGGCAAGACGTGCCGCAGCAGATGCACATCGATGTGCTCGTCGGCGACATGGATGCCGCAGAGCAGGCCGTTCTCGCGCTCGGTGCCGTGAAGACAGGTTCCGACCACGACACGTTCCGGGTGTATCTTGACCCGGCGGGGCATCCGTTTTGCCTGATCACGCCGAACGACTGATCGGGTCGTCTCCGTACCGCGTCTCGACCGCGATGCGCACAGTGTCGCCGAGGGCGCACGGTCATGGCCGTGGTGCAGCTGCCAACGTGCCAGGACAAATCACGTCATGCGGTTACTCGCGTGGGCCGGTATCGCAGGGCGACCGCCCCCGACCGGAACTCATGGCGATCCACGAGCTCGAGCTAGATGTGCTCGTGTAGACCGGCGAGCAAGGTCGGCCCGTGTCCGGCAAGGACCGGTTGCACGAGGAACTCGTACTCGTCGATCAGTCCCAGATCTGCCAATGCCAGGGGGAGCGTCACGCCACCCACCCACAGGCCCTCGCCCGACTCCTGCTTGAGTCGCTGAACTGCCGGCCCCAAGTCGCCTCGCACCGGCTCGGCATTCCAATCGACCCCGCTCAGCGTGCTCGACACGACGTACTTCTTCGCCCGGTCGATGGCTTCGGCGAACGGAATCTCCCACTCATCCATCCAGTCCGGCCACGTTCCCGTGGCCGGCCTCCGCCACGCGGACTCCATCATTTCGTACGTTACCCGGCCGAACAGCAGGGCATCGGCTCGTTCCACCTCAGCGCTCCAGTAGCGCATCGACTCCTCGTCCGGGGGGAGCCCCGCCTCGTGATGGCAGCACCCGTCGAGCGTGACATTGATCGAGTATCGAAGCGGTCTCATCTCGTTGCTCTCCCTCGAGGATCGGTGTTCTCCCAGCCAAAGGAGTTCGTCTCGTCCGCGAACCACGTCGGTCGCTGCATGCCGACCAGCCTAACGATCCGGCGAATTGTTCCGATGGACGTGCGCGGACAACTCCCGCGCGAAACGGACATCTTCAACCGGTCCCTACAGCCGTCGGGCCGGGCGTCCGGCTTATGTTCGATCACGGACCCTGTGGCGGGCAGCGCGACCTGCCCGTCGACAACTTTCAACGGCGCCGGTGAGATGACCCCCCATCGCAACGTCGGTCTGATGCGTCCCGTAAGCCGTTCGGCTTATAGGACAGCTTGATAGTGCTCGACGACCGGGAACGGCTCATAGAAATGGTGGAGGAGGGTGTGCCATTTTTCGTACTGCTCGGACTGTCGGAATCCGACCATGTGGTCGTCTAGGTTCTCCCAATCAACAAGCAGCAGATAGGCGCTTGGAGCTTCAATCGAACGAGACAGTGGCACGTGTCGGCATCCTGGCATTGACCTGATGATCGCCGGGCTTCGCTAAAAGCAATCTCAGACGCACCTTCCCTGCCGGGAATTACGGGCAACAGAGCATGTTCGGTGACCACCTGAACAGTGTCCCACGGGCACTTTTCGTACTCGGTTGGATGTGCGAAATGTTCCCATGCGGCGTGCGGCGGCTACAGGGGAGTTTCAGTGTGTTCTGCCAGCGCGGCCAACCGCTCGACAGATGCCATCAGCCGCTCCGATGTGGTGCCGCGTGCGCGCTTGAAGCGGGACTGGTCGGTCAAGTCACTCCAGTCGTAGGTGTGCGTGACAAGGGTTCGGCCGGGCTCCAGCTCTTCCAGTTCCCACCGCCAAAGATGACCTGGACGGTCTTTGCCGGGTTCTGCCGGCATCCACGCGATCCGGCGCCCTTCCTCGAACTCGACGATGTGGTTCTCGCGCACGCTTCCGCCGGTGAGCGTCATGACGAAGATGTCACCGACCGCGTGTATGCGCTGACCGGGTTCGGCCTGAGCGAGATTGTCGTTGCCGTCCCAGCGTGGCTGTTGCGCCGGGTCCGCGATGAGTTCGAAAATGGCAGCGGCCGGAGCGGCGATCTCGCGGCTGGCGGCTGTGATGCGTTGCTCGGATGTGTGGTCGGTCATGCCTCACGTTCTACCACCTCGCCCGCTGTTGCGCGGCCGCAACGGGCACAACGTGTTGCCCGCACGAACGGCGGTATTGCCGCGGCGGCGGACTGTTCCGTTTGGGGGCGTATCGCGACTGGCTGGCACGATAGCTGATGTCGGTAGTCCATGCCATCGTGAGGTATGCCTATTGAACGTATTCGCCCCGAGGGGCTTGTCCACAGTCCAGCGTTCAGCCACGTCGCCGTTGTGTCGCCCGGTGCCACCACGATCTATGTTGGCGGTCAGAACTCAGTTGCAGCCAATGGCGCACTCGTTGGCGAAGGCGACGTGGCGGAACAGTCCACTCGCGCTCTGGAGAATGTCAGGATTGCGCTGGCCGCCGCCGGCGCGACTATCGAAGACGTTGTGCAGTGGACGGTGCTGTTCGTCGACGGAGTTGACATTACAGCGGGGTATAAAGCGATCGCGTCCGATCTGGCTTCGGACGAGCCCGCCTTGGTGACGGCGGCTCGAGTCGCAGGGCTCGGCGTCCCCGGCGCGCTCGTCGAAATCGGTGCAGTCGCCGCCATCGTTCGGTGATGGCTGAATACGTTGCCCTCCTGCGCGGGATCAACGTCGGCGGCAAGAACCTGATTAGCATGCAGGCCCTCGCCGACTGCTTCCGCACAGCCGGATACGAGGGAGTTCATACCTACATTCAGAGCGGCAATGTCATGTTCGCATCGGACTCACCGAGCGCTGCAGGTCTGGAGGATGCACTCGAGCGATTGCTGCAGCAGCGGTTCGACACCCCGATCCCTACCATTGTCCGATCGCGAGTTGAGCTTGCCGCGACGATCGCAGCAGCGCCCGCCGACCACGGCTCCAAGGAGCTACGTAGCGACGTGTTCTTCCTCAAACAGCCACTCACCGCGGTCGGGGTGATCGCGCAGATGCCAGAGCTGCGTGAGGGCGTTGACTCGATTTCGCCCGGCCCCGGCGCGCTCTACTTCTCGCGCACGGCAGCACAGGCATCCAAGACCCGCATCACCCGCCTCTTCGGCATGCCCGTATTCCAGCAGATGACCGTGCGAAGTTGGCGCACGACCACCCGCCTGCTCGAATTGATCGAAAAGAACTGAACCGGAAACGCTCCGGCAGAAGCCAGCTGGTTCTGTCGCGATTTTTCAAGGTGTAAGCGACGGCATCCGAGTAGTGTCTGGGCCAGGCGAGGCCGGCGCCACCACGTTCGAAACGGAGAAGGCAATGACCGGAAATTATGTGGCGACGTCGACAATCACGATCGATGCGTCGGCAGATCGCGTGTGGGTCGTGCTCACCGACCCTGTCGCGATCAAGGAATTCATGTTCGGCACAGAAGTCGAGACCGATTGGACGGTCGGCGGACCGATCCTCTGGCGCGGTGTGTGGAACGGCAAGGACTACGCGGACAAGGGTGTGATCCTCGAGTTCGAACGCGGACGGCGACTCGTCAACACCCATTTCAGCCCATTGAGCGGTCAGGATGACGTGCCCGAGAACTACCACACGCTGACCTGGACACTGGAGAGCGGGGCGGGCGCGACAGAGCTGACGCTATCGCAGGACAACAACGCGAGCGCCGAGGCAGCCGAGCACTCGAAGGGCATGTGGGACAGCCTCGTGAAGAATGTGAAGGCGATCGCCGAGCGAAAGTAGCCACTTTTCGAGCGCGGCATGTGCTGCGTACATCTCATCTAAAGGTGGGCGTTACCCATCTGCCCCGAAGCGGCTAGACTCGAACGTATGGCAGTCACAACAGTTCGGCTCACGGCGGACGACCGCACTCGCTTGCCCGTCGGTCGCCTCGGCGTGCACCCGAGCGATGAGTTCCAAGCGACCGTAGAATCCGATGGAACGATTATCTTGACACCCGTCGTTACGATCCCCAAGCGAGAGCTGCTTGTCTGGGAGAACGCGGACTTGCGCACGAGCATTCTGACCGGAACTGCTGAGGCCGCGGCCGGCCTCGCCCACCCAAACCTCGCTTTGAATGACGCGCTTGATGCTCTCGGCGACGCCACAGGCGACAGCGACGGCGACGACCGCGACGGCGACGAGTGAGGATGGCTGCGCCGCCCTTCCGCATCCTCACCGCCCCCGAGTTCGACAAGCAGCTGACTCAAGTCGCAAAGAGCAATACTGCCAAGCACAGGAAGGTACTCAAAGCAATCCGGATGCTGCGCGACATCGGTCCTCGGCATCCTGGTCTGAATGCCCACAAGTACCGCACTCTGACGGGACCGAACGGCGAAGATATCTGGGAGGTCTACGTCGAGAACAGCACGCCGGGAGCATGGCGCCTGTGGTGGTGCTACGGTCCCGAGTCCGACACAATCACCCTTGTGACAGTCGGCCCGCATCCCTGACATCGCCGCCGCACCTCGCTATCGCCGGCGCGACACCGACACCGACACCGACAGCGCCCGTGGCGCCTACGCGCGCAGCACCTGCACGATCCGATCGACCCCGGCGAAGTCCTTGCCGTGACGTGTGATCAGTGCAGCGCCGTGGCTGAGGGCTATCGCCGCGATCATCAGGTCGGGAATGCGGCCACGCGGGCACCTCCCCGCGAGGCGAACTAGTTCCGTGATGTGGCCATAACCCAGCGCAGCCTGATCGTCGAACGGGAGCCCGTCTCCGAACCGCGCGGTGACTGCCTCAAGCCGCAATCGACGACGAACCTGCTGCTCCGCACGATCCGCGGTCGCGGTAATCCCAAATTGCAGCTCGGCGTAAGAGATCGACGTCACGGCCAACTCGGTGACGCCCTCAGGCGCACGGAACTCGCCCGAGATCAGCATGTTCGTATCGAGGATCGCCCTCATTCGGACCACGGATCACGGAGTTCGGATGCGGCGCGGTCCGCCTCGAGTTCGGCAAGCCATTCCGGATCGGTCGCCGTGTTCAGCAGTTCCGTCACCTCGCCGACAGGCACCCACGACTCGCGGGCGTATGGCACGACTCGAGCGAACGCGCGGCCGTGGTTGGTCAACACCCAGGAACGTCCATCTTCGACATCGTGAACCATCGGTGCAGGATTCTGGCGAAGCTGGCCGACGCTCATTGTCCGTTCCGTTGGTGATTCAGTCGTTTTCATAGCCCTACCATACCTCTCTGTAGATAATTATCTACAGAGAGTCCACCGGCACGTGCGCGACTACCATGGAGCCCGTGACAATACGCGAAACCGGTACGCCACCATACATTCCGTTGGCAAAGCGCAGCGCCGAGGAGCTGCGCGACATCCACGCGGCATTTCAGCGCAATTATGACGCGCTCGTCGCTCGCGGACTGAAGCTCGACTTGACGCGCGGAAAGCCCTCGCCCGCACAGCTCGACCTGTCGAACGCGCTGCTGCGCCTTCCCGGCGAGGACGACTACCGCGACGCAGCGGGCACCGACTTGCGCAACTACGGCGGCGCGCAGGGCTTGCCCGAGTTGCGTGCAATTTTCGCGAACGTGCTCCGCGTTCCGGTCGCTCAACTGCTGGCACTCGGCAACTCGAGCCTTACCGTGATGCACGACACGGTCGCTCAAGCACTCCTGCACGGCGTGCCCGACGGCGAGCGCCCGTGGGGCAAGGAAGACGCCGTCAGCTTCCTCTGCCCGGTGCCCGGCTACGACCGCCACTTCACGATCACCGAGGTGTTCGGCATCCGGATGATTCCGGTCCCGTTGAACGATGACGGCCCCGACCTCGAGACGGTTGCGCGACTTCTCGCGACGGACTCGTCGATCAAGGGCATGTGGTGCGTGCCGGTCTATGGGAACCCGACCGGCATCGTGTACAGCGAGGACGTCGCGCGCGCGCTCGTCTCGCTGCCTGCTGCGGCCCCGGACTTCCGCCTGTTCTGGGACAACGCGTATGCCGTTCACCACCTCACCGACGACGTGCCTGCACCGATCGACGTGCTCGCGCTCGCCGCAGAGGCCGGCAACCCGAACCGTCCATTCATCTTCGCCTCCACGTCGAAGGTGACCTACCCGGGATCCGGCGTTTCATTCTTCGGGGCATCCGAGGAGAACGTGGCCTGGTTGCTCGAGCAGATGCGCGCGCAGTCGATCGGGCCGGACAAGGTCAACCAGCTGCGACACGTGCGCCTGTTGCGCGACGAAGCCGGCCTGATCGCACACATGCGCAAGCACCGTGACTTGCTCGAACCCAAATTCGCGGCCGTCGCCGAGATCCTCGCTTCTCGGCTTGCCCCGTACGGCGCCGGCGATTGGACCGACCCGAAGGGCGGCTACTTCGTGAGCCTGATGGTGGCAGACGGATGCGCCGCGCGCGCGATTGAACTCGCCGCGCGGTCGGGCATCGCGGTCACGCCGGCCGGGTCGACGTATCCGCACCGCAAGGATCCGGCCGATGCGAACATCCGCATCGCGCCGACCTTCCCCTCGCTGGACGAGTTGCGCGAGGCCGTCGACGGCCTGTGCACCTGCGTGCTGCTGGCCGAGGCAGAAAAGCTCACGCCCACGGTGGTCGAGGAGCAAGCGCCGGTGGTCGAGTAGCAAGCGCCGGTGGTCGAGTAGCGAGGAACGAGCGTATCGAGACCCGTATCGAGACCCGTATCGAGACCCGTATCAAGACCCGTATCAAGACCCATTTCGAGGCCCGATGAGGCCCCGCTCGAAGACGCTCAACCGCGCCCTCGCACTGCTGGTCGCGAGCACCTTCTTTATGGAGATCCTCGACGGCACGATCATCCAGACCGCCGCGCCGGTGATGGCTCTAGATTTCGGCGTGCGCGCGGTCGACATCAACCTCGCCATGACGTCCTACCTGCTGACGCTCGCCGTCGGCATTCCGGTGAGCGGATGGCTCGCCGACCGTTTCGGCGATCGGCGCATCTTCGCGATCGCAATCGTCATCTTCACGGTGGCATCGGCGCTGTGTGCGGCCAGCACGAACCTGCCCATGCTCTGCGCGATGCGCGTGCTGCAGGGTATCGGCGGGGCCATGATGGTGCCGGTCGGTCGCCTCGCCGTGCTGCGCACCGTCGAAAAACGAGACCTACTGGATGCGATGGCTTACCTCACCTGGCCGGCTCTCATTGCGCCCGTGATCGCGCCGGCACTCGGCGGGGTCCTCACCGACTTCGCCAGTTGGCACTGGATCTTCCTGATCAACATTCCGATCGGAATCGCTGCGTTCATCGTCGCCCTGCGCGTGGTTCCGTCGACAGCGGAGCGGGTCGTTCATGCGCTCGACTGGTCAGGCTTTCTCCTGGTCGGTCTCAGCCTCGCCGCACTCGTGCTCGGCATGGACCTGGTCGGCGCCGCGCCGACCGACTGGCTATCGGTGACCGCGCTGCTTGCAGTATTTCTTGTGGTAGGAGCGGCCGCAGTGGCTCGAATCAGCCGGGCGAAGCATCCGCTTCTTGATTTTCGGGCACTGCGCATCCACACATTCCGCGTCGGGAATGTCGGCGGAGGCATGTACCGGCTTCTGATCGGTGCGGCACCGTTCATGTTCACGCTGATGTTCCAGTCCGGCTTCGGCTGGAGTGCGACGAAGGCGGGCGTGCTCGTGATGGCGATCTTCGTCGGCAACGTGGCGATCAAGCCGGCGACGAGTCCGCTGATCCGACGCTTCGGCTTTCGGGCGGTTATCGCAGGCAGTTCGCTCTGCGGTGCCATCGTGTTCGCGGCGTGCGCGTTCATCGAACCGTCGACGTCACTGGTCTGGATCGCACTGGCCCTGGGGGCGAGTGGAGTGTTCCGGTCGATCGGCTTCAGCGGCTACAACTCGATCCAATTCGCGGACGTGCCGCCAGAACTCACGTCCGGCGCAAACACGTTGGCATCGACGATGCAGCAGATCGCGATCGGGCTCGGCATTGCGGTTGCCGCATTGATCGTGCGCGTGACGACGGCTGCTGCCCAGGTCGTCGACCCAGGCCGCATCGACCTTGGCTACCGTTGGTCGTTCATCGTCGTCGCACTTGTCATGCTCTACCCGATGATCGAAGCACTGCGGATGCCCGCCCACGCGGGCGCGGAGGTCGCCGCCCGCTGACATCCGTTACGCGCGGCGAACTGCGGTGGTCGGGCAAAGATGGTGGTCGAGCGGTAAGGACGGTGGTCGAGTAGCGAGCGCCAGCGAGAGTATCGAGACCCGTATCGACCCGTATCCGGGCTTGCGCGGATCGGCTCACTGTGGTCTCGATACGCGTGCTCGCTGCGCTCGCGCGCTACTCGACCAGCGGGACTGCAGCGCTGCGCTCGCGCCAGCGAAGTCAGTGGAGCAGCGAGGCGAAGCCGACGCCGGCGGCAGCGGCGAGGACCGCGAGCACCAGCATCCCGAAGGCATTGATGAGTGCAAGGAGCCAGCGTCGCTCTTGGACCAAGCGCGCGGTCTCAACGCTGGCCGTGCTGAACGTGGTGTAGCCGCCGAGAAAGCCGGTGCCGACCACGACGCGCCAGCCATCAGGCGTCCCCGCGAACAGCACGAGGCCGGTGAGAAAGCCCAGCAGGAGCGAGCCGGACACGTTGATGATTATCGTGCCCAGCGGCAGAACGGTGCGCAGTCGGTTGCGCAGCATCCCATCCAACATGAAGCGCGCGATCGCGCCGACGCCGCCGGCCGCGGCCAACAACGCGATCACGAGGCAGGCTCGGCATTCGGGCCGCCGTGCCGGTCGCCGTCGCGTCGCACAGCCGAGCGATGGTGCACCGCCGCGATCCACATGCCGAAGAACGCGGCGAGCAGCCCGATGACAACGGTGATCAAGCCGTATCCGATCGCCTCCCACACCCGCCCCGCGCGCAACAGTTGCTCAGTCTCGACGGCGAGAGAACTGTAGGTGGTGAAGCCGCCCATGAATCCGGTGCCGAGTAGCAGGCGCAACATCCGGCGGCGCCCTTCATCGTGTCCTCGACGGGCGAGCCCCTCTAACAGCATCCCGAGCAGAAACGCCCCGATCAGGTTCACGGTCAGCGTCGGCCAAGGGAGTCCGAATGCCTCGGGCATGACGAGGCTGATCAGATAGCGGGCGAGCGTTCCCGCGGCCCCGCCGATTCCTACGAGGAGGATGTACCGCGGGCGCAGATAGAGCGGGCGCGCCTCCGGCCCCGCCATTGCCGGTGGATTCTGCCGGCTCACTCCTCCAACTCCCACGGCGCCGCCGTCGGATGCGGCTGCAGCGGGATCACGATGACGGGCCGGCTCTGCCGGTGGGCGAGTCGCACCGCGATCGAGCCGGTGAAGAACTCTTCGAGACCCGCTCGAACGCCCGGATGCCGAGTGCCGACGACGATCGCCCGTGCATCCAGCGACTCCGCCAGCCGGCCGAGCGCCTGAGCAGGGTCGCCGGCAAGTGCGAAGAAGCGCACGCGCAGACCGGCATCGGCGCCCACACCGGCATCGGCACCGGCGAGCGTGTCGAGCACGTGGCGCGCCAGCGAGGGGTCGACCGTCTCGTCGCGCACGTCGGGAACCTCGGGGTCCAGAGGCATGGATGAAACAGTGCCGTCTTCGCGCACTTCGATCGGATAGCGGGCAGCGTCCACATGCGCGCAGACGAGCTCGGTGCCGAGCTCACGCGCGAACCGGGCTGCTTCCAGCAGGACCCTCGCCGCCTCGTCGGGGGCAATCCCGACGACGATCGAACCTGCGGATGCCGCAGCTGCCTGACCGGGTTCACCTGGCGTCATGTCGCACCTGCCTTCTTACGACGGCACTCCTGGGACCGCATTCGGAGTTTATCAACCGGTGGCGCGTGATACGTTGCCACCGTGTCCCGTATTGTGGCGGTTGCCCCTGCCCTCCCGTTGCATCGCTACGCGCAGAGCGAGATCGTCGAGGCACTGCTTCCGTTCATCACGGCCGATCCGGCCCGTCAGTCTCTGATGCGACGGCTGCACGCGTCATGTCGGGTCGACACGCGTCACCTTGTCATGCCGCTCGAGGAATATATCGACCTCGGGCCGTTCCATGAGACGAACGAACTGTTCATGTCGGCGGGAGCCGACCTCGCCGAGCGCGCGATTCGTAACGCACTCGCCGCTTCCGGACTGGCCGCAACGGATGTCGACTACCTGCTTTTCACGACAGTCACGGGAGTCGCAGCCCCCTCCCTCGACGCCGTGCTCGCTGCGCGGCTGGGCATGCGTTCCGACCTCAAACGGATGCCGTCGTTCGGCCTCGGCTGCGTGGCGGGAGCGGCGGGGATCGCGCGAGCGCATGATTATCTTCAAGGGCATCCGGATGACGTCGCCGTGTTGGTTTCGGTGGAACTCTGCTCGCTGACCGTGCAACGCGGCGACGATTCGATGGCCAATCTCGTCGCAAGCGGGCTCTTCGGCGACGGGGCAGCTGCCGTGGTGATGGTCGGCGACGAGCGTGCTCGCAGCCTGGCTGCCACGGGGCCTGATGTGCTTGGCAGCCGTAGCGCGCTGTATCCGGGCACCGGCGACGTGCTCGGTTGGGACATCGGCGGCACCGGCTTCAAGATCGTGCTCGGAGCAGGGGTGCCGAGCGTGATCGAGCACAGCTTCGCTGCGGACGCGCTGAAGCTCGTCGCCGACCACGAGCTCGGTCTGGACGACATCGACGTCTGGATGGCACATCCCGGCGGACCGAAGGTGCTCGAGGCGTTCGCGGCCGCGCTCGAATTGCCTGATGACGCGCTCGCACCGAGTTGGCGGACCATGGCCGCGGAAGGCAACCTCTCCTCGGCAGCCGTGCTGCACGTGCTGGCGGATGTGATGGCGGGCACCCCGGCAGGCAGCACCGCTGCGGTCAGCACCCCTACAGCCGGAACAAACGGCCTGCTGTTCGCCCTCGGCCCCGGGGTCACCGCGGAGTTGGTGCTGCTGCGCTGGCCTGCCGCACCGTTGGTTGGGGAGCGCCGAGAGCGCAGCGAGCAGCGCGTCTCGAAACCGGGACAATACGCTGTCGAGGGCAATGGTTTCGAGACGCTCGCTGGCGCTCGCTCCTCAACCACCGGCGCCGTTCCACAAGTGATCGAGACGCTCGCTGGCGCTCGCTCCTCAACCACCGCTGCCGCTCCACCGGTGCCCGCGGAGGCACCCGCATGATCTGGTACACCGCTCTTCTGCTGGCCACCGGCGTCGAACGAATAGCTGAGCTAATCGTCTCGAGTCGCAACGCCCGTTGGTCGTTCGCTCGCGGCGGCATCGAGTACGGCAGGTGGCATTTCCCGCCGATGGTCGCCTTGCACGTCGGCCTGTTGTTCGCGTGCTTTGCCGAAGTCTGGTTCGGTGACCGACCCTTCCTTCCCTGGCTCGGCTGGCCGGCACTCGCACTTGTCATGGCCAGCCAAGCGCTGCGCTGGTGGTGCATCACCGTGCTCGGTCCGCGTTGGAACACCAGGGTGATCGTCGTGCCGGGCCTTCCCCTGGTTACGCGCGGCCCGTATCGCTGGCTGCGCCACCCGAATTACGTCGCGGTCGTCGTCGAAGGCATTGCTCTGCCGCTCGTACATACAGCGTGGATCACGGCCATCGTATTCACTGTGCTGAACGCAATTCTGTTGCTGGCGGTGCGCATCCCGACCGAGGAGCGGGCGCTTGCGACGACTCGAGCGGCCGGAGCGTAGCGTGCGCGCGCCGGACGCCGAACTCCTCTCGGATGTCGAAATTCTCATCGTCGGCGGAGGTCCAGTCGGTCTTGTCGCGGCCATTCGCGCACGCGCGTTCGGTTTTGACGTTGCGATCATCGAACCGCGCCCAACCCCGATCGACAAGGCCTGCGGTGAGGGACTCATGCCCGGCGCCGTTCGCGCCCTCGAGCTGCTCGGAGTGCGCCCGGCAGGCATGGACTTCCGCGGCATCCGCTATCTGCAAGGCGCGACGCGCGCAGAGCACGTGTTCACGAACGGCCCGGGGCGAGGGGTGCGACGGATTGAATTGCATCGCGCGTTGGCCGAGCGGGCGGATGCGCTCGGCGTGGGTCGCATCACCGGTCGCGTTGAGCACCTAGTGCAGGATGCGAACGGCGTCACCGTGTCGGGCCCCGGCCTCGACCGGATTCGCGCGGATTGGCTGGTCGGCTGCGACGGGCTGCATTCGACCGTGCGGCAGCTGGTCGGGCTGGCTGCCGCGCCACAGCAGAGGTCACAGCGCCGGTTCGGTCTGCGTCGGCACTTTCGAACCCAACCGTGGAGCGACTTCGTCGAGGTGCACTGGTCCGATCGGGTCGAGGCGTACGTGACCCCGGTCGGCGCTCAACTCGTCGGCGTCGCTCTGCTGGGTCCTGTCGGTGCCGATTTCGACGCGGAACTTTCCAGGATCCCTGAGCTCGGCGCGCGGCTGAGCGGTGCTGCGGTAGACGGACCCGTGCGCGGGGCCGGTCCGCTACGCCAACGTTCGGCAGCACGCACCGCCGGTCGTGTCCTGCTGACGGGCGACGCATCCGGTTATGTCGACGCGCTCACCGGCGAGGGTTTGCGCGTCGGTTTCGCCCAGGCAGATGCAGCGGTGCGCGCCGTCCGCGCGGGCGACCTGCGCCGCTACGAGCGGGAGTGGGTGCGGGTTACGCGGGACTTCCGAGTGCTGACCAGTGGCCTCGTCGCGGCCGGGCGCTCTGGGTTGCGCTCGAAGATCGTGCCGGCATCCTCGGCGGCACCGCGGCTGTTCGGTGCGGTGGTCGAGCGCCTGGCGCGATAACAGGGCGAGGGAAACTCGGTCGGGAGCTGCCACCGAAGCTGAGAAATGCTCTATGGCGGTTTGGAGCGTTGACACATCTCCCTCTAATATTCGAACAGGGTCCAACGGCGACCAGAGGCCCCGCGCCGCTCCATTTGGAACGTAGCGCCGCGCTCTCGGCTGCGCCGGCCACTTAGGGGTTTTCGTGGCAGAGGTCGCACGTCGCAATTTTCTCGGGGCGTCTTTGGCGGCCGCCGGAGGTGTCGTCGTTGGTGTCGGCGGCACATTAGGGGTGCAGGCGTTGAACCCTCCCGCGTCCGCATTTCCCAAGGTCAAAGTTCCCAGCGAAGCTGCGTATCTGCCGATCGACGCTTCGAACATCGACAAGGCCGTCGATCGCGTGGAGTCGTTGATCACGGATCTGATGAAGAAGACGGGCATGCCCGGTGTGGCGGCAGCCGTCGTGCACAACGACAAGATCGTCTTCGCGAAGGGTTTCGGAGTGCGCAAGGTCGGCACGCACGACGCCGTTGACACCGACACGGTGTTTCAGCTCGCCTCGCTCTCAAAGTCCTTGTCGGGCACCGTCATGGCGGCCGCTGTCGAGAAGGGCATCGTCGCGTGGGACGACCCAGTGATCAAGCACCTGAAGTCGTTCAAACTGTCCGATGAATACGCCACCAACAACGTCACCCTGGCCGACATGTTCTCGCACCGCAGCGGGCTCCCCGACCACGCGGGCGACCTGGTTGAGGATCTGGGCTACGACGAGTCGGCCATCCTGAGTCGATTGCAGTATTACCCGCTTGCGCCAATACGCGCCCACTACGCATACACGAACTTCGGACTCACTGCCGCCGCGGCGGCAACGGCAGCCGCAGCGGGGATGAGCTGGGATGCCCTCTGCCACGAATTCCTCTTCGACCCGCTGAAGATGTCGTCGACGAACACGACGTTGGCGGCGTACAAGTCTTCGCCGAAACGGGCATACGGTCACGTTCTCGTCGGCAAGAAGTGGGAGGCGAAGTACGTGCGCGACCCCGATCCAGAAGCCCCCGCCGGTGGGGTCAGCGGCAGCGTGAAGGACATGGCCGCGTGGCTGCGCCTGCAATTGGCAGAAGGCAAGTTCGATGGCACGCAGGTGATCGACGCCAAACAGATCCTAACCATCCAATCTCCCCACATGATCTCGGGAGCCCCCGGCACGCCGGCCTCCCGCGCGGGCATGTACGGATATGGCATCGGTACAAGTCCGGATGCCTCCGGGCGCGTCGTTCTCAGCCACTCCGGCCAGTTCGCCATCGGTGCGGGCACGAACTATATGATGATGCCGGCCGAGAAGCTCGGCATCGTCGTGCTCGGCAACGGCATGGCGATCGGACTGGTCGAGGCCGTCACCCGCAGTTTCTTCGACATTGTCGAGACGGGCGACGTGCGCGCCGACTGGTACCGGCTCTTCCATGACTACCAGTTCGCACCCGGCTATGAGAACCCGAGCGAACTGGCAGGCAAGACGAAGCCGGCCTCCCCGAGTGCCGCGCCGCCGGCATCCGCCGTGGTCGGAAAATACACGAACGACCTCTACGGGCCGGCCGCTGTGATCGCAGACGGCGATGCGCTGGTGCTCACGATGGGCGCGAAGCAGGTGCGATACCCGTTGACGCACTGGGACGGCGCGACCTACTCGTACGAGCCGATCGGCGAAAACGCCGCCGGAATCTCGGCCGCGACCTTCACGGTGGGGGCCGGTCCGACCACGCTCGCGCTCGAGCCGCTGAACACTGGGCACGCTGAGGGGCTCGGAGTGTTCACGCGCGTCTGACCCCGCGCGTCTGACCCCGCGCGTCTGGCCCCGCGCGTCTGACCCCGTGCGTCTGACCCCGCGTGCCTGACCCCATCCGCACGGCCGCGGGGTTCCAACAGGGCCGCTGTCTCCGCGATAGCGGTTCAACTCTAGCCGAATATAGATACGACTGATGATCCTTCGGAGATCGGCGCGCGTCGCGGCGGAACGCCCGAGCGACGGTTGCATTGCCCCTTTTACAGGCGGGCTGCCCGCTCTAAATTGGGCGCACACCCTGTCGAGTTGTGTTATTTAGATTTTGACCGAGTCGAATATATCTTCGATTGTCGTGATAGAATATGATCATGATTTCGATATCCGAGCAGCTGAAGCAGAGCGTGTTGGACGTCTGTGCTGTTCTGGACACCGCCCAGACCTCAGCGGTCTCTGGTGGGTCGGGCGGCTCTCTGCCGGCCGTGGTCGACAGCCTGGATGAGGTCGGCTTACAGCGACTGCTATCCGCGGCGGCAACATTGCGGTCGGAGACCGATGCGGTGATCGCGGCCGGCGCCGGGGTGGTCGCAAAGCGCTCCGAGCGCGATCTGGGTTATTCGGGGTTGGCGGCCCGCAAGGGTTACCGGTCTGCGACGGCCGTGATTCAGGCAATCACCGGGTCTTCCCGGAGTGAGGCTGCACGGCAGGTGCGTCTGGGTGAGGCCATGGCAGAGGTGGATGCCGCCGCGCGAGCGTTCGAGGCCGGCAAGTGCGCCGGCGACGGCGAAGGTTTCGGCACCGATGACGGCGTTGGTGGCGCGCCCGACCCGAAAGATGGTCGGCTGAAGGATCCGCTGCTGGCCGGCTCGTGCGGGCCGTCGTCGCCGGCGCTTCCGTGGTTCGAGCCGGTCACCCGGGCGGTGGCGGAACACGCGCTGACCTCCGATGGTGCTGCCGCAATAATCCGCGGGATGGGCGAGCCGTGCGACCACTGCGATGCCGAGACGATGCGCGGTGGCGTCACGCAACTTCTGCAGTATGCGGCGCAGCTCGCAGCGGAGCGACCCAGTGCCGGCTCGAAGATGTCTGCAAGCCTGGCGCTGAATGCGGACGAGCTGGGCAAGCTGGCACGGCAGATGCGCGATCAGATCGACCCCGTCGGGGTGACGGAACGGTTCGAGAAGCACTATGAAGACCGGGTGTGGCGGTTCGGCCGCAACAGCTCAGGCGCGCGCACGGCATGGGTCCAGTTCGACGACGAGTCCGGCGCGTGGATCGATTCGATCGTCTCTGCGGGAATGCGACCGCGCAGAGGCGGGCCGCGGTTCGTGGATGCTGCCGAGCGGGCACGTGCAGAAGAATTGGTGAACGATCCGCGCACCAACGAACAGCTGGTCTTCGACCTGATCATGGATACCCTGCGTGCCGGAGCAATCGCCGACCCGACCACGGCGTTCGGCACCCGCCAGCCCGGC
Source organism: Rathayibacter sp. SW19 (assembly GCF_030866825.1). Lineage (NCBI taxonomy): Bacteria > Bacillati > Actinomycetota > Actinomycetes > Micrococcales > Microbacteriaceae > Rathayibacter > Rathayibacter soli. The sequence continues at coordinate 105,036 of NZ_CP133020.1, forward strand.
CTTCGGGTGATCGTGGCCCAAGACGAACTGAACAAACACGATCAGGACGGCAACTTGACCGGAATCGGGTTTCTGGAAGATACGGGTGAAGCGGTCCCCCCGGCGATGCTGGAACGGATGCTGTGCGACGTCGGCACCCGCCAGATCACCGTCGACAGCTCCGGCAACCCATTGGACGTGGGCCGAGAACAGCGCCTATTCACCGCGAAACACAAGGTCGCGATGGCATACCGAGACGGCGGATGCATGGACCCGTTCTGTGACCAGCCTCCCTCTTATGCCGAGGCTCATCACACAGACGAATGGCATGCTGATCACGGCCGCACCGATATCGCTGACGGCGTGTTACTGTGCCGTTTCAGCCATATGCGAGTCCACAATCAGGGGTGGAAGATCCGGCGGGAGGGCTCCGCCTACTGGATGATCCCACCGGCAAACATCGACCCGAACCAGACCCCGATCCGGATGCGCAGCAAAGCCGCCTGGCGGCGAACGCGCGCCGGACGAACCGGCGAAGAACAGGCGAGCGCCGGACGAACCGGCGCAGGATGAGCGCGCGCAGGGCGAGCGCGCGCAGGGCGAGCACGCGCAGGGCGAGCACGCGCAGGGCCAACAAGCTCCTGGTAAACACGCGCGGAGCTATAACACACAGAGCAATCACGCACGCTTTCGATGCGGCTTGCCGGACTGCCGATGTTCAGCCGAGTAGCAGCTTGCGCAGCTGGTCCGCGGAATGCACGATCGCCATGGCGCCATCCGCCTCAGCGGGCGAGCCGTAGCCCCACTCGACGAGAATTGTCGGAATGCCGTTGGCCGTTGCGCCTTCGACGTCGTGCGAGCGGTCGCCGACGAGCACAGCCCGCGATAGGTCCACGTCGAGATCCCGAAGGCGATCGAGCGCGTACGCGACGACATCCGTCTTGGTGCTGCGTGATTCGTCCTCAGATGCACCCGCGATCACCTGGAAGTAATCGGCAATGCCGAAGTGTTCCAGGATGCGTATCGCGCGGGACTCCGGCTTGCTCGTCGCGACGGCGACCGGAATGCCAGCCTCGCTCAGGCTGCGCAGAAGGCCGACAATGCCGGGAAACACTGCATTGTCGTGCAGGTCGCGGCTGACGGCGGCATCACGGTAGACGGTGAGGGCATTCAAGGCTTCGAGTTCGCTCATTCCGGCGAACGTGCGGAACGACTCGAGCAGGGGAGGACCGACGTAGGCCAGCAGGCCGGCTTCATCTGGAACCGGCAGTCCGAGCGTCGTGAAGGTCTGTGTCAAAGACGATGTGATGCCCGGAGCGGAGTCAGTCAGCGTGCCGTCCAGGTCGAAGAGAACACAGGTCCAGGTTCGGGTCAAGGTTGTATTCGGGTTATTCATAGCCTTCCCATACTACGTATCTTCTGCTGAATGCACGCCCAGGGCCATTTCGATGTGCGCTCGAGCGACCACCAGACCGAACGGACCCGGATTGAATTGCACGGCCGCAATGTCAGGTGTTTGCACCAATGCGAGGGCTTCCCTCGCCGGCAGGATCGTTGCTTGAACCATAGTGCCAGGGGCACTGGTTCCGACCGCTTCTTCGAGTGCCTTCATCGAGGTGAACAGAGGGAGCACGCCGTGGCCATCGCTGGAAACCAGCGTGCGCGCCCGCGGCCCGCTCTCCTGCGTCGACCCCGTGATGTCGACAACGAGGCCGCCCGAAAGCGCCGCGTGCAGCAATGCCGGCAGTGCGTCTTCGCTCTGGGAGGCGTAGACACCCTGGATCGCAAATTCCACACCGGTGTTGACATAGCTGTGCGGAAAGCGTGCGGATGGTTTCACTAGACTGCGCTCATTAGAACAGTCTGGAATCCGTGTCGTCCAAACCGCGCATGGCGTCGTAATCGAGCACGAGACAGCGGATGCCGCGGTCCTCGGCCAGAGTGCGCGCCTGCGGCTTGATCTCCTGCGCGGCGAACACACCGGCAACCGGGGCGAGCAGCGGGTCACGATTCATCAGTTCGAGGTAGCGAGTGAGTTGCTCGACGCCGTCGATGTCGCCACGGCGCTTGAGTTCAACGGCAACGGAATGCCCTGAGCCGTCGCGGGCCAGAATGTCGACAGGGCCGATCGCCGTCATGTATTCGCGGCGTACGAGGGTGTGGCCTTCGCCCAGTAGCCCGATCTGTTCGGCGAGCAGTTTCTGCAGGTGAGCTTCGACGCCATCCTTGACGAGCCCGGGGTCGATCCCGAGTTCGTGAGCGGAATCGTGCAGCACCTCGTTGATCGACACGATGAGCTTGTCCGAGGTTTTGGTGTTGGTGACCGTCCAGAGCTCGGTGACGCCGGCATCCGCTTGATCGGGATCAGGCTCCGCAACGACCAGCGTGCACGGCGGGCTCATCCAGTTCAGTGGCTTGTAGGAACCACCGTCCGAGTGCACCAGCAGGCTGCCATCGGCCTTCACCATAAGCAACCGCGTGGCCAGGGGCAAGTGCGCGCTGAGCCGACCGGCGTAGTCGACGGAGCACTTCGCAATTACCAGACGCACTTCTCGAGGCTAACCTACGTGCGAGTGATCCCGCGTCTTCGCCTTCGCGCCCGCGCTGGGACGCGCGCGTGGGCCGGAGTGCTCTCGCACAGCGCTTGCGCACAGGCCCGAGGCCACCAGGAGCACGAAAATGACGAATAGTGCGTTGAGAATGCCGAAGTGCTGGCCGAGGAACCCGATCAGCGGCGGACCAACCAGGAACGCGCAATATCCGATCATCGCGACAGCACTCACCCGGGCGGCGGCGTGCTGCGGGTCGTCTGCCGCTGCGGACATCCCAAGTGGGAAGCCGAGCGAGCAGCCGATACCCCAGAGCACAGTGCCGATGATGACCAGCCACAATGGCCCGCCCAGAATGAACATCAGCAGCCCGGCGACACCCATCGCTGCGGTGATGCGAATAGCCCAGACCCGGCCGATTCGGTCGACGAGTGGCCCGCCAACCACACGCCCCACCGTCATCGCGGCCACAAAGACGCCGAACACGAGCGCGCCGGTGGCGTTGTCCTGGTGGTGCCCATCGACGGTGGCCAGGGCGATCCAGTCGTTCGCGGAGCCTTCCGTGAATGCCATGCCGAGCATGACAACGCCGATCAGGATCAGACGCCAGTCGCGCCAGACGGAGAGGTTGTCGGCGAGGCGAGCGCGCCATCCGAGTTTCTCGGCTGGCGTTTCATCGTCACCCAGTTCGTGAACGCGCGGGATGAACCGTGTCGCGGCGAGGGTCGCGACGACCAGCAGCGCGGCCATTGCGAACAGGTGCCAGGCGACCGGGATGTTCAACCCAGCCGCCGCGGCACCGATTCCCGCACCGATGACGGTGCCCAGGCTGAAGCAGGCGTGCATCAGCGGCATGATCGTCTTGCCGAGTTGACGCTCGACCGTCGCCGCTTCGACGTTCATCATCACGTCGACGGCGCCGTTGCCGAAGCCGAGCAGGGCGAGGCCGATCGCTACCAGTGGGATCAACGGAACGATCGTGGTGCCGATGCCGATCAAGACCATTCCGAGCGCAACCAGGCCGAGACCGCACAGGATTCCACGACGCGCTCCGAGCCGAGCCAAGATCGGCGCCGAGACGGAAAGGCCGAGGATCGCGCCGATGGAGAGGCACAGCAGCAGCAGGCCGACGCCCTCTGTCGTCAGTTGCAGGTCGTCGCGCACTCCGGGGATGCGCGCGACCCAGCTGGCGAGCGCGAGACCGCTGAGCACGAAGATCACGAAGACCGCATTGCGCCAGACGCGCAGTTCGTGGAGGCTGCGCGGCTGCGTCGGCCGGTTGGCGAGTGCGGTCATGGTGAGAAGTTCCAGGGGTACGGGGTCGAGGTGGCAGAATCGAATCAACAACGAATCGAATCGATTCGATAAGTCGTTGCGCCTAAGCTATCGAATCAGACCACCGTGGTCAAGGCGAGAGGCGGCGACGGTGGGCCACGCGGACACCGCGATGGACCAGGTTAGCGCGAAGATGGACCAGGCCAGCGCGAAGATGGGCCAGGCCAGCGCGAAGATGGGCCAGGCTAGCGCGAAGATGGACCAGGCCACGGCGAATATGGAGGAGTCGAGAGCATGACCGACCACGATGCGCGACCGACGCTTGCCGCGGTTGCCGCTCGCGCGGGGGTTTCGGCCTCGACAGCATCACTTGCGTTCAGTGGTTCCGGGCCCGTGTCGGCGGCGACTCGTGAGCGCGTGCTCACCGCCGCCAAGGAAATGAACTATGGCGGGCCGGATCCGCGCGCGCGATCGTTGCGGCGCGGGCGCTCGGGAATCGTCGGCGTCGTGATGGAGGAGCGCGTGAGCGAGGCATTCCGCGACCCGATCCGCATCGCCATGCTCGACGGCCTGGCCGAGGAATTCGGCACGATCGACGCGGGCGTGCTGATTCTGGCCGAGGCCACTGAGGGAGAAGGCGCCGTGACGATCGCGGATGCGCCGATGGATGCCGTCGTGTTGCTGGGCTGCAGCCCACGCTATTCGGAGTCGCTGGCCACACTGCGCTCGCGGGGGATTCCGATCGTCGCCATTGAGGGTGATCCCGGCGACGGGGTGCTCCAGATCACCCAAGATAACCGGGAAGCAACCCGCTTCGGCGTGGAGCACCTCCGCGACCTCGGGCACACGCGGGTTGCGATCGTCACGCTGCCGTTCGATCGGTGGCGATCGCGCGGGCCGGTAACGCCCGAGCGTATCGCCGCGAGCACGGTCGCCACGTCGCTTGAGCGGCTGACCGGGGCGCGTGACGTGTTCCCCGATGCCCCTGCGGTCATCACGGCGGGAAGCCGGGTCGAGGAAGGACGGCTGGCCGCGCGCAGCCTGTTGAACGTGCCGGTCGAGCAGCGGCCAACCGCGATCGTCGCGCAGAGTGACCTGCTGGCTGCCGGAGTGATCCGCGCCGCCGAAGAACTGGGAATCGTGGTGCCGGACGAATTGAGCGTGCTCGGCTTCGACGGCGTGCGTGTAGACGGATTGTGGCCATACGACCTCACGACGATGGTGCAGCCCGCGCAGGAGAAAGGCCGCGCGGCCGGTCGCGCGGTGCTGATGCTGCTGGCGGGGGAGCATCCGGAACCGGTTGGTTTTACGACTATATTCCATCGCGGGAATACGACTGCGCCTCCGCCTCCGCCCCCGGTGGTCGAGTAGCGCGCGAGGAACGAGCACGCATATCGAGACCTCTGTTTTTCGGCTCAGGAGATCTCGATACACTCGCTGGCGCTCGCTACTCGATCACCGGGCTGGGCAGTCGGCCCGTTCGTTGGTCGAGTAGCGCATGAGCTTCGGTCCCTGAGCGGAGCCGAAGGGCGAATACGTGTATCGAGACCCATGTGCGTACGCTGTTTTCATGACCATCGACCTCGAAGCCGTCTACACAGACTTGCACCGAAATCCAGAGCTCTCCTATGACGAGCACCGAACCGCCGGCATCGTCGCAGACAGCCTCACCGCTCTCGGCCTGACCGTCACGACGGGCATCGCGGGCACCGGCGTCGTCGGGGTGCTCGAGAACGGCGAGGGGCCGACGGTTCTGCTGCGTGCGGACATGGACGGCCTCCCGGTTGAGGAAGCGACAGGCCTCGACTACGCCAGTACGGCCAGAGGCATCGATCCAGATGGCCACGATGTTCCGGTGATGCACGCGTGCGGCCACGATGTGCACGTCGCGTGCCTGCTCGGTGCCGTCGAGCGGCTCGTCGGCACCCGCGCGGAATGGTCCGGCACGGTGGTGGCGCTCTTCCAGCCGGCCGAGGAGCTCGGCAGCGGCGCCCTTCAGATGCTCGCGGACGGCCTGTACGACCGGGTGCCGAAGCCTGACGTGGTGCTCGGCCAGCACGTGACGCCGTTCCCCGCCGGCCAGCTGGGCGCGCATGAGGGACCGGCCTTCGCTGCGACCAACAACGTCAGCGTCCGGCTGATCGGCCAGGGCGGCCACGGATCGCGCCCGGAGACGACGGTCGATCCCGTGCTGATGGCCGCTGCAACCGTGATGCGCCTGCAAGGCATTGTCTCTCGGGAGGTCGCTCCGGCCGATTCTGCCGTTGTCACCGTTGGGACCATGCACGCCGGTTCGAAGGTCAACATCATCGGCCCGGATGCGACGCTCGGCATCAACGTGCGCAGCTACGACCCGCTGGTGCGCGATCATGTGCTTGCTGCAATCACGCGCATTGTCGAGGCGGAGGCCGCGGCATCCGGCGCCTTGGTCAAGCCCGAGATCACGCACACCGACGCATTCGACGCCCTTGTCAACGATTCGGATGCGACGCAGCGCGTCATGGCCGCGTTCCGAGAGCGCTTCGGTGCGGAGAACGTCGTCGACCCGGGGGCCGTGTCCGGCAGCGAAGACGTCGGCCAACTCGCCACCGCTGCAGGAGTGCCGCTGGTCTACTGGCTGATCGGCGGCAGCGATCCGCAACAGTTCGCCAAAGCCGTGGCGGCGGGACGTGTCGAAATGGACATCCCGTCGAACCACTCGCCCTACTTCGCGCCGGTGCTGCAGCCGACCCTCGACACGGGCGTCGCCGCCCTCGAGACAGCAGCTCGCGAGTGGCTGGTGGTCGCTCCCTGAGAGCACTGTCGGTCCCTGAGTGCAGCCTTTCGTTCCCTGAGCGCAGCCGAAGGGTCCCCGGTGTTGCGCTTCGGCTTCGCTCAGCGACCGGTGGTTGCGCTTCGGCTTCGCTCAGCGACCGGTGGTTGCGCTTCGGCTTCGTTCAGCGACCGCAAGGTCAGCGCTGCGCGCCGGCGACCATCCAGGCGCCGCGGCGGGCACGCAGCCCGAGCGTCACGGCTCGCGCCCCGATGTAGCCGAACGAGAACGCGGCGGTCAGCCAGGCCAGTCCGCTCGGGCCGCTCGGCGCCCACGTTCCCACCGCGATGGCCAGCGGAACGAACACGGCCAGGTTCACCCCGCCCGTCCACGCCAAATAGCGCGCATCGCCTGCGCCGATCAGCACGCCGTCAAGCACGAACACGTAACCGGCTAAAGGGGTTCCGATGGCGACGATCAAGAATGCCACGGGCAGCATCCCGGCGACGCTCGAATCGCTCGTGAACACCCACGGCGCGATCGGGCTCAGCGCGGCCAGCACCGCTCCGAGTGCGACGCCGCCGAGCACACCCCACTGCAGACAGCGCGCGAGCACGCTGCGCACCGACTCCAGATCGGATGCGCCGAGCGCCTTGCCGATCAGTGCTTGCGCTGCGATAGCGAGAGCATCCAGTGCGAAGGCGAGGGTCGCGAATACCGTCATCGCCACCTGGAAGGCGGCCAACTCGTGCGAGCCGAATTGGGTGGCGACATAGACGGCGAGCAGCATAGCCGCACGCAGGCTGAGCGTGCGCAGGAACAGCCATCCGCCGGCACCGGCAGAATTGCGGATGCCTGCATGCCGCGGCAGCAGCGACGCGCCCACCCGTCGGGTGTGGCGAACGACGACGAACAGATACACGGCCGCCATACCCCACTGCGCTGCGATCGTTCCGATCGCCGACCCGACGATCCCGAGCTTCAGCCCGTAGATGAACAGGGCGTTCAGCAGCACGTTCGCGCCGAAGCCGATCGTGGCCACAACCAGCGGTGTTCGAGTGTCTTGCAGGCCGCGCAGCAGTCCGGTAGCCGCGAACACCAGCAGCATTGCGGGTAGGCCGAGCATCGAGATCGTGAGATACCCGGATGCCGCGGTCGCGACATCCGGTGCCGCCCCGAACAGGCTGACCAGCCAGGGCGAGGCGATCCAGCCGACAATCGCAAGCACAATGCCAAGACCCAGGGCGAGCCAGGCGCCGTCGACACCGGCCGCGGCGGCCGCGCGCGGATCGCCCGCTCCGAGCCTGCGCGCAACGGCCGGCGTCGTGCCGTATGCGAGGAAGACCATGAGGCCGACGATCGTCTGCAGAACGGCGCCTGCGATACCGAGCCCAGCGAGCGAGGCCGCACCGAGATGGCCGACCATGGCCGAATCCGCGAGTAGAAACAGCGGCTCTGCGATCAGTGCGCCCAGTGCGGGCACGGCGAGCCGCAGAATCTCGCGATCGATGGGCTGCCGGGCGAAGGGCCGCCGGGCGCTGGGCTGGCCGGTGCTGGGCTGGTGGGTGCGAGCGCTGATTGCACGACACTATCGTGATCGGCGGCTGCCTCGTGCGCCATGTCATGCGCCGTGCGCCAGTTGAACTGGCGCACGGCGCACGCGGTGGCGCAGTGCAGGGGCGCCGAACACGCCCGTAAAAATTCCGTTAGGAATATTCACAAATTTGTGAAACAAGCGTATTGTCACGATCATGACAACAGTGCCCATGACAACAGTGATTGAGACCGTGGGTCTCGACAAGCGATTCGGCCGCGTGCATGCACTCGACGGCCTGAACCTGAGTGTAACCGCGGGCGAAGTGCACGGCTTCCTCGGCCCGAACGGCGCGGGTAAGTCCACAACGATCCGCGTTCTCTTGGGGTTGGCCCGCGCCAGTGGTGGCACCGCCACTGTGTACGGCAGGGACCCGTGGCGGGACGCCGTGGCGTTGCACCAGCGGATGGCCTACGTCCCCGGCGACGTCAGTCTCTGGCCCAATCTCACCGGTGGAGAGTCGGTCGATGTGATCAGCCGCCTTCGCGGTGCAGACACCAGTACCGCCGGGTATCGCGAGCGGCGTGCCGAACTGATGGCCGCATTCCAGTTCGACCCAAAGAAGAAGGCGCGCAGCTACTCCAAGGGCAACCGCCAGAAGGTCGCACTGATCGCGGCATTCGCCACGCCTGCAGAGCTCTACATCCTCGACGAACCGACCAGCGGGCTCGACCCGGTGATGGAGAGCGTGTTCACCCGTGAGATCGACCGGCTGAAGGCATCCGGTGCCACAGTTCTGCTCTCCAGTCACATCCTGTCCGAGGTCGAAGCGCTGTGCGACCGGGTCAGCATCATCCGAAACGGCACTATCGTCGAATCCGGCTCGCTCGCTGAACTGCGGCACCTCACTCGCACCGAGTTCACGTTCTCGAGCGCCGGCATGACGGATGCGGGGCTCGCGACGATTTCGCAGGCGAACGATCTGTCGACGAGTGCGGGACGAGTGGCCTTCACGGTCGACAGCGACAAGATCAACGACGTGCTGCCGCAGCTGGCACGGTTGAACGTTCAGGGGCTGACGGTCGCACCGCCCTCCCTCGAGGAACTCTTCCTGCGGCACTACGGAGACGAGCTGGCGGCATCCGAGAGCTCGCTGGAGGAGGTGTCGGCACGATGACCGCCATCGGCAGTCTGCTACGGCTGAGGCTGCGCCGCGACCGGGTGCAGCTGACGGTCTGGGTGCTGGCGATTGCGCTCATGACGGTGTTCACCGCGGCCGCCGTCGCCAGCGAATTCGGAACGGAGGCCGAGCGCATCTCCGTTGTGAAGCTCGCGACGGCCACGCCGGCACTACTCGCCTTCCGTGGGGTTGCAGCTGGCGCGAGCACCGGTGCCTTTTTCGTGTTCGACGGTCTGACGTACCTGGCGGTTCTCGCGGGGCTGATGAGCACCTTCCTCGCCGTTCGGCACTCACGAGCCGATGAGGAGTCCGGTCGCGCTGAGCTCATCGCGGCAACCTCGGCGGGCCGGTTCGCCCCGACCATCGCCACGGTGATCGAAGGGGTGATCGCCAATGTGGCCGTCATGGTGCTCGTCTTCCTCGGGTTGATCGCAAGCGGTTTCGACGTCGCGGGCTCCGTCACGTTCGCGTGGGCGCTCGGCGCTGTCGGCATCGCGTTCCTCGGCATTGGGCTGCTGTGCGCTCAGGTGTTCTCGACGTCACGAGCAGCGAACGGATGCGCGGCCGCGCTCGTCGGAATCGCCTACCTCGTGCGCGGAATCGCTGATGCGTCCGGCACCGTGTCTGCGGATGGACTGCACACGACCAGCACCTGGGTCAGCTGGCTGTCGCCGATCGGCTGGGCGCAGAAAACGAACCCGTACACCGACAATGCGTGGTGGGTCGCGCTGCTCTGCGTAGCGTTGTGCGCGGTGCTCGTCGTGGTCACCCTCGTGCTCCAGGCGGTGCGAGACACCGGCGCTGGGCTCATCGCGGCACGGAGCGGCCGTGCGACGGCATCCCCGATCCTGCGCGGCCCACTTGGCCTCGCCTGGCGCCTGTCACGCGGTTCGATCATCGGCTGGGGGATCGGAGCATTGGTGCTCGCGTTCGTCGCCGGTGGCCTCGGTGGCGCCGTGATCAAATTGCTGAAGAGCAATTCAACGGTCACCACGGCGATCAGCTCGATTTCGCCGGGCGGTTCCGGCGGAATCCTGCAGCAGTTCGTTGCAGCCATGATGGCATTCATCGCGATTCTGGTAGCGGGCAGCGTGCTCCAGATCATCATGCGAATGCGCCAGGATGAGGCGGCGGGAACGACGGAGGTCGTCCTGGCGACGCGAGTCGGCCGCATCCGCTGGTTCCTGGGCTTCTGGGTGATCGGCGTGGTGTCGGCGGCCGTCATCCTCGCCGTCAGCGGCGCGGTCACCGGTGGAGTGCTCGCAGCAAACAAGGGCGTCGACCCGGCGATCTTCGGCCAGAGTGTGGGTACGGCACTCGTGCAGCTGCCCGCTGTGCTGATCTACCTGAGCGTGCTCGGGCTGGTCTTCGCGGTCATTCCGCGGCTGACGATCGGCATCGGCTGGGCCATGCTGGCGCTCGGCGCGTTCCTCGGACAATTTGGTGGGCTTCTGAAGCTGCCGGATTGGGTGCGCAACATCTCTCCGGCCGAGCACACGCCGGCCCTGCCGATGGCGAACGCCGACTTCAGCGGGTTCTGGCGGATGGCCGCGATCGTGATCGTGGTTGGCGTTCTCACAGCAGTTCTGGTTCGCCAGCGTGATGTCGCGGTCGGATAGTAGTCGGGTAGACGCCGGATCAGGGCAGACTAAGCATACGTAGGGAGGCAGCATGGCACGGGACGAGCAAGCGCTGAACGAGTTCGCCGAGCGTTCTGCTTCCCTCCTTGCCGGCGCCGGTTTTCCGCGGATGCCTGGCCGCGTATTGATGATGCTGATGATTTCTGAGACTGGCGGGTTCACGGCAAGGGAGCTGGCCGACCGGCTCGACGCGAGTGCTGCGGCGATCTCGGGTGCCGTGCGCTATCTCCATACGCTCGCGATGGTGCGCCGGGTGTCGCAGCCCGGCAGTCGCCGCGATCGGTACGAATTGCCGCAGCACTCTTGGTACACGAACACGCTGACTCAAACCCGCTACTATGACGCGTTCACGGCGATTGTTCCCATCGGTATCGCTGCAGCAGGTGCGCCTGATGAACCAGCCGCTCTGCGCCTGAAGGAGATGGACGACTTCTACAAATTTCTGCGACGCCGACTTCCAGAGCTCCTCGTCGAGTGGGAAGAGGAGCAGCGTGACGAGCGCTGAGCGGTCGCCGATCGAGCGTGCGCCCTCCTCCCGCGTTGAGTCGGCTTGATCCTGGGGCCTGAAATAGAGGGTGTCTGCCGCTGTGAGGACACTCACGGGCATGGGACTATCGTGATGCCGTCGAATAGGCTGGCAGCATGACTGACTCTGCACGCGCAACCGGCGCAGCTGCATCCGGCGGCGAACCTTCCGGTCTCGATAAATCCGGTATTGACACGTCGGAGCTCGACCCGACGATTCGACCGCAAGACGACCTGTTCCGCCATGTGAATGGCCGCTGGCTGGCGCGCACGGAGATCCCTCAGGACAAAGCCCGGTACGGCTCGTTCCATGTGCTCGCCGACGAAGCAGAGCTTGCAGTTCGCACCATCATCGAAGAGGCGCAGACCGCTCCCGAGGGAACGGAACAGCGCAAGATCGGCGACCTGTACACCAGTTTCATGGACACCGAGCGCATCGAGAGGCTCGGTGCGACACCGATCGCGGGCTCGCTTGCGTTTGCAGACAACGTCGACTCGATCCCGCATCTGCTCGAGGTGATCGGAAAGCTCGAACGGCACGGCGTGAGCGGCTTCTACCAGTTGTTCGTCGACAACGATCCCGGCAATCCCGATCGTTATCTGGTCTTCGCGGAGCAGGGTGGCATCTCGCTGCCCGATGAAAGCTACTACCGCGAGGAGAAGTTCGCGCGCGTGCGCGAGGCGTATTTGAACCACGTACAGCGGATGTTCGAACTCGCCGGTATCTCGGATGCCGCGCGTCGCGCGCAGAACGTGTTCGATCTCGAAACCGCGATCGCCGCTCGGCACTGGGACAACGTGAAGAGCCGGGACAGCGAGAAGACGTACAACCTGTTCAGCTGGTCTGAAGCGGTCTCTTTATTCGCGGGCAGGTCGAGCGGTGCAGCGACCCGATTGCCCGCCGGGCCGGCCGGGCTGCACGTCGACCCCTTGCCCGAACCGCGGTGGGTACCAGAACGTCGTTCCACGCCGGGGTTCCCGTTGGTGCCGGGAATGGGGTCATCGTCAGCGGGTTCGGCGGCTGCGCGCGGCGCGGCGGCCGGCGGCCCTGCAACTGTCGGCCCCGACTTGAACCTGTGGCGCGCTGCGCTCGGCGGCCCGGAGCATGCGCTGGACGAGCTCGTGCTGCGCCAGCCGAGCTTCACGGCCGGGTTGGCGGCACTGCTCACGAAGGATCGTCTCACGGCCTGGAAAGACTGGCTGGCATGGCAGATCGTCCACCGCGCCGCCCCGTACCTCTCAGGTGAGTTCGTCGAGGCCAACTTCGACTTCTACGGCCGCACGCTGACCGGAACCCCGCTGATCCGCGAGCGCTGGAAGCGCGGTGTCTCACTGGTCGAGGGTGCGATGGGCGAGGCTGTCGGGCGCGTGTATGTTCAAACCCACTTCCCGCCCGAGGCGAAGGAGCGGATGGATGCGCTGGTAGGCAACCTCGTCGAGGCCTACCGGCAGAGCATCCGCACTCTGGATTGGATGGGGGAAGGCACTCGTGCCCGCGCCGAGGAGAAGCTGAACAAGTTCACACCGAAGGTCGGCTACCCCGAGAAGTGGCGTGACTACGACGCCCTTGAGATCGATCCGAGCGACTTGCTCGCCAATGTTCGAGCGAGTTCTCGCTTCGAGTTCAATCGAGAACTTGGCAAGATTGGCAAACCGATCGATCGCACCGAGTGGTTCATGACACCACAGACCATCAACGCCTACTACAACCCCGGTTTCAACGAGATCGTGTTCCCCGCGGCGATACTGCAGTTCCCGTTCTTCGATGCCGATCGCGATGACGCGGCGAACTACGGTGCCATCGGCGCTGTGATCGGCCACGAGATCGGCCACGGCTTCGACGACCAAGGGTCCAAATACGACGGCGACGGCCGCCTGACCGATTGGTGGACGTTCGCCGATCGTGCCGCGTTCGAGGATCGCACGGCGACGTTGATCGCGCAATATGACGATCTGGCACCGCTGCAAGTTCCCGATCATCACGTCAACGGCGCGCTGACGATCGGCGAGAACATCGGCGACCTCGGCGGCCTGGCGATCGCCTGGAAGGCCTACCTCCTGTCACTGGCCGGCAAGGAGCCACCCGTCATCGACGGTCTCACCGGGGCGGAACGGTTCTTTCTGTCCTGGGCACAGGCGTGGCAGCAGAAGGGGCGCGATGAGGAGGTCGTGCGCCTACTTGCGATCGATCCGCACTCGCCGAACGAGTTCCGCTGCAACCAGATCGTGCGCAACATCGATGAGTTTTATACGACCTTCGGAGTGAGCGAGTCGGATGCGCTGTGGTTGGATCCGGCGCAGCGAGTGACGATCTGGTGAGACGAGCGACGCGCCGTCGCAGTGAACCTGTGAGTTGGTGCGCCCACTTTTGCATTCACGTGCTTTGATGGTCAGCAGCGGTGCCGTGGACTGGGGGAGCGGCAGCGCTATCCGAACCAGAGGAATGACCCGAGTCGTGACGATCCCAGCCCAGGATTTGCAACGCCGTGCACGGCACGGTGCCGTGCATCGTGGAAAGCATCGCGGGGCGTCGCGTGGGCAGAGTTTCGAGCGCGGGTTCGCGGCGCTCGGTGACCTCGCCCTGGGTGGTGTTCAGGTGTCCGCTCGCGCCACCGATCTGACGACCGGCGAAGTGCTCTTCTCGGTCGACGATCACGTCATCATGCCGACGGCGTCGATCGGCAAGATCCTGCTTCTGGTGGAAGTGGCGGCCCGCATCGAGGCGCAGGAGGCCAGCGGGCTGACGATCATCGAACGGACCGCCGAGGATGCCGTCGGCGACTCCGGAATCTGGCAACACCTGGCAGCACCCGCCCTTCCGCTCGCCGATCTTGCTGCGCTGATCGGCGCGAGCAGCGACAATCTCGCCACCAATGTTCTGCTGCGCAAAGTCGGGTTGGATGCGGTGAGCCGGCGCACGGAACAACTCGGCCTCACCCGCACCGCACTGCTCGACCTGGTGCGCGACCATCGGGGTCCGGATGACGCACCTCACCTCTCGGTCGGCAGTGCGAACGAGCTGACCTGGCTGTTGTCCGCGCTTGCCCGTGGGGAGATCGTCGACGCTGGCACGAGCCGCCGGGTCATCGCCTGGCTCTCGCTCAACTCGGATTTGTCGATGGTCGCAAGCGCATTCGGCCTCGACCCGCTCGCGCACAGAACAGCGGAACACAACATCATGCTCGTGAATAAGACTGGCACGGATGTGAGCGTGCGCAGCGAGGTCGGTGTGCTGCGCGGGCCGCGTGCCGGCGTTACGTACGCCGTGTCGATGTATTTCGACGATTCCGAGCTTCAAACGCGGCTCACCGTGCTCGACGGTATGCGCACCGTCGGTCTCGACTTGCTCGAATACGTGCATTAAGCGGCGTTAGGCGACGGTTTCAATCGCGCTATGCTCATCTCGCGCACGTAATCGTCGAGTTGAGAAATAAATGCCGAGTCGTGACCTAAAGGGGTTTCCAGATGATGCATTTGTCGGTTACTGTCGCGCATAGCGCAAGAGCGACGCTGCCGGCGCACCAGCCGGCAGCGCTATGGAAACAAAGGGGTACAGGATGGTACGCAAACGTGTGCTGGGTGTGGTCGCGATAGCGGCTTCCGTGGCATTTATGGTGGCAGGATGTGCCAATCAGCCGTCAACGTCGACGACTTCGACAGCCGCCGCCAACGCGGTGAATCTGCCGGTAATGACGTCAGTTGAGGTGCCGAAGGATGCAGTCCTTCCGGCTGGCGACGGCAACGCCAAGTGCCCGTCAGGGTTGACCATCGCCTATATCGGCGCTGAGACCGGCCCGAACGCTCAGCTGGGCATCAATATCTACAACGGCGTGCAGCTGGCGGTCAACCAGGCGAACAAGGCGAACCCGGGCTGCCAGGTCAACTTCAAGAAGTTCGACACTGAGGGTGACCCGACCAAGGCAACCGGTCCGGTGACGCAGGCGGTCAACGAGCCCGACATCATCGGAGTCATCGGTCTTCCGTTCTCGGGCGAGTCGAAGGCAACCGGCAACATCTTCGACCAGGGCGACCTGGTCCACATCACGCCGTCTGCCACCAACCCGACGCTGACCGACAACGGTTGGAAGACCTTCTTCCGCGGCCTGGGTAACGACTCCGTGCAGGGTCCGGCGGCCGCAACGCTGCTGACCAGCATGTTGAAGCTGAACAAGGTCTACGTCGTGCAGGACGACTCGGACTACGGCATCGGCCTCGGCGGCACCACAACGGCGGCGCTCGGATCGAAGCTCGTCGGTACGGACAAGGTCACAACCGGTCAGAAGGACTTCTCGGCGGTGGTCTCCAAGATCATCAACGCGAAGCCAGACGCCGTGTACTACTCGGGTTACTACGCTGAGGCCGCACCGTTCGACCAGCAACTGGTGGCAAAGGGCTACACCGGAGTCTTCGCCGGCCCCGACGGCGTCAAGGACGACCAGTTCATCAAGCAGGGCGGGGCCGCGACCAACAACGCGTACTTCACCTGCCCCTGCATCCCGGGTGAATTGATCAAGTCCTTCTCGGATGCCTACGCGGGCGTCTCGGGCGGTGCTGCCCCTGGAACGTACTCCATTGAGGGTTACGACGCGGCAACGATTCTGCTCACCGGTATCGGCAAGGGCAACGCTGACCGTGCCAAACTGCTCGACTTCGTGAAAAACTACGACGCGGATGGTCTGAGCAAGCACTACAAGTGGAACTCGAAGGGTGAGCTCGCAACGCCTACAGTGTTTGCCTACAAGGTGGACAACGGTTCGATCGTGCCACTCGGCCCGATCAAGTAGCACAGTCGTTGGGGGTGGCGCAGCGCCACCCCCAACATCTGTCTCGGCTTCAAATAATCGCTGAATTAGTAACCGCTGTATTAGCAACTGCTGTATTGACCAACTTCTGGCAAGCCTGACGGCGTCGTCGGGCTAGGACCGGCATCGGAACCACATATGCTCCTTACACTTCTGGCGAACGTCCCGATGGACGACAACAGCTGGATCACCTTCAACGTCCCTAGCCTCATCCAAAACTTCTGGCCTGCGACCTTCGACGGGCTGACCTTCGGAGCCATCTACGCGCTCGTGGCGCTCGGTTACACGCTGGTTTACGGCGTTCTGAGCCTGATCAACTTCGCGCACTCCGAAGTGTTCATCATGGGCTGTTACGGCGTTGTCGTTACGCTCACCGCGCTCGGGTTCGGGCCGTCGACACCGAACCTCGGCTTCGGGGCGATCGTCGGCGATCTGCTACTGGCATTGATCGTGGGCATGATCGCGTCGGCCGCGACGGCGGTGATCGTGGAGCGCGTCGCTTACCGGCCGCTACGCAGGCGCAACGCGCCACGGCTTGCATTCCTGATCACCGCGATCGGCGCGTCGTTCGCGATTCAGTACAGCATCTTCATTGTCCGCGGTGCGAACCCAGAGCCAGCCGTGACGATGTTCGTGCCGACGCCGATCTTCGACATCTTCGGCACCATCGTGGACAGTCAGCAGTTGATCATCATCATCGCGGCGGTCGCGATGATGGTCTTCACCGACCAGTTCATCCGACGCACCCGCACCGGTCGCGGTATCCGCGCTGTTGCTCAAGATCCGGATACAGCGACGCTCATGGGCGTCAACAAGGAACGCATCATCATCATCACGTTCGTGATCGGGGGTATCCTCGCGGGGGCCGCTGCATTGTTCTATGTGATGAAGGTGCCGAGCGGCGTGCTCTACAACGGCGGATTCGTACTCGGGATCAAGGCGTTCGCCGCAGCGGTGCTCGGCGGCATCGGCAACGTACGCGGCGCCCTGCTCGGCGGTCTTCTGCTCGGGTTGATCGGCAACTACGGGCAGCTGCTGCTGGGCGATTCGCAGTGGACCGACGTGATCGCGTTCATCGTTCTTGTTCTGGTGCTGCTCGTGCGACCGAGTGGACTTCTCGGCCAATCATTGGGAAGGAGCAGAGCATGAGTTCCGGCGACGCCCAAACACCGATGCCGACCGCTCGGTCGGATCAGCAATTCGTCGACAGCGAGTCGGTCAATATCCCGAAGCGACTGAAGAAAGGGCGCTGGCGCAGCAAGTGGGACAGCATGCCGCGCTGGCAGCAGTGGCTCATTCTTCTGATCGTCGTGGCCGCCGCGTATTGGCTGCCGGTCGCGAATCCGTGGGTGATCACGACGGAGCCGGGTAACGACTGGGGGATCGCGTGCTTCCAGATGTCGATTTATGCCCTGGTCGCTGTCGGCCTGAACGTGGTGATCGGGTTCGCGGGGCTGCTCGACTTGGGGTATATCGCGTTCTTTGCGATCGGTTCGTACACGGCTGCGTTCCTGACCAGCCCGGACTCGTCATTCATCCACATCCCGTATCTGTGGGTGCTGCCCGCTGCAATCCTGGTGGCAATGACGTTCGGTGTGGTGCTCGGTCTGCCCGTTCTCCGACTGCGCGGCGATTACCTGGCGATCGTCACGCTCGGCTTCGGTGAGATCATCCGAATCCTGGCGACAATCATCCCGGCGGCGAAGGGCCAGGTTGGATTCCAGAACGTCGGGCGTCCGCCCGGCGGAACCACGGCGCATCCGCTGTTCTCGAACTCGAACGGCACGCCCTGGTACTGGCTGACGCTGACCATTATCATCATCGTCCTGTTGCTCGTCGGCAACCTGGAGCGATCGCGAGTCGGGCGTTCCTGGATTGCGATCCGTGAAGACGAAGACGCCGCCGAGATCATGGGCGTGCCGACCTTCAAGTTCAAGCTCTGGGCGTTCGCGATCGGTGCCGGAATCGGCGGACTGTCTGGCGCACTGTTCGCCGGACAGATCGGCTTCGTGAACAATCAGAAATTCGACGTGGTGACCTCGATTCTGTTCGTGGCCGCCGTCATTCTTGGTGGCTCGGGCAACAAGGTCGGAGCACTGCTTGGTGGCGCGATCGTGGCCTACATTCCGTTGCGCTTCACGGCGATCGCCGATTACAAGTATTGGATCTTCGGCATTGCGCTGGTGATTCTGATGATCTTCCGGCCACAGGGGCTGATCGCGGCCAAGGCGCACTTGCTCACCTACGCGCGCGAAGCGCACATGCGGCTGACCGCACTGCGGAAAGCACGTGGAGCGGGTGGCAAGATTTCACCGCGCACTGGTTCCGTTTCCGCCCAAGAGGTTAAGCGTGACGGAGGTGAAGCATGACCGAGTCAGCCGACGACGCGCGGGAACACGAGGCAGTGCCGGCACCTGAACCGGATATGACGGAGATTCCGGTGGAGCTCGACGTGGCGGAGGCAGCGGCTCCCGAGCGCGAAATCAGAGTCGAGATCGGCGAGGCGCTCATCGAGGTGAAGAACCTCACGATGAAATTCGGCGGGCTGGTGGCGATTGACGACATCTCGTTCCAGATCAACCGTGGCGAGATCCTCGGACTGATCGGGCCGAACGGCGCGGGTAAGACCACCTGCTTCAACGCGATGACCGGCGTCTACAAGCCGACCAAGGGCGACATTCTGCTCGAAGGCAAGTCGCTCGTTGGCCAGAAGCAGCACAACATCACTCGAGCCGGTCTCGCGCGAACGTTCCAGAACATCCGATTGTTCGGTGAGATGACGGCGCTCGAGAACGTCGTCGTCGGTCTGGATGCCCGGCACAAGACGAGCGTTCCCGGTGCGCTGATCCGCTCGCGCCGGCACTATCGGGAGGAGAGCACCGCGATCGATCGTGCGTTAGCCCTGCTCGAGTTCGTCGGCATCGCGGACAGCGCCGAGCAGTTGTCGCGGCACCTGCCGTACGGTCACCAGCGGCGGCTCGAGATCGCGCGGGCGTTGGCGACGGACCCGAAGGTGCTCTGCCTCGATGAGCCGGCTGCCGGCTTCAACCCGGCCGAGAAGGACGACCTGATGGATCTCATCCGGGCGATCCGGGCAGACGGTTACACGGTGCTCTTGATCGAGCATGACATGCGTCTGGTGATGGGCCTGACCGATCGCATTGTTGTGCTTGAATTCGGCAAGAAGATTGCGGACGGCGCGCCCGAGGTCGTGCGTGAAGACCCGGCCGTGATCGCGGCCTATCTGGGGGTGCCCGATGACGAATTTGCCTGATTCGACTGTTCCTGCGTTGAACTTGCCGGCGTCGAACTTGCCAGCGTCGAGTGCGCCTGCGACCGTTCTGCTTGAGTTGAAAGACGTCTCGGTGCACTACGGACGCATCAGGGCGCTCAACAACATCTCGTTCTCGGTGAACCAGGGCGAAATCGTCAGTCTGATCGGCGCGAACGGCGCAGGCAAGACAACAACGATGAAGACGATCTCCGGGCTGCTCGCACTGTCGACGGGTTCGATCACGTTCGACGGCGAGGACATCACCAAGCTCAAGGCGCATCTGCGTGTCGTTCGCGGCATCTCACAGGCGCCGGAGGGCCGGGGAATCTTCCCGGGCATGACGGTGGCGGAGAACCTCGACATGGGCACGTTCGGCCGCAAGGACCGCACGGGAGTCACCGATGATCTGGAACGTGTGTTCACGCTGTTTCCGCGATTGCAGGAGCGGCGCACCCAGGTTGGCGGCACGATGTCCGGAGGTGAGCAGCAGATGCTGGCCATCGGGCGAGCGCTGATGTCCCGGCCACGACTGCTTCTGCTGGACGAGCCGTCGATGGGGCTCGCGCCGCAGTTCATCCGCCAGATCTTCAAGATCATCACGGAGATCAACGAGCAGGGCACCACGGTGCTTCTCGTCGAGCAGAACGCGAACCAGGCTTTGAACAGGGCGCACCGCGCGTTCGCGCTGGAGACCGGCGAGATCACCTACTCCGGCACGGGCAAGGAACTGCTGGCGAACCCAGCGATCAAGGAGATCTACCTCGGCGTCGCGTAGCCCGCTCGATCGCTGCCCGAGGCCGACGCGTTGAGTCGTGGTTTCGAGACACTCGCTGGCGCTCGTTCCTCAACCGGCAGGCAGCACCGGTTGCACGGTCAGCAGCGAGACATCCTTGTTGCTGCACGCCGACAGGCCGGTAGTTTTCACGAACACAGCCTCGAAGGAGTGCGGCGGGTAGACCCGAAGCCCGTCGGCAGGCACGACGGTGCAGTTGCTCTCCAGCTGCGCGTTGACGATCTTCAGCGGAGCGTGAACGACGCCGCCCGGCTTCAGCGTGTTCTGCACAATTGCCACGGAGCTGTCTTCGGCTGCAGCGGCACCGAGCTGGGTGCCGTTGCCGTCGCCGACGAAGGAGACGCCAGGGAAGCCGTGGAGTTCGCACGGCGTCGATCCGGTGTTGGTGAACAGGATCGGAACGAGCTCGCTGCCTGCTGCGCCGTTCGGCTGCCCGAGAGTCACCGAAAGCTGGCTGACCGTGCAGCGCGCGACTGCGGGGCTGGTTGTCGCGGTCGATGTCGGCGATGAGCTCGGCGTCGATGGTGCGCTCGTCACCGGGGTGCCGGTCGGCGAGGTCGCCGGCGCGGCGTTGTTCATCGATACGACCACCAGAACGACGATCAATCCGAGCAGAACAACGGCGAGGGCGACGATCGTGATGATCAGACCGGTGCGCCGCGGCTTCGGATTCCCGTTGCCCGGGTTCATGCCGTCTGGTCTCATCCCAGCTGTACTCACGTTGTCTACTCGTCTCCTCGAGGGCTATTTCCTGGGGCTCATCAGAGTCTTCGCGAGTGCCAGATACTCCGCGGCGGATGCGTCTGGTAGATACGCCTTGCCGATCGCCGACCCGATGGCGGCCAGCGCGACCGGGTCAGGGTAGGCCATGTACATCGTCGCGTAGGTCGGATTGAACTTGCTCTTGAATTTGAACAGCGACGAGAAGCCATACGCGGGCTCCAGCGTCTTCGCCAGAAACTCGAGCAGGCGCGTCATCGCCGTCTCCTCGGCCGGTGGTCCGCCGGGTGTGCTCGGCTTGGTCGCAAGCGGCGCACCCGACAGGCTGAGCACCTCCACTCCCTCTTTCTGCATGTGCAGCGCGGCTGAGGCGATTACGTACTCCATGATCAGCGGTATCGTCTCGTCGCCACGGCGCATGAAATCGATGGTCCAGCCGACCACTTCGCCGTCCCGGTAGCTGGGCAGCCAACTGGTGATCGCCTGCATTCTGCCGTCCGGGCCGATCGCAAGGAACAATCGCACATCAGGATCCTTCAGTTCCTCCATGCCGCCCAGCGTGAAGCCCATCTCAGGCAACTCTTTCTCAGACACCCACTGCTCGCTGATCGCGTTGATCTGAGCCGCAAGCGGCAGCGGAAGGTCATGCCACGTGGTCCACAGGGTGGTCATGTTCTCCTTGATGCCACGATTGAGACCCTGGCGCACCTTCTGCCAGGGCTTGCCTGCCATATCCAGCGTGATCGGATGCATGAGCGTCTCCTCGCCGACGGACATCGAGTCCCAGCCCAGTTCAGTGAACGTCGGGAGGTGTTCCTCATGGAAGCTGTAGAAAACCGGAGTCCAACTGCGTGCGTCGCAGTATGCGACGAACTCTCGGATTGTCTGGGCTGCACGAGCGGGTGCGCAGACCGGGTCGGAGAGGGCGATCGCGATGCGGTTGATCACCCGGTAGGCGACGGCAGCCTCGGCGTCGTCGCTGAACCAGTACACGTTTCCCGGCCAGGTGCCCATGAAGCCGAGCGTGCCGCCGCCGTGCTGCTTGAGCAGCTCACGGAACCGCCTGCCTTCCGTGCTGGTGCGTCGTGCGACCGAGGTCGTGCGATACCGACGGAGTGTCGCGAGGATGAACACGATCCAGAAGATCGGGCCGACCCAGCGGTAGATGAACAGCGTGACGGATGCCTGCGGCACGATCACGGCGCCGAATCCGCTGTCGAATCCAGTCGGTGTGAATCGTCGTACCGAATCGATCAGCAGCTCCCCGAAGCTGGCGTGCGGCACGTAGCCGCTCAGCGTGATCGCACCGGCTACCAGATAGGCGGCGACGAGCACGACGAATGCCACGATAATTGTTGTCCAGTATTCACGAACGGCCGCAGTGGGGGCCAGATTCAGAAATTGATGTCGGTTGATGATCACGAGCACCATCACGGCGATGGGTATGAGGGCACCGGCAAGCACCCAGAGCAGAGTCTCGTACTGCTGCACGTACTCGCGAGGTGTGTCCGCTTCCAGGGTCACGTTTCCGAAGATGACGGTGAGCACGGAGAGCAGGAACAGCCCGGCGTTCACCACGATTGCGAGCACGTATGCGTAGCGTCGGCCTACTCTCAACCCGACCGCCGCTGTGATGAGCAGAGCAAGCGGCACCAGGCTGAGAAGGATCGGGCCGAGACCCCGGGCGCTCACCAGCGTAAGTTCGCGATCGCACGACGGGGAATAGTGGATCGCGCAGGCCTGCACAATCACTCGTGCGTGAGTAAGTTGCAATAGGTCGCTGATAAACGACAGCGGGCCGGTGCCGTTGTCGGAGAAAAGTGCGGTCAGGGGTCCGAATCCGGACACCGCGACGATCATGGCCACCAGGTTGCGGGTTTCAGCGTGCGAACTGTGATGCCATGGTCTGTGCAATGGTGTGCGGCTCATGAATGAGCCCATCCACAGGCCCAGCACCGCCGCCAGCAGGCGATAGAAGTTGTCCGAGTCGCCGTTGTAGAGCACGAACATGATGACGAATGCGAACGTGACTACCCGGATCCGTCGTCGCCACAGCGCCCGCGCGAACGCGCTGGCCGTGATCAACGCTCCGATGATGCCGACCGTCGGATCCAGCACCAGGTCGACCGACGAGTTCGTCGCCCAGAGTTCACCGATCGCGAGAGCACCCCACTGAATGAAGACGCCGAGGATAGCGCCTACCAGGCCGGTCGCGACGAAAGCGATAACCGCCCGCGCCGTGCCGAGCAGGCGTTCAGCCAGGGCGAAGAGCGTCAGGGAGAACACGACGCACACGACGAGCTGGAACAGATCGTTCGGCACAAACAGGCTTGTGAACGGAGTCCACCACTGGCCCTGATCGATCGTGCTCGTGACGCCGGCTGCCCAGCGCAGTGCGTCGCTGCCCTGCGCAGTCGACGGCGCGAACATCGTGCCGGTCAAGATCGACGTGATGATGACGATGATCGCGAGCCCGACGCTCGCCGGCGCCGTGCGCAGATAGCGGATGACGACGCCGCGGCGTTTGCGGCCGCTTGCTACCGTCACATCATCCTGTTGCGTGGTCGTCATGATCCCTCATTGTTCCTCGATATGTGCTGGTTCCTCGATGACATGCTGGTGCATCACTTGCTGAGGCCCAGTCGCGGGTACAGCACCTCGAAGCCCTTCTCCAGGCCGCCGTTCAATGCGTCGACGACGTGGCCCGCGCCGGGCACGACGTAGTAGGTGGTGGCGAATCCGGCCGCCTCCGCCGCCTTCGCGTTGCGTTCAACTCCGGGGATGAAACCAGGATCGTTGCCGCCGACCGTGAAAATCGCCAGCGACTTCGTGTAGGCGCCGGGGTGAGCCTTCAGGATGCTTGTCGGCTTGGCCGCGTCGAACGCCGCCTGGTTGCCCCCGAACGCGTCTCGGATTGTTTGCGCCTGGATCTCGACGCCGGGGAACTCGTCACCGGAGATCACCAGAGCGTTGCCCCAGAGCGTCGGAGACTGTGCGGCGAACTTGAACGCGCATGCTCCGCCGTTCGAGTAGCCCGCGATCGTCCAGTACTGGGGTGACGACAAGATGTTCAGGTGGGATTTGGCCCAGTTGACGACGTCTTCGTTGATGTAGGTCTGGGCGTTGCCGAGCTTGGGCGAATCGGTGCACGCCGGATCGATATTCGCGCCGGTGATCTGATCTGCCACGATCGCGATAGGAGCCAACCCCTCGTGCGCGGCAGCGTACTTGTCGAGCACGGCTGCGATGAAGCTCGGGTCAGGGTTGCCTGGGTAGCCCATCATCAACACGACCAGCGGAAGCGCGGGTGCGTTCGCGACCTGGGCTGCCGGCGGAAGGTAGAGCGAAGCATCACGGGCGGGGAAGTGCGACAGTGTGTTCGGGATTGCGTCTTTACCCGTCAGCAGGCCGACCTTGCCGGTCTTGGGCATGTTTGCTGGCGGATGCCAGCGCGCATACAGGGGGCCCGTCGGCTGAGCGCTCGGCGTATTGGTGTGCGGGCCCACATTGATCGCATCGCCGCTCGCGATTCCGAACAGCGACCCGACGGTCTGGTTCAGCCCGAAGAACGCATTGACCCCAAGCGTGCCTGTGATCACCAGCAGCACGATCGAGATCGCGGCGATCACCTTGCGCCACCAACGGGAAGACCAGAGGTTGACGATCGCGAGACCGACGGCGGCGAACGTCGCGATGATCCAGACGTCTGCGGTGAACGGCAGCGGCATTCCGAATGCGTCGAGCACGTCGACCAGGAGCACGGTGACCGCGCCGATGACCGCTCCCGCCAGAATACCGACCAGCGCCGTCGCGATCCACCGTGCGGTCGGCCGCCGGATGATCAGGTACAGGACAGCGGCGATGCTCAGAACGTAGAAGGTCGCGAGCAGGGGAGTGTTGACGATGTTGATCGAGAGCAGCGCATTGGTCACGTCAATTCCTTAACTGGGGTTGGCTCGACGAACCGCCCTCGCACCAATATATCGGCCGACGCCGTTCTGAGACAATGACACCCGGTGCGCGCCGTGCACTCGTGCGGTCGTCGAAAACGAAATTCGGTCCGATCAGTAGGATTGTGCGCAGTGGGCATCCCCTGCTTTCGTCCGGATCATTGGAGAACTATGGCCGACCAGTCACGTCTCGACTCCGTCATCACGCTCGCGCAGCACCGCGGTTTCGTGTTTCCCTCGGGTGATATTTACGGGGGCACGCGATCGGCTTGGGATTACGGCCCGCTGGGGGTTGAGCTGAAGGAGAACATCAAGCGTCAGTGGTGGAACACCTTCGTGCGTGGCCGCGGTGACATGGTCGGGCTCGATTCCGCCGTGATACTGCCCACCCCGGTCTGGGAGGCGTCGGGTCACGTGAAGGTTTTCAGCGACCCACTGACTGAGTCGCTCATCACCCACAAGCGATATCGAGCCGACCACTTGTTCGAGGCGTATGAGGCCGAGCATGGCCACCCGCCCGCCAATGGCCTGGCGGACATAGCTGACCCTGAGCATCCGGACAAGGTGGGCCAGTGGACCGAGATCAAGCAGTTCTCCGGCCTGATGAAGACGTATCTCGGGGTGGTCGACGACGAGTCGGGGCTGCACTACCTGCGGCCTGAAACGGCGCAGGGGATCTTCACGAACTTCAACACGGTGCTGCAGACCTCGCGTAAGAAGCCGCCCTTCGGCATCGGCCAGATCGGAAAGGCGTTCCGCAACGAGATCACGCCCGGCAACTTCATCTTCCGCACTCGAGAGTTCGAGCAGATGGAGATCGAATTCTTCGTGGAGCCCGGCACAGACGACCAGTGGCAAGAAACCTGGATGGAGCTGTGCTGGAAATGGTTCATCGACTTGGGAATGACGGCAGAAAACATTCGCTGGTTCGAGCACCCGAAAGACAAACTCGCGCACTACTCGAAACGCACTGTCGATATCGAGTACCGGTTCAACTTCACAGGCGGCGAGTGGGGCGAACTGATGGGCGTTGCGAACCGCACCGACTACGACGTCAAGGTGCACGCCGAGTCATCCGGCAAAGATCTCAGCTACTTCGACCAGCAGAAGAACGAGCGCTACATCCCCTACGTGATCGAGCCGTCGTTCGGATTGACACGTGCGCTGATGGCCTTCCTTGTAGACGCGTATGAGGAGGAAGAAGTGCCGAACGCCAAGGGCGGCGTTGACAAGCGCACGGTGCTGCACCTGGATCCGCGACTGGCTCCGGTGAAGGTAGCCGTGCTGCCTCTGTCCCGCAACGAGGCACTGTCGCCGACGGCTCGGCGACTTGCCGACGAGCTGCGCGCGAGTTGGAACGTCGACTTCGATGACTCCGGCGCGATCGGTCGGCGCTATCGTCGCCAAGACGAGATCGGCACGCCGTTCTGCGTGACCGTCGACTTCGACTCCCTCGAGGACAGCGCGGTTACCGTGCGGGACCGCGACACGATGAAGCAGGAGCGCATCGCCATCGATGGGCTGCACGCCTACTTGGCTGACCAATTGAAGGGCGCGTAGCGGCGGCGACTCACCGCAGAGTGGGTAGCTGCAAATCGAAAGCAACGGCGAGCAGGCGAATGCCGAAGCAGACGACGAAGCCGGCGGTCATCGCCGCCGTCGGTGGAACCTTGAATCGCAGCGCGACGCCGACAACGAGCGAACCGGCGATCGCTGCCGTTGCGTAGACGTTCCCTGTGAGCACAGTGGGGAGCCGGTTCAAGAGCATGTCTCGCACGACGCCGCCTCCGACGCCGGTGATCGTCCCCAGCGCCACGACGACCCACAGGTTGGAGCCGTGCGCCCAGGCCTTCTCGGCACCTGTAACGGCGAAGAGGGCCAGCGCCGCGGCATCCGGAACGGTCAGCAGCCACGACGGTACGTCCGGCACGAGCGCGAACACGATGAAAGCCACGAGGCTTCCCGCGAACGCTGCGACGATGCGTGAAGGCGATCGCAGAGCGGCAGGCGGTACGTCGCCAAGCAGCACATCGCGGATGATTCCGCCGACGAGAGCCGTGGAGAATCCGACGACGAGTATTCCGAGCAGATCCAGCCCCGAACGAGCACCGGCAGCCGCCCCTTCGAACCCGAAGAGGGCGGTGGCAGTGAGATCCGCAACCAGGTAGCTGCGCGCGGCGATGGACGTGCGCAGCGCCGTGACGGACGTCATGGTCCAGTATTACCGTGCGACCGCGCATCGAGCGTGAGCGACGGACCGATGACCCCGAAATGGCACTTCCGGTGCGGCTGCGAAGATCACGTGCGACACGTCGCCGGGTGATCGGCGGCGGGAGTTGTTCTGCAAAGTTTGTCAAAGTGTGGTGTCTGGCGCTAGCCTGAGAGCGCAACACAGCGTGCGAGTGTGGTTCAACGTCAGAATGTCGGCCTTCCCGGTCGAAGATGCAGTGTTCAACTCCTGCCACTCGCTCCACCTCTTGCCCTTCTTGTCGGCCGCTAACATGGCGACATGACTGAGCTTTCTCGCCGGAGGGTTCTCGCGCTGGGCGCTGCAGGCGCTGCCGGGCTGCTTTTAAGCGGATGTGCTCCGGCGAATCCCGCATACACGCCGACTCCGACGGTGACCCCCGTCGGCCCACCCGACTGGACTGCGCTCGCCGGCTCGATCACCGGAAAGCTGTTTCGGCCGGGGCAGAGCGGATATGATCAGGCCAAGCTCACGCAGAACCCGAGCTACGACAACGCGCAACCGCTGGCCGTTCTGAGCGCGGCGGCCGCGGCGGATGTCGCCTCGGCGCTGGCATTCGCCACGAAGTACCGGGTGCCGCTCGCGCTGCGAGCCGGCGGCCACAGCTACCCCGGTTGGTCGTCGGGCGGGGCATCCGGAACCGGAATGCCATCGTCGCTTGTGATCGACACCAGCGGTCTGAATCAGGTGACCGTTGCGGCGGACGGAACCGCAACGGTGGGTGCCGGCGCATCCCTCGCAGAGGTGTATTCGACACTCGGCAACGCAGGCAGGGCGCTCGCAGGCGGCTCATGCGCCACGGTCGGCGCGGCCGGTTTGACGCTGGGCGGCGGCGTCGGTGTGCTCGTGCGCGCATACGGCCTGACCTGCGATGCGCTGACCGCTGCGCAGATCGTCACGGCTGACGGCACGATCCGCACGGTGAACTCGAGCACAGACTCCGACCTGTACTGGGCGTGCCGCGGCGGTGGCGGCGGGCATCTCGGAGTCGTCACCTCGCTCACCTTCAGCACCCGGCCGGCACCGCAGGTGACGATGTTCTACCTGAGCTGGTCGATGGCGTCGGCGGCATCCGTCATTGCGGCGTGGCAGAATTGGGCCCCGGCTGCAGACCCGAAGCTGTGGGCAACGCTCAAACTGCTCGGCGGGCAGAGCCACTCCGGCGGACCGGGCATCTCGATGTCGGGCACCTGGATCGGGGACCCCGGTGCGCTCGATGCGCAGTTTGCGCCGTTCCTTGCAGCAATCGACGGAGCGCTGACCGAGAAGGACGTCAACACGCGCAGCTACCTCGACGCGATGATGCGTTACGCAGGCTGCGCGAATACGCCGGTCACGCAGTGCAACACGGCTCCAGGTGGCGCACTGACCCGCGAACCGTTCGCCAACACGTCGCACGTTGCCTACCAGCCGTTGACCAGTGCCGGTATCGCAGCGTTGATCGCTCAGGTGCAGACGGCGCAGGCCGTGCCCGGCCTGACGGAAGGCGGGATCTCGATGGATGCGCTCGGCGGCGCTGTCGCATCCCTCGCCCCGGACGCCACCGCCTTCGTTCATCGCAAGGCACTGATGACGGTGCAGTACACGTCGACCTTCGCGGTCGGCGCGGACCCGGCGCCGTACTTCGACTACGTGCGCGGATTCCGCACGGCGATGACGCCGTACTGGGGGCAGAGCGCCTATGTCAACTATGCGGACGCGACGCTGGCGAACC
Organism: Rathayibacter sp. SW19; assembly: GCF_030866825.1. Taxonomy (NCBI): domain Bacteria; kingdom Bacillati; phylum Actinomycetota; class Actinomycetes; order Micrococcales; family Microbacteriaceae; genus Rathayibacter; species Rathayibacter soli. The sequence goes on from NZ_CP133020.1 coordinate 133,971, forward strand.
CGTCGGCAGCGTATTTCGGCGACAACGCTACGCGTCTGAAGCAGATCGCGCAGAAGTATGACCCGAAAGGGCTATTCACTCAGCCGCAAGGCTATTAGTCGCGGGTCTCGATACGCTCGCCCTTCGGCAAGCTCAGGGACCGTCGACCACCGTGGTGGTGGTCGAGTAGCGCGCGAGGGACGAGCACGCGTATCGAGACCTCGTGCGTTGGTCCTCGGCTCTACTCGATCGCCGGAGGCTTGTACTCCGAGTCGAGCACCGCGTAGATCGCCATGTCGTGCCACTCACCGTCGACGAGTTCGCGTTCGCGCAGCAATGCCTCTTGGCGCATCCCGACGAGTTCGCACAGCCGAGCGGATGCCTCATTCCTGGCATCGAGCTCTGCGAAGACCCGGTGTGCACCGAGTGTGTTGAAGCACAGATCGAGCAGCGCGTGCGCAGCCTCTGTGGCGAACCCGTGTCCGTGAGCCGCAGGGTGAAAGACCCAACCGACTTCGAACTGCGCATCCGCCTTGCTCTTCAGAAACACGCTGACGTCGCCGATTGCCCGGCCATTCTCGCCCTCACCGGCTGCGTCGGGCAGCTCGACGGCGTAGATGAGCCCGTCACCGTCATGGGTGAGCTGGTCCATAGCCAGACGCTTCACGAGGTTGCGCGACGGCTCATCGTGGTCGTGCACCTCCCAGCGCAGGTAGCGCACAACGGCCTTGCGCTTCTGGTACTCGGCGTGCATCGAATCGAGGTCGTCCTTGGTCAACGGACGAAGGACCAACCGCTTAGTGATCAGTTCACTGGGAAGATACGGGAGGGAGCCGTCGGCCCGCTCTCTTGTCTGCGTCGTTGTGTCGGACATCGCCGCGCCGTCCTCTCGCATCAGCAATAGTGGTTAACTCAACACCGAAAGGCGTGGTTCGAGGGTACCGCTTTCTACGAGGCCTCTTGACCACTTTCGACCGCCCGCAAGCGCCCAGCGCCAGTTGCCGACTCGGGCTCGATCGCGACGCCGAAGACGGCGTTCGCTCCGGAGATGAAGGTGTCGGCTTCTCCGTTCCTCGCCAGCTCTCGTGCTCGAACGGATGGCGTGTGCAGCAGGACCCCGACCAGGTGGCGCAGCGCCGCCTCAGTCTGCGCCGTGTCGGCGGTTTCGCTATCGTGATGGGCGCGCAAACGGTCGATTTCAGCGTCGAGCACCCCGAACACGTGTGAGCGCAACGCCACGAGTGCCGGTTCGACTTGCTGCTCGGCGGTCTGCGCTGCGAATGCCGCGGCTGCCTGACCGACGATGGCACGGGCATCCGCCTCTGCGCCGAGTTCCTTCAGCGGCGCGTGCAGGCTGATGGTCTCCAGGTCGAGCAATTCGACGCCGGCCACGCGGGCAACGGCCGGATCCACGTTGCGAGGCAGGCCGAGGTCGATGATCAATCGGCGCTGTAGCGCGCCGGGCAGCTGCATCGCGGCATCCAGCGTCGCTCGGTCGAGAATCACGGTGGGGGCGACGCTGCACGTGACGACCAGGTCGGAGGAGGCGACGGCATCCGCAAGACCGGTGGTCGGCACCGCAGCGATGCCGTGGCTCGTTGCGAACGTGGCAGCGCGCCCTGTGCGTGAAAAGACGCGAATGTCTGTTGCACCGCGGTCGCGCAGCGCGGCCAAGCTCGCTCCGGCATACGCGCCGGTACCCACGAGGAGCACGCGGGCTTGCGCCCAATCCGTGATGCGGCTTGCGGCGAGTTCCAGGGCGAGACGCACGATTGAGCGGCCGGCGCTGGCGATGCCGGTGTTGTTCTTCACCCCGCGGGAGGTGCGGGCGGCGGTTTGGAACAGGCGATCGAGGTCGCGGGTTACCGTGCCGGCTGCGCGTGCCGCATGCAGGGCGCGGCGCACCTGGCCGGCGATCTCGCCCTCCCCGACGACGATGGATTCCAGGCCGCTCGAGACGGCGAACAAATGCTCGGCGACGCCACGGTCGCAGATCACGGTGCTGGCCGCGCGCAACTCGTCTTGATCGATCTGGGACGCGGAGCTGATCGCATCGATCAGGGTTTCGACCGCAACTGCGCGCGCTGCGGTGAGCGGTTCGTCGATGTCGAGGTACGCCTCGAAGCGGTTGCAGGTGGCGAGCACGACGCTGCCGGAGATTAGTTCAGGGCGCTGGGTACTCAGTGCATCGGTGATCGCACCGGCGTGCCGCTCGAGCCGTTCGAGGAGGTCGAATCGGGCGGTGTGATGATTCGAGGTGAAGCAGACAAGCACGAAGGGAAGCCTACGCTTGCGCGGCGCCGACCTCGAATCGTGATGTCACGGTTACGGACCCGGCTGGGCGCGGGCCTCGGGCGCACAATTCACCGAGGCGCACACGTTGCTGTAGTGAGCAATGCGCTCGCGTGCGCAATCCGCGGTGCACAATGTGCTCATGACGCGATACGCGATCGATGTTGTCACCGCGATCCGAATGGTGCGTGAAGGCGTTGCCGTGCCTCGGGAACACCAACTCGTTGCCCCGAATCGGCTGCGCTCGGACGCGCTTTCCATCTTGTATCGTGCCGTCCGCTCGGGCGACCTGAGCGAGAGCGACGCTCGCGCACAGCTTGACGGAATCACGACCATGCGCATCCGCTTGCTCGGCGACCGAGTGTCGCGCGCGACCGCCTGGCACATTGCTGCGCAACTCGACTGGGACGACACGGCGGGCGCGGCCGAGTACGTCGCCGTCGCCCAATTGCAGGCGGATGCCTTCGTCACCGTCGACGCGCACCTCGCGCGTGCCGTCGCGCATTCCGGCATCGTTGCGGTGGCCCCGTTCGAGGTGCTGGTCTCGCCGTTGGATTGACCGTGGTTGGAGCACACCGGTCCTCGCCCACCAGATCACTCGGGATCCTTACGCGCTGGATTTTCTCGCGATCGATAGCGATGCGGCCGGGCGAGAGCTCGAGGAGCGGGATCCGTGCTGTCAACGACATCGATCGTGGTGACCTCGTCGAATTGGCGGGGTCATCGATAGTGATCAACGATGTACGCCGTGGATAACTCCACCGCGATTGCCCGGCCTAAGGCTTGCTTAGCGCTTTCGCCAGCACTTTTCGCGGCGCGAGCTGTGCGCACTACCACAGTCGTGATGTTTCAGTCCTTGGTCATGACGCCCAAGCGTTGCGGTAGTCGCTGGGCGAGGTGTGCAGGTGGCGGTTGAAAGCAGCACGGAGGCCTGCGGCTGTGCTGAACCCGCATTCGGCGGCGATCATATCCACGGTCAGTTCGGTGCGTTCAAGCAGTTCTTGGGCGCGTCGGAGTCGTTCGCGCACCAGCCACTCGCCGGGAGTCTGCCCGCAGGTGTTGAGGAATCGGCGCGTGAGCTGCCGCTCGCTCAGGTGGGCTTGTGCGGCCAGTTCTCGCAGACGGATCGGTTCTGCGAGGTGTTGCAGCGCCCATTCGGTGACTACAGACAGAGGCGTGGCCTCACGCGCTTCAACAGGAGCAAGCATGTACTGGGCCTGATCAGCAGTGCGGTGGGGCGGTGTCACCATGCGTCGGGCAAGGGCATTGGCGACGGCAGTGCCGCGATCTTGCCGAACCAACTCTAGGCAGAGGTCGATCGCCGCCGCCGTACCGGCAGAGGTGTGAATACCGTTATCTTCGGCGTAGATCACGGTCGCATCGACGTTGACACGCGGATAACGGCGGGCCAGCTCTTGAGCGTGCATCCAGTGGGTTGTGGCGCGCCGACCGTCGAGCAGTCCAGCCTCCGCGAGGACGAACGCGCCGGAGCAAATCGAGGCGATCCTCGCACCACGCTTGTGCGCTTCGCGCACGGCTTCTACGAGCGCGGCTGGCTGGTGTTCGTGGACGTTGGTGCAGGCGGGAATGATCACGGTGTCTGCGAGCACCAGATCGTCCAACGTGGCCTCGGTTTCGGTGACGAAGCCTCCCGCGATCCGGGTCTTCGGGACGCCCGCGCAGACCTTGAACTCATACCAAGGATCAGACAGCTCCGGTCGGGCGATCCCGAACACTTCGCAGGGCACGGCGAGTTCGAAGATTGGTGCGCCGGGCATCACTGCAAGTGCGACACGATGCATGTCTGTTTTGTTGCGCATGGCGTCTACTATGCCACTCGTCAGGATCATGCGACAGCGATCGAATGAGGGCATGACTTCTGACACGACATCCTCAGCGCACTCGCCTACTGATGGGGCTCCGACCGGAACGATCGGTCTCTGGCAGGGCGTCGCCTTGTATGTGTGTGCCATTCTCGGAGCTGGCGTACTCGTGTTGCCCGGGCAAGCAGCTTCACTTGCAGGCCCCGCCTCGCTCCTCGCGTGGCTGTTCAGTGCGCTGATGGGGGTGCCCCTCGCGTTCACCTTCGCAGCGCTCGCCTCCCACTTTCCCGACGCAGGAGGCGTCGCCACTTACACGGCTCGCGCATTCGGCACCGCGGCCGGTGGTGTCACCGGGTGGTGGTACTTCATCGCCGGCTCAGTGGGTCAAACCATTGTGCCGCTCACTGCTGGGTACTACGTCGCCGCTGCGGTCGGGCTCGATCAACGATGGGCGCCAGCGTTCGCGGCCGGAGTGCTCCTCATCGCCGTACTCGCAAATCTCGCAGGGATGAAGATCAGTGCTCGTGTGCAGATCGGGCTTGCCCTTGGTGTCGCCACAATACTGATCGCGGTGATCCTGGTCGCACTCCCGCAGATCGAACTCACGACATTCTCACGGTTCACCCCGAATGGCGTAGCGGGGATCGGGCAAGCCGTCATTATTCTCTTCTTCGCGTTCGCTGGCTGGGAGGCCATCGCGCACCTGTCCGCCGAGTTCCGAAACGTCCGTCGCACGCTCCCGCTTGCAACACTCTTGACCATCGTCATCGTCACCGCGCTCTACCTGAGTGTCGCTTTCGCCGTGGTCGGCACCGGAAGCTATGGCACGCGGGCACTCGACCGTGTATCGCTCGGTGCCATCATCCAACATGGTCTTGGGCTGTCGGCCGTCGCCGTCGTCGCCATCTGCGCGGTCGTAATCTGCCTAGGCACAACGAACGCGTTTGTTGCTTCAGTATCTCGTCTGGGGTACGCACTCGGCCGCGATGGCTGGGCACCTCGACGCCTTGCTCGGCAGAACAAGAACGGCGTGCCCGGAATCGCCATCCTCGCAGTTGGCGGCATCGGTGCAGCGGGACTGATCGGTTCTGCGGTCTTCGATTGGGGAACGGACGATATCGTGTTCATCCCCTCCGTGCTCGTGCTCACGACCTATCTCCTTGGATCTGCCGCAGCCATCAGAATCTTTACCGGCACCAAGCGACTTGTAGCTGTCATCGCGGTCATTATGTTGGCGGTGACGGTTCCATTTGCCGGATGGCACTTGGTGGTTCCGCTCGTGATTGCCGTATTGGTGGTGCTTCGGCGGCTGGTTGGTCGATTGCACCCTCGATCAAAAGAACCGCCCGTCAATCGAGAAGAGCAGATCTCTCGCTACGAGCTGGCTGAGCAACTCAAGCGTGTACGACGTGACTCTCTCGAATGGATGCGGTACCGCTTCCACGTGTGACTTCAGCGAACGTCCGAGACGCGGGGTTCCTATCGCCACGGGCATCGAAGCTGCGCCGATTACGGTTCCTCCTGCGAACTGCATCGATTCCGCCACGTTCACGGCACCCGGGCCGCCCTGGCTTTGCCTCCGCCGTCACTTATCAAGATCACGTCGGGGTCGATGAGGTTGATAAGTGCTTGGATATCGCCGGTCGTCGCGGCGATCACGAATCGTTTGACGATCTGAGCGTGTTCATTGGGGTCCACTCTGTGCGATCGTCGACGGGAGCGCACCTGGTCGCGCGCCGATGGGCATGGAAGTCGGTGTCTTTGCTCATCCCCTCACATTCGGTTTCTCGGGTTCCGGGGTGGCGGGAGCCGGTGCGCCGGCCCATCGTCCGCGAAGTGAATCCCGCGCACCACACCACCTCGTGCACTCCCAGCTCGCCGGCGAGATCAGGCGCTGGAGAAACGGTCGCATGCTAATGAATGGTCGCGCCGAGTCGTTGTAGTCCGACTCGAAGGCGGGCGCGAGACCCCGCAGCGAACTCATGCAGCCGGATGCCTTCCACGAACACGTCCCGCGGATTGATCAACACGACGTTCATGTGACCCTCCGTAGCCCCCGAGGCCAAACGGTTCGCGGCGATAACTCCGGCAAATCCGCACCCGACCGCGATCACCTTGTGTTATACCACACCCTGCTCCCGTCATTGTTCCTGGTGTCATACATACGACACGAGGCATGGCTGGTTTGTGACGGGGCAGATGGACCGGCTTCCGCTTACGTTCGTGAAGTATGGCCCAATGGGACGTTTGCTCCGTCTGTTCGAATGGCCGCCACGTCGGCTGGCAACAACTCGGCTGCTGTCGCGATCACTGCCGAGTTGACTGAGCCATCACGCACGCTGCCGCTGACCATTAAAACGCTTGCCATCAATCAACCGTATGCGAACCGGCAGACACGAGACGGGCCGTTCACGATCTCTCGGCTAACGGGCAGGTCTCTCGTCGGGTATCTTGCCGGCTTCGGAGAGAATGGTGCCACGTTGTTGCTGGTGACTGGTCATCCCGTTGCACTTCGAGGGCTGGGCACACTTCATGAACCACGCAATCAGTCTCCAGACCGCGTTCGAGCGCATCCGCTTCGCAAAGCGGCCAGCGACGGCCGCAACAAGGAAAGAACCATACGACCCGGCGTTACATGCCCACCTCTCGATCTAACAGCTCACCTAGGTAGATGGCCAAATGGTGATGACCAGATTGTGGTTCTCAGATTGCCGTTGTCGATGACCGTTTTTTGGTGTTTGGAGCTTTCTTGGATTGGCGGTGGGCTGTGAGCGTGAGAAGAATCAGGCAGGCGAAAGCGATGAGGACAGCGGATAGCTCGACGGTGGTGGTGAGCGGGATTCGGGTCGCCAGGAATCCGACGCCGATGACCGGCAGCCCGACGCCGAGGTAGATGATGATGTAGAAGCTGGAGAGGACCTCCGCATGCCGGTGGGCCGGTGCCACCTGATTGACCGCTGTCAGCCCCCCGAGATACGCCAGTCCTTGCCCTATTCCGGCCAGCGAAATGGCAAGGACAAACAAGAGCAGTGATGAGGTGAATCCTGCTGATGTCAGGGCGAGCAGACCTGCGGCGAGGATCGGCAGGCCGACAGTTTCGAGTTTGTGGGGCGGACGCCTGTATCCGATGAGTTGCGCACAGGCCGAGCAGGCCAGCATGAGCGCGACGGCGGCTCCGCCCAGCAGCAGGTTGCTGCTTCTGGCGACAGTAGCGATGTAGCTGGGGATCAGGGTGAGGAAGAGTGCCAGGACAGTGAAGGCGAAAAAGCTGACGACTCCGCTGGTGGCGAAGACCGGGCGTAGCGCTGCCGGGATGTGCGGGCGGGTCGGATGCCACCGTCCGCGTTCCTGTTTGTTGGGCAGGGTCAGAATCACGGCGGCAGCGGGGACGAGTAAGACGATTTCTACGGCATATGGCAACACCAGCGGGTACGAAGCGTATTGGGCCAGCCAGCCGGCCAGAAGCGGGCCGGCTCCGAGGCCGCAGACGGTGCCTACGGTGGAGATGAGGGCAGCCTTGCGCCGGTCGCCGGTCGGTTCTAGGTCGACGAGGGCGGCGATCAGCGCCCCGGAGGCCGCCCCCAGGGCGACGCCCTGCAGAATTCGTGCGCCGAAAAGCCACCAGGTACCGGCCGCCAGGGCGAAGATGGCCGAACCGGCTGCGGCCAGCAGCACGGCGGCCAGCAGTACAGGACGGCGTCCCACCGCGTCGGACAGCGGGCCGATCAGCAGAAGCGAGGGGATCAAGGCGGCCACGTAGACGGCGAAGATTAGCGTGACCATCAGCGGCGTGAATCCGAACGCTGTCTCGTAACTTCGGTACAGGGGCGTGGGCAGGTTGCTGCCGGCAGATAAGACCACCGACGTGTACGCGACTCCCCAGAACTTCCAGCGCTGTGACAATCCGGTCCTGCGCATGACCAACCTTTCCCAACTGCATGTTCGACATTTGCGAACATATCATGATGTTCGGAAATTGTGAACATTGGAGTAGCATAGGGAGCATGGCCAGTCGAACAGCCACCGACCTGACGCACCCCGAACGCGACGAGTTGCGGTTCGTCGATGTCGCGGCGGCCGTTAGCGATCCGATGAGATTGGTGATCATCGCCCGGCTCGCAGATTGCGGGCCGAGTGGGGAACTGGCATGCTCCGCGTTCGAATTGCCGATCAGCAAGTCCACGCAAAGCGGCCACTTCCGCACCCTTCGTGAAGCGGGAGTCATTCGGCAACGAGTGGAAGGAACACGCAAACTCAATCGATTGCGCCGCGACGACCTCGATGCCCGATTCCCAGGACTCCTCGACCTCGCCATCCCACAGGGAAGACAAGCCGCGATCGACTGGAATATCCCCGCACCCGACAACTTCGCTGCTGGAACTGTGCGCTAAGCAGGTATCCAGTCAGCGCTCGTGAGTACGGTTCGGCTACCGTGTCGCTGTGTATGGTTCGTCGTCCCCGCGCGCCTGCGGGCGATGCCATCCGTGCACTAGAACTCACTGCTTTGCTAGAGCGGCTTGCCCAGGTGATGCACACCAGCTACATCCCGATCTGGCTGATCAAGCCCATCGCCCGCCTTGACGACCCGCGACCAGTGGATGCGATTCGCGACGGGGACTACCGCAGCGTCTCCCGCCTTGTCGCCGCGCTCGAGGAAGCGCCCGCCGCGTAAGTTCCCGCCGCATAAATGCCCATCCTCGACGTTGACGAAGGTGCCGTACACGGCGTCTTCGTGCGCCACATCCCACACAACGCCGATTCGTTCTACCAGCCGCCCGACCCGCCTGACGGCCGCTGGCAGCATGGCAGCGTCATCGCGGCGCGGCGGATGTGCTTCGCACACGGCGCGGGAGCGTCGGCCTGGCGCAGGGAACGACGGGGAATCCGGCGGTAGGCCCGTGCGTGCGGCAGCGCGCACACAGCCGGAGGCTGACAGAATCAAACCGTGACATCTCGACGCCCCGACAATCCGCGCGAACTCGACCCGGCGCATCCGCTCGTTTCAGGGCGCACTGCGCAAACGCGCCTGGTGCGCGCATATCAGGGAGAGCGCACGCCGATCACTCCGGTGTGGTTCATGCGGCAGGCCGGCCGCTCGCTGCCTGAATACCGGGAACTGCGCGTCGGCAGCAGCATGCTCGAGGCGTGTCTCGATCCGCAGCTCGCAGCCGAGATCACCGTGCAACCCGTGCGCAGACACGGCGTCGACGCGGCGATCTTCTTCAGCGATATCGTCGTTCCGTTGCGGCTTGCCGGCGTCGAGGTCGAGATCGTGCCCGGCACCGGGCCGGTCTTCAGCCATCCGATTCGCACCGCGGCGGATGTCGCCGCCCTACCCACGCTCGACCCCGCCGCGCTTGCACCGGTCGAGGCCGGCGTGCGCGAAGCGGTGCGGCTGCTCGCCGAACTCGGGGCGGGCGACACCCCGCTGATCGGCTTCGCAGGTGCACCGTTCACCCTCGCGGCCTATCTCGTTGAAGGCGGGCCATCGAAGGATCACATCCGCGCGCGCACCCTCATGCACGCCGAACCGGATGCCTGGCACGCTCTCATGCAGTGGGCGGCAGACACCACGGGGGCGTTCCTGCGTGTGCAGGTGCTCGCCGGTGCCAGTGCGGCTCAACTGTTCGACTCGTGGGCCGGGTCGCTCTCACTGGAGGATTATGCGCGGTCGGTGGCACCGGCATCCGCTCGGGCCGTGCGGCCGGTGCGCGGGCTCACCTATGGTGTGCCGAGCGACAGCGGCGCGGACGGTGCTGCTCGCACGCAACGCAACGTGCCGGTCGTGCACTTCGGGGTCGGCACCGGCGAGCTGCTGAAAGCCATGCACGAGATCGGCGCAGATGTGGTGGGCATCGACTACCGGATTCCGCTCGACGAGGCCAGTCGGCGGCTCGGCCACGTCGTTCCGCTGCAGGGAAACATCGACCCCGCGATGCTGGATGCACCGTGGCCCGTTCTCGAGGCACACGTGCGCGACGTGCTGGCCCGCGGTGCGAACGCGCCATCGCACGTGCTCAATCTGGGCCACGGGGTTCCGCCGCAGACCGATCCGGCCGTGCTGACGCGGCTTGTCGAGTTCGTGCACGGCCTCGGCGAGGCTGGTGGGGCCGGCACGGCCGGTGAGGCCGGCGGGGCTCACCGGCTCGGCGAGGCCGGCGGCGCTGACCGGCTCGGCGAGGCCGGCGCGTGAGCGAACCGCTGGATCGAGCACTCACCGAGCCGGAGACGCGAGTCGTGATCATCGGCGGCGGAGTCGCAGGCCTGGTCGTTGCGCGCGAATGTGCGCGGCCGGGGTTCCGGGTGACGGTGGTTGAGGCATCCGAAGACTTAGGCGGCACCGTCGCCCGCGCCACGGTGGCCGGTCTGCCCATCGATACAGGGGCCGAGAGCTTCGCGACGCGCGGCGGGCACGTCGCTGCACTGCTCGAAGAACTCGGCCTCGGAGACAAAGTCGAGAGCCCGAACCCGGCCGGAGCCTGGCTGCAACTGCGCGACAGAGCAGCGCCTTTGCCGGCAGGCAGCCTGCTCGGCGTGCCGGGGTCGCCGCTCGCCACGGATGTCATCGCCGCCATCGGCTGGCGTGGCGCATTGCGCGCATACCTCGACCGGCTAATGCCGGTGATGAAAATCGGGCACGACCAGAACTTCGGCAGACTCGTGCGGCGACGGATGGGCTCCGCCGTGCTCGAGAAACTCGTCGCGCCGGTCACCACGGGCGTGTACTCGGCCGACCCGGATCAGCTCGACGTCGCGGCAGCCGCGCCCGGCCTCAACCAGGCACTGACGCGCACCGGCTCGCTCTCCGGCGCCGTCACGGAGCTCCGCTCGGCCGCCGCTCGATCCGCTGCGGCCGAGCAGGATGCCTCGAAACCGGGCGCGACGAATCCGGGCGCGACGAATCCGGGTACCTCGAAACCGGGCGCTGCGAAACCGGGTGCGGCCGTTGCCGGATTGCGCGGCGGAATGTTCCTGCTTGTCGAGACCCTCGAAGCGGATGCGCGCGCTCGCGGCGCAGAGCTCCGCACCGGCGCGCGGGTGGCCGCGATTGGGGCGGTGTCCGCGCGTGCGGAACTGCCGACCGAGCAGGTGACGAGTGCTCGGTCGCCAGCCGACGAACCCGCGCCCGCCAGGGACTCGGAGCGCATAGAGTCAGCATTCGCTGGGCGTGTCGAGGGGCCGAGCGATCTCGCTTCCGAGCGCGAGCGGCCAGCACGGTGGCGAGTGGAGCTGGCCGATGGCGAGGCCCTGTCGGCCGACGTAGTGGTGCTCGCAACACCGGCCGCGGAGGCGCTCGGGCTGTTGCATGGTGCAGCATCCGGCGCAGTTGGCGCATCTGACGGCACCGCTGGATTGGCCGAGCTGGCTGGGCGGCCCGACCTGGCTGGGCGGCCCGATCTGGCCGGGCTCGCGGACTTGGCTGGGCTTGCCGACCTGGAATGGCCGCGTGGCACGCCAATCGAGCTGGCCACGTTGGTGCTCGATGAGCCCGCTCTCGATGCGGCACCGCGCGGGAGCGGCGTGCTCGTCGCCGCTGAAGCGGACGTTCGCGCAAAGGCACTGACGCACGCGACCGCGAAGTGGCCCTGGCTCGCCGAGCTTGCCGGGCGAAGAGCACCCGGACGGCAGGTTGTCAGGCTGTCATATGGGCGTGTCGGCTCGGCGCCGAACATCGAACAGCCCGACTCGACGGTTGACCTGAGCGATGCGGAGTTTCGTGAACTGGCGCTCCGAGATGCGTCGGTGCTCCTCAATATGCCGCTGCGGGCATCCGCGTTGGCCGGGTTCGCGCGCACGCGCTGGGTTTCGGCACTTCCGCATGCCGTGATTGGGCAACGGGACAGGGTCGCGGCTGTGCGCGCGAGTGTTGCGGCGGTCGCCGGACTCGAGGTCGCCGGGTCATGGCTGGCGGGCACGGGATTGGCATCAGTCGTTCCGGATGCGAAGGAGGCGGCAGCCCGGGTCCGGGGGCTACGCTGGAGGTTACTGACCGAAATGGACTGACGATCGGGGTCACAATGAAGGGCAAGCTTCTCTTCGTCGCGGGGGCGGCAGTCGGCTACGTGTTCGGTGCACGCGCCGGGCGCAAGCGATACGAACAGATTAAGAGCGCGGCCCAGGCGGTCTGGGAGACCGACGGCGTGCAGAACCAGGTGCAGCAGGTACAAGACTTCGCGGCGCAACGCGTCGGAGAAGTTCCGGGCGCACTGCTCAACGGAGCGAAGAAAGTATTTACGACGGTCTCCGGACTGACCAAAGACGCGGCACCCCGGCCAGATTCGACAGGCGCGGGTTCGACCGGCGCAGGTTCGACAGGGCCGGAATCCGCAGGATCGGCGGCAACGACCTCCGCGAAGAAGCCCGCAGCGAAGAAGCCTACGGGGCGGAAACCTGCAGCGAAGAAGACCCCGCCTGCCGACGCGGAGATGTGAGCAACGCCGAAAGAACGGTGAGAGACATGACGGCAGACCCAGGACCGCTGAATGAACCCCGCAAGGGTTCGCGCTCACTTGTCGCACTGATTCGCGAGCTGCCCGGGCTGTTCATCGCCTTGGCCAAGGCCGAATTGACCCAATTCACCGCAGCGCTGAAGAAGAAGGCGATACATGCCGGTATCGGCATAGGCCTTGTCGCAGTTGCTCTGTTGCTGCTTTTCTTCACGCTCGCCGTGCTGATCGCTGCGGCCGTGCTTGGGCTAGCCGTCGTGTTCCCGGGGTGGCTTGCGGCGTTGATCGTCGCGGGCGCCTTATTGGTGATCGTCGTTGTTCTGGTGCTCATCGCGATGTCATCGTTCAAGAAGATCCCTCCGCTGGTGCCGCCGGAAACCGTCGCCAGCGTGAAGGAAGACCTCAACGCGATCAAGGGGATGGGCAAATATGACCGCTGATCGAGTGAGCGAAGTGCAACGGACGCGTGCCGAACTCGTCGAGGCCCTGAACGCCATCGAAGACAAAGCGAATCTCCCACGGCGCGCAAAGCGCGCGCTTCGGGTGTTGCGCGAAGACTACCCACTGGCATCCGTGGCGGTTGCGGTTGTCGCGGTCGCCGCTGTCGGCGCTGCGACCTGGATTGCGGTAAGCAGGCTGCGCAACCGCTGACGCGTGTCGTGTCGGGCCAGCCGCGTCGGCTTCGCCACATCGTGCGCTACTTCGTGCGCCATGCGCCGGTTGAAGTGGCGCACGACGCCGCGAGTGGCGCACCGCGCGGGCACATCACGGCCGTCGGGGCATTTCTCGCACACGTGTGCGAAATGTGATAGAATGAATGCAGTGAATCGTTCTTCTGTGCCCTCATCTCGGGGAAAACTCCGTCTGGTGGAGCGGCCGTCTGGTGACCCTCGTGCGCAGCGCACCAGAGACCAGATCTTCAGTGCCGTGCAGACGCTGGCGTCTGAACACTCGGAATCGACGAACTCGAATGCGTCAAAGTCAGACGCGTCGAAGTCGGAGGCGTCGAAGTCGGACACCTTGAACGTGAGTGACATCGTGCGTGTTGCAGAGATCAGTCGCAGCACGTTTTATGCGCATTTCAGCGACGTCGACGAATTGGCTGTCGCCTTTCTGCAGGCTACATTCACGGAGCCCAGTGTGTCCGGCGCCGATTTGCGGATCGCCGGTGAGGCATCCGATCAGACTGCGCGACGCGGTTACCGCCAGTTGGTTGCCCACATCGTCGATCACTATTCCGTCTACCAGAGCACGTTGACATTGGCGCCGATGCGCAAGGCCTACGACGACGCCGTCGCCGCCCAGGCCCGCGCGCTCGTGCTCACGATCGCTGAGCCCATGGCGAAGCCGCGGGACGTGCGGCTCGACGCGGTCGCTGCATACGCAGCGGGTGGCGCGATCGCGCTGATCCGCGAATGGCTCGACGGTTCCCTCAGCATGTCCGACGACGAACTCGTGGAACAACTTGTGGCCATGTTGCCGCCATGGCTGTTGCCGCCTCGGCTTCTACCGCCGAGCGCGTAGCGATCGGCCCACAATCTTCGACGCGGCGATCCCGTGTCGACGACCGAAACAACGAAAGTGAAGATGCATGATTCTCGAAATTGGTGAAACTCTGGTCTACCCGCATCACGGTGCTGTGACCGTCACGGGCAAGGCGATCAAGAAGGTCAAGGGCGAGGAGAAGACATACATCACGCTGCACGTTCACACCAGTGAACTGACCATTCAGCTGCCTGTCGATAACTTCGAACTGGTCGGTGTGCGTGACGTGATCGACAGTGAGGGCGTCTCAGAGGTCTACGGCGTGCTGCGCGCAGACGTCGTCGAGGAGCCCACGAACTGGTCCCGCCGCTACAAGGCGAACCAGGAGAAAATGGCCAGCGGCAGTGTCATCCGAGTCGCGGAGGTTGTGCGCGACCTGTGGCGTCGCGAGAACAGCGGCGGCGTTTCCGCCGGTGAGAAGCGGATGCTGCTCAAGGCACGTCAGATCCTCGAATCCGAGCTTGCGCTCGCGCTCAAAGGTTCGGGCGGCGACGCGGCCGCAGCACTCGACGAGGTACTGGCGACGCCCGCGGCGTAGGCCGTTTCGGTCTGCGGCGTGCCATTCCGGCGCGCCAATACTGAAGCGCGCCAATACTGAAGCGCGCCAATACCGAAGCGCGCCAATACCGAAGCGCGCCGGTACTGAAGCGCGCCGATTAAGCGGCGCGCCTCGTCTCGAGCCCGGTCACATGGCGCGTTCGCGCTGCGTCCGCGCGCGCATGCCACGTGACCAGCAGCTCCTCGATGGCGCTGTTTGTCATCTCGGTCGGATGATGGGCCAACTGGTCCGCGAACTCAGCGCGCTCTTCGCGGCTCAGGGTCCTCGCCCATGGGAATGCGACAAGGAGGCGGGAGTCTGCTTCCAGAGCGCGCAATACCGACTCATCGACATGCGCGCCGGCGCGTGCCTGGTGTGGGGCGGCAGTCGCCGCCCGGTTTTGTTGAGTCTTCACAACCGTTACAACACCGTGACACGCCGGTTTATTCTCGGGCGAGGTGCAGCCAGTGCATAGCCGAACCATCGGAGTTGCGCGGGTCGCGCCGCGGCGCGGTGCGGCGGCAAGCGACCACGTGATCCGGCGCGCCGCGTGCCGGCCCGTGTGCCGTCCTTCCTGCCAACCTGTGTGTCGCAGGTAGCGCTTTTGCTCTCACGACGATCTAGAGAGAGACTGTCAGGTATGACGAACCCGGCTGCCGCCGAGGCAGCATCTGCACCACAGACTCCCAGCGCCCCAATTGAACAACCCGATGGATACACCCTCTGGGCCGTGTTCCGTCGCGACCCGTCGAACCCCGACGATCTCGACGGGAGCGATGTGCCCGAGGCCGTCGCGCAACTGAACGCCATCGTGCGTTCCGTTGAAGACGAGGGTGTGAGCATCCGCGGCTTTTACGATGTTTCCGGCCTGCGGGCTGACGCCGACCTGATGGTGTGGCTGCACGGCCCTGTTCCCGAGACGCTGCAGTGGGCGATCCGCCAGCTGCGCCGCGCGCAGCTGCTCAAGTCGCTTCTGCCGGTCTGGAACGCGATGGGCGTGCACAGGGGGGCCGAGTTCAACAAGTCGCACGTTCCGGCTTTCCTGCGCGACACCGAACCGAAAGGCTGGCTGGCCGTCTACCCGTTCGTGCGTTCGTACGACTGGTACCTGCTTGCGCCCGAGGATCGCAGCCGAATGCTCTCCGAGCACGGCAGGCGCGGTGCCGCGTATCGCTCGGTGCTCTCGAACACGGTTGCGGCGTTCGCGCTCGGCGACTACGAGTGGATCGTGCCGTTGGAGTCGGATGAGCTGACCGACCTCGTCGATCTGATGCGCGACCTGCGCGCTGTGGACGCCCGACTGCACGTGCGCGAAGAGATCCCGTTCTTCACGGGGCGCCGCGTCGAGACGGCGGAGATCCCGGAGATTCTGCAGTGACGGATTTCGATGCGATCCTGCTGGCCGGCTTCATCTGGGTGGCGCAGTGCCGGGGGGTGCTGCAGTGACGGATTTCGATGCGATTCTGCTGGCCAGCTTCGGCGGGCCCGAAGGGCAGGATGACGTCATCCCGTTCCTGCGCAATGTGACTCGAGGGCGCGGCATTCCGGATGAGCGCCTCGAAGAAGTCGCAACGCACTACCGCCACTTCGGCGGTGTCAGCCCGATCAACGCGCAGAACCGTGCGTTGAAGGCCGCTCTCGAAACCGAACTGGCGCGGCGCGGAATCGACCTCCCGGTGTACTGGGGCAATCGCAATTGGGCGCCGTACTTCGCGGACACGGTGCGCGCCGCTCACGCCGCAGGCGATGACCGGCTGCTGGCCGTTGTCACGAGCGCGTACACGTCATACTCCGGCGTCGGTCAGTACCGCGAAGACTTCGAACAGGCGCTCGCCGACGTCGAGGTAAGCGGTGACGCGCGGGGCGTCACCATCGATCGCGTCCGCGAATACTTCGACCACCCCGGCTTCGTCACACCCTTCATCGAGGGCGTGCGTGCGGCGCTCGAACGGCTCAGTGCCCCTCCCAGCACTGCCCCTCCCAGCAGTGCCCCTCCCAGCACTGCCCCTCCCAGCAGTGCCTCTCCCAGCAGTGCGGATGCTGTTGCCCGCGATTCCCTGCACCTCCTGTTCGTGACGCACTCGATCCCGACCACGGCGGCAGACGCATCCGGTGCAGAGTCCGCTGCTACTGAGTTCGGGCCGGGCGGCGCTTACGTCGCCCAGCATCGTGCGGTGGCAGAGGTCATCGCCCGTGAAGCCGCGCCGGGGCTGCCGTATTCGCTCGTCTACCAGTCGCGGTCGGGGTCGCCGCAAACGCCGTGGCTTGAACCGGACATCAATGACGCGATCGACGAGCTCGCGGCTGGCGGGCAAGTGAGGGCCGTCATCATCGTGCCGTTCGGCTTCGTCAGCGACCACATGGAAGTGCTCTGGGATCTTGACAATGAGGCCAAAGCCACTGCAACACGGCACGGCATTCTCGCCGAGAGGGTGCCGACACCCGGCACGCACCCCGCGTTCGTCGCCGGTCTCGTGGATCTGATTCTCGAACGGCTGAACGACGTGCCCGATGCCGACCGCGCACGCCTGACTCCTCTCGGCCCCTGGCCGGACCAGGCGAGCGTCGGTGCTCGTGAGGAGTCCCGAGCACGATGACGAATGCGCTGCGCATCGGTACCCGCGGAAGCGAGCTGGCGCTCGCGCAGACGCGCGCGATCGCGAAGTCCCTGGGCGCGGCATCCGGTCTCGAGGTCGAGATCGTCACAGTCACAACGCACGGGGACACCTCGCGCGAGTCCCTTTCGGCACTGGGTGGAACCGGTGTGTTCGCGAGTGCCCTGCGCGATGCGCTGTTGGACGGGCGCTGCGACGCCGTCGTGCACTCGCTCAAGGATCTGCCGACGGTGGCGGTTCCCGGTCTCACGATCGGCGCGATCCCTCGCCGAGCGGATGCCCGCGATGTGCTCTGCGCTCGCGACACATTGACACTGCACACACTCCCGAGCGGTGCCCGGGTCGGCACCGGCTCGCCTCGGCGCATCGCCCAGCTGCGGCAGGCGCGACCGGATGTCGAGGTCATCGACATCCGCGGCAACGTCGACACCCGGCTGAATCGCGTTTTCGGTGTCGATGCGACGGATGCCGATGCCCTCGACGCGATCATCCTCGCCGCTGCCGGGCTCGGCCGGCTTGGCCGAGCTGAGGCTGCAACGGACATGTTCTCGCTCTCCGACTGGCCGACCGCGCCGGGGCAGGGCGCGCTGGCGATCGAGGTGCGAGACGCCGACGCCCACGGTCGAGGCGCGCTCGCGGCGGCGTTGGCATCCGTCAATCATGTGACGACGAACGCGTGCGCGAGCGCAGAGCGGCTCGTGCTGGCCGGATTGGACGCCGGATGCTCCGCGCCGATCGGCACGACCGCGCAATTCGACGACGGCCTGTTCTTTCTCACGGCCACCGTGTACAAACCGGATGGCACGCAGCGGATCACCAGTTCGCACGCTGCGACGCCCGACGCAACGACGTTGACTGCGCTTCTGGATACCGCCCGTGAGGTGTCTGAGCGGGTCGTCGCTGAGTTGCTTGAGGCAGGCGCTGGTGAATTGGCCCCGTCGCTATCGAGCGCGCCGAGGCCGCCGAGTGCGCCTGGCACACCGGGCAACGCGTCATGATCATGACCGAGTATGACGAGCAAAGTTCGGGATGTCGCGGGCATTCTGCCGCGACCGGGCCGGTGCCGACCGTCCGTAATGCGCAAAAACCGTTGGCCGGCTGGCGCGTGCTCGTACCGCGCGGCGGGCCGTGGGGTGATTCCGTCGCGGCCGCGCTGAGGGAGCGTGGCGCGTCTCCTGTCGTCGCGGCGATGATCAACTTCGCACCGACCGACGATGCTCCAGCGCTGCAGGCGGCGTTGAATGCGCTCGCCTCCGGCGCGTTCGACTGGATGACGATCACGAGTGCGACGACCGTCGACGTGCTGTCCGCCTGGCGCGCCGTGGTGCCGGCAACGACGCGCATTGCCGTGGTGGGCGAGACGACGGCGGCCGCACTGATCGCGGCAGGATACAAGGTGGATCTTGTTCCGGCCGAGGACAATTCCGCACGCGGGTTGCTCACGGAGTGGGAGGCGGCCACGCACGGTATTGTGCCGCTGCACATCCTGACGCTTCGCTCGGCGATCGCGAAGCCGCTCCTGACAGAGGGGCTCAAGCGGATCGGGCACAACGTGTCATCGGTCGTCGCATATCGAACGGTTGGCGTTCCGGTGCGAGATCAGGTCGTGCGCGATGTCGCCGAGGGTCGCATTCAGGCGATTCTCGTCACATCGGGGAGCGTCGCAGAGCAGGTGCAGACGCAGTTGGGGCCGGTGCCGGAGAGCACCCTGGTCGCCGCGATCGGTCCGCGTACGGCGAAAGACGCCGCCGCAGTCGGCCTGCGCGTCGACGTCGTCGCGGCCGAACGCAGTGCCGGGTCACTGATCGACGCGATCGCGGCAGCAGCGCACGCACACTAGCGTCCCGCGGTGGTCGAGTAGCGAGCGCCAGCACCCCGGTGGTCGAGTAGCGAGCGTCAGCGAGCGTATCGAGACCCTCGACCGCTGGAGCAGGGGTCTCGATACGCCTGCTCGCTGCGCTCGCGGGCTACTCGACCAACGAAGGGACGCTCGCGGGCCACTCGACCAACGATGGGATGCTCGCGGGCTACTCGACCAACCGGGCGGCGTAGGCTGATTCAAGTGAGTGACATTCTCCATCCGACCGTTCGACCCCGCCGACTTCGCACCACCGCAGCGATGCGCCGCCTCACCGCAGAGACGCGCCTGCACCCGGCGGAACTGATTCTGCCTGTGTTCGTGCGCGAGGGTCTCACCGAGCCGCTCCCGTTGCAGCCGATGCCGGGCGTCGTTCAGCACAGCCTCGATTCGCTGCGGCGCGTGGCTGCGGATGCTGCGACCGCCGGCCTGGGCGGCATCATGCTCTTCGGCGTGCCCGAGACGCGCGACGCGATCGGGAGCGCTGCAAGCGAGCCCGACGGCATCCTGAACGTTGCAACGCGCGCCGTGATCGCGGAGGTCGGCAACGCGATCGTCGTGCAGACCGACCTGTGTCTTGACGAGTTCACCGACCACGGGCACTGCGGGGTGCTGCGCCCTCCCCTTCGAGACGGTCGCCCTTCGGCAAGCTCAGGGACCGGGACCTCCTCAGGGCAGGCGACACACTCAGGGAACGTGGTCGTCGACAACGACGCCACCCTCGAGCGCTACCGCGCCATGGCGATTGCACAAGCGGATGCCGGTTCTCACCTGCTCGGGCTCTCCGGCATGATGGACGGCCAAGTCGCCGCCGTGCGCGACGCGCTCGACGCGTCCGGCCACATCGACACCGCGATTCTCGCCTACGCCGCGAAGTATGCATCGAGTTTCTACGGGCCGTTCCGCGAGGCCGTCGATTCGCAGCTCGCCGGCGATCGCCGCAGCTATCAGCAGGATCCGGCGAACCGGCGCGAGGGGCTGCGCGAGGCGCGGCTCGATCTCGAGGAGGGCGCGGACATCCTGATGGTCAAGCCGGCGATGAGTTACCTCGACGTTCTCGCGGATGTCGCCGCGATGAGTGATGTGCCGGTTTGGGCATACCAGGTCTCGGGCGAATACGCGATGATCGAGGCCGCCGCGGCTCACGGTTGGATCGACCGGGAGCGCGCGATCACGGAGTCGCTGATCGGCATCAAGCGTGCGGGCGCGGACGCGATCCTCACCTATTGGGCACTGGAGTTGGCGACGTCTCCCGAGCTTCTGTCGTTCCCTGCCCTTCGAGACGGCCGCCCTTCGGCAAGCTCAGGGACCGGGCCCTCTCAGGAACCGCGAAGCCGAAGGCCGGTCCCTGAGCGAAGCCGAAGGGCGGAGGACCTGAAATGAGTGCCAACGACGAGCTTTTCGCCCGTGCACAGCACGTGATCCCCGGCGGCGTCAACTCGCCCGTGCGGGCCTATCGGTCGGTCGGCGGCACGCCGCGCTTCATCGTCTCCGCGCGCGGTCCATACATTACGGATGCCGACGGGCGCGACTATGTGGACCTCGTCGCGTCGTGGGGTCCCGCAATTCTCGGCCACGCGCATCCGGCCGTCGTGGCAGCGGTGCAGGATGCCGCCGCTCGCGGGCTGTCGTTCGGTGCATCGACGCCGGGCGAAACCGAGTTGGCCGAGCTCGTGATCGATCGGCTCACCGGGCCGCGCTGGGGCAGCCTGGGCGGCAGTGACCGTGCGTTGCCGGAGGTGCCGGGGGGTACGACCGCGCGAACGCTCGGCGAACTGCTGACCGATTTGCCGAACGACCTGAGCCTGGTTGACGAGTTGCGGCTCGTTTCGACCGGCACCGAGGCGACGATGACGGCGATTCGGCTCGCACGCGGCTTCACCGGCCGAACGTTAATCGTCAAGTTTGCCGGCCACTATCACGGACACTCCGACGGGCTGCTCGCCGATGCCGGTAGTGGGCTGGCCACGTTGGCGCTGCCGGCATCCGCCGGGGTGACGGCCGAGACAGCTGCGCAGACGCTGGTGATTCCGTACAACGATCGGTCGGCTGTGCAGGCCGTGTTCGCAGCGCACGGGCCGGACGTTGCGGCGGTCATCGTCGAGGCTGCCGCGGCGAACATGGGGGTCGTGCACCCGGAGCCTGGGTTCAACGAGTTCTTGGTGACGACGGCGCATGAGAACGGGGCACTCGTGATCCTCGATGAGGTACTCACCGGCTTCCGAGTCGGACCTGCCGGCTGGTGGGGCCTGGAGATGTGGGCGTGGCAGCACCTTGGAATTGACGAGGTGCGCGAATTCTCGCAGCCCGGACCAGACGGTGAGCCCCAGCGTATCGGGCCCATGCCGTATCTGCCCGATATCGTCACCTTCGGCAAGGTCGTCGGCGGTGGGATGCCTTTGGCGGCGCTCGGCGGTCGCCGCGAGATCATGGAGTACTTGGCGCCCGTCGGGCCGGTGTATCAGGCGGGCACACTGTCGGGCAACCCGTTGGCAGTGGCCGCGGGAATCGCGACGCTGACGGCGGCGGATGCTGGGGTGTATGCGCGGTTGAACGCCGTCGCCGCCGTGATCTCCGCGGCCACCTCGGATGCACTGAGCGCCGCCGGCGTTGCACACCACATGTCGCATGCGGGCAACCTGTTCAGCGTGCAGTTCTCCGAGCAGGCAGCAGTCGATTACGCCGGGGTTCAGGCGCAGGATGCGTTCCGCTACGGCCCGTTCTTCCACGCGATGCTCGACGCGGGTGTTGCCCTGCCGCCGAGCGTGTTCGAGGCCTGGTTTGTGACGGCTGCGCACGATGACGCGGCGGTGACCCGCATTTTGGATGCGCTACCGGCGGCGGCGCGAGCTGCGGCATCCGCTCGCCCTGCCTGAGGACGCCCTGCCTGAGCCCAGCGATAGTCTTCCGGACGAATGATGCCGCCGCGGCACCATCACTCGTCCCAACGACTATCACTCGTTGGCGCGCGCCCAGATTTCAGCCGCGAGAGTGTCCATGTCGGACGAGAGCGCCTCGCGTTGCGGGCACTCTCGTCCGAAACGGACACTGTCAGCGCAGCTAAGCCTGGCCGTGGCTCGCGCGAGATCGCCTCGACAGCGAGTCGATGACGACTGCGAGCAGCAGCACGGCGCCGGTGATCATGAAGCGCACCGACGCATCCAGGCTCAGCAGCGTCAAACCGCTCGAGATCGACTGGATGACGACGATGCCGAGGAGGGCCGCCCAGGCGCTGCCTCGACCACCGAACAGGCTCGTTCCACCGATGACCGCAGCGGCGATCGCGTTCAAGTTCACGTCCCCAGTTCCGGACTGCGAACTTGCCGAGGACAGCGTCGCGGTCAGCAGGATGCCACCGGTGATGGCGAACATCGAACACAGGACGAAGACCGACATGTATATGCGGTTGACCTTGATGCCGGCTCGGCGCGCGGCTTCCTCATTGCCGCCGACCGCGAAGACCGCGCGGCCCCACCGGGTGCGGGTGAGAAAGAAGTTCATCACAATGACCAGCAGAATGAAGAAGACGAACATCACGCTGGTGCCGCGGTCGGTCGCGAAATACGCCGCGATCGCGACCAATACCGCCGCCAGCACAATCGCCTTGACATAGGTAAAGGTGCGTGATCCAGTCGACAGCCCTGCGCGGGATCGGCGACCGGCGCGTCGCAGGTCAGAGACCAAGACGCCTACCCCGGCGAGTATTGCAATGGTGTACGCGGCCCACGGTGGCAGGAACCAGCCGTTCGCGAACTGCACGATCCAGCTGGTGAACGGAATGTTGACCGAGCCAAGAGGGCCGAGAATCCAGAGTTGTAACCCGAGAAACCCGAGTAACCCGGCCAAGGTGCTCACGAAGCTCGGTACGCCGAACCGGGTCAGCAGCACGCCGTACAGCAGGCCGATCAGAACGCCGGCAGCCAGAGCGACGAGGATCGCGACGATGATCGGCCAATGCAGATTGATCATGCCGATGCCCAGAATGGCTGAGGCCACACCGGCGACCGAACCGACGGACAGGTCGATTTCGCCGAGTAGCAGCACGAGCACAACGCCGATCGAAATCGTTCCGATTGCAGCGCACTGCTTGCTGAGGTTGATCAGGTTGTCTGCCGACAGGAAAATCGGATTCAGGATCTGGAAGATCGCCCAGATGACGACCAAACCGATCACCACGGGCCACGAGCCGAGGTCGCCTCCCCGTACGCGCAGGCGCATCGATTGCAACATGCCGCGGATGCCTTCTGAACGGATCAGCCGTTCATCTTGCAGGTCAGCAGCGACCATGGCGGGAGTCTCTGTTGTGGGCTGTGACTGTGTCATGCGTGTGTGCCCTCCTCGGACGGTTTCGCCGGGTTCGAATCGCTGGCGGGAAGATCGGTGGTGGAGAGATTGCCGCCCGACACCGCTGGCGCGGCACGATTGGAATCGGCGAGTTGGGATTCGGCGACGTGTGCCTCACGGCGGGTCACCGCATTGTCTGTCGCGCCGGTGATCGCAGCGATGATGTCTTCGTAGCTCACGTCGGGCACCCGGAAGACGCCGTTGTTGCGGCCGAGCCGCAGCACAACGACGCGGTCGGCGACCGCCTGCACGTCCGCCATGTTGTGGCTGATCAGCACGACGCCGAGACCGTTTTCGCGAAGCCGCTCGACGAGGTTGAGCACCTCGGCCGTCTGTGCGACGCCAAGCGCGGCCGTTGGCTCATCGAGCAGGATGACACTGGGGTTGCCGACCAGTGATCGGGCGATCGCGACCGTCTGGCGCTGCCCACCTGATAGCGATGCAACGGCGATGCGCACGGACGGAATCTTCGCAGAAAGTTGCCGCAGCAGCTCCCACGAGCGCTTTTCCATCTCTTCCTCATTGAGCGTTCCGTGGGTGATTTCACGGCCGAGAAAGAGGTTGGAAACCACGTCGAGGTTGTCGCACAGTGCGAGGTCCTGGAACACGGTGGCAATGCCCAGCGCTTGGGCGGCCGACGGTGAGGGGATGTCGACCGGGTTGCCCTCGAACGTGATGGTGCCGGAATCCTGCGCGTGCACTCCGGCCAGCACCTTGACCAGGGTCGATTTGCCTGCACCGTTGTCGCCGACGATGGCGACAACTTCGCGGGGGTAGATGTCAAGGTCAATATCGGTGAGCGCTTGCACGGCACCGAAACCCTTGGATACGCCTCGCAAGGACAGCACGGGCTCGCCCTCGAGTGTTGCCGTCGAACCGGCAGAGGCTTCCATCGTCACGATTTCTCCTTTGAATTGCTTCGCGTGAACAACTGCGTGCCTAAAGCGAAGGTAGACCCGGCCGGAAGCCATTGCGGCTTCCGGCCGGGTGCGTCGGCTTTTTGACTACTTGATGCCGTGCGCCGTGCACGCGGCCTGGTATGCCGCGGTGCAGATCTGCGCTGCCGTGAGGAAGCCGTCCTTGACGACCGTGCTCTCGATATTGTCGACGGTGACGGCCACCGGTGTCAGCAGAACCGACGGGATCGCCGCTCCACTGGCCGTGTTAACCGTTGCAGTCGTGTTGAGCTTCTTGCCGTTGACGAGGTCGATGGCCATTTGTGCCGCCTGCTCCGCCTCGGGCTTGATCGCCTTGTAGACCGTCATGTACTGCGTTCCAGCAAGGATGTTCTGGATGCCCGTGAGCTGAGCGTCCTGACCGGTCACCGGGGGAACCGGCTTGACTCCGGCAGCCTGCAGTGCCGCGATCGCGCCGCCGCCGGTGCCGTCGTTGGCCGCGTACACGCCCTTGATCTTGGCACCGAACTGTGAGATCTGGCCTGCGACCCAGTTCTGAGCCTGGGCGGGATCCCAATCCGGCGTGGAGTACTCGGCGAGTACCTTGTAACCGCTCGGGTCGATCATCTTGTGCGCACCAGCCTTGAACAACGTTGCGTTATTGTCCGTCGGCGAGCCGTTGACCATCAGGATGCCGCCGTCACCGGGGGCGACGCCGTCGGACTTCAATTTGGTGACCAGCGCCGTGCCCTGCAGCTCGCCGACCTTCTCATTGTCGAACGAGATGTATGCGGCCGAGTCGGGGCTGTCGATCAGTCGGTCATATGAAATGACCGGCACGTTCTTGGCCTTTGCCTCGCTGACGATGGTGGCCGCTGCCTTGCCGTCCTGCGCGCTGATGACGAGCACCTTGGCACCCTGCGTGAGCATCGACTCCGCCTGCTGCTGCTGCTTGGCCGCATCCGCGTCTGCATTCGCGTACAGAACCGAGCAGCCGGAGCAGAGAGCCTTGATCTTCGCGGTGAAGTACGGCCGGTCTGCGTTTGCGTACCGCGCTGTCACGGAGTCAGGCAGGAGCAGGCCGATCTTCGCCGTCGATGCACCCGCCGTGCTCGTGGAACCGGATCCTGATCCGGTTGCGTTGGAACATGCTGTGAGTGTGCCGGCTGTGAGCAGGATCGCGGCCGTGGCGATGACCGCTCTCGTGGTGGCGATCTTCATTGAGAAACCTCCGATTCGAATTCCGCCCACTTTGGCGGCTGGCATGAGCATGACAGTTCACTGACTTGGCGTCAAGTCTTGAACTCAAGGTTTTGGTAACAAGCTGGTTGCGACTTTTGAAGGCCGCGACCTGTCAGTCGGCTCCGATGGCGATCTGATCGATCGCGTGCAGCACAGCACCCATAGTGGCTGCGCGGTCGCCGAGCTGGGTCTGCACAATGTCCGGCATTGCCTCGAAGCCGACGACGAGGGCATGTTCGACGGCGTATCGAAGCGGCCCGAGCAGGATTTCTCCGGCGCGGGCGAGTTCACCGCCGATGACGATTCGCTCCGGGTCGAGCAGGTTGCACAGGTTGCCGGCTGCCACACCGATATGCCTCCCAGCATCGGCGATGGCCCTGATGCATTCGGAGTCGCCGGACATCGCGCGCACGACGAGATCGCTCAATTTGAAACTCGGATGCTGTTCGCGCAGCTTCTCGATGATCGCAGGCCCTCCAGCGATCGCCTCGAGGCAACCGCGATTGCCGCATCGGCACAGCGGGCCACCCTCACGGATCGTCATGTGGCCGAACTCGCCTGCCGCGCCGCTGTGCCCCCGGATGACGCGACCACCGATCACGATGCCGGATCCGATGCCATCGCCGACGTCAACCAGCACGAAATCCGACTTTCCGCGGGCGGCGCCCAGTCGAAGTTCGGCCAGCGCGGCGAGGTTCGACGAGTTGTCGACGAACACCGGGCGCTGAATTCGCGCCCGCATCACCTCGGCGACATTGACTCCGTCCCAGCCTCGCATGATGCCGCTGCGGGCAGTCGTGCCGTTCGCTCGACTGAGCGGAGCCGGCAGGGCGATGCCGACTGCGAGCACGTCATCGAGGTGTGCGTCGACCGACTCGAGCAGGTCCGCGATCAGCAGCGCAGTCTTGTCCAGCTCGTTGTCTGCACGGTGATCACGGGCGAGCGGCATATGCTGTTCGGCAAGAATCGTGTGGGTCACATCGGTGAGTGCGATACGCATGTGCCGCGTCGAAAAATGCACGCCGACGACCAAGCCGAGCGCATGGGCGAGTGTCACGTATTGGGCGCGTCTGCCGCTACGCGTGCTCGGTGCCGTGTGAAGGGTGCCGACCCCGACCAGTTCCTTCACGATGTTCGACACGGTCGCAGGCGAAAGTCCTGTGGTCCCGGCCAATTCGACCTGTGTCAACCCACCGTGTTTCTTGACGGCATCGACGATTCGGCCACGGTTGGCTTCACGAAGTGAAGTCTGCGAACCGGGAGTGCGCCGTTGGGTTGCCACGAGAACAAGATACATGCCGATCACGGGATGGTCACGAAATGTTGTGAAGACCGTGAACAAACGGTTACCGCTTTGTGGCCATTCGCCAGCGCCTGCTGAGGCGAAACCAGGCAGACTAGTGTCATGGCCGATCTCCACGTGCATCGCGACAGGCTCGAGATCCACCTGACGAGAGCAGAGAAGGTGCTTGCGCTACGCGCGAGCGATCTCGTTGTGGCGCGCGAGGACATCCGCTCGACTCAGATTACCGAAGATCCGTGGGTGTGGATTCGAGGCGTCCCGTCCCCCGGCACGAACGTTCCGCTGGCACTTGCGATCGGCTGCTGGAAGTTCCACGGCGGCACGGACTTTCTTCTCGTCAAGGGCAAACAGCGCTCAGCCGTCGTGATCGATCTGGAGCCGACCGCCGACACCGGCGACGGCCGATTTGCGCGGATTATCGTCTCGACACCGCACGCCGCAGGACTCGTCGAAGCCCTGCGAATCGACCCGTCTGATCCCGAGGCTGCTGAAGCCGACGCGACGTTCTGAATTCCTGCCACGAGATTCCTGCCACCAGCGATCGGCGGTCTGATGAAACAACTTGAAGTGGACTGCTGCATCGCAGGCGGTGGCCCTGCCGGCATCATGCTCGGCCTGCTGCTGGCGCGCGCCGGCCTCAAGGTCGCTGTGTTGGAGAAGCACGCCGACTTCTTCCGTGACTTCCGCGGCGACACCATCCATCCGTCCACGCTCGGCCTGCTCGGTGAGCTCGGCTGGCGGCGTGAATTCCTCGCGCTGCCGCACAACGAGGTGACTACTCTCGATGCGGTCGTCAACGGCCACCGACTGCATCCGATCGACTTTCGCCGCCTGCCCGCGCCAGACAACTTTCTCGTTCTCATGCCGCAGTGGGACTTCCTGAACTTCCTCACCGGCAAGGCCGCGGCGTATCCCGGCTTCCGCCTGCTGATGCAGACCGAGGTGACCGGTCTCATCCGGGATGCGGGCACCGGCGGTGTCATCGCTGGAGTCACAGCCACTGATCCGGATGGCCCGCTGGAGATCCGCGCGCGGCTCACCGTCGCGTGCGATGGTCGCTCGTCGACGCTGCGCGATGCGGCCGGGCTTGTGCCGAAGGATTTCGGTGCGCCCGTCGACGTGCTCTGGTTTCGAGTGCCGAAGCCCGATGTTGTGATGCCGGACACGCTCGCCTACCTTGATGAGGCTGCGTTGCTCATCACAATCCCGCGCGGTGACTATCTGCAGATCGGCTTCGTGATCCCGAAGGGTGGATTCGACGCTCTGCGGCAGAGCGGCCTCGCGGCCTTCCGTGCCGCGGTCAGCTCCGCAGCACCGTTCCTCGAATCCGTGCTCGGCACGATCACGCGCTGGGATCAGGTCAAGCCGCTTTCGGTGCAGATCAACCGCCTGGCCACGTGGCACCTGCCGGGCATGCTGCTGATCGGCGATGCGGCGCACGCGATGTCACCGGCGTTCGGCGTCGGCGTCAACTATGCGATTCAGGATGCCGTTGCCGCAGCGAACGCGCTCGTGCGCCCCCTGCGATTCGGCGCGAGCGCGGCGGCAATCGACCAAGATTGTGCAGGTATCCAAGATCGGCGGATGCGTGCGGTGCGGCGCATGCAAGCTCTCCAGATCGCAGCGCACGACAGTTTCGCAAAACCGGGTGGGGGCGCCATCCTGCCCGATCCGGTTCCGCGCGCCACCGGCGTTGCGCTCGCCGCAGCGATGCCCGTCGTGCAGCGGCTGGCCGCCCGAATCGTCGGCCGCGGCTTCGTTCCGGAGCACCTCGCCGACGACCTGCTGCCCGGTGGTTGAGGAGGCCGCCCGGTCCCTGAGCGTGCCGAAGGGCCGCCTGCTGCCCGGTGGTTGAGGAGGCCGCCCGGTCCCTGAGCTTGCCGAAGGGCCGTCTCCTACCCGGTGGTTGAGGAGGCCGCCCGCGGCCGTCTCGAAACCTCGCCGTGCTCCGGGGCCAACAGAACTCAGGAGAGGAATATCAGCACCAGACCGGCCAGCGGCAGGATGCCTTGAATCAAAGCCGCCCGAACGTAGCCCCTGCCTGTGGTGATGAGCACGAGCGCGGCCAGCGTCATGCTCGCCATTGTGAACACGATCAATGCCATTCCGGCGTCGTGCATGTTGAAACCGAACAGGATCACGCCGACGATCGCGCCGATCGCGAGGAACAGGTTGTAGAAACCCTGATTGTAGGCGAGCGGCTTCGTGATCTCGGCGGCCTCTTGGTTGGCGACGCCGAATCGCTTCCACACGGCGGGGCGCGACCAGCCGACGCTTTCCATCAGGAAGATACCGACGTGCAACGCTGCCGCCAGGGCGATGATCAGTACCGCGATGATGATCATGCGGTCAGCCTATTGCGCCAAGACCGATCCGTGCGTGCTATTGGTGCGGTGTTGCCTGTACTCAGGCGCACACGTCCACAACGGTTCGTCCGCGCACGCGACCGGCCAGGATGTCCTCGGCCCGGCCGAAGGCATCCGAAAGGGGGATGGTGGTCGACAGCTTGTCCAGCAGTTCAAGGTCGAGCTCTGCGGCCAACGCAGCCCAGGCCTGCTGCCGGAGTGGCAGCGGAGCATCAACCGAGTTGACGCCGGCCAGGGTGACCGCGCGCAGGATGAACGGCAGCACGGTAGCGGGCAGGTCGGCGCCCTGCGCGAGGCCGCACGCGGCGACCACGCCGCCGTAGTTGGTCTGGGCGAGCACGTTCGCAAGTGTGGCGCTGCCGACCGAGTCGATCGCGCCGGCCCAGCGCTGCTTCTGCATCGGTCGGCCCGGTTCGCCGAGCTCGGTTCGATCGAAGATGGCGGAGGCACCCAGGTCGATCAGGTAAGGAGCCTCTGCTTCGGCGCGCCCGCTCGAAGCGGTCACCCGGTAACCGCGGCGACTCAACAGCGCGATGGCGACCGAGCCGACACCGCCTGCTGCACCGGTGACGAGGATGTCGCCGGAATCCGGAGTCACACCGTTGCGGTCGAGTGCAAGCACGCAGAGCATGGCGGTGAATCCTGCGGTGCCGATCGCAGCGGCGCGGGCGGGGCTGATCCCCTCCGGAAGTGCAACGAGTGCGTCGCCCCGCACGCGAGCGCGCTCGGCGAGCCCGCCGTGGTGACGTTCGCCGATGCCGTCGCCGTTGAGAATAACGATTTCGCCGGGTTGCCAGCGTGGGTCGTCGGATGCGGTGACCGTGCCGACCAAGTCGATGCCGGGGATCAGCGGAGAGGTGCTGACGACGCCGGGTTTGCCTGCAAGTGCGAGGCCGTCTTTGAAGTTGATTCCGGAGTGGCTGACATCGATCGTGACGTCCCCGGGCATCAGCTCGTCGTCGGTCAGCTCACGGAGCCTTGCCGAGTGTTCTGTGATGCGAGAGCCGTCTCGGACTTGATCGATGACAATCGCGCGAAAGGTCATGGCTTCAGATTAGCCAGCACTGTCGTCGTCCGAGCGAGCGCGTGCCTACTTGACCAGCGTGTGCTTACTTGACGAGCGTGTGTGAATCGGACGAGCGTGTGCGCCCAGGCATACACGCTCATCAATTTCGGCAACGCTCGTCAAGACCAGCAACGCTCGTGTGACCTATGTCACATCCTTGCGCCAGGTTGTGTAGTAGCCGATGACCGTCAGGATGAGCGCGTAGCCGAGCAGCACGAGGCCGCCCTGCCACCAGTCGAGGGATTGAGCATCCGGAGTTTGGATGGTGAAGAAGCTGAAGCCGACCAGTGCATCGCTGGAGGCACCGGGCAGGAATTTACCAATCGAGGCGGTCACATCGGAGAACGATGCGGCAAGACGCAGCAGCGGTTCGACGAACTGCGTGAATGCCAGGATGATGACGATCGCCGCGGTCTGGTTCGGGATGAGGGTGCCGAGCCCGACGCCGATCGCCGCCCAAAGCGCCATCGCGATCAGCGCACGGCCGAACAGCGCCCAGGTGTTGCTGTCGCCGAGCGCTGTGTCGATGCCGAAGATCGAGAGTGCGGCCGATCCGGCGCCGACGGATGCGAGCAGAGCCACGACGCCATAGGCCACACCGACGACCAGCGACGACAGGCTCTTGGCTTCGAGCACCTGCTCGCGCCGCGGGTTGGTGAGGAATGTCGGTGTCAACGTCTGGTGCCGAAATTCGCCGGTCGTCGCCAACGCGCCGAGCAACACCGGGAACACATAGCCGACCGACGTGGCGAAACTGTAGATCAGCGGTGCGAGCGCCCCGAAATGCGGGAGGCCGCCTCCGCCCCCGCCTCGCGGCGTGATCTTGCCGGTGCTGATCGCTCCGAATAGCGCGCCGAGGCCGCCGGAGATCAGCGCGATGTAGGCGAACAGCACAATGGCGAGGATCCACCACATGCGCGTCGTCAGCACCTTGGCGAACTCGGCTTTCAGGCCGGCGAAGAAGGCGCTCACAGCGAATCCCCCTCTCCGACGAGGGAGAGGAAGGTCTCTTCGAGACCGGATTTCTGTCGATGCAGCGCGCTCAACTCCACGCCGGCAACGAACGCCACGTGCCCGATCTGCGCGGTTTCGGCTCCGCTGACGAGCAGCCCGCTGCGCACAACCGTGAAGTTCAGGTTCGCGGCGCGGAGCGCGGATTCGAGTGCGTCGCGGTTCGGCGACTCGACGATCACCTGGATGTTGTCGGCGTTTTCCAGCGTCTCGAGCGACCCGCGGTGCACGAGTTCGCCCTTCGCGATTATGACGACCTCGTCAACGCTCTGTTGCACCTCGGAGAGCAGATGGGAACTGACGAGGATGGTGCGGCCTTCTGCGGCGAGCTCGCGGAGGAAGGTGCGGATCCATTTGATGCCTTCTGGGTCGAGCCCGTTGATGGGTTCGTCCAGCACGAGCACGCCGGGGTCACCGAGCAGCGTGAAGGCGAGCCCGAGCCGTTGTCGCATGCCGAGCGAATAGCCGCCGACCCGGCGGTTGCCGTAGTCGGCCAGGCCGACTTTCTTCAACACGGCGGGCACGCGAGCCTGGTCGAGGCGTGCCGCCGTCGCATACACGGCGAGGTGGCTGTGCGCCGTGCGACCGGGGTGGAAACTGGCGGCTTCGAGCGCGGCTCCGACAGTGGTCAGCGGGGAGGGCAGATCGCGGTAGCGTGTTCCGCCGAAGGTGGCTGTGCCGCTGGTGGGTGTGACGAGGCCGAGCAGCATCCGCAATGAGGTGGTTTTGCCTGCACCGTTCGGTCCGAGGAACCCGGTGACTCGCCCGGGTTCGACGGTGAAGCTCAGGTCGGAGACAGCTTGAACATCGCCGAAACGCTTGGTCACGCCAGAAAACTCGATCGGAACGCCCTGCGTCATCCTGGCCCCTTGCTCAACATGGATAGTGCGCTAGAACGAACAGTACGCAACTGAGCGGCCGGTGTCGAGACAGGCTTGCCGGTTATGGCTGAACGCGCGCCTGGGCTTTGGACGCTGCCCGGACTCGCAGGCGATTTTCGTCCGGTTTATCGTGCAAGGTCCGGGCCGGCGTCAATAGCGTCGCGGCTAGCATGAACCCATGTCGACCAAACCGGATGCGTACGATGCGGCCATCGAAGTAGCGCAGGCGCATGCGCTGCGCTGCGCTGGCTCGCAACCGTAGGCGCGCGGCCCGTGCCGCCCCGGATGCGCGCAGGCGAGCTTCGCGACGCATTCGGCGGGGCACTCCCCGACGAACCAACGGATGCCGCGACCGTCGTCGATGAGCTTGCAACGCTGGCCGAACCGGGGTTGATGGCGATGCAGTCCGGCCGCTTCTACGGCTGGGTGACCGGCGGAACGCTGCCGGCCGCCCTCGGCGCGGACTGGCTTGTGACCGCTTGGGACCAGAACGCAGCGTTGCGCTTCGCGACGCCCGCTGTCGTCGCTGCCGAGGAAGCGGCAGCCGGGTGGCTGCTCGACCTGCTCGGACTCCCAAGCGGATGCGACGTGGGCTTCACCACCGGCGCCACCATGTCCAACTTCGTCGGGCTCGCAGCTGCGCGGCAGGAGGTGCTGGCGCGAGCGGGCTGGAACGTGGCGGCCGACGGGCTGACCGGGGCGCCTCGCCTCCGCGTGTTCGTCGGTGCCGACCGTCACACGTCGATCGACTTGGCACTGAACTATCTCGGGTTGGGCGCGCCGATTGCCGTCGCGGCCGACGACCAGGGACGCATCCTGCCCGCCGCGCTCGCCGAGGCGATGGACGGCGGGACCGCCAGCGGCGCCGCAACTGCCGGTGGTCCGGCGATCGTGTGCCTGCAGGCGGGCAACGTGCATTCCGGCGCGTTCGATCCGATGGCTGAGGCGATCGAGGTCGCGCATGAACGCGGAGCGTGGGTGCACGTCGACGGCGCGTTCGGGCTCTGGGCGGCCGCCAGCCCTCGCCTGCGTGACCGGCTCAGTCTCGCCGGCGTCGAGGCGGCCGACTCGTGGACGACGGATGCGCACAAGACCCTCAATGTGCCGTACGACTGCGGCATCGCCATTGTTGCCCGGCCAGAGACGGTGCGCACGGTGTTCGGAACGCAGGCGAGCTATTTGATGGCGGATGACCCCGGTCCCGGCGATCCGTTCGAGCGCGTTCCCGAGTTCTCGCGCCGCGCTCGCGGCGTGCCGGTGTGGGCGGCGCTGCGCTCCCTCGGCAGGCGCGGGACGATCGCGCTCGTCGAACGGTTCGCCGAGCATGCCACTGCATTCGCCGACGGCATTGCGCGCATCCCCGGCGCCGAGGTCATCAACGACGTCGTGTTCACGCAGGTCTGCGTCAGTTTCGGCGAAGACGAGCGCACAAAACGGGTAACCGAACGGCTGCTGGCAGGCGGCGTCACCTGGATGTCCGGATCCCGCTGGCGCGACCGGGACGTGCTGCGCATTTCGGTCAGCAACTGGTCGACGGATGCCGCGGATGTCGCAAAATCGCTCGCCGCTCTCGAGCGGGCAGCCGCAGTCGCGTGAGCACGGGCATCCGCTGAACGAACCAGCTCTGCCGATAACATAAGGGCATGTCCGAGCAGACGGCGCCCGAGCCGACGAAGGTGAGCGCGCTTCCGTTGCCGCGCGGTCGCGTGTCGGTCAACGTGGCCCTGGACTACGCGTTCTTCATCTTCGCCGGGGCCGCCGCCATCTGGCTGGCCTGGCTTGTGCTCTCGGAGAGCTTCTCCTGGGGCTGGTGGCAGATCGTGTTCTTCGTGCTGTTCTGGCTGGTGCTCGCCTACCTGATCTTGCCGCGGCTGCATCGCATCCTGACCAGAATGTATGTGCCGAACTACTTCATCGGCCGGGCCCGCACCAGCGACGGCCTGCTCGGTGACCCGATCAACCTGGCGTTGCTCGGCAGTGAGGAACAGCTGAATCTGGCGATGCGCGACGCCGGCTGGACCAGGGCCGACGACGTCACCTTCGCCTCGAGTTGGCGCATCGTCACGTCGACGATCACACGCCGCAGCTATGACGAGGCGCCGGTCAGTCCGTTGATGCTGTTCGAAAAGCAGCAGGATGTCGCATACCAGCAAGAAGTGCTCGGCAACCCGGCCAAACGGCACCACGTGCGCTTCTGGCGCTGCCCGGACGGCTGGCTTCTGCCCGGTGGCCACCAGACGGACTGGCTGGCCGCCGGCACCTTCGATCGCAGCGTCGGCTTCTCGCTCTTCACGCTGCAGATCACCCACAAGATCGATGCGAACACCGATATCGAGCGCGATCACATCGTGAACACGCTGACCACCTCTGATGAGGCGATCGACGTTCGCGTCATCCGCGATTTCTCGACCGGCTATCACTCGCGCAACGGCGGCGGCGACACCATCGTGACGGATGGCGACCTGCCGGTCATCGACCTGAGGGCGCTGCCGGTGCCGCCTACTGATCCGGATGCCGCGCCGGCGGCTGATCCCACCACGAAGCGCCCCGTTCAAATCATCTTCGGCTCACTGCTCATGCTGTTCCGGATACTTGCCGGCATCATCGCCATCGTGTCCGTCCTGGTCGGCTGGGGCGAGTTCGTGCGGTCGTCTGAGCTCGAAGTCTCCGGCCTCACACCAGACGAGGTGCAGCAGATTGCCGCACTCATCCTCACGGTGGTGGTCGGCATTGCCGGCGGTGCGGTGTTGATCTACCTGGCGTTGATCATCCTCGTGTTCCGTGGCAGCAACTGGGCACGAATCGCAGCGATGGTGTTCGGCGCCATCGTGATCATCGCCGCATTCGTCGATGCCGTTAACGGCGGCCCCCGCATTACGTTGTTCACCACCCTTCCCGGGCTCGCGTTCGACATCCTGGTGATGCTGGCGCTGTCCAGCGAACGTGCTCGGGTCTGGTCGCGACTGCCGCACGGCCGCCGTGCGCGTGCTCGCGCCGCCCGGAAAGCCGCACGGGCGGCGGACCGGGCCGCCGTTGAGCAGCCCGGCGTACCCAGTTCGCCCTAGGTTTTGGGGTTGGCCCTAGGTTTCGGATTCACGCAGCGGCGAACCCTGTGCCGTGCCAGTCGTGCCAGCCGTGCCAGGTGCGCCAGGCGTGCCCGGTGTGCGCTTCGCGTTGGGGGTGCGCGGGGTGCCGGGCGCCAGTGGCGTGGAGATCCGTAATGCGGCCTCCTCCGCATCGAGGAACGCGGAGACCCTGCGCACCGATGCCGCCTGATAGCGGCCATCCGCGTGGGCGGCGGCGACGGCGCGCCGCTCCGCCGCAATCATGGATTGGCGCAGCCGGCGATAGGCAGCAGGTGACTGCTCCTCGCCATCCGATGTCGGGTTCTCCAGCGCGTCGCGCAAGAATGCCTCATTCGTGCGGAGTCGGCTGACGACCGCGTCGTCGTCGGCATCCGTTACATCGAGTTCGAGTTGATCGAGCCCGGCCGACTGCGCCTCGGCGAGTAGACGTTGCATTTCACTCGCCTCCTGCGCGCTGTCGGGCGACGGCAGGCGCAGGCGGCGGATGATCCACGGCAGCGCCAGACCTTCGAGCAGAGTGCCGACGACCACGACGAACGCCAGGAATTGCAGGAACGCTCGATAGGGCGTCTGCGGCGGCAGCAGGAACACCGCTGCCAGCGTCACGACCCCGCGGATGCCCGCGAACGACACCGCGATGCTCGTGCGCCAACTCCATCCCCGCTCGCGCAGCCGGCGCGGCCCGTGCCGGTAAAGCGTCGTGATGGCGGCCATCCAGCCGAAGCGCGCGGCGATCAGCGCGAGCAGAACGACGACGCAGATCACGATGACCTGGCCGACCGTGAATCCGCTCTTGAGTGCGCCGGTTAGAATGCTTGCCAGTTCCAGCCCGATGAACAAGAACACCGCGTTCTCCAGCAGAAACTGGATGGTGCGCCAGTTGATCGACTCCGCGATCCGCGCTTCTGCCGATTGGATGGCCGGGGAGCGGTAGCCGAGGTACAGGCCCGCGACGACGACGGCAAGCACCCCTGAGCCTCCGATCGACTGCGCAATGATGAAGGCGACGTACGGCGTCACCAGTGACAGGCTGGTGTCGAGCACCGGTGCGCGCAGTTGGCGTCGGATGGCGGCCAGGGTGAGCCCGACGGCAAGCCCAACCACCAGACCGGCAACGACTGCCAGGGCGAAGTCGCCGACGATCAGCCACGGGTTGAGCACCCCGGCGATCGCCACAATGGATGCGTTCAGCGCGACCAGCGCCGTCGCATCATTGAGCAGGCTCTCGCCTTCGAGCACGGTGACGAGTCGGCGCGGCAGGTGAAGGCGACCGAGGATGGCGGTGACCGCGACGGTATCTGTCGGGGCGACCACCGCCCCGAACGCGAACGCGGCCGCGAGCGTGAGCGCCGGCACGACGAGCCAGGTCGCGAAGCCGACCACGATCACGGTGAACGCCACCAGCCCGACCGACAAAAGTAGGATGCTGTCGCGGCGAGCACGGACATCCGCAAAAGAGGTGCGGATTGCCGCGGCGAACAGCAACGGCGGCAGCAGGCCGTAGAGGATCAGCTGCGGCTGCACTTGCACCTGAGGAATGCCCGGGATGAAGGATGCGATCGCACCGACGAGTACGAGCGCGACGGGAGCGGACCAGCCGATGCGGCGCGACAGGCCCGTGATGGCGACCGTGACCACGACGAACGACACGATCCAGGCGATGGTGGCGACCGGATCCATGCTGTTCATAATCGTCGCAATGCGCGCGCTGCGCTAGATATTCCTGCTGTTGCGCGACGTGACGCGCCCGTTGGCGCGGGCGGCCGCGCGTGCGTGCCGCCTTCCGGCCTTCCCGCCTTCCCCCCTTCCCCCTGTCGAGCGGACGAGTGCGCCCGAATGGCTGCTATGGAGGCCCGATGGCCGCCGGATGCGACCACTTGGACGCACTCGGCCGAAACCTGACCGCGTACGACGCGAGCTACCTCGCGTTGGCCTATTCCGGTCACCTCGCGCTCGCGACAGCGGATGCCGCACTCGCCCGAGCCGCTGCCGCGGACGGAGTCGAGTTGGTCATCCCGCTGTCGTAATCGCTTGCGCAGCGCGCCGCTGCCTCGACCCGTCGCCGCCTCGACCGGCCCGAGCAGACGTTTGGGCGGCATCCGCTACCGTTGAGTGCAAATGTCAGGCAAGCCACGACGGCCGGCGGATGCCGACGGCCCGAGCCCGCAGCACGACGATCGGTCCGTCGCGGCGCGGATGCTCGCCGTCATCGACGCGTTCAGCGCGCCGGCGCCTGCCGCCGCGTTGACGCTCACCGCGATCTCACGCCGCGCCGGACTGCCGCTGTCGACAACCCATCGCCTGGTCGCCGAATGGGTGACCTGGGGTGGGCTGGCGCGCCAGGAAGACGGTCGTTACAGCTTGGGGCTGCGGCTGTGGGAGCTCGGTGTGCAAACCCCAACGGCCCGCAACTTGCGCACCATCGCGCTGCCGTACCTGGAAGACCTCTACGAGGCCACCCGGGAGCACGTGCACCTGGCGATCCTCGACGGACACGACGCGCTGTATCTGGAGAAACTGTCCGGTCATCAAGCCGTGCACATCATCTCCCGAGTCGGCGGCCGGCTGCCGCTGCACGCGACCGGCGTCGGCATGGTACTGCTGTCGTTCGCGCCACCCGAGCTCATTCAGTCGTATCTCGCGGCACCGCTTCAGCGGTTTCTGCCAGACACCGTGAGCACCCCGGAGCAGCTGCGCCGCCGCATCGCCGCCGTGCGCGCCGAGGGGATCGCCTTCATGGGGGAGGAGATGACCGCAGGGTCCAGTTCGATCGCCGCACCGATCCGCGACCGCACCGGGCAGGTCGTGGCCGCCGTCTCAATCGTCACGCACACGACCCCCGCCCCGGATGCCGCCCACGAACGTGCCGTGCGCGCGGCCGCCCAAGGGGTCAGCAGGGCGCTCGGCTACCGTCGGGCGAGCTGAGCGCCGGCGCATTCACTTCCGTCGCGGCATCCGCTGTCACGTCTCATCCGCTTCCACTGGGTGGAAGGAGCGGCGCGCTGAGCTGCATTCCACGGCATGCTCGAGACACAGACGCCCTCGCTGTTGCCCAAATAGCTGTCGCCGAGATTGCGATCGCCGGGGCCGCTGTAACCGGATGCAATGCAAGGAAGCCAATGTCTCCAGAAACCACGCGCGTCGCCATCATCGGCGCCGGGCCAGCCGGCCTGCTGCTCGGGTGGGCGTTGCGTCGCTCGGGCATCGATGCGGTCATCGTTGAGAACCGCTCGGTCGAGTACATTCACGGCCGCGTGCGTGCCGGGGTGCTCGAGCAGGGTTCTGTCGAGACGCTCACTCGGCTCGGCGTCGGCGACGGCGTCGCGACGGATGGCCTGGTGCACGATGGCATCTACCTGCAGTTCGCGGGCGAGCGCCATCACGTCGACTTCAACGAACTCGTCGGACGCACCGTCACGGTCTACGGCCAGCAGGCCGTTGTGCGCGACCTCATCGACGCGCACGAGGCTGACGGCTCCACGATCTACTTCGAGGCAGCGGATGTCGCGGTGCACGACATCGCGACAGCGCACCCTCGCGTCACCTTCCGTCACGACGGCGAGGCGCACGAGTTGCACGCCGATTTCATCGTGGGTGCGGACGGATCGCACGGCATCTGCCGCCCGGCGATTCCTGCCGCAGAGCGATCCTCGTACGAGAGGAATTACCCATATGCCTGGCTCGGCATACTCGCCAATGTTGCGCCCTCGACCGATGAGTTGATCTACTGCCTGCACGAAGACGGCTTCGCGATGCACTCGATGCGCTCGCTGCACGTCTCGCGGCTGTATCTGCAGGTCGACCCAACCGAGCGCATCGAGGACTGGCCGAATGCACGAATCTGGGACACGCTGCACGCCCGGCTCGGCGTGCCGGGCTGGACACTCCAGGAAGGCCCGGTGACCGAGAAGTCGATCACGCCGATGCGCAGTTTCGTGGCGTCGTCGCTGAACTACGGCAACCTATTCCTCGCCGGGGATGCCGGGCACATCGTGCCGCCGACCGGCGCGAAGGGGCTCAACTCGGCGATCGCCGATGTGACGATGTTGAGCGACGCGCTGATCGCGCACTACGCGGGGAACGACACCGCTCTGACCGGTTACAGCGATGCTGCCCTCGCCCGGCAGTGGCGTATCCAGCAGTTCTCCCGCTGGATGACGCGGATGCTGCACCGTCACCACGGCGAGACGAACGAGCTGCAATTCGACTATCGCAGCCAGCTCGGACAGCTGGATTACACGACGCACTCGCTGCACGCCATGCGCTCACTGGCCGAGCAATACACAGGGTTGCCGCTGTGACTGCCATCGGTGGTCGAGTAGCGAGCGCCAGCGAGTGTATCGAGACGTCGTGCGCCGGGTGGGGGTCTCGATACGGTCGCAGGGCGACCTACTCGACCAACGAGTGGGGGTCTCGATACGGTCGCAGGGCGACCTACTCGACCAACGGGTGGGGGTCTCGATACGGTCGCAGGGCGACCTACTCGACCAACGAGTGGGGGTCTCGATACGGTCGCAGGGCGACCTACTCGACCGACGGGTGGGGGTCTCGATACGGTCGTTCCTCGCTAGACGACCAACGACCAGGAACAGAGGTAGCAATGACGACTCAACAGCAGATCAGTGCTGAGATGCGCGCGATCGAAGATGAGGCCCGCCGCGCCGTC
This sequence comes from Rathayibacter sp. SW19, assembly GCF_030866825.1. Classification (NCBI taxonomy): domain Bacteria; kingdom Bacillati; phylum Actinomycetota; class Actinomycetes; order Micrococcales; family Microbacteriaceae; genus Rathayibacter; species Rathayibacter soli. The sequence goes on from NZ_CP133020.1 coordinate 173,929, forward strand.
GAGGCAGGGGGCACGCCGGAGGTGCACCCGCGTCGCGACTACGCGCCGTACCGCAGTTCGGTGCTGCGGCATCCGACGCACGAGTTGGTGCGGGTGGACCCGGAGGAGGTCGAACGTTTCTCGCCCGCATTCGGCCACACCGATGTCAACCCGCTCGAAAGCGATCTGACGATCCAGCACTCCGGGGAACCCCTCGGCGTGCGCATCACAGTCTCCGGCCGGGTGCTCGATGGCCAGGGCCGGCCGGTGCGCAGCCAGCTGATCGAGATCTGGCAGGCGAATTCGGGCGGGAGATATGTGCATAAGCGGGATCAGCATCCGGCGCCGCTCGACCCGAACTTCACCGGTGTCGGTCGTGCGATCACCGGTGAGAGCGGGGAGTACCAGTTCACGACGATCAAGCCGGGCCCGTACCCGTGGAAGAATCACACCAACGCGTGGCGGCCTGCACATATCCACTTCTCGTTGTTCGGGTCGGCGTTCACGCAACGCTTGGTGACGCAGATGTATTTTCCGGGTGACCCGCTGTTCGCGCTCGATCCGATCTATCAGTCGATCACCGACCCGGCCGCGCGCGAACGGCTGATCGGCCGCTACGACCACGACCTGAGTGCGCCAGAGTTCTCACTGGGCTACCTGTGGGATATTGTGCTCACCGGCCCGCGGTCGACGTGGATGGAGAGCGAGGACCACCATGCCTGATTCGGAATCGACGCCGCGTTACGCGCAAACCCCCTCGCAGACCGTCGGGCCGTTCTTCGGAAATGCGCTCCCGTATCACGGCGGGCCCGAACTTGTGCCCGCCCGACTGGCGCAGGCGATCCGCCTGCATGGCAGCGTCTACGACGGTGAGGGAACCCCGGTTCCGGATGCGCTCATCGAGCTCTGGCAGGCGGACGGTGCCGGCCGCATTTCGCACGAGCAGGGGAGTCTGGATCGTGATGGTTACACCTTCACAGGCTTCGGAAGGGCGGCAACGAATCTTGCCGGTCATTACCTGTTCACCACGGTGAAGCCGGGGGCCGTCGGTGCCGCAGCACCATACGTGCTTGTCACGGTGTTCGCCCGTGGGCTCCTGCACCATCTGTTCACGCGCGCATATTTCCCTGAGGACGCGCAGGCGCAGGCAACGGATGCCGTGCTGGCCGCCGTTCCGGCCGAGCGCCGGGCCACCCTGGTCGCGATCGCGGACGGTGAGCGTTCGTACCGGTTCGACATCCGGTTGCAGGGCGACGGCGAGACGGTCTTCTTGGATTTCGATGCCTGAGCTGGAGAACAATTCCACGCGAGACGCGAAACGAAGCCCCGCGCTCGAGTCAAGCCGTACGGCCGGGCTGCTCGACCCGCTGAGCCAAGGCACGGGTGCCGGGCGCCTGACCGGTGATCTCGCCTGGCTACAGGCGCTCGTCGATGCAGAACTCGGCCTGACACGTGCGCTCATCCGGGCAGGGCTCGTGCCGTTGTGGATGAGAGGGATCGTCGACGATTTGTCCGACGCAGGCACGCTTGACCTCGTGGCGATCGCTGAAGCAGGCAGGGCGGGCGGCAACCCGGTCATGCCACTGGTGAAGGCGCTCGGGCGAGCGGCGGAGGAACGCCGGGCCGGCGCATCCGATCACATCCACGTCGGGGCAACAAGCCAGGACATCCTGGACTCCGCCGCGATGCTCGTTGCCCACCGGGTGACCGCAGCGGTGGCGGATGCCTTGGCAGACCTCGCGGGCACCCTCGCGGCGCTCGCCGCACGGCATCGCACGACACCCATGGCTGGTCGCACGCTTGGTCAGCAGGCGTCGCCGACGAGCTTCGGGCTGGTGGTCGCCGGCTGGCTGGATGCTGTGGTCACCGCACGCGAGCGTGTTGAAGCGGTGCGAGACGCGCTACCCGTGCAGCTGGGCGGAGCCGTCGGGAATCTGGCCGTACTCGGCGATATCGTCGCCGCGCGGCAGCCCAGCGCTGACCCACAGATTGTCGTGGACACCATCATTGCCGGTTACGCTGCAACGCTCGGCCTGCGTGCGCCCGTGATCCCGTGGCACGCGAATCGGCTGCCGATCACCGAGCTCGGCGATGCCCTTGCGGGCGCGACCGGTGCGGTCGGCGCATTCGCATTGGACGTGACCGTGTTGGCGCGCACCGAGATCGGCGAACTGTCCGAGCAGCTGGCCGACGGCGAAGGCGGCTCCTCCGCTATGCCGCACAAGCGCAACCCGGTGACCGCGTTCTTGGTCGTGGCGGCGGCCCGACGCGCGCCGGGACTGTTGTCCACACTGCACGGCAGCCTGCTCGCCGAGGACCAGCGGCCCAGCGGCGCGTGGCATGCCGAGTGGCCGACGCTGCGCGACCTGGGAAGTCTCACGGTCGCCGCAACGGAGAGTGCAGCCTCGCTCGCGGCCCGCCTCGACGTCGATGCAGAGCGGATGCGCGCCAACCTCGAGCTCACTGATGGTCTTATTTTCAGTGAGCGCGTTAGCACGATCCTCGGCGAAGCGCTTGGCAAGCGGGCCGCGTTCGAACTCGTCGAGGCGGCGGCACGCGAGTCCGTCGCGACGCACCGGCCGCTGCGCGTCGTGCTGTCCGCCCGCCTCGTCGCCGATGGCCATCCGGAGACTTTGCGCGCGGCGGTGTGGAATGCCTTCGATCCGGATGCCGCGCTCGGCAATTCCGGCCCGATGATCGATGCCGTGCTGGCGCGGGAGCGCGCACAGCGCGACCAAACGCGGCGCGAGGAGGCCGATCACGACCGGGCCGACACCGTGTATGCCGACACCGGACGGGCCGCAACGAAAAGGACGGAACTTTCATGAGCATCCCATCACTTCGCTGTTCGGTCGCGCCAGTGCGCAGTGGCGCGCCCGACGCCGAGCTACTGGTGCTGGGGCCGTCACTCGGCACCACGAGCGAACTGTGGTCCGGTGTGCTCGATGCCCTGTCCGAGCACTATCGCGTACTGCGCTACGACTTGCCGGGGCACGGTTTCAGTCCGGCGACGACACAGCCGTTCACGGTCGCGGATCTTGCGGATGCCGTGGTCGACCTTGTCGACGAAGTCGGAGGCGGCGCATTCCATTATGCAGGCGTGTCGCTCGGTGGTGCGGTCGGGCTGCAACTGGGGCTCCGGCACCCGTCGAGGTTGTTGAGCCTCACCGCCATCTGCACCGGGGCGAAGATCGGCGAAACGCACGGTTGGATCGAACGGGCAGCGCAAGTGCGTGCGAGCGGAACGGCATCCGTCGTCGCGGGCAGCGCCCGGCGCTGGTTCGCGCCCGGCTTTCTCGAACGCGATCCGGATGCCGGTGGCGCGGCGCTGAACGCACTCCTGACGATCGACGATGAATCCTACGCTCTGTGCTGCGAGGCGCTCGCCGGTCACGATGTCACTGCTCGGCTCGGCGAGATCGACGTGCGGACACTGGCCGTCGCAGGCGAGGCGGATGAGTCGGCGCCGCCGGCGAAGCTGCGGGAACTGGCCGACGGCATCCACGGGGCGCGTTATGGCGAGATCGCAGGTGCCGCACACTTGCCGATGTTAGAGCGCCCAGCCGAACTGGTGGCGCTAGTGCTCGCGCACATCGGCGGGGCGGATGCGGATGCTGCTAGCGGGACTGCGGCGGATGCTGCTGCGAGCGCTGGTGCCGATGTTGCGGCGGGCGCTGCCGCGGATATACCGACGCAACCACCGCGCACGCGCACCAACGAGGAAACGTACGCGGCTGGCACTGCGATGCGCCGTGCCGTGCTCGGCGACGCGCACGTCGACGCGTCGACCGCTGCGATCACGCCGGAGACCGCCGACTTTCAGGACTTCATCGCCCGCTACGCGTGGGGTGATGTCTGGACCCGGCCCGGGCTCGACCGGCGTACCCGGAGTTTCATCACCATCGCGGCACTCGTCTCCGGCGGGCACGACAATGAGGTGGCGATGCACATCCGGGGTGCGCTGACGAATGGGCTGACGCGCGCCGAGATCAGCGAGACGCTGCTGCACGTGGCGATCTATGCAGGGGTTCCGGCCGCGAACTCCGCCTTCGCGATCGCGCGGGAGGTCTTCGCGCAGTTGGATGCGGATGCCGAGGCCAACTCATGAGCTCGCATCTCGCTGGTCGAGTAGGTGGCGCGCGCCCTGCTGGTCGAGTAGGTCGCGCGCGCCCCGCTGGTCGAGTAGGTCGCTCTGCGACCGTATCGAGACCTCGGAGGCCGATCTCGGGAAGTCTCGATACGGAGGTCTCGATACGCGTATTCGCTGTGCTCAGGCGCCACTCGACCAGCGAGTGCAGTGAGGAGCCCGCTGCACAGTGAGGCCGAAAATTCGAGCGAACCGAACAAAGGACGCATGACCATGAACAAGCCGTTGAGGGACGTCGTCATCTGCGAACCTCTGCGCACGCCGATCGGGCGTTTCGGTGGCGTGTTCAAGACGGTGCCGCCGGTCGACTTGGCATCGACGGTGATCCGCGCGCTCGTTAAACGCACCGGGATCGACGGCGCTGCAGTCGACGACGTGATCTTCGGGCAGGGCTATCCGTCCGCAGAGGCAGCGCCGATCGCGCGGGTCGCGGCGCTGAATGCCGGTCTGCCGGTGACCGTGGGCGGCCTGCAGCTGGATCGTCGCTGCGGCTCGGGCCTGCAGGCGATCCTGGACGCGGCGATGCAAGTGCAAACCGGTGTCAGCGACGTCGTGATCGCCGGCGGTGTCGACTCGATGAGTCAGGCGCCGCTCTACACAGTCGATGCGCGGTGGGGCATCTCGGGCACCGTTGGCGTGTTTCTGCGGGACGCGCTGGGCCGCGCTCGTGAGACCGCAGGCGGCCGCAACTATCCGGTGCCGGACGGCATGCTGGAAACGGCGGAGAATCTGCGCCGCGACTTCTCAATCAGCCGCGAAGAACAGGACGCCCTGGCGTTGCGCTCGCAGCAGCGCGCCGCGCGTGCGGTGGCACAGGGGCGCTTCGACGACGAGATCGTTCCGGTCACGGTGCCTGGCCGCAAGGGCGACACGATCGTGGACAAAGACGAGTCGCCGCGCCCGGACAGCACGCTGGAGGGCCTTGCCGCGCTGCGCCCCGCCCTGTTGAAGAAGGACCCGACCGCCACCGTCACAGCCGGCAATGCGAGTGCGCAAAATGACGCCGGGGCTGCCTGCCTGGTGACCAGTGCGGAACGCGCCGTCGAGCTTGGCCTGACCCCGCTGGTGCGTATGGTCACCTGGGCGCGCGGGGGCGTCGAGCCCTCACGCATGGGTCTGGGGCCGGTCGTGGCCGTGCCGAAGGCGCTGGCGCGGGCTCGGCTGTCGCTGGCCGACATGGATCTCATCGAGTTGAACGAGGCGTTCGCCGTGCAGGTGCTGGCCGTGACCCGCAAGTGGGCGTTCGTCGACGAGGACTGGGATCGGACCAACGTGAACGGGTCCGGAATCTCGCTCGGGCATCCGGTTGGGGCGACAGGAGCGCGCATTCTCGCGACCGGGGCACGCCAGTTGCACCGTGACGGCGGCCGCTACCTGCTGGAGACGATGTGCATCGCCGGCGGCCAAGGGCTCGCGGCGATCTTCGAGCGGGTTTGAGGGGTCGCGCGCTGCAGTAGTGTCAAGCTGGCGTCCGTGTTCCACACCGGCCCGCAGGTAGTCGGTGTCGTACCCAATTCGGCTCGCCGGGTTGCCTGTGCCGCCTCGAAGGCAACCTTTTGGTGAATTTCGATCACACAGTTTCCACCCAGTCCTCACCGTTCGCAAGATCGCTCCCTCCTTCCGCGGCTGCGCCGCGTATGCATGCATACGTTGTCTAACGCCGCTCGCGCGTCCCAAAGAATGCCATAAACTTTGAAACTTCAAACGCATGCTTCTCTAAAGTCCAAAAGATCCAACCCAAAAACCCAAAGTGGCTGATCGTCGCGTTCGGGCTACGCGACCTATTGCCCGAAGGCCGCAAACCATTCATCAACGATCCGCTGTGCTCGCGCGCCCGGGAAGACGTCCTCGCCCCACTGCGATACGACTTGATTGGCTATCCACCATCCGCCATGCGGGACTTCGTCGCCTCGAGGAACACGTTGAGGGTGTGAGCATGGGCGCATCCGGCAGCACAGCTGGCATTCGTCCTGAGTGGTACTTGGAGACGTGCTCAGCTCAGGATGTCCGGACCTCGTCCGGACAAAGTACAATAGTGGGCATGAGTGACATGGCGAAAAAGCCATCCAGACGGCACCGGATCGAGGTTCGGGTGACGCCGGAACAAGACGTCTTAATCCGGCAGGCCGCGTACCTCGAGTACACCACCGTCACGTCCTTCGTGCTTGCGACTGCCACCGCGCACGCTGCCTCGGTGGTCGAGCGGCATCACGACACTACCTTGTCGAATGCAGCGTTCGACCGATTCATCAGCGCGCTAGACGGCCCCGCAGAGCCGGTGTCAGAGATCTCCGAACTGTTCCGGCGCCACCCGAAGTTACCTGAAGAGTGAGACCCCGCCGGCTCGAACGCTGCGGTAGGAGCCATGTCCTCTCGGGGTTCGAGTCCGGCCGCGAGCCTCTCGACTCCTGGCTGATCAACTACGCTCTCGCAGCACAGCGCGTGGATTCCGCACGTACATTCGTGCTCGCGGACGCCGACTCAGTCGTCGGCTACTTCAGCCTGACCATGGGATCCGTGAGGCGGGCCGACGCTCCAGACAAGCTCGTGCGCGGCCTCCCTGCGTACCCGGTCGGCGTCGTCCTACTGGCCCGGCTCGCGGTCCGCTTCGACCGACAAGGCGAGGGTCTCGGCGCGCAGCTGCTGGCCGAAGCCCTCCGTAAGGCTGTCTTCGCGGGAGAGTCGGCGGCTGCGCGACTGGTGGTGGTGGACGCAATCGACGATTCGGCCGCAGATTTCTATGCGCACCACGGATTCATTACGATCCCCGAGCACCCACAACGCCTTTACCGGCGCATTACGGACATCAAAGCCAGCCTCGGCTGAGCGCGCACGGACGGGAGCCCCTGATGAAGATCGCAACCTGGATGCACACCGGTGCACAATTCGCCGGTTTCGTCAGCGACGACCGCGCCTATGCGCTACCTGCCGGCACTACCGTGCTCGACCTGGTGCAGAGCGGACTGGCGGATGCGCTCGCTGCCGGGCGCGCGCTCGTGGCTGGCGCGGCATCCGTTCCGCTCGGCCACGTGACGCTGTTGCCGCCGCTGCATCCGCCGTCGATCCGGGACTTCATCGCCTTCGAGCAACACGTCGAGGGCGTGAGCATGGGCGCACCCAGCGGTGCGCGCGACGTTCGCCCCGAGTGGTACGAGGCGCCGACCTTCTATTTCACAAACCCGCACACTCTGCGGGCGACGGGCGACGAGATCGCGGCACCGTCCGGCAGTCGCGCTCTCGACTTCGAGCTCGAGGTGGCCGCCGTCATCGGTGCGGTCGCCGCCAGCGATGGGCGCAACCTCACCCCGGCTGAGGCACACGAGCATATCTTCGGCTACACCATTCTCAACGACTGGTCGGCTCGTGACCTGCAACGTCGCGAGACACGACTGAACCTCGGCCCGTGCAAGGGCAAGGACTTCGCGAACACTCTGGGCCCGTGGATCGTCACCGCAGACGAATTCGAAACCCTGCACGATGCGGACGGCTTTCTACCCATCGCCATGTCGGTCTCGATCAACGGCGTCGAGTTCGGCCGCGACCTGCTCTCGAACATGGGCTGGCCGTTCGCTGAACTGGTCGCTTACGCCGCGCGTGACTCTCGGATCGTGCCGGGCGACGTGCTGGGCAGTGGCACGGCAGGCGGCGGATGCCTCTTCGAAGCGTGGGGACGCAACCGCATGCAGACGCCGCCCCCGCTACAACCCGGCGACGTCGTGCGGATGGAGATCGAGGGCATCGGCGCGATTGAGAACCGCGTGGTCGCAGGCGTCGAGTTGCCTCCGGTTCCCCGCGCCCGCGTACGCACACGCAGCGGGGTGGATCCGCAGTTGTAGCGTGGGCTCAATGAGCAAAAATTGACTCCGGCCTGGCGAACTCACTTCGCGACGATCGCTCAGCGGTCCGGGTCTGTCAATAATCCAAGGTCTCGTAGAACTCCTTGCGACGCGCTTCGAGCGCGGGGATGGCCTGGCCGAGGCCCCAGGTCTTGAAATGGTCATATTCGGAGTGCGCTGCAAGGGCGGCATCATCGGCGTAGATTTCAAAGATTCGGAACACGCGGGGCTTCGCCGGATCCTGATAGACCTGGTAGTAGAGGTTGCCTTCCTCGCTGCGAGAGGCGGGGGCAAGCTGCTCGAGCGCGGCGCGCACGGTCTCTTCCTCGCCTGGTTTGGCGATCCAGGTAGCGCTGAGAACTTTGGCCATGCGGGGCCGTCCTTTCACCGGAGCGGGGTGTGTCGATTTCAGGCTATCGGCGGCACGCGGAAATGGGCAGTACCAGTGACTGACATTCACGGTGATGCCCCGCGGGGCTCCCGATCACGTCCGACCGATTGCCGAGCTGTTCAGTCGCCGAATTGCCTGTACAGGTATACGCGGCGATCTAGGAAGACGCGGTTGACCGCGGTATCCGCTTGGGTTTTGACGAGCTCGGCAGACTTCTCACCGGCAGGAAGTGGGTAACGCGGCTAGTTCGGGCAGTACGACTATGTTCCCGCCGCCTGCACTCTCACTCTTTCAGGTCCAGCATCGGGGTCTTGCGCTGGAAGCCGTGTGTGATCCAAAGCAGGTAGCCGAAGCCGATGGCGAGCCAGATCAGGCCGATCATCAGGGTGAACGGCGACAGACTTGTCCACAACCAGATTGTGAGACCGAAGCCAATCGCCGGCACGATCAAATAGTTGAACAGGTGTGAACCCTTCCGCAGCTTCAGATCCCTGAAGAAGTGCTTGATCACCGACAGGTTCACCGCCGAGAACGCGATCAGCGCGCCGAAACTGATCATCTCGGCCAACAGCGTCAGATCGATGACCAGTGCGAGCAGTGACACAACGGACACCGCCAGGATCGCCAGAACCGGCGTGCCGTATTTCTTGCTGATCTGTCCGAAGAAACGTCTCGGAAGAACACCGTCGCGCCCCATCGCGTACAGAATTCGCGATACGGATGCCTGTGACGTCAACGCAGACCCGGCCGCGCCCGCGACGTACGCAGCTGTGAAGAATGCCGCGAGGAACTGGCCGCCCGCCGTCGTCATCACGCCCAGAGCGGCCGAGTCAACATTCTTGAAAGTGTGTGTCGGCACGACCAGCAGGGACACGTAGGCGAGGATCACGAACAACAGTCCGGCCGAGATCGTCGTCCACATGATCGCCTTCGGCACCGTTCGTTTCGGATCACGCGCTTCCTCAGACAGCGTCGACACCGAGTCGAATCCGAGGAACGACAAGCACAGCACCGCAGCGCCGGCAAGGATCGTACCGAACCCGCCGGCATCCCCCGACCCGACGAACGGTGCGAAGAAGTCGACGTGCGTATGGTTTGCGATGGAACCCGCCGAGAGGGTGATGAAAACCACAATGAAGATCGCCTGCACCGCAATGATCAGAAAGTTGGTGCGCGCAACAGAGACGATTCCCACGATGTTGAGCACCGTAACGAGCACGATTGTGACGAGGACGAAAATCCACGCGGGAATGATGGGGAATGCGGCCTGCAGATAGATGCCGATCACCAGATAGTTGATCATCGGCAAGAAGAGATAGTCCAGAAGCAGCGCCCAGCCCGCCAAGAAGCCGATTCCCGGTCCGAAGCTGCGCTGCGTGTAGGTGTATGCAGACCCGGCGAAGGGGAACGCTTTGGACATCAACCCGTATGAACGCGCCGTGAACACCATGGCAATCAGAGTCACGATATACGCGGTCGGCAGTCGACCTCCGGTCATCTGTGTGACGATGCCGTATGTCGTGAAGACGGTGAGCGGAACCATGTAGACGAGCCCGAACAGCACAAGAGAGGGTACGCCGAGCACGCGCCGCAGGTGCCCCTCGGAACTGCCGTGCTGCGTATTGGCCGCCGTGGCGTCGATCACTACCTCTTCGGTGGATTCGGCCCCGGTGGGGCCGGTTGGAACTGACATGTGGGTTACCTTCCTACAGCGGGTTGAACGGGCAGCGGGTGAACGGATTACTGGCGGGTACTGGCGATGCCGGCATCCGTCGCCCGGTAGGTCGCCGTTCCGGCGAGATACGTTGCGCGGATGGCGATGTTCGGCAGCTCTGCCGGCTCGACCTGGCGTGGATCGCGCTCGAGCCACACCAGGTCGGCGGAGGAACCGACCTCGATCCGCCCCCAGGTCGCTTCTGCGCGGTCGCCGAATGCCTGGATCGCCACGCCGCTGGAATATGCGGCGAGCGCCGTCTCGATGTTGAGCTTCTCCTGCGGCGTCCAGCCGCCCGGAGGATCGCCCTCCGCCGTGGTGCGGGAGACGGCGATGGCGATTCCCTCGCGCGGGTCTGCCGAGGAACATGGCCAGTCCGAACCGAATGCGAGTGTGACACCTGCATCGGACAGCGTCTGCATCTGGTATTGCCGATCAGTGCGTTCGGGTCCGAGCCGCGGCACGGTGAGCACTGTCATGAGTGCGTCGAGTTGCGCCCACAGCGGTTGCATGTTCGCGATCACGCCGAGCCGGTCGAACTGTGCGATGTCCTCAGGAGTGGTGAGCTGAACGTGCGCGATGACCGGGCGGTGCTGCGTGACGCCATTGGTCCGCTCTGCGTACTCGATCGCGTCGAGCGCACTGCGCACGGCGGCGTCGCCGATCGCGTGAATGTGCGGCTGGAACCCGGCGGCATCGACGGCCTGCACCGACTCCGCCAAGTGCTGCGGTTCCCAGACCAGCATTCCGTGGTCGTGCATGCCGGAGCAATACGGCTCGAGCAAGGCGCCGGTTTCGTTCTCGACGACGCCGTCTGCGAAGAACTTCACGCTGTGGGCGGTCAGCAGGGGATGGTCGAGCTCCTCGACCTGCGCCCGTACTTCGAGCATCCACTCCAGTGATGCCGGGAAGCGGCGCGGATCCGCGAGCAGGGCCAGATTGATCCGGGTGGACAGCGCGCCGCGGCGTGCAGCCTCGAGATACACCGCGACATCCGTCGGCTCGACCCAGGCATCCTGAACCCAGGTGATGCCAAGGCGTGCGTAGTGTGCGGTGGCGCGCCGCAGGGCCTCCACGCGGTCATCCAGGCTGTAGCCCGACCAGATGGCCGTGACCAGTTCGACCGCGCCCCATTCGCGCAGAATCCCCAGCGGGCTGCCGTCCGGCCGCCGCGGGATCTCGCCGAGCACCGGATCCACGGTGTTCTCGTCGATTCCCGCGAGTTCCAATGCACGTGAATTGCACCACACGGTGTGGTAGTCCCAGGCGCGCAGAACGACCGGGCGGTCGACCACCGCATCGTCGAGCCAGCGGGCGTCGAATAGGCCGCTTGGTGCGAGGCTGCCGTCGTAGGAGGCGCCGATGATCCAATCCTGGTCGGGGTGGCCATCTGCGAAACGCTTCACTTCTGCCACGATTTCTGCAACACTCGTGCGGTCACGCACGTGGGGTCCGACGTCTTCCAGTCCGCCGAAGAGCGGATGCGCATGGCCGTCACCGAATGACGGCATCAGGAATCCGCCCGCCAGGTCGACGACCTCGGCATTCAGGTCGAGCGCTGAGCGCGTTGCCGCCTCACCGATCGCGACGATGCGGCCGCCTGAGACGAGCAGTGCGGATTCGTCCGCATGTCCAGGACCCATCCAGACCGCACCGCCGGTGAACAGTGTCGGTTGGCCTGTGTTGGTCACGTCGTTAGCGCGTGGGCCGCTGGAACCAAATCGATCGGTATCTGCACTGCCACCCATTGCCGCCAACTTTCCGGTACTCCATCGCACCTTCTGATTGCGACAGTAACACTCAGCAGCATTTCGGTATATAGCGTGTCTCGACGGTAACCGCACAGAGGAATCCTGGCGGCACGGCACATCCGTCGTGTAATGTTCTTGATAAGCACACGCGTTCACCCTGCGTACACTTGCGCACGGAGCGGATACGAGCAAAGTCGTGACGCACTGAGCGTGCGCCGCAACAAGGAGGAATAATGACGTTCTTCGAGCCCAGCGAATGGGATGGGAGGCTCTACAGCTCCGGTTGGACTGCCAGCAAGGGCGGCAGCCGCGACATCGTGGAGCCGGCCACGGAGAGTTCGATTGGCCGGTTCGGCGTCGCCAACACCGAGGACGTGTCGACAGCCGTCGCAGTGGCATCCGAGGCACAGAAATCGTGGGCGGCGACAAGCTACGAGGAACGCGCAGCCGTTCTGCGCCGCGCCGGCGATCTCATGGAGACCCACAACGACGTGCTCAGCGACTGGCTGATCCGCGAGGCGGGCTCGCCAAAGGGCAAGGCGGCGTTCGAGACGCACATGGTCTCGGGCCTGTTCTACGCGGCATCCGCCCTCGCGCTCACGCCATACGGTCAACTGCTGCGCAGTGCTAAACCGCGGCTGAGTCTCGCGCGCCGGCTGCCGGTCGGCGTCGTCGGGGTGATTTCGCCATTCAACTTTCCGCAGATCCTCTCGATGCGATCGGTCGCGCCCGCACTCGCGCTCGGCAATGCGGTGATCCTGAAGCCCGACCCGCGCACCGCCGTCTCCGGCGGGCTCGTCTTCGCAGCCATCCTCGAGGAGGCCGGGCTGCCCAGTGGCCTGTTCCATGTGTTGCCGGGCGCGATCGAACCGGCGACCGCGCTGATCGAGCACCCGGTCGTGCGTGTTATCTCTTTCACAGGGTCGACCAAGGCCGGGCGAGCGATCGGCGAACTCGGCGCCCGGCATCTCAAACGTGTGCACTTGGAGCTCGGCGGCAACAACGCCATGCTCGTGCTCGACGACGTCGACGTTCCGCAGGCGGTTTCGGCCGGCGCGTGGGGGTCGTTCCTGCATCAGGGTCAGGTCTGCATGACCACCGGCCGTCACCTGGTGCATGAGAGCATCTACGACGAATACGTTGAGCGCCTGTCGGCGACCGCCAGCGGCCTTCCCGTCGGCAACGGGGCGACGACGGATGCCGCGCTCGGCCCGGTCATTGACGCCGGCCAGCGCGATCGCATCCATTCGCTCGTCACGGGCAGTGTCGCGGCCGGTGCGCGCCTGACCGCGGGCGGCACCTACGAGGGACTGTTCTACCGGCCGACCGTGCTGGCGGACAGCGCTCCGGACCAGCCCGCGTTCGAACAGGAGGTGTTCGGTCCAGTCGCGCCCGTCATGAAGTTCTCATCCTTGGATGAGGCTGTCGACATCGTCAACCAGAGCGAATACGGACTGTCCCTTGCCATCCTCACCAAGGATGCGCTGCGCGGCCTCGCGCTCTCCGACCGGATGCACAGCGGAATCGTGCACATCAACGACCAGACCGTCGATGACGAACCGGTGATCCCGTTCGGCGGGGTCGGGGCATCCGGAACCGGGTCACGATTCGGCGGCGCTGACGCGAACATCGAGGCGTTCACCGACACGCAGTGGGTGACCATGCAGACCGACATCGAACGGTACCCGTTCTAGGCGGGCGAAACGTGACCGGCTCCGAACCGCAAGCATCCGACCCGCCAGTATCCGAACCGCAAGCATCCGAAGCGCAAGCAGCACCAGCGACCGCCACCGAAACGACAGGGCCATGATCTCGAAGATCCTCGACAGCGCAGCGGATGCCGTGCGGGACATCCCGGACGGCTCGACCGTGATGATCGGCGGCTTCGGCACCGCGGGGCAGCCGGTCGAGTTGATCGATGCGTTGTTGGAGACGGGCGCGCGCAACCTCACCATCGTCAACAACAATGCGGGCAACGGCACGACCGGGCTCGCCGCGCTCCTCGCGGCGCGGCGCGTGCGCAAGATCATCTGCTCATTCCCACGTCAGGTGGACTCGCAGGTATTCGACGGCCTCTATCGAGCGGGTGAGCTCGAGCTCGAATTGGTTCCGCAGGGGACGCTGGCCGAACGCATCCGGGCCGGCGGCGCTGACATTGCGGCGTTCTTCACGCCGACCGGATTCGGCACCCTCCTCGCCGAGGGCAAGGAAACGCGGCGGTTCGGCGGTCGCGACTATGTGCTGGAAAACGCCCTGACCGCCGACTACGCGCTGATCAAGGCGCACCGCGGCGACAGATTGGGCAACCTTGTCTACCGTAAGACGGCACGCAATTTCGCGCCGATGATGGCGAGCGCCGCGTGCATTTCCATCGTTCAGGTGGAGCGAATCGAGGAGGTCGGAATGCTGGACCCTGAGGCGATCGTAACGCCCGGTATTTTTGTGAACCGACTCGTCGAACTGGGCGGCAAACTTCCGCCGGCGACGGAGGGGCAGTGATGGCGCGGGCGCGGCAGGAGGAGTCGGCGCCTGCGCAGCATCCGGTGCAGCGTGGTCCGTACTCACGCGAACGGATGGCGCGCCGCGTCGCGCAGGACATCCCAGAAGGCTCATACGTCAATCTCGGAATCGGCTTGCCCACGACAGTGTCCGACTATCTGCCGAGTGATCGTGAGATCATCCTGCACACAGAGAACGGCATGCTCGGCATGGGGCCTGTCGCACACGGCGATGACATCGACTATGACCTGATCAACGCGGGCAAGATCCCGGTGACCGAGTTGCCGGGCGCGTCCTACTTTCATCAGGCCGACTCGTTCGGCATGATGCGCGGCGGGCACCTCGACATTTGCGTACTCGGCGCATTCCAGGTATCCACCTCGGGCGACTTGGCGAATTGGCACACCGGTGGCGAAGATGCAATTCCCGCGGTCGGCGGTGCCATGGACCTGGCGCTCGGTGCGAAATCCGTCTACGTGATGATGGAACTGTTCACCCGCAACGGGCACTGCAAACTTGTCGAGGAATGCAGCTACCCGCTGACCGGAATCGGCTGCGTGAACACGGTCTACACCGATTACGCCGTGTTCGATCTCGGGCCGGACGGTGCCACGGTGCGCGAAAGCTTTGGTGACACCACACTTGCGGACCTGCAGCGATTGACGGGCCTTTCGCTTTCGCCGTCCCCGTAGCCAGCGGCGCCGCGACGGCAATGCTACGCTCATCGACGGATTGAGTGTTCGCAGAGCGCACGTGCGTTCTACGGAATCGAGCAGCGCGCCCCACGCCGAATACCGAGGAAGACAGGCTTCAGATGACCGAACCAGCCAGCGACGTGGATCCTGCGGCAGAGGAGACTCCGTCACCCAGCGGTCAGTTCGTGCAATCGCTCGCGCGCGGGTTGGCGGTCATCCGCGCCTTCGACGTTGACCACCCCGAGATGACGCTCAGCGATATCGCCCGCCGAGCCGGACTGACCAGGGCGACGAGTCGGCGCTTCCTGCTCACACTGGTCGAGCTCGGCTATGTGCGCAGCGACGGCCGACAGTTCTCGCTCACTGCGAAGGTACTGGGCCTCGGCTTCAGTTACCTGTCTGCGCTGTCTTTGCCTGAGATCGCGCAGCCGCACCTCGAGGAGTTGGCGTCGATCATCCACGAGTCCACATCGCTGTCCGTGCTCGACGACACGGACATCGTGTACGTGGCTCGTGTTCCTGCCCGGCGAATCATGTCGGTGCGCATCAACATCGGCACTCGATTTCCAGCGTATGCGACCTCAATGGGACGCGTGATGCTCGCCGCCCTGGATCAGGACGGACTGGATGCTTACCTCGCCCACGTGGGCATCGCACGTCTCACCTCGCACACGATCAGCAGCCACGACGAACTCGTTGCTGACCTGGCTGAGGTACGAGAGCGCGGCTGGGCGCTCATTGACCAGGAGCTTGAGGAGGGCCTGCGTTCGATCGCAGTTCCAATTCGTCACGGCAGTGAGGTGGTGGCAGCGATCAATGTGTCGACCTCGACCAGCAGTCGCACGATCGAGTCGATCCACGAGGATCTGCTACCGCACCTGCAGCGTGCCGCCGAACGCATCAGCGCCGACCTGACGGCCACTCGGCCGTATGCGTCGCCGCGCGCGCCGCGCTAGTCGGCCAGGGCCTTGGCAAAGTCGTGGATTCGAACGTTTTCGGTGGTTGATTGGCGAGGAAAAGATGGTGCATTCCCCGACTTCGTAAATGCCCTGATAGTCCGCGCCTTGTGCGCTGCGCAGGCATCAGCGATCCAATGATTCGGGTCAGTTGTGGCGGTGTGGTCGTAGGTATTCGCGTTTGGTGTACCAGCCGGGTGGGCTGAAGACGGGTTTGCCGCGAACCATTTTGACGGTGAATTCGCCGTGTTCGACAAGTCGATGATCGAACCAGCATTACAGACAGCCGTTGTCTACCTCTGTGGGTCCGCCCTCACTGTCCGGGATGACATGGTGGGCCTCAGCCAGGTACGCGGGGATCTTGCACCCCGGTTTGGCACAGGTCGGCCCGTCACGGGCGATCATCGCCTTGCGTTGCGACGGGGTGAAGAAGCGGGCCTTGGAGGACAGGTCGATTACCCGCCCACCACTGTCGACGGTGACCTGCTGGATGCCGCCGCCTGCCGCCTCGTCACCTGCTGCGCCCTCGCGGGCTATGCCGTCGGCGGCCTCGTGTGCGCCGTCTTCGGCCGCGGCCAGGAACGCGGGGGCCGTGCGGGGTGAGAGGAACGCGTCGAAGACCGGAACGATGATCGCTTCCTGCGCCGGGACCAGTGCCCCGTCGACGCCCAACATGCCGTCAGGTCGCCGGAAGAAGCGGATGCCGCGTTTGGCCATCATCCGGTCCTCACGCGGCTGAATACCGTCTTCATCCAACCGGTCCCGGAACAGTGCCGCCTGCCCGCGGATCAAATCCGCGCACACCGGCGGTGTGTCCTCGGTGCCGATCGCGTTGCCGACCAGGGTCGCCTCGGCCGCCTCGAGGGCCTGAACCGGGACCGTGCCCGGCAGCACTCTCAGGGTGCTGGTGATCGCGTCGGCGGCATCGATGCCGGTCACCCCACCGGCCAGACCCGCCTGCGTCGCCGGGAACAACGCTGGCAACGGCAACCCCACATCCGACACCCGGGCTGCCGCCTGGGCGGCGACCCGCACCCGTTGCCGCGCCGTACGCGAGGACACCCCGGTGACCCGCTCAATCAACTGCGCACCGGTGGCGCACCCGTGCCGGGCCGCCAACCCGTCGAACCCGGCCGTACGCGGAGGCGCCGGTGGGCGACCAGCAGTCGCGGGGCGCCCGCCCGCATCGGGCAGTAGATCCAGTCGGGCCAAAATGTTACAGATGCCCGCGAACCAGTGACATCTTGCCCCGACTCGACGAGTGATGCCGAGCGGGCGTGGGTGAGCAGATCAGGTCGAGCAGGTGAGGCCGAGCAAGCACCAACCGACGGCGCCCGTGACCACCGCGCGCGTCAGATGACGACGAGCTTGATCGTGGCGCCTCGCGCGTTGTCCGCGAGAGCCGTGTTGATGTCGGGCGCAGACTGTCGGAGGTCAAGCATCCGGGGTGCTGGAAGCAACGTCTTGAGCGGGGGTGCGGCATCCGTCAATCTCAGCGACGGCAATGTGCTCGCTGAGAAGACCTTCAGTCAGAAGTCCCCGATTCCGCCCCAGACGCTCAGCGCGACCCGCTGCAATAAGAAGGTCTTCGGATGAAAGGACCCCGCTACTCATGAGAACCCTCGTGATCATCCCCACCTACAACGAGCGCGACAATGTCGAGTGGATCGTCGGCCGGGTGCGCACGGCGGTGCCAACGGCATCCGTTCTGGTAGTCGACGACAACTCACCCGACGGCACGGGGGCACTGGCGGATGCGCTTGCCGCGACCGACACGCAGGTGCACGTGCTGCACCGCGCCGGCAAAGAGGGGCTCGGTGCCGCGTATCGCGACGGTATGCGCTGGGGTCTCGCCGCCGATTATGAAGCACTCGTCGAGATGGACGCGGACGGCTCCCATCAGCCAGAGCAACTTTCGCGGCTGCTCGACCAGCTGCAATTCGCGGACGTCGTCGTCGGCTCGCGCTGGGTCGAAGGCGGCGGTGTCGTCAACTGGCCGATCGAGCGCAAGGTGCTGTCGCGTGGCGGCAGCATGTATGCGCGGTTCGCGCTGGGGGTTCCCGTACGCGACGTCACAGGCGGCTATCGCGCATTCACAGCGGATGCGATCCGCCGGATCGATCTGGACGCGGTGCTGAGCCAGGGCTACTGCTTTCAGATCGACATGATCTGGCACGCAGCGGTGGCGGGCTTGAAGATCTCAGAAGTGCCGATCACTTTTATCGAGCGCGTGCACGGCAAGTCGAAGATGTCGAATGCGATCGTGGCCGAGGCGATGCTGCGCGTGACGGGCTGGGCAATCCGTTCGCTGCCGGAGCGCGTGCGTCGCTCGGCCGCCGCGCACAGTGTGAGCTCGCTGAGCTGAGCGCCCGGTTGCAGGGTGGCTGGCCGCGGCCATAACGTGGGCGGATGGTAGAGAAGGACTCTCGCGAGATCGCGGTGCTGCAACATTTTCTCGATGCCCAACGCTCCAGCGTGCTCGCGATCGTCGACGGTCTCGACGACGAGCAGCTTGCAACACAGGTGCTGCCTTCTGGCTGGACCCCGCTCGGCATGATCGAACACCTGGCCGACGCGGAACAGCACTGGTTTCAGGACGTGGCCTGCGGCGCGGTCTCGGAGTACGCCTGGCCCGACGTCGATGACGATCCTTGCGATCCGGATGCGCCGTTCACGACGCATCACTCCGCGGTCGCCG
The DNA here is from genome assembly GCF_030866825.1 of Rathayibacter sp. SW19. Classification (NCBI taxonomy): domain Bacteria; kingdom Bacillati; phylum Actinomycetota; class Actinomycetes; order Micrococcales; family Microbacteriaceae; genus Rathayibacter; species Rathayibacter soli. The sequence continues at coordinate 192,595 of NZ_CP133020.1, forward strand.
TGCTCGACTACTACCGCCGGCAGTGCGAACTCTCGAACGAGATCCTCGCCGCGACCCCTCTGGGGGCCGCGCTGAAAGGTACGCACAACCAGGAGTGGGAGGGCGAGGACATCAGCGATCTGCGCTGGGTTGCGCTGCACATGATTGAGGAGACCGCCCGGCACGCCGGTCATCTCGACGCGGCGCGCGAACTGCTCGACGGCACGGTCGGCCTCGGGCCGCGGTAGCGCAGCCGACATGATGCAGGTGCTGGGTCGTTCGGCAACCCGGCGGGGCGACCCGCGTAGGCTCGGAGGCACACGTCACCCAGGGAGCCGTCATGGACGAAATAAACCCGTACGAGCAGTTCGATTCCGTACCGTCATTCACGGTGAGAAGCACGGATATCGTGCATGGCGAGCCGATGCCTGCTGCGCATCGCGGTGCAGGCGCCGGCGGCGAGGATCTCTCTCCGCAGTTGAGTTGGTCGGGTTTTCCGCAAGCCACCCGGAGCTTCGCGGTCACCTGCTTCGATGCGGATGCTCCGACCGGCTCGGGCTTCTGGCATTGGGCTGCCTACAACATCCCCGCGTCCGTAACCTCACTTGACACGGGTGCAGGCGCTCTCGGAGGTGCACTTTCCTCTCGCGCGCGCACGCTCAAGAACGAGTATCGGCGCCGCGAGTTCGCCGGTGCTGAGCCGCCGGCGGGCACGGGAACACACCGCTACATCTTCGCTGTGCACGCCGTCGATGTCGAGCAACTCGAGCTCGACTCGGAATCGACGCCCGCCGTGCTCGGCTTCAACCTGCACTATCACACGCTGGCACGCGCCCTCCTGATCGCGACGGCCGCCTTCGACGACCCGAGCTGATCGGGATCCGGGCTGCGTAATTGCGGATCGGGCCGCGCGATTGAGCTCCCTCGGTATACCTGAACGCGATTTTTGCCGGTCTAACGTGATGGTTTTGGATGCTGGGTATACAACTGCGGGCCAATGCAGCGTAGACTGGACCGGTGCGTGCCAGCGACAAGGCCTACGAGGCGCTCCGGGAGGACATCCTTCGCTGGCGCCTGGCCCCGGGCACCGTTCTTGGCGAGTCTGAACAGTCGGCGCGACTGGGGATTTCGCGTACGCCGTTACGGGAGGCCATCACCCGGCTTGCGGCTGAGGGGCTCGTCGACACCGCCCATGGTCGCGCGGGGGTCGTCACGGCCGTCTCACCCGACAATCTGGTCGAATTGTTCGAACTGCGCGAAGCCTTGGAAACTCAGGCGAGCCGGTTGGCAGCACGCCGGCGCGGGCCACACGTCTTCGAGCAGCTCCTCTCCGACTTCGATGACGCGTCCGAGCGGCTTGGGCGGCAGGCTGCTGCTGTGTTTGGTGACGGACTGGCCGCCGATAGTCTGGCCGGCGATAGCCTGGCCGACGCTGGACTGGCTGACGCTGGACTGGCTGACGCTGCGCCCGCTTACGCTGCACCCGCCGACACTGCAAACGCCGACGCCGGGCACGACGACTACTACGCCCTGGTCGCGCGCCTCGATGCAGCGATCGACGATGCTGTAGCCAACTCCTACCTGTTGAATGCACTGCGAAGTCTGCGTGCTCATCTGGAGCGCGCGCGTCGCCTCGCGCACGACAATCCGAAGCGACTCGCCGAGTCCGCTGCAGAGCACAGACTCATTGTGCAGGCCATCGTTGATTCTGATGAGACGCTCGCAGCACAGGCCACCGCTGTACACCTGAAGAAAAGCCTCGATAACCTACTTCATTCGGTGCGTCGCAACGGCGCATCGATTGGCGCATCCGCTGGTTCGACCATCGCGCGCAGGCGCACGAAAGGAACACGATGAAGACCCACTACCTGCGGGTGCACCGCAGCGATGAGAACCTGAGCCGTGAGGGCCAACTGGCCTGGCAACTCGCCGAAGTCGCCGTCGACCCGGTTGAGGTGACCGACGAGGTCACCGAAATGGTGATCAACCGCGTCATCGACAACGCGGCGGTCGCAGCGGCGTCGTTGACGCGGCATCCGGTTGTGGCCGCACGATCGCAAGCGCTGGCGCATCCGGTATCGGTCGGGGGCAGCGGTTCCACTGTCTTCGGAACGGATGCCGCCCGCCGCGTCTCGCTCGAGTGGGCCGCCTGGGCGAACGGCGTGGCCGTACGCGAACTCGACTATCACGACACCTTCCTCGCAGCCGAGTACTCGCACCCGGGCGATAACATCCCGCCGATCACAGCCGTGGCGCAGCACGTCGCAAAAGAACGCGGTCTGACCGGACGTGACCTCGTGCGCGGAATCGCAACCGGGTACGAAGTGCAGATCGACCTCGCGAAAGCGATCAGCCTGCACGAGCACAAGATCGACCACGTCGCCCACCTCGGGCCGAGCGCAGCAGCGGGCATCGGAACGCTGCTGGGGCTGCCGACCGAAACGATCTTCCAGGCCATCGGTCAGGCGTTGCACACCACGACCGCGACCCGGCAGTCGCGCAAGGGGGAGATCTCGAGTTGGAAGGCATACGCACCAGCATTCGCCGGAAAGATGGCCATTGAGGCGGTCGACCGAGCAATGCGTGGAGAAACGAGCCCGACCCCGATCTGGGAGGGAGAAGACGGCGTCATCGCGTGGCTGCTCGACGGGCCGGACGGCTCGTACGAGGTGCCGCTGCCCGAGACCGGTGAGGCCAAGCGCGCAATCCTCGACAGTTACACGAAGGAGCACTCCGCCGAGTATCAGGCGCAGGCCTGGATCGACCTTGCCCGCAAACTGCACAACGACTATCCGCTGCTGTTCGACAAGCCGGAAAACGTCGCGAGCATCGTGCTGCACACCTCGCACCACACGCATTTCGTGATCGGCTCGGGTGCGAACGATCCGCAGAAGTACGATCCGACGGCGTCGCGCGAGACGCTCGATCACTCGATTCCGTACATTTTTACCGTCGCCCTGCAGGACGGCGTCTGGGATCACGTCGGTTCGTACGCGCCCGAGCGCGCCGCACGACCGGACACGGTCGAGCTGTGGCACAAAGTCAGCACCGAGGAAGACCCGGAGTGGACGCGCCGCTATCACTCGCTCGATCCTGCGGAGAAAGCGTTCGGCGGACGTGTCGAAATCACAATGGCTGACGGTTCGAAGTTGATCGACGAGATCGCGGTGGCGGATGCACATCCGCTCGGCGCTCGCCCGTTCGCGCGGGCGGATTACATCGCCAAGTTCCGCACGCTCGCGTCCGATGTGCTGGAGGAGCAGGAGATCGAGCGTTTCCTCGACTTCGCACAGCGTTTACCGTCGCTTGGCTCGGATGAGCTCGCTGGTTTGAGCTTCGCGGCACGTCACGGGGTGCTTGCGTCGGTCGAGAGTCCGAAGGGGTTGTTCTGATGTTGTATGCACAGACCCGTGTGGCGGCGAAGCGCGCCGCGTTCCGCGAACGGCTTGCCAGCGGGGAGTTGTTGCGGTTTCCGGGGGCGTTCAATCCGCTGTCGGCGCGCTTGATTCAGCGCAAAGGTTTTGACGGCGTTTACATCTCGGGGGCAGTCCTGTCTGCGGACCTCGGGCTGCCTGACATTGGCCTGACAACGCTGACGGAGGTCGCCGGTCGTTCCGCTCAGATTGCCCGGATGACCGATCTGCCCGCTCTGGTCGACGCGGACACCGGGTTCGGTGAGCCGATGAATGTTGCTCGAACCGTGCAGGAACTCGAGGATGCCGGCGTCGCCGGTCTGCACATTGAGGATCAGGTCAATCCCAAGCGGTGCGGTCACTTGGACGGAAAACAGGTGGTCGACGAGTCGACGGCGCTGAAGCGAATCCGTGCGGCCGCGGATGCTCGCCGCGACCCGAATCTGCTGATCATGGCGCGCACGGACATTCGCGCAGTTGACGGACTCAACGCGGCGATCACCCGCGCCAAGGCACTCGTAGATGCCGGGGCCGACGCGATCTTCCCCGAGGCCATGGCGACGCTTGAAGAGTTTGCGGCAGTGCGGGCAGCCGTCGACGTGCCGATCCTTGCGAACATGACGGAGTTCGGTAAGAGCGAGTTGTTCACGACTGCGCAACTTGCCGACATTGGCGTCAATATTGTGATCTGGCCGGTTTCGTTGTTGCGGATGGCGATAGGTGCGGCTGAGCGCGCTCTCGACACGCTGAACTCTGAGGGTGCGCTGACGTCTCAGTTGGGCCAGATGCAGCATCGGTCCGATTTGTATGACCTGATCGATTATGAGGGCTACAACCACTTCGATACGTCGGTCTTCAACTTCACTGTTTCAAAGTGACTGTCTCAAAGTGGCAGTCTCACAGTGACAGTCTCGACCTGACTGTCTCAACCTGACAGTTTCGACGTGACTGTGTAGCGGTGACTGTGGAGCGGCGATCGTTGCAGGTGGTGGATGTCGGCCGGCCGTCGCGCATGGGTGTTGTTGCGAGTGTAGCTCCAGCGCCGCGCATCTCGCCTGCGTCGGTCAGCTCGCCTTCTTCTGTCCGCTCTGCCACCACGCGGCCTTACTTCGGAGTCGGATCGGCGCACGCGGATCGCCTTCTGGCGGGTGCAGCCAGAACACCGTGCCCTCTCGCCGAATGCGCCAATGCTCGTTGTGCAAAAGCATATGGTGATAACGGCATAGCAAAATGCCCGCATTGATATCTGTTGCGCCGTGGTGTTCAAACCAGTGGTCAATGTGATGCGCCTCAGAATATGAGGGCGGTCTGTCGCAGTCGGGATGCATGCATCCGCCGTCTCGGATGGCCATCGCCACCCGCTGTTTGGCCGTGAACAACCGTTGCTCTCGACCGACATCGAGCGGATTTCCTTCACTATCGACGGTAATCCGCCGGGCGCCGGTGTCGCAGAGCAGGTGCTCTAGCGTCGCCGGGGCAACAGCCTCGCCGGTTTCCTCGAAGAATCCGGTACCGGTGAGGTTGCCGTGTGCGTCGCGCTTGTTCAATTCTTCCTGTGTGACGACGACGCGTACTCCCGCTTGGCGAGAACCGAATACGGCCGTCGGATCCGCGAGTGCTCCAGTGCGCAACGTTCCGATGATCAGATCGAAGACGAGTTGATCGTTGGTGCGCGGATCGTTCTTCAAAGCTTCTGCCTGTTCGGCTTCGGCCTTGTCGATGAATCGCGGTCCACCCCTTCGAGGACGCATGCCAGAGGAGACGATGGTATCGAACCATTCGCCGGACTCGTCATCGCACTCTAGCCACACGGTTCGCGCGCCGGTCGCGTTGCGACCCAGTCGTGCCTTTCTGTCATCGAAGTGGCGTTGTGCGCGTTGAGCGACGCCGACGGGATCGAGTTGATCCCGCAGCCACCGCGCGCGCTTGCTCAACTCGTCGGCGTGGATGTTCTCGGCATCCGACAGCAGTGTGAGCGCGGCTTCGCGGAGCATCTCGGCGCCGCAGTCTTCGGTCGGCTGGCCCAGCCCGCGCAGGAGCGCTGAGGCGCCGTCCGGGCTGAGGCGATGTTCGGCCACAGCACGAGTGATCGGCTCGAACCAAGGCAACTCGGGCGAGGCCGACGCAGCTGGTTCACTCGGCGCCTCGGGCGAATCCTCATCAGTACCAGTGCCTGCGGTGACATTCGCCGGCGAATCGACGACAGGATCGGTTTCGAGCAGTCGCGCCGCGGCATCCGATTCGCGCATCGCCTCGCCAAGATGCACCTGGCGCCACGCTTCCGAGCGGGTCGAGCCGGTGACAAATCGCACCAAGTTAGTGGTGGTGCGGTGACCGGTGCGTGCTGCGAGGCCGTTGTAGCCAAGCTCTCGTTCAGATCGTTTCGCGACCACGCCCGCGCCCGCAGCGATGATTGCATCTGCTTCCGCTCGCAATGCGGCAGCATCGGCGAGCAAGGTGAGCAGGTCGTCATCGTCGAAGCGTGACACGACGGTCGGAAGCGACGGCGGCGCATCCATCGGCGAATCTTCGCAGGCAGCAAGGGAGTTTGCCACGCGCTCGGCGGCCTCCCGAACCTGTTGCGATGTCGATATCATGAGACCATTCTAACACGAAATCGAAGATAAAAGCTAATGAAGATATACCACTGGCTAGTCAAATCCGAAGAAATATTCTATAAATATCGAAAGGGGTGAGTTTTGGAGCGATTGGTTGTTGTGCGTTGTCGGAGGTTGGTTTTACGGTCTAGGGAACCGGACTAGCTGTCGTGCGCTGAATCTCCATTCGGCCCCGAGCCTGACGCGCACATCCAATGGACGAAAGCGAGGCGGACGTGGCGAAGTTGATCTACACGGGCATCACATCGCTCGACGGCTACATTGCCGATGAGAACGGAGCGTTCGATTGGAGTGCGCCGGACGAAGAGGTTCACAAATTCGTGAACGACCTCGAGCGACCAATCGGCACCTACTTGTTCGGCAGACGGCTCTATGAGGTCATGGTCTACTGGGAGACCGTCGACACGGCAAGCATGCCGCCGTTCATCAGGGACTATGCCGAGCTGTGGCGCGCCGCCGAAAAGATCGTGTACTCGAGCACACTGCAAACCGTGTCGAGTGAGAGGACGCGGCTCGAGCGCACGTTCGATCCCTCCGCCGTGCAAGCCCTCAAGGATGCCTCTTCTCGCGACCTTTCGATCGGAGGTCCGCACGTGGCTGTGCACGCACTGCGTGCAGGGCTCGTCGATGAGATTCGAACAATCGTTTCGCCTGTGACCGTCGGCGGTGGCACGCGATTCATCCCCGATCACATCAGGCTCGAGCTCGAGTTGTTAGACGAGCATCGCTTCGGGAACGGTGTTGTTCACCTCGCGTATCGCGTCAGGCACTGATTGTCTGTAACAGATAGATGGGAGCGCGTGCGGCAATGAACCTCCGGCGCGAATGAAAGGTTGTCCGGCACTTGTGGTCCGGGACTTGCGGTCCGGTACTTGCGGTCCGGCACTGATGAGAGCGAGTCCGGCACGGATGGGAGCAGACGGATGACAGAACGCAATCGCGTAACGCCGCTCGGCGATGTCGTCGCGATACCGCTGCGCGGTGCGTGGACGGGCAATCGCGGGCGCATCCATTCGGGGCATGAGATCGTGCGATTCCACGCGAGTGACCTGTGGATCACGTGTGTGCTCGAGTTTCGCGGACGCTGGAATCAGCAGTGGCAGCCGACTCACTACACGTATCTGTTCTTCCACGACGAGGCGGTCTCATTCGCAGCGGGGCATCGACCGTGTGCCGAGTGCCGCCGTGCCGACTATCAGGCCTACCGAACCGCATGGGCGAATGGGCTCGGCGTCGCGGCGCCGACCGCGACCGAAATGAACCGCCAATTGCACGCAGAGCGGATCGTGCGCGGCACGCACCGCAGACGCATCCACTCGCTGCCATGGGACGACCTGCCGGATGGCACATTCACGCTCGTCGAGGATGCGCCGCACCTCGTTCTCGGTGACGAATTGGTGGAGTGGACCCACAACGGCTACGCCGCGCACCGCACTCGACCCGCGCGCGGAGCGGCCAACGTCATCACGCCCCCGTCGACCGTCGCCGCGTTGAGGGCAGGCTATCCGGTGCAGATCGACCTGAGTGCACGCGGCTGACCCGCAACCACCGGCCCCGGATGCGATGTGCCCATTTTTTGCTGTTTCAAGTCCGCCTTACATAAGGCGGATTTGAAACAGCGACAACGGGCATTCATTTCCCGCGGGCGCGGGTTGCTTTGTTCGACGAGCACGGACGGGTAGTGGGCTCCCGGGCCCCGATAGGCTCGCTCGCCGTTCCTCGCCGTTCCTCGCCGTTCCCGGCCGTTCCCCGCCGTTCCCGGCCGCTCAGAGTCGCTGACCGCCGGATGCCTCGATGCGCTGCGCGGTCATCCATCCCGTCGCTTCACCGAGGAGCGCGGCGACGACGCCACCGATGTCATCCGCTTCGCCGACACGACCGCGCGCCGTTACCGACGACAATGCAGCACGTGCAGCGTCGCTGTCTCGCACCATTCCGCCCCCGAAATCTGTTGCCGTGGCCCCTGGAGCGATCGCATTCACCGAGATTCTGCGCGGGCCGAGCTCTTCGGCGAGATACCGCGTGTACACCTCGACGGCACCCTTCGCGGCGGCGTACATCGACAAACCCTGACCATAGAACCGGGTCAGCCCGGTTGACACGTTCAGGATGCGCCCACCGTCGACGATGAGCGGAACGAGGCTCTGCGTCAGCAGCACGACGCCCTTGAAATGCACGGCCATCAACCGATCGATCGCGTCGGCTGTTGCGGCGCCGGGCGGCGTCGGCAGCGCGAATCCGGCGTTGTTGACGAGGATGTCGAAATCAGCACGACCCCAGCCGGCCGTCAAGGCCTCACCGAGTTCTGCGGTGAACCGGTCGAAGTCCGCGAATGCCGTCGTGTCCAGTCGGAGAGCGAATGCGCTCCGCCCCAGCGCCGTGATCGAATCGACCACATCGGCTGCTTCTTGGGCATTCGACCGGTAGGTCAGCACGATGTCGACGCCGCTGCGCGCCAAAGCGATGGCGGATGCTCGGCCAAGGCCTCGATTGCCTCCCGTAATAAGTGCGATTCTTTGCGTTGTCATGTCATTTCCTCCTGGTGATTCCGTCCGTGCGGTTTCGTCGGGCCGACAGTCGACGTTTGCGATGTCTCGGGCGGCCCGCCCACGAATGAACGATGCCGCGATCCGGCTGCCGCATTCAGGCCGCGGTTATCCACGGATCTGTTATCCACGGATTGGCGCTCCCTTGTTCGACCCGGGTCGGTGCGAAAGGATGGGCGGGTGGATCGAGAACAACTGGCGGATTTTCTGCGCAAGCGGCGCGAAGCGCTGCAGCCCGAAGACGTCGGGCTGAGCCGAGGGCCGCGCCGGCGCACAAGCGGCCTTCGCCGCGAGGAAGTCGCGTCGCTGTCAGGGATGTCCACCGACTATTACAGTCGCCTCGAACAGCGCCGCGGGCCACAGCCATCCGAACAGATGGTTGCGGCGATCGCCCGCGGCCTCCATCTCACCCGCGATGAGCGCGACCACCTCTTCCGGCTCGCCGGTCACCCCGCTCCGGCGCGCGTCGGCATGTCGGACCACGTCTCACCCGGGATGCTGCGCATCTTCGACCGACTCACAGACACACCGGCTCTCGTGATCAACGACATCGGCGAGACGCTATTGCAAACACCGCTCGCGATCGCGCTGCTCGGCGATCAGCGCGGGTACACGGGTCTGAACCGCAGCACCGTCTACCGATGGTTCATGGATGCCTCCTCCCGCAGCATCTATCCGGAGACCGATCATCCATTGCGCGCCAGGACGTTTGTCGCCGACCTGCGCGCCGCCTATTCTCGAGCCGGCAGTCGATCGAGAGTCGGCGACATCGTGAACGAGCTACTGCGCGTCAGCCCGGAGTTCTCAGTGATCTGGAGTCAGCACGAAGTCGCGGTGAAGGGCACGCAGGTCAAGCGAATCCAGCACCAAGAACTTGGCATTCTCGAACTGAGCTGCCAGACACTGAGCGATCCGGACCAAGGGCTGTTTCTGCTCGTCTTCACGGCGACCCCGGGCAGCGAAAGCGCCCAGAAGCTGCAGCTTCTCGCCGTCATCGGGTCCCAAACCTGGGACGGCGCGCGCCCTCGCACCTGACCTCGCACCTCACGGCACCTGACGGCGCACGACGGCGCGCGGAGCGGCGCGCCGAGCGGCACGCCGAGCCGTGCGGCGACACGGTGTCCCGGGCGGGCCCGGCACCCGGATAGCGACACGCGCTTCCGAGATGCAATACTCGACTGCAGGCATCCGCCCGGTTTTCACGCAGCCGAGCGCAGGTTAGACAGACGGACAAACGATGGACATACAAACGCGAAGGAGCGCCCGATGAGCGAGAGCGAAGCACCGCAGATCCGCAAAGGATTGGCTGGCGTCGTCGTCGATTCGACCGCGATCTCAAGCGTCAACCCCGAAACGAATTCGCTGCTGTATCGCGGGTACCCCGTGCAGGAGCTCGCGGCGAACTGCACGTTCGCACAGGTGGCTTACCTTCTCTGGCACGGTGAATTGCCGACGGATGTCGAACTGGCCGAGTTCGAACTCCTCGAGCACAGCCAGCGCGCGCTCGCGGCCAATGTGCGGCGCATCATCGACGAGCTGCCGACATCAGCCCACCCGATGGACGTCGTGCGCACCGCCGTCAGCGTGATCGGGGCGAACGATCCGGATGCTGAGAAGAACGACGAGGAGCACAACCTGCGCAAGTCTGTGCACCTCTTTGCGCAGCTGCCGGCGATCGTTGCATACGACCAGCGCCGCCGCCACGGACTCGACCTCGTGGAGCCGCGCGACGACCTGGACTACGCGCACAACTTCTTGTGGATGACCTTTGGTGAGAAGGCCGATGATGTCGTCGCCGATGTGTTCCGGGTCTCGCTCATCTTGTATGCGGAGCACTCGTTCAACGCCTCTACGTTCACCGCGCGCGTGATCGCCTCGACTCTGAGCGACCTGTATTCGGCCGTGACCGGCGCGGTCGGCGCGTTGAAGGGAGCCCTGCATGGCGGCGCGAACGAGGCTGTGATGCACGCGTTCGACGAGATCGGCGCCGCAGACCGAGTGGGCGCGTGGCTCGACGATGCACTCGAGCACAAGCGCAAGATCATGGGCTTCGGGCACCGGGTGTACAAGAACGGTGACTCCCGGGTGCCGACGATGAAGGCATCCCTCGACAAGCTCGTCGAACACTATGACCGCCCCGACTTGCTTGCCCTCTACACCGCATTGGAGCGCGGGATGGCTGAGCGCAAGAACATCAAGCCGAATCTCGACTACCCGAGCGGCCCGGTCTACAACCTGATCGGATTCGACACCGCAACGTTCACACCGCTGTTCGCGGCCGCCCGGGTGACCGGGTGGACCGCACACATCATGGAGCAGTACGCCGCGAATGCACTCATTCGCCCGCTGTCCGCCTACAACGGTCCAGCCGAGCGTCACTTGTCGTAGCGGCCCCCTCGTAGCCTGACCTTCGTGATCGCGGGCGAGTGCGCCCAAACGCACGCGGGCGCCACCTTTTCACGATCCATAACGACCGTTTGGACGCACTCGACAAGATGAACCGGCGTTCGCGCGGCCGACTGTAGGACCCCCACAGCGCCGATGCCGCACACCGTTCGGCTCGCTAGCATTGCCGGGTGCACATGCTCTTTCGAACGATTCTCCACGGCTTCATTTCGCGCTTCGGCCGCCGGCTCGGCCACTTTGACGTCGCACGTACCCGGTTTCGGGTGATGCCGACCGACCTCGACATTCTCCGGCACATGAACAACGGCGTGTACCTGTCGATCTTCGACATCGGCCGGTTCGACATGCTGACCCGCAGCGGCATCTGGGCGATCTTCAAAGAACGCGGCTGGTACCCGGTCGTCGTCAGTGAAACGATCAGCTTTCGCAAGTCGCTGACACTCTGGCAACGGTTCACCGTCGAGTCGCGCATCGTCGGCTTCGACGCCAAAGCCGTGTATGTCGAGCAGCGCGCCGTCGTGGGCGGAGAGATCTACGCACAGGCCGTCATTCGCGGGCGCTTCCTGAGCCGCAAGGGCGGCACCGTGCCAATGCCCGACCTGCTCGCCGCAGTCGGCAGCGATCCGGCCCACCTCGAACTGCCGGCCTGGCTTGCCCAGTGGGGAGCGGATGCCGCGCTGCCGCCGACTCGCGCCGCCGCGCCGAGCATCTGGCAGTAGCGTGCCCCTTCTCGAGCAGGCGGCACGCGACAACGCGGAATGGTGCGAGGCGCTGGTGCGCAGTCACGGCATCCGTTCGCGCTTCACTGCGGATGCCTGGATCGCCGCGTCGCGTACGCCGCCGACGTATCCGGATGCCGTCACGCTCCGACGATCAGCCAGCCGAGAGCTGCTGACCGGCATCGACGCGTCGGACGGATGCTCCGTGAAGGACAGTTTCGCGGCCCTCGACCTCAGCGGCGACGGCTTCGACGTGCTGCTCGACGCCCGGTGGATCTATCGCGCACCCGCTCGGGAGCATGCGGAGAGCGGGCGGCACGCCCACCGCGAAGCCGGTCCCATCGAGGGCCTGTCGTGGAGCGTGCTCGAGCGGCACGACCTGCACGCATGGGCCACGCTGCATCCGCAAGGCGCCGTCTTCCGACAGTCACTGCTGACCGAACCCGGGATCGTGCTGCTGCGCGCCGACGCTGCCGGTGCGCTCGCTGCCGGCGCCGTGCTCAGCCATACGGGTGCCATCGTCGGCGTCAGCAATGTGGTCGCGACGCAGGGGTTTGCGACAGAGTCGGTCTGGCCTGGCATCGTGGACCAGGTCTCGCGCCTGTTCCCGGGTCTGGGACTGGTCGGTTACGAATCGGGCGCGGACCTCATCGCACCGCTCGGCGCCGGCTTCAGCGAGCTCGGTGATCTGCGAGTCTGGGTTCGTTAGGGGCCAGCGGCCGAGTGCGCCGCGTCGGCCTGTCGGGGTCTCGATACGCGCGCTCGCTGCGCTCGCGGGCTACTCGGCCGGCGAAGCGGGACCGAATGCAAAGACGCCGTTCGGGTCGTATTCGGATCGCACGGCACGCAATCGGTCGTGGATCTCGACCGGCCAGGACGATGCGAACACGTCGGGCTCGCTTGTGTCGCCGCGGAAGTTCACATTCGTCACCTCGGCCAGCCACGGCGCCACCGCGGAGGTGAACGAGGCGGCGACCTCCGGGGCTGCGGCAAACCTGCTCGGGTCCAGTGCGATCAGGCTCAGCAGCAGGCCGCCGCCGCGACCGCCGACGGCACTCGGCACATCGGCGTCCACAGTCGTGCGCCCTCCCAACTGTCGGAGCTCCGCAGACAGAAACGGCGAATTGGAGTCCGGGCCGAGATGCTCCAGCAAATCGGTGACAAGCTCCTGATCGATCCCGGACAGTGTCGCGGCGTATTCCCAACCGGGTCCACCCTCCTCCGGGTCGTTGTGAATCATGCCGACATCGCGTGGTGCCATGGCGTCGACATTGTCGATGTAGACGGGCGCGGCATCGCGGAGCGGCGCGATCAGTCGTTCGCCCTCAGCTGCCACGCCCGGGAACGCGAAACGCAAGCCGAGCAGATCCCGCCCGCGCAGCGGCGCAGGAATGAACTCGAGCTCGGGCATCTTCAGCAGCGCGACGGATGTCGTGACGTTCGCCGGCGCATCCGTCAGCCACTCAGTCCACACCCGCAGCGCTGCCTCGATGTTCTCAGCGCCGTCGAAGATCAGACTGCCCGCATAGAGGTCGGGCAGTGGCACCAGTTCCAAGGTCATCTGCGTGACGACACCGAGACCGCCCTTGCCGCCCCGCAACGCCCAGAACAGGTCTGGGTTCGTGGTTGCGTCGGCGATGACGATGTCACCGGCGGCCGTCACCACACGGAAGGCGCGTACCCAGTCCGACGTGAACCCGTGGCTGCGCGCCAGCGGGCCGAGCCCGCCGCCGAGCGTGTAGCCGACGGCGCCGACCGTCACGGATGAGCCCGTGATCGGCGCAAGACCGAACGGAGCGGCCGCTTCGATCACCGGCTTCCAGCGCACCCCGGCGCCAATCGCGGCCAGGCGTTTCTTCTGGTCCACCAGCACCGTGTCGAGCCGGCTGGTCGAGATGACCATTCCGCCCTCGAACGGAGCGGAGGCGCCGTGCCCGGTCGCGTGGATGTGCACCGGGAGACCGTGGGTGGCGGCGAAGCGCACCGCATGCGCGACGTCGGCCTCCGATGCGACGCCGACGACGACATCCGGATCGTGAGTAATAGCGGTATTGAAGGCTGCGATCTCGGAGGCGAGGCCGTCGTCGCCGCGAACGAAGACGGGGCCCGCGACAGCTGTGCGCAGGGTGGCAATGGGAAGTGACGCAATGGACGCGGGGGATAGAGCGGTCGAATTTGTCATGGTGAGACCTTACGGGGCGCCTCCGACACTCGGCAACGACCGAAAGGCTGATTCAGGGTAGATCTCAGGGCTGACCCTGGTGGAGGTGGCGGGCGGAGTCGGTGCGCTCACGTAAGCTTCGGTGCCATGGACGTGCAACTGGCGGATGCGACGGAGGTCGTGCCCGCACCCGAGGCCGCGTCACGTGACTCTGCGCCGCTGCGCTGCAGTTACACGCCGCGCGAACCGGTCGAGCTGCGACTCACGCTCGGCATCCTTGGCCGCGGACCGCACGACCCGACGTCCAGGTGGGACGCCGCCGGCCTCTGGCGCACCTTGCTCGCACCGACCGGACCCGCGACCCTGCGCTTGACCCAGACGCGCGCTGGAGTTGACGCGATCGCGTGGGGGGCTGGGGCGCCGTGGGCGCTGCACTGCCTGCCCGAGCTGCTCGGCGCATCCGATGATTGGAGCGCGCTCGACGTGTCGATGCACCCTCTTTTGGCAGAGGCCCGGCGGCGCACCGAAGGGCTGCGACTGCCGCGCACGCGGCGGGTGTTCGAGGCTCTTGCGCCCGCCATCATCGAGCAGAAGGTCACCAGTCTGGAGGCGTATCGCTCGTGGGTGAGGCTGCTGCGCGCGCACGGCACGGTAGCCCCGGGGCCCGCACCCGCCGACATGAGGGTAGTTCCAAGCGCGGAGGCCTGGCGGCGCATCCCGTCGTGGGAGTGGCATCGGGCCGGCGTCGATCCGCAGCGTTCGCGAACTCTGGTGAGCGCTGCGCGCGTTGCAGCCGGTCTGGAGCGCACGGCCGACCGCGTCGACGGCGCGCCGCTGCCCGGTGCGATTGTCGCGGCGCGCCTGTGCTCGGTCAACGGCATTGGTGTGTGGACCGCGGCCGAGACCGCGCAGCGTGCGCACGGCGATCCGGATGCCGTCAGCGTCGGCGACTATCACCTCGCGTCGATCGTCGGCTACGCTCTCACCGGCAGCGCGACCGACGACGACGGAATGCTCGAATTACTCGCACCGTGGGAAGGCCAGCGACAGCGCGTGGTGCGGCTCATCGGAGCCAGCGGAGTCATGCCGCCGCGACACGGTCCGCGCGCGGCGATAACCGATCATCGGTGGCATTGAGGCTGCCTCACAAGCACCCCCGCGACCCTCAGCGAACCCTTAGGATGGGGCAATGAGTTCGAAGAGCAAGCAAACATCTCGATCCGAAAGCGGCAGCGGCCCACTGCACGAAAAGCAAGGCGTCTGGGGCATGCTTGCTGGTACGATCACAGCCGTCGTCATCGCCTTCCCGCTCTCAGCCAGCCTGTCGTTTGCGACACATCCGGCCACCCAAACTCTGTTCGGCGGCCGATTGGCCGACGCATCACGGGGCGGCTTCCTCGCCTTTTGGTGGATTCTGTCGCTGCTGCTCGCGGCGCTCCCGTTCTTCGTCGGATTCGGTGTCGCAAGACTGTCCGCGAAGACCATTGGCGCGGTCGGCGGCATCATCGTTCTGCTGGTGATCGCGTTGCTCATTCTCGGGCCGCTGTTCACGTTCTAAAGAACGGCTGCCCACGTTCTAGCGAACTGCCGCTCGCATCGGCACTTGAACGTCTGCGCCGCCCTCCTCGGTGATGCGCCCACCCATCTGCGCGATCGTCGGTGCCTGGATGAAACCGCCGGCGAAGAGCGCCTGACCCTGGTGGAACTCTGGGGATCGTTCGAACAACTCCTCAGGCACAAATCCGAACACGTCGGCGAGTTCGGCAAGGTCGCGCGGTGCATTCATGCGCATCAGGCACAGGTTGTCGCACTGCGACAGCACGTTCGGGTGGATCTTGGTCGGCCGCTGCGTCGAAAGCAGCAGCCACAACCCGAACTTTCGACCCTCGGCGGCGATCTGAACGAGCAGCTCTGTGACCGCTCGCTCGACCCGCGTGGTCGGGTTCGGCGGGCAGAGGTTGTGGGCTTCGTCGATCACGATGAGCAGAGGTCGTCGCTTTTCGCGGTTGGCCCACAGATGCTCCAGCACACTGAGCGCAGCAACCTTGGGCTCGGCAGGGTGCGAGAAGCCGCCGAGGTCGAGAACCGTGGCGCGCGGCCGCTCATCGATGGTGTCCGTAACGGAATCGCCACCTCGTGACCAGAGTTCCCAGTCGAGCACCTGGAGGTTCTCGACCCGCGTGGCGAGACGCTGCTTTCCGGGATCGCCGGAATCACGCAGCGTCGCGAGAAAGTTCGAGCCGTCGAACCGCAACACATCGACGTCGGCATGGAGGAGAACGTTGTACTCATCTGCATCCGCGATCGGGTCGAGCTGAAGAACGGCTGCCTTTGAGGCGGCCGACAAATCGATGAATCGCGTGCGCAGCTGCGGCGCATCCTTACTGGTCGAGTGAAAAACCCGGATATCAGATTCGGTGAAGGCCCCAGCAGCATCCGCATTCGCGCTGCGGCGCGGGCGATTCATACGTGTGAAGTCTGCGTTCGGATCAAAGATGAGCAGGGGAAGTTCTGTCTGGAGTATCAACTGCTCAAGCACGACCCCCAAAGCGTAGGTCTTGCCCGAGCCGCTCTGGCCGCACCAGAAGGTGTGCCGGTTGAACCGCTCGGCCGAGAGTGTTACATCGACGCCGACGTCGTCACTGTCGGTGCCGACTATCAGATTCACCATCGTGGTGCCCTTTCGGTTGTGCTGCGCTTATGCTCGATCCGGCTCGCTCGATCCGGCTTACTCGATCCGGCTAACTCGATCCGGCTAACTCAGTCCGGGTCGCTCGGGTCGATCGGTGCGTGGTGGTCGAGATTCGTGATGCCGCGCCGCCAATAGCCCTCAACGGTCAACTGATCATGGTCGAGGCCGAGTGTGCGCCGCAGATGACGTCGAACCGGCACCAGGGTCGTCGCCTCGCCGGCCGCCCAGACATAGGTGTCGCTATCGATCGGGCCGAGCGAACGCACCGACTCCTCCAACTGACCTGAGCCGTCTTCGCGATAAGTCCACTCGATGGATGCGCGCGCTCGCTGCGCGTCGGTCAGATAGTGCTCTGTGTCCTCGTTGGCCACGTCCAGGATGGCCGTGATCCGCGTGGTCGCCGGTAGAAGCTCGAGCCAGCGCGAGAAAGCGGGCAGTGCGGTCTCGTCGGCGATGAGCACGGCGTGAGCGGCGTCATCCGGCGCGAGGCGCGAACCGCGCGGTCCCGCAATCGCCAACGGATCACCAACGGATGCCGCGGCCGCCCAAGCCGATGCCGGCCCGCCGTCTGCCGTTTCCGCCTCCGCGCGACTACCGGGCGCCCCATGCAGCACGAAGTCGACGTCGAGTTCCGCGGGCACACCGTCGGCGGCCGCACGGAATGCTCGCGGCGTGTAGTCACGCGAGATGACGATGCCGTCTGTGGGCCGGTGCACGCCGTCGGCGCTGATGGACGGTGCCGTCACGATCCCGGTCGCCGGGTCGGGAAAGAAGACTTTGACGTGATCGCTCGGGCCGAGGCTGGCAAACCCGTCGAGGCCGTCAGCGCCAGCCAGCTCGGCGCCGTCGGCCTGCTGGGCGCCGCCCTGCCCGGTGCCGCCCAGCGTGATCCTGACCATGCTCGGCGTCAGTTCGCGCCGCGCGAGCACCCGAAGGTGCCGCACGGTCAATTCGTGTCGAACGTGTTCGCGCTTCATGTCACGCCTCCTCACGGGCCTCGTCAAAGGCCGCCCTGTTCGCTTCAATTGTGCCGCCGTGAACGCTCGTCCGCGCGGCCAGCCCGAGCACGGGCTCGATGAGAGTATGTCCGAGCGGGGTGAGTTCGTACTCGACGCGCGGCGGGGACTCGGGAAAGCTGGTTCGAGAGGCGAGGCCGTCTCGCTCGAGTTGCCTGAGGGTGAGGGTGAGCATCCGTTGGGAGATGCCGCGCACGCGGTGCTGCAGCGCGGTGAACCGCAAGGGGCCAGCCTGCAGCACACCGACGACGAGCAGTGCGCGGCCGCCCCGCAATCGCGCTATCAATCCCGTGGCCGGGCGCCGAGCGCTGTGTACAACTCGGCCTGCGTGGAGCGCATCGAGTCATACTCCGTCGCGTAAACGTGTGCGGACTTCACGATCATCGTCAGTCGGCCGACCGGAGCGTCCACGGCTCGAGCGACTTCGCACTGCAGGGCAGCCAGCTCCACCAAATTCCCGTAGCCCTTGGTGCCGAAGTCGATGCTGTGACAGTAGGCGATGAGTTCCAGTGAGCCATCGGGCAGCCAGAAGTCGAGCATGCTCACACACGGGACGTAGCTGGTATCGGTGAGCGGTTCGAAGGTGCTGATCGTCGCGGATCGGGATGCCGCATCCGACCGGAGCCGATCGATGACCCAGGCGACCTGGTCGCGGCCGGTTCGACCGTAGTCATGCAAGCGGCTCGCGTAGCTGGCGGCGTCGCCGAGTTCCGAAACCAACGAGTGATCGGTGAAGTTCGCGTGCATCCACGCCAGTCGCTCCGGGTCCGCAAGCTCCGCGATAATGGCATCATTCGGGTCCGGCTCGGCAACCTCGATGGTGACCTGCTCGAGCTCTCGGATCGGCAGCGCGTCGTAGTGTGTCTCTCTACCGTGCTCGAGAATGCGTGCCGCGGCGGCGAGCCACGCTTCACCGAGGCTCTCTTCATCGATCAGGATGCCGCGGGTTCGAGCAGTCATCACCCAATTCTACTTTTCTGCCCGACCGCGGGCTGTCAGTCGCTCTCCAGCACGGCCATCGCCGCATTGTGACCGCCGAGACCGCTGACCGCGCCGCCGCGCCGCGCACCTGACCCGCACACCAAGATCTGCGGATGCCGCGTCGCGACCCCCCAGCGCTCGGCCGGCGTGCGCAACTCGGCATCGTCCTCCACGAACGGCCAGGACAGCGGGCCGTGGAAGATGTTGCCTCCGGGCATCCGGAGCGCGTTTTCGATGTCGAGCGTCGTCTTAGTCTCGATGCACGCCGCGCCATGTGCATCCGTCAGCAGTAGATCCTCGATCGGCTCGGCGAGCACTGAGTTCAGCGACGTCAGTACCGCGGCTTGCAACCTGCGTCGCATCTCGTCGTTGTTCTCGGCGGTCAGCCAGCGATGCGGCGTGTGCAGGCCGAACACGGTGAGTGTGTGGGCTCCGGATGCAGCGAGCTCCGGGTCGAGGATCGTCGAGTCGGCCAGCGTGTGGCAGTAGATCTCGCAGGGCAAGGGATCGGGGATGATGCCGAGTTCAGCATCCCTGTGTGCCTTTTCGAGCTGGTGGTAGCCCTCATTGATATGGAATGTGCCGCCGAACGCCGCTGCCGGGTCAACGGATGCATCGCGCAGCCTCGGCAGGCGCCTCACCGCCAGATTCACCTTGACCTGGGCGCCCTCCGGTGTTTCGTCGGTCGAGTCGCGAGCGCCAAAGACGGTGGTCGAGTAGCGAGTGCCAAAGACGGTGGTCGAGTCGCGAGCATTAAAGACGGTGGTCGAGTAGCGAGCGTCAGCGAGCGTATCGAGACCCGTATCGAGACCCGTATCGAGACCCGTATCGAGACCCGTATCGAGATCCGGCACGGTGGTCTCGGGGAGTGTTGGTCTCGATACGCGTGCTCGTTCCTCGCTCGCTACTCGACCAGCGGGTGTCAACAGTTGTTCCAACTGATACGGTGCGACGTTCGCGAGCACCCAGGCACCGACAACCACCCGTTCGTGCTCACCACGCCGGTAGTACACCTCGCCGGTCGGCGAGACGCTCGTGACCTCGGCGCGCGTGACGATGCGGGCGCCGGCATCTCGCGCTGCCCGGGCGAGCTCGGTCGTGACCGCGCCCATGCCGCCGATCGGCACGTCCCAGCGGCCGGTGCCGCCGCCGATCAGGTGATAGAGGAAGCAACGATTCTGGTCGAGCGACTGGTCGCCGGCACGTGCGAACGTGCCGATCAGGGCATCCGTCAACACGACACCGCGCACGAGGTCATCGGCAAGCTGGCTCTCGATGATCTCGCCGATCGGCCGCTCGATCATGGCCTGCCAAACAGCATCATCCGCGACGAGCGTGTGCGCCTCGCTGCGAGTCAGCAGCGGCTCCGTCAGCGTCGGCCACAGCGCTCGCGTGAGCCGGGCGCAATGCTCGTAGAACAGAGAGAACGGGCCGGCATCCGCGCCTGCCCCGATCTGAGTGAACGATTCCGCGGTCGCCGCGGCGTTCTCGTTGTCGATGAGCAGGCCGCGGCCATCCGCATCGCCTGGCACTGGCGTGTACGAAGAGTAGCGCCGCCGAGCCAGGCGGATGTCCAGGCCCAGGTCGTCGATGATACGCTGCGGCAGCAGGCTGACCAGATACGAGTATCGGGACAGCCACGCCTCGACCCCGTCGAACAGCTGCGCGCTGACCGCGGCGCCGCCGACGGCATCCAGTCGCTCGAGAACAATCACGCTCTTGCCGGCCTTCGCCAGGTAGGCAGCCGCCGTCAGCCCGTTGTGCCCGCCGCCGACGATCACGACATCGTGGGTGGGACTTACTGGCGCCTGCGCATCCGTCATGGCAGGAGCCTACGCGGCGCAGGCGCAAGGCTTCTGCTTTCTGGCGGGCGGATGCGGCGATCTCTTGCGCAAAACCCCGAGAAAGTGCGCGAGGTGAGCGCATATCCTCGGAATATGAGCCAGCAGTCACCGAAACGGATGCACGAAGTATCGGGCGAGACAACGGCGCTGGTCGATCTGGTGCTCGACTATTCGCGGCGTCGCATCCTCAGCAGCGACACGCAGCTCGACAAACCACTCTCGGAAGGCGAGTTGAGGCAGCAGGCATCGGGCTCGATCTGCGAAGACGGCCTCGGTGCCGAGCGCGCCCTCGCCCTCTTCGAAAACGTGCTGGCGCCCGCGTGCATCACCACGGATCATCCGCAATATCTGTCGTTCATTCCGACCGCGCCGACCAAGGCAGCCACAGCCTTCGACCTCGTGGTCTCGGCAAGTGCGCTCTATGCGGGCTCCTGGCTGGAAGGCTCCGGCGCTGTGTTCGCCGAGAACGAGGTGCTTGCCTGGTTGGCGCGTGAGTTCGGGCTGCCCGCCACTGCCGGCGGGGTCTTCGTTCAGGGTGGCACGCTGGGCAACCTCTCCGCCCTGGTCGCGGCACGTGATCACGCGCGATCGCAGCGGGAGAGTGTCGGCGCGAAGCTGCCCGCGCGCTGGAAGATCGTCTGCAGCGCCGAGGCGCACTCGTCGATCGCGTCGGCGGCGCGGGTGATGGATGTCGACGTTGTGCCGGTGTCCCCGTCGGCGGGCGGAATGCTGAGCGGTGACAACGTGCAGGCAGCGCTCGAGGAGGGCGGAGCATCCATCTTCGCGGTCGTCGCGACAGCAGGATCGACGAACTTCGGAATCGTCGACGACATCGCTTCGATCGCAGCCTTGAAAGGCGACTTCGACTTCTGGCTGCACGTGGATGGTGCGTACGGGCTCACCGGGATGCTCTCGCCGTTGGTTCGGCACCGTTTCGCCGGTGTCGAACACGCCGACTCGGTGATCGTCGACCCGCATAAATGGCTGTTCGCACCCTTTGACGCCTGCGCGCTCATCTACCGCGACCCTGAGGCGGGCCGCCACGCCCACACGCAGCACGCCGAATATCTGGACACCCTCACCGACGCGGCCGAATGGAGCCCGTCGGACTACGCGGTGCAACTGACGCGCCGGGCGCGCGGGCTTCCGCTCTGGTTCTCGCTCGCAACCTATGGCGAGAACGCGTACCGCCAGGCGATCGGTGCGTCGATCTCGCTCGCACAGGACATCGCGAGGGAGATCGAGTCGCGAGAGGGCTTTCGTCTCGTGCGCCCGCCGCAACTGTCTGTGGTGGTGTTCGAACGCGACGGCTGGACGCGCGACGACTATGCCGCTTGGTCCGCGCGGCTCCTTGCGGAGCAACTCGCGTTCGTCACCCCGAGCTCACATCAGGGCCGGCCGAACACCCGGTTCGCCATCGTGAACCCGATGACGACATTCGAGCAGCTCACCGGCATCCTCGACACGATGATGTGAGCGGCGCGCTGCACGCGCACCGCACATACGTCGCAAACGACAGTCGACTCGTCACCCGTTTGGGTGTGAATTCACCGATTTAGGCGTGTCGCTGCCGTAAAACCGTGAAATGGCACCACCAAGCCAATATCCTTCGGGCTTACAGTATTCTTCCTGAAAGGACACCATGTTCGAGCTCCACGTGCTCACCGGCCTGATCGCCACCCAGACGACAGCGTTCAACCCGACGGCGTCGATCATCGGCGGGCTGCTCGGGTGGATCATTTCGATCATTGCCCTGTGGCCTGTTTTCACCAAGGCCGGCCGTCCTGGCTGGGGCGCGATCATTCCCATCTACAACATCTATCTGCTGGTCAAGATCGCCGGATACCACGGCGCGCTGGTCATTTTGTACTTCATTCCGATTGCGAACATCGTCATGGCGATCATCGTTGCGCTCGGCGTCGGCCGTGCATTCGGCAGGGGCGGGGCGTTCAGCTTCTTCATGCTGTGGCTGCTGTCGATCATCGGCTACCTCATCGTCGGCTTTGGCGGTTCGCAGTACATCGGCGACGGGGGCGATGCATCCAAGCGGGTGGCTCGCGCCTGATCCAGCGCGCTGCGGCGCCGTCACTCGCCCTCACGCTGGGTGATCCACGGCGCCGTAGCGCAAGGGTGCTGCACATTCGCGGGAGGATGCAGCGAACTCTTGCGCTGAAACCCGTTAAAATGCGCAACTCACCGCATATCCTCGAAATATGACCCCGCCATCCGCCGGAGCTGAAACACGCCCGTCAGAACTTTCCATCGCTGCAATCGCACTGGTCGAACAATGGCTGGCATCAGGCACCGGCACGGTCGGCGAAGACGGCAAGCGCACCACCGTCGACCGGGCCGCTGAACGGCTTGCCGGCGTGCTGAAAGACCCGAACGGGCTGGATTTCGCCGTCGGTTTCGTGGACGGCGTAGCCCGGCCACAGGATTTGTTCGTCGCCGGGTACAACCTGCAGCGCATCGCGAAGAAGGTGCCGGCGTTCCTGCCCTGGTACATGCGTTTCGCGATCTGGCTCGGCGGCGTCTTCGGGCCAGTCGTGCCGTGGATCGTCATCCCGATCGCTCGCGCCGTCCTTCGCCGAATGGTCGGCCATCTCGTCGTAGATGCGACTCCCGCCAAGCTCGGTGCTGCCATCGCACAGCTCCGCGCTTCGACAAGCTCAGCGACCGGCTCGACAAGCTCAGCGACCGGCTCGACAAGCTCAGCGACCGGCTCGGGTGGTGCGCCCGGTCCGCGCCTGAACCTCAACCTGCTCGGCGAGGCGGTGCTCGGCGAGAAGGAGGCGGCCCGCCGCCTCGACGGCACCCGTACCCTGTTGAGCCGGGACGACGTCGACTACGTGTCGATCAAAGTTTCTTCGATCGCCAGCCAACTGTCGATGTGGTCGTTCGACGAGGCCGTCACGCGCGTGGTCGAACGATTGACTCCTCTGTACGAGCTGGCCGCTGCCAGTCGCCCCACCAAGTTCATCAACCTCGACATGGAGGAATACCACGACTTGGGCCTGACCATCGCGGTGTTTCAGCGCATCCTGAGCCAGCCGCAATTGCAGCAGCTCGAGGCAGGCATCGTCTTACAGGCCTATCTGCCCGACGCGCTGGATGCCCTGCAGGGTCTCACCGAGTGGGCGCAGGCCCGCCGGGCAGGCGGAGGAGCGCCGATCAAGGTACGCCTGGTCAAGGGTGCGAACCTCGCGATGGAGCGGGTGGATGCGATCGTGCACGGCTGGCCGCAGGCGCCGTACGGCAGCAAACAGTCGACCGACGCCAACTACAAGCGTGTGCTCGACTGGGCGCTCACCCCCGATCACACGCACGCGGTGAAGCTCGGCATCGCGGGGCACAACCTGTTCGACGTCGCCTTCGCCTGGCTCCTGGCCACCCGGCGCGGTGTCGAGGATCGCGTCGAATTCGAGATGCTCCTCGGCATGGCGACAGAACAAGCGGATGCCGTCACCCGCACCGTCGGCCGCCTCCTGCTCTACACACCGGTCGTTCACCCGCACGAATTCGACGTCGCGATCTCCTACTTGATTCGCCGTCTGGAAGAGAACGCCAGCAGCGAGAACTTCATGTCTGCGGTGTTCGAATTGACCGAGAATCGGGCCCTGTTCGAGCGCGAAAAGCAACGTTTTCTTGCGTCGGTCGCGGAATTCGAAGCGGATGAGGGCCCGCACGGGCTCGCTCCTCTGCCGAACCGCACCCAGGACCGCGGCCGCGAGTGGCAGGACGCCGCCGACACCACACTGTTCCGCCCGTCGCCCATCCTCCTCGACCCCGCTTCAACCGAGGATGGCCTGACCGCTGCGGTGCTGGGATTGCAGCGAGGCGGTTCCGGCGGATCAGATGGTGCCGACACCGGTGCGCCTCTCACGGAAATGGTTCAGGTGATCCGCT
This sequence comes from Rathayibacter sp. SW19, assembly GCF_030866825.1. NCBI lineage: Bacteria > Bacillati > Actinomycetota > Actinomycetes > Micrococcales > Microbacteriaceae > Rathayibacter > Rathayibacter soli. Next base: position 216,876 of record NZ_CP133020.1, read on the forward strand.
CAGGCCCTTCGGCAAGCTCAGGGACCGCGGCAAGCGCAGGGACCGCGGCAAGCTCAGAGACCGGGGAAGGCTCAGGGACCGAGCGCGATGGCTTCCGCAACGAGGCGGACACCGACCCCGCCCTGCCTGCGAACCGCGCGTGGGGGCGTCGCATCCTGAGCCGGGTGGCGACATCCGAATTGGGGATGGCCACGATTCTGAACGCGGGCGTAACGGATGCCGCCGCGCTCGATCGTGTGATCGCTAGCGTGCGCGATGCCGGCCAGCGCTGGGGTTACTGGCTCGGCGTCGACCGGGGGGCAGCGCTCGATCGGGCGGGGCTGGCGCTTTCCGCCAACCGTGATCGTCTGATCGAGGTGATGGCGTCCGAGACCGGAAAGACCATCGCGGAGGCAGATGTTGAGGTCAGCGAAGCGGTCGATTTCGCCCACTACTATGCGGCGCGGGCGCGTGAGCTCGACACGGTGCAGGGCGCCGTTTTCTCGCCGTCGAAGCTGACCGTGGTGACGCCGCCCTGGAACTTCCCGGTGGCAATTCCGGCCGGAAGCGTGCTTGCCGCACTCGCGTCGGGAAGCGGCGTGATCATCAAGCCTGCGCCACAGGCGAAGCGCTCGGCGGCGATCATGGTCGAAGCGCTGTGGGAGGCCGGGATCGCCCGCGAGTTGCTCGCGCTCGTCGATGTTGACGAGGGAGCCCTCGGACAGCAGTTGATCTCAGACCCTCGCGTCGACCGTGTCATTCTGACCGGCGCGTATGAGACGGCGAAGCTGTTTCGGTCTTGGCGGCCGGACCTTCCCCTGCTCGCCGAGACCAGCGGCAAGAACGCGATCATCGTCACACCGAACGCCGACTACGATCTTGCGGTCGCCGACATCGTCAAGAGTGCGTTCGGGCATTCCGGCCAGAAGTGCTCTGCTGCGAGCCTGGTCATCCTGGTCGGGTCGGTGGCGAAGTCGGAGCGTTTCCGCAACCAGCTCGTCGACGCTGTCACCAGCCTGCACGTCGGCTACCCGCAGGATGCCCTCAGTCAGATGGGGCCGCTGATCGAGCCGGCGTCCGGCAAGCTTCTGCACGCGCTCACCACGCTCGGAGGCAGCGAGGAGTGGCTGGTCACACCTCGGCAGCTGGATGAGACTGGCCGCCTATGGTCGCCCGGCGTGCGCACCGGTGTGCAGCCCGGGTCCTACTTCCACCTCACCGAGTTCTTCGGCCCTGTGCTCGGGATCATGCACGCTCGCAATCTGACGGAGGCAATCCGCTATCAGAACGCGGTCGACTACGGACTCACTGCAGGGCTGCACTCACTCGACTCCGACGAACTCGCTCTGTGGCTCGCCACGGTTCAGGCCGGCAACCTCTATGTGAATCGCGGCATCACCGGTGCGATCGTGCAACGCCAGCCGTTCGGCGGCTGGAAGCGCTCGTCGGTCGGCGCCGGAGCGAAAGCCGGCGGCCCCAACTATCTGTTCGGGCTGGGCTCGTGGCTGCCGGAGACCGGACATTCCAGTTCGAGTCTGCATCTGCGCGGGCTCGAGGCACGAGTCACACAGTTGATCGAATCCGGTCAGTCGTCGATGAGTTATGAGGACTTCGATCGGGTGCGCCGCTCGGCATTGAGCGACGCGATCGCCGCCGCGACCGAGTTCAATCAGGTGAAAGACGTCTCCGGGCTCGGCGTGGAACGCAATGTGTTCCGCTACCGGCCGGTGCCGGTCAGCATCCGGCTGTCCGAGGGCTCCGAGCTTCCCGACCTGCTCCGCATTCTCGCGGCTGCGACCGTCGTGAAGTCGCCGTTCGACGTGAGCGCACCGCAGAAACTGCCGAGCACGCTCCGCCAGGTGTTGCGCTCGCGCGACATTCCGGTGGTCGTCGAATCGGATGCGACGTGGCTCGGCCGCGTTGCGGCATCCGGCCCGGGCGTGAGTCGCGCTGGTGCTGCTGCGTTGAACGGCGCCACACCGAGCCGAACAGTGATCGGGGGAGTCGAACGTGAGGTGCATCGCATCCGCCTGATCGGGGGAGACCCGCTGGCCCTTGCCGGGGCGCTGCGCGGAACGCCGGACATCGCGGTGTATGCGGGCGCGGTGACGCCGTCTGGCAGAGTTGAGCTGCTGCCGTTCGTGCACGAACAGGCGATCTCGATCACGAATCACCGCTTCGGCAACCCGACGCACCTGAGTGAAGGCGTCATCTGACCGCCTCGCCCCTGCCCCGTGACGTGCTCAGTCGCTACTGTGCTTCTGCCGCAGGGGTAGCCGTCACAGCGGCGTCGAGCGTGGAGCGGTTGCGTTCCAGCCAAAACTGACGGCGACGGATGCGCTCGCCCACGCCCGCATCCCACATTCGGCGCCAACCGCCTCCGAGTGTTTCGCTGCGATACTTCATCAGGTGCCAGGACCGGTCGGCGCCGTTGATTGACAGCGCGACCAGGCGGGCACGGTCGGCGGGATCGAGCCGGTACGCATTCACGAGGACCGCCGCGCGTGCGCTCGCATCCGTGTTGCGAAGCACGGGTTCGCGATCGGCAGGCGGCATCCATGCGCCCCACCAGAGCAGCATGTTGCACACCTCCTCGGCACGAGTCGCAGGGCGGGCCAGGTCGAAGTCGATGAGTGCGCTCGCGCGGCCGTTGGTGAAAACCACGTTCTCCGGCGTGATGTCCAGATGCCCGATGAGCACGGGGGTGCCTGCGATGGATGGCGGGGTTCCTGGCGGGTCTGGCATCCGCATTGCGCGCGCCCATTCTGGTACGCCGAGCGGCGCAACAGCGTCGTCGTACGCGCGGACCAAACGCGCCACACTGGCGATACGAGACTCGTCGGCCACCCAGGCCGGCCACGGTCGCCCCGCCACCTCGCCGGTCAGATACGTCAGTACGTCGCGATTCTGTGCGTCGACGCCGAGGTAGCGGGGTGCACCCGCGAACCCGATCGAGGCGAGGGCGGTCAGCAGGCGAGGCACGGCAGACGGCGCGGATCCGCGCGGGCGCCGCACCGTGTCTCCGACTCGCACGAGCCCATCGGTCACGTCGCCGCCGAGCAGTGGTACTTCCTCGCCGCCCGGGTCATTGAACTCTGGGAGCGCCGCAGTGTCGGTCATCGCGGGCCGCTCGTATGCCGCAGCGCGGCGGTGACCAGCTTGGTCGCCTCGTCCGTGGGGATGCCGAGTTCAGACATCCGCAGCGCGAAAGCGGATGCCGCCACCTGCGCTTGCCGGTGCGTCACATCTCCTGTCGCCGCGATGAACGAGCCTTGCCGGCCTCGCGTCTCGATCACCTCGCCTTGTTCAAGTTCGCGATAGCTGCGCGCGACCGTGTTCGGGGCGAGCCCGAGGTCATCTGCGAGTTTGCGCACCGTCGGCAGGCGTGCGCCTGCAACGAGTTCGCCGTTACGCACCGCCTCGATGATCTGCATGCGCAACTGCTCGAACGGCGGTGTCGCAGAGCCAGGGTCGATGCTCAACATCCGTTACCTCGGGTTGGCTGCTCAGCCATCTCGCCGCCCCTTCTTTGTATCGATCATGTACCAAGAGGGTGCGGCAGGCAAGCGGGGCGCCGGCATCAGTCGGCGATGGAATCCAACTCCGCAACGTCTTCGCCGGTCAATTCAATTCCGGCGCCAGCGACGTTTTCGCGCAGGTGCGCGACCGAGGACGTGCCGGGGATGAGCAAGATGTTGGGGGAGCGCTGCAGAAGCCAAGCCAACGCCACCCCCATCGGGGCAGCGCCAAGGCGATCGGCGACCCGGTTCAGGGTGTCGGACTGCAATGGAGAGAACCCGCCCAACGGAAAGTACGGTACGTACGCGATCCCCTGTTCGGTGAGCGAGTCGATCAGCGCGTCGTCCTGCCGGTTGGCGATGTTATAGAAGTTCTGCACCGAGACGACCGGTGCGATCGCCTGCGCCTCGGCCACTTGATCAGCGCTGACCGTGCTGACACCCAGATGCCGGATCAAGCCCTCCTGCCGCAGTTCAGCCAACACGGTGAACGGTTCGGCGATGGATCCCGGGGTTGGGCCGGCGAACCCGCCGACGCGCAGGTTGACCAGATCGAGACTGTCCAGGCCGAGGCGCGTGAGGTTGTCGTGCACCGCTTGGCGGAGTTGTTCGCGGGATCGCGCGTGATTCCAGTTGCCGCCTGCGTCCCTCAGCGAACCGACCTTCGTCACGATGTGAAGGTCACTCGGGTAGGGGAAGAACGCCTCCTTGATGATTTCGTTGGTCACGTATGGCCCGTAGAAGTCGGCGGTGTCGATGTGGGTGATCCCCAGTTCGACGGCCGCCCGCAGAACAGCACGTGCGCCGTCGCGATCGGCGGGCGGCCCGAATACTCGCGGGCCGGCGAGTTGCATCGCCCCGTAACCCATGCGTGTAAGGGTGAGGTCGGCGGCGAGCGTGAAAGAGCCGCCCGGGAGTGTCGAGCTGGAGAGATTGTCTGCGGGTGTCGATGTCATGTGTCTACGATCCCTCTATCGCGCTAGCGCCGCGAGTGTCCCCCGTGGTCCTAGGACCACGGGGACTGGTATCCAGGGGCGTGGCACGGCGTGCCGCCTTCATAGTGCGCGAAGTGCTCGATTGCCCGGGCAAAACAGCACTTCGCGCACTATGAAGTGGCGAGCGGTCGAGCGGCGCGGTTGCGGCGCGAGTCAACGGCGCGGGCCTTCAAGGTGCCAGCGGCGTTCGTGTTCGCGCTCGAATCGTTCGCGCGCGCTGATCGTGGCGCGGCGACGTACCAGTTGGTCCCTCGTCGGGCCGAAGCGCGCCCGGCGGCGCCCCCACACGATCAAGGCGATGCCGACCCGGAGGGCGACGCGCTCGAGCGTATTCGGAGGGTGCAGTACTTGAGAGGGCACCGGCCGCGCCGGTGATTGTCGTTCAACGGTGGTCGAGGCGACGGGCGCCTCGACGAGTTGCGTATTCATGATGATCCTGTTCGGTGTGGTGGGTTCGGTGTGGAGCGTTCGATGGGGTGGGTTCTGTGTGGACAGTTCGGCGTGGAGAACTGGCTCACGTTGTTCGACGATTCCTCCGCCGGATGCCGCGCGATGCACGTCGAGTGATTTCATCGTCGCGCGTTGGCATTGTCGGTACCTCCGACTGCGGGTGGAGAAGGGGTGGAAGTGTGCAGGGCCGACGCCCACACGCCGACGACACCGCGCCGTAGTGGCATCGCGACGAGTTGGTCTGCCATAGCGCGTTGCGCTACGGCAGCGTGGAGGCGCACCGTTTCGATGCGGTGTCCACAGGCGGCGCGGCCGCCGGGGCCATCACGCAATCAGCGCTCAGGCGTGGCGATACGTCAGCGCCGCAGCGCCGGAGTCAGATCGAACGAATTCCGCAGGAGGATGCTGCGACCGTCGATGCCGGCGTTGCGCGAGTGATGATCATCATGGCAGTTCTCCCTTCCTGTGGATGCGATCTATGAACCTCGGTTAACGTAGCGCGATTCGTCCGCGGCCACAAGGGTCTATTTGCGCGCACCGCAAAAACGGGCGCACAGCACCACCGTGCGAACCGGTTGACGAACGAGGTGGGGCATCCGCCGGTCGGGAGCCCGCAGCACTCAGGACGCGACGTCCGGTGCAGCACCGGGCACCACGGGCAGCTCGATCGTGACGCGCAGGCCGCCGCTCGGAACGTTCGCCAGGCTCACCGTCCCGTGGGCCGAGGTCGCGAGCGCGTTGACGATCGCGAGGCCGAGTCCGCCGCCGCTGTGGGCGGCGCGCGACGCATCCGCCCGGGTGAAGCGGTCTAAGGCGACCGGAATGAAGTCCTCCGGCATGCCGGGTCCGCTGTCTTCGACGGTCAGTCGCACCAGGTCCGCTGTGCGAGTCATGGAGGCGGCCACGCTCGCGTGGTCCGCGCCTCCTGACGCATCGCCTCCGGACGTATTACCCCCGGGCGCATCGCCCGGCGATGAATGGCCTCCGGACGCATCGCCTCCGACGTCAGCGGCACGTGCATCCGCGATCGCGGCGACCGCATTGCCGAGCAGATTGTCCAGGATGCGCCCGAAGTCGCTCGAAGACAGCCCGACAGCGGCATCGGACGAGTCCCGAGGCGCGTAGTCGAAATCGATCGCGGGGCCGGACTCGCCCGGGCTGCCGGATTCGAGCGAGCGGGCACGGTCGATCGCGTCGGCCAGTTCGTCGGTCAGTTCGCGCCAAGCGGTGCGCCCGGTCGAAGCAGTTGCCTCGATCCGTGAAAGTTCCAGAAGGTTCTTGGCGAGTTGCGACAGCCGCAGCACGGTGCCGTGCGAGGAGCGGATGTCGTGCAGCAGCGCATCCGGATCCCCGCTGTCGAGTTCGGCAAGTTCGAGCTCGCCCTGCAGTACGGCGAGCGGTGTTCGCAGTTCGTGACTGGCATCCGAAACCATCTGCTTTTCGCGATCGGCGGATGCCCGCAGCTGCCTGATCAGGCTGTTGAGCGTCAGGGCGAGGGCAGACAGTTCATCTCGGGCAGGACCGACAGGCAGTAGCTCGTCCGAGGGTTTCGCAGACAACCGATCGGCTTGCCGTTGCATGTTCTTCACGGGCCGCAGCGCGGTGCGGGACAGCAGCCATGATGCGATTCCGAAGGCCACGACGAGCACAGCAGCACCGACGATCAGGGCAATGCTCAGCCGGTCGAGCACGAGAGCGTTGGAGTCCTCGTTGCGCACGGCGATGACCTGCCACGTTCCAGTCGGGGTGTGCGTGCTCGTCGCAAAGGCCAGATAGGTGGCGTTGGAAGTGGTGATCTCCTGCGGTTTATCCCGCACCGCTGCCAGTTCGGCGACCCGGTGCCGCAAGCTGCGCGGAAGAGCCATCAGTCGCACCGCGCCGGTCGGGTCGACGATCGCGATGTCCTGACTCTCGCCTGGGGTGCCGATGGCTTGCGTCGGATGGCTCTCAAGCGTCTCCGCGAACGGCGCAGCGTCGTGCTGCAGCAGCGTCACGGTCGCATTGTGCTGCAGAGCGGCGACGCCCATGCGCACCCCGACGACCGCCGCAGCGCCGAAGACGATCAGCACGATGAGGCTGCCGATCGTGATGCGCGCCGAGATCGACAGGCGTCGGAACGCGTTCACGGCGTGGCAGCGTTCACTAGTTGGCGGGCGACGCGCCGAGCGCGGTCAAGCGGTACCCGAGACCGCGCAGCGTGATGATGCGCAGACCGGCGCCCGATGCGTCGAGCTTTTTGCGCAGGTAGGAGACGTATTGGTCGATCACGTTCTGACCGATATTCTCGCTCGACCCCCACACCTCTTCGAGAATGGTGGTACGCGTGAGGGTGTCGTCGGCGTGGGTGGCGAACAGTCGCAGCAGGGTGAACTCGCGTGGGCTGAGCGGCAGCTCCTTGCCGTTCACCAGTGCACGATGTTCCAGCGAGTCAATCGTGAGCTGGCCGATGGTCAGATGCGGGCGAGCCGTCGCGGGGTCACGACGCAACAGCGCCCGGATGCGTGCGCTCAACTCCGCGAACGCGAATGGCTTCGTGAGGTAGTCATCTGCCCCTGAGTCGAGACCGTACACCCGATCCTCGATCGAATCCCGAGCCGTGAGCATCAACACGGGCATGGTCTTTCCGGCCTCCCGCACGTGCTTGCAGAATTCGAAGCCGCTCATGCCCGGCAACATGACGTCGACGGCCGCCGCCGCGAAGTCGGTGTCGCGCACGGCGATCATCGCTTGGATACCGTCGCCAACGGTCGTCACGTCGTAGCCCTCGGCCGTCAGGCTGCGTTTCAAGAGGCGGGCCAGATCTTCGTCGTCTTCTACTACGAGCAGTTTCACGTTCATATCGTCTCAGAATCCAACGGATATCACCTGTGGACCATCGTTGCGCAAGCCGAGCGTTGCCTGCGTATCCCCAGCCAGCGCGTCGTTGAAACCGAGCACAGCGACGGTGACGAGCCGCTACTCCTGCGTGCGGTGGATTAGTCGTGAGAGCACAATGGCGCTGCGGGTGTGGTCGACATTCGGTGCGAGGCGCACCCGTTCGAGAGCCGCCTCGAGGCTCGCGATGTCGCGCGAGCGAATGTGCACGATCGCATCCGCACTGCCGGTAACGGTGCCGGCGTCGACCACCTCGGGCACGGCGGACAGGATGCGCAACAATTCGTCGGGCGCGACCGTGCCGCGGCAGAACAATTCGACATACGCCTCGGTGCCCATGCCGTCAACGGCGGGGTCGACCTGAATCGTGAATCCGCGGATCACCCCGTCCGCAGCGAGGCGGTCCACCCTGCGCTTGACCGCGGATGCCGACAACCCGACAACAGACCCGATGTCACCGTAACCGGCGCGAGAGTTCTGTCGCAGGAGATCGAGGATGCTGCGATCGAGGTTGTCCACATCGCCATCCTATGAGAGATCCTTGCGCAGAGGCGACGAATCGCGCCAAAAAGCAGCGCACGAAGCCGAGAATCACCGGATAGCTGCGTGCGAGACTGGGAACATGTCCGCACTTCCCACCACAGCTGACGAGGCCTCTCCGGCAGACGCGATCCATACCGCCACAACGCGCCACTATCTGATGTGCCGCCCGGATTTCTTCACCGTCGCCTACCGAATCAATCCATGGATGGACCCGGCCGTGCCAACGGATACCGCGCTCGCGGTCCGGCAGTGGCAGTCGCTGTACGACATCTATCGTGAACTCGGGCACGAGGTCACCCTGATCGACCAGATCGAGGGTCTGCCCGACATGGTCTACACGGCAAACGGTGGGTTCGTGATCGACAACCGCGTGTACGGGGCGAGCTTCGCCTACCCGGAACGACAGCCGGAGGGTCCTGCGTTCATGGACTGGTTCCGTGCTCAGGGTTTCGACGTCACGGAGCCGCAGCACGTGAACGAGGGCGAAGGTGACTTTCTGCTTGTCGGCAACACGGTGCTGGCCGGCACAGGCTTTCGCACGAGCACAGAGAGCCATGACGAGGTCGAGCGGGTCTTCGACCGTGAGGTCGTCACGCTGAGCCTCGTCAATCCGAGCTTCTATCACTTGGACACCGCGGTCTCCGTGCTGGATCCGGTGACCGGTGCCGAGAACGCGAACATCGCCTACCTGCCCAGCGCATTCGATGCGGCTAGCTTGGCGATCCTCGAAGCTCGCTATCCGGATGCGATTCTGGTCAGCGAAGAGGACTCGACCGTTCTCGGACTGAACTCGATCAGTGACGGCTACAACGTGGTGATCTCCTCCCGTGCGAACGGGTTCGAGGCGCAGCTGCGCGAGCGCGGCTACAACCCGATCGGCGTCAATCTCTCGGAATTGCTGCTTGGGGGCGGTGGAGTCAAGTGTTGCACCCTTGAGCTGCGGCGTTGACGTGATGTTGACGGGCCGCTGACCATGCGCACGCTACGCGAGGACAACAACGACCGACCCGGGGAGAACCTGGGTGGAACGCCGCTCGATTTGCTGCCAACCCACCTGCCGATCGGCGCAACCCCCGCAGACGGTGCGTGGGCGACGGATGCCTCCGGCAGACGCTATCTAGACTGCCTTGCTCTGAATTCCGCTGTGAGCTTCGGCCATTCGAACTCGGCTCTGTTGGCGGCAGCACATGAACGGCTCGACAGTATCGCGTTGACGGGAACCGCGTTCCCGGACGCGCAGTTCGACCTGTTCGCCGACGACCTTGCAACACTCGCCGGCAAAGAACTGGCGTTACCGATGGCAACGGCCGTGGAAGCGGTTGCCGCTGCGGTCGCAGCGGTGCGGTCGTGGGGGCGACGGGTGAAGGGGATCGACGTCGATCGCGCGAACGTCATCGTGGCCGGCCTCGAAGTGGGGGGTGCGGGCATCCGCCGGGTTACGTACGGTGACGCCGACGCGATTGCGGCAGCAGTCGACGAGAACACGGTCGCTGTGCTGGTCGAGCCGATCAGAGCGGAGGCGGGGATTGTTGTTCCGCCTGCCGCCTATCTTCCGGCTGTGCGTGAACTGGCCACACGGTTCGACGTGCTGCTGATTGCCGACGAGACGCACAGCGGCCTCGGCCGCACCGGAAAGACGTTCGCCTGCGAACTGGTCGACGTCGTCCCCGATCTGTATCTGCTCGGCAATGCGCTCGGCGGCGGGATCGTCCCGGCAGCAGCCGTCGTGGGAGACGGCGACGTTCTGGGCGCGATTGCCCGCGTTGGCGGGCGTGGCCGCGGGTTCGGTGGCAACCCGCTGGCGGCGGCGATCGGGCGTGCCGTAGTTGGACTGCTCGAGACGGGCGAGTTGCAGGAGCGGGCGCAGTTACTCGGCACCCGGATGCTCGCGGAACTGGATCGACTGGTCGGGCGTGGCGTTCTCGCGGTGCGTGGTGTCGGCGTGTGGGTCGGCGTCGACATCGACCCACTGCTGGCGAGCGCAGACCAGGTGTGCGAACGACTGGCGCGCCGCGGGCTGCTGGCCACGGCCGTCGGCGAGTCGACGATCCGCCTATCGCCGCCGATCGTGGTCGATCCGGCCGACATCGACTGGGCGGTCGCGCAGCTGGAGTCGGTGCTCGAAGAGCTTGTCGGCTGATTCGAGTCGCGAGCGGTTCAGGCGTGCTGCTCGCTGCGCTCGCGGATGACGCGGCCGGCTTCAGACAGCTGGAGCGGGCGCGGTCGACTCTCGCTCGTACAGGTGCATCGCGGGCGTCGGCACGAGTTCAACGCGCTCGCCGGCGGTCATCGCGGTGAAGGCGTCGCCGATCGACGCGGCCAACAGTGCAGGCGAGAAGGTGACCGAACTCAGGCGCGGGCAGTACTCGCTTGCGATCGGATCGTCACCCGCGCCGATGACGGAAACGTCTGCGGGAACATGCACCCCGGCATCCGTCAGTGCCCGCACCGCGGCGGCGGCGTGTCGGTCGTCGTAGGCGATCACAGCGGTCGGCGCCTGCACGTCGTAGCGCCAGCCGTGCGCCCAGTCCCGCAACGAGGTACTCGTCGCGGATGCCCGCACCGCCTTGAGTCGCGCGCCGGCCGCGCGCGCGACGGCATCCGCTCCTCGAAACCGAGCGGCGGAAAGGCTGTCGAGTTCTTGGGCGGCCGGAAGCAAGTAGCAGAGCACGCCGTGCCCGAGCCGCACGAGGTGCTCCGCAGCGAGCGCGCCATAGGCCTCCTGAGCGAGCACCAGCGACGGTGCGTAATCGACCGGCGCGTCGCCATAAACGAGCAGTGCCCGCACTCCCGCCAGACGCAACACACTCGTCGCGCTCGCGTCGCAGCGATCCGCGCTCGCCAGCACCGATTCCGGGCGGATGCGTGTCCACGACATCGCTGCGTCCGCCCCGGACGAATATGTGTCGCCGTCGCGCAGCACCGCAGAGCCGTCGTCGACGGCGGCCGCGATGACGAGTTCGAGCGTGCGGGCCAGTGCGCTGCCGAGGTCAGTGCGCGGCGGGGCAACCAGCAGGCCGGAGACCGAGCTGGAGGCAAGCGACTGCGCGGTGACGTTCGGCCGGTAGCTGAGCCGGTGAGCGGCCTCGAGCACGCGATGCCGGGTGTCGTCAGAGATGCGGGCGTTCGGTTTGTCATTCAGAACGAACGACACCGTCGCGCGCGAAACACCCGCGGCCAGCGCGACGTCATTGCTGGTCGGCGGCTTGACGACCTGAGGGGTGAACATGTCAATGGTGATTCTAGTCGTGGGTGTCGGCTGCGTGCTAACACGTGTAAACCAAATACCGTGCAATGCTTGCATTTGGGGTCGACACCGCGTACGGTTACGCGAGTAAGCAGCCAACGAGGTTTGCCCGATGAGAGGACATCACCGTGACGACGACGTCATCGAACACGCCGGGGGATTCGCGCGAGCGTACTGAATCCGCCAGTTCTACAGCCGCACCCGCTGGCGCGGCGATGGACGCGAGCGTCGCGCCGACCGTCGTGCTCAGCCCAGAAGGCTATGACCCGGAGAGTCTCGAAAAGGTCAAGATCCGCGGGCGCTTGCGTCGCCTGATGCTCTGGATGCTGTTCGCGAACGTCGGCATCTTCATGCTCTGGGGCGCGATTCCCGGCATCCTGTTGCCGCTGCAGATTCAGGGTGTCGACCCCGCGAACAAGGCACTCAACTTGGCCATCGCCACCACGATCGGGGCATTTGCCGCGATGATCGCCCAGCCGATCGCCGGGATGGTCTCGGACCGCACGCGCAGCCGCTTCGGGCGTCGCGCCCCGTGGATGGTCGGTGGCGCGATCGTCGGCGGTCTTTCCCTGATTGGAATCTCCCTGGCGAATGGACTCGTGCAGATCACGATCGCGTGGGTGTGCGTGCAGGTCGCATACAACTTCGCCCAGGGCCCGCTGAGCGCAATCATGCCGGACCGTGTTCCTCGCGGCGTGCGTGGTACGTTCTCGGCGCTGGCCGGGATCGGCCTGATGCTCGGTGCTCTCGGCGGCCAGGTTGTCGGCTCGCTTTTTGCGAAGAACATTCCGGCCGGCTACCTCTTCTTCGCGGGGCTCGCGCTGGTGCTGATCGTGTTGTTCGTGCTCTTCAACAAGGACCTGTCCAATAAGAGTGAACTGAAGCCGCCGTTCAACTTCACGGAGTTCCTGAAAACCTTCTGGGTCAGCCCCATCAAGCACCCCGACTTCTTCTGGGGATTCACCGGGCGCCTGCTGCTCTACATCGGATACTTTCTGGTGACCGGCTACCAGCTCTTCATCCTGCAGGACTATATCGGGCTCAAGGGCAACGCTGTCGCCGTGATCCCACTGCTCGGGTTGATCAGCTTCGCCGGCATCCTGATCTCGACCGCGATCGGCGGGCCGCTGTCTGACAAACTCGGACGCCGCAAGCTGCTTGCGATCATCGCCGGCTGTGTACTCGCGGTTGCGCTACTGGTTCCGTGGATCATGCCGACACTCACCGGCATGATGATCTACTCGTTCATCTCCGGCCTCGGCTTCGGTGCGTACCAGGCGGTCGACACGGCCCTGATGAGCGAGGTGTTGCCGTCGAAATCCGACTTCGCCAAGGATCTCGGGGTGCTGAACATCGCGGCAACCCTGCCGCAGACACTGGCGCCCGCCGTCGCCGGCGTCATCGTCGTCGGCCTGGGCGGCGGCTACGCGGCACTGTTCCCGGTCGGCATTGTCATCGCCTTGCTCGGCGCCTTCGCCGTCATCCCGATCAAGTCGGTGAGGTAGCGCGGTGGAGCTCACAACAGCACAGCGTCCGCGCTGGATGCCCTGGGCTGGCATTTGGTTTCTGCATACACAATCGAACGCGAAGGGCACAGCATGACGACCACATCCGCCAACCTCTTGACCGACGAGGCCGTCGAAGAACTGATCAGCAGACTCCCGCTCGAGCGCAAGGTGCGGCTGCTCACGGGAGCGTCGTTCTGGACGCTTCACGACGAACCGGAGATCGGACTGGAGACCATCGTCGTCTCAGACGGGCCCGCAGGAGTGCGCGGCCAGCTCTGGGACGAGCGCGACGCATCCGCAAGCCTGCCGTCGCCGACCGCACTCGCGGCCAGCTGGGACCTCGAACGAGTGCATCGGCTGGGTGAACTCATCGCCGCGGAAGCGCGGCGCAAGGGCGTCGGCGTGGTGCTCGGCCCGACGGTGAACATTCAGCGCTCGCCGCGTGGCGGGCGTCATTTTGAAGGCTTCAGCGAAGACCCGTGGCTCTCCGGCGTCGTGGGCACCGCATTCGTGAAGGGTGTGCAGTCGGCCGGAGTTGGGGCGACCGCGAAACACTTCGTGGCCAACGACAGCGAGACCGATCGGATGACCGTTGACGTGCAGGTGGACGAGCGTACCCTCCGCGAGGTCTACCTCGCCCCGTTCGAGCGGATGGTCACCGAGGGGCACGCGTGGCTGGTGATGTCCTCGTACAACGCGGTGAACGGTGTCACAATGACGGAGAACGAGCTGCTCACCTCGCCGCTGAAAGACGAGTGGGGCTTCGACGGCGTCGTCGTCTCCGACTGGATGGGCGTGCGCGACACCGTCGGCGCCGGCGCGGCCGCGCAAGACCTGGCGATGCCCGGCCCGGTTGGCGTGTGGGGTGATGCCTTGGTGGAGGCCGTGAAGTCAGGGCAGGTACACGAGGCGGCGATCGACGCGAAACTGGCGCGCCTGCTGCGCCTGGCCGGCCGACTCGGTGCGCTGGAGGGTGTTGCCCCTGCCGCGCCGCTCGCCCACGCCTGGGATTCTGCCGACGTCTCAGCGCTCCTGCGCGAGGCCGCAGCGGACGGCATGGTACTCGTGCGCAACGACGGCGTGCTTCCTGTGGCGGTCGGCAGCGTCGAGGGCGGGCATCCGTCGATCGCGGTGATCGGCCAGCACGCGCAGCGCGGCCGCAACCAGGGCGGCGGATCGGCGACGGTATTTCCTGACCACGTCGTGTCGCCGTTGGATGGCATCCGCAGCGCGTTCGGTGCCGACAATGTGCGTTTCGCGCCTGGCATTCCCGCGGCGGACCCGCTGTTGCCGTTGGGAGCAGACGTGGCGACAGACCCCGTCGACGGCACACCCGGTGTGCACGTGCGCTTTCTCGATGCAAGCGGTGCCGTGCTGCTCGATGAGCATCGAGGTGGCGGCATGTTGGTCTGGCTGGGAGACCCGGTACTCGGCGAAACAGCCGTCGTGGAAGTGCGCTCGGTGTTCACGGCACCGAGTGATGGCAGCTACGCGCTCGGGTGCACCGGACTCGGCTACTTCACGCTGAACCTCGACGGTGAGACCGTCAGTAACGGGCTGTTCTTTCCCGAGGGCACTGACCCGTTCATGGCGTTCCTCAACCCGCCGAAACAGTCGTTCCCAGTCACTCTGCGTGCCGGCCAAAGCGTCGAGCTGTTGCTCGAACACCGCCCGCAAATGCAGGAAGGCTTGAGCGCCGTCATGTTCACGCTCGGTTATGAGCAGCCGTTCGGCGAGCCGGCCGAGGAACTGGACCGGGCAGTAGCACTCGCGGCCGACGCCGACGTTGCGGTGGTGGTCGTCGGCACGACGGATCGTCTCGAGTCCGAGGGCTTCGACCGCTCCAGCCTGCGCCTGCCGGAGGGCAGCGACGAGCTCGTGCGGCGCACCATCGCCGCAAACCCGCGCACGGTCGTCGTGGTCAACTCCGGCGGCCCGGTCATCATGCCGTGGTTGGCGGATGCGCCCGCCGTGCTGCTCAGTTGGTTCCCCGGGCAGGAGATGGGTGACGCAATCGCCGACGTGCTGGTCGGTGTGCGCGAGCCGGGCGGACGCATCCCGACGACCTGGCCGGCGAACGAAGAGGATGTTCCGGTGTGGCAGGTCGAACCAGTCGACGGCCGGCTGTACTACAGCGAGGGGCTGCACGTCGGCTATCGCGAATGGATGCGTCGGGCCGCGTTGGGCGGGCCGGCCCCTGCCATCCCGTTCGGGCACGGTCTCGGGTACACCGAGTGGAAGCTCGGCGAGGCACGCATTGACACGAGCGGCGCCAGCGCGGCCGACTCGAGCGCGGCATCCGGATTCGGTGTCAGCCTTGCCGTGACGAACACCGGCGACCGCGTCGGAAAGCAGGTCGTGCAGGTGTATCTGTCACGGACATCCGCGTCGGAGATCGACCGGCCCGCGATCTGGCTCGCCGGATTCGCGGTCGTGCACGCGCGGCCGGGGCAGACCCAGAATGTGCAGATCGACGTCGAACAAAGGGCGTTGCAATACTGGTCGGTCGAGGAGCACGCGTGGCATACCGAGCCGGGCACGTATGCAGTGCACGTCGGCACGTCGATCGCCGAACTGTCCCCGCCGATCGCGCTTGCAGTCTGAGCGGCAGAGCCGCGTCTCGATACGCTCGTTCCTCGCTACTCGACGAGCAGTCCCGGTGGTCGAGTAGCGCGCGAGCTTTCGGTCCCTGAGCGCAGCCGACGGGCGAGTACGCGTATCGAGACCCGCACCCCTCGGGTCTCGATACGCTCGCTAGCCGAGCCGCGTCAGTCCGCCGCACGCTTGACGAGCGCGCGGAGCGGCCGTGGTAATCCTTGTCTGCCGGATCAGTGCCCCTTGGTGGCGCGGCGGCGGACCGAGACCAGAATGAGCGAGCCGACGCCGAGGAGCAGAGCGAGAGCCCCAACAGCGATTGCCGGCGTTGCGTCCGAGCCGGACTCGGCCAATGCGGGGGCCGCCTGAGCGGTAGAAGTTGCGATCGGGGTCGGCGTTGGCGTTGGGGTGGTGTCCGGGAACGCAGCGGTGATCGCGGCGCTCACCCCGCTGGTCAAGGTCGTGACGCCGACCGCGTTCGGGTGCATTGCTCCGAAGGCCAGCTGGCCGGTCGGTGTGAGACTCAGGCCGTTGATCTGCTCGTTCGGGTTATATGCGCACGGGGTGTTCGCCACGGTCTGCGACATCAGCGGTACGAAAGTCGCGCCGATGTCTGCGGCCTGTGTCTGGATCGCCGTGTTCAGGCTCACCTGAGTCTGGTACAGGTAGGGCACATCAGCGTTCGTAAATGGGAAGCCGTTCGCGTTCGGAATCGGGGTTGGCGGCGTCGTCGACAGGTCGACGACGGGGGTGAAGCAACCGGTGGGGGTGGTGGGCGTGTTTGCCGCATCGGGGAAGAGTGCGGGGTAGCCGACCACGATAATGGTCGCGTTTGGCGCCTTCGCGCGAACGGCGTGGAACGTGTTCGACAGCGCGGTCGTCACTGGGCCGCTGATCGCGGCCTGCAAAGTATCGACGCCGCCCGCGTCGAAGTAGGCCTTGCAGCTGTTGAGTGCGGGGTGCAAAAGGAGCGGGCCGCTCGGGGTGGCGGCGCTGCACGCCCCGAGGATGGTGGAGAACCCAAGATCGTTTCCGCCGATCATGATCGTAACGACGTTGGTTGACGACGTGATCGAGTCGATCTGCGCAGGAGCCGTGCCGCTTACAGTGACCTGCTGGCCGGTGATGTTGGCCGTTGCGGCGGCGCTGCAGGAGGCGTCCGTCAGGTTGAGGCCGAGGGCCGTGGCCACTTGGTGCGGATAGTCGACGGCAGCCTGGAAGCACCCCGGCACAGGCGTGCCTGTGGGTGGCGTGAGTCCAAAGCCGGCCGCATAGGAGTCGCCGAGCGCAACATAGTTCAGGCCCTGCGTTCCCGAATTGGTGGGAGGGGAGGCTGTTGCGGCCGACCCCACGCCGAACGCGAGCGCGGCGGCGAGGACTCCGCCGCCGAGAATGAGAGCACTGCGCCGGAGCAGGGCATGGGTCTTCATCGGTACCTCTTCACGTGAATCGCGCTGCCATCACTTCTAGGTGTGCACCGGTCGTGCACAGAGAGGCGGCAGTAGTGCGCGATCGCCGCGGATGACTCTGCTTGCCACTTTAGCGGCAATATACCGGAGCGCGGCTACCCCCCACTCGGGGGTACTCACGGATTCGGCAGCACTGAATGCAGAAATGAACTCAGGTGCGCTTCGTAGGATGCCGGGTCAACGTTCCAACTTTGGATGTGCCCCGCACCCTTCACCGGCACATATGTCGCGTGTGTCTTCGCGGCGAACTCCTTGCTCTCGGCTGGCGGCACCAACCCGTCGCTGAGCCCCTGGAACAGGATGATCGGCATCGTGAAGTCGCTCGTCTGGTCCAACTCATCGAGACTCGCCAGATCGATGTTCCCCCGAGCGCTCACGAAGTCGAGCACGAGGGGTGTCAAGAGCCCCAACTGCTCACGGTGCGCGACCGAGGTGAGCACGCCAGACCAGTTGAGCACCGGCGCGTCCAGCACCATGCCGACCACATCAGCCGCATAGCGCGAGTGGTGGATGAACTGGGTGACAATGCTGCCGCCCATCGAATCGCCATACAGAATGAACTTCTTCGCCCCGTGCGATGCGGCGTAGGCCGCAGCCGAGTCGAGGTCATGCCATTCCGTGTCGCCGAGATGGAACAGCCCGTCCGGGCTCTTCGGCGCACCGACGTCGTTGCGGTAGGTGATGTACAGCGAGGGGATGCCTGTGCTTGCGATCGTCTGCATCGGGCGCAATCCGCCCTGCCGCTTTCCGTCGATGCCGTGCACGAAGATCAGCCAGGTGCTGCCCGTTCCGGCCACCTGCCAGGCCGGCATCGGGCCGAGCTGCCCGGCGATTTCGACGTTTGAATAGGGGATGCCGAGGCTGGATTTCGGGTTGCCTCCCCAGACATCCGGATCGAGCTGTACCTTCGTGCCCGCTGTCAGCTGACCGGTCGAGGAGGTCAGGGTGCGGGTCACCGTGTTCTTCGTGGTGGCGGTGATGTTGCCGATGATGGCCCGGCCGCCGGGGTAAACCAGTCCGTAGGTGCCTGGCCGCAGCGTGCTCGAGCGGCGCTGTAGCACGATCTGGCTACCGTCGACGCTGACGACGGTTCCAGCGGCGGTCGTCAGGTTGTGATGGGGCGTGAGCAGCAGCCCGGATGCCCCCCACGCGATGGCGAACGGCGCGGCAATGAGCAAGACGGTCAGCGTGATGGCAACACCGATCAACCATCCTCGACGTCGGCTGTGCGCGTGTCGGCGCGGCGAAGCCCCCCTGAGTGCCACTCCTGTACTGTAGCGTCTGCCTCCCGGCCGTCCCACAGAATCACCGGTTAGTGCTGATCAGGCATGTCCGGCGCAGCGCGGGTGTCGCTGCGGAGCTCCGCACCGCGGCCGACGCGATGAAGCAAAGCCCGGCAAAGCTAGGCTGAACATCATGTTCACCGATCTTCCCGAGCCGGAGCTCCGAAGCTATCGAAGCGCCCAGACCGATCCGGAGGACTTCGACGCATTCTGGGCTGAAACGCTGCAGAGCAGTCGAGGCGTCGGCGCGCCCGTCAGTGTCGTGCCGGTTGATACCGGGCTAACGACCGTCGACGTTTTCGACGTCGCGTTCCCGGGTTTCGCCGGCCAGCCCGTCAAGGCGTGGCTGCGAGTGCCGGCCGGGGCACGCGGCCCGCTGCCGACGATCGTGCAGTACCAGGGGTATGGCGGCGGCCGAGGGCACGCGCTCGAGAACTTGCTGTGGGCATCCGCTGGGTTCGCTCACGTGATGATGGACACGCGCGGGCAAGGTTCGGTCTGGTCGCGCGGCGACACCGCGGACCCGGACGGTTCCGGCCCCCAGTTTCCGGGCTTCATGACCCGCGGTATCGGCAGTCGCGAGACCTACTATTACCGGCGCGTGTTCACGGATGCCGTGCGTGCGGTCGACGCCGCTCGCTCACTTGACATCGTCGACTCAGATCGTGTCGTGATCATGGGCGGCAGCCAAGGCGGCGGGATCACGCTCGCGGCCGCCGGGCTGATTCCGAATGTCGCTGCCGCGTTCGCATACGTGCCGTTTCTCTGCGACTTTCCACGCGCCACGGTCATCACGGACAACCATCCGTACAAGGAGATCGGCAACTATCTCGCCGTGCATCGCGACGAGGTCGCGAGCGCCCATGAGGTGCTCAGCTACTTCGACGGCGTCAACTTCGCCAAGCGCGCGCATGCGCCGGCCTGGTTCACCACGGCGCTGATGGATGAGACCTGCCCACCGTCGACGGTGTTCGGCGCGTTCAACAACTATGCCGGTCCGAAGGAGATCACGGTCTGGCCCTACAACAACCATGAGGGCGGGCAGTCCGATGACGACGCTCGGGCGATCGCCATCCTGCGCGACCTGCTCGGTTGACTGCGAGGCGGGGCTCGCGCGGTGGTGTTCTCAGACGAGGTGCAGGACGAGCCGGTGCGCGTTGTCGCGGCTGTCATCATTCGTGACGGATGCGTTCTGGCATGTCGGCGAAACCCGGACCGGTCCGCAGGCGGGCTGTGGGAGTTCCCGGGCGGCAAGGTCGAGCCGGGCGAGTCGCCCGAGGACGCTCTCACACGGGAGATCCGCGAAGAGCTCGGCGTAATAATCGAGGTCGGCAAACTGATCCATCGAGCCACAACGCCGACCGGCACTGCGCACATCGACTTGAGCAGTTACGAGGCGCGCTTGACGGATGCGCCGCCGCCCGGCAGCACGGATCACGACGTGTTGCGGTGGCTCCGCCCAAACCAGCTGCAAGAGTTGGAATGGGCGCAGCCCGATCTGCCGGTGGTTGAGTTGCTTCGACAGCGACCTCTGGTGGCCGAGTAGGCCGCGAGCGAGGCGAGCAGCTGTATCGAGACCGGGTTGCCAGGTCTCTATACGCCGGCTCGCGCCTCACGGGCTACACGTCGAGACGGCCGCGAGCGGTCTGCCCAGCGCACCGCTCGACCAACGAACCGCTAACGCACCGCAACAGGTTCGGCCAGCGCCACAGGACCAGCAGCGGCAGCGTTCGCCAGCGACAGTCCCTGGTTGCGTCGACGGAACAGCAGCGCGGTCAGCACTGCGCCGAAGGCGAAGAACGCCGACGCACACAGGTACACGACGGAGTAGCTGTGCACCGCGGCATCCGCCACGACGCCCGGCGTATTCGGAAGATGTGCCGTCGCATATGCGGTCGCAGCGCTCGCAGCGATCGTGTTGAGCAGCGCGGTTCCAATCGATCCGCCGACCTGCTGGCTGGTGTTCACCATCGCTGAGGCGACCCCGGCGAAGCCGCGTTCGACACCGAGGGTCGCGGTCTGGATCGACGCGGGCATGATCGTGCCCATGCCGGCGCCCATGATCATCAGGGGCGGCAGGATGTCGGCGGCGTACGTGCTGTTCAGGTCCAGCTGAGTCAGGTAGGCCAGGGCGGTCGCCGCGATGACCATTCCGATCGGAACCATGATCTTCGGCCCGAACCGCGGCACGAAGATGTTTGTCGACAGCTGCGCGAAGAGAATGAGCATGCCAATCATGGGCAGGAACGCGACGCCGGTCTGGATCGGCGTGTAGTGCAGCGAAACCTGCAGGAAGTAGGTCACGAACAGGAAGACGGCGAACATGCCGACGCCGGCGATCAGCACGGCGCTGTATGCCGCTGCACGGTTGCGGTCGAGCACGATCGACAACGGCAGAAGCGGATGCGCCGCCCGGCGCTGTGAGGTCACGAACGCGATCAACAGAATTGCGGATGCCGTCAGAAAGCCCCACGAAGCAGGCGAACTCCAGCCGTCGGTCTCGGCATTCGAGAATCCGAAGACGAGCGAGAACAGGGCGGCCGAGACCAGGACTGTGCCGGGTACATCGAGCTTGGGACGCGGCCCGACGCGGTTGGCCTTGCGCACGAAGAACGAGGCGGCGATGACTGCGACCACCGCGATGATCACGTTGATGTACAGGTTCCAGCGCCAGTCGAAGTTCTCGGTGAGCACACCGCCGAGCAGCAGCCCGATTGCGCCGCCGGCTCCGGCGATCGCGCCGAAGACTCCGAAAGCGCGGGCACGTTCCTTGGGGATGGTGAAGGTTGTGGTCAGCACGGCGAGCGCGGTCGGGGCCAGGAGTGCTCCGAAGGCGCCTTGCAAGGCTCGGGCGCCCACGAGCATCCCGAACGAGGTGGCGGCACCGCCGAGGGCCGATGCACCTGCGAACCCGATCAGGCCAATGATGAAGGTGCGTTTGCGGCCGATCAGGTCGGAGACGCGTCCGCCGAGAAGCAGGAGGCTGCCGAAGGCGAGTGAGTATGCGGTGACCACCCATTGGCGGTCGGCGTTGGAGAATCCGAGGTCGGTCTGGGCGGAGGGCAGTGCGATGTTCACGACGGTGGCGTCGAGCACCACCATCAGCTGTGCGAGGGCGACCGTGGCGAGGGTCCACCAGCGGTGCGGGGCGGCGACCTGGGTGTCGCCGGTTGTTGGGGAAGTTTCAGACATGACGATTACTATATACGAGACCAAGTAGTTTCGGATATAGAAAGTTCCAAAACTCTTTATATCCGTAATGCGGTATGATCGGGCTTGACAACTGAAGGAGGGGATGGCCGCAATGGCGCAGCTTGACCTTGACCAATCCGCAGCAGGGATGATGGCGGCGTCGGCGGCGGTGCCGGCCACCGAGCCGACGCCGAAGCTCGGTCGCAAGCGGGATCACACTCGTGACCCCGAGATTCTCGATGCGGCGATCGATGTGCTCGCGGAGATCGGTTATGACGGCATGACCATGGACATGGTCGCCACCCGTGCGAAGGCCGGGAAGGCGACGGTCTACCGGCGCTGGCCGTCCAAGGCCGAGTTGGTGCTCGACGCCGTCTCGTGCATGAAGTCCAGTGACATTGACTACGACCATCTGCCCGACACCGGAACGCTGCGTGGTGACTTGGTCGCGCTGATCAAGCCGCACAATATTGACGATGCCAAACGCAAGCTGCAGGTGATGGCTGGTGTGATCTCGATGTTGTCGCGTGCACCCGAACTGGCAGACGCTGCGAATGCGGCTCTGGTCGAACCGCGGGCGAGGGTGAACCGCATCCTGCTGCAGCGTGCGATCGACCGCGGTGAGATCCCGGCGGACACCGACGTGGATGCCCTGGCGCTGATCAGCCCGTCGATGGCGACCTATCGGGTGATGATCCTGCGAAAGCCGGTTGACCGCGCCTTCCTGCTGTCGCTGATCGACGGTGTGATACTGCCGGCCGTTGGGCTCCGCGCCGCGACGTAGGATCGGACGCATGGCCTCAGATCCCACCTCGAACACCGGCACGAACTCCAGTATCCAGTGGCAACTCGTCTCCCGTCCCAAGGGTGAGCCGACCGCCCAGAACGTTGCTCGTGTGCAGGTCGAGCTGCCAGAGCTGAGGGACGGCGAGGTGCGCGTGCTCAACACTTACTTCTCCGTCGACCCGTACATGCGGGGGCGGATGAACGAAGGACGCTCCTACGTTCCGCCATTCGCCCTCGGTGTGACGATGCAGGGCGCGGCTGTCGGCGAAGTTGTGGCGTCCACATCCGGGTCACTGCCCGTCGGCACGCTGGTGTTGCACCAACACGGCTGGCGCGATGTCACCCAGGGGTCGGCGGAGAGCTTCCGCTCCGTCCCAGCCATTCCCGGACACTCGCCGTCGCTCTACCTGAGTGTTCTCGGCCTGACCGGGATTACGGCCTGGGTCGGTCTGAGTGAGATTGCCGGGATCAAGGAGGGAGACGTCGTCTTCGTGTCCGGAGCTGCGGGCGGCGTCGGCACGATGGTCGGGCAGATCGCCCGCCTGCTCGGCGCATCCCGGGTAGTCGGCAGTGCGGGAACAGCTTTGAAAGTCGAAACTCTGACGTCGAAATACGGCTACGACGCGGCTTTCAACTACCGAGACGGCGACATCGCCGGCCAACTGAAATCTGTCGCTCCGGACGGTATCGACCTGTATTTTGACAACGTCGGGGGCGAACATCTCGAAGCGGCGCTGCGGTGTTTCAACGGTGGCGGGCGCGCGGTGCTCTGCGGTGCCATTTCCGGGTACAACGCGACCGATGCCGGTCGCGGTGTTCGGTACACGTCGAATATCATCACTCGCGGGCTCTCGCTCAAGGGCTTCACGATGCCGAGCTACCAGCATCTCGCCCCGCGGTTCGCGGAGGCGATGCGCGGCTGGGTTGCCGAAGGCAAGATCGTTTACGACGAGACGATTTACGACGGGATCGACAGTGCGTTCGACGCGTTCACCGGCATGATGCACGGTGCGAACATCGGAAAGACGCTCGTGCGGCTGTGACCGGAAAGGTCGAGGTTCGCGAGCGAGGCGTGGCATAGTGGCAATCAGCGTAAGAACGAACTTAAAGCCGAGCCCTGTATTGTCCCAAAAGCGTCACATTCGTTCCACATTCGTCACATTGCACTCATGATGACATCTCACGTATTCGTGATTCTCGCCGACCTGCGGCATGTGAATTGTGATGCCTGGATGTTGCCCACCGATCGCGAGTATCGCATCAAGTCGCAGTGGCTGCAAGAAGACAACGAGCTTGGTCTCCGAGCCCGAAAGATGCGCAGCAATGAGTTCACCTCCGGTGAAGTGCTCGCGCTCGCCGTCGCCGATTGGCCGAATGACAAGCCACTACCTGTCCTGACCGCTGTTCCCGTGGGTGGCGTAACCCGTGCCGATGATCTGGATTCGGCTGTTGAACAATTCATCGAGGTCGGCGCGACGCAGGCGAAGAGCCGGCGTGCGTCGGCTTCCGAACCTTTGCAATCCGCGATGGCTCGTGCGGTGCCGTTGCTGGCGATGCCGGTTTTCGGAGCCGACGGTGGAGGTGGTGGCAGCATTCGGGGTGAGCTGCTCACTCATCTGCTGACGACCGCCCGGCGATCTGCAGCAATGCACGGTGTCGATGTTGTGATTGTTGTCAACAAGAAACCGAAGACGTTCGCCCTGGCACAACAGCTGCGCAAGCGAGACGCATCCGATGGCTGGCCCGAGCTAACGGACGCCGGACTCTTTGACAAGGCGAAGGAGTTGGCGCAGTTCGCCCGTCGCGGCAAGCTCGTGCCGTTCATGGGGGCTGGCGTCAGCGTCAGTGCAGGGGCCCCGAGTTGGAGTGAACTTATTCAGCGGCTCGCTGCCCGAGTCACCCTCACGGAGGGTGAATGCGCCAGCCTCGTGAAAGAGGGCCGCAGCGCCTTGGATCAAGCGGCTTTTCTCCGAGCGAAATTCCAGTTGTCGAAACTGAATCCTTCTGAAGCGGACGGCGGATTCTCTCAAGCGATCGTCGACGAATTGCGGCTGACGCGATACGGCCTCGCCCCGACACTTCTCGCGAGCCTTGGCACCGACCAGGCGATTACGCTGAACTACGATGAGCTTTTCGAGCAGGCATCCGCGGATGCCGGCATCGCGCGCACGATTATTCCGCACGACACCTCCTCGAGCAGTGAAAAATGGTTGCTGAAACTTCATGGGTCGGTGGATGATCCGGCCAGCATTGTGCTGACCCGAGACGACTATCTTGGATACAACTCCAACCGCGAAGCGCTCTCCGCGATCGTCAAGGCCACGCTCATCACGCACCACTTGCTCTTCGTCGGTTTCGGTTTGGCTGACGACCACTTTCAACAAATCATCTACGATGTTCGTCGAGCGCTGCCCGACGGCGGGGTGCACTCACCGGATATTGCAACCGCGTTGACGTTGGGCGATGATCCGCTCAACAAGGTGCTCTGGAGTGGCCACCTGGATTTGATCCCCATGGGGGCGGGCACTGAGCGCCTACAAGAAGCCTCGCGGATGCTCGAGATCTTTTTGGATGCGCTGCTTGCGTTCTCGACAGACAACCATACCTACCTGCTGGACCCGGACTTTCGGAGCGTTCTGAACCAGGCTGACAAGGCGTTGGCGGAAGGGCTACTGCAGCTTGCGGCCGGAGCGTCTGACGCGATGCGTTCATCGTCTGCGTGGCCGGCCATCGCACGAGCGTTTGCTGACGTCGGCTTCGACGTCAGCCATTTGGAGTTAGCCGCGCGAGGTGTGGAGCCGGCGAAGCCAGTGCCGCTGCCGAGCACGTGGAATCGCTCCGGGCTTGAACATGCTGGGTTCGCCGGGTTCAGGCCGTTCTCGCAATTGGCAACTTCGCCGCCGCCGAAGACGCCTGGAATCTACGTGGTGCTGCGAACCAGCAAAACCGGGCCGACCTTCATGGCGCTGAGCAGGATTGGCAAGCGTGACGGTCTGGATCTGTCTTATCCAGTCGAGGATTTGCAGACCAAGTGGCTGGCAGAAGCAGAAGTTCTATACATTGGCAAGGCCAACGCGACGCGCGGGTTGCGGTCCCGTTTGCGCCAGTACGGCAGTCTGGCGCCAAACCACAGCGGCGGGCGGTCCATCTGGCAGCTGGCAGATGCGGATGAACTGCTCGTCGCGTGGGCGGAGACGCAGGACCAGGATCCCGCTGTTGTGGAGTCTGCCTACCTGCACGCATTTTCGGCTGAGCACGGGGCTCTTCCGTTCGCAAATCGACGACACTAGTGGGGTTGTCGTGCGAAGCGTTGCTAAGGGATCAGTCGCTCGGGTACGGCATGGGCTGCTCGTCGATCGTCATGCGGTGCCGCGGCACCGCTCCCGGCCGCATCAGGTCTACGCTCGGCCCAGGAGGCACACATGCCCACAGAACAGGTCCTTGTCACCGGCGGCACCGGATTCGTCGGCGTGCACTGCATCGCCCTGCTGATCGAGCAGGGTTACCGGGTGCGCACCACAGTGCGATCGCTGACCCGCGAGAGCGGCTTGCGCGCGATGCTGACCGAGGCCGGCGTCGACGCATCCGCTCTTGAGGTCGTCGCGGCAGACCTGACCGATGATGCCGGCTGGCCCGAAGCGGTGGTCGGCTGCGCCTACGTGCTGCATGTGGCATCCCCGTTCCCGGTCACGCAGCCGAAGGACGCGAACGAGTTGATCGTGCCCGCCCGCGACGGGGCATTGCGCGTGCTGCGCGCCGCTCGGGATGCCGCGGTGCAGCGGGTTGTGCTTACTTCCTCGTTCGCGGCGGTTGGCTACGGGCACGGGCGGCTGGACCACACCCTCACCGAGGAGGACTGGACTGACCTCACCGGCCCGAATGTCTCGCCATACGTCCAGTCGAAGACGCTCGCCGAACGTGCCGCGTGGGACTTCATCGACAGCGAGCGCGGCGACCTGCAGTTGGCGGTGGTGAACCCGGTGGCCATCTTCGGCCCGGTGCTCTCGCCCGACCTGTCCACCTCGATCGAACTCCTGCAGCGAATGCTGGCCGGCAAGGTGCCCGCCCTGCCGCACATTGAGATGTCCGCCGTCGACGTGCGCGATGTCGCCGACCTGCACGTGCGGGCGATGACGCATCCGGATGCCGCGGGTCAGCGATTCATCGCGGCCGCGGGGGATCCGCTGCAACTGCCGGAGATGGCTCGGATACTGCGTGACCGGCTCGGCGCACAGGCATCGCGTGTTCCCACACGCACGCTGCATAACTGGATCGTGCGCACGCTCGCCCCGGTCAACCGGACGCTTCGGGATGTCGCGCCTCTGCTCGGGGACGCGAAGCAGGTCTCGCACGAGAAGGCGGTGCGGATGCTCGGTTGGGCACCGCGCTCGAACGAGGATGCCGTGCTGGCCAGCGCCGAGAGCCTGGTGCGCTTCGGGCTGACCGGGTAAGGGGCCGTCGGTGCCGTTCGGGCCATCAGCCAGCTTGGATCGTGCGTCGTGCTTGTGTGGCCCGGGCGACGTCGGCGAAGGTCGGGGCGGAATCGCGGCTGGAAACGCAGAATCGGCTGCCGCAGGCGGTCGCCGGGCTTCCCTTTCTCGGAGTGCGCGACATTGCAAACGCTGCCGGAGTGAGCATCGCAAGCCCGAATCCTGACGGCCCTCCGATCGGCGCGATCGTCTGGCCGCAGTACACAACAATTCTGCGGCAGCATCCGTCGCCGGGGACGGTTGTGTACCGGTGGGATTCACTCAGGGTCTGGTTGCGCTCCGAATCTGAACCGGACATGGCGCGCAGGCTTGACCCACCGCCTCCGTCCGACGGTCGATCGTTGTCTACAATGTTCGACATCGGCGTGCATTCGCCGCACGTTCAGAAATGCCCAACTGGTTAGCATGCAACGTATGTCCATCACACTTGAGAACGTCGGCATCGCCGTTCGCGACCTCGAAGCAACGATCTCCTTTTTTACCGACCTCGGCCTCACGGTGGTCGGCCGTGACACAGTCAGTGGGGAGTGGGCTGACACCGCCGTCGGCCTTGATGGCAACCACGCGAAGATCGCGATGCTCCAGACGCCGGACGGTCACGGTCGACTGGAGCTCTTCGAGTACATCCATCCCGACGCGATTGAAACCGAGCCCACGCTTCCCAACGAGATTGGCATGCACCGCGTCGCCTTCTCCGTCGACGACATCGACGAGGCCCTCGAGATCGCCGCGAGGCACGGATGCCGCCCGCTTCGCGGCGTCGCCACATACGAGGATATCTACAAGCTCAGCTACGTCCGCGGCCCCAGCGGCATCATCGTGATGTTCGCCGAAGAGCTGAAGAAGGGCTAACGGCACGTCGACCGAGCACCGGAGCCTGACTATCTGTACTCCACAGGTTGCGGTTCGTTGTCGAGTGCACATCTTCTGCTGCTGCCGCCGGGGCCACTCCGGTCTGCCTCCGTCTCTACCATCGAACCAAGCGATCGAGCACAATGGAAGGGTGTTGGGGATGACCGAACCTCCGGTGTGGCCGCTGATCGGCGTCTTCGCCGCTGCGGTCTTCGGGATGATCACGGTCGTGTCGACGTTGTTCGTGCGCGTGATTTGCAGTGAGATCAACGGATTGCGCGGTGAAATCGGCGGCCTGCATGGTGAGATCGGCGGCCTTCGCGGTGAGATCGGTGGCCTGCGCGGCGAGATGAATGCCCGGTTCGAAGCGGTTGAGAGGCGTTTCGATTATCTCGATCGCGACGTTCAAGCGCTCATGAAGCACGTCTTCGGTCAGCCGGACTGACACCGCGTACTGACGCCTCGAGGCCCAATTCGCACGCCCGCTCAGTGGCATCCGGTCGGCGCCTGCATGGTGGGTGAAACCGGCGGCGCGTCTTTCGGTGACGTGTATGCACCGATCAGCCGGAAGAGCGTGTCGCTGGAGTTCGCCTCAACCCCTTGGCAGTCGAACGCACCCTCTTTGAAGGTGGTGACCACCGCGATCGATGTTTTCTGCGACGGAAGGTACGCCTCGGTGGCACTGTACCCGCCGACCAGTGGATTCTGCAGGATCCACGAACCGGAGCGCACGATGCCGAGCCCGTAGTTGTAGCCGTCAACCTGGGTGAAGCACGACGGCAGGCAGACCTGCTCCTTATACCCGAAGCCGAGCAGGTTCGGATCGGTCATGGCATGGAAGCTGGATCGGGACAACAGTCTGCCCGTGCCGACGGCCGTCGCCGTGGTGGTCATGTCGGCGATCGTCGTCGTCTCGGCTGCACCGTCCGGGGTTCCCCACGCCGGGTTGAAGAAGGTCGACTCCTCGTAGAACGGGCTGCCCGCAGGAATTCCGAATTGCACCCGTCGTTCCGAGCTGAAGGAGTGCAGAACCGGCTCTGGGATGTAGGAGCTGGTGTACGCGGCCGTGTGGGCCAGCCCCATCGGGTCCAGCACGTTCTTCTTGAGCAACTGGTCAAGCGGAGCCTTGCCGACCATCGAGAGAATTTTGCCGAGAATCATGAAGTTCGTGTGGGCGTAGCTCCAATTCGCGCCGGGAGCGAACTGCATCGGCCGGTCGAACGCGTACTTCACTCGCGCGTCGTACGTGAAGATCTGGAACGGGTTAGTGTTGAACGCCGCCGTCCAGCCGGGGTCTGTCTCGAAATCGGGATATCCGGTCGTCTGGTTGGTGAGCATCTTGAGGGTGACCTTGTTGGACTCGGGCAGGTCGGGCAGCCAGTGATCGATCGTGTCGTCAAGGCTCACCTTGTGTTGTTCTACGTATTGCATCAGCAGCGTGCCGATGTAGGCGAATGCCACGGCGCCATTGCGAAAGTTCATGTCCGTGGTGGCCGGCACCCCGGTCATCGAATCGCCGAACGCCTGCGTCGTGACGACCTTGTCGCCGGTCGTGACCCGCACGATCACCGCGCGCAGCTGGTACGTCTCCATCGCCTTGCGCACGATCGAGGCGATCGCCGCGCCCTCGGCTGATTGAGACTCGGCCGACTGCGATGCAGTTGTCGACGTAGTGGTCGCCGACGTGGATGCCGACTCACCGGTGCAGGCGGTTACGGTCACCGCCAGCGTGAACGCCAGCAGACCTGCTGTGAACAGCCGCGCCACTGATGAGTGCCTTC
This sequence comes from Rathayibacter sp. SW19, assembly GCF_030866825.1. Taxonomy (NCBI): domain Bacteria; kingdom Bacillati; phylum Actinomycetota; class Actinomycetes; order Micrococcales; family Microbacteriaceae; genus Rathayibacter; species Rathayibacter soli. The sequence continues at coordinate 246,438 of NZ_CP133020.1, forward strand.
TCATAACCTTTTCTCCTTTTCTCGGGGAACGACTTCCCCAGGGATGACCGGCACCTCGAGGCGTGCCGGGCGGTCAGCATCCCAGTGCAGGGTGCATTGGCCTCCTCGCCATAGAACGTCGACCACTTCGGACCGCGATGCAGATACCCGAATCGATCGGTCGAGCTGACGTTCTGGAACGCGCGGAACGAGCCAATGCTGTGCAGGTTCGCATCCGAGAAGCTGGCGCACACCAGCATCGGCACGGTGATCTCTTCGAGTTTCGGCGTCAACGACTCCCACCACGCATCGCGCAGTGGGTGCCGCGACGCGTCTTGGTCGGCAGAGCATCCTTGCCATACGGGTGCACCGAGAGGATCGCCGGGAACGGCCCGTTGCCCTGTGGGTGGTAAATGTTGACCCGCAATACGACACCGTCACACATCCGTACCTCGACATCGCGCTCCTGCGCAACCTCCGCTGACGCCGGCACGACCGTTACCGGTGGGCGAAGGGCATTGCGGATGCGCCGGCGCGCGTATGCGGCGCGGCCCGGCCGCCGCCAGGGAACGTCTCGAACAACCGACATCGCGCCGACCTTGCTTTCGGGGCTGGGGTCCGCGATGTGAGTCACAGGTTGTCGAGCAGCCGCATGTATTTTACTGTCACTCTATAGCATCCGATAGTGTAGTGAACATGACCTCAACGGGGGACGGCGAGCTGAGTCGTCAGGCGAAGGTCGGCGCCGCATCCCGGCTGGGGACGCAGAACCGGTTGCGGCTGGCCGCGTCCGAGGAGTTCGAAGAACACGGATACGCAGGCGCGACCGTCAGTCGCATTGCCAACCGTGCCGGGGTCACCGTGCAGACCCTCTACCTGGCCTGGGGCAGCAAGCGTGAACTGCTGCGCGCATCCTTGACCTCCAGCCTGGCAGAGCACCTTGGGCCCCCCGGGGGCATCGGCGGCCTTTTCGAAGGGAAGACGGCACGCGAGGTCATTACGCTGCTGGCCACGCTGATGGGCAAGACGGCTGAGGCGGCCGGAACCGGTTGGAAGCTCTATCGCGATGCCGCAGCGACGGACACCGAGATCGCGGCCGACTGGGATCAATTGCAATCCCTGCGTCGAGGCACCATGGAATCCATCGTGGCGCACATCCCTGACGACTCGTTGCGTCGGGGGCTCAGTCGTGAAGCCGCCCGCGATACGGCCTGGGTGATCGCCAGCCCCGAGTCGTACGAACTCCTCGTGGTGAGGAACGGCTACTCAACGCAAGACTTCGTCCACTGGATGGACGCAACGCTGACGGCGGCGCTTCTCGCGTAACCGCACCGAACAATGCTGCTGCAGGGTTCGTTTTGGCTGCCTGTCGAACTGAACCCGGGTCTCGATACTCTCGCTGGCGCTCCAATCCTCGCTCGCAGGCTCGCTGGCGACAAGGGTCGCACAATCGCTGGCGCGATTGCCTGAGCTCCACCGCGCTCGACCGGCCGTGCCGTTGCGCTGTCGCACGTCACCGATAGCCTGGGACGATGACATTTGCAGATGCAGCAGTCGACGCGGAATCAGCTGAGCGACTGGAGCAGCACGGCTTGCGGCTCGGCCTCGTCGACACCGCCGACCGTGCCGCCTTCACCGCCTGGCTGCACGCGGATGCCCGCGGCTTCTACCAGCCGCACACGTCGCCGAAACAGCTCGAAGCACTCCTCGCCCACACCGCGTATCGGCGCACGACGGGAGTCTGGGACGACACAGAAACGGATGCCGCAACCCCGGTCGCGACCGTCTCCAGCTGGCCTGCGCCGCTGGCATTGCCCGGCGAGAACGATATGTCGGCGTGGGCCATCAGCTCGGTCACCGTCGCACCGACGCACCGGCGCCGCGGCATCGCGCGTGCCTTGCTCGAGGCGGAATTGCGCACCGCTCACGCGCTTGGTGTTCCTGCGGCGATCCTGACGGCGTCGGAGGCGACGATCTACTCGCGCTACGGGTTCGGCCCGGCCGCGCGTGCCGCGCAGTTGACGATCGATACGCGACGGGCGCGCTGGGCGGGGCCGACGGCATCCGGTCGGGTTCGGTTTGTGACGTTGGAGCAGCTGCAGGCCGACGGCCGGCCCGTTTTCGAACGCGCCCGAAGCAGGCAACCCGGCGAGATTGCGCTCGACGACGCATTGTGGGCTGAGTTGCTCGGAGTCATGGGCGACGACGAGGATGAGCTCAAGCACCTGCGCGCGGTGCGCTACGACGATGCCGCGGGCGTCGCCCAGGGTTTTACCGTCTATCGTGTCAGCGGTGGCGACGAGGACTTCAGCCAGCACACCGTCACCGTGCGCTACCTGTGCGCTGCAACGGATGATGCATACGCCGGCCTGTGGCATTTTCTGGTCGACCTCGACCTGGTCACCTCGGTTGTTGCGCCGCTGCGTTCCGTCGACGAGCCGGTGATCTGGCAGCTCTCGGATGTGCGCGCGGTGACAACCAGCGGCCTCAGCGATCAGCTGTGGTTGCGCATTCTCGACGTTAAAGCGATGCTCGAGGCACGCAGCTACAGTGCGCCTGCGCAGCTCGTGCTCGACATCGCCGATCCGCTCGGCTACGCGAACGGACGTATTCTGCTCGCAATCGGAACCGATGGGCGGGCCGGCGTGGCGCCATTGCCGGATGCGGCGCTTGAATCGGCGGCGGATGCTTCGGGCGGCCCCGCCCTCGCGGACTTTGCGCCGTTTGGGCTGGCACTTTCCATCACCGATTTGAGCAGTCTGAGCCTCGGCGGCGCGTCGGCACGCACGCTCGTGCGCGCCGGGCGAATCACGGAGCTGGCGCCCGGATCTGCCGATGTCTTCGACACCGCGTTCCGCTCACCCATCACGCCGACGCTGAGTCTCTGGTTCTGACTGTGGCCGGCGCCAGCAAGTGTCGGTGGTCGAGTAGCGAGCGTCAGCAAGCGTATCGAGACCAAGACACGATGAGACCGCGCGCGAATAACTCGATGCACTCGTGGTTTTCGCTAGGTTCAGAGCACGGCATCAATTTGCCACGCAGACAATCGGGTGGCCGATAGTGCAAGAACTCGTGCGATGTCCAGAGCAGCCTCTAGCCCGGCGCGTGAGCCAAATTGTGCAGCGCCGGCCTCTGTGTGGTAGCTCCACCCTCCGGGTTGCCCCACACCGATAAGTGCGGCAGGCACTCTATGCGATATGTTGCCGAAGTCTGTCGCGAAGGGGAGCGGCGGTGGATCGTAGACAAAGTCTCGACCTGCCGCCCGGAAAGCCCCGGCGACCGCCGAAGTGACGGCATCATTCGGCCGGATCCCGAGAACGAGCTCACCGCTCGACCATTCTCCCAGTTGCATCCGCTCGCGCAGCCGTCCCGCCGCGGCAGTGATCTCGGCCGCAGTGCCGGCGAAATGGAGCACCGTCGCGTCGAAAACGAGGCCAGTTGCTTCTTCGACATCCCCGTCGAGGCGAGCGTGTTCCAACATGACGCTCGCGGGATCGCTCTCGTCAAGTGCTGCCATCAATTGGCGTAGCGCGACGATCGGAGTTTGAACGACACCTCGGGCTAAAGATCGGGACCCGAATACGTGAAGCGTGTCTCGACGCATGTACAGTGACTTCTTCGACACCGTGTTGATGAATTCGGGATGCGCGTAAAGCGCCGCGTCCATGTCGTCCCAGAGGCCTGCTGCCGCAGAGATCGCTTTGCCTCCACCGCGCGTGAGTGCGGCGGGAGCGTGAATCTCATCCGCCGGACAACCGAGAACAATGACCTGTCCGGCCAGTTGCTCACGGAGGCTTGCGAGCGCCGACACCGCGGCGATCACACCACCGGAGATCGGGCCGTGACCGCAGGAGTGCACGGGCACGATCGAGCCATCGGGCTGTACCGATGGCACAGCGTCGTAAAGCATCACGAGCCCAACTGTGTTGCCAGGCATCGCTCCGCTCAGCGTCGCACGAAACGCGGTCTGCATTCCGCCGATGCCGCGCTCGACGGTTAGGCCAGCATCCTCGAGCCGGCCGGCGAGGTATGCCGATGACACGTACTCTGCGTGGCCGAGTTCCGGATGCGCGTGTACGAACTCGACCACCTGTTGAATGGTTTCTTTCCGCGCATCTACTGCGTCAAGCACATCGCTGTCGCTGGGCATCCCTTGTCCTTGTCGTCATCGTCGTTATTCGACGGACCCCGATGAGACCTGTTCCAGCTCGATCAGGTTCCCTTCTGGGTCTGCCATAAAGCAGCGAGCTCCTCCCCACGGAGGACGGAAAGTGTCAGATAGAAAGCTGACACCCGCGTCTTCGAGTCGAGCTCTGACCGCGTCGCAATCGTCAACCTCGAGAATGAGCATCGTCGCCGGTCGGGCGCGATCGGCCTGAACCGTCATCACGTGGCTCGGTAGGTCGGAGGCCGCGTGGCCCTGCTCGGCGAGTGACAAACGAATACCGTTACGCGTCAGAATGGCATAAGGGGGATCGTCGAACGAGGTTTCCAAGCCGAAACCGAGTCGATCGACGTAGAAGTCGGTGAGCCGGGCGACGTCGACGACTGCGAGCGCGACTCCGACTCTCGTGATGGCACAATCCGGTATCGCCATGTCAACTCCCACGCTTTCGAGGCCGGCCGAGCTGTTGACGAGCAGTGTGGTTTGGAGGCACGCGCACGTCACTGTACAGGCATGAGCCCTATTCGTATTACATTCTGCGAATGATGTATCAGTATATGATCGCGCCTGCGACTCGTCAATCGCACAGAGCCCTTTTCGAGGGGCACCGGGCCGTCATCCGACGAATGAAGCGGCAAACGATTCCGCGACGGCCATCACTGCCGCGTGTACCGGGCCCGTCGTAATGGCCGGGAACACCGAAGCGTCGACGACAAAGAGGTTGTCAATTCCTCGCATGCGTAGGTCGCCGTCTACGACGGCATCGTCGTCCGCGCCCATTCGACACGTGCCTACGGGGTGATGGTGGGTGATGGCCGCCTGGGCGATGAACGCGTCGACTGCGTCCTGACCCACTATGGAAGAGCCCGGCAGCAATTCTTCGGCCCGCCACGGCGCCATCGCGCCCGAGTTTCCGACGAGACGGGCGAGCTCAAGCGCACGCCGGAACATCGCACGGTCGTGCACTGTGCTGAGGTAGGCAGGATCGATGACCGGCGCGTCGCTTGGATCGGGGCCTGTGATGCGAATCGAGCCGCGACTGGTCGGGTGGGTCACCCCGAACAGGAGCGTGTACGCGTCGCCCGCACCGAGCCCGACGGTAGCCGACTGGTATCGTTCCGAAACACTTGGCGCGACGACGCAACCCACGACGACGTCTGCGATACCGGATGTCACGGCGGTTCCCTCGGCAGACAGATAGGTCATCGACTCGGACAGCTGCAGGCGCGTCGGAGGAACCGTCTTGCGCGAACGGTAGAGGTTGCCGGCTCCGAGTAGGTGATCGTGCAGGTTGCGGCCGACGTCTGGGCGGTTGAGGGCGGTCGGCACATCCGCGGCCGCGAGCACGACGTTGTCCCCGACTCCAGAACGCATCAGGAGAAGCGGATCGCCTATCGAGCCGGCCGCCAGGATGACCGTGTCGGCGTGAAAGATCTCGTCGTGCCCGTCGCGGGAGACTTCGACAGAGCTCACGCGATCGCCGATGAGGCGGAGGCGATGCACGAGCGTGCCCTCGACTACGGTGAGGTTCGGACGGGTCTTCACAGGAAAGAGGTACGCGTCGGCGACTGTTACTCGTTTTCCATTACGGATGGTGAGCGAGTTGGGCGTTGCGCCGATCATTTCACCGCTGTTGTGGTCCGAAATGCGACGGAGCCCGAGGCTCTCCCACGCGGCCAAGTAGTCGACGACGACCGGACTCACCTCAGCACCGGGCAACATTACCGGCATCGGCCCGTCGGCGCCATGTATGGCATCTGCGCCGCCTGAATAGCTTTCGAGCACACGGAAGTGCGGGAGCATCCTGTCCCATGACCATCGGTCAGACCCTGTCGCTTCGACCCACACCGCGAAATCAGAGCGGGCGCCTCGCATGTGCGCCATGGCATGGAGATTGCTCGAGCCGCCGAGTCCTTTGCCCCGAGGCCAGGAAAGCGTCCGCCCGGCGAGATGCTGCTGTGGTTCGGTTGCGTACGCCCAGTCGTAGTCGCGGCCTTGAATGAACGGCCATAACTCGGGCCGAGCGACATCCGGATCTGTGACCTGCCTTCCTGCTTCTAGCAGCGTGACCCGGCGTGCGGGATCGGCGCTCAGTCGGTTCGCGAGGATCGAACCGGCGGAGCCGCCGCCGATGATCAAGACGTCGGCACCGCTCATCGTCGGTCAGTTGCGGGTGTGTCCACCGTCGACCACCAGGGTTTGGCCGGTAATCCAGCCAGCCGCCTCGGATGCGAGGAACGCGACCGCCGGCGCGATATCTTGTGGCAGCCCCCGACGGTTGAACGCCTGGGCGGGCAGCACATAGTCAAAGCCCGCCGCATGCGGGCCGGCAAGCACACCTTCGCTTGCGGTGAGTCCAGGAGCGACCGCGTTGATAGTGATGCCGTTCTTGCCGATCTCACCCGCCAGGGCACGAGTCAGCCCGATCGAGGCTCCCTTGGTTGCCACGTAGTGAGCGCAGTTCGGGGTACCTGCGACGAACGTGTTCGATGCAATGTTGACGATGCGACCGTAGCCGGCCTTCGCCATTTCGTCGCCGACCGCACGGGTCATCAGGAACAGGCCGTCGAGATTCACGGACATGACGCGACGCCACTCTTCGAACGTGATGTCCTCCCACGCGACGAAAGGCACGAGGGCCGCGTCGTTGACGAGAATGTCGATACGCCCGAATGTGGCCATGACCTCGGCGGTGAGCGCAGCAACCTGTTCCGGGTTGCTCACGTCGACCGCGATCGGATGGCCGTCGATCTCAGCGGCGACCTTTTTTGCGCCCTCGAAATTGATGTCTGCCACCACAACCTTGTGGCCGTCGTTGGCGAGTTGCTTGGCGATTGCGGCCCCGATGCCTTGGGCGGCTCCGGTGACGATCGCCACGCGCTGTGCTGCATCCGTCATTGTTCTCGTCTCTCTTTCATCGTGCAATGTCGTCGTGCGGTCGCCGTCGACTGCGGATCGGTCAATTGCCGCCGTAGTAGGAGGGTGCCAGCTTCCACGTCTGGAACGGTTCGAGTTCGTGCGACGGGTAGATGTCCGCGCCGCGGGTGCGACCCAGGTAGTTGAGGCGTCGAATCGACTCGACCGAATCGGTCGGATCGAGGTGAAATCCGCCGATGATCTCCGCCTCCAACGTCTTGTTCGTGTACGCGGCATCCCCGGCGAACAGCATTGACGGACCATCCTGCATTTCCACGAGCATTGAATAGTGCCCGCTCGTGTGTCCCGGCGTCTCGAACAGTCGTACTCCGGGCACGACGTCATAGTCGCCCGAGATCTGCTGATATTTGACGCCCGGATAATCGAACGACAAGTCAGAATAGCCGAGACGCTCAAACGATTCGGGAACTTTTGCGTGCCGCAACTCGTCCTTGTGCACCAGTGTCGTCGCGTTCGTCAGGTATTTGTTTCCGCCGACGTGATCGAAGTGAAGATGTGAATTGATGACGTAGTCGACGTCCTCGGGCATGTACCCACACAATGCGAGTTGGGCCGGGATTGTCTGCTGGGGGGTCTGCTCGGGCAGCTCGAATGGGAGCACCTTGTTGACGTGCTCGAGATCGTAGCCGGTGTCGAACAGGATCAGGGCGTCTTGGTGCTCGACGAGCACGCTGTAAACCGGAAATCTCACCGGGTTGCCGGGATCGATGTGCCAGAACACTTCGGAATTGTCGATGACCAGAGTTCCGCCGTCTAGTAAATAGACTTTCGGGTTTGCCACGTTGCCCTCCCAGTGTTGCTTTTTACAATCCGTGTTGCTCTTTTGCGATCTGTATTTCTTTTTACCATCCGTGAATTGATGATCACATTATGAGAACCATGGCGACGCTGTCAAGTGTTTTACGGGGTTGGTGAGGGTGACGCGAGCCGGTCTCCATCCTCGAACCGCGGCTGGAGCGAGTGATAGGCCCAGCGGTAGCACGAGGTCAGCATCGGGCTCTTGTCGAAGTCGCCGATGCACCGCATGTCTTTGTACCGTTTGGCCGACTTCTGGTTGTAGTGCACACGACAGATCACGCTGAACAACGATGCCGGCGCCGAGCCCCCGACCATGTGTTCGGAGGGCATCCAGCAGTCCACACCCGTGACGGAACCATCGACTTTCGCGCTCGAGGCCGCGACCGTGCGGAGTTGCGTCAACGCCGCCACATCTCTTGCGTCGTTGGGCACCGACGCGGCTAGCTGGCCGGCGGTCGCAGTTCGCGACGTCATCGATTGTGCGCCCGTGGCGCATCCGGTGAGAGTGAGGGCGATCACAATGGTGAGTCCGGCTAGAGCGTGCGATTGACGGATGTCTTCGCCTCCTTGTGTGAGAGATCGACCGCGTCGATCACGAGACTTCCACATTTCGACGCCCCACGTTTCACCTGTGTGAAGATTACGCCAGACCCGTTGACACTGCTCCAATCGTCTCATAATATCGATCAACAATTGCATACTGTAAGAAGTGTATGGAACGCTGCACCGTGAATCGCGGTGCGACAGTGAGGTCCTGAGAGGTCAGTCCCGAGAGGAAGTACCCGATCATGAGCGACACAAAATTCAGAGGTCCAGCAGGCCACACGTTCAAACGCATCGTGGCGTTTGCCGGTATGGCGGCCCTGGTGGTCGGGATGGCAGCGTGTTCATCCCGCACCAGCGATTCCGGTTCAAGTAGTGGGGCCACGGCGAAGAAGTTCACGCAAGTCGCCGTCGTAACTCCTGCAACGGAAGCGGACCACGGCTGGAATCAGCAGGGCATTGCCGCTGCTGAGGGCGCGGCCAAACAGCTGAATCTCAAGCTGGATAAGAACACGAATGTCGGCTATGACAACACACAAACCATATTGACTCAGGTCGCGAAGAAGGGGAATGACATGGTCATTGCCTGGGCCAGCGGCTTTACCACAGCTGCCGCTCGGGCGTCGACAGCGACCGGAGTCCCGATGCTTGTGGTTGACAACCCCAGCGCGGCCATCCCCGGAAAAGTGGGTGTCGTGACTTTCGAGGCGCAGCAGGGCGCATATCTCGCCGGCATTGCGGCGGCCATGACGACAAAGACGAAAACGGTCGGGGTTGTTGTGTCCGCCGATGACATCAACTGGTTCAACATGTCTGGTGGATTTATTCAGGGGGTGCGCAGCGTCGACCCGGCCGTGAAGATCGTCATCGCGTACATCGGAGCGGCATCGTACGACGATTCGGCGGGTGGCAAGAAGGTTGCCAGCCAGGTCATCGCTGCGGGAGCAGATGTCGTGTTCGGTATGGGTGACGGTTCAACCGTTGGCTACATCGCTGCAGTCGAAAGCGCGCCGACACCGGTCAAATACATTGCGGACATTGGGGATGTTACGGATCTGCTGAAGGATCCGAGCACCATGCTCACCTCAGTGCGGTGGAACATGCAGGACTCCTTCGTTCAGGCAATCAAGGATGCCGAGAACGGCACCTTTGGGAAAAAGCCCTACACCCTCACAGTCGCCAACGGCGGCCTCACGTTGCAGGACACCCCGCAACTGACACCCGAGATCAAGTCCGCCGTGGACAAGGCAAAGCAGGGCATCATCGATGGCTCCATCACGGTGAAGACGTCGACTACCAAGGCCGCAGTCACCGAATTGCTCAATCAGTAGGCACCGTCTGGTGTGTTACAGGCTGTAGCTGCTAGGCGGCGTATCGAGGCGGGGAAGAATTCCGCCTCGATACGCTGCCGAAACCATCGCATGGTTCACCTCGAGCCGGCGGATGACATGGAGGATTTCGGTGGGCATTTCCACGAATACCGGTGTCGTATCCCTCAGGAACATCACGAAGACGTTCCCCGGCGTCGTCGCGAACGACAACGTCTCCTTGGATATCCGAAATGGGCAAGTCCACTGTCTGCTCGGCGAGAACGGTGCAGGCAAGTCCACGCTCATCAGCATCCTCGCTGGCATGCAACAGCCTGACTCAGGTTCCATTGAGATTGATGGCAAGGTTGTGCACATCGGGTCGCCCAAGGCGGCAATGAATTATGGCATCGGCGTTGTGTATCAGCATTCGACTCTTGTGCCGACCCTTTCGATCATCGAGAACTTGATGCTCGGTGAATCCGGGCTTCTGTTGAACGTCAAGCGAGCGACGGCCCGCCTTGAAGAGCTCTCGGGGCTGCTCGGCACATCGATCGATCCGCACGCCAGTACCGGTGAGCTCGGCCTCGGGCAACAGCAGCAGGTGGAGATCGCCAAGGCGATGTGGACAGGTTCTCGACTCCTCATCTTGGACGAGCCGACGTCGATGCTGACACCACAGGCCATTGACTCGCTTGCGGAGAGCATCTCTCGGTTGAAGGCCGAAGGCCTGGCAGTAGTCTTCATCACGCACAAGCTACGCGAGGCATACATGATGGGTGACTGCGTGACGGTGCTGCGCTCGGGCAAGAATGTCGGATACATCTCCCCGGAGCAGATGGCTTCACTTTCCGAGAGTGAAGTGCAGTCGACGATTCTTGCTGCCATGTTCGGGGAAGACCTCGGTTCGACCGGCAGCCTTGAAAACGCCGCGGATCTGGCGGGCGCGGCCGAGAGTGTGCGAGAAACCGCGGCGATCGACTTCAGCAAGAGACCCACGCGATTGGAGTTGTCGAACATAGCGACAGTCGGCAAGACGATGGATGTTGTGGTCAGCGATGTCACCCTCCGCATCCGTGAGGGTGAGATATTCGGAATTGCGGGCATCGACGGTCATGGCCAGACAGGGCTGGCGGAGGTCGTCGCGGGGCAGCGCACTGCCAGGTCCGGGACGGTGTCCCTGGACGGGGTAGACGTGACCGCAATCGGTGTTCGTGGGCGCCAGGCACTAGGGCTCCGCTATGCGACAGATGATCGCCTGCACGAGGGAACCGTTGGCGGTCTGAGCGTCGCACTCAATTTCATGCTCAAGCGCATTGGAGAAGCGCCGTTCTGGCGCTGGGGTCGCACGAACATGCACGCAATCGACGCAGAGGCACAGCGTCTGGTTAATGAGTATGCGATTCACACACCCACTCTTGCCACCCGCGCCGGGGCGCTTTCCGGTGGGAATATCCAGAAGATCGTTCTAGCACGTGAACTCGAGACCGGCGCCAAAGTCTTGGTGGCCAACAAACCGACGTATGGATTGGATCTGAAGACAGTTCAGCTTGTGCACGATCTGCTTACCGCTTTTGCAGCGGACGGAGGAGCGGTGCTGCTGATCTCAAACGAATTGGACGAGCTGATCGAATTGTCTCACCGCATCGGTGTCATCTCGCGCGGCCGAATTGTGGGGACGGTCGACAACGACGACAGGAAGACGGCCGAACGGGTCGGCCAGCTCATGATCGGTGGTGGTGAAGATGGCGCAGAATAACGCTTCACGATTCCGCCGCGGCGTCAACCTATTCATCCGATCGGTCCTACCAGTAGTATTAGCGCTCTTGGCCGGTGCAATCATCTTGTGGGCGCTCGGCAAGAATCCGTGGGTCTTCTACGCCGACATCGCGCAGAACGGTCTCGCCGACGGCAACTGGCAGAACAGCCTTGTAATGATGTCACCGTTGTTGATCATTGGGATTGCACTGATTGTGGTGTTCCGAGGTCAACTGTGGAATCTCGGGTACGACGGCCAGTATCTGCTCGGGGCGGTCTTTGTCGCCGGCTTTGGACCATACCTGACTCAGCAGATGCCGCTTGTGCTTGCATACTTGGTATTGAGCGTGGGTGCAATCGTCGTGGGAGCGATCTGGACACTGATACCGGCTTGGTTAAAAGCGATATACGGTACGAATGAGATCATCACAACTCTGGTCATGTCGACAATCGGTGTCGGCATCGCCAATATTCTGATCAAGAGTGTCTTTCAGGATCCGAAGGTGGTCACCCCCCAGACAGCAGAAGTCCCGCTGAACTCGATGCTTCCCTATATCCCCGGAACCCAGGTGCACATCGGCTTTATCGTCGCCATTGTGGTCGCGCTCGTATTCCAGTTCATTCTGACGCGCACATCGTTCGGCCTCCGACTCGACATCTACGGCTCCAATCCCAAGGCCGCTCGGCACATCGGCATCAACTCGCGGTGGATGGTCGTTGTCCTGTTCTTGATCAGCGGCGGGCTGATAGGGCTCGCAGCATCGATCGACATGCTCGGACAGTGGGGTTACCTACGGGCCAACTGGAACCCTTCCTATGGCAATGCGATATTGCCGTTCGTGTTCCTGGCTCGGCTCAGCCCTCTGGCGTCGATCCCATTTATCGCGTTCTATTCGGTGTTTGCAACGGGAGCAACGATTGCCTCACAGCAAGCTGGACTTTCAGTCGACTTCCTCATGGTTGTCGTAGCGCTGATCCTCGTGTTCATGACGCTCACCGAATATGTGGGCACCAAGCGTGATCTTGGCCAAAGCTACCTGCCTGACGAGTTGAAGAACGCATTCCGCCACCCCGTAGGTCTACGCACGAGAAAGAGCGTGTCATGACTGATCTGCTGACACCCACATTTCTGGCCACCTTCATCGTCGGCTGCCTTATGGGTGCGATGCCCCTGATGCTTGCGGCCCTTGGGGAGACCATTGGCGAGCAATCTGGCATTCTGAACCTGGGCATCGAGGGAATGATGCTCGTCGGTGCGTACGTCGGGTACGTTGTGGCTCTCGGTACCAATTCCCTGTGGCTTGGGATGCTGGCAGGCGCGTTCGCAGGTGCCGTCCTTTCGCTCGTAATGCTCGTGCTCAATGTCTGGCTCGGATTGAATCAGATCGTTCTCGGAATTGCGATCACGTTGGCCGGCACAGGCATCACGAGCGTGCTCTACGATCAGTTTTACGGTGCCAAGAGCCCGCGCGTTGCCAATCCGGTTGATTGGGCGATACCAGGGTTGTCAAAGATTCCTGTTCTGGGCGATTCGATTTTCAGCCAGTCTGCGATCTTCTGGGTGGGCTTGCTGCTTGCCGTCGTTGTGGCCTTGGCGTTGAAGAAGACCAATTGGAGTCTGAGCATTCGAGCGGCTGGTCAAATGCCTGCCTCCCTCGACGCAGCAGGTGGAAGCGTCATGCGCACTCGATCGCAGGCAGTGCTGCTCGGCGGTACATTCGCCGGTCTCGGCGGGGCTTATCTTTCTCTGATCTCCACGGGCGCATTCACACCGGTCATCACGAATGGCCTGGGTTTTGTGGCGATCATCGTCACCATGGTCGCGAATGGGCGCATTATCTGGGTCGCAGCGATGTCGTTCCTTTTCGGCCTCACGGTCTCATTCGGGACGGTGCTGCAGCTAACCAGCGTGAACATTCCGACTGACGTCATCGGGATGCTTCCATACATTGTCGTGATGATCGTCCTGATCATCTTCGCCCGCAGCGTGTATATCTCACCGGCGCTCGCCGCGCCGTACACCCGCGGCGCTCGATGACGCGTTGTCTTCTCACGCCGCTGACCTATTCGTCGAACACAAGAGAAAGGCACACAGATGTCGCAATTGGATTTCACGTTGTCGGCGGGTCCCACGATGGCCTCCGCTCGTACGCTCGCCGCGCTTGGCTCTCCGATCACCTATCACTATGACCCCGACTTTCTTGCTGTGTTCCAACGCACACAAGAAAAGGTGGCGCAGATTTTCAAGACGACCAACGATGTCATCCTGATGCAGGGTGAGGCAATCGTCGGGCTTGAAGGCGCCGCGCGATCGTTGACCCGGCCGGGCATGCACGTGCTCAACTTGGTACAGGGAGTTTTCGGCAAAGGCATGGGATATTGGCTGACCGAGTTCGGGGCCGTGCTGCACGAGGTCGAGGTCGGCTATGACGATGCGGTGTCCCCGGCCGTCGTGGATGAATACTTAACGGCGCATCCCGAGATCGAGCTGTTGACGATTGTGGCGTCCGAGACGCCATCCGGCACCATCTCCGACGTGTCGCTACTTGGCCCGATTGCACAGAAGCATGGTGTGCTTACGCTAGTTGACGCGGTCTCCGGCATCGGCGGCATGGAGTTCGAGACGGATGCCTGGGGGCTCGATATCTGTGTGGCGGGTGCCCAGAAATGTTTGGGAGGGCCTCCCGGTGTCGCGTTGATCTCGGTCAGCGACGCTGCGTGGGAGTCGATTCTCGGCAATGCTGCAGCCCCGCGTGCGTCTTATTTGTCGTTGATCGACTGGAAGGAGAAATGGCTCGAGGGCGGAGCATTCCCGTACACCCCATCCGTCTCGGATATGCACGGGCTCGAGTCCGTTTGTGATCAGCTGCTGGAAGAGGGCCTGGAGAACTCGATAGCTCGACACCGTGATTCGGCACTCGTGACGCGCGCGGGAGTGCGAGGCATGGGGCTCAAGTTATGGCCGACCTCCGACGAGATTGCCGCGACGTGCGTCACTTCGGTCAGGCTGCCAGATGCGGTCGACGCCCTGCAGTTGCGCAGCCATATCCGCGATCGTTACGGAGTAATGTTGTCCAGCGGTCAGGGTGCCGGTAATCTCATCAGAATCGCGCATATGGGCCCAACCGCAAGCGGGCTGTACCCAATAGTTGGATTGTCCGCGCTCGGTCGCGCACTCGTTGATCTCGGCCAGCCGGTGGATATCGGCACAGGGATCGCAGCCGCTCTGGAGGTCTTGAGTTCACAGAAATGACGACCGCGCTCTTTTTCATTCGTAAGAGCTGTTCCGGCAAAGAGGAAGTGGGATGATGGTGGTCGCCCAACGCACCAAGGGTGTTGACAGCGCGCGTCGCGTACTTGAAATCTTGTTGCAGTTCACCGACAGCAAGCCGGAATTGACGATAGACCGGCTTCTCGAAGCGCACGATATCTCGCTACCCAGCGCATACAGATATATTTCTCTCTTACGAGAGATGCATCTGATCGAAGAGCACAACAAGGGGACGTTCGTGTTGTCCCCCCGGGTTCTGCAACTCGCTCGTGCGGCGGAAGCCACACTCGACTACAAAGTGGAAGCGCAGCCCATACTCAAACGATTGACGGATCAAACCGGCGAGACCTCGCTGTATCTTCGACGGATCGACGATGCCGCCGTGTGCATCGCCATCGAGGAGACGGACCACGCTATTAGCATCTCCTTCAACCCCGGGCACATGATGCCGCTTCATGCAGGCGCAGCGGCCAAGACGCTATTGTCTGATCTGAGCCCGGCCAAGCGCGAGCTGTATTTCAGCCGACTCAAGCCTTCGCTTGCGAAAAAGGTTCAATCGCAGCTGGTCATAGAGCTCGAGCAGATCCGGCTCAGCGGATACGCCGAAAGCCGGGGGGAGGTCGACGACGGCGTATGGGCGTGCGCGTCCTCCGTGTACGTGCGTAAGACGCAGATCGGTGCTATTTCGGTCGTCGCGCCTGCATACCGCGTCGGAATCGAGAAGCGCGAAGCCATCGGCCACGCCGTACGGGAGGCAGCCGCAAAGCTGGAGAGCGTATTGGTGGCTCTGGGCTAACGACTGTATGTACCCACCAGGCGGGCCTGTTCGATGATGGCGTCGGCATACCGACTGAGGAAAGTTTCGCGATCAGGCTCACCCGAAACGCTTCGACTGAGCGCGTACACCCAGAAGTAGTAGTGATGTTGTCCATGCCCCTCCGGCGGCTGTGGACCGAACCACTCGGAGCCGCCCGTCCCGTTCGGTGCGGTGCGCACTCCATCGACGGTGAGATCGACAACGGATGAGCCTTTCGGAAGTCCGTACACCACCCAATGTGTAAAACCATGCGCCAATGGCGCGTCGGGGTCGTGACAGATGACCGCCAATTCGACTGTGCCTTCCGGTGCGCCGGAGATCGTGAGGGTGGGAGCGATGTTTTTCCCATCGGCTGCGTGTTCGTCGGGGATCCGCCGCAGTGGTGCGATCGTCGGGCTCGCGATCGCGAGTTTGTCGATGAAGAGTGCCATGGTGGTATTCCTTTCGTCAGGTCATCAGTCAGCGAGATGGCCAGGTCGTGTCGAGGATACGCGTGAGTTCCGCTGTGACCGCATCCGGCTGTTCTTCTGGGACATAGTGATCTGCGTCGTCGATGACGACCCACCGGGCTTGTGGGCGCGCGTCTTGCGCAGTCTGCCAGGCGGCCTCGCTGACAATCGCGCTGTCCACGCCGCGCAGGCAGGTCATCGGAACCGATACGTCGCGAAACTCCTGATCCCACGGTGTGCGCAGACCGGCAACGAGTTGCCGCATCGCGAAGGCGGGGGCCAACGGCACCCAATTGCTATCCTCCATCTGCCGGTAGCCCCATTTCGCCCGACGACTGACTGCCGCCGGTGGCATTCGAGGGTAGCGACCGTGAAGGTACTCCTCGATCGCGGCGATGTCGGTGAAACGTCGGTCGCCACCTGCGACTCGCGCATCCAATGCATCGAGCACAGTCGATTCCACGTATGGAGTGTAGTCGACGGCCATAACCGCCGAAACGCGCTGTGGATGCCTCGAGGCAGCGATCCATGCATTGCGGGCCCCCAGCGAATGACCGGCAACGATCGCGCGCTGGATCCCCAGCGCGTCCAGCACCGTGATCACGTCGGCGGCGAATGATGCGCCGTCGTATCCGACCTCGGGCTTGTCGCTTCGGCCGTGGCCGCGCTGATCGATCGAGATGACTGTGGCGCGAGACGCGAGCGCGTCGGCGATCGGCTCCCACACCGCGTGGTTGGCGGAGGTACCGTGCAAGAGAAGCACGGCCGGCCCTGCGCCGACCGTGCGGAATGCAAGATTGACCTCGGCGCCGCGTGTGCGGCGGAGGCCGCTCTCGTCCGCTGTGACGCCGATCATCAAACTGGAGTGGTTGTGGCGAGCGCCTTGCGAACAGCCACCAGTCCTCCGCCGATCGCTGCGCGGGTGGCGTCGACGTCGCCGGGGCCGTACTGGTACAGTCCTCCTCCAGACTTGAAGCCGAGCTTGTCCTCAGCGATCAGGTCGGTGATCACTTGGGGGGTGTCCGTGCTCGCGTCAAGTTCTTTGTTGAGGTAACTCGAGACGCTCTTGTAAATGTCGAGCCCCGCCATGTCGAGTAGTCGCATTGGGCCGACAACAGACAACTTGTAGCCGATGCCCCATTTGACGCAGGTGTCGAGCGCGTCCTGAGTGACGATGCCTGCCTGCAGCAGAGAGAGGCACTCGCGCATGATTGCATAGAGCACCCGGTTCTCAACGAAACCGGCGATCTCGTTCTCCAGCACCGGGTGGTAGCCGAACGCCTTCACGATCTCGAGCACACGCGTGGCCGTGCCCTGTTCGGTCTTCACGCCGGGGATGACCTCGATCATCGGAATCAGATGCGGTGGGTTCGACCAGTGCATCCCGATGAAACGGGCAGGATGCTTCAAGGACTCTGCCATTGTGGAGATCGGGATACCAGAGGTATTGGTGGCGATGATAACGTCGGGGGCAACGAGGTCCTCGATCTGTGCGTGAACGGTTTTTTTCAGTTCTGGTATTTCCGGCACCGCTTCTATGACGAACTCGGTACCGTCAAGCGCCTGCGTGATATCAGTGTGGAATGCCACAGAACCCCCGGCGGTACGGTCGCCGCCGATGCTTTCGAGCACAGTGGTGGCCACTGCGCATGCCTTTTCCGCACGCTCGAGCGCATCGGCGCTGATGTCGTAGACGCGCACCTGCACGCCGGCGTAGCTGAGTGTGGCCGCGATGCCGGGTCCCATCGTTCCCGATCCGACAACAGTGGCGGTTGTGGGAAGACTCATGATGTTGCTCTCTTTCTGTCGTGGGTACGAAACTCTTCTGGGTAAGAACCGTGGTGGGTAAGTCGAATCGTCAGACGGTCAGACCGATGCGATACCGAAACCTTGCATGGCTTCGACACGGTCCAGTTTGCGGTTGAAGTACATCCAGTAGTTGCGCTGTGCTTTCGGGGGGTAGATTCGCCTGAACTTTTCGATGCTTTCATCGTGGTCTGGAAGATCGAAGCTCGCGGCGCTGGCGATGAGGTCGAGTTGGAACTTCGCTGCCTTCTCGAGGAAGATCCCGGCCAGCGTGGCGCTGATCACGTCGCCCCCGACGAACGCAATGCCGTGGTGTGCAAGCAGGATCGCTTCGGCTGAGCCGAGCTGCTGCGCAACCGAGACGCCGAGGTCGACCGTCGTGATGATATGGCTGGTTTCGGTGAATCGCGGCACGCCGTCTTTCGCGAACCACACGCCGTGGTTGTTGTAAGGCCCGAGCGTGAGGTCGGTAGCGCCAAACACGGTGGAGTAGTGCGCGTGCGAGTGCCCGACTACGTTCACATCCGCACGCGCCCGCATGATTTCGGCGTGCAACGGCCACTCGATGTGGCGCAGCCCTTGGCCCTCCAGTACATTTCCGTCGAAGTCGATGAGGATGAAGTCGTCGCCGCCGACCTCCGATAGAGCGAGATTGCCACGCTTGAGCCAGAGCCCGCGACCGAACGGGTCACGGTAGGAAAGGTGGCCCATCGACATGTCGCCGTGGCCTTCCAGTTCAAGGATGCGATGTGCCCGAGCGACCTCGTACAGCGCGTTTCCGATCGACTCGTCCTGATGGTACTGACCTGGGGTGTAACTCATATCTACCTCTCCGTTGAACTAGGGATGGCGCCGGACTAACCGTGGCGCTGAGACAATCGACGCTGGCTCTTTGTTACTGTCGTGCGAGTGCCTCTTGCCGGGTGAGTCCGCCGACTCGGTGATGAATACGACCGCGCGAGGCGACTGCCACGCAAATCAGCAGTTCGTTCGGTCGCGGCGCATCCGGAACGGAAACGGTGAGTGCGTCGTAGTGAGAACGCACGTAAAGCTCGTCCTTGAAGGCGAGCGGGATGTCGATGCTGGTGCCGGCCGCCGCTGTCTTAGTGGCTGACGAGATCCACGCTGCTCCTCCACCGACCGCTTCGCGAAAAGCATTTCCGAACACCGTCGTCACACAGGCAACAACGTGGTCCTGCTCGCCCGCTGTCCCAGCGATTCCGCCCTTGCCGTAACTCTCGACAGGACGACCACCCAATAGTGCCGCCGCGCGCGAGCCGAGCGCGGCCCCCAGAGTCGCGCTGGGAGCGGTCAGAGGTGAAAGGTCCTCGACCCAGCGCCCGGCGAAGGGGTTCTCGATGATGACCCCGGCGGATGCCTTCAACAAGGGCTCTGCGTGCGTAGGCCCGCCCTCGTGGTTGATCTCCTGCACGAATCCGAACCATTCGCGTACGTGGTAGTACGGGTCGACTTCAGCTTCTGACACCGGATGCTCCTTTGTTCAGTTTGTCCGCAGTACAGCGTCGTGTCGATGTGGGTCGAGGGCGTCATAGAGGGCGGCTTCCACGTTCTCGCCGACGAACTGATTTCCTTTCGACATTGCGCGTGATTCTGCAAAGTACTGCGAACGTTCCTGGCAACGGTCGGTGTAAGGGCGTTCGAGGCGTTCCCACTCACTCAATGCATCGGGTATATCGCTCTGCGCCGCGTCGGACACTGCCTGGGCTAGCGTGTACGCGTTGACCATTGCGCAACCCGCACCCTGCGCGAGAGCGGGGCACATGGCGTGCGCGGAATCGCCGACAAGGGCAACGCGACCCCTTGTCCATTCGGCGACGCGCGTTGTTTGATAGCCGTAGTGCTTTCCCGTCTTGCCCGCAACCTCCTCAAGCACGGGAGTGAGCTGCGGATGGATCGACGTCCAGAGATCGAGGTCGATCGGCACGCGAGAGCCATCCTTGTCCGCCGCAGGCGCCATGAGCGCCAGGTACAGTTCGGAATCGTTCGCCGGTGTATAAAGGACGCGCAAAACGCGTGGTTCGAAGTTCCAAAAGTCGATTACGTTGTCCCACTCCGTGTCGGGCTCTATCGCTTGCAGCTCGGCCTTGTGGCGTGATACCAGAAAGCGGCTGATGCCGTCACCGGAGCGCTCGCGTTGGTACTCGATGCCGAGGGAGTTGCGCACGTTCGAACCCACGCCGTCCGCACCAATGATGAGGTCGGCACCAATGCTGGAGCCGTCGCCGAGTGTCAACTCCCCGAGTGCGGTGGCTGATTGCACCTCCGAGCTGGCCACTACGGTTGCGCCTGCCTTGCGGGCAGCATTCAGCAGTACGGAGTGGAGCAGCGGTCGCGTCATGGTCCGCCAACTGAAAGCCTCGAATGCTTCGTCTGACACGATCCGGTTCTGCATCCGAGTTTGATAGAAGGGAGGAGTCATGGAGCCGGTCATGAGTTCATCCGTTACGCCGAGCGCATCGAGCACTTTGAGACTGTTCTGAAAGAGGACGATCCCGGCACCCTCTTCGCGCAGCTTCTTGCCGCGCTCGTGCACTCGCACGGTCCAACCACGCTGGGCTAGGGCCACAGCCGCGGTGAGGCCAGCAAATCCCGCGCCGGAAATCTCCGCACGGCGTCCATTGGAAGTACTCATCCTGTGGTGTCCTTCGCTGTTTCGGCACATCGCTGGACTCAGCGTCTCATCACATGTTACAAACGCTTTCTCACATTACGCAATAGAAACATCATTCGAGAAGCGTCGAGTGGCGCGGGGTCAACGCGTTGCGCGGCCACGAGAGTGCGGCGCGGTCCTTTGCATCAGGTCGTATGGTCGCACGAGACCGACCCGTTGTCGTCATGCGCCGCGGTGTAGCACAACTACTGCCTGCGTGCTGGCGGGAGGCATCAGAACATCGCTTACGCACGTTCGATCACGCGTCCGTGCAACATCAAATTGACGAAGAAGCTGAGCATTCAAGCAGACCAGCCAAGGCCTCACATCGGCACGCGGTCATTCGCTCGCATTCGTGGAGCTTGCGTCTTTCAGGCGCCCTTCCTCGAGCAGTACCTGGTGTGCGGTTTTGAACGCCTCAAGGCCGGACGGGATGCCACAGTAGATCGTCGCTTGCAACAGGATTTCTTGTATTTCAGCAACGCTGACGCCGTTGTTGAGGGCGCCACGGACATGGAGCGCGAGTTCGCCTGGTTTGCCTGCTGCGGTCAGCATCGCGAGGTTCAGCATGCTTCGTGTCTTGCGGTCGAGCCCCTCTCGATTCCACGCATAATTCCAACACCATTCGGTTGTCAGTTTTTGAAAAACGGCCATGAATGCATCGGTGTTTGCCACCGAAGCGTCAACATATGCGGCCCCGAGCACTTCTCGTCTTGTTTTCAGTCCTGCAACGAAATCCGGTCCGCTGAACAGTTCTTGAACGATTGCGTCATCGTTGTTCACCATTGGCTTGTTCCAATCGTCGTTGTGGTGACTCCTGTCGACAGCTGGAACACACTGCCCGGGTTGGCCACCGGTTGTAATACGATCGCACATAAAAGCGGGTGGCTGCGGAGTAGGCGAAGTGGGCGAGCACGTTCGTCGGGTCCGTTCGCGATGTCAGGGGTTCGCCGCAGGCCTAGTTGAAAACCCGTCGCGCTTCTGTTTCGAGGCCTCACACTTGAGTCTGGGCGAGCACAGCAACCGTGACGCGTTGCCGGCGCACAGGTTGACGCGGTAATTTCGAGCAGATGCGTATTCGTTCCCTTTTCGCGACCGGCCTTGCCGTCGTCGTGGTCGGGGTTCTGGTCGGGATCGGTGCCGCGTTGCTATCCACCGCGGGAGCAGACCGACACCCGAACGCCCCGTCGCCGGATGCCGCCTCGACGGCGCAACCGAGCGCATCCGCATCGAAGACGGCACAGCCGAACGCGACCAGCAGCGCAAAACCCGCGACGCCCACCCCGACGCCGGAGTTCGCCGACTACGTCGCAATCGGCGACTCCTACGCTGCCGGAATGGGCGGAGGTAACGAGACCGGGCGTTGCCGACGCAGTCCGCAAAGTTATCCGAAGGTGCTGGCGCAGACCGAAGACATCCGTCTCACGCGGACCGCGGCGTGCAGCGGCGCCACGACGGCCGACGTGCAACGCGATCAGCTGGATGCGTTGAGCACCGAAGACGATCTGGTCACACTGACGATCGGCGGCAACGATCTTGACGTCGCAGGCTTGGCTAATACGTGCGCGAAGGGCGTCACGCGGTCATGTCAGGCGGACTTCCAGGAATCACTGACCCTGCTGAATGTGCTGCCCGATCGACTCGCTGCCACCTACGCCAAGGTGGTGCAGGCGGCGCCGCATGCCCGAATTGTGATCACCGGGTATCCATTGCTGTTCGTGATCCCGCCGACCGACAACCCCGAGTTCTCCACATTTGCCGTCGTCAATGCGGCGACCGCATCCATGAATCAACAGATTAGGGATGCCGTCGGCAAACTCAAGAAGAACGGCGCCAATGTTGCGTACGCGCCCATCAGTTTTGCGGGGCACGAATTCGGCACCAAAGAGCCATGGATCACGACTTCGGGGCCGGATATCTTCCACCCCAACGCCGCCGGCTATCGCGCAATGGCGAAGGCGATCGAGCGAGTGCTCGACTAGTTTCTAATCGAAGAGATATTCGAACTTATGTCCATAAAATGAGGTAATCTACTAGCATTTATGTACGAATCATGGCATAATCATAGCTATGGATGACCTTCTCGAAGTCGCAGCAGATGCGCCCGCGGTTGCCTTGTTCCGCGTGGCAGCCGATGCAGTGCGAGCGGCCATGGCAGAAGCGAATCCGGCGCGGCTCTCCGACAATGAATTGCTGACGACAATGGATGCGATCGAGGAGGCGGGTCGGCTGATCGATGCGGCGCGCATCGCAACTGCAGGCGAGGCGGCAGACCGCTCTCGTCCGATACTGGGTCATGACGGTTTGGCGTGGCGCACAGGCTGTCGCAACGGAAACGACTTGGTCACTCGCGTCACACGTGTTTCCGGCCGCGAGGCCGTAAGGCGAATCAAGCTCGGCGCTGCGGTTGCAGACCAGGTCGACATCGTCAGCGTTCGTCCCGCGCGATTCCCGGTAGTAGCCGACGCGCTTGCGCGCGGAATGTTAGGCGCCGATGCAGCAGACTTCATTGTCACCGGCCTCGACTCGTTGCCTCCGTTCTGCACTCCGACAGAGGTGGCTGTCGCGGAGCGCGCTTTGGTCGCAAGCGCGACGGGTGCCATTACAGACGAAACTGCCGGATTACCCGGAGCCGGGCTCGCGTTCGCCGCGGACCTCATCCGTGGTCAGGTGGAAATGTGGAAGGCTCGCCTGAATCCCGATGGCGCTGCGCCAAGCGACGAAGCAATCGAGCCACGAAGCAGTCTTGGATTCGGCCGACTGAAAGATGGGGTGTACCCCTTCCGTGGCGGTGCCACGCCTGAGTTCCGCGGTGTCATGGATACGCTGTTCGACACCTACCTGTCTGCGCATTCGTCGACGAAATTTCCGAGCGCGCAAGAGCAGGCCCGGATGGAATCCGGAGAAATTGTGCCCGGCGCGGGGGACGCCGATGGTGGAGTTCCTGATGGTCGGATTCCCGGCGACACTCGGACGACCGATCAGAAGCGGGCGGACATCCTTCGCTGCATCCTCGACGGCGCAGGTCGCGACGCCAGCACACCGAAAATGGGTGGAGCTGCCCCGCAGGTTATGGTTCACGTCAACGCGGTGGATCTCGTCAATGACGACGGGGTGGGCTGGGTCGAAGGCGTCGAAGCCCCGGTATCGATGAAGACGGTCGAACGACTGATCTGCGCAGGCGGGATGCAGACCATCGTCCTCGGCGGTGACGGCGAAATTCTGCACCTCGGTGACAAGGAGCGCTTCTTCACTGCGGCGCAGCGCCGAGCGATCGGCGCCCGAGATGAGACCTGCATTATTCCCGGCTGCAACATTCCGGCCCGGTGGGCTGAGATTCATCATGTGATTCCCTGGCAGAGTCACGGTGCCACCGATGTGGATAATGGCGTACTTTTGTGCTGGTATCACCATCACACCATTGAGACTTCAGGCTGGCTTATCCGAATGGTCAAGGGTATGCCAGAAGTGAAGGCACCTCCATGGATGCGCGGAAGCGGCCAGTGGGTACGCGCGGGCGCACATCGCGCCAGCAAGTCCAGGCGAAGCGCCCTCGGCCGGACGTGACGTCGGCCGGTCTTGCTACATAACCAAGTCGCGGCCCCTACCGTGACGCGAAGTCGTCGTGCCTGAGAGGCGAACGCGACGCGGTCGCGCTCAGTCCCGTTGCGCGGCGCAGTCGCGTCCGTAGGGCGAGCTCAACAACGAGCCGAGACGCATCCTAAAATGGCGGAATGACCTATCTGCCTGCCGATGATCGCTACAACACGATGCCCTACCGCCGCACCGGGCGCAGCGGCTTGAAATTGCCTGCTGTCTCACTGGGGCTGTGGCAGAACTTCGGCGACGACAAGCCGATGGAAACACAACAGGCCATTCTGCGCCGCGCGTTCGATCTCGGTGTGACGCACTTCGATTTGGCCAACAACTACGGACCGCCCTACGGCAGCGCCGAGCAGAACTTCGGCGTACACCTGCGGCGCGACTTCGCGCCGCACCGCGACGAGCTGATCATCTCGTCAAAGGCCGGTTACGACATGTGGCCAGGCCCATACGGCGAATGGGGCTCCCGCAAATACATGCTGGCCAGCCTCGACCAGTCGCTGAAGCGCATGGGCCTTGACTATGTCGACATCTTCTACTCGCACCGTGCCGATCCGGAGACTCCGCTGGAGGAGACCATGGGGGCGCTGCATACCGCCGTCACCAGCGGCCGAGCGCTGTACGCAGGCATCTCGTCGTATTCGCCCGAGCGCACACGGCGTGCCGCCGAAATCCTGGCCGACCTGGGCACACCGCTGCTGATCCACCAGCCCTCCTACTCGATGTTCAACCGCTGGATCGAAGATGGCCTGCTTGACACCCTGACGGAACTTGGCGTCGGCTGCATCCCGTTCTCACCACTCGCCCAGGGCCTGCTGACGGATCGCTACCTCGGCGGCGTGCCCGGCGATTCCCGGGTCGCACGCGAAGGGTCCGCGCACCGGTCGATGCTGAGCGAAGACACGCTGGTGCGCATCCGGAGTCTGACCGAAATCGCGGCAAGCCGCGGGCAAACGCTGGCACAACTTGCCATCGCATGGACGCTGCGCAACAGTTCCGTCACCTCAGCGTTGATCGGAGCGTCATCGGTGGCGCAACTCGAGGCCAACGTCGCTGCGATTGACAATCTGACCATCACCGATGCCGAACTCACCGCCATCGACGAATACGCGACGGATGCCGACATCAACCTGTGGGCGCCCTCGAGCGCGGTGCTCTAGGCGCGCCCGCGCGCCTGTGGCGGCGCCTCAGTTCGCGATGAGCTCCACGCTCACCGGCGTCGCATTGGCAAACAGGTCGAGAACGGGGCAGTGGGCGTCGACGGCGCGGTGCAGGTCCTCGTAGCGCGCGGCGTCCTCAGGTCCCGTCACGTTGATCTTCAGACGCACGGCAGAAAAGCCGGGGCGTACGGACTCGTCGATCCCGAACAGCCCTTCGACATTGAGGTCGCCCTCCGCCGTTGCCGAGATCGAGTCGACGCGGATGCCGAGGTTCTGCGCATACAGCCGGTACACCACGATCTGGCAGGAGATGAGGGCGCCCAGCGCGAACTCGACCGGGCTCGCCGCCACATCATCGCCTGCGAGTGCGCCCGGTTCGTCGACGACGAACGTGTGGCGGCCGGCCGCGATGACCGACGCAACGGAACCCTCGCCCTGGCCGGCAACCGTATAAGTCAACTGTGCACTCGCCGGATTGGTCGTGATTCGCTGCCCCCAGGCGGCACCGGCCTCCGTGAGCCGGCCGGCGCGCTCGACTGCCGTCACATTGGGGATCTCCGTGGCAATTGTTGTGGGTGATGACATGGTGGATACCTTTCAGCGCGGCCGGATGCTTGGCAAGAATGTGCGATAGCGGATGGGTCCCAGACTAGAAACGCATTTCGCGTCTGCCAATCTGCCGGGTCACGCGCCGTAACAAAGTCCGACGGCCTGGCAACATCCCGCGATCGGGCAGAGTCCAGGGGTCGGGCAACGGCCGCCGGCCGGGCAACCGGCAAGGCGCGCGGTCAGGTTTCGAGCAGCCCGCGAATGTCGTCGGCTGTCAGCGATGTACTGAATACGGCATCGTCATCGAGCACCGCGTCGAACAGTCGCGACTTCTGCTCCTTGAGGGCCATGACTTTCTCCTCGATGGTGCCGGAGGACACCATCCGGTAGACCATCACATTCTTGCGCTGTCCGATGCGGTGCGTGCGGTCCACGGCCTGCGCCTCGGTCGCCGGGTTCCACCACGGGTCGAGCAGAAAGACGTAGTCCGCTTCTGTGAGATTCAAGCCGAATCCGCCGGCCTTCAAGCTGATCAGGAACACCGGGGCGCTGCCGTCTTTGAACCCATTGATGACGGATGCGCGTCGCCGCGTCGACCCATCCAGGTACGCGTACTCGATTCCTCGCGCCTCAAGCCGTTCCTTGGCCTTGTGCAGGAATGAGGTGAACTGGCTGAAGATCAGGGCCCGGTGGCCTTCGGCGAGGACGTCCTCGAGTTGCTCGAACAGGGCATCCAGTTTGCTGGATGGCACCGCCGCATATTGTTCGTCGACGAGCGATGCGTCGAGGGCGAGCATCCGCAACAGGGTGAGCGAGCGGAAGACGATGAAGCGGTTGCGATCGAGATCCTCGATCAGCCCTAGCAGCTTTTGCCGCTCGCGCTGTAGGAAGGTGTCGTAGAGCTTGCGGTGTTTCGGCGCCAACTCGATCTGCAGCACTTGCTCTTGCTTGGCGGGCAGTTCGGGCGCCACCAACTCCTTCGTACGGCGCATCATCAGTGGGCGGATGCGTCGCCGCAGCCTCGCGAGCAGCACTGCGCTGTCGCCGCGACTGTTCTCGTGCTGCAGCGGGCGCACGTATTGTTCGGTGAAGCGCCGTAGCGACGGGAACAGTCCGGGTGCGGTGATCGCCAGCAGTGACCACAGTTCCATGAGATTGTTCTCGAGCGGCGTGCCGGTCACTGCGAGCTTGAAGGGCGCGTTCAAGTCGCGGGCGCACTGGGCGGCCTTCGCCGCGTGATTCTTGACGAACTGGGCCTCGTCGAGGATGAGGCCGGCCCAGTCCTGCGCCTGATACAGCTCGAAATCAAGTCTGAAGAGGGTGTATGAGGTGATCACGACATCGGCGCCGGCCCAGGTCTGCGCGAGCGGGGTGCCCGCCTTCTTTTGGGTCTTCGTGATGGCCGTGACGGCCAGGTCGGGGGTGAAGCGGGCGGCCTCGGTCACCCAGTTGGATACGACCGAGGTGGGGGCGACGACCAGGAACGGCGCCCTGCCGGTGGTCGAGTAAGGAGCGCTAGCGACTGTATCGAGACCGGGAGAGTCGATTTCCGGGGGTCTCGATACGCGTGCTCGTCCCTCGCGCGCTACTCGACCAGCGGGTGGTGTGAGCTGGTCTCGACTAGCGTGCGCGACTGAATGCGCAATCAGCGCCAGGGTCTGCACGGTCTTGCCGAGGCCCATATCGTCAGCGAGGATGCCGCCGAGCCTATGCCGCCAGAGGAATACAAGCCATTCGTAGCCGCTGACTTGGTACGGGCGCAGGGCCGCGCACAAGCCGTCGGGCAGCGGTGTATTCTGCGCGGGTGCGGCATCCGCGTCGGCGAGTGCCAATAATCCGCCTACGGCGGCCCGCCAGGCAACGGCAGGCTCTGATTCGTCGGCGAGGTCTTCGAAGTCGGCCCAAAGGCTCGCCTGGTAGCGGTTGATTCTCGGCCCGGTCTCCCACTCGTCAAGATCGCCGGCTTCTGCGATCAGTTCGCGCAAGCGGTCGAACACGGGCTGTCTGAGTGACAAGTACGAATTGTCGATCAGCTTCAACTTCGCCTTGCCCTGCACCAGCGCGGTGAACAGCGGACCGAACGGAATGCTCCGTCCGTCGAGTTGCACGAGCACTCCGAGATCGAACCAGTCGCGCTGGTCCGTTTCGACGGTCGAAACAGTCAGTGATGGCGTGCCGGTCAACTCGCGATAGTCGGGTTGTTCGCCGACGACGTCGACACGAACGCCCTGCAGCGCACGTATAACCGGTAAGGCATGTACCGTGAATTCCGCCGCATCGATCTCGAGCAGCGTGACCGTTGTGGATGCCGGTGCGTGCGTCAACACGATCGTCACGTTGTCTGACAGCGCGGCATCGCCGCCGATCCCGGCCAGGTAGTCGGCCAGCGCCGTGGCCGTGCCGGTGCGAACGAGCTCTTCTGTCTTGGCGTCACGCGTTCCGGTCTCCGCCGAATCCGCTTCGAGCGGCCTGCGCAGGATGTGTTCCCCGAATCGGTACTCCCAATCCCAGTCGAGTCGAAGCAGTTGATTCGGTTCGTAGCGTGCGGTGAGCACGAGAATGGGTGGCGCAATTTCCGGGAAGACGACGGAGGCATCCGTACTGGTCATTGAGATCGTCTGATGCAGCAGCGGAAAGAAATCGCCGAAGAACTCGGCGACGTCGTCGGCCGGGATCGTAAGTGGGTCGGCAGCGAGCATCCTGCGCTGTTCGGCAGTCAAGGGTTCGGCAGTCGGCGCGAGTGTGATCGTCGGTGCGCGCGTGCCGGAACTGCCCGTGCTCCACTCCACTGCGTAGAGACCGTGATCGCCGATCGAGCCGACCGCGCGTGGATCGACTGGCCGATCGCTGAACCGCACGATGGGCGTGAGGGTGAGTCTCCCGCTCGCGTCGGATGCAGCTGCGCCAGACGATGCAGCTGCGCCAGTCGATGCAGCTGCGCCAGACGATGCAGCTGCGCCAGACGATGCAGTTGCGCCAGTCGATGCAGCTGCGCCAGTCGACGCATCCAAGCTCACCGTGGCGGTCGCCGCGACGCTGACCGTGCCGTCGTTTTTCGAGCTGACCAGAGCGATTCCAAGATTTGCCGCCTGGTCGAGAAGGTTCCAGAGCAGGGGACTGGTGTAGTCGTTGAGGATGATCCTCTCCGGGTCCTGACCCAGATAGACGCCGTGCACGGCCCTGCTCACTGCGGAGAACTGACCGAACCAGCGCACCTGCCGCTCGTCGAGATTCAAGCGATTGATCTGGTAGTGCAGGGAGCCCCAGCCGACGTTCGAGGTCACCCACCGCCCGCGGCTACTTCGCACGACTGGCCGGACGGCGATGAGCACATTTTCTGTTGCGCCCGCGGGCGCGGCCACGGTGATGGTCGACGTGCGCTGCCAACGTCCGCGCGACTGGCGCGCCGTTTCGCGCAATTCGAACTGCAGCGCCAGCGGTGCCGGCGGTCGCGACTCTCCGCCGAATGCTTCCCCCGTGCCAAAGCGATCTGCCCACGGCCCGGAGCCGTTTCGCGCGGGTGAGTGCGGCCCACCGTCAGCCGGCAACCCGAGAGCCACCTTCCATGCCGCTTGGGGCGTGGCCGGGGCGGCCGGGGCGGCCTTCGGAATGCGTGCGCGGACTGCTTCCACGTTCCCGGCCAGAAGAGTCGCTGCGACATGCTTGCAGTCCTGGCGCACCGGGCAGCTGCATATTCCCAGCGTCGGGCGCCAATACCCAGGGCTGCCTGGCGCAAGCTGGATGCTGCACTGATACGGCTGCGCATCCGTTCCCTGCACCCGAGAGGTCAACCGCGCAGTGCCCTCATCCCAGCCGAGGTCGAACACAGAACTGCCTCGCGCATAGGGCCGGGCGCGCTCGAACGCGCCGGGTCCGACGAGGCTGCGGATGTCGGCGACATCAACCAGCGGGGCGAGAGCGGTCGGCATTCCTCCATGCTCTCACGGGGGTGCGACAGCCGATTCCTGGTCGACGTCGTACTGTGCAGTGTGCGCCGTAGACTGCCGGTGTGAGCGCAGAGTGCGACGATGAGGCGGCCGTCGCAGGCATCCGCTCGTTGCTTCGTGGGGCAGTCGAAGACCTCGAAGCCGTGCACGCTCGCGACGAGGCACTCGCCCGGTTCGTGCCCGCACGGCGGCAGGCACTGCTGCTGATGCGAAAATCGGCGTTGATTCCGATCGGCCGCGTCTGGCGGCTGGGCGTGTTTCTGCTCGGCGTTTCGAAGGCCGAGGATGCTGCGACTGCCAGTGATCCGGCGGGTGGTCCGGCGGGTGGTCGCGCGGGTGCTCCTGCCGATGTTCCCGCCGGTGACGGCGTGCTGCTGTATGCCACCGGCCAGACGACGCGGGCGGTTGATCCGCTCTACCGGGGCTTCCAGTCGGTGTCGGCCGAGACCCGGCGCGACTACCGCGGTGCCGCATTCCGTGGGCCGTTCGAGCGCGGCGAAACGGTCAATTTCGGCGCCACGGTGATCGAAATGGATGCTGCCAGCCTGCGTTCGTCGTCCGGACCGCTGCTGCTGCGTGACGGCGAAGCGCGGGTGCGCTGGGCCGCGTCAATCGACGCGGCGACGGTGCCGTTCGAGAGCTACCTGGCCGAGCGTGTCGAGTTGCTGGTTCATCCGCCGCAGGGGGCGTGAAGCCGAGCGCCGAGTGCGCGATGGTCCGCCGCGCTGCACGGCCCGAGATCGCTCGGGTGCGTGGAGTGTTCAGGCTGTTCATAGTGCGCGAAGTGTCGAATTGCCGAGCCATTCCGACACCTCGCGCACTATGAATGGGCCGATAAGCCGGCCGCCCGCGCGCAACCGCGACAGTCTGCATAGCGTTCGCGAGCAGACGCAGCAATGGCTGCGGCAGCGAGTAGAACGGAAGTATGGGCACGACGCGAGTTTTGACGGTGGGGCATTCGACGCATCCGATCGAGGAATTCATTCGGATGCTGCGGGCCAACGCTGTCGCGTGTGTCGCCGATGTGCGCACGATCGCGAAGTCACGTCACAATCCGCAGTTCGCAGAGGATGAGCTTCGGATCAGCCTGCCCGCCTCGGGCATCGAGTACAGGCGGCTCGAGAACCTTGGCGGCCTGCGGCACACAACGAAGAAGTCGGCGAACGGTGCGTGGCGCAACGCCTCGTTTCGCGGCTACGCCGACTACATGCAGACACCGGCGTTCGACGTAGCGCTCGCCGGGCTGATCGAGTTGGCGCAGGCGCAGCCCAAGTCGCAGGCCGTCGCGATCATGTGCGCTGAAGCGGTGCCGTGGCGCTGCCACCGCTCGCTGATCGGTGACGCGCTGCTTGTGCGCGGCATCGAAGTCGACGACATCATGACCGCGACGCAGACGAAGCCGCACACCCTCACCTCGTTCGCGCACGTCGAAGGAACGCGGGTAACGTATCCGGCGACGAGTACAACTGCCGACCCCACGAACACCACGGACACGGATGCGGAGGACACAATGGACGCAGATGCAGACAATGCGATGGACGCGGGCGCGGATGCCGATGCCGACACGGATGCTTTCGCGGCACTCACCGACTATCTCGACACCACGGACACGGTCACCATCGTGACCACCCGGAAGACCGGCGAGGAGAAACGCACCCCGATCTGGTCGGTGGTGGCGGGAGGTAAGCCGTACGTGCGATCGGTGCTCGGCCCGCGTGGTGCATGGTATCGGCGCGCAGTTGCCAGCGGTGCAGCGGCATTTGTTCTGCATGGTCGACAGGTCGCCGTCAATGTTCAGCACGTAACGGACGACGAGGCGATCGCCGCCGTCGATGCCGCGTACTCGGCGAAGTACTCGAGCCAGTCGTCGTCTCTGCACCCGATGCTGCAAGACGAATCGCGCGCGTGCACGCTGTTGATCGTGCCCGCCGCGTGAATGTTCGCTGAACAGATTTCAGTCGAGTGGGCATCGCCGACCGGCTCAAACGGCGCTGTGAGCCGCCACCGCATACGCTGAGTCCGTGCCTTCTTTTCGCGTGACGATGACGATCGGTGCGCTTGCACCGGGTGTGGCGCCGACCCAGGTCGTGCCCGCTGCGGAACGCGCCGCGGCGCAGCTGACGACGGTCGAGGCATCCGATGTGGCCGTGGTCTCTGGGGCGGCGCGCGTCACAGTGCGCTTCACCGCGGATGACGCGGAACTCGCGCAACAGATCGCGCAGCACACAGCGGATGCGACCGGCTCGCTCGCGCAGGTGCTCCGCTGGCGCCTCACCGAACGCGTCGGCGGCGGGTGGTACAACCGATGACCATCAGCACTCACCATCAGCACTCTCGCACTAGCATGACATCAGCATGCTAAAATCATGCTGTGGCCAACCTGCAGATCAAGGACTTTCCTGACGAAATGCACGCAGCGCTGCGCCAGCGGGCACGCGAGGAGCACGTCACCATGAGCCACCTTGCGACAGAAATGATCGAGCGCGAGCTTGCGCGCATCCGATTGAATGCCTGGATCGCAAAGCGCGACGCGGCCGCACTGCCGCGGATCGACGTGGATGTCGTCGCACTCCTCGATGAGGTGCGGCAGGAATATGCTCCTCGTTGACGCAAGTGCCGTCGTCGATGTGATCACTGATTCGCCGAATTCAGCGGCTGTGCTCGATCGTATCCGCGGTCAGGACCTGATCGCGCCGGAGATCGTCGATGTCGAAGTGTGCTCCGCGATGGCGCGATTGGAGCGTGCGAATCTCGTCACAAGTGCGGAAACCGACCGCGCACTGGCGTTGTACCGCGAGCTGCCGCTGCACCGGGTTGCGCACTACGATCTCATGAATTTTGCCTGGCAGCTCAGGCACTCCGTTCGGGTCGCCGATGCGTTCTACGTCGCGTGCGCGCTTGCCGTCGACGCACCGATCCTGACGTTGGATCAGCGGATGATTCGGTCGGCGCCACAAGGAGTGCGGTTCGTGTCTTTTGAGTAGCGCACCCAGGCAGTCCCGGCTCAGCGGGGGGGGGGGGGGGCGGGGCTCGTCGGCGCCGTCGGCCTCGTCGGCCGCGCGCCTAACGGCATCGCCGAGAGGTCATAGTCGAGGCATAGGTCAGCCACAGCAGACTGAAGCACTGCGCGCCTAGCCTGCCGGCATGATGTTCTCGCAGATGCCGAAAGCGCTGGCGATGGCGGCGAGTGTGGCCTTGGGGTTGACCATGGCGCTCACCGGCGCCGCGGCCGCCGGTGCGCAGCCCGTAATCGTGCAACGGGTCACAGATGCGGCTCCGAACGGCCCGGTCGTCGTCGCCATTGGCGACTCCATCATGGAGGGCCACGGCCTGCAACCGGATCAGGCATGGCCCGCTGTCGTCGCGGAACAGTACGGCTGGGACCTCACCAACCTCGCAAGTGACGGGTCTGGCTTTGTCACCGTCGGCAACAACGACGATACGTTCGTCGACCAGGTCGCCGTGGCAGTCCGGCTGCACCCTTCCATCGTGCTGATCTCAGCAAGCAGCAACGACCTCGGTGACCCCGAACCGACCGTCGCCACCGCGACCGCCACCGCGATGCAGGAGCTGCGGTCCGACCTGCCGAACGCGAAGATCGTGGTCGTCAGCCCGGTCTGGAACGAAACAGCCGAGCCGCAAGAGCTCGCCACGTTCGGCCAGGATGTGGCGAACGTTGCCGCCTCGATCGGTGCGGTCTCTCTGAGCATCGGGCAGCCGTTGGAAGGGCATCCGCAGCTCATACAGGCAGACGATGTGCACCCCACTGCCACGGGTCAGCGGGTCATCGCTCGCGACGTCGCCCACGCGCTCGCCGCTACGACTGCGTAGATATATCCGTACATATAGAGGAGCGCTCCCGATGCGCGCCTGCTCACACTCACGATCGCATCAGGCGTGCCCGCGATCCGATCAGCTGAACGAGTGCGCGAGCAGAGTCTGATTCGGGCTCACGGATCGCAACTGAACTCCGGCGATGTCCGCAATCGGTGTGGCGATTGATGCGGATGCGTGCACAGTGTCGCCCGGGCCGGCGCTCCAGCTGGAGACCTCTGTAGTCGTTCCGTCGCGGGCGGTCACGTACAGCGCGAACTGCGCAGGCGTCGCGTAACCGGTGCCGGTCTGCGCAGACGACACGTCTTTGTACTGGCACGAGAGTGCGATCGACGTTCCCCAGCTGGTGGAGGTCAGACCGACGCTCGCGGTGATCGAGCTCGGCACCACCGCGTCGAGCGCGGCAGACACCGTCGGATGCGCTGGCGCCGCGAAGGTCGGCAGGCCCGATGGCCCCGGACCACCGCCAGTGCCGCCGCCGCCTCCGACGGCGAGCGGCACGATGATCGCCGCCGCTACGACGGCCGCTGCAACGGCCCCGGTCACACCGACGAGCGCCGATCGCAGGCGTCTGCGCAGCCGAACCCGCGCGGTCAGGCCTGCCAGAATATCGGCGGGCATCGATTCGGATGCCGCCCAGCGCGCATCCGCCCAGCGCACATCTGCGCTGCGGGCATCCGCTCGGCGCCCATCCAGCCCCTGCACAGCGTGTGCACGCGGCCCCGCATCGAGCATTACGAGCGCTTCGTCGTCGTCGAGCGCGCTGAGCAAACCGGGGAGACCGGCGAGGTCGGCGACCGCGCTTGCGCAGCGGGCGCATCCGCTCAGGTGGGCTTCGAACTCGAGCCGTTCGTTCGGCGACAGCGCGCCGAGCACATATGCGGCATCCCACTCCGCGTACCGGTCGCGATCTGCATAGGCGTCGTGAGCGCCTGCGGTCGGGTCGATCATCGGGTCACCCCGTTCTCTTGCAGGGCAAGCTTGAGTGCGCGCAGGCCGTAATGCATCCGCGACTTCACGGTGCCTGCCGGAATATCCAGCTCACGAGCGATCTCGGCCACCGAGCGACCGCCATAGTATGCGTGCACGATCACGGCGCGGTGCTCGAGCGAGAGCGAGGCGAGAGCATCCGCGACGAGCCAGGAGTCGAGGAGGGCATCCGTCTCATCCGCCGTCGCTTGCTCGGGCAGTTCGTCCGTGCCGAACTCGTGGCGGTTGCGGGCGCTGCGTTTAGTGTCGATCACGAGGTTGCGCGCCACCGTGAACAACCATGCCCGAGCGGATGTCTCGCCCTGGTCGAGCACGGACGGCTTGCGCCACGCGCGCAGCAGCGTCTCCTGCACGATGTCATCGGCCAGCGCTCGGTCGCCGGTGAGGTGCACGACGTAACGCCAGAGCGGAGCGGCGTGCTCGTCGTGGAGAGCGCGGAGCAGCGCGGCTTCGTCGTCGGCCATACGCGCCTCCTCCCACCTCAGCATCGGCGAACGCGGTGCGTTCACCAGTTGCACGAGGCGCCGGGCTGGAAAGTTCATTTGAGCCCGAAGGTTGCGCTCGAGCGTCTCGTACTCTCCAGTGTGAACTCCTTTGTGCCAGCGCACGAGCGGGTCGTTGAGGGCGGCGTGCACACCACGATCGCGCACTAAACTGAGCGCACTGCAAGGAGGCAGAAATGGCTGCTGGAACGAAAGCTGACCCGTGGGAGCTGACGACCGCCCCCGGGTCGTCGCAGTACACGATGTATGCGGACCGCGAGGCTGATCCGCCGGTTTTGGTCTGCCAGGTCGGGTCGACGACGTTGAAGTACGACCTGCGAGCGATCGACGATCTTCACGCCTGGCTGCGCGAGCAGGGCGACTGGGTTCCGCTTGGTGCTGCCGATGAGAAGAAGCCCGTCGTTGAGGGCACCGTCGAGGCCTGGGGCCGATCGGCTTCCAATCCGGTCGGCGGCTGGTACGGCCTGCGCAACGGCTACCGTGGTCGGTTCGGCATGTATCTGCCGCCGTTGCTCGAAGAGCTCGGGCTGGTCGAGCTGACGCACGACGCGCGCAACAATCAGGTGCGCGCGCTGTAGCGGGCGCTGCAGCGGGCCATGTCGCGAGCACTGTCGCGAACGCAGTCGCCAGCGCAGTCAGGCAGTGCGACAGCCGTTGTCCAGCGCCCGCAGCATGGACGCCTGAGCCCGCAACTGAGTGTCGGTGACAATGGCGTCGGGATCCATGACGATCTGGTCCATCCCGATGCCAGACCCGACGAAGCCATGGTCGGCTGTGGCGCTCCAGCGCGGAACGGTGGTCAGCGCGTCGATGTGCATCAGTGTCGAATAGCGGCCGGCCAGCGAGTTGTCATCGCCGAGGATCATGTAATCGACGATGGCATCGACAGCGTTCAGAAAGTCGAATTGCAGTCGCCACTCGTGGATCTGACCCGGCTTCAGGATGGTGCCGACGGCGGGCGGGCGGCCGTCGAAAGTCGCATTGCCTCTCACGTTGTCGACCATCATCCGGTGACGGGTGAGGTTCCAGATGTGGAAGTTGCGCGAGACGTGCGCGGTGCTGGCAACTGCGTCTGTTCTCTGCTGAGTCTGACGGCTGTGGTCGCGCGACGGCCTGACCTGCTCGATGTGCGTGCGGGTGGTGAACATCGCAAGAACCTCCTCTTCGATGAGGCTGCCGATCTGCGGCCTCACTTCAAGGTTCGCCTCTGGCCGGGTTTGGCCCCGTCGGCCGATCGGCGGATCGTGCGGATGACGCGCGCATCCCCCAATCGGAGGACACGTGCGTGCTTGCGCGCCGAATTCAGGCCACGTGGCCGTAACACGCGGCTGCCACGGATGACCGCGGCCGAGGCCCGCCGCCTGCTGCCGTGTCTGGCTTATCCGTCGGTGCTGTAGTTCTTGAAAGCGTCAAGATCGGCCCAGTTGGGCCAGGTCAGCTCCCACAGGCGTCGGATTCGCCCGTCCTCGAAGGCCGCGATGAGCACGACTTGGATGCGGCTGGCGGCTTCGCCCGGTCGGGTCGTGGTGATCCATACCCGGCCGGCCACTTTACCGTCGGCCTCGACCCAGGCGTCCTCGTCGTACTCGATCGCGTAGCGGATGGCGGTCGCTCTCTGAGAGCGCAACGTCGGTTCGGGGCGAAGTGTTACGGATGCGCGCGGCCGCCCAATTTGCCTGACCCGACGGAGACGTGGACAGTGGACAGTGGACAGGATGCAGAACGGCACGGTTTGCATGCGGCCTGTCGACCCTTCTTCGATAGCCTCGAGCTATGCGAGATGCCAGGAACGAAGAGTTCTACACGCCGTCGGGTGTGCGCCTTCGCAGGTATTCGGCCGGTGAGGGTCTGGATTGGTTGCTGCTGCCCGGCGGTCCCGGTCTGGGATCGGAGAGCCTGCTCGGGTTGGCCAAAGCGGTGGAAGTCCCCGGGAACCTTTGGATGGTTGACCTGCCTGGTGACGGCTCTAATCGGGACGCTCCTGGGGCACCCGCAGACCCCTACGCGTTGTGGCCAGATGTTCTTGTCGAGGCAGCGCAAGCGGTCGCGTTCCCGGTGTTGGTT
This sequence comes from Rathayibacter sp. SW19, assembly GCF_030866825.1. Classification (NCBI taxonomy): domain Bacteria; kingdom Bacillati; phylum Actinomycetota; class Actinomycetes; order Micrococcales; family Microbacteriaceae; genus Rathayibacter; species Rathayibacter soli. The sequence continues at coordinate 283,589 of NZ_CP133020.1, forward strand.
GCCCACTCAACAGGGGGTATGTATGCGTTGTCGGTGTCAGGCCTCGAGCCTCTGCTGTGCGGATTCGTGTTGATTGAGTCCGCCCCCCATGCCGGGTGGCGGGAAAAGTTCGGGGAGTTCGCGGCAAAGAACACGTCACCGCAGATCCGTGCGGCCGAGCAACGGTATGCTTCGAATCCGTCGGACGAAACCGTGCGAGAACTTACCCTTGCTACCGCGACTTGGAATGTCGGGGCTCAGTCATTGCCCGCAGCGGCCACAATGCTGGAGCGTCTACCGTTCAATAATGCTGCGGTGGAATGGTCGGGTGCACACTTTGACGACGTGTATGAGGCCACCTGGTGGCCTGCCGCCCTTCCCACCCTGATCATCAGCGGCACCGCCGACCACGTGATCGACCAAACCATCTGGGTTGATCCCAGCTACGCCGGGCTTCATATCCACCGAACGCTGATCGACGGCGGTTCGCACTTTCCTTGGCTCGATCGGCCAGAGGTAGTCGCTGCCGCTATCAACGCGTTCGCGATGACTCTCGTCGCTCGTCGTTAGGGCGGTCCCGCGTACGGTGCGTCGGCAATTCCAAGCCGGATGCGGTGGGCCGGCGATGCGGGCACCGTGCCACCGACGTCGAGTCGGGGCACAGTGTGGCAGATTCTGCGAATCATGCACACTGTGCCCCGACTTGATTGCGGCTCAGCTCCCCGGGCTCGTGTCGACGATCCAGGTTCCCGTGCGTGTGGTGTCCGGACTGTCGAACGACACGCCGGGCAGGGTCCAAGTGTGACCTTCGGCCTTGATGGTGATGGTCCCGGTGTCGCGGTAGAGAGGAGCGACCGCCGAGATCACCGACGTGGCGTTGATGGGAACATTCACGTTCGCGGTCTGGGTGCGCGTGCCGGTCAAGTCCTGCTTGTACTGCGCCTTGATTCCGTTCGCGATCGCCTTGAACAGCGGGCCGTCCACGGTCACCGGCGTGTTGACATTGGTGGTGATGTTCGTGGTGTCCGATACCGCGATCGGTACTGTGCCCGGACCGTCCGCGCCCACGGTCGTGCCTTGCCACACTTGGTGTTTCGGGGTCGAGAGTTGTTCCCGCTTGGTGTCCGTGAATGTGCAGGCGGCCAAACCGTTGTTGCACAGTGACCGCAGCATGTAGGCCTGGGCCGTCGGGTTGGTCACGGCGCCGTCTGGGCCGATCACCACCAGGTCCATCCCCAGCCCGGACTTTACATACCCGTTGGTCACTGTCGCGGTGTAGCTGGGGAAACCATAGGTCGATCCGACGGTCATCGTCGGGACGTAGGAGCCGGCGACGGTGCCGTCGTTGTTGAGGATGGAGTAGCTGACAATGGATGTGGAGTCGTAATCGTCTTCGAACTGGACCTCCCAGTCGTCCATCTGACCAGGCTGAAGGATGTGGCCGACGTCGGGGCGTCCCTCATACTGGGCGTTGCCCTTGATGCTGTCGACTTTCATCGGATGCCCGGTCAGGTTCCAGATGTGGAAGCCGCGGGCCACCTGTGGCGATGTCTTCGGGTTGCTCGGTGCGGACTGCGCAGCGGCTGCGGTGGCGGGGGTCGCGGCGTTTGCTGCGGCGGGTGCTAGCACCGCGCCGGCGATGACGGCGGCGGTAACGCACGCGCCGAGCAGAAACCCTCGGCCGCGCCGATGGGGCTTGTTGGCATCGTTGGTCGGTTTCGGTGTGGTGAACATGGGAAGAACCTCCTGCTGGTAGCGGGCCGCGTAGTTGCGGCCGTATGTCAACGGTCGCAGCGCTTCCGGAGAGACCGGGTCGGCCGAGCGGATGACTGCGCGGTTGACGCGCGCGTCCTCCAACCGGAGGACTACACGGATTGCATGGCAGCAGGCATCCGGGCGCGCCTATACTGAACCGACCGAAACGAGCCAGGTCGGGCCGGGTTCGTCGATCGGTAGAGATGCGTTTTTCGGCAGGAGTCAGCGTGGAATCCTCGCAACGACCGGTTCGTGTTGTGGTGGTCGACGATCATCCGTTCTTCCGTGACGGAATCACCAGAGGCCTGACGTTCACTGGGCGGATCGCCGTCGTTGGCGAGGCCGGGAACGGCCGGGAAGCGCTCGAGGTGATCACGCGCGAGCAACCCGATGTCGCCGTCGTCGACTACCAGATGCCCGACATCGACGGTATCGGCGTGGTACACGCCGTGAATCGTGACGGGCTGGGCACCAAGGTGATCCTCCTGTCGGCCGAGACCGGCAGTGCAGTCGTCTTCAAGGCACTTGAGGAGGGTGCCAAGGGATATCTGTCCAAGGACAGCAGCCGCGAGCAGATCGTCGAAGCGGTGATGACCGTGGCGCGCGGAGGAACCGTTGTGCCACCGGAACTGACCGCCGGCCTGGCCGAGCAGATCCGGCTGCGCTCGCAACCGGATGCGCCGGCGCTCAGCCAGCGCGAACAGGAGGTGCTGCGCGGGTTCGCGCAGGGGCTCTCCATCCCGCAACTGGCAGCCGAACTGTTCATCGGGGTCAGCACGGTAAAGACGCACACCCAACGTCTCTATGAGAAACTCGGCGTCTCCGATCGCGCCGCCGCCGTCGCAGAAGGAATGCGGCGCGGGCTGCTCGAGTAGCGGCATCCGAGGGGGAAGGATGGCGCGCGACGAACGATGGGGCAAGCTCGGTGAGATTGCCGGAAATCCGGAACTCGGGCGCGTGCTGATCGACCATGCCTACCGCGGCATCCGGGTTCAGTTCATGCTGCGCGGTGTTCTGGTGGTGTTCATCGCGCTCGTGGTCATCCTGGTGCCGGTGGCCCATTATCGCTGGATCGGGTATCTGATCGCCGCGCTGTACCTGCTGTCAACCCTGGTGCTGCTGGTCGTGACGCGCCGCGCCAAAGCATGGCTGGTGCGGTATATCTGGCTGGCCCTGTATATCGACGTGGTCGCGCTCGGCAGTCTGTGCGTGCTGGACGGCGTTGCGGCGTCCGACAGCTGGAGCGCCGACATTCTGCTCAACGGTTTCTTTCTGCTGCCGGTGATGGCGGCAACGCAGTTGCGACCTTGGGTTTGTCTGTCGGTGTGCGTTCCGACGAGCGCCGTCTACCTGTTCTGCAGCGTCGTCACGCGCGTCTCGAATGACGAGCCGTGGGTGTCGCTCTGGCTGCGAACGGGTGTGTTCGTCGGATTGGCGACCGGATGCGTGCTGCTCTGCCGCGTGCAGCAGTCACGCGTGCTGACGATCGCCTCGCACGTTTTCGAGCGCGGGGCTCTGCTGGCGGACATGGTAGGAATCGAGTCTCGGGAACGGCAAGCGCTCGCCGAGCACCTGCACGACGGTGCGCTCCAGTACGTGCTGGCGGCCCGCCACGATCTGGCGGATGCGCGCGACGCGGGCGACGCCGGGTCGTTCGAGCGTCTCGACCATGCGCTGAGCGAGTCCGCGCAGTTGTTGCGCGCGACCGTAACGGGGTTGCATCCGGCTGTCTTGGAGCAGGCAGGGCTGCGTCACGCTGTCGAAGAGTTGGCCGCGAGATTGACTGCGCGTGGAGCGTTCAACGTAGAGACAGACACGCAACTCTGGCCGAAAGGTGTCAAGACCTCGGCGGACGACCTCCTGTACGCAACCGCACGCGAGCTGTTGAGAAACGTGCTCAAGCATGCGGATGCCTCGCAGGTGCGAGTCACATTGGCGTTGCGCGACGGAACGGCCGGCTTCGCAACAGGCCATCTCACGGTGAGTGACGACGGACGTGGCCTCCCCGAGAGCGCTCTCGAGGAGCGCTTGGCCGCCGGTCACATCGGGATCGCGTCCCGTCGCATCCGCTTGGAGGCCGCGGGCGGTGTGCTGGTGTTGCGGGCGGGGGAGCCTCGCGGCACACACGCCGAGGCGAGTGTGCCGGTTGAGGTGAGCGTGCCGGCTGCTGGGGCGAGTGTGCCGGCGGATGCGGCCGCCCCGGCTGAATCGGCATAACGGCCGTGCGGCGCACAGTCATTACGGACTGCAGCTATTACGCGCTGCAGAGCGGCAGGTTCGTTGGGGCGGTGATTGCGCCGGTGTAGACGTATCCGGTTGTGCCGTCCTTGGCGATCCGCACCCAGTCTGAGTTGCCATTGACGGTCTGGCCCGTGCCGTGGCAGATGGCATCCACGCGTTCGCCGAGTTGGAGCGTGTGGACCTGCTGCGCCTGCGTCGACGGCGCAGTGAACGATGTCGTCGCCTGAGTGATGACGCTGTTGGTCTGATCGAGGCCGCCCACGGGGCCGTTGACGCCGCCCGCGCTGGGGGTGATGGCTGCAGCTGCCGTGACGCCGAGCAGGCCGGCTGCGATCAAGCTGGCGGCGACGATTGTGCGAACGCTCATGATTTCTACTCCGGTTTCTGTGCGGTTAGGTGCCTGGAATTCTGGTGGTGGGCCGGCGATTCCGGCCCTAATACAAGGCTGCGGGTGCGTTGCCTCGCGCGTGGTCGGCCGATCAGCGGGTGTTGCGGTGGAACCGCATGTCACCCGATCGGCCGACACCGCGTGTCGGCTAACGCTCGGCCCGAGGTTCGTGTATCTGCAGGGCCTTTGCAAAGTTGTAGCTTCGAACGATTCTGTTGCTCGAGTAGCGAGGAAAAGACGGTGGTCGAGTAGCGAGGAACGAGCGTATCGAGACCTCGTTGCGGGGTCTCGATACTCCTGCTCGCTGCGCTCGCGGGCTACTCGACCAACGGGATAACGCAATTCGCTGACTGTGCAATAGTCCTGGGCATCTCTTGTGCTAACGCGCCGGTCGGTTCGGCACCATGGCGCGATAGGCCGGCTGAGCTTACGTAGCCCGCGGGCGTCTGGTCAGGCTACCGGGTAGGACGCGTCTCGGTCGCTGGTGCAGTGCAATTTGATGGTGAGGTCCTGTGTGGAGAAGAAGTCCCAGTTGGTCGCGACAGCGCCGACGCTGCTGATTCCGCCCGCAGTCCCGGACCCGTCGTGGACCGGACTTGGGATGGTAACGAAAATGCCAAAGCCTGATTCGATGACTTGCACTCCTCGGGGCACGAGGCGCGCGGGGGACAGTTCCTGGTTGATCAGGAAAGGTTTGCTTGCTGGGCAGACCAATTGCGGAATATTCGTTTCGGTGAGTGCTGGCAGGCGCACTGACCACTCTGTCGCGGTGGTGGCCGATGTTGCGGTTGCGGTGCTGGCCGTTGCGGCGGTGGCGGCGCCGGCGACCCCGACAATGCTGGCTGCGACCAAGCCGGCCGCGGTGAGGATACGAAAACGATTACGCATGATTAGTGACTCCTATGTCTGTGCTGTCGTGTGCCAGAGGTTCTGGCGGTGGCCCAGCATTTCGGGACCTGCTCCTACGATGCGGCCGTCACGGGTGCCGTCTGGCCGGCCGATCAGCTGATACGGCGGTGGAGCCGCGGCCCCACTGATCGGGGACACCGCTGTGGCCGATCGGGGGACACCGCGTGTCGATCGATTGCCGGCTGTCCTGCGGGACCAGGGAACTCCAGGGGTCGGGGCAGGACGAAGCGGGCACGATGGAGCGCGCACGAGGGAGCGCGCGACAAAGCGGGCACCGCAGCCTGCTCTCGCAATAGCTGCCGTGCCCGCTTGGTGCCGGCTTCGCCGGTCGACGCCCCGGTGTTCGACCTACGGCGTGTTGTAGCAGTATCCCACCGACTCAGGTTCCACAAAGATGGAGTCGGCGTGGATGTAGGACACTATCGGCTGGTCGTACTTGTCGAGACCCTGGGAGATCTTGAACCACAGGGAGCGCCCGTTGAGCGTTTGGCCTTCCCGATGGCAGAGGGTTTCCACCTCGTCCTCTGCGGTGAAGTGGCCGACCGCCGTGGCGCGCGTCGATGTCGCGTTGAATGATGTCGCGTTGTGCTTGATCTTGCCGTAGACGACGTCTGTGATCGACCTGGGGGCGGCCGCGTCGGCGCTGGCGGCGCTGGCAGCGCCGGCGATTCCGACCAGGCTGGCTGCGACCAAGCCGGTCGCGGCGAGGATGCGAAAACGATTACGCATGATAGTGACTCCGGTTTCTGTGTTGTCGTGTGCCAGAGGCTCTGGCGGTGGCCCGGCGTTTCCGGGCTCACTACAACGTTGCGGCCGCATCGAGTGACTCGTGGTCGACTGATTGGATGATCTGATGGCGGAATCGTGGCCATCCGATCGGGGGACGCGAATTGATGCATGGGAGAGCTTGACCCTGACACCGTGTGAGGGTCTAGAGCAGAAAGCGTCATGTTCACCATCGGAGAATTCGCCCGTTACGGACGCGTGTCTGTGCGGATGCTGCGCCACTGCGACTCGATCGGCATCGACGAGCTGCGCGGCACGTTGGTGCTTCGGCGTTCGCAATTGCGGGAGCAGCTCGACGCCGATACCGCCGCCGACATCGGTGCGAGGATGGTCAACCTGCCGGAGGTGCGGGCAGCGACGATCCTGCATCGCGGCCCCATGGACGACGTCATGCAGACCGTGCAGGCACTGGCCCAGTGGGTTGATGCGAACGAGTATCGCTCCACCGGGTTCGCCCGCGAGGTCTACCTGGAAAGTCCCATGGACAACGTGAGCGCGTGGGTCACCGAGTTGCAAAACCCGCTGATTGAGGCTGGCGAGGTGGTGGTCGAGTAACGAGCGCTCGCGGTGGTCGAGTAACGAGCGCCAGCGAGTGTATCGAGTAACGAGCGCCAGCGAGTGTATCGAGACCCGTTTCGAGATCTGTGATGCGCTTGGGGTCTCGATACGCGTGCTCGCTGCGCTCGCGCGCTACTCGACCACCGGGTTGGTGTTCGCCACGCACGCGCTAATCGACCAGCGGGTTGGCGCTCGCTGCGCACGCGCTACTCGACCACCGGGTTGGCGCTCGCTGCGCTACGCCTTCGGCTTCGTTGCTCGCGTCGCAGGTGCCTTCGCTTGAGCCGCGCCGGCCGACGACTTGCGCGGGGACGTTGCGCGGGAGCGCGACGTGACGGATGCGCGCGCGGACACCGCGGCATCCGCTGCGTCAGCCGCTTCATTCAAGGCAGGCCGCGAGATCGGGGTCAGCCGCTGCAGCTGCGTGACATGCGATGGGTTCAGCTCGTCGAGCGAGGAGACGCCGAGCAGCCGCATGGTGCGCCGGAGCTGCGTCGAGAGGATCTCGATCGTGCGGTCGACGCCCTCGCGTCCGCCGGCCATCAGCCCGTAGAGATATGCGCGGCCGACCAGGGTGAAACGCGCGCCGAGCGCGATTGCTGCAACGACATCCGCCCCGCTCATGATGCCGGTGTCGAGCAGCACCTCGGTGTCACGCCCGACCTCGCGGGCGACCTCGGGCAGCAGGTGGAACGGGATCGGTGCGCGGTCGAGCTGGCGGCCACCGTGGTTCGACAGGATGATGCCGTCCACGCCCATCGAGGCGAGCTTGCGGGCATCCGCGATGTTCTGCACGCCTTTGACGACGAGTTTTCCGGGCCACTGGGTTTTGATCCAGGCGAGGTCCTCGAAGGTGACGGTGGCGTCGAACATGGCGTCGAGCATGGCCGCTACGGTGCCGCTCCAGCGGTCGAGGCTCGCGAATGCCAGCGGCTCAGTGGTCAAGAAGTTGATCCACCAGGCAGGTCGCGGCAGCGCGTTGATGATGGTCTTCGGAGTCAGCGCCGGCGGGATCGTCATCCCGTTGCGGGAGTCGCGCAGCCGCGCGCCGGCGACAGGCACGTCGACGGTGACCAACAGCGTGTCGAAGCCGGCTTTCGCGGCCCGGTCGACCAGCGCCATCGAGCGGTCGCGGTCCTTCCACATGTAGAGCTGGAACCAGTTGCGACCGTTCGGGTTGGCCGCCTTGACGTCTTCGATCGCCGCGGTGCCCATCGTCGACAAGGAGAACGGGATGCCCGCTGCACCGGCCGCGCTCGCCCCTGCGATCTCGCCCTCGGTCTGCATCATGCGCGTGAAACCGGTCGGCGCGATGCCGAATGGGAGCGCGCTCGGACCGCCGAGCACCTCCCGCGTCGTGTCCACTTGTGAGACGTCACGCAGGATTGACGGATTGAACTGGATGTCTTCGAACGCCTGGCGCGCGCGGGCAAGGCTCAGCTCGGCCTCGGCCGATCCATCCGTGTAGTCGAACGCGGGCTTCGGCGTGCGTCGCTTCGCAATCGTGCGCAGGTCGTAAATGGTCAGCGCTTTGGCGAGCCGGCGTTTCTTGGCATTCAGCTCCGGCTTCTTGAACTGCATGAGCGGTGCAAGGTCGTGGATCTTCGGAATCCGTCGTTCAACCATCGTGTGTTCCTTCGCTAGTGGGTTGGTTAGTCAGAGCCGACTCGGCGTAGTAGCCGGTGATGTGCGCGCGGACGCGGGCGGCAGCATCCGCCGGGTCGCCCCCAGCGATCGCCTGCAGGATGCCGCGGTGCTCCTCGCGCAGGCGAGCGGATGTCCGCGCCCACGACGGCAGATTCGGCACGGCCGCAAGCACGTAGCTCTCGATCGAGTTGCGCAGGCCCTCCATCATGGCGGCGATGACGCTGTTTCCGGATGCCTCTGCCAGCGCGACATGGAATCTCGCGTCGAGCGCGAGGAACTCTGCCTCGGTGAGCGCGAGGGAATCCATCGCGTCGAGAAGTTGCGTTGCGGGGGTGAGTGTGGGGCGCCTGCTCGCCGCGTGGTGGTAGGTGCGGTGTGCGGCGTCGTGTGCGCCAGCTTCGTCGCCTTGCGCCACTTCAAGTGGCGCATCGCGCGCGACGTGGCGCAGGCGAGCAGACGCGGCGGTGGCGGCAGACGCGGCGGCGGCCGCAGACGCCAGGTCCGACACGATCGAGGTTTCAAGCAGGAGGCGGGTGGCCACGACATCCTCGACGGCGAAGCCCTGGGCGGCGACCTGCAAGCGCATGAGTGCGCTCATGCCGCCGGATGGTGTCGCGACGATGATCGCGCCGGCGCTCGGCCCCGATCCCGTCGCGGTGCGAATCAGGCCCAGCACTTCGAGCACCCGCACAGCCTCGCGCACCGAGGATCGGCCGACGCCGAGTTCGCTCGCCAGTGCGCGCTCGGGGGGCAGATGGTCGCCGGGGCGCAGCCGCCCGTCGAGCAGCGCCGCCTCGATCGACTGCAGCACCGTCTCCCACGCGCGTGCGCTGCCGGATGGTGCGCTGCCGGATGGTGCGGTGGCGGATGGTGGGCTGCCCGCGGGCGGTGCAGGCGACCCGAGCGCGGCATCCGGGGTCAAAGCGCCCCTCCTCGTGGAGAATCTATGTGGTCAGACCACATGTTACACGCCGAGAGTTCGTTCCGCGACCCCGCCTGTTCTGGGGTGAAGCTCTCGACATCGTGCCCAGTAGTATGAGCCGTAGCCTGGTGAACTTCGGTGCGGTTGAACCAGGCCCGCCCACGTGAAGACGCACCCGGGCATTTGCACGATTCCCCAGGGAGTCGTGAGGGGGAACTACATGACGGTCATCGGCATCCGCGGAACATTCTTCGACTTCGTCGACGACCCATGGAAACATGTCGGCAGTGAGCAAGACGCCGCGCGGTTCGTGGAGGACGGTCTGCTCGTCGTCAGGGACGGGATCATCTCGGATTTCGGTGATTACCGAGAGGTGAGCGCGCGCCACCCTGACGTGCCGGTGACGCGGATCCCCGACCGGATCATCACGCCGGGATTCATTGACGGGCACATTCATGTGCCACAAACGCGCGTTCTTGGCGCTTTCGGTCAACAGCTGCTGCCATGGCTCAATGACACGGTCTTTCCCGAGGAAACCAAATACTCGGATCCCGCATACGCGGCAGCGGGGACATCGCGATTCTTCGATAACGTGCTCGCAGCAGGAACGACGACTGTCCAGGCGTTCACGTCGAGTTCGCCGGTGTCGACAGAAGCGTTCTTCGACGAGGCCGCCAATCGCCACCTGCGGGTGATCGGTGGCTTGACCGGCATTGACCGCAACGCCCCAGAAGGCACCATCGACACGCCAGAGAATTTCTACCGCGACAGCACGGCGCTGATCGAAAAATACCACCGCAAGGACCGCCTGCTGTATGCCATCACGCCACGGTTCGCCCTGGGCGCGTCGAACGAACTCCTGGCAGCATGCCAGGCGCTCAAGCAGGAGAATCCGGATTTGTGGATCAACACCCACATTTCGGAGAACCCGTCCGAGATCAGAGCACTTCTCCGGGAACACCCCGACTGCACCGACTATCTCAGCGTGTACGAGAAGTACGATCTCGTCGGGCCGAAGTTCTCGGGAGGGCACGGCGTGTGGCTCTCGGACGGCGAGTTCGAACGGCTGCACGACAGCGGCGGTTCGATAACCTTCTGCCCATGCTCCAACCTGTTCTTGGGCAGCGGGCTGTTTCGACTCGGCCGCGCAACCGACCCGCGCACACGCATCAGAATGTCGTTCGGAACCGATGTCGGCGGCGGCAACCGGTTCAGCATGCTGAGTGTTCTCGAAGAGGCATACAAGGTCGGGATGCTCAACAACACCATGCTTGACGGCAGCACCAGTCCGTTGACGCAGGACCTCGCGGAGTCGGAGCGGAACAAGCTCTCGGCGTACCGCGCGTTCTGGTCGATCACGCTCGGCGGTGCTGAAGGGCTGTACATCGACGAGTACGTCGGCAGTTTCGATATCGGTAAAGAGGCCGACTTCGTTGCAATCGACTGGAACAGCGGCCCGAGCGCGTTGGCCTGGCATCAATCGGCAGTGGTCGCGCACCGTCCCGCGAGCGTCGAGGAGGCTGCCCAGCTGCTGTTCGGCGTCATGATGGTGGGCGACGAGCGGAACGTGGACGAAACTTGGATCCTCGGCGAGCGCGCATACAAGAAGGCCTAACGCGATGGAATCCCTCCCGCTCATCGACGAGGCACCCGTTTCGATCGTGATCCACCGGCGCATTTCAAGTGACGACTCGGCATACGATCAGTGGCAGGCCCGCGTGACCGAGGCGCTGGAGGCCAGCCCCGGGTTCATCAGCCGCACAACCGTTCCACCATCCGCCGGGCAGGACGACCTGGTCATCGTTGACCGGTTCCGCAACGCCCAAGCCGCCCGGGGATGGTTCGACGGTTCGAAGCGGCGCTCGCTCTACGCCGAGCGTGTCGGGATCGACAGTGATGAAGAGATCCAGCTCATCAGCGAGCAGTCTCGCTCGGCGCCTGACGGCGCCACTGTCATCGTCTCGTCGACAGTCGCCCCGGCCGACGAGGATGCGTTCATAGAATGGCAGGCGCGGATTTCTGAGGCGGAATCACGCTTTCGGGGATTTCGTGCGCACCGGCTGCAGCCACCTGTGCCAGGCATCCAGCAGAAGTGGGTGATCATCCTCACTTTCGACACGAATGAACACCTGGACGAATGGATTCACTCTCCCGAGCGCAGACGATTGCTCGAGGAGGGCTCGCGCTTCAACCTCGATCTGAAGGTGAAAAAGGCGAGCTTCGGCTTCGACTTCTGGTCGGCGGTGAAAGACCCGGACATTCCGATCATCAAGAACAACCTGCTCGTGCTGCTGGTGCTTTACCCGATGGTCTTTCTGTGGGGCTACTTCGTCAGCGAGCCGCTGATCGACTCACAGGGCGTGCCGTTCTGGCTGTCACTGTTCATCGGCAACCTGGTGAGCACACAATTGCTCGGCTGGTTCGTCGTGCCCTGGATCTTCCGCCAATTCGACTGGTGGCTGAAGCCGAAGCCGGGGTGGAGGGTCCAACTCATCGGCGTGATCGTCGTTGCGGTGCTCTATGCCGCAGCAATGGCCCTATACGCCTGGCTACTGCTGCTGCGCACGTAACCGCGCACGCGACACGGCGATGCCTGTCAGCGCAACTCCGATAGCCGCCGCTGCGATCAGCATCACGATCGTCCCGATCGCCGCCTGCACATTCTGCCCCATCAGCAACGCTTGCATCCCCTGCACCGCTGCCGTCAGTGGCATGACGCCGGATACGGCGCTGAGCCAGCTCGGGCTGAACGCGGCAGGCACCAGCACCCCAGCAGCGACAACCTGTAGCGAGATGAACGCGAGGGAAAGCATCCGGCCGGCCCGACCGAACAGAGCGATCACTCCGTGATGCACGCAGACGAATGCCGCCGAAAGCACGAGCACGAAAAGTGCACTGGCCGCGCGATGGGCAGGACTCACACCGAGCAGCCCGAGCCCGAGCACCACGATCAGAGCCTGGATGCAGCCGAGTACCACGCTCGGAACCAGCGACTGGCGGGCGACGCGCCAGGTGGATGCGGCCGACCCGAGGGCTTTTGGATCGAAGGGTGAAAGCACCAGGTACAGTGCAAAGGCACCAAGCCACAGCGCAACCGGAACCATCACGGCCGCAATAGCGCCGAGCGCGGTCGCGGCGCCTGCGCCTGCGGCAGCCGCGCCGCCACCGGCACCGGCGGCTGTGTTCGCACCACCGGCTGCGCCACCGGTACCTGCCGTGCCTGCCGCGTCCGCTGCGCCTGTTGTGCCTGCAGCGCTCGCCGCACCGGGTGCGCCTGCCGCGTCGGTCACCGTCATGGACACCGGTGCGCTGACGACGGTCGAGAGCGTTTTCTGCTCTGCGGCCGTATAAGAAGGAACGGCCGTAGCGGCGCTGCCGAGGCCTGACGCAAGCGCCCCAGCGCCGGTCGCGAGCGTGCCCGCACCCGCCGCGAGTTGCGCAGTGCCCGCGCTGAGCGGTCCGGTTCCGGAAGCCAGTGCTACTGCCCCATCGGCGGCCCCGGCTATTGCCTTGCTGAGAACCGGCATGCCGCTCGCAAGTGCCGATGTGCCCTGCGAAACCAGGCCGGCACCGACCTTCACTGCGCCGGCGCCAACGGTCGCCACGGCCAATGAGTCGCCGATCGATGCGCCCTTGCTCACGACGTCGCTCGACTGTGACTTGAGTGCTTGCAGTCGCGCGGCCACTTCTGCTGGGGTCAACGACGGGAGGTCGGATTGCAACTGTGCAATGCCGGCGTCGAGGGTTACCTGCTGCGTTCTTGCGTCCCGCTGCGAGTCAGCGATCGTATTGGTGCCGTCCGACAGAATCTGCGCTGCCCCCGCGGTGACGCCTGCCGCTGACGAGAGACCATCAGCGGCTTGAACGATCGGCGGCGTGGACCCTGCCAACTGTTGCATTCCGGTGCTCAGCAGTTGGGCGCCGGAATCCAGCGCCGTCATCCCGGTCGCTGCCTGCCGGAGACCCGACGCCAGACCGTCCGCACCGGCGGCGAGCTTCTGGGTGTTCGTCGCAACGGACGCCAGCTGCGTGTGCAGCTCGCTGAATCCGCTGAGTGTGCCCGCGACGTATGTCCGTGTCAACGACTGCGATAATTGCGCCTGGATGCGCGTCACGAGGGACGCCGCCAGCACGCTCGCTACATAGCCCTGCGCCCGATCGGTCTGAACATCGAGCGTTGCGACCGTCGGCGCGGGGCCCTGGCTGGAGCTGTACTGCCGAGAGAAGTCTGCCGGGATCGTAACGACGGCAGAGTATGCTCCGGATGCCAGCCCAGCGGATGCCGCATCCGCGTCTGTGATCGTCCAGTGCAGCCCGCTGCTGTTGCTCGAGCGAAGCTCGCTGGTCAGGAGTTTCCCGGCAGCAACCGGTACCTGCTTTCCGTCGACGGTGATCTGGATGGGTTTGTCGAGATTGACTACAGCGGCCGGCAGATTCGGTGTGCCGTTCACGCCTGCCTGGCTTTGCGTCACCGACGTGACGGCGAAGCCAGCCACGAGCAGTGGCGTGACCAGCGCGAGCACCACAGCAACGGTGCGCATCGTGCGCGACCGGCTTGGGGCATCCGGTGCTTTGAGTAGAAATGAGAGGAATTTCAAACCAGTGCCTCCTGCTCGGCCGGGTCGGCGACCGTTCGTTCTCGGCCGGGGGCGCGCGCAGCGATGCAGACGACGATTCGGCCGTCCGGCGTTGATTCAGGCGGTGTTGAATCAGACAGCGCCGATTCGAACAGCGCCGATTCAGACAGCGCCGATTCAGACAGTGCCGATTCGAACAGCAGTGCGGGCGCATCCGTCGCGAACGCCAGCGTCACATCGTGACCGGCAACATTGCCCACCTCGTTGATGAGTTCCGGCACCAGTGCGCCGTCGAGACCGACCATATCGATGGCGATCAGTGGCCGCCCGGACGCCAGTGCGAGGGCTACGTCGAGGCACCAGCGCGCGAGTGTACTGAGCTCACGCAGGCCGGTGGCCTCGTCGATCAGCTGGGCCGAATCAGCTGCGCGTGTCAACGATTCGAATCGGCGAAGGTACTGTGCGGTGAGGCGCAACTGCGCGCGTCGCTGGGTGAACCGGGCGGTGAGCCGCACCTGCGAGACGAGATATTCACCAATCGTGATGCCTGCGTCGTCTGCCTGGGCCCGGTGCACCAGAACGGAGCGGCGCTGAAGCCGGGCCGACTCGAACGGAAGAACATTGCCGAGCACGGTGAGCCGGCCGGCGGTCGGGGCGAGACGCCCGGTGATCGCGGCCAACACGGCGCGGTTCAGGGAGACGTCCGTGACGATCAGTGTGCCTCCGGGCGGAACTTCCACATCGAGCGGAGCCGATCCGCACACGATGAGGCCCCCCGCGGCTATGCCAGTAGGCAGCTCGTCAGCGACCGTGCGTTCGACGACCGGCGACGTGTCGTCCTCTCCCACCTGGTCTGGGAAGTCATCGATCACCGACCGTTCCGGGCGCCACGCCCGCGCGGCGATCAGATCGTGCACCCGTTCGCCTTCAAGGTCGATATCGGGCACGATTCGCTGCAGCCACCGCGGGAACCACCAGGCTCGTGCGCCGAGCAGCGCCATGATGGCAGGGATGAAAGTCATGCGCACCACGAACGCGTCGATGAGCACACCGATCGCCAGCGCCCCGGCCAGTGGCTGAAGCACGGCCCCACCGCCCGGCACAAAAGACGCGAACACACTGAACATGATCAGCGCTGCAGCCGTCACAACCCGGGCAGATGCGCTGAAGCCGTCGATCACCGACGGTTTCGCCGCGGCCGTCTTGGCGAAATCCTCGCGCATGCGCGACACCAGGAACACCTGATAGTCCATCGCGAGGCCGAACAGAACGGCCATCAGGAGAATCGGCATGAAGCTGATGACGGGGCCCACCTTCTCCACGCTGAGCGGTGCGGCCAACCAGCCCCAGTTGAAGACGGCGGTGATCACGCCGAGTGTGGCGCTCACCGAGAGCAGAAATCCGATGGTCGCCGTAACAGGCACGGCGATCGAGCGGAACACCATCGCGAGCACCACAATGCACAGCCCGACCACGACGAGCGCGAACGGAATGAGGGCATCCATCAGCCGGTCCGAGATGTCAATAGCGACGGCGGTGGTGCCCGTGACCATGTAGCCGAAACCGTGCGCCTTCTCGAACGCGGGCATCTCGGCGCGGATCGTGCGCACGAGCGCAGTGGTCGCATCCGAATCCGGCGAGCTCGCCGGCGTCAGCGAGATGATGGCCATGTCCAGGCCCTGGTTCGGCACGGCCTGACTGACCGCCGCGACGTCGTCCACGTTGGCGAATTGCTTCTCGAGCGCGTTCAGCGCCCCCGGAATGTCCATCGTTTTGCTGATGTCGGCCGTCACGAGAAGGGGACCGTTGAAGCCGGGGCCAAACCCTTTGGCGAGCAGGTCGTACGCGACGCGCGCCTGCGTTCCGGCCGCGTCGTATCCCGCATCCGGGATCGTCAGGCGCAGGCTCAGTGCCGGCAACGCGACAACGACAAGCCCGAGAACGGTCGCGATCAGTGTGATGAGTGGTCTGCGCGTGACGAAGGTCACCCAGCGACGGCCCATGCTCGGCTTGCGGCCTGCCGGTTCACGCAGTTCCGCTTCACGCTTCGCCGCCCGAGACATCGGCTTCGGAATCAGCTTGCGCCCGATGATGCCGAGGATCGCCGGCAGCAGAGTGAGGGACACCAGGATCGCGATCAGCACCCCGACGGCCGCCCCGAACCCCATCACGGATAGGAAAGGAATCCCCACCACCGAAAGGCCGACGAGTGCGATGATCACGGTCAGCCCAGCGAAGACGACCGCGCTACCCGCCGTCGCGGTGGCGACCGCCACAGACTCGGCCGGCGATACTCCGGCGGCAAGTTGCGATCGATGTCGCGACACGATGAATAGGGCGTAGTCGATCCCGACGGCGAGCCCCAACATTGAAGCGAGCACGGGCGCGGTCGACGAGATGGTCACGAAGTCAGCGAAAATCGTGATCGCGCTGATGGAGATCAGCACGCCGATCGCTGCGGTGATCAGCGGCATCCCGGCTGCAAGAAGTGACCCGAGCGTGATCGCCGTGATGATCAGGGCGAGCAGTAGGCCGACCGCTTCTTGGCTGTTGTCAGCTGCTGTGGGCGGCGGCGTCACGCCCGCGTATGCCGTCGTCAAGCCGGACTGCCGTGCCGAGTTTCCAGCCGCCTGAATCGCTGACTCATCGACCTGGGTCAACGAGGTTTGAGCAACGTCGTATTGCACGCTCGCAAACGCCATGCTGTTGTCCGACGCGACCTGGCTGCCGTTGCCTGCCGCGAACGGGTTCGTGACCGCCACGACGTGCTCAAGCCGACTCAACTTGTCGACAGCGGATTCGATCGGAGCCTCGAACGAACGGATGTCCGCGCCTTCCGGCGCCACGAAGATCACCTTCGCGCTCGCCCCGCTCGCCTGTGGGAAACGACTCTGCAGCATGTCGATTGCCGTCTGCGATTGAGTGCCCGGAATCTCGACGGATTGCGACATCTGCCCGTCGAAGATCTTCGCGCCGACCATCGCGGCAACCACAACGAGCAGCCACACGACCACGACGAGAAATCGCCGTTTCGCCGCGAACGCCCCAATTCGATACAGAAGTATTGCCATTTGGCGCCAGCCCCCCAGTAGAAGCTAGCGTACGGATCACGCTCTGGGCTACCGATTGCCCCGCACGGGGGGCGCGGCACGCTCGGTTATTTCCGTGCTAGCCGTCAGCCTCGAACTCGCGCGGCTGGCGGCCCGTGTTTATCGCGTCGGGCAGATGCTTACGGCGTGACCCCGGATGCTTCGAGCACCTTCATGAACTCGCGCATCCACGACGGGTGGTCCGGCCACGCGCGGCCGGAGACCAGATTGCCGTCGACCACGCCTGCACCGTTCTCGAAGACGCCGCCACCGAGTTCGACGTCAGGCTGCAGTGCCGGATACGCGGAGGAGGTGCGCCCGTGCAGCACGCCTGCCGCGGCCAGTAGCATCGGCCCGTGACAGAGAGCGGCGACCGGTGCATCCTTCTCGAAGAAGTACCGCACGATCCGTTTGGCGTCTTCGTTGTTGCGGATGTACTCGGGTGCCCGTCCGCCGGGCACCACGATCGCGGCGTACTCGGTCGGGTCGACGTCGGCGAAGGCGATGTCGGCATCCCAGGTGTGGCCGAGCTTCTCGGTGTAGGTGTCGAATCCATCGACGAAGTCGTGCACCACGAACTGTAGCTTCTTCTTTTCCGGCGCACCGATGTGCACTTCGTAGCCGGCCTCGAGCAAGCGCTGATACGGGTAGAACACCTCGAGCGTCTCTGCGGCGTCACCGGTAAGAATCAGGATCTTGGTCATGAGCGAAACCTCTCTGTTATCGGTCTGTTGCCGATCTGTGCGCGCTGCCAGTTGTGATCTGCGAGCCGCATTCTGCGATCGACGTGCGGATGCGCGGGGCCGGCATCCGCATGCCCCCACTGTCGTTCGCGTTCCCGGCTGGAGCAACCAGCTTTCCCACCCGTTGGGAATCCGGTCGAACTCTGGGCTCGCAGTGGCGCGAATCGTGCTCGACGTGGCGCGTACCTCACTGTCGGCGCCGGGGTGCTGGCGCTAACGTACTGTCATTCACCTGCGCAGATCAGACCCGCTGCGCAGATCAGACCCGCTGCGCAGATCAGACCCGCTGCGCAGATCAGACCCGCTGGAGGAACCGTGCCAGAACCCACCGCGTCGACACTGTCCGGCGTTACCGACATCGACTTGCCGGAGTTCGACGCGCCGCCCGAAGACCCGGTGCGCCTTGCGATGTCGTGGCTTGCCGCGGCCGAAGCGTACCCGGTGCGCGAACCGCGCAGTGCGGTGCTCGCGACCGCGGGGCGGAATGGGAATCCAACAAGCCGGGTCGTCTCCGTGAAGGGAATAGCAGCCCGCGGCGTCGTTTTCACCTCGGCCCTGACGACACACAAGGCCGCAGACATGGCCGAGAATCCGCATGTCTCGATCACGTTCTATTGGCGGGAGACGATGCAGCAATTGAATGTGCGTGGTGAAGCTGTGCAGCTGTCAGGCGAAGCGTCAGATGCCCTGTTTCTTGAGCGGCCGCGCGGGGCACAGGTCGCATCGATCGTCTCGGCTGGTGGCCTGCCGCTGGCCGACGAGGAGGAACTCGCCGCCCGCGCCGCCGCCCTTGAACACGCAACGACACCACTGACCCGACCATCAACCTGGGCCGGATACCTTATCGTTCCGGCGCGCATCGAGTTCTGGCAGGGGCGCGTCAACCGGATGCATCGTCGGCTCGTCTACACCGGCGGCGCGGGCCAGTGGAGTGCGCAGCGGCTGCAGCCCTGAACAGTTCAGCCCTGAACAGTTCAGCCCTGAACAGTGCAGCCCTGAACGGTGCAGCGGGCACGCGAACGGCCCGGATGTGCACAACGTAACCCAGACGTAGACTCAGGCCATGACTGCACGGGAGCAGCAGAAGATCCAGCCGGTGCCGGAACCACGCGGTCAGCTGCGACCGCAACAGCGCGAGGCTGCTGGCAACCGCTCGGCGGAGCGAGTGCTGCGCATCCTCGAGTTGATCGGTGCTTCGCCGGCCGGGCTGAGTGCCGCAGAAATCGCTATGGCGCTGGACCTGACACCGTCGACGACGTATCGGTTGCTCGGCACACTTCAGCGCCAGGACTACATCGGTCGACAGCGCGGCGATCATCGCTACATTCTCGGGCGCACGGTCGATGAGCTCAGCCGGGCGCTTTCTCAGCAGCTCGTTGCGACGCCGGGCATCCGGGCCACGCTCCGCAACGTGCACGATACCGTGCATGCGGCTGCGTATCTGACAGTGTTCCGCGGCGACGACATCGCGGTCGCTCATATCGAAGATTCACCCGAGCATCCGCGGATCGGCCAACTTCATGTCGGCTTCTCGGATGCCTCGCACGTCACCGCGTTCGGCAAGCTCATGCTGGCGGCAAAAGACGATGCCGGCCTGGAACGGTTTCTCGAACGGCACAGCCCGCTGGCCTTCACCCCGCGCAGCGTGACGGACCTGGCGACCCTGCGCGAACAGCTCGACGACGTACGTGCGCAACAGCTCGCCGTCGAGATCGAGGAATATATGTCGCAATTGGCATGTATCGCGGCGCCGGTGAAATCGGCATCCGGAAAGACGATCGGCGCCGTGTCGGTGTCCGTATCTGCCAGCGACTTCTCGCTTCGAGCGCGCGACCTGGAGCGCGCGGTGCGGCGTGGCGCGTGGCAGGTGTCCGCTCAACTGGGCTAACTTATGTGTGCCGCTGGCGCAGGTGGGCGTCAGCTACGCACGACGACGTTGAGCGGGTCTTCGCCGCGCAGCATCCGGTCGACCTGGCGGCGCAGAAGGCGGGCCATCCGCGGAATCATCGCGCTCGAGGCGCCGCCGACGTGTGGGGAGATGAGCACGTTCGGCAGGGCGAACAGCGGATGCCCGTCGGGCAGCGGCTCCGGATCCGTCACGTCCAGTGCCAGCCGGATTCTCCCGCGCCCGGCGTGGTCGAGCAGAGCCGCAGTGTCCGCAACGGCACCGCGGGCGATGTTCACGAGCAGCGCGCCATCCTTCATCAGGGAGAGGAAGCCGTCGTCGACGAGGTGCCTGGTTTCGGCGTTGAGCGGCACGCCGATCACGACGATGTCTGCCTGCGGCAGGAGTGCCGGCAGCTCGTCGATGCCGTGGACGTGGCCGTTCACGTCCTCCCGGGAGCGCGAGGCCACGCGAACGATCGTGGTTTCGAAGCCGGCCAGACGCTCTTCAACAGCCCGCCCCACTCCGCCATAGCCGAGAAGCAGCACGGTGCGGTCGGCGAGCGAAGCAAGGCGTGCGGGCGCCCAGTGCCCTTGCTCGGCCGCCCGCACGAACTGCGGGATGCCGCGCTGTGCGGCCAGCATAAGTGCGAGGGTCAATTCGGCGGTCGACGTCTCATGCACCGATGCGGCGTTCGCGAATGTGTTTCCGGGCGGTAAGTAGCGCGCAACGCCGTCGTAGCCGATCGACTGGCTCTGAACGAGCCGAGTGGTCACGCCACTCAATGCGGCGAGGACGGCTGTGCCGCCCATGTACGGCGGCACGACAATGTCAAAGGCTGCGGCCGGCGGTGGCCCGACCAGGTCCCATTCGACGAGTTCGACGCCCTCTGGTACTTCGCCGAAGGCATTGCGCAGAGTAGGGCCGGGAACGCTGACGATGAAGAGTGAGGTCATGATTCGAGGATAGCCAGCACACCTGTCCGTGGATGTCGCACTTCTCTGCCTCCACAATCGCGATGCCGGCCAGTATTGCACATACCCGTTGATTCCGGGGAAGCGTGCGTGCGCGATGCCATACCGTCGCCTCATGATCATCGACACTGGCTCGGACCTTCTGCGGCTCACCAAGCGACGACTTTGGAAGAAGGAACGAACATCCCCACTCGTGGCCGTCGTGATGACGGGTGACCTCGAACTCTACTTCGTCAAGACCGTCACGAAGCACTACAGCGGCCGCCTCGACGACCATCACGACCAGATCCTGCGTGCCGTTGACAAGGACTACGCGCGCTATTTTGCTGTCGCCCATCGGTCGGCGCAGGCTCGGCATGAGTCCGTCGACTTCAATGAATCGCATCGACTCGAGCGGAAGGCCGCGGTGATCGGCATGCATCTGATCGGCGAGCTGCACGTCGATCGTGAATACTGGTGTTCAACCGGGCCGATGTCGTTCTTCAAAACCTATCTCTGTGAGGATGACCTGCCGAAGATCAGTTCCCGCCGGCCTCGGCACTTTGCCAAGACGCGCCTCGCCGGCGGTGCAGAAATCGAATGCCCAGACGATGGCTTCTACCAGCGGTTCGGGTATGAACTATCGGATGAGGATTCTGATAGCGGGGAGATTCAGATTGGCTAGACTTAGTCCACTAGATCTAGTCGAGTAGAGGCGCGGCATGCGCACGGTAAACATACACGAGGCCAAGACCACGTTTTCTCGCCTCGTTGACGAGGCATCCGCAGGAGACGTCATCGTGATCGCGAAGGCGGGGCATCCGGTGGCAAAGCTGACACGGTTGGATGCACCCGAGTCGCCGCCGAAGCGGCTTGGGTTTCTGGAAGGCATGGTGCAGGTTCCGGACGACTTCGACACGTTCATGCAGGACGAGATCGTCGCACTCTTCGAAGGCGCGGACCCGGAGCGCCTGTAGGTGAGGCTGCTACTGGACACCCATCTTGTGCTGTGGGCCGCATACTCCCCAGCCCGACTCAGCCGTCGCGCGCGTGCGCTGATCAAGGACTCAGAGAACGCTTTGGTATTCAGTGCATTGTCGATCTGGGAAATCGCGGTCAAGGCAGGGCTCGGCCGTCCTTCGTTCGATATCGCGCCCGCAGTGCTGCGCCGTGCGCTCATCGAGGCAGGCTACCTCGAGCTCGACATCACCATCGCGCACGCTGTGGCTGTCGGGCAGCTCCCGCCCATCCATCATGACCCGTTTGACCGGGTGCTGGTGGCGCAGTCGTCACGTGTGGAGGGGTTCACGCTGCTCACCGCCGACAAGCGCGTGGCCGAGTACGGCGCTCCCGTGCTTCTTGTGTGAGGCTGACGATTCGTCGAAACCGCCGCGCGCCGAGCTCAGCCGGAGCCGGATTCAACACGAGCGGTCGCCGCGCGGCTTGTAACGACGCGGCGGATGCGTGCGTGCGACGAGCGCACGAAGCGTCTCGAGGTCACCCCGGACTAGGCCGACCGCGCGCGCCTGCACGAGCACATTGCCGATCGCCGTCGCTTCAACCGGTCCGGCCAGCACGGGCAGGCCCGAGCGATCGGCCGTCAGTTGACAGAGCAGTTCATTCTGAGACCCGCCCCCGACCAGGTGGATGACTGAAACGCGTTTGCCCGAGAGCTCGGCGGCGGTGTGCGCGGCGCGAGCGAACGCATCCGCCAGCGACTCGAGGATGCTGCGCGCGAACGTTGCCTGCGTCTGCGGCACCGGCTGCCCGTGCTCGCGACACCAGTCGGCGATACGAGCGGGCATGTCGCCCGGCGCCAGAAAGCGCGGATCGTTCGCATCGAAGATCGGAACCGGATCGCGCAGCGCGGCGGCCTCGGCCAGCAGCGGAGCCAGTTCGACGCGCAATCCCTCGTGCTCCCAGGTGCGCATCGACTCGCTCAGCAGCCACAAACCCATCACGTTGTGCAGGAATCGGATGCGCCCGTCCACGCCGCGCTCGTTGGTGAAGTTGGCGTCACGGGCCGCATCGCTCAGAACAGGGTTGTCGAGCTCGACGCCGACGAGTCCCCAGGTTCCGCAGGAGATGTAGGCGGCATCCGGATCGGTCATCGGAACGGCGACCACAGCGGATGCCGTGTCGTGCGACCCGACGGCGGTCACCGTGGTGTCGTAGCCGAGTTCGCTCGCGACGTCGGGAAGCAGCGGGCCTATTTCGTAGCCGGGGTTGACAAGTCGGGACAGGATGTCTTGGGGCAGACCGAGCGTCTCGATGAGTTCGCGGTTCAGCTGCGGGAGGCCGGCCTTGCGGCTGCCCAGCACCCGGCCGGCCTTCAGCAGCCCGGTGGTTGACGCGTTCGTGACCTCGGCGACCCGAACGCCGGTGAGCCAGAAGGTGAACAGGTCGGGGATGAGCAGGATGGTTCTCGCACGCTCGAACGCGCCGGCGGCCTTGTCGACGGTGAGCTGGTAGATCGTGTTAAACGGCAGGAATTGGAGGCCGGATTGTGTGTAGAGGTCGTCGAACGACAGGAGGGCGTGTACCGCCTCGACTCCTGCGGCGGTGCGCTCGTCGCGGTAGTGGAAGGGCGTGCCGATCATTCGGCCTCCGCGCATGAGCGCGTAGTCGACCGCCCACGCGTCGATACCGATGCTTGCGATGCGGTCGCCGGCCGCTTCCGCTGCTGTTCCTGCGGCTCTCAGCCCGGCCATCACATTGCGGTCCAGTTCGTGGATGTCCCAGTGCAGGCCAGCACCGTTGTCTTCGGCTGTGGTGACGGGTGTGTTCGGAAAGCGGGCGACCTGCTCCAACCGCAGCTCGTCCGGGCCGACATGCCCGATGATGACGCGCCCGCTGGTCGCGCCGATGTCGACGGCGACGACCGTGCCTGTTGCGTTGCCTGTTGCAGCGCCTGTTGCAGTGCCGCGGCCGGGTTCGGTCATTGCATTCTCCACAGGGCCATGGGTCGGTCAGTTCTCCTCAGATTCAGGTGGTCGGGCGCGTCGCGCCGGCCGGCAATCGGTACCTTCAGGTTGTCACAGGTTGCGACATCCACTCCGCTGCTAGCATTGACAGCAACGCAATCAGTACGGTTGAGATTAGCGCGGGTGAGATTAGCGCAGAGATCGAGGGTAGCCATGGCGACGTTGACGATCAGAGACCTTGACGACGACGTCAAACGGCGGTTGCGCATGCGCGCGGCGGAGAAGGGAGTGTCGATGGAAGCAGAGGCACGATCGATTCTGAGCGATGCGGTGGCTGATGCTGCCAGCGCTGAGACCGGGGCGGAGTGGCTTGCGAGGCTTCGTGCGATCTTTGCCGATGTCGGGTACGCGGACGATCTCATCCAGAACTTGCCGGACCGCGAGGCGGAGGAATTGATTCCAACATCCCGCAGAATCCCCTTTGTCGGTGATCCGGAGTTCGATGACTCTGTGCGTGATGATTCATGATCATCGTCGACACCAACGTCGTCTCCGAACTGATCGCGGATAATCCGAATGCTGCCGTATTGAACTGGGTCGGGCGCATGGTGCCCACTGAACTCACCCTCACTGCGACTGTCTGTGCGGAACTCCTGTTCGGGGCGGGCATCCTGCCGGTGGGCAAGCGGCGAGCCGCACTGGAAGCCCGAGTGGGAGCGGCGATCGCGGGCCCATTCGCCGAGCGCGTCGTGCCATTCGACCTGCGTGCGGCCGAAGCGTACGCGCACGTGCGGTCGGTTCGTCGCCGGTCGGGTCGCCCGATGTCCATGGGCGACGCACAGATCGCTGCCGTCTGCCTGGTGCATGAGGCGACCCTCGCGACGCGCAACGTGCGCGATTTCGAGGGGTGCGGCATCCGTCTGGTCAATCCGTGGGGGCAGTAGTCGGCTCCGGCTCGTGCGCCGTCTGCGGCGGTATGCGCCGGTTGAAGTGGCGCATAACGCAGTAACTGGCGCACCAAGCGGCGCAACAGTAACAGGAACGTGCACGGCGTCGCTAGCGCAGGAACGCGGCCGCCACGCCGGCGTCAACAGGGATGTGCAACCCGGTGGTGTGGTCGAGGTCACTGGTGCAGAGCACGTACACGGCGTTGGCCACGTTCTCGGGCAGCACCTCGCGCTTGAGCAGTGTGCGCTGCGCGTAGTACTCGCCGAGTTTCTCCTCGGGCACTCCGTAGACGGCGGCACGCTTCGCGCCCCAACCGCCTGCAAAGATTCCGGAGCCGCGCACGACCCCGTCCGGATTGATGCCGTTGACCTTGATGCCGAACTCGCCGAGCTCGGCCGCGAGCAGTCGAACCTGGTGTGCTTGATCTGCTTTCGTCGCCGAGTATGCGATGTTGTTCGGTCCGGCGAACACGGAGTTCTTCGAGGAGATGTAGACGATGTCGCCGCCGAGCCCCTGGCCGATCAGTACGCGAGCGGCGGCGCGCGAGACGAGGAACGAACCGCGGGCCATCACATTGTGTTGCAAGTCCCAGTCGGCTGTCGTCGTTTCCAGCAGCGACTTCGACAACGATAGCCCGGCGTTGTTGACAACGATGTCGAGCCCGCCGAACGCGAGCAGCGTTGCGTCGATTGCAGCCTGGACCGCCCGCTCGTCTGTGACGTCCGCTTGGATGCCGATGGCAACATCCGCCGGGTTCGCTGAAGCGGCGTGCGACGATGCGGCGCCGAGCTCAGCGGCAACCGCCTGCGCCTTCTCCAGGTCGAGATCGGCGATGACGACGCATGCTCCCTCGGCGGCCAGCCGGGTTGCGATGGCCTTGCCGATTCCGGATGCTGCGCCCGTCACGAGCGCGATGCGCGTCGCCAGCGGCTGGGGCTTTGGCCGGCGCTGCAGCTTCGCTTCCTCCAACGCCCAGTATTCGATGCGGAACTTCTCGGCCTCGTCGATCGGCGCGTAGGTCGAGATCGCCTCGGCACTCCGCATCACGTTGATGGCGTTCACGTAGAACTCGCCGGCCACCCGCGCGGTCTGTTTGTCCTTGCCGTAACTGAACATGCCGACGCCCGGAATCAGCACGATCGCCGGGTCGGCGCCCCGCATCGCGGGTACGCCGTTCGCCCCGTCGGTGGTTGAGGAGGCCGTTCGCGGCCGTCTCGAAACCTCCGCCGCAACACCTCTTGCGTAGTAGGCCTCATACTCGGCTCGGTACGCCTCATGCAACTCCCGCAGCCGCGCAATCGAATCCTCGATAGAAGCATCGGAAGGCAGATCAAGCACGAGCGGTTTGACCTTCGTGCGCAGAAAATGGTCGGGGCAACTGGTGCCGAGCGCAGCCAATCGCGGATGCTCGGCCGATGCCAGGAAGTCGAGTACGACATCCGTGTCGGTGAAGTGACCGACCTGCGGTCGGTCCGTGGAGGCGAGCCCGCGCAGCACTGGGGCGAGGGTGGCGGCCTTCGCGCGGCGCTCTGCTTCGGGCAGCGCACCGTAACCGGTCAAGGAGGTTCCAAATGGTCCCGGTCGGCCGTGCTCGTCAATGTACGCCGCGGCCGTCTGGATGATCCACAGCGAATTCGCTTCGGCCTCATCCGATGTGTCGCCCCACGCCGTGATGCCATGGCCGCCGAGGATGCAGCCGATCGCCCGCGGATTCGCGGCCTTGATCGCAGCGATGTCGAGGCCGAGTTGGAAGCCGGGACGGCGCCAGGGCACCCAGGCGACGCGATCGCCGAACGCCTTAGTGGTCAGCTCTTCACCGTCCGCCGCCGTCGCAAACGCGATGCCGGAATCCGGATGCAGGTGGTCGACGTGGGCGGCATCCACCAGTGCATGCATGGCCGTGTCGATTGACGGTGCGGCACCGCCCTTGCCGTGCAAGGTGTAGTCGAACGCGGCCACCATCTCGTCTTCGCGCTCGACCCCGGGGTAGACGTTCTGCAGCGCGCGCAGTCGGTCGAGTCGCAGCACGGCCAGACCCTTTTCGGTGAGCGTGCCGAGGTCGCCACCGGAGCCCTTGACCCACAGCAGTTCGACCGGCTCGCCTGTGACTGGGTCGATGTCCGTGCCCTTCGCCGACGTGTTACCGCCCGCGTAGTTCGTGTTGCGCGGATCAGCGCCCAGTCGATTCGAACGGGCGATGAGTTGTGCGGCGATCGGGTTGGTCATATTGGTTGTCTTTCACTTTCGTGTGCGCGGTCGTGGCTGCGCGGCATCTGTAGGTCGTGTCTCGGTGAGGTCCGTTCCGACTTTGCCGGGGTGAACGATGGCTTTGATCGAGTTCGGCACGTTCCGCGCGAGCAGCAGGGCGTCGGCAGTGCCGTCCAGGCCGAAGTGATGGGTGACCAGCGGCGCCACATCAACCCGGCCCGATGCCACCAAAGCAATCGCGCTGGGCCAGGTGTGCGCGTAGCGGTTGACGAGGTTGATCGACAATTCCTTGCTGTGCAGCATCGCAAGTGGCAGGCTGACGTCACCCTTGGGAATGCCAACCATCGCGGCTCGGCCGTTTTCGCGCAGCCGCCCGAGCCCTGCCGCGAGGGCGCCGGGTGCACCTGAGCATTCCAGCAGCACATCGAAATCGGATGCCGTCGGCTCGCTCGCGCGTTCGCCTGCCCGTTCTGCCGTGAATCCGTAAGCTCGCGCTGTCTCGACTCGGAAGTCGGAGACATCCGTCACCGTCACATCGCTTGCGCCGAGCGCCCGTGCGACAGACGCCGCGAGGAGCCCAACGGGCCCCGCGCCGGTGACGAGAACGCTGTCGCCGGCGACCAGCCCTGCACGTTTGCAGGCCCACAGGCCGACGGAAAGCGGTTCGACGAGCGCGCCTTCTTCGAAGCTCATCGAATCTGGAATCCGGTGCAGATTGCTCGCGTCGATGGTCAGCTCCTCGACCAGGGCGCCGTCGTAGGGTGGCGTCGCGAGAAACTGCAGTGACGGGCAGAGGTGATACCGACCGGCGACACACTGCTCGCAGACCCGGCACGGTGTTCCCGGTTCGATGGCCACGCGGTCACCCAAGGTGACGTTTCGCACGTCTGCGCCGAGTTGCACGACAGTACCCGCTGCCTCATGCCCGAGCACGATTGGACCATCGACGACCCACTCGCCGATGCGGCCGACGGTGAAGTAGGTCGTGTCGGAGCCGCACACGCCGACAGCCTCGATGTGCACGACAGCCTCATGCGCATCCGGTGGTCGAGTCTCGCGCTCGATGATCTGGATTGTCTGAGGCGCTGTCATCACAGCCGCGCGATTGGACATCGTTATGCTCCCCAGCCGGCTTGAGTTCCGCCCACCCGGTCCGCTTCGATCTTCTCCTGGTATCCGGATGCCGCGAAAGCCGCTATCGGGTCGGCCGGCAGCCCGCGCGACGCGCGCCAGGCGGCCAAGTCGGGCCGGACATCCGTATAGAAAGCATCCATCATGATGCCGTTCGCCGCCAGCACGTCGCCCGCTGCCTGCGCAGCTGCGAGCGCATCCGTGTCGACAAGAAGGGCGCGCGCGGTCATTTCCTGCACGTTGAGCACACTGCGGATCTGGCCTGGGATCTTCTTCTCGATGTTGTGGCACTGGTCGAGCATGAAGGCGACGTCGGCGTCTGCACCGTAACCTCCTCCTCGGATGACTTCGTAGAGGATGCGGAACAACTGGAACGGGTCGGCGGCCCCGACGATGAGGTCGTCGTCAGCGTAGAAGCGGGAGTTGAAATCGAATGAGCCGAGTTTGCCGAGGCGAAGCAGCTGGGCGACGATGAACTCGATGTTCGTGCCCGGCGCGTGATGGCCGGTGTCGAGGCAGACGAACGCTCGGTTGCCGAGCGCCAGGGTCTGCACGTAGGACGTGCCCCAGTCCGGCACATCGGTGTGGTAGAAGGCCGGTTCGAAGAACTTGTACTCGAGCACGAGACGCTGGTTCTCGCCGATCCGTGCATAGATCTTCGCGAGGGAGTCCGCGAGGCGATCCTGCCGGGCGCGGATGTCGTCTTGGCCGGGATAGTTGGTGCCGTCGGCCAGCCAGATTTTCAGGTCGCGTGACCCGGTCTGGTTCATGACATCGATGCAGCGGAAGTGGTGGTCGATCGCCTTTTGTCGGATTGCCGGGTCGGAGTGGGTGACCGAGCCGAGCTTGTAGTCGTCGTCTTGGAACGTGTTCGAGTTGATCGTGCCGAGGCTGACGCCGTTATCTTCGGCATGCTTTTTCAGTGCGTCGAAGTCGTCGACGTCATCCCATGGGATATGCAGAGCGACCGACGGCGCGAGACCGGTGTACGTGTGCACCTGTGCGGCATCCGAGATCTTCTCGAACGGGTCACGCGGTGTGCCGGCGCTGCCGAACACCGCGAACCGGGTGCCCGAGTTGCCGAACGCCCAGGAGGGTAGTTCGATCGCCTGCTGCTCGAGCAGACCGATGACGTCGGGAGGCAGTAGCATGATGCGCTTCCTTTGCAGTTCGCCCCGGCGGAGGCGGATTGTTGTTTCAGATTCTGTCGCACCACGGAGTGCCCGGACTGGTATGCGGCGAATTTCTGGCGTGCCACTGAACCTGTAAGCAGACTTGCTGCACACATCTCGATGTCAGTGCCACGGCCTTTCTCTACATGTGGAATCATTTGAATCGTTTCAAACTCATTTGAGAATAGATCATTCGATCGGACGTGTCAATGTGATCGTCGACAGCCCGCAGCGGTGTCGCGCTTCCCGCTCTTCCGTCGGCATGGAGTCGGGCACGAGCCAGTCTACGGAGCAGTTCATGGCCGGTTCGTGGACGCGGTTCACTCACTCAGGGTCGCGCCGGTTGAGTAGTCTTCAGTATATTTTCGGCGTTTTGTGGCGAACGCTGAGAACAACGCGCTACCGAGCCCGCACCGTCAGACCAACCGTGTCGAGTCCCGGACCACAAGCTCGGGCGCGAACTGCAGCTGGCGGTGCGCGACCGGTGCCGTCGCTGCGCCCTCATCGATTAGCAGGCGCGCGGCTGTCTCACCGATCCGTTCGCTCGGCTGGCGCACCGAAGTAAGCGAAACGATGGCGGAGGCTGCCCAGCCGATGTCGTCGTATCCGATCAGAGCGATCTCGTCAGGGATCCGCACCAAGCCGCCGAACAGGAACGCTTCCATGATGCCGATCGCCAGTAGGTCATTGGCTGCGAAGATCGCATTGGGACGCTGCTCACCTTGTGCGATCGCAGCTCCGGCACGGCGTCCGGCCTCAACGGTCGGTGTGGGCGTGGGCCATGACCGCACTGCGTCCGCACCGAGGCCGCTTGATTCGGCGGCGCTGCGGGCGCCGGCGAACCGGTCGCGGATCTGATGCAGGCCGAGCGGTCCACCGACGAACAGAATATCGGTGCGGCCCGTCGCGATGAGATGTTCGACTGCGAGACGCCCCCCCGCGATATTGTCGGTCTGCACAGAGGAGAACGTCGTGTCTGGAGCGGCCGCATCGACCAGTACGGCGGGGATACCGCGGGCGCGCAGCCGCCGTAGCCGCTCGGTGACGTCGCCGACCGGTGAAATCAGCACACCCTGGGCGCGTTGTTCTTCGAACAGGTCGAGGTAGGTTCTTTCGCGCTCCGCTTGCTCGTCGCTGTTGGCGATGAGCACCGAGCTGCCCACGGCGTTCGCAGCGCGCTCCGCGCCCCGCGCGACATCGATGAAGAACGGGTTGCTCACGTCAAGCACGATGAAGCCGATTGTGGTGCTGTGACCGGCGCGGAGCTGTCGTGCCGACTCGTTGCGCACGAATCCGAGTGCAGAGATCGAGGACAGCACCCGCATCCGGGTTGACTCGGACACACGATCCGGACGGTTCAGCACGTTCGAGACGGTGCCGAGTGAAACTCCGGCGTGCGTCGCTACATCCTTGACGCTCACATTCGAGGTTGCCACGGCTGCCTCACCCTCATTGAAACCGTTCAAATGCATCGTAGCCAGAAGCGCGGCCGTTCCCGGCCGGCACTGGTGGGTTCTGGTTCTCAGTGGGTTCCGACGGCGCTCGGCTCGCAGGGCGAGAGCGGAGGCGCGGAGGGGTCACAGCGCCGCCTCGAACCGGTGCACACCACTGGCAACGGCGACGGGTTCGCCGCCTGGAAGCTCCACGGTGCCGGACGCTCCGGTGGGCACCGTGACGTCGACCGTGAGGCGGCCATCGTCTATCCGCCAGGCGATCGCGGCCCGCCCATAGGGCGTTTCGTGCTCAGCCGACGCGTGGGTGAGGCCCCCTCCCGGTCGCGGTCGGAACCGGATGCAACGATACCCCGGCGTGGTAGGCGAGAGCCCCGCCACGACACGGTGCAGCCAGTCGGCGACGGCGCCGAGCGCGTAGTGGTTGAAGCTCGTCATGGTGCCGGGGTTCACGGTGCCGTCCGGGCGGAGGCTGTCCCAGCGCTCCCAGATCGTCGTCGCGCCCTGCGTCACGGCGTACAGCCAGGACGGTGCCTCCCGTTCGAGCAGCAGGTCGTATGCGCTGCCGATGTGCCCGGTTTCGGTGAGCGCGTCGCATACGAGCGGGGTTCCGACAAAGCCCGTTGAGATGCGGTGGCTCGCCTTCTCAACGAGTTCGGCAAGGCGGGCGCCGGCTGTCTCGCGCAGGGACCCGTCGACCAGGCCGAAGGCGATCGCCAGTGCGTACGCGGTCTGCGCGTCGCTCGTCATGCGGCCGTCATCGCTCAGATACGCGTGCCTGAAAGCGTCCCGCACCTCTGTGGCGACCAGGTCGAAGCGGTCGCGATCGTCGCAGCGGCCGAGGGCATCGGCGATGCGCGACATGCACTGCGCCGAGCGCGCGAAGTATGCGGTCGCCACCAGGTAGCGGTCGGTTTTGGCGTCGGCAGGGTCCTGCGGCGGAGCGTCCGGGTCGAGCCAGTCGCCGAGCTGGAAACCCTCGTCCCACAACCGACTCGGCCCTGCGAGCCGCTCGACGAGCTCGACCCACGCCCGTGCACTGTCGTACTGCGCCTCGAGCACGCCTCGGTCGCCGAACCGCTCGAACAGGGTAAGGGGTACAATCGTCGCGACGTCACCCCAGGCGGCACCGGGCCGGATCGGCGTCCACAGGTTGTGGGCCGGGATAACGGGCACGTACCACGGCACGGTGCCATCCGGCAGCTGCTCGACCGCTACGTCCTTCAACCAAGAGGACAGCATGCCCGAAACGTCGTAGAGGAATGACGCCGTCGGTGCGAAGACCTGAAGGTCGCCCGTCCAGCCGATGCGCTCGTCGCGCTGTGGGCAATCGGTTGGAATGTCGAGGAAGTTGCCTCGCATGCTCCACACCACGTTCTCATGTAAGCGCTCTACGAGAGGATCGGAGCAGCGAAACCAGCCGGTGCGCTCGAGATCGCTGTGATACACGCGCGCGACGAGATCGCCTGCCGCTACTGCGGCATCCAAGTCACCCGGCCAGCCCGTTACCTCGGCGAAGCGGAAACCGTGGAAGGTGAACCGCGGCTCCCATTCCTCCTCGTCGCGCCCGGCCAGCACGTAGTCGTCGGTCGATTGAGCGTCGCGCAAGGGACGCTGGTACACCTCGCCGTCTTGCAGCACTTCGGCGGTGCGAATGACGACGCGCTCGCCCTCTTCGCCGCGCACCCGGAGTCGGATCCGGCCGACGAGGTTCTGACCGAAGTCGAGGATGCGACGTCCGCTCGGTGAGGTCA
Source organism: Rathayibacter sp. SW19 (assembly GCF_030866825.1). Classification (NCBI taxonomy): domain Bacteria; kingdom Bacillati; phylum Actinomycetota; class Actinomycetes; order Micrococcales; family Microbacteriaceae; genus Rathayibacter; species Rathayibacter soli. The sequence goes on from NZ_CP133020.1 coordinate 315,609, forward strand.
GCACGGCGACCGGTGTTATCTGTTGCGTGCACCGCACGGGCGGCCCCTCCGGTGCGACGAGCGTGGAAGGGTCGCGGTGCGCCGCGACGACGTGCTCCCATCCGGTCATGTCGTAGTCGGGCGACGACCATCCGCGCAGCTCGAGTCGGGCGTCGTAGACCTCCCCGTCGTAGTTGCCGGTACGTACGATCGGGCCGGGCGCGGCGCGCCACGAGCCGTCGGTCGCGATAGTCTGGGTGTCGCCGTTCGCGTAGTGCAATTCGAGTTGCGCGATGAGCGACAGGTCGGTGCCGTAGACGTTGCGGAAACCGCCGCGCCAGCCCATCCGTCCCCGGTACCATCCGTCGCCGAGCCACGCCCCGATGACGTTGTCACCTGCCCGGATCGCCTCAGTGACGTCGTAGGTGTAGTAGCGCAACCGGCGGCGGTACGACGTCCAGCCGGGCGACATCGCATCGTCGCCGATCCGCGTGCCATTGATCTCGATCTCGTAGAGGCCGTGCGCCGACGCGTAGAGCCGGGCTCGCTCCAGGCCTTCAGCCGCTTGGAACGCGCGGCGAAGCAGCGGCGGTCTACGGTCGTCGCTGCCCGGATCCTCATTCCACGTCGCCCCGACCGCCAGGGCGCTCCAGTCCGTCGGCTCGAGGAGGCCGGCTTCCACCGCGGCGGGTTCGCTCCATTCCGACACCGTGCCATCGGTGCCGGTCACCCGCACCCGAGCGGTTGCACGCTCGCGGGAGCGCAACGGCGCGGCGGGCCAGGGCACCAGCACCTGTTCGTCCGAGGCGACGGGTGCATCGGTTTGCCAGCAGGCGTCGCCACGCTCGATCTGCACCTCGTACGCCGACTGCGACCATCCGCTCGGGGCGACTGTTTTCCAGGAGAGCCGGGGGGAGGCGACTCCGATGCCGAGCGCGTGAGGCAGGTGCTCGAAGCGAGGTGGGCTGACGGTTACGGTCATTGGTCTCCTTCGGCGGCATTCATCCTGTTGCATAGATACTCGCTTATGAATTGACACGTTTCAAGCCCAAGGGCGAAGATGAGGGCGGATGGCCCGGGTCGGCGCGTGGGCGGCGCACACGATTCCGAGGTCGAGAATGCCGCCTCGTGCGGCCGAAAAGAGGAGACTCGATGCGCATCGCCGTGACCGGCAGCTCGGGAAAGCTGGGGCGTGCCACCGTAGAACGGCTTCGCGCCGACGGGCACCATGTCGTTGGCTTCGATGTCGTCGGCGCCCCCGGCCTCGGATTCGTCCGCGTGGATCTCGGCGATTACGGGCAAGTACTCGACGCCATGCTCGGTGTCACGGCACGCCATGACGGACTCGACGCCATCGTGCACCTCGCGGCCCTGCCGGTGAACGGGCTCGTGCCCGACGCGGCGACGTTCACGAACAACGTCACCGCGACATTCCACGTGCTGCACGCGGCCGTACGTGCCGGCATCCGCACGATCGTGATGGCGTCCAGTATCACCGCCATGGGGTTCCCTGACTTCGCGAACCTGGCGGCGCTGCCGGTCGACGAGTCGTACTCCGAGGCGAACGTCACCTATGCACTCGGTAAGATCGCCGAAGAGGCGATCGCCGCACAACTCGTGCGATGGAGAGAGGGCATGAGTCTCATGGCGCTTCGGTTCACGAACGTCGTGGCGCCCGACGAGTACGGGCCGTTCGAACGCGCAGGCGACCCGGACTACCGGCGCGATCTGCTGCACAGCTATGTCGATGTTCGCGACGGGGCTGCGGCCGTCGCCCTTGCGCTGGCGCACGCCGTGCCCGGCTTCGAGGTCTACGACATCGCTGCGCCGGACAGCGGCAACACCATCCCGACCGCTGAGCTGGCGAGGCGGAACTTCCCCGGAGTGCCGATCGTGAAACAGCTCGGCGAGTTCGAGACGCTCATGTCGATCGACAAGGCCGCCCGCCGCCTGGGCTTTCGCCCCCAGCATCTGTGGCGCGACGAATACGCACACTGGCAGCGCGAGAACAGTTGAGGCGCGCGTCCGCGCGCACGCCGGTTCTGCGCGGGTCCGGCTGCTCAGCGGCCCGATGGCTCAGCCGCGGGTCAGCGTGCGTACTCGGTAGAGGCTCGTCGACGCCGCGATGAAAAGCTCATTGTGCTCATCGCCGCCGAAGACGACGTTCGCAACCGTCTCGGGCACCGGTATCCGCCCGCGCAGCGTGCCGTCGGGCTCGTACACGTAGACACCGTCGCCCGCCGAGGTCCACACCCGCCCGGCGACGTCGACGGCGAAACCATCCGCCAGACCAGCGGGTACGGTCGCGAACACGACGCTCTCACCCGACACCGTCGGGCCGTCGAGCGGATATGCGCGGATGTGACACGCCTCGGCACGATCCGCGTACGTGCCCGTATCCGAGACGTAGAGCACGGACTCGCCCGGTGAGAACCCAATGCCGTTCGGGTGCACCATGTCGGTCACGACGGGGGTCACTTCGCCCGCCGCCGGGTCGAAGCGGAAGACGAAACACCCTCCGTACTCCTGATCGCCTGGGTGCCCCTCGCGGCCGCTCGGATGGATGCCGTACGGCGGGTCGGTGAACCAGATGGACCCGTCCGACGAGACCGCGAGGTCGTTGGGCGAATTGAACCGTCCGCCGGACCAGCGGTCGACAAGCGTGCGCGGCCCCTCGTCGGTCTCGATCTCGATCGCCCGGCGGCCGTGACTGCACTGGATGACACACCCCTGTGTGTCGAGGGTGCGCCCGTTGGGGTACTCGGCGTCCGACCGGAAGACGGAGTACGAGCCGGTCGCGGCATCCCACTCCAGGATCCGGTCGTTCGGAATGTCGCTCCATCGCACGCGCCGTGACTTCGGCAACCAGACGGGCCCCTCGCTCCACTCGGCGCCGGTTGCGAGGCGCTCGAGTTCAGTGCCGGGGGCCAGAAGGTCGAACTCGGTCATTCCTGCTCCTCTGGGCTGGTGCTGGTGCTGGGTTGGTGCTGGTAATGCTGGTGTGGCGATTGCCCCTTCCGGGCATCTTATGGCGCCGTCCTGGGGGTGAACGCGCGGTGCGAAGTCAGATTTTGGCAGTGCATATTCATTCTATGTTGAACATGCATACACGACTTTGTTAGGGTTCCAGGTTGTTAGGGTTCCCGAGAGCGGAGCGAGGATGCGGAACGACAAGGATGCCGAAACCGGCGAAGCCGAGACTGGCACTGCGCGCCATCACGGTGAGCCCCCGGTCGCCCTCAGGCCGCTGGGCAGAACGGGCCTGGACGCCAGCCCCATCACCCTCGGTGCGAGCAAGCTCGGTCGCGGCACACAGCCGGGCAGCCCGGAGGAAGTGCAGGCGATTGCGCTCGCCGCGGCCATGCTGCACGGTCCTTACGCGCTGATCGATACGTCGAACGGCTACGCGGACGGCCGCAGCGAGACTGTTCTCGGCGCGGCGCTGAAGCGTGCGGGAGCGGCGCAAGGCAGGCGGATCGCGACGAAGGCCGACCGCGACCCCGAGACGGGCGCGTTCGACCGCGACCGCGTGCTGCGCTCGTTCGACGAAAGCACGCGGCGGCTCGGGCTCGAGCACATCGAAGTGCTGCACCTGCACGACCCGTACACGATCTCATTCGACGAGGCGATGGCAGCAGGCGGTGCGGTCGCAGGCCTCATCGAGCTCAGAGACGAGGGCCGTGTCGACGCGATCGGCGTCGCATTCGGCCCGATCAGCACCCTCAACCGGTATGTCGCGACGGGTGCCTTCGACCTCGTGCTCACGCATAACCGGTTTACGCTTGCGAACCGCAGCGCCGAACCCGTGCTGAGGACAGCACGCGATCGCGGTATGGGCGTCTTCAACGCGGCACCGTTCGGCGGCGGCCTGCTGGCGCGCGGCGCCGCGAGCGGCGCGACCTATCACTACACGCAGAGTCCGCCGGCGCTGCTGGATTGGGTCGCACGCGCCGAGCAGGTCTGCCTGCGTCACGGCATCGACCTGCCCACGGCCGCCCTGCACTTCTCGCTTCGCTCGCCGCTCATCGACACGACCGTCGTGGGGACCTCCTCACCGGCGCGCATCGCCAACCTCGAGCTCATGCGGCTGACACCGGTGCCCGGCGAGCTCTGGAGCGAACTCGACGCGCTCGGCACCCCGCCGACGCCGATCCTCGACTGAGCAGTCTCCGCCGCCAGGCGACGAGACAACCGTGCAGAGAAAGAACATGATGAACCGATATTGGGAGGACCCGGCCCCCGGTGTCGGCCGCCGCGAGCCTCGAGCGGATGCCGTGAGCGACGCCCGCAGGATTCTTCTGAACGGCGCATGGCGGTTTCGGCTGAGTTCCACCGCGGATGGCACGGGCGACGCATTCATGCAGCCGGGCTTCGACGACTCCGCTTGGGATCGCATCCGTGTGCCGTCTCACTGGGTACTTGAGGAGATCACGCCTCTCACGGGCGGGTCGGCGCGTTCGTTGCGTGGAACACCCGAGGGCCCGCTTTACACCAACACCGCGTTGCCGATCCCGCTCGACGCGCCGCGCGTGCCGACCGAGAACCCGACAGGCGACTACCGGCTGGCGTTTGTGGCGCCGAACGACTGGGATCGCGCCGTGCTGCGCTTCCAGGGCGTCGACTCGTGCGCGCAGGTGTGGCTGAACGGCGCGGAGCTCGGGTACTCGATGGGCAGCCGTCTGCCATTCGAGTTCGACGCACCGCTGCGGCCGGGCGAGAACGTTCTGGCCGTGCGGGTGCATCGGTACTCGGCGGGCACGTACCTCGAAGACCAGGACATGTGGTGGCTGCCCGGCATCTTTCGCGACGTCGAGCTCATCGAGCGACCTGTCGCGTCGATCGACGACTATTTCGTGCATGCCGACTATGACCGCGCGACGGGACTGGGCACGCTCCAGGTCGATGCCTCGGCTCCGGCCGTCGTCGATCTCCCCGAGCTCGGCATCCGCATGCGTGTAGGCGAGGCCGTGACCGTGCCGGTCGAACCGTGGAGTGCGGAGTCGCCCCGGCTGTACCGCGGCACGCTCACTGCCGTACCGGCGATTCCGGGCGAGAAGAGCGAGACCATCGAGCTCGCCGTCGGCTTCCGCCGCGTCGAGGTCGCCAGCGGCGTGCTGACGGTGAACGGTGCGCGCGTGTTCTTCCGCGGAGTCAACCGTCACGAACATCATCCCGACACGGGACGCACGCTGGACACCGAGACCATGATCCGCGACATCGTCATGATGAAGCGGCACAACATCAATGCCGTGCGCACGAGCCACTACCCGCCTCACCCCGAGTTCACGCGGCTGTGCGACGAATACGGGCTCTGGGTTCTCGAGGAGTGCGACCTTGAGACGCACGGCTTCATCTACGCCGGATGGGAGGGCAATCCGCCTGCGCGGCACGAATGGCTGCCCGCAATGCTCGACCGTACGAAACGCATGGTGGAACGCGACAAGAACCGACCGAGCGTGGTGATGTGGTCGATGGCGAACGAGAGCGGATCGGGCGAGAACTTCGGCGCGCTCGAAGCATGGATCCGGCAGCGCGACTCGTCGCGCCCGATCCACTATGAACGCGACCCAAGCTATCGGCACTCTGACGTCGCATCGCTCATGTATCCGTCGCTTGAACTGCTCGAGCAGATCGGGCTGCGCGAGGATCCGCGGCCCGACGGAGTCGCGGATGACGATGACGCCCGTCGCAGGCTGCTACCGTTCCTGTTGTGCGAATACGCGCACGCGATGGGCAACGGGCCGGGCTCGCTCGGCGACTACCATCGCATCCTGCGCACCCACGAGCGGTTCTGCGGCGGGTTCGTCTGGCAATGGATCGACGCGGGTTTCTACCACCTCGATGAGCGTGGCCGCAGGTTCGTTATGCACGGCGCGGACGTCACCGGCTACCGCCCGAACGGCGGCAGGTACTGCCTCGACGGGCTTGTCTTCGCTGACCGGGCGCCGTCGCCCAGCCTTGCCGAACTGAAGGCCGTCGTGCAGCCGGTCGAGATCGCGATCGGAGAGCGCATCGACATTCGTAACGGGTACGACCATGTCCGCCTCGATCATCTCGAGTTCGTATGGAGTCTCGCGTGCGACGGAGTCGCGCACGCGGTCGGCGAACTCGCGGTGCCGGCTCTCGAACCGGGCGAGTCGGCGTCGTTGTCGTTGCCCACGAGCGCCGGTGATGAGGCGGGCGAATGGTGGTTCACGATCGAAGCCCGACTCACGAGGGACACCGCCTGGGCGAAGGCGGGCCACATCGTCGCGGCGGCGCAGGGACGGCTCACGAACCGTGAGCCGCCTCCAGCCCGTCCGCGCACCGCTTCGGCGCCCGTCGTCCACGCGGCCGATATTGCCGGCGCGGCCGACGTCATCCGTCTCGGTGTGGCGGAGTTCGACGCCGCATCCGGCCGTCTTGTGCGCCTCGGCGATCTGATTCTCGATGGGCCGGTGCTTGATCTGTATCGGGCGCCGACCGAGAACGACCGCGGGCAGGGTGGCGTGAACGACCTCGCGACGCTCTGGCAGGCCGTCGGGATCGACCGGATGCTGCACCGCACCGATGAGATCGAGCGGACTCCCGACGGACTCCGGGTCACGGTGCGTGTCGCTGCCGCGACGCATCCGCACGCGGTCGTCGCGACCTATCACTGGAGTACGGACGGCGACGGCGTCGTGCTTGAAACCTCAGTCCGGTTCACAGGCCCGTGGGCCGACACGCCCTACAAGCACCGCGAGATCGTGCTGCCCAGGCTCGGGTTGCGCCTCGGGCTTCCGGGTGCCTATGATCGCGCGACCTGGTTCGGCCGCGGACCGGGAGAGTCGTACGTCGATTCGTCGAGCGCCGCGCTCGTCGGGCGATACTCATCGATGATCGATGACCTGCAGACCGATTACGCCGTGCCGCAGGAGAACGGGAACCACATTGGCACGCGCTGGCTCGAACTGGCCGGCGCCGGCGTGCCGAGGCTGCGCGTGAGCGGTGATCCGGTGTTCGACTTCACGGCTCGCCGCTGGACGAGCGAGGCACTCGAGCAGGCGAGGCATCCGCACGACTTGGTTGACTCTGGGCGCGTCTGGCTGAACGTCGATGCCGCGCAGTTGGGGGTCGGCTCGGCGTCGGTCGGCCCCGCACTACCTGAGCGTTACCGGATCCCATTGGAACCGACCAGCTGGCGCGTGCGGTTTCAGGCATGAGGGGCGAGCCGAGGCTCACGCGTGCCCGCGCGGCCCGCGCAGGAGCTCGAACAACCCGACAGGTCCGACCTGACCGCCCTTGAGTAATATCTCGACGCCGTCGAGCCACGAGTGCGGCGAATGCACCCTGCATAACACCACGTTCTCTACCGGGTTCGCCGCGAGCGACAGCGCTTCGGCGCCGAGCACGCCGAGCACGCGACTGGAGGTGTCACCACCGCATACGATGACGCGCTGTGTCACGGCGGCACGCAATGCTGTGGAGACCAGCGCGGCTGCCTCCACCGCGATCGTTTCAACAAGGTCAGGCGAATACTTTTCCTCAAGTTCTGACGATGACACGACGACGTCGCGGCCGGCTGTGAGCGCTTCGAGCACCTCGGCGCGCACAGCTGCACGCTGAGGATGCGCAAGGGCGAGCGGCAGTACGAGCCATCCTGCGGCCCGTGCCGCTTCGATCTGCTCCGCCGTGCGATACGAGCGACTTCCAGAGACAACGAGAACCGGCCCGGATGCGTGCGGCGCCGGCCCGGCGGCATCCGTTTCGTCATGCGGGCGGGAGCCTAAGAACGCCCGACCGAGCGCCGTAGTCAGCCCTCCGGAGCCGATCGCGAACCGGGGTCGGTGCCGATCGGCCGTTGAGAGGATAGCCTTTCCGAGAAGCGTCAGGTGTTCGTCCGTTATTGCGTCGAGCACGGCCGCCGCGCTCGAAGACTCGGTGAGGAGCTCCGCGACGTGCTTGGCAGATGTATATTCCGTGAACGGAATATGGCTGATCGGTTGCGCCGTCTGTTGACCGAGGTGCGCCGCAAGGTCTGACTCCAGCATGGGCGTCACAGGGTGATGAGACATTGTCGGTTGCCGGTCGAGTCGGTAGACGACACCGGCCTCCGTCGCGAAATGGTGGCCGAAGACGGTGAACCGCCCGAAATCGGGCTGTGCGAACAGCACGGGGATCGTCTCGCGGCCGGTGAGGTCGCGGGCGATCTCGATCACGCGGCCGATGCTCCCCACGTCAGGAGACGAGTCCGCGGTCGAACAAGCCTTGTACTGCAGCACGCGGGGGCGCAGTGACCCGAGCGCGCGAAGCGCCGGCTCCACCTCGGCACGCAGCCGACCAGTGGGTAGCGAGCGGGCCAGGCCCGCGATGCCGATGGCATCCACGTCGCGTGCCTCGCGTGCGAGCACACTGCCGTCTTTCGGCAGCCCGAGCAGAAGTCGCCCGCGCAGTCCTGCGCGGTTCAACTGCAACAGGACATCGACGCTTCCCGTGAAATCATCGCCGTAGAACGCCAGCAGTGTCTCACTCACGCGGCTCCCCGAACACTTCGGTCGCGCGGCGGAACGCTGCGGAGGCTGCGAGCGCATCACGAACCCGCTCACCGCGCAACGCAGACGCCCACGCGTCGCGCATACTGGCGACCCCCTCGGCCGGGCCGTCTGGGTGGCCGTGGATGCCGCCGCCCGCGAGTACGAGCAGGTCGCTCGTGCCCGTCGCTGCGTAGGTTGCATGCGCGAGCCCCGCCCATTGGCCGGACGAGAGCACTGGCACAGTGGTACGGTAGCCGAGCAACGGCTGCCGCACGGCAGAGATCGAGTCGAGTACCTCGGCGTCGCTCTCATAGAACTTGTTCGAGATGCCGTTCGTGTGCAGATGGTCGACGCCCGCAACGCGCGCGAGCTTCTGCCAGGCTCGGAACGAGATGCCGAGCTGGTCGGAGCGGCTGATCGCGCCGAACATCGCGCGGTGTCCGTGGATGGGTACCTGGGCGTTGCGCCGCAGGTATTCGATGCCGGCGAGGCCGACAAGGTTGACGCACGCCATCACGCACGTCCCACCTGCAGCCACCACCAGGTCGTGGTTCGCAAGAAGTCGGTCGATGTCATCGGTGATGTTGAAAGCGTACATCGGCTTGACACCCGTGCGATCGGCGTGGCGCTCGATGACCGGCATGACCGCGCGCACGCGCTCGGCGAGCGGCGCGAACGGCCCATTGCCCTGCAATTCGTCGTCCTTGATGAAGTCGATGCCCGCCCAGCACAGTTCGTCCACGAGCTCGGCGAGTTCCGTCGGGGACAGGCCGATGCTCGGCTTCACGATCGTGCCGATCATGACGCCATCGGGCCGGGAAATCAGGCGGCGCGTGCCCTCCACCCCGAACGCCGGCCCCGGGTAGCGATCCGCGAACGCGGGCGGCAGCTCCAGGTCGATCAGCTTGATCGCAGCGAGCTCTCTGATCTCGAACAGGTTGCCCGCAACGGCGGCCTGCACATTCGGCAGCGACGGCCCGAAGTTGGTGAGAGGAAAGCGCAACCTGAGTCGCGCCCGCCTGCGCCCCGCCGGATCGCCGACGGAGCCGGGCAGGGGTGATGAATCGGTGAGCGGCAGCTCGTCGAGCGACTCGACCTGCGCGGCGAAACGGGCGCGCACGTCGTCCGACTCGCGAGCGACGCGGATGAAGGTGCCCGTGGACTGCTCGCCGGCGAGAATCTCGGCTGCTTGCTGCAGCTCAAGCGACGTTTCGATGTGATAGGTCGCCACGACGTGTGCGGTGTCGATGTCCGCGGGGGCGGGAGAGACTTCGGTCTGCGTCACGTCGATCACCACACGACCGGAAGCCAGATCGACATCTCGCCCGGGCCTCTGTTGCCCCACGCGAAATAAGGCACCAGGCGGATCTGCAGGCTCCGCAGGTCGCCGTCCTCAAGGTCGGTGTACAAGTCGTCGACGTCAGTGAGGGGAAGCACGACACCCTCACAGTCGAGTGCGACGATGCGCTGGCCGCACACCTCGGTGTCGATGCGTTCGAATCTCGCGCCGCGACGTAGCGCGACCTGCTCGAGCCGGATGCCGTCAGGCAGGTCCGCGCTCTCGATCGCGTACACGATGGGGCCGCGGACGACACAAACCTGGCCGGTCAACTCTTCGGCCAGGCGGTGTCCGCGCAGCAGTCGTGTACGCATTGGCAGCGTGAGCTCGAGCGTGTCGCCTGGAGACCACTCGCGATCGATGAGTGCATAGGTGCCGGCGGCAACCGGCCCGGCGTTGCCGTCGTTCACTGCGAGCGTTGCACCGTCGGCCCAGGCGGGTACCCGCAGATGCAGCGCAACGCCGCCGCGCGTGACGTCCGTGATCGTCACGCGCACGATCTCGCTCCACGGCTGATCGCTCTGAATGCGTAGGCGCATCCGGTCGGCATCGATTTCGGCGTCACCGTAGAGGTGCACCCAGACGCCGTCGGATGCCGCCCCGACTGCGAACTCGTGCGTGCGTGCCAGCGTGCGTGCGATGTTCGGCGGGCAGCAGAACACGCTCATGTACTCGGTGCGTTCTCGTGCGTCCGACGGCGGCGGCTCTGGCGTGGGATGCTCCGCCGTCTCGCCTGGCATGCGCAGCGGGTACGGCAGGCCGCGAACCTGGCGGAGCGGATTCGTGTAGGAGTAACGGCGGCCGTCGAGACTGATGCTTGCGAGCAGGACGTTGTAGGCGATGCGCTCGATCATGTCGGCGTATTCCGCATTGCGTGTGATGGCGAGCATGCGCTCACTCCACATCAGCATGCCGATGTTCGCGCACGACTCGTTGTGCGCCGTGGTGTGTGGAAGCTGGTAGGCACGCCCATATGCTTGGTGCACCCGGCTGATCTCGTGTTGCCACGGGTAGCCGTCGGGTGACGCGCCGTCGTAGAGTGCCCCGCAGCCGCCCGTGACGGCGATCTTGCGATCGGATGCGTCGTGCCAGAGTGCATCGAGCACTCCGCGAAGCTGTTCGTCGCCGGTTTCTGCGGCGAGGTCGGCGAGCCCAGCGTAAAGGTAGTTGGCGCGCACGGCATGACCGGCGACCGTGGTCTGCTCGCGTACCGGGATGCGGTCCTGGTTGTCATCGCCGCCTGAGAAGTCATCGCGCATGGCGAGAAACTGCTCTGCGAGGTGCAGATACCGCCCGTCGCCCGTCGCCCGGTACAGCTCGATCACGGCCATATAGTGCGAGGGGCAGATCGCGCTGCGTGCGAGCCGGTCTGGATGCTCCGTCGCAAGTTTCTCGAGGAAGCCGGCTGCCCTGCGCGCAATGTTGAGCAGCGTGTCAGAGCCGGTGACCGCGTGATGGCGCACGCCTACGGTGATGAGATGGCCGAGGTTGTAGGTCTCGAAGTCGAATCGATCGGCAAGCGCTTCGGCGTTCCCTGCGTGCCGCGCGGCGATGAGCGTCGGTGTGTGCACGTACCCGTCGTCGCGCTGGATTTCCGCGATGGTCGAGATGACCTCGTCGACCACGGCGGCGAGGCGGGGGTCATCGACCGTCTCGAGCACGTCGATCGCGGCCTCGAGCCACTTGTACAGATCGCCGTCGAGAAAGGGCGGGCCCTGGTGCGTGCCGTCCTGCCTGCCCGCCGCGATCAGGAAGTTGCGCCAAGCCGGGCTGACCTCCGGGTTGCTCAGCGATTGCCAGATCGACGGAACGGTGACGTTGATGGTGCGCTCGGAACGTTCGCTCCAGAATCCGCCTGTCCATCGCATGCAGGCTCCGTCGAGCGGTGCGAGCGCCCGAAGGGCTTCTGTGTCAGTCGTGGTCATCACGTCTCCTTCGATCGCCGGAAGGTCGCGGTCAGGGTCCGGGCGCCTTCGTCGGCATGAGTATTCTCGCAAATATGCATCAATATTCAAAATGGCATGAATATGTGCTAATCTCGCGGTAGGTCACGTACTGCATAAACACTCAGCTGTGATTGAGAACGCAGACATGATCTGGGTCACCCCGCCCGCACACTGACCGTCGTCAAGGAGGACGCTATGAGAAAATCCCGCAGCCACCGCATCATTCTGGTGACGGCGATCGCCCTAACCGCTGTCACATCGCTCGCAGCGTGTTCGAGCGGATCACCCGGATCGTCGAGCTCTACGGGTAGTGGCGCATCCGGCACCGACCCGTCGCAGTTCACGGTCATGACCGCGAACGAGAACCCGCAGCTCGCCAAAGACCTCGACGCGCTGGCATCAGGTTCGTGCAAGGCCGAGAACAAGGCACTGCCGATCAAGCACGAGACGGTGGCGCAGGCGAACGCCGTCCAGAAGATCACCCTGCTCGCCAGCCAGGGTGCCATGCCAACCCACACGATCGCGGGAACCGCGATGATCCGCCCCGACGGTGACCTCGGCAAGGCCGGGCTCGTCGAGAATCTGCAGAAGGCGCTGAAGTCATCCGGTGCGCTGAAGTACGTGCTGCCCGGGGCGATCTCCACCGAGCAGGACGTCTACGGCGGCTTCGTCTCGATGCCGTACCAGTACAACATCGAAGGTATCTGGTACAACAAGAAGATCTTCTCCGACAACGACATCACGGTACCGAAGACCTGGAACCAGCTCGTCTCGGACTCCGCGAAGCTGCAGAAGGCCGGCATCACGCCGATGACCGAGGACGGCAAGGACGGATGGCCGCTGACCCGCATCATCGGCATGTACATCTACCGCAACGTCGGCAAAAATGCCATGACGGCGATCCAGAACGGCGATGCGAAGCTGACCGACGCCGCCTACGTCGCGGGTGCGAGCGCGCTTGCCGACTATGCGGCCAAGGGATACTTCGGCGAGGGCGTCACCTCGCGCGACACGGACGCGTCGAACAACATGTTCCTGACCGGGCAGGCCGCCATGACCTATAACGGCAGCTGGATGCTCACCTCGGTCAACGACCCGTCGCAGAACAAGATCGGTGCGAGCAACGTCGGCTTCATGCCGTTCCCGGCCGTCACCGGCGGCAAAGGCTCGATCAATGACTACCCTGCTAATGCGGGGGCGCCGATGGTCTTCAACGCCAAGCAGTACGGTCCGAAGGTTTCGGACTGGGTGGACTGCATCGCGAAGAACTACGGGGCGCAGGCGCTCAAGGACTCGGGCATCATCTCCGGGTTCACCGTGAACAAGAAGGTCGCGGGCGTCTCGCCGAACACGGCTGAGATCCAGAAGACGGTGTCCAAGGTCACCTCGACCGTGCTGTGGTTCGAGGCGCTGTTCGACGCCAAGAGCACATCGCTTGCGCAGAGCAACGCGTCGCTGCTGGTCACGGGCCAGTTGAGCCCGCAGGATTATATGCAGCAGTTGCAGTCGAGCCTCGACGCCAACAAGCAGTGATCGTGACGGGGGCCGGCCCGGTTCGCCGGGCCGGCCCCCGTCGTCGGCAGGCCCATGCACTAGCCAAGGAGTGACCGGTGAACTCAGTATTCGGGGATCGCAAGACCATCGTGATCCTGCTCGGCCCCGCCCTGCTTGTCTACACCCTGCTCAAGGTCGGGCCCGTGCTCTGGTCGTTCGGGCTTTCGTTTTTCCAGGGCAACACGCTGCGCGGTTTCACCTGGGTGGGCGTCAAGAACTTCACTCAGTTCGCGACCGATCCGGTCGCTCTGCACTCGGTGCTGGTGAGCATCGTCTTCGCACTCATCGCGACCGCCGGACAGGTGACTCTCGGCTACCTGCTGGCACTGCTCTACGTCTTCGTACTGCGTAAGGGGTCGGCGTTCCTGCGAACGATCGTGTTCTTCCCGGCCATCCTGCCCACCGTCGCGGTTGCGCTGCTGTTCAAGAGCTTCGTCGCCGTCGGCCAGAACCAGGGGCCGGTCAACGACATCATCAACTTCTTCGGCGGCAAGAGCGTTGACGTGCTCGCCTCGCCCGTGGGCACCATGGCGACGGCGATCGTGATGACGCTGTGGGGTTCCATGGGCTTCTACGCCGTGCTGCTCTATGCCGGCCTGCTCGACATCCCCGACGAGGTCATCGAGTCGGCTCGGCTCGACGGCGCCAACGGCGGCAGGCTCGTGCGGCATATCATCCTGCCGCTGTCGCTGCCGATCCTGCTGTCGTCCGTGATCTTCAGCCTCAACTCGACTCTGAAGGTGTTCGACAGCCTGCTCGCGCTCAACAACGGCGGGCCCGGAACGTCCACGGCACCGTTGACCCTGTACATGTACCAGACGGCGTTCAGCTACTCGGAGTACGGCTACGGCTCCACAATCGCGCTTGCGCTCACCCTGCTCTGCCTGGTCTTCACCCTCCTGGTATTCCGCGCGACGCGACGCAAGGCGGAGGACTGAGATGGCTCTCGATACTGTGACGCGACGGAACGCGGTGCCCGTGCACCAGAGTGCCAGCCGGCCGGGTCGAACGTCGCTTCGCGCCCGCCGGATACGACGCCTGCTGCGTCGCATCCCGGTATGGATCGTCGTGGCGATCGTGCTCATCGTGGTGCTCTACCCGCAAGTGTGGATGGTGCTCGGCTCGTTCAAGACCCAGGCGGAGTTCCTCTCCAACCCGGCGCTGTCGCTGCCGCAACACTGGGATTTCAGCAACTACATCGCCGCGCTCACCAACGGCAACGTGGCGCAGAACTATCTCAACAGCATCAGCGTCACGCTGCCGTCGGTCGTGCTCATCGTGTTCATCGGGGCGGCGGCGGGCTACGCGCTTGAGATCATGGTGTGGAGAGGCCGGCGTGGCACCTTGCTCTACATCCTCGGCGGCATCATGGTTCCGGGCCAGATGATCCTCGTTCCGCTGTTCATCGTGTACTTCCACGTCGGTATCACGAACACGCTGCTGCCGCTCATCGTCACCTACGTCGTCATGGGACTTCCGTTGACGACTTTCTTGATGGCCACTTACTTCCGCACGCTTCCGCGCGAAATCTTCGAAGCGGTCACGGTGGATGGCGCTGGGCCGTTACGCGCGTTCTTCCTGATCGGGCTGCCGATGATGAAGAACGCATTGCTGACCATCGGCCTCGTCGAGTTCTTCAGCGTCTGGAACGACCTGCTCATCGCTCTGACCTTCACTACCAACCCCAGTCTGGCGACCATCCAGGTTGGGTTATTGAGCCTGAGCGGCCAATACGGTTCGACGCAGTACGGCCCACTGTTCGCCGCCGTGAGCGTCAACATCATCGTGTTGCTGGCGATGTTCCTTGTGTTGAATAAGAAGATCATGGCGGGTATGGCCGCCGGGTCAGTCAAAGGATAGGAGAACCCATGGCCGAGGTCTCACGCATCGCGCTCGTGCACACGGGCGCAGTGGTGATCCCCATGACAGCGAGATTCATCGAGCGCGAGCTGCCGCGGGTCACAGCGGTCAACTATCTCGATGACAGGATCGTCGCGGACCTCGCCGATGAGCGTGCCGCACTGTCGGTACCCGCTCGCGTGCGAGAGCTCGCCCAGGCCGCGGTCGACGGCGGTGCCGCGGCAATCCTGCTGACCTGTTCCTCGATATCCGAGCTCGCAGCGCAGACCGCGGATGCGGTCGGCGTGCCTGTGCTGCGCATCGACGAGGCAATGGCCGACGAGGCGATCGGGATCGGCCAGCGCATCACCGTGATCGCGACGCTGCCGACAACCTGCGGGCCGACGGCGAGGTTGATAGCGGAGCGGGCTGCGCGTGCGGGCAGGTCGCCGCTCATCTCGAGTGTGGTTGTGGAGGGCGCCTTCGATGCGGTGGCGTCGGGAGATCGGGCGGCACACGATGCGCTCGTCGCATGCGCAATCCGCGATGCTGTGGCCGATGCTGACGTGATCGTGCTCGCACAGGCCTCGATGGCGAGCGCGGTGGACGCCGTCGAAGTCGCTGTGCCCGTGCTGACCAGTATCGAATCGGGTGTCAAGCGTCTGCGCGGGCTTGTAGAGTCCCTCCCGCCGCAGTGACGGCCGGTACCCTTTCGTCGCCCGCGCGCCCGTCGTCCACGAGCCCCTCGTCCACGAGCCCCTCGGCTGTGCGCACATCGGTGATGAGCACGTTGATCCACGACCCCATCAGGGCGCCGAGCACCGGCTCGTGCTTGCGCTTGCCGCCCGCGATGCCGATGCGCCGCGGAATAGCCCGGTAGCTGTCAACCGGGATCGCGATCGTACGTTCGCCGAGCTCTCCCGTGACATCCTCGCCGTCGACCGTGAAGACGTGGTGGCAGATGTCGCCGACGGCTCCCGCGGCGAGAAGACGCTCCTGGTCTTCGGGCACGAACGCGTTGCCGCTGACGGTGAGCAGCTGGCTCGGCTCGACGCTGCCGACGCCGACGATCGCCATCGTGAGTGCGTTCCAGCGCCTGGTGACTTCCGCGAGAGCGGCGTTGTTCAGCAGGCTGTCGCGGATCGTGCGGTTGGCGACGACACCGGGAGCCTGCACGTAGATCGCGTCAGCGCCGAGCACGCGAGCCAGGTCGCCGGTCAGCCGCTGAGCCTGATGCTGCGCGTCGGGCAGGCCGATGCCGCCGAGCAGTTGCACGACCTCGCTTGCTCCGCGTGCCGAGAAGGGGCGCATGCGTTCGACCGTGGCGAGCAGGGTCTGACTCCACGACGACACTCCGACACGTTCGCTGCCCGACAGCGTTGCCTCGAGATAGCTCGCAGCCGCAGCACCGATCGAGTTGACGACGGAGGTCTCGTCATCGTCGCGCGAGATGTCGACGACGACCGCGTCCAGCAGTCCGAATCGCTGCTGCAAGGCATCTTCGAGCTCAGTATGCATGCCGGGCGCGACCATGATCGTCGTGCGCACGATTCCAACATCGGTCGCGCGCTTCAGCAGCCGTGACACCTTGGCCTGCGAGATATTAAGGGTCGCCGCAATGTCGGCCTGCCGGATGCCGTGCTCATGGTACATCCGCGCCACCTTGGTGAGTAAGCGGACCTGCCCGTCGACGGGAGGAACGTAGCCGTTGTGCGCCATCGCGTGCTCCGATCCCTCAGCCTGCTCGATCTCGGAACGCTATCGTACGTAGTGCACATTCGCGCGTAGCCGTCGGGCGCTCCACTCCGAGCGTATCATCATGCGTTCGCGAAATTATATGCAGCAGTAACTGGTCGGGTTGTTTGTGTGTGCGGGTTGGGTTGTCACGGGCGGTGTGGCAATGCTTGGGGGTCTTGGTGTTGTGGGGGTGGTGTTGTGGGGGTGTCATGGTCGGGGCGACCCCGCGCCGGGTCCTGCGCCAGTTCGGGTCTGACGGTGTCCGACGGTGTTTTCCCGGCGGGGGTGACGGCGCCAGTGTTTGCTGGGCCGAGGGCACGCGTCGTGGCCTCGGCTCCGGCCGTCGGTTGCTGACAGCCAGCCGCCAGCCGCCAGCTGTTGGCGGCTGGTTGCTAGTCGTGAGTTGGCGCGAATGGTGCAATATTCGCTCCGTATCGCCCCGACTGGACCGTTTGTGACAACTCGCGGCACCAGGACAGGGCCAGGTCAGGCCGGGGCAGGGCCAGGGCGGGGCGGGGCAGGGCCAGGGCGGGGCGGGGCGGGGCCAGGGCGGGGCAGGCCGGGGCAGGGCGGCGGGGCAGGCCGGCCGACCGGGTGGCTGCGCGTGGATGGCGGCCAGGCGGCCGCCGACACAACCTGGCCAGTTATATATTATATATGCAGCACGCTGGATATCGGCGTGTCCGTGCGCTCGCGAGACGCTAGGCTTATGCGCTTCGGTGTACGGCGATCGCGCTGATGACGGCCGGGTAGCTCGGAGTACTCGGGAAGCCGACCACGAGCATCCCGCCTGTCGCAGTCGACCGAACCGTCTTCTTCAAGGCCGTCAGACATCCGGCTTCGGCCCAGATGTCGAGGCCTGCGAGAACCGTGGTGCCGCACACCGCCACGTCGAACACGCGCCAGCCCTTGCAATCAAGCCCGCCACCGACCCCGTACCAGGGCTCGGCAAAGTAAAGGTCGATGCTGTAGTCGCCGTCAGGTACCGGGAACCGATAGCTCAGCGTGCCGTCGCCGTAGCGGAACGTCTCATAGAGCCCGGGATCGGCTGTGCCCCGCACGATGCCGTGCGCCCACCCCCTGCTGCCGAGTTCGGGGTTCACATCGTCGAATGCGTGCGCCCAGGTCTGGACTCCCCAGGAGTCGTCGCCAGCGACACGGTCACCGGTCCACACGGTGCCGCAGGCGTCGATGTACTCGCTCCCGGCGCAGTTGACGCGATAGAGATATTCTCTGCCTGGCTCGGGGCGTGTGTCTGGCACACGTTCACCGTAAAGCAACTCAACATGCGGGGCGGGTGGCAATCCGTCGAGCACGATAGCATCCCTGGCGACCGTGACGCCACCCACACGACCCTCTGCGTACAGCACGTTACAGCTGGGACGTACGCCGCGGAACAGAAAATGCGTGCCAGCCGGGCCCCGCGACTGTGTTCCCAGCGAGACAGATCCTACGTCGTTGAAGAGCTCGACCTCCTCGCAGTTCGAGTAGACACTGATGTCACCCACCTGCTCCGTGCCCGCGAACCGATCTCGCCAGGTGTGCGACGAGATGTAGATCATGGGGGAGAGGCTCGCGGGCGTGTAGTTCGACCGATACATGTGGAACGCATCGACTGGCTCACCCCACGCCGTTAGCAGGCCCTTGTTGTTGACCACTCCGACGGCGCCGTTGCCCGTGCCATCCGTGCAGTAGATCGTCTCTCTGCCTGGGTTGGCGTGGGAGGCGAAAAGCCACTGGAAGTGCCCGAACACCCGTTCGCGGATTCTTTCGCCGAGTCGGATCTTGTTCTCGAGGCAGTAGGTGAAGATCTCTTCCGGCGTCTGTGCGCCGAGATTCTGGAGGGCTTCTGGATTCGCATCGGTGTGCAGCCCAGACACGCGGTACTGGCCGTATTCGCCTACCAGCTTGCACTCGGCGAGCTCAAGGTCGTACGCATTGGAGGTGCCGCCGTACGTGCCGCTCCAGTTCTGCGGGATGTTCCAGTCGCCGCCCTCGCCCCCATTGCAAGTGGTCGTCGGCCGTTCCCCGCCCGCCGTTGGGTCCAGCTCTCGCACGATCCCCGCGAGTTCTTCGGTGAATCGCCGCGGCAGGATCGACTCGTTCTGGATCCCCCACATGATCACGGACGGGCTGTTGCGGCGCTCCTTCACGAACTCGCGCAAAAGTGCGCGAAAATTTTCCCGGAACCCATCGGTATCGAACCAGATGTGCGCGCCCATCTGTGGCCAGTACAGGATGCCGCGCGCGTCGCACTCGGCAATGTAGCGCAGGTTGTGCGGATGGTGGGCCTCGCGGAAGGCGTTGAACCCGGCCGCCTGGATCTGGTCGATGCGGGCCGTGATCAGTTCATCCGAGAATGCATGGTCGCGGCCGAGGAGGTGCTCGTACTCGGCTGTGCCATTGATGAAGACGGGCTGGCCATTGAGTAGGAACTGGGCCCGCGACAAGGAGGGTTCGGGTCGCACGATCGGGTCGCCACGGTTCGCGAGCCCGTCGATCTCGGCGATCGCGAACGTCGTCCGGGTCTGATCCCAGATGCCTTCCCAACGATCTTTCGAGCGGACCGTGCTGACGATCGCGTGCAGGTAGGGTGCCTCGCGCGACCAAAGATCGGGCATGTTGACCGGCTGGGCCTGCTGCCGCACTGTGCGCTGCTCGTTTGGCGCAAGGTCGAGTGTCTGCGACAACCTGGCGATGAACTTCGTTCTGTCGTGGTTCTGCACAAACGAGTCGAGCACGACGCGATGCGGGATGTCGTCAGTGTTGGAGAGTGTCGTCGTGACGGCGATGCTCGTGCGGCGCGAGGTGAAATCGGGCAGCTCGACGGCGACTCCGCACGGATCGATGTGGACCGGGCGCTTCCCATCGCCGATCGTGCGTTGCGTGAAACGGTTGTTCGCCGCGGACGGCATCTCGTCGATCTTGGCTGGGTCGATGGTTGGCTTTTCGGCGGGGTCGTCATCGCGCAGCCATTCGATCGTCCGCACGCCGAATCTCGTGGTCGTCGCATCCGCGCCGCCCACGTCGTCGGCGACCTCGCTGACCAGCCGGTACAGATGTGGATCCTCCAGCGACCAGAGACGCGGATGATCGATGTGCATCACCCCTCTGACGGTCGCAGTGTCCCCGGCGCCGAGCTCGCCGGTCGTCGTTTGGCTGGCGACGTGTACGCCGGAAGCGTCGAACGCCGACTGGGTGAGGATGAACGGCCGCGCCGTCTGTGCGTAGTTCTTCAGTTCACTGACAAGCGCGATCGTCGCGTGACTGTCGCCGATCGTCGCGGTGCTGACGCCGACGCCGAAAGGCTCGACGATGACGTCTGCGGTGTACTCCAGGCGCACCGGGCGGAATATCCCGAATGGCTGCGATCCTTCGGTGTTCGGTGTGCCCCAGCAGCCACCGCACACCCACGGCAGGTCGTCTATGCCCGCCGGATGCCGGATGTGCACTGCGATTGTGTTGGCCTCACCCCAGTGCATGTGTCGTGACAGCTCCACTGTGAAGGAGGTGCGGCCGCCGCTATGCGACCCGACGCTCACGCCGCCGACGAAGACCTCGGCGTAGGACCCCGCGCCTTCGAACGTCGCGAAGGCATGCCTGCCGGCAGAAGCGGCCGGCGCAAGGAATGTGGTGCGGTACCAGCATTCGCCGTGCAGGTTGCCGTGCGAGACCTGATGATAGCCGTGGTAGGAGTCCCAGTTGTGTGGTAAGTCCACCTCGACCCACGCGGCGTCGTTGAACGACTCTGCGGCCCACGCCGGGTCGCCCCCAAGCGCCGTTTTCCAGTGCAGGTTCAACTCCACCGTTTGCCGTGATGACATGCTCTCAGCCTTCCTCGTCTGCTGCGCCGAACCTTCCGAACCTGCTGTCAGCAAATTCGCACCAGGTGCGCCAATCGGCGGCTGTCACCGCGTGCCCGCCCTCGCGCAGTGTGTACGCCAGAAGCCCGTTGGCGAGCATTTCTGGAGCCGATGGCTGCGCGGTATCGTGTCCAGTGCCGGTGAGCAGTCGGTAGACCGGCTCGGCAGCGCGGAGCATCTCGAACTGTCCTTCAGGGTCGGCCCACTGATCGTCGGCAGCGTTGGACAGCAAAACAGGGCGCGGTGCGCAAAGCGCGATGAGCTCGTGCTGATCAACGGGCAGATCGCCGGTGCTGTCAGCGTAAGTCGATAGCCGTGGAGTGAACCAGTGCGGGAAGGCGTGTGTGATCGACGCGATGGTCTCGACTGCCGGGCGGCCGTCCGCCCCAGGCTTAGCCAGCATTGGGTGCGCACGGGACGGAGCCGCACCGCAGCATCCGGACTGGTGGGCGACGGCCCCGCAGAACCGTTCGTCGAACGCGGCCGCAATGAGCGCGACCTTGCCCATCCGGGAATGTCCCGCGACGATGACGCGATCGTGATCGATCTCCGGAACTGCCGAGAGGGCCTCGCGAGCGCGCGACGCGGCCCATGCCCACACGATGAGGCCACCCGGGCGAGGACCGCCGGCGGTGAAGCCGAGAAGCGACCGCTCGGCCGCGGCGAGTTCATCGGGCACGACCGAGGCGTAGCGGAATGTCGCGACGGCATAGCCAGCTGCGAGCGTGGACGGCAGATCCCATGCGTCCGTAGCGTGCCCCAGTTGTTCGGCCTCCTGCGCCACAGGGGCGGTATCTGCCGGTAGCGCTGGGTCGCCATCGAAGTTCGGATAGACGAAACACGGCACGGGCGTCTGTGTACCGGTAGGGCGCACGATGGTCAGGACGAATTCGCTCGTCGGCCGCTGCGTGCTTACTCGAATGCGCCGCACCACCGCGGTGTCACCGAATGCGTATCCGTCCTCAAGAGCTCGCACGTGTGACACAGCGGGCGTTCCTGGCCAGGGGCCGTACATCTCCGACTCGAACAGCGCACGAAGTTCTGCTTTTCGCCCTTCCCACGCCTGCTTCGTTTGGATTATGTGCTTTGACGCATCCACGAGGGTATCGGGCAGGCGGGGTCGGAGTGTGGTCATGCGTTCGCGTCACGCCATTCTGCTGATCGTCGGAGCGGGTACTACTGTATCGAGGTTTTGAGTGTTTAGGTCACTTATACACTTTACGCGAGTGGGTATACACTCGACAAGGTTGACATAAGGTATTTTAAACAGTTAGAAACGATGTGAGCGCTGAGACAGCGATCTTGCGTCGCGTGGGAACTATGGGAACTAGACGAGAGGCGGCGCGATGCCCAAAGCGTGGATGGTCGGAGCGAGTCGCGGCCTGGGGCGCTGTTCGGCCGAGGCGCTCGCCAACGCCGGCTATGACCTGATGATCTCAGCGCGCCATGGCGTGAGGCTTGACCGCGCGGTCGCCGAGCTTCGCGGGGCTCATCCACACCGCGAGATAGTGGCACTACCGCTAGATCTCTCCAAGGCGTCGTCTCTTATCCGAGTTCTCGAGGTCGTGAACTCGGATCCGCCCGATGCGATCGTCGTCTCGTCAGGGGGACCGCCGCCGAGCACGGTGCGCGAGCTTGCGCCAGGCGAACTGGACGCCGCTTACGCTTGCCTTCTACGACCAACGACGCAGATCGTGGCAATCGCCGGGTCAGCCATGGCGAGGTGCGGTCGAGGCGTCATCGTGATCGTCACCTCCTCGGGAGTGCGCGAGCCGATCCTCGGCCTCGCAACCTCGAATATTATGCGCGCAGGTGTGACAGCGCTCATGAAATGCGCTGCCGCAGAGTTCGCTCCGAACGGTGTCCGTGTCCTCGCCGTAGCGCCGGGACGCATCGAAACCGAGCGTGTCGGCGAACTTGACGCCGCAGCCGCGGAGCGCACCGGAAAGCCCGTCGGAGACGTGCGTAGCGCGTCGGAATCAGCCATACCCATGGGTAGGTACGGCACACCAGCCGAGTTTGGCGCCGTTGTCGCGTTCGTATGCTCGCCCGCAGCTTCATATCTCACTGGAACGACCATCGCCGTCGATGGCGGAAAGGGCATAGGCCTCCTCGGATGAAGATTACACGCGTGCAGGCGCATCCACTCAGCACACCTATACCCGAACGGCGGCGCATCGAATCGGGAGCCGGACTCAAGCTGAACCGCCAGATGGTGCTCGTCGAGGTGTCGACAGACGAAGGCATCACAGGTATCGGCTCGCCCTCTGGGCCCTATGACCTCGCGGTCCTGACCCGGATCATCGAAGGGGTGATCGGGCCTCATTTGATAGGCGAGGATCCGTTCGCCGCGCCCTTTCTATGGAACAAGATCTTTCACGGCGAAGTCTCGCGCAACCTCGGTCACAGGTCCGTCGGCATCGCGGCGCTTTCCGGCGTCGACATCGCGCTCTGGGATATCAAGGGGCGGGCGCTGCAGCAGCCCCTCTATGAGCTACTGGGCGGTCTCTACCATCGCGACGGCGTGCGCGCTTACGCCAGCTCGATCTATTGGGATCTGAGCCCCCAGCAGGCTGCCGACGAGGTCGAAGGCTGGATCGAGCACGGATTCACTGCGGTGAAGCTCAAGGTCGGTCGAGATCTGCGGCGCGACGTGCGGAATCTTGCGGCCCTGCGTGATCGGGCGGGCGAAGGGGTCGAATTGCTCGTCGACGCCAATCAGAGCCTGAGTCGGCATCAGGCACTGCGCCTGCTTAACGTGCTCGATGAGCACGAGGTGTACTGGTTCGAGGAGCCCATCTCTCTCGACGACATCGAGGGGCACCGAATGCTCCGTGATCGGCACACCGCGGTGCGCGTTGCGACCGGCGAGAACCTCTACACGCGCAGCGCGTTCCACGACTTCATACGCGAAGGAGCCATCGACGTCCTCCAAGCCGATGTCAGTCGAGCCGGGGGGTTCACCGAGGTCCGCGGGATCGCCGAAACTGCCGCATCCGCACATCTCAGCTGGAATCCGCACACCTTCAACGACATCATCACGGTGGCTGCGAACCTGCATCTAGTGGCGTCGGCGGCGCATTCCGCGATGTTCGAGTGGGACATCACGCACAACGACCTGATGACGCGGCTCGGTGACTACACGCTGCGGTTGGAGGGTGGCAAGGTGTATCCCCCACCGGGACCAGGGCTGGGCTTCGAGATCGACTGGGATTTCGTGCGTGCGCACCCGTGGCAGGGCGAGCCGGCGATCCTTCCCGGACGCGGAATGGCGGCGTAGACGATGCTGATCGACTGGAAATCCATACCCGTCGCGAGCGGAATGCGGCCCGGTTCCGCCCGGCAGGCGATCGCAGCGCGCAATATATCTGCTGTGCGTGTGGTCACGGCGCCCGATGCGGCGTTCGACGGCACACTTCATCGCCACGAGAACGAGCAGATCCTCATCATGATCACGGGAGTGGTGACTCTCCAAATCGACGACGAAGTGTTCGATGCAGTGCCAGGCGACCTCGTGTTCTTCCCGCCGGGGTCCCTGCACGGTGCGCTCGCCGTCGGGTCCGGGGGCGCAGTCTATTATGAATTGTTCGCACCGTCGCGTTTGGATCAACTGCCTGGCTGGGTCGGCCCCGGCGTGCTGGAGTTCGTATGAGCATCAAGATCGACTTGAGCGGCTCCGTCGCACTCGTCACGGGTGCATCAGGCGGCATCGGCAAGGGCATCGTACAGGCGCTGCATGACGCGGGCGCAACCGTTATCGCGGCCGACCGCGACCTCTCCGTGCTCGAAAGCACGTTCGCGCACATGCCGGAACGGGTAGAGTCGGTCGCCTTCGACGTGACCGATGAAGCGGACGTGGCGCGCGGCCTCGAAAGCGTGGCGTCCGTCGGTGCACCCACGATAGTCGTAAACGGTGCCGGAGTGGCAGGCCGTACCGGCATGCCATTCACCCGTCTCGACCAGCGCGATTGGTCCCTCCCGTGGCAGGTCAACGTCGTCGGCACGTTTCTGGTGTCCAAGGCCGTGAGTTCTGCCATGATCGCCGCGGGCGGTGGGGCGATTGTGAATATCGCTTCGGTGTCTGGTCGTACCGGCTTCCAGACCTCCCCGCCGTACTCGGCGTCGAAGGCGGCCGTGATCAATATCACGCAGGTTATGGCGCGCGACCTCGCCGTGCACAATGTGCGCGTGAACTCGATCTGCCCCGGTATGGTCTTCACGCCGTTCTATGCTCAGCAGCGCAGCGCCGTGGCCGAGAACGACCCTGTCGCTGCAGCCCAGACCGACGAGGAGTTCTTTGCGGCAAAAGTCGTGCGCTCGATCCCACTGGGTCGTGGGCAGACTCCGCAGGACGTCGGCAATGCCGTGGTGTTCTTGGCATCGCCGCTGGCTGGCAACATTACAGGGCAGGCGCTCAACGTCGACGGCGGGCTGGTGATGTCGTGACGGCCAGCTCAGAGGTCCATGCAGCAGCGTACGTCGGCACAGGCTGGCTGGCCCGGGGTCCGATTCGGCAGGTCGACGACCCCTCGGGCGGACCTACGGTTGGCTCCATTGTCACCGTCGATAGTGCCGATGTCGACCATGCGGCTGCGGTGGCCGAGGACGCAGGTCGTTCTTGGCGCGCCGTGCCGCCCGCCGAGCGTGCCGTCGTGCTGGCAGCGGCAGGCAATGTCTTACAGGGGCGCTCCGTCGAGATCGCCGACGTATTGCGCTGCGAGGGCGGCAGACCACGGCGCGAGGCGGAAGCCGAGGTGGCGAAGGCTGTCAAGACGTTCCGTTACTATGCGGGCCTCGTTGGCGCGCTCGACGGGCGTTCGTTCGCCGGTTCCGGCGGTGTCAGGCACGAGACACGGCGGGAGCCGGTTGGCGTGGCAGCAGCCATTACCCCGTGGAACGTTCCAGCCGCGTCCCCCGCGCGCAAACTTGCGCCTGCGCTCCTGGCGGGTAACGCCGTGCTGCTCAAGCCGGCATCGGCAACCCCGCTGACCGCATGGCATCTGGTGCGAGCGCTGTACGACGCCGGACTGCCCCAGGGTCTCGTACAGTTTTTACCGGGAGCGGGGTCGACCGTCGGTGAGGCCGTTGCCACGAACCGGCGCGTCGGAGCGGTGAGCTTTACCGGATCGACCGAGGTCGGGCTTGCGCTTCAGACATCATTGTCGGGAACCCTCACGAAACTGCAACTTGAGCTCGGCGGTAAGAACGGCGCCATCGTGATGCCGGACGCCGACCTGGATCGCGCCACGCAGCTGATCGTGCAAGCCGCGTTCGCCGCGGCCGGTCAGCAGTGCACAGCGACATCGCGCGTTATCGTGCACGCCGCGGTCGCCGACGCCGTCACCGACCTGATCGTCGAACGGGCAGAGGCGCTCACCGTCAGTGACACTGCCGACGAAGCCACGCAGATGGGCCCCCTCATCGACGAGCGGCAACTGAGCACGACCGACGGGTATGTGCGGCGCGCAGTCGAAGCCGGCGCGGTGATCGCAACAGGCGGGCATCGCCTCGATCGTCCGGGATCGTACTATGCGCCGACCGTGCTCACCCGTGTGGATCGGTCGAGCGAGATCGCCATGCGGGAGGTCTTCGGCCCTGTGCTTTCGATCATGGTCGCAAGGGACGTCGATGACGCCATTGACGTGCTCAATGGCACGGCATACGGTCTGTCGTCGGCCGTGCACACGCGTGACATCCGCATCGCTCAGCGGGTCGCCGAGCGCGCGGACTGCGGCGTCGTCGCAGTGGGCGGCGCGACCGCCGGAATCGAGCTTGCCGCGCCGTTCGGAGGCTTCAAGTCATCCGGCACGACATCGAAAGAGCATGGCCCGGAGTCGATGGAGTTCTTCACTCGCACCAAGCTCATCAGCTGGTACTGACAGGCAGGACGCGACGGAGGAGGGTGCGATAGATGGCGGCACCGAATGCGACGACATTTGTGACGGGAGCGGGCGGCTCCCTTGGTCGTGCGATCGCTCGCAGACTCGGCGCAGACGGCTTCGCGGTCGTCGTCAGCGACATCGATGAGGTCGCGTTGGCTCGCACTGCTGAACTCGTTGAAGCGGACGGCGCGACAGTGGAAGCCGCGCCGGTCGATCTGCGTGACGTCGGTGCTCTGACTGCGGCGATCGAGCGTGCGGACACGGAT
Organism: Rathayibacter sp. SW19; assembly: GCF_030866825.1. Taxonomy (NCBI): domain Bacteria; kingdom Bacillati; phylum Actinomycetota; class Actinomycetes; order Micrococcales; family Microbacteriaceae; genus Rathayibacter; species Rathayibacter soli. The sequence goes on from NZ_CP133020.1 coordinate 342,509, forward strand.
CGGGCGCCACTGACCCTGCTGGTCAACAACGCTGCGATCTACCCGCCGACGCCTTTCCTCGATATCTCCCTCGCCGAGTATGACGATGTCGTCGCGGTGAATCAGCGGGCGTATTTCGCTGCGGCACAGGCGGCGGCCGGCCGCATGGTGCGCCGCGGGACCGGGGCGATCGTCAACGTCTCGTCCATTACATGGCACGGCGGATGGCCGTCGCTAGCGAGCTACGTCTCGACCAAGGGTGCGGCCGTCGCACTCACCAGAGCGCTCGCGCGCGAGCTCGGTGGCCACGGGGTGCGGGTCAACGCAGTCTCACCCGGGGCGTTCCCCACGAAAGCCGAAGAAATCCAGGGCGACCCGGCATCATACGCCGAGTTCGTGCTCGAAAACCAGGCCATCAAACGTCGCGGCGCGCCGGAGGAACTCGCCTCCGTTGTGTCGTTCTTGGCCGGCCCCGATGCGAGCTTCGTGACGGGGCAGACGATCAATGTCGACGGCGGCTGGATCATGGAGTGACGCATGATAATTCTGGGTACCGAGGTCGATGCCGACGGCATCCGGCGACGAACGGGCGACACGGAGGCCCTGTGGGGCCTTCGATCCGTCGTTCTCGACGGCGGCGTCGAGCACGCGGTGCGGGTCATCGAGGTGCGCACGGCGGCGGGCCTGGAGTTCGACGTCCTGGTTGACCGCGCGTTCGACATCGGCGCCGCGAGGTGGCGCGGGGTTCCGTTCGGCTGGCGGTCCGGCGTTGGGTTCCGGCATCCCGGCCTCGCGGAGGAGGACGAAGGCGGCCTTGCCTGGCTGCGCGGGCTTGATGGTCTGCTCGTGTCGGCCGGCCTCGACCACACGCTGTTCGGCGGCGAATACGACGCGGGGCACTATCGGTACCCGCCGCGTCGCATGATCCGTCACGGCCTACACGGCAGGCTTTCAACGATCCCCGGCCGGGTGCTTCAGGCGCAGGAGGTCTGGGAGGGTGGGCGCGGCGTGCTGCGCGTCGTCGGCGAGATTGTGCAGTCGACCGTATTTGGCGAGCATCTTCGCCTGACGCGCACTATCGAGGTCGACGTCGACGGCGTTGAGATCAGGCTGCACGACCGAGTGGAAAACCTCGGGTTCGAGCGCACGCCGCACATGTTCCTGTACCACATCAACATCGGGTGGCCGGTGGTTGAGGAGGGCACCGAATTCATCGCCGACGTCGACGACACGATCTGGCAGTCCGATTCCGTCCGCGAACAGGGGGTGCCGTACGGGCTGCTGCCTGGCCCGTCGCGCGGTCTCGTTGAGCAGGTCTTCGAGCATCGTCTGCTGCCACGCGAGGGAATCTGCCGGGTTGCGCTGGTGCGCGCCGATCGCGAGTTGGGCGTCGAAGTGGCGTGGGATCATGCGGCGATGCCGCATTTCTTTGAGTGGCAGAACCTGCGCGAGGGTCAGTATGCCGTCGGTCTGGAGCCGTCAACACACGGGATCGGCGGCGAGGACGTCGCGCGTGCCGACGGTTCGATGATCTGGCTCGAGCACGCCGAGGGTCGCGAATATTGCACGATCATCCGCATTCTGGCCGGCCGGCATGCTCGGCTCAGTGCTGAGCGCGTATCTCAATGAATCGATTCATCTTGTTCTTAAATTGTAATTTTACTGTTATTGACTTTAGGTGTTATGAACAGTTACTGTAATGGTGCGTCTGTGGGACCTATCCATACGCCGAGCATCGGCATCGAGTTGCGGTACGCAGCGTTTCACCCAGGTTCTAGATGAAAGGTACATCGCGATGAAGCGATTAATCGGACTACTCGCCATTGGCGCTGCAGTTGCAGCGTGTCTCACAGGGTGCGGTGGCGCTGGGGTGTCGGCCCAGTCGACATCGGCAGCGTCGTCGGCATCTGGCTCCGGATCAGGAACCCTCGTCGTATGGAACTGGGGCGATCCCGGCGGCGAATCGACAGAGTATTCGGCGCAGGTGCTTGCGGTCTTCAAGAAAGAGCACCCGAACGTCCAGGTGCAGGTCGTCTCACAACCGAATGCCAACTACTACACGCTCCTTGGCGCTGCCATCCAGTCGAACTCCGGCCCCGATGTCGTGCTTTTCAACGGAGGATCGCAGATCTGGAGCAGGACGAGCGCTCTTGTGCCGCTGAACAAGTACGTACCCGCTGCGGACGCCAAACGCCTCACCGGGTGGGACATGTTCAGCAAGGGCAGCACCAAGTACGCGGTACCCACCACCATGCAAGGCTTCGCGCTTTACTACAACAAGAAGGTTCTGAAGGAGGCCGGTATCACCTCCGCACCGAAGACATGGGATCAACTCTCCGCCGACTGCGCTGCCGTCAAATCGAAGACCCAGGCGAGTTGCTTCGCTCTTGGCAACAAGGAGGGGTTGGGCTTCGGGCTGTTCTTCTCAGAGTTCGGCCCCGGTATCCTCACCCCGACCGAGTATCAGAACTGGCTTGACGGCAAGCGCGACTGGAACTCTCCGGATGTCAAGAAGGTGTTCGACCTCTGGAAGCAGACGTACGATGACGGTTGGTACAACGCTGGCGTCAACTCGACCGCGATGTTCAACGATTCGTTCAACCTGTTCAGCGCGGGCAAGGCTGCGTTCGTCGTAGGCCTCACTTCCGGATCCGACAACTACCGGCAGTTCGGCCAGTATTTGGGGAAGAACCTCGGTGTGACACTGCCGCCGATCGAGAACCCGAAGGTGACAGAGACCTTCATGCCCATTGAAGGCGGCATCGGTTTCGGTGTAACGAAGTGGACGAAGAACCCGAAGCTCGCGGCTCAGCTTGCACTCGCCTACGCGGATCACGGCGCGCTCACCACTTTCAGCGTCGACGCGGGTGCCGTCTCGGCCGACACGACGATCACGCCGAAGACCACTAACCAGGCAGGCAAAGACATCTTCTCCTGGCTCAAGAACGGCAAGTCTCTGCTGCACGACAAGGTCTCAGCCGACACCGAGAACTTGATGGGGCAGCTCACGACGGAGATCCTTGAAGGCTCCGTCTCCGTCGACAGCGCGATCTCGCAGCTGGCAGCGTCCGACGCGAAGACGTCCGGACAGCTCTAGCGACACAAGTGTCGTGTCGGTCGGAAGGCTGGCACCACGCAGGATGGTGCCGGGTTCGGTCAGCCGTGACCCGGCACCGCGTCGTGCAGGGTGGCGCCAGGCCCAGGGTCGTCATCCAGCACTCTTCAGAGACAGGAAGTGAGACATGACAACCATGGCCAAGACGGTCGAACGGGCCGACCAGCCGCCGGGTGTGCGCCCGGCCCTGATCCGGCGCGGACATAAGCCGCCAGGCGAGCTCGCGGCACCGTTCCTGCTGGTGCTGCCGGCGATCCTGATCATCGTCCTGATCCGGATCTACCCACTGTTTCTCGGCCTGAGTTTCTCGTTCACCGGTGACGGCGACAAGAGCGGGCAGTTCATCGGCATCCAGAACTACATCCAGCTGTTCCAGGATCCGGTCTTCATCGCCTCATTCACGCACATCCTGGTCCTCCTGGCCTTCCTCCCGCTCGCGGTGTTCTTCCCCGGCATTCTCGCCACGTTCCTGTACCTGCGGGTTCCCGGCCACCGGTTCTACCGCAGCGTGTACTTCCTCCCGGCCATTCTTTCCTCGGTGGTCATCGGTGCGATCTTCAACCGTGTGCTCGCCGTCAACGGGCCGCTGAACTGGTTTCTCGGGCTGTTCGGGATCCCGAGCGTCGACTGGCTCGGTACGAGCACCACGGCGCTGCCGAGCGTCGTGCTCGTGCAGATCTGGGCAACGTTCGGTATGACGCTGATCATCTTCCTCGCGGGGTTCTCCACCCTCGACCAGTCGCTGATCGACGCCGCCAGGGTCGACGGGGCGAACCTACGGCAGCTAGTCCGGCACGTGGTCATCCCCGGGTTGTCGCAGACGATCCAGTTCGTCATCGTAACGACGACCATCGGCATGCTGACAGGCATGTTCGGCTTGCTTTACGTCATGACCTACGGCGGGCCTGGAACCGCGAGCTACCTGCCGGAGCTCTACATCTGGAACGAACAGGGCACTCTGAACCGGCCGGCGATGGCATCCGCCGCGTCGATGGTGCTATTCGCGATCACGCTGGTCATCGGCCTGATCCAGATCCGGATACTGCGCCGCACCAACACGGAGGACTAATGAAGACCGAAAGACGCACGCGCTGGATCATCGCGATCCCGATGGCACTGCTCGGACTGGCGACGCTGTACCCGATGTTCTTCGCCGCGAACATCTCCATGATGTCGAAGCTTGAGTTCGTCATCAATCCGCTCTCGCTTGCCAAGCAGTTCGGCTTGAGCAACTACATTGAGGCCTGGCTGACCTCCTCGATCGGCACGTACCTCATCAACTCGATCGTCGTTACGGTCAGCACTGTGGTCCTCTTGGCAATCATCGGCTCCATGGCGGGATACTCGTTCAGCCAGCTCAAGTTCCGTGGAAGCCAGACGCTGTTCCTTCTCTGTCTAGCAGCGATGATGATCCCATTCCAGGTGATCATGGTGCCGTTCGTCAAGGTGCTTAGTGAGATCGGGTTACTGGACACTTACCCTGGGCTCGTGCTCGCATACGTGGGGCAGTTCCTGCCTTTTACCGTCTACCTGATGACCAGCTACTATGCGCGGATCCCACGCGAGATCATTGAGGCAGCACGCATTGACGGGAACACAACCTGGGGCGTCTACCGCCGGATCATGATCCAGCTAGGCAAGCCCGCACTATTGTCGATCAGCATCCTCAATGCCCTGTTCTGCTGGAACGACATCCTGATCGCGCTCCTAGTCATGCGCTCGCCGCAGCACCGCACGGTGATGATCGGCGTTGCGTCGCTTCTCGGCCAGTATCCTGACAATATGCCGACTTACATCGCCGGAGTTGTGATCGCGGCATTGCCGATGGTGCTCGTCTACCTCGTCTTCCAGCGCCAGATCGCTGCAGGTGTCGTCGTCGGCGCGACGAAGGGGTGAACGTTCGTGAAGATCACGGGGTACCGACAGCTCACCACCGTGCACGACTGGGGGCGGCCGGTTGGCGATGTCAATGGCGTGATTGCATCGGGCGTCACGGACGTTCCGATCATTCTGGTCGAGACCGACGTGGGTATCACCGGGGTCGGGCTCGGTGCACATCCTGCGATCGAGACGGTGTTCAGCGCCATAGAGGGTGAAGATCCTCGCGCTGTGACGGCGCTCTACGACCGAATGCTGCGCAGTGTCTTCAAGTCTGGCCATGCGGGCGCGGTCTTCGGCACAATCGGCGCGCTCGACATGGCGTTGTGGGATATCAAGGCCAAGGCGGCGAAAGAACCGCTGTGGCGCCTGCTGGGTGCGCGTGACCGAGTCGTTCCCGGATACGCATCGGGGCTCGACGCGGGCCTCGATGATGCGCAACTCGTCAGCCTGTACGAGCGGTTCGCGGGCGCCGGTTTCAGAGCGGCCAAGCTCAAGGGGGGAGCGGATGCTGCGCGCGACATCCGTCGGTTCGAGCTTGTGGCTCACGTCTTCGCCGGTCATGGTGTGGAGCATCCCTCGCTCATGCTTGATGTCAACGAGAGCTGGAATCGCGCGCAGGGGACGCGTTACCTTGCACGCCTCGAGGCGCAGCTCGACCTTGCGTGGATCGAAGAGCCGGTGCGGCGCTGGGATGCTGCGGGCCACGCCGCCATCCGCAGACTGACTCGCGCCGCGGTGGCCTCAGGTGAGAACCTCACGGGGATAGAGCAGTTTCGGCCGCTTCTCACTGCCGGTGCGGTCGATATCGTTCAGACGGGTAGCGTCTGGGGCATCACGCACTTCCTACGGGTGGCGGCTCTGGCACACGCCTTTGACCTGCCAGTCAGTCCGGTCGCTTACGACGCAAATCCGCTGGCCGCTGCCGCCGCCTCGGTACCTAACTGCCTCGCAATCGAGGTGCAGGATCTCGGAATGCCGGTTGGCCTCGACGTTGATCAGCGGTACGAGCACGGTGCCGTCATCCTGGGCGATCGGCCTGGAATCGGCATCGTGGTGGACGAGCGTGCGATCACGGTATCCGAGCGCGTCGGGGCATGGGCAGTGCCGGGTGGCCCGCACGCGCGCTCTGCGCACGCAGGGCTGGGCCTCGCGATCGAAGGTGGCAATGATGTGTCCTGAACACCTGTGGTTCCTGCGAGATCGCGGATGTGAGTCGGCATGCCACTGATTGATGCACATCTTCACGTCTGGTACCCGGACTGCCTTCGATACGACTGGCTCGAGGCGAGCCCTGAGTTGAATCGCCAGTTTGGATTCGACGAGCTCGATGCGGAGCTCGGGTCGCGCATCATGGATTTAGACGGCTTCGTGTTTGTCCAGGCCGACTGCGCACCCGATCAGGCGCTCGAAGAGATCGCGCTCGTGTCTGCGCTCGCAGGCGTCCATCCGGTCTCCGGCATTATTGTGTACGCACCGCTCGAGCGACCGCGCGACGCGGCACCGATACTCGACGTGCTCAGTAGCAACAGTAGAGTTGTCGGCGTGCGTCGTCTGCTGCAGTCGGAGCCGCTTGGATTCGCTCGCTCGCCGGAGGTCATCACCGGCGCTCGGGAACTCGCTGCGCGCGGGCTGTCGTTCGACGCTTGCATCACTTACGACCAACTGCCTGATCTTGCCACCCTGGCCGATGCGGTTCCCGAACTGCGCATCGTCCTCGACCATTTGGGTAAACCCGACCTGACGACGACAAACCACGATGCCTGGCGCCGTGACCTCGCCGAACTGGCACGGCGGCCGCAGGTCGCCTGCAAGCTCTCCGGTCTTGCGCCTCAGACGGGGTCGGCCACGTGGTCGGATTCTGAGGTCATACCGTTTCTGGAGCACGCACTCGCGTCTTTTGGCGCGGAACGATGTATGTTCGGGAGCGACTGGCCGGCATCATCAACACACACGGACTATGCTCGATGGCTCGATCTGGTGATGGGCTGGACGGACACACTCTCGGGTGTCGAAGCGGCGAACATCCTGTGGCGGAGTGCCGCGGTGTTCTATAGGCTGCCCGATTGGACGACGGCAGGGAAGCGAGGTTGACATGGTGCGCGATATCACGCAGGTGAAGCGGATCAGCGTGGTCGATGAGATCGTCGAGCAGCTCACCAGGCGCATCATCTCCGGTGACTGGGCCCCAGGAACGGTACTACCCTCGCTCAGGACACTCGCGGCCGAGACGGGGGTGTCGATGCTGACGGTGCGCGAGGGTATTCGAACACTTCAGGCGAGGGGTCTGGTGGAGACTCGGCACGGCGTTGGGACATTCGTGAGGGCCCTCGACGAGAACGAACGGATCGCACCCTGGATGCTCGGGGCGTCAGAGGCGGACGAGTACCTCGAGCTTATCGAGGCACGCCAGGTCATCGAGTCGGCGATCATCCGATTCGCCGCACAGCGTCGTACTGACGGGCAGCTTCTGCAGCTCGAGGAGATTCTCGCGAGAATGCGAACGGCCCACACCGATGGCGAGGCTTTCCTCGAGGCAGACTCGGAGTTCCACGTTGTGCTCGCCGAAGCGGCTCACAACAGAGTGCTGTTGCGGAGCATGCTCGCAATTCGTGGGCCGATGCGCCGCTTCATGGCGAACCGCAACGTACAGCATCTCGAGACCCACGCGACCCTCGACGGCCCGATCGCCGACCATGAGGAGCTCGTGCAGGTGCTGCGCTCTGGTGTCGCAGACGGACCGCAGGATGCGCTGCAGCGCATCATCGACCGCGCGATCGCGCACCTCGAGCACATCAAGGCGGAGGCATAGCCCGCCTCACGCACGTTCGGCATCGCCTCTGTCGAGCCTGCGTGTTCGGGGAGCCAGCGGGTGAACATCCTCGGAGTATCGGCGGGGGCCCGCCGACTCGGTATTCGGGACTCGGAAACCCAGGGCGAAAGCCGGAGACTCTTCCATCAAGGTGAAGTCGCGGGAACCGGCGTCTGCGAACAGTGGGTCGGCGATGACGGAGTGCGCATCGTGGCCTGCCGCGATCCACTCTCGATCCACGGGCTCCGTGACCGACCATGAAACACCGTCTGTCTTCTCGCCGTTCGCCGCGATGACGGCCCGTTCCCCCGCTGCGGTGTCCCAGAACAGGTTCAGGTCGCTCACAACCGTGTATCTGCGCACGTCACGCGATCCCGGCGTTCCCGCGAACCCGGGAGAGTTCTCGCCGACGATCACGTTGCGCTCGCACGTGAACGACACCGAACTCTCCGGTCGGGTGATCGACAGCTGGCCCTGCCCCCCGTACGCGAAGATGTTGTACCGCAGCGTGTTCTCGCGGCCGTAGTGATGGTGGCAACACTGGCTGGAGACGTCGTGCACGACGTTGCCCTCGACCACGACGTGGCTCGACCCTTCATCGAGGTAGATGCCCCAACCACCGTAGTTTGCGCAGGCGATGTCGTGAATGTGATTGCCGCGCACTCGGGTGCCTGGTGCGATGCCAAGCAGATAGACGCCGCCCATGTCGTTGAGCAGTCCACGCCCGAGGTCATGGATGTGGTTCGCCTCGATCAGGTTCGAGTGCGACGGGTTCTCCTCGTAGTCCCAGACCCAGCCGACCGAGACGCCCGTGTAGAAGAAGTCACGGATGTGGTTGTGCGCAATTGTGTTGTGTGAGCCATGCATGAAGAGCACGGCCACAGCGTGCGGGTACGCGTGCCCTCCCGAACGGATCTCGTTGTCGATGACCGTATTCGCTCGAGTGAAACCGTTCGACGCGGGGTCGGCGTCACCGCCGGCCTTGATCGCTCCGGCGCCGAGGTCTGTGAATGTTGAAGCCGCGATGAGGTTGCCCCGGCATCCGGGCCCGAGACTGATCGCATAGCCTCCGACGTGCTCGACGGAACCGAGGACAAAAGCGCAGGAGCGTGCACCGATGAATTCTATTGCCGCAGGAACTTCGGATGCCGCCTGCACGCCGGCGGCATAGTCGACGTCTCGCGGCAAGACCGGGTCTTCGCGCACGCCGTACGGCGGGCGCGAAGATGGCGCTTCGAGCCAGTCGGCGTACCTGAAATCGATCCCTTCGAATCGGATTTCGTTCGCGTAGCTGTCGATGGCAGGTTCGCCGGCGATCACGACGAATCGGTCGATGCACGGAACAAGTGCTCGGTGTTCGTCGATCCGCTCGCCGTCGCGCGGCACGTAGAGTAGCCGGCACCGGCCGGGCTCTTCGGACTCGCCGTCGAGCTTCACGACCCCGTGCCTGTCCAGATACCACTCACCTGGCATGTCGCCGAGCGTGTCGACGACGTTCTCGAGAAAGTAACGCGCGAACCTCCGGGCGGCGTCATCACGCAATGCAAAGATGCTGCGCGTGGTGCTGTGCACGACGTTTGACTCCCGGTCGACTGAGGCGATCGCCATCCGCTCTTGCAGCCAGTAGTGCGGTACCACGGCCTCGACGCTTGACTCGTCGGTCAAGTCTGGAATATCGTCCGGCACGAAGCCGAAGCGGTCGGCCCCATCGAACAGTGTGGCGACGAAGTCGGCGGTAACGTCGAGCCCCTTCTGCTCGGCAATCCGAAGGAATCCCTCGCGTGGGTAGCGCGGTCGCGGACGTCGTTCGCCGTTGACGAAGAGTGATCGGGCCAGGTGTGTGGGAGCGTCCGCGACCCAGATCGCTGTGCCGCGGAATACGGCAGGCGACCAATTCGTAATCTCCTGTGCGCCCTCGATGATCGTCGGCTCGTCCGGTTCCCACGCACAAATCGACGTGTAGGAGTCGGCCGACGTCAGAGTCAGTGTCTCGTGTTGTCGATAGGTGCCTGGGTGTACCCAAACGGCAGCGCGCTGCCCTGGAGTACGCTGCCGTCGCACGATTTGCATGGCTGCAGCGAGGCTAGGCACGGGGTATCCGACTGACCCGTTGCCGTATGGCGAACCGATGGTGCTTACGTGGATGTCGATTCGATCGGAGTACATAGCAGCTCCTTTGTGTACGTGCCCAAGTGTGTACTTCCCCGGCACTAGATACGATCCGGAATCCCAGTGCAAGAGTTAAGGATATCAGAACAGTTCTCTGTGATCGCCGTCGGGGTGTTCAACGTGGGATTGCTCGCGCAGGCGTGGCCTGCGGGTGACGCAATGTCCGACTACGAGGATGCACCTGCCGAACTGATCCGGCGCGCAAGCCGCGTTGCGGACGTGTGCGAGAGTAACGGCGTCACCCATCACGGGGACGTTGGAAACGGATTGAACCTGTCTGCGAACGACCACGGCCATTGGTCACGTAGTCTCGGCCAGCGGGCGCGCAAGGATCTCCCCAATTTACGGTGTGGTGGTAGTGGCATGCGGCCTGTATGTTGAGTCTGCCCCTGGCGGTTGGTGTCATCGTTTGAATGCCGTAAACGATCACGTGATGATGTTGCGACGTTTGTATGCTTCCGTGTCAGATGTGGGTGGCTGACCACCTGTAGTCAACTCGCGACCGCTGATGCGATTCGGGACGACGCGGTCGTCATATGCGTGGCCATCGCCGAGGCGGCGGCGTCCTCATCCCCGGCGCAGACGGCACGATATACCGCGTCATGCTCTGCGACGGCAGTGAGCGCCTCATCGGTGCCGTGCACGGCACGATCGGCGTACACCTGCAGCAGGGAGCGGGCGACGTGCAGTAGGTCGATCAGCACGGCATTGTTCGCCGCTGCGGCGAGCGTGCGGTGGAACTCGCTGTCGGCCTGGGCGAACGCTTTGAGGTCGGCAAGCGACTTCCGCATCCGCTCGAGCTGTATGCCCAGGTCATCGCATACTGCGGGATCGGAGCGTCCGGCGGCCAGGCGCGTGACGTGAATCTCCAACCCGGAACGCAACTCAAGCAACTCCGCAGTGTTGCGCTCGCCGATCAACAGCCCCCAGCGCAGTGTCTGGGGCAGCAGTTCGCTGGCGTTTCCGCGGAGGTAGGTACCGGAGCCCGGTCGCACGTCGACGATTCCGAGAATCTCGAGTGCAGCAAGTGCTTCGCGCACTGCGGACCGCCCGACGCCGAGGATCTCCGCGAGCTGCCGCTCCGGGGGCAGCCGGGTTCCGGGTGCAATCGATCCGCTGGTGAAAAGGTCGAGCAGTCGCCGCGCCACCGCTGAGACGGGTGTGCTGGAGGGCAGTGCGTCGAGGGCGGATGCGATGTCACTCGAACGGTCACCGGCGTAGGCGGGCATGAGAAAAACCTACAACATAAAGCTATTCGCAGGACTTGTAATTGGTCAACCGGTTTGTCAGAATGAGAGAACGGCATGCTTCCCGCCGTTATCGATGTTGAGACAGATCAGGAGTCAATGTGGACCAATCATCCACCGCCACGGCAACGGATGTGCGTGAGTGCTCCGGAGTCGCGAAGTCGACAATACGCGCGGTCACGTGGACCCGAGCGGACACGACCGACACATTCGAGAATGACCTGGTCTCCGCGATCCTCATGGTGCTGCTGGCACGCCGAGACCGGCACATCCGCGCTGCGTCGACCGAACCTGGGGTCACAGCGGAGCCGCGCCCGTGACACGACTCTGGAACGACCCCGCGGACTTCGCCGACGAGATGATCGACGGGTTCGTCGCCGCCAACGCCCGGCACGTGCGCCGTGTCCCCGGCGGAGTGGTCCGAAGCACGGTCATCCTGCCAGGGCAGGTCGCACTCGTGATCGGCGGCGGATCGGGGCACTATCCGGCGTTTGGCGGGCTCGTTGGGCCGGGACTGGCACACGGCGCGGCCATGGGCAACCTCTTCGCCTCCCCATCGACGCAGCAGATCCTCTCGGTCGCCCGGGCGGCACACCGCGGCGGCGGGGTGCTGTTCGGCTATGGCAACTACGCCGGCGACGTGCTGAACTTCGACGCGGCCGCGCAGCGGCTGGGTGAGGAGGGCATCGCCTGCCAGAGTGTCGCTGTGACCGATGACATCGTCAGCGCATCGGCGTGCGAGCGACACAAACGCCGCGGTATCACCGGAGATCTGACCGTGTTCCGCATCGCCGCCGCGGCCGCAGAGGCAGGTGCGAACCTCGAAGAGGTATCCCGGCTCGCCACCCTCACCAACGAGCGCACCCGGTCCATCGGCGTTGCTTTCACCGGCTGCACTCTGCCGGGAGCGAGCGAACCGCTGTTCACCGTTCCCGTCGGCCGGATGGCGGTCGGGCTCGGCATCCACGGCGAGCCGGGCATTGACGAGACCGACATCCCCACGGCGGACGGCCTTGCCGAGCTATTCGTCTCGCGCCTGCTGGCAGAGGCGCCTGACGGCGTGCCGATTCGGGGCGCGCGGGTGGTGCCGATTCTGAACGGCCTGGGCTCTCTCAAATACGAGGAGCTGTTCGTCGTCTATCGGCGGGTCGCGCAGTTGCTGGAGGATGCCGGTGCCGAGATCGTCGACCCGCACGTCGGCGAGTACTGCACGAGCTTCGACATGACAGGCGGCTCGCTGACCCTTTTCTGGCTGGATGATGAGCTCGAGCAGTTGTGGGACACGCCGGTTGACACTGCGGCGTACCGCCGCGGGTCCGTTCCCCCGCGAGAGCAGGCAGACGCTGACGGGAACGCAGACGGGAAGGTCGAGGCTTTCCCCGTCGCCGACAAGGCCTCGCGCGAGACTGCGCAAACCGTCGTGGCGGCTCTGGAGGCGATCGTCGCGACCGTGGACGAGAACGTCGACGAGTTCGGGCGGATCGATGCGATCGCCGGCGACGGCGACCACGGCATCGGAATGCAGCGCGGCTCGCACGCGGCCTTAGCTGCGGCCCGGGCCGCGGCGGCCGCGACTGCGGGCGCCGGTACCGTCCTGGGCAAAGCGGCGGATGCCTGGTCCGACCGGGCAGGCGGCACGTCCGGGGCGCTGTGGGGCGTCATCCTGTCGGCCTTGGCCGCTCGGCTCGGCGACGAGGGCACACCGGAGAATGCTGCCGTCGCCGCCGGAGTCGCCGCCGGCATGGCCGGCGTGATGGCCTTCGGCAAGGCGCAGGTTGGCGACAAGACCATGCTCGATTCGCTCGTGCCGTTCAGCAGAGCCCTGACCGGCGCCGTCGACGCAGGCGCCGAGCTGGCCGAGGCGTGGCGCGCGGCAGCAGCCGCGGCGACCGCGGCCGCGGCGGCCACCACCGATCTGCTGCCACGGATGGGACGCGCTCGCCTGCACGCACACAAGAGCCTCGGCATCCCCGATCCGGGTGCCCACTCCTTCGCCCTCATCGTCACGGCCGTGGCAGACGTCGTCGCGGTCACCACCACCGAAAGGAACCACAGATGACCGAACCGCTGCGGATCGTCGTCGGCAGCGACGACGCCGGCTTCGACTACAAGGAGATCCTTAAGAAGGACCTTCAACAGAACCCGGGCGTGGCATCCGTTCTGGATGTCGGTGTCGATGTGTCGGGGCACACGCCCTATCCGAAGGTCGCGATCGAGGCCGCACAGCGCGTGGCGTCCGGCGAGGCAGACCGGGCCCTGCTGATCTGCGGAACCGGACTCGGCGTCGCCATCGCAGCGAACAAGGTGCCCGGGATCCGCGCCGTCACCGCTCACGACAGCTTCTCGGTGGAGCGCGGCGTCCTCTCCAACGACGCCCAGGTGCTCGCCATGGGTCAGCGCGTCGTCGGCATCGGGCTGGCGCGCCGGCTCGTGCGCGAGTGGCTGACCTACCGGTTCGACCCGACCTCCGCCTCCGCCGCCAAGGTCGCCGTAATCGGCGACTACGAGACGACCGGATCCTGCTGATGGCACCGATCACGGTGGGCGTGAGCCTGAAGATGTACTTCGGTCATCGCCGGGGCGCGGAATGGTGCGCGGCGGTCGCTGACCTGGCTCGCACCCACCCAGCCGTGGTCGCCGGCGCCGTCGAGTTGTTCGTCGTCCCCGGGTATCTGCAGATCCTGCCCGCGCTCGAGGCGTTCGCCGGCACGACCGTGCGCATCGGCGCCCAGGACGTCGCGGCGGAGGACGCCGGCCCGTTCACCGGGGAGGTGAGCCCGGCCGAACTTGCGGAGCTCGGCGTGCTGCTCGCCGAGATCGGGCACGCCGAACGCCGCCGCCTGTTCTGCGAGACGGATGCCGTCGTCGCCGCGAAGACCGCGGCCGCCTTGCGCAACGGCCTCACCCCCGTGTTGTGCGTCGGCGAGGCCGACCAGGTTCCGCCGACGGAGGCTGCACGGGCCACCGTCACTCAGCTGCAGGCGAGCCTGGACGGCGCGCCGCACGGGGCGGTGATCGTCGCCTACGAGCCGGTCTGGGCGATCGGAGCGCCTGAACCTGCCCCCGACACGCATATCACTACGGTCACGCGGGCGGTGCGGGATGCCGTTCGGATGCTCCCCGGCCGCGCCGGCAGCACCGTCATCTACGGCGGTTCGGCCGGCCCCGGACTGTTCGACCGCATCGGCGAGCACATCGATGGGCTGTTCCTGGGCCGTTTCGCCCACGACCCCGCGACCCTCGCCGCCGTCCTCGACGAGGCGTCCCGTCTCGCATGCTGCTCAGGGGGGCCCTGATGATCGGCCTGGGCAGCTACGCCTTCTTTTGGCAGCAGTCCGTGGATGCGCCCGATCCCCTTTCGCTCATCGGCGCGTTCGAGGCGACGCGTGAGCTTGGCGTCGAGCTTTTCCAGATCTGCGACTACGCCCCGCTCGAAGCGATGACCGACCGCGAGATCCGGGATGCCGCGGCCGCAGCCGGCGGGCTCGGACTCACCGTGCAGCTCGGCACGAAGGGCATCGAGCCGGAGCGACTGTCGCGTTTCCTCGATCATGCGCGACGGTTCGACGCCCGGCTGGTACGCAGCATGCTGCACGGGGCGAACTTCTGGCCGGATCTCGCCGAGGCGGAGACCTGGCTGCGTCAGGCGGTGCCCGGCTACGAGGCGGCGGGGGTGACCCTCGCCCTGGAGACCTACGAACAGGTGGCTACCGCCGATCTCGTCGACCTCGTAGCGCGGATCGACAGCCCGGCACTGGGCATCTGCCTGGACCCGGCGAACGTCGTCGCACGGCTGGAGACCCCGCGTGACTGCGTCGAGCAGACCGCGCCGTATGTGAAGAATGTGCACGTGAAGGATTTCGCGTTCGCCCGTCAGGCCGGCTGGGTCGGCTTCCGTTACGGCGGCGTGCCGATGGGGACCGGACTGCACGACTATCCGCACCTGCTGGCAACCGTGCGCCCGCGCGAACGCGGTGTCGACGAGGTCGTCGAGCACTGGCTCAGCTGGCAGGGCGATGCCGGGACCACCATCCGAACCGAGCGGGAATGGACCCGCACGACCCTCGAATATCTCAGGAGAACACCATGATGATGACGACGACAGTAGCTGACAGCCACACGATCGCGGTGATCGGTGCGGGCGGCAAGATGGGCATGCGCGTGTCGAACAACCTCGTGAAGACCGACCACACGGTTCGCTACGTCGAGAATTCGCCGGCCGGGCAGCAGCGCACCCGGGACGCAGGACGCGAACTCACGGATGCCGCGGCCGCCGTCGACGACGCCGACATCGTCGTGTTTGCCGTGCCGGACCTCGCGCTGCAGTCCGTGACGGCCGAACTCGTCCCCCAGATGCAGTCAGGCGCGATCGCGCTGACCCTCGATCCCGCAGCCGCGTACGCCGGCCTGCTGACCGACCGCGGTGACATCATCCGCGCTGTGGCGCATCCGTGCCACCCGTCGATCTTCCTGCAGCGCAGGACGCCCGAGGAGTATGCCGACACCTTCGGCGGGATCGCCGCACCGCAGGACGCGATCGCAGCGATCGAGTCGGACGACCCGGCGAAGAAGGCCATCTTGGACGCCACGGTCCGCGCCATCTACGCGCCCGTGATCGACGTGCACTATGTCACCATCAAGCAGCTCGCCCAGCTCGAGCCGACCCTGGTGGAGACCGTTGCCTGCATGATCGGCTCGCTCCTGAACGAAGCACTGTCCGAGGCTGTGAACACGATGGGGGTCCCCGCGGCGGCGGCGCGCAGCATCCTCTACGGGCACACGCAGGTCGCGCTAGCCAATGGCCTGCGCGGCGACAACCCGTTCAGCGACGCTTGCCTGATCGCGATGGACTACGGCCGCGAGTCCATCGTCAAGGACGACTGGAAGAAGATCTTCCGCGACGACGAACTCGACAAGAACCTCGCCCGCATGTTGCACCTCGCCCGCATCCAGCGCTGACGCGACCAAGCCATCGCTTTGCCGTTCTCGGCGCATGGCATGACACACGATGCCAGCAGTCGCAGCGGGCCAGCGCACCGCCGCTCAGTCCAGCGGATGCAGCAACCGGCTCAGGAACTGTTGCGTGCGCTCGTGCGCCGGATGCCGGAAGATCTGGTTCGGCTTGCCGCGCTCGACGATGACCCCGCCGTCGAGGAAGAGCACCTCGTCGGCGACCAGGCGCGCGAACTCCAGCTCGTGCGTGACAACGACCATCGTCCAACCCTCCTGCGCGAGGGTCTTCATGACACCGAGCACATCGCCGACCAGTTCGGGGTCGAGTGCCGATGTCGGCTCGTCGAATAGGATCAGCCCCGGCTTGAGCGCTACGGCTCGGGCGATTCCCACGCGCTGCTGCTGGCCGCCCGACAGCTGGAAGGGGTAGACGTCCTTCTTCGCCTCGAGACCGACCTGCGTAAGCAGGGCAAGGGCATCCGCAGTCGCGTCTGCACGCGAACGCTTCTGCACCTGCACCGGGCCCTCGATCAGGTTCTCGAGAACGGTCTTGTGCGGGAACAGGTTGTACTGCTGAAAGACCATCGCCGACTTGCGACGCAGCGCGGCAACCGCCGCCTTGCCGACCGGCGCCGAGAAATCGACGTTCACGTCGTCGTCGATCTGGATGATGCCGGCATCCGGCGTCTCCAGCGCGTTCAGACAGCGCAGGATCGTCGTCTTGCCCGAACCGGATGGGCCGATCAGCACGACGACCCGACCGACACCGACCTCGAAGCTGATGTCGTGGATCACCTCGTGGTCGCCGAACGACTTGCGCAGGTTGGTGACCTGGAGTCGCGGCACCGCGCCACCGCCAGGCGCGCTCCCCTCAGGCGTGGGCGACATACCGGTCCAATCTCTTCTCGAGCGCAGACTGCCCGCTGGAGAGCGCCAAGCAGATCACCCAGTAGATAGCCGCCGCCTCGATGTACAACACCAGGAACTCGCTGCTCGCCGCGGCGATCTGCTGAGCCTCCCTGAACAACTCGGTGACGAGAATCACGGATGCCAGCGACGTATCTTTGACGAGGCTGATGAAGGTGTTCGACAGCGGCGGCACCGAAACGCGGGCGGCCTGCGGCAGGATGATCCTGCGCATCGCCTGGCCGTTGCTCATGCCGATCGTGGACGCGGCCTCCCATTGACCCCGCGGCACCGCCAAAATGGCGGCGCGCACGACTTCGGATGCGTATCCGCCCACATTGAGCGACAGCGCTATGATCGCGCTCGGCCATGGGTCGATCACCACGCCGATCGTCGGCAAGCCGTAGAACACCACGAACAACTGCACGAGCATCGGCGTGCCCCGGATGATCGAGACATAGCCGCGGGCGATCCCGCGCGCGAACCGATTCTTTGACAGGCGCATGATCGCGACCCCGATCGCCAGAGCGAGGCCGATCGCGAATGACGCCAGCGAGAGCGGAATGGTGCCGAGAATTGCGCCCTGCAAGAGCGGCCAGAGCGAGTGGATGACGAGCTGCCAGTAATAGTCGGCAGTGCCGACCGCGGGCGTCATCCGCGTCGCCATCGTGTGGTCATGACTCGCCACTCAACCATGGGTCACCGCTCAGCCGCAAGTTCTGCCCGGCTCGAGGTCGGCACTGCCACAATGTCACGGGCTGGCGCCAGCTACTTCGACACGTCTTGGCCGAAGTACTTCTCCGAGATCTTCGCCAGCGTTCCGTTCGCAGCCAACGTAGCCAATGCCTTGTCGAAGTCGGGCGCGAGCGTGCTGCTCTTGCGGAACGTGAACGCGTTCTTGGCCGGGTCGGCGGCGGTGGCCGCGATGCGCAGCTTCGCCTCAGGATGCTGCTTCTCATAGTCCAGCAACGTCAACTTGTCATTGACGGTCGCGTCGATGCGGCCCTGGGTGAGCAACGCGATGGACTGTGCCCAGCCTTCGACCGCCTGCACATTCGCGCCGTTCTTCTGAGCGAGCGCATACCAGTCACTCGTGTTCGACTGGGCGGTCGTCTTGCCCTTCAGGTCCGCAAAGCTGGTGATGCTCTTATCGTCGGCGCGCGTGATGATGACGCCGGGCGAAACCGTGTACGGGGTGCTGAACGAGTACTTCGCCTGGCGTTCCGGAGTGATCGAAACCTGGTTCGCGATCACGTCGATGCGTTTGGAATCGAGCGCGGCGAAGATGCCGTCCCACTGCGTCTCCTGGAACGTGACTTTGATACCGAGTTGCTTCGCGACGGCGTTCGTCACATCGATGTCATACCCGGTCAGCTTGTTGGTCGTTGCATCGTGGTAAGAAAACGGTCGGTAGGTCCCCTCCGTGCCGATGACGAGTCCGTTCGTTCGTGCTGCGACAAGATCCGCACTTCCGGATGCCGCGGCCGTACTCGCCGTTGCGTTCGAACCGGCCCCGGCTGCACCCCCGGAGCATCCGGAAAGAGCGAGCGCGAGAGCGGCGGCGACGGCGCCGACAACGGCAAACCGTGACTTCATGGGGACTCCTTCGAGGGCGCGCGCAGACGAGAAACGTCGGATGCGACGTGCCAATGGCTTGTCTTTCACGCTACCCAGGCCTGGGTAGCGGCCCAAACACGGTTACGCAGCGTTACAGCGACGCCCACCAAGCCGCGCCGGCCAAACAGTGCCCACAAAGCGGCGCCGGCCAGCGTGTGCGCCACGTGCTGCGTCTTGCGCCAGTTGAACTGGCGCAGGGCGCAGCAACTGGCGCACCACGTGCCGGACCTGAGCGTCGTACGCTAATCCGCCAACGCTTCGCGCTCGGAACCGAAGCCGACCAGCAGTCGGGGGAGCACCTGCCAGACGCCCTCCTGGAGGGCGGGGATGGCATCCGCATTGCCCGCATGTAGGCCGATCAGTGCCTGCTGGAACAGCCCGTCGAACACCGCATAGGTCGCACCACGGGTGAGAGCGATCTCGGCGCCGACGAAACCGGCGTAGGTGGTCATGATGCGCCAGATCATCTGCTCGAGACTGTCGTCGACTTCGGCGACGTCTGCCTGGAAGTCGGTCTCGAACATGCTCTGGTTGCGCAGGTCGTACCAGAGCCGGTGCATAGCGGTATCATCGCGAGCGGATGCCGCCAGCGCGGCCGCGAACGACAGGCGCAGTTGCTCGGCAGAGGTCGCGGTCGCGATGATCAAGTCGTAGTGACCGATGCACGCCGCCTTGTATTCGCGCACGCAATAGGTGATCAGATCGACCTTGTCGCGAAAGTAATAGTGGAAGACGCCGTGTGAGAAACCAGACTTCTGCGCGATTTCACGAAGGCTCGTGCGCGCGTAGCCGAGCTCGGAGAGCGTGATCAGCGCGTCCGCCGCGAGCTGCGCTCGGCGTTCGCCGAACTTGTCGACCTGGCGACGCTCGATGCGCAGGGCAGCGGCATTCGTTGCCGCGCCCTGTCGTTCGCTGACGCTTTGGTCTGTCATCGTGCCCTTCTCGTGCTCGCAGTCTAAACCCCTCGGTGCTCGAACCCTCGCGGGAATCGTGCTGTTTTGAACACCTGGTCAGACTATTTTAGACGATTGTCCAAAAAAACTTGGACAGATGTCTAAACGCTGGATTAGGGTGATCGCAGATGCCGCTTCCGGCCGGTGCAGAGCAGCGCGCGGCCGGACCGGCACATACTCGAGGAGGAGTTTCGGATGAGTCAGTTTGACCTCAACGGCCGAATGGCCCTCGTGACGGGAGGCGCCCAAAACCTCGGCGCCGCTATCGCGAAAGCCCTCGCCGATGCCGGTGCATCAGTGGTCATCGGCGACCTGAAGGATGACGTGGGCGAGGCGACCGCAGCCTCGATGCGCGAAGCGGGGGCGAAAGCATCCTTTGTGCATCTCGACATCACCGACGAAGACAGTTGGAACGCGGCGATGCCGAAGGCGATCGCCGACCTCGGCGGTCTGGACATTCTGGTCAACAACGCGGGCATCGAGGTGACCGCGCTCTTGGCGGACTTCGACCCGGCGCAGTTGCGCACCATGCTCGACGTCAACGTCGTCGGCACCTCTCTCGGCATCAAGAACGCGTTCAACGCGATGAAGCCGGGCGGCGCGGCGGGCAAGGGTGGCGCCGTGATCAATATCGCGTCGGTGGCAGCGCTTATCGCCTTCCCGGCGCTTTCGGGCTATTCGGCCACGAAGTCGGCCGTCGATCGCATCACCCGCATCGCGGCGGCCGAATCGGGCGCGCTCGGCTACGGCGTTCGCGTGAACTGCATCTACCCGGGGCTGATCGCCAACGAGATGGGGCTCAAGCTGGCGACGGATGTCGTCGAGCTCGGTCTGTATCCAGACGTCCAGTCGGCGGTGAACGGCGTCGTCGGCCTGACACCGCTTGGTCACCTGGGCGAGCAGACCGACATGGCCAACGCTGTCGTTTTCCTGGCATCGGATGCCGCGAGCTTCGTAACCGGCACCGGGCTCGCCGTCGACGGCGGAATGGGGTCATGACCATGGCGACCACAAAGAAGCCCGTTGTCGTCTACGGCGTTTCCGGCTACACCGGCCGGCTCATCGTCGAGTACTTGCGCGAGTTCAACGTGCCGTTCATCGCTGCCGGCCGCGACAAGGACCGCATCCAAGAGGTCGTCGACAAGGTGCCCGGCATCGAGACCGTGCCGCACGGGGTGATCCAGGTCGAGCATACAGTCGAGGCGCTCGCGGAACTCTTCGACGGAGCGAAGGTCGTCTGCAACACGGCGGGCCCGTTTATCAAGAACGGTGACACGGTCGTCGAGGCGGCACTGAATTCCGGATGCCATTACCTGGACACCACAGGGGAGCAAGACTGGGTGATGCACTGCGATGAGCACTGGGGCGAGCGTTTCGCGCAGAAGGCACTATTGCTTGCGCCGGGCGTCGCGCAGATGTACACGACCGGTGAGATCGCGGCGAACATCGCGCTCGAGGACACAACTCTGGACACGCTGGACATCCTCGTGCTCTGGAGGGGCTTCCCGACCTATGCGTCGATGCAGACGATCTTCACGATCCTGAAGGCGAACCACTACTACCTGCAGCAGAACGAGTATGTGGAGTGGCCGCTGACAACGACCTTCACGGTCAATGTGCCCGGCCAGCACGAAACGGCGTTGGCCGTCCCATGGGGTGGCACGTCGCATCCGGTCTGGTTCAAGCGGGACCCGCGGGTGGCGAACGTCAAGGTCGCCGGCGGCGTCATGGAGCGCGCGGTGATGGAGAATGTGATCGCAACGACCAAGATGTTCGAGGAGCAGATCAGGCCGCTCGAGCCCGCAGCTCAGGAAGCGGCGCTGGCCGACATCGCGGCATCCGTGCAGGCGGGGATGCCGCCGCGTGAGAATCCTCGGATCAACAACTCGGTCGACTCCGTGCTCGCATCCGGTCCGCTCAGTCGTGCGCATGTCGTCATCCACGGCAACTCGAACTACAAGCAGACAGGCCTGCTGCAGGCGTATTCGGCGTACTCGCTGCTGCAGCAGGCACCGAAACGGGTCGGGTTCGCGTCTGCCTGCCAGGCGTTCGGGTACCGCGAACTGCTCGGCCAGCTGCGCAGTTTCGGCCTCGTGCTGAATCCGTCCGTGACGCGGATCAACTGAAGGAGTCGGTGGTCGTGACTGAGAGCAGCCTGGTCAGGGCGCAGTCATGCGCCTGAGTGACTATCTGGACAAGGGGGCGTCCCTGGGGGCGGACGCCCCCTGCTTCACCACGAACGGGCAATCGCTCTCGTACGCCGACGTGCAGCAGTCGAGCGTCGACATCGCTGCGGCCCTGCGGGCGAGCGGAGTGGCTTCGGGTGACACCGTCGCGATCCTGTCGGCGAACGATCCCGTGGCCTTCGCGACCGTATTCGGCATCTCGCGAGTCGGTGCCGTTTGGAGCCCGATCAACCCGCGAAGTGAGGCGTCGGAGGATCGCGAACTGTTAGATCGGTTCGATTGCACGACGCTCATTTACCAGTCGAGTTTCACAGAGTTGGTGGCCACGATTCTGCCGGGATTGCCCAAGATCACCACCGTGGTGTGCTTGGACGGCCCGACCGAGCTCGGCGTCATGTTCGCTGACTGGATCGCGGCGGGCCGACCCGAGAGCGCAAGGCTAGCTGGTACAACGGCGGGCGGCGCATCCGCTGACGGCGCAACGGCGGGCCAGGCAACGGCGGGCGGCGCGACCGCTGAATCGGTGCGCGGCGAACTCGTCGACGATCTAGCGATGATTGTCGGCACCGGCGGCACGACCGGCAAGCCGAAGGGGGTGATGCTCACAACCCGCAACCTCGAGACGATGACGGCGATCGTGCTGATGAGTTATCCGTTCCGCGGTCGCCCCGTCTATCTCGCATTGCCGCCGCTGACCCACGCGGCCGGTGTGCTGTGTTTTCCGATTCTCGCGCTGGGAGGCGAGATCGTCATCATGCCGAAGCCGGACATCCATGAGTGGGTCGACCTGGTCGAGCGGCATCACGTGACGCACGCGTTCCTGCCGCCGACGCTCATCTACATGTTGCTGGCAGACCCACTGCTCGATCAGCGCGACCTCTCGTCGTTGCAGTGCTTCTGGTACGGCGCTGCGCCGATGTCAACCGCTCGCCTGGAGGAGGCGATCACTCGCATCGGCCCGGTGATGGCCCAGCTGTTCGGGCAGACCGAGGCGCCGATGATGATCTCGACGATGGCGCCTCGCGAACATTTCCAGGCGGATGGCACGCTCGATCGCGGCAGGCTCGCATCCGCCGGCCATGCCGCGCCCTTGGTAACGGTCGCGGTCATGGACGAGTCGGGAGCGATTCTCGAGTCGGGCGAACGCGGCGAGATCGTCATCCGCAGCGCGCTGGTGATGGCCGGCTACTACAAGAATCCGGATGCGAGCGCCGAGGCTTCGAAGTTCGGCTGGCACCACACCGGCGACATCGGCTATGTGGATGCCGACGGCTACCTGTTCATCGTCGACCGCGCCAAGGACATGATCATCACCGGCGGATTCAATGTGTACTCGGCTGAAGTCGAGCAGTCGATCATGCGCTTTCCCGGCGTGCGGGATTGCGCGGTCGTCGGCCTGCCGGATGATAAGTGGGGCGAGCAGGTCACCGCCGTCGTCCAACCGGATGCCGACGCGCGCGTCGACACGGAACAGTTGCGCCTGTTCGTGCGGGGCGAGCTCGGCAGCGTCAAGGCGCCGAAGCAGATCGAGGTTTGGGCCAATCTGCCCCGCTCCAAAGTCGGCAAGGTTCTGAAGAGCGAGATCAAGGCGACGCTGCTGAAGTCACGCTGAACACACGGTGGCACCGGAGGTATGTATGTCTGTTTCCCCGCCGGTTGCTTTTCTTGCGCTCGCCCAACCTCCTTGAAAACTAGCGGCTCGGCGAGCGATCGATGTGCCCGTTTTCCCTTGTTTCAAATCCGCCTTACACAAGGCGCATTTACTTACACAAGGCGCATTTAACATAGCGAAAACAGCGGCATAGTTCCCGAGGCGAATCCGTGATGCACGGCGGCGATAGGCCTTGAAATAACTATAGGGAATCGACTGGTAGAGTGTTCCCTATGGAGGTGACGATGGATTCGGTCGGGCGCATCGTAGTGCCCAAGGCGCTCCGCGACGCCCTCGGTCTTCACGCCGGCTCGACGGTAGACGTGTCTCGCTACGGTGCAGGGCTGCAGGTGGTTCCGGCCGGTCGCACCGCTCGACTTGTCGAAGAGTCTGGAGTGCTTGTCGCCGAATCCGGCATCGAGATCGATGACGATGTTCTCTTCGGGCTCATAGACGCCGGGCGCCGGTGAGTTCTCCAATCGCACTGGACACCAGCGTGGCCGTTCCGTTACTTGTCAGAAACCACACTGCGCACGCCCGGATCGTCCAGTGGTGGGATGGCCGCGAACTCTCTCTTTCGGGGCACGCGTTGGCGGAGACATACTCCGTGCTTACGCGGCTGCCAGGCGATGCGCGCCTCGCACCAACGGACGCCGCGCGCTTGCTTGCGACACGATTCAGTAGTCCATTGGTGCTGAAGACGAAGACTGCGGGTCACCTGGTTGAGGTTCTTGCCGCGCTGGCCATCGCCGGCGGAGCTGTCTATGACGCGATGGTGGCGCTTGCTGCGCTGGAGAACGACTTCACGCTCGCAACCCGCGACGCACGAGCCAAGAGCACCTACGAAGCTGTCGGAGTGCGGTTCGAGATCGTCGGCTGATCCCACCCGCACCGCGCGCCACCGCTGAGCGAAGACGCAGCGGCCTGTGCGCCAGCTGCGGCGGCATGCGCCAGTTGAAGTGGCGCATCCGACACCGACTGGCGCACGGCGCGGGGTTCAGCGCGCGGACGGAATCGCGAACGTGCCTGAGCGCTTTCCGGTGCGAATGTTGACCGACTTCAGTTCGGTGAATTCCTCGAACCCGGCCTCGCCCATCTCGCGGCCGATGCCGCTGGCCTTGTAGCCGCCGAACGGCATCTGCGGGGGAGCGTCGATCGTCGTGTTGGCATAGACCGTGCCGCTCTTCAGCCCCTTCGCCACGGTCAGCACCGTGTCGATGTTCTTGCTCCACACGCTGTTCGAGAGGCCGTAGTCGACGCTGTTGGCGAGCCGAACGGCATCCGCTTGGTCGGTGAAACGGGTCACCGTCAGCACTGGTCCGAAGATCTCCTCGCGGAACGCGGATGCCGTTGCCGGCACATTGTCGATGACCGTCGGCTGCAAGAATTGACCGGCCCCGTACACACCACCAGTCAGGCGCTGCCCGCCGGTCACGACGTCTGCGCCCTGGCCTGGTGCGTCCTTGACGTAGGCGGTCACCTTGTTCAAATGCGCCGCGTGGATGAGCGCACCGATGTCCGTTGTGCGATCAAGCGGCTGCCCGACCTTGAGTGTCGCCGCACGTCGAGCAACCTCGGCGACGAAGTCGTTTGCAACCGACTTCTCGACCAGCAGCCGCGGCTGCGAGACGCAGCACTCACCGTTGTTGAAGTTCATGCCGAAGACGACGCCCGCGGCGGCATCCTCGAGATCGGCGTCGGCGAACACGAGGTTCGCAGCCTTGCCGCCCAGTTCGAGGGAGATCTTCTTCATGTTGCCCGCTGCTGCGGCAAGCACCTTCTTACCGGTAACCGTCGAGCCGGTGAACGACACCAGGTCGACCATCGGCGACTCGGTCAACGCCTGCCCGGCAGGGCCCGCACCCGAGACCATGTTCACGACGCCGTCCGGAACCCCGGCCTCCGCGACGAGCTTCATGATCTCCCACGCGCTTGAGCTGGTGAACTCGCTCGGCTTCACCACGACGGTGCAGCCCGCGGCCAGCGCGAACGGCAACTTCTGGCACAGGATCAGTGCCGGGAAGTTCCACGGAATGATCAGGCCGACGACCCCGACCGGCTCGCGCAGTACGAGGCCGGTGAAATCCGACCCGTTGTTGGTGAAGGTCTTGCCCTGCATGTTCAGGGCGAGCGATGCCGCGTACCGGCACAACCCGGCAGCACCGCCGATGTCACCTTCGGCCAGGATGATGGGCTTGCCGCCCTCTTCGCTGTCCAGCCGGGCGAGCTTTGCGGCATCCCGGTCGATCAGGTCCGCGAGGCGATTCAGGATGATTGCCCGCTCCATGCCGCTCGTATGCGGCCAGGTGCCGGAATCGAACGCCGTGCGCGCGACACTGATGGCTCGCTCGACCGCCTCGACGCTCGTCGCGACCACCTGACTCACCACCTCGTCCGTGCCGGGCGCCCTGCGGTCGATGAGTTCGAGCCCCGCGGACTCGACGTAGTCGCCGTCGACGAAATTGCCGATGATGCGAGCGGATGCTGCCATGATGATTCTCCTGATACTGCTTTCGGTGATATTGCCTAAAGCGCCTTGCGATACAACGCTTGAATGTCGTCGATGGTGACCTTGCGCGGATTGCCGGGCAGATCCGCCTGCACGAGCGCATCCGCTGCCAGCGCGTCGATGGCGTCAGCGGGAACTCCGACTTCGGAGAGTTTGCGCGGAACCCCGGTCTCCTTCGCGAGCCGATGCACTGCGGATGCCGCGCGCTCGGCCGCCTGCTCATCCGTGAGTCCGGTCGTGTCCTCGCCGAGCGCCCGCGCGATGCGCGCGAACCGGGCTGGGGACGAGGAGATGTTGAAGTCCATCACATAAGGAAGGAACAGCGCGTTGGCTGTTCCGTGGTGCACGCCGAAGTGAGCACCGATCGTGTTCGCGAGCGCATGCACGGCACCGAGCCCGGCGTCGTGGAACCCGATTCCGGCCATCGATGAGGCAACGAGCATGTTGTACAGCGCGTCTTCATCACCCTGCGAGGCCTTGACGAGGTTCGCCCCGATGATCTCGATCGCGCCGATGTTGATGGCATCCGTCACCGGGTTCGCGCCCTTCGCAACGTAAGCCTCGATGGCGTGAGTAAGCGCATCCATTCCGGTGGTGGCTGCGATGCGGCCGGGAAGGCCGGCGACCACGCGCCGGTCGAGCAGCGCGATCTTCACGAACATCAGGTCGGAGACGATCACCATCTTCACCTGCGTCTCCGGGTTCGTGATCACCGCGCCCTTGGTGACCTCGCTGCCGCTGCCGACGGTTGTCGGGATCGCGATCACCGGCAGCGGGGGTGTGCTGAACTTGTCCACGCCCTCGTAGTCGGCGATGGCCCCGCCGTTGGTGGCGAGGATCGCGATCGACTTGGCGACATCCATGCTCGACCCGCCACCGATCGCGACCATGATGTCGGCGCCCGCATCGATCCGAGCCTGATTGGCAGCGTTGACGGTCGCGATATCCGGATTGCCGACAACATCCGTGAAGGATGCGATCTCAAGGTTGCCTGTCTTCAGCACAGCAAGAACGCGGTCCAGGATGCCGGCCGCAACGATGCCCGGGTCGGTCACCACCAGCACCTTCGTTCCGAAACTCGCCAATTCGGAGGCGAGCTGTTCGAGGGCGCGGTCGCCCAGGATGAGGCGGGGCGGGGAGGAGAAGCGTTGGCTCATCAGGATTCCTTCGTAGTTGCATCCGGTTGTTCAGCGGATGAGGTGGCTGGCTTGGCCTTCTTACGGTCGAAGAATGCTTGAACCGCGGCGCGCTGCTGCGGGCTGACGGAACACGTTCCGACGAGGGTGGCCTCCGTTTCGAGGCCGGCGGTGATCCCGTGCCGCACGCCGGCGTAAACGGCCTGCTTTGCCGCAGACACGGCGATGGCACTCCGCGCCGCGATGCGATCGGCGAGCGCGAGTGCTGCCGAGACCGGGTCGTCGGCGATGCTGTTAATGAGGCCGAGCTCGAGTGCACGCGCGGCGTCGACAGGGTCTCCCGTCACGATCAATTCGAGCGCGCGGCCTTCGCCGATCAGAGGCGGCAGCCGTTGGGTGCCGCCCCAACCCGGAATGTTGCCCAGTGTGATCTCCGGTTGTCCCAGTCGTGCGTGGGGAGCGGCGATGCGGATGTCGCAGGCCATTGCAAGCTCCAGCCCGCCGCCGAACGCGATCCCGTTGACGGCGGCGATGATCACCTGAGGTGCATCTTCCAGTGCATCGAACACCGACTGACCGCGGCGCATCTTCGCGATGGCCGTGGTTTCGGTCAGACCGACCAAGCCGTTGATATCGGCACCGGCACTGAACGTCGTGGAACCCGAACCGGTGAGCACCACTGCGATGGCAGATCCGTTGCGGCCGCCTGGATGCAGGCTCACGGCCAGATCGCCGATCGCGTCGATCAGCTCATCGCTGAGAGCGTTGCCCTTGCGGGGCCGATTGAGCGTGACAAGAAGCACGTCGTCCCGGCGTTCGACCAACAAGACGTCATCGGGCAACACGGGTGCAGCGGACAGCAGTGATTCCGACATCATGCGCCTTCCGCCGCGAGAGCCGAGGCGGCGCGAGCGGTGCCCGTGAGCTCAAGTGCTCGCGCTGCATCCGTGAAGAATGCCGGGTCCATGACCTTGAGGTTGGCTGCGACTTTCGGCCGGAAGCCCATGTTGGCGATCACGTCTCGTTCGAGGTCGGCACCGGGCGCGAGTTCGATCAGCACAGGGCCGTCTGGGCCGAGCTCGAACACAGCGCGCTCGCTGACGTAGAGCACCGGCTGGCCGATGGCGGTTGCGCGCTCGCCGGAGAAACTGATCTGCTGCACCTGCTCGACGAACTTCTGCTTGCCGCCCTCCGGCAATGCGATTGTTCCCGAGCCGTCGACATCGTACTTTCCGCCGGCGACGAACGTGCCGACGAAGACAACGCGGTGCGAGCCTTGAGAGATGTTGATGAAGCCGCCGACGCCTGGGGCGCGCCGGCCGAAACGTCCGACATTGACGTTGCCATGGGCATCCACCTCGGCGAAGCTGAGAACGGCGATGTCGACGCCGCCGCCGTCGTACCAGTCGAACTGCTGGTCAGAGGTGACGGATGCCTGTGCGTTCCGGGCCATGCCGAAGTCGGTGCCGCCTGCGGGCACGCCGCCGATGTGACCTTGCTCGACCGTGAACGTGACTTCGGATGCCCGCCCCTCTTCTGCGAGCACCGCGGCGACGCCGTCCGGCATGCCGAATCCGAGATTGATGATGTCGCCGCTTTGCAACTCGGCCGCGGCCCTGCGGGCGATGACCTTGCGCACGCCGAGTTCCATCGGCTTGATCGCGACGTTGCCGAGCCGCGTGCGCCCTTCGAGAGCCGGGTCTCGATCTGTCGCATTGGAAAGCCGTTGTGTCGGATCGACGACGATCGCATCGACGAGGATGCCGGGCACGCGCACCTGATCGGCGATAAGCGATCCTGCCGCGACCCGGTTGCGCACCTGTGCGAGCACGATTCCGCCGTTGTTCTGCACCGCTTGCGCAGCCGCGAGGGTTTCGGCGAGCAGTCCCTCGCCTTCCATGGTGATGTTGCCGTTCTCGTCGGCTGTCGTTCCGCGGATGATGGCGACATCGATGGGGAAGACCGGCGTATAGATCCATTCCTTGCCTGAAAGGGTGACTAGTTCGACGATGTCGTCGACGGCTGCGGCGTTCAGGCGGCCACCTTCGATGCGTGGGTCCACGAACGTGTTCAGGCCGATGTGGCTGATGACGCCTGGGCCGTGCGCGGCGGCGACCCGCAACAGATGCGAGATGGTGCCCTGCGGCAGGCAGTATGCCTCGATCAGGTTGTCGGCCGCGAGCTCCTGCATGCCTTTGGTCCAGCCCCAGTGCCCGCCGATGACCCGCTTCACCATGCCGATATGTGCGAACCGGTCGATGCCGTCGCCGTGGCCGGAACCCATGCCGGAGACGTGCACGACGCAGAGGTCGCGGGGAGATCCCGTCGAAAGAAAACGCGCTTCGAGCGCCTTGAGGATTGTGCCCGGTTCGTTGACGCCGCCGCCGGATCCGTCCACGATGACGGTCGCGCCGTCGCGGATCAGTGCGACGGCTTCTTCGGCATTGCAGAAACGCATGTTCTCCTCGTTGCTTCTCGTGCTGTCGGTGCTTCGCCAGGTGCGCGATCGTCGGCGATGCTCCTGAAATTCCCGCTGATGTCGCTGCGCACGAATGCGCGGAGCATCCGGGAACCCCGACTACTCTCGATCGTATGAGGGCCACTCAGGGACTGCAATAGCAGGTAGAAAATTGTGTTAGCTATTAGCAACTCTGCGTATTAGTCTGTTCCTGTCCCGCTGAACGGGTTGGTGCGGGAGCGACGGCGAGGGAAGATCGTGGATACACCAGAGCTAGTTGATTCAACGGTTGTTCAGACGGAAACTGAAGCGACATCGGCGCCACGTATCGTGCGCTCGGTGGCCAGGGCGGCAACTCTGCTGAAAGCGATGGCGGCCAGAGGCAAGCCGATGGGGCTCAGCGATCTCGCGCGTTCCATCGAGATCAGCAAGCCTGCTACCTTCCACCTTTTGCGCACGCTCGAGCTTGAGGGCTTCGTCGTGAAGGGCCCGGACGCGACGTATCAGTTGGACTGGGGTTTGTATGAGCTCGGGAGCGCGGTCATCCGGTCGGTTGATCTGACGCGAGTGACACGCATCCATCTCGATCGACTGGCAGAGGAGACCGGCGAGGCGGTGCTGCTGAGCATCCTTGACGGCGAGTCTGTGCTGTATTTGGATCGCGGTCAGTCGACTGAGTCGTTCACGATGGTCGCAAATGTGGGGCGTCGTTCACCGCTGCACACGAACGCATCCGGCAAAGTGCTGCTCGCACATCAGGATCAGCGGTTCATTGCGACCGTGCTCGGCAAACCGCTTGAAGCGAACACGCCGGCGACAGTCTGCAACCCTCGCGAACTCGAGGTACAACTTCTCGACGTGCGCCGCGACGGCTACGCCACGTGCTGGCAGGAACAGGAGCTCGGACTGTGCAGCATCGCCGTGCCGATCTTCGACTACACCGGAAAGGCATGTGCAGCGATGGCCATCGCCGGGCCGGCCGAGCGGGTGACCAAGCTCTCCGTGCCGGGTTTCGTGCAGCGCCTTCAGGATGAGGCGCACCAGATTTCGAGCAAACTCGGCGCGCTAGAGCCGGCGTTGAGCACCCGCTCCGCCGGCTGACCTCGGCCGCAGCATTGCTGTTCGAGGAGGCCGCCCGCGGCCGCAGCATTGGTGGTCGAGGAGGCCGCCCGCGGCCGCAGCATTGGTGGTCGAGGAGGCCGCCCGCGGCCGTCTCGAGACCCCGCACTCCGTCCGCGCTACTCAGCCGTGGGGATGCGCGAGAGCCGGTCCAACGCCTCGACGAAGTAGTAGTCGCCCCACATCACGCTCTCATCGACACCGATACCCTCGCCGCGGTGGTACAGCGAATGCCGCAGGATGCCCTCCCAGCCGTCCTCATCGGTGCCGAGGAATTCGGGGCTGCTCAGCCGCGCGACAATACCACGGGCATACTCGCGATACGTCGCGCCCGCTCCGGCGTCGCCGAGCAGCTCGGCCAGCTGCAGCATCGCGGATGCCGTGATGCTGGCCCCCGACGCCTCGTACCGAAATTCCGGGTGGGGATCGCTCCAGTCATTGGGCCCAACGAAATCAGCGCCGACTTGGGCGATGTACAGGTCAGCGCAGCGGCGGGCGCTGTCAAGAAAACGTTCGTCATGGGTCCACTGGTATGCGGTGCCGAACCCGTAGATCGCCCAAGCGTGCCCGCGCACCCAGGAGGAATCTGAGCGATAGCCCTGGTGTGTTGCTGCTCGTAGAAACTCGCCGGAATCCGGGTCAAACCATCCTTCATGCACCGTGCTGGCGTCACCGCGCACGAGGAAACGGCGCGAGGTCAGTGCATGCGCGGTCGCAATGTCGGCAAGAGCGGGATCGCCGCTGAGTTCCGCGGCTTGGTAGATGATCCCGATGTTCATCATCACATCGATGAACGTGCTGCCCGGGCTGACCCAGGTGCGCAGATACCGGCCGGCACGGTTGAAACGTCTGGCCATGGTGCGGCCGGCCTGGATCAGCACGTCGCGCGTCTCATCGTTCGGGTGGGCGGCGTGCCAACGGCCCCAACTCGGTGTGAACAGAAAGCCGATGTCGTGCGTGCTGGTGTCCAGCTTGCGGGGTTCGACGATACGGCTATACCTCTCGGCTTGCTCGCGCCATTCGGGCTTTCCCGTCTGTTCCGCGAAGATCCACATCATTCCCGCAAGAAATCCACCAGTCCAGATCGGTGCCCACGAGTCTCCGTCGAATTGCCAGCGTCCGTTGGACGTGTAGACCGGCACTTGCCCCGGATGCTGCCTGACCAGGTTCCACACGCGGTGCTCGGCGATCGACAGAGCGCGCTCCGCATCCACGTCGCCCGTGTTGCCCGAATGGGTCTCAAGTGTCATGTGGGGTGCGCCTTCGGTGGTTGTGGGGCACGCGACGATTCCGGTGCCATCACCTTCGAAAGGTAGTCCGCCCTGTTCACAACGATCAATAGCTCCTCGCAAATAGTATTCGTTCACTGCTAATATCATTAACTGAAGCTGCGTTTCCAGCCCAACGGTGGACAAGGAGAATGGCGATGTCAATTGCGCCTGCAATCAGTGCTGCACCTGCTGCCAAGGAACCGCGCGTGGTTCGCTCTCTGGTTCACGCATCGGGGCTGCTGAAGGCGCTCCACAAGAGTGGTCGTCCCACGTCGTTGAGTGACCTGGCGCGAAAGATCCAGCTCAGCAAGCCCGCGACCTACGTGCTATTGCAGACGCTGGAAGCGGAAGGCCTGATCGTCAAGGACGAGGCAGCTCGTTACACACTCGGTTGGGGGCTCTACGAGTTGGGCAGCGCGGTCATCCGTCCTGTCGATTTCGCTCGCGCTGCGCGCATGCAGTTGGACCACCTTGCTCAACGTACCGGCGAGATTGTGCTGCTCGGCATTCTCGACCGCGGGTCCGTTCTGTACCTCGATCGCGGCGAGGTCGACGACAACTTCGCGATGATCGCCAATGTTGGCCGGCGTTCACCGCTGCACACGACTGCGTCAGGCAAAGTCTTGCTCGCGTACCAGGACGCCGCGTATGTCAACGCTCATGTGCGACGCCCGTTGCGGCAGGCCACCTCGCAGACCATCACAGATCCGGCCGCTCTCGTGAACGCGCTGCATCGAGTGCGTGCACGCGGCTACGCACTGTGCCGTCAAGAGCAAGAAATTGGCCTGTCGAGCATCGCAGTACCGGTCTTTGGCCCGGCCGGCGGAGTCCAGGCTGCGTTGGCGATCGCTACGCCGGCGAGCAAGTTCACTTTCGATGCCCTTCCGCGCCTCTTGGATGAGCTGCAGAAGACATCCGTTCTGATCGCTGCCGTGCCCGCCGTTGCCCCGGTAACACCCCTTGTTAGCGATTAGCGAATACTATTTTCACCTTGCTATTGATTGGCAAGGCGACTGCGGGATACCGTTCGATCAACTGAGAGGTGCGTGACGCGGTTGTCACCTGTCCGCAGCGGATAGCCACGGGCCAGGACCTCTGATGCAGATTCCCTGCTGAATGCACAGCTGAATACACGGAGGTTTTGTCATGAGAATGCGAAGCATGAAAGCGATTGGCCTGGCGGCCGCGCTGCTCACTGTGGCGGGAGTGATGACAGCATGTTCTGCCACTGACCCGTCCAGTGGGAGTAGCTCGAACGGTGCAGCCGCTGCACAGGGGTTCAAGATCGGCCTCTTGCTACCTGACGAGACGTCGACTCGCTACGAGACCCAGGACAAGCCAGACTTCGTGGCCGCCGTCAAAGCGGAATGCCCCACCTGCGAAGTGTTGTACGCCAACGCCAATCAGGATGCGTCGAAGCAGCAGCAACAAGCCCAGTCGATGTTGACCCAGGGTGTTAAGGCATTGGTCGTCGACCCATGGGACGGCGTTGCCGCCGCCAGCATTGTCAATTCCGCAGCGGCGCAGAACGTTCCGGTCATCGCCTACGACCGCATCATCCAGAGCCCGAAGCTTTCATTCGTGATCTCGAACAACTACGTCAAGGTCGGCGAGTTGCAGGGACAGGCCCTCGTGGAGAAGCTGCAGAAGGACAACGTTCCGGCAGGCAGCGGCATCGTCATGATCAACGGCGCCTCGACCGACAACAACGCAGTCAACATCCAAAAGGGCGCGTTGAGCAAGATCGAACCCGCGGGCTACAAGGTGCTCAGTCACGTCGAGACCTGGGATCCGCCAACCGCCCAGCAATTCGCCGGTTCGCAGATCGCCAAGTTCGGCACTCAAATCAAGGCGATCTACACCGCGAACGACGGCAATGCCCAGGCTGCAATCTCCGCCATGAAGGCGGCCGGTATGGCGCTGGTGCCGACGACGGGGCTTGACGCGACACTCGCCGGCATCCAGTCGATTCTCGCCGGTCAGCAGTACATGACCGTATACAACTCGTTCAAAGGCGAGGCGACGCAGGCGGCCAAGGTTGCAGTCGCGCTGGCGCAGGGTCACAAGGTGAGTTCCACAGACAAGGTCAACGGGATCCCTGCCTTCCTGCAACAACCGCAGGCTGTGACGATCGACACCATTCAGTCGACAGTTGTCAAAGACGGTGTCTACAAGGTGAGCGACATCTGCACCGCACAGTTCGCGGCTGCGTGCACGGCAAACGGAATCCAGTAACGACAGATTCGCAGTTGTGCCCTGGCTTTCCGGCCAGGGCACAATCGCTCGGATGGTCCCAGCGGCCGCGACACACGTCGCGGCCATTCGAAGGAGAATTGTGACCGACAAGACCTCCACGCCCGGCGGCGAGCGGGTTCCGCTGCTTTCACTTCGCGGAATCAGCAAGGCCTTCGGAGCTGTAAACGCGCTCACTGCCGTCGAGTTCGATGTCTACGCAGGGGAGATCGTTGCGCTCGTCGGCGACAACGGCGCGGGAAAGTCAACCCTTGTCAAGATCCTCGCGGGTGCGCATCCTGCCGACACTGGTTCGATCCTGTGGAAAGGCGAGCCGGTCACGATATCCAGCCCCATCGAGGCGCAGCAACTCGGCATCGCCACGGTGTATCAGGACCTGGCGCTGTGCGACAACCTCGACGTCGTGCAGAACTTGTTTCTCGGACGCGAAAGCGGGTCCGCATTCGCCATGAACGAGGTTGACATGGAGAAACGATCCTGGGGGCTGCTGCAGCAACTCTCGGCCAAGATCCCATCTGTGCGGGTTCCAGTTGCCAGCCTTTCCGGCGGTCAGCGTCAAACCGTGGCGATCGCACGTTCACTTGTCGGCGAGCCGTCGGTCGTGATCCTCGACGAGCCGACGGCAGCTCTCGGCGTCGCGCAGACGGCCGAGGTGCTCAACCTGGTCGAACGGCTGCGCGAACGCGGGCTCGGCGTCATCCTGATCAGCCACAACATGGCCAACGTGCAGAACGTCTCCGATCGCATCGTCGTGTTGCGGCTCGGCATGAACAGCGGGTCATTCGTGACGCGTGAAGTCACCTATGAAGACATCATCACGGCGATCACAGGCGCAGCCGAGAATGCCGTCACGGAACGGGCCGCTGCGCACGACGAGAAGGAGCAGGCGAAGTGAGTGTCCGTCCCCTAGACCGCCAAGACGAGCGGATCGAATTCCGGTCGGGCCTGGTCGGCGAGGCCCAGTCGCTGTGGAACCGAATCCGCAATGGCGATATCGGGTCGTTGCCGGTCGTCGTCGGCCTCATCCTCATCGCTGCGGTGTTCCAGACTCTGAATCCGCTGTTCCTCTCGAGCATCAACCTCGTCAACCTGATGCTGGATTCGGCAGCGATCGGAACCATCGCCGTCGGCGTTGTACTCGTGCTGCTCCTCGCTCAGATCGACCTGTCGATCGGCTCGGTCAGCGGCTTCGCGGCTGCGATCCTCGCCGTCACGTTCGTGCAACTGCACTGGCCGCTGGCGTTGACGCTGCTCGTTCCGATCGTGGCGGGTGCGATTCTCGGGATGGTTTACGGATTGCTGTTCCTGCACTTCGGCGTGCCGAGCTTCGTGTCGACTCTGGGTGGCCTCCTCGCCGTGCTCGGATTCCAGCTCTATCTACTTGGCACCAACGGATCGATCAATCTGCCCTTCGACTCGTTCATCGTGGAGTTCGCGCAGACGATGTTCCTGCCGGCGATCATCTCCTATGCGCTCGTCGTGATCATCGCCGTGCTCTACGTCGTGCTCGCACTCGGGTCATCGCGCAAGCGCGCTGCCGGCAATCTGTCCGCGCCCTCGGCGGCGGGCATTTACGTTCGCGGCGTCGTGATCCTGGTCGTGCTTGCCGGCATCGTCTGGTATTTGAACCTTTCCCGTGGCGTAGCCGTGATGTTCATCTTCTTCATCGCGATCATCGGTGTGACCGCCTACGCGCTTAAGCGCACGCGTTGGGGGCGCGCGATGTATGCCATCGGTGGCAACGTCGAGGCAGCGCGACGGGCGGGCATCAGGGTGAACGCGGTCTATATGTCGGCCTTCGTCCTCTCCTCAGCGCTTGCAGCGATCGGCGGCCTACTCGCAGCCGGTCGCCTCGCCTCTGCCACGTTGAGCAGCGGCACCGGGGAAGTCAATCTGGACGCGATCGCCGCCGCAGTCATCGGTGGCACCAGTCTGTTCGGTGGTCGTGGCAGCGCCCAGTCGGCACTGTTGGGCATCTTGGTGATCGAAGCCATTGCCAGCGGGCTCAACCTGCTGAATTTGGACTCGTCGATTCGCTTCATGATCACCGGTGGAGTGCTCGTAGTCGCCGTCATCGTCGATTCACTGTCACGGCGTTCGCGGGCGGCACACGGGACCGCGTAGGTCTTGCCAGCCGACGCGCGCTGCGCCAACTTGTGCGGCATGCGCCACGTGAAGTGGCGCATGCCGCAGCAACCGGCGCAGCCGCCACGGCCGGGCCAAGGGCAGGTAGTGTGTCCGCATGAGATTCGCGGACAAAAAGGCGGGTCGACCGACGACGCTCAGCGAACTTGCACGAAAGGTCAGGTTGAGCAAACCCGCGACCTATGTACTGCTGAAGACCCTAGAGGGCGCCGGATTGGTTGCACGGGACGCGACGGCCCGCTATGGGCTCAGTTGGGGGCTGTACGAACTCGGCAGTGCGGTAATCCGCCCCCTGGACCTCGCGCGCGCCGCACGCATGCGCCTGGACCACCTGGCCGAGCGCACGGGTGAGATCCTGCTCCTGGGCATCCTCCACCACGGAACGGTCCTGTATTTGGATCGCGGTCAGCGAGACGACGCGTTTGCAATGGTCGCGAACGTCGGCAGGCGCTCTCCATTGCACACGACGGCGTCGGGCAAGGTGCTGCTCGCGCACCAGGATTCCGCATATATTGACGCCTACGTGGGCGGACCTCTTGTGCAGGCGACATCTGTGACCATCACGGATGCGGCGGTGCTCGCATCAGAACTGGAGCTCGTGCGTAAGCGCGGTTATGCTACCTGCAGCCAGGAACAGGAGATTGGTCTGTCCAGCCTCGCCGTTCCAGTGGGGAGCGCGTGCGGAGCAGTGCAGGCGTCACTGGCGATCGCCGCCCCGACCAGCCGCTTCACCGGACAAGTGTTGCCCGGGCTGCTCGCTGAGCTCACGAACACAGCTGCGGCAATCACCCGAAGCCTGACAGCGGAAGCGCAAGTAGAGCCGAGCAGAGCCGAACTGAGCAGATAGGCGTCTTGAGTCGCAAGCGATCGATATTACCGCGAGCGATTACACGACCGTGACGGAGCGCGACAGATGAGTCGGTGCATCTGCGTTACGTCCGTTCCCGAGAGCCCATTTCAGAGCATATCGTTGCAGTGCGACCAGCTCGACCTGAGGGTCGTTGAATCCCTGATGCAGTTCGGCGCCAGCCTCCTCGATCGATCGCGCAGCGGGCTTCGTGAGCGGTGAGAGAGCCCACACCAAGGTGCCGGGCCCTGCTACCCCGATAGGCCCGTGACGGTACTCGCCGGTGGCGTATGCTTCGGCCCACATCCCGGCCGCTTCGCGGCACTTGAGAGCCGCCTCTTGTGCAAGCGGCGCGGCCCAGCCGGATCCGAGAACCACCAGTTGCCGCGGCGCAGGCAACTCGAGATCAGCATTCAACACCTCCGTGACCTGTTCGATGACAGTGCCTATCTGCTCGTTGGTTGCACCGAGGTGGATTCGGAGAAGAGTGAGCAGAGTCGTGGGGAAGCGGGTCTGCACGACACTCTTCTCGTCGGCATAGCCGAGGTCGATCACGTCATCGGCAAGCCTCTCGACGGGAGTCCCATGTGCTCCGAGGACTGCAGTCACGGGGATTGCGCCGCCGAGCGCTTCAAGTGCGCGGATCACCTCCGTGGTGGTGCCGGAACGGCTGATGGCGATGACTCGGTCGTATTCACGCGTTATCGCCGGCAGTTCAGAGGCGATGATCGCGTCTGTCATGCCGTGCCCGCCCTGCTCGCGCAGCCAAGCATATGCTGCGGCGACAAAGTAGGACGTGCCGCATCCGAGAACGAGTACTCGTTCCCCAGAGGCCGGCAGGCCGGATATTTCGCCGGGTGAATCAGACTGGGCGCGTTTCCACAGTTCGGGTTGACTCGCAATTTCGGTGCTCGTGAAGGAGCCGGGGGCTTTGGGTGTGTCTGCCATGATGATCCGTTCTATTGGTCGTCTTGAATTGGAGTCGCCGGCTGGATGCCGATCAAATCGAGTGCGAGTATTCCGGCTCCGATGCAACCGGAATTGTCGCCAAGTGTGGAACGCGCGATCATCGGCTGCTCCTGCCAGATCAACGCGTCAGCAAGCCGCTTCCGCAGTGGGTCGAACAGTGCGTCGCCCGCTTTGGACAGCCCGCCGCCGATGACGACGATCGTGGGTGCCAGCAGTGAGATATAGATTGTCAGCGCCCGAACAAGTGCGCTGACGGCCTCAGCCCAAACCCGTTGTGCGATCCGGTCACCCGCTTGCATTCGCTCGCAGACGCCCTTCGCCCCGTTTATTGCGGTCGAACCGCTTGCGCGCTCATAGCGCCGCGCGATTGCGGCTGCGGATGCGATTGATTCCAGACATCCGCGCGCACCGCATGCACACGACTCGTCTGCGCCGACGTCGATATGGCCGATCTCCCCAGCGAGCGGATGCGTGATGAACCGACCCTGCACCCGCAGCGCACCGGATATTCCCGTGCCGATCGGCAGGAACAACCCGTCGTCGGCCTGGTGGCCTGCGCCCAGCAGCCACTCGGCCGCGCCGCCGGCCCGAACGTCGTGTCCGACAGCGGTCGGGAGGCCCGTTCTCGAAGCGATCGCGTCGCGAAACGAAACATCGTGCCACAGGATGTTTTCTGAGTAAACCGCGACTCCTGCCGCGTCGTCGACGACGCCGGGTACCACGAGTCCGACTGCGGCGGCCGACGGAGTCGCCGCCACGAGTTCATCGATCGCGCGGAGGACCGCATCAACGACCGCGTCCGGACCGTCTCGGCGCGGCGTCGACCATCGATACTCGCGGGTCGGCACCCCGCTGTGCTCGACTACTGCCCCCTTCATCGCTGTTCCCCCGACATCGAGGGCGATCACCGGAGCCGTGCCGTCGAGCGGCCTGGTCATGCGAATCGCCGTAAGCGTTCGGGGTCCGCTGCAACCGCGTCATCGAGAATCGAGCGGGCGACCTGCGCGCTGGGTACAAGAGGGTCGAGCACGAGGGCCTGTATCGCGAGGGCGCGGCTGCCTAGGATTGCGGCGTCGACGATCAACTCCTGTTGTCGCGCCCGCGACGTCAGAATCGCGGCAATCCCGTCGGGCATCCGGCCGACGGCAAGGCCGGTGATGCCTGCCGCTCCGATGACGGCGGGCACTTCGACGACGGCCGAATCGGGAAGGTTCGGAATTTTGCCTTCGTTGGGCAGGTTGACCGCGAGCTCGATGCGGTCCGTGCCCGTCACCAGAGATTCTGCGATCGAGACAAGCCGCTCGGCTTCTTGGTTCTGGCTCACCTGAAGCGGCGCCGTTCCGGATGCTTGTGCGCGGAGCACATCCCATAACTCCGCCTTTTCCCCGATGTAGTGCAGCGTCGCGTCCTTGCCCCCTTGAAGCCCCCACTCGAGTTCCCCAGATGGCCGGAGAGAAAGGTAGCTGCCGAAGAATTCCGAGGTGTGCCGATCTCCGGGGGCAGGGTAGAGGCCGAACGTCTGCATCAGGTCAGCGGAGACGGCAGCGTGCACCCCTTCGTCGCCGGATGATGGGGAGTCCTTGCCTCCCGCACGTTCCGCCACCAGTTCGCGCAACTGCGGGTAGAGGTCGTGACTGCCGGTTCTGATGTCAAGCAGCCAGCATAAGTGGTTGATTCCTGCGAACACCGCGTGTACGTCATCCGGATCGAGGCCGAGGTCACGGGCGAGCACACCCTTGGTATGCATTGTTCCGTGACACAAGCCGATCGCACTGACGTTCGTGTACTTGCGGACCGCACGCACGTTGGCGGTGAGAGGGTTGCTGTAATTGATCAACTGCGCGCTCGGCGCCAGTTCCTCGATGTCTCGCGCTATGGCAACGAGCTCAGGTGAGTGCCGCAACGCTCGAAGAACACCGCCGGGGCCGACCGAGTCACCGACGGTTTGCTGGATTCCGTACGCGGCCGGAATTTCGATGTCGCGAAGCCACGCGGCGGCAGAACCAACGGCGATCGTGGTTGCCACAAAGCGTGCGCCAGGCAGCGCTTGCCTGCGATCCACATATGATTCGACGCGCATGCGAGAGCCGGACTGTTTGGCGATTCGACGTCCGAGCTCTGCCATCGTGTCGGAGGCCTGGCGATTGACATCGACGAGCCGAATCGTGAAATCGTCAAAGGTCTCGGACGCGGCGAGGTCGCTCAACAGGCCCGGCGTAAAGACGGTGCTTCCGGCACCGATAAGGACGAACGTCCGGTTTTGGCTCATGGCTCACTCACTTGACACTTCCGGTCAATAATCCACTCACGATGTAACGGTTCAGAATCAGTGCGATCACGGCGGGAATCGCAAGCGCGAGCACTCCGGCCGCACTGAGAAGCGTGAACGGAACGACGTGCCTGCCCTGCATGGCCGCGATGACCACTGTCAACGGTTGGGTGGACAGGTCACTGGACAACACCAGTGGGAACAGGAACTGCGCCCACGCGAACAGGAACGTGATGATCGCCGTTGAGATGATCCCGGGTCGCGCAAGCGGCAGCACGACATGCCACAACACCTGCATGCGGCTTGCTCCGTCGACTTCACCCGCCTCTTCGAGAGCGATCGGGAGGCTTGACATGTAGTTATACATGATCCACGTGGCGAGCGGAAGGAACCCGGACACATATACGAGGATGATTCCCGTGTAGGTGTTGACGAGACCGAAGCTGGACATGATCCGGTACAGCGGAATCAGCGTCGTATACGCGGGAAAGGCCATCGTGGCGAGAACAGCGTAAAAGAGCACGTTGTGGCCCTTGAATTCCATTCGGGCGAAGGCGTACGCCGCCAGAGTTGACAACACCACTGTCACGATTGTCGCCACTCCGCACTCGATGATCGTGTTCACGGCCGATCGGCGGATGGCGTCGGACAGATCGCCTGAACCGCTCAGTAGGGTGAGGTAATTCTTCAAGGAGGGTGTGGGCGGCAAATAGTTGGATGGCTTCGCGCTCATCTGAGCATCTGTTTGCAGGCTGATGTTCAGCGCCCAGTACAGCGGCACCAACGTCCAGAGCAGGATGAAGGCGACTCCTGCGTATCTTCCCCATCGCACGCGTTGTCTCATCAGAACTCCACCCGTCGATATACCAGCCGCACCACGCCGAGCGACACAACCACGGTGACGATACTGATCAGCAGCGATAGTGCGTACCCTTCCCCGAAGTTCAGGTTCTGGAAGGTAATGAAGTACGTCTGCATCGTCACGGACGCACCTGTAGACGCCGCCCCATTAAGGACCCAGGGTTGGTCGAACACGTTCAAGGTCGAGATCAGGGCCTGCACCATCGCGACGGCGATGCCTGCACGGGCGAGCGGAAGCGTGATTCGGCGAAAGGACGCCCACGGAGAACAACCGTCGAGGCTGGCGGCCTCATACAGATCCCCCGGAATATTCTGCAGCGTTGCAAGTATCAGAAGCGTGGAAAGCGGCGTGATCTGCCACACCTGAACGACCTCGATGGCGAGGATGGTCAAGAACTGGTTCTCACCAAGGAACACCTGGTAGTGCTCGATGAGGTTCATGGAACTGAGCAGGCTGTTGAGTAGCCCAGTGTTGCTGTCCCAGATCCCGCTCCAGATGACACCCTCGACAACGCCCGGCAATGCCCAGGGCAGGATGAGTACGGCAATGAGAACGGAGCGCCCAAAGAACTTCTTTTGGAGGATGACCGCCATCAGAATGCCGAGCGCGGTCGAGAGCGACACCCCGATGATCACGTACAGTGC
Organism: Rathayibacter sp. SW19; assembly: GCF_030866825.1. Classification (NCBI taxonomy): domain Bacteria; kingdom Bacillati; phylum Actinomycetota; class Actinomycetes; order Micrococcales; family Microbacteriaceae; genus Rathayibacter; species Rathayibacter soli. The sequence goes on from NZ_CP133020.1 coordinate 384,457, forward strand.
CGTATTTCCCATACTGGAAACCACCGCATTGTCGCTGAACAGTTGCTCGAAATTCGCCAGACCCGTGAACCTGACCGGGGGATCCAGGGGCTGGTCTCGGTAGAATGATCGAATAATCGTGAACAGTGCCGGTATCAATGCCAGCGCGACGATGAATAGCGCCAGCGGGGCGACAAGCGCGTAAGGTAACAAGTCCAACCGGCGGCGACGGCCGGAACGATGTCCAGCCGTGCCGTCGGTGCTCACCTGGAGTGTGGGCTGCGGACCTTTCCGCAATCGGGAATTCATCGATGTGCGAGTCGTTGCGGCGCGACCGGCGGTCTCACGATCCGCTCGCCAGCTTGCTCGCGGTGCCGGCGATCGCCTTGATCGCGGCGTCGACAGTCATCGATCCGGTGGCTGCGGCGTGCAAATTTGTGTAAACAGCGTTAGAGAACTGCGGATACCACTTGGGCGCACCCTGCGGGAAGACCGGGCTGGTGTTGTTTTGGAACATTTCGATCAACTGGTCGCTACCGCTTAGCTTGCCCTTGGACGCGAGCGTCTTGACGGCGCTTAGCCGGGAGGGGAAGTTGTAACTCTCCATGGCCAGCTCGGGGCCGTTTGCTCCAGTTAGTTCCACTTGAACGTCGGCTGAGGTGAACCACTTGATGAACTCCGCGGCTGCGGCGGGGTACTTAGCCTGACGCGGAATCCCGATACCGTCCGGATTGTCCAGGTTCTTGGCGGGGCCGTTTACTCCAGGAGTCGGCAGGTATTGCACCTGGCCCACAACGCTGGATGAGGCCGGCACGTCATAGAGGCTGCCGACGTTTCCGGAATAGTCGGAGAAAGTGGTGGCCACTGTTCCCTTTGCCATCAAGGTTTGCTGCCCCTGACTGTCATTGACGTTGATGTTTCCCGGGGGTACCAGACCATTTTTGAGAGCGTCCACCATCCATTGTGCCGCCTTGTATCCGGGTGAGCCGGGATCGGTGAACTGCGGCACATCCTTCCCGTTGAGAATCGTTCCGCCGAACGCTCCGGTTGTCTGGTACCAGTAGGTGGAGAGACCCTCAGCGGCCGCGAATGGAATGTTGAGTGGGTACTGACTGATTCCGGCCGTCTTGATCTGCTGAAGGTCCTTGGTGTACTGCTCGATGGTGGTCGGCATCGTGGTGATCCCGGCCTTAGCGAACATGTCCTTGTTAACTGTCGTGACCATGAACGATGCGTCATACGGGATGCCGATCACATGACTGCCCGAGGTGAACGTGTTCAACTGCGGCATGTCCGCCGCCATAGCTTTCGTGTCTAGGTACTTTTCCATCGGGTAGAACCAGTTGAGTTGGCCCAGTTGACCCACGCGCGACCAGTCGACGTCCGTTGCGTCTGCAAAGTAGGTATTGGCCGTGGCGGCTGCCGAAATCTTCGTTTGCAAACTGTCCCAGTCGACGTTCGACCACTTCACCGTGATGCCGGTGCTCTTGGTGAAGGCAGCCAGTGCCGCTTTCGGTGGTGGACTCCCGAGGGCGACATTGATGGTCACGCCCGTGGTCTGGGATGACCCGGACCCACTGTCTCCACTTGAACAGCCTGCGAGGACCATGCTGAGGCAGGCTGCGCCGGCGAGCACCGCGAGCCTCCTTACGTGATGACGTTTGGTGTCCATTATTTGGTCCTTCCTCGTTGAAGCACTACGGTTATGCACATTAAATGCGCAGAGTGCGCATAATGCGCAATCGAAAGCAATTCCAGATTCGCGCAAAACGATCAACTTGTCAATAATCATTCGCACTTTAGGGCCCGTCGGCAGGAATATCAGCACTACTCCTGCCCGGGCGTGCAGTTATCCAATTAAATAGTGCGCGTATTCTGCACACTGGTGCTAAATTACTGAGGTGCAACGTAAGCAACGGTTGAATCACATCGTGTCGACAGTAATCGACCGAGGCAGCGTTGACGTCGGCTGGCTCGCTGGCCAGTTCGATGTCTCGGAGGCGACAATTCGTCGTGACCTCGAACTGCTTGAGAACCAACAGCTGGTAACGCGCACGCACGGGGGTGCCACGAGCAATTCGGCGTTCAATGACGTTCCGCTCGGGTTCAAGATGGCCCAGGATCTTGCCGAGAAACGGCGCATCGCCCAGCACGCGCTCGAGTTCCTGGAAGGCGCGCGCGTCGTCGGGATGACGGGCGGAACCACGATGTATGAGTTCGCGAAGCTTCTCGCAGACCGCAGTGGGTTGACGATCGTCACCAACGCTCTCAACATTGCAACGGTCCTGGTCGCCAATCAGGGGCTTCGAGTATTTGCTGCCGGCGGAGAAGTTCGCAACAGCAGCCAGGAAACGGTCGGGCCGACCGCCGAGAAGTTTTTAATGGAGTACAACATTGACGTCGCATTCCTCGGAGTGGACGGTGTGGACGCGTCGGCAGGATGTACAAACTATGATCCGGTCGGCGCTCGCGTGAACGCGGCTCTTCTGCAGCGCGCTCGAACGAGTGTGGTGCTCGCTGATGCCACGAAGATATCGAGGGTGGCATTAGCGCGCGTCTGCCCGATGTCCGACGTCGATGTGCTGATCACGGACGTACGGGCACCAGAGGATGCGTTGGACCAGATCTACAGGCAAGGTTGCCGCGTCGTCCGTGTGTGAGCATCACCCATTGTGCAACATTGCATGGAAATGCTTATCTAAACGAACAATGAACACACAATTTATTGCGCACTTGCTTAAGTCACTTGTTCGTGACATGTGCAAACTGTAATACTGGCCAAATGATCAAGGTTGCATTCATCGGAGCTGGAAGCGTTCAATTCACACGAAACGTCATCACCGATTTGTGTAGCTACGAAGAACTTCACGGGAACATAGAGTTCTCCTTGCACGACATCGACAGCGAACGGCTGGCGTACGCTGAAGCGCTCGTCAATCGCATCAACGTGCAAAGCGGTGCCGGCGCCAAGGTGACGTCGAGCATCACTCGAGCTCCGGCGATAGCCGGAGCGGACTATGTTGTCAACGAGATTCAGGTCGGCGGATACGACGCGACTCGGAAGGACTTCGACATTCCGGCACGATACGGTGTTCGACAGACTATTTCCGATACGATCGGGATCGGCGGGATCTTCCGCGGCCTGCGCACCATCCCCGTGCTCTTGGGCATCGGTGAGGACTTGGCGAAGGAAGCCCCTGATTCATACTTTTTGAATTACAGCAATCCGATGGCGATGCTGCCGTGGGCTGTATACGCGGGGAGCCCGTTCGAGCGCGTGGTCGGCCTGTGTCACTCGGTGCGGAATACCCACGACTTGCTTGCGGGGCTGGTCGGCTTGTCTGTACCCGAGATCGACTTCGTGACCGCGGGATTCAACCACCAGGCGTTCGTGCTGAAGTTTGAGCACGACGGCAAGGACCTTTACCCGCGGTTACGGGAGGTCATCGATTCCGACCCTGACTTACAGCGGCGTGTGCGGGTTGAAATCTTCCGGAATTTCGGATACTTTCCCACGGAGTCAAGTGAACACAGCGCGGAATACGTGCCATGGTTCATGCGCCACGATGAGCAAATAGATCAGTTCCGCATCTTCGTGGGTGACTACCTCGACCGGTCCGAGCGCAGCCTGGAAGAGTACCACTCGACTCTGCGTGAGCTGGAATCCGCAGCGCCACTGAAGCTCGAACCGACTTCGGAGATGGCGTCTGAGTTCATCCTCGCCCACCAAACCGGCCGCTCGGCCGAACTCTACGTCAACGTGCGCAATTCAGGGCTGATCACCGGGCTGCCGGACGAATGCTGCATCGAAGTACCTGCGACCGTGGATGCAGACGGCCTGCATCCACGCGCAGTCGGCTCCTTACCGCCGCAACTTATGGCGCTGAATCGCACATTCCTGAACGTTGTCGAGCTGACAGTGAAGGCCGTGCTGGAAGGCAATCGCGACCACGTCTACCAGGCTGCACTGCTCGACCCGAACACCGCCGCATCGCTGACCACGCGGGAGGTCAGGTCAATGTGCGATGAACTGTTTGCCGCTCACGGTGACCTGATCCCCGCTGCCCTCCGGGCGTAGGTACGTTGCGAGTTCTCTCATAGATAGTGCCGCAAGGCCAGTGTTCGCGTGGCCTGATCTCGCCGTTTCAGCGCCTGCTGAGCCTGCGGCCGCAGATTACTGCTCGGGACCGTAGGTCGGGATCAAGACCTCCTTGCCGCCAGCCATGGCCGAGTCGTGTGCGGCGAGGCATGCCGCGGTGAGGTTCGCGGCGCCGTACACGTCGAACTCCGGCCGTCGATCACCGACGATGCTCATCACGAACTCGTCCACGAGGTGCGGATGGAATCCACCGATGGTGAGGTAGTCGAAGACGTCGGACGGATCCGTGAGGCTGGCGATCTGGTGTGAGCGGGTGTACTCACGGATGCTTTCCGGCAGCGCATCCAGGTGATCGGGCGGCTCGATCCTGTCTTCGGTGACCTGCCGGCCCATGGTCGTGAACGTCTCCAGCTTCATGTTCGGGTCGAAGACACCGTGATCTTTGTACTTCCACACCACGGGAAGGTCCGTGTCGAGCTGGCCGGTCTCGAACGTCACGTTCTCCCCGCTGATCGTGAAAGCCTCGGTGTATCCGCGTGGGTTGTTGAAGAGCGTCCGTGTGATCTCGGTCAGCGTTCCGGTCTGCATCTCGAACAGTGCAGTCTCCATGGGGTACGGGTTTCCGTACTGTTCGTGCAGCTGCGCACGCATCACCCCGGACCCGAAGCACACGACGCGCCTGGCCGTGCTTTTCGTTGCTGCGAACGAAGGCGCCAGAGCATGGGTCGCGTAGAACATCGGAGGCATGCCCTTCCAGTACGCCGGCCAGCCATCCATGTCTTGGTAGTGGGCTCCGCGCATGAACTGGATGCGGCCCATTTCCCCAGACTCGAGGAGTTGCTTTACGTACAGATAATTGCGCGTGAAGATCACGGATTCTGCGAGCAGATATTCGCGCTCCGCCTCTTGCTGCGCTTTCACAATCCGCTCCACGCCCTCGCGCGTCAACGACATCGGAACGGCACACGCGCAGTGCTTGCCTGCCTCGAGGACGGCGACGGACTGGTCGACATGGCTCGTGATGTTAGTCAGCAGATGTACCGCGTCGATCGTGTCGTCTGCCAGCACATCGTCGAGCGATGAATAGCGTTTCGCGATGTCCCAACGATCTCCGACCCGACTGATCAGCGTCGGGTTCAGATCGCAGATGGTGACTTCGCCGATGTTCGGATGGAACTTGTAGCTCGGCACGAACGACGAGCCGAAATTCAGTCCGACGATCGCAACATTGATTTTTCCCGCCATGGTGTAACTCCTAGCCGTTGAAATTCACACGTTCGGATGCGCCGGACGCGAGAGAGCGCATGCATGCGTCGATCACGTGAAGAGTGAGTATGGAGTCGTCGGGACGATAAACCTCGTTCGGTTCGCCACGCACGAGCCGAGCGAACTGCTCCATCTGCATGGCGTATTGACTCGCATCGGGGAAGGCCTCCTCGCGTGTGCCCGCCGGGGTCGTCACCTGCAAGACCAGGTCGCCATCGGACTCCACGAACGGCGGAGTGGCGAACGGTCGTTCGACCTCGATTCGCCCGGTGGATCCGATCAACTCGTACGTGTTCTTGCGGGCCTGCGCGAGCCCGCCGCTGATCGTCGCAAGCCGGTCCGCGGGAAACTCGAGCGTTATGGCGTGAAGGATGTCGGCCTGCGTGCCTGGGAGATTGCACGCGAACGCGTGTGCACGTGTGGGCTCGTCGCCCATCATCCAGCGGGCGAGATTGATGCCGTAACTGCCCACGTCGTGGATGGCGCCTGCGCCCGGGTACGGGCCGTAACGCACGTTGCGATGAGGGTCGTCCAGCGGAACGGTGAATCCAACGCGAACCAGCGCGAGCTCCCCGATTTCACCGGATCGCAAGATCTCGCGAGCTCTGGAGTGCTGAGGGTTGTAGCGGTACATGAATGCCTCGACGAGCTGCACGCCACTGGCTGAGCACGCTTCGACCATCTCAGACGCTTCGGCTGCGGTGACCCCGAGTGGCTTTTCGCAGAGGACGTGCTTGCCGGCCTCGGCTGCCTTGATCGTCCATTCTTTGTGCAGGTGGTTGGGCAGCGGGATGTACACCGCGTCGATCTGCGGGTCGTCAAGGAGTTGCTGATACGCGCCTTCGCCTGTATACAGTCGGATCGAGTCGTCGGGAACGGATATCTGCCGCCTGGATGCTATCGCCGTGACGGTGACTGCGATCGAACCGGCCAGGGAGGGGAAGATTGCGCCCGTGAAGATTGCCGCGTAGCCGAGTACACCCAGCCGGACGGGTCGCACGCGGCGCGCAACTGATGAGCCTGCAGGGCCCGGATCGGTCGTCATTGTCTCACTGTGCCTTTGCGTCCTTGCTTCTGACCGCCTCGGATCGAGCTCGCTCTCCTGCAGCTTAGGATCGCAGTCATGAGCAAGCAATAACTGTCACAAAATTGTGTTAGCCATCGCAAACCGACGATGACAACGGAGCATCTGCCGCTGCAGCCAGGAGCGCCAGTGTATGCTCGGCGATCCCGCCCGTGTCCGGTCTCGATGCGTGGCTCGCTTGACTCCAGCCGATCGTCACATGTGACCAGTAGATAACGGTGTCCGAGATCTGCGCGGCAGATTACGCGGAATCGTGTGCATCCGCAGGTGTCAAGTAACAGCAGGGGTCTGCCGGGGTTCCCTAGAGGATCCTTCGGCCAATCGCCTTTGCCGCAATGGCGCGGCTGGCCCCGAAGAGCATCAAGGCGCCATAACGGTTGCTCCGATTCGACCAGGGAAAGAAGGTCAACGATGATAAGGGCATCCCGGTCTGAATCCGAGACGCACAACACAGTGGAGCCCATCTTGTCTCTGCGCGGATCTCCAATGCGTTCGGTGCCATACATGCCCTCGGCGGCGTCGACCTTGACGTTTACCCCGGGAGGTCCTCACCATTGTTGGGGATAACTGGGCAGGCAAGTCGACGCGGAGAAGACGCTCGCGCCTGCGTCCGCACGACTCTGCAACAATCACCGTGTGCGGTAGGCAGCCTTCGATTGACACTCGTCAAGGAGCACACAATCTCGGTGGCGCAACGGTCTTTCAGGATCTCGCTCCCTGTGGCAACCGCGAGGTCGTCTCTAAACTGTTCCTCGGTCACGAGGTCGGAACCTGGACACTGGGTCCTTTCGGCGGGCAAACCTGGCTAGTTGCTGATGGCTAACAGTATTTACTTGTCGCTATTGAATTATTCTCGCGTGTCGTTCACAGTAGACGTGAGGCGCAAAGAATAGGCGAGAGCGATGACGGTCGAGACTATTGCACTATCAACGGCACAGCCGAGCATTGCTGTTTCCCGCACGCGGCGCACGCGGCGTGTCCAGTCGGTCGAACACGCTATCGATGTCCTACAAGCGCTCGCGGGCGCCCCCCACGGGATGGGGGTGAGCATGGTGGCGCAGCGCGTAGGGCTCAGCAAGGCCACGGTGCACCAACTGCTCGGAACACTGGAGTCTCGGCAACTTGTCGTTCGTGATCCGATGCTTGCGCAGTATCGGCTGAGTTGGGGTTTGTATGAGCTGGGAGCCACCGTGGTGCGAAGGGTCGACCTGGCCCGGGTCGCGCGACGATACCTTGACTGGCTGGCCGCCAAGACAGGCGTGTCCGTTCTGTTGGGGTTGCTGGATCGGGACTCAGTGCTTTATCTAGACCGTGGCGAAGCAAGCAGTGGATTTCACCTGGTTGCGAATGTCGGGCAGCGAACAGCTCTCCACTCCACGGCGTCCGGAAAGGTGCTTCTGGCTTTCACGGACGACACGGGCCTGCTGCAACGCATCATGTCACGTCCATTGGCCCGGTTGACCGAGGCGACAATTGTCGATGGGGACAAGTTGCGCTGGGAGCTGGCGCAGGTGCGCCTGCAAGAGTACGCGACCTGCTGGCAGGAATGCGACATCGGACTATGTTCCCTGGCGATCCCGGTGCGTGCCCCTAACGGTGCAGTGATCGCGTCGCTCGCGCTCGCCGGTTCCGTTTCGAGGCTGAACAGACAGACAATTCCCGCGAGACTGGCACTGCTCCGGACCGCTGCTCACATGATCGGTACCGGGCTCGGGCACAGCCGAGGCACCAGCAACGAACCATAGAAAGTCCGGCTGTCAGATACGCATCGTCGCCGATGCGTGAGGAGCTGCCCCTGAAGTTTTGTATAGCGCAAGCCAACCTTGCAGAAACGTCTCACCACCGGCGCTAGTGTATGGAAGCTGCGGACACGTCAGTGCTGCGGAGTACTGACGGGTGAGTGCCCCGTCTCCGAGTACGACGAATTGTGCACCGTCCGGCAGCAGTGACCGTCACTTCGCTTGCGCTGCTTCGTAGCCGATCAGGAGTCCGGACAGTCGCTCGCGGATGCGCTCGCGCGCGGCGCCTCGCGCGACAACCTCGGCGCGGATTGCGAAGTAGTCGTGCAAGAGCCCAGGCGCCGACAATCCAACCTGCAGGCATCCGAGTGCCCCTGCCCCGGCCGCTCCGCGGGCGCCAGATTCTTGAGCGACACGGAATGCGGCAAGCCCTCAAGGAATTCCCCGGTCGGGAAAGTGCAGAAGTCGATGATATTGCCTTCATTGAGTTCCGTGAGAACTGTTTCGGTACCAAAATACGGCCCCGCGCCGTCCTCGGTACGGGGCATCAAGGTGCGTGCCACGTCCGGTGCTCCCGGAGATTTCAATCCTCTCCTTAGGTTACAGTTCGAGCAGGATGGAGGTTCCCGACTCTCAAACCGGGAACACGCGATGTGAGTGGCGTGCGTTCTTACCCGCCAGGAGTCGCCACACGGCCTCGGTGTAGTAGCTGTCGCCGACAATCACCGATCCACCGATGCCGTGGTCATGTGGCACGTCGAGTGCGGCGCCGCGCAGGATGCCACGCCCACGTCGGCTCCCATTCACGTACTTCACAGACAGCGCCTCGAGCATTCTTGCGGCATAGTCGTGCAGGTCAGATCGTCGGCGTGCGTCACCGAGGTCGGCCAACTCCAGAATTCCCGCATAGGCCAGACTCGCTGCGAAGGTGTCGCGAATCGGCTCTTCACCGGCTGGCAGATCGAAATCCCAGAGCGGCGCCGGCTCGTCTTGAACCCGGTCGATCCAGTAGTCGGCCATTGTGTGGGCGAGTTGGAGGTACCGGTGTTCGCCGGTGATCAGGTACACGGTGGCGAAGCCGTAAATGCCCCAGGCTTGACCGCGGGACCAGCAACCCTCCGGCGAGTAGCCCTGGTAGGTGTCGATACCATCCGGGTGGCCGCTTCCGTCGAACAGAAGCACCTGACCGGTCGATCCGTTTGGACGAACAAGCTGGTCCGCGATGAGTTCCACCGCAGCCAGTGCAGCGCGTGAAAGACCGTCATCCCCGGTTTGCCGCGCGTACCACAGCGGAACGGCGAGATTGATGACGTCGTCCACCGTGGTGAACGGGTATTGCGTATCGTCCGGTGTTCCGAACGATTTCATGTATCCGATCTCGAGAAAGCGCTCAGAGACGGTCTTCGCGGCCGCCAGCGCCAACGGCCGTAACCGGTCGTCGTGGGCGACCGCCATCCCGACGAGGGAGCCCCGAAAGAACATATGGGCCACCGAGGCGAAACTCCGCAGGCCTGCTCTGTTGGTCAGACGGTCGCTCCACGTGAATGCACGTTCACCCCATTTTGCACGCTCGTTCGGATCGTCCCCGTGTGCCGCCAAAAACCACAGGATTGCCGGCAGGTCGCCGACCATCCATGACCCGTGGTGGGGCAGAACGCCGCGCTCGTTCTGGTCGAATTCAGATGTCACCCAGTGGTCACCATCCGTCCAGATCGGGAACGCCGACATCTGCGACATCAGTTCCGCTTCTGCGCGGATCTCGTGCCACGCATCCTCTAATGTGGTCGTCATTGTCTGATCCTCACTCCCGAGTCGGCCGCCATTTCTTTTCGCGCTCTCCTTACCCTTTGGTAGACCCGAGTGTCAGGCCAGCAATGAACTGCTTCTGCAAAAGGAAAAAGATGATGATGGTCGGGATGGCAGCCATCAGGGCTGCCGCGGCAATCATGTTCTGATTGGCGACGAATTCACCCTGAAGATCGGTCAGGGCCGACGTGATCGGCCGATTCTTGCCCGTCGATATCAGGGTGATCGCCCAGAAGAAGTCGTTGTAGATCCACGTCGTGAGAAGCGTTGCCAGTGCCGCGAGCGCCGGGCGAATCGTCGGCAATGTCAGATTCCAGTACCTTGTCCACAGTGAGGCTCCATCCACCAGGGCGGCCTCGTACATCTCTTGAGGGATGGTTCTCATGTAGTTGCTCAGGACGAAAACGCAAAAGCCTACTTGGAAAATCACATTGATGACGATGAGTCCGAAGATCGAGTTGTACATCGATCCGCTTGAGCTGAGGAACTCCGGCAACGGAATCGCGAGATAGAGACGGTAGAGCGGCGTGATGATCACCTGCTGCGGCAGCAGATTGCCGGCGGTGAAGATCATCAGAAGCAGAATGTTCAACTTGATGTTAATGCGGGTGATCACAAATGCGACGCCGGATGCAAAGAACAACGTGATGAGCACGCCCGGCAATGTGATCAACACCGAGTTGACGAAGTAGCCCCAGATATTGGATTGCTGCCAGGCCTCGATGTAGTTCTGCAACGTCAGCGTCTTAGGCAGGGAGACATAGCCCAGCTTGTTGGTCTCGGTGATCGGTCGCAGGCTGACGTACAGGGCGAAGAGCACAGGCAGCAGCCACAGGATGGCGCAGCTGGCCATGAAAACCTCGGCCACGATCTTCCACGGGCGCATCCGAAAGTGTACTTTCCGCTTCTCCGGGCTTCGTGGCGGCGTCCCGTCCACTGCGGCGTGCGCAGTACGGATGTCTGTGCCGATCATCGGAAGCTCCCCTCTCGTTTGAAGGCCTGCCAGAGGAAGAAGGTGATCGGAACCAGTGCGATGACCAGCAGCACCACCCCGAGTGCCGAGCCGAATCCGATTCGCTGAATCTCGCCCACGATGTTGTTGGTGACGAGCACAGACAGCAGCTCAAGCCCGTGATGACCGCGATTTGTGATGTAGACCAGATCGAACGCCCGCAGAGACTCGATGACCGTGACGATGAGGATCACGATGTTGATGGGGCGCATCACCGGGAAGGTCACAAAACGGAATCTCTGCCACTCGTTGACCCCATCCAGTGAGGCAGCCTCTTTGAGCGCAGGATCGACGGACTTGAGTCCGGCCAGGTAGAGCACCATGACATAGCCGGCCTGCCGCCAACTGGCCTCCACCAGAACGGCCCACAGGTTCAAATTCGGATTCCCGAGCCAGTCGATGAGATTGCTGTTCGACGTGCGGCCCAAGACGCTGTTGATCAGACCGTAGTTCGACGAGTACATGAACTGCCAGATGATGCCGATCAGGGCGAGGGACAGGAGCACAGGCATGAACAGTGCGCTCTGGTAGAAGCGACTCCCCTTCACACCGCTGTCGATGATGAGCGCGAAGGCCATTCCGAGCGGCGTCGCGAATCCGACGAAGACGAGAAGCCAGATGACGTTGTGGAGTACCGCCGGCCAGAATTCAGGATAGATGGTCGCGGCCTGCACGTAATTCTGGGCCCCGTACCAGCATCCATTGTTCAGAACCGAAGGCATGGGCGGCGGCTGGCACGCCTGCATGGTGAGCCCGCCGACACCGTTCCAGCGCGTGAAGGACAAGAGCACGGACGCCAGCGCTGGCCCCCATACGAAGGCCAGAAGCGCCAGCGTCGGAATCCCCACCAGAATCGCGACCACGAGCTTGTCTGTGCGTGACAGATGGGCTAGCCGCAGCATGCCGTGCCCCCTCTACAATCTGAATCGAGCTCGCGTGACGCGCTGATCACGCGAAAATCGTCTTGGCTTGGTCCTCCAGCCGCTTCTGGATTGCGAGGATGTTGGACTTGCTCGGGTCCTGGATGAAGTCCTGCAGACCAGAGAATGCCGCTGCTGCCATGGCCGGGTCCGTGTCGCGATCGAGGAACTGCGAAACGGCCTTCTTCGATGAGATCAACGTGGCCGACTTCTTCTGGAGCTCCGTGTAGTTGGAGGTGTCCGCATCCTTGGTCATACCGACGTCCCACTTGTCAGTCTCGAGGAACTTCGCAGCTGCGGCACCGGTACCGAGGTACTCCAGCACCTTCTTGGCCGCGTCCGGGTTCTTCGCTTTCGCGGAGCACATGTAACCGTCGGCAGGCGCCTCCATGTAATCCGTCCCGTACTTGCTGTTGATGGCGGGGAATTCGAAGAAGTCCAAATCGGGAAGGTTCTCAGGGGAGTAGTTCGCCCCGACTTGGTTGGAACCCTGGAACATCATCACGGCCTCCTTGTTTTCCAGGGCCTTGGCGGCGTCCTGCCAGATGCGCCCGTTGGCACCGGTCTGGCAGTACGGCAGCAGCTCGGCATATTGCTCGAAAGTCGCCGTCACGCCTGGGTCGGTCCACGGCACCTCGTGGCGCATCAGCTTCATGTGGTAGTCGTAGCCGTTGAGTCTGAGGTCGATGGTGTCGAAGAATCCACACGCCGGCCACAAGTCTTTGTCGGCGAAGGCGATCGGGATCAGTCCGTCGGATTGCACCCGCTTGCAGAGGGTGATCAGTTCGTCCCAGCTGTTCGGAACCGCGTACCCGCCCTTTTCGAAAGCGCTCTTGTTGTGGAAGAAGACCCAGGGGTAGTTGTACATCGGGATGAAATAGTACTTTCCGTCGAGCCCCTTGGATAGCGCCTTGGCGGCTGGCCCGAAGTTCGATCCGACCTTGTCCCACACGTCATCGATCGGCGTCGCGAGTCCTTGCGCCGCGAAGAACTGCATACGGAATCCGGCGAACCACGTGAAGAGGTCGTCCGGTGTTGCCTGGAGATAGTTGCTGATGCTGCTCTTGAATGTCTCGTGATCGACGAGGTTCAAATTGATGTCGAGGCCCGTCGATTTCGACGCGGCATCGATGAGCGCCTGCTGCGAGTCCTTGACGCCGGGATTGGAGTTGTAAGAGCCCATTGTCACGGGTCCCTTGCCGCCGCCGGACGTCGGACCACCGGCACTTCCAGGGCTCGCGCACGACGCGAGCGTGCTGCCGCCGAAGCCAACCAGCGTCGTCGCTGCCAGGCCCCGCAAGAGTGTACGGCGGGTCAGCAGACTGCTGGTTGCCGAGCGTGTGTTCATTATCGCTGTGTTTGGAGTCATGGTCTTACCGCACCTCCGTGGTGAGCCGGGTTGGAATGCGTGAACCGTAACATTGGTGATCCACCCGAATGTCGAGAAGATGGCACTGCCAAACAGCGGTACACGTTGACGGGTAGACGGTCGGGTGGACCGGTCGCGATGCCTTCACCAGCCGCGGGCGAAGAACGCCGGATGCTTGTGCGGTAGTCGAGCCTTAGTGCCGGTGCAGACTCTCACGTTCGACGTGAGTAGTGTGTCCGCATGAGATTCGCGGACAAAGTCGTCGTAGTAACTGGCGGCGCTCACGGCATCGGCCGGGCGACCGTTGAGCGATTTCTGGCGGAAGGCGCGCGGGTCGCACTGCTTGACATCGATGTGGATGCCGCCGAGCAGGCGAGCAAGGAGCTGTCGACGGATACCGGCGACGGCGACGCCCGCGTTTTCGTAGCCGGCTGCGACATTCTGGACGCGGCGTCGGTCGACGCGGCCGTCGCATCCGTTGTCGAACACTACGGCCGGATCGACGTGCTCGCCTCCGTCGCCGGCGGCGATATCGTGCCCGACGACCCGCTGGGCGAGGCGCACTGGAACACCGTGGTCAGTTGGAACCTCCACGGCCCGGTGCGGCTGATTCGTGCGTGCCTTTCTCAACTCAAGCAATCGCACGGCGCGATCGTTCTTGTCGGCTCGGTCAACGGCATCCAGGCGTTCGGGCAGCCGGCTTATTCGAGTGCGAAGGCCGGGCTTTCATTGCTCGCTCGCAACCTTGCGGTGACACTGGGTCCGGACGGTGTGCGCATCAACGTGGTCGCCCCGGGAACCGTGCGCACCCGCGTGTGGGACAACCAGAGGGGTGGTGCGGATGCATTGCTGCCGCTGTATCCGCTCGGTCGTGTGGGGGAGCCGGCTGACATTGCATCCGCAATCGCGTTCCTCGCCTCGGCGGATGCCGCGTGGATCACCGGCGTCACCTTGCCCGTCGATGGCGGCGCCACCGTCGGACCGCTGGCCGCGTTGCCGCGCGAGCCGTGAGGTGCCACACCCGCGCACGCCGCCGCACTCCGTGACACAATCAGCGTGTGCCCCAATTCACCGATGGAGACGGCGTCGCGATCAGCTATTACGTGTGGCCGGTCACCCGAACGCGAGCGATCGTGCAGGTCGTGCACGGGGTGGGCGAGCACGCTCGCCGCTACGAGGAACTCGCCGCGACCCTGAACGCCGCCGGCTACACCGTCTATGCCGACGATCATCGCGGCCACGGCCAGACCGGCATGGAGCAATGGCACGGCGACGTAAGCAAGCTCGGCAAGCTCGGCGTGGGCGGCCTGCGGGCCGCGGAGCGCGACGTGCACCAGTTCAGCGAGATCATTCTGGCCGAGCATCCGGGCATTCCGCTGGTGATCCTCGGGCACAGCTGGGGCTCGTTCATGACTCAGAAGATCGTCAACAAGCACGCGGATGACTACGCCGCCGTCGTGCTCTCCGGCAGCGCTTATCTGATGCTCGGCTCGCTCAACAGCGGCGATCTCAACGCGAAGTACAAGGGTCCGAACGCGACCGGTGCCGAATGGCTGAGTCGCGACCCCGAGGTCGCGCGGGCCTTCGTCGCGGATCCGCTCACGACACTGACCCCGCTGGCAAAACTCTTCGGTCCAGCGGACACGCTGCGCATCCTCGGCCGGCCGGCGCGCGGCCTTCCTGTGGCGCTTCCGCTGCTCATTCAATTGGGCGACGACGACCCGGTCGGCGGTGCTCCGAGCAATGCCCGCCTCGCCGCCGCCTACCGCAAGCGTTCAGGCCTGACCGATGTCACGCTCACTGTCTATCCAGGCGCGCGCCACGAAATCTACAACGAGACCAACCGCGCCGAAGTCATGGCCGACCTCGTCACCTGGCTCGACGCCCGCTTTCCGCGGGCCTGACCAGTCGCATGACCATCCGCGCGACCAACCGCGCGACCAATCGCGCGACCAACCGTGCGACCAACCGTGAGGTGCGGATTTATGTCGCGCCCTGCGGCGCAAAAGCGACATAAGCCCGCACCTCAGCGGGTTACGCGCACGCGCGCCCGACGCACCGCGCCCGCGGAATAAGCTGTCAGCATGCATGGTGAGTACAAGGTTCCTGGCGGCAAACTCGTTGTCGTCGACCTCGAAGTGGTCGACGGCGTCATCGAAAACTTCCATCTGTCCGGCGACTTCTTTCTCGAACCCGACAGCGCGCTCGAACTCATCGACACCGCCGTCAACGGTCTCCCAGCGGATGCCGATGCGAAGCTGATCGCCGCCGCCGTTCAGCGCGCACTGCCTGCGGATGCTGTTCTACTCGGCTTCTCCCCGGATGCGGTCGCTGTCGCGGTCCGCCGCTCGCTCGCCCGCGCGACAACCTGGCGCGACTACGACTGGCAGATCGTGCATGCCAAGGCTGTCTCACCCGCCATGCACTTGGCCCTGGACGAAGTGCTCGCAACCGAGGTCGGCGAGGGCCGCCGCAAGCCGACGCTGCGGATCTGGGAATGGGACGAATCAGCGGTCGTGATCGGCAGCTTCCAGTCGGTGAAAAACGAGGTCGACCCAGTCGGCGCGGCGAAGTACGGCTATGACGTGGTGCGACGCATCTCCGGCGGTGGCGCCATGATGATGGAAAAGGGCGCCGTGGTCACGTACTCGCTCTACGTGCCCGCCGAACTCGTGCAGGGAATGACCTTCGCAGACAGCTATGCGTTCCTCGACGAGTGGACCGTGATCGCGCTGCAGTCGATCGGCATTGACGCCTCCTATCAACCGCTCAATGACATCACGAGTCCAAAGGGCAAGATTGGCGGCGCCGCCCAAAAGCGATTCGGCAATGGCGGTGTGCTGCACCACGTGACGATGAGCTACGACATGGATGGGCAGAAGCTGCTCGAGGTGCTGCGCATCGGACGCGAGAAGATCAGTGACAAGGGCATCGCATCCGCCGCGAAGCGGGTTGACCCGCTGCGCAGCCAGACCGGGCTCAGCCGCGCCGAGATCATCGAGCGGATGAAGGAAACGTTTGTGCGCCTGCACGGTGGCACGCCCGGGGATATCAGCGCAGAGGAGTACGCAAAAGCCGCCCAGCTGGTGACGGACAAGTTCTCCACGGCTGCCTGGCTGAATCGCGTGCCGTGAACGCCCCAGACCCCCACAATGAGGGTCAACCATTGTGTTCAGTCGCGTCGTGTATCCTGACGCGGTGAATGGGTGGATCATCGCGGGCGTCATCGTACTCGTGGTCGTCGTGCTCGTCGTCGGGAACGCCCTCGGCTGGATCGACCTGTCGGACAAGAGCAGGCGCGGCGGACGCGGAAGCGGTGTGCTGTCAATCGGCGACGAAGTGTTCGCGCCGACCAGGCACGAAGCTCAGGCCGAACTGGATCGTCAGACGATTCTTCCGGCACCCGCACCGATCGCCGGAGACGGCGACAAGGGCATCTTCCACGACGGGCCGGTGCGCATCCGCCTCGACGCTGACGGCAATTCGGTTCGCTGAGTACCCCCGGTGGTCGAGTAGCCCGCGAGCGAAGCGAGCAGGCGTATCGAGACCCCCTGCACTGCCGCAACCAGGTCTCGATACGCTCGCTAGCGCTCGCTACTCGACCACCGAGGGGACGGTCTCGGGACGCTCGCTAACGCTCGCTGCTCGACCACCGAGGGGACGGTCTCGATACGCTCGCTAGCGCTCCCTACTCGACCACCGAAGGGCGACTCAGCGGGTCAGCAGATCCTGGTAGTCGGGGTGCTCTTCGAGCCAGTGCTTGACGTACGGGCACTCCGCGACCACTCGAAGATCAGTCGTCGCCCGCACGTCGTCCAGTGCGAACTGCACCAACTCTGAAGCCAGTCCGCGCTCGCGTTTCTCCGGGTCGATCACCGTGTGCGTGAACACGATGGTGCCGTCATCGATTCGGTACTCGGCGAAGCCGGCTTCGCCATCCTCTTTCGAAATCACATACCGATTGCGGTCTGTTTCATTCGTCACGACGTGAGCCATAGCGTCAGCCTACGCGACAGGTCAGGGGAGAATGGAGTGATGTGTGCACCGTGGACCCCAGAGTCGAGCAACCGTGTGATCCAGGCCGATAACCTTGTCGTTCTTCCGGCGCTTCCGGATGCCGCGTTCACCGTCGTCTACCTCGACCCGCCGTTCAACACCGGGCGTGAGCAAAGCCGGCAGAGCACGACATCCGTTCGCTCTCCGACCGGCACAATCACCGGTTTCAAAGGGCACAGCTATGAGCGGATCAAAGGTGATCTGCTGAGTTATGATGACCGGTTCGAGAATTATTGGGAGTTCCTCGAACCGCGGCTGGCCGAGGCCTGGCGACTGCTCGCCGACGACGGCACGCTCTACCTGCATCTCGACTATCGGGAGGCGCATTACGCCAAGGTGCTCCTTGACGCCCTGTTCGGGCGGGCGTCGTTCCTCAATGAGATCATCTGGGCTTACGACTACGGCGCCAAGTCGAAGAACAAATGGCCGGCGAAACACGACACGATTCTGGTCTACGTCAAGAACCCGAAGCGCTATTTCTTCGACTCCGCGTCGGTTGACCGCGAGCCGTACATGGCCCCCGGGCTCGTCACTCCGGAAAAGGTCGCTCGCGGCAAATTGCCGACGGATGTCTGGTGGCACACCATCGTGTCGCCGACTGGTCGCGAAAAAACAGGCTACCCCACCCAGAAACCGGAGGGGGTGCTGCGACGCATGGTGCAGGCATCCAGTCGGCCGGGGGATTGGGTGCTCGATTTCTTCGCAGGCAGCGGCACGACCGGCGCTGTCGCGGGCGCTCTCGGCCGTCGATTCGTACTCGTCGACCAGAACGCCGAGGCGATCGCGGTGATGCGTGCACGGTTCGCGCCGTTGGTCGGCGTGGATGTCGAGTTCGAGCTCGACGCGCCGGAGCCATCGGCCGACGCCAGCTGACGACGGCGCGCTGACGACGGCGCGCTATCTGGGCGAATGCCCAAGCGAGATGTGCAAGGCTTGACGGCGATGTTCGCACGAAGGCAGCCCTCCCGAAGCCCACTCAGAGCCGCCCCGTTCGTCTGGGGCGCACTCGGTAGCGCTGCCGCGTTCGCGGGTGTCTATCTGTTCTTCGTGCGCAGTTATATGGGACAGTTGGTCGATGAGCGGGCGTTCGCGGGGGCGGATGCCTGGCAGGCCGGTTTCGTCACGGCGACGCAACATTTTCTCAACGTGTTGCCGTACGTCGCGGTGGGTGCTGCAACCCTGCTCGGCATTGCCATTGTGCTGGTACGACGTAACTGGCTGGTGTTCGTCGCGGCACTCGCCGCGGCTGCGGCGGCCAACGTCTGCACGCAGCTGCTGAAGTACCTCTTTCTCGGCCGGCCGCAGCACGGTGTCGCGGATGGGCTGGCGAACTCGCTGCCGTCGGGGCATGCCACAGTTGCGGCATCGGCGGCTCTTGTCGTTTTCCTGGTGGCCGCACCGCGCCTTCGCCCGCTGGTCGCCATGCTCGGAGCGATCTTCACGATTGTCGCAGGGGCCGCGACGCTCGTCGACCAATGGCATCGCCCGAGCGATGTGGTCGCTGCACTGCTCGTTGTGGCGTTCTGGGGCTGCGCTGCCGGCTTCGTGCTCGCGCGCTCTCGTGCCCGCACGGCACTGTCATCCGTTGCAGCCCGGCTGCTGACTCTGGTCTGGATCGCGATCGGGTGCGCCGTGGTCGCCGCCATCGCCCTCGTGGTCACCTACGTATCGGCCCTGGCGGGCGCCAGTCATCTTCTCATCGCATACGTCGGCGGCCTTGCCGCAATCATCGCCGTCTCGTTCGCGTTGGCTGCGGCAGGCAATCGCCTGTTCCGGTGGCTCGCCTGAGCGGCGCTACTTCTCCTGCACCGCGTGTGCTCCGCCCGCGGTTCCCACTGCCTGCACGCGGATGCCCGCGGTGTCGGCCGTCGGTTCGACCAGCGCGCCCATGCTGTCGGCTGCGCGTTTCGCGAAGGCTTCGGCCTGGTCGTCGGCCGCTTCCTGCAGTGCGGACTTGGCTCGCAACGTCGGCGTCTTGAAGAACAGGGCGAGCACGAACGCGATCAAGACGACGATCATCGCAACCCAGTAGATCTCCACCGTCGACTGGCTGAATCCGACGAGGAACGGTTTAGTCAGTCGCGGGTCCGCACCGTTCAAGAACGACGTGTCATTGATCGCGCTGCTGCCGCCGGACAAACTCGTCGACGACTTCATCTTCTTCTCGATCGTCGGAGCTGACGCGTTGATCACCGTGCTGCGCACGCTCTGCTTGGAGAAGTCCAGCGGCTGCGCTGGAACTTTGGCCGATGCAACGTCTTGTGGAACGCCCTGTTTGACGAGCGCGGCGACACCGGCCGCATGTGCGCCCTCCTGCGCACCCTTCTCGATCGGGGTCACGATCTTGCTGTAAATCATGTTCATGATCTTCGCGTTCTCCGGCGCGCTCGCCACCGTCGGCGTCATCGCAGCGTTCAACGCACTCTTGAGCGTGGCGTTTTCCGTCAGCGACGATTGGATGTTCAGCGGCATCACGGTGAACAGCAACGACAGCAAGACGGCCGTTCCGAGCGTCCCACCGATCTGCCGGAAGAACGTCGACGCACTCGTGGCAACGCCCATGTCCCGCAAGCCCACCGAGTTCTGGCTTGCGATCGTCAGGGTCTGCATCAACTGGCCGAGGCCGAGGCCGATCAACAGCATGGCACCGGCAACGAACCAGTACGACGAGTCGTACTTCAGGAAGGTCAGGTAGAAGAATCCACCGGTCAGGAACGCCGTACCGAGGATCGGGTAGATGCGGTACTTTCCATTTCGCGCGATCAACTGGCCGCTGGCAATCGACGCGATCATCAGACCGAGAATCATCGGCAGCATCTGGAAGCCGCTCTCAGTCGGCGTCGAACCGAGCACGATCTGCAGGTAGAGCGGGATCGTCATCATCGCGCCGAACATGCCGAAGCCGACCAGCACACCGATCAGCGTCGCCATCGAGAACGTCGAAGAGTGGAACAGGTGGATCGGGATCAGAGCATCATCCTTCATGCGGATCTCAATGAAGATGAACGCGATGACGCCGATCAGGCCAACGACGTAGCAGCCGATTGCGATAGCGCTGCTCCAACCCCAGGTCTGGCCCTCTTCTGCGACCAGCAGTAGCGGCACCAACGCCACGATGACAGCGGTGGCACCCCACCAGTCGATACGCACGGAATGCCTGCTGATCTTCGGCAGGTGCAGGAACCGCAGCACCATGGCGAGGGCGATGAGGCCGATCGGCACATTGATCAAGAACACCCAGCGCCAACCCGCGATCCAGAGGATCGAGCTGGTGCCCGCGAAGAGCCCGCCGATCAGCGGGCCGATGACGCTCGAGACGCCAAACACCGCAAGGAAGTAGCCCTGGTATTTTGCGCGCTCGCGTGGCGCGAGAATGTCACCCATGATCGCCAGCGGCATCGACATCAGGCCGCCGGCACCGAGACCTTGCACGGCGCGGAACACGGCGAGCTCGATCATCGACGACGAGAAAGACGAGAGGATCGAGCCGATGATGAAGACCACGATCGCGAAGATGAACAGAGGGCGGCGGCCGAAGATGTCGGAGAGCTTGCCGTAGATCGGAGTCGAAATCGTCGACACGATCAGATAAGCGGTGGTGACCCAGGCCTGCAGGCTGAGCCCGTGCAGATCGTCACCGATTGTGCGGATGGCGGTTCCGACGACGGTCTGATCGAGAGCGGAGAGAAACATCCCCGCCATCAGGCCGAAGATCACGAACATGATCATCCGGTGGGTCATGACCGGATTGGCGGTGCGCGCCAACTCGGGTTGTGGTGCAGCGTCGGCGTGTGACATTGATCCTCTTCAAGGGGGGAGGGATGTCGAGGCCATCGACATCCACCGTCGTTGGCAGGCACAAAAGTTTGCGCAGGGTGCAAAGTTACACCCGCGCACCGTCTGAGGCAATGCGTTGCGGCTGTGCATCCTCTCCGTTCGCCAGCGGCGAACTAATTGAATCCCTCAGCTGTGCACAGGCGTTTCTGAGGCCGGCAGGGTAGCTTGTCCGGATCGTTATGCGCCCCTTTCACGACTTCCCCAACGTTTCTCGCGCACGACGGCGGCGTCATGCCGCCATCGTCGTATTCAGCACCGCCGTCGCTCTGGCTCTGGTCGGCTGCACTGCCGCTCCGGATGCCGGGCACACCGCCGGGTCCCCTGCAACGACGGCCGTCGCGACTCCGGCCGTTGCGTCCGTGTCATCGGCGGTTGCGTCAGTGGTGGAGCAGCAGACGGTGACGATCACCGGCAGGGCGCTCGGAAAGGTGAAGACCGTGCAGTTCGGCTCGCAGGCCGCCGAGATCACCGGCAAGCGCACAGCGGACAAGCTCACCGTGACGGCGCCTGCGGCGGCGAACTATCAGCCGACCATAGTGCCGGTCACACTCCTCGACGGCCAGGGCAAGCCCATCGCCACCAAGCCCGCCGCGTACGCATATACGGCGAGCAGTGGAGTGGCGAAGCAGCTCGAGTACGCGCTGACGTATTGGAAGAGCTACAACACTGCCGAGTACGGTGACCTCAATCCGGTCGGTGGCGACTGCGCCAACTTCGTCAGCCAAACGCTCGTCGCACGCGGCTGGACCATGAACGACGAATGGTACAACCACGATGCTGCAGGCGACTGGAGCCCCGCGTGGGGATACGTGCCCGCGATGGATGATTACTTCGCCAGCAACGCGGCGTCGCTTGGGCTGCAGGAGTTCAACTTCGATCAACGCAGTCAGATCGCCGTCGGCGACATCGTCGTCTTCGAATGGAACGGTGACACCTCGCCGGATCACGTGCAGGTCGTGACGAAGGTCACGAACGTGAACGGCACGATCAAGATCGAGATGGCCAGCCACAACGACGACTACGACTTCCGTGATCTGGACAACGAGATCACTGTGGAGCACCCGGGGGCAACAGGGCATTTCTGGCATTTGACACGCTGACTGGGGCGAGCGCCACGGCTGCGAACAGCGCGCGCGGCCCTAAGCTCGATTTGTGACTCTGCGACGTGCGCCCAAGCGTGTGTATCGACGGCGTCGGGTGATCGTTCTCTCGGTGAGTATCGGCGTCGTCGCAGTGCTCGCCACTGCCGCCGGGGCCATCGCGGCCTGCACGACGATCTCACCGCCGAGGGAAACCGCCTCTACGCACGACGCTGCGGGCCGCGCTGAACCCAGTTCCACGCCGCCTGGCCCGGCCGCCCGGCCGACACCGACGGCACTCGGCCAACCGATCCCGGTCGTGACCTTCGACAAGGGCGCGCATTCTCTCGACGACCCCGCGAGCATCTGGGTGATCGCAAACAAGTCGCGTCCGCTCAATCCGAAAACCTACGCACCCACCGACCTTGTCTATCCAGACGTGCCGAATGTGAACCACCAGCCGATGCGACAGGAGACGGCCACTGCGCTCGTGGCGATGTTCGCCGCCGCACGCACGGAAGCGGGGCTGGGCTTGTCCGTGCAGAGCGCGTATCGCTCGTATGACACGCAGGTGCGGGTCTACAACCAGGATGTCGCGGCCCACGGGCAGGCGTATGCCGATACAGACACCGCTCGGCCGGGCACAAGCGAACACCAGACCGGGCTGGCCGTCGATATCAGCGCGGTGCCGGCATCCTGTTCTCTGGACGCCTGCTTCGGCACCACGCCGCAGGGCATCTGGCTCGCCGCCAACGCTTGGCGGTTCGGATTTCTGCTGCGCTACCCGGCAGACAAAGTCGCCGTGACCGGGTACACCTACGAACCGTGGCACTTCCGTTACATCGGCACCGACCTTGCGGCGCAGCTGCACAAGACCGGGGTGACAACGCTCGAGGAGTTCTTCGGTGTGCCAGGGGGCACGGTCTACCCGCAGTGACGCAGCGTCGATTGCTACCCCGTTGGTCGAGTATGCTGCCCCGTTGGTCGAGTAGCCCGCGAGCGCAGCGAGCAGGCGTATCGAGACCCCGACAGGTCGGCTCACGGGCCTGGGTACAGTCGCCCTTCGACAAGCTCACGGACAGGCGCGCCCCACTCGACCGCCGGTAGCTCAGGCGATCGCCGCGTCGACGATCGCGCGCGCCTCGGCTTGCACCCGGCGCAAGTGTTCGAGACCGAGGAACGACTCCGCGTAAATCTTGTAAACGTCTTCCGTTCCGCTCGGCCGTGCGGCGAACCAGGCGTTCTCGGTGACGACCTTCACGCCGCCGACCGCCGCGTCGTTGCCGGGAGCCCGCGACAGTTTCGCGATGATCGGCTCTCCGGCCAACTCGGTGGCGACGATCGCGTCGCCGTCGAGCTTGCCGAGCGCGGCCTTCTGCGCCTTCGTCGCGACGGCATCCACCCGCTCGTACACAGGGTCGCCGAACTGTTCGGTCAGTTCCCCGTACAGCTTCGACGGACTCTTGCCCGTGACCGCGATGATCTCTGCGGCCAGCAGTGCCAGCAGGATGCCGTCTTTGTCTGTCGTCCAGGCGCTGCCGTCCATGCGCAGAAAGCTTGCGCCGGCGCTTTCCTCGCCGCCGAAGCCGACCGAGCCGTCGACCAGCCCGGGAACGAACCATTTGAACCCGACCGGCACCTCCCACAGTCGGCGCCCGAGCGAGCTCGCAACGCGATCGATCATGGAAGAGGAGACGAGGGTTTTGCCGATGGCGGCATCCGCTCGCCAGTTCGGTCGATGCGCGTAGAGATACTGGATCGCGACGGCGAGGTAGTGGTTGGGGTTCATCAGCCCGCCATCCGGCGTGACGATGCCGTGCCGGTCGGCATCCGCGTCGTTGCCGGTGAGCACGTCGAAGTCGTCTTTGCGGGCGAGAACGGATGCCATCGCCGACTTGCTCGACGGATCCATGCGGATCTTGCCGTCCCAGTCCAGGGTCATAAAGCCCCACCGGGCGTCGACGTTCGGGTTGACGACGGTGAGGTCAAGCCCGTAGTGATCGCGGATGGTCGCCCAGTAGCTGACGCTCGCGCCGCCCAGCGGATCGGCGCCGATCTTCACTCCGGCCTTCTTGATCGCGGCGATGTCGATGATGTTCTCGAGGTCGGCCACGTAGTGCTTGCGAAAGTCATACGTATCTACGGCGCTGGCCTGCGCACGCCGCACCTCGCGCATGCCGTCTGCGATGATCTCGTTCGCCCGGTTGGCAATCCAGGAGGTCGCGTCGCTGTCGGCCGGGCCGCCGTGCGGCGGGTTGTACTTGAAGCCGCCGTCGCGCGGAGGGTTGTGGCTGGGAGTGACAACGATGCCGTCGGCCAGCCCAGCCCCAGCGCTTGCCGTTCCGGTCGCTGCGCGTGCCGCTCCGGTCGCTGCCCTTGCCCCTCCGGTCCCTGAGCTTGCCCGTCCGGTCCCTGAGCTTGCCGAAGGGCCGCCACTCGGCCCGTGCTTCTTGTTATACGCGATGATCGCGTGACTGACCGCCGGAGTGGGCGTGTAATCGCCGTGCGCGTCAACACGCACGTGCACACTGTTGCCGACGAGCACCTCGAGTGCCGTCGTCTGCGCCGGTGCGCTGAGCGCGTGCGTGTCTGATCCGATGAACAGCGGGCCGGTGATGCCCTGCGCAGCTCGGTACTCGACGATCGCCTGGGTCGTGGCGGCGATATGGTCGTCGTTGAACGCCGTGTCGAAGGCGCTGCCTCGGTGGCCGCTCGTGCCGAAGACGACGCGCTGGCCGGGGATGGACGCATCCGGCTTCAACGTGTAATACGCATGCACGAGCGCCTCCACGTCGATCAGGTCTGAATCCTGGGCCGGAGTTCCCGCGCGATCGTTCATGCCCCCAGTCTGGCACCGCGGCTCCATTTCCAAAACGACGGAGATTCTGCAGGAAACGCCGACCGTGCGCGGCGCGCGGCGGCCTGTCGCGCAGGATCTCCGTCGTTTTGTGAGCGCCACGAGTGTTCTAGGCTCAGGGGCATGAGTGTGAGCCCCGGCAACGAAGAGACCTACAGTTTTCTCGGCCCGACCGGCACGTTCACGGAGGCCGCTCTCGCCCAGGTGCCCGAAGCGGCGGGCAAGCCGTGGCGGGCCGTCAACAACGTGGGGGAGGCGCTCGCGGATGTCGTCGAAGGCCGCAGCGTCGCCGCGATGATCGCGCTGGAGAACTCGATCGAGGGCGGCGTCACCGTCGCACAGGATGCGCTCGCAACGATCCCGGGGCTGCGGATCATCGGTGAGTACCTCGTGCCCGTCGGTTTCGTGCTCGTCGCCCGTGCGGGCACGACGCTGGCCGACGTGAAGACCGTCGCGGCGCATCCGGTCGCCTATGCGCAGTGCCAGACCTGGCTGAACGAGAACCTGCCGGAGCACGACCAGGTCCCCGCGTCGAGCAACGTTCAGGCTGCCGCCTCACTTCTCGTGACGGATGCCGTCGGGCACTTCACCAGTGCAGCCGACGCTGCGATTGCACCCCCGAACATCCTCGACCACCTCGACAACCTGGTCGTGTTGGCAGAGGGCATCATCGACAACCCGAACGCGATCACCCGGTTCGCGCTGGTCAGCCGCAGCCGCCGCATCCCGCAGCCGACCGGCGCGGACAAGACCAGCCTCATCGCCGAGCTGCCTGACGATCAGGCCGGAGCCTTGCTCGGTCTGCTCGAGCAGTTCTCGACCCGCGGCATCAACCTGAGCCTGATCCAGTCGCGGCCGATCGGCGACGCGCTCGGGCGCTATCGCTTCGTGATCGACGCCGACGGTCACGTGCACGAAGAGCGGATGGCGGATGCCCTGCTCGGGCTGCGCAGATTCAGCCCCAAGCTGATCTTCCTCGGCTCGTACCCACGCGCCGACCACGTGCCGGTCGACTATCACAATCGCTACAGCGATGACGTGTTCATCGAGGCGCGCGACTGGTTGCGCGGGTTGCTCACCGAGGAACCGGACGACAACGAGTCCGCCGCGGCCGGCGGCTGACCGCTCGATCGTTGCGCCCGCCGGATGGACGGTGCGGTGCGGGCAAGGAGGCCGGATGTCATCGAAAGACGAAGCGCGGCGGCAGCCTGATGCGGCCGGCCCGCCGGAACCGAGGATCGACCCCCGCTTCGACCCCGCATTCCAACGCGGCTATCGGCCGGGCCACGCCGCGCCACGGCACGACGCGGTGCCCGAAAACGTGGGGAACGACGCCGTGGGGAACGGCGCCAAGGGCCCGGGAAACGCAGCCTCGGAAGAGGTCGCTCCGTTCGATGACGAGGCCCAGAACTTCGAACCGCGGGCGTTCGAACCGGCGAACTTTGAACCGCCGGCTTTCGAACCGCCGGCTTTCGAACCCCGGGCTCCGCGCACGAACCCGTACCTGAGGGCGCTGTGGATCATCGGCATCGGGTTCGTCGTCGCGGGGATCGGGCTGCAACTGTGGGCGCAGACCGAAGCGGTGAACGTGTCGTACGATCCGCGGGGCGGAGTTCCGTTGAACGCCGTGCTTCTCAACCTCGCATACTCTGTTGGCGGCCCACTGATCACGACTGGGCTCGCGACGGTCGTCGGCCTGCTGTTCCTCCTCGCCGTTCGCCATCACCAGGGGCAGCGTCGGCCATGAGCCGATTGGTGTGGGCGGTTGGCGCATTCGCCGTGCTGGCGCTGCTTGCGGCGGCCGCACTCGAGGTGTTCACGTTGTCGGCGCAGCCAGCAGGGGTGATAGCGGTCAACGGCAGCATGACGCCCGTCGTTGTCATGCTGAGTTTGGTGCCCGCCTGGATCCGAATCCTTATGACCCTCGGACTCACCGCCGGGGTCGGTGTGCTCTTCGCGCTGGCCGTGCACTGGGACAGGCGAGCGCTCTAGTGCGGTACCTTCACGACGAGAGCACCGGCATCCGCCCACAACCGGATGCGCGTGACGGCGCCGAAACTGTCGCCGTCCAACTCGACCTCCTGAGGTTCGTCGACACGGATGGTGACGCCCCGACCGCGCAGGTAGGTCAGCATCTTCGAGGTGTCTGACCCGGTGTAACGCACGATCCTGCGTCCGAGCGCACTTCGGCGCAACACGCGGTCTTCCCAACCGACCTTGCGCCAGATCGTCAGCCAGCCGAACAGGTTGCGCGGTTGCAGCACGGCGATGTCGAGTTCGCCATCATCCAACTCGGCGCCGGGCATCAGTTCGATGTTTCCGGGGAGCACTCCGCAGTTGCCAGTCAATATCATCCCGACGTGCGCTGAGTGCTCACTCTGCCCATCGATTCGGTAGCGGATGTGGATCTTATCCGCACCGGGCAGTGAACGCATGCCGCTTTCGACATATGCAAGCCAGCCGACGCGCTGTTTGAGTGCTGAATTCGTGTTGGCGATCAACGCGGCGTCCAGACCGAGACCGGCCATCACCACGAACCCGTCTTGGAATTGCGTGCCGTCCGCCCTGGTGAACTCCGCAACGCCTGCGTCAATGGTGCGGTCGGCGCCGGAGAACGCAATCGCGACGGATTCCGCTGTGTCCGACAGCGGCAGGCCCAGGTTGCGCGCGAGGAGGTTCCCGGTGCCACCTGGAATGATTCCGAGCGAGACCCCGCTGCCGCGAAGCGCGTGCGCAACCGCGCGCACCGTTCCGTCGCCGCCGGAGGCCAACACAAGCTGGGCTCCTGCAGCCAGCGCCTGCGCCGCCATACCGAAACCCGGATCCTCCGCGCTCGTCTCGAGCCACAGCGTGTCCGTCCACCCGCCCGCACGAGCGGATGCTCTCACCGCCTTTTTCAGGACCTTGACGTTGTCCTTGCCCGGGTGGAAGATCACCGCGGCGCGCCGAACCTTTGAGACGGGGGGCAATGACGCGGTCACCCCCCTTACCGTACTCGTATGCGCACAGCAGGCGACATGGGCGCGCTTGCGTAGACTTGCCGTGTGATCGATCCCGTCTTGCTCCGTGACAACCCCGACCTGATCAGGCGCTCGCAGGAGGCTCGCGGAGACTCCCCGGAACTCGTTGACGCCGCACTCGAAGCGGATGCCGCTCGCCGCGCCAGCATCGCGGACTTCGAGTCGCTTCGGGCGGAGCAGAACGCGTTCGGCAAGCGTGTCGCTGCCGCCCAGAAGGATGAGAAGAAGGCGCTCGTCGGCCAAGCGCAGGATTTAGCTGCGCGCGTCAAGGCCGCGCAACGCGCATCCGCCGAAGCCGATGATGCATTCACCGACGTGGTGCGCCGACTCGGCAACGTCATCATCGAGGGCGTACCAGCCGGCGGCGAGGAGAATTTCAATACGCTGCGCACCGTTGGTGAGATCCCGACGTTCGACTTCGAGGCTCGCGACCATCTTGAGCTGGGCGAGTTGCTGCACGCCATCGACATGACGCGCGGCGCCAAGGTCTCGGGCACCCGTTTCTACTTTCTCCGCGGCGTCGGTGCACTGCTCGAACTCGGCATCATGAACATGGCGCTCGACAGGGCGATGCGAGCCGGTTTCGTGCCGATGATCACGCCGACGCTCGTGCGGCCGGAGATCATGCAGGGCACCGGGTTCCTCGGCGAGCATGCCGACGAGGTGTACCGGCTGCGCGACGACGACTTATACCTCACCGGCACGAGCGAAGTCGCGCTCGCCGGCTACCACGCCGATGAGATTCTCGATCTTTCAGACGGAGCACTGCGCTACGCGGGCTGGTCGACCTGCTACCGGCGCGAGGCCGGCTCTGCGGGCAAAGACACGCGGGGGATCATCCGAGTGCACCAGTTCAACAAGTTGGAGATGTTCGTCTACACGTTGCCGGAAGATGCAGAGGCCGAGCATCTGCGGCTGGTCGGCATGCAGGAGGAGATGCTGCAGTCGCTTGGTCTCAGCTACCGCGTGATCGACGTGGCGGCAGGCGATTTGGGTTCCAGTGCCGCGCGCAAGTACGACATTGAGGCCTGGGTGCCCACCCAGGGCGCGTACCGCGAACTGACCTCGACATCGAATTGCACGACATTCCAATCGCGCAGGCTCGGCTCCCGCTACCGCACCGAGAGCGGCAAAACGGCTCCGGTCGCCACATTGAACGGCACCCTTGCGACGACCCGCTGGCTCGTCGCCCTGTTGGAAACACATCAGCGCGCGGATGGGTCCGTGCTGGTTCCGCAGGCATTGCAGCCGTACCTGGGCGGCATCGACGTGCTGCAGCCGGCTGCCCAGTGACGGGCGACCGCCTGCTGATCGCATTGGATGTCGACGGCACACTCATCCATGAGGACGAGTCGATCGGCGACCCCGTGCTCGACGAAGTGCGCAGAGTCGCGGCGCTCGGCCATGAGGTGACGCTGGCAACCGGCCGCAGCTGGGAGGCTGCGCACGGCATCCTCGAACAGTTCGAATTGCAGCCGGAATATGTCGTGTGCTCCAACGGCGCATTGACGATGCAGCGCGATCGCGAGGAGCCCACGGGGTATAGACGCGAGCGCGTCGAGACGTTCGACCCGGGGGAGGTGTTGCGACGCATCCGCCCGTATCTGCCGAGTGGAACGTTCATGGTTGAAGATGCGCACGGTTTCCGGCGGTACACCGCCGGGATGAGCGACTGGTCGTTGACGAACGGCGCCGAGGTGTCGTTCGAAGAGCTGGCGGGGCATCCGGCCAGCAGGGTTGTGGTGATGTCGCCTGACCACGATCAGGAGTCGTTCCTCGACATCGTCGGGCAGATGGGTCTGCACAAAGTCAGCTATGCGATCGGCTGGACGGCCTGGCTCGACATCGCACCGGAGGGCGTGAACAAGGCGACCGCGCTGGAGTGGGTGCGCGGGCGGCTGGGCATTCCGCGAACGGACGTGGTCGCGGTCGGCGACGGGCGCAACGATATCGACATGCTGAGTTGGGCCGCGGAATACGGTTGCGGCATCGCGATGGGGCAGGCGCCCGACGAAGTGAAGGCTGCAGCGAACGAGGTGGTCGCATCCGTTCTTGATGACGGGCTTGCCGAGGTGCTCGCGGGCATCCGGCGCTGACGCGCTCGGTGGTCGAGTAGCGAGCGCCAGCGAGCGTATCGAGACCAAGAGGCCCGCGCCCTTCCAGCGCTCTGCCAGAGTCTTGTGACATTCTGGGAAGCCTGCCGCACGTCTACCGGTCTGCCGAAAGTGAGTGAATGAACGAGCTGCGCCCCCGTCACAACCGTCCTGGGCGACCGGCGACCCTTGCGCGGCACGGTCGGCTGCGGGCATCTCGGCCGTGGCGCACGATCGCGAAGATCGCTGTCGCGGCCGTGACCGTCGCGCTCGTGAGCGGCACGTCCATCGCCGCCATTGCCACCTGGGATGTCGCGGCCAGCGCGAAGAAATCGGTGGCGCTTGTCGACAAACACGGCAACACCATCGTTCCTCAGGTCGGGGCGATGGATGGCGCGTTCAACGTGCTTCTTGCAGGCAGTGACAGCGGCGACGGAAATCCGGCCTACGGCGACCGCGGCGAGAACCTCAACGACGTGACAATGCTCTTGCACGTGTCGAAGGACCACAAGAATGCGACGGTCGTGAGCTTTCCGCGCGACATGTATGTGTCGATTCCCTCCTGCCCCGATCCGTCCGGCGGGTCGTTCTCCTCGATGAGCTCGCAGAAAATCAACACGACGCTCACCTACGGCGGGCTGCCGTGCACGGTGCTGACCGTTGAGAAGTTGACGGGCATGACGATTCCGTATGCCGCGGTCATCCAGTTCGATGGCGTGATCGAGATGTCTAACGCGATCGGCGGTGTGCCGGTTTGCGTGGCAGGAGCGATCACGGACCCATACACCGGGCTCAATCTCAGCGCCGGGCAGCACACGTTGCAGGGTGCGGATGCACTCGCCTTCCTGCGCACCCGGCACGGCGTCGGCGACGGCAGCGACCTCGGCCGCATCAGCAACCAGCAGGTCTTTTTGTCGTCGTTGATGCGCACGATCAAGAGTGCGGACACCCTGGCGAACCCCGCCAAGGTGTATGGCCTCGCGAAGGCAGCTGTCAGCAACATGACTTTCTCGAACGGGTTCAACAGCGTTCCGACGCTGGCGTCGATGGCGATGGCGCTCAAGGACATCAGCCTCGACCAGATTGTGTTCGTGCAGTATCCGAACTACTACCAGGGTGATGGGGTTGCACCGGATGTGTCATCTGCGACGGCCCTGTTCGGTGCCCTTGCCAGCGATACGCCGATCTCACTGACTGGAACGACAGGTATCGGGTCCGAAGCAGACCCGAACGCGCCGGCATCCTCGGGTGCCGCCACACCGCCCGCGACGTCTGGCCCGAGTTCGTCTGCGTCTGCGGCTCCCAGCGGCACGCCGACGGACGTCGCGCTGCCCGAGAATGTGCACGGCCAGACCGCGAGCCAGTACACCTGCTCGAAGCCGTTCCAAGACTGACAGCGGTTCGCCCGCGCGGATTCGTGTTGGCGTGTGTTCGCAGGGCCTGTGCACAGTCGGCGGATGCAGCGCCGGGTGGTCGAGTAGCGAGCGCGAGCGAGCGTCAGCGCCCCGGTGGTCGAGTAGCGAGCGCCAGCGCCCCGGTGGTCGAGTAGCGAGCGCCAGCGAGCGTATCGAGACCAAGAGACCAAGAGACCAAGAGACCAAGGGACCAAGAGACCAAGAGACCAAGAGACCAAGAGACCAAGAGACCAAGAGACCAAGAGACCAAGAGACCTCGTGCGGGGTCTCGATACGCTCGTTCCTCGCTACTCGACCAGCGGAATCGCTCAAGTCCACGACTTTGAAAAGGCCCTCGTGTGTTCGCACGCTCAATTGCGCGTCGATTAGACTCATGCCTTGACCGGGGCGCGAATTCGCGGCGCGGATCAGGAGGGCTGTCCGAGCGGCCGATGGAGCCAGTCTTGAAAACTGGTGAGGTGAAAGCCTTCGTGGGTTCGAATCCCACGCCCTCCGCGTGAGTATTGAGGTCGACCACATCGGCGAGGCAGTCCCGCCCCGCCGGGAGGGCGGTCGGGCCGCGGCACGGGCGCGAGCACGCGGTCGTGCCGGTGTGGGGGCGGTGCGACACGGCCGACGGAAGCGATCGCATCCGCTCGTAACGATCGCGAAGATCGCGGCCAGCGTGCTCGTCGTGGCGCTGATCAGTTCGATCTCGGTGGCCGCGATCGCCACCTGGGAGGTGGCAAGCACCATCAAGCCCGGCATCAAGTTGGCCCACCTGCCCGGCGTGAAGGTGGCGCCTGCCGGGCAAATTCCACAGATCGGTGCAATCCAAGGCGGCGTCAACCTGCTGCTGGTCGGCACGGACACCCGCACTGACCAGGGCGGCGCGTTCTCCAGCCAGGACCAGTTGGACGGCAGTTCGGGCGCCGGCAACAACGATGTGACGATCCTGATGCATATCGCGCAGGATCATCAGAGCGCGACGGTTGTGAGCTTTCCGCGCGATCTGATGATTCCGATCCCGTCGTGCCCGGACCCGACCGGCGGCTCGTTCTCGTCGATGACCAGTCAGATGCTGAACTCGTCGCTGACCTACGGTGGGCTGCCCTGCCCGGTGCTCACGATCGAGAAGCTGACCGGGCTCACCATCCCGTTTGCGGCTGAGATCACCTTCGACGGTGTCACCGCGATGTCGAACGCCGTCGGCGGTGTGAGCGTGTGCCTGGCGACCCCCGTGAAGGACGAATACACGGATCCGCAACTGGATCTGCCCGCCGGGGAGCAGACGCTCGTCGGGCCGGTCGCGCTCTCATTCCTGCGTAGCCGGCACGGCATCGGCGACGGCAGCGACCTCGGCCGGATCAGCAATCAGCAGGTGTTCCTGTCTGCGCTTGTGCGCAAGATCAAGGACGGCGGCGTGCTGTCGAACCCGCTGCAGCTGTATCCGCTCGCCAAAGCGGCGGTCAGCAACATGCGACTCTCCGACACGTTGGAGGACCCGTCGACCATGGTGCAGATCGCGCTGGCCTTGAAGAACATTCCGCTGGCGAATGTCGTGTTTCTGCAATACCCCGTGTTCACCGATCCGGACAATGTCGATCGCGTGGTGCCGGACACGTCATCCGCGCGAGTACTGATGGATGCCCTGGTCGCAGACCAGCCGGTGCAGCTCACGGGTACCACCGGTCGTGCCGCCGAGGTGAACACGGCTGCGCCGGTTGCTCCGGATGCGACGCCCACGGATGCGACGACGCCTGCGTCTACAGACGCGGCCTCTCCGCCCGCGACGGCGACTCCCGGCGCGACGGCTGTCGCGCTGCCGTCAAGCATCGTCGGCCAGACGGCGGCGCAGCAGACCTGTACCAAAGGCAATAACTGACGCTGACTGCTGCGGTGGTCGGCGTTGGGGCTGGTCGAAGCTCCAGGTAGTGGGCGGCGGCGCCAGTTCTGCGCCAGTTGCTGTGGCCTGCGCCGGTTGGTGTGGCGCATACTGCACAAAGTGGCGCGCGGCACGGCTCACGGCCTGTTTGCGCACTTCCAGTGGCGGTTCGATCGCGGGCCCAGCGTCCGTTATGATTGTCGTCGTGTGTCGCGCGAGTGGCCCACGAGGAGACGTCGCATAGTTCGGCCTAGTGCACCACCCTGCTAAGGTGGAGACCCCGTAAGGGGTCCGAGGGTTCAAATCCCTCCGTCTCCGCCATCTTTCTTTCTCTGGTGGACCGCTGAGTGCTTCGTCCTGAACCAGTGCCAAACTAGAGCACGACTGTCGAAACGACTAGTTCAAGACTGTCGAAACGACTAATCTAAGACTGTCGGAACGATTAGTTTGCACTTGTCGAAACGACTAGTTCACGACCGTCCAAGTGCTAGGTTTGGGTCATGGAGTACCGGCGCCGCGTCATCGACGATGTGTTGGACGCCTCTCTGCCAGGGCTTGCTGCGATCGCGTTGGAGGGAGCGAAAGGCGTCGGCAAGACGGCGACGGCGTCCCGACGGGCCACCACGGTCATCTCGCTGGCCGACCCGCGGAACCGGGCGAGCGTCGCGGGGAACTACGACCTCGTAGCCGAGGTCGATCCGCCGGTGTTCATCGACGAGTGGCAGTTGGAACCGCAGGTGTGGGATCGCGTGCGGCAAGCTGTCGACGCCGACCCGACCGCGGGCGGGCGTTTCCTGCTGGCCGGTTCTGCGGGCATCGCGCCGGGGGTGCGCATCCATAGCGGTGCGGGTCGGATCGTGAGCCTGACGATGCGGCCGATGGCGCTCAGCGAGCGGGACGTTCAGGTCCCCACCGTCTCCCTGCGTTCCCTTCGCACCGGCAGCGCGACGATCGCAGGGGCGAGCAAGCTGGGCGTCAAGGACTACGTCGAGGAGATCCTGCGATCCGGGTTCCCCGGCATCCGTGACCTCGCACCGGGTGACCGGGATCGCCAACTCGACGGGTATCTGGCCCGGATCGTGGAGCGCGACATGCCGGACAACGGCATCACTGTGCGCCGACCCGCCGCGCTGCGCGCCTGGCTGCGCGCCTATGCGGCGGCGACCGCGTCGACGGCTGACTACACGAAGATTCTCGACGCCGCCACCGCCGGGGAGCCGGACAAGCCGGCCAAGGCCACCATCGACGGGTACCGCGAGCACTTGCGCCGCCTCTACCTCCTCGACCCTGTTGAGGCGTGGACTCCCGCCTTTGCGCCGCTCAAGCGCCTCATCTACTCGCCGAAGCACCACCTGGTCGACCCCGCGCTGGCCGCACGACTCGTCGGCGTTGGCGCGAAAGGGCTCTTGCTGGGAGAGGGCGAGACCGTGTCTCCGGCGACGGGAACCTGGCTCGGGGCGCTGTTCGAGTCGCTGGCCGTACAGTCGGTCCGCGTCTACGCCGACGCGATGAATGCGCGCGTCGGCCACCTGCGCACGAAGAACGGCGACCATGAGGTCGACATCATCATCGAGACAAACGACACCCGATGCGTCGCCTTCGAGGTCAAGGTATCCGACACGATCCACGACGATGACGTGCGCCACCTCCACTGGCTCCGCGAACAGCTCGGTGACCGGCTTACAGACGCCGTCGTCCTCCACACTGGCCCCTACGCTTACCGCAGGGCGGACGGCATCGCCGTCGTACCACTTGCTCTACTCGGCCCGTAATCGACACGAAATGGGGCTCTTCAGGAACCGCGCCAGGTGACCCCCAGGTGACCCCGCGCCTCCCGAGGATGCCGTTTCGGGCCGATTCTGGCGTGTGAGGAGTGCAGGGCGTGTGAGCCGTGCGATGCCCGGACTTCCCTGTAAACACAACGGAATGGGGACCGGCCAGGCTAGAACCGCAAGAGAGACGTCGCATAGTTCGGCATAGTGCACCACGCTGCTAAGGTGGAGACCCCGTAAGGGGTCCGAGGGTTCAAATCCCTCCGTCTCCGCAGTTATTTTACCTGGTCAAATGATATTTCTGCGACGAGAACCTAGGCTCGTGGCAACAAATTGGCCGCAGCCTAATTCATCCAGGCTGATCGTAACTGTGGCGAGGTAATTGGCCCGGAGAATGATTACGCCTACCTGGATCAGGGCTTCACAGACAAGACGATGACCCGCGCCGGGTATGAGAACGCCATTAAGGCGCGATGGGCTGGCGACGAGTTCCTTGGCCCGGCGATGGATAGGTTCGCGCGCAACGCCCGCGATTCGTTACCTATCGCCAATGAGCTCACTGAGCTCGGCGTGGCGTTGAACATCGGGGGAGTGCTCTACCAACCGGACTCTCTAATGTCGCGGCTGTTCACCACGATCCTCGCGGTGGTCGCTCGGCAGAAGGCATCTGCTATGCACGACCGCACCCAGAGGTGTTGGATTAGGTGTCTTATTGGGTGGCGTTGCGGCAGACTTGGCACATGATGAATCTTGCGGTGCGTCCGATCGAACGGGTGGTTCATCGTGTCGACGCGGTGCGCGGCGACGTGGTCTCGATTGTGTCGCGTCTACAAACGGTAATCGGCCGGGAAGTGGTGGCGATGATCACTGGCCGGGGCCCGCGGTAGGTGACTCGGTGGATCGCCGCGGGCGCTAAGCCTCCGATGCGTGAGATGCAGCTGATCCGGGACACGGCTCACCGTCTAAGGCGCGCTGCCCCCTATCGATATTAAGGATCCCGCAACGCACACCGCGCTGACCGTTCTGGCATTGGACGTCTTCGGCCGGATCGGCATTGGCAAACTTGACGTCGCGACGGTGCGCGGTCCGAGCCGACTCCTAACCCGGGCTGTCGCAAGCTGGGTCTACAGCCAGGTCGATGACCATGGTCCTGCGCTCTACGCCGGCATCTGCTGCGTCTCACGCCTCGGTGACTTTGAGTGCTGGGTGATCTTCGAGGGAACCCCGGTGAGACGCCGCGGCGTCGAACCGATCACCGCGCTCTACGCCGACGTCCGATCGGTCCTGGACCTGTTCGGCAGCACTCTGGCGTAGCCGGTGTCGATCGGATCCCCTTCGTGCGGATCCGCAAAGATCGGCTCGACGAGAAACCCATTCGCTAATCGGTGAGATACGCGGCGGGATGAGGCAATTTTCGACACAATCAGACTCTGCCGAATTCCACGGATCTCACGCTACGACCTGTGGGCGACCGGGGAGTGTCTTGGAATGCTGTAGGTGTCTTAGACAGCGCACCTCGTGTGTACGTGTCTGGCAGTAGGGCTCAATGTCGGGCGCATCCATCGGGCCGCGGTTAATCGGCTGCCCTCGTCTATTTGATCAAAAAGGGCGACTCGCCGAATTTCTGCAGGGTTTACGAGGTTGAAACGTGGGTGTCGAAGGCGGGTGAATCGCTCAGGCTGTCCAATTCGGCTCGTTTCGGTGGGTTGGCGCAGGGAAGGGTGAGCCGGCCCGTCCGGAACAACGGTTCTTCAAACCGCTCCGTCAAATCATCGAGTCGATCAATGACACGCTCAAGATCCGACAGAACTCGGAGCGGCGGCGATGACGATGAGCAGGCCACTTGAGCCTGAGTGTTACACAGAGATATCACGCGCTCCGAGCGTTAACGATTTACCGGCGGCCAATCCGGAACGCGATGGCGCTATCGTTTGGCTAGCGTCGGATTGTCCGTCCAGGGCAATCTCGATGTCACGCACTGCGAGGAGTTAGCTTCATGCAACGAATTCTTCTTTTCACCAAGACCACCGGTTATCGTCACGACTCGATGGAGGCGGGTGTCGACGCCGTTACCCAATTGGCTGCGGCAGCGGGAGTAGTTGTGGACCACACGGAGGACTCAGCAGTATTTACCACGGATAGCCTTCAACGTTATGCTGCGGTCGTTTGGCTCAATGTGTCAGGTGACGTGCTCGATCAGGACGGTCGGCGTGCGTTTGCTTCCTATTTGCGGGCAGGCGGCGGCTTTGCGGCGATTCACGGACCGGCGGACGCGGAGTGGAGTTGGCCGGAGTACGACACCATTCTTGGTGCGCGCTTCCTCTTCCATCCGCGGGAGCACCAATTCCAACGCGCGACGATGCGCAGCGAACGGCACGGCCACGCATCGACAGCCGAGCTTCCGAACCCGTGGGTGTGGACCGACGAGTTCTACGCATTCAAGTCGAATCCGCGCCCACGGGTGTCGGTTCTGCTAACGGTTGATGAGTCGACGTATGACCCGGAATTGGAGCCGATGGGCGCGGATCACCCAGTCAGCTGGACTGCTCGCTATGGGGCCGGCCGCACCTGGTACACCGCACTTGGGCACAATGCGGAGGCGTACTCTGACGCAGAATTTCGTTCACACCTGTGGGGCGGCATCAGTTCGGTGATTGCAGACATCCGCAAGGTTGACAACTAGCTTACGGTCAGAATCTCGCCCGTTCGCGGTTCAGTCGTGGCTGCTTGCGTGTCAAGGCCTCCATTCCGGAACTCTCTGGGGGAGATGCCGTAGTGTCTGCGAAATGTCGTAGCAAAGTATTGACTTGACTGAAATCCGCATCCGACCGCAATATCGGTAATCGATCGAGATCTGTTTGACTGTAGGTCGCTCGCGGCGCGAAGAATCCGCCGGTGCGTGAGAAATTCCACTGGCGACATGTTAGTGATCTGCCGCACGTAGCCGCTGAATTGGGATCGACCGAGCCCGCAAGCGCGTGCCATTTCGGGCAAAGTCCATAGGTGGTCCAGGTGCGAGTCAAGTTCGTGGAGGTACATCTCGACAGCGCGGAGCGGTGACGTCAGCCCTTCGTCGGCGGTCATGTCTTGACTGTCGAAAGTGCGCAGCAGCGCCAGCAGAAGTTGACCGGTCGCGAGTTGCAGTTCTGACTCGATACTGAGGGAATCAGGATGAGTGGCTGCTTTTTGTAGCGCGTTGAATGCCGCTCGGATTTCGGGGCTGCCAGCCCAGACTGGCTTCTCGTTGTGTTGCAGGTGGCTAGTCAATCGCGTCAAATCTCCTCGACTAAGCCCAATCCAACTTGGCCAGTTCCATTGCTGATGAGGCCTGCGCACGCCGACATCGACAATGATCCATGCCAGGTGGGAGGCGCCGATCAAAGGATTGCCCACGCAGTGCTCTTGCCACGGCCTTGTGACCGTAATCTCGCCGGAACGCAAGTCCCATGATGACTCTCGCGTCGAGAAAGTGAGCGCACCGCGGTCGAGCAGCGTGATCTCAATACCCTCGTTTCTGTGCCAGTCCAAACCCCATCGTTGGGGCTTATTGGCGTTCCAGTAGCCCACGGTCCGAATGCCCTCGGCGACGCCAGCCGGAAGCGGGGTGCCGGGATACGTGCCGCGGGCAAGGGTGCGCAATTCAACCTCGCCGTTCGCAACAGCTTCTTCTAAAGGTTCGCAGGCATCCGCGAAGTAGACCTCGTCATAGTCCACGAACCGAGGTCGTTGAGCTTTACCAACTTGTTTCATTATTTACCGCCGAACGAATCAGGAAGAACGCAATGGACGTGGTGTCGATACTAGTCACAGAGCAACACGCCGCCAAGGAGGTGGTGTAAGCCGGGCAGGCGCGAGCAATTTGCGGGCCGCCACGGATTCAAACAAGGAGGTTTGCCTCAATGGCAAAGTACAAAATCTCAGCCAACATGGAATTCGTCCGTAGTGCGGACCTCGGCTTTCAGGCGGGAGTAGAGACCGCGGCGCAATTGGGCTATGAATACGTCGAACCAATGGTTCACACCGGCTGGGAGTTGCTCAGCGAAGTGCACTACTTCCATTCATTCTCAATGGAGGAAGATCCGCTCCTGATGAAGGAGATCTGTGATCAGGCCGGCGTCAAGGTCTCGTCGCTGTCTGCACACAGCCCACTCATGAAGCCCGAGGCGGCGGTTCCTCGACTGACCCGGGCCGCAGTCCTGGCGGACTATGTCAACACGGAATTTCTGAACACCGACGAAATGGTTAAGCCTGACTGGATGGATGAGCAGCGAGCCCACGAAGCGATGTACTACACGCTTACTCGCGTCGCGCAGGTTGCGGCACGTCACCGGAAATACATTTGCATTGAGCCACATGGCGTCTACACGAAGACAAGCGAAGGCCTGCTGAAAATCGTCAACCTGGTCAAGTCGCCCTGGATCGGCGTCAACTGGGACACCGGCAACGCTTATCTCGCGGGCGAAGAGGACCCCTACGATGCTCTCACTGCCGTGGCCCAAAAGGTGTTACATCTCCATGCAAAAGACATCAGCTTCGAGCAAGCACAGAGCGACCGCGGTCAGGTGACCGGCACACCGGTCGGCTGCGCAGTCGGTGAAGGTGTTGTCGACTGGGATCGCGTTCTCTCGATTGTCGACCCACTCGAGCGCGAGCTCACACTGTCGGTGGAATGCGGCACAATCGACGAAGCCGAGCGTAGCTTAGCGTTCCTAAAGGACTTGCTGAAGAAGCGCTGCTCGCTCAACGTCTCGATGGCCAGCTGATGGTGACGCCAAAGCCACTCCGTGTCGGGATAGTCGGTACCGGGGCGATCGCACAAAAGCACCTAGCCGCAATCCTCCCGCACGCAGACCAAGTGGTGATCTCTGCAATCTGCGACCCCAACACGTCGGCGCTCGAGACGTTTGGCGCCTTTGTACCCGACGCGAAACGGTTTACCGCCGTTGACGACCTAATTGCCTCCGGAGTGATTGATGCCGGCATAATCGCGACGCCACACTTCCTCCACTTCAGTCAGGCGTTCTCTTTCGCCTCGGCAAGCATTCCGGTGCTCGTAGAAAAACCCCTTGTCACGACTTTGGATCAGCTTCGGCAGCTGCGCGACATCGCGGACAAAACTGGGACATTGGTCGTCGCCGGACAAATGCACCGCTTCGACCGCACGAACGTCCTCGGACGGCGGTGGCTGGATCTGGATTCATCACGATTCGGTGCACTTGAATCCTTTGAGTTGCATTGCTGGCAAGACATCACTGAGTACACCGAGCAGGTTGGTCTAAGCCACTGGCTCCTAAATGGTGAACTCGCCGGTGGCGGCGTGATTGTGTCCCTAGCGATCCACCAGCTAGACCTGTTGCGATTCCTGGGTGGTACCGACTACGCAGAGGTGTCGGCAAAAGGCCTCTTGAGTGCTCCGTTCCACGCCGGAGCCGAGTCCTCAGCGTCAGTTCTTGTCACAATGCAAAACGGCGCAACCGGCAGCATGTTCGCAAGCTACACCGCACCACGCCGGTTCGCGTCGGAGTCCGTCACCTTGTTCGGTCAGAACGGCGGTCTCACGCGGCAACTTCGTGGCCTTGGAACCTATCTCGGGCCCCTGCTCTACGCGCCGGCGCATGACATCGAAGGTGTAATCGACTTCTCTGCGGCGGCAGCTGCTGACGCGGGCGTTGCCGCCATTGACGCAGGCCTAGTGGCTGATCTTGGACCGGAGCGCTTCGAGAATCAAATCCTCCACTTCACCCATGCGGTGCGCGGTGACGTGGAGCCTCTCAACACGCTGGCTCAGAACTTCAACTCGATCGCGTGCATTGACGCGATCAATCAAAGCCTCAGAGAAAGCGGGCGACCGATCGCTGTCGCTTCCGAATAAGAACACAGCACCATCACCTACAACATTTTCCAGGAACAAGGGAGTTTTGTGACATGAGAACCCATATCAAGCGTCGTGCCGTTGCAGTGATGCCGCCGCCGCATCGATCGCGCTACTGGCTGGCTGCGCATCCGGCACCTCCAGTAGCTCGTCGAAAGTTACGTTGACATTGCAAACTTGGGGCCAGTTCGGCTACAGCGGGCTGATTAGGACATACGAAAAGCTGCATCCGAACATCACAATCAATGCGCAAACGGTTGCTTCGTCTCAGGCCGCGGAGACGGCAATCAACACCCACCTCGCAGCAGGAAATGGCATAGACGACGTTGTCGCCGTCGAGGGCGGATTCCTCGCTGCAGAAACGCAATACCCCACCAAGTGGCTCCCGGTGAGCAAATCGTTGACAAATCGCTGGGTGACCTGGAAATCAGCTCTCGCTACACATAAGACGGGACGGCTGCGTTTCTACGGCGTCGATGCAGCACCCACGGCGATCTGATTCGACGGCTCACTGCTCAAGGCCGCAGGCCTGCCAAGTACCCCGGCCGATTTCAAAGCCTGGGTCGGCACCACCTGGGACAGCTATTTCGCCGCAGGCGAGCAGTACTACGCAATCCACCCGAATCGGATCTCGTTCAGCCGGGCGGCCCACCGACGCGCCTGTGTCGCATTTGGATAGGAACCCACTGTCGTGTGCGGCAGCAACTTGGCGACGAGCCTCGAATGGCCCTCTGGTGGAGTGACTCCAGCTCATGCAGAAACGGTGATTGTGTAACCGGCACATTTGCCTTGTGCCTGAGTCGACAGTTGCGGAGGACTTCGGTCAGAATATCAAACACCGTCACGCTGCTCACCCCGGAATATCTCAGGACGCGTTGGCGAAATTGGTCGGGATCGATATCACCGCGTTTGCGAACGTTAAGCGGACCGAACGCAACGTCAGCTTGACGAACGCTGGCCGCACCGCTGCGGCGCTCGGCACAACGCCGCCGGCGTTGCGGCGGGCATCACGGGTGCAAACCTGCACCTGGTAGGAAGGCGCATTCCGCTTGACGATTTCTGAAAGGCGAAGGCTCCTGCAGAGTCCGAATGATTCCATCGCGACGTTCGCAATGTGCCGCCGCTTCGCCCTGCCATCTTCGGATCGTCGTACCGCGGATGCCGATGGGTTTTGCCATTGGTAAACGGTCCGCTCAAAGAACACAAGGGTATCGGCACCGGCCGCTCTTCGCGGTATGGAAGTATCGCTCGCTAACCTTTCAATGCACCGTGAAACTTAGCGGTGCGATAGAGCTCAAAAACCGAGTGTGGGCCAGGATCGGGCGCAGGGCGCCAAATCACCTTGGTCCGCATTGAATTGCGGAGCCGCCGTGGGGCAGAAGGCTTTCGCCGGAGTCGAGGATAATGGCGGATCAGTAAGATCCGAACGAAGGTGCGTGGACTGTATTTTGCTCGGCCTTAGGGGATTGCGCGATACAGATCTGCTTCGAATCGATACGCATCTCCCCGGTAGGTGTTAATACCGAGAAGTACCGGTTTCCCTTCCGGGCTGTAGGCAACTTCGCGTCCAATCAATACCGGGCTTCCCGGTGTGACATTCAGTAGGGGGGCAAGTTCGCCGCTTGCGGCGGCGGCTTGTACGGAATATGCGCTGCGTTGGATGGTGATATGGCAGAGCTGCTCGAGTACTTCGTAGAGGGATCGATCGGTGAGGTCGGCATCCACCAGCGGTTCGGCGACGGCAAGTGCGAGCACATTCGAGTCGACACAAACCGGAGTTCTGTCCATTCCGCGCAGGCGAACGAGCGTGAAAACGGAGGCGCCGGGGGCGATTCCGAGCTGTTCGGCTTCGTCAAGGCTGGCGGTGCGCACTTTCTTTTCGAGCACCTGGGCGGTGGGGTTGAGTCCGCGCATCCTGGCCATTTCGCTGAAGCTCTGCAATGTGCTCGGGGGCTCACCAAGGGTGGGTTGGGGGACAAACCAGCCGCGCTGGGCGGAACGGGAAAGTGTTTTGTCGCTCTCGAGTCGTTCCAATGCGACCCGGAGTGTGGACCGACTCACCTGGAGCTGTTCAGCGAGTGTTCGCTCGCCGGGGAGCCGAACTCCGGGGCGGTAGAGCCCGCGCCGAATGGAATCGGCAAGTTGGCGATAGACGCTATCGCTCACTGTTTCAGAAGCCATACGCCGACCGTACCAGTTAACCTACTGGTAT
Organism: Rathayibacter sp. SW19; assembly: GCF_030866825.1. Lineage (NCBI taxonomy): Bacteria > Bacillati > Actinomycetota > Actinomycetes > Micrococcales > Microbacteriaceae > Rathayibacter > Rathayibacter soli. The sequence goes on from NZ_CP133020.1 coordinate 427,808, forward strand.
GTAAATATGAATTACTGGATTAACTGGTCTGCATGTGCGTATTATTGGTCGCATGTTCTCCCGAGCGGGAGTCGGAGTTCAAAGGAGACTCGCGAGTGACGAAGAAAAGACACATTATCGGTGCTCTTGCCGTTGCACTACCCATGCTGTTGCTGATGAGCGCATGCGCGCCAACTGGTTCAACTGCAAGCGGAACGCAGAAGGCGGTGTCGATGGATGTTTCAGGGAAGAAAGTTACCCTCAAACTTCTCGATTTTTACCAACAGAACCCCTGGGTGACGCAGAGCATCGCGGCGTTCGAGAAAAAATACCCCAACATCACCATCAAACGCACTACCCAAGACTGGGGAACAGTGGTCAAGACCGCGAATCTGCGTTTGGCTGACCCCAATGGGCCGGATATTGAGACGGTCAACAACGGCTGGCAGGCGCTAGGGACACTCGCGCAAGGGGGCCGGGTGATGAACCTGGACGCCTACGCCAACCTCTACGGCTGGAACAAAGAATTCCCAGAAACCCAGCTGCGTCAGGTGCAGTTCACCGCTGACGGTAAGAGCATGGGAAGCGGGTCGATGTACGCCACCCCGGTTGCCAGTTCGTCGTTGATCGGGTTGTACTACAACAAAACCATTCTTGACTCCTTGCATCTGTCGGTGCCGAAAACACTTGCCGATTTTGAATCCGATTCCGCGAAAATCAAGGCCGCTGGACAGATCCCAATCGCCTTTGGCTCGCAAGATCAAGGTTCAGCGACTGCGGATCTGTTCGCCCTGCAGGACCTGATCGGCAGCGTCAAGAACATCGGCAACTTCATCTACTCCACAGGCACCGTGCCGATCACTGATACTGGCATGGTTCAGGCTGCCACCAAGTTGAAGCAATATGCGGATAACGGCTGGTTCACACCGGACTATGCCGGAATTCAGTCGACCGACGCCGAGACGAATTTCCTCAACGGTCACGGCGTGTTCCGTTTTGACTACACAGGTACCATTCCGTTCAAACCGGCCCAAAACAACACATTCGGTTATGTCCAGCTACCGCAGCTGAGCGGTAACACTGTGGTGGGAACCGGCGCGGCGAATGGCATTCTGGCGATCTCCTCTAAATGCAAGAATCCCGATGCGGCAGCGGCTTTCCTGAACTTCATGGCTGGCCAGCAGTCGGCGCAGATCGCGGTCAATAACGGGTTTCTCCCGCTTTTGCACGCGGTGACGGTGCCGAAACACAACCTCCTGTTGTCTTCGCAAATTGCTGGCCAGCAGAGCCTGGACAAAGACAACGGTTACGTTCCGTACTTCGACTGGTCCACTCCAACCATGCTGAACACGTTGGGCGGTCAGGTGCAGGAACTGCTGGCTGGGTTGTCCACCCCGGAGAAGTTAGCTCAGGCTGGCCAAACCGATTACGAAGCCTTCCAAGCTAGCCGGAAATAGGGCAGGCAATGCCATCGAACGCCCAGGTGCGGCGACCGGAAATCCCGGTCGCCGCCTCGGCACCAAGAGTCCGGCCCACCGCCCGGCGGCGTACCCAACGTGGTCGGCGCAAACGCGGTGGTTGGATCGGGCTGGCGTATGCCGCACCGGCTATCGTGGCGTACGGCTATGTCGTGATCGTGCCCCTGTTCCAGAGCCTGAACTACTCGTTCTACAAATGGAACGGGGTCACAACAGCCACCTGGGTGGGGATCAACAACTACATCACCTTCTTCACCGACCCGGCTTTGCTGGCCTCGCTTGAGCATGTGCTGGTGCTGGTGGTGTTCTTTGCCATGCTCCCTATCATTCTGGGACTGCTCAGTGCCGCGCTACTGGGCCGTGGTCGGGTCAAAGGCCAAGGGATTTACCAATGGCTGCTGTTCTTGCCGCAGGTTTTGACCAGTGTTGTTGTTGCCATCATCTGGAAGCGTCTCTACGGCCCGTCCGGTCCGATCAACGAGGCGCTGCACGCGGTGGGACTGGGAAATCTTGCAGTGAATTGGCTCGGCGACTTCAACTGGGCGCTACCGGCGCTCGGCCTGATTGGCACCTGGGGAACACTCGGCTTTTGTATGGTGCTTTTCATCTCCGGTGTCGCTGGCATCCCAAACGAACTTTATGAGCAGGCGCGCATCGATGGGGCCGGGCCGATCAGCGAGTTTTTTGCGGTCACCCTGCCCGGCCTGCGCGGCCAGATGGCCATTGCGATCACGCTGACCGTGACCGGCGCGCTGCGCGCATTCGACTTGGTCTGGATCATCACCCAGGGTGGCCCTGGCACCTCCACAACCACGCCCGCCTTGTTGCTCTATCAAAAGGCGTTCCTTAATCCCGATATCGGAACGGCCGCCGCGATCGGTATCGTCATGGCCCTGTTCTGCCTGGTGATTGCTTTGGTCGTCAACCGTGTGTCAGAGGAGAAATAGGGATGATCTCACACTCCGAAAGGGCGCTCAATCACACCGTCCTCGTGATTGTTTCGATTCTGGTCGTATTTCCGGTGATTTGGTTCGTACTGACTTCCCTGAGCCCTTCGACGACCGGCCAGATTGACCTGACCCACCTCACGTTCAGCAACTTTCCGAGTGCCTGGCAGGTTGGCAATTTTGCTCCGGCGATGTGGGCCTCCACTGTGATCACGGTCGGCTCGGTGCTCGGGCAAGTTCTTTTGGCCATTCTGTCCGGTTATGGCTTCGGCATTCTGGGTGTCGTCGGGCAGAAGATCATCTTTCCAATCATCCTGGTTGGCCTGATGGTGTCCTCCGAGGTGTTCATCATTCCGCTGTACTACCAGTTTCAGGCCATCGGGCTCACCGACTCCTGGCTGGGATTGATCATTATCCAAATCGGGATGGGGGTACCGTTCGGTGTGTTCTGGATGCGGGCAACCTTCCGCGCCATTCCCAAGGCGCTGATCGAGGCGGCGCAGATCGATGGTGCTCATTCTTGGCGCATCCTCTGGGGGGTGCTCATGCCAATCGCCCGGCCATCGGTTTTCACCCTCGCGCTGCTGTCGTTTATGTGGACCTGGAACGACTTCTTCTTGTCACTGATTTTCATCTCAGACCCAACCAAACAGCCAGCAACTCTTGCCCTTGGCGTGTTTCAGGGGCAGCGGACGGTGGACATCAGTCACCTCGCAGCCGGTGCGCTGATTGTTGCCCTCCCGGTCTTGATTCTCTATGTCTTCTTCCAACGACACTTCATTCAGGGCGTGATCAACGGGGCGCTCAAAGAGTAGCCCCGTTGCACGCGGAACACGTTTTCTTCCCACTCCTATCCACAAGAAATTCGGAGCACAATCAATGCAGGTAACAGCACAGATTTTTGAAACACCCGATGACGTTGGTCAGCAGGCGGCACTGCTCATTGCAGACGCGATAGTTGCCGCTGGGGACCGGCCGTTTGTGCTGGGCTGCCCAAGTGGACGCAGCCCGGTGAGCACCTACCGGGCGCTGGCCGCCGAGACAACCCGCCGCAGGCTTGACCTCAGCCGGGTGGTGATTGCGCTGATGGATGAGTACGTCGAACTCGATCCGCCCGGCTACCGCCTGGTTGATGCAGGACGCGCCCACAGTTGCGTGGGCTTCGGGCGACGCGAGATTGTTGCACCGTTGTCGGCCGCAGCCGGACCGGGCAAGGGCATTACGCCAGACAACCTTTGGTTTCCGCAGCTGGAAAACCCCGGTGACTACGACCGGAAGCTCGAAGCCGCCGGTGGAATCGATGTTTTCCTGCTCGCCACCGGAGCATCCGATGGGCACATCGCGCTCAACCCGATTGGTTCAGACCGTCAGAGCATGACCAGGATTGTTGAGTTGGAGGAGTCCACCCGGCGAGACAACCTGGACACCTTCCCTAGTTTCACCGGGCTGGATGATGTACCAAGGGTTGGCGCAACGGTCGGTATCCAAACCATCCAAAAGCTATCAAGGACAGTGATCATGATCGCGCTCGGGGAGCAAAAAAGCGAGGCTGTGCGCCGAATCAGCGCGGCAACCGAATACGACCCAAGCTGGCCGGCCACCATCCTCAGCGAATGCAACTCTCCACTGTTTCTGATTGACCGCGCGGCAGCTGCTCTGCTTGAGCCGATTGCCTAACCACCACCCACTAAGAAAGGCTCTTTCAACAATGGCACGCATCAAACTCGCATATCTGGGCGGCGGCTCGTCACGCGCGGCAGGTACCATGGCCTCGCTGATTTGGCACGGCAAAGAATTCGACGGGTCCGAGATCACCCTGATCGACTTGGACGCCGATCACCTACAGATTGTGAAAACAATCTCCGAAAAGTTGATTGCCGATGCCGGAATCGATATGATTGTCACGGCGACAACCGACAGGCGCGCCGGACTCGATGATGTGGACGCGGTGCTGTCTAGTTTCCGTCCCGGTGGTTTTGCGGCCCGCGCACTGGATGAGCGCATCCCGGTCAAACACAGCGTGATCGGTCAAGAAACTCAGGGCGCAGGTGGGTTCTTTATGTCGCTACGTTCGGTTGCAGTGCTTAAAGATGTAGTCGCCGACCTTAACGCGGTTGCGCCGAGAGCAAAAATATTCAACTACACCAACCCGGTGAACATTGTCGCCCAGGCGGTCAGCCAGTACAGCGACGTCGAGATCGTCTCCATGTGCGAGGGGGCAATTGTTTTCCCGCCGGTCGTGCTGAAGGCGGCCGGTCTTGACCCAGCGCGAGCAAGCGTGACGATGGCCGGGGTCAACCACAACATCTGGAGCACGGAACACCTCTACGACGGCAAGGATGTGATGCCGCTGCTGGCACAGGCCTGGGAACGGCAGCTGGCCAACCCCACTCTGGACGCCAACTCGCGGCGGGCGCTTCACCTGGCCGTGACTATGGGCTCGATCCCCTCCGACTATTTCAACTATTACTACTTCCGGGAGGAGCTGCTGCGTGAGCAGCAGGGTGCGTTACGAACCCGCTCGGAGATCATCATGGATGCGATTCCCGGTTATTGGGAGCACTACCGGGAGCAAGCTGCCGTGGCCAAGCCAGAACTTGACCCGGCACGCTCCCGCGGCGGTATCCATGAACTGGAGTTGGCGATCGATGTGATGAGCGCGCACTACAACGACACCGGAGCGGTACTTCCGGTCAACCTGCCCAATAAGGGCGGGGCGCTGCCCGGATTTTCCGAGGAAACGGTTGTTGAAGTGTGGACCAAGGTTGACGCATCAGGATTCCACATCCCATCACAGAAGCCGCTACCACACTCGGTGCTTGGCATCACCCAGCAGCTGGCCGAATATCAAATTCTCGCGGCCAAGGCGGGCTGGGACGGCAACCGGGCCGACGGCATCCGCGCACTGGTCGCGAACCCGTTGGTGGATAACCTGCCGGTGGCAGAGGAGTTGTATGACGAAATGGCTGCCGCGCACGCGCAGTACCTTCCGGCGCGCCTGCTGAAATAGCAGGGGCAATGAGCGAACTCTTCCTCGGCGTTGACGCCGGAAACAGCAAAACCCTGGCCGCGGTCGCCGATGACAGCGGTCGCATTCTCGGTTTCGCGCGCGGAGGCCTCGGCGACATATATGGTGCGGCCACGCCGCAGGACGCAGTAAATGTAGTCTGCGATGTTCTCCGGCAGGCTGTGGCAAATGCTGGGGCGGGTCTTGAGGACCTGCGCGCTGCAGCCTTCCGGTTGGCCGGTGTTGACTGGCCCGAAGATGCCGTGCTGTGGAAAGAAGCGCTTGCCCCGGTTTTGGCGCGGCGCACGACGCGAAGCATCAGCAACGACGGCCTGGCCCTGTTACGCTGCGGCGACACGCAAGGTATCGGTGTGGCGATTTCACTCGGCACCGGCGCCGCGATCGGTGCACGCGGCAGTGCAGGTGAAGAGTTCGTGGTGTCGTGGTGGTTCCAGCGCGGTTTCGGCGCGACCGGGCTCGGCAGCGATGCGGTGAAAGCCGTAATGCTTGCCGAGCTCGGCCTGGCTGAGGAGACAGCCCTCAGCGCGGCACTGCTGGAGTTCTATCGACAATCCACGGTCGAAGGTCTTCTGCATGCATTTACCAACCGGAATGCCCACCTCGGCCACATCGCAAAGGGAAGTGCCGCGCGTACCGTTCTAGCGACGGCACAGGCCGGCGACCCGGTTGCGATGGCGATCGTTGCTGATCACGCTGCCGCTATTGCCAACTACGCCGCAGTCAGTGCGGCTCGGGTCGACCTGCAACAACCAACAATCGTGTTGGGCGGAAGCGTGCTTGCCGCAACCGACTCAGTGCTACGCCGCGCTCTGACCGCGGAACTCTCTGTTGCCGTTCCCGGCTGCGCCATCGTGGCCACCGGAGCAGTTCCCATTCTCGGCACTGTGCTTGACGCTATGGCCGAAGGTGGTATCGCACTCAACCCAGAACTTCAGGCAGCAGTGCTTAGTGCCTCGATTCCCGAGGGGCTACTCGCGACCTAGCCAACGGTTGCGTCCGATCGAGGGGTGAAGGCGAGATAGGAGGAGTTACGCGCTTCGGATGAGACCCAATCCGGGGCGATAACACTCCACATGTTGTGGCTCGCTCGCCGGTCTCAATGCCGAGGTCTCCGGCGAAGCCGCCACAGTTGGACGGCTGCCAACCCTTGCCGTCGGCATCGGCACTTCCTGCATCCGAGAGGAAGACGAAATGGCCACGCCGGAACGTTGCGGGTGGGTTCGTGCCGGTAACCGCCTGGCCATTCAGAGTGATCAGGTCGTCTGTCGTCAGTTTCACGTGGACGGCATTGAGCGCCCTGAACGCAAATGCTCACTGGCGAGGCGATCCATGCGGCGCCGGTCCTGGTGGCCTCATTGGGCCGCATTTGAACGAAATCAAGGAAGGTTGACGTAGGCCGCGGCATGCCAGAGTGCTGCTGATACTTGGAAGTGTCGCTGGGTTTTCGTCGGTTTCGCGTTGCCGCCATGGACTAGCGTCCCACGCCTACGCCCGACCTTAGCTGGCACAGAACGGCAACAAGCGGGCTGCAATCCATGTGAACCTAAGTCGTCGCGTTGACTCCAAAACCGCGGAATTACGCGAGAGAAGAGCCGATCGGCGGGAGCATGACCCACTTTGACAGGGTTCAAATCCCTCCATCTCCGCAGGGAAATGGCTGATGAGCGTACTATTACAGTTCCGCAAGTTGTTGATCTGCCTGCGACTACCCGCCTTTGGCCACATTCCTGCCGCCTCAGCACGACCCTCGGCGGTTGAAGGGGCAAGCGTCAGTCGTGGTTGGCAGCGACTTGGTGGCGTCAGGCGTCGACGTTGCAGGGCATAACCTCGTTCGGTCCGGTCTTGCTGCCTCCTTACTCGAAGACCGTTCGACAAAGAGGTTCAAAAATCTCTCAGCTTGACGGTAGTGCTCAGCCGAAACGTCGACCCTTCCGAAGTTGTTCGTATAGCTCTTCGATCTGAGTGTTGAACCAATCGCTGTTTTCTTCGTCGAGACCCCATGCCTTAGTGTCGCCATTCTCCGCGAAGTCGATTCCGAGGATCGGCTTCTCCTTCTCACCGTCACCCGCGCGCCACGTCCACTTTTGGTCGCCGATGAACTCGCCGTGAATCGGCTGGCGGTATTGGTGTTCTGCAAACTGGTAGGCCAACGCTGCTCGGAACTCAGCTCGGTCATGCAGTGTTGTGTAGTCCTCGCCTGCGGCGAGTGGCTCGACGAACTCTTGGAGGTCTTCCCGCACGAGGCGACTCTCAGGCCAGTGGTATTTTGAGCCGGTGAGGGCGAACCGCGGAAGGTTGTTGAGTGTATCTGCAAAGACGTTCCACGGCTGGAGCACCGACCAGGCCGGTTGTGCTGTGTTGCTGTCGACGAAGATCGAGTGCCATGTGGGCTCCTGCATGATCTTGCGCGCCACGTCCTCGTGGCGCGCCAGCAACGCCGCCATGGTTCCGGCCCGCATCAGAAGTAATGCTGGGACGTGCAGGTACTTGAGCCACCAGGAGTTTGCCCAGTCCGGCCTCCGAGCAGCCATTGAGCGTCGAAGCACTTCCACCCATAAGTCGGTGTGTTGACGATCGCGATCCAGCAGGATGCCGTTCGTGTAGAGCTTGAGGAGGGTGGCCGTGTGCGTCCTCAAATCCGCGAGACCGGCTTCGGCACCGTCCCAGTCTGGGGGTTGGGTCCATTTCACTGCCTCTTCGAGGAACTCCGAAAGCTTGACCAACTCCGCATCAAACAGGTCTCGAACCTCGATGTGCCTGACTGGATCTGGTAGAACTCTCTTCAGACGACCAAGCGCAAGATTGACCGAGTCGGGCGATTCTCCCATAGTTTCCAAGGCGTCAATGCGCGAGAGTAAGTCGGGAAAGAACTCGTCTGCGGTCAGCCCCTCGATGATATGGGAGCCGGATCGAGCGGTGAGTCGTTGGGCGACACCTCCAGGAGCGGAGCGTGCGACCCAGTACAGTGGGTATCTGCGGTTCGCGTTCGCTTCGATCGCTGACACCAGCGCCGCATCCCAGTCGCCGGACCAACCACTGACGATCAAGCCGTATTCATCCAAGACACGAGTGAGCAGTCGTTTGATGGGCGTCGGGTACGAAGCCAACTCGTCGACCGTGTTGCGCTGATCAAGGCTCGCATAGTCCCCGTGCAGTTTGATCACGGTGCACGCCATATGTTGTAGTGGCTCCATTCCGGTTGCCTTGGCTGCGGAGTCGATGACCTGCACCGTGACGCCCTCGGCCTGTAAGGCCGACTCCATCAATCGGTCGAAATTAGTCGTCACGATCACCCGGATGATTCCTTTGCGGACCAAGGCCGCAATCGCCTTGTGAGCGCTACCGGGTACCTTTTTACCATCGGTTCGGTCGTCGTCTGTCGGCTCGAAGAATCTTGCAAGCAGGGCCCGCCGCGCACTCCGAGTCGAGGCGAGCGCGGCCAGGACGGACGAGTATCCGAGTTCGCCTTCGCCGTTGACCGCCCACCATTTATCGGCATCGAATGTCGCTCCAGGGCTTTCTCCTCCGGCGACCGCCGCCTTTCTGACCAGAGATTCGACAACGCCCCAGCCAGTCGGGATCCCAGCGCCGGTCGAGGCCCCTGAACCGAGCAAGAGCGCGTAAACACCTGGCTGGCTGTCTAGCGCAGTCGCCAAGCTCAAGCGAGGATCAAGGATAGTGGCCATGTCGTCAACATATCGCCACCCACCGTCGTCCCGCAGATTTCTGGTTCCCGGTTTCCTCGACCTGACCCGAGATTGCGGTCAGGCAAGCGCGAAGCAACCACCGCTGTGATGGGCCAGGGCTGAGATGCCTCAGGGCATCGCGGGTTCGTGCTTACGTCTTGCGCTCGTGGGAGAAATTCGCACTGTCTTAGCGCTTGTTGATTGAGCTTGGCGCTTGCATAATGCCTGCGGCCTGGCGGTCCGAGAGACGCCTCAATCGAGCTGAATGATTGTGTTGCGAGTCCAAGACATTGGTAGTTGGCGCCGGTAAAGAGTAAGTCGGCGTTCCGCCAGGAGCGCCATACTGTTCCACGTTAAGCACGACCTCCGAATGTCACTTTCGATGTCCAAACAGCAAAAGCTCTGGCCACGTTCGATTCCAACAGTAGGACCGCCTTCGGCGCCCGGGGCTCGTCGTCGCCCTGTTGCCTCACGGGCAGTAATGATGTTGTTTTTGTCGAGTTGGAGCTGAGGGTCGGGCGTGTTGCCTGCCCGGGGTGCGGTGGCAGTGGGCCGAGGCAAGGCATCCGGTCGACGGCAGCTGCGGTTCCGGGGCAGTGCGAGCGTACATTCCCGACTGTCGCCGGTTTAGAGTGGCCGGCCCGCGAATCGTAATGGCCTACCGCAACTACCAACCCTGTGGCAACAAAATGGCAACAACTGTGCTCGGTTGTGCTAATTGGAGAGTGCCGTGGTGCGCCAGGAAGCCCAGTAATTCAGCGAATAGTCACGGATGGCTGGCAGATTTTGAAGTCACGCGAGGGTTCAAATCCCTCCGTCTCCGCCCTTGTCTTATCTGGTCAGACAATGTTTCCGTAACAAATATCAGACCATTGGCAAGAATCTGGCAACAGTCCAGTTAATCCTTGCCGACCATAACCGCGCAAGGCGATTGGCGTGGATGACGCTGTCGGCCGGCCTGCGCGAAGCCGGCGTCAGCCGCGAGCCCACGGGACCGTCTTGCGCATCACGGTCTTGCTCTTGCCGATGTGACGCTCGAACGTGAATCCCACCCTCTCGAACATGGGCCTCGTGCCGTTGTGGAGGAACGAGGACGACGTCCTCTTGCCTGGCGCGAGCTCGTTGGGGAACGAGACCACCTCGCCCCCGCCGGCCCGCGCGATCAGCTCGAGCGCACCATCCAACGCCTCCCGTGCCACTCCCGAACGTCGGTGGTCGCGGTCGACGAAAAAGCAAGTGATGCGCCACGGCGCCGGCTTGGTCTCGCCCGCGTCGTACTCCTTGCGGTGGTAGATGCGCGGCAGTTCGACCGGGCTGCCGTACTCGCACCACCCGATAGCGTCGTCGCCGTCGAAGACGAGCGCGGCGTGCGCGACACCCTCCGCCACGAGTCTCTGCTTGAACGTCGGCCCGTGGTAGTCGCTCTTGACGGTGTGCTCCGTGTCGTTGTGGAACCACGAGCAGTAGCACCCGCCCCAGACCCCGTTGTGCTTCTGCGCGAGCGCAAGCCACGCCGGGAAGGTCTCGGGAGTCAGCGGTTTGATCACGTGCAGAATCGTCACGCACACCTCCGGGGTTGTCTCGGGAATAAGTTCAACAAGATCAGGAAGCAGGCTTCGTCGCAGGGGAGTCGGCGACGCGTAGGACTCCCGTGTTGCCGTCCTGGTCGGCGGTCACGGTGAGCGACGGGTTTGACCTGGTTGCTTTAGCTTCCTCCGCGTCTGCCGAGGGTTGCGCCTACCGACGGGTGCTCCGCTGGTCTATGATCGCGACGTGATCTTCGTGATGGACGTCAGACAGGGCTAGCTCCCGCGTGTCGCTGAGGCGCGCGGGCGATGCATGCTGCCCTGTCAACCTCCACACGAAAGTCTTTCGATGTCCGTCCTTCTCGGGCGACGCGCACGTGACGCGTCGCTGACTGCTTCCCTCGTTTTCGTCTCCATCGCCACCGGCCTCTTCCTGCCGCTCTCGCTGGTGTTCTTCACCGAACTCACCGTCATCCCGCTGAGCGTCGTCGGCGTCATAGTCGGACTGTCCGGCCTCGCCTCGGTCCCGGTTCCCGCCATGGCCGGGCGCCTCGCCGACCGTTATGGCGCGATCCGACTCGTCGTGGTCGCGCAGACGATTCAGGCGGTCGCCTTCGCCGGGTATGTCTTCGCCCGGGATTCATTGAGCGTCTTCGTCGTGACGGCATTGATGTCTATCGGTGGCCGGCTGTTCTGGTCCACGATTTTCGCGGCCGTCGCCGACCACGCCGGCGACGATGCTCGGCAACAGCATTGGTTCGCCATCACCAACATTGCACGCACGGCCGGACTCGCCGCCGGCGGTGTCATCACCGGCATCGTACTCACCGTTCCCGGCACGACCGTCTACATCATGCTCGCGGATGCCGCGGCGCTCTGCCTCGCGGCATCCGCAGTGCTTATGCTGCCCGCCGCTGCATGGCAGTCGTTGACGCGGTCCTCGTCGCCGCAGTCGCTGCCATCCCAGTCGCCGTCGCCAGACAGCGTGCTCCGGGACGCCCGCTTCCTCGGTCTTCTCACCACCAACACGGTGTTCGCCATCTCGACACTGCTCCTTGGGCTCACCATTCCGGTGGTCGTGCACGACGCGCTCAACGGCCCGGGATGGCTGAGTTCGGTCGTGCTCGTCGGGAACGCGCTCATCATTTCGAGCCTCGGCATCGTAGGTGCGCGCCGGGCTGCCCGGCATCGCCCTTTCAGCGTGCTCCGAATGGCCGCCACCTGCTGGGCCGCCGGATGCGCCCTCCTCGCTATTGCCGCATCCACCGCCCTCCCAGTCGCCATGGCCATACTCGCCGCCGCGGTCTTCGCTTTCAGCTTCGCCGAGATCCTGCACGCCCCGACGTCGGTCGCCATCGTGAGCTCGATGGCCGCCACGAGGCGACGCGGCGACTACCTCGCGGTGTGGCAATACTCGTTCATGGCGGCCGAAATCATCTGCCCGATACTGTTCGGCACTCTTTTCACCGTGCAGCACGCAGCACCATTCCTCGTCGTGCTCGCACTAAATCTGGTCGCACTCGCCGCACTTACACTCCTGCAGCGACCATCCCGTGTCGGTCTGGGCCTGCACTGCGAAGTTCGGGATGGACCCGGCGGCTGAGCACGCGTTCATCAGAACGCGATGGCAGAATCCGTCCGTCACCCAACGATCTGCCGATAGCGTTGCTGCTGATGGCGTGCAGGACAGGCCTGGATAACGCACATGATGATCTGCGATGGCGGCGTTCTAAGTGCGTGCCTGGAGTTCAGGAGTCCCAGATTGGACCGAATGCGGGGATGTCGCGGCGTTCGAACTCGCCGACGACTCGGTCGGTGACGGACTTGTTCGCGACGCAGATCACGGCATCCGCCCCGGAGATGACATACGCGTCGTAGGACAGCGTGAACACATCGGGTTTGCCCTGCTCGGAGGTGTTCCAGATCACCGCTTCGGGTTGCGCGGTGGTCACCTCGTGGAGGAGTCCATCGCCGTAGGTCTCTCGCGGGGCCTTGGTGACCCACACCAGTCGGGCACCCTGCGTGTCGGTCAGGAGATGCCCCAGCACGGGACCGATACCGCTTCCGGTGACCACGTACAGTACCCGGGAGAAAAGCCGCTTCGCATTCGCGACCCCGGCGGTGGGAATGCCTCGGACCCACACGTGCGTCGGGGGCTGATCGATGAACTGCGAGGTCCATCCGCCCGCCCGCGATACCACCATGCGATAACCGGAGTCTCCGGATACTGCCGGCACGCACGCGAACGGGTGCCAGCCGAACAACGGATGCCGACTGATCGCACGCGTCGTACCCACCGGCGGAACGGATCCGTGATCCAGCCGCACGATTGCCGCGTGACGAGAGGGGTGTTCGACCGTGATTGCCACCCTCCGCAGCAACAGCCACGGCCATGCCGCGAGCACGGTCGACGCCACGAGCATCCAGAAGATCGGCGAGGTGAACAACGCCTCGCCGAAGGTGCGCGCCGGGGTTTGCAGTTGCGCAAGGAGCAGCGCGTTGATCCACGAAAACAGGAACACCGTCCAGGTGCCGAAACGATGGGACGCCTCGAACAGGTCATGGTGTCGGGTACGCAACCCGGGCGTCGCCAGAACGCAGATGGCGAGCAACAGGACCGCGATCGCCAGCGCGAAACCCACCGAGAAATCGTCGTAGCCCAATTCCCCGTTGGCCCACGCGGGGGCCAGGAGCACAACGTAGAGCACGTACCAGGCCGTGCCGGACAGGGCGCCGCCGACATGCAGGCCGCCGACGTGATAGTACTGTGCGAACCGCCAACGTAACCGCAACGGCCACGACGACGGTGGCCGCGTCGCCGCCCAGGAGATGAAGTTCACCATCCAGTGCTGGCGCGGCAGAACCGCGAACAAGATGTTCAGCTGGGAAATCGCCGCGATGAACTGCAAGCTAGTCGCGTGCGGCTGCCACCATCCAGCCACCATGCCCCACGCGAACACGACGACATTCACGACGAGCACGCCGATGAGCAGTACAACGTAGAGCATGACCCGCGCGCGGTCGCGCACGTGCGGCTCGGCGGCAGCTGCGAACGTGGTTAGAGGCTCGTTTGTCGCATCCATGGGTTCATTTTTTTTCTTATCGTGAGCCGACCCGAAAACCGTGCAATATGGAAACGGGCGGGCATTTGTCCCAGTTGAGGCGCACCCGAACGACCCGCACATGAGCCAGGAATGCCAGAATATCAGCGGAGCGTCTTTGCACACCTGTTGTACATGCTCTTCTGACGCACTTCTCGGCGCCACCCCTCGTCGAGACGAGAAATAATGAACCACAAGAATTCTCGACACAACCAATTCTGAACGATATATCGTAGTATGTCGTCGAGGCCGAGTTGAGCCTCGAGATCGGAGAGGTCATCATGAGCGGTTCATCCACCGGCGGCGGCTTCGGCTCCCGCAGTTTCGGTAGCGGGCGGGCGGGTGCCGTCGGCCCGCACTTGGCAGAAGCGGTCGATCAGCTACGTGCGATGTTCGAGCAGCGCGTCGCCCCCCGGATGGCGCGTGGCGACGTGCGCGCCGCCATCCTCACGCTGTTGGCCGAGAAGCCGATGCACGGTTACCAGATCATCGCTGAGATCAATGAGCGCAGCGGCGGCGCGTGGAAGCCGAGCGCGGGCTCGGTGTATCCGACGCTGCAGCTGCTCGCCGATGAGGACCTTGTCAGCGTCGAAGTGGCGGACGGCCGAAAGACCTACTCGCTCACCGATCAAGGGCGCGCTGAGGCGGAAGCCGCAGCCGACAAGGGAGCGCCGTGGGAGGCATCCGATCGCGGTGACCTGCTCGGCATGGGCGCTCTGCCCAAATCGGGCATGGCGTTGGCGCAGGCCGCCGCGCAGGTGAAGCACACGGGTACTCCCGAACAGGTCGAACAGGCTGTGGCCGTGCTCGACGAGGCCCGCCGCAAGCTCTACACAATCCTCGCCCAAGGCTGACGGATGCCGGTGGCAGCCGACCCTCGACAGCGCGCGACGTACGACACCGGGCCCGAGCGCGCCCGATATCGCCGGATCTTGCGGTTCGCCTTGCGCGCGCTGACGCAGACCTGGTGGTTTGAAATCCTGCTGCCGCGCATCGGGCTCGAGCGCGTCGCGGAGCGCGGGCGAACCGCCCGGTTGACGCACATCGCGCAGCGCTTCCACGCTCTCGCCATCGAGCTCGGCGGGCTGATGATCAAGGTCGGACAGTTCCTGTCCTCAAGACTCGACGTGCTGCCGCCGGAGATCACATCAGAGCTCGCGGGGCTCCAGGACGAGGTGCCGCCGGCATCCTTCGCTGCGATCCGGGAGCTTGCCGAGGCGGAGTTGGGGGTGCCGCTCTCGCGCGCTTACGCATCGTTCGACGAGATGCCGGTGGCCGCTGCATCCCTCGGTCAGGCGCACCGTGCCCGCCTCATGGCGACGGATGCTGCACAGAGCGGCTTCGAGCACGTCGTCGTGAAGGTGCAGCGGCCGGGTATTCAGGCCATCGTCGACGTCGACCTCGCCGCGCTGCGCCGGGTCGCGGGATGGCTCAGCCGGTTGCGAGTCGTGTCCGACCATGTCGACCCGCATGCGCTGGTCGCGGAGTTCGCGGCGACGAGCCTCCAAGAGATCGACTACCTCCACGAAGCGACCGGTGCGGAGCGATTCGGCGAAATGTTCGCAGGCGACCCGCGCGTCGCCGTGCCGGTGGTCGTCTGGGAGCGCACCTCCCGGCGGGTGCTCACACTGTCGGATGTCACGGCCATCAAGATCAATGACGTCGAGGGTCTCCGTGCGGCGGGCATTGATCCGTCCGAGGTCGCTGCCGTCTTCGCCGAGGTGATGTTCGAGCAGCTCTTCGGTCACGGCTACTTCCATGCCGATCCGCATCCCGGCAACATCTTCGTGACCCCAGTCGCTGCGGCGCCCGGCCGCGACGCGGCAGCGCCCGGCGGGAACACCGCGGGCCCCGCCTGGCGGCTCACCTTCGTCGACTTCGGCATGATGGGCGAGGTTACCGACGAGCTGCGCGACGGCCTGCGCAGACTGCTCATCGCGGTCGCCGCCCGCGATGGGCGCAGACTCGTGGAAAGCATCCAGGATGTCGGCATCCTGCTGCCCACCACCAACACGACTGACCTCGAACACGCCATGACGCAGCTTTTCGACCGTTTCGGGGGCATGGGATTCGCGCAGCTGCGCAACATCGATCAACGTGAGTTCCGCGATTTCGGCCGGGAGTTCGGCGCCGTCGTTCGCTCACTGCCGCTGCAGCTGCCCGAGAACTTTCTGCTTGTCATCCGTGCGATGTCGCTGACGTCGGGTGTGTGCAGCGCGCTCGATCCCGAGTTCAATGTCTGGGGCGCGATCGAACCGTACGCGTCGCGGCTGCTGCGCGAGGAGGGCGGCAACGTCGTCGCGTCGGTCGCGAAAGAGGCGGTTGGGGCTGCAGGCATCGCCGCGCGCCTGCCTGGCCGCATCGACGCACTCATCACGCGCATCAACGAGGGCACGGTGACGGTCGCGACTCCCTCGATCGATCGCCGCCTCAGCCGGCTCGAGCGGCTCGTCCATCGCGCCGTTGGCGCGATCCTGTTCGGCGGATTCCTGATCGGTGGCATCCTTCTGATTCCGGATGCTGCGCCGCTCGGAATCGTGCTGATGTGCGTTTCGGCCCTTCCGCTGACCTACGCGATGTTCGGCGGCGCGGGCAGAGGATACAGGCGCTAGAGCGCGCAGACACTGACAGCGCGCCGACACTGACGGCGCGCGGAGTCAGTCGCGCAACTCCAGGTACTTCGCGATGAGTGCCCGGGTTGACGAATCTTGGGACCTGAGTGCCTCGGCATCACCGTCGACAGCCGGAGCGACCTGAAGTGCGAGTTGCTTGCCAAGCTCCACGCCCCACTGATCGAACGAATCGACACCCCAAATCGTGCCTTCTGTGAACACGATGTGCTCGTAGAGCGCGATGAGTTGGCCCAGAACGCTCGGCGTGAGAGCCGGTGCGAGGATCGAGGTGGTCGGCCGGTTGCCGCTGAATACCCGGGCCGGCACGACAGACTCCTTGGTTCCTTCTGCACGCACCTCTTCGGCCGTTTTACCAAACGCCAGCGCCTTGGTCTGAGCGAAGAAGTTGGCCATGAACAGCGCCTGGACGTCCTGGCCGGGCTGCACCGTGGTGCCGTCGCCGGTCTTGTCCTTGAGCGGATGCGCCGGATTCGCCACGGCGATGAAGTCCGCCGGTATCAGACGTGTGCCTTGGTGGATGAGTTGGTAGAACGCGTGCTGACCGTTCGTGCCCGGTTCACCCCAGAAGATCTCACCGGTGTCGGTGGTGACAGGGGAGCCGTCCCAGCGCACGCTCTTTCCATTCGATTCCATGGTGAGCTGCTGGAGGTAGGCGGGAAAACGGTGGAGGTACTGCGCGTAGGGGAGAACCGCGTGGCTCTGCGCCCCCAGAAAATTGGTGTACCAGACGTTGAGCAGACCCATCAGCACCGGCACGTTCTGTTCGAGCGGTGCGGTTCGCGTGTGCTCGTCGATGGCGTGGAAGCCGGCAAGGAATTCGCGCCAGTTGTCCGGCCCGATGGCGATGACAACGGAGGTGCCGATCGCGGAATCGACCGAGTAGCGGCCGCCGACCCAGTCCCAGAACCCGAAGGCGTTCGCCGGGTCGATCCCAAAGGCGGCCACCTTGTCGAGGGCGGTCGACACGGCGACGAAGTGCTTCGCGACGGCATCCTGTCTGGCCGCATCGCTGTCACTGATGGCGCCCGAGGCACCGAGTCGCTCCCACAGCCACTGGCGTGCCAGCCGCGCGTTCGTGAGGGTCTCAAGGGTTCCGAACGTCTTCGACGCGACGATGAACAGCGTGGTCTCGGGGTCGAGATCTGCCGTCTTCTCATACACGTCACTGGGGTCGATGTTTGAGACGAACCGGCACTCGAGCCCCGCTTGCAGATACGGCTTCAGTGCCTCGTAGACCATGACGGGGCCGAGATCGGAACCGCCGATCCCGATGTTGACGACGGTCGCGATGCGTTTGCCCGTCACACCTGTCCACGTGCCGGACCGCACGGATTCGGCAAAGGCGTAGACCTTGTCCAGCGTGGCGTGGACTTCGGCGTCGATGTCTTCACCGTCGACGAGAAAACCCTGCGGCGGCACGAGGTCTGTGCCATCCTTCGGGCGGCGAAGGGCCGTGTGCAGAACTGCCCGGTCTTCTGTCACGTTGATGTGATCGCCAGCGATCATGGCTTGGTAGCGACCGGAGACGTCGGCATCCTTGGCCAGCCTCAGGAGCTGGGTCAGGATATCTTCGGTCAGGAGCCCTTTCGAGAGGTCGACCGTCAGGTCGGCGGCCTGGAAGGTGTATCGATCGGCTCGAGCGGGGTCGGCTTCGAACCAGCCGCGAAGATCAGGCGAGAAGCCTTCTGCGATGCGAGTGAGTTGCTGCCACGCGGGTGACGACGTCGGATCGAGCGGTGCGGATTCGGCCAATGGGTCCTCCTGAATTCCGGAACAGAAAGCGGCCCGCAACGACCGCAGCGATGCGGCGCGGACCGACTTCAACTCTATTGCCGCCAGATGTCGGCGGCAGCCGTCGACATTCGCCGCCGGACTGGCGCTCCCACGAGAGTTTGCTAACCTCTAATACCGTATGCCACCCGAATCTGCCAACCCGACTCACGGCCGCCGCTCTGCCGGCCGCCCTGTCGTGGCCCCCGCGGTGGATTCGACAGTCAGCAGTGCGGGCCTGCACGTCACGGCGCCGCAACACAAACTGACAACGTCGCGTGCGCCTGCTGCACGACAGAAGGCACTCCGGCAGAAGGCCCCGCGGCAGAAGCCATCGCCACGCAACGCACCGGGGCAGAAGGCACCCCGACAGAAGCCATCGCGACAGAAGGCTTCGCTGCAGGTCACGGTCGCCGTCGGCGCCGTCGTACTCGCTTTGGTCGCCGGCCTGTCCATTGCGCCGACGCAGCACGCGCAGGCCGCGTTGCCGGCCGCCGATGTTTCCATGCCCTCGCAGCGTGTGTTGCTCGTCGACAGTAACGTTGCTGCACCTGTGCTCAGCCAGGCTGTCTATACGACGACGGCCGGCGTGCAGACCCTGGCAACAAGCGGCACCAACGAAGACTGGGCCAAGCTTGTGCTCCTCGACGGCGGCTGGCCGCAAACGACGGCGAACATCACCGTCATGCTTCGCTGGATGCGTCAGGAGAACGGCCCGCCCGATTGGTGGAACCGCAACAATCCGCTGAACAACGGCTACGGTTCCGGCGGCGGCTCCGGATTCGGCAGCTACGCTACCCTCGAGGACGCCGCGATGTACGCCGCCCTCAATCTGCAGCGCGGCTACCCGGGCATCGTCGCGGGCCTGGCGGCTGGCACCTCGGCGGATGCCACGGCTCAGGCGATCTGGGCTTCACCGTGGGCTGCCAGCCACTACGGCAACGGCTCGCACTGGAGCACGGCACCGGTCGAGATCGTGCAGGCGCCGGCGTCCGCCTGGTAGGCGAGCGACCATAGCCGCGCGCACGAAAAAACCCTGGGGCCTTTGCAAAATCGTGAATTCGAGCGATTCTGGTGGTCGAGTGGCGAGGAAAAGACGGTGGTCGAGTAGCGAGGAACGGACGGTGGTCGAGTAGCGAGCGTATCGAGACCAAGAGACCTCGATACGGGTCTCGATACGCTCGTTCCTCGCTACTCGACCACCGACGCTCGCTACTCGACCACCGACGCTCGCTACTCGACCACCGACGCTCGCTACTCGACCACCGACGCTCGCTACTCGACCACCGACGCTCGCTACTCGACCACCGACGCTCGCTACTCGACCACCGACGCTCGCTACTCGACCACCGACGCTCGCTACTCGACCACCGACGCTCGCTACTCGACCGCCGAGGCTCGCTACTCGACCACCGGGCGGTGCGTTTGCCGACTTCGCAAAGGCCGCGCGAAAGCTCCGCGCGAGCACTCTGACCTGCGAAACTGGTAGCGGACCGACTTCGTCGAGATTGGATGTCCGCATGTCAGATTCGCTTGCCACCGCGGCCGACCGCGTGGTGACCGTCCCCGGCGGAATGTTCCTAATGGGGTCGGAGTCGTTCTACGCAGACGAGGGCCCCGTGCATGAGGTGACAGTCGCATCGTTCGAGTTGGATGTGCATCCGGTCACCAATGCTCAGTTCGCTCGGTTCGTCGATGAGACCGGCTATGTGACGGTTGCACAGCGCCCGCTCGCCGCCGAAGATTACCCCGGGGTCGATCGGGCCGACCTCGTGCCCGGCGGCCTCGTGTTCACCGGGTCGCGCGGCCCGGTCGACCTGTCCGACTGGCGTCAGTGGTGGTCGTGGGCGCCGGGAGCCGATTGGCGGCATCCGTTCGGCCCAGGCTCGAGCATCGAGGGCCGGGAGCGGCACCCGGTCGTGCAGGTGAGCTTCGAGGATGCGAGTGCCTACGCCGCGTGGACCGGCAAGCGGCTTCCCACCGAGGCCGAGTGGGAATTCGCGGCCCGCGCCGGCGCGCCGGCCGAGTGGCCATACGCCTGGGGCGCGGAGCCGCGGGTCGACGGCGCGTTGATGGCCAACACCTGGCAAGGGCGCTTTCCCTACCTGAACACAGGAGCTGATGGCTGGATCGGCACCTCGCCGGTCGGCTCGTTCCAGCCCAACGCCAACGGCCTGGTCGACATGATCGGAAACGTGTGGGAGTGGACGAGCACGTACTACGCGCCGCGGCACGACGTGCCGGTCGGACGGGTGCTCGGGTTGACCGACGTGTCGGTTGCGAACGCGGCGAACGCCGCGACCTCGGCGACGGATGCGACGGGCGAAGCTGCGCTCGCAGCATCCGGATCGTGCGGCGACGGTTGCGCCTGCGGACCGGACGCCGCCTCGCTGGCACGCACCGGCGTCGACGAGCAGCAGGCTCGCGCACGCAGTGCCGAGCCCGGATCCGCCATCCCGCGCCGGGCGCTCAAGGGCGGGTCGCACCTGTGTGCGCCCGAGTATTGCCTGCGCTATCGACCGGCCGCGCGCTCGCCGCAGGCCGACGATTCAGCGACGACACACATCGGGTTCCGCTGCGCGCGCTCGCTCTGACTGCCCGCCGGGCGTTCCGCGCCCCATGGGAATTCGGTGCTTGACGGCACCCTCAGCGCCCGACGGCGTACCCCTGGTTCCCGCGCGAGTTGGCAGCAGCCTTGAGCCAGCCGCCGTCGCGTGCGACAACGCTGAGACGGCCCTCCGACCACGGCGGCCCGACGACGACACGATGACCGCGCCGCCGCAAGTCCTCGATGACGTCCGCGCCGATACGGCTCTCGACAACAAGCTGCCCCGGGTGGGACGCGCGTGGGGCGAACGAATCGGGCGCATGATCGGAATGGAAGGCCGGCGCATCGATCGTCTCCTGAAGATTGCGCCCGCCGTGCACCAGGCTGAGAAAGAACTGCAGTGACCACTGGTCCTGACTGTCGCCGCCAGGCGTGCCGAACGCCATCCACGGCTCGCCGTCGCGGAGTGCGAACGACGGTGACAGCGTCGTGCGGGGCCGCGCACCGGGCCGCAGGGAGTTCGCCAGGCCGTGCTGCAGCCAGAACATCTGCCCGCGTGTGCCGAGGCAAAAACCCAGGGACGGGATCGTCGGCGAAGACTGCAACCACCCGCCGCTCGGTGTGGCGGAGATCATCATTCCCGCAGCGTCGACCACGTCGATGTGGCAGGTGTCGCCGCGGGTGATGCCGTCCGGAGCGACGGTGGGCTCACCGAGACCGGCCGCCGCGCCGCCGATTCGCACCTCGTCGGTTGTCTTCCAGCCGTGATCGGCGGATGCCGGCAGCGGCGGCATCCGCACCGCCCGCCCACCCGGTGACCCGGGTCGCAACTCGAGCGAAGCATCCGCTGTGATGAGGATGCGGCGCTGTGCGTTGTATTCCGGCGACAGGAGGTCGGTGAGCGGCACATCGGTGAACTGCGGGTCGCCATACCAGGCTTCGCGGTCGGCGAAGGCGAGCTTGCCGGCCTCGACGATCGTGTGAATCCAGTCGGCGGAACCGGGTTCGGTTTCGCTGAGATCCGTCGCCTCGAGCAGTGCCAACTGTTGCAGAAAGACGGGTCCTTGGCCCCAGGTCTGTGTCTTGAATACCGTGTATCGGCCATAGGCAAATGACACGGGAGACTCGATCGTGGCGTGCCACGACGCGAGGTCGTCGCCGGTGAGCAGCCCGCGGTGCCGACTGCCGGTGGCGTCCATCACCTCGGTGTTCGCCACGAACCGCTCGATCGCCTCTGCGACGAAGCCCTGATACCAGGAGCGCCGGGCGCCGTCGATCTGCGCCTGTCTGCTCGTGCCAGCGCTCTCTGCTTCGGCGAGCACGCGCCGGAACGTCGCGGCGAGTGCCCGGTTGCGCACTCTCGCACCCGGCTGCGGCACGTGCCCGTCGGGCAGCCAGAGAGCGGCGGATGTCGTCCACTCGCCTCGAAACAGCGCCTCGACCCGTGCGATTGTCGCCGCCGCGCTCGGCAACAGCGGATGCCCATCGTCTGCATAGTGGATGGCCGGCTCGAGCACCTGCCTCAGCGTCATGGTGCCGTGGCGTTCGAGCAGTGTCAGCCACGCGTCGAATGCGCCGGGCACAACGGCGGGGAGCATGCCGGTGCCGGGGATCGCCTCGACGCCGAGGGCGAGCATCCGCTCGATGGATGCTGCGGCCGGGGCGACTCCTTGACCGCAGATCACCGAGACGGCCCGGTCGCTCTCCGACCAGACGAGGATCGGGGCGTCGCCGCCCGGTCCGTTCAAATGTGGTTCGACGACTTGCAGCACGAAACCGCCCGCGACTGCGGCGTCGGCGGCGTTGCCTCCGCGCTCGAGAATGCTCATGGCCACGGCCGACGCGAGCCAGTGCGTCGACGCGGCCATACCGAAGGACCCGATGAGTTCTGGGCGCGTGCTCACGGTTCTCACGTTAGCCTGCCGTTTAGATCGCCTGACTCTTGACTCATGTTCGCCTGGCTCTTGACTCTTGTTCGGATGGCGTGGAGCTTCCGTCACGAGCGCACGCAACTGGGGGAGGCGGGTGGATGCCATCCACCCTAGGCAGGCGTCACCGGCTCCACTAGAGTGATGCTCGTCTTTCACCCGAAAGGGAGGAGAGCCGGGCGCGTGAGCGAAGGGGTTCGTCATGGAAGCCACGGATGCGAATACTGCGCCGACGGTACGAATGCAACTCGTGTTGTCGGTGCCTGCCCTGCTCGTCGGAGTTGTTTCGGCGTCGATCCTCTACGGTCTCGAGTCGCTCGCCGGCCTCCTGCAGACCGGGATCTGGTCGGGTCTGCCGAAGGCACTCGGCGTGAATCCGGCGTCTGGATGGTGGATCTTCGGTGTTCTCAGCCTCACCGGGCTTGCAGTGGGGCTCGTCGTTTGGCTGATGCCCGGCCACGGCGGACGGGACTCTGCGACGACCGAGCTGATCGCGGACCCGCTGCGCCTGGCCGTGTTGCCGTCGCTCATTGTCGTCACAGTGCTCGCGCTCGCCGGCGGGGTGAGCCTCGGCCCGGAGAATCCGATCATCGCGATCAACACCGGGGTGCTTGTGGCGGTGATCGCGCGGCTTTGGCCGAAGGTGCCAACAGCTCTGGTCGTGATGACGAGCGCCGCCGCGACCATCGGGGCGTTGTTCGGCACGCCCGTTGCCGCAGCGCTGGTGTTCACGGGGGTCGTCGGGGCGTTCAAGGCCGGCGGTGCGATCTGGGATCGGCTGTTTCTTCCGTTGGTCGCGGCGGCGGCCGGCTCGATCACCATGTTGATGTTCGACCAGTCAGCCGGAATGGCCCTGACCCTTCCGGCCTACACCTCCGTGGCTCCGATCGACCTGCTCAGCTGTGCCGTGATCGCTGCCGTCGCTGCGCTGCTTGGCCTCGCCGCGTCGGTTGCGCTTCCGCGAGCGCATAGTGCGTTCCGGATGCTGCGCAATCCGGTGTTGTACATCACCCTCGGTGGGGTGCTGCTCGGCGTTCTCGGCGCGATCGGCGGGCCGATCACACTGTTCAAGGGCCTCTCGCAAATGGGTCAGTTGGTCGCGCAGCGTGCCGACTACGGCGCGGGCCAGTTGGCGCTGATCGTCGCGGTCAAGATCGTCGCGCTCGTGATTGCGGCCGCGGCCGGGTTCCGCGGCGGCCGGATCTTCCCTGCCGTCTTCATCGGTGTCGCGATCGGCTTGTTCGCGAGCGCGCTCATCCCGGGTATTCCGCTGGCAGTCGCGGTGTCGGCCGGGGTGCTCGGGATGGTCCTGGCCGTTGCTCGCGACGGCTGGATCGCGATCTTCGTCGCCACTGCCGTCACCGGCGGCATCGTCGTTCTGCCGGTGTTGTGCATCGCGGTGCTGCCGGTGTGGCTGCTCGTCTCCCGCGCGCCGCGGATGATCGTGGTCGAGCCCGCGGAGCAGGTGCCGGCGGGGGCATCCTGATGGCACGTTCGCAGGCAGTAGCTGCCGTACGGAGCCGGGTGCGGTTCCGCGATCGTTGGGAGCGCGTGACCCGGTGGCCGTTGCTCGGCCTGTCAGCTGCGTTCATCGTTGTGTATTCACTGCTAGTGCTGGCCCCGTTGCCGTCCGGTGGGCCGCGACTGGCGCTCGTGGATGTGTTCTTCATCGCGTGGGCCGCATTCGTCGTCGACTTTGTGGTGCGCTTCGTTGCAACGCCGCGAGGGTCGCGCGCCGCGTACGCGCGCCAAGAGAAAGTCGATCTCGCCTCCGCCGTGCTCCCGCTGGTGCGTCCGTTCAAGCTGCTGAGGCTTTTGCATACGCTGCCTGGCTTCAGGGGTAATGGCGGCACCGCCCTTCGGTCGCGGGTTGTCGTGATCGCGCTCGCGTACGCGGCGATGTTCGTCTATATCATCGCCCTGACCGAGCTTGCAATCGAACGGCATGCCCCGCACGCAACGATCGTCTCGTTCGGTGACTCGATCTGGTGGGCGTGCGTCACGATCGCAACGGTCGGTTACGGCGACTACACCCCGGTCACCGTCATGGGTCGGATTCTGGCCGTCGTGCTGATGGTCGGCGGCGTCGCGATCATTGGAACCGCCAGTGCCTTGATCGTCTCGTATCTGTCCGAACGGATCACCCATCGCCTGGGGGGCGATCGCCCGCTGGGACATCATGACGACCTTTCCGGTCGGGGTCGCGATGAACAAGCGGATCGCGGCCGCGACGATCGGCCTTCCGACTGAGTCGGCGCTCGCGCGGCTGCGCATCGTCCTCGTTCATGACGCGCGGCCACCCTCACCCGAAATAGAGGACCGGTGCGGGCGCACGCGCCAGTATTCTCGAGGCAGGCAAGACCGCCGGGTTGCGCTCGCAGGAGAGGAACACACCATGGGACCTGTCATCGGAGCAATACTTCCAGTTGCCGTCGGAATCGCAATCAGCCCGATCCCGATCATCGCGGCGATCCTGATGCTCCTCTCGCCGAAGGCGCGGTCGACCAGTGTTGGCTTCCTGGTCGGTTGGGTGCTCGGCATGGTCGTGGTCGTCGTCGTCTTCACGTTGCTCTCCGCGATCTTGCCGGCGCAGGATTCGTCGGTGTCGCATCCGATCGTCGCAATCGTGCAGCTGGTGCTGGGGGTGTTGTTGCTGCTCGTAGCTGTGAAGCAATGGCGGAGTCGTCCGAAGACGGGTGACGAGGCGAAGCTGCCGAAGTGGATGAGCGCTATTGATTCGATGACAGCCGCTCGCGCGTTCGTCCTCGGGTTTCTGCTCGCGGGCGTCAACCCGAAGAACTTGATTATGGCGATTTCGGCGGGCGTCACGGTCGGAGCGGCAGCGCTGTCAATCGGTTCTTCGACCATCGTGATCGTCATCTTCGTGCTGATCGCGGCCAGCACAGTGCTGATCCCCGTCGTGGGCTACCTGGTGTCAGCGGACAAGCTCCGGGCTCCACTGGACGCCATGCGCGGCTGGCTTGCCCAGAACAATGCGGCGATCATGTCGATCTTGCTGCTCGTCATCGGCGTCGCTGTGATCGGCAAGGGCATCGGCCAGCTCTAGCTGCAGCGGTCAATCGGTGAGCGCAGCGGCCGCGCGGTCGCGCGGTTGCGCGTGATCCAGCAGAACCTGCGGGAGCACGCAGGCTCACCCCAATCGGATGATGGCGTCTGGCCCGGCATCCTCTATGAATGAGATAAGAAAGGCCTGCACTCGCGGCCGTGCGAGGCACTACGCTGGGCACTCTGCATCAACGGAAAGGAAATGCCTGACATGAACTTCTGGAATATTCTTTGGATCTTCTTCTGGAGCTTCG
This sequence comes from Rathayibacter sp. SW19, assembly GCF_030866825.1. Lineage (NCBI taxonomy): Bacteria > Bacillati > Actinomycetota > Actinomycetes > Micrococcales > Microbacteriaceae > Rathayibacter > Rathayibacter soli. The sequence goes on from NZ_CP133020.1 coordinate 453,752, forward strand.
CGTTCGTCGCCTACCTGTTCGCGCTGTTCGCGATCGTGGCGGATCTGTTCCGCGACAGCAAGCTCAACGGCTGGTGGAAGGCACTCTGGATCGTCTTCCTGATCTTCGTGCCGTTCCTGACCGCACTGGTCTACCTGATTGCACGCGGCCGCGGCATGGCCGAGCGCAGCCAGAAGGCCAGCAGGCAGGCGCAGAGTGAAGCGAACGACTACATTCGCAGTGTTGCCGGTGCCAGTCCGGCCGATGAAATTGCGAAGGCCAAGTCACTGCTCGACGCCGGGACCATCACGCAAGACGAGTACAACGCGCTGAAGGCGAAGGCACTCGCGCATCAGGGCTAATCGAACACGGCACGACCGCGCGTGCCCATGACATGCCCGCGGCCATGGATGAGTCCATGGCCGCGGGCACTATTGTTGTTGACCGCGGGAGGAGCGGCAATGACGACGGCACTCGAGCAGCCAGATGAGCGACGCGCAGCCGACTGGTACGAGCTGTTCTTCGACCTCGTCTTCGTTGTCGTCATCGCGATCTCGGCCGACATGATCGAGGTTGATCCGACCGTCGGCACGGTGCTGGTGTTCGTCTTGCTGTTCTTTCCCCTGTGGTGGGCATGGGTCAACCTGATGGTGACCAACAACCTCTACGGCGTGCGATTCCCGGCCATCGGGGCGCTCGTGATCGCCGCGATGCCCGGCGCGGCGGCGATGGCAATCGCCGTGTCCGGCGGCATCCAGAATGACGGATGGCTGTACGCAGCCGGTGCTGCCTGGATTCGCCTGGTGCTCCTGGCGATGTGGCTGATCGCATACGCGAAGAAGGCGATCGTCGTGCCGCTGTGGCGCCCGCTCGTGTACAACCTGGGTACGGCGGCGATCTGGCTGGGCTCGATCGCGGTTCCGACGCCGTATCGATACGCGCTCTGGGCGATCGCGGTCGTGGCGGAGGTACTCCTGCTTGCGATCCGCCAAGGCGGGTTTTCTGACAGCATCTACCAGGAGGCGTCGATTTCACACTTGCTGGAGCGCGTCGGTCTATTCGTCGTCATCGTGATCGGCGAAGCGGTCTACCTTGCCGTGACCGAACTCGCACACCAGCCGACGATCGGCGGCGGCGCGGCGGGAATCGCGGGATTGCTGATCTGCGCGCTGCTGGCGCGCGCGTTCTATCGATGGGGTTCGCCGACCACCGAGGTTGGACTCCTCGCGGCGAGGCGAGCCCGATCGTACGGCGCGATGCGCGATGTGGTCATGTATCTGCCGTTCTTTCTTGTCACCGCACTGACGCTGGTTGCCGCGTCCATCGGGTTAGCGGTTGCGGATGCGAGTGCCCCGCTGTCGCTCGCCGGTCGCGTCTTACTCGCCTGCGGTATCGGTGGTTTCTACCTGGTCAACGCCGCTGTGGGCGTGCGGCTGGGCCGCCCGATCCGCGGTATCGCCCTGCTGGCGATACCGGGCATCCTGCTACCGGTGCTCGCCTGCCTGCTCAGCGGCACGCTCGCGGCGTGGGCGACCGTCGCGCTCGCCGCATTGGCGCTCGTGTTGCTCGACCTGCTGAGCAAAGTGCTCGGTGCGCGCCACCACCAGTCTTCCGCCACAGCGCTATGACGAGCGGATGCCGCGCAGCGCGGATTGCGCGCGCTTAGTACGGGACCACGCGGTAGTAGCGACGTAGCGTGAGATCGCGATCGCGCTCGTTCTGCAGGTGCAGACTGATGCGCCTCGTTACGGCGCCGATCACGGCCGAAGACACAAGGGGGCGGAAGCGCTCGCTGATGCCCGCTAGCGCGTGGTCTTTGCTGTCCAGCACGGTCACATCGTCGGAGTATTCTCGTGCGAAGCGGATGGCCCGGTCAGTGATCGGGCGCGAGAAATCTTCGCCTTGCAGGATCAGCACCGGTGTGTCCCGCTCGATCAGCTCGAGCGAACCGTGGAAGAACTCCGCACCCGTGACTCGGGTCGTTCTGATCCAGAGCATTTCTTCGAGGACGCACATCGAGTAGATGTATGTGAAGCCCCACAGATTGCCCGATCCGACCAAGAACATGTATTGGGTGTCCCGGTGCGCCTGCGCGAAGTTCTTGGCAATCGGGTCGGCCCGCTTTGCCACCTCCAAGAGCGCGGCAGGGAGCAGGCTCAATTCCGTGGCCAGCTGCTCATAGCCGTCAAACTCGCCGCGGGAGGACAGCAGTCGCGCCGTCAGGAGGAGCAGGTAAATGTCCCATCCGCGCCATTCCGGCTCGGTCTGGATGTACGAGTCGACGGCCTGCGCAATCGGGCTGTCTGCGACAGGCACGAAGCCGATCGTATGCACTCCACGCGAGCGGCAGTAGTCAATCGCCGCGCGCACGTCCTCGGTTGTTCCGCTGTCGGAGGTGAATACCGCTATGGATGTCGCTGTGAGAAGCGGGTCGCCCGACGCTACGACCTCCGCGGCCACCAATACTCGCACGGGGAGTGTCGAACTCAGTCGTGCAAGCTGTTCGAATTGGAATGCGTTCGCGTATGTGCCGCCTGAACCGATGAAAGCCAACGACGTGACGCCGCGGGCGGTCAATTCGTCCGCAACGCGCTCGATCTGCTTGCGCCGAGAGAGTGCAGCTGCTCCCGCTCTCACGAAGGCATCTTCGTCGATGTCCAACGCCGAAGCAAAGTCTGTCGTCGTCATTGATTCCTGCTTTCCCATTTGTGATACCGGTATCAGTACAGTTGATATCGTTGCACGCCTGGCAACGAGGGTCAATAGTCAGGGTAGGGGCTTGCTTTCCCAAGTGATACCGGTGATACTTCATGTCTGAGGACCTCAAGAGTCATCAGACAACTGAATTTGCTCCGTATTCCGAATACTGCCAACACCGAGACCGTGCTGTCGCTCCGCCCGGACGACGGACCACCCAGAAAGGCGCTACCCATGCTGAACTTCGATGAGAACCGTTTTGTTCGCATTCAATCGGATGCCCTTGCGCTCGCCGACCCAATCCATGAAACCATTGGCGCCCTCGTCTCCCAGGGCGCGAAGAACCTCTACTTTCTGGGTGCCGGCGGCGTCGGAGTTCTGATGCAGCCGGCCGCGCAGTTGCTACAGCGCAGCACGAGTTTTCCCGTCTTCTTGACCCAGGCGGCCGAGCTGCGGATGACGGACTCGATCAACCTCGGTCCGCACTCGATCGTCGTCATCCCCTCGGTGTCCGGTACGACGAAGGAAGCTGTCGAAATCCTCGAGTTCAGCCGCGCGAAGGGTGCGACGGTCATCACCTTGACCGGGCATGCCGACACGCCGCTGGCGCTACAGGCAGATCACAACTTCACCACCTTCACCGCGGACGACACGTCGTCAGAGTCGTTCTACCTGCAGTCCCTCGTCCTGGCCCTGTCGCTGCTGTGTCACCTCGGCGAATACACGGAAGCGGACTATCGGGCCGTCATCGCGCAACTGTCCACCCTGCCCGCCGCGCTGGTGGAGGTGAAGCGCAGCTTCGAGCCCCGGGCTGCTCTGCTCGCGGCCGAGATCAAAGACGACGAATATCACATCATCACGGGGGCGGGGTCGACCTGGCCGGAGGCCTGGTACTACAGCACGTGCATCCTCGAGGAGATGCAGTGGATCCGCACACGCCCGGTGCACGCATCAGACTTCTTCCATGGCACGCTGGAACTGCTGGAAGAGGGGGTGAGCCTGCTCGTGTTCAAGGGCGAAGACTCGACGCGCGCGCTCGTCGAGCGGATCGAAGCGTGGGCGCCGACGATCACGAGCCGTGTCCGAGTCATCGACGCAGCGGAATTCGAGTTGCCCGGGGTATCGGCTGAGGTGCGCGCGCTCATTTCCCAGGTGTTGATCGCTACGGTGCTCGAGCGCCTCAGTGCTCACCTCGAGGTGCTTCGCGATCACCCGCTGACGACCCGGCGCTATTACAAGCGCGTGCCCTACTGAACTGTGACAACTCATCGTGAGTCAGTGCCATGACTGAAGACCTTCATTCCGCTCGGCGCAAAGACGACCGACCGTCGTTCGCTGTTGTGGGGGACAATACGATCGATCGCTACGTGGGTGCCGGGGAAGCCGAATTCATCGGAGGAAACGCACTCAACGTTGCGGCGCAGCTGGGCCTGGCTGCGGAACGGGTCGTGTACTTCGGTGCAGTCGGCGCCGATCCGGAAGCCGAGTTGATCGCCGGCGGGCTTTCGCGGTCCGGCGTGAGCACCTCCGGTTTAGTCGTGATACCGGGGGAAACGGCCCTGACGCAAATCCGGCTCACACGCGACGGCGATCGAGTCTTCGAGAGGGAGGATTTCGGAGTGACCGCGGAGTATTATCCTGATGCGCCGGCACTGGAAGAGCTCGCTGCAGCGGACTGGGTGCACATCGGCATGCTGCCGAGGGCGGGTGAACTGAGGAACGAGCTGCTTGCTCGCAATCCTGCCGTCGTTATCAGCCAGGATTGCGCGGTATCGAGCGGGCACGACGGCCTTGCCGTCGCATTCGAGTCGGTCGGCGAAGACGCGTTGGATGCGAAGTCACGCGCCACTGCAGCGCTCGCGGCAGGAGCGCGCCTCGCCGTCATCACCCGCGGGGCCCGCGGCTCCGTTGCCTACGATGGCGACACGTGGTGGCAACAAGACGCGCTGCCGACGGACGTGCTCGATACGACCGGTGCAGGCGACAGCTTCATCGCCGGATTCGTCGCGAGTAGGTGCCGTGGCGCGTCCGTGCAGCAGGCGTTGTTGCAGGGTTCTGCATGGGCGTCGGCGACCTGTCGGCATCGCGGTGGGTACCCGCAGGAGGCAGTTCGATAGCGGTTCACGCTGCAGTGCGTCAGGAGCCCGCTAACATTTGAGGCACAGAGCTCTTCAAGCACAGAACTTCTCAAGCACTGAGCATCTCAAGCACTGAGCTTCTCAAGCACTGAGCATTTCAGGTGCAGCCAGGCCGACACGCGTACTGGGCGACATGTGGGACAGGACAACCTCCGAGGGAATGATTTCCGATGAAGATCGTCGACCAGGTACGGCTCGACATCCGCAAGCTCGTCGATGATCGCAACCTGCGCCCGGGCGATCGCCTCCCGACCGAGGCCGAGATCGCGCAGCTCTACGGCGTCGCGCGCTCGACCGTGCGAGAGGCCCTGAAGCGACTGGAACACGAGGGGCTGTTTCACGCAGTGCAGGGCAACGGGCGATTTCTGTCCGCAATCGGCTCGCTGAGCGTTGAGCGGCCAATCACGAAGTACGAGAGCATCACCTCGATGCTGGAGGAGCTCGGTTACGCTGTCACGAATGCGGTGCTAGAGGTCGGGGAGGTCTCCTCGACGCAGGCCGAAGCCGTCGCACTCGGGATCGAAGCCGGCGATCCGGTCATCCGCTTGACCAGGCTTCGCTACGGTAACGACCGGCCGATGGTGTTCAGCGTCAATACGATCCTGCGCGAGGCGCTCCCCGGTGCCGTTGTGCACAGGGACTGGACCGGGTCTGTCACGGCCGCGCTGGACGCCCAGGGCTGGGCCATTAACTCTTCAGCCGCCCAGATCAGCGCGGTGACGCTCCCGGAGGACGTCGAATCGCGGTATCAGCTGGGCGGTCTTGGCGCCTGGCTTCTCGTCGTCGAGACGTGTCTCACGGTCGACGGGACGCGCGTGTTGTTCGCCCAGGATTACCATCGCGGAAGCGAAATCGCGTTCAACGTGCTTCGTCGTCGATAGCGATCGGCCGTTCTGTAGCACGTCTGCCTGAGCTTTGACGCGCTGGCGATTCTGTGCCACTATTAGGAAATTGATACCGGTATCAATACGCGAATTGCGACGATCGATACCGTAGGAAAGGTGCACGGAATGCTCAAATTCAATGAAGAAGAGTTCGTTTCTCAGCTGACCAGCGCGCTCGGCTTGCGCCCGGAGATTGAGGCGCTCGTGGAGGAAGTCCACAAACGGGAGCTGAAGAACCTTTTCTTGATCGGTGCCGGCGGCACGTACGCGACGATGATGCCATACGAACTGTTGATGCGCCGCAACTCGAGCTTTCCGACGCGTGCCGTCATCGCCGCCGAACTCGTTCTCTCCGGCGACGCCACGTTCGGCCCTCAGTCGCTCGCCGTTTTCGCATCCGCTTCGGGTACGACGGAAGATGTGCTGAAGGCGATCGAGTACTCGAAGGCGCAGGGCGCGTACACGGTTGCACTAACAGGGGCGGGCGACAGTCCCATCGCGCGCGCCGTGGATCGTGTGCTTCTCACTGTGCCCGAGACGTGGTTCGACCTGCAATTGCTGCTCCTCACCACCCGGCTGATGTCCAGTCGGGGAGAGTTCGCGGGCTACGAGAAACTGGTGGGTGAACTCGCCACAATCCCGCAGGCCTTGGTGCATGTCGCCATGCAGGCCGATCCGGCCGCTGCCGAATTTGCGCGCGCTCACAAAGATAGCGACTATATATTCGTCGTGGGCGCTGGAAACCTGTGGGGCTTCGCATATTTGTATTCGATGTGCGTGCTTGAGGAATGCCAGTGGCTGCGGACGACGCGCGTGCACGGGGCAGAGTTCTTCCACGGTTCGCTCGAACTGATCGAGAAGGACACGACCGTTCTACTGTTCGTGGGTGAAGACGAAACCCGTCCGCTCATGGAGCGTGTGCAAAGATTTGCTCAGAACTACTCTGACGACGTGACCACTCTCGACACGGCAGAATTTCCTCTCGCCGAGATCAGCCCGGAATTCCGAGGGCTGCTCAGCCCATTGATCATGGACACGGTCGCCACCCGCGTCAGCAAACACCTCGAGGCCGAGCGCAACCACGACCTCGCCCTACGCCGTTATTACCGTGTCGTCGAATACTAGAGCCGGCGTGGGGTTGCGGCCGGCGCCGAAGGTAGCGGGCTTCGGCGACAATGTGATCGATCGCTTTCTCGACAGGGGCATCGACTATCCGGGCGGGAACTGCGTGAACTTCGCGGTGTTCGCGCGTCAAAGGGGAGCATCTGCGGCATATCTCGGCGTCTTCGGGTCCGATGCCGCCGGCGGACACATCCGGGAGGTGCTCGACGAGATCGGCGTTGACGTCTCCCAGTCGATCGTGCGTGTCGGTGAAAGTGGCTACGCAGAAGTCGAGGTCGTCGACGGTGAGCGGCACTTTCGCGGTGGCAATCTCGGCGGTGTCAGCGTGGCTGAGCCGTTGTTGCTCGGCACGGGAGAGCTTGACTTCCTTGCAGAATTTGACCTCGTGCATTCCAGCGTCTACTCCAATTCTGAATCGGAGCTTGCGAAGCTGCGCACCCTGGATGCGCTGGTGTCATACGACCTCTCGAGCGAACGGGAATTCCGTTCGGCAGACTATCTTCAGCGCGTGGCCCCGTTCGTTGACCTGGCTCTGCTGTCATGCTCGAACCTCACGGAGGTCGAAACCAAGCGGGACCTGGCGCTGGTCGTGAACCACGGTGCCCGCTACGCGCTGGGCACGCGCGGAACGCGTGGGGCGATTCTGTTCGACGGCACGATGTTCCACCGCACCGCGGCTGTTCCCATCCCGAACGCGGCACTGGTCGTCGACACGATGGGTTGCGGTGACGCGTTCGTCGCGGCCTTCGCTGTCGAGCTCCTTCGCTCTGGTTGGAACCGCGACACCCTGGCCGGTCCCGACGTCGTGGCGCGGGCGCTGGGAGATGCTGCAGACTTCGCCATGCGTCAGTGCCTTGTCGCGGGCGCGTTCGGCTACGGTCGTGCTCGCGCTCGGGCAGTGGATGAGTTCGGTGTAGGTTGATGCTCGAAGCACGCTAGCGAAGTCGAGGAGGACGTTCCATTGCCCCCTGAACACCACCGGCACAACCCACCGGCGACGATCGATGAGGTTGCCGCCGCTGCGGGGGTCGGCAGGGCGACGGCCGCTCGCACGCTCGGCAATTACGGGTCGGTCAGCCCGGCGGTACGGGCCCGTGTGATCGCGGCTGCGGAGAAACTCCGCTACCGGCCGAATAGCCTGGCGCGCAGCATGACCACCGGCAAGACGCAGACCCTCGGAGTGCTGGTGGCAGACATCGGCAACCCCTTCTTCGCCGGTGTGATGAGAGGCATCGACGACGCGTGTCATCTCGGTGGCTATGCGGCGATCGTGATCAGCACCGATGAGAATCTCGAGCACGAGAGAGCGGCGATCGGCGTGCTGATGGACAAGCAGGTCGACGGGATCATCCTCGCATCCGCCGCCACGCGAAAAGATGACGTCTCACATATTCGGGATGCTCTCGACCGCGACATCCCCATCGTTCTTCTCGACCGCACGATCGACGCGTTCGAGCTTGACACCGTTGTGATCAACAACCGGGAGGTGTCGCGAGCCGCTGTCGACGAATTCATCGCCGAGGGGCATCGCCGAATCGCGTTCGTCTGGGGTCCGACAACGCCGGTGCCGGCGGACTCCGGCGACCGGTTGCTCGAACTGGCCGGGCTCACGATCTTCAGCGAGGCCGAACGTCTGCGCGGCTATCTCGAGGCCCTCGCGGCCGCGGACATCGAATTCGACCCTGACCTGGTCACGCACGGCCCGCGCACCGAAGTCGGTACGACTCTGGCCGTCGGCCGGATGCTGGAACTGTCGGCACCGCCGACCGCGCTGATCGCAACCGAGACGGACGCCCTGGTGGGCGCCCTGCGCGCCATGCGGCTCAAACGGTTGGAATACCCGGGCGATATTTCACTGATCAGCTTCGACGACAGCGCGTGGGCTCGCGTCATCGACCCGCCGCTCACCATGATCGAACAGCCCATGGCCCAGCTCGGCGTGACGGCGGCGGAGCAGTTGCTGAGACGCATCGACGGTACCGCGGGCGCTCCTCGCGTGCACACCCTGCAGGCCAGGATCATTCAGAGGCACTCGATCGCAAGACCACCGCAGTAGCGCCCGCGGCTGCGAGCGCCCGATCCGTAACGATCTGTGATTTACTATTGATACCGGTATCACATCATGGTTATACTCGGGCAACGCCATGAGGCGCAATGCACGTTACAGAGAGGTAAGTGTGAAAGATGATGGCCAAGAAATCGGTCGTGAAGGTGGGCGCAGGCGTCGTCGCGGCGCTCTTGCTGTTGAGCGGCTGCTCGGCTCAGACATCCGGCGGCGCAAAAGCCGACCTGAACAAGGTCGACTACAGCGGCACGATCACGATGGTGAACAAGTTCGCAGACCCGACGACATCCGCGTTCTTCCCCGCAATGGCGAAGGCGTACGAAAAGCTGCACCCCGACGTTAAGGTCACGATCCAGCAGGAGTCCGATCAGGGCTACAAAGACAAGATCAAGGTGCTGACGACGACGAAGAACCTCCCTGACATCTACTTCTCCTGGGCGGGTGACTACGCGAAACAGTTCGTGAACGCCGGGTTCGCACTGGACCTCAGTTCGCAGATCGGTGCGGACACGACCTGGGGCAAGACCCTCGCGCCGTCTGCGGTTGCTGCCTTCGAGTACGACGGCAAGAACTATGGCATTCCGCTCGACCTCGACGCAAAGTTCATGCTGTACAACAAGAAGATCTTCGACGCAGCCGGGCTGACTGCTCCGAAGACGCTCGATGACCTCCTGGGCTCGTGCAAGACACTGAAAGCGTCCGGTGTCGACCCGATCGCGTTCGGGAACAAGAACGGCTGGCCGGCGATCCACTACATCACCCAGTTGAACGCATACAACGTACCCGCCGCCACGTTGGCCAAGGACTACAACCCCAAGGTCGGCAAGTTCACCGATGCCGGTTACGTCAAGGCGCTGACGCAGTTCAAGCAGATCCTGGACGACTGCACGAGCAGCGGCGCGAAGTCCAACGGCATCGACCACAACGACGCGGCAGTCTCCTTCTATGGCGGCAAGGAAGCCATGATGTACCAGGAGTGGGTTGAGTTCGGCGCGGTCGACGGAACGCAGCTGGCCAAAGACGACTGGAGCTTCTTCCAGTTGCCCGCCGCGAGCGGTGCAGCAGGGGCCACCGACGTCATCACCGGTGCTCCCGACGGATTCCTGATCAACCCGAAAGCGAAGAATGCAGCGCTCGCTGTCGACTTCATGAAGTTCGTCGTCAGCAAGGACAACGCGAAGATCATGCAAAAGCTGATGATCGGCTACCCCAGCCCCGTTCTCGGTTCTCTCACTGCCGACAACGCCAGCCCGCAGTCAGTTGACGCGCTCGACGTGGTGAACAAGGCATCCGGATTCGCCATCTGGCTGGACACGGTGACGGCACCTCCGGTCGCCCAGGCGTATCTATCCGGTGTTGAAGGGCTGATCTCCGGCAGTCTCACGCCGGAAGAGGTCATGAAGTCCGTGCAGTCCGCCGCAGCCGGCGTGCGATAGCAGTAATACCTCGCGGAGTTGATGGTGGACAATCGCATGATGGATGCGCCCGGTGCGACAAGCGCCGGGCGCACCCACCGCATACCCGATGGAGGGTACAAGGACGGTTCGCGCAAGCGCAGCCGCCTCGGTGGCTGGCGTTCCCTCATCTGGGTGCTGCCCGGGTTGGTCTTGATCGCCGTCTTCGTGTACTTTCCGCTGGTTCAGAACGTTGTCCTCAGTTTCTTCCATTGGACGGTATTCGACCCCGATCAGAAGTTCGTGGGCGGTGCGAACTACGTCAAAGCCGCCGGTGACCCGGTCTTCTGGCGATCGCTGTTCAACAACATCGCCTACGCCGTGGTCTCGCTCGTATTCCAAGTCGGTGGAGCGTTGGTTCTTGCCGCGATCATCGAGGACTTCGTTCGCAAGGGATTCCGCGGAGCGCTTCGGGCGATCTACTTCATTCCGTCCGCGGTGTCGATCACGGTTGCGGCACTGCTGTTCTACTTCATCTACCAGCCGGAGACCGGGCTGTTGAATGTCGCGCTGAACACCGTTGGTCTCGGCCAGTTCGCGCAGACCTGGCTCGGGCAGGAGAACACCGCAATCTGGGCCATCATCGTGATGAGTCAGTGGCAGAGTTTCGGCTACACCACGCTGCTGTATTCGGTGGCTATTCAGCGGATTCCTCACGATCTGTACGACGCGGCAGACATCGACGGCATCGGACCGATCCGCCGGATCACGCAGATCACCATGCCGCTCGTGCGCGAGATGAGCACATTGCTGATCATCGTGACAATCTCGGGGGCGTTCCAAGTGTTCAACGAGGTCATGGTGATGACAGGCGGTGGGCCGAATAATTCCAGTCAGGTTCTCGGGACCTGGCTGTACAACAGCGGCTTCATCAACAATGACTTCGGTTACGCCGCGGCGATCGCGACCGTGATCTTCGTGATCACCTTCGGGCTCGCGATGGGGCAACTCTGGTTCGCTCGCAAAAGGAGAGTCGAATGGTAACGAAACTCGGCTTCTCGGGCATTGTGCTGCGGCTGCTCGTCTGGGGCGTCTTGATCGTGCTGGCCATCCTGGTGCTGTATCCGCTGCTGTGGATGGTGCTCGGCAGTGTGAAAGACAATCAAGACTTTCTCTCAAGCCCGTTCGGGCTCCCCACATCCATCCACTTCGAGAACTATGCAGTGGCCTGGGACCGCGGGATCGGCCAGTATCTGCTGAACAGCCTGATCGTCACCGTGTTCTCGGTCGTCACGACAACACTGATCAGCGCGTGGGCGGCCTTCGGGCTGACCAAGCTGGTGATGCCGTTCTCCAAGACCGTACTGTTCATGATCGTCGGCGGCCTGATGCTCGCACCGACAGTTGCTCTCGTGCCGCTTCTGCAGCTACTGCAAACCCTCGGCATCTATGACACGCTCTTCGGCTTGATCATTCTGTACACGGCGTTTCGCATTCCCTTCATCACCTTCCTGATCCGGTCGTACATGATCGACCTGCCGTACGAAGTGGATGAAGCCGCTCGGCTGGACGGCTGCACTCGAGCCCAGACCTTCTGGCGACTCACCTTCCCGATGTCGATGCCGATCATCGTGTCGAGCATCATCCTGCAATGTCTCTTTGCCTGGAACGAATACCTCTTCGCGTTCATCTTCGTCAGCAGCGATGTGGTGAAGACACTCCCCGTTGGGCTTGCCGACCTCTCGTCGCGGCTGTCAACGAACTATCCGATGGTCTTGGCCGGGATGACGTTGGCAGCACTGCCCATGATCATCATGTTCTTTGCGGGCCAACGGTACTTCGTTCGTGGCCTGTCTGACGGAATCGGAAAATGAGGATGGACAGCGTGAATCGAGACAGTGTGAACACGCGTAAGCGCGTCGTCGTCATCGGCGCCGGAATCATCGGGGTGTCGAGCGCAGTGTCGCTTGCGCGGGCCGGAGCAACGGTCGTGCTCGTTGACGAGAAGGGTCTGGCGGCTGGAGCGTCCGGAAGATCCCTGTCCTGGTTGAACTCGTCGGGCACCTACTCGGCCGCGTACCATCGGCTTCGTACTCTCGGCATCGACCGGTATCGAACGCGTGCCGCAGCGGGCGCGAGCTCCGACTACCTGCAATTCGGCGGTGGACTGCGGTGGATGACAGCCGCGGCGGCGCCTGCCCTGCGTGAGCTGTTCGACCACGAGCGCGCGCACGGGTACGACGCGCACTGGCTTACCCCCGACCAGGTCGCTACGACCACCCCCGGTGTGGACGCGGCGGCCGTCAGCCCGGATGGTGCCGTCTTCAATCCGGGCGAAGGGTGGGTCGACCTGGTGCCGCTGGTTCACGACCTCGCACAGGAATTCCTCGCGCTCGGCGGCAGGCTCGTGCAACAGGCCGGACCAACCGAAGTCTCAATGGCCGGCTCGCGCGTGACCGGCGTGGTGACGACCGACGGCACTCGCATCGAGGCCGACGCGGTGCTCGTGGCCACCGGCGCCGCCGTGCCGGCAATGACACGATCCGTGGGCGTCGAACTTCCGGCCCAAACGACCAACGCACTGCTGGTGCGCACGAAGAAAGTCGATGTCGCGCTGAACGCTGTATTGAACACCCCGCGTGTGTCATTGCGCCCGGCGCCTGGAGGAACCCTGGTGATGGATTCCGGATGGTCCCAGCGGGCGGTCGTCGAGCGTGACGGCGGCTGGGAGGTGCCAGACGGCGTCGTCGAGGAACTACTCACCGAGGCGTCGCGGGTGCTCGAGGGAAATCCGCGGCTCGAACTCGAGCGCTATTTCGTCGGCAGAAAGCCCATTCCAGGCGACGGTGAACCCGTGCTCGGCGCGCTTGACTCTGTGGACGGCTACCACGTTGCCTTCACCCACAGCGGCGCGACAATCGGGTTGATAGCCGGCGAGCTTCTTGCCGACACGATCGTGCGCGATGTGCCGCATCCGCTGCTCGACGCATTCCAGCCATCGCGCTTCAGATGATCGAGCTGGTGATCTTCGACTGCGACGGAGTACTGGTCGACAGCGAACCGATTGCAGCCACCGTCAGCCAATCGGTTCTCGCCGACTTCGGATGGCTGCTCAGCATCGACGAGATCGTGGAGCGCTTTCTCGGCTCTGCGACGGGCACCTTCGATCGTCAGCTCGAGGAGCACCTGGGTCGAGCGCTCGAACCCGGGTGGAACCAGCAGTACTCGTCGTGGTATTCAGACGCATTCGAGCGTGAGCTGAAACCGATTGCCGGTATCGAGCCTGTGCTGGCGAGATTGAAGCTGCCGTTCTGCGTCGCCTCGAACAGTAGCCACGAGAGAATTCGCCGCATGCTCGATCAGGTCGAGTTGTTTCACTATTTCGATGGTGCTGCGTTCAGCGCCGAGGACGTGTTGCATGGCAAGCCCGCACCTGATCTGTTTCTACATGCCGCGGCCACGCTTGGCGTGGACCCTGCGCATTGTCTAGTTGTCGAGGACAGCAGGTTCGGCGTTGCGGCGGCCAGGCGTGCAGGCATGGAGGTCTTGGCATACGCGGGTGGGCTGAGCCGTGCACAGTGGTTGGAGGGCCCGAACACGACGATCTTCGAATCGATGGGTGAGCTGCCCGCGCTGATCGCCGATCGAACCTGATCGCCCGTCGGCTCCGCGCAGGGAGCGAAAGCGGACTATTTCGACACGGCGAAGGTTCCGGATGCGCCGCGCTCGGCATCCGACATCGCATGCGTCACGAACGGGTAGTTGCCGGCTTCCGGGAAGGTCAGCTCGACGAACCCGCCCTGTGCAGGCAACAGCCCGAGCACTTGGGAGCCGCCCGTGCCCGTGCTGCCGCCGTTCCTGAGCAGGTAGTCGCCTTCCGAATAGACGGTGTCGAACTGTGCGCCCACGATATGGAATGCGCTGAACAGGTTGGGGCCGGCATCCAGCACCCAGATGCGAACCTTCTCGCCGGCCTTCGCCGTCAGCGGACGATAGCTGTATTGGTTCGCGTACCCGTTGAAGACAACCAGATCCGGTTTCTCGGTCGCAACCTTGGCCGCATCGACTTCGCCCTTCTGCGGACCGAGGTAGTACTCGGACTGGACGAGCACGTATTCCGCGGAGACCGCATCCAGCCCGGGGGGATCGATGATGACGGCACCGAACATTCCGTTGGCGATATGTGCAGACATCGGCATGGTCGAGCAGTGGTACAGCCAAATGCCGGAACGCGTCGCCGTGAACGTGTAGTGCAGGCTTTGGCCGGGCTGGATGGTGCGCATCGGCTTGTCCGGCGCGAGTGCACCGGCATGGAAGTCAATCGAATGACCCATAGACGCATCGTTGACCAGGGTGATCTCGAACCTGTCGCCGACGTGCCCACGCAGTGTCGGCCCCGGCGCCGTGCCGTTGTAGGTCCACAGGGTCTGGTAGACGCCTGGAGCAACCTGCGTGAGTGTGTCGCGCACAGTCAGAGTCAGCGTGTGCACGGTGCCGCCCGGTGCTGTCGCAGTTGCGGCGGGCTTCAGCGCGGCGTCATACGGCTGGAACGACGCGGGTGGCTTCTTCGCAAGGTCGATGTCCTTTGCAGCGGACGGCCCGGTCGCAGCGCCCATGTCCATGCCGTCGTGGCCGCCCGACGCGCTGCTCGAGTCCGTCGCAGACGGCGCACCGATCGCGACGATGTTCATCACCATGCCCAACTGCCGGTGGCCGGTGATGGAACACCAACCGGCGATGTCGGCGGTGATCACGCCCACATCGACCTTCGCGGATGCCCCGCCCACCATCCGCCCGGAGGTTACCCCGGTTGCCAGCGTCAGGTCGTGCACCATGTCGTCGGCGTTCGTCAGGTCGATGATTAGCTTGTTGCCCGCCGGCACGCGCACGGAGCTGGGCGAGAATCGCATGTCCTTCATGCTCATCTTCACGGTGGTTGTCTGCCCGGTTGCCACAACCGAGGAGGTGCCCGCGGCCGCGCCGTTTCCGGCGCCGCTGCCGCCGCCGCTTGCCGCCCCGGTCGGCCCGAGCGTGCCTGCGGGGCTGAACGCAACGCCGACGGCCACCGCCAGCACGAGGGTGCCGATCGCCGACATCATCGTGCCGCTGCGCGTGTGCAACGTGGGTTTCGCGCTCTTCGGCGAGGTCACCGGCCAATCTTCCGCCTTCGCGTGCCGGGAAACGACGGCCGCCCTGACGGCGAGCGGAATCACCGTCAGCAACGCGACGGCCACGATCGCCATGAGAGTGATCTCCACCGGCACGGGAAGTGGCAGCAGTCCGACCAGCAGCGCGCCGTTGACGACGATTACCCGGAAGACGCCGAATCGATCGACCTCGTAGTTCATGCAACGGGTCGCCACCGGCCCGCCGCCGATAACGACGGGGATCAGGTAGCTCAGCGCTGCGAACACCAGCTGAGCCACGAAGCCGACCACCAGGGGAATCAGCAGAGCGGGGAGGCCGGCCGCAGCATCCGCCCAGTTCGGAGCAACGGCGACGAGCACTGCGAAGGTCAGCACCGAGCCGAAGAACCAGAGCAGCGCGGCTCCCATGCTCCAACCGGCATATGTCGTGGGCGGTGACTTGACTGCCTGCCGACCGGCCTCGATCAGCACCAGAGCGAGGCCGGCAAGGTACAGCGCGAGACCCAGCACAACACCCCAACGGAGCCCGATCAAACAGGCGAGGCCGATGATGAGCACGCCGAACGCGAGCATGGGGAGGGCGCGCCGGGCGGCGGCATCCGCTGTGGGAAGAATGCGCGCGTGCAGCACGGTCGGCCAGAGCAACACGATCGTGCCGACCACGGTGAGGCCCACCCAACCGGCCAGATTGAAGCCGATGTGTGCGAGATAAAGGCGATCGTGATCCTCGCCGGTCGCCCCCGTTTCGGCCATCAGCACGCCGAGCACGACACCGATCACCAGCATCAGTGCGGCCACGATGTAGTAGCGCACGAGCGTGCCGAACCGCGACGGCAGGGCTGCCCGCACTTGCAGCGTCAGGCTGGTCGCCTGCGCGATGGCTGCACCGAGAACGAGAGCCCCGCCGACCACGACCAGAGGCCAGACAGAAGCGATGATGACGACGACGACGACCGCGATCGCGCCAGCAGTGTGCACCCCGAGACGGATGCTGAGCCCGACCCGACCGGCGCCCGCCCCGCGGCGCAGCAGAGTATCCGCGAAGTGCTGGCTCCAGATGATGATCGCGGTGCTCGCCGCGCCGAGCAGTGTGAGGTGAACGCCCAGCCAGTCCGCGGCGGGAATGCCGCGCTGCGAGATCATGACGACGAGTGCCGCCACGAGCCAGGCCGCGACGATCGAGTTGGTCACGCCGTACCAGAGTTTGCGGCGCACGCCGCGAGCTGCAGGATGCCGCTGCCCGCTCGCGGCGCCGCGCCCGAGTGTCGGGCTCACGGGGCCTCATCAGGCAGGTCTGCATGCGCGACCGGATGCTGGCGCTCCGCCGCAGAAATCCGCTCGCGTCGTGCTGCGGCGGCGGCCGCAGCCTGCTTCTTAGGAACGCCGCGCAGCACGGATGCAATGGCGAGGATCACGAACAGCAGCACAGCGATGATGTTCAGCACGCCGCCCCACTGTACGAGAACGGGCAGATCGCGCAGATCGCCGGCGAGGATGCGCAGCGCCAACGACAGGTGCAGCAGCACGACCGGCAGGTAGAAGATCGGGCGATATGGCAAGGGCTTGCGCAGCACGGCAGGCAGGATCACGGGGGCATGCGCCATGATCATGGCCAGGGTGAACCCGAGGAAAACCGAGTGCACGGTCGCGTCGTAGAGCGGCCCGGACGTGACGGGCCCGTTGAACAGCCAGATCAGGCCGGCGACGACGAGCCAGAAGTAGCCGGCGAGCAGGCAGGCCGCGATGTACCGGGGCAGCCCCTTGGCTTTGACAAGCCGAGTGGCGACGTCGAACACGGTCAACCAGATGACGACGGCGATCAGCGCGGCACCGAAGATCGGGTACCCCGCCGCAGGCCACAGCATCGCGGCGAGAACTCCGAGTGCGAGTGCAACGCAGACCGCGAAGGCGGCGCGCTCCGTCGCGTGACTGAGGGCGACCATCCGGGCGAGTTCGACGCGCTCGCCGGCGATGGTCAGGATCATGAAGCCGGCCATGCCGGGAACGAGGGCGGATGCGTCCAGGCCGCCGATCCACAGCACTGCAGAGGCCAGCCCCAGGAATGCGCCCAGGGCTTGGATGGCTGATGCGAGCATCGCCTGCCGGCGCCAGATCGCCAGGTAGATGAACAGCAGCGCGATCGACCCGACCGCCAACATTCCGGCGCCGACGGCAAGTGGCAGCGGCGAGAGCATTAGGAAGCCGGCCAGGCCGAAGGCGGCGGGTGAGCCGAATGCCCACCATTTGCGGATCGCCACCGCGCGTTCGAGGGCGATCACCGTGCCGATGAAACCGAACACCAGCAGCGGACCGTGCACGATGGGCAAACGCGCGAATGTCAGGGGGGCGGGGAGTCCGAGAAGGAGCAGCGCGGCATCCAGACCGGCCAGCAGTGCGATGCCGCCGGGAATCAGGAACGCAAGGCGCGTGCCGGTGCGGCTGAGCACGGGCCGCGTGCGCGGGCGCCTGCCGGGTGTGGGCTTGCCGGCCGTGGGCTTGCCGGGTGCGTCGTGGATGTCGTCCTCGTTTCGCGGGCATCGTGTTGGGCGAGCAGGGTGTTGAGCAAACAGCATGAAGCTGGTTTACGATGATTTTATTACTTTTAAATGTCCTGAGCATCTGAGCTCCAGGATGACAACCGAAAGGAACACAATGGCTGAGCGCCCCGTGCTCGATGTTCGCACAGAGATTCCGCAGCGTCGACACGAGCTGATCTTCGAGCACTACAACGCGCTCACGCCGGGCGAGGGTTACATCCTGGTCAACGACCACGATCCGAAGCCGCTGTACTACCAGTTCGAAGCCGAGCACGCGGGCAACTTCACCTGGGAATACCTGGAGCAGGGCCCCGAGGTGTGGCGCGTCGAGATTGCTCGGCCGGTGGCGGTCGCCTGAGTCGAGTTGTGCTGCGTTGCGCTGAGTCGTTCGGGCATCGGGCTCGCTATGAGTGCGGACCTTCCGTGAACGCGGGGCCTTCCATGAACGCTGAGCTTTTATGAGCACGGACTTTCTATGAGCACTGACCTTCTATGAGCACTGACCTTCCTGCTGCGCTCGCCGGCACGCTGCTCGGCGTGCTGATTGTCTCCTCCGCGGTCTGGCTGGGCGGATGGGTGGCGTTGGTCGTCGTCGCACGCAGCACGACGGCCACGCTGTCTCGTCACGATCGCGTGGCGTTCTTCCGCCACTTCGGCCCGCGTTTCGGCATCGTTGCAACGATTGCACTTGTGCTGGCCTACATCTCGGGCATCATTCTGCTGGCGGCCGTGCCGTGGAGCGTTGTGTCGACGCTATTGGTGGTCGTCGCAGTCGTGATTCTAATTGTGCTCGGTGTCGGCGTTCTTCAGGCCCGGCGGATGTCGCGCCTGCGTCGAGCGGTCGTCGCGGCTCCCGAAGACACCGCGTTGGCAACGCGCGTGCGCAGAGGCGGGCAGCGCGCGCTGGCGCTGCGGGCGGGCCTCGGGGTGCTGAGCCTGGCGATGGTGGTGCTGGCGGTCATTCTGGTCGCATGAGTGTCGTGGCGTCGACGGTTGCTGAGGCATAGCCTGTCTATGCACTGTGGCGCAGACCACTGTGACGCAGACCGAAGGAGCAACCGTGACAGAGGCGTTCAGCGACGAGCAGCGCACCATCCTTGAGACCGTGCCGGTGCGGCCGGCCGCACGGATCGAGACTGAAGGTGTGCTGTACGAGCACGTGGCGGCATCCGGCGAACGCACCGAACTCGAGGGCTACCTCGCGCACGATGCCGCGCTGACCGGCCCACGTCCGGCCGTGCTGATCGTGCACGACTGGACCGGCGTCGGCCCGAACGTGCAGATGCGCGCCCAAATGCTGGCGCGTCTCGGCTATGTGGCGCTCGCCGCCGACATCTATGGCAAGGGGGTGCGCCCGACGGGGGAGGCGGCATCCGCTGAAGCCCGCAAGTATTACGCCGACTTGTCGCTGCTTCGCGAGCGGGTGCAGGCCGGGTATCAGCGGCTGGCGGCCGATCCGCGGGTGGATCCGAAACGAATCGCGGTCATGGGCTATTGTTTCGGCGGCAGCGCGGCTCTCGAGTTCGCACGCACTGGGGCGCCGGTGCGTGGCGTGGTGTCGTTTCACGGTGTGTTGATTGCGCATGAGCCGAGTGACGCATCCGCAATTCGTGCGTCGTTGCTGGTGCTGACAGGCGCGGCGGACCCGGCGGTGCCCGACGCTGCACTGGACGCATTCAAGGACGAACTGCGCGCTGTGCCTGCACTCGACTGGCAGGTGGTGAGCTACAGCGGTGCGCCGCACGCCTTCACCGTACCGGGCAGCGATCGCTATCGCCCCGTAGCGGATGTGCGCAGCTGGCGTGCGCTCGTCGACTTCCTTGCCGAGGTGCTTGCTGTCGGTCCCTGAGCGTAGTCGACGCTTCTATGGGTTTTGTCAAGTGTTGGCGTTGAGTTTTCGGAAGATTGAGCGTGCGATGTGGCGTTTGAGGTTGCGGAGGGTTTCGCGGCGGTTGTGGCCTTGTTCTTGGCGTTTGGCGGTGTAGGCCTTGGTGGGCTCGTCGTTGAGCATGCGGTGGGAGGCGATGATGTAGAGGGCGTGGTTGAGTTGCCGGTCGCCGCCGCGGTGCAGGCGGTGCCGGGTGGTGTTCCCGGAGGACGCGGGGATCGGGGCGACGCCGGCGAGGCGGGCGAATGCGGCCTCGGAGCGGATGCGGCCGTGGGCGGAGAAGGAGACCAGGAGTTGGGCGGCGGTGAAGGGTCCGAGACCGTTCTCTTCCAGTAGCCAGGCGGCCAGTGCGGTGACGTGGATGGTCAGCTTGGCGTTGATGGTGGCGATCTCGCCCTGCCGGGTGTGGATTTCCTGGGCCATCCGGGTTGCTTCGGCTCGGATGGTGTTCTGTGCGGGGGTGTCGGTGCTGCGGGTGCGCCAGGCGGCGACCTGGCCGATTTGTGCTTTCGTCAGTTTCTTGCGGGCGTCGATGCCGAGGGGAAAGCCACGCAGCAGCGCGGTCAACGCGTTGCTGGTGGCGGTTTTGTTCTTCTGCAGTGCTTTCCGGGAGGTCAAAAGGACTCGCAGTGCGGCCTGGTCGCCGTGGTGTGTGCGGGGGATCATCAGCCGGTCCACGGGCAGGGCCAGTGCGTGGCGGGCGGCGTGTTCGGCGTCGATGACGTCGCTTTTACCGGCCCGGCGGACACCTCGTTTCGGTGGTTTCGTTTCGGTGACTTCCACCCGGTGGGCACTCAGCAGGTCGGTGAAGGTTGCCCCGTAGGAGCCGGTGCCTTCCATCGCGACCAGGGTGTGGCCTGGTGCCTCGCGCAGCATCCACGCGTAGGCGCGGTCCAGCCCGGGTTTACTGGTCGGGAAAGTCGCCGACTTCAGCAGCGCTCCGGCACTGCTGAGCACGGCCAGGGTGTGGGTCCTGGCATGCGTGTCGACCCCGATGACGTGGTCGTACTGTTGCCAAACCAGTTGTGAGACGATGGGCACGGTAACTCCTTCTGTAGGGGGTGTTATTACGTGCCGGTCTGGTCGTCGAGCAGGCGTTTCTGTAATGAGTCACGGGATCTCTTACAAGGTCCCGGACGAGCTTCTATCAAGCCATGTTCACGCGGTCAGGCCGGCGCTTCCCGCCCTGCCTGGTGGACATGTCGACTGCAAGACACACGCTGCGCGCGGTCGGAAGGGCGGTGAGTCACACCAGACAAAGCTGAAAACGCCAGTCTGCCAGCCAGTACCAGACCAGCCACAACCATTACAGAAGGGCCGAGTGCGAAGTCACTCGTCGGTTCCTGATATAGTCTTCAGGTTGGCTGAATCAGTACGGAACTGAAGGCCAGCACCGATCGCGCCCGTAGCTCAACGGATAGAGCATCTGACTACGGATCAGAAGGTTGGGGGTTCGAATCCCTTCGGGCGCACACTGTAAAAGTCCCGGTCAAATGGCAATTCCAGCCACTGTAAGCGCCGCTGCTGTATTGGCTCGTGCAATCTCCATGCAATGTGTGACTCAATGACAGGGCAATCTAGCCAGCCCCGGGCGACGGCGAGCGCGCTCTCTACAAGGAGGCGTCGAGGGGGTAGCGGCCCCGAGAGATTGTGATCCTCTAGCTTCGGATGATCGCAGCAGATGGAGCGGAAACATCCCGGATTGTCACGGGGGCGGGGGCGAAAAACGGGCGGGGCGGGAGCGTGGACAAATTTCGCTAGGACGTGGGTCGCCTGCCCCGCTTGCCCCTGCCCCCGGCTCCCTCAAAACTCACTCACGAACGGACGGACGGAACAACCAACAACACTTAAACCCTCGCCGCTCTACGCTGATGATCTGTTCGTCCTTCCCGGCGCTCCTAAAGGAGCGCACGGACGGACGGACATATGCATCGAGCCAAGAGCGGCCCACAGGAAGGACTGACAACACAACCAAAACAGCCCCGGAAGGAGGAGGAACCAACCGGGGCCGTAATGGTGGGGGATGTCGCTACGGCGTGGCGAGCCGGTAGAGCTTCGCGGTCCCCACCTTCCGCTCGGTGACCTGCCCCGAATCAACAAGGGGCTGCACCGTGCTCGAGAAGTTGTTCTTATCGAGGCTGGCCACCATCTCGATAAGCGCTGAGCGGCCTAGTTCGTCGCCGGTCCTTGCCAGCACCTCCAAGACCGCATCCGCCGGGCTCGCCGTCCGCTCCTTCTTCGGCGGTTTCGGCGGCTCAGCGACAGGGCAGTACTCGCAAGGCTGCCACGAGAGAATCACGGCCTCCCATGCGTCATTGATTAGACCCTGTGCCTGCAGCGCCACTGCGGATGCCGCGCGCTCCTGGTCCGAGTGAGGGGTTCCGATCTCGACCCTTGGCAGATTGTGAGGGTACTCCATATCCGCGGCCTTCTTTGCGTCATCCAGGCAATTCTTGCCTAACCGCGGCTGGTAGGGCGATAGACGCCTTGGGATGTCGTCCGTAAGCGCCGGGCACTCGTCGCAGCGATCGGCGCTGAGGATCGCGTCTACGGCTTCCTGGTAGCCAGGCGTGCTCGGGTGGAGCGGCCTGTCAATCACGGGAAGGGGTGCGGCGAGATGCGCGGCCAGCTTGACCGCATGCCGGAGACACAGCCCTCTGACGGAGGCGGCGGCGGAACCCTCGCCGCGCGGGCTCTCGCAGCTCATGCCGCCGCTCCAACCGGCGTTACCTGGAGCGAGTCAGGGTCAATCCGCAGCGTCGTCTTGCCGATCCGCACAGCGCTGAGGATGCCCTGGGCAACGTAACGCCGTATGGTCGACGTGTCGACGCCGATATGGTCCGACATGTCCTTGACGCTGGCTGTGAACCGGCGCACGTCGAAAGTGCTATCGTTCTTCGTGATCACTGCAATTCCTCGATTCTGGCCCGCTGTAACGGGCCGGATCTTTCAAGAGAGCCGGGCTAGTTGCTCGGCTCTTTTGTGTTGTATTGCTCGCCGGATGGCGGGCATGTCGTTAACGTTACACAATTCTCAGCGAATTCCAAGGAAAGGTAGTGTAAAGACGCCCACACCATCCGGCGCACGAAATGCGCGACTCTTGGAGCCGTGAGTAGCGCCGGAAAGATCGCGCGAAATGGCTACAAAACGGCGTGAGCCGCGTGGGGGAGCGTGAGAAAGCCCCCGGCTCCTTGCGGATACCGGAGGCTTTCTCCTGCGCGAGATCGTGCCAGAAATAGCGGCGTCTAACTACCTTCGGGCACTCGCTTGTGCTCGGTCCAGTTTGTTCCGTCCCACCATTGCGAGGTCGAGGCATCGCTGGGCGCTGGATACCACCCAGTGGGTGAGAGGCTTATCCCTCGCTGCAAGTGATCGCAGCCGCTCTTCTGTGCCACGTTGTCCGAGCCAGCGGAGGATGCTGGAGGGTTGCATGACGTCGAGGAGGTTGCTCTCGAACGCGTCGACCCAGGTGCGCTGCAACGGGTGTGGGTGCTCGAAAAGCGCGTTCAGCCGACGCGAGAGTTCGCAGAGCTGGCACCGGCGGGCGTATCGGAGGTCTTCACGCCCGCAGTCCTCGCAAGCATTCTTTGATCCCTTCCCGGCGCATCGCGCGCAAACAAGCATGGCGCTGTCGCCAGGGCTCGGATAGGCGACAACGCGAAGCTCTCCGCATCCTGGACAGTTGGCCGGCGCCCGTTTCGCTCTCATCCAGCACTTCGCGCATCGCGGCGAGCCCCAGATGCGGGCGGTGACGGGCTTCAGCTCGCCACAGCCGCCGCAGATCTCTTCTGGGCAGACGTAGCAAGCCTGGCAGATGCCGCCATCGGCGGTTCTGACCACGGCTGGCTTCGCCAGGCCGCACTTGATGCAGGTTGTGTGTCGCGAAGGGTACAGGCGGCCACAGGGGGAACAGAGTCTCTGCCCGTCGATAACGGCTGCGATCGGGCGATGCCGACGGCAGCGAGAACACGTCTCGGCGGCCTCGTATGTCCGACACGAGCGGCAGACGGACAGGCCGGACCGACTGGATTTCAGCAGCACCCTCTCGTGTGTGCAGGACTGACACCGGGGCAGACGCGACGGGAATCCGGCGTGCTGCAGCGCTGCGCTCAGGCGCTGGAGCATGGCCGGCAGTGCGGGTGTCGGGTTGAGGGCGAAGTCAGGATTCGCCTCGACGAAACGCGCAAGCCGCGAGAGGCGACCGGGAGCCGACGGCCCTCGCGTTTCCAGGATCGCGGTCTTGACAACATCATCGTCAACCCCGGGAAACTGCGCCGAGATCACCGCGGCAATGCGGGCGATCGCGTCAGCCATCGTTCGAGCTTGGCCGCCGGATGGTGGTCTTCGACGGTCGGGCTGCCGCTGGCGCGATCCCGCGCTTTGAGGCGCCGGCGGCGCGACGTGGAGCGGCGACCTCTTCGGCCGAGAAGGTGATCAGGTCCTCTGGCCCGCAGCCGAGGACGGCACACAGAGCCGCGAGCACGTCGAGGTTCAGTCGCTGCGGGGTCTGCGTGACGAGGCGGTAGACCTGCTCGCGAGAAAGATGCACGTCGCGCTCCGCGAGCATCGGGACCAGGTGCGTCGTTTGATAGATGCCCTTGAGGGCCAGGAGTTCGCGCAGGTGCCAGTGAACCGTCGTGGTGGCGTTCATCGGGGTGTTCCCATCTGATTGATGCGGGCAAGGGAATTCATGATCAGGCGTTGCCGGAAGTCGTCAGAGACGGCCGCGTAGGTCTGCGTCGTCGCGGCGTAGAGGTGGCCGACCTGCTGTCGCACGAACTCCATCGGATAGCCGAACTCGGTCAGGTGCGTCACATAGGAATGGCGAAGCGCGTGCGGGGTGAGGTGGGCGTCGAGGCCGGCGACTTCTCGGATGTGGCTAAATCGTCGATCCCAGTAACCCGAGCCCATCGTTCCACCGCGCTCGGAGGGCCACAGGACGGTCCCCTCGATGTCTGCCTCTGCCCGGTAGTGCAACCACTCGCGTAGGGATTCGACAACCCAGTCCAACTCGGGCACGGTGAGCACCGTGCGACGCATGGGCCCGGTGCCTCGTGACCCCTTGGCGAAGCGTACGTGCAGTGCGCCGAAACTGTCGTACTCTGGTGACGCGGGATTGCGATGCAGGTCAACGGTCTCCAACATGATGAGTTCACGGCGACGGAGCCCATACGCATACGCGACGCGCACCATGTATGCGTCGCGCAGTGCGCTGACGGCGCCCTTGGTGTGGCCGCTTCCCACGCGGGCCACCTCGTCGTCAGCAGTGTCGAACAGCCTCTGAATCTCATCGAACGTGAACGGGCGTCGAGCCGGCTTGCCCTCATACTCCGCCAGATGCGCGAGCGTGTTCTGTGCATGGCAGATCTGCTGAGGTAGTTCGCCGAAGCGTCGCTCGCACTCGACAGGCCAGCCATAGCGCGCGTCGGTCACAAGCGTGCAGAACGAGCGAATCGCTGCGTGGTAACGCCGGATTGTGCTCGGAGCCAGCCGGTCGTTTCCCGCCATCAGCTGCACGGTGAAATCCTCGACATCGCCCGGCATCCATTGCCACGGGTAGGTCCCCGCGAACGCGAAGAACCGACTCACGATCCGGACGTTTGCAGCCACCGTCGTCGCGCCAACGCCGCGACTGCGCTGTTGCCGTTCCCAGCCTGCCAGCATCGCAGTCCATACGGCCTCACGCTCGTTGAGATGGACGATACCCGCAACGAGGCCTAGTTGCGCCGACCCCGGAAGCGCCGAATCATTCACACCCGAAGTCTGCTACAGAAGCAAGAAAGTTGCAACAGAGTACTCAAAAGTGAGCGGTATCTGACCACCCAACGGCATCGCGTTTCTACGTGTCACGTCTCGCACGCCGGGCTTCTCAACGCTGCGGCGACTGTGGAGGTTCCCGAGCGGCAAGGAGGACAGGGGTCTGAGTTATAGTGGAACGGAAACGTCCGCTAAGGCCCCGGGGCGTTTTGACGAGGTCCACGATCTGCTGGACGGCGTATGTGCCCGCCGTAAGGCTCTTGGCTGTGGCGGGCCTGCTCACAGCTGAGCTTTGTGACTTCTGATTTCCGTGGCGGTGTTCTTTCGATTTGAAATGGCGGTGCCGACCGTCCCGTTTGAGGAACCTTCAGCAGACGCCCGGCGACCGAATGACTCCAGCGCGCATCAACTACCGCTTCGCTGGTGCATGCTCGACCATGATTGCGATCGCGCTCCGCTGCTCACTGCCGGCGGAAATGCCCTGGAGGACGGTCGTACCACTCGACGAAGTGGCCGATCGTTCCCGCGATCATGTTGATGGGGCGCTCTGAGCGATCATGCCGTTCAGTCACGAGATCCTGGGTGAGGGATTTTCCTGGTGAGCTCATCGGTTGGCTCTCCTTCGAGTACCTTTTCGGCCTACTGACAATCGCGTGAAAGTACGATGGCGGCTCGCGGGACGGTCGTGGTCCGAGGGTCAATCGTGAAGGGCACCCAGGAGGGTGTCGATCTCCGAGAAATCGTTGTCCTTGTCGTTGGCGGCCTGAACATGCTCAACGCCTTGCCACGAGCATTTCAGAGATCCGAACGCTTGCCAGTACGCGTCCCAGTCGCTGAGTTTGATGCGGTCGCGGGCGCTGGCGCGCTCGATCAGACGTCGCTTGACGGTTTGCGCAGAGGCGACCACCTGAATGACACGGACTCGCACCTCCGGCCAGGACGCTCCCGCCATGGCGGTGCGAAGGTAGTCAGGATCCGAGAGGTATGCGACGAACGGCGCATCGAGGACGACCGAGTGGCCGAGGCGCAGATTCTGGCCGGCGACCGCGAACAGCGCGTCATATTCGAGCGGCATGACCCTGTAAAGGTAGACGTCGTTCGATTCCCGGTCCGAGGCGTTCTGGCCGAGCGCCTCGAGTGCAACGCCGACCAGCGGACCGGCTAGGGCATCCTTGTCCAGGTACAGAGCGCCCGTGTACTCACTGATGTGGCGAGACACCGTCGATTTGCCGGACCCGGCCCCTCCGAGCGTGATGTATGCGGCGGCCCGCCTGGCGGGGCTCATCGTGGACTGCGGGCCCGCTCGATCGCGGCGACGAAGTCTTCCGCAGCCTTCGTGACGCGCTTCACATCACCGTCGCTCCGGGCGGCCTTCGTGATCGCGCTGCCGACGCCGACAGCCACGACGCCGGCGTTGAACCATTCACCGACGTTCGCAGTGGTTACGCCTCCGGCAGGAACGAGCGGGATGTGAGCGAGCGGCGCGAGGATCGCCTTGGCATAGGGCATTCCGCCGGCCTCGGTCGGGAAGAGCTTCACCATGTCCGATCCAGCTTCGACAGTGTTCAAGATCTCCGTCGGTGTGTATGCACCGCTGATCGTGGCCACCTGGTAGCGATTGGCGACGCGGATCATCTCGGGGTTCAGGTTGGGGCTCACGAGGAATTGCGCCCCGGACTGGATGCTCGACCACGCGGCGTAGCCGTCGAGCACGGTTCCGGCGCCGATCGTGACGTCTCGGCCGGCGAAGCGTTCGGTCAGTCGCTCGATCACCTGCAGCGCGCCAGGGATCGAGAGGGTGATCTCGAGCGCGCGGATCCCGCCGTCGACGGCGGCCGAGGCCGCTTGGAAGGCTTCCTCCGCGTCGTCGAGGCGAACGATGAGCACGGCGCCGGAATCGTGGATGGTCGTCAGAGTGTCAAGTTTGTGGAACACGCGACCCAGTAAACACGCCCGGTGGCGAAAATGCAACCGATCTCATTTTCGCGACATGGAGGGTTGACATTGGAGCTGCTAGACGTTAATGTAACTGCAACCGATCTCAGCAACCGATCTCATTGGAGAGACTATGTATCGAAAGCGATGGGGTTTTGCAGTCGCGTCCGCAGTGATTGCAGCAATGGTGCTCGCTGGATGCTCCCCGACATCCGCACCCACCAAATCGAAAGGACCAGTGACGCTCTCATATTGGGACTTCATCGATCCCAATCAGGACAACCCGCGCTCTGCCGCGTTGAAAGAGAACATCGCCAACTTTGAGAAGGCGAATCCCGACATCAAGATCAACCTTTCGGTGGTGTCGCTGGGTGACATGCTTTCTCGGCTGCCGCAGGCTGCGGCGGCGGGCACTGCGCCCGATGTGTTCAAGATGTTCTCGCCAGTAGTTCCTCAGATGGCTGCCGCGGGTGCGTACTCGCCACTGCCCGCCGACGCCTCGAAGATCACTGACTGGCTGCATCCGACGAGCAATCTGGCGGGGCCGGACGGGAAGCAGGTGGCGGAGCCGTATGAGTACCGCACCTGCACCCTGTACTACAACCAGAAGATCCTGAATCAGATCGGCGCCACGGTTCCGACGACATACGACCAGGTCGTCGATGTCGCCAAGAAGGCCGCCGCCGCCGGGTTCACCGGGTTCGGCACGGGGTTCTCGGACACGGACAACTCGGCCGTCATCGGCACCTTCTTCGATTGCTTCATGAACCAGATCGGGCAGCCGCTTCAAAAGAACGGGAAATACGACTTCGCGACGTCCAAAGGCGATGCGTTCGGCAATTTCCTTGCCGACCTTCGGGATGCGAAGGCTCTCGGTAAGAATGTCGTTTCGGACACGTACAGTTCGGTCGCCGATGGGCTCGCGAACGGGACCGTCGCTATGGCGGTGCTCGGTACGGAGCGCATCGTGACGTTCAGTAAGACCGCGCCCGACGTGAAGTGGACCTCGCTTCCCGCGGCGGGCACCGGTGGCACAACCGGGACCACCTTCGGCTGGACCCTCGGTATCGGTGCCGGCAGCAAACATGCCGACGACGCCTGGAAATTCATCCAGTACATGACGGGTCCGAAGGCTGGTGCGGTGATGGCCACTGGCGGTGAAGTACCTCCTCGCGCGGCGACGTTCAAGCAGCCGTTCTTCTCCACGGCGGACGCGAAGACGATCAATGACATCGCGGACTTTGTGAAGAGCAACAGCAAGCCCCGCAACTATCCCGACAACTGGAACACGTTGTCCACAGGGTTGGCCAACGCAGGCCAGGCCTTGATCCTGAAGGGCAGTTCTGGCACCGAGTTCATCAAGTCCGCGCAAGACGCCGGAAACAGCAAGTAGCCCCTCCGGCCCGAATAGCTTGGGGGAGCCAGCGCCCGCCGGCTCCCCCAAGGAAAGCAGGACATCATGTCAACGACGAGTCTGTCGTCGCGCAGCTCCGTTCAGCAGCCTCCTCGACCACAAGATTCGACCGGCCGACGACGACGAAAAGACCGCGTTCTGTGGCTGTACGTCACCCCTGTCTGCGTGGTCTTCCTTTTCGTCTTCGTCGGACCTCTCTTCTACACCGCATGGACAGCGCTCCACGAAACCACCTACTACCAGATCGGAAAGTTCAGCGGACTGGAGTCCTTCGTCGCGCTCTTCTCCGACCCCAACCTGGCGAACAGCATCGGCATCACCGTTGTCTTCTCGCTCGGGGCGCTCGTAATCGCGCTACCCGCCGGCCTATTGTCAGCGATGGTCCTGAATAACCTGCACCGGTTCAAGCGCACCGTACGAAGCCTGTTCCTCCTGCCCTGGCTGCTGTCCCAGGCAACAGCCGGGACCATGTGGGTCTGGTTCCTCAACC
Organism: Rathayibacter sp. SW19; assembly: GCF_030866825.1. Classification (NCBI taxonomy): domain Bacteria; kingdom Bacillati; phylum Actinomycetota; class Actinomycetes; order Micrococcales; family Microbacteriaceae; genus Rathayibacter; species Rathayibacter soli. The sequence continues at coordinate 483,199 of NZ_CP133020.1, forward strand.
CGAACTACGGACCCGGGAACGCCATCACCCAAGCTCTCGGATTCGGCCCATCCGACGTCTTTTCCACGACAGGGGGCGCCCTGGTCGCGGTCACCCTTATTACGGCGTGGTGGTCGTATCCGCAAGCAATGTTGCTTTTCCTCGGCGCGCTCCAGACCGTGCCCAAGGAGCTCTACGAAAGCGTCCGGGTCGACGGTGGTGGCGTCTGGCGCAGCTTCGCCAACGTCACGCTGCCCTATCTACGAAACACGATCGTATCCGTGGTGGTAGTGCTGCTGATGCTCTACGTGCAGATGGTCACGATCATCCTGGTCACCACGCGAGGCGGCCCGCTCCGGGCCACCGAGACGCTCTCGATGCGTGTCTTCAATCAAGTCTTCCAGCAGTACAATCTGTCCGGCGCGTCCGCGACAGCCATTCTCCTCTTCGCCATCAACGTCGTCCTCACCTTGATCGCGCTGCGCTTCCGACGGAGGGAAAGCTTATGACCACGTCAACGACCGCTCGCCGGAGTAGCCGGTGGGCTAACATCCTCCGGGGCATCCCGAGATGGGTGTTCATCGTCCTTTCGGCCCTACTCGTGCTCCCGCCCGTGGCATGGATTCTCTCGACTTCCCTGAAGCTCCCGGCCAACACCATCCAGTTCCCGCCGAATTGGATCCCGGACCCGTTTTCTTTCGCGAACTACGCCGGTATCTTCACACCGACGAACATGCGCTTCTTCCTCAACTCGTTGATCTACTCGTGCGGTTCGATCGTTCTCGCCCTCGCGATCTGCATCCCCGCGGCATACGTCGCGACCAGGTTCCGCAGCCGTCGCATGGAAACCGTGATGACCGGAATCCTCGTGCTATCCATGGTCCCCGCCATCGTCGTCTTCATAGCCCTGTACTCCATGTTCGTGAAGACGGCGCTGATCAACACGTACCCTTTCCTCATCGTCGTGTACGCGGCGATCATCTGCGGGCAGACCATCCTCTTCATCCGAAACTTCATCGAGAACATTCCTCTTGAAATCGAAGAAGCTGCGGCCATCGACGGATGCTCGCGTGTGCAAATCCTGTGGCGGATCGTCCTCCCTCTCATCCGCCCCGGCATCGCCGCTATCGCGATCTTCATCTTCGTGTTCGTCTGGAATGACTACCTGGTGGGCACCGTCCTCGCCACGACTCAAGACATGAAGACGGTTCAGAATGGCATCGTGCAGTACCTCCAAACGGGGTACGGCGCGTTCTGGGGCCTCTTCGCAGCCTTCGTCACTGTCGCATTCATTCCCGTACTGGCGCTGTTCGCACTGTTCCAGCGCTGGTTCATCGCGGGGCTGACATCCGGTGGGGTGAAGGGATGAGCGAAGCGATCCGGGTGGCGGTCATCGGCGCGGCCGGGTGGGCCGGGAGTCGTCATGCCCATTCTTTCCTTGCGAACGGTGCGCGGGTCGTCGCCCTCATTCGCAGACAGGCGGAAGCTGGGCTCCTGAACGCCGGTGGACAGCGTCCAACGGCTGGATATCGGCAAGCGCTGCGAGCGACTGAGATCGCAGACGCGATTCTGGCAGAGGTGCGAGAGCGGGTATGAGCAAAGCAAGAACTGTCATCATCGGTGCATCGCACTGGCACGTTCCGCTCTACGCCCAGGCGATCGCGGATCGGCACGAAGTGCTCGGCGCCTCTGATCCGGATATGCCTCGGGTCGAACCCCTGAGCCACCTGTGGGGGGGCACGCTGCACTCCTCATGGGAGGAGCTGCTGGCAAACTACGACGACATCGAGTTGGCATACGTCTCCGCACCTCACGACACGATGCGCACTATCTGCCTAGCACTCATCGAGCGAGGGGTTCCGCTCGTCGTTGAGAAGCCGGCCGGTATCTCGCTCCACCAAGTGGTGGAGGTTCGGCGGGCCGCCGAAGCAGCCGGCGTACCGATCGCCGTCCCCCTCGTGCAGCGAGGCGGCCCCGTGGAGCAGTGGCTCGGCAAGGCGGGGAGCTCCGTCTACGAGAGCACTCAGTTCATCGCCGGACCCCCCGACCGATACCCGATCAGCGGCAATCCCTGGATGGTGGAGCTCGAGCGTGCCGGAGGCGGGTGCATGATCAACCTGGCGCCCCACTTCGTGGACTTGTTCCTTCAGTCCTCGGGAGCTCAAGAGGTCACCGTGACAGCGGCAATCTCCGCCAAGCTGCATAGCGGGGAGGTCGAAGACTACGCCTCGCTCACCCTCGCCACCCCCGACGGGCGGGTCGCGACCGTCCAGGTGGGCTACGCCTTCCCAGCCTCGCCGCTGAAGCGCCATTGCGCGTATATGCGGATCGGCGCCGAGGGAACGGCGACGATATGGTCGGATGGAAGCGCATCCTTCACGTCCACCGGCGGCCTCACCGAGACATCGCAACTCAACGTGGACAGCGACCCCCTGTACGAACCGTTCGTCAACAAGGTGGCCGACCAGTTGACCCACGGGTTCGAGGGGCTTCCGGGGATTCAGGACCTGGAAGCGACGATGACCGTCGTCTGGGATGCGTATTCAAGGGCAGGTCTAGGGGGTATCGGTGTCCAACTACAGCATTGACGAGGTGGCAGCCGCGGCAGGCGTGCACCGTTCGACGGTTTCGCGCGCATTCTCGCGCCCTGAAGCGGTTAAGCAGGAAACGCGGGATCACATCCTGAAGGTCGCCGCCTCGATGGGCTATACGATGAGCCCGCTCGCGCAGGCGCTTCGTACCAAGAGCAGCACTCTGGTGCCGCTCATCGTCCCGGACATCACCAACCCATTTTTCGCAGAGCTGGCGAAGACGATGACCGCGGTTGCCGGGGAGCGCGGCTACCAGCTGGTGCTGTGCGTCACCGAGAACGAACCCGGGGCGACAGCTGGATACCTTCACGCTATGCAGTCGATGTATGCGCCGTTCGGGGTGATCGCACCCTCGACGCGGGTGGACCCGGCCGAGTTCGTGCAGTTCGGCTTCGGTAACCGCCTGGTCGTCATCGACCGTATCGAGTCGGACGTTCAGGTGCCCACCGTGACCGTCGACAGCGCGAAGGGAATCGAGCTGGCGTTCGACCATCTGCTGGAGCTTGGCCACACCTCGGTCGCCTACGTCTCGGGTATCCCTGGAACACACACGGCTGCAGATCGGCGCGCCGCCTACCAGGACCTTGCTGCGCGGCATGGGATGACCCCGATCGAGCTGGACAGCGGCATCGGCGCGCATGCCGGAGCGCGTGCCGCGCAGGATCTGGCGACGATGGACCATCGGCCTTTAGCGGTGATCGCGGCGAACGACATGGTCGCGTTCGGCGTCATCAGCGCACTCGGCACATACGGCCTCTCCGTGCCCGATGACGTCTCGGTCGTCGGCTACGACGGCCTTCTCCTCGGCGCGCACATCAACCCGCCGCTGACGTCGGTGCGGCAGCCGATCGCCGAAATGGGCCGGATCGCCATAAGCCTGGCCGAGCGCGCCTCGCAGAACGGCGAGGTCGAGCACGTGATCCTGCAGCCGGAACTGCTCATCCGTTCCTCGACGAGGTCTGTGCGATGAGCTCGACGCGAATGCCCGGACTCCAGTATGTGGACCATGCGGCCTACACGGTTCCGGATCTCGACGAGGCGGTGTCCTTCTTCGTCGACGTTCTCGGGGCAGAAGAGCTGTACCGCTCCTCGCGCGGTCCGGATGCGGCGTTCATGCCTGCCAACTTCGATGTGCCCTCCGACGCCGCCCTCGAACTGTCGATGCTGAGAATGCCGCCCAACCTGAATATCGAGCTGTTTCGGTGGCAGACCGTGGAACGTCGAACGGAGCACCCCCGTCACAGCGACCGAGGTGGTCATCACCTCTGCTTCGCCGTGGACGACGTCGATCGGGCCGTCAGTCATCTACAGCAGATCCCCGGCGTGCGCATCCTCGGCGAACGCAAAGAGGTCGCCGGGGATAGTCCTGCCGTCGCGGGCAATCGCTGGATCTACTTCCTCACACCTTGGGGTCTTCTGATGGAGTTGGTTGACCGCTCCCGCGTGCAGAGCCCCCCGAACTTTGTTGGACCGGCGGACTGGATCCGCCCCATCGAAAGAAGAACCACTTCCTCATGATCATCGCCGGACACACGCTCGGAACACCGGGCATGACACTCCAGGAAGCGATCCGCCTGTTCAAGACGGCAGGACTGGACGCAGCGGAAGTCATCTACCAAGACGCGTACCCCGCCGCAATCTCTCCTTCGGACAAGAAGTCGGCGCAGCACGCAGCCGCTGTTGCCCACGATGAAGGCCTCCCCATCGTCGCGCTGACCCCCTACACGACGAGCATCAACAGCCTCGACGTCGAGAGCTGGCAAGCTGGTATCGACGAGTTCCGGGGATGCATCGAGGCAGCGCACGAAGTGGGCGCCGCGCGCGTCCGGGTCTACGCCGGCGCCTGGCAACCAGGGGCAGCCGATTACAGTGCGCACTGGGAACGGCTCAGCGCGGCGCTGAGCGTCCTGGCGGTCGACGCGCAGCAGGCCGGCGTGGTGTTGTGTGTCGAGAACCACTTCGGAACCATGACACAGACGGCGTCCGACACCGCCCGCCTGGTTCGCGAAGTCGACTCACCGGCCGTGCGTGTGCTCTACGATCAGGCCAACCTGACGTTCACACACGACGAGGACTGGATTCAGGCCTTCGCCGTTCAGGGTGACCTGATCAGCCACGTCCACGTGAAGGACCTCATCTTCAAGGACCGCAACGCTCCGTTCCGGGCTTCGGACACCGCCCGGGTCAAGGCGGATGAACGCGCGATCCGCTCTCGTGTCGTCGGCACCGGCAGCGTGCCCTGGGCGGACATCATCCAAGAGCTCTCGCGCCGCGGATACGACGAGGTGCTGACCCTCGAGTACGAATACCGTTGGCACCCGCAGGATCTCCCTGGCCCTGCTACGGGATTCGCCGACTCCGCCCGGGCGGTGCGCGCGATCCTCTCCGCGGTGGTGTCCCAGTGACCGCTGGGCCGCTCCGTGTCGGTGTAGTCGGCGTAGGCAACATCGCGACGATCGCGCAACTGCCGACCCTCGTGGCCCGTGACGATGTCGAGCTGAGTGCCGTGGTCACCCGCAAAGCGGATCCGCAGCCGCTGATGCGCCGGTGGGGCTTCGGACGGGCCTATTCGACGGTTGACGCGATGCTGGAGGCGGAGACCCTCGATGCGGTGTTCATCCTGACGCCGCGTTCGGAGCATGTGGAGGCCACACGTTCTGCTTTGGCGGCCAGAGTCGACGTCTTCTGTGAAAAGCCGCTGGCCACCCGCACGGAAGACGCACTGTCCCTCGCGCAGCAAGCAGACGAGGGCGGCCGCATCTTGATGGTGGGATTCAATAGACGCTTCGCCCCCGTCTACGAGGCCGGCCGGGAAGCATTCAGCGCGCGCGGCGCATCCTTCTGCGTCGCGCAGAAGAACCGAGCCGGCTCTGAATACCGCGCGACGTTCGAGAACGCCATCCACATGGTCGACCTTCTGCGCTGGTACTGCGGAGGCGAACCGGTGGAGGTGAACGCCCACCCCGCCGGCGACGACCCGTGGCAGGAAGACGGCGTCAGCGCGCTCATTCGATTCGACAGCGGCAACACCGGCGTGCTGATGGCCGCGCGAAATGCGGGCGCCTGGAGTGAGAAGCTCGACGCCTACGGCGACGGTGTGACAGCAACTATTTCAGCCCCCGACAGCGTCGCGATCACGCACGACGGTCAGACGACTGTTCGGGAGATGTCATCGGAGGCGTTCGGGTGGGCAACCGCGACCCAGACCTTCGGCTTCGCCGGCGCCGTGAACCACTTCCTCGATCGCGTCCGGGATCGCAAGCAGCCACTTACCTCGGGTGCGGAGGCAGCCAAAACGCAACAGCTGCTGGACCGCATCCTGTCGGCGGCAGGGCTGCCGGTTGAAGAGCAGCCCGGTCGCGCCTGGTCCAGCCACGCGAAGAAGTAGCACGGGAAGGATTTCACGTTGTCTATACAGAATCGGATCGTCCTCGTCACGGGCGCGAACGGCGGCATCGGCAGCTCGATGGTCTCGGCTTACGCTGAAAGCGGAGCAACTGTCATCGCCTCGGATCGCGGCGGGGAGAAGCCCGAGGCAGCAGTCGCATACTTCGACCTCGACGTAACGGATGAGCGAGCGACGGCAGCTGCTGTCGCCGACATCATCGACCGCTACGGCCGGATCGACGCGCTGGTTCATGCCGCCGGCGTGCTGGGGGAGACCCCCGACCCGCTGAAGACCAGCACGTCCGAGTTCGCGCGCATCATGACGATCAACGCCACCGGCACCTTCACCATCGTCCGTGAAACTGCGCAGGCGATGCTGGATCACCAGATCAAGGGAACAATCCTGCTGTTCTCGTCGGTGGCAGCCAAAGAGGCTCGCCGGACTTATCTGCCCTACAACGCGAGCAAGATCGCCGTGCTCCACATTATGTGGTCCATGGCTCAGATCTTGGGACCCTCGGGAATCTCGGTGAATGCGATCACTCCGGGCCCGGTGGAGACGAACATGTGGGCTCAACTCGCCGACGCCTCGGGGGACGCTGCTGACTCGGCGACGCGTGCACGGGCGGAGCGTGCCGCCCAGCTGCCGATGCAGCGGTTCGCGCAGCCGGACGAGGTCGCGAGTGCGGCGCTGTTCCTCACGGATCCCCGGAATCGGTACATCACCGGTGTCAGTCTCGACGTTGCGGGAGGTGCGCACCTGGGGATGGGTACGTAGCCCCGCAACTGGGATTGGCCAAGCTACGCGTACCTCGCTGCCGCGGAGAAGCTTACGGCTTAGACATCCGTCGCCCGCGTGACCGATTTCAAATACTGATTGGAACCGACATGAACATGATTATCAACACATTCTCCTACCTGTGGTCAGCGACTGCCGCGGAGGCGATCGCGGAACTGTGTGAGAACGGGTACGACACCTTCGAGGTGCCGATCAGCTCACCGCACTGCTGGCCCGACGAGATGTCGGTATCGAAGCGATCCGAGTCGTTCGAAGACCTGAAGCAACGTGGAGCAAAGATCAGGTCTCTGAATGCTGGTGGGTACGACATCAACCTCGCGAGCCCTGGCGCCAACATGCGACGAAAGAGCATTGACCACATCACGTCGGTTATCGAACTGGCCGAGGTCTGGGAAGCCTCCGAGGTTGTGATCTCTCCTGGCACAAGGCGCCCCATGATCTCGCCACCGCTTGAGAGCGTCCACGGTTGGCTCTACGAGAGCCTGAACGACCTGATTCCCATAGCCAAGCAGGCAGGTGTGCGCTTGCTCTTCGAAAACACACCCTATTGCTTCGCTCCTACGATCCAAGACTTGACCGGCATCGTGCACACGGTCAACGACGATTCCCTCAAAATCGTCTACGACGTCGCCAACGCTGCCTACATCCGCGAAGACCCTCTGGCAAGTCTGCTCTCACATCACGAATCGATCGCCCTGATGCACATCTCAGATACGGGCTTAGACACCTGGGGCCACGATCCGCTCGGCACTGGCGTAATCGACTGGAACGGGTTAGGCGAGGCCGTCGAGGCAACCCTCGGCTCGGAAAACGTCGTTCTCGAAATCATCCGCGAAAAAAACCCGCGGGATGAATTTGACGCGGCGATGCGCTACCTCAAAAGCCGCGGCTGGAACGTCGACGCCGGCACCCACCCGCCAAAGGTCGGGCGCCACACGTGACTACCGTTCATCGCCAACGAACTCACCGAATCCCATGGCCGGGACCATCCTAAGTCGTCCAGACACGAACAACGCCCAGAAGGAACCAGAAGAAAGAGGATGAGTGTGCAATGAAAGCTATAGTAAGCGGCGGAAGTAGTGGCATCGGCGCAGCCGCCTGCCTGAGACTCGCGGAGGCGGCTCTTGCCCGGGGCACCCAGCCGATGATCGCGGTGTGTGGACACCAGCAGAACGAGACGCAAAAAGACGTCGTTCGTTCGATTCAGGCAATGGGAGGTACTGCAATTGCCTTGGTAGGCGACCTCGGCGATCCCGACGTGCCAACCCAGCTGGTAGCAGCTGCAATAGACGAATTCGGCGGCCTGGACGCACTGGTCGCGAACGCCGGAACTGCCAACCCTGTCCCGCTGAAGGACCTCTCCGTTGACGACTGGGATGACATGTTCTCCGTCAACGTCCGCGGCGCGTGGCTCCTCGCCAAAGAAAGTTACCCGCACTTGAGGGGCAGCCACGGTGCCGTGTGTTTCACCTCTTCGCAGTCCGGCCACATACCGCACGCCGGATCCGGTGCCTACAGTCCCACTAAGGCCGCGCTGACACTCCTAGCTCAGACGCTCGCATTGGAATGGGCTCCTGACGGAATCCGTGTCAACGTCGTTTCCCCGGGCATGACTCGCACAGGAATGACCGAAAAAATGTACACCGACCCCGAAATCAAAAAGGCCCGGGAATTACTCATCCCGTTGTCGAGAATTGGGGACCCCATCGACATCGCGAATGTCATCGAATTCCTCGTCAGCCCGCTGTCCGGCTACGTCACGGGGCAAGATATCACTGTCGATGGTGGCTTCTCAATATCGATTCTCAGCCACATTCCCGGTCGGCCAAGCTCAAAGTCCTAACTCAGTCGTAATTCCGACGCACCACAGTAACCCGCCACATGGGCTGCCGCAGCACCAACACAACCAAAGGAGAGAAACATGAAAAACAAACGCTGGGTCCTTTCCGCAGGAGCACTGGCAGTGGTCGGCATGATGCTCACCGGGTGCTCCGCTTCCGGCGACGCACAGCAAACATCCGGGCCAGTGACGATCTCGTACTGAGATTTCATCGACCCCAGTCAGAACACTCCCCGTTCTGCCGCACTGAAGGAGAACATCGTCAATTTCGAGAAGGCGAACCCTGACATCACCGTCGACCTTTCCGTAGTCTCGCTGGGTGACATGCTGAGTCGACAAGAACGGTCCTGCTCATGTCCATCCTGCTCAACGCGTACGTCCTTATCCGGACGTACCGATCAGCGAGGTTAGGGGACGCTGCACGACTGTTGATTCCCGCCGCGATCATTGTGGCGCCAACGCTCCTGACCTGATCGCCTCGACGATCCGGACACCGACGCTCACCCTGGTATCGGGCATCGTCATTGTGGTTGCGACCGCGCTCGCTTTCAGCCAACTATGGTGGGCGGTCATCGGCCTCATCGTGGAGGCAATCGTCGGGTCGATCTTCACCCGCCGCGTCCCGGAGGAATCATCCGCCCCATGACGCTCCTGATTGCAGCTCCGGGCGGACTGAGCGTGATCGCAAACGGGGTTGCTTCGTCGCTATGACGACGAGATATTCCCCCACAGACGTAATGAACAACGCAACGAAAGCAGGAGACATGAGCTCGACGAGGATCGGCGTAGCAATCGTGGGGTGCGGCGCGATTGGACAGGTGCATACCGCAATCGCCTCCGGTCTCGATTCAATCGAGATCGTCGCCGTCGTGGACGCCGTGGGTGCGGCCACGGCCCGGTTAGCCGACAAGCTGGCGAGGGAGGGGTTCCGTCGCCCACAAGAATGCGAGTCCTTGGAAGTAGCGCTAGCCCTCCACGAGGTCGACCTCGTCGTGCTGACAACGCCCAGCGGACTACACATCGATCAAGCAAACGCCGCGCTCGATGCGCGGCGGCACGTCATCATCGAAAAGCCCCTGGACGTCAACCTGGTCAGAGCCCGGGCGCTCACTGACCGGGCCCAAATGGTCAAAGATCACGGTCTGGTCGTCAGCGTCATCAGTCAGCATCGCTTCGACACAGCAAGCCGTCTCATCGCCCAAGCGTTAGCGAGCCAAGCTTTCGGCCGGATCACCAGCGCGATAGCATCCACCGCCTGGTGGCGCCCCCAGAGTTACTACGACTCCGCGCCATGGCGCGGCACCTGGCAAATGGACGGGGGCGGAGCCCTCATGAACCAAAGCGTTCACAACGTCGATCTACTCCTATCATTCATGGGACACCCCACCGAAGTGTCCGGTCACACCGCTCTCCTCGCCCATGAGCGGATACAAGTCGAAGATTCCGCCACCGCCACAATCAGCTTCGAATCGGGCGCCGTGGCCGCAGTACACGCAACAACGGCCGCCTATCCGGGACTCTCGACCCGCCTCCAGCTGATGGGAACCCTCGGCTCCGCCGTAATAGAAGACGACGAACTGGCCTACTACCACGCTGCCGCGAAAGCCGGGACCAATGTCGGACCCATGGGGCTTCGCGTGGCACAGGGAAACCATGCGGCCGAGATCCTCGCAACGACGGCTGAGCCAGAATACCGCCTTGGATTGCCTCTTCCAGCCGCGACCGACGCCGGTCAGTACCGCCTCGATCCAGCAAGCCATCACCGCCAGTACCAAGATGTCGTCCGCGCGATCCAGACAGGTGAGGCCCCCCAGGTCACCATTCAAGACGCTTTCAATGCATTAGCGCTCGTGCAATCTGTCTACATTTCCGCAACCCTCCACCGACCGATACTCTTCGACGACGTCCTCGCAGGCAGACACGACCACGTCGACACGCGAACGTTGGGCGCCTAAATGAGAACGAACACAAGCTCCAGCGATGCGGGCATTTGTTACAAAATTGCCTGCGACAACGTTACGAATCACGTGCAGGAAGACCTACCAAAGAGGGGAGACGATGCGTTGAGGCCTATTTCTGACGTGTGTATGGGCCGGCATGAGGTCGGCCACACCAAGAGGGATTTCCGATGATCAGCGGGAGGACTACGCTGATAGTGCACCTGGGTTACCCAACGGACACTTTCACTTCGCCCTCAATATGCAATCCCTGGTTTGAGAAAAACGGTTTCGATGCGGCAGTCGTTCCGATGTCGGCCAAGGGAGAAGGTTATCCGGACCTCTTCCGATCCTTGTTCACCCTGACCAATCTCCGCGGGGCACTCGTCACGATGCCCCACAAGGTCACTACTATGGAGCTTGTTGACGAAGTCTGCCCCGCAGCGGCGATCGCTGGTGCCACTAACGCCGTAGTGAAGCGTGAAGACGGCTCACTGCTGGCTGACCAGTTCGACGGTGCCGGCTTTGTCCGCGCGATTGTCAAAAAGGGATTCGACCCCGGAGGCAAGCGCGTGATGATCATTGGCGCGGGCGGAGTAGGTTCAGCCATCGCCGCGTCTTTGGCGGGGGCGCAGGTTAGTGAGATCGGACTCCTCAATCGTCACAGCGCTCCCGCAGAGGCTCTTTCACAGCGTCTTGGAATCTATTACCCGGGTGTGAAGACTGGTCTTGGGTCGAAAGACCTTCGAGGGTATGACCTGATCGTGAACGCGACCTCCTTGGGCACGCATGAGGGCGACCCGCTGCCTGTCGACCTCGACAGCGTCGACAGCGGGGCCCACGTTGCAGATGTGGTCAACAAGACTGAAATCACCCCATTCTTGGCCGCAGCACGCGATAGGGGCTGCATGATTCAAAACGGTAGCGACATGTTGTTCGAGATGGTCCCGGCCTACCTTGCCTTTTTCGGATTCGAAGGTGCCACATCGGAGGACCTCCGCTAGCGAACCCGTTGCCCGTCAGCACCACGTCCGCACCCTCGCCTGTGATGGTCGCGGCGACGACGCTGCAATGCACCAGAGCGGCACGACCTGGGCCATAGCCGGGACCGGGTTCCGCGCGATCGCCTGCTCATCACGTTAGCGACTCTGAAAGCGCTGAACCGGGTGTCTCACAACGCCATCCCTGTCTGGGCTTCGCATGCAGGCGGGACGCCGAACGACGCTTTCGATCCTGTTGGATCGGCTACGTTTGCGGTCATGGTTGACATCACCGCCTTCGACGAGGCCGATGTGGAGAAGTACGCCGACGTCCTCGCAAGGACCGTGGCCAGCGTTAGCGAAGGCGACCTGATCGCCGCGGCCGCTCAGTTGCACCCGATCGCCGGCGAGGTTTGGACGGGCAGACTAACCTCTGCAAGCAAGACGCCGACGGGAGGAGGCGAAAGGCCCGCCCGCGCACGACTGACGAACGAAACCCTTCGAGCGCAGGTGTTCATACGCGACCGGTTTCGGTGCACCTGTTGCGGCGGGCGTGCTGTACCGCGGAGCATTCTCGTCGCGATCCACGATCTCTTCCCCGACACGGTCCCATACGACGCGCACTATGCGAGGGGGAAGATCCACCCGGTCTTCTGGGCCTTGGCACCCGAAGCTGACCACGTCTACCCGCATAGTCTCGGCGGCCCGAATGTGCTCGAGAACCTAACCACGCTTCACGCCGCGTGCAACACTCGCAAGTCGGACTCGTTAGTCACCGATCTGAGTCCCATCGAGAAGACGCATCAGACCTCGACGTGGAACGGACTCGTGTCCTCTTACCCGGCCCTCATCGCGGCCGGTGCCGGAATAGCACGTCCCGCCTACCATCGGAAATGGACCCGTCTGTACGCTGCACTCCCCGCGTGAAGGCGACGCTGGGAGAGACTGCAGGTGCGCCCGCAAGCCGGACGCCCACCGCGACGGCATCAGTCGGAGCGAACAACTTACGATCTTCGCAGGGTCGGACGCACGTATGACCCGAACGGGGTCAGCACTGTAAGGCATACAGCACGCTATCCGTCGAACATTACGATTCCGGTTGCGGCGAGCACGCGACGAGTGACCTCAGGGTCGTGCACTCGCACACCCCATACTCCGGCGGCAGCGCAGAGAATGCTGATGCCCGCTGAGGCGACGTCCCTATCTGCCGGTTGCGTCCCGTTGGGCAGCAGGCTTCCGATGAATCGCTTCCGCGAGTGACCTACTAGTACTCTCGGCCCGATCTCGCACAAGGATTTGAGCGAGCCAATCAGCTCCCAGTTCTGTTGGTTGGATTTGCCGAACCCGAGGCCGGGATCCACAATGATCCGCTCCGCTCGCATTCCGGCTGAGACGAGGTAGCGGACTGTCGAACGCAAAGACGCGATCACGCCGCCCGTGGCGCTGCCGGACGGCGGCGTCGCATTCGCTCCACCTCCCCAATGCATTGCGATGTAGTCAACGTCGGCGTCGATGACGGTCGGGATCATCAGTGGATCGGCCTGCCCGCCCGATACGTCGTTGACGAACCGAGCGCCGGCGCGCAGCGCTGCGCCCGCGGTCTGGCTGTGCATGGTGTCTATGCTGACGGGAATGTTGTGCGCGACGAGTCGCTCGATGATCGGCATGACGCGACGCTGTTCCTCGTTGGGTCCGATTGGAACTGCGCCCGGCCGCGTCGATTCGCCGCCGACGTCGATCACATCTGCACCGTGGCGAACAAGCCTCAGCGCGTGGTCAACGGCTTCTGGCACTTCGTTGTGACGACCCCCGTCGCTGAACGAATCGGGGGTGGCATTCACCACGCCAAACACGTGCATTACTACACCCCTGCGCCGGCGAGTTCGCGCGAGGGCACTCGACTGCGCAAAGCGGCCATCGGGGCCGCCGCCTTGAGATGGATCTCATCCACTTCCGCACGCCTATCCGACATCGCAGTGATCCCACCGCCAGTACCGATCTGCGCGTATCCTTCGTGAATTTCGACGCATCGGATGCTCATCGCCAGATCGATCGTGCCGTCAAGACCGATGAGTCCGAACGCACCGGCGTACAAGCCCCGCGGGCTGCTCTCCATGGCGTCGAGCAGTCGCACAGCCATTGCTTTTGGCGCTCCCGTCATCGACCCGGCTGGGAACACGGCTGAAATGATTTCTGCCGCGCCCGCGCCATCGAGCAGCGTTCCGACAATCGTGCTCACCAACTGATGGACATGCGGGTACGTTTCCACCGCGAACAGTCTCTCGACACCCACGCTACCGATCGTGCATACACGCGCGAGATCATTGCGCATCAGATCGACGATCATGAGGTTCTCAGACCGCTCCTTCTCATCGCTCCGAAGCTCGTCTCGCAGCGCATCGTCTACTTCGCGATCGTCAGATCTGCGCCGGGTTCCTTTGATCGGATGAGTGCGAATGGTCCGATCCGCGGCGACCTCGATGAACCTCTCCGGTGAGCAACTGACCAGGCTCGTGGCGCCGATCCTGACCAGCGCGCCATGATGACTTGGGCTGGACTCGCGCAGTGCAATGAAAGTCTCGAGGTCGTCCCACGCCCCCGGCGCAATCACGCGCGTCGTCAGGCAGAGCACGTAGGCATTGCCGGACGCGATTTCGTCCTGACAGCGCGAGATCTTCGCGCCATATTCGTCGTCGTCAACCGTCCACGACACGGGTGAATCGCATGGCGGCGCATCCGTGTCCGAACCAAGGCGGGATTGCCGAATCATCTGCGCGACTGCTTCTCGCCATGGAACGACGGTCTGGTTGTCCCCTTGAGGAAATACGGCGATTTCGATGTCACCGGAGCGATTGTCGATTCGCACAATGTGCTCTGCCCTGATAAAGGACACCTCGGGCGCTTCCCCGTCGCGCTGTAGGTCGATGAGCAATGTTCTGCGCGTGAAATCGTATGGAATCCAACCCACGAATCCCGGTTGCGGCCCGGTTGCTTCGCTGGACCTCGCCCTGAAAGCGCCAAGACATCGATCGATCTCTTTCAGCGTTTCGTCGCCGGAAATGACGCTTCCGAATCCGAAGAGACTGTCGCCGTCAGGCCCGCCGTCAAGCCAGAATGCATCTTCGTGTCCCATGAAGAAGACACGCGCGAATGCCGCAGGATCGATTCTGGACTCTCTCGTTGTGGCCGATCCAACAGCAGTCGGAACCGTCCGAACACTAGGCAGGGACACTGTAAACTTCCGGATGCTTCGCTGCAAGTTTCATCACGTCACCGACCAGGGTTGCGGATCCGGTGACGATGACTGACCGGTCGTCGCGTCGATCGGCCCAGGCCAATGCCGCTGCGAGGGCACCGCGCGGCGTTTCGTGCACGTCGATCATGGCATCAGGATCCACCGCTCGGATCGTGTTGGCGAGTCGGCGTGGCGATAGTGCGCGATCAGAAGCCGACCGCGTTACAAAGTATGTTCGCGTGACGTGTGATAGGGCGGAGATGATCCCTGCAGCGTCCTTTTCTTCCAGAACACTAACGACCGCGGCCAAGGTACGGTCGGAGATCTG
The DNA here is from genome assembly GCF_030866825.1 of Rathayibacter sp. SW19. Lineage (NCBI taxonomy): Bacteria > Bacillati > Actinomycetota > Actinomycetes > Micrococcales > Microbacteriaceae > Rathayibacter > Rathayibacter soli. The sequence goes on from NZ_CP133020.1 coordinate 498,275, forward strand.
GTTCAGAGTGCATGCGAGCGCGTTGACACCGGCAGGGTTGTGCGCGATGTCGAGGAAAACATCGGGAGATTGTTGGATGCATTCAAGTCGTCCGGGCGATGTGACACTCTGCAACCCCGCTGCGACCGTCGCCGAGTCGAGACCATGGGCAGGTAGGAAGGCTTCAACGGCGGCGATCGCAAGTGCGGCGTTGACTGCTTGATGGTCTCCGTGGAGAGGCAAATACAGTGACTGGTACTCGTTGCGTAGGCCCGACACTGAGATCTGTTGCCCCGTGGGAATCGTAGACGACGTCACCCCGAAGTCACGTCCCAACGTGGTCATGGTCGCGCGTTGGCTCCGCGCCGCGTCGTCGATAGCGCGCAGAGCGCTCGGTGGTTGTGCCGCGCATACGACGTGCGCGCGTGACTTGATGATCCCGCTTTTCGTGCGAGCGATCGCTTCCACTGTGCGGCCCAGCTGAGCGGTGTGATCCAGCGCAATCGGCGTGATCACTGCGACGTTTCCATCTGCGACATTGGTGGAGTCCCAGGCGCCGCCCATCCCAACCTCAATGACGGCGCAATCCACGCGTCCTCGAGAAAAGCTTGTGTACGCGAGCACTGTGAGCGCTTCGAAGAACGACAGCGGGGGCTGGCCGATGCCACGTAACTGAGAGTCAGTGTGTTCGAGCGCCACGCTGACCGCACGCCAGTTGGCAGCGAGGTCGTGCGCAGAGATCGGCACACCGTCAATGGCGATTCGCTCTGAGAAGCCGACCAGGTGCGGGCTCGTGAAAAGGCCTGTTCGCCTGCCGGTTGTCTGGAGGATCTTTTGGGCGATTCTGCTCGTGGTCGTCTTGCCGTTTGTACCTGTTACGTGAATGAATGGAAAATTCAGATGGGGATTCCCCAGCTCGCTCAGTGCGTGCCGAGTTGCGGAGAGCCGGGGCTGAGGGCGGCTTTCGCCGATGCGCATGCACAATTCGGCATAAATGTCCGCGGGAGAACTGCTGTACACAATCTTCCTCCTCGTTCTATTGGTTGCGATGGTGCATGGCTGCATCGACTGCAAGGAGCGTGTCACGACCCGCCACCGACAAGGGGGGCGGCCGACCCTCCCCTCGTGTGAGCATCTACCCAGTGAGCAGCTACGCCGCCGTGTTTGAGCGGTACTCGTTGCGTGCCTTAGCCTCGATCGGCGCCGGGTTAACCGTGGCGCGGATCTTGACCTGCACGTGGTCCTCGACGGCCGGCTTGGACGACGGCCTGGGCTCTCCCCACACAACTTCAACCTCGGTTCCTGGCTCGGCGATCTCCTGGTCGACGGTCGCGATCGACAGCATCGAGCGGAAGTTCGCCGAGTACCCTGTGTGCAACGACAGACCGTGCAGGTCGCCGCCGGAGGTTTCCACACGGTCGTAGTGGTAAGTGGCGTAGTGCGCAATCGGCAGGTTGATGAACTTCGCCCCTGCGCCGCCGTGGAACATCGACCCGAACGCCTTCTCGGTGTCGTCGCCGTTCCATGCCAGCGTCACCTTGTGGCGCGCGGTTGACCGACCGGACTCGACCTGCTTCTCAAGCGCGCCCCGTCCGATGAAGTCGTGGTCGAACTTGATGACACGTCCGTACCCGGCGTCGTATGGCGATAGGTAGTAGTCCGAGAGGTTCTGCGAGTAGAAGCTGCCGCCGAGCGACACGTCGGAGTCGATGTCCGAGGCCGACAGCCATCTGCGGAAGTCCGCCGTGCTGTCGCCGGAGTAAAACGCGGGCAGCGGCCGCGGCATCCAGCCGGATTCCAGCGAGTTCGTGAGGTAGGCTCGCCCGCCGACCTTCACGAGTCCGTGTTTTTCGCCGGCCTCCACGATCGCGCCGATCACGGCGTCGCGATCGGCCCACGGCCCGACGAACTCGAACCCAGGCTCACCGGCCATTCCGTGGCGTAGCGCGCGCACGGTCTTGCCCGCGATTGTGAAGCGGGTGCCGTGGAAGAACTTCACCGTCGGAGGCTCCTCGCCGAGCACCTCGCGGATGACGTCCATCGCGCCAGGACCCTGCACTTCGTAGCGGTATGACACCGGGTCACCCACCCGCCCGTACGACGGGTTGTCGCGTGAGATCTCGACGTCATAGCCGCCGGTCTCCGCGTGGAACTGAAGCCAGTTGATCGACGGCGGGATGCCGACGGCCTGGAACTCGTCCTCCTCGTAGCGAAACAGGATGTTGTCACCGATCAACTCACTGTCCGCGTTCACTGCCACGTACTGCTTCGCGGCATCCACCGGGAAGTACTCGACGCTGTTGACGGCAGTGTCGCGGATGAGCTTGAGCGCATCCGGACCCTTGATGTTCAGGTCGGCCATGTGATGCGACTGGTCGAAGAGCACCGCGCTATGCCGCCACGCGAGCTGCTCGTCACGCCAATTGCTGAACTCCGGTGTCACTGGGGTGCTGACGATCGGCGGGCTCTGCGACTCCCAGAGCAAAGTGTGCGCGTCGCCTGCCTCGGCGATCGCTTCCTCGAGATTGGTAGCCACGGTAATTCCTCCTTGAAAAGCGGGTTGGGCCTGCTCCGGCCCTGCTTCCAGTGTCATCTCAATGGGATCGCATGTAAAACAGTTTTATATGCGTATTCACCCCAGCTAAACTGTGACCATGCCCGTGCCGTTCACTCTGCGTCAGCTGGAGTACTTCGATGCCATCGCTGGCGAAGGCTCGCTGGCCGGCGCGGCCCATCGCTGTCATGTGAGCGCCTCCGCACTCGCCCTGGCGCTGGATGAACTTGAATCTCGTCTGGGCCTCCAGCTCTTCATCCGGCGCAAGGGCAAAGGGGTGGAGCTGGCGCCGGCCGGCGCGCGCCTACTCGCACACGCACGCCAGCTGTTGGCCGGCGCCGAGTCTTTCGCCGGCGAGGCGTCGCAGAGCGCCGTCGGACTGACCGGGCGTTTCGTCGTCGGATGCTTCTCACCGTTGACCCCGTTCTTCCTTCCCGCCGTGATGGACGGGTTCCGCCGAACGCACAGCGGGCTTGAGCTCGACTTCGTCGAGGCATCCGCCCCGGAGCTGCATGATCTCCTGTTTCAGGGCAGAGTCGATGCGATCCTGCTCTATCGCATCGACGTGTCGGGGCAGGTGAGCTTCGAACCACTGAATGAGTATCGTCCGCACGTAATCGTGGCCGACTCTCATCGTCTCGCCGGCCGTCGCAGCGTGCGCCTTGCCGAGTTGGTGACCGAACCGCTCATCCAGCTCGACATGCAGCCGAGTCTGCAGAACACCGAGTATCTATTCGCCTCGCTCGGCCTTCGGCCGTCCATCGGACACACCACGACAAACTACGAACTCGCGCGGTGCCTGGTCGGCCGCGGCCTCGGCTACTCGGTGCTCTATCAACGCCCCGCGTCACAGCTGACGTACGACGGTCACACCCTCGCCACCCTCGATCTCGCCGAGCGGATCTCGCCGACCGTGGTCGGCCTCGGCCGGCCCCGCGATGGGCCTCGCACGGCGAAGTACGTCGCCTTGCGCGACTTCCTGCTCTCCGGCGCCGAGATGACACGGTGAGACGGATGATGCGCACCCATCACCGCAGCGCGTCGTGAATCCACTCGGCGGTCTCGCGCAGGCCGCCCAGTGAGTACAGGTGCACCCGCACGTCGCCATGGTCCCTTGGGTCGAGCCGTCGCGCAAGCTCATCGATGAACCGGGCTGGGCCGACGGGCTGCGGCGGATCATCCGGCGAGAGTCCGTACCGTTCTGCGACCTCGGTGCCCGATGCCGCACCCACCCGGCGCGCGTACGCCAGCAGTCGCGCAGGCTCGACCGGTCCGCTGAGCCCGACGCGGATGGGTACCGCGATCCCCTCCCGGCGTACCACCTCGATCCACGAGACCACGGCATCGACGTCCAGCGTCAGCTGGGTGAAGATCTCGGCGCTGAGCCCCTGTGCCGCAAGCTCAGCGGTCTTGGCCCGCAGCGCGTCCCAGAGCACATCGGAGCGAACCGCAGGATGGCCCTCCGGGTGGCCGGCGACGCCGACGGTCACCGCGTCGTAGTCGGCAAGGCGGACCGATCGGATCACTGCGAGGGCCTGGGCGTACGGCCCCTCCGCGGGATCCGGGTCACCGCCGAGGGTCAGCAGATGACCCGACGTGCCGTCCGCCTGCAATCCGGACAGGAAGCTCTTCAGCGTCTGGGCGGAAGTGATCCGACGGGCGGCCACCTGCGGCACCGGTGTGAGCTGATGTGCTGCGATCGCCGCGGCCGTGGCTCGGCGCAGCTCCGGGCTCTCGCCAGGCGCCGCCGCGATGTTGATCCGGGTGCCCGGCCGCAGCAGGGCCGCCGCCGACGGCAGCGCGTCGAGGTGTCTGCCCACCATGTCGAGCGAGCAGCCCTCCACGAGCTGGCGAGCACGCACGGAGTCGCTCAGTTGAAGACGATGGTGTGGTTGCCGTCTCGGATGACGCGGTCTTCGGCGTGCCACTCGACGGCACGGGACAGGACGGCACGTTCCACATACGCGCCGCGAGCTTGCAGGTCGGCCGCTGTCATGGAGTGGTCAACGCGGGCGACGTCCTGCTCGATTATGGGGCCCTGATCGAGGTCGCGGGTGACGTAGTGGGATGTCGCCCCGATCAGTTTCACGCCGCGTTCTGCAGCTTTTCGATACGGGGCGGCGCCGATGAAAGCCGGCAGGAACGAGTGGTGGATGTTGATCACCGGGACACCGATCTCGTTCAGGAAGTCATCACTGATGATCTGCATGTACCTGGCCAGGACCACGAAGTCCACGTTCCCCTTGAGTAGTTGCAGGATCTTCGATTCTGCCTCACTCTTGTCCGGCGCCTGCGAGGGGATGTGGAAGAACGGGATCCCGAAGCTGCGGACGTCTTCGGCAGTGTTGGTGTGGTTGCTGACGACCATCGGGATGGTCACGGGCAATTCGCCGCGCCGGTGCCGCCAGAGCAATTCGAGCAGGCAATGGTCGCTGGTGGAGGCCAGAATCGCCATTCGTTTGGGGATGGATTGGTCGGTGAGGGTGTATTCCACCCCGTACAGAGCCAGCGCCTCGCGCAGATCGGCTTCGATGTCGGGGATCGCGGCGGCAAGGTCGGCACGGTGGAACACCACACGTTGGAAGAACGCGCCGCCTTCCGGATCGGACGTGTACTGATCCAGTGAGATGATGTTGCCCTGATTGCGGGTGATCAGCCCGGTGACCGCAGCGACCAGACCAGGCTGGTCCGGACCGTGCACAATCAGGCACGCGTGATCGATCTTCAACGTGATATGCGGGGACATGGGATTCTCCTTGAGGATTCGTTCTGTGGTCAGGATGCTGCGCGTTCGGCGGCCTCGACGACGTTGGTCATCAGCAGGGTGACGGTCATCGGGCCGACTCCGCCCGGGTTCGGTGACACGTATCCGGCGACCTCGATCACGGCCGGGTCAACATCGCCGAATACCGTGGACGTGCCGCTTTCAGCGTCGTACTGGCGGGTCACCCCGACATCCAGCACCGCTGCTCCAGGCTTGACGTCCCCCGGTCGCACGAGATACTTGACTCCTGCGGCGGCCACGATCACATCCGCCTGCCGCAGATACGACGGCAGATCCACCGTGCCGGTGTGCGTCAACGTCACTGTCGCGTTGATCTCACGCCGCGTCAGCAGCAACCCGATCGACCGGCCGATCGTCACCCCGCGGCCCACCACGACCACATGCTTGCCCTTCAGGTCGTAGCCGTTGCGTACCAGCAGCTCGATCGCCCCGCGCGGAGTGCACGGCAACGGGGTGGTGATCGGACGGTTCACGTTCAACGTCAGCCGGCCAAGATTCGTCGGATGGAGGCCATCGGCATCCTTGCCCGGATCGATCCGCTCCAGGATCGCGTCGGTGTCTAAGTGCTTCGGCAGCGGCAACTGCACGATGTATCCGTGACATCCCGGATCCGCGTTCAGCCGATCGATCGCCGCCTCAACCTCTGCCTGCGACGCGTCGGCCGGCAGCTCGACGTGGATCGAGTTCATCCCGATCGCCTCGGACTGCCGGTGCTTCATTCCCACATACAGTTGCGAGGCGGGATCATCCCCAACCAATACCGTCGCGATCCCCGGAGTGACCCCCCGAGCATTCAGCTCCGCGACCCGCTCTGCCAGTTCCAGCCTGATTGCCGCAGCCGCAGCCTTTCCGTCCAGCACACGCGCCGTCATCAGGACTGCGCTGCCGTATATTCAGCGGCCCATTCGGAAGTGGCTTTCAGCCCGCCGAACGTGTAGAAGTGCAGTTTCACCTGACCGGACGACTCGTCCTGGGCGAGGAGTGCGGACAGATCGGACACGAACCGGTCGGGGCCGGCGGTGCCCATCAGGTTTGTCAGGGAGAACCCGTACTTCTTCACGATCATCGCGTTCGCCCCGATCCCGAACCGGCGAGCGAATCCGAGCAGCCGCTTGATTCCTGCCGGTCCGGGCGTGCCGATCCGGATCTGCGTGTCGATCCCCTTATCGCGCACCTGCTTGATCCAGGACATCACCGGGTCGGTGTCGAAGGAGAACTGGGTCAGGATGACAGCATCCATTCCCTGCTCTTTCAGCGCAATCGACTTGTCCTGAAGATGCCGCCACAGCACGTCGTCTGGGATATCGGGGTGCCCTTCCGGATACCCGGCGATGCTCACTTGCTTCACCCCGTACTTCTGCAGGATGCCGGTGCGGATCAGCGAAAGCGAGTCCGGATATAGGCCCTCGGGCTCGGCGGGGTCGCCACCCACGCTGAACACGCGCTCAGTGGCCCCTACCTCGTGCAGGGCACCCAAGAAGTCCTCCAGCTGGGACTGCGATCCGATCCGCCTGGCGGAGATGTGCGGGACCGGGACGAACCCGGCCTCCTTCACTGCCTTCGCCGCGGCGACGCGCATCGGCAGGTCCTCGTTGCCCAGGAAGGTCACATTGACCTTGGTGCCAGCCGGGATCACCGACGCCGCTTCCTGCAACCCAGGAACGTCCTTCCCCGTCATCTCCAGAGAGAAGTCATCCACCAGCTGCAAAGCTGCGGTCTTGCTCGTTGCGGGCGCGATATGTGCCATTATGCTTCTCCTCGTTCTCAGATCTCGATCAGGTAGCTGGTGAAGCCGCCGTCACCGCTGGTGACGCCGTTGATGGCTTCATTGATCTGCTCAAACGGCCACGACTTGGGCTCCATGATCGACAGATCGACGACCCCGTAGCGAATCATGTCTGCGAGCTCAAGCCCTTCCGCTGTCGTGAACCACGCCGAGCCGGTGAACGAGATGGAGTTGTCCATGCCCCATTTCACGTCGAAACCGAGTTCACCGGCGGTTCCGCCGACGTTGACGAGCCGCCCCCCGCGACGCAGTCCATGCATCGCATCCTTGAATGAATCGAGCGAAGCGACCGCGCCGAGCGAATCGATCATCAGATCGGCACCGCGGCCGTCCGTGCGCGACATCACCCATTCGGCGGCGCTGCCGTCGAGGTTCGAGAACGTCTCGATTCGCCCGGGAGCGAGCGCTTGGAGGCGTTCGAGCAGCGGCACGCCGCGGGCGACGGCGAAGACGCGGGAGACGCCGAGCGCGAGGGCGAGGATTGTGACGCCGACCCCGAGGGTCCCCGTGGCACCATTCACGATGAGCGTCTTGCCAGCGAGCGGCCCGAGCTTCTTCACTGCAGCATATGCCGTGCCCAGGTAGCCGAGGCGGGTCGCGTGCCGAAAGCCCAGGTTGTCTGGCAGCGTCACTAGCGACGCCTGCGGAGCCTTCATGTACTCGCAGAAGCCCCCTTCCGGGTATTTCTCGTACATCTGCAGGCTGTTCTGGTTGAAACCGAAGTAGCCGGAGAAGGTCCAGTAGTCGCAGGCCTGCGGCGCTCCCGATGTGCAGGCGTGGCAGGCGCCGCACGAGCGCGTTGGGTTGACATAGACGCGATCACCTGGGGTGAACGCGACGACCTGCTCACCGACTTCGTGCACGATGCCGACCGGGTCAAGTCCGAATATCGCGGGGCGCGGCGGCAGCGGTTCGTGCGGGTACCAGGTTTCCCAGTTGGCAAGCACGTTCCCGAGGTTCGGCACCATGCCGCAGGCCTTCACCTGCACGACCACGTCGGTACCGGTGGCGCGCGGGCGGTCCACATCCTCGATGACCAGAGGTTCGCCCACCTGGTGCATGCGGGCAGCGCGCATCCGCCGCCGCGTCGTGTCCTCGACCTGTTCGCGGGGAAGTATCGTCGTCATTTTCGTTCTCCGTTGTGATGGTGACCCGTACTGTGCGTGCAGTCGGGTCGATTTGGGTCAGCCTGGGTACGCTGGCTCATCGCCGTGCCCCGACGAGCACGAAGCACATCGTGGCCGGGCGATCACCTTTGTTTCGCCATGCGTGGCGGGCACCGCCCTGGATGACGACGTCACCCGTATGCAGGTGCTTGGTCTCCTCGTCCAGCTCCAGCCAGATCTCACCGTCGAGCACTATGTCATAGTCGATGCTGTCGGTCTGGTGCTTGCCCGGGTTGTCCTTTTCGAATGCGTCGGCGAAGTCCGGTGCGAAGTCGTACTGTTCCTGGTCGATTGCGGCGAAATCGAGACCAGGGCGGGCGAAGACGCTATCGGGCGGAAACGTGACAATGACAAGGCTCGTCTCGCCAGGCGCCGGCAGGAGTGCGCCCAAAATCGGTGCGGTCTCGTCGCCGGTCGGATCCACCGAGCACTGCGCCGCCGTGCGGTACACCACTGACGTCATCATCCCCGGGATTGCACTGTACTGGTGGGCATTCGGCGGCGGCCCGTCGCTGAGGAACACCGACTTTCCATCCCGCACTGCTGTGACCACTCGGCGTGGCACGTAATTCTCATCAAGACCGCTCATAGACCAGTCCCTTTCTGTTGAGTCCGTCCCGTAGGGAGGGACTGACGTCCAGACTCAGCAGCCCGGAGGCATAAAGAGCTCGCTTGTCTTCTTCGGCTGCCGCTCGGTCACGTGCCGCGGCAAGGACGGTCGCTGCATCCACCCTCGGCACAATGCAGACACCATCGTCGTCGGCCACCACGACATCGCCGGGATGGATCAGCCGACCCGCGCAGACGAGGGGCGCCTGCACATCGGCGAGCGTCTCCTTGACCGTGCCCTGCGCGCTGACTGTCTTGCTCCAGACCGGGAACCCCATTCGGCGCAGGTCTTTGACATCGCGCACGCCGGCGTCAATCACAAGACCTCGGATGCCGTGGGCCGCCGCGGAAGTCGCCAGCAGGTCGCCGAAGTAGCCATCGTCGCAGGGCGATGTCGGGCTGACGACAAGAATGTCTCCCGGTTGCGCCTGTTCGATGGCGACATGGATCATCCAGTTGTCGCCTGGCGCGACCTCGCACGTCAGCGCCGTGCCCGAGATAGCGGAACCTTCTTGGCGCGGGATGAGACGGTGGTCGAGCAGTCCCGTGCGTCCCTGCGCCTCATGGACCGTGGCCACGCCCCATTCGGCGAAGGCTGCTGCCAATGTCTTCTCGGTGCGTGACACCACGGTGTGAACGGTGGCCATGGCGCGCCTACGCCACCTTCGTGAAGTCGAGGTCGACGACACCGCGCGCGTCGGCCCGGCGATCAGCAGTCATGAGGCCGGCCTGGATCATGACGTCGATGGTCGCTTCAAGGGCCTTGGCGGACACCCGCAGGCTCGCTGGCCACATCCCCAGCCCGCGTGTGTACGTCAGGCCCCGCGCTGCGAGCTCCGGTTCGTCCGGGGTGGTGATGCGCTGGTAGATCGGCAGCGTCACGGCATCGTTGGCCGCGTCGTTCACAAAGTCGTGCGCCTCGGCGAGCGCGCCGATCAGGCCAGTGACGGCTTTCCTGTTCTCGGTCAGCCACGACTCGTTGCCGATGACCGCGGCGAAGATGATCTCGGGGATGACGTCGGGAATCTCTCCAAGCAGACCGTAGCCTTCGCTTTCGGCCAGGAAGTTCCACGGTGCGGGCTGCGGTGCGGCATCGATCTCGCCGTTCTGCAGGGCATCCCACCTGCTGGTATGCACACCGGCAAGCACGAATTCATAGTCATCCGGATATGTCAGCCCCGCCGTGGCCAGTAGCGGCCGCGTGTACAGCGACGTCCCTTCTGTCAGCGACGACGTGCCGATCCGTCCACCCTTCAAGCCAGACAGCTCTGTGATCCCTGGCCGCGCCACGAGCGACATCGGCAGCCGCTGGGAGTTCGAACCCACAATGCGCAGCGATCCGCCGGTCAGGTGGTCGACGATTGCGCCCTCTGGGGGCGTAATCGCTACGTCGGCGTCGCCGCTGCGCACGGCAGCAGTGGCCTTGCCCACCGAGCCGAGTCGCAGATACTCGATCTTCAGGCCGGCGCGGTCGAAGAGCCCCTGCTCCTCGGCGACGAATACCGGAAGCCAGTTGAATCCCTGGGCACCTCCGGCGAATCGCAGCGTCGCGTATTCGGTCATTGCGGATTCCTTTCCTGCGTCGTCTCGTCATCGGCCTTGACGTGCCAGCAGAGCGTCCAGCCGTGGGTAGACGGCTCGCACGTTCTGCTCGAACACGGCGGCACGGCTCTCGTCGTCCAGGTCGAGGGCATCGACGTAGCGCTTCGTGTCGTCGAATGCCTGTCCCGTGCTCGGGTCGAGCGCCTTCACTGCGCCGAGCAGTTCCGAGCCGAACAGGACGTTGCCTGCCCCGATCGTCTCGAACAGCAGGTCGATGCCTGGCTGGTGATAGACGCATGTGTCGAAGAACACGTTGCACAGCAGGTGCTCGGCCAGCGCCGGCTTTTCCAACCCGATCGCGATGCCTTCGAATCGGCCCCAGTGATAGGGGACCGCACCGCCGCCGTGGGGGATGACCAGCCGCAGCCCAGGGCGAGTGGAGAAGAGATCGCCTTGCAGCAGCTGCATGAACGCGGTCGTGTCTGCCGACAGATAGTATGCGCCGGTGGTGTGCACGGCGGGCAGTGTCGACCCAGATACATGGATCATCGCCGGGACGTCCAGTCGCTCCAGAGCACCCCAGAGCGGGTTCCACCAGGAGTCGGTCAAGGGCGGTGTCGACCAGTGCCCGCCGGAGGGGTCTGGGTTGACGTTGCAGCCGACGAAGCCGGCATCCACACACCGTTCCAGCTCCGCGATGACCGGCCCGAGGTCGCCGTCCACGGTCTGCGGAAGCTGGCACACTCCCGCGAAGTTCTCAGGGAACAGCCGACAGATCGACGCGATCGTGTCGTTGGAGAGCCGAGCCCACGCGTCGGCGGCCTGCTGCCCCGGCACGTGATGGCCCATTCCCGACGCGCGCGGCGACAGCAGCGTGAAGTCCGTTCCACGCTCACGCTGCAGGCGCAGCTGGTTGCCCGAGATGATCGTGGCCAGTTCGTCGTCGTCGACTCCGTCATAGGTGACGGGCGCGTCGGCGCGGCCGTATGCGTGCTCGACGAGAGCACGGCGGTAGCCGTGAAACGCCGTCGGCTCAGTCGTGAAGTGCCCATGGCAGTCGATCACAAGACCGGTCATCGTGGCGCTCCTTCATCGCAGACAGGACATCGCCACGACAGCGGTGTCAGCTTGATCTTCATCGACACCCGGCACAAGCCAGATACTTAGAAGTCTTCAGATACTTGACAGTATCTCTGATGGGACGCCACGTCAAGCGCGTCACGCGCCGACGATCGGATGCGAGTGCGCTTAGCGCGCTGAGACGGGGCGATATGCCGCCACGAACGCGGTCAGCACCTCGCGCACCATCTGGCCGGTGCTGCTCGTCGCGAGAAACACGGTGATACCGCCGTAGGTCAGGTTGAGAAGGATGCCACCGAAGTCGATGGGATCGATCGGCGGAGTTTGACCGGGGAAGAGCTTGGTCATGAGGAGTGTGCCGACTTCGCGCCACTGCACGATGAACGGATGCCGCTGCTCGTCGCCGAGGGTGCCATCACGACGCGCGCGCCGAAGGAACTCGATGGCGAGCATGCCCCACTTCAACTCCGCGGCCCGTGAGTCACTCCACTGAGCGACAGCATCGATGATCTCATCCACCTCGGTGAGATCTGCCAGGATTTCGCGAAGCTCGACCGAATCACGGCCGGTGTTGCCTTCGAGCAGATGATTGAGCACGTCCTCCTTCGACGAGAAGTTCGAGTAGAAAGCCCCCTTCGAATAGCCGGCGGCTTCGGCGATGCGATCCACGGACGCACCGTCGTAGCCATCACGTGCGACGACATCTCCCGCCGCCTCCAGGATCCGCTCGCGCGTCAGTGCCTGACTCTGCTCTCGCGTCAGCCGCGCCATGATCCTCCTTCGCTCCGGACCCGACAGCACCGGTGAGGGGCCTGTCGGAACCTACCCAGAATACCTGCGCGCCGGGACTGCATGCACCGACCGCCTACGAAGCGGCCTCGCGGTATCGAGCGGGCCAGATGCCGTGGCGCCCCGGCGCAAGTATGCCACCGGGGTCTACCGCATCCTTGATGCGTTCCACGAAACGCCGGTAGGCATGCTCGTTGAATGAGTGCTGCTCGGCGGCGAAATCCATGAAATGCAAGTGCGGGCGACCGTCGACATAGCCAAGCCGGGCAAGTGCCTCGATCATGGTGCGCCCCAGGTCCAGTGCGGTGTTCACGGCTGCCACATCCGTCCTGTCGTAGCGGATGCCCGCAATGGGAACAGCCGAGCGCTCACCGGTGACCATGATGCCGAGCCCGAAATTGAGACCGGCCGTGGCGTACTGCCGGCGCAGTTCGTCGACAACGATCCGGATGTCGGTGCCCCGTAGTGGCACGATGGGCGAGATGTCCAGGTGCGCGACGTGCGCCGGTGTGGTCTCCAGCGCCTTGAGCGTCGGGATGCCGATGCCGATCTGCGCTGCCGAGAGCGTCAACTCACCGTACTCGTCCGGCGTGTAGATCCGGGGCTCGTCGACGTGGCCGCTCGGGATCGTCTGCCAGGCGGCAGTGATCCGCCGCAGGCGCAGCGCTACCAGCTCGGGGTCGCCCCAGACATACGCGCGCACTGCCCACGCTCCAACCCCTCGCTCTGCGGCGATTTGACGCAGTTCGTCGTCGGAGAACGGCTCCTGCCGCGCTGGCACCGGATTGTCACGCACCATCTGCGCGGCGCGCAGGGTCGAGTAGACCGCGGGGATCCCTTCGAGATGCCCTTCGAGGCGGAGCTCGCGGATCGTGTCGATGGCGATTTCGAGGTCGGCGTCATCGTCGATGACCAGGGTGAGCGGCGCATACGCCTGTGGGAGGCGTTTCAGCCATACGCCCATCCGCGTCACGATGCCGAGGTTCGACTGGAGGAACAGTGGATCCAGGGTCGGCCCGAGACTGCGCTTGTAGAGATGCCACGTGCTGCTGTTCGGGATGCCACCCTGCCCTGTTCGGAGGATGTCGCCGTCCGGCAGCACCACTTCGAGCCCGGTGGGCATCATGTAATCGGCGCCGTAGTGCTGATAGGTGTGACCGCTGTCCATCGAATTACCGACGATCGAGCCCCAGCCCAGATCGGGCGCGGGAGTGAGCAGCCGGTAGCCCGCAGTGGCGGCCGCGTCGTACAAGTCCTGCCAGGTGACCCCGGGCTCGACGACGGCGTACGCGAGCTCGTCGTTCATCTCGAGGATGCGATTCATTCGCTGGAGGCCGAGCTGGATCGAGCCGCGCACGCGGGGAGACGGGCCTCCGTGCCCCAGATTGCGCCCCTGACTGATCGGCCACACCGGCACCGCATAACGGTTGGCGATGCGAACGATCTCCTGCACCTGCTCCGTGGTGCTCGGCTGAACCAAAGCCGACGCAGCATAGGTATCGTCGGCGGGGATCCAGTATGCATCCGAGAACTCGTCGAGCTTCGCTCGATCGATGAATACGGCATCCTCCCCCACGACGGCGATGAGATCACTCACCATCTCGTCTGGGATCGTTGGCGGGGCACCAGCGGTGTCGGGCTCGGTGAGGTTCATCAGGGACAAGTCCTCGTCGTCAGATCGGTGTGGGTGGGAGTTCAGCGATTGTCGGCCTTGATCGCCTTCGTGAAGTACGGCGAGGGCGCAACCGTGGCACGGATACTGCGAAGGGAGTTCGGGTCAACGTTGTCGCGACGGCTGTTCGGTTCGCCCCAGAGAAGAGTCAACTCGGTCCCAGGCTGGGACAACTCTGTCGCGATGATGCCGTGCGAGAGAACGTGTCCGGCGTTGGCCGAGTGCGACATGTACTGCGAAAAGCCAACGGTCTCTCCTCGGCTCTGCACTGCGTCGGCCGCCCACGTCGAGTACATCGGCGACGGCAGCGCGAGGAACTGGGCGGCATCTTCGGTGTCGAACAGCGACGAGTCGATCGCCGCCGCGACATCCTCGTCATTCCAGACCAGAGTGATCTTGGTGCGGCGCGGATCGTCTGCCCTCTGGCGCAGCGCCTCTCTGCCGAGGAAATCACGGTCCCAGTCGATGAGCCCGCCATATCCTGCCTCGATCGGATCGACGTAGTAGTCCTCGATCTTCTCGGATTCCAGGCTTCCGCCGAGCGAACCCATCGCCTCGAGCGAGAACGCGCTCGTCCACTCCCGATACGCGTGCAACACGCCGTCACCGTGGTACACGGCCGGCAGCGGTAGCGGCAGCCATCCGGACTCCTGTGCGCCGGTGGCATAGGCGAACGCACCGACCTTGCGCAGCCCGAAATCGCGCCCGGCGGCATCGAAGGCGTCGCGAACAGCTGACTGGCTGTCCCAGGGGCCGTACACCTCGAACCCTGGCGTACCCGCCATGCCGTGGCGAAGGGCTCGGACCTGGTGGCCGGCGATTGAGATCTCGCCGATCGAGAAGAACTTCACTTCAGGCAGATCGCCGTCGACCACCTCGCGCATCAGATCGAAGGCATAGCGACCCTGGATCTGCAAACGGAAGACGTCGCGCGGAGCCTCGACGACCGACCAGTTGTGATTGAGCTCTGCCGTCACGTCGTGGTTCGTCGTCTGCGCGTGGAACAGCAGCCAGTCGTGCAGGAACGGCGCTCCCACGAGCCGGAAGAAACCATCGTCCTCGTGGAAGAGAATGGCATCGCCCACGAGATACCCGTCCGGACTCGCCGCGACCAGTTGCTTCGCCTTGCGAACGGGAAAAGAATCGAGTTTGTTGATGGCGAACTGCTTGAGAAAGAGGATCACCCCGGAGCCTCGAAGATGGAGCTCAGACATATGGTACGACTGCTCGAGCAGAGCGACTCCGTCTTTCCACGCCCGCTGCTCCGCACGCCAGTTCGTGAACTCCGTTGGGATGTCGGGGAACACGTATGGGCCAAGCTGGCCGGGCCCTCTCAGTAATGACACGGCACCGCCGGCATCCGTGAGTCGCTGCTCGAGAGTGGGAATAGTGTGTGCAAAGTCGGACATATGTTGATGCTCCCTTGCATGTCGCGATCTGGCTTCAGCATCCAGTGCGATCAATATGATTCACATTCCGATCGGAATCTGTATCCAACTCAGTATCTTATCGCGCTTCCACCCTGTCAACGAAAGCCTGGACTCCTCAATCCGCGCCGAAGGCTTGACCTACTGATTGTAATCTGCATACTAGTCAGTATCCCGTATTGTTTTTACCAGCGAGAATCCGTGGCGCGCTGTCGCGTCCGATGATAAGGAGTACCCATGAGCAACGATGCGCAGAATCCACCGAGCCTGCAGGCTCTGATCGACCAGGCGGGGGGCGCGGTCCCGTTGCTGCGCAGCTCGAGCCTCGGCCCGTACCAGTTCCCGGGCATCCCGTCCGAGTTCACGAACTGGCGGGACGAGGTGCGTGCATGGAAAGACGGCGTTGCTCTGCTCGAGCAGTCGTATCACATGACAGAACTACACCTGCGCGGGCCGGAGGTGATCCCGTTCCTCAAGCAGTTCGCGGTCAACAAGCTCGACGTGTTTCCCGTTCGACGTGGCAAGCAGCTCGTGCTCGCCGCACCGGACGGCAACCTCATCGCCGACGCGATCATCTTCCACGAGGACGAGAACTTCTACCGAGTCGTCGGCGCTCCGTTCGCCAGCGACTGGCTACAGTTCAACGCTGAGAGCAGCGAACTCGATATCTCGGCCGAGAAGAACGACAACTGGTCTGTGCGCCAGGCTCCCCGCGATGTCTTCAGGGTGCAGGTGCAGGGGCGCCACGCCCTCGATGTCGTCACGGAAGCCGCAGGCGGAACGCTGCCGGATGTGAAGTTCTTCGGCATCGGCGAGTTCGCGATCGGCGGAAAGCCGGTGCGCGCGCTGCGTCACGGGATGGCCGGCACGCCGGGCTTCGAGATCTACGGCGCGTGGGCCGACCAAGACGCGGTGCGCGAGACGCTCCTCGCAATTGGCGAGAAGTACGACATCCGCCGCACCGGTTCATTCGCATACTCGGTGACGGCACAGGAATCCGGGTGGATGCCGATGCCACTTCCCGCGATCTACGCCGACCCCGCGCTCGGCGCATACCGCGAGTGGCTCAACGGCTACTTCCTTGAGACCATCGGCTCGCTGGGCGGAAGCCTCGTGTCCGATCGGATCGAGGACTACTACGTCGACCCGATTGAAGTCGGCTACGGTGGACTAGTCGATTGGGATCGCGATTTCGTGGGACGAGACGCGCTCCGGCAGAAGGCCGACAATCAGCGGCGCACGAAGGTCACACTGGAGTGGAATGACGACGACGTGGCCGGCGCTATTGCGTCTTCACTCTTCGGGGGAGCGCGCGCCGGCAGGTTCATGGCCATGCCGACTCCGATGTACGCGACCTTCGAGTCGGATGCCGTCCTGGCCGGGGGTGACATCGTCGGCGTCTCACAGTGGTCGTCGTTCACCCCCAACAGTGGACACCTCGTCTCCACTGCCCTGGTCGGCCTCGAACACGCCGAGCCCGGCACGGAGCTCACGCTGCTGTGGGGCGAGCCGGACAGCAAGCGCAGCTCGGTAGACGCCCACGAGGTGAAGCCGATCCGGGCAACAGTGGCGCCGTCGCCGTACTTCGACAAGGTGATCAAGACCCGCAATCAGTGATCTGACAAGCACACAGCGAGGGGCCCGGACGGTGTCCGGGCCCCTCGTGTTCGCCTCAGATCATTTCCAGAGCTTGACGAACTCCGCTGCCATGTTCGGGTCGGCGATGTAGCCCGCCGGGGTGGAGTAGTCTTTCGCGGTCTTCTCGGTGAGTACCCGCGACATCGACAGCACCACCTTTGACCAGTCGTCGTACTTCACATCCTGACCCTGCAGACGTCGGAAGCCTTCGTCAAGCGCCATCCAGATGTACATGTCGTAGTCGACGGCGAACCCTGCCGTCTGTTGGCCTCCGGCGATCTGCTGGATGTTCGGCGCGACAGAGGACTGTCCGATCCCCTTGGCGTTCGTGACTCCCGCCAGCTTTGCCTTCTGGCCCAGCCCGATCTGGAACTGGTCACCCGGGGTGATGAAGAACTGTGTGTCGGGGTGCGCTTGCAGGTCCGAAACGATCTTGTCGGCCGGGGATGGGTCCGTGATTGAGATATCCACTGTGCGAAGAGTGCACTTCGGGCACAGTTGCTTGAGTTCGGCCTTTGCCGCATCAAGCTGCACCTGGGAGAACGCGAACTCCGGGATGTTGTAAAAGGCGAAGTTGGTTCCGGTGCCGCAGGTGAAATAGACGGCGCTCGCTGCAAGCGCCTTTCCGTTGACCTCCGAGGCGCCCTTGCCACCCACCGAATCCTGCAGGCCGAACTTGTCGGCGTTCACGGCCCCGATGTACACGATCACGGTCCCGTTGTCTTGCAGTTGCTTCAGCTGCTTCTGGAAGAAGGTTGCGTCGAGCGCGGCGGAAACGACGATGTTCGGCTTGCTCGCGACCACGGAGTCGAGTGCAGAGTTGATGCTGTTCGCATCGGTACCCGTGTCGACGTTCTGGAAGTGCACACCCGCCGCCTTGGTCGCCTCCTTCATATAGCCCTCCATGAGGCCGCCGATTACCGTCCCGTTGTTGAGGTAGGTGACGGTGGTGTCCGGATTCACTGGCTTCGGCAGCTTGTCTGTAACCAGCAGGCCCTTGGGCCCGGCGAGGAACGGCTTGAGATACGACGTGGCCGCTGCCTCGTCGATACCCGCGTTCGGCTGAACCGCGCAGGTGCCGCTCGCGGTGCGGTAGGTCAGCGGGGCAGAGCTGCCGCTGGGTTCGGAGCCACCGCCTGTCGATGAACAGCCGGCGATAACCAGGGACAGGGCAGCGGCGAAAATGACCGCCATGCCTCCCCTTCGCGTGATGCGTTGCATGTGAGTGCTCACTTTCTGATGACCTCGTTGTCTGGCAATCGATTCAGGGTCCGATCGCAGCGGGAGCATGATTCTTGGTGACCTTGCGATACTTGAGAGACTCCCGATACCACAGAGTATGTCAAATAGACAAAAGGGGCAATAACCCCATGCACGGGTCTGGTGTCCGCGCAGATCGATGGGTGCAATCACACACAGATACTGTATGGTATCTGGAGACGCATGAGAATGTGTGACGTGTCGACGACGATGCAGGAGGCCGCGATGCCGCAGGAATCAACACTGCCGCCCGGGCGCGGGGGCGCGCTCGACGATGCTCCGCTTCTGCGCATCGAGGGGGTCGTGAAGACCTTCCCCGCGTTGGTGGCGCTCGACGATGTCTCACTCACCGTCGCCAGCGGCGAAATCGTCGCCGTGCTCGGCCACAATGGCTCGGGCAAATCGACGCTCGTCAAGGTGCTTGCGGGCGTGTACGCGAAGGATGCCGGCGAGGTGACGCTGGCAGAGGTTGGCGGTCAGAGCGCCGAGATTCACGTCATCCACCAAGATCTAGGCCTCGCGATGGAGTTGGATGCCGTCGAGAACCTCAGCGTGACGCGGGATCGCTCGGCGCGCGCGTCATTTTCGCCGTTCCGCCGGGCCGCTGAGCGTCGGCGTGCAGCGGCGCTTATCAGGCGATTCGGTGAGCAGTTCGACCTCAACGTGCCGGTGGGTCGCCTGGCCCCAGCGCAACGGTCGATCATTGCTATCGCTCGGGCGCTTGACGGTTGGAAGCACCCCCGCAATATCCTCATCCTCGACGAGCCGACCGAGGCGCTGCACGCGAGTGAGGTGCGCGTGCTGTTCGACGCGGTGAAGGCGCTCGCTGACGCCGGCGCAGGCATCGTCTTCATCTCCCACCGGCTCGACGAAGTGCTCGAGCTCGCCGACCGCGTGGTCGTACTGCGCGACGGCAGGAAGGTGGCAGACGAGCCTCGGTCGGGCATCGACCACGATCGCCTCGTCTCGTTCGTCACCGGCATCCCCGTCGGCGAGGCCGAGCGCGGCGTCGTTCGCCACGCTCCCGGCGAGGTAGCACTATCGATCCATGCCCTGACCGGGCCGAACCTCAGCCCGGTGGACCTCGAACTGCGCGCGGGTGAGGTCGTCGGTGTCGCGGGCGTGCTTGGGTCGGGCCGCGAGGCACTGCCGTCGATGATCTTTGGAGCTCAACCTGCTTTCGCCTCCTCCTTCGAGCTGAACGCGCGGCGGTATCCCAAGCGCGACCCGCACACGAGCATCGCTCGCGGCATGGCGTTTGTGCCGGGTGACCGCGCGCGACTCGGGTCGATTTCAGCGCTGTCCGCGCGCGAGAACATGACCCTGCCACAGTTGCGCAGCGTGACGAACCGGATCGGCACCCTCAACACGAAGCGCGAGCGCACGACCGCGGCGCAGTTGATCGCGAAATTCGACGTGAAACCACCGCGTCCCGATCAGCCATTCGGACAATTCAGTGGCGGCAACCAACAGAAGGTCGTCTTCGCGAAGTGGCTGCGAAACGAGCCGACGGTACTGCTGCTCGAAGAACCGACGCAGGGTGTGGACATCGGTGCGAAGCAGACGATCTACGACGCCATCGACGAGGCAGCCGCACGCGGTGTAGCCGTTCTGGTGTGCTCATCCGAGGCGAAGGAACTGGTTCGGCTCTGTGACCGCGTCATCGTCATGCGGAACGGGCGCGTGTCTGCGGAGCTGTCCGGAGACGACCTCACCGAATCGCGGCTCGTCCTTGAGGGTTATGGCCTTCGCGAGTCCGGCGACGACCCTGACTCAACGCAAGGAGCATCATGACCACCACGACGACCGAGGAGCGGCAACAGCAGGACCCGCCACAGCCAGATCGACCACAGCGCAGCACGAACGCTGGCGGGCGAGGCTGGAAAGAGCTGCTCAGCTTCCGCAACATCTCCGCGATCTACATCTTCATCGCGATCTTCATCATCTTCTCGATCCTGACGCCGACGACGTTTCTGGCGCCCGGCACGTGGCTGAACCTGCTGGATGCCAACACGACAACGGCGCTGGCGGCGGTCGCCGTACTCATTCCGCTGGTCGTCGGCGTCTTCAACCTCGCCATTGGCTCAGAGGTCGGCTTCGCGGTCATCCTGGTCGCCGTACTGCAGGTCAACCTCAAGCTGCCATGGGGCGCCTCCGTGCTGATCACCGTCGCTTGCGGTGCTCTGATCGGGCTGGTGTCTGGCCTCGTCATCACCAAGCTGAAGATCGACTCGTTCATCGCCACGCTGGGCATGAGCTCCATCCTTCTGGCAGGACTCTCGTTCCTGTCGAGCAACCGGCAGATCATCGGCCTGGGTACCGGCTTTTCAGATCTCGCGACCGACGGAATCCCCGTCACCATCGGCGGCGCCCCGCTTGAGATCACCTACGAGATATTCGCCATGGTCGTGATCTGCCTGATCGTCTGGTACATGGTCGAGCGCACCCCGGTGGGGCGTCGGATGTACGCGGCCGGCTTCAACCCGCAGGGCGCGAAGCTCTCCGGAGTTCGCGTCGCGCGCCTCCAAGTGCTCGCGCTGGTGGCGGGCGGCATGATCGCGGCACTGGCCGGCGTACTGCTTGCATCCCGTATCAACGCGGGCGATCCGACGGTGGGTCCTGGCTACATGCTGCCGGCGCTGACGGCGGTGTTCCTGGGTTCGACGCAGTTCAAGGGCGGGCGATTCAACGTCTGGGGAACGATCATGGCCGTGTATGTGCTCGCCGTCGGCATCAAGGGGCTGCAACTGCTCGGCGCGCAGAACTGGGTGTCGGACCTGTTCAACGGGGTGGCTCTGCTTGGCGCGGTGGCCCTGTCACGGTGGGAGCGCACCGCGACGCGTGCCGGCGCGATTCGCCGAGCCACCACCTTCGGCAAGAAGCGCACCGAGCCGGCATCCGTCGACGACAAACCGACGGCCGCACCCTGACGATTGCGATCCTCGTATCGAACTCTAGGCCTCGATCCGCGAGACCGACCATTGTCGGTCGAATCGCCGATGATCAGAAAATCGATGCGGACGTCGGAAATTTGTGCGCTGAGCATGTCGTAGTTCGCTAAGCCGGTGATCTTGATTCCGGCCTGCTTGGCGTTCCGGAAAGGTCGCGTGCGCAAGGACGAGTTGCGCACCGGCGCCGCTCCACTTGTTTGTGTCGGCGAGCCCGCGAACGCATCCTTGTCGGGCCACACGGCCGCACGGGCGCCGTCGTCTCCGGCAATGGCGCGGATGGATTCCCGCTGAGTTGAAGCCTAAGTGGGTTGATAGTGGACTGAAATGTTTGAGGCCTCCTTTTCCGACTGATCGCCTACGCTTGCAGTCGTGTCGGGGCTTCCGGCGCCCTCGGCTGGGGTTGCGGGTCATTTATGGGTCATAAACGTCTCGAATAGACCGTAATGCTCCGCGTTCATCCAAGGTACCGTTCGAAAGGCGTGAAGCGATCGGCTCACGGATATGTCGGTTCGTCGGTAGTTCGTCGACAGCCACAGCCCTTAGTCAGAGTCTGGTTGATGATTACGGGCCTGACAACATCACGCCAGGCGGATAACCTGCCCGTCTGATCCGACCGCGGCTTTGCCGTCGAATCCCTTCTGCGCCCATGCCATCCATCTCTTCACGGGAACTTCCTGAGGCGAGGCCAGGTCGCCGATGTGACTTAGCACGAGACGAGACACCTCAGCTTTCTGTGCGATAGTGCCAACTTTCTGCACCTCGACGTGAGAACTCAGCAGGTGGCTCTTTAGCGCTTCGGGCCCCCGGAACCCTTGAATGTTGATCGACTCGTGCACGAGCAGATCTGATCTTTTCGCGAGCGTTGGAATATTTTCGGTGTATGTGGTGTCGCCGGAGAAGGTTACCGACCCGTGATCGGTGTCGAAGCGGTATGCAAAGGCTGGGAATACCGGGCCGTGCGGCACCAGGATGGCTGTGACCTTGACCCGGTCATCCTCCATTACCGTGAACGGTTTCATCGTTGGTGCCGTATTCGTGAAGCTAGCGCCTACATTCGGCAGAGGGATTTCGTGCACATCCATGAGACCACTCGTCTCGCGGATGTGCGAGTCACGCAGGAAGACGTTTGTGCTGTAGGCGAAGGCGTCGTTGCAGTGAGCAGTCAATTCCGCCAGCCCTGGAGTGGGATTGCTCGGTTTCAATGTCGGTGAGTTCCCGCCACCGAATGTCGGCGGCAAGCCGCCGGCGGAGCCCGGACCATAAACCGGTGTCGTGTTGGGTAACGAATCTTGCACCGTCTGCGGGGCGTTACCGCCGAGCAAGAAGAGATTGTAGTAATCGGCGACATGGTCGGCATGCAGGTGCGTCAGGAATACGCCACCAACCTCGGCTAGTTTAAGACCGGCCTTGACGTACTGTGTGACGGTGGAACGTCCTAGATCGACGATGTACGTTTTGCCGTCCACGTACACTGCGCTCCCGATACCCGTGCGCGAAACCACTGGCGGAGGTCCGCCTTGAGTGCCGAGCAGCACGATGGAGAGTGACCCGAACGACCGAGTACCGGTCGCGGCTGCGGATGACTGATTCAGCCCTGGGGCCGGCGTGGTGCACGCCGCTAGAACGCCTCCGCCGACGACTGCGCCGAGGCCAGCGACCGCGGCCCTCCTGGTGAACGTCTTGCGGCTCTTCTCGATGACTGTTACCGCGCTCTCAGTGCCGCAGGATTCACACATTTTCGTTTCTCCTCTGTTAATTGCTCTGTTGGTGGATTCGTTGGGATGAAAATCGCTGACTTTCTCGGCACAGGTGACGTGCCGGCAGCGTGTCGCATTCGTGTATCGACGGGTCTTACGCCGACTTCGGCCACGCGTACCAGCCATTCCGCAATGCGATCCGAAAAGGAACCCGCTACGCGGTGAGCTTCGAGTCCTTAGGCGAAGGGGACCTCGGGCGTGGTGGGTGCACTGTGCCATCGACGCGGCGGTAGATGGTGGCCAGGCGAAGAGATGACTGGCCGGAGAGCCCATACCTGCGCGACGGACAAGTCGGCGGACTGCTGTAAGCATGAATCCTCATAAATCGCTTCGTTGCGAGTTCTTATAAAAATGTTGCTTGCGCGGATCGGCGGTCATGAATAAGTCAAGAAGATCGCTCAGACCAAATACCGTACGGAATGCCAATACTATGGAGTATCCTAGGATGATGCGCCCTTGTCAAGCCATGGTCCTCACCGGCGCAGTCAGACCCCTTTATATGCATGCACCGGTTGTCGAATCGTTCCTGCGAGTCTGGACGAGGTCGCACTCGAAGATCGCCTGATCTGCCTGGGCAGCGTCATTTCGTTCTACTGCTATGTCGCCGCTTCGAATCCTTTGAGCTTGGATGGCCTTGCCAATATCTTGCGCCTCCGTGTGGGTGGTGTTGACGAGTCAATTGTTTGACGATGCCGCGCTGCGTCAAACCATCCTTCGACCATCGCTTGACGAGCCTCGGCTTGGTTGCTCGGACCGGAACGCGCGTCGCGACTTCGCAGATCGCCGTCCACTTCCAAATCTCAGTCGACACGACCAGTCACATCAGTTACCTCCCTGACTGTGGCCGTTTGCATCGTGACCGGAGACTCGTCGAGAAAAGAAAATACCTTGTGGAATCTGAAGTCCCGTGAGTATCTTAGATTGGAGTTGACCGGTGTTCATGGATCACGCTCGAAGTCTGCCCCCGTAATGGAGTGGGAGGGCACGATCGTGTTCCGTCACGGCCAACCACACCCGATCACGTCCTGCAACCAAAGGAGTTTGTCATGACCGACCCCACCAAGTACCGAGGTTTCTCCAACGCTCTGCCCTACGAATTCGGACCCATTATGGGCCATCTCGAGTACACGGGCTGGCGCGATGAGCAGATGTCGTGGAAGACGACGTGCTACATCGGCGACTGGACGTTCGTCCCGCAAATCCGGGTCAAGGGCCCGGACTCTGTGCGCCTCTTCTCGGACCTGTCCGTCAACAGTTTCGCCAACCACCCGGTTGGGCGCGCGAAGCACTGCATCATGTGCAATGAGGACGGCAAGGTCATTACCGAGGGGATCCTCCTCCGTCATGCAGAAGACGACTTCGAGTTCGAGGCCGCTGCCGGCTGGGTATGGTACCAGATCAAGACCGGCGACTATGACGTTGAGGTGTCATTCCCCATGACCCATAAGCTGCAGGTGTCGGGTCCGACAGCACTTCCGCTCCTGGAGAAGCTGACTGAGACGACGCTGCGGGATGTGCGATTCATGGAGACGAAGGTGCTTCCGATCCATGACCGCAGCGTGACGTTCCTGCGGCAGGGGATGGCGGGCGAGATCGGCTTCGAGCTCCATGGGCCCATCGAACAGCACGACGAGATCATGGATGCGGTCCTCGAAGCCGGGAAGGAGTTCGGTATCCGTCGTCTCGGCCGCCGCACATTCCACCTGAATCACATCGAGGCGTCCTACCCCACCACGGGCATGGAGTACTGGAACGCCTTGTCCGACCCCAAGCGGGATGACTTTCACGCCTTCATGCAGGCGAGCCCGCCGGCCGAATGGGCATTCGCGCCCGGCTGGCAGTGGTGGGGAATCAACCTCTCGACGTCGCTGTTCGGGAGCTGGGATGGGAAGTCGATAGAGGACCTGTACCGCAGCCCCATCGAGCTCGGTTGGGCGAACCGCATCGCCCTGGACCATGAGTTCATCGGACGAGCGGCCCTCGAGGTGGAGCTCGCCAATCCGGGCCGGAAGATCGTCACGTTCGAGTTCGACAGCGAGGACATGATCCGTATCTACGCATCCCTGTTCGAGCAGGGGGAATCGTTCCTCCCCTTCGACATGCCGCATTCGCCCTACATCACGGGCTGGGCGGACTGGGTCTCGAAGGACGGCGCGCACATCGGTCACTCGACCTTCCCTGGGTACAGCTACTTCTTCAAGAAGGTCTTAGCGCTCGGTTTTGTCGATGCGGTGTACAGCGAGCCCGGCACAAAGGTCGAGATCCTCTGGGGCAACCTGGGAGAGCGACAGACGACGATCCGTGCGACGGTGAAGCCAGCACCGTACAAGACCGACAACCGGCGCGCAGACCTCGGGGACTACGTCGCTCCCGCAGTCAGCGCCTGAGACTGGGACCACGCTCGAGGGGTTCAAGGATGTGTGCTGGATGCCGGGTCACGAGACCCACGCGGCCCACCGATATCGCCAACGCGCGGGGCACGCGTGTGGGCGTCGAGCCGCTCTTCCGCTATGCGCTCGGGCAGGTCGCCGCCGACACTCGCGAGACGGCTACCGCACAGCCTGTTCCCGGGGTGAGATCCGGATGCTCGCGACCGTCGAGGGATCGCAAGCTTAACGTGGGCCCGCGCGACGGCCTCGTTCGCGGCTGCTGCAGAGCGCAGGGCGATTCCTGCCGTGACCCAGCCGGACCCTCCCATCACGAGCGCGACGACGATGCTGGCGATGCTGAGCCGGTGCGTAGTCCGCTGCATGTGCTCGGTGCGTTCAAGTCGCTCCTGCTCGGTCAGTTGCGCTCAAAGAGCAGATCGACGCATTCGTGCGCGAGGTGCGCGTCGTGATCCCGGTGCCGGTCACGATGGCGGAAGCAGCGGACGCCGTGCGTGTTGCCACGGCGATCGAAGAGGCCGTGGCATCGCACGCCGAAGTTCGCGTCGCATACCCCGCAAAGCAATTGGTGTGTTCGCGCGGACTGACGGAGAGTGGAGCACTTACGCGCGGTCTGCTCTCACCCCGACCGGAGCTGAAAGGGTCGTGTCCTTCGCTTCCCCGGCGCCCAGTCGCGACGCCGCGAGGCTGGAGATCACCGCAACGGCCACCACATAGATCAGGAGGAACTCCCAGTGCCCTGAGCCCAGGGCCAGAAGCGAGGTTCCGATGAGGGGGGAAAGGCCACCGCCGAGCGTCGCACCGATCTGCTGCGTCGCGGACAGTCCGGAGTACCGCACGTTGACGGGGTAGAGGTTCGCGAATAACGCGCCCTGCGCTCCGTACATCGACCCGTGACCGATCGCGAGCCCGAGAGTCGGACCACAGCGTCGTGTCCTGTCCGAGGTGGGCGATGACGATCTGCATCACCCCGGCGAGCTTGCGTACCCGCTTGTAATAGCCGGGCTGGGCCGGCAGGTTCGGGAACATGCCCGGCAGCTTCGCAGTGACATGGCGCGGCCATCGGCGTTCCGAGGTAAACCCCAGCAGGGCCTGCATCACCGCGAGGGTGACCAGTTCCGCATCGGTGATCCGCGGCGTAATCCCGCCACGCGGCCGCCACGGCGCCAACCCCGGGCGCGTCTTCAGCAGATCGTCCGTGCTGACGTAGAGTGCTATCGCAAGGGTGTCCAGATCGTTGTCCATCAGTGCCTTCCAGGCTCGAGATCGGTGTTAGCAACCTCGATTCTGGGCACCCTTCACACCCCACCAACGCAACGACACCCCCGGAATCAATCATCTAGGACGCTGCTGAACAATTCGGGATCGGATTTGGTGGATTAAGGCGCGCCTTTGGGCGGGTTTCGGATGGCTAGTTAAGACTTGTTTCATGCAGGGTCGTGTCGCCGTGAATCTGGGTACCCAAAGCACCAGCGACGCGCTTGAGCTTTTGGAGTACGCCAACATTCCTGCGGGGACCGCGCGTTCCGAGCTGAGACGATCGAATGGCAAGAACGATCCATTCGACGTGCAGTTGTGGTGTCTCGGCAATGAGATGGACGGTCGATGGCAGATCGGGTTCAAAGACGCCGAGGAGTACGGAAAACTGGCGGCAGTCACAGCCAAAGCGATGCGCGCGCTCGATTCCCGGATCCAGCTCGTAGCATGTGGATCATCAGGCAGGGGCATGCCGACGTTCGCCAGCTGGGAACGCACCGTGCTCCAGCACGCTTATGAGGAGATTGACTACCTCTCCTGTCATGCCTACTACTGCGAAGCCGATGGCGACGTGGCGAGCTACCTCGCGTCGGGCGTCGACATGGACGATTTCATCGAGGGTGTTGTCAGCACGATTGAGCATGTGCGAGCCGAGCGCAAGTCGAATCATCGAGTCAATATCTCTTTCGACGAGTGGAATATCTGGTATCCGGAGCACAACGCCCTGCCGGCAGACATTTCTGACTGGCCGGATGCTCCCCGCTCTCTGGAGAACGTCTACTCCGTCACCGATGCGGTTGCGTTCGGCGGTCTCTTGATCTCACTGCTCAATCACGCAGACCGTGTCACATCAGCAAGCCTCGCTCAGCTGGTCAACGTGATCGCTCCGATCATGACCGAACCGGCAGGACCAGCCTGGAAGCAGACGACGTTCCACCCGTTTGCTCTGGCCTCGAAGCATGCCCGGGGCACGGCACTGCAAGCTCATGTGGTCACGTCAATGGTCTCGACGTCACAATTCGGCGAGGTACCGGCAGTCGATGCGGCTGCCACCGTCTCCGACGACGGCGTCAGGGTCTTCATTGTCAACCGTTCCGTCGACGAAGCAGTCACGATCACGATCGATGTCGCGGCGCTGGCAGCCGGCAATCAGCTGAGCGCTGTCGGAGTCTGGGACGACGACAGGCATGCGCGCAACACGTTGCAACAGCCGAATCGGGTCGAAGTGCGCACGAACACGAGTGTGAAGAGAGAAGGGCGCACGGTGACCCTGGAATTGCCGCCGGTCTCGTGGACCTGCGTGTTCCTCAACCGTCGATCAGATTTGATCCCGGAGTAGGCATGACGCACGCAGCTGATACGCGGGTGCCCTATCCGCTCGATCGGGATCCGATTTTCGATGGCGCCACTGACCCGACGGGTATCTGGAATCGTGCGGCCAAAGCATGGTGGATGTTCTATACGAGTCGGCGTGCCTACTGGGCGACGGAGATCTTCGATGACGGAGTGATTTACCACATCTATGTCGGGTTCATCCGCGGCGTGCCCAAGCAGTGGGCAGGCCATTCCTTGGCGATTCGGCACTACACGAGCCCCGATCTGGTGAACTGGACCTTCATCTCGACCCTCGATCTGGAGTCCGACGGCGTCATCGACGCGTGCGTGGTGGAACTCCCGAGTGGAGGATACCGAATGTGGTTCAAGGACGAACACGCCGGCTCGCGCACCTTCGCTGCGGACAGTGCTGATCTTCGCGAGTGGCATCGAACGGGCACCGCGGTGGACGTGTCCTCGCATCAGGGACCGAACGTCTTTCGGCTCGGCGGTACGTGGTGGATGATCCTCGGCGAGTGGGAGGGCCCTCGGGTTCTCCGATCTGAAGACCTGATCCATCGGCACCTGCAAGGACGGATCCTGGACGAAGAACGGACAGGACCCTACCTCCCCATCAACTCCGACGAGGAGGCAGCGCATGAGTGACGACACGGCACCCGGTGGACAGTTCGGATATCTTCTCGTGCATTTCCGCCACGAGCACAACGGCGAGCGCATCTACTTCTCGCTGAGTGACGGTGATGACCCACTCCGGTGGAATCCATTGTTCGGCGGTCGGGCGGCACTGACAAGCAGCGTGGGCACGACCGGCGTGCGCGATCCCGTCCTGGCGCGCGACCACGACGGTCGATTCCATATCCTCGCCACCGATTTGCGGGTAGAAGGAGGAGTTGGCGGCTGGGAGACGTGGGTGCGCTCCGGCAGCCGCAATCTCGTCGTATGGGATTCGGATGACCTGCTCACGTGGAGCGAACCGCGTCTCGTCGAGGTGGCGCCACCGAACGCCGGCATGGCCTGGGCGCCTGAGGTCACTCGCGATCCGACGACTGGTGAACATATCGTCTTCTGGTCGTCGCGGCTCTACGCGGCAGACGACCCAGACCACGCAGCCGAGGCATACAGCCGAATTCTCTACACCCGAACGAGGGATTTCACAGATTTCTCACCGGCCGACATTTTCATTGACGCCGCTCGCAACATCATCGATACCGCCATCCTGCAAGACGACGGTGTGGTTCACCGCATCAGCAAGCACGAAGACGGCCCAGGAGGCCTCGGCATCTACCATGAGGTCGGATCCTCGCTGTTCGCCGATGACTTTCGAATCGTGGCGACGTCGATTGGTTCCGATCAGTATCCGTTGGTCGAGGGTCCGATCGTGTTCCGCGATCATCGGCTTGATCGCTGGTATCTCTTCCTCGATCAGTATGCGGACGATATTCAAGGTTATTTCGTCATGGAGTCCCACGATATCGAGTCGGGCAGGTGGACGCGCGTACCGGCTGAGCGTTTGATGCTGCGCCCCGGAACCAAGCATGGCGGCATCCTGTCCTTGACGTTCTCGGAGTGGGAACGTCTCGCGGGAAGCATTCTGCCGAGCCAGGAGTAATCCACGTGTGTTTCGGAGGCGATGGCTTCGTCCGCACGGGGTTCTCACGTTCGTTCTTATCGACTGGAAAGGCGTCGCACGGATCGCGCGGGTCGAGTGGGTTCGTTCGCATGCCGACGAGCAATTCCTCCTGATGGCGGACGGATCGGATGTCGTCGCTACCGGCGACGAACAAAGTATGGGAGTGCGCGAATTCGCGTTCGACGCGCACGGTGCCTCGAAAACGGTGACCGTAATCGTGGCGCGTGATGGGCATCCGACTCCGCGACTGAGACGCATCCTGCTCTTGACGGACGCCGCGGACTCTGCCTTTCCCTGAGACAGCACGGTCCTGCTGCGCACTGCGACGAGGCGCACCGGAACGGTTCCCGGTATTGCCGTGCGGTGAGTGTGCACGCTAAAGTCGTCCTCGACTATGTGTAACGATACAAGTTCTCGAGTATGAGCGGCTCCATCTTCCGTGACCCGGTGTACGACGGCGCCACGGATCCCAGTGTCGTACGGGCAGAGCCGACTGGTGACTGGTGGATGTTCTACACCCAGCGCAGAACGACGGACAGCGGACCAAGACAGAGGTGGGTGCACGGCACCGAAATCGGTGTCGCCGTGTCGACCGACGGCGGACGGAGTTGGGCGTACCGGGGCGTGGTCGCCGGCCTGGAGCGGGGAAGCACGCTGTGGGCGCCAGAGGTGATCAGTGCGCCCACCGGGTACCGGATGTACCTCACCGTGGTTGACGGAGTTCCCGACACGTGGCACGGTGCGGAGGCCCACATCGTGGAGTACCGCAGCGACGATCTCGAGCGGTGGGATCGCGTCGGCCGGATTGACCTCGGATCCGACCGTGTGATCGACGCGGCAGTCGCTAGATGCCCAGACGGTTTATGGCGGCTCTGGTACAAGAACGAGCGTGACGCGTCGAGCACGTGGGCCGCGGTGAGTTCAGATCTCGAGTCCTGGAGGGTTGAGGGCCGAGCCATCCCCGCGACACCGCCGCACGAGGGGCCAACGGTCTTCGCGCTCGGCGGGTGGTACTGGATGATCACCGATGAGTGGCGTGGACTCGGAGTGCATCGCTCGATTGATGCGGTTCACTGGCAGCGGCAGCGTCGCGGAGACGGGCTCATCCTGAACCGACCTGGTGCGGATCAGGATGATCGCGCGCTCGGACACCACGCTGACGCCGTGGTGTGGCCCAGCGTCGAGCCGTCACACGGCGTCCTGTTCTACTTCACACATCCCGCCAGCGCCGACGGCGCTGCGCCCGCAGCCCTCGAACAGCGACTCAGCGCGATCCACACCGCCGCGCTCACGGTTCGCAATGGCATCCTGTTCGCGGATCGCGACGCCCCCAGCGGCAACCCGCTTCCCGCTCGATCCGAATCGAGTACATGACGTGCACGAGACGTTCTCCAGCTTTCTCCTCGCCTACTTTCACAACGGCAGCGCTTCCGAAGCAGAGCAGATCCGCTTCGCCGTCTCGGATGGCCCCAGCCCAGATCGGTGGACCGTGCTCAATGGAGCCCGGCCGATCCTTGCCTCGAACGTCGGCGAGCACGGCGTCCGCGATCCGTTCATCCTTTGGGATGCCTCCAGCGGTCGATACATCGTCATAGCCACCGATCTCCGCACCAACCCGGACGACGATTGGAACAGGGCTGTCCGGAGCGGAAGCCGCTCGATCGCGGCGTGGGAGAGCGTTGACCTGGTCCACTGGTCCGAGCCGCGGCTGGTCGCCGTCGCGCCGGAGAACGCGGGAAACGCCTGGGCGCCGAAGGCCTTCTGGTCCGATGTTGAGCGGAGCTGGAAGGTCTTCTTCGCATCGGCGCTTTACGACGCGGGCGACGATCGAACTGTCGCGCGACATCAACGGATGCTCGTGGCCGACACCAAGGACTTCTCGGAATTCACCACGGCGGAGGTCTATCTCGACCCCGGCCACGACGTCATCGACGCGACCTTCCTGCATTGGGGTGATCACGTTCTCCGCTTCACGGCCGATTCCCTGACAGCGGACCCCGCCGCGAAGTCGCAATTCGTGTCGCAGGAGATGGGCACAGACATCCTGTCGACGGATTTCCGCATCGTCGCCCGCGACGTCGGAGCCGCCCACCAGAGTCGAGCAGAGGGGCCGACGCCGTTCATGAGTCTCGATGGACGTATCGCGTATCTACTGCTGGACGAGTTCGGTTTGCGCGGCTACCGGCTGTACAGGAGCACGTCGCCGCAGACCGCGAGTTGGGAGCCTGTGCCGAGTGCTGTCCTCCCGTCGGGCTCCAGGCACGGTTCGGTGATCCCGATAACGGCGAGTCAGCGCGGTGCCCTCTTGTCCTCGTATCCGTCTGAATCCCGCGCTCGATGCATGCCGCATGAGTGAAATCAGCACCCGCCACACGATCGTGCGCGTCGATGACGTCGGTACCAGGACGAGTATCAGCCCCGATCTCTGCGGCATCTTCTTCGAAGACATCAACTCCGGTTTCGACGGCATACCGGTTCGGGCAGGGGAGACCTACGACTTTTCCATCGACAGGTCCGGTGATTCGCTGGCGGATGCGTCGCTCACGGACTCGGCCTGCAGAACCTTTGCCGCTGGAGCAGTTGGATGACTACGTCAGCGACGTTCGCGATCTCATCGAGTACGCGAACGGCGACGCGAGCACCCCGTGGGGGAGCGTGCGAGCGCGGCCGGGGCATCCCGAACTGTTCGGCGAGGACTACGACGAGGGATGGGAGTTGGCGAGAAATCTCAGCGTGCTCATCGTCGACGAGTACTCCTACAAGTCGCCGAGCTAGTACGTCAAGAACCTGGACCGCTTCGACGATTACGACCGGTCGGGTCCGGGCGTCTATGTCGGCATGTACGGCTCGAAGGGCCACACGATGCTGTGCGCGCTCGCTGCGTCTGATGGACGCTTCGAGTGGCACTTCGGAACCGGGGAGAACCGATTCCTCCAACTGCTGTATCGCAGCTACGGGCTTCTCGACGACCTGATCGAGCCTGTTCCGTACGATTTAGAGCCCGGCCGGACCTACGAACTCGAAATCGACGTCGAGGGAGGGGGCGTCGCGTCAGCTGCCGCTTCCTCATTCCTTTGTCACCCTGCGTCTCGCCGATCCGATTGACCCTGAGGGTTGAACGGAACTGTTCACGCAGGCTCCGTGTCGAGAGCGAACCATCGAACGCCGTGTGGAGCTACAGCGGCCTCGAGCCTGCCGTCGACTCCGATCGTTGCGGTGCGTGCATCACCCCAGAGGTCGGAGATTCGATAGGAGCGTGACGCGGGCGTCGGCCCGACAAGTGAGCCGATCGGAATGGAGACGGTGCGGTCGGTCGAGCCGGTGAAGAAGAGGGCCGCGTACACGCGGGAATCTCGGGTCGAAGGGGCCGACCAGGCGATCTCCTCGCCATCGCCGGCCGGCTCGCGCACGACCTCCGCGTTCTCCGCGGCGAAGGAGAGGGCATCCCGGAGCGCCGGATTGCACAGGAGTGCGATCGTCGAGGCGTTGGTCTGAGGCAAATCGGCCCCAAGCATCAACGGTGAGCGAGCCATCGCCCACAGCGTGAGCATGGTGCGCTGCTCATCGCTCGTGAGCATACTGGAGCGTGGCTCGCCTCGCTCCGCACGCACGCCGATGCGCCCGAGCGGCAGAATGTCGGCATCGGCCCAACCGGCTGCGTGTTGAAAGGGCGCCCACCGAGCGAGCCGTGCGAACTGGGCATGGATGTCATCCCATCGGTCCCACAGGTCGTCCGAGATCCGCCACATCTGAGCGGTTTCGCGAAGCAGGTCGATGTGACGCGTGGAGAGTCCAGTTCCAGGCGAGGATGACAGAGCGATCGGCCTACCGCTGCGCTCGATCGCCCGCGCGTACGCCAGGATATCGTCGGGGTGGATCGGCGCGAGCATGTCGTCCGCCTTGATCAGATCAACTCCCCACGCGGCGAATTGGGCAACTTGAGCGTCATAGTAGGCCTGAGCCCCTGGATGCTCGTGGTTCAGCCCGTAATTGTCGGGGTTCCAAGGACAGATCCGATCTCGATCGGCGATCTGCGAAGCCGTCCAGTCCGTTCCGAAGACGGGGAGGTCCAGTTCGACGGCACGACGCGGGATGCCACGCATGATGTGCAGGCCGAAATCGAGTCCCATGGCATGGACGTCATGGGCCAGCGCAGCGAAGCCGACGCTATCAACGGACGATGGGAATCGATTCGGAGCGGGAAACTGCCGACCCCAGCGATCGAGCTCGATCGGGGCATCCGCGTTGTAACCGTGTGCGCGTGCAGCCGGGTCATACCAGGCAATGTCGACGACCACCACGTTCCAGCCGAATGCGCTCAGCCGGTCGCGCATAAACGTCGCGTTCGCACGAACTTCGGCCTCCGTAACAGTGGTGCCGAAGCAATCCCAGCTGTTCCATCCCATCGGCGGTGCGGTGAGCCTCAATCTCGCAACTCCCTCATTGGTTCGTCGTGATGTGGGCGCGCACCCGAATTCGTACTTGCCAGACGCGCCAGTTGTATGTAACGATACACATTAGATTGTTTGTATCGATACACATGCGACAGATGTCACTGAGAAAGAAGGAGCCATCCGCGGTGGGAATCCCAGACGAGAACGATCGCTACTTCGCGGATCCTGCACTGACTGTATTCGCCGGCCGCTACTACCTGTATCCGACTACTGACGGCATCCCTGGGTGGGGCAGCACTTCGTTTCGAGTGCTGGTCTCCGACGACCTGCGCAACTGGCGCGACGGAGGGGAGGTTCTTGCGCTAGGCCGCGACGTCGCCTGGGCCTCGCGCAACGCGTGGGCTCCCGCAGCGTCGCAAGGTCCGGATGGCCGGTTCTACTTCTACTTCAGTGCCGACGACAACATCGGAGTCGCGGTTTCGGACACGCCGACCGGCCCGTTCATCGACAGCGGCAAGCCGCTCATCCCCGCCGGGCGATACCCAGGACGAGCCATCGACCCGTCCGTCTTCACCGACGCGGACGGCAGTTCATACCTGGTCTGGGGCAACACTGTCGCCAACTTCGTGCGTCTCGCTCCCAGCATGACGGCGATCGACGAGTCCACTCACGTCACCTGGGTGCACCCGAGCTTCCGCGAGGCAGCACACATACATCGCCGCGGCGACCTCTATTACCTGACCTGGTCCGAGAACGACACCCGCGACCCCGACTACCGCATCCGGTGGGCCGTGGGCGGCAGCCCCTTCGGTCCGTGGGATGTACGCGGTGTGCTCCTGGAACAGGACCCCGAACGCGGCGTGGTCGGCACCGGTCACCACTCGATCGCACAATTACCGGGAACCGATGACTGGGTGATCGCCTACCACCGATTTGCGGTACCAGGTGGCGACGGCTACCACCGCGAACTCGTCGTCCAGCCGCTTCATCACGACAAGTCGGGTGACCTCGAGCCAGTCGTGCCAGACCTCGAACCGCTCCTCCGCAGTACCACCAACTGAATCACTCCCTACACAATAGAGAAGGAAGTAGCAATGTCGCTCACATCACGCCCAAGGCGTTCTGTTTCACGGCGCGTCCTCATACGCGCCGCCGTGGCCGTCTCCGCCGCGGCGCTCGCGGTATCGGCGCTAGCCGGGTGCTCCAGTTCCGGCGCCGGAACCGAGAGCGGATCGAAGACCGTCACGTTCCTGTCCTGGGACAACGAAACGACGATGCAGCCGCTGATCAAGGAATTCGAGAAGGAGAATCCCGGCTATAAGGTCGCATTCTCGTTCGCCCAGCCCGTCACCGGGTACATCCAGAAACTACAGACCGAGCTGGGCTCGGGCACAGCGCCCGACGTCTTCATCATCACCGCTGAGAACAAGCAGCAGATCATGGGCGGCCACTTCGCCAAAGATCTGTCGAACGAGTCATGGATCTCGAACATCGCAACCGCAGCCAAGGCCACCTACACAAAGGATGGAAAGATCTATGGGGCTGCCACGTCGTCGTGGGGTGGAGGCCTGCTCGTGAACGAGGACCTTCTCGCGAAGGTCGGCTATACGGGGCAACCGAAGACCTGGCAGCAGTTCCTGGAATTGTGCAAGAAGCTCCAGGATGCCGGAATCACACCGTTCTACGAGGCCGGAGACGGCATCCCCGTGACGCTCGCGGCGCTGCTCGGTTTGCAGAACCAGGCGGACGGCGGCAAGATGGACGCCAACATCTGGGCCGGTAAGTCGACGTTCGCGAAGTCGTGGACGCCCGCCCTCAAGACGTGGGATGAACTCTTCGACCAGGGTCTGGAGTCGCGGTCCGTCGCCGGTCTGACCGGAGACCAAGTGCAGCAGGAATTCAACCAGGGCAAGGTCGCGATGATCGGCACCGGGTCGTGGACCCCCGGTGGCATCCGTCAGGCGGCACCTAACCTGAAGTTCGAGTTCTGGCCGGTACCCGGTGCGACAGGAAAGGGTTATTGGGCGGGTGCTGTGTCGCCGGGGTATGCGATCAACGCGAAGGCGAAGGATCCGCAGGCCGCGGAGAAGTGGGTCGAGTTCCTGCAGTCGAAGACGGCTGCGCAGATGTACAACAAAGCAACAGGCACGATCATGACGACGAAGGACTTCACGCCAAAGGTCGACCCCTCGCTCGACAAGATGGTCGCACCCGTTCGAGACGGCGACTTCTACCTCCCCGCCGTGAGCTGGCCCACGAACTCCGACGTTCTCAGCACAACGTCGATCTCCCTGATGCAGCAGAATATCCTCGGAAAGATCACGCCTGAACAGTTCGCCAGGGGCATGGACACCGAGCTCCAGTCGGTCAAGTAACTCGAGTCATCCCTGGGGCCGCCCTCTCGAAACGCGGCCCCGGGCCCCGAAAGAAGGGAACGTGTCATGGCCGGTACCACCATCCTCGCGCCGCCGAGCGCACGACCCGCGCTCCAGAGCGCAACGCACCCTCGACGACGTCGCGCTCGTGATGGGTCAGCGGCGTACTGGTTCGTTGTGCCGATCATCATCGTCTTCGTGGCCCTCTTCGTGGTGCCACTCGCACAGTCGCTCTACTGGAGCTTCACCGACTACAACGGTTACTCCGACCAGGTGAACTTCGTCGGGTTCAAGAACTACCTCTCGATCTGGGCGGACCCGTCGATGTTGTCGGCCCTCGGGTTCACCCTATTTTACGCAATCAGCACGACCTTGCTGGTGACACTGTTCGCGATTCCGCTGGCCGTCATTCTGAACAACAAGTTCTTCGGACGAGGCCTGGTGCGGAGTATCTTCTTCTTCCCGGCAGTGCCGAGCGTCGCCATCCTGGGACTGGTCTGGACGTTCATCTTTAGCCCGCTCGGTTCCGGTGTGGTCAACTCAGTGCTCGGCTGGTTCGGTGTCCCTGCTGTGCCGTGGCTCGCGAACGAGACGCTCGCTCAGCTCTGCGTCATCGTCGTCGCGGTATGGGCGCAGACCGGCTGGCACGCGATGCTGTATCTCGCCTACCTCCAGTCCATTCCGAAGGACATGTTCGAGGCGGCACGCATCGACGGCGCCGGCAAGTGGCAGGAGTTCCGCTTCCTCACGCTACCGATGCTGACGCCGGCGATCTCGATCAGCAGCCTGCTGCTGCTCACGGGCGGAATCAAGGTCTACGACCTTCCCTTCACCCTGACGCATGGCGGACCGGGCTTCGCAACACGCTCGCTGACCCAAGCGATCATCGAGAACGGTATCGCACAGTCCCAGGTAGGGAAGGCATCCGCGCTGAGCGTGCTCTTCCTGCTCGCCGTCGGCCTGGTGATCCTGCTGCAACTGTTCATCTCGCGCCGACTTGAGGAGCGCTTCTCATGAAACAGAGCCGGGGAATCATCCTGAGCGTCGTGATGATCCCTATCGCGTGCATCATCGCCGTGCCGTTCTACTACATCATCGTCAACACCCTAAAGACCCAAGCACAGACGACGGCCCATCCGCTCGCGCTGCCGACAAGTCTCGACCTCGACAACTACATCAGGGTGTTTCAGACCCTCCCCATCGTGCAGGCGTTTTTCAACACTCTGTACGTCACAGTGATCTCGATCGTTCTGATGCTCCTGATCGGTGCGATGGCGGCGTTCGGAGTACTGATCGGCAAAGCACGATTCGCCACCGTCCTCGGCGTCATCCTCGTAATCGCGTTCGTGGTGCCAGGTCAGGCAACGTTGATACCGCTGTATCGGATGCTCGCAGGCGTGCAACTGGTCGACTCGCTCAACGGACTTATCGTGATGTATGCCGCCGGATCGATCTTCTGCTATTTCCTCATCCTCGGCTACATGCGCACGATCCCTGTCGAACTTTTCGAAGCCGCGAGAATCGACGGCGCCGGCGCATTCCGCGTGTTCTGGTCCGTGGCGCTGCCCCTGATCAGGCCGATCCTGATCACGGTTGGCGTCTTCCAGACCATGTGGGTCTGGAATGACTTCATCACCCCGAACGTCTTCATCAACTCGCCCGACAAACAGACCCTCGTACTTCAGGTCTATACAGCTGTCGGGCAGTTCACGACGGACTGGCCGACGTTCATGACGCTGACGGTCATCGTGCTCATCCCGATGCTCGTCTTCTTCATCGTCGCTCAGCGTCAGATCGTCTCCGGTCTTGTGAACGGGAGCGTGAAGGGATGACCGACTCGAGCGGTCCGGCGCGTCGCCTCGGGTTGCTTGAGTATCTATTCCTTTATCGTTATAGGCTTCGCTGAAACCAGGAGATCACGTTGGCAACGATCAAGGATATTGCGCGAGCGGCCGGCGTTTCCCCGATGACGGTCTCGAACGTCCTTAACGAACGACCCCATGTCAGCGAAGCGACCCGAAGCAAAGTGCTCGCCACGATGAAGAATCAGGGTTATCGGGTCAACGTGGCCGCCCGCAACCTGCGCAAGGGGCGAACGCACACCATCGGTCTCGCCGTGCCGGAGGTCGACCGACCGTACTTCGGCCAGCTCGGCGCCGCCGTGATCGAACACGGCAATCGCCACGGTCTTCACGTCGTGATCGAAGAAACGGGCAGGTCTCGCGAGTCCGAACTCTCCGCCCTCGCACTCTCCCGTGTGCGCATGTACGACGGACTCATCCTGAGCACCGTCGGACTCGGTGAGGCCGACGTCGACCTCCTTCGTGTCGACTTTCCCGTGGTCATCCTCGGCGAGCGAATCTTCCACGCCCCCGTCGACCATGTCGCGATGCCGAATGCCGAGGGCGCACGCGCCGCCGTCGGACACCTGCTCGACCAGGGGTGCACTCGCGTTGCGGCGATCTTCGGGCAGATGACCGGAGAGCCGGACATGTCGACCCTGCGCTACGAGGGTTATCTGCAGGCGCACGCGGATCGGCGCGTGAGGCCCGATCCGCAGCTGATGGTCACGATGGACGAGCTGACGCCCAAAAAAGCGAGCGAAGCAGTTGACGATCTGCTGACACGTGGCGGGAGGTTCGACGGCTTGTTTTGCGTCACCGACTACGCAGCCATGGGCGCCTTCCGCGCACTCGCCGACGCAGGCCTGGAGATACCGAAGGACGTCAAGGTCATCGGTTATGACGACGTCGAATGGAGCAGATTCAGCGTTCCGTCGCTCTCCAGCGTGCGGCCCGATCACGATCTCATGGCGAAGACCGCAGTCGAACTGCTCGTGGCGCGCATTTCCGGCGAGGGAAAGGAGCCGATCGAATTCATCGCTCCGTTCTCGCTCTCCATTCGGGAGTCGACCGCATCGGATTGACACTCTGGTTCGTCGCTGCGCAAACCGGGAACATCGGTACCGACGCCCCGCACAGTGTGCGTTGACCCTTTCTACTGACCGTCGACACTCCGCGACGAGTAGTCGTGCAGACGCTGCCACTCGTCTCCGAGAAGAGGGAGCACGACGCCGTGCTTCGTTTTCGGTGGCAGTTCGAATCGGTTCGCCTCGATCTGATCCCACGTTGAAGCGCTCAGGTCGGTCGAGAAGAACGGTACGTAACCTTGGTGATCCTCCCCGAAGTGGTCCGCCCAGAAATACCAACCGCTGTCGTCGTTCGCGCGGAACCCCAGCGGCCCCTCGAGCGGGTAGCTGCCGCTCGCACGGAAGGTCACGCCGACAGCAACCCGACACCACTCATCTTGGGGTGTGGAGAGCTCTGGTGCGGTCTCGACGAAGATATCCCCGAGCGCAGACCCTTGATCGTCAGTGATGCCTTTGACAACGCCTTTGACAAATCGGTAATAGACACCGTCGTGTCTAGTGATCGTGGAGTCGAGCACCCCTTGTGACAGCGTCGGGTCGAGATTCGGATCCAGCCAGATCTTCGGCGGGCTGAATCGGACGAAGTCGCTCGTTGTCGCGAACAGGATTTTGGAGAACTGCCCATGCGCATGATCCGCAGCCTCGTATAGCGATGATGTCCAATGTACGAAGTAGGTCTCACCCTTGGGATCCCACGCTCAAAACTACGAACGGATCTAATCAGTCGCCATGAGAACACAAGGGACGCCGGACGGACGCTTCAGTGCGCACACCGGGTTCCGCCCAGCACGCTTGAGAACGAGGCGTCCATAAACTCCTGCCCGCAGACAGTTCGCGCTCAGGTGCCTCAAACGCCATAGAGGACTAAGAATTTTGGAAGAGGGCAGAGCGTTCAATCAGGGTCGCAACGCCCGAGAGCAGTTCACCGATTGCCAGTGAATTCAACCTAATCGAATACGACTCGTTACCCGTACCGGCCGGAGCGTGAGGCGTGGACCGACCGTGTCGTCAAACTGCGATTCACGATGCAGTCGGGCGCCGTCCACGAAGTCTGAGTATGGGCATCGGCGGCCGAGCGACGCCGGGCAAGAGACCGCAAATATGCTCAGGCGATTGTGATCGACCGTGCGCAGATTGACATCGACCGATTGCGTGCCGCTGACGTGAGCACCGTCGACGTAGTCAGCGAGGTGACCATCGGCGATTGGTACTGGCGTTTCGCGCAGTTCTTGACAGCGCTGGGCGATACAGCGGTGGTGGATCCCGTATTTCTACCAATGTGGAGTCTTGGTCCGCGGCGCGTGGCTTCAGTCACAAATAGCGCTGCCGCCAGAGGCGCAGGTTAGGGTCCATTTATGGGTCATAAACCTGTCCAAAATTGCCCGTAGCACTCCACACTTATCCGAGATACGATCGCTCCGTCAGTAACAGAAAGTGCTCCTGTGCAGGGATTTTCAGGACAAAGTGTGCAATGAAGTGGTCTTAGCAACACCCTAAAATTCATTCAGAAGGTTGGGGGTTCGAATCCCTTCGGGCGCACACTGTAGAAGCACCGTTAGATCGCGGGCTTCATCGCTCTCCTGGTCAAGGTCTGAGCCGGAGCCACACAAAAGTTGTGGTCATTGCGGGCCAAAACCGATGACGAGCAAGAACGTGCCATTCCCATGCCGGGTTGACGACATCTTTCCGCGCGATCACGCAGGTCTTCCCCACCCAAAACCCAGCTACCCTTTGAGGCCGGAGAAGGACATGGTTGCGACGAATTGTTTTTGCGCGATGGTGAAGAAGATGATCAAGGGGAGGGTTGCGATGACGTTTCCGGCCATCAGTAGTGACCAGTCGGTGCGGCGGGCGCCTTGGAAGTTCGCGATGCCCAGCTGCAGGGTGAAGGCATCCGTGTTGTTGATGGCGATCAACGGCCAGACCAGGTCGTTCCAGGCGCCGAGCAGGGTGAAGATCGCGAGGGTCGCTAGCGCGGGTTTCGCCAACGGTAGTACGACCTTGAAGAACACTTGCAACCGGGTGCAGCCGTCGATCAGGGCCGCCTCCTCGAGTTCTGCCGGGAGCGACAGGAAAAACTGACGCATGAGGAATATCCCGAACGCGGTGGCCAACCAGGGAACGATCGCAGCACCGAGCGTGTTCACCAAACCCAACCGTGAAAACAACAGATAGGTGGGAATCATCAGCACCTGGGTGGGGATCATGATCGTTGCCACGATGCCGAGAAAGCCGAAGTTGCGGCCGTGGAACTTCAATCGTGCGAAGCCATAGCCGGCCAGTGAACACAGCACCATGTTCGAGACGATGGCCACGCTGGAGACGATAAGGGTGTTGCCAAGCCAGAGCAGAATATCCGATTGCGCGAACAGTCGCTCGAACCCGCTCAGCGTCAGGTGAGAGGGGATGAACGGTGGCGGAAACTTCAACAACTCCGCCCGCGGCGACAGGGCTGCCAGGAACATCTGCACGAGCGGAATCGCGAAGATCACCGCGACCGGGAACAGAAACAGGTGCCACAGGCTGAACCTGCGCCCGGCACGCCGGTGTGGCTGTCGCGTGGGCAGGCTGGGCTCCGTGATGGTTCCCGTGCGAATGAATGCCATCAGAACGCCTCGATTTTGCTTCGACGGGAGTACACGACGATTCCGATCGTGATCAGCAGTGTGACTCCGAACAGTCCGTAGGCCACGGCTGAGCCGTAACCGAATTGCAGCTGGTGGAACGCCATGTCCCACAGGTAGTACACGACCGTTTTCGTCGCATCCAACGGGCCGCCCCGTGTGGTCGTGTAGACCAGGTCGAACAGCTGGATCGCCTGGATGACCTGCCAAATCCCGGCAAACACCGTTACCGGGGTCAGTTCGGGCCAGATCACCCGCCAGAAGATCTGCCAACGGCTGGCACCGTCCACGGTTGCCGCCTCGATCAGATCGCTCGGAACATCCTGCAATGCCGCCAGATAGATCACTGTCGTGAACGCGGCGGAGCCCCACAGCGACATGATCGCGATCACCAGCATCGCCTGGCTCGGGTTCGTCAACCAGCCCTGTGGTGGGATGCCGACCACTCGCAGAATGTTGTTGACGATGCCGAACTGCGGATCGAACAAATAGTTCGTCAGCACGCCCGTTGTCGCGGCCGACACGACGAACGGCACGAAGATCGCCGTTCGATAAATGCCGATGAACCGGATTTTGCGATTCAGCGCGACCGCGAGGAACAACCCGAGCAGTATCGAGGCCGGCACGAACAACGCTGTGTACAGCAGTGTGTGGCCCACGGCATCCCACAGGTCGGCATCGCTGAGCATCTGCGTGTAATTGTCGCCGCCGACGAATGTCGGCTGCGCAAACCCGTTCCAATTCTGCAGAGACAGTACGAACGCCCAACCAGCCGGGAAGATCGACAACCCCAGAATGATCACCGTGGCAGGAGCGACGAACCCCCAACCCTCCAAGGTCTGCCGCAGCCCACGCCTCCGCCGTGCAGGCTTTTGCAAGCCTGGCCGTGCGGCCGGGCCGGTCCGGCCGCCGAGCGCGAACTGCGTCGCCATGCGCTCAGCCCTTCGCGAGCGCTTTGTTCGCGGTTTCGGCAGCTGTCTTCAACGCTTCCTTGCTCGTTCCCTGACCCTGCAGAACCCCCGCGATCGCCTTGCCGATTGCTGAGGACAGTCCTGGGTAGCCCTGGATGGTTGGTCGAGTTTCCGTCACATTGGCGAAGTTGGCTATCATCACGTCGACGCCGGGGAACTCGTCGAGGAACTTTGGTATTCGGGCAGGCTTTTTTCTGCATCTGGGCGCATCGGCAGATTGCCGAGTGCGAGACTGTAGCGGGCATCCTGTTTCGGATCCGTCAGCCACTTGATCAGCTCATACGACCAGTAGGAGCGGTTGGCGTCCTGGTGGTCGAACAGAGCCCAAATATCCGGGCCGGAGACCGTTGTATGGTTGCCGTCAACGCCCGGCAGGAACGCCACACCGTAGTCGGTCTTGCTCTGAGACAGGTCGTAGAGCAGCCACGGGCCGTCAATGATCATGCCGATCTGCCCGGAAACGAACAGCGGCTCGAATTTCTGGTCGGTCTGATCGAGGTACACACTCTTGTCTGT
The DNA here is from genome assembly GCF_030866825.1 of Rathayibacter sp. SW19. Lineage (NCBI taxonomy): Bacteria > Bacillati > Actinomycetota > Actinomycetes > Micrococcales > Microbacteriaceae > Rathayibacter > Rathayibacter soli. The sequence goes on from NZ_CP133020.1 coordinate 541,688, forward strand.
CACGGCCATCGTCCGCATGAAGTCCAGCGCGTCGACACCGGCCTGAGAGTCGAACGCCGCCTTCTTGTTCGAAGAGTCAAGGATCTGCCCGCCGTGCTGCCACAACCGAGGACAGAACCGCCACGTCGTGTCCTCCGAACCGTCCACCGGATACGCCGTGCCGAACGTCTGCGTCGACGGGTCCGTCAACTTCTTCGCCGCATCGCGGAACTGATCCCACGTCCAATCATTCGTGGGGTGGGCAACGCCGGCCGCATCGAACAGCTTCTTGTTGTACAGGAGCGTGAGATTGTCAACTACGGCAGGAAAGCCGATCACCTTGCCGTTCGGAGTAGCTGTTTCACGGCCGGAGACCGGGAATTGGTCCCATTTCACGTCGGCCGCTGCGACTTTCTTCGTGATGTCGAGCATCCGGCCGCTCGAGGCGAGCTCCCCAGCCCAGCTGCCGTAGGCGTAGGAGACATCCGGGTAGTCGCCGCTGACGAAGCCGGCCGAAACCTTCTGCAGGAGGTCGTCGGTTGTCGGCGCCCCCGACGAGACCTTGATGGTGACATTTGGATGGTCTTTTTCGAATTCCTTAGCCAGCTCGACCAGGATCTTCTGCGGCTGATCCGCCTGCCCGGTCCACCAGGTGAGGGTGACGGGAGCCTTGGCGTCGAGCGTGTCGCTGCCGCCGCCACCGGCGGAACAACCGCCGAGAACGAGCGAGACGGCACCCACCACGGCGGTCACCGCCAACGTTTTGGCGGACGGGCGGGCTTTGGGGGAGGCGTGGTTCCTGGCTGTGCGTTTCATGCCTGCTGTGCTTTTCATTGCTGTGGCTCCTGTGTGATTGCGGTCGCATCGACTTCGATGAGCATTCCAACCGGCAGGGTGACGTACACGGTTGTGCGGGCCGGGTACGGGTCTGAGAACGCGGCCGCGTATGCGGTGTTCATGGCAGTGAAGTTATCGAGGTCGGTCAGGTAAACGGTTACCTTGACGATGTCGGTCTCGGATGCGCCCCCTGCCGCGAGCGCGGCCAGAACGTTCTCGAAACACTGAGTGAATTGCGTGCCGGCATCCGTGGAAAGCGTGCCGGCGGCATCCGCTCCGCCCTGCCCGGCCGAATAGACGATCCCGCCGACGGACGCGGAGTGTGAATACGGGCCTGCGGGGCGAGGAAGGGTACTGCTGACCTGTGTTCTGCGTGTCATGAGTCCCTCCGTCACCACCGGTTGGGTGACGAGCCATGCCTGGCGATCATCCTCGACCGATACCGTCCGACGCGTGTCGCGCACCGGCGTTGTCCAACATTGTGTGGGAGTGTAGCATGGAAATCCGCTCCCAGAATCAGCGTTTCTTACAGCGGAATGCGACGCAGACGGGTGTAAGGAGGACGCATGAGTATGAACAGCAGCGGACACGCGCCTTCTCATCAAGCCGTAGACCGCGCCCTTCAGGTGATCACCTTTCTCGGGACGCGAGCGGGTGGCGCGTCTCTGCAAGAGATCTCGCGGGCGACAGGCATCCCGAAGCCGTCACTGCACAGAACGCTATCCTCGATGCGCGATCGAGGGTTCGCGAGCCAGCTCAACGCAGGCGGCCCCTATCTGTTAGGGCCGGCAGCGCTCGAGGCCGCGTTTCAATTTCATGCCAATCTGGATCTGCGACAGCTGCTGCGCCCGCTCATGCTCGAGATTCAGGGGCAGTCCGGCCAGACCGTGCACCTTGCCAGGTTGAACGGCGGCGATGTCGTCTATCTCGACAAGCTGGAGTCGAGCATCGGCGTGCGCCTGACCTCAGTGATCGGCGGGCGAAACCCCGCCTATTGCACTGGTGTCGGCAAGGCCCTGCTCGCAGATCAGCTCATCGATGCCACCGCAGTGGCTGCCTGGGTCGATCGATACGGGCCGCTGACCGCGCACACGGCCACAACCATCACGACGGAAAAGGCGCTCGCCGCCGATCTTGAAAAGACGAGAAAGCGCGGCTACGCGATCGACAACGAAGAGAACGAGGACAGCCTGTTCTGCGTTGCCGCAACCGTTCCTCTTGTGTTCGGTGGGCTCGTTCCGCCGCTTGCGCTCAGCGTGACCGGACTCAAGGACCGGATGCGCGCGCTCGGAGTGGACCGGCTCGGAACCAACCTCGTGGGCCTGATCGCCGATTTCGAATTCACCTCGACCAGCACGCAGCGCCACAACCCAGGACACAACAACCCAGGACACAACAACCCAGGACACAACAACCCAGGACACAACAACACGGAACACAACAGCACGGAACACAACAACACAACGGAGTGATCATGACCACGATTTGTTTCATCGGCGCGGGTAGCGTCGAGTTCACCCGCGATTTGGTGGCGGATATTCTGAGTTTTCCCGAGCTTGCTGGTTCGGAGTTCCGGTTGCATGACATCGATCAGACGCGGTTGGACACGGCACGCGGTGTTGCCGAGTCTGTCGCACGGCAGTTGGGGGCGCATCCGATAATCAGCACGCACCTGGATCGGCGCGAAGCGATTACGGGTGCCCGGTTCGTGGTGAACATGGTGCAGGTGGGTGGGTTGGCCGCGACGAAGACCGATTTTCAGGTCCCGGCCCGTTTCGGCCTGCGACAGACCATCGCGGACACCCTTGGCATCGGGTCGATTTTCCGTGGGCTGCGCACGTTCCCGTTGCTGCGCGGGCTGGCCGAAGACATTCGTCAGTTCGCACCGGATGCACTGTTGCTGAACTATACGAACCCGATGGCGATGAACGTTGGCTATTTGTCCCGCATCGCCCCTGATGTGAAAGCGTTCGGCCTGTGCCACTCCGTGTTCTGGACCATTGTCGGCCTCAGCGAGGTCATGGGTGTTCCGCATGAGGAGGTCTCCTGGCGTTCGGCGGGCGTGAATCATCAGGCGTGGGTGCTGTCGATGCAGCGGGGCGGCCAAGACCTGTATCCGTTGCTGGATGCGAAGATCCGCGCCGACCCCGAATTGCGCCGCCGGGTGCGGGTGGACATGTACCGCCGGCTGGGCTACTACCCCACCGAGACCAGCGAGCACTCCAGCGAGTACGTCGCCTGGTACTTGAAGAACACGGCAGAGATCCAGCGTTTACGCATCCCGGTGGACGCCTACATCGGAATCAGTGAGGAGAACGTCGCGACATTCGAGGCGACGAAGAAGACCCTGGCCGCCGGCGGTGAGATTCCCATTGACACGGAGGCCACGGAGTACGCGCCGCAGGTCATCCACAGTGTCGTGACCGGCACGCAACGGCACATTCAGGTCAACACCGCCAACACCGGGCTGATCACGAATCTCCCGGCCGGCGCACCGGTGGAGGTGACCGCTTCCGTCGACGAACGCGGAGTGCATCCCTGGTATATGGGTGAGTTGCCGCCGCAGTGCGCAGCACTGAATCGCGGCTATCTGAACGTTGTCGACCTCACCATCCACGCGGCACTCACCGAAGACCCGCGCGCGATCCGACACGCCGCCATGCTCGACCCCAACGCCGCGGCCACCCTCACCGTCGACCAGATCTGGGAACTGTGCGACGCGATGGTCACCGCACACGGCGACCTCCTACCCGCATGGGCGCGGCAGAGCCTCAGCCCGCAACCGTAACGGAGCCTCGGCGTGATCGCAGACCTGAACCGCATGCCAGAGCCCGATGCCGCGCGCCGTGTGGAACTCGCACGGCTTGCCGACCTGCGGCTGCGCGACTACCTGCCGTACAGCCGGTTGCGCGCAACGCAGACTCGGGTGGAACGCTCGGCGGTGCCGTGCATCGACGCCCACAATCACCTCGGCACGTGGCTGTCGGACGACGGGAGTTGGCTCGCACCGGATGTCGACGCGCTCATCGAACTGATGCGGCAGCGCAACGTGCGACACATCGTCAACCTCGACGGCCGGTGGGGCGAAGAGCTCGACGCCAATCTGAGGCGCTATGACGACCGCTATCCCGACCTGTTCTCCACATTTGCGCAAGCGGATTTTCGGCTGCTCGGATTGCCAGCCACACAGGTGGGAACGGCGCTCGTGACCCAGCTGCGCCAGAGTGCGGCGCGCGGCGCGAAGGGTCTGAAGGTATGGAAGAATCTCGGGCTCACCGAGCGTGACGAACACGGTGACCTGGTGCTGCCAGACTCCGCACTCGTGCAACCGCTGTTCGAGGCAGCAGGCGAACTCGGCCTGCCTGTCACCATGCATACGGCCGACCCGATCGCGTTCTTCGACCCGATGGATGCCCGCAACGAGCGGCTGGAGAACCTGCTCCAGTCACCGGACTGGTGGTTCGGTGCGCCCGGTCTGCCCGGTTTCGACCGGCTCATCGACGCGTTCGAGGCCGTGGTCGCTGGGCATCCGGGCACTACATTCATCGGCGCGCACGTCGGAAATGCAGCAGAAGACCTGTCGCGCGTCTCGCGGATGCTCGACAGCTACCCCAATTACCATGTCGATCTCGGCGGGCGGATGCCGGAGCTGGGCAGGCAGCCGCGGGCGACCCGGGCGCTGATTCTGCGGCATCCGGATCGGGTGCTGTTCGGCACAGACGCCTTTCCGGTTTCGTCGGAGGACTACGCCGTCTGGTTCCGCTTTCTCGAGACAGCCGACGAGTCGTTCCCATACGAGGCGGGCAATCCGGCTGCCGGCGCGGTCGTCGAGCACGCTGACGGCCCGGCGAACCCCCCAGTGGTCAGCGTTCCGTCGATGGGCCGCTGGGACGTCAGCGCGCTCGACCTCCCTGTGTCGGCGTTGCCAGGGCTCTATGCCGAAAACGCGGCACGGATACTCGGACTCCCGTAGGCCAGTGGGCTTTTGGCTTTCGCGGTTGCCGAGGTTGCGCCGGCTCACATGACGGCGAGCTGACCACCGTCGATCACAAGGGCGGCGCCGTGAATGAATGATGCCTCATCCGAGGCTAGAAACGCGTACGCGGCCGCAACCTCTTCAGGCGTCCCGACTCGGCGCAGCGGGATGCGCTCCGCCGCGTACCGTTCGACGAAGTCCGTGTTCAGCCCGGCCGCGATGTCCGCGTTCAGGGGTGTCTGGATGTAACCGGGGCACAGCGCATTGACGCGGATGCCAAGCCCGCCGAGCTCGACCGCCATGCTCTTGGTCAGTTGGATGACACCGCCCTTCGACGCGTTGTAATGCGCATAGTCAGCCTCGCCGCCAAGCCCGTTGGTCGAGGCCATGTTCACAATCGAGCCGGGGCGGCCGGCGTCGCGCAACAGGCGGGCGACCGACTGCGCCATCAGGAACATGCCGTTCAGATTGACGGTGATGATCCGCTCCCAGTCCGCACGGTCGATGTCGAGAAATGCGGTGCGCTGGGCGATGCCCGCATTGTTGGCGAGGATGCTGATCCCGCCGGTCGCCCGTTCGGCTTCGGCGACTGCAGAAGCCACCTGCTCGGGATCAGAGACGTCGCACACGCATCCGTGAGCGGTCTTGAGCGCTGCAAGCGCGACATCCAGATCGGCCGGTTCGAGACCGGTGATGAAGACGCGACAGCCCTCCTCGAGAAAACGCTGCGCGGTCGCCAGACCGATGCCACGCGTTCCGCCGCTGACGAGCACGCCGCGGCCCTCAAGCCCTCTCATTCCGCGACCTCTGCGTCTGGGACGATGACCGCCTTGACCATGCTCGTGTCACCACTGGCCAGCGCGTAGAACACGTCCTCAGATGAGGAGAGTGGAACCGCTGTACCCCACGAGAGATCCAGGCTCGCGGCCAACTCGATCGCATGGTCGAACTCTTCGCGCGAGTATGCGAACGACCCGACGATCTTCTTCTCGGACCGCACGAGTGCGTTCCCGGACAGTTCGACTGCGTCGGCGGCGAGCCCGATCCACACAGCCGTTCCTCCCGATCGGCAACGATCAACTGCCGCCTGACGTGAGAGGGGCAGTCCGACCGCATCGATGACACCGTCAAACCGGCCTTCGAGTTCGGCCGTCGCGCCGAAACCCAGACCGGCAGCCACCGAGCGACGATGTTCTGCGACGTCGGCGATCTCAACTTCCGCGCCACCTGCACGGGCGACGAGTGCACAGACGAGCCCGATCGTTCCCGCTCCGATCACGCCGACACGACGCGCGTCAGCACCGACGTGGGCGACCGCGTGCACGGCATTTGCGACGGGTTCAATCAGTGCGGCCTCGCTCCAGCGCACCGTATCTGGCAGGTCACGCAGCGACGACGTCGGAACGGTAACTCGTTCTGCGAAGCCGCCGTCACGGTTCACGCCGACGAGAGCACGCGCAGAACACAACTCTGGCTGCCCGCTCAGACAACGCTCGCAGTGCCCGCACGAAAGCAGCGGATTGATGACGACGCGGCGCCCATCCGGAGTCGTGCCTGCGAACTCATGCCCCATGATCAGAGGCGGTGTGCGAAACCCGACTGACTGAAATCCGTGGAGTTCACTACCGCAAATCGCACTGGAGCGTACGGCCACCAACGTCTCGTCGGCACCGACGACGGGCTCCTGACGCTCGAGGAGTTTCACGACGCCTGCCTCGGTGAAAACCAACGCCTTCATGGGCCCTCCCGTTGCACTCACGCAGGTTGAGGTTATCATAGACTCCGCCCAGCGAATTGCTGTTCCGCTGGCAGGAATCGCCAGTTGATGCAGCCGCGATCATCCGACCCCTAAGCTCGCAAGCACAGGGATACGAACAGGCGCGAGTATGGGACATGAGGAGGGAGGGCGCAGTGGTTACGTTCGAGTCGGCGCCGGCAACGGCAGCGGAGTATGAACTTGCGGAGGGCCCGATCTGGGATGCACGGTCGGCGACATTGTGGTGGGTCGATATCCCTGCCGGCGCCGTCATTCACGGGCGGATCGTGGCCCACCGTCGTGATGGGCAGATCGAGGAGCTCGGCCGCACCGTCTTCGGAGAGACCGTCGGCGCCGTCGGGCTCGCCGCGGACGGCGGCCTGATCGTCGCAGCACAGCGCGGACTCGCCACGATCGACCTGGCGGGCCGCATTCACCACGGACCCCCTCTACTGGCCGAGGACGCCGATAGCAGGATGAACGACGGAGCGTGCGACCCGGCCGGCCGCTACCTGGTCGGATCGCTCGCCCTCGGAACGCGAGCGAACGGCACCCAAACACAAAGCGCGCAAACGGTCGGCGCGCAAGAGACTGGCTCGCGCCTGAGCGAAGCGCGACCGGATCGCGAGCTGCTCCTGCGTGCTGACCCCTCAGGAGCGGTCGTGGTGCTGCGCGAAGATATCGCCCTCTCGAACGGCATTGCCTGGTCGCCGGACGGCCGCACGATCTATCACGTGGACACCTCACCCGGTCACATCTGGGCCGCCGACTACGATGCGAGCAGCGGTGCCGCCAGCGACTGGCACGTGCTGTTCACCGTCACAGACGGCTCGCCGGACGGCATGGTCGTCGACGCCGGCGGAGCACTCTGGGTCGCTATCTGGGGTGGTGGTCAGGTTCGCCGCTACGACACCGCGGGCACCGTGCTCGCCGTGGTCACCGTTGACGCCCCTCACGTTTCCTGCCCTGCTTTCGCCGGGCCGGACCGCAGCACGCTTGTCATCAGCACGGCGAAATCCGGGCTGACGGATGGGCTACTGAAGCAGCATCCGTTGTCCGGAGCGCTCTTCATTGCGCACCCCGGCGTCAGCGGCCTGCCCGAGAACCTGTGGGCGGGAAGCACTGCCGCGCCACAGTGGGGCGTCAGGCTGCCCTGATCGGGCATGCTCGTCTCATCCGACTCAGCTGATACTGGAGGTCATCCCATGGGAACCGCACACTCGAGCGCGCAGCCGGTTGGAGCGCGGGCGGGTGACACGCATCCAGGCGGCACGCATTCCGCCGACACCAGTGCGGCCGACAACCGACAGGTCGGTGCCCATAGGGCCGATTCTTATCCGGTCGGTGCGGATACCGCGGCGCTCGCTCGCAGGTTGGCACCGCATTTGCGCGTCACGGAACGTGCGATCGATCGCCTCGCGTACGCGCATGATGCGTCCCACTACCTGCTGGTGCCCGGTGCCGTGGTCACACCGAAAACGAGCGACGAGGTCGCTGAGGTGTTCGCTGCGAATCGGCCCCGGCACATTCCGATCACTTTTCGCTCGGGCGGCACAAGTCTCAGCGGCCAGGGCCTCACCGACGGCATCCTCCTTGACACGCGCCGGTACTTCCGGCAAATCGAGGTGCTGGATGCCGGTGCCCGCGTGCGCGTTCAACCCGGGGCGACCATCCGTCAAGTGAATGCCCGCCTGCTGCGGCATGGCCGCAAACTCGGCCCGGATCCGGCCAGCGAGATCGCGTGCACGGTCGGCGGAGTGATCGCCAACAACTCGAGCGGCATGGCCTGCGGCACCGAGTTCAACACGTACCGCACGCTGGAGTCGATGGTCATCGTTCTGCCCAGCGGAACCGTGATCGACACGGCGGACGAGAGCGCCGACCGGCTGTTACGCACGCTTGAGCCAAGCCTCTATGCTGGCCTGGCGAAATTGGTCAAGCGGGTGCGTGCGAACGAGCAATCGGTCGACACGATCCGGCGACTGTTCGCCATGAAGAACACGATGGGCTATGGAATCAACGCGTTCCTCGACTTCGATCGACCGGTCGACGTTCTGGCGCATCTGATGATCGGAAGCGAGGGCACGCTCGGATTCGTGGCATCCGCGGTGTTCAGCACGGTCGCGATCCTGCCGATGGCGGCGACCGGGTTGGCGATCTTCCCCGATCTCGGCGCGGCAACTGCGGCCCTGCCGGCTCTGGTCGCTGCCGGCTTCGCCACCGTCGAGCTGCTGGACGCCACCTCGTTGCGCGTCGCCCAGACGATGGACGACCCGACGACAGAACTGGCGGCACTGACGGTGCAGAACCACGCGGCGCTGCTGGTCGAACTGCAGGCGGCAACGGAGGGTGACCTGCTGGAGGCGATCGAGGCGAGCGCGCCGCTGCTGTCGGGGTTGCCGCTGATCTCCCCGGTCACGCTGACCAGCGATCCGGTTGTGCGCCAAGAACTCTGGCACACCCGCAAAGGGCTGTACACGGCTGTGGCGGGGTCGCGGCCGAGCGGAACGACCGCTCTGCTGGAGGACGTCGTCGTTCCCGTGCCGGTGCTCGGCGCCACCTGCGAGGCGCTGATCGAGTTGTTCGACAAGTATGGCTACGAACAGAGCGTGATCTTCGGGCACGCGAAAGACGGCAACATCCATTTCATGCTCAACGAACGGTTCGAGTTGCCGGCCAGCCGCGAACGGTATCAGCGGTTCACCGAAGAGATGGTCGCACTGATCCTCGCCAAGGGTGGATCGCTCAAGGCTGAGCACGGCACCGGGCGCATCATGGCGCCGTTCGTGCGACGTCAATACGGTGACGACCTGTACGCCATGATGAAACAGGTCAAGGCGCTGTGCGATCCGGCCGGTTGGCTGAACCCCGGCGTGGTGCTCTCGGACGACGCCAACTCCTACCTCGACAACATGAAGACCGCGCCCACCGTTGAGCGGGAGGTCGATCGTTGTGTGGAATGCGGGTACTGCGAGCCAGTATGCCCATCGAAGGATATAACGATGACGCCCCGTCAACGCATCGTCGTTCGACGTGAGATGCAGACCGCGGAGGTCGCTGGGGACACGGCGTTGCTGGCCGAGCTGCAGAAGGACTATGAGTACGACGGTATTGACACGTGCGCCGTTGACGGCATGTGCCAGGTCGCCTGCCCGGTGAACATCAACACCGGCGATCTGGTGCGACGGTTGCGTGCGGAGAACGCCCGAAAACTCGAGCAAGCACTCTGGAAGACCGCGTCCACGCATTGGGACGGCGTCACACGGTTGGGTGGCTTCGCACTCACAGTTGCGGATGTCGCCCCTGCTCCGCTCGTGACCGCCGCGACCAAACTGGGTCGGGCCGCGCTCGGCGCTGACACTGTGCCGTTGTACGGAGCCGAGCTCCCTCGTGGCGGGCGACGGCGCATTCCGCATGAGGCATCTGATCCGGTTGCCGTCTTTTTTCCTGCCTGCATCGGCACGATGTTCGGCGCTGCCTGCGGCGGCAACGGGGTGACTAGCGCGTTCCTCGCACTATGCGATCGGGCGGGTGTCTCCGTAACGGTGCCGGAGGGCATCGCGTCGTTCTGCTGCGGCACCCCGTGGAAGTCAAAGGGGTACACCGACGGCTATGCGGCCATGGCGAACGCGGTGCTCCCCGCACTGTGGGCCGCAAGCGACAATGGCCGACTGCCGGTCGTGTGTGACGCGGCGAGCTGCACAGAGGGTCTCGAGACCATGCTTTCGCTCGCACGAAGACGCTCGGAGCGCGGCGCAGAGCACAGCGACGACTACGTGGGCCTCCACGTCGTCGACGCCGTTGAATTTGTACACGACCACATTCTGAGCGAGCTGACGGTAACGGCCCCACTGCCGTCGATCGCAGTGCACCAGACCTGCTCGTCGACCCAGCTCGGGATCAACGACAAACTGACCGCGATCGCACAGGCGATCTCACCAGACGCCGTCTCACCGATTGATTGGGGCTGCTGCGGGTTCGCAGGCGACCGCGGCCTGCTGCATCCCGAGCTGACAGCATCCGCCACAGACGCGGAGGCGCGCGAGGTCAACTCGCGTGAGTTCGCGGCATACGCATCCGTCAACCGCACCTGCGAACTCGGCATGACGCGCGCGACCGGCCACGAATACAGCCACCTACTCGAACTGCTCGAGCGCGCGACTCGGCCAGCCGCGGATAGTAAGTCGAGTCCGTAAGGCTTGACTTATATAAGCGTAAATGCAAATATAAACGCGTGCACGCGCTCGATGTCCTTGGTGATCCAGTCCGCCGGCGCATCCTCGAGCTGCTCGTGGATGGCGAGGAATCCGCTGGCGAGCTCGGCCTGGTCATCCAGCCAGAATTCGGCATTTCGCAGCCCGCGGTGTCGCAACACCTGCGCGTGCTCCGTGACGCCGGGTTCACGACCGTGCGACCAGAGGGCGCGCGTCGGCTCTATTCCATTGATCCGGTTCCTCTGGCCCAGGCCGACGCGTGGTTCGACGCGTTCCGCCGGTTCTGGGAACCGAAGCTGGACGCACTGGGCACCGAGCTTGCCCGTGGAAGGTTCGCGCAGCGCAAGCCCGGTGCGACGGCAACCACCCGCAACGGAACCCGCCACGAGACCGAAGAAGCACGCCAAGACAGAGAACACGAAGGAGACGACTGATGGATGTGAACACCCAACTCAAGGCTGTTGCGCGCCGTATTGAGACGAAGGACGTGGATGGGGTGCGCTCATTCGTGCAGACTCTCGCTCAGACCTACCCGTCGCCGATCGAGGACGTGTGGGATGCCGTGACAACTGTGGAGCGCATACCCCGGTGGTTCCTGCCAATTAGTGGCGACCTACGAGTCGGCGGTCACTTCCAGTTCGAAGGCAACGCGGGCGGTGAGATCCGCCGCTGCGATCAGCCAAGCGCGGGCTCCGCAGGCTACACCGTGACGTGGGGCAATGGGGCGGGTGAGCCTGCGATCGTGCACGTGCGGCTCACGGCGCTGGATGAAACATCTACGCGCTTCGAGCTCGAGAACGTTGCCGCGGTCGACTCGATCCCCGAAGGCTTCTGGGAGCAGTTCGGCCCGTCGGCCACAGGCATGGGCTGGGATTCCGGACTGCTGGGCCTCGCCTTGTACTTCAGCGGTGGCGAAGCGGGCATCTCGCCCGAGGAGGGCCAGGCGTGGCTCGCGACCGACGAGGGCAAATCGTTCCTACGCGGCTCGGCCGACGCATGGGCTAAGGAGCACATCGTCGACGGCGCGGCTCCCGAAGTCGCAAACGCTGCCGCCACGACGACGTACCGCATGTACACCGGGGAACTCCCACCACCCGCGATGGGCTAGCACGCGGCCGGCTTCGCATCCGTGGCCCGCCTCGTTCACTATTCGCGGATGAGCGACAGTGCCAGGCCCGGAACGAAGAACGACAGCAGAAAGATCGGCAGGATGCTCTTTCCGCTGCAGCGGTGGGCGATGGTTTCGCCCTCGGCAGCGTCAAACGTTTTGATCCTGCTCGAGTCTCTGCCGCTACGGACTTGCAGGGTGTGATGTCCGGATTCGATCGTTATGTCGATGGTCTGGTTCATATCGACGGCGCCGGCGAGCTTGCCGTCAATGAAAGCCGACGGTCGGCGACTCACCCGGCGCAGAGGCAGAACGGATGCCCGGCGGGGTCGAGGAAAACCCGGAAGGTCGTGCCCGGCTGAACCTCAGTCTTTGTTGCGCCCAATTCGACCGCGACGGCCTCGCCTGCATCGAGGTCGCGCACCATCAGGTCGAGGTGCATCTGCTGCGGCACGGTCTGAGCGGGCCACTCAGGGGCTCGGTAGTCCTCGACCTGCTGAAACGAGATGCAGTCGCTGTCGTCGTCCGGGCGGATCTCAGCCCACCCGTCATCCGGCTTGACATTCCAACCGAGCAGCGCACCGTAGAAGGTCGCGAGCGAAGCCGGGTCGGGGCAGTCGATGACAATTCCTGGGAATCCTGCAATAGCCATGCGCGCACGCTACCCCGTGACTGTGCTGCGCGCAAGTCAATTGTTCGGCCGGATAACGCAGCGCCAGGCGTGACGCAGCGCCTACGGCGTTCGCACGGAAACCGGCATCCCATTCAACGTGAGATGCACGGTCGAGCCCGGTTCGAGTGCATGCCGCACCTCGTGCTGCACGTTGACGAGGGCGTTGTCGCTCAGTCGCACGGTTGTGCGCCGTAGAGACCCGAGGAAGCTCGACGACAAGACGGTTGCAGGGATGCCTTCTGCCGCAAATTCGACGTCCTCCGGGCGCAACAGAACCATCACAGCGCCGTTCGCGGTCTCCGGATGGATCAACGGAAGCCGGTAGCCGAGCACCTCGACAACCCCATCGGTGACCACCCCGGGGAGGCGGTTGCTGAGGCCGATGAACTCGGCGACGAACGGGGTCGCCGGATTGCGGTAGAGGTCTTCCGGTGTTCCGATCTGCTCGATGTTGCCGGCCTGCATGACGGCGACGCGATCGGCGACCGCAAGTGCCTCTTCCTGGTCGTGGGTGACAAACAGAGTCGTGATGCCCAGATCGGTCTGGATGTGCCGGATCTCCTCGCGCAGCTGCACACGTACCTTCGCGTCGAGCGCTGAGAGCGGCTCGTCGAGCAGGAGAACCCGCGGCTCGGTGACAAGAGCGCGCGCCAGCGCGACGCGCTGCTGCTGCCCGCCGCTCAACTCGTGGGCGTAGCGGTCCAGGTGCCGGTCGAGCCCCACCATGTCCAACGCTGCCGCTGACCGTCGCTTGCGTTCAGCGGTGTTGACCTTGCGCATCCGCAAGCCGAATGCGACGTTCTCGCCCGCGGTCAGGTGCGGGAACAGCGAGTATGACTGGAACACCATTCCCATGTCGCGCTTATTGGTCGGCTCGTCGGTGACGTCCTCGCCGTTGATCGAGATTGTTCCGGAGTCGATTGTTTCAAGGCCGGCGACGGCGCGTAATGCAGTGGTCTTACCGCATCCGCTCGGCCCGAGAAGGGCCACGAACTCACCCGGCTCCACGGAGAGGGAGAGGTCGTCGAGGGCTCGTTGGCCGGAATATGACTTGGTGATCTGACTCAGGTTGACGGCGACACCAGCGGTTGAGCTCACGAACGGGCCCCCTTCTTCTTGCGGCCGCGGTGGCCTGCAGCACCAACGCCGCCGATGACGACCAGGAGCACGAAAACGAATATGAGTGCGAGCAGCGCGAAGATCACGGCGACGTATGGGTCGGTCTGTGACATCAGCAGGATCGCGGTCTGCAGGTTCTGCCTGCTCAGCAGCGATGCGATGGTGAATTCGCCAAGCACGACGGCGACCGAGATGAACGACGCTGCCAGGATGCCGCGGCGCAGATTGGGGATGAGAACGCGCCAGAACACCACTCCCCAGTTCGCACCCAGCGAGCGCGCCGCCTCGCTCAGCGTGTTGACGTCGACGGCGCCCAAGTTCGATTGGATCGTGCGGTACGCGTAAGGCAGCACCGTGATCCCATAAGCGAAGGCCAGCGTCCAGACCGAACTGCCGAAGATCTGCGCCACGACCGAGTAGATCGGGGCGAGGCCGACCACCAGTACGATCGCCGGAACGGTGATCGGGATGATGCAGATGAACTCGAGAACGCGCCGCAGTGCGGGGAAGCGCAATTGCACGAGCACCATGGTCGGCAGGAGGACGCACAAGACGATCGCGACCGTCACGACTGCCAGCACCAGCGAATTGATCAGGCCCGTGTACAGCACGTCGTACTGAGCTTCGTTGGCCGGGTTGAACAGTCCGATCCAGTGCGACAGGGTGTAGCCGCCTTGCAGCCCGTTCCGAAGCGTGAATTCGAGCATCGAGGCGATCGGGATCGCGAAGATCGCGCCGATGACGCCGAGGATGATGCCTCGCGTGGCCTTGCTCGGCGCGCCGCCGACGCGTGCCGTGCCGACACGGGCCCGTCCGATGCGTGCCGGCCTGGCGCTCATCGCTGCCACCTCGTCGTGCGCGACTGCAGGAAGGAATATGCGGTCATCACGATCACCATGACGATGATCATTCCGAGCGCGAGTGCCCCTGCCATATTCGAGCGGCCCAGGATGGTCTCACTGACCAGCGCCGCGCGGATCTGCAGCGGCACGATCTGCGATCCCTGGCTGATCAGTGCGGCGGCGGTCGCGTAGGCAGAGAACGCGTTTGCGAACAGCAGGAGAAGGCTGCCGAAGAACGCCGGCGCGAGAACCGGCGCCGCGATGCGCACCCAGTAGGTGAGCCTGCTGCCGCCGAGCGTTGCATTCGCCTCTGCCCACTGCGGCTTGAGCCCCTCGAGTGCAGGCAGGAAGGTGATCACCATCAGAGGCACCTGAAAGTAGATGTACGGCAGGATCAGGCCGGGCACCGTATAGAGCCACACGCCGTTGGCGTACATGTTGAAGTGGAATGTTGACTCCAGCCAGACCGTGACCAGGCCCTGCACGCCGATCGTCGCGATGAACGCGAACGCGAGCATGACACCACCGAATTGGGCGAGCACGCTCGACGCGGATTCGATCATCAGTCGCAGTCGCCCGTCGGGTCGTGTGCCGAGCAGAGCGTAGCAAATGAGCGCACCGACGATGGCGCCGATCACAGCGGTCAACGCCGAAACCCAGAACGATGCGATGAACGTGTTCAGGATGACGGGGTTGAAGAGCGCGGCGATGTTGTCGAGTGTGAATTTGCCCGCATTGTCGAAGAACCCAGTTGCAAGAGCGAGGATCGTGGGCAGGGCGAGAAAGAGAATCACATAGGCGGCGAACGGGGTCAACCCGAGGAACGACCATCCGCGCTTCGCTCGGCGAACGGGCGCGGAACCAGCGGAACCAGCAGGACCACCAGATGCGGGATCACCGGACCCAGTGGGACCAGTAGAACCAGCGGGGCGGTGGCGCCGGGACGAGGCCCCGGCGCCACCACTGTCGCTGGCTGGCGCAGCAGCGACTGTCATGTTCGTATGTTACTGGCGCAATTGGCGTTACTGGCCGATTGCGGCTGCCCAGTTCTTTGACAAGAGCGCGTTCGCTGCGTTGGTCTGGTCAGTCGTTGCCGAGACCCGGTTCTTCGGCAGAGCCCCAACCGAGTCCAGCGCGGTCTTGTCGACCGTGCCTGCTGAGGTCATCGCGTCGATCGTGACCGGGTAGGCACCCGCTGCGAGGAACAGGTTCTGCGCCGTCGGGCTGAAGATGAACTCCTGCCACAGTCGCGCAGCAGCCGGGTGCGGTGCGTCCTTGTTGATCGCCTGGTTGTAATAGCTGATGTAGGCGGTGCCCGGGAGGGTCGTCACCTTCCAGCCAGGCACGGTCGCCGCAGCAGCAAGGTTGTTGTAGCTCCAGTCGAAGACAACGCCGGTCTCGCCGGATGCGATGGTTGCCGGAGTCGGGTCGACCGTGAGGAAGTTGCCCGCCTTGTTGAGCTTGTTGAAGAAGTCGATGCCCGGCTGGAAATTGTCGAGCGTTCCGCCGCTCTGCACGGTGGCCAAGGCCACGCCGGCGAATGCCGCACCAGCCTGAGTCGGGTCGCCGTTGAGGGCGACGCCACCCTTGAATGCCGGCTTCAGCAGGTCATCGAGGCTCGTGGGCCTCGGATACTTGGCGGAGTTGTAACCGATTGACATGCTGCCGGTGTAGTCGTTGACCCACAGCCCGGTGGCTTCCTTGTTCGCCGCGGGAATGTCCTTCCAGTTCGCCACCTTGTACGGCGCGAATTTGGCGGTGCTCGCCAGCGCGACAGCGGCCCCGAGGTCGAAAACGTCAGGGGCGGTGTCCTGCCCCTTGTTGTCGTCAGCGGCCTTGATTTCGTCGGCGCTCGACCCGTTGGGGTTTGCCGAATTGACGGTCAGTCCGTACTTCGATTTGAAGGCGGCGATGATCTTTCCGTAGTTTGCCCAGGAGTCCGGCAGGGCGATCACGTTGAGCGTGCCCTCCTTCTTCGCTGCGGCCACCAGTTGGGCCATGCCGCCGAAATCGGCTGCACTGGTCGCGGTTGCAGGGTTGACAGCCGGGCCGCTGGTGGTGCTGGAGCTACCGGAACCTGAACCGCATGCGCTCAACACCAACGCGGCGGCCGTGGCCACAGACAGGACCGCGATGGCCCTTCGAGTTTTGAACATTGTTCCTCCGTGGGCCAACGTCGGGGCCGTCCGCGCTGTTACGGACTGTTGGATGCCATTCTGCTGGCTACCTGCGGTCATGCTAGCGCAGGGGTCGCCTTAAGTGGAGGTGACGTGCACGTTAACGCGCGCATCTTGATCGGCTACGCTCAAGCCGTGTTCCAGTTTTTCATCGTGCTTCCGCTGATTTTGATCGGCGGCGGGTTCGCGCTCGGCGCGTGGTGGATGTATCGGCGCATGACGCGATCGAAGAACCGTTAGTTTTTGTGCGCCAGGCGTATGGACTGCGTAAACATTGCGCCAGAGTCAAGCGGCGCGGCGCATCCTATGTTCATGCGTTCGTTGTTCAGAAGGCTGACTGAGGGGCGTCAGCTCTGGGGTGTCGTTGATCGTTCGCCGGCCTCTCGCGGTCTGTGGTGCGAGGTGCGGTTGACCGTGTATCCGCCGGGCACCACCAGCGCGCAGCGCAGACTGTTTCATGCCGTGCATGAGTGGCCGATCGTCGGTGTCATCGTGGGCATGATGCTCATGGTCGCGCTCGGCCCGACTGTGCCTGCAGGGGTCGAACTCGGTGCAGGCGGCGCACTGTATGCGGCGGGCTTCGCGGCCGGCGCTGTGCTCATTCGCCCATTCGCAGAGCGGATGCGCCGCCTCGCGGCCGTCGTCACCCTCGCGGCCGGCGATTGGCGCGCGGCGGGCGACGTTGAGTTGATCGAGGCCACTCTGGAGCGCTTCGCCGCACTCGACGACAGACGTCGGGCCGGTTTGGTCAGCCCGGCCCGCTACGAAGCGGAGTGGGGTGCGATCTACGATTCGCTGCCTGCCCCGCTTTCCCCTGTTGCCGGCGTTTGATCTGTTGCCGGCGTCTGATCGAGGCCGGCTTCGAGATGACCGGCCGGGTGCGGTCGCCGCTCGCGGCGACGCCAGTCATCCGGAATCGCGGCCTCTAACGCGTCGTCGACGGTGATCACCCCGAGGATGCGGCCGTCATCGTCAAGCACGGGCAGCGTGAACAGGTTGAAATCAGCCATCTGCGTCGTGACATCGATCACGTCGTCCGCTGCGCTGGCGTGCACCGGGTTCGGGGCCGTCACTTCGCGCAGCGGCGCGAGCCTGTCAGCTTGCAAGGCACTGACGACTCCGAGTGCGCCGCGCAGGCGGCCCCGGTCATCGACGCTGAAGATGGTCGTCAGCGCCTCCGGCTGTTGAGCGGACGCATTCGCCACGCGCTCGAGCGCCGCCCCGACGGTGCTGGATTCGTCGACAGCCACAAAGTCCAGCCCCATGAGCCCGCCTGCAGTCGCGTCCTGATAGCGCATCAGCCGCAGCACAGCTGAATGCTGCGGCTCATCGAGCATCTCCAACACCCGCTGACGCAGCTCTTGGGGGAGATCGCCGATGGCATCGGCGGCATCATCGGCACGCATAAGGGAGACGATGCGCACGATGTCGTCGACATTGCGTGACTTGAGGAGTTGGGTCTGGCGGTCGTCTTCCAATTCTTCGAAGACATCCGCTTCCAATTCCGGATCCTGCTGCAGATGATCGAGGAGATCGTCGCGTTCCTCGGGGGAGCCCTCTTCGATCAGGTCGGCGATCTGGGCAGGCCGCAGCGTGCGAAGGCGGCCGAACCCGGAACGCACCCGGCCAGACGCTTCGTGGCCGATCAGCGGCTCGAACGAACCCCAGTCGCGAACGTCGCGCCTGGTCGGGTCGGCGCGGCGGATGCGACCTGCCCGGTGCACATCGAAGCCGGTCGCCAGCCATCCGGTCGCGCTCGGGCGGAGCACGACGTCGTACGCATGCACGAGAGATGCGCGGTCGACATCGATCAACCGGTGCCCCAAAGCGTCTTGCTTCAGCAGCACCTCTCCACTGCGGCGCTCGAACAGGCGCAGGTCGAGCCGCGCGGTTCGCAATTCGATCCTGTCTGCATCGATCTCGATGACGTCGGCCATGGAGACGAAGACCGTGTTCGAGCCGACGCGCACGACAAGGCCGGTCAGAGTGGGGTAACCGCTGGGTTGCAGCCGAACGATGACGTCGGCGAGGCGGCCGATGCCTTGCCCATGGGCGTCGATCACCGCATGCTTCAGCAGCGTTGACAGGTAGATGATGCGAGTCGCGCCCGTGCCGGCGGGCGTTCCGGGGGAGGTAGTGGTCATGATGGCTCCTTGCTGAGTCGTCGTCAGAAGCTGATTCAATTGTCGTGCTGCGCGCGGTCAGCTGCTCTGTGCAAGGTCAGTGGCCCAGTGCGAGCTGCACGATTCGCACAATCACGAGCACCATCGCGAGCAGCAGGTACGCGCGCAGCACGCTCAGGCCGAGACGGCGCCCGGTCGACAGTTTCGGTGCTGCGAGCAACGCGAGGGGCGGCATCCGCCAGTTCTCCCGCTGACTGCGGTCGATCGGCTCACGCGCGGTCGGATGCCGCACCCGATAGACGGCGAAGGCGACGCCGGTCAGGATCGCGACGAGCGCTCCGCCGAGGAGGATTTGCAGGATCGTCGCACCGGTGATGCTCGGGAAGAGCACGCTGCCGGTCAACACGATCGACAGCAGCACGAGCACGGCGATCACAGCGGACGTGAACAGGTTTAGCGCGCGGCCATTGACCCAGGGGCCGAGTACCGCCCGGTCATTGCACAGCAGCAACAGGAATACGGTCGCAGACGGCAGCAGCACCCCCGCGAGCACCTGCACCCCGACGGTCAGCAATCCCAGCGGGCTGCCGGGGATCAGCACGATTACTGCCGAGAGCACAAGCAGCCCGGCGAACATCGCGTAAAAGCCTTTTGCTTCGGAGATCTTGCGGTGCAGCGAGTGCTTCAGGCCGAGCACGTCACCGATGGCGTAGGAGGTGGACAGTCCCACTGCCGCAGCTCCGATGATCGACGCGTCGATCAACGCAAGCGCGAACAGGATGCCGGCGGCCTGGCTGACATACGTGCCCAATCCTGCGGCGACGCCTCCTGCGTCGGTGAAGTTTCCGAACTCCGGATGTCCGGCGAACGTCGCCGCCGTCAGCGCCATCAGCGCCCCACCACCGATCACCACCAACACTATGCCGATCCAGAGATCGACCTTCTCGTAACCCATGAACCGCGGGGTGATCCGCTTGTCGATCACGTAGGACTGCTGGAAGAACAGTTGCCACGGTGCCACGGTCGTGCCGACGATTCCGATGATCAGCAGCATCACGGTGGACAGTTCGGCGCCTGCCGGCATCCCGGGGATCACGAAGTCGCGTACGATCTGGCCGATCGGCGGGTGCACCATGATCACGACCGGAATCAGCAGCAGCGACCCGGCCACCAGCACGAGGCACAGTCGCTCGAACCGGCGGAACGACCCGGTGCTCACCGCGCCGATCACGATCGCGGCGGCGACGATGATCCCGGGCAGCTGGGGGATGCCGAGATAACTCAGGCCGATGCTGATGCCGATGAATTCCGTGACAATCGTCAGCGCGTTCAGGATGAACAGGTCGATCACGCTGAATGCGCCCCAGAACTTGCCGAAACGTTCCAGGATCAGGCGGGCGTGGCCGACGCCCGCTACCGCGCCAAGCCGCAGCACCATCTCCTGGTTGACGTACAGCACCGGAACGAGCAGCAGTAGCGTCCACAGCAGGGTCGTTCCGTAGTTCTGGCCAGCCTGCGTGTAGGTGCCGAACGCGCCCGCGTCATTGTCGCCGACCATCACGATCAGGCCGGGCCCGACAATGGCCACCAGGGTGCGCAGTTTGGCCGAAAGTTTTGTGCGAGGTGCCGTGTCGCCGACTCGGATGGTGCCGAGGGCGCCCTCGATGTTGCCCAGGTGTGCGGAGTCCAGCACGGCTGACGGGCGGGGAATGGGCTGAGTGTTTGTGTTCAGGGTCATGGCAGACCGCTTCCTCCCCGCCCAGGCAGCGGGGATCGAAGTTCGACAAAGGGTCGTGCGCATCCGATCGGATACGTCGGGTCGTGCGCATCGGCGACCGCCCGCGGACGCGGGCGCGCCGAACGGCACCGCCGAGGGCATCCGCAGCCAGCGGGGGGAGTGTTACCGGAGGCGGGTGAGTGAGGTCGGGGTGCGTAAGGGAGGTTTATGGCCGTCGTCGTCCATGAGAGCCCTCCCTTCCCTGTGGCGCGTGCGTTGATGGGGCCGGACCGAGATGGCCAGGCGCTGCTTGGAGCAGTGTGCCGAATTCAATATAAGCACGCTTGCGCAATTACGCAAGCGTCAATTCTGCTCGTGAGAGAGTTCGGCCGGGCGCGTTCGACTACGGGCGCTTGAACAAGCCGTCGATTGCCGGAATCGCCTCGCGATACCCGGCGAGTAACTGCTTGCCGACGGTAACGGAATCGACGAGCGGATGCAGCGAGAACGCCTTCAGCGCCTCGCTCGCATTCCCGGTGGTCGCCGCTGCAATCGCGTGCCGTTCGACCGCCTTCACCCGCTGCATCAGACCGAGCTGCCCGAGGTCGGGGGCGGGCGTGTTCAGCGGGTGCACGCCGTCCGCATCGACCAGGGTTGGAACCTCGACCACTGCATCATCGGGCAGGCCGGCGATCGTGCCGGCGTTGCGCACGTTGAGGATCATCGTGGTCGGCTCGTTGCGACTGATCGCACGCATCACCGCCAGTGCTACGCCCGCATATCCCTGCTGCGCCGGATCGAGCTCGAGTTCGCGCTCGGCTTTCGGGTGGCCTTGCACGCCGCCCTTCGCCTCGGCCATGTAACTGGCGTCACGCTCTCTGACGGCTGCGCGCCAGAGCGCGACCGGGTCGTTCTGAGTGCCCGACAGTGGTGTGCCCAACAGCGGCGCAGCCGACAGTTCGCGGAAGAACGCCCCCTGAGTCTGCTCGAGGAAGTCGCCGCGGGTCAAGGGCGAGGCGAGCACGTTAGCGACGGCCTCCCGGTTGAAATAGTAGTAATACAGGTATTCGTTCGGGATCGCTCCGAGTGCACGGATCCAATCGCGGCCGAAGACCTGCGACTCTTCCAACGTGCCGAGCAGGTTGTCGTCGGCGAGGAGGTTTGGCAGGAGGTCGCGCCCGTCGTACAGAACGCGGCGCATCCAGCCGAGATGATTGAGTCCGATGTAGTCGAACTGCAGGTGCCCGGGGTCGATGTCGTCGCCAAACCTGGGCCCGAGGAGTGCGGCAAGCCGCCTACCCAGGCCTGACGGTGTGTCGCAGATGCCGAGCACCCGGTCGCCGAGCACGGCCTGCAGGGCCTCGGTGATGATGCCGGCCGGATTCGTGAAGTTGAGCAGGTAGGCATCCGGGGCGAGTTCTGCAATGAGTCGCGCGTAATCGAGCATCACCGGCACCGTGCGCAGCGCGTAGGCGATGCCACCCGGCCCCGTGGTCTCCTGCCCGAGCACTCCCAGGCTCAGCGCCACGTGCTCGTCGGCGCGACGGCCCGCCAGGCCGCCGACCCGGATCGCCGCGAAGACGAAATCGGCACCGGCGATCGCGGTGCGCGCATCCGTCGTCGTGGTCAGCGTCGGGGCATCCGGAAACCCCCGCGCCTGCTCGCGCAGAACGCGGCTGATGCTTTCGAGCCTGGCGGCGTCGACGTCGAGCAACGCCACCTCGGTGATGCGCGGCGCGCCCGTGTCGCGCAGGAGCGCGTGGTAGACGATGGGCGTGCGAAACCCGCCTCCGCCGAGGATCGTCAACTTCATGCGATTTTCGACCTTTCTGCCGATTCCGGGCCTGCCTTCACCCTGCACCGTCAGGGCCGCTGTGGCAAACGGCGCGCTTTCACGCGCGGCCCCGGATCGCCTCATTCATAGTGCGCGAAGTGCTGGATTCCGCGATGATTCCGACGTTTCGCGCACTATGAACCGGGGTCGGCACTGGATTCAGCCAGCGTGGCCGCACCGGCGGCTCGGTAGTGTGGCAGCATGCAGTCGGACGCGCCGAAGTGGACCGAACACGTTCTTGCCCAGACGGGCGCGACGGCGGGTGCGAAGCAGGCCGATCAGGATGCGTACAAGCAGCTGAGCACCCTCGTCGCCAAGGGAACAGCGATCGTTTCCGCCGTGCATCGCGGTTGGGATAACGCGGCCACCGTCACCGACTACCTGTCCATTTCTTACGATCCGCCGACCATGGTCGTCAGCCTCTACGGGCTTTCCCGAATGGCCGAGGCGCTCGAGGGTGCGGACCGGTGGGCTTTGAGCATCCTGTCGTCAGAACAGAGAGCCGTCGCCGACGTGCTCAGCGAGCCAGGCCGCCCGCTGGACAGCCTGCTGTCGCAGATCCCGCATTTTCGACGAGCGGATGCCGCGCCGCCGCTCATCGCGGGCGCGCTCGGCTGGTTCGAGTTGCGCACGATTGCAATGCACGAGGTGGCCACGCACATCCTGTTCGTCGGTGAAGTCGTGGCGATGGGCCGGACTGAGCCAACTGCGCAGGAATCGGCCGTGCGATCGCCGTTGGTGCGCTTTCAGTCCGGCTATCTGCGCGCCGGATGACCGCCCGCCCGGCGCAGGAGGGTCACCCGGTTCCCGTGAACGCTGTGACACCCGTGTCCGTGCCGATCAGCAGCAGGCCGAGTGCCGTACTCGGGCTGGCAAAGTTCGGGATCGAGGTGCTGGCGGATATCACCTGCATCTGGGCGCCCGTCGCCGTGTTGAACTCGGTGACGGTGCCGTCGGGGTACTGTGCTGCCCACAACTGCGAACCGATCAGGATCGGCGCACTGTTGGCTCCTTGCAAACGCGGACCGAGCGTATCGGTGGACAGATTCACGACCTGGATGCCTCCGTCGCGACAGGGGACGAAGATGCGGTTGGTGACCGCATCGTAGGCGGGGCCGCCGTCGGGGTCGCTGCCGCAGACATCCGGAATCGAGGCGGCGCGCGTGAGGCTGGCACCGTTGAGCACGTAACCGATATCGGTCTTGCCGACGGAGAACACGGCACCACCGGGCAGGAGTACCGGGTTGCCGGTGCTCAGGTCTTCGTCGCCGCCCGCGACCGTGTCCTTGAACGCGGCCAGGGGAACGAGCGCCGGCGAGAGTTTCACCACGCTTTCGGTGTAGGACTTCTGGTCGGGGCCGCCCTCGGGCGGGTCGGGGTTGGCGTTGCCCGTGCTGACGTAGAGGTTGCCGTTCGCGTCGATCGCCGGTGCTCCTCCGGACTGCCAGATCGCGCCGCCTTCGCCGTCGGACGCCACCTCGAATGACACCAGCTGCGGCGGACCCGCGGCCTCGACGCCGACCAGCCAGCCGTGGTACTGACCGCAGTCACCGTAGTTGCCCCCGTAGCCGATGTAGACTCGCCCGTTCGCAAGCGCGAGCCCCGCGCGCTGCAGCAGATTGACCGCCGGCTCGCCGGCGGGCAGCGGAGGGTCGACGTTCTCGGAGAGCGTCACCGCGCCAGTCGTGACGCTCAACCCCTCCAACTGATGGTGCACGCCCCCGTTCGCGTCGGCGATCTCGCCAACGACGTACACTGTGCCGGTCGCGGGGTCGATCACCGGAGTGCTTGTGATACCCAGAGGATCGATGTTTCCGCATCCGGCGACCGACGCGACGTTCGTGAGCGGCGCGCCGAGTGAAGCTGACCAGGCAAGTTGCCCGTTCTGCGCATTCAAGGCGACGACGCGGTTGCTTTCTGTCGCCGCGATGACCAGGCCGTCAGCGACGACCGGTTGCCCGAACACGGCGCCGCCGAGGTCAGCCGTCCAGGCGACGCGGGCAGCTGCGAGCGATGCGCCGGCCGCCACAGCCCCCGTGCGCTCAGCGTTCGCGTGGTAGCCGAGCCATGTGTTAATCCCGGCTACGCCCGCAGGCGATGAGTCGGCGGAAGGCGACGGGCGATTCGCGCTCCGCGTCGCCGATGGAAATGTAGGCGGCACATTTGCACTCGGGTGTGTGCCTGTGCATCCGGTCAGGAGAAAGATCCCGATCGAGGCGACCAGCAGCGCGCGGTTAGGCCGACCCACCCGCGGCTGCCCGACTTGCGGATGCTCGCTGGCCATTCACCATGACGACAGCGTATGCCTTGAACCGCGGGTTGGCACCCGTCGCTGCTTCCGCTGGCGTATCGAGACCCGGTGACCCGCCTCACTGTGCGTGTCGTGGGGAAACTCACGGAAATGTGCGCGAAAGTGACCTCTGTGGGAACCAGCGTCATGGAACTGATCGTGGACGTCGTGCTTGCGATCGCTGCGGTGTTCTCCATCGCGAACGGATGGCGCCGTGGCGCCGTGCTCTCAGCGGTGCCCATGGTCGGGTTGATCGCCGGACTCTGGCTTGGACTGCAGTTCGCACCGACCGTGGTCGGCTGGCTCGCCGGTATCGGCTGGGGCGCTGTCGTGCAACGCACGATCGTGGCTTCGGTATTCATTCTGGTGTGCGCATCCGTCATCTATGGGGTTGCCGCGACACTTGCTGGGATGATCCGTCGCCGCCTGAACAAAGGCCCCGTGCGCGGCATCGACGCGGTCGGCGGGGCTGCTGTCGGGCTGGTGACCTGGGCGCTGGTCGTTTGGTTGGTCGCCGGCTTCTTGCAGACGACGACGCTGATCCCTGTGACGCAAGTTGTCGCCTCGTCGAAGATCGTCGCGGCACTGGACGCGATCTCGCCGGTGCCCGCGTCCACGGCACTCGGTGCCCTCGACGACGCGCTCGGTCAGGCCGGATTGCCCAAGGTCTTCCAACACGGCGAGTCCATCGCGAGTGCGGCGCCGCCGGATCCGTCGATTCCGGCAGCGGTGAACGCGGCCGCATCGGGTGTTGTGCGCGTGCTCGCGAATGAGCCGGCTTGCAACACGTCATCGGAGGGTAGCGGGTGGGTCGTCGCAAACAACCGTGTCGTGACGAACGCTCACGTGGTTGCCGGAGCGACCACCGTCGCCGTGCAGGTGCGCGGTGTCGGCCTGTCGTTACCGGCAACACTGGTGGCGTTCGACCCGCAGCGCGACGTCGCGGTGTTGGCCGTGCCGGGGCTGAACGTCGCACCGCTAAAGCTGGGCAGCCCGCTCGCGGTCGGTGCCTCCGCTGTCACAGCCGGATTCCCGGGAAACGGGCCGTACACAGCCGGGCCGTCACGGGTGCGTGAGGTGCTCGACGCGACCGGCACCGACATCTACCAGCAGCAGACGGTCACCCGTGAAATCTATTCCCTGCGCGGAGTGGTGCGGCCGGGCAACTCGGGCGGCCCGCTGTTCGACACCAATGGTCACGTCGTCGGAGTGGTCTTCGCCCGATCGACGACGGATGCCGACACCGGCTATGCACTCACGCTCGCCGAGGTGCAGCCCGTTCTCGCACAGGCCGGATCGAGCACGCCGGTCAGTTCGGGCCGCTGCGCGTCCGACTGATCACATCGGCGGTCAGGCGGCCAGGAGCTGGCGCACCACCTGTGACAGGGAACGGAACACTGATCCCGTGTTACACTGATCCCGTGGCGAATCTGACGATTGCTGTTGACGACGAGTTGCTGCGTCGTGCTCGCATACGGGCGGCCGAGCAAGGAACCTCGGTCAATGCAGTGTTGCGCGACGAGCTGAGTCGCTATGCGACAACAGCGGGCACCGACCGGGCCGCCGAGGCATTCCTGGCACTAGCGCGGACGCATCCGGGCGCCAGCGACGAAGGCCCGCGTTGGTCACGTGAGGAACTGCACCTTGAGCGGTTCGATCAGCATCAGCCTGAGCAGCATGAGCTCGATCAACACGGGCTCGATCAACACGGGCTCGATCAGCGCGGGCTCGATCAGAATTGACCGGCTCGAGGCTGTTCGTCGATACCAACGTGTTCGCCTACGCGCTCGACCGGAGAGAGCAACCGAAGCGAACCCGTGCTCTGCACGTGATCGATGAACACCGGCACGACATCGTTGCGAGCACACAAGTCCTTATCGAACTTTATGCAGTGTGCACCCGCAAACTCGGGATGGGCCGTGTCGACGCCCGGCACGCGGTCGAGGCCATCGCCGACTTTCCGGTCATCGACACTGACCGCAACCTCGTGCTGAGCGCACTGGCCTTGGCTGACAGGGCTGAACTGTCGATCTTCGACGCAGCAATCGTCTGCGCGGCGCAGCGCGCAGGCTGTGGCGTGCTGCTCACGGAAGACCTGAATGCCGGACAGCGTTTCGACACGGTGGTCGTGGAGAACCCGTTCGCACGGTGAGCGTGCACGCCACGATCTTCTGACTTGGAGGTTGCGGTGTGGGGTCTCGAGACGCGTACTCGCTGGCGCTCGTGCGCTCCTCGACCACCGGGGTCAGGCGGCCAGCAGTTGGCGCAGCACGTACTGCAGGATGCCCCCATTCTGGAAGTATGCGGCCTCGGCCGGAGTGTCGATGCGCACCGTTGCCTGGAATTCACGTGCTGCAGAACCGTCACCCGGCTCGACCCGCACGGTCACCTCGTGCGGGATCGTGTCAACGCCTTCGAGCCCGATCACCGAGTACACCTCTTCGCCGGTCAGGCCCAGGGTTTCGGCGTTGTCGCCCGCGTGGAATTGCAGCGGCAGCACGCCCATGCCGATCAGGTTCGACCGGTGGATGCGCTCGAACGACGTCGCGATCACGGCCTTGACCCCGAGCAACAGCGTGCCCTTGGCCGCCCAGTCGCGCGATGAACCCGAACCGTACTCCTTGCCGGCGATCACGACGAGTGGCACGCCGTCGGCGAGATAGCGTTCGGATGCCTCGAAGATCGTCGTCTGCTCGCCATCAGGCAGGTGCCGCGTGAACCCACCTTCGATCCCCGGAACCAGCTGGTTGCGCAACCGGATGTTCGCGAACGTGCCGCGGATCATCACCTCGTGGTTGCCGCGCCGCGACCCGTAGGAGTTGAAGTCGCGCGGCGCGACGCCGTGCTCCTGCAAGTAGTGCCCGGCAGGGGAGTCCCGCTTGATCTGCCCGGCCGGTGAGATGTGGTCCGTCGTGACCGAGTCGCCGAGCAGTGCAAGAACGCGTGCGCCGACGATATCCGTCAGAGGTTCCGGTTCCCGCTCCATCCCCTCGAAGTACGGTGGCTGCCGCACATACGTCGACGTGTTGTCCCAAGCGAACATGTCCGCATCCGGAATCGGCAGGTTCTTCCAGTTGTCGTCACCCTCGAACACGTTGGCGTAGCCGGCCGAGAACATCTCCGACTTGACCGACTTGCCGACGACGGCCTCGATCTCCATGCTGGTCGGCCAGATGTCTCGTAGGTACACCGGTTCGCCGGATGGATCATCGCCCAGCGAGTCCGTGAGCAGGTCGATGTTCATCGTGCCCGCCAGTGCGTAGGCGACGACCAGAGGCGGTGAGGCGAGAAAGTTCATCTGGGTTTGGGCGTGGATGCGGCCCTCGAAGTTGCGGTTGCCGCTCAGCACCGCGCTCACGCTCAGGTCGCCGTCGGTCACCGCCTGGCTCACCTGAGGAATCAAGGGACCCGAGTTGCCGATGCAGGTCGTGCAGCCATACCCGACGAGGTCGAAGCCCAACTGGTTCAAATACGGCGTGAGCCCCGCCGCGTCGAAGTAGTCCGTGACGACGCGCGATCCTGGTGCGAGCGACGTCTTCACCCACGGCTTCGACTGCAGCCCGCGCTCGACAGCCTTCTTGGCAAGCAAGCCGGCGCCGATCATCACAGACGGGTTCGAGGTGTTCGTGCAGCTGGTGATCGCCGCAATCACAACGTGCCCGTTGTCGACCACGCTCGAGCCTCTGCCGGGCACCGTGATCTCGATCGGATGCGACGGATAGACCGACTCCTTCGCCTTGCCTGAGCGATTCACCGGCGCCGCGTGGTCGTCGATGCGGCCGAATGCGATCGGATCGCTCGCCGGGAACGACTCTGCGGATGCTTCATCCAGCCCCGCGAGCTCCTCCGGCGCCTTCGACCCCTCGTTCAGAATCGTGCCGATGACACGCCGCGCCTTCTTGAGCGGAATGCGATCTTGCGGTCGCTTCGGTCCGGCGATCGACGGCTCGACGCTTGCAAGGTCGAAATCGATCGTCGTCGAGTACTCCGCCTCGTTGTCCGGGTCATGCCACAGGCCCTGCTCTTTGGCGTACGCCTCGACGAGTGCGATCTGCTGTTCGGGCCGGCCGGTCAGGCGCAAATAGTCGAGTGTGACGTCGTCGATCGGGAAGATCGCGCAGGTGGAGCCGTATTCCGGGCTCATGTTGCCGAGCGTCGCACGGTTGGCCAGCGGGATGTTGGCGACTCCCGGCCCGTAGAACTCGACGAACGTGCCGACGACGCCGGTCTCGCGCAGCCGCTGTGCGACCGTGAGCACCAGGTCGGTTGCCGTCACGCCCTCTTGCAGGGCGCCGCTGAGTTTGAACCCGAGCACCGGCGGAATGAGCATGCTCATCGGCTGGCCGAGCATGGCGGCCTCCGCCTCGATTCCGCCGACCCCCCAGCCGAGCACGCCGAGTCCGTTGACCATGGGCGTGTGCGAGTCGGTGCCGACGAGCGTGTCCGGATACGCCTGAACCAGCCCCGCAGCATCCGTCGGTCGCGTGAAGACCACCCGGGAGAGGTACTCGAGGTTGACCTGGTGGCAGATGCCGGTGTCCGGCGGAACGACGAGGAAGTCGTCGAACGCGTGCTGGCCCCAGCGCAGCAGCTGATACCGCTCGCGGTTGCGTTCGAATTCGAACTGCCCGTTCTGCTGGAAGGCGTCGGCGGTGCCGAAGACGTCCGCTATCACGGAGTGGTCGATCACCAGTTCGGAGGGGATCAGCGGGTTGATCTTCTGCGGGTCGCCGCTCAGCGCGGCCATAGCGTCGCGCATGGCGACGAGGTCGACCACGCATGGCACGCCGGTGAAGTCCTGGAGCAGAACGCGCGCGGGCGTGAAGGGGATCTCCGAACCGTGATCGGCGGCGGGATCCCACGCGGCCAGAGCCCGCACATGGTCGGCGGTGACCATCGTTCCGTCTTCGCAGCGCAGCAGGTTCTCCAGCAGCACTTTGAGGCTGTAGGGCAATCGTGCCGTGTTCGGCAGGGCGTCGAGACGGTAGATCTCGTAACTCTGATCGCCGACCGCTAACGTGCTGCGTGCACCGAAACTGTTCGTCATTTGTTGACCTCCGCCAACTCTCGCATCGTGGAGCACACCGGTGGGCTCCTGTCCTCATGGTGCTTCGGAACGCGCGGTAAGTCAACGTGGCAGCAATTCCCGGCGTTCATTAAAGGGCAAAACGGTCCTCTAAAATCAGAATCATGACCGAACGCACCATTGCCACATCCGTTCTCGTGATCGGAACAGGAGGGGCCGGCCTGCGCGCCGCCATCGAACTGCGCGAGCAGAAGGTCGATGTGCTCGCGGTCGGCAAACGGCGAAAATTCGATGCACACACGACGCTGGCGGCTGGCGGCATCAACGCGGCGCTCGGCACCATGGACCCCGAGGACTCCTGGCAGCAGCACGCCGCTGACACGATCAAGGAATCGTATGACCTGGCCGATCCGCGCATCGTCGAGACGGTCGCAAAGAGCGCGCCCCAGGGCATCCGCGAGCTTGAAGAATGGGGCATGCCGTTCGCCCGCGAGGCAGACGGCCGCATCTCCCAGCGCTTCTTCGGCGCACACACGTACCGGCGCACCTGCTTCGCCGGCGACTACACAGGCCTGGAGATCCAGCGCACGCTGCTGCGCCGTGCCGCCGCGGTCGGTGTGCCGATCACCGACACCGTATACGTGTCGCGGCTGCTCGTCGATGACGGACGCATCTTCGGTGCGTACGGTTTTGATGTCGTCGACGGATCGCGCGTCATCATCCACGCGGATGCCGTCATCCTGGCCACCGGTGGCCACACCCGCATCTGGCGGCACACGTCGTCGCGGCGCGATGAGAACACCGGTGACTCGTTCCGGCTGGCCGCGCTCGCCGGTGCGCGCATCCGTGATGCCGAACTGGTGCAGTTCCACCCGTCCGGGCTTCTCGAACCCGCGGACGCCGCAGGCACGCTGGTCTCGGAGGCCGCCCGTGGTGAGGGCGGCGTGCTGCTCAACGCGCAGGGTGAACGGTTCATGGCGAAGTACGACCCGCAGCGCATGGAACTGTCCACGCGCGATCGGGTCGCACTGGCCATCTCGACAGAGATCGCCGAGGGCCGCGGCACCCCGGCCGGTGGCGTGATGCTCGACCTGACACACCTGGACCGTGACGTCATTTTGTAGCGGCTTCCGCGCGTCTACCGCAACCTGCTCGACCTGCAGATGCTCGACATTACGATGCATCCGATCGAGATCGCACCGACTGCGCACTACTCGATGGGCGGCGTCTGGGTGCGGCCTGATGACCACGGAACCGGTGTCAACGGGCTCTACGCTATCGGCGAGGCGAGCTCGGGAACGCACGGTGCGAACCGGTTGGGCGGCAACTCGCTGGCCGAGTTGCTCGTGTACGGCCGCATCGTCGGTCGGGCTGCAGCGGCCTACTCCCGTGAACTCGCCTTCCAGCCGCGCAGTGCCGCCGCCGTTGCTGAAGCGGGCAATGAGCTCGACGCGCTGCTGGCCGGACGCGGCTACGACAACGTGCGAAGCATGCAGCGCGCCATTCGCGACCTGATGAGCGAACACGCCGGCGTCATCCGCAGTGAGGCTGGCCTGAATGAGGGCCTGGAGAAGCTGGCCGCGGTCGAAGCGCGGATGCCGGACCTCGCCGTCCATCCGGACATCGCCGGATTCGACGACCTCGCCCACTCACTCGACCTCAAAGGTTCGATGATCGCCGCCCGGGCGACGCTGGAGTCCGCGCTGGCTCGTAAGGAGACGCGTGGGGCGCACAATAGGTCTGACTATCCGCAGCTGGATCCTGCGTTGAAGGTGAATATGGTGTGGTCGCTGACCGAGCCGTTGGTGCAGGAGCCCGTGCCGGGCACGCCCGCTGAAATCGCTGCGCTGATTCCGCACTCCACCGAGTCGGAGTCCGTCGTCGGCAAACTCGTGGAGTAGGGCGGTAGCGGACGTCCCCTCCGGTGGTCGCGTAGCTCTCGAGCGCAGCGGGACCCTGTGCGCGCCCGGTTTTTCTTGTCCTCCACAGGTGGCGTTTCGGGTCGCTTTCCACAGATTTAGGGGTTCGGAAAGTTATTCTGACCAGCCATTCCGCCCGGGGTTGGAATGTCGGTGGTCACTGAGACGATATAAGTATGAACAACCCGTTGGACCTCCTCACCCGGGTCACCGGCGACCTGACCGGTGAACTCACCGGCGCCCAATTGCGGGTTCTTGGTGAGGAGGACCTGCTGGTCACCGTGCAGGCGATCGAAGCGCTCGGCCGGATTGTGGACGCCGCCCGCGTCGCCGGCGCGGCCGAAACCGCCGAACGGTCCCGGAAAGAACTCGGCACCGCCGGGCTGGCCGCCCGGAAAGGCTCCCGCAACGCCAACGAACTGTTACAACGCCTCACCGGGGTTTCCGCCGTCACCGCAGAGAAGAGGATCCGGCTCGGCGGGCGCACCCGGTTCCGGCCGACCCTGGTCGGCTTCGACACGCCACCCCTGTTCCCGCGCATCGCCGCCGCACTGTCATCGGGGGCGTTGGGCGTGGATGCGGCGCAGGCGATCATCACCGGCCTGCTTCCGGTCTTCGACCACACCGCGATCCCCGCCCGGGAGATCGCGGAGGAAGAACTCGTCGCGGCGGCGACCGGCACCGGGGACACCTCACCGATCCCGTTCAGCGCCGACGAGATCCGCATCCAAGCCCAGGTGTGGCAGCTCGCATTGAACCCCGACGGCGCTGACCTGGCCGAAGAACGCGCCCTGCCCCGCCGGGACCTACGCCTGGGCCGCGTCACCGATGGTTTGGTCCCGGTCCACGGCCGACTGCTGCCGGAGATCGCGGTCAAACTGACCACCCTGCTGGATGGCTGCCTGTCCCCCCGCACCGGACCAGCGTTCACCGCGAAAGACGAAGACGCCGACACCGCCAACACTCCCGGCAGCGCAGATGCCGCCGCTGACGCTGCCGACGGTGCTGATCAGGCTGAGGCGGCCGCGGAGGCTGCGGCGGCGGATACCCGCACGATCGGGCAGAAACGCCACGACGTGTTCGCCTCCCTGATCGACGGGATCGCCCGTTCCGGGCAGGTGCCCACCGTCGGCGGGGCCGCACCCACCGTCATGGTCACCGTCCGAGCTAAGGATCTAGCCGCCGGGCACGGCGGCGGTCACATCGACGGGTTAGATGTGCCGATCTCGATGCAGGCCGTGAAACAATTCGCTTGCACCGGCGGACGCCAACCCATCCTGATCGACGACACCGGTGGCATCCTCACCCTGTACACGGAGCAACGCTGCTTCAACCGGTCTCAACGCCGGGCGATCGCCGCCCGCGACGGCGGCTGCTGCATCATCCCCGGCTGCACCATCCCCGCCAACTGGAGCGAAGTCCACCATATTGTTCCCGACCGAGATGGCGGACCCACCCAGGTAGACAATGGTGTCTACTTGTGCTGGTGGCATCACCGCACCATCGACACCGCCGGCTGGAGCATCCGCTTCATCAACGGCACACCGCAGATCAAAGCACCACCCTGGATCAACCCGAACGCCACCTGGCGACCCGCCAGCAAAGCACGCACAACCCTCGTCACCCAACTCGACACCAAAGTCAAGCAAGCCATCCTCAACCAATGGCCACAATGACACCGCCAGATACACGACATTCAATACGCAATACACAAAGCTTGTGGTGCGCAGCACGCAGCACGCGGCAAGGGCTTGCTTTCCACTCGACGCTGTATGGTCGAAGCCATGAGTTCAGGTGACACCGGCGACTTACCGAAGATCGGTGCGCCGGCAACTCGCGCGCTCGCGAATGTCGGAATCGTGACCCTTGACGACCTGCGCCGGGCTTCGCTCGGTGAACTCGCAAAGCTGCACGGCGTCGGCCCAAAAGCGCTCCGCATCCTACAAGACGCCCTTGCACGCGACACGAAGTAGCTGACCGTTACTTTCGATTCGCCTACCAGAAAGACCATCGATGCCGTTCCAGCCGCACATGCTCATTCCCGGCAGTTTTCAGTTCAACCCTTCTTGGGCTGCCGCCCCGAATGTCAGCCGCGTCGAGGTGCCCAGTCAACGAGTGGATGCCGTCAGCTACGCCGTCGCGGAGTCCGGGCCCGTTCCCGCCGCGATCGGCCTCGAGCGAGGGCGATCGTGCTTCCCACTGCCGGGCAGACAGGTCACTTTCGGTGGTCGGCGATGAGCGCGGCGGCCATCCGCTTGGCGCGTTGCGGGGCTTGAAGGTCGCCTTCCGTCGCCGAAACGAGTGCGCCCTTCAACAGCAGGTGGAATGAGCTGGCGAACTCCGCGGGTTCACGGAGGTCGGCGCGCTCGGCAAGGGTCTCGACCATCGTGCGCGTCTTAGCGAGGTACTGGATGCTCGCCTGTCCCAAAGGGTGGTTTGGGCCCATCTCCAAGAGCACTTTGATGAACGATCCAGCCTGAAAGTCATCTCGTCGCAGCCAGTTGTCGAACACCTCGAAAACGGCCAGCAGCTGCTCCGTTGGGGTTGTACAAGCCTTGACCGCTTCGGACCGCGTGAACTCGGTTGTCCAGTGCGCGTCGTGGCGTTCCAGGAATGCAAGCCCCAGTGCCTCCTTCGACGGGAAGTGATGGTAGAACGTGGCCTTGGCCACCCCGGAGCGTCTGATCAGCTCGTCCACGCCGACGTTCTGGATACCGCGTCGGGCGAAGAGTTCGTACGCAGTGCTGAGGATGCGTTCACGCGGCTCGACACGTGGAGTTTCACGTTTGGCATCCACGCGATGCACCCCTGCTTCCCCCGACGGAACGGTTCCGTTCGCGTTGACCCTGATCATCGAACCTGATCATAGTGTGTCGCCGTGCGCCGCAACTGGTTTTGCCCCCGCAGCCTGTGAGCTAGGCCCGAGCCCTTGACGAACAGATCAGTCTGTCTGTATAAAGGAAGGAATTAAAAGGAACGACGAAGGCGTCTGTCAGATTCCATGTTTGCTGTCGAGGAGCCTAAACTTCGGCATATTTCCGGCCTTTAATCTCACGGCGGCCTCAGCGAGTCTCAATCGCCGCCCGTCTTTAAAAGGAACGAGTAGAGCGTGTTCGAGCCCGACCCGTCTGGTCAGTTGCGCGCTCTGCGCATGGCGACAGGCGAGCCGAAGTGAGGCAGAGGGCTAGGCACGATGGCAACGGGTCTGCGAGAAGAGTCACCGTGCCCTTGCGGATGACGGATGCTCATGGCGTGGCGAGGACGATCCGGCCGACGGTGATCTACCTGGGTGGCGTCGACTACGAGATCCGGGTAGGCGACCGAGTGATCGGATTCATCCATCGCGCCGGGCACACGTTTGTGGCGTTGGCCGGTGCCCGGTTGGATCGCGCGGTGGAATGTGGGCAATCCCTGGTCTGGGACACAGCCGCAGCGTGCCTGGTCACTGCCGCGGGCGCGCCGTCGCAGCCGTAAGCAGACTTGAAGAATTACCACGTGAAACACGACATCTGAAGCACAACGAGGAAAGGAGATGGTCGGCATGATGGGCTTCGTTGAAGAACACGGCGACCACTTCGAGGTGATGCACCCGGAAGACGGACTGCGCTGGGTGTCATTACCGACGCTCGCTCAGGCCGTCAACCACGTGATCCATGGCATCGCCGCCCACACCCAAGACCGGTAACACAGCTGAGTTCGGCACGAACCGCCTCCTGCAGGCACAATCCGGCACCCGCGACCGGGGCCCGGCGCGAATTGACAGAAAGGACCGATGGTCATGGCAATCGACTACGACGTGCGACGCACCGGTGAAGAGGAGGAAGATGCGAAAACCGTCAATGCCGCGAAGAATCGTCGTTCACCGGCCGACGGGCAGTTCCTTGAACTCGATGACGCCGACGAGATCGTCGGCATCCAACTGCTCAGCACGGACCTGTCGGGCGCGGAGGTGGAGGTTGTGATCGTGCCCGTGCAGGCTGATGAGTTCACCTGTGTGAGTTGCTTCCTCGTGAAACATCGCTCACAGATTGATCACACGGAACAACTCGGGTCGACCTGCCTGGACTGCGCCGCCTGAGGTCAGCACGCTGCGGTGCCGACGGATAGGCTGACAGCCACAACTGACTACAAGGACATTCGATGCCGTTCACGCCGCACATGCTCATTCCCGACAGCTTTCAGTTGGGGCCATCGCACGTCCTCACTCCGACGATCAATCGAGTCGACACGCCGGGCGCGGGGACGGATGCCCTCGGTTACGCCGTTCCCGATTCCGGGCCCGTTCCCGAGGTCATCGGCCTGGACCGCGAAGCGCTCAGGGCCGTCGGGTTCACGGGTAAGGTCGGCCAGGCGCTCGCGCTGCCCCACGAGAACGCGCCGGTGCTGATCGCCGTCGGAATCGGCGCGGCAGGCGCGCTCACGGCCGCAACACTGCGTGACGCAGCTGCGGCGTTGGCACGCGCGGCCAAGAACGAGCGGCACCTTGCGACCGACCTCGTTGCCGCAGCGATGGAAGCGGCGGCGCTCGATGCGCAGGTGGCGGCATCCGTCGTGGTCGAAGGTGTGCTGCTGGCCCGCTACCGCTATGACGAGCTCAAGACCAAGGCGGAAACCGTCCCGCTCGAAACGCTGGAGTTGCTTGGAATCGGCCGTACCGAGAATGAGCCTGTCGCATCCGGAGCCAGCCGAGGGCTCACGCTGGCGCGAGCGGGCATGCTTGCCCGCGATCTCGCATCCGCACCGCCTGCGTACTTGACCGCGACGAATTTTGCGGACTTCGCGCTCGACGTCGGCGCACAAACGGGCCTGGAGGTGACCGTTTTCGACAAGGCACAGCTGATCGAACTCGGCTGCGGCGGGCTTCTCGGAGTGAACGCCGGCAGTGTCGAGGAGCCACGGATGATCCAGCTGCGCTACCGGCCGGTCGGCCCGGCGACCGGGAATCTCGCGTTGGTCGGCAAGGGCATCACCTATGACGCGGGCGGCCTCGCACTCAAGCCCAACAACGCGATGCACGCGGCGATGAAGATGGACATGTCGGGCGCCGGCGCTGTCTTCGCCGCCATGACGGCGCTCGCCGAGCTCGGCTGCACCAATACGGTCACCGGTTACCTGATGTGCACGGACAACCTGCCCTCCGGCAGCGCGATCGCTCTCGGCGACGTGCTGCGTATCCACGGCGGCACGACCGTCGAGGTGAAGAATCCGGATGCCGAGGGTCGCCTGGTGATGGCGGATGCGATTGTGCTCGCGAAAGAGGCGGGGGTTGACGCGATCGTAGACATCGCGACTCTCACCGGGGCTGCGATGTCCGCACTCGGAACGATGATGGCACCGGTGTTCGGCAACGATCAATCGATTGTCGATCAGGTGCTGGCGGCGTCCGCTGTGACGGACGAGGCGCTCTGGCAGTTCCCGCTGGAACGTCGGTACCGCGACCAATTGAACTCGGACATCGCCGACATCTCAAACCTCGGCGGGCCGTATGGCGGCTCGATCACCGCAGCGTTGTTCTTGGCGCACTTCGTCGGCGAGACCCCGTGGGCGCACCTGGACATCTGCGGGCCGATGATGTCGGGTAAGGACAGCTCGTGGCGCTCGAAGGGCCCGACTGGCTTCGGCGCCCGTCTGCTGGCGGAGTTCGCGGTGGCGTTCCGCCCGTAGTTCATCGCCGCCAGTCGAGTAGCCCTGTCGTTGGTCGAGTGGCGAAGCGTATCGGGACCCGGCAACGAGGTCTCGATACGCTCGCTAGCGCTCACTACTCGACCACCGACGGGGTTAGCCCTGTGGGATCGCCCCGAGCGTCACGGTCGTCGTTTTGTCTGCCCCGTCGCGCACGTAACCGACCGTGATGGGGTCGCCGGCCTTCTTCGTCAGCGTGACCGCCGTGAGCACGTCGGCGCGTGTGGCCGATCGCCCGTCGATCGTCGTAATCACGTCATCCGCAACATGCGCGGCGTTGCACGATCCGCCGGCCCCGCCTGCTCACCCGCCGGCCCCGCCAGAACCGGATGGCCTCTGAGACGCCGCCGAGATCGAGCCGACGCCGAATTCGCCGAGAAAGCCGGCGACCAGCGCGATGACGGCTGCGCCGACCGGGAGAGGCCAGGATCGGCGCCACCACGGTTGCCCGGGTGCCGTGACAAAACGCGCGGGAGTCGAGCCCGGTGCTGGATCAGTCCTTTGCTGCTTGTCTCGAAGTTCGTACGGGTCCGAGCTGGAAGCCACGAGACCGCGGCGACGTGTAATCGGCGGTAGTGCACAACGTTGTCCACTGATATCCACTTGGCCGGGGAGTTCGGCCTGCACGTGCGCATTCGCACCGCTACTGTTGGGGTTACCAGCCGCGCTCAGGTCGTGAGCGCAGCATGACGCGAGCAAAGGAATCCGACGTGGGAGCTTTTTGGGGCAACATCTGGAACGTCATCTGGCTTTTTTTCTGGGTCTTCGCCTTCCTCGCCTACCTGATGGCGCTGTTCAACGTCATCGGTGATCTGTTCCGCGACGGCAAGCTCAACGGTTGGTGGAAGGCACTGTGGATCATCTTCCTGATCTTCCTGCCGTTCCTCACCGTGCTGGTTTACCTGATCGCGCGCGGTCGCGGCATGGAGGAGCGCAAGGTCGCGCAGGTGCAGCAGGCGCAGGCGGCGGCGAACCAATACATTCGCGAGGTGGCCTCGACCAGCGCGACCGATGACATTGCGAAGGCCAAGGCATTGCTCGATTCCGGTGCGATTGACGCCGACGAGTTCGCGAAGTTGAAGGCCAAGGCGCTCTCGTAGGAATGAGAATCCCGCCTCAACTGCGGTCGCGAGGGCCGCGCGTGAGCCGGCCCGTGGCATCCGCCCGCAGGTGGCCGCGGTTGCGATCGCATCCGCCGACGGAAGTCAACGCCGGCTTGCGACGCCCGTTCGTGGTCGGCCTCGTCGTGACGCTTGGTGCGCTCGCCGCCATCGTGCTCGGCTTGATCGTGACGTCGCTCGCGACGATCCTCACCTATGTCGGGCTTGCACTGTTCATCGCCCTGGGGCTTGATCCAATCGTTCGACGGATGCAGGCACACCGCATTTCGAGACCGCTCGCGGTGGTCATCGTGTTCGTCGTGATCCTCATCATCGTCGTCGCCGGGCTGATCTTTTTCGTTCCGCCGTTGGTGCGCCAATTGGTCTCACTGATTGAGCTGGCCCCAACGGCGTTGCACGACATTGAGGACCAAGTGTGGTTCGTCACGCTCAACAACAATCTCGGCGAGACGATCGACCTCAACGTGATCGCGGACTGGATTCGCACCGCGGCGCAGGACCCCAAGGTCTGGGCGGCGGCGACCGGCGGGCTGCTCAAATTCGGCGCGGGCTTGATCGGTGGCAGCGTCGGAGGCGTCACCGTGCTGATCCTCAGCATCTTCTTTCTTGCATCGTTGCCGTCGATGAAGCAGGGTGTCTACGCACTGGTCGCCCGGCGTTCACGCCCCGGCTTCATTGACCTCTCCGAACAGATCTTCGTCAGCATCGGCGGTTACCTCAACGGGATGGTGCTGCTCGCCGCGATCAACGCCGCCCTCGGGTTTATTGCGATGCTCATCTTTGGTGTTCCGTTTGCTGGGCTTCTGGCGATCATTGTGTTTCTACTCGCGTTGATCCCGTTGGTCGGCTCGATCTTGGCCACGATCCTCGTGACGATCGTGGCGCTGTTCAACTCGCCGACGACCGCCATCGAGATCGCCGTCTATTACTTGATCTACATGCAGGTTGAGGCATATGTTCTGACGCCTCGGATCATGAACAAGGCAGTCGACGTTCCAGGTTCGCTCGTGGTGATCGGCGCGCTCGCCGGCGGCACGCTCCTGGGCATGCTCGGAGCACTCGTCGCCATCCCGGTGACCGCGGCGATCTTGCTGATCATCAAGAAGGTTGTGATTCCGCGCCAGGAGCGGGCGTCGTAATTCGTCGACCGCTTTGATCTGCGTGCGGCCGTCCTGTGGGTGATTGTCGCGTGGTCGATTGTCGCGTGGTCGATTGTCGTGCGGGCGACTTTCCTGCGGCGAGATTCAAATGTCTAACATCAGGCCATTGACACATGAACCTCTCAGGGTCCAGACTCTCCTCAGCATCATCAGGTGCCACCACATCTCCCCGATAGGTACGCAAACCAATGACTGAAGAAGCGACAACGAAGTCGAGAGCTCAGCAATCCGCCGAGGCGGATGCCGCGGATCTCGCGAAACTCGGCTACAAACAAGAACTCCATCGCGGCATGTCCGGATTCTCGAACTTCGCCGTTTCATTTTCGATCATCTCGATCCTGGCCGGCTGTATCACGTCGTACTCGATTGCGCTGAAGTCCGGCGGACCGGCAGCCATCAACATCGGCTGGCCCTTGGTCGGTGTCTTTGTGCTCTTCGTCGCACTGGCGATGGCAGAGGTCTGTTCGAAGTATCCGACCGCAGGCGGCCTGTACTTCTGGGCCGGGCGCCTCGCGAAGAAGAACAAGCGGCAATGGGCCTGGTTCGTCGGCTGGTTCAACTTCCTCGGCGAGGTGGCTGTCACGGCGGCCATCGACTTCGGCGCAGCGACAACGATGATGGCCTTTGCTGCACTGACCTTCGGCGTCACGCCGACCGCCGCGAACACGTTCATTCTGTTCATCGTGATCATCGTCATCCACGGTGCGTTGAACACGTTCGGGGTCAAGCTGGTCAGCTGGCTGTGCAACCTGTCTGCCTGGTGGCACATCGTGGGTGTGCTGATCATCGTCGGCGCGCTGTGGATCATTCCGACCAGCCACCAATCGTTCGACTGGACGATGACCGCATGGCACAACGAAACCGGTTTCTCGTTCGGGCCGTATGTGTTCCTGATGGGTCTCCTGATGGCGCAGTACACCTACACCGGCTACGACGCATCCGCTCACGTGGCGGAAGAGACCAAGAATGCATCGCGATCGGCGCCCAAGGGCATCGTGATGAGCGTCGTGATCTCGATCATCGGTGGCTGGATCCTGCTGTTCTCGATCACCGCGGCGATTCAGGATGGCACGCAGGCCGGTCTGACGAAGCTGGCAGCGACATCCACTGGTCTTCCGCCCGCACAGATCTTCCTCGACGCGCTCAACAACCCGACGATGGCGAAGTTCCTGCTCTTCATCGTCTGCGGTGCCCAGTTCTTCTGTGGAATGGCATCCGTCACGGCGAACTCGCGAATGAGTTTCGCGTTCTCGCGAGACAACGCCATCCCGGGCTCGCGGTTGTGGAAAAAGGTCAACCCGCGCACCGGCACGCCGACCAACTCGATCTGGCTGTGCGTCGTGCTCTCGATCATCCTGACCGTTCCGGCGCTCTTCAACACGACGGCCTACCTCGCGGTGACCTCTATTGCGGTCATCGGTCTGTACATCGCCTACGTGACCCCGGTGTTCCTGAGGCGGCTCAACAAGAACTTCGAGCCCGGCCCCTGGCACCTCGGCAAATGGAGCGGCATCATCGGCTGGATCGCCGTGGTCTGGGTCGTGATCATCTGCATCCTGTTCGTCCTGCCTCCGGTGGCCCCGATCACGGTCGACACCTTCAACTACTCACCGATCGCCGTGGTCTTCGTTGCGATCTTCGCCATCGTGATGTGGTACGCGAGAGGGCGCAAGCACTTCATGACACGGGATGAAGCTGCCGAGCTGACGATCCCGGTCGACAAACTGCTCGAGCAGTAGTCGGAGCGCTCACGATGTCTGAAACACTCACGGTGGCAACACCGTTGGTCGACACTGTTTTGCAACCCGTGCGCGGGCATATGGCCTTCGAGTCCTGTGTCGAACAGCTCGGTTCTGCAATTCAGCTCGGGGTGTTTCGGGCAGGCAGCAAGCTGCCGAATGAGCGGGATCTGTCAGAACGGTTGAACGTTTCCCGGGCCACGCTCCGAGAAGCGATCAGCGCACTTCGCGCCGCCGGCTTCGTGTCGACGACGCGCGGCCGTGGGGGAGGAACAGTGGTCGAGCCGTTGGAGAACGCTCGACCGCTGGACCCCGCACTCAGCGACCCAACACAGGGCCGTGACCGGCAGACCGAGATGAACGATATTCTCGTGTTCCGCGCAGTAGTCGAGCCGGGCGCATGCTATCAAGCAGCCATTCGCCCGGTCGACGCGGCGGGCCGCGACCTGCTCACGAAGTGCCTGCAGGAATTCGACGGGGTCGAGTCGCCGGCCGCCTATCGACAGGCGGATGCGCGACTGCATTTGGCAATCGCATCCGCCTGTGGTTCCACGGAACTGTCCAACGCGTGCAGCACCGTGCAGACCAAGGTGCACCAATACCTGGCCGAGATTCCGTTCCTGCGGGCCAACATCACCGGCTCGGATGAACAACACCGCACCATTGTCGCCGCCATCCTCGATGGCGACGGCGACACGGCGCGACTCGTGATGGAAGAACACTGCGACGCAACTGCGGCGCTTTTGAAGGGATTGCTGAAATAACGTGCGAATGACACAACACCCCCGCAACGACCGGATGCTGACGGTCGACCAACTGCGCGCCGCCATCGAAGCCGGTGAGATCGACACGGTCATCCTCGGCTTCACCGACATGCAGGGCAGACTGCAGGGCAAACTACTGCACGCCCAGTTCTTCCTGGACTCGGTTCTGGAGCACGGCACGGAAGGCTGCAACTATCTGCTCGCGGTCGACGTCGACATGAACACGGTGGACGGTTACGAGATCACGTCGTGGGAGAAGGGCTACGGCGACATGCTGTTCGAGGCCGACCTCGACACCATCCGCCGGCTGCCGTACCGCCCGGGATCGGTGCTGATCCAGTGCGATCTGAGCCTTGTCGACGGCACGCCGCTTCCGATGTCACCGCGTGCGGTGCTTCGCCGCCAGATCGACAAGGCCGCCGAACGCGGCTGGCAGGCTGTTGCCGGCACTGAGCTCGAGTTCGACATCTACGAGAACAGCTATGAGGATGCCTGGAGCAAGCGCTACGCGGACCTTACGCCAGCGAACCAGTACAACGTCGACTATTCACTGCTTGGCTCCGGCAGGGTCGAACCGCTGCTGAGGGCCATCCGTAATGCGATGTACGACGCCGGCATGACCGTGGAGTCCGCAAAGGGCGAGTGCAACCTGGGCCAGCACGAGATCGCGTTCAAGTACGCCGACGTGCTCGCCACGGCCGACAATCACGCCGTCTACAAGCTGGCAGCGAAAGAGATTGCGCACAGCATGGGCAAGTCGATCACGTTCATGGCCAAGCCGAACGAGCGCGAGGGCAACTCGTGCCACATCCACATGTCGCTGCGCGGCTTGGATTCTAAGGGCACGGATGGCAAGGCGGACGGAGGCAAACTCGTCTTCTGGGATGACAAGAAGCACGCGCGCACGGCGCTGTATGACCACTTCATCGCAGGAGTGCTCGCGACGATGAGCGAGTTCACGCTGTTCTACGCGCCGAACATCAACTCGTACAAGCGGTTCGTGCCCGGCTCG
Source organism: Rathayibacter sp. SW19 (assembly GCF_030866825.1). NCBI lineage: Bacteria > Bacillati > Actinomycetota > Actinomycetes > Micrococcales > Microbacteriaceae > Rathayibacter > Rathayibacter soli. Next base: position 584,756 of record NZ_CP133020.1, read on the forward strand.
TTCGCGCCGACGGCGGTGGCGTGGGGCATGGACAACCGCACCTGCGCGGTGCGCCTGGTCGGGCACGGCGCCAGTGCGCGCATGGAGAACCGGTTGCCCGGCGGCGACGTCAACCCCTACCTGGCGGTGGCAGCGATGCTCGCCGGCGGCCTGTACGGCATCGAACACGAACTCGAACTCGAGCCGGAGACACCCGGCAATGCATACGAGTCGGGTGCCCCAACCGTGCCGACCACCCTGCGTGAAGCGCGCGAGGCGCTTGCGAACTCGACCATCGCACGCGAGGTATTCGGCGATGACGTCGTTGACCACTACCTGCACTACGCAGACATCGAGTGCGCCGCGTTCGACGCGGCCGTCACCGACTGGGAGCTGCGGCGCGGATTCGAGAGGCTTTGAGTTGGCTGCAGTAACTACCGCATTTCCACAGTCGGCCGTCAGCGGTGGCGGCAGCACGACGGTCATCAATCCGGCCACCGGCGCACCGGTCGTCGAACTCGGCCTCGCCTCCCTCGCCGAGACGGATGCCGCGATCGAACGCGCCCACCGCGCGTTCGGCCAATGGCGGGGGATCGCCCCGGGGGAGCGGGCGCGATTGCTGCGCGCATTCGCATCCGCCGTCGAGGCACACCAGGCCGAGCTTGCCCAGTTGGAGGTCGTCGGCTCTGGCCACACGATCGGCAACGCGCTGTGGGAGGCAGGCAACGTTCGCGACGTGCTCAACTACTACTCGGCGTCGCCGGAGCGGCACGTCGGCAAGCAGATCCCCGTCGCGGGCGGCGTCGACATCACGTTCCATGAGCCGCTCGGCGTCGTCGGCATCATCGTTCCCTGGAACTTTCCGATGCCCATTGCAGGCTGGGGCTTTGCACCGGCGCTCGCAGCGGGCAACACGGTCGTGCTCAAACCGGCCGAATTGACGCCGCTGACTGCGATGCGCATCGCCGAGCTCGCGCTGGAGGCGGGCATACCCGATGGCGTGTTCACCGTGCTGCCCGGCAAAGGTTCTGTCGTGGGGCAGAGGTTCGTCACGCACCGACAAGTGCGCAAGGTGTGCTTCACCGGGTCGACCGAGGTCGGCAAGGGCATCATGCGCGGCTGCGCCGACCAGGTCAAACGGGTCACGCTGGAGCTCGGTGGCAAGAGCGCGAACATCGTCTTCGACGATGCTGACCTGGAGGCCGCTGCCGCGAGCGCACCCGGCGGCGCATTCGACAACGCGGGCCAGGATTGCTGCGCGCGCAGCCGCATCCTGGTTCAGCAGAACGTCTACGAGCGCTTCCTCGAGCTGCTCGAGCCGGCCGTCAAGGGCTTCCGTGCCACCGACCCGGCTTCGCAGGACTCGCAGATGGGGCCGCTCATCTCGGCAAAACAGCGGGATTCGGTCGCCGCTTACATCGCCGCCGCCGACATCGCCTACGCCGGCACCGTTGATGGCGTATCCGGTGACGGGTTCTGGTTGCCGCCGACCGTCGTGCTGCCGGCGGATGCAGCCGACCCGGTCTGGCGCGACGAGATGTTCGGCCCCGTCGTGGCGGTCATGCCGTTCGCAGACGAAGCGGATGCGATCGCCAAAGCAAACGACACCGAATACGGCCTGTCCGGGTCGATCTTCACCCGTGACGTGGGCCGGGCTCTCCGGGTCGCACGCGGCGTCGAGACCGGCAACCTCTCGATCAACTCGCACTCCTCGGTGCGCTACTGGACCCCGTTCGGCGGTTTCAAACAGTCCGGACTCGGCCGCGAGCTCGGGCCGGATGCTCCGGACTCCTTCTCCGAGGTGAAGAACGTCTTCATCTCGACCGAGACGTAAACTCCCAAAATAGCTCCCCCAACTTCAGCGGCACCCGAATCGTGCCGAACGCAGCATCGAACGAAAGGCAACAGCAGACAATGAGCGGAAAACTCGAGGGCAAGGTTGGTGTGATCACCGGGGGGTGCTCGGGAATCGGGCTGGCGACGGCGAAGAAGTTCGTGGCAGAGGGCGCGAAGGTCGTCATCGGCGACGTTGACACAGCCAACGGCCCGCGCATCGCCCACGAGTTGGGCGGCTCGTTCGTCAAGGTGAACGTCACGGATAAGGATGAGGTCGACGCGCTGTTCGCTCACGCCAACTCCACCTACGGCAGTGTGGATGTCGCATTCAACAACGCGGGCATCTCGCCGGCAGACGACGACTCGATCCTGAAGACCGGCATCGAGGCCTGGAACCGCGTGCAGCAGGTCAACCTGACCAGCGTGTATCTGTGCTGCAAGGCCGTGCTGCCGTACATGCTCGACCAGGGCAAGGGTTCGATCATCAACACGGCGTCGTTCGTGGCGATCATGGGTGCTGCGACCTCGCAGATCTCCTACACGGCGTCGAAGGGCGGAGTGCTGGCGATGACCCGCGAGCTCGGCGTGCAGTTCGCGCGCAAGGGCATCCGGGTGAATTCGCTGTGCCCGGGCCCGGTGAACACGCCACTGCTGCAGGAGCTGTTCGCGAAGGACCCCGAGCGGGCAGCGCGTCGGTTGATCCACGTGCCGATGGGTCGGTTCGCCGAGCCGGATGAGATCGCCAACGCGGTCGCGTTTCTCGGCAGCGACGAATCGAGCTTCATCACTGCGACCGACTTCCTCGTCGACGGAGGACTCTCCAACGCCTATGTCACGTCGTTGGAGAGCGACTTTGAGTGATGCTTCTGCCGGCGGAACGCCGCCGCTGATCGGGATCAGCATGTACCACCAGCCAGCCGACTGGGGCAGCTGGCAGCAGGTGGAAGCCGACCTGCTGCCCGCCGCGTATGCGGAGTCGGTCAGTGCGGTCGGTGGGGTTCCGGTACTGGTGCCGGTGCAGTCATCCGCTGCAGCCGCGCGCGCGATTGTGGGCGCACTCGACGGCTTGATCATCGCCGGTGGCGCGGACGTGAACCCGGCGCGCTATGGCCAGACACCCGACCCCCATGTGACGAAATGGTATGACGAGCGGGATGCGACCGAGCTCTGGTTGCTCGACGCTGCAGCGGATGCTTCGTTACCTCTTCTCGGGATCTGTCGCGGCATGCAGGTGATGGCCGTGCACTCCGGCGGAACGCTGGTGCAGCACCTGCCAGACGCCCTCGGCCACGCCCGGCATTCGGGCACGGCAACGGAATACGCCGATATCGGCGTCACGGTTGAATCGGGTCATCGCATCTCTGAGCTGGTGGAGGCGAGCCTCATCGCGCCGTGCCATCACCATCAGGCTGTCGACGCACATCCGGGCTTTCTTGCAACGGCGCGGGACGGCGACGGGGTGCTGCAGGCGATGGAGGCGACGGGCGACCGGTTCGAGGTGGCGGTGCAATGGCATCCGGAGACCGCGCCGGATAAACGGCTCTTCGCTGGGCTGGTGCAGGCGGCGCGAGCCCGCGTCGTCGAGTAGCGCCTTCGGTGGTCGAGTAGCGCCTTCGGTGGTCGAGTAGCGCCTTCGGTGGTCGAGTAGCGCCTTCGGTGGTCGAGTAGCGCCTTCGGTGGTCGAGTAGCGCATGAGCGCAGCGAATACGCGTATCGAGACCCGCACCGTGTCCCCCGCTGAAGCGCGGACTTAGGTCGGCATATTGCAGTCGGCATTTCGCGGGGGAAGGCGACAAGAGTCCGCATATCAATGGCACGCGGTACGCTCGGACTATGAGCGATCATCGAACGTTTCCGGCGAAGACCGGTATTGGCGGGTTTCTCGTCTGGGCTGCAGTGGTCGTCGGTATCGCGCTGATCGTCGGCGCCGTGATCAGCCTGGTGCGCTAAGGCCCCGTGCGCCAGAGCCCGGTGTGCGCCAGTTCGTGCGCTGTGCGCCACGTGAAGTGGCGCATGCCGCGGCAAGTGGCGCATGGCCTGCTGGCAGGCCACTCGCGCCCCACTATTGACCATTTTGACACCTGAAAAGCAACACATTCAGCGCTACCATTTCTGAGTATGGAACTTCGGCAGCTCGAGCACTTCCTCGCCGTCGCTCAAGAGCGGCACTTCACCAGGGCGGCGGATGCGTTGCGCATATCCCAGTCCGGACTCTCGGCATCGATCAGGGCGTTGGAGACCGAACTTGGTGCGTCGCTGTTCACGCGCAGCACTCGTCGCGTCGAATTGACGCAGGCAGGCGTGGCGCTTCTCACCGAGTCGATCAGGACCGTCGCGAGCGCATCCGCTGCACGCGAGGCGGTCGCGGCGGTTCGCGACGTGCTCAGCGGAACGCTGACCGTCGGCACTGAGCAGTGTCTTGGCGCCATCGATTTGCCGGAGCAGCTTGCGCGGTTCAGGCAGCAGCATCCGGGGGTTCGAATTAACCTCGGCTTCGCCGGTTCGACCCAGCTGCTGGATGCGCTTGCAACCGGCAGGCAGGATCTGGCCGTACTCGCCGTGTGCGGTCCGACCCCGCAGGGTGTGCGACTGGAGACCGTGTCGACCGAACCGTTCGTTGTTTTGTGCAGCCCCCGGTGCGCGCTGGCCGCGGAGAGATCGACCACGCTCGCCGATCTCGCGGCGGAAACGTTCGTTGGATTCCAGGCCGACTGGGCTGCGCGAGTGCTTGTCGACCGTGCGTTCGACGCAGAAAGACTCGGGCACACCGTCGAACTCGAAGTGAACGACGTCGGAACCCTGCTCGACCTCATCGAACACGACCTGGGCGTAGCCGTCGTGCCTGCGCACTTCGCGCACAAACGCCCTGAACGGCTCGCGGCGGTGCCGTTGCGCGCAACCGGGTTGGAGTGGACTGTGGCGATCGCGATTCCGGAGCAGCCGAGCCCCGCGGCACGCGCCTTGCTCGGTCAGCTCGAGACTGCCTGACCGGAGTCGTCGACGCCGGCGCGGACGCCGCCGCGTTCCAATCCCTCGCTGAGGTGCGGACTTTGGTCGCTATCCTCCGGGAAAAGCGACCGAAGTCCGCACCTCACGGAATGGGGATGGGCGGGGTGGCGCGAGCGGGGCGGGGAGGGCCTTGAGCGCAGCGGCGCGTCGGTCAGGCCGCGTCGAGGCGCTCGCGCTCCTCTTCGGTCAGGATGACGTCGACCGCGGTCACCGAGTCGCGGATCGTCTCCGGACGTGACGACCCCGGGATCGGGATGACGCGTGGGGACTTCGCCAGCTCCCAGGCGAGTGCGATGACCTGCGGGCTGACGCCACGGGCATCCGCAATGTCGTTGAACGCCGTGAATCGTTCGCCGAGCGCGGCGGCGGAGGAGATGCCGCCGAGCGGACTCCAGGGTAGGAACGCGATACCGAGCTCGTGGCACAGTTCGAGTTCCGGTTCGCTCGACCGGTAGGCCGGCGAGAACTGGTTCTGCACAGAGACGAGGCGGCCGTCCAGAACGTCCATCGCGATGCGGATCTGCTCCGGGTTGGCATTGGAGATTCCCGCCATCGCGATCACGCCCGTGTCGAGCAGGTCGCGGATGGCGCCGACGGATTCCGCATACGGCACGTGCGCGTCGGGCCGGTGCAGCTGGTACAGCCCGATTTGTTCGACGCCGAGACGCTTGCGCGATGCCTCCGCGGCACGCTTGAGGTGATCGGGGCTGCTGTCGATCGTCCAAGTCCCGTCGCCGGGCCGAAGGTGGCCGCCCTTCGTGGCGATGAGCACGCCCGAGGTGTCGCCATCGTGGGAGGCGATTGCGCCAGCGATCAGGCTTTCGTTGTGGCCGACCTCGCCCGCGAGCAGATGGTAGGCATCCGCCGTGTCGAAGAAGGTGACCCCAGCGTCGAGTGCGGCGTGGATCGTCGCGACCGAGCGGGATGCCTCGGGCCGGCCCTCGATGGACATTGGCATGCCGCCGAGTCCGATCGCGCTCACTGTTCGATTGCCGATTGTGCGTTGTTGCATTCGTATTCTTTCTGTTCGTTCTGGTGCTGGTGAGGGCGCGCTAGCTCAGTTCACCAGGCGTAGTCTTCCGGGGCGGTCTTGTAGCCGGGGAAGATGTCGTCAAGGCGAGCCAAGGCATCCGCATCGAGCTTGATGTCGATGGTGCCGAGGATGCCCTCGAACTGGGCCATCGTGCGCGGCCCGGTGATCGGGGCGGTGACGGCCGGCTGGTGCAGGAGCCAGGCCAGGCCGAGCTGTGCCGGCTGCACACCGAGCTCGTCGGCGAAGGCCTCGTACTTTTCGAGTTGGCCACGGTGCTTCTCCAGACCCTCGGCCGATCGGCCCTCGCCGCGGCGGGCAGAGTCTGCCTGCTTCTTGATGATGCCGCCGAGCAGCCCACCGTGCAGCGGCGACCACGGGATGACTCCCAGGCCGTACTGCTGGGCTGCGGGCAGCACCTCGCGCTCGACGTCGCGGGTGAGCAGGTTGTAGATCGACTGTTCGCTGACTAGCCCGACGAAGTTGCGTGCCGCCGCCGCGGCCTGAGCCTGAGCAATGTGCCAGCCCGCGAAGTTGCTGCTGCCGACGTAGAGCACCTTGCCCGCGGTAACCGCGACCTCCATTGCCTGCCAGATCTCCTCCCACGGGGTGTCGCGATCCACGTGGTGGAACTGCAGCAGGTCGACGTGGTCGGTCTGCAGGCGCTTCAGGCTGGCGTCCAGCGACTGACGGATGTTGTATGCGGAAAGCTTTCCGCTGTTCGGCCAGCGGTTGCCCATGTCGCCGTAAAGTTTCGTGGCGAGCACGGTGCGCTCACGGCGTCCGCCGCCCTGCGCGAACCAGGTGCCGAGAATCTGCTCGGTGCGTCCGTGATGGCCGTCACCGCCGTAGCTGTTGGCAGTGTCGAAGAAGTTGAGTCCGTGTTCGTGCGCCGCATCCATGATCGCGTGTGCGTCAGGCTCGCTCGTGAACGCTCCGAAGTTCATGGTGCCGAGGCACAGTCGGGAAACGGAAAGGCCGGTTCGGCCCAGGTGTGTATATTCCATACCTCAACACTGGACGGTCACGGCTTAGAAGTCCAACTGTTTTCTACGATCGAATTGTGCAGTCGAGCTTCTCAATCAAACGATCTGGCTGTCGCGCGAACCGGACGCCACCGTCCACTCCGCCGTCGCAGCTATCATTTCGGCGACCTGCCTTGGTGGCCTGGTCGTCGTGTCGATTGTGACATCGTCGATCTCGGCCGCCTCGAGAATATCAGCCAGTTCCCCAGCGCGGTGCAGATGCCACTGACGTGCGGCCGCATCGCCTTCATGTCGCCGTATCAAGCGTGCTTCGAGCACGCTCGGGTCGGCGGTGAGCCGGCACACAAGCATCCGCTGGGCACCGAACGCGGTGACATAGCGCGCAACTTCGGCGGCGACTTCGATCACGCCTGCGACGATCAGATGCTGAGCACCTGCGCGTCGGTAGTTGGCGGCAAGATCGCGCACGTTCTCGAGCTCCAGCTCGTGCTGGAACGGGTCGCCAGCTGGCGGCGGCCACAGACCTCTTATCGTGTCGCAGTCGATGAGGGCGTGCGGATGGCCCTGCTCGGCCTCGATCACGCTCAATGCCTCGGCTGCGGCGGTTTTGCCCGAGCCGACGGTTCCATTGATGAACACGACGTCGACCATCAGGCGATCCTCCCACACGACTCTTGTCCACGGCGCGGTCCGGTGCCAAACTCGCGCTATGTCGCATGCTGAATATCGGGTGACCGTGCCGTTTTCGCCGACCGAGGTGTTCGCATTCCTCGCCGACGGAATGAACGAGCAAAGGTGGCGCAACGCCGTGCGTTCCGTCTCGCTCGCCTCCGGCCCGGCCGGGGACGTCGGCGCAGTCTACGCCCAACGCCTGACGGGGCCGGGCGGTCGCGAAATCGCGGGTGACTATCGGATCACCGAGGCGACGCCGCCTACCACTCTCGCATTCGATGTGATCGCGGGCCCCGCGCGCCCGACGGGCAGATTCACGTTGGCGCCGGCTGGTGACGGAACGTCGGTGCTCTTCGTGCTCGACGTTCAGCCACAAGGTCTCATGAGACTCATGGGCCGGATGATTCAGAAGACCATGGACTCGGAGGTGCGCCAGCTCGACAATCTTGCGCGAGCGATGGCCCCGGCTGAGTAGTCCGATCCCGCTTGCGTGCCCGCGCGCGTCAGGCGTCTTCGCCGCGAAGTTTGTCGCAGAGTTCTGCAAGCTGCTTCAGCTCATCCGACGAGAGCGGGCCGCCGACGCGGTCGCTGATCGACGCCATGTGCTCGACCGCAACGCGTCTGAAGAGGTCGAAACCGGCATCCGTCATTCGAATAATGGTGCCGCGGCCGTCGTTTGGTTCCGGACACTTCGCCACGAGGCCGCGCATCACTAGGCGATCGATGAGGCGGCTCACGCTCGGCTGCGTCAGCAGCACGTGCCGGTTCAGATCGCGCAGCCGCAGCTTGCGGTCGGGCTGGCGAGACAGATTGAACAGCACGTCGTACTCGTTGAACGAGATGTCGCGGGTCGGAAACTCGGCCGAGAGACTGCGCATGACTGCGACCTGCGCGCGAAACAGCGACTCCCACGCTGCAACGGCGGATGCCCGCTCGCTCACGATCAACCTCCCTCGCTGATTCTCAGCTGCTGATTCTCAGCTGCTGATTCTCAACAATAGGGATGCCCACCCTATGCCCGCGAATCGCGGCGCGTATTCTGCATCAGTCGTTGTCCGACTTGCCGAACGTGACGGCGGTGACGCCTTTGATTTCGGCGAGTTCCTGGATCAGTGTGTGCAGCGGTGCTTTGCCTTGGAATTTCAGGCGCGCTTCTACCCGCGCCGCCTTACCAGGGCTTTCGAAGGTTCGTGTTCCGGTCAGCGCGGCATCGAAGCCGAGTTCGGTCGCGCGAGCGAGCACCGCCCGGAGCACTCCGCGGCCGTCCTTGTATTGCAAAATGCAGATCTCGTCCTGGCTGGCAATACGGATCCTGTTGCCGAGCGCAGTGAGTCCGCCGACCGTGATGAGATAGAGCGCCGTCGCCGCAATCGCGACTACCGGCATCCCGGCCCCGCATGCCATGCCGACGGCGGCTGTGAGCCAGATCGATGCAGCCGTCGTCAGTCCGTTGACGGCATTTTGGCGCACGAAGATCACGCCCGCACCAAGAAAGCCGATGCCGGTGACGACCTGCGCGGCGATACGAGACGGGTCAAGAACGACATCCGTTCCGAGCACAGATGAGAACCCGTACGCGGACACCAGCGTGAACACGGTTGCGCCGAGACCGACGAGGGTATGGGTACGCAAGCCTGCACTCTTAAGCCGGCGTTGCCGTTCGATGCCCACGGTGGCGGACAAGACGAACGACAGGGCTAAGAGCGCCAGCTGGGTCAGAGTCGTTGCAGGGAATAGCTCAATACCAAGAACCACGGAGCCTCCTTACGCGCGCTCCTGACGTTAGCGCGCATCCGCCACGTAGGCGAGAGGCCGCGGCTCGGCTGGGCAAAATTGAAGGCCGGCCGCAGAGGCTAGCGGCCGGCCTTCGTTCCCTTGCACCAAGAGTGTCCTGCAATCACATTCCGCGTTTGTTGCCACAGCAAACAACTAACGCTCTTGAACTATATAACGAAAGGGTAACGCAATGCTAGTTATACGTTCGTTATTTTTCTGCGAGTTTGATTTGCATGACATATGCCCCTGTCCGTTGTCATGCGAGCGGACGAAAAGTCACGCTGGTTGCCGCAGAAGTCGTGCGGCTTCGACAGCGGTGTGGATTCCGTCGGCGTAGGGGGTGGGGCGGATCGCGAAGGTGTTCTCGAAAAGTGTGGAGTCGAAAATGTATGGCGCACTGTTCTGGTACGACAGCTCAAGCGCTTCACGTGCTGCTCGGTTGAAAGCGGCCCCGAAACGAAGGGTCGTCAAGGTCATCGTGCGATGACCGCGGGGGGTTCCACTGGCCATGGACATGTATTCGTCCCCAGTCAGTGCACTCGCAGTGGGGAGGTGCCAGATTTTTCCGCGTGCGCGCGGCTCGGTTCCGAGGGTGGCCAGTGCCTTGCCAATGTCAGGCGTGTACGTCATCGAGTGGGGTTGGTGCGTGTCGAGCATCCAGGTCGGGTCTTTGCCCGCGGCGACTTTATCGATGACGAACGCGTTGAACACACTTGTGGCCGCTCCGGGCCCGTAGAAATCCGCACTGCGTCCCACGGTGAAGGCGAGACCCCGGTCGTTCGCCGCGGTATCGAGCATCTGCAGCAGTAGGGCGCGCAGTTGTCCCTTCTTGCTGGTCGGCCGAATCGGTGTTGATTCCGTCATGGGTTGCTCCACGCGCCCATAGGGGTAGACGTTGTCAAAGTAGACGAGGTGCGTGCCGTGTTCCAGGCACGCGTCGATGGTGTTCTGCAAGATCACCGGCCATTCGATTCGCCACGCTTTGCGCGTATACGCCAATCCCACGGTCAGGTAGGCGACCTCGGACTCGTGCAGCGCGCGCCTGGTTGCGGCGCTGTCGAGCAGGTCAACGGCGAGGGCCGCGTTGCCGGGCGACGGTCGGCCGGATCGCGACACACAAACGACCTCACGCCCCATTGCCCGCAACGCGGCGGTGGCCTCTCGTCCGACGACTCCCGTTGCGCCGAGGACGACATGATGTTTGATCGGGTTCATGGCTGTGGTCGCTTTCTTGTCGGTAGGAGCGCGGTGACATCGAATCTCGGGTTAGGGCGCTCACCAGAGCGTCCACCCGCGCCACCGCAGCCGCCGACGGCTGGCCCGTGACCGTGACGAGAGGCCGCGCGAGCGACCGTTGCGCGATCTCGAATGCGTACACGATGTCCAGCTCAGGCGCGTCCAGCGCCGCGAGGATCTCGAGAATGGATGCGGTCGAGAGGTTACCCACCTCAAGCATGGCGCGCACCAGCCGAAGCCGGTTCAGGTGCATCTCGCTGTACTCAGTGCGCTTGCCTGAGAACCGTTCACCCGCGAGGAGTAGCCCGTTCGAGCGTCAGCCGCCTGCATAGGGAAGTGCTCGCATCCTCCGAACAACGATAGCCACGCTCTGAAGCCGCATGAGGGCCGCGGAGGTGCGATCGGCACTCGTCGCCGCGCAGGTCAGAGAAAGCTGCAGATGCGACCGGCGTCGCAGTCGACAGGATCTGCGGCGGCAACTGTGTCACGATATTCGGTGACGGATGCGCGAAGCGCGGTCAGCTCATCGATCTGTTGATCAAGGCTTGCGATCTGCCGGTCCAGTACGTCGACCACGTGTGTACAGGGGGCATCCCCCGCGTCGCGGACCCGCAGAATATCGCTGATCTGCGCCAGCTTGAGACCGGCGCTGCGGCCCCGGCGGATGAAATCCAGGCGCGCGACCGTCTCATCTCCGTAATCGCGGTACCCGTTCGGCGCTCGGCGCGGGGTCGGCAAGAGGTCCTGATCCTCGTAGAACCTGATGGTCTTGGTCGTGGTGCCGCTGGCCGCTGCTGCTTCTCCAATGCGCACAATGCACCTTTCAACCTGCAGTCGGGCGTTCCCCGCCGCTTGACCTTCCAGCATAGGGGAAGGTGCAGTGTGTGAGATAGCAGACGTGGACCGACTACGCGCAGAGGCCCCGGCTGGCGTATTCGCTTATCTGCATTCGCTACTCAAGGAGGCCGCGTGTCCAATTCATCCACACTCGAATTCGATCTCGCCATCATCGGTTCCGGCGGCGGAGCGTTCGCTGCGGCTATTCGAGCGACCAGCCTCGGCAAGCAGGTCGTCATGATCGAACGCAACACGATCGGTGGCACCTGCGTGAACACCGGATGTATTCCCTCGAAAGCGCTGTTGGCTGCGGCTGATGCACGCCACATTGCTCTGGAGGCGAGCCGGTTTCCGGGCATCAGGTCCACCGCCGACTCTGTCGACATGCCGGGGCTCATTCGAGGTAAGAACGTGCTGATCGAGAATATGCGGGCCTCGAAATACGTGGACCTCATTAACGCTTACGGATGGCAACTGCTGCACGGAGATGCTGCCTTCGCCGGGTCCGCCACCGACCCGGTGCTTGCGGTTACCGGCTCAGACGGTGCCGTTCAAACCGTGCGCGCAGCCCACTACTTGATTGCGACAGGGTCGACCCCGTGGGCGCCGCCGATAGACGGATTGGCGGATGTCGATTACCTGACCTCAACCAGCGCCATGGAGCTCGAAGACGTTCCGCAGTCGCTGCTTGTGCTCGGCGGTGGCTACGTCGCACTCGAACAGTCGCAACTGTTCGCCCGCCTCGGCTCGGAGGTGACAATGCTTGTGCGATCACGGCTGGCGTCGGCGGAAGAGCCGGAAGCCTCGCACGCGCTGGCCGACGTCTTCGCCGACGAAGGCATCCGCGTTGTTGCTCGCGCGAGGATGACCGCGGTGCGCACCGACCGGCAATCCGGTCAGGTTGTGGCGACCGCAGTTGTGGACGGCGGGCGAAAGGAGTTCCGAGCCGACCGGCTTCTCGTTGCCACCGGCCGGCGCCCGGTCACCGCCGGCTTGAACCTCACCACCGTGGGTGTTGAGGTCGGGGAGAAAGGCGAGGTGGTGGTCGACACGATGCTGGCGAGTACGAACTCGAGGATCTGGGCCGCCGGCGACGTCACCGGATACCGCGAGTTCGTCTACGTCGCCGCGAACAACGGCGCCTTGGCAGTGGAGAATGCGTTCACCAACGCCGGCCGCGAGGTCGACTACCGCCACCTGCCTCGTGTTGTGTTCACCAGCCCTGCATTGGCCGCGGTGGGAATGACAGATCAGCAAGCAAATGCGACAGGCATCCGCTGTCAATGCGGGGTGATCCCGCTGGAGTTCGTGCCCCGTGCACTGGTCAATCGCGATACGCGCGGGGTCATCAAGCTCGTTGCCGACCGCGACTCCGGGCGTATTCTCGGCATCACAGCGGTCGCGAAAGACGCCGGAGAAATCGCCGCCGCTGGTGTCTACATTCTTGAGGCCGGGATGACGGTCGACCAAGTCGCCCACATGTGGAGCCCATATCTGACGATGGCCGAAGGCATCAAGATCGCGGCACAGTCCTACACGACCGACGTTTCGATGCTTTCCTGCTGCGCCATCTGAACCCGCCGTGATGGCCGGGCGCCATCGTCAGTCGCTCTCATGCGGCCGCGGCTGCGAGTTGACCTCGTCGGCGGCCGGTCGCGGTAACAGGAACAGCGACGTCGCATAACAGAGCAACGCGATAGCAGTAGCGACTGCCATCCCGAATGAGGCGCCCTCTGCCTGGCTGCCGATGAAACCGGTTCCAGACACCCACGCCATCAGAACCGCGAGCATGCCCACGATCGCGAGAACGAGATGCAGGATGCTGCGGATCGACGCCGCGCGCACGATCACCGAGATTCCGGCCAGAACGATCAGCGTGCCCAGAATTGCGTGTAGGGCAACGCTCACCGGGCCTGATCCGACCGCTGCGCCGAACGCGGCGAACAGTGAGGTGCCTTTGTCGGCGGCAGGTAGTTTGGCGTAGAGATTGACGAAGGTGCCGAGGGCGAACTCGACAACCAGCAAGATGACTGCGATGTACAGCTGGAGTCGTAATCCGCTGAGCGCGCGCACAGACATCCGCTTCTCGAGGGCAGCAGTCATGGCAGATCCTTTCGAAGAATGGGGTGGGACGACACCAATCCTGGCCGCGTGCGCCGCCGGGGGCGTCCTCCCGTCAGAGGCACTCGCTCTACTCCGCCGGGCGTAGTGCCCTCCCGAAGACGTCGAGCTGTTGGTCGGCGCAGTCCACGGATGTGGCTGTGCGGTTGACGCCGTTCGGACCGGCGGAGGAGAGTTGACTCACTAATCCCCACGACTGGAGGCGCAGATGGTCGAGCGCATCTCACCCAAGCAGTTTCATGCGGCGAACGGAGTCGAGGACTGGCGGGTGCTCTTTGACGGAGCGAAGGCGTACTTCGCCACCGGCTCGTTTGCGAAAGGTGTTGAACTGGTCGAGGCCATCGGGCGGCTCGCTGACGCCGCGAACCATCATCCCGACGTCGATTTGCGCTACCCCGGCGTGACGGTGGGCCTGTTCACGCATGAGGTCGGCGACATCAGTGACCGCGACGTCGCGCTCGCGCAGCAGATCTCGACGGCGGCCCGCGAGCTCGGCATCGCGGCCGACCCGTCCAAGGTGCAGACCGTGCAGGTCTCGATTGACGCGCTCGTCATTCCAGAGGTTCTGCCGTTCTGGAGCGCCGTGCTCGGCTACAACCAGTTCAGCGATGAGGACGTTGTGGACCCGCTGGGCCGCGGCCCGTGGGTCACCTTCCAGCAAATGGATGAGCCCCGACCCGGGCGCAATCGCATCCATATCGATGTCTCGGTTCCGCGCGATCTGGTCGAGACGCGCATCGCGGCGGCACTGGCGGCCGGCGGCCACATCGTCACCGACGCGTACGCACCGCACTGGTGGACGCTCGCCGACGCGGAGGGCAACGAGGTCGACGTCGCACCCTGGCGAGAAGACAGCGACTAGATCACTGCTTGGCCGCTTCGTGCTCGAAACCGTCGAGCAACCAGGTGAGCCCGTCCGTGAAAACGTGATCGGCACGCGAATCGCCGGGCGAGGCATCCCGCGACCCCGAAGCATCCGGCGAACCACCTGAGACCATCGTGAAGACAGAAAGCTGCGAGAGCCGCTCATCGATATCCGGGTGTTCCGCTCGCGGTCGTTCGCAGCGGCATCCGGGTTGCTGTTCTTCGTCATTATGGTCTGATGGGCGCGATGCTGCTCGTGCCGCTGTACTTTCAGCTGGCACGCGACGACAGCGCGCTACTCGCCGGCCTCTTGCTGGCGCCCCAAGGCCTGGGTGCAGCGATCGGCATCGCAGCGCGCTCGTCACTCGTCGACCGGATGTCCGCCGCCCCGATCGCACTTTGCGGAGTGATTCTTGCCGTCGGCGGGCTGGCCGGGCTGACGGTGCTCGACCCGAGCACCGATGGCTGGGTCATCACGGGAGCGCTCTTCGTGCTCGGGCTCGGCTTCGGCGCAGTCGTCGTGTCGGCAACCGCGATCGCCTATCGCGGCCTTGATGCGGCGAGCATCCCGCGCGCCACCAGCGCCCTGCGCATCGTGCAGCAGCTCGGGGCGTCGCTCGGTGTCGCTCTGCTCGCTCTTGCACTGCAAACAGGGCTGACGGATGCCGCCGGCAGCGCCGCGGACATCGCAAACGCATTCGGGCACACATTTTGGTGGGCGTTCGGTCTCACCGCGTGCGCGACGGTGCCCGCCGTGGTTCTGATGTGGCGCACCGGCACTAGATTGGGGAAGCATGGCGACCGGCGCGCTACCCCCATTTGACTTCGGCCAGATCGACTTCGACCGTGTTGATTTTGTCACCTCGGACACGCACTTCGGTCATGCTCGCATCAATGCACTGGCGCACCGGCCGTTTGGGTCGGCCGATGAAATGGATGACGAGCTGATTCGCCGCTGGAACACCGTGGTCGGCCCTGACGATGTGGTGCTGCATCTCGGCGACCTCGCATTGGGTCGGATCGAGGAGTCGGTCGCCGTCACCGGGCGGCTGGCCGGTCAGAAGTTGCTGGTGCCCGGAAACCATGATCGCGTCTCGACCGCGACTCAGACGAAGAGGGCAGTCGAAAGGTTCACCCCGCTGTACCAGCGGTACGGCTGGACGATCCTCCCCGAGATCGTCCAAGGCACCCGTCACGGTCGGGTGTTGTTGGCCAGCCACTACCCCTACCGCGGTGACTCGCAGGAACAGGAGCGCCACTTCAGCAAGCGACCGATCGACCGCGGCATGCCGCTGATTCACGGCCACACCCACGCTCGCGACCACGGGCCGGATGGCACCCAATTCCACGTCGGCGTTGACGCATTCGACTATGCCCCGATCCCGTTCACCCTCATCGACGCGTGGCTCGCACGGGTCGCGTCGAACAGGAACGTCGGCGGGTCGTAAGAGGAGGGACATCTGCAGTCAGTCGTCGTCGAAATCGACGTCGGCTCCGCGCAGTGCAGCGACGGCTTGCGCAGCCAACCGGGCGCCTGCATATCCGATCACGGCCGCCAGAACAAGAGCGATGACCGGATCAAGCCAGTAGAGCCCAGTGGTGAGCCAGATCACCAGTCCCGCCACGAGCACCCCGGCGGCAGCAGCGGCATCGGCGAGAGTGTCCAGGAGCACCGACTTCATGTGGATGTCCTCGCGGCGCGCGGATAGCCCAAGCACCAGAGCTCCGGCGATCATGACCGCGAGCGTGATCGAGCTCACCACTGCCATCGAGAACCCCAGTACAGCGGGGGATCCTTCGGATAGTCGGGTGATTGCTTCGATCGCGACGCTGACGGTAACGGCGATCAGAATCGCGGCGTTGATGAGAGCGACGATCGCGATCGGCCGATTGGCCTGCGGGCGATCCGGGTCGCGATCGCGAAGCGCAACAGCGACCAGCCCCAGTATCAACGCGATCGAGTCGGCCAAAGTGTCGCCTGCGGCCGCCAGCACCCCCAGCGAGTTCGCGGCGAGCCCGACGATCACGAGACCGCCGATGAGCGCAAGATTCAGCGCCAGAACGATCGACAATCTCCGCCTCTGGCTGAATCGCGCTGGGCCAGCAGGTGAATTCACGCGTCGGCCCCTTGTCTCAACGTCTCCACAATCGCAAGGATTGTGTGCATCGACTCGACCTTCAGATCTAGGGTTCAGTCTTGCTCGTTATCTTGTCGCACGCCGCTCCGCTTAGTTCGGGCGAGCTCCGCAATTGACCTGGCCCATGCTGGCCGGCTGGCTGGCCCGCGTTCATAGTGCGCGAAATGTCGAATTGACCTGGGATTCCGACATCATGCGCACTATGAACATTTCTGCTGGCACGAGGGTTGCCGACGCAGCCGGTCCGCGGCCGTGCGCCGGGTCACTGCGAGCCGACGACGAACTGGCCGACCACCGTCGTGCCATCGCTCACGACGGACTGCCTCATGCCCTGTATTGTCCGGGAACCCCCGAAAAGATTCATGGAGCGGCGGATCGGGATCTATGCGCGCCGCGTGCGCTCCTGGTCGACCTGGTAGTGAATGTGCGTGTATCTCGTCGAGTGCGTTACGTCGAGCTGCGTGAACGCCCCGGCCTCGGGGCCGTCGAAAATTGTCTCACCCTGGCCGAGAGTCATCGGAATGATGTCGAGATAGATGTCATCGATCACTCCGGCGGCAAACGCCTGCCGCACGGTCGATGCACCACCGGCGATCCGAATGTCTTGATCGCCGGCGACTTCTCTGGCGCGATCGAGGGCGACGGCGAAGCCATCCGTCACGAAGTGGAAGGTCGTGTCACCGGCCATCTCGATCGGGTCGCGGTCGAACTGCGTCAGCACGAATACGGGCGCGTGATATGGCGGATCGTCGCCCCACCAGCCGCGCCAATCACCGGACCACGGGCCGCGAATCGGACCGTACATGTTGCGCCCCATGATGAATGCGCCCATCGGGCCGAGCAACTCGCTCAGCGCGGCAACGTCGGCGTCATCCTTGCTCGATTGCCACCGCAATAATTGCATTCCTCCGACCCCGACCGGGTCGTCCAGTGACTGGTTCGGACCGCCGATGAAGCCGTCGAGCGACATCGACACATGGCACGTGACGCGACTCATGCCTTATTTGACCACCGCCCAATTGCAGTGTCAACGGTGTTGTCGGGCGAACTGCCACCACGCCGTGGCCGCCAGCCGCAGCATCCGCACGCTGCGGCATCCGAACACCGCAGCATCCGCACGCCGCGGCATCCGCACGCCGCGGCATCCACCACCCGCAGCATCCGCGACACCGCCCGTAGGATGGGCGCACGACTGCGTGTTCCCGCTGGTTGGGGGCACGGCATCCCGAGAGGCAGGTGCAGACGGTGATCGCCGATGAGGCAGGACCGGTGAGCGAGGTCGACGCGTCCGGACCGCACGCGCTTCGCCGGGTCAGGCCTGCAGATGCAGAATGGCCGACCGCGAGCGAATGGGCGGCGCTCGGTAAGTCGCTCGCCGGGCAACTGCTGCCGGTCACCTCGCCGCTCGAATCCTGTGTCGGTGCGGATGCAGCAGCCACGGATCCCGTCTTCCGCGCGCTGAAGAATCCCTACTACATCGGCGACACTCCGGGCCTGACCCAGACCACCGGATGGCTTGACGCCTGGACAACCCAACCGAGCGCATTCGCGGTGGCCGCCGAAACGCCCGGCGACGTGGCCGCCGCCGTGAACTTCGCCAGCGAGCACGCCTTGCGCCTCGTCATCCGCGGTGGTGGGCACAGCTACCAGGGCACGTCCTGCGCTCCGGATTCGCTGCTGATCTGGACGCGACGGATGAACGCGCTGACCACGCACGACGCGTTCGTCGGGGCCGGATGCGATGGGGCGGCCGATTCAGTTCCTGCGGTCAGTCTCGGGGCCGGATGCCTGTGGGGGCCCACCTACGACACCGTCACCAGACAGCATGGCCGCTATGTCCAAGGAGGCGGGTGCCTCACCGTCGGGGTTGCCGGGCTGATCCAGAGCGGCGGATTCGGCAGCTTCTCGAAGCGCTACGGCACGGCAGCGGGCAGCCTGCTCGAGGCTGAGGTGGTGACAGCCGACGGCGCGATTCACGTCGTCAACGCCTGTCAAGACCCGGAGCTGTTCTGGGGTCTGAAGGGTGGCGGCGGTGGAAGCCTGGGCGTGGTCACGCGCGTCACGCTGCAGACCCACGGCCTGCCTGAGCACTTCGGGCATGTCTCTGCCTCGATCGCAGCCGACAGCGACCAGACATTTCGCGCACTGATCGCGCGGGTCGTGGACTTCTACGCGGACAACCTGTTCAACGAACACTGGGGTGAGCAGCTTCACGTCGTTCCCGACCGTTCCGTCGTTGTGTCGATGGCTCAGGCCGGACTCGACGACGCGACAGTGCACGGCATTTGGGATCCGTTCTTCGCCGAGGTGCGACTCAACGGCGAGGCGATCGACGCGGCAATGGCCGAGGTCTATCGCCTGGTGCCGAAACAAGACGCGGGTGCGTACGTGTCGGAGAGCAACTACTTCGACACGGACTGGCGGCACTCGTACTGGGGATCGAACTATGCGCGCCTCCAAGCGGTGAAGAAGACCTATGATCCGCAAGGATTGTTCTTCGTGCACAACGGGGTGGGCAGCGAGCAGTGGAGTGCAGACGGATTCACGAGGCTCTAATTGGTCGTCGAACAAACACAGAGGCGTCGAGGAGGGCGTCTAGGCTCTACGCTGGCCTTCAAGGAGGCGCGATCATGCAGATTCCAAAGCCCAGCGACCAGGTGAAGGCACTTTTCCAATCGGTGATTCCGGATGCCCCGGGCGTCGCCGTCAAGCCGATGTTCGGCAACCTGGGCGCGTTTGTGAACGGCAATATGTTCGCCGGATTGTTCGGTGACTCGATCGGCGTTCGCGTGCTGCACGATGGACTTCGGGCAGAGCTGTCGGCCATCGACGGCGTGGGACCGTTCGGGCCGGTCGAGCGCCCGATGGGCGGCTATCTCGCGCTGCCGACGGCATGGTCACAGCGGCCGGAGCTGCTTGCTCAGTGGATCGAGCGCGCACTGGTCGACGTCGCGGAGTTGCCCGAGAAGAAGCCGAAGTCGCGTCGCACGTAAGCTGCGCGCGAACGACAACGGATGTCGGAACGGACGAGCCGATCTCAACGAACGGGCACCGAGGCCCGACACCGCAACCCGCCTCCGCAAATCATTGACCAGGGTAGACACATCTGTCATCCTCAATAGCACGTCAGCGCCGATGCTCCGAGTCGCGATGCGACCCGCCCCACCGGTCAGAGGAGGGCTGAACAGATGTCGCGCACGGATGCCATGAACACTTCGCACTCGGAAGACGACCACGGGGCGGAACACGACGCGGAGCAGGCCGGCTACAAGAAGACCCTCAATCGCCGTCAAGTACAGATGATCGCGATCGGCGGCGCGATCGGAACGGGGCTCTTTCTCGGCTCTGCGTCACGGCTGCACAATACTGGTCCGGCGCTTGTGGTCAGCTACGCGTTCGTGGGCGTGATCGCCTACTTCTTGATGCGGGCGCTCGGCGAACTTGTGCTGTATCGCACCACTTCCGGCGCGTTCGTGTCGTGGATGCGCGAGTTCTTCGGCGAGAAAGCGGCGTACTACACCGGCTGGATGTACTGGACCAACTGGGCGCTCACAGGCATCGCGGAACTCTCCGCAGTCGGCCTGTACATCCAGTACTGGTGGCCGCAGGTTCCGGCGTGGCTGACTGTGCTCATCGCGCTTGCGGTGGTGCTCATCGTCAACCTGCTGTCGGCGAAGGCCTTCGGCGAGTTCGAGTTCTGGGCATCCGTCGCGAAAGTCGCCGCGATCATCGTCTTCCTCGTCGTCGGCGTCATCGTCGTCGCACTCAGCCTCGACGTCGGCGGGCACCGTGCAGGCATCCAGAACCTGTGGGCGAACCCCGGCGGGTTCTGGCCGAGCGGCGACGGCTTCGCCTGGTACGGGCCGATCATCGTCATGTCGGGCGTCGTGTTCGCCTACGCAGCGATCGAGATGGTCGGCATCGCGGCCGGCGAGATGGAAGACCCCAAGCGCGAGGTGCCGAAGGCCGTCAACGCGGTGATCATCCGCATTGGCGTGTTCTACTGCGGTTCCCTGTTGTTGCTCGTGTGCATTCTGCCGACGAGCGAGTACACATCGGGCATCAGCCCGTTCGTCACAGTATTCGGGCGCATGGGCATGCCGTGGATGGCCACCGTCATTCAGGCGATCCTCATCGTCGCGGCGATGTCGTCGCTCAACTCCGGCCTGTACACCACCGGTCGGGTGCTGCGCAGCCTCGGCATGGCGAAGCAGGCGCCCGGGTTCACGTTGAAGATGAGCGAATCGGGCGTGCCGTGGGCCGGTATCGTCATGACGGCCGTTGTCTATGTCTTCGGCTCTCTGCTTAACGCGGTGAGCCCGGATGCTTTTGAGATCGCGCTCGAGGCGGCATCCATCGCCATTCTGTTCACCTGGGCAACGATCTTCCTCTGTCAGCTACGACTGCGAAGACTCACCGACAAGGGGGTGCTCCCACCGAGCGCGTTCCGGATGCCCGGCAGTCCGTGGACCGGCTACATCGGCCTCGCCTTCCTCGTGTTCGTCGTCGCCGGCATGGCCATCTCGGGCTGGCAGTCGTCGCCGTACTTCTGGCTCAAGACCGGCTTCATCGTGGTGGTCATCGGCATTCCGGCCCTGTTCATCATCTTCGAGGTCGGCTGGCTGATCGTGAAGCGGCGCGTCGCCGAGCAGACACACGGGCGGATGCTCGGCAAGTGGACAGACACCGGCCGGCGTTACCCGCCTCCTGATCTGCGACCGAAAACCGAGCCGATCGCCGCACTCGGAACGGTGCAGTTCGAATCGAGCGAGTGGAGCAATCTCGAGGAACACGAGTGGGACAACCTCGACGAGGACGAGGACGAAAACGGCCGACCCGAGAAGAGGAAGTGAGATGCGACACCTCGCAGCGGTCGCCACCGGTGCCTTCGCAGTCGTGCTTGCTCTCGCCGGTTGCTCGTCGGATCAGCCGACGACCACCGGCACC
The DNA here is from genome assembly GCF_030866825.1 of Rathayibacter sp. SW19. Taxonomy (NCBI): domain Bacteria; kingdom Bacillati; phylum Actinomycetota; class Actinomycetes; order Micrococcales; family Microbacteriaceae; genus Rathayibacter; species Rathayibacter soli. The sequence continues at coordinate 606,187 of NZ_CP133020.1, forward strand.
AACAGTGCGACTGGCGACGGCACGATCACGATCGGGATCGCCGACGACCTCCCCGGGATCAGCCTGAAGACCAGCGACGGCTACGCCGGCTTCGACATCGACACAGCCAATTACGTGGCAGGCAAGCTCGGCGTGCCGACCAAGAACATCGTCTGGCAGCGCATCGACCAGGCCGAGCGCGTGAGCGCGCTGACCTCGGGCAAGGTCGACCTGGTGGTCTCGACGTTCTCGATCACACCGGAGCGTGAGAAGCAGGTCGAGTTCGCCGGGCCGTACTTCGAAGCGCATCAGGATCTGCTGATCCGCCGAAATGACGACACGATCACCGGGCCGCAGACGCTCGACGGCAAGACTGTGTGCGCTGCGGTCGGCACGACATCGATCGACTACCTCACCTCGCACTATCGAGGCAAAATCACCGTCGTCAAGGTTCCGTCCTGGTCGGAGTGTGCGCGCGACCTCGCAGCTGGCACGCTGGATGCTGTGTCGACCGACGATGTTATCCTCGCCGGGTTCGCCTCGCAATCCCAGTACAAGGGCGTGCTGCGCGTCATCGGCAAGGGATTCACGAACGAGGACTACGGAATCGGCCTGAAGAAGGGCGACAACCGGATCGATCAGGTGCGTGCGGCCCTCAAGGAGTACATCTCGTCAGGCGCCTGGAAGAAGTCGCTCGACGCCAACGTGGCGCCCTCGGGATACCCGATCCCGTCGCCGCCGAGTGTGCAGTAGCCCGGCGGCCCGAATGTTCGTCTAATCCACGTGTTCGTCTAATCCACGTGTTCGTCTAATCCACGTGTTCGTCTAATCCACGTGTTCGTCTAATCCACGACCGCGCCGGCGAGGTCATCGAGTTCGTCGTCCGGGTTTTCAAGCGCTGCGGCCTGTTGCTCGGCAAGAGCCCGCTCACTCTTCAGATCCAGTCTGAGTGTGAATGCCCAGTACAGAACGCCCGCAACGGGAAGGCCGATGAACAGTGAGATATCCACCCCGCCCATCGCCTGCGAAATGAAGCCTTCGAAGAAGCCCGAGACGTCGAAGAACGGCACCATGCATGCGAAGCCGACCAGGTAGGCAGTGATGCCCTGCCAGCCCCAGCGCCCGTAAATGCCGCGCGGCTTGAAGATCTCAGCGATGGCGTAGTGGCCGCGGCGAACAATGAAGTAGTCGGTCAGGTTGACCGCCGTCCACGGGATGAAGAAGTAGAGGACCAGGAACAGGAAACCGGCGAAGAATGCCTCGAAGCTGCCGGCGATGACGATCGCCAGCACACCCGAAATCGCAGCGGTGATCACAACGGTGACAATTCGGATCGACAGCGTCGGCCGCACCTTCTTGAAGCTGTCAATGGAGGAGATCAGCGTCAGCGACCCGCCGTACATGTTCAACACGATGACGGCAATGAGTCCGAACGCGAACACGATCAGGGCGATCGTACCGAAGCCTGGGAACAGATCGTTGGAGACCGTCTCAATGGCGGCGACGGGGTCACCCGCGTTGAAGCCCTTCACCGCTGCGGCGAGGTAGGCGCCGAGGAACATGATCCAGGCGCCGCCGAACGCACTGCCCCAGAAGGTCCACCGGAAGGTCTTGCTCGTCGGAGTGTCGGCCGGCAGGTACCGAGAGTAGTCCGACACGTAGATCGCCCAGGAGATCTGGTAGCCGGCGACCACGCCGAGTTGGGCGAAGAATGCGAGAGGGGAGAAGTGTGCGAGGTTGAAGGCATCCCCCGGTAACGGCAGATGGATGAGGGCCGAAATGCTCAGCAGCGCCATGACTACGACCGTCAGGTACACGAGGTAGCGCTCCATCCGGTGGATGAGGTCGTAGCCGAACAGGGCGATGATCGCGCCGATGACGGTGATCAGGATCGCCCAGAAAGGGTCGAAGCTTGCCGGAGTCTTGACCCCTTGGTCGATCGCCGAGGCGGCGAGCACCGTGTTGAACACGTTGAATCCCGCGTACTGCAGGAAGGCGAACAACCACACCAGGAGAGCACCGATGTAGCCGAACTGCGGGCGCGACTGCACCATCTGCGGCAGGCCCAACTTCGGCCCCTGCGAGGAGTGGGCGGCCATGAAGATGGTGCCGATGATGAGCCCGATCGCGATGGCGATGATCGACCAGATCAGGTTGCCTCCGAGCGCAAAGCTCGTGACCCCGACAGCGAGCGTGGCCAACTGCGCGTTGCTCATGAACCACAGTGGGCCGATGTGCCACACCTTGCCGTGTCGTTCGCTCTTCGGAACGTAGTCGATCGACCGTACCTCGAGGCCACCGGTGCGTGGCTTGGTCTGGGTTGCACTCATACTGAATTCCTTAGCGGGTTGGGTGGAGCGTGGCGGGGGTGGAGGCGGTGAGGGCACCATAAAGTTCAGGTCTGCGATCGTCGAAAACATCGACCAGGTCGCTCATGGTCTTGTCGCGGGAGAGCGCGAGATCGAGCTCCGCGACGGCGGTGCCGGACGCATCCGTCGTTGCGATCACCCAGCCGTGCGAATCGATGATGCAACTGGCTTCGTTCCAGTCTTGCCCGCGCTCGGAACCGGCCCGGTCGCAGCAGGCGATTGCAACGTGGTTGCTGTAAGCGGTGGCCATCGCGACGGTCACCTCGGGCACGCGCTCGCCGGCGGGAACGCTCTCGCGGGGCCAGTTAGTTGGAGCCGCGATCAACTCAGCTCCGCGAAGCGCCAGACTGCGTGGAAACTCCGGGAACTCCAAATCGAAGCAGATCAGGACGCCGACCTTGCCCACAGGCGTGTCGACGACTGGCGGCGCGACGGACCCCGGCGTGAAGATCAGCTTCTCCCTGTCCCACAGATGCACTTTGCGGTAGACGGCGCGCACGCCCGACGAATCGACCACCGCCGCACTGTTGTAGACGAGCCCATCCTCGCCGAGCTCGGCGAACCCGCCGATTGCGACGCCGTCGACGTCTGCCACTGCGGCAGCCCACTCGGCGAATACCGGATGCGCGGGCGCGATTGCAACGGACCGCGCCTCCTCGACGGAGCTGAGCATGTAGCCCGACGTCGCCAGTTCCGGAACGACGACAACACGCGCGCCTGCCGCAACCGCCTCGCGGATCGCAGCGCTTGTAAGGGCAAGATTCGTGTCAAGGTCGGCGACTGCGGGCGACAACTGAAGACAGGTGATGCGAGTCACAAGATCCGTTCGACGGTGAATATTCGGATGTTTCGGCGGCGCTCGCACCGCATCCGTTTGCAGAGAGCGTGTTTCGCTCGATCCCGTTCACGTTGCTGCCGTCGTTTCGTCTTGCTCGTAAATTATTCCTCGGCTGCCGGTTTGTCTATGTTTGAGAGAAACCTGTGAAAACTCAAAGGAATCGGTGGCGTCCCGGCGCGGAAGACTGCACCGGCCAGCCACAGTCGGAGGCGATCACCCGACCGCGTTCACTGCTGACATCGTGTTTGGCATACCTTCTGCAGTCGGATCATGCAGGCGTTGTGATCGTGAGCTTCGAGACTGATCGACGAGACCGGTCGCTGATGCTGATAGACAAGACTGATAGGCAACACTGAAGAATGACGACACTGAAGAATGACAACACTGAAGAATGACAACACCGAAGAATGACGACACCGAAGGCGGAGCAGCCATGACGACCCCTCTCCCGTACCGTGACCAAGCGCTGACCGTTGCCCGACGCGTCGAGGATCTCCTCGGGAGACTGACGCTGCAGGAGAAGGCCGGCCAGCTGAGCCAATACTTCTACTTTGGCGGGATGGGCGGGTTTCCGGCCGATCTCGACATCGCGACCCTGCCGCCGGAGCAACAGGCGTTTGCCCTTCAACCGCAAATGGCAGAAGCCGCGATCGCGGCCGGCGGGGCGGGGTCCGCGCTTTTCGTGAAGGATGCCGCGACTGCGAACCGGTTGCAGCGTCTCGCCGTCGATGGCACCAGGCTTGGGATCCCACTGATCTTCGGTTTCGATGTGATTCACGGCCTGCGCACGATCTTCCCTGTGCCAATCGCACAGGCAGCCTCGTGGGACCCCGAAACGATCGCTGCGGGCGAGGCTGTTGCAGCGCGCGAGGCGCGCGCAGTCGGCATCCATTGGAGTTTCGCGCCGATGGTCGACATTGCACGGGACCCGCGCTGGGGCCGCATCGTCGAAGGCGCCGGTGAAGACCCCTACCTTGGCTCAGCGGTTGCGGCTGCGCACGTGCGCGGCTTCCAGGGCGAATTCGGCCCGGAAAATGTGCTGTCGGGTCCCAAGCACTTCGCCGGTTACGGCGCAGCCCGCGGCGGTCGTGACTACGAGGACGCAGAGATTTCCGACTCCGAGCTGCACAACGTCTACCTTCCGCCATTCAAGGCGGCGATCGACGCCGGCGCCGCGAACATCATGGGTGCATACATGGACCTGAACGGGGTGCCCGCGAGCGGCAATTCGTGGCTGCTCACCGACGTGCTGCGCGCAGAGTTCGGCTTCGACGGGTTCGTCGTCTCCGACGCCAACGCCGTCAAGTCGCTCGAGACGCAGCACTTCGCGGCGTCCGCGACGGATGCCGGTGCCCGCGCTCTGAACGCCGGTCTCGACATGGAGATGTGCATGTTCGATCCCGCGTTCAGCCGTTTGCCGGAAGCCGTTGAGCAAGGTTTGGTCGATGAGGCGACGATCGACACCGCTGTGCGCCGCGTACTGACTGCTAAGTTCCGTCTTGGTCTGTTCGAGAACCCGTACGCGGATGAAGACGCGTCAGAGCGTGTGCTCGGCACGGCGGGTCATCGCGATATTGCGCGCGCGGCAGCGGAGCGCACGGCTGTGCTTCTGAAGAACGAAGCGGTACTGCCGATTGATGCCTCTGCCCTCAGTTCCATCGCGGTGATCGGCCAGCTGGCCGGCAGCAAGCGCGACACCCTGGGCCCGTGGGTGTTCGGCCATGACGTAGAAGAGACCGTCAGCATCCTGGACGGCATCCGAACGCGGGTCGGGAACCAGGCGAGCGTCGAGTACGCGCCGGGCGCAGGCATCCCGCCACGGATGTTCCCGTCGATGTTCGACAGCATGGACCCGAGCACGCAGAACACACCGGCCGACTACGACGACGACGCCGAGATCGAGCGTGCCGTCGAGATTGCGACCGCGGCTGACGTCGCGGTCGTCGTTGTGGGGGAGCAGCAGAACCAGATCGGCGAGAATGCGTCGACGTCGACCATCGACCTGCCGGGCCGTCAACTCGAGCAACTGCAGCGCATTGCCGCAACCGGGACACCGGTCGTGCTGCTTGTGATGTCGGGGCGCCCCCTCGACTTGCGCTGGGCGGATGCGAATATTCCGGCGATCCTGCAGGTCTGGTACCCGGGAACGCGCGGGGGCGAGGCCGTCGCCGGGCTGCTCTTCGGCGACGTGTCACCCGCCGGGCGCTTGCCGTTCAGCTGGCCGCGCCACGTCGGCCAGGTGCCGATGATCTACTCCCACCTGCGCACGTTCCAGCCGGAAGCGCAGGACAAGCGGTACTGGGATGAGGCGTCAACACCGTTGTATCCGTTCGGACACGGACTGAGTTACGCCTCGTTCCGCTATGAGGGATTGCAGATCGACCGAGAGCGGATTGCCGTCGGTGAGGCGACAACCGTCTCTGTCGATGTCACGAACACGTCTGATCGGCAAGCCGACGAGGTCGTGCAGCTCTACATCCACCAGCGGCATGGCACGTCGTCTCGCCCTGTGCGAGAGCTCAAAGGCTTCGACCGCGTAAACCTCGCCGCCGGCGAGACGCGCACGGTGACGTTCGGCCTCGGGGCCGACGAGCTGCGCTACTGGAGTGCGGCCACGCGTGGCTGGCTGCAGGATGCCACAACGCTCGACGTGTGGGTCGGCGGCAGCTCCACGGCGGAACTCTCGACGGTGCTCGAGGTCTTCCCGCTCGAAGTGACGCCTGACCGGGTATCGCCCACGCCCAGCGCGTAGTTGCCTGCGTAGTTGCCTGCATAGTTGCCGGGCGCGCAGATTGCGTCTTGACAGGCATCCGTATGACTCGTACCGTTGTAATCAATCAAGTGATTGATAAAGGAATTGATTGATTATGATTGATGATCCTGCGAGCGACGATCGGCTCGACCGAGCCTTCATGGCATTGGCCGATCCGGTTCGTCGGCAGATCGTCGCTCGACTGAGCCGTGGGCCGCAGACCGTCAATGAGTTGGCCGAGCCGTTCACGATCAGTAAGCAGGCGGTCTCCAAGCACATCCAAGTGCTCGAACAGGCGCAGCTGGTCACGCGAACGCGCGACGCGCAGCGCCGGCCCGTGCACTTGAACGTCGCCGCACTGGAAGCGCTGACCGCGTGGATCGATCGTTACCGGTTGATCCATGAACAGCAGTTCCGGGCGCTGGATGCGCTGCTCGAATCAACCAAAACCGACGATCCGAACGAAAGCAATCAGAAGAGAAAGGCAGAACAATGACCAACGCACTCACCGTCACGGCGCCGGAAGGGCTTCCCTACGTTGAATTCGAGCGTGAGTTCGATGCCCCGATCGACGCTGTCTTCCGCGCCCATAAGGAGCCGGAGCTGATCAAGCAGTGGCTCGGTCCGCGCGGCTACGAGATGGACATCGACCACTACGACTTCGTCTCACAGGGTGGCTACCGCTATGTGCACCGCACCCCGACCGGCGAGGAGTACGCCTTCAATGGCGTGTTCCACGTTGTGCGGGAGAACGAGTTCGCCATCCAGACCTTCGAATTCGAGGGCGTTCCAGATGTCGTCAGCATCGAATCTTTCACATTCGACGATCTTGGCAATGGGCGCACTCGGCTGCGTGGGCACGCGACCTACCCGAGTGTCGAGGCCCGCGATGGCATGGTCGCGAGCGGCATGGAAGGTGGCATGCGCGAAGGCTACGAGCGGCTCGAAGAACTGGTCGCCCGGTAGCGATCGAATCGCTCACTGCTCGCGTGTGAGCGTCGTGCCGGTCACAGTGATGCCGTATGCAGCCTCGAGCGCTGCGAGCGGGCACTCAAGCTCCGATTTGCGTGGGCGACGGGTTCCGGCGAACCCGATCACCTTGCAGCTGCGTTTGCGCCCGACGCCGCTCAGCCGCCACAAGCCGGTGAGACGACCATCGCACAGCAGCGGTGCAGGCTGCACACCTTGATCTCGGAGCCACAGCCGAGCGAGATGGTTCCGACTCACGAAGCGGTCGCGCGCCTTGGGATCATATGCGCACAGCAGTGCATCGAATTCGGGCAGGAGCCGCAGGCTCGGCGGGACCCGTTGGCCGGCGCGAGACACCACTTCCAACAGTGCGTGGTCCTGCGGCGTCGCGGTGGTCATCCGTGGCATCCGCGCGGACCGGGTTGCAATGCAGAGAGTACAACAGAGCTGCCCACGAGTACGCACCCCGCTGGTCGAGTGGCGCGCGAGCACCCTGCTGGTCGAGTAGCGCGCGAGCGCAGCGAGCACGCGTATCGAGACCCCGACACGCCGGCGTACCCGGTCTCGATACGCTCGCTGGCGCTCGCTACTCGACATTGAGAATAGAGGTGGTGGTTCCGGGCGGGTCTGACCTACTACTCGACAGACTCGCTTCTGATGTCCTGCGCTGGATTTGTCGGCCTGCTCGGAAGCACCGATTCACCCTTGTTCGGAAGGCCGGACCGGGCGTGGGATGTGACCTAATAGGACCCTGTCCACAGACTCGTCAATGTCTTGTCCGCCCGGCCCGGTGCGGTCATCCAATCGTTTATCCGATAGGAGACACCATCATGGTAACCACACAGGTAGCACCCTCGCAGGCGCGGATTATCGTCGCCGGCGTCGATACCCACAAAAGCACCCACCACGCGGCCGTCCTGGACCTGACCGGTGGTGTGCTGGGCGACGCCCAGTTCCCGACCACACCGGCCGGCTACCAGGCCCTGCTGGACTGGATTGGCTCTTACGGGGTCATCGACCGGATCGGCGTGGAACTGACCGGCTCCTACGGCGCCGGACTGACCCGGCACCTGAACGCGGTCGGCGTTCAGGTCCTCGAAGTCAATACCACGGACAAAGCCACCCGGGCCAGGCGCGGCAAGGACGACCGCATCGACGCGATCGCGGCCGGCCAGAAAGTCCTCGCTGGGATGGCCACCGCGACGCCGAAAGACACCACCGGGGTCATCGAGTCGATCCGGATGCTGTCGATGGTCAGGGATTTAGCCGTCCGCAACCGCACCCAGGCGCTCAACCAGATCAAGGACCTGCGGGTCACCGCTCCGGTGGTGCTACGCGAACGTGTTGCCGGGTTGAGCCTGAAAGCCCTCGCGAAAGAAGCCACCCGATTCCGCCCCGACCCCGCCCGCCTGGCCGAGCCCGAGCAGGCCGCCAAACTCGTCCTGAAACGGCTCGGGGACCGTGTCCTCGCCCTCACCGCCGAGATCAACACGGCCGAGCAAGAGCTGAGCGTGCTCGTTGCCGCGACCGCGCCGACCCTGATCAGCCGCCCCCAGATCGGTGTCCACAGTGCCGCGCAGTTCCTGATCTCGGCCGCGGCGAACATCGACCGCTTCCCGGGCGATGCCGCGTTCGCCAGGCTCTGCGGCGCAGCCCCCGTCCCGGTATCCTCCGGCAAAACCCACCGAATGCGCCTGCACCGCGGCGGCGACCGACAAGCCAACAAAGCCCTCCACATGATCATCGTCGGCCGGATGAAAAACCACCCCGAAACACTCGCCTACCTCCAGCGTCGACTCGCCGAGGGACTGTCCAAAAATGACATCAAACGCGCCCTGAAACGCTTCCTCGCCCGCCAAGTATTCAACGACCTCAAAACCGACCTCAACCGGACTTGACATCTATAGGACCATCCACCGGTGGTGCGCTCGCTGGCGCTCGTTACTCGACCACCTGTGGTGCGCTCGCTACTCGACCACCGGGGCGCCGTCAGCCGCACTGTCTAGGCTTGTCGCATGGCGACGGTCATCCTCGTGCGGCACGGTCGCACCACCGCGAACGCCGACGGCGTGCTTTCGGGGCGCACGGCCGGGGTCGCGCTCGACGACGTCGGACGGGAGCAAGCCGCACGACTGGCGGAACGCCTGGCCGTCGTTCCGCTCGTTGCCGTGATCTCCAGCCCAATGGAGCGTTGCCGGCAGACGGCCCGTGCAATTGTCGACCGGCAGACCGGCGCACCGGTACGGGCGATCGAGCAGGGCATCACCGAGTGTGACTACGGAGACTGGCAGGGCCGAGCGCTCCGCGAGCTCGCCGCCGAGAAGCTCTGGTCGATCGTGCAGACGCAACCGTCGGCCGCCGTGTTCCCGGGCGGCGAGTCGCTTGCGGCAATGCAGGCGCGGTCGGTTGCCGCAATTCGGCGTCACGACTCGGCGCTCGCTGCCCAGCACGGGCCTGGAGCAGTCTGGGTTGCGGTGAGTCACGGCGACATCATCAAGTCGATCCTGGCCGACGCGCTCGGCATGCACCTGGATCTGTTCCAGCGCATCAATGTTGCTCCCGCATCGATCTCGATCGTGCGATACGGGCCGAACAGCCCCAGCGTGTACGCCGCCAACACGATCGCGGGCGATCTGTCTTGGCTTCGGGCTGCGCGTGCGGCCGCAGATGCCCCAGTTGGCGGTGGCGCTGGCGAAGTCCCCGGCACCGACTAAGGCGCCGCTCGTAGGATTACGACATGCCCACTATTGCCCACGTCTTCGACTGGCCCGATCGGATCGTCGTCGGCACGATCGGCGAACCGGGGTCGCGCACGTTCTATCTACAGGCATGCACCGGTGCCCGAATCGTCAACATCATGCTGGAAAAGGAACAGTCGGCAGTGCTCGGGGAGAAGATCGACGAGATTCTTGATCAGCTGATGGCGGGGGAGGGCAACCCGTTCAGCGTGCCGGCCGTGACGCCGATCGAGCTCGTCGACAACGATCCACTGCGACAGCCCGTCGATGTGCAATTCCGCGCCGGAACCATGACGCTCGGCTGGGACCCGGCAACCGCGCAGGTCGTCATCGAGGTCTTTCCATATGTCGATGCGGAGGACCCCGATTCCGATCTGGCGACCGCGGCGCCTGCTGAGATGATGCTGGTGCGCATTCCGGTCGGCACCGCTCGGGCGTTCGCCAAACGCACGCGCGAAGTGGTCGGGGCGGGCCGGCCCGTTTGCCCGTTCTGTGGCAATCCGATGGATGCGAGCGGGCACGTCTGCCCGCTACCTGACGACTTCTGATGGTGGCGAACGTCGACCCGGATGACGGTCAGTTCGAGCACGGACAGATCGAGCGTGGCAGGCTTGAGCGCGGTCGGCTTGACAATGCAGAACTCACGCTCACTGGTCGGATCACCTCGGCATCGAACGCGACGTTCCTCGGAAGCATCGACGGTGTCACGGTGGTTTACAAGCCAATTGCCGGCGAGCGTCCGCTCTGGGACTTCCCCGACGGCGACCTGGCGAGCCGGGAGACCGCGGCGTATCTCGTCTCCGAGGCATTCGGCTGGAATGTTGTGCCCCGCACGTGGCTGCGCGACGGGCCGTTCGGCCCAGGGATGGTACAGCTGTGGCAGGACGTCGATTCAGCTCAGGTCGCCGTCGATCTGGTCGCAGCGCATGCTGTGCCCAGCGAAGGCTGGCGCCTCGTGTTCGAGGGGCGGGACGACGATGATCAACCCGTTGTGCTCATCCATGAGGACTCGCTCGCACTGAGGCGGATGGCCGTGTTCGACATCGTCGTGAACAATGCGGACCGCAAGGGCGGCCACATTCTCACGATGACGGATGGGCACCGTCACGGCGTCGACCACGGGCTGACGTTTCATGCGGAGCACAAGCTGCGCACCATCCTGTGGGGGTGGTTGGGTGAACCACTGAACGGCGACGAACTCAGCGGGATTGAACGCGTGCGGTCGCAGCTGCAACGCGCCGGCGACCTGAGCCACGCGCTCGCCGTACTACTGACCGAGCCCGAGGTTGCCGCACTGCAGGCCCGATGCGACCGTCTACTGGCTCGACGGCGCTTTCCCGCCCCGCATGGCGAGATGCCCGCGATGCCCTGGCCGCTGTTCTGATCAACCCGTTCGATGGTCGAGTAGGCCGCCCGCTACTCGATCAACGGGATTGTTCAACCACCCCAGCCACGCCCGAAGAGACCGTCGAAACCGCCGGAGCCTGAAGCCCAGTCTCCGCGTCGCGAGCCGAGGTACGAGCCCACAACGGCGGCGCCGAGATCGTCGGGTTCCGGGGCGACGACCGTGCCGCCCACCCGCCGTGCCATCGAGTCGATGAACCGGGCCAACCCGGGATCTTCCCCGAGCCGGAAGAATGTGGTGTGCGCTCCGAGGCGCCCGGAATTGTCAAGTTCGCGCACCGAATATGCAATCGTCAGCGGGTCGGGCGGGTAATTGAAGTACACCTCACCGTCGGGCTCCAGATGCGAGGTTGGCTCGCCGTCTGTGACGATCAGAAGCACCGGTTGCGCGTTCGGATGCTTGCGAAAGTGGCGGTTCGCCAGTAGCAGTGCATGGTGCAGATTCGTGCCCTTGTCCCAGAACGCGTCGAGCCCGATCAGGTGCTCGATCTTCATCACCTCTGCGTGCCTGCTGAACCCGATGAGCTGCAGGTCATCCCCGCGGAATCGGCTCGTGATCAGCGTGTGCAACGCCAATGCAGTGCGTTTCATGGGCACCCAACGGCCATCCATCGCCATCGAAAACGACGTGTCGACCAGCAGGGCCACGCACGCCTGGGTGCGCGCCTCGGTCTCCTGAACCTCGACGTCTCCGATTTCGATCCGGATGCCTGCGCCACGCGAGCCGACCCCATTCGCGCCTGCGCCACTCGGGTCGCCGTCGTTCAGGTCCCCCTCACTTGCAACACGGGTGAGCGCATTCGTGATCGTGCGCGTCACATCCCACGGTTCGGTGTCGCCGAATGCCCACTCGCGGGTGGCGCCGGAGCGCTCACCAGCTGCGCCGGCCTGGCGTACGTCGCGGTTGCCCTGGCGGCTGGACATCGTGCTCGCGATATCACGAAGCAGTGTCTTTCCGAGTCGGCGCATCGCCTTGGGTGTGAGTTTGTACGCTCCGTCGGAGCCGCGCTTCATGGTGCCGGAGTCGCGTAGGGCCTTCTCGAGTTCTTGCAGGGTTCGCGCGTCGACTGCGGCCTCGTCGCCCAGCTGGCGCGCCAGTTTGTCGATATCCACGTCGTCCAGGCGGGAGCCGCTGTATGACTGGGAAAGCTGTTCGGCCAGCTCGTCGAGGTCGGCGATGTCTTGGAACACTCCGGTGCCATCGCCGAGGCCGAGGCCCTCCTCGCCCTCCATTCGCTCGGAGCCCCCCCAGTTCTCGCCGGGGCGCAACGATCTGAGGTTGTCATCGAGCCTGCCGAGGGACTGCATCAGCTCGTCAGAGCCGAACGCCTGCTGCGCGAGCGCGTCGAGTTCGTCGCGCTGTTCCTGGGTCATCGAGTTACGCATCCGCTGGGCTGCCGCCGCCCGCTGGGCGAGCGCGTCGAGAAGCTCGTCGATGTTGCGTGGTTGTTCGGGAAAATACTCGCCGTGCTTGCGCATGAACTCGTCGAACTGCTCGGGGGTATCTTCGCCGCGCCGGTGCGCATCCAAGAGCTCGTTGAGGTCATTCAGCATCTCGTTGATTGCGGCGCGATCAGCGTCTGAGGCGTTCTCCAGTGCCTTCTTCATGCCGGCGAAACGCTGGTCGAGCAGTTCGCGGCCGAGGAGGTCTTTGATTTTCTCGTAGTCTTCGCGTGCTTCGCGGCTGCGCCAGTCGTAGTCGCTCAGTTCGCTGACCGCGGCCGCGGGCGATGCGGGAAGGTTGTCGAGTTGCAACTCGGCCAGTGCACGGTCGGCGTCGTCCATTTCGACATCGCGGGCGAGCTGCTTGCGCTCGTTCAGCACGGCGCGGTCCAGGAGCTCCTTGATCTGCTGCAGAGTGCCGTCGAGGTTGTGCTTCTGCGTCAACTGGCGTCGACGCTCGGCGACGCGACGTGCGATGTCGTCGAGCCCAACACGTTTCCTTCCGGTCGGTGAGCCTGTCGAAGGGCCGCGACGCAGGAATTCCCTCATCGCGCGTTCGGGCGACGAGCCGGACATCACGTCCTCGCCGATGGCAGCAAGTGCCTCGGACAAGTCGACCGGTGGCGCGAGCGGATCGGGCCCGCCATCGTATTTGCCGTAGCGGGAATCCCGGCGCAGTCGATGATTGGCCCTAGCCATAGATCGTCTCGCCTCCTCCGGTCTCCTTGCTGATCTTGCGTGCGAGGTAGAGGCCCTCGAGCGCCAGCTCGATCGCACCGGCTTTCCGGCCGTCCGTGTTGGCGTCGAGTCGTTCGCAGATCTCGTCGTAGAGCTCGGACTCACCGAGCACCGGCAGCCCGGTGAGAAAGTCTCGCGCCGCGACCTGTTCACCGGTGGTGACCATGACTCCGCCCTCGATGGCGTCGACCAGAACTCCGAAGTCGATCCGCGCAAAATGCGCCCTGACAGCCTCCGCGGTCGCGACGCGGAGCAGATGATCGAGAATCTCGTTCTCACGGCCTTCCTCACCAGACTCGAACTCGATTTTCCCGCCCAGTACATCGACGGCCGTCTCGAGATCAACGGGTCGGGCGACGGCCTCGTTCTCGCCTTGCCGCGTGGCTCGGTGCAGCGCGGCGGCCGCGATGGTTTCTGCCCCGGCGATCGCGAAGCGAGCACTCACGCCGCTGCGCTGGTCGACCGTGCTCGACTCGCGCAGCGCTCGAGTGAAGCGCGCGAGGATTTCGACAAGGTAGTCGGGAACATCCGCCACCAGCTCTGCCTCTTGACGGATGATCGCAACCTCGTCCTCCAACTCGGTCGGGTAGTGTGTGCGGATCTCCGCGCCGAACCGATCCTTGAGAGGGGTGATGATCCGGCCTCGGTTGGTGTAGTCCTCCGGGTTGGCGCTGGCCACGACAAGCACGTCAAGTGGGAGTCGCAGCACGTAGCCGCGAATCTGGATGTCGCGTTCTTCCATGACGTTGAGCATCGCAACCTGGATGCGTTCGGCCAGATCCGGAAGTTCGTTGATGGCCACGATGCCCCGGTGGCTGCGCGGGATGAGGCCGAAGTGGATCGTTTCGGGGTCGCCGAGGCTGCGCCCTTCTGCGACCTTCATCGGGTCGACGTCGCCGATCAGGTCTGCGACGCTCGTGTCCGGGGTGGCAAGTTTCTCGGCGTACCTCTCGTCGCGGTGGCGCCAGGCCACGGGCAGGTCGTCACCGAGTTCGGCGGCACGGCGGATGCTGGCGGTCGTGATCGGCTGGTACGGATGCTCACCCAACTCCGAACCGTCGATCACCGGAGTCCATTCATCAAGCAGGCCGGCCAAGGTGCGCAACACTCGCGTTTTGCCCTGCCCGCGCTCGCCGAGCAGCACGATGTCGTGCCCGGCGATCAGTGCGCGCTCGAGCTGCGGGATGACGGTGGAATCAAACCCGTGCAGGCCGGGCCAGGGGTCGCGCCCGTCACGTAGAGCGTCAAGCAGGTTGTCGCGGATCTCTGCGCGCAGGGTCTTCTGCCCGTGCCCGGATGCTCGAAGCTCACCAAGGGTTGCAATGGTTGGTCGGTTCACCTCTCCAACGCTACGCCGATCCTGCCCGCGTTGGTCGAGTAGCGAGCGCTAGCGAGCGTATCGAGACCAGGGGTCTTCCATGCTGCACAGTGCGGTCTCGATACGCGTACTCGCTGCGCTCGTGCGCTACTCGACCAGCAACCTCGGTGGTCGAGTAGCGAGCGCTAGCGAGCGTATCGAGACCAGGGGTCTTCCGTGCTGCACGGTGTGGTCTCGATACGCGTACTCGCTGCGCTCGTGCGCTACTCGACCAGCAACCTCGGTGGTCGAGTAGCGAGCGCTAGCGAGCGTATCGAGACCTGGTACGCGTACTCGCTGCGCTCGTTCGGTACTCGACCAGCAACCTCGGTGGTCGAGTAGCGAGCGCTAGTGAGCGTATCGAGACCTGGTACGCGTACTCGCTGCGCTCGTGCGCTACTCGAGATCCATCGTCGTTTCTGGCGCGGCGTAGCCTGGACACATGCCAACAGTACGAGGAAGTCACGTTCCGCCACCCGTCTGGTTCGCGGCCACCCTGATCGTTCAACGGATGCTGTCGCGAAATCGAGCCTCCACTGCGGCTTCGCGAACCGTTTCCGGCGTGATTACCGCTGCGTCCGGCCTGCTCGCGATTTCGTCGGTAGCGACGCTCGTGCGAGCCGGCGCGGAGATCAGCCCGGTGCATCCGGAGCAGTCAGCGGTGCTTGTCACCGAAGGTCCGTTCCGGGTCTCGCGCAACCCTGTGTACCTCGCACTCGCGGGCATACTCGTCGCCAACGCGGTGCTGCGTCGCTCGATTGTCGCGCTCGGGGCCGTGGCCGGGTTCGTGGCGGTGCTCGATCGCACACAAGTGCCCGCAGAGGAGCAGGCGCTCAGCAAAACGTTCAAGCGCGAGTACGAGAAGTACCGCGCGTCGACGCCGCGGTGGATTGGTCGCCCCGCGGTGCGCCGCTGACCAGGCGGAGTTTCATGCGGTAGCCGAGCCCGCTAACCGAGGGGCGGCGGCGTTTTCAGGTCGCTGAGCGGCGTCGACTCCAGGTGGAGCGGTGTCGTGACCCAGTGCGCCGTGAACTCGTGCGTCGTGATGTCGCAGGCGATTTGCAACCGATGCGGCGTCTCGATGAAGACAACGTCGAACCGGAGATGTTGCTGATCCGACCAGCCGCCCGCGACGGCGATCGGCACGAGATCGGATGCGGCGTCCGCGACGTTCCACTCGCCGGCCTTGAGAAGCGCCGAAAGCTCGCCGGACTCGTCGACCAGTGTGACCCGCCAGGTCGCCGATTGTTGCGCTACGTGCACCGCATGCAGAGACGGCTGCGCTTCGCAGCTGCCGCCGACCGGGGTGAATGACACGTCTTCAGTTGGTCGAGTAACGGGCATCAGCGAGTGGAGCGAGACCTCGTCGGCGGTCTCTTGGTCTCGATACGCTCGTTCCTCGCTACTCGACCAACGGAGGTGACCAACGGAGTCGGGCAACTTGGCGCTCCCCGGAGGTAGCGGCAGCTGCAGGGCGTCCATGCGCGCGCGCAGCCGGTCGTCGGCATCGGCGGACGGCGTGCCAACTCCCGAAAGCGCGGGGAGGAGCTCGCGCCACACGATGTCCAACGTTTCCTGCATGTCGTTGGTCTGGCTCGTGATGGCGATTACGGCATCCTGTTCGGGCAGGATCAAGCAGAACTGACCGCACGCGCCGTCGCCACGGTAGCCGTGGCGCGACATCCAGAATTGAAATCCGTAGCCCTGCCGCCAGTCCGGCCCGGCGGACGGGTCGTCGGGGAACGGAACGGTCGTGGCGATCTGGAAACTGCCGGCCTGTTCGACCCACTCTTCGGGTAACAGTTGCGTGCCGTTCCAGGTGCCGCGCTGCAGGTGCAGCTGACCGAGGCGGGCGATCGCATCCGTCGTGGCGAAGAGTCCGCTGAAGCCGAGGTCTTGGCCGGGCGGATACTGCTGCCAGCCGATCGGGCCGATGCCGAGCGGGTCGAGCAGGCGGGGGCGCAAGTAGTCGGCGAGCGACAGGCCGCTCTTTTTCTGGATGATGGCCGCGAGCGTGTAGGTGGCCGGCTGGTTGTAGGCGAAGTAGGTGCCGGGATCGCGCTCGGGCGGCAGCATCAGAAAGCCTCGGACGAGGTTTTCTGGATCTGCCTGCCCTGCTTGAGCGAGCGTGTCGAAGGTGTGGCCGGTCGCCATCGATGCGAGGTGACGCACGAGGATCGAGCGGCTGCGGGCATCCGTCACGTCGGCGTCGAATTCGGGGAAGTAGGAGATCGCCGTGGCATCGAGGTTCAGAAGACCCTCTGAAATGGCGATGCCCGCCGCAGCCGAGGTGAAGCTCTTGCTCAGCGAATAGAGCAGGTGGCGCCGCTGCGCCGCGTACGGCGTCCACCAGCCCTGGGCGATCACTTGGCCGTGGCGCAGGATCATCAGGCTGTGCGGATCCTGCGTCGGCGAGCCCTCAAGTGCATCCAGAAAGCGCAGGATGCCGCGGGCATCCACGCCCTGTGCGGACGGTGTGCTCGCGGGCAGCGGTGCGTGGTTCATCGGGGGTCCTCTTCATCATGGGCGATGCCCGGAAATCGCGCGATACTCAGCCTCGGACAGTCATTACCGGTCGTTGCCAGCGTATCGGCCACGTCGATTTTGCGAAGGATGTACTGGTGCCAAGTCGCTGATCATTGCCTCGCGGTCGATGTTCAGGCTGGGGCGAATACCGACAGGCCCAGCGCTCGGGCGGAGTCGGCCATCCGTGCATCGTAGGTCACGACGTGTTCCACTCCGATTCGGATGGCGGCTGCCAGGTGAAGGGCGTCGAGTGAGCGCAGGTTCGCGCCCGGCCCGGTCACCGACCGGCGAGCAGCTCGAGTGTGTCGACGACGCGGTTGGAGAATCCCCACTCGTTGTCGTACCAGGCGACCACTTTGATGTTGCGTCCATCGACGCGAGTCAGTGCGGAGTCGAAGATGGCAGACGCCGGGTTGCCGGTGATGTCGGAGGAGACGAGCGGGTCATCCGAATATTCGAGGATGCCGGTGAGCGGCCCCTCCGCAGCCGTGCGGTATGCGGCGAGCACCTCATCGCGCGTCACATCGCGTGCGACGACCGTGTTGAGTTCGACGAGCGAGCCGACCGGAACCGGTACGCGGATCGAGTCGCCGGACAGCTTTCCGTTGAGGTTCGGGAGTACGAGGCCGATCGCCTTGGCGGCACCGGTCGTCGTCGGCACGATATTGACCGCGGCGGCGCGAGCGCGGCGCGGATCGCGATGTGGGCCATCCTGCAGATTCTGCTCCTGGGTGTAGGCGTGGATTGTCGTCATGAACCCGTGCTCGATGCCAGCGAGCTCATCAAGCACGTGTGCAAGCGGAGCGAGCGCGTTCGTTGTGCACGACGCGTTCGAGATGATTGTGTGGGCGGCCGGATCGTAGGCATCCGTGTTGACCCCGAACGCGATCGTGACATCGGCGCCGTCCGACGGAGCGCTGACCAGCACCTTCTTCGCCCCGGCCTCGAGATGAACGCGTGCCGCGGTGGCCGACGTGAAACGACCGGTCGACTCGAGCACGACATCGACTCCGAGGTCGGCCCACGGCAGCTTCGCCGGGTCGCGCTCGGCGAGCACCTGGATGCGCCGGCCGTCGACGACGAGGGTGTTGCCGTCGACGGTCACCGGGCGGCCGAGCCGACCGCCGGTTGTGTCATAGGCGAGCAGCCGTGCGAGCGTGGCCGGCTCCGTCAGGTCATTGACGGCGACGACCTCAAGGTCGCTCTTGCGTTCGAGCAGTGCGCGCAGCACGTTGCGTCCGATGCGTCCGAATCCGTTGATTGCAATGCGAGTGGTCATGGGTGAAGTCCTCATTCTTTGTCTTTCGTTACCAGACTCTCGCGAAGCGTCCGTTCACGACAGCGGCGCGATCGCCATGGTCCGAAAGGATCGCGCCAGAGCGCCAGCGCCCTCAAGTCTCTTCGGCGACCTCCGGTCGCGTTCCGTGCCTGCGAAACGATGCACACGTTCTGCGCCGACGCCCACGACCAGCAGCCTTCGTCGAATTGTCGACAGTGAATCGACAGCCGCTGTCGATTCGGCATGGCGCCGTTCGACCTTGTGGTGAGAAGGTTGAGAAGCGACCTTCCAGAACACAAACCTTCACAACAACAAGGAGTTCGAGATGGCCAAATACATGCTGATCATGCGCCCGACGGATGAGTCGTACGCGAAGTTCGCGAGCATCGACTTCGCAGAGATTCTGGATGCCATGGGCCAGTTCAACGATGAGTTGATCCGCGCCGGCGTTCTGCTTGCGGCCGAGGGCCTCGAGGATGCAAGCGAAACCGTTGTCGTCGACTTCACCGGTGAGACACCGGTGGTCACCGACGGCCCATACGGGGAGACGAAGGAGTTGTTCAACGGCTACTACATCCTCGATGTCGCCTCAAAGCAGGAGGCCGTCGAATGGGCCAAGCGCATGCCGATGATGGAGGGGAGCAAAGCCGAGATTCGCAGGGTTCCGTCGATCGACGAGTTCCCGCAGGACAACACGTGGATTCAGAAGGAGCGAGCGTGGCGCGAGCGGACCGGCCAGCTCTGACTCTCACGGCGAGCAGCAGCTCCGCGAGCACCAGCGCGGCGAGGGCAAGCTCGGCGAGCACGCGCGGCGCGCGCTCGGGCTCGGCGAGGGCCGCCGTCGAAGCGGTGTGGCGGATGGAGTCCGCTCGCATCGTCGGCGCGCTCGCCCGCTACACCGGCGATTTCTCACTCGCCGAGGATCTCGCCCAGGAGGCGCTCGCGGAGGCGCTCGTCTCCTGGGCGATCGACGGTGTGCCCGCTCAGCCGATCGGATGGTTGCAGACCGTCGGTCGCCGCCGGGCTATCGACACGTTCCGGCGGCGATCCGCCCTCGATGAACGCTACGCGGCGCTCGCTCGCGAACTCGACAGCCACGCTCCCGGCGCAGACAGGCTGTTCGACCCGGATGCGATCAATGATGATGTGCTCGCCTTGATGTTCGTCGCGTGTCATCCGGTGTTGTCGAAAGAGGCCCGGATCGCATTGACGTTGCGAGTCGTCGGCGGGCTCACAACCGAGGAGATCGCCAAGGCGTTCCTCGTGCCGGTGCCCACGATTCAGGCGCGCATCACGCGTGCGAAGAAAACGCTGGCCAGCGAGAACGTGCCATTCGCCATTCCTCGACGGAACGAATTGGCCGCGCGGCTTGGTTCGGTGCTCCAGGTTGTCTACCTGATTTTCACCGAGGGCTCGTCCGCATCCGGTGGCGACCAATGGATGCGCACGGAGCTCGCTTCCGAAGCACTTCGGCTTGCTCGCGTGCTGGCGCAGCTCGCGCCGGAGCCCGACGTGCTCGGCCTGCTCGCACTGCTCGAACTCACGGCAGCCCGTTTCCCCGCCCGACTCGACGCTTCCGGCCATCCTGTGCTCCTCGAAGATCAGGATCGGCGGATGTGGGACCGGTCGGCGATCCGGCGCGGGCGCGCGGCACTCGCGCAGGCGATCGCGAACGATCGTGGGCTCGGCGCATACGCCTTGCAAGCCTCCATCGCGGAGTGCCACGCGATTGCGCCATCTGTCGCCGAAACGGATTGGGAGCGAATCGTCGTGCTGTATGGCGCATTGGGCCGTCTGACGCCGTCGCCCATCGTCGAACTGAACCGTGCGGTCGCTGTCGCGATGGCATCCGGTCCGTCGAATGGACCCGAGAACGGTCTCCTACTGATCGATGCGATGGATGCCCGGGGTCAGCTATCCGGTTCGCACTTGCTTCCGGCCATCCGGGGCGAGTTGCTCGTGCGACTCGGCCGTCGGGACGAGGCACGGTCGGCACTCCAGGAGGCTGTGCGCCTCTGCGGGAACGCCGCGGAGCGGGGCGAACTCGAGCGCAAGCTGCGTGCGCTCGCCGACCGCGGATGAGTAGCGCCCGCAGCGACTTACTCGCGCCGGGGTGCTCGCGCGGCGAAGGTGTGCCGGTATTCGCTTGGTGAGGTGCCGAGGATGCGTTGGAAATGCATCCGCAGGTTTGCGCCGGTGCCGAGGCCGACCTCGGCTGCGATCTGTTCGACGCTGCGCTCGGATCGCTCGAGTTGTTCCCGGGCGACGTCGATGCGGGCCCGCATGACCCACTCCATCGGCGTGTAGCCCGTGTCGTCGACGAAGCGTCGCGAGAACGTGCGTGGCGAGACCGCGGCGTGCCGGGCGAGTGCGGCGAGCGTGAGCGGTTCGCTGAGCTGCCGCAGCACCCACTCGCGGGTGGCAGCGAACCGCTCGCCGAGCGGCTCCGGAACGCTACGAGGCACATACTGTGCCTGACCGCCGCTGCGGTATGGGGCCGCGACCAACCGTCTGGCCGCGTGATTGGATGCAGCGACACCGAGATCGCCGCGCAGAATGTGCAGACACAAATCGATTCCGGATGCCGCCCCCGCCGAGGTCAGCACGCTTCCCTCGTCGACGAACAGCACGTTCTCGTCGACCCGCACGAGCGGATGCTTCGCCTCAAGCGCGCGCGTGTAGTGCCAGTGCGTCGTGGCGCGCTTGCCATCGAGCAACCCGGTTGCGGCCAGTGCGAACGCGCCCGTCGATATGGCGGCGAGCCGCGCACCCCGGGTGTGCGCGGCGATGAGTGAATCGAGAACCGCCTGCGGTGGGTCGTCCCGGCCGGGGAATCGGTAGCCGGGAATGAAGATGAGGTCGGCCCAGGTAAGCGCTTCGAGGCCGTGCGCGACGTGATACGACAGGCCGTCGCCGCCGGCCACGAGGCCGGGTGCAGCACCGCAAACGCGCACCTCGTATGGCATGCTCGCCCGGGTTGAGAACACCTGCGCAGGGATGCCGACATCCAGCGGCTTCGCCCCCTCGAGCACAAGGACGGCGACGCGGCGCAAGGGGTTGGCTGGCATGCGATCAGCGTACGCGGCGGCGATGCTGGCATCCCGCAGATGCGTATGAAGCACGCACTGTAGATGAGTGTCGTCGCCGTGGTTGACTGTCAGCCTCGCGTGCTACCCTGGCTGCAACACGACCGGTTCCGCCCCTAGGGGTCCAGGGCCGGTCTTTTTTTTTCTGCACGAGGGTCGGGACGGGGGATGGATGATGGAACCGAAGCCACACAAGACTTACGCCGAACAGCTCGAACTCCTCAAGTCTCGAGGCCTGGCCGTCGCCGACGAGGCAGACGCTGTCGCGTTGCTGCAACGGGTTGGCTACTATGCGCTCAGCGGATACTCCTACCCGTTTCGACTCAAGAACCTGGACGGCAGCCGCTCCGATCGTTTTCGTCAAGGCACCTCGATCGAGCAAGTTGGGTCACTTTAGTGGTTTGACTGCCGACTGCGCACCGCCGCATTTTCGTTAATTCAGCACGTCGAGACATATCTGCGTGCGCTCATGGCGTACAGGCTTGGCGCGCGTGATCCTCTTATTCACACGAAGCCGGGGCTTCTTACCATCGATCACGGAGAAGATTACGACCGGTGGATTCGTGACCTGGACAAGAAAATCCGGGACTCGCGCGAAGAATACATAATGCACCATCGCTCGCATCGTGACTCCGTGGTACCCATCTGGGTTGCTGTCGGTGTGCTCGACTGGGGGAGCCTGTCACACCTCTACAACTGCGCGCCGATAGCTGTGCGCGATGAGGTCGCCGACTGCTTCGGAATCTCGGCCGCGCAGGTGAAGACATGGCTCCGTGCGCTGAACGTCGTCCGTAACGTTTGCGCACACCACGGGCGGTTCTTCAACCGCTACTACGCATTGACTCCGAAGCTGCCGCGGCGCGGGTGGAACGACTCGTTAGACGCGATCGGGCCGGTAAAGGACACGACGTTCGCAATGCTGACGCTTCTGCAGCACCTGAGCTCGCACACGCGGGGCGCGAGTGTGAGCATTCTCCCCGCAACGCTTCGGTCGTTCCCCACATCCAGCGGGCTGACTGTCGGCGCTTTGGGAGTGCTTCCTGCCTGGGAGGAATTAGCGCTCTGGCGCAAGCAGTTGACGTGACGAGCCGCCCCGGCATCTTCGGGCAACGCGCCGGAAAGTTCGGTGGCCCAACCGGCGCCGTGTCGATCCCTTTCCGGCTCACATGATTTCGACCGCGGCCGCTCTGGCCCATGTGGAAGGCCGTAGGAATCTCCCACGGGCCGAAGAGAGCAGATTGCGGAAGATGGAATGAACAGATTGCGGAGGTCAGAATGAACAGATTGCCGAACAGTAGACGCTCGGCCCTGACACCGCAGCTCGCTGAATCATCGCGCCCCAACCGTGCCCCTTGGTGCAGGCAACGAGCTAGCCGCGCCGCGGCCTTGTGGGAGCCAGTGCGCGCTGCCTGACGAGCGCGAGGGGCAGCGTCGCCAGCGAGATAGCCGCGCAGATGAGCAGTGCCGATGGGAACGACAGTGCGCCGGCAAGCACCCCCAGGAGCACCGAGCCGATTCCGGTGCCGGCGTCGAAGCCGGTGTTCCACACGGCGCTTGCGAGAGAGTAGTGCTGGCGGCGCACCGACGAGAACGCGTCGACGAGGGTGAGGTTTTGCAAGCCGCCGTAGCTGACGCCTAGCAGAGCCAGGCCGGCCAAAAAAGGTACGATCCTGGTCGAAGTCGGATCGATGACTGCCCAAGCGATGAGCGCCAGCGCGACCGTGGTGACCAGCACGAGTGGCCACAGGAACCGCCGAGCCCCGTAGCGGTCGGCGAACGCGCCGAAGCGCCACCGGCAGAGGGCGGTGACGGCGGTCAGCAGGAACAGGCCGATGACGGTCGCCGTCTGGTTGCTGCTCATCTGAGGGGCGAAGGTCAGCATGGCACCGCCGGCGAGCGTGACGCCCAACAAGAGGATCACGGGGCGCAGCAGCCGTGCGATCACAGCGGCCCGCCCGCCGGCGGTGTCGGAATCCCCAGGGGCGGGTGCGCCGTCCCTGCGGGCGTTGTATTCCGCATGCTTCTCGCGCAGCCGGCGCGCCAGCACGAATGCGGCAGGGATCCCCACGAGTGGGCAGCTGCCGATCGCGAACACCAGTGGGAATCCGATGTTCTGCGCCATCCATGGTGCGAACGGAAGCAGGAACAGCTGTGGCGCGGCGATCGCGAGACCGTAAGCTCCGATCGCCCTGCCGCGACGGCTGGGTTCCACCAGTTCCGCCACGGCTGCGCTGCCGACGACGGTCAGCACTCCGAATCCCACCCCGCGCACGGCCGCCAATGTCAGCAGCACGCCCAGCTGATTCGAGAGCAGTTGCGGGAGCGACGCTCCGCCGAGCAGCAGCAGCCCGACGGCGAGGGTTGGCCCCCAGCCGAATAAGCGCAATGCCATGGGGACGAATGCCTGCGCGAGCACGGTGAACAGCATGAGTGCGCCATTGATGAGCCCGGCACCGACCGGCCCCGAGCCTCCCGTCACGGCCCACAGCGGCGCGACGGTGATGAGCACGGCGTAACCGCTGAATCCGAGTGCCGTGGCCCCAAGCAGAGCAGGCATTCCGCGAACCCGCCAGACGGATAGCGAGCCGGTGCCGCTCACGCCCCGGCGGCGGCAATGGTGTAGCGCTCCATCCGTCAGTCATATCAGGATGCCGCGTGCGCGGCACAATCCCGCGCCGACACGGGCAGAGCGGTTGCTTACGCGGCCAAGGGCACTGCGATCTGGATCATCTCGTCGCGGCCGGTGCCGTCCTGATCCGTGTCGAAGCTCAGAGGGCGGCTATATCCGGTCGGGTGGCGGTTTCGATGCGACGGCCTATGCCGCTGCCGCAACCGGTAGCGGTGCGACTCCACGGCTCCGTGCATTGATTCCCGCCTGAACGAACGTCCCACCTATGTTTCCGAGCAGAAGCAGCAACGCGAATTTGCCGCCGGTTCCGCCCCCGGTCACCTGTGAAAGGCCGGCCGAGAACTTCCACAGCCACCAGATCGAGACGATCGGCACGATGTAGAGCCACGTCGTTGGAACCGACGCGCCCTGGGCCTTCATCTCGCCACGCGACTTTGCAAGCCAGACGATCCAGTAGATGCCCAACGTGATGATCGGCAAGAAGAACACTGCGGCGGCGCTGCGACGTTTCATGGGGCTCCCATACTCGAACAGTGGCTCAGACACTACCGGTGAAGCCAAATCGTCAGGAAGACCCCAGATCGGGGCGAGCATGCGCCGCGGATCAAGTAAAAGGGCTTCGCGCTCCCAGAGGCTTTACCGGCCTGACGCCGGGGCGGCTGCGACCGCCGTCGGTGCTGCCCGTCCAGCTGGACGGGCGTAGGAGCCTCCCGACCTCGTGTGAGGCTGGAGGCTCCTCGCAATTGAGGCTAGGCGGCGTCGTCCGGCTTCGGGGATTCAAGCTCGGCAAACTTCGCCCGCATGGTCTCATTACCCTTGGTGAGCTTCTTGATTGTGAGAGACGTCGCCTTGTCGTTGGCCAGACGGAGGTTATTTTCGGAGCCGAGCAGGCCCTCCTTGACCTTCTGAAGGCGATCGATGGCCACGTCGATGTCCTTGATGGCAGCGTCGAACTTGCGCTTGGCAAGGTCGTAGTTCCGACCGAACGCTGACTTGAAGTCTTCGAGCTCGCCCTCAAAGTCGGTGATGTCGATGTTCTGCTTCTTGACCTGCTCCAGCTCAGCCTTCACCAGGATGGTGTCCTGAGCGGCGTTGCGCAGCAACGCGATGATGGCGAGGAAGAACTGGGGGCGGACCACGAACATCTTCGGATACAGGTGCGAGACGTCGGTGATACCCGTGTAGAGATCGGAGTCCTCTTCGAGCATCGACACAAGCACCGCATACTCGCAACCCTTGTCGTTGCGATCCTTGTCCAACTTTGCGAAGAAGTCCGAGTTCTTCTTCTTGGTGGCAGAGAGGTCAGCCTCATTCTTCATCTCGAACATGATCGAGATGTATTCCACCGTGTCTTCGCTGAAGTCGCGGAAGACGTAGTCGCCCTTGGTGCCGCCAGAAGCATCGTTGTCCTTGCCGAACTCGGCGTTGGGGAACGCCAGCGAGCGGGTGCGGTTGAACTCAATTTCGCAGTGCTGTTCGAGCGTTTCGCCGAGCAGCTTGACCGAGAGCTTCGCCTTCATGTCCTTATAACGTTCGATGAGATCGTCCTTGAGGGCAAGCTCCTTGGTGTGCGACTCGCTGAGCGCGGCGTCTTTGACCTTCTGCTCGGCCGTTTGCAGCGCCAGCAGATTCTCGGCCTCGGTGAGGCGCTTCTCCGCGGTTGAGACGGCCTTGGTGACGGCGAGCTCTTGGAGGGTCGCTGCCTGCTGCAGCTCAGACTTCAGGCGCTGAATGTCAGACTCCTTTTCTGCGACGGCCTTTTGCGCCTGCTGGGCGACCTTCGCCTCGGCGAGTTCGATTTCGGTCTGCGTGGCCTTCTCTGCCTCAGCCAAGCGTGCATGGAGCTGCTTTTCGAACTCCACCGTGCGCACCTGCTGCACGATATCGGCGTACTCCGCCTCGTCGATGGTGAATACCGTCCCGCAATGCGGGCATTTGATCTCGTTTGTTGCGCCGATTGATGCATTGTTGTTCATGTCTCGTGCTCCGATCGCTAAGAAGACTGGCCCACAGGCCGGGCGGTTCCAGGGAGACCCCGGCAGTGTCAACGACTTGTGTCGTCGACGCAATGATGGGTCGAAGTGTGCGCTCAGAGCAAGAAACCACTGATAACCCTACTTATCAGAAGCTACTGGCTTGCCTGCGACATTGTCGATACATTTGCCTTGTGTCCACGAGCTCATCACTTCTCATCGACCTGACCGGCGTTGCGCGGTTGGCCGATGTGCAGCGACCCGTGGCATCCGTCTGGCGGTCGCGATTCGCATCAGCGCCCGATCCCTTTCCTCAGGTTGTAAGCGAGAAGGGCGGCCGAACGCTTTTCGATGCGATGTCGGTTGCGCAGTGGCTGGCGCGCACGGAGCACGGGAACAATCCGGACGCGGTCGCCGACGCCGCCGCATCTGCCACACCAGCCGACTTCGATTTCGCAGAGGCGGCGCACGTTGCAGCGGTCGATGCATTGCTTGCTCTTCGCGCTGCTTCGGGGGAGCCCGTTGGCGGTTTTGCGGTCAACGAACTTCGGCGACGAGCTGTCGCCGCTGATCCCGACGATTCATGCCTGGTGACCGAAGTCTCAACTGCCCGTAAGACGTGGCCGGAGTGGGCGGACCTGTTGGCGGACGCCGCTTACTCGCCTATCCAGGCGTCGCAGCTCCTCGAGCGGCGTCATGGGGCGACGCAGTCTTCCGCAGGATCCTCCAGCCCGCTCACACGCGATGCCGAAGCTCTGCTGGTCGCACTGACCAAAGCGCTCACGGCCGACCGGCAGGCGGAACTCGTCGTGGGGGCGGGGATCACCCCGTCGCTTGTCGCCGAATTCGTCTCGCAAATCAGCGACGAGGTTGACGTCGTGGTGTCATCGCTGACTGAGGGACGCGGCATCCGCCGACGGCTCCTCTGCGACGGGCTCATGCTGCCGGCGAGGCACTCCGTTGAGGACGCGTCCCGGCTGTACATCGAGCGTCAACCCTCGCGCGGCGCGAGGTCAACGTCCGAAATGCTGCAGGCCATCGATGAACTTGTGCTCGGGATGCGTGATCGCGATCGTGCGATCGTCCTGGCACCCGCCGCGGTGTTGACAGAGCCCGTCGCGCCCGCCGACGGGCTGGCACGCACGGATGTACTTCGATCAGGACGCGTGCGGGCGATCGTGAAGCTCCCCTCCGGTCTCGTGACTGCTGCCCCACGTGAGGCGCTTGCGCTGTGGGTGCTGGGGCGCGAGATGGGCGATATCCCCATGGCGGACCGGTTCACTGCGGTATCCGACCTGAGCGATGCCACCCTCACGACCGCGACCCGAGCAGACCTCACGAGCGATGTGCTCGCAGCGATGGGAACCGCTCGCGACATCCGTGCCCACGCCTTCCGGTTCACGCGGCTGATCCGCACCGCGTCACTGCTCGCCTCCAGCGGTGCCTTGGTCACCGCAAGCGTATCCGCCGCGACACCGTGGTCTTGGCGCGATCTGCCGGCGCTGCTCGACCAGGCCCGTGCCGATCTCGACGATGACGTTCCCCTGATCGCGCCTGCCGCGGAGCCCGGACCGACCATTGCGCCCGCACGCGTGGAGTCGCTCATTTCCGAACGGCACCTGCGAGTGCTTCCGGGAACACGGGTCACGTCCGAGGAGTATGCGGACTCTGGCTTGGTCGTGATTGCGGCGGAGGATCTCGAGCGCCCCGCACGAATTGGCGATCGCCGGGTGGATCCGCTGGCGTTCGTGGCCACGCATCCGTTGGCCCAACTCACCGCCGCGGGGGACGTGGTTTTTCGCACCGCGCCTACGCCTCGCGCGTGGGTCGATCCCGACGGTTCGAAGGTGGTGGTCCACCCCGCGCGAGTACTCCGTATCGATCAGGCGGACCCCGGCGGGCTCGTTCCCGAGCTTATCGCGGCCGACATCGAGCGTTCCCCGGGTGGCCCGGGAGCGTGGCGTCGGTGGAATCTGCGGCGCGTGCCACCGCTGGTTTCAGCACCATTGCGCGCCGCTCTGACCGATCTCGCGAACCGCCGCGGAGCCTTTGAGCGCCGCATCGCAGCGCTCGACACCTATGCCGATCTGCTCACAACAGGAGTCGTCTCCGGCGCCGTGACACTGACCGATGGCGCCGCGAACGCGGCATCCGAATCCCGATGAAAGGCACCATGCCCCGCACACAGAAGGTCGCCCCCCAGGCTCCATCGACAATGAAGGAGCTGAAAGACACGCTCTGGAAGGCCGCCGACAAGCTGCGGGGTTCGATGGATGCCTCGCAGTACAAGGACGTGATCCTCGGGCTGGTCTTCCTCAAGTACGTGTCGGACGCGTTCGACGAGCGCCGCGGGCAGATCCGCACCGAGCTCGCCGCGGCCGACTATGACGCAGAGCAGATCGCCTCGCTCATCGATGACACCGACGAGTACACGGGCCACGGTGTTTTCTGGGTTCCGCCCAACGCCCGGTGGTCGTTCCTCGCCGAGCACGCGAAGGGAACCGGCAGCGGGGAGCGCACGATCGGCTTGTTGATCGACGAGGCGATGGATGCCATCATGCAGGCGAATCCGCAGCTGACGGGCACTCTCCCGCGCATTTTCAACCGCGACAGCGTCGACCAACGCAGGCTGGGCGAACTGATCGACCTGCTGAACTCGGCACGGTTCGCGGGGCAGGGCCAGTCCGGGGCGTCGGGACGCCGCGCTCGCGACCTCCTCGGCGAGGTGTACGAGTACTTCCTGGAGAAGTTTGCCGCCGCCGAGGGCAAGAGGGGCGGCGAGTTCTACACGCCCGCTGGCGTGGTGCGGGTGCTCGTCCAGCTGCTGCAGCCTGACCACGGCCGGGTGTACGACCCCTGCTGCGGGTCGGGCGGCATGTTCGTGCAGGCGGAGAAGTTCCTTGAGGCGCACGAGGGCGAAGGCTCCGACATCTCGGTGTTCGGGCAGGAGCTCAACGAGCGCACGTGGCGCATGGCGAAGATGAACCTCGCGATCCACGGGCTGACGGGCAACCTCGGGCCGCGTTGGGGCGACACGTTTGCGCGCGACCTGCACCCGGAGCTGCAGGCCGACTTCGTCATGGCCAACCCACCATTCAACATCAAAGACTGGGCGCGAAGCGAGTCGGATCCCCGTTGGAAGTACGGCGTGCCGCCGACAGGCAACGCGAACTACGCCTGGATCCAGCACATCCTCTCGAAGCTCGCGCCCGGCGGCACCGCGGGTGTCGTGATGGCGAACGGATCGATGTCGTCAAATTCGAGCGGCGAGGGCCAGATCCGCGCCGAGATCGTGGAAGCCGACCTCGTGTCATGCATGGTCGCGCTGCCAACGCAGCTGTTCCGCTCGACCGGTATCCCGGTGTGCGTGTGGTTCTTCGCCAAAGACAAGGGCAAGCGCGCCGGCGAGGTGCTCTTCATCGACGCGCGCGGCCTCGGCCACATGGTCGACCGGGCTGAGCGTGCCTTGTCGGACGAGGACATCGCTCGCATCGCCGGCACTTTCCACGCGTGGCGGGGAATCGAATCGGATGCCGCTCCCACCGGTGATCGAGCAGTCGCCGAAGGCCGCGTATCGAGATCCGCTTCCACCTACGCCGACACCCCCGGCTTCTGCTACTCGGCGACCCTCGCCGAAATCAAGGCCGCCGACTACGCGCTCACCCCCGGCCGCTACGTCGGCGCCGCCGAGGTTGAGGACGATGGCGAGCCGATTGAGGAGAAGCTCGCACGGCTCCGGGCCGAGCTAGAGAACCAGTTCGCGGAGTCGGCGCGGTTCGCTGAGGTCGTGCGCGAGCAGTTGCGGAGGGTCGATGTCTGAGTTGCCCTTCGGTGATCTGCTCGCTGAGCCGCTACGCAACGGAGTGAGCTACCCGTCGAGAACGCGGGGAAGTGGCTTTCGAATGATTAACATGCGCGAGATCTTTGCATACGACCGTCTTACGCCTGAGGTGGAATGCGAGCTCGTGCCTCTCACTTCCGGCGAGCAGCTCACGGCTCGGCTTGAGCGGAGCGACCTCTTGTTCGCACGGCAGTCGTTGACTTATGAGGGCGCAGGAAAGGTTTCGCTTGTTCTTGATGACACTGGGCCAACCTGGGACAGCCACCTCATCCGCGCTCGTCTCGATTTGACCAAGGCGGCCCCGCCGTTCTACTACTACTTCTTCAAGTCGCCCGAAGGTCGCCGTCGGGTCGAGACGATCATTCAGCAGGTCGCTGCGGCGGGAGTTCGAGGCTCCGACCTCGCACGACTTTCGGTTCCAGTGCCTCCCCGCAGAGCGCAGCAGGCGATCGCCGAAGTGCTAAGCGCGCTCGACGACAAGATCGCTGCAAACACCGCGCTCGCGGCCACCGCTGATGAGTTGATGCGCGCGGAGTACGCGTCGTTTAATGGGAGGGCGGTCCATATCGGCGATGTGGCCGGCTCGCCGCGGTCAGGCGTCGACCCGTTGACGGTCGACCCGCAGGAGCTCTATGTCGGATTGGAACACCTCGGACGACGCAACATGTGGTTGAGTGACGGCGGCGAAGCCCGTGACGTCACCAGCGCCAAGTCAAAATTCGAACCCGACGACGTGCTCTTCGGCAAACTTCGGCCGTACTTCCACAAGGTGGTGGTCACGCCGACCGCAGGCATCTGCTCGACCGACATCTTGGTTGTTCGTGCCAGGGACTCCCGGGAGTCCAGCCTCCTCATTGCGGCACTGTCGAGCGATGCAGTCGTCGAAGCTGTGGTCGCGGCGAGCGAAGGCACCAGGATGCCCCGGACGAGCTGGAAGGACCTCGCGGCAGTCGAGATCAGATGGCCCGACCCGGCTGATCTCAACCTCGTCGCGTCCAGACTCGATGCGATCAGGGAAGCGACTCTTTCACACCTTGCCGAGAACCGCACGCTCGCCGCAACCCGCGACGCGCTCCTCCCGCGGCTCATGTCCGGCAAGCTCCGCGTTCACGACGCGGAGGTTGCGGCATCCGAAGCCGGCGCATGAGGAGAATGTGTTAGGTTATGACTGAACACGCGAGGCGATTGTTGCCGGACTGCGACACCGTGTTCGCGATGAACCGTCGGTCAGGAGGCAGTGATGCGGTCGATTTCCTCACGAGGCTCAACATTCGCTTTAGGGCACGATTCCAGCGCTACCTCGAGTACCTGTGCAAGGGCATCCCGATCAAGTCGCCGGAGAATTTCCGTCGGCTGAGCCCATCTGGCCCCGACCCGACCGTGTTCGAGATCAAGGTCGACAAGTACCGGCTCTATGTCATACGGGACAACGTCTCGTGGTACGCGACACACGGCCGTGAGAAACCGAAAGACAACCAAGTTCCTCGCGAGGCCTCCAAGGCACTCGCGATCTTCTGGGAATGGAACGGAGAACCCCGATGAACGAGGATGAGGTCTTCCCTATTGGAGACCCGGAGTACGACGCCGTCTACGCTCAAGAGGCGGCGACGATCGACGCATCCGAACTGATTGCACGTGCACTCGAAGCGAGTGGGATATCGCGTGCCGATCTCGCGCGCAGGCTCGGCGTGAGCCGCGGTGAGATCACGGCACGGCTGAAGGGTGAGCGCAACATCACCGTCCGCACGCTCGCGGAGACTCTCCACGCGCTCGGCGAACACCTCTCGCTCGACTCAGAGCGTGCGGTGGACGAGCGGCGGGCGCGTGCTCGCGAGTGGCAGCGGCACGAAAGCGCACACACGCCAACAGCGGCGGTTCGCGCAGGCGGATGGATACGCCCCGAGGTGCACCGTGCCCGGTGATGCTATCCGCATCGTCTCACCCATGGTGATGGAGGTCAGCGCATCGGTGCTGGACGAGGCCGAATCCCACGTCACGTGGAGTGTCGGCTACGCGCCTGAACTCGATGAGGACGGGGGGCGGTTCCTCCTCGCGAATCTCCACGCTGGGAGTCTGGCTGGACGCGTCGATGTGGAGGTCTCGGCCACTCAGTTCGGCGGTCGAGCTACTGCATCATTCGACCGCGACGAGTCAGACCGATTCGCTACCGAGCTTGCCGGTGCTGAAGCATTGGAGACGCTCTACGACTTCACGCGCATCATCGCCCGGGGGCTGCTCGGCACCGCTGACATTGACCTTGAACTGCCGCTCGCCAGCCCGACGCCGGAGATCACGCAATTGGTGAGGTCGACGGATTCGGAAACAGAAGCTGAACCGACCGAGGGTGCTGATCACTGATGGCGTTCGCCGCAGCCGGCGCCGCCCCGATCCTCCTTCCTGGCGCAGAGGCCGCGATTATCGGCGGCGTGGGCGTAGGGAAGCCATGACCGGGACCGGCAGCGAGAAGCCCGCTCGTTGCACCGCAGTGTGGTGCCGAGCGGAGTCAGTATGCATCAAAGGTTTGCAAACCATGCCGAAGAAGTAAGATAAACTTACTTTTACTTGCATGTTCGATTCGAACAAGAAGAATGAGCCCATGCGCACCGACTTGTACGTGAGCACGCGCTTCGGTGAGTTGACAACCAACCCGACCGGGGCATGGACGCACCCGTACTTTCTGCCGCGCCGGATTCCCCGTGAACTCACTCTCGGTGCAGAATCTATGGCGGCAGTATCACGGGCTGATCTTGCGCTCGGTCGCCTATCCGGCCTGGCGATGCTCGTCAATGACCCCGAACTCCTCCTCGGCCCGGCAATGGCGCAGGAGGCTTTGTCGAGCTCAAGAATCGAGGGTACCCAGGCGTCTCTGAGTGATGTTCTCAGCGCGGAGAGCGCCGACGAGCCGATCGAAGACGAGAACCTGCGCGAGGTGAGCAACTACCTCAAAGCCGCGGCGCAAGGCCGCGAGCTGATGGAGACCTGGCCTCTCACGCAGCGATTCTTCTGTGCGCTTCACGCAACCTTGCTCGCGAACGTACGCGGCGAGGAGAAGTTTCCGGGAGAGTTGCGGCGCTCACCTGTGTGGATCGGATCCCCCAATGCGCGCCCTGAGACCGCACGGTTCGTCCCGCCGCACCACGATCGGATCGGCGATCTTCTCGGGGACTGGGAACGCTTCGTCAATGAGCCATCGAGCATGCCGCCGGTGCTGCGCGCGTCACTCATGCACTACCAGTTCGAGACCATCCACCCATTTCTCGACGGCAATGGCCGAATCGGTCGCCTGCTCATCGGGTTCTTGCTCGTCGCCGACGGGGTGCTCAGCACGCCCATCCTGCCGATTTCGGGATACTTCGAACGCAACCGCGATGCTTACTATGACCGCCTGCAATCCGTGCGAGAGCGTGGCGAGATTGAGGAATGGGTCCAGTTCTTCTGCGAAGGCGTCGAACAACAGTCAAATCAGGCTGCCGCTCGAATACGTGCGCTGGTCGAGATCCGCGAACGATATCGGCGAGAGACGATCAATGATCGTTCTGCCCTCACCTCTGTCGTAGACCTCGTCTTCCGCAACCCTGTCGTGACTGTTGCCGCAGTCATGCGCCAAGCTGGCGTCAGCCGACCCGCCGCCTCAGCAGCGCTACGACGCGCAGAGTCCCGCGGCTGGCTGCGCTCGGCAGGGAGATGGGGTCGCGGCGGTCGGGAGCGATGGATCGCAACCGAAGTCTGGGCGGCTGTGTCCAGCGAGAACGCTTTCGAGCACCACTCCAAGGAGGAACGAACATGACCGGCATCTCCGAGGCCGACTGGGAGAACGCGGCCCTCGAGACACTTGCCGAGCCGCTCGGCTGGCAACCGCTCAGGGGGGACCAGATCGCTCTCGGCAGCGGCGAACGCGAGGCGTGGGACGAACTACTGATCCGTCCGCGCCTGCTCGATGCGATGCGCCGGCTCAATCCCGACGTGCCGGTGACCTACCTGCAGCAGGCCGCCGCCGAGATCGCCGCACCGAAATCGCTCGACGCGATCACCGAGAACTACCGCATCCACGAGTACCTCGTCGGCGGCTACCCGCTCAACTACATCGACAGCAACGGCCTCGAGCAGAACCCGCGCATCCGACTGCTCGGCGCGCCCGAACAAAACGACTGGCTGGCCGTCAACCAGGTCACGATCCGCCAAGGTGACCTGCACCGCCGGTTCGACATCGTGCTGTACGTGAACGGCATGCCGCTGAGCATCGTCGAGCTGAAGAAGGCCGGCTCGACCTCGACGGGCGTCGCCCCGGCACACGCCCAACTGCAGACCTACCTGCGCGAGTTCCCGATGGCGTTCCGGTTCTGCGTCTTCACGCTCGCCAGCGACGGGCTCGATGCCAAGTACGGCACCCCGTTCACGCCGCTCAATCACTTTGCGCCCTGGAACGTCGATGATGACGGCGCACCGCTCACCCAGCCGCGCATCGAAGGCGCGGTCGACGTTCTACCGCTCGACGACGCACTCAACGGCCTTTATAGCCAGAAGCGCTTTCTGCAGCTCACCCGCAACTTCACCGCCTTCGACGAAGGATCCGAAGGGCTCGTCAAGCGCATCGCGAAGCCGCACCAATACTTCGCCGTAACGAAAGCGGTCGACACCACGATCCAGGCGGTGGAGACGAACGGCAAGGCCGGAGTCGTGTGGCACACCCAGGGCTCGGGCAAGTCGATGGAGATGGAGTTGTACACGAACCTCGTGTCGCGGCATCCGAAGCTCAAGAACCCCACCGTCATCGTCGTGACCGATCGCAATGAACTCGACGGACAACTGTTCGAAACGTTCGACCGCAGCTTGCTGCTCGCCGAGAAGCCGGTTCAAGTGCGCGAGCGCGCGCAACTGCGCGACGAGCTGAGTCAGCGTGTCACGGGCGGCATCTACTTCACAACCCTGCAGAAATTCGGGCTGACGGATGCGGAGAAGCAGGCGGGGGCGCAGCATCCGCTGCTCACCGATCGACGAAACGTGATCGTGATCGTCGACGAAGCGCACCGCAGCCATTACGACGATCTCGACGGCTACGCTCGCCACTTGCGCGATGCGCTGCCGAACGCGACTCTCATTGCGTTCACGGGTACGCCGATCTCGTTCGCCGAGCGCGACACCCGCGCAGTTTTTGGTGACTACATCGATATCTACGACCTGACCCGAGCAGTCGACGACGGCGCGACCGTGCCTGTCTACTTCGAGCCGCGGCTCATCAAGGTGTCGTTCGCCGACGATACAACCGAGCAAGACATCGATCGCGCCGCCGACGAGTACACGCTCGGCCTCGACGACACCGAGCGGGCACGAATCGAGGCATCCGTCGCCGTTGTCAACGCGGTGTACGGATCGCCCGAGCGCATCGAGACCCTTGCGAGGGACCTCGTCACCCACTGGGAAGAACGCCGCGCCCGCATGACTCCTTTCCTCGAATCCCCTGGGAAGGCGCTCATCGTCGGAGGGACGCGTGAGATCTGCGCGCGGTTGTATTCGGCGATCGTGGCGTTGCGCCCCGACTGGCACTCCGACGCCCTCGACGGCGGCAAGATCAAGGTCGTCTACTCCGGATCGGCGACTGACCAGCCGCCCGTCAGCGACCACGTGCGGCGCGATTCGGCAAACAACGCAATCAAGGATCGACTGAAGGATTCTTCGGACGAGCTGGAACTCGTCATCGTCAAAGACATGATGCTGACCGGCTTCGACGCACCGCCGCTGCACACGCTCTATCTGGATCGCCCGCTGAAAGGCGCACTGCTGATGCAGACTCTGGCGCGAGTGAATCGCACGTTCGAGGGCAAGGAGGACGGCCTGCTCGTCGCATACGCACCGCTCGCGGACAACCTCGCCAAGGCACTTTCGGAGTACACGACTTCCGACCAGCAGAACCGGCCCGTTGGCCGCGATGTCGACGAGGCAGTGCAGATCGCGACCGAACTGGTCGCACAGATTCGCGAGATGCTCGCCGGTTGTGACTGGCGTGCCCTCATCCGACGCGGCGGACCGCGGGCGATGTTCGTTGCCGCGACGACCGCGACGAACTTCCTGCGGGATGCCGCGAACCCGCTCAACGACCCTGAACTCGGCGCCGACCGGCTCGCGAATCGCTATCGTGCCGCGAGCGGCCAGCTCGCTCGCGCGTGGGCCCTGAGCTCGGGCAGAGCGGGGCTCGCCGAACTGCACGATGAGATCGCCTTCTACGAAGAAGTGCGTGTCTGGATGGCGAAGTTCGATGCCATGGAACGGCAGGCGCGCGACGAGCCGGTGCCCGAGGAGATCGAGCGCCTGCTGAGCAGCCTGGTAGCCGAGGCGATGTCGACAGGCGACGTGCTCGACATCTACGATGCCGCCGGGCTGCCGCGACTCTCGCTCGACGATCTCGGCCCGGAGTTCCTCGCAAAGGCGCAGGCAGCGCCGAACGTGCACCTGGCGATCGAGGCGCTGCGCAAGTCGCTTGTCGACGCCGGGTCTGGCGTAACGCAAGGGAACCTGATCCGCCAGCGCGCGTTCTCGGAGCGCATAGCCGAGATCATGATGCGGTACACCAACCAGCAACTGTCTGCGGCAGAGGTCATCGCGGAACTGATCGAGCTCGCGAAGGAGGTCGCCGACGAGGCATCCCGTGGTGCACATTTTTCGCCGCCGCTCTCGAACGACGAACTTGCGTTCTACGACGCCGTGGCGCAAAACGGGTCTGCCGTCGCGGTCCAGGGGGAGGAAGTCCTAGCGCAGATCGCGCGAGAGCTCGTGGCGGTGATGCGCCGTGACGTGCGCACCGACTGGACGGTGCGCGACGACGTGCGCGCGAAGCTACGTTCATCGATCAAGCGGCTGCTCGTCAAGTACAAGTACCCGCCGGACAAGCAGCCCGGGGCCATCAAGCTGGTAATGGACCAGATGGAGTCGATGGCGCCGCGGTACGCCGACGAACGGCGGCCGGGCGGCACATGAACCGGCGGCAGCTTCCTCGGCTTTAGAGTGTGCGCAGCGCTGCGTCGAGCGGATTCCTAACGAGGCAGCCGGTCGCGCTCGCGCACGAAGTCGATCAACTCGGGCTCGCGTCCGGGCCACGTCAGCGCGGACGCCGCCGCGGGAGCCGTTGCGATCACTCTTCCGTGTGCGACCACGTGCGTCGGCCGCACCTGACGGCGGATGACGTCGAACGCATCCGAGGCTGGAAGGACCACGAAACTGGCGGGCCGTCCAACCTCGATCCCGTACCCGTCGCCCAACCCGAGCACGGCCGCCGGCCGGTC
Source organism: Rathayibacter sp. SW19 (assembly GCF_030866825.1). NCBI lineage: Bacteria > Bacillati > Actinomycetota > Actinomycetes > Micrococcales > Microbacteriaceae > Rathayibacter > Rathayibacter soli. The sequence goes on from NZ_CP133020.1 coordinate 643,385, forward strand.
GGTGATCATTCGGAAGCACTCGGCGATCTCGGCCGGTGAGGTCAGCTGGGTTGCGACTGCTCCGACGTAGGCCACCAAGACCGCGTTCCCCGTTCCCATCGGAAACCACGGATCCATGATGTCGTCGTTGCCGAAGGCCACATTCACGCCCGCGGCCAGCAACTCCTTTACCTGAGTGAGTCCGCGTCGCTTTGGATACCCCTCAAAGCGGCCCTGTAGGTGGAGGTTTACCACGGGATTGCAGACGAGATTGATGCCTGAGCGTGCGATGATGCGATGCAGTTTGTAACTGTATGCCGCATTGTACGAACCCATCGCCGTCGTGTGGCTCGCGGTCACCCGGTCGCGCAGACCGCTGCGCTGCGCTCTCGTCGCGAGTACCTCGATGAAGCGGGACTGCTCGTCATCGATCTCGTCGCAATGGGCATCGATCCGCAGCCCGTAGCGCTCGGCGATGTCCATCGCCGTGTCGATCGAGCCGACGCCGTCTTCACGGGTGTCTTCGAAGTGAGGGATGGCACCGATCACGTCCACTCCGCGCCGAGCCGCCTCTTCCAGAAGTTCTCCGCCGCCTGGGAAGGAGACAACGCCTTCCTGCGGAAAAGCGACCAGCTGCAGGCCGATGACATCCTTGACGCGCTCACGTACCTCGAGCAGTGCATCGAGTGCGACCAGGCTGCGATCGGTCACGTCGACATGGCTGCGCACGTGGAGCGTACCGTTCGCCGCGTACCAGCGGAGCACCTCCTCGGCACGCGAGATGACATCGTCGCGGCTCAGCATGGGCTTGCGCTCCGACCAACAAGCGATTCCCTCCCAGAGCGTGCCGCTCTCGTTCCAGCGCGGTTCGCCGGCCGTGAGCGTCGCATCCAGGTGCACGTGCGGCTCAACGTAAGGCGCGTTGACCAGTGCGCCGTTTGCGTCGATGACCTGCTTCGCCTGCGGCGGCACCTCGGATGCCGGCGCAATCGCCACGAAGCGACCGGCATCGACTTGGATGTCAACAGGCGCGGTGCGGTCGACGAGTCGAGCCCCGCGGACAACCAGGTCGATCATGAACGTGTTCCGTTTTGTGCCGCTGCCATGAGCGACATCGTCTCATACGCGATCGTCGCTGCAGCCAATGCGGTGATCTCGGCGTGATCGTACGCCGGGCTCACCTCCACCACGTCGACACCGACCAGTTGGCCGCCCGGCAGAGCGCGCAGAAGCGTCAGCAGCTCCCGAGACGTGAATCCGCCCATCTCTGGCGTGCCTGTGCCCGGCGCGAATGCTGGGTCCAGCACATCGATGTCAACAGACAAATACAGCGCCGTGTCACCGACCCGCTCCAGAACGCGACGGATGACCTCCTCGACGCCGAGCCTGTCGAAATCGCTGGCGCGGATCGTGGAGAAGCCGAACCCGGCATCCGCTACAAGATCCTGCGCATCGTAAAGCGGCCCCCGGATGCCGACGTGGATCGACGAGCCCTTCAAGAGCAGTCCCTCTTCGAATGCGCGGCGGAACACGGTGCCATGCGTTCGATCCGCGCCGAAGTAGCTATCCCAGGTGTCCAGGTGCGCATCGAAGTGGATCAGGGCTACCGGGCCGTGCTTTCGAGCGATCGCACGCAGCGTGCCCAGCGCGATCGTGTGGTCACCGCCGAGGGTGACGAGTCTCTGCCCCGCGGCGATCAAACCGCTTGCCGCATCGTCGATCTGCTGGAGCGCCTCATCGATGTTGTACGGATTGCACGGCACGTCGCCGGCGTCGACCGCCTGCAGCACACTGAACGGCGCCACGTCGAGCTCCGGGTTAAACGCCGGCCGCAGATTGCGTGACGCCTGACGGATTGCCGACGGCCCGAATCGCGCACCAGGTCTGAACGAGACGCCGCCGTCGAACGGCGCGCCGAGAATTGCCACATCGTAGTTTGCCACCTCATCGATGCGCGGCAGCCGGGCGAACGTCGGCGCCCCCGCGTAGCGTGGGATTTTGGTGCCGTCAGCTGGCGGAATGATGTCGTGCGCATCCATGTTCGTTCACATTTCTGGTTGGGGGAATACTCGGGGCGTCAGCCCGAGCGAACGCGTGTGCTGCGCGATTTCTCCGGCCGTTGTGATCCACAGGTCATCCCATTCACTCATCTGATCGATGAGCGTCTCGAGCGTGCGAAGCCGGCCCAACCGCCCGCTGAGGAACGGATGCGCCGTCAGCGCGAAGCATCCGCCGTACCGGTGCGATTCGGTCAATTCCGCGCTCCACATCGACAGTGCCTTGGCCGGATCCTCAATCAGTCCGGAACCGAACACCTCGGGCACATAGGCGTATTGTTCCCAGTCGTCTAGCGACCACGAGACGGGGATTTCGATCAGGGAACGGGCGCCGTCGTGCGGGTGCTCGGCGAGTTCGTAGGGAACGTCGGAATCCATGAGGCTCGAGTCGTATAGGAATCCGCGATCGAGCAAGAGACCGGCTGTGGCATAGGTTGTTTCCCACATCGGCGCCCGGTAGCCGATCGGACGAACCCCTGCAACGCGTTCCAATGCGTCGAGGCCGCGATCGAGGACATCCGCTTCCTGTTGTACCGACATTCCTTGGATCGCCTCGTGCAGGTAACCGTGGTGCGCAATCTCGTGGCCCTCGTCGCGCACGCGGCGGAGGAGATCCGGATAACGCTCTGCCGTGTACCCGGGGCAGAAGAACGTTGCCTGCAGGCCTCGCCGCTTCAACATTGCGAGGATGCGCGGCATGCCGGTGACCGCTCCATATGCCTGATGCGACATGACAGATAGCCGGGTGCGGTTCTGCGGGTTCGCCGTGAGCACGACGGACTCGTCATCCATGTCGAAGCCAAGTGTCATGGCGGAGCGCATTGCGCCCGGCCAGTCGATCGGATCGGCGGGGCGCGTTGCATCCCGCCCCTCTGGTGTCACCTCTTCGGAAGTCACTTCGTCGCCGGCTCCAACGCGTCCGATCGTGACGTGATCGCCAGCCCGATCCAGTAGGCGAGGCCCGCGATGACTGCGCCTGCCAGCCAGGACAGGTCGATGCCGCCCAGTGCCGTCGCGCCGAAGCCTTGAAGCCAGCTCGGCACCGCATATTCGAAGTTCCAGGTGGCGATGATGCCGAGCACGAACGCGATGATCGCGGGCCAGGAGATATCTGGAATGGCCTTCGATCGTGGCGGCTCGAAAAGCGCAGGAACGTCGATGGTCCCCTTTTTCACGCCGTAGAAGTGGATGAGCATGATGGTTGCCCATGGTGCGACCCAAGTCACGAGCCCGCTGAGCCAGCCATCCAGACTCGAGGCGAAGTCTCCGTTCAGGATCAGGTAGATGTTGAAGATCAGCGCCAGCACACCGACGCCGTAGCTCAGTTTGCGGCGGTCGATATTCCAATCCAAGGTGAGTGCGGAGAGACTGCACGAGTAGATGTTCAACACGTTGGTCGCAATCGGTCCGTGAATGACGAGAAAGATCACCGGAATCGCCAACCACCCGAACGCGTCGACGACGAGTTGCCCAGGGTCTACGGTCTGCGAGATCGTCGCCAGCGTTGCGCCGAAGATGCCGAGCCACACCGTCGGGATGAACTGCCCCAGCACGCTGCCGAAATACAGCTTGGCGCGGGAAACGGAGGGAGAGACGAATCGCGAATAGTCGGATGCGTATGCGAACCAGGTAATGCCCCAACCAATACCGATCGCGGTCATCAGCGTCGTTGCCGAACTCCACAGCGCCACGCCGTCGAGACCCTTACCGCTGTAGTTCCAATGGACTCCTGAACTGGTCCACGCGACCACGGTCATCACCAGGAGCACGGCAAGTGTGATCGGCACCGTCCAGCGCTCGAATCGGGCGATGGCGCGGAAGCCGACCGCGGCCAGCCAAACCTGGAGGCCCATGATGATCACCGCGACGATGATCTTGAACGGCAGGCCACCGTTGAAGCCGAGTTTTGCGAACAGCGCTACGACCAGGTCCAAGATGATCCAGGTGTTGATGGCGCACCAGCCGATCGCGAGAAGGCCCTGCAGCAGAGCCGGAAAATAAGCGCCGCGCCGACCGAATGCGCTGCGGGAGAGCACCATTTGGCTGACAGCAGTGCGCTGGCCCATAAGGACGAAGAATCCGAAGGTGGCCATCCCGATGATGTTGCCGGTCACCAGGATGAGAATCGTCTGGAAGAGGCTCAGCCCGAGGTTGATGCCAAGGGCGCCGAGCACCCAGTTGATCGGAGCGACGTTCGCGCCGCACCAGATCCAGAATTGGTGGGAGACGGTGGAGGTTCTTGCGTTTTCGGGCACCGGCATGAGCGAATGCTCTGCCGCCTCGGTTGTTTGCAGATCATCATTGACCAACGACACGGGTCCTCCTGCGTTTGGGGTGTGCTCAGTATTCACCCGCCATGTACGATGCGTCAATAAGTATTTTCATATATGGTAAGTGCGTTCAACACGAGTGTTTGCAGATGCTGGATCCGATCAGATCGACTGACCTCTGTCCGACACGCGGCAGGTCGGGACAGTGAGCGGAGGCAGCAATGACCGAACCGCAGGACCTGTCCCGGGGCGGTGTGACCGACGAGCGCGTCGGGCATCGCATCCGACAGCTCCGCAGAGCGAAGGGCCTGTCTTCGAAAGAACTCGCCGCGCGTGCAGGGTTGACCGCGTCCTACATCAGTCGCATCGAGAACGCCAAGGTCAGCCCGACCGTTGCCACCGTCGGCAAGCTCGTCCAGGCCATGGGCGAGAGCTTCGCAAGCCTGTTCGATGACGCGCAAGCGTCAGGTCCCGTCGTGCGCGCCGGCGACCGGCACCCGCTGCACAGTCGAGGCGTCGACGACTTCCGCGTGACCCCTGCCTGGGCATCGCGGCTTGTCGTCATGGAATCGCTCATCGGCCCGGGGCAGGCCAGCGGTGCCCAACCGCATACGCATCCGGGCGACGAGGAGTGCGTTCTGGTTCTTGACGGTCAACTGACAGTGTGGCTGGACAACCGCGAATACCTTCTTGGTCCCGGAGATTCCGCGACCTATCTGTGTCGGCTTCCACATCGTTGGAGAAATGTCAGCACCGGCTCGAGCCGCGTTCTGTGGATCATCACGCCGGCGATTTACTGAGCACTCCGCTGACGGGTGACCAGAACCGGACATGCCTATCGGTTGACGTAGCCCAGGTGCAGCTCGTTATACCGGTCGCCTTGAACTCCCAGTCGACTGGTCAGCGAGTCAAGATCAGCGACCTCGTCGGCGGACAGTGCGACAGTGGTTGAGCCGGCGTTCTCCTCAATCCGCGACGTGCGCCGGGTGCCCGGGATCGGGGTGATCCAGGGCTGTTGGGCGAGCAACCATGCCAGGGCGATCTGTCCGGGAGTGGCGCCCTTGTCGTTCGCGAGTTCGGAGACGCGCTCAACGATGGCGTGATTCGCATCCCGATTCTCCGGGGTGAACCGGGGGATAGTCGTTCGTACGTCCCCGTCGGCGAATGTGGTTGATGCGTCTACGGCGCCCGTCAGGAACCCCTTTCCGAGCGGGCTGAATGGTACGAAGCCGATGCCGAGTTCCGTCAGTGTCGGCAGGATCTCCGGCTCCGGGTCTCGCGTCCACAGCGAGTACTCGCTCTGGAGCGCCGTGACCGGGAAGACTGCGTGGGCGGCTCGGATGGTCGCGGCCGCAGCTTCGGACAGTCCGAAATGGCGCACCTTGCCTGCCTGGACGAGGTCGCCGACCGTGCCGGCGACGTCCTCGATGGGGACGTTCGGGTCGACGCGGTGCTGGTAGAAGAGATCGATGACGTCTGTGCGCAGCCGGCGAAGGGATTCGTCTGCGACGCGCCTGATGCGCTCAGGGCGGCTGTCGAGGCCGACGGATTTGCCGTCGTCGATCTTCCAGCCGAATTTGGTCGCGATCACGACCTGGTCGCGAACCGGCTCCAAGGCTTCGCCGACGAGTTCCTCGTTGACGAAGGGCCCGTACACCTCGGCGGTGTCGAAGAAGGTGACGCCGCAGTCGAGGGCGCTGCGTAGGACACGGATCATATCGTCGCGGTCGCCCGGATTGGGCCCGTAGCTCTGGGACATGCCCATGGCACCCAATCCGATCGCGGAGACTTCGAGGCCTTGGCCGAGGGTTCGTGTGTGCATGGTGACTTCCATTTCTTCGGGTTCTTGGTCGGCTACTGGCGGCGGCGCCTGACGGCGACCAGTTCGTGCTGTCCATAGCTGTTGTCATCCGGATTGATGGTCACACCGGGTGCGACGAGCTCGTCGATGCGGTCGAGGACGTCCGCGGACAGCGTCACATTCGCGGCAGGCAAGTACGACTCCAACTGCTCCATCGTGCGCGGGCCGACGATCGCGGAGGTGACGCCGGGGTGATTGATGACGAACGCTATCGCCAGCTCGATCAGGGTGAGCCCGGACTGCTCGGCGAGCAGCGCAAGTTCCTCCACGACGTCAAGTTTGCGCTGGTTCGCCGGCGTGCTCATGTCGAAGCGCGCGCTCGGGCGTGCGTGCGACGTGGGAGCCGAGGCGGAATCCTTCCGCCACCGGCCCGATAGCCAGCCGCCGCCTAGCGGACTGTACGTCAGTGCGCCCATGCCGTACCGCTGAACCGTGGGGAGGATGTCCTCCTCGATGCCCCTGACGAGGATCGAGTATGGCGGTTGCTCGGTCACGAACCGCTCCAAATTGCGCTCGCGAGATGCCCACTGCGCTTCGACGATCTGGGACCCAGCGTATGAAGATGAGCCGAGGTAGCGGACCTTGCCCTGGTGCACCAGGTCGCTGAGCGCACCGAGGGTCTCCTCCACGTCCGTGTCGGGGCTGGGTCGATGCACCTGGTAGAGGTCGATGTAGTCCGTGCGCAGCCGACGCAGCGAGTTCTCAACCTCACGGATGATCCAGCGCCGTGACCCGCCGCAATGGCCCAGGTCATCGCCCATCGGCATGAAGAACTTCGTCGCAAGGAAGACGTCGTCGCGGCGTCCTTCGAGCGACTCACCGACGATCTCCTCTGAGATCCCGCCGGAGTACACGTCCGCTGTGTCGATGAAGTTGATGCCGCTGTCGAGCGCGCGATGGATGATGCGGATCGAGTCGGAGCGATCGTCGTTGCCCCATGGGCCGAACATCATCGCTCCGAGACAGAGTGGGCTGACCTGAACACCCGTTCGTCCGAGATATCGATAGTCCATCTTTATTTTCCTTTCTGGAAAAGTTGTACTTCAGGGGCGCCGGTACTCAGCGGTGCTGAGCTTCTCGAGCCAAGTGGTTGTGGCTGCCGGATCGTCGGCGCTGTCGAGCATGGCGAGGTGCTCCATGAAGTCCTCGGGTGTTGCACCGTGCCAGTGCTCTTCTCCCGGCGGTGTGTACACCGTCTGTCCGGGGTGCACCTCGATCACCGTGCCATCGCGGGTCCCCATGAGCGCGATGCCGTCGGTGACGTGCAATGTCTGACCGTGCGCGTGCGAATGCCACGCCGTGTGCGCGCCGGGAGCGAACCGAACACGGGCCACGACCATCCGCTGTCCGGCATCGTGGGGCGCGGCGATCGAGTCGACCCACACATCGCCGGTGAATGTCGCGTCTGGCCCCTTCGTCGTTGCGGGCTTGGGTTCAATTCTCATCGTGGTCCTCACGCTTCGGGGATGGCGCGATCGAAGAAATCGGCGCGGGGTGCATCTGGGTCCGGTCCATTGCGAATGCCGGTGTCGAGTGCGTCGATCCGTGCGAGTTCATCGGCGGTCAGCTCGAAGTCGAAGACGTCGAAGTTCTCGGCGATCCGCTGCGGGTTGGTGGATTTGGGAATCGCCGACCGGCCCTGTTCCAGATGCCAGCGCAGCATCACCTGGGCGGCTGACTTGCTGTGATCTGCGGCAATCGCCTTCAGTGTGGGGTCGTCCATCACGCTGCGTCGCTCGTCACCGCTACCCGGATAGGGGTAGAAGGTGATTCCGCCGATGGGTGACCAGGCCTGGGTCAGGATGCCGTTCTCCTCGTCGATCTTCCGCACCTCCGGTTGCGTGAAGTACGGGTGCAGTTCGATCTGGTTCACGGCCGGCACGACGTCGGTCGCCTCGAGGAGTCGTTCCACATGGTGGGGCATGAAATTGCTGACACCGATCGCGCGCACCTTCCCGTCGGCGAACAACGTCTCGAGCGCCTGGTATGCGGCGATGGTCTTGTCGAAACGATCCGGCGCCGGCTGGTGAAGGATCAGGAGATCCAACTGTTCGACCTCCAGCTTGCCGACGGCCTTGTCAAACGCGTGCAACGTTTCGTCGTATCCGTAGTCCGAGACCCAGACCTTCGTCTCGAGGAACACCTCGGCTCGATTCACCCCAGATCGACGGATGCCTTCACCCACCTGTCGCTCATTCCCGTACGCGGCGGCCGTGTCGATATGGCGGTAGCCCGTCTTCAGTGCCGCCTCGACCGCCTGAGCGGTCTCCTCGGCCGGGCTCTGGAAGACGCCGAAGCCGAGGGCCGGCATCCGCACGCCGTTGTTCAGTGTGAGTTCGATCATGATGCTTCTCCTTGAGTGGAACTTGTGGGTGTTAGTCGCAGAGTGAGCGCGTGCGCTTTCTCGCCGACGACGGAGGCGACGATGCGTTGCCCATAGCGGTCGTACTTCTGGTGATACGCCGTGTCGATCGCGTTCTGCTCGGCCGCGTTCGCCGCGGTGAAGCTCACGTCTCGTCCGACTCCACCGGCTTCGATGCGACCGGCACCGGATCGCAGAGCTCGAACAAACCAGGGATTTTCGGGGCCATGAGCGGAGCGGACGTAAATGCTCTCGCCAACCCGCACGGCCCAGATCGTGACGAATGCGCGCGGGGTGCCGTCTTTGCGGTACGAACTGATTCGTAGCTCGTCGGCGTGCCCGATCTGATCGAGTTCGTCGCCGGTCCAGCTCGTCATGCCTGACTCCGTTCGGCTTCGTCTTCGGTGAACACGCGTTTCGCGACCTGCATGGCCGACATCGCCTTGGGCCAGCCCGCGTAGAACGCAAGGTGGGTGATGGCCTCCTTCAGCTCAGTCTCGGTCAAACCGTTCTGCTTGGCCATCCGCAGATGCCCGACCAGTTGTTCCGTGCTGCCTGAGGTGACAAGACTGGCGACGGTGATCAGGCTTCGATCGCGACGCGCGAGTTCAGGTCGGCTCCAGACGTCGCCGAAGAGCACGTCGTCGGTGAGGTCGACCAGTTTGGGTGCGAAGTCGCCGATCGCGCGTTGTGCTGGCGTTTGTTTCTCGTCGTTCATGGTCTGACCATCACTTTCAAGGCTGTTCGTTCGTTCATGGCTCGGTATCCGGTCGCTATCTGCTCCAGTCCGACCTCCTGGTCGAAGACCCGGCCCGGCTGCACGGTGCCGTCGAGGACGGCTGGCATGAGTTGCTCGATATAGCCGCGCACGGGTGCCGGACCGCCCGTGAGTGTCACGTTCTTTCCGAATACGGGCCATCCGATCGGCCCCTGCTCGTACTGCGGCACGCCTACCCGCGAGATGACCCCGCCAGCGCGCACGATTCCGACAGCCTGCTGGTATGCGGGCAGATGGCCGACCGCTTCGAGCACCTTGCCCACGCCGTGGCCGCCGGTGAGGTCGAGTACTTTCTCGATGCCCTCTTCCCCACGTTCGGCGACGACATCCGTTGCTCCGAATTGGCGCCCGAGGTCGGTGCGTGCTGTGTGGCGTCCCATCAGGATGATCTGCTCGGCCCCGAGCTGCTTCGCAGACAAGACTGCGAGCAAACCCACTGCGCCGTCTCCGATGACTGCGACGGTATCGCCGCGGGTCACGCCGGCGCGCACCGCCGCGTGCCATCCGGTGCCGTACACATCCGACAGGGTCAACAATCCAGGCAGGAGCGCATCGTCGACAGCGCCTGGCACCTTCACGAGGGTGCCGTCTGCCAGTGGCACACGCACCGCTTCCGCCTGTGCGCCGGCAGTGCCGAACTGGGGATCGTTCCAGAACCCACCGTGTTCGCACGACGTCTGCAGTCCCTCACGGCAGAATTGGCAGGTTCCGTCTGAGATGGCAAATGGGCTGATGACGAAGTCCCCGGCCTTGAGCGTGGCCACCTCGGAACCCACCTCAGCGACCACGCCGATGAACTCATGACCGATCGTTTTGCCCGCGGGCGTGTCGGGAAATGAATGGTACGGATGCAAGTCGGATCCGCAGATGCAGGCGCGGGTCACCCGCACCAGCGCGTCGGTCGGGCGCACGATGGTCGGGTCTGGCGCGTCGACAACGCGCACGTCGCCGCTTGCGAAAATGTAAGTCGCTCTCATGGGGTCCCTTCTGAAAGCTGGGATGAATCGGCCGCTTCCTCGGTGGCTATTCGTCCAGTAAAGGCCGATTCGTGTGAGCGCGGGAGTGTCTGTCGTAACAGGTAACCGCAGTGCCTCCCAGAACCCGGCTCGAGCACGTATCTTCGAGGTATGGGAGACATCCGGGCAGACATCCGCGAGTTCTTGAGTTCGCGCCGCGCGCGGATCACGCCGCAGCAGGCAGGCCTGCCGGCCTTCGGCGGGAACCGCCGTGTTGCCGGGCTGCGGCGGGAAGAAGTCGCAATGCTTTCGGGTGTCTCGGTCGACTACTACGTTCGGCTTGAACGCGGCGATCTAGCCGGAGCGTCAGAGGGCGTGCTCGATTCGTTGGCGAGAACCCTTCAGCTGGACGACGCGGAGCGGGAGCACCTCTTCGATCTGGCGCGCGCGAGCGGACCGGGGAAGAAGCGCGCAACGAAGGCGACGACATCCGTTCGTCCAGCCGTGCAGCAGGTGCTCGATGCGATTGCGGATGCCCCGGCGTGGGTGCGCAATGGGCGTCACGACATCATCGCGGCTAATCGGATGGGCAGGGCGTTGTATTCACCCGTCTTCGACGATCCGCGACGACCGGTCAACACGACCCGCTTCACCTATCTCAATCCGGCAGCCAAGGAATTTTGGCGCGACTACGACAAGATCGCACACGATGCCGCCTCGATGCTGCGGCTGGAGGCAGGGCGCTCGCCGCACGATCCCGAGCTGATTCAGCTGATTGGCGAACTGTCGACACAGAGCGAATTGTTTCGCCAGCGGTGGGCGTCGCGCGACGTCATGTTTCATCGCAGCGGAGTGAAGCGACTGCACCACCCGGTGGTCGGCGATCTCGATCTCAACTACGAGTCCATGGAGCTTCCGAGCGAGCCGGGGCTCGTCTTGAACGTGTACACGGCACCTGCGGATTCGGCCTCAGCGGACGGCCTCAAGCTGCTCGCATCCTGGGCAGCAACCCAGAAAGAGGAGTTCAACGCCACAGACGGCGTGGCACGAGCAGTGCACGGGCAGCCTTCGCCCTGATAGTGCGCGCGCCCTGCATCGGGGATGCCGCGGTGCAGCCCGCTGAGGACCGCGGCCTGTCGTCACCGGGGAAGCCGCCGAGCACGATCTCCGGCCTAGCGTGAACAGTGCCGTACGTGCAACGTGCCCTACGCGACGGACCACCCACCGTCGGAAGGCAGGATGACGCCGTTGAGGTTCACGCCGTCGTCGCTGAGCAGGAAGGTGATTGAGGCGGCGAGAGCGTCGGCTTCTGCGGCATCCGGGAGGAGTGTCATCGCAAGGCGCACGCGCTCGGCGCCGAGAGCAGAAGCGAACTTCGCCTCGATGTTCGTGATCGTCGGCCCCGGTGCGACCGCATTGACCCGGATGCCGCTCGGCCCGTACATGAACGCGCTGGATTTGGTGAGCCCCGCGACGGCGTGCTTGGACGCCGTGTAGGCGGCCCCGGCAGCGGATCCGCGCAGGGCGGCCTCCGACGCGGTGTTCACAATCGAACCGGATGCTTGCGCCAGCATCGTCGGGACGACTGCTCGCATCAGCTTCATGGTGCCGGTGACGTTGATGGCGAGCACCCGATTCCACACGTCGTCACCCAACTCGTGCACGGGAGTCATGTCATCCATGATGCCGGCGATGTTCGCGAGCCCGTCGATCTTCTCTCCGGCTGCTGCCACGATTGCGGCGGTCGCCGCGTCATCGGTGATGTCCCCTGCGACCGGCACGATGTCGAAGCCCGCCAGTTCGGCGACGAACTCGTCGAGTCGTTCGCGGGAAATGTCAACGGCGATCACCTTTCCGCCCTCGCGGGCGACACGAGAGGCGGTCGCCCGGCCGATACCGGAGCCCGCGCCCGTGACAATCACGGTCTTGCCCGCGAAGCGGCCCGGTGTCACCTGCTCAACCCACGGCTCCGGCTCGGCACCGGCCTTTGTCGTGGCCGCGGTCGTGGCCGCGGTCGTGGCCGCGCCGGCGGAGGATGCTTGCGGCTCGGCAGGTGCGGAAGCACCGGCATCCGTGGTGCTCTGCGCTGTAGACGACGGAATGTCGCCGGACAAGGTGCTGGGGCTGTTGCTCATGGCTGGATCTCTCTAGGGTCGCGGGACGGTTCGGATGCTTCGATACTACCGGACAAGCATGTCCGGTAGTACGCTACACCCGTGCCGGCAATTCCGAAAGCGACAGCAACTCCGACTGCGACAACACCCGCGACGCCGAAGGCGAACCGTGGTCCGAGCGCGGGCCCGGCTAACCGCCAAGCCCTCATCGACGCAGCCCGGGAGGTGTTCGCCGAGACGGGGCTCAGCGCCCCGCTGAGCACAATCGCTCGTCGGGCCGGAGTCGGCCAGGGCAGTCTCTACCGGCACTTCCCCGACCGCATCGCGCTGGCTCTGGCCGTGTTCGACGACAACATCACTGAGCTCGAACTACTCGCTGCGCGACCGGATGCCCGCCTCAGCGAACTCTTCGACAGCGTTGCCGAGCAGGCGATGGGCTCCGGCGCACTGATCGACCTGATCACCTCGGAACGGCACGACCAGCGGACCGTACACCTGCGCACCCGCGTCGAGACCGTCGTCGACACAATGCTGGCGCGCGACCAAGCGCGCGGCCGGATGGGTGCGCACGCCGTAACCGACGATGTCATGCTCGCTATCTCGATGCTCGCCTTTGTTCTCGCGCGAACGGATGCCGAAGAGCGGCACGCGGTTGCGGAGCGAGCGCGTCAGCTGCTTCGCACGGCACTGGGCATCACAAGCATCCAATTAGATGACAGCTCGGATCAACAGTTGGAACGAGCATGACTCGGCCGCCGGCAACCATGGAATCGTCCAGCGGTGTGAGCCGTATGCCGCCAGGAGCCCGGACGCTGCCAGGATGCTCGCCAGCGATGCCGCCGGACTGAGGCGCTGGCGCGATGCGGCCGTTGCTGCCGCCGAAACCGTGTCATGACAGAGCAAGCCGACTCAGTGCCGATCAACGTCGTGCCGAGCGCCGCGCTCATCACCGCCGCGCCCATCAGCGCGGCGCCTCTTATCACTGGTCTGGTCATGCATCCGCAGATTCGCGATTCGGTCTTGGCGGCGCATACGCTTGCGGAGCTCCGCGCGCTTGTCGAGCTCCGTGAAACTCCCGTGCCCGACCAGGCGTGACGGGCGGCACGAAGGTACGCAGGCACAAAAAAGTCCCGCTCCCAGTAGAAGCCTGGAAACGGGACAGTGGCTCCGACCGGCATCGATCCGGTGACCTTTCGATTTTCAGTCGAACGCTCTACCAACTGAGCTACAGAGCCAAGCGCGGGCGCCGAAGCATCCGCACCTTGAAAAGAAGCCCTTCCTTTCGAAAGGGCTTCTCACCAGCGACCCTGACGGGACTTGAACCCGCGACCTCCGCCGTGACAGGGCGGCACGCTAACCAACTGCGCTACAGGGCCTCACTATTAGTACTGTTTGATTGTATTCGGTTTAGTAGTCTGTAGCCCCAACGGGATTCGAACCCGTGCTACCGCCGTGAAAGGGCGGCGTCCTAGGCCGCTAAACGATGGGGCCGTGGGGCCTTTCGACACCATGACTACCGACGAGTAAGCATACGGGTTGGCCGCGCGAATTGCCAAACCGAGCAACGGCATCCGCGGCGCTGCTCGTACACGCTCAAGCGGCGGATGTAGAAATGAGCGGCAGTTCAGGCGAGCAATCATCGGCCACCGGGATACATTCGCTGAAGATTCACGTTCAGCTTCAGCTGAAGATTCCGATGCGAAAGAGCAATGCGCCCCTCCACAACGAACACCCAACACCGCCATAGCGGCCTGAGAGGCGCGCGATCGTGGCGCATCCGCACAGCGATCATCGCGGTGCTCGCGCTGGCCTCGGTCGGAACGCTCGCGTCGCCGGCTTATGCCGACGACTATCCCAGCTGGCAAGACGTTCAGAACGCCAAGTCGAACGAGGCCGCAGCGTCCGCCAAGGTGACCCAGATCGAGGCCCTGATCAGCCAACTGCAGGGCGAAGTCGCGCAGACCGAAGCCGAAGCGCAGGCGCGCGGCACCGAGTTGGAGATCGCTCAGCAGAAATTCGCAGACGCCGACCGACGCGCAGAGGATCTTCAGACCCAAGCAGACGCATCCAAAACGAAAGCGGATGCCGCGACCAAGCAGGCCGCGCGCCTCGCCGCGCAGCTCTACCGCACCGGCGGCGGCAACTTGAGCGCCAACCTGTTCCTGCACGGCGGAACGCAGGATAGTGCCGCAGCAGATCGACTGCTCTCCAACCTCGGCAGCATGAGCAAGCTCGTCGAGAGCACCAACGACATCTACAAGTACGCGCTTATGGCGCAGAACAGCGAGAAGTCGCTCTCCGCACAGGCCTCCGTCGCCAAAGCCGAGCGTGAGACGCTGCGCAACGAAGCGGATGCTGCGCTCAAGGCAGCGGTCGCGGCCGCACAGGCCGCAGCGGCCAAGCTGGCTGCGCAGCAGCAGCAGATATTGGTGCTGCAGGCGCAAGCGGCGGCGTTGAGAGACAAGACCGCATCGGTTGTCACCAGTTATGAACAAGGGGTAGCGGCGCGTGCTGCCGCGGCCGCAGCAGCGGGCAGCGGAGCAGGGCTGCCCGGCGGCTACGTCGGGCCGCAGGGTTGGGCCAACCCCGTGCGTGGTGTCATCACAGATGGGTTCGGTTCACGCGTGTCACCATGCCCGGGATGCTCGAGTTATCACTACGGAATTGACATCGGAGCGCCGGGCGGCTCGCCGATCTACGCCGCGCACGACGGGACGGTGCAATACGCGGGCTGGAACGGCACCTGCGGCTACACGGTGCAAATCAATCACGGCGGTGGAATCACTACGGAGTATTGTCACATCATGCCGGGCGGAATCATGGTCGGCATCGGCCAGCAGGTCGGTGCCGGGCAGCCGATCGCCCGAGTCGGCATGACGGGGGCGGCCACCGGCTACCACCTGCACTTCGAGGTGTGGATCAACGGTCGCCCGATCAATGGCATACCGTTCATGGCAGAACGAGGAGCACCACTTGGCTAGCAACAAGAACCACCGCACGGGGCCGCTGCTCGCGTTCGGGGCCGTCGCGATGGGCGCGGTGACGGCATCCGTCGGCATCATCACGCC
Source organism: Rathayibacter sp. SW19 (assembly GCF_030866825.1). Lineage (NCBI taxonomy): Bacteria > Bacillati > Actinomycetota > Actinomycetes > Micrococcales > Microbacteriaceae > Rathayibacter > Rathayibacter soli. Next base: position 658,830 of record NZ_CP133020.1, read on the forward strand.
ACCGGCGTTCGCTGACGACTACCCCTCGTGGAACGACGTGCAGCAGGCCAAACAGAACGTCGCGCAGCAGCAGGCGCTCGTCGACAAGATCACCGGCCTGATCAACGGACTGCAAGCCCAGGTGGATGCCGCCAACGTGCAGGCGGAGAAGGCTGCGGAGGCGTATTTCCAGGCCAGAGACGCACTGGATGCCGCTACCAAGCGTGCCGATGATCTTCAGAAGCAAGCGGATGCCGCGTCAAGCAAGGCGAAAACCTCGCGCATGCGCGCGGGGCTTCTCGCCTCGCACTTGGCACGCACGGGTGGGCAAGACTCATCCGTCGATCTCATGCTGAAGGGCGGCAACAGTTCGGCTGCGGATGCGCTGCTGTACCAGCTCGGTGCCATGAGCAAGCTCACTGAGCAGTCGCAGGGAATCTACGACCAAGCGATCGCGGACAAGAATGCGGCACAATCGCTCACTGACCAGGCGAAGGTGGCAAAGGCTGCGCGAGGCAAACTCGCGGATGCCGCGACCACCGCTCTGCAAGCGGCAAAAGACGCGCAGGCGGCCGCGCAGGGGGCGTTGGCAACACAGCAGCAGAAGTCGACCGAGTTGATCGCCCAGCTGGCGTCACTGCAGAACACGTCGGCCGCTGTTCAGCAGCAGTACGTGGCGGGCGAACAAGCAAGGGCGGCGGCTGCCGCGCAGGCCAAGGCGGCAGCGGATGCGAAGGCCGCAGCGGATGCCCGTGCGGCGGCCGCAGCGAACAGCGGTGGTAGCGCTGGTGCAAGCGCCGGAGGTGGTGGAGGTGGTGCGCCCGTCGGGCCACCGAACGGCAGCGCCGTGCAGAACGCGATCAACTACGCCCGGGCACAACTCGGCAAGCCGTACATCTTCGGCGGCGAAGGTCCGTATGGCTACGACTGCTCTGGGCTGACGATGATGGCGTACCGGTACGCGGGCATCTACATCGGCACGCATTCGGTCAACAATCAGTGGTACACCGCGGCGTCTCGCGGGCAGATCGTGTCGTACGGCAATCGGCAGCCGGGGGACCTCATCTTCTGGGGGGATGGCCCAGGCGACTTCTACCACGTCGGCATCTATATCGGCGGCGGCATGATGATCGCAGCACCAACCGAGGGCGATGTCGTCAAAATCCAGTCAGTGTGGGGCAGCCCATACTGGCAGGTGGCACGCCCGAGCGCGTAGCCGGCCTACAAAAGTCTCGATACGCCTACTCGCTGCGCTCGCGGGCTACTCGACCACCGAGTAGCAGTACCGCTGGTCGAGTAAGGAGCGCTAGCGACTGTATCGAGACCTCGTGAGCCGATCTGTGCGGGTCTCGATACGCCTGCTTGCTGCGCTCGCGGGCTACTCGAGCGAGGGCGTCAGCGAGTGTGCGTTCCCGCGCGAGTAAGGGCTTCCTGAATTAGGCGCTCCGCCTCGGCGGCGTTGCCCCAGGCATCCACGTTGACGAATTTGCCTGGCTCTAGGTCCTTGTAGTGCTCGAAGAAATGCTCGATCTCCTTGCGGGTGTACTCCGGGATGTCGTTCACGTCCTGAATGTGCGCCCAACGCGGGTCCTTGTACTGCACCGCGATGACCTTGGCGTCGCCGCCGGCCTCATCCGACATGTTCAGCACGCCGACCGGGCGCACCTTGACACCGACACCCGGGAACAGCGGGTAGTCCAGCAGCACGAGCACGTCGAGCGGGTCACCGTCTTCGCCGAGCGTGTTCTCGAAGAAGCCGTAGTCGGTCGGGTACACGAAGCCGGTGAACAGCACGCGATCCAGGAACACGCGGCCCGTCTCATGGTCGACCTCGTACTTGTTGCGGCTGCCGCGCGGAATCTCGATGATCGCGTCATAATCGGCCATAGTTGGTTCTCCTTCGCCTGAAGCTACAGAACTGGTGAGCGGATGCCTGACAGGTGGCCGTCGTTACGGCAGCGGATCTGCAAGTCTGGGAATAACGTTACTGGATGGAGATTGACGTGCCCGCCGCCCGCCGCCCGCGCCTCACGCCGGCGATCGCAGACATCCGTCGTGCCGTGCGCGAACTGCTCATCTCCGTAGTGAGCCGACCCGACAGTGTTCAAAACGACGGAGATTCTTCGCGCAACGCTGGGCGACCTGGCACGTCGGCCGGCGCGTCGGCAAAAAAGTCCGTCGTTTTGGTCGGCCTCAGCGGGGGAGCGGATTCGCTGGCCCTCGCGGCGGCGACCGCTTTCGAGGCGCCGAGGGCGGGCATCCGAGCGGGGGCGGTGATCGTCGATCACGGCCTGCAAACCGGCTCTGCGGATGTCGCCGCTCGCGCCGCCGAGCAGGCCAGCGCTCTCGGCCTGGCCCCTGTGCTCGTCCGCCGAGTCGTCGTCCCTCTCGCCGGCCCGGGCGCCGTGGAGCCCGGCCGAGTGCATCCAAGTGGTCGTTTAGACCCGGTTTTGGGGGCCGATGGCGACCAGATGGATGCACTCGCGGGCCTGGAGACGGGTGGGGCCCGCGCGGGAGCCGGACGGCCGGGCCCGAACGAAGGGCCGGAGGGCGCGGCACGCGCCGCGCGGTACTCCGCGTTCGACGACGCGATGCGCGAGGTCGGAGCGAGCCATGTGCTGCTTGCGCACACGCTCGATGACCAGGCCGAGACCGTGCTGCTCGGGCTGGCGCGCGGGTCGGGGGCGACCAGCCTGCACGGCATGAGCCCCGTGAACGGGCCGTACCTGCGACCGCTGCTCGGCATCCGCAGGGCGATGACGCGACAGTTCTGCACCGATGCCGGGCTGACACCGTGGGATGACCCGCAGAATCTCGACACCCGGTTCGCTCGGGTGCGGGTGAGGCAGACCGTACTGCCGACACTCGAGGCGCAGCTCGGCCCCGGGATCGCCGAGGCGCTCGCCCGCACGGCGCTGCAACTTCGAGAGGATGACGACGCCCTGGACGCAATGATCCGGGAGACCATCGAGGACATCTGCGAACCCGCTGAGGCCGGCATCGCCGTGTCGGTGGGCGCACTCGAGGCGAACCCGCCCGCGCTGCGTCATCGCATCATCCGTTATGTTGTCGCGAGCGAATTCGGCATCGGATTGGAACGCACTCACGTCGAGGCAGTCGCGCGGCTGATCACGCATTGGCACGGTCAGAAAGCACTCGACCTGCCCGGGGTTAGAGTTGCTAGACACGCCGGAATGCTCGTCTTTCAAGCGAACACTCCGGCTTGACTGGTTCGAACCGCGAAAGGTGCGCCCGTGCTGGATACCGACATCGCCGATGACCTCACATCGGTCCTCGTCACCGAAGACGAGATCTTGGCGAAGCTCGCCGAACTCGCTCGCCGCATCGAAGCGGACTATGCGGACAAGGATGTCTTGCTCGTCGGAGTGCTCAAAGGCGCGGTCATGGTCATGGCTGATCTTGCGCGCGAATTGAAGATGCACATCAACATGGACTGGATGGCGGTCAGTTCCTATGGGGCGGGCACGCAGTCGAGTGGCGTGGTGCGCATCCTCAAAGACCTCGACAGTGACCTCACCGACCGTCACGTGCTCATCGTCGAGGACGTCATCGACTCGGGGCTCACGCTCGCCTGGCTCACCGAGAACCTGCGAACGCGAGGGCCGGCATCCGTCGAGATCTGCGCCTTGCTGCGCAAGCCGCTCGCCGCGAAGGTCGAGGTGGATGTCAAGTATGTCGGCTTCGACATCCCGAACGACTTCGTGGTCGGTTACGGCCTCGACTACGCAGAGCGCTATCGCAACCTGCGTTCGGTCGGCGTTCTCGCGCCGCACGTGTACGAGGGGTGAGCGCGCGCCCTTCGACTTCGCTCAGGGATCGACCACTCCGGTCGCTGAGCGAAGCCGAAGCGCAGTACAGGGCGACCCTTCGACGTCGCGGTTCCTGAGCAGGCCGCTCGCGGCCGTCTCGAAGGGCAGGGACCGGTAAGCCGGATACTGGGCAAACTCTGGTTCCCCCTTGGGCGAACACGCAGGGAGCATCCAGTACCGTCGCGATACCCTAGCAACACCATGAACTTGAAGAAGATTTTCCGTGGCCCGATTCTGTACATCGTGCTCGCGGTCATTGCGGTCTGGATCGGGTCGAGCCTGATCACGGCGTCCGGCTTCCAGGAGACGACGACCCAGAAGGGCCTTGCGCTCCTCCAAGACGGCAAGGTCGCATCTGCGGTTGTCGTCGACGGCGATCAGCGTGTTGATCTGACACTGGCTCAGCCCGACGGCAAGCTCGGCACGAAGGTGCAGTTCTACTACGTGGCGCCGCGTGGCCCCGAGGTCGTCAAGGCGGTCTCCGACGCGAACCTCTCAAAGGGCTACAACGACCAGGTTCCGCAGCCGAACTGGTGGGGCTCGATGCTCGGCATCCTGATCCCGATGCTGCTGATCGGCGTCTTCTTCTGGATCATGCTCTCCGGCATGCAGGGCGGCGGCAACAAGGTCATGCAGTTCGGCAAGTCCAAAGCGAAACTTGTCTCGAAGGAGACCCCGAAGGTGACGTTCGACGACGTTGCCGGCGCCGACGAGGCGATCGAAGAGCTCGAAGAGATCAAGGACTTCCTCAAGGAGCCGGCGAAGTTCCAAGCCGTCGGCGCGCGCATCCCCAAGGGCGTGCTGCTTTACGGCCCTCCAGGTACCGGTAAGACGCTTCTTGCCCGTGCCGTCGCAGGTGAGGCGGGCGTTCCGTTCTATTCGATCTCCGGGTCGGACTTCGTCGAGATGTTCGTCGGCGTCGGCGCGAGCCGTGTGCGTGACCTGTTCCAGCAGGCCAAAGAGAACTCGCCTGCAATCATCTTCGTCGACGAGATCGACGCCGTCGGTCGTCACCGCGGCGCAGGCATGGGCGGCGGTCACGACGAGCGCGAGCAGACGCTGAACCAGTTGCTCGTCGAGATGGACGGCTTCGACGTCAAGACCAACGTGATCCTGATCGCCGCGACTAACCGGCCAGACATCCTCGATCCTGCCCTTCTTCGCCCGGGCCGGTTCGACCGTCAGATCGGCGTCGACGCTCCTGACATGCTCGGCCGTTTGAAGATCCTGCAGGTGCACGGCCGAGGCAAGCCGCTCGCGAAGAGTGTTGACCTCGAGGTGCTCGCGCGCAAGACTCCCGGTTTCACAGGCGCAGACCTGGCGAACGTGCTCAACGAGGCTGCGCTCTTGACCGCGCGCTCGAACGCGCAGTTGATCGACAACCGCGCCTTGGACGAGGCCGTCGACCGCGTCATCGCCGGACCGCAGAAGCGCACCCGGGTGATGAAGGACCAGGAGAAGGTCATGACGGCCTACCACGAGGGCGGGCACGCGCTCGCCGCCGCGGCGATGCGCCACACCGACCCCGTGACGAAGATCACGATCCTGCCGCGCGGTCGCGCGCTCGGCTACACGATGGTGATGCCGCTGGAGGACAAGTACTCCGTCACACGCAACGAGCTGCTCGACCAGTTGACCTATGCGATGGGCGGACGTGTCGCCGAAGAGATCGTCTTCCACGATCCGACGACCGGCGCATCCAACGACATTGAGAAGGCGACGGGGATCGCGCGCAAGATGGTCACCGAATACGGCATGAGTGCCGATGTTGGTGCCGTCAAGCTGGGCCAGTCCTCCGGCGAGATGTTCCTCGGTCGTGACATGGGTCACAGCCGTGACTACTCGGAAGAGATCGCCCAGCGCGTCGACGCCGAAGTACGTGCGCTGATCGAGAAGGCGCACGACGAGGCCTGGGAGGTTCTGAACGCCAACCGCGACATCCTCGACAAACTCGCGCGCGAACTGCTCGAACACGAAACGCTCGACCACAACCAGATCGCAGAAATCTTCACTGAAGTGAAGAAGCTGCCCGAGCGCCCGCAGTGGCTCTCGAGCGACAAGCGTCCGCTCTCCGATCTGCCGCCGATCGCCTACCCGACCCCGACGGCCCCGATCGATGAGGGCGTCGTCGACGGCGGAATCGACTCCGAGCCGACGCCGTCTAAGCCGAAGCGCACGCGGCAGACGAAGCCCCGCCCCGCCACCGCGTAGTCTGGGCGCGTGGCCGAAGCGGATGGCCACAGCGCGTATGCACGGCGCGTTGGCAACGGCGCAGACACCGCGCATAGCCAACACAGCGCATAGCGAACACAGCGCAAGCCAACACAGAGGAGTCATGTGAGCGAGGTTGATCGCGCGCGCATCGTTGCCGCTGTCGCCGAGGTTCTCGCTGCAATCGGCGAGGACCCCGCGCGGCCCGGATTGGTTCAGACACCGAATCGAGTGGCGGATGCTTACGCGGAATTCTTCGCGGGCGTCGGCGAGGACCCGCTGACGCAGCTCGCGGATGCGGTGCCGATCGGTGACCACGACGCCGAGACCGTGCTGCTGCGCGACATCGCCTTCCGCTCGATCTGCGAACATCACCTGCTGCCCTTCCTCGGGGTTGCGCACGTGGCCTATCTGCCCGGAGAGCGCGTTGTCGGTCTCGGCCGGATCCCGCGGGTGATCGAGACGCTCGCAGCGCGACCGCAGGTGCAGGAGCGCCTGACTGAAGAGATCGCTGACGCCCTGGAATCGGGGCTCGCCCCGCGCGGAGTGCTTGTCGTGCTCGACGCTGTGCACGAGTGCGTCACCACGCGCGGTCCCCGCCAGATCGGCAGTTCGACGGTCACCATCGCCAGCCGAGGTGTACTGTCCGATCCGAGCGCCCGCGGCGAGCTCATCACCCTGATCGGCGGAGGTCATGATGCCTGAGTGGCGAGGTGACGACCTCGACGCACACAGCACCGAAGGGAACAGCTCCCAAGAACACAGCCCCGACGGTCACGTGCTTGCGCAGGCCCACACGGAAGACACGCAGACGCGACCGTTCGACATCCGCTCGCTTGATTCGATCGCGGTCGATGCGCACACGGCTGCGGCCTCGATGGGGCTCGCGGGGCGCCGCCCGGCCGGGTTTGAGCGTACGCCAATAGCGCGCACGCAGATCATGGGTGTGCTCAACGTCACACCGGATTCGTTCAGCGACGGCGGACTCTACGCCGACCAGAACGACGCGGTGCGCCATGGCATCGAGCTTGCCCGACAGGGAGCTGACATCGTCGATGTCGGCGGTGAGTCCACACGGCCCGGCGCGCATCGCGTGCCGATCGATGAGGAGCAGGCCCGGGTGATCCCGGTAGTGCGTGCTCTCGCCGAGCGCGGCGTGCGAGTCAGTGTCGACACGATGAACGCGTCGACGGCTCTGGCGGCGGCGGCGGCCGGTGCGCAGCTGATCAACGACGTGTCCGGCGGTCTTGCCGACCCGGCCATGGTCGACGCCGTAATCGCGACAGGCCTGCCCTATGTCGTGACCCATTGGCGCGGGCACAGCACCGAAATGGATGCCCATGCCACCTATGCGGATGCCGCCCGCGAGGTGCGCGAGGAACTGTTCGCCCGTGTGGGTGAGCTGATCGTGCGCGGTGTCGACTCGTCCCGGCTGATCGTCGACCCCGGGCTCGGCTTCGCCAAGGCGTCCGTGCACAACTGGCAGGTGCTCGCACACCTGGACGAATTCGAACAGCTCGGGTTGCCGGTGCTGATCGGGGCCTCTCGCAAGCGATTCGTCGCAGACCTGCTGCCCGCAGGCGCGCCGGCTACGGATCGTGACGCGCCGACGGCCATAATCAGTGCCCTGGCTGCGCAAGCCGGAGTCTGGGGTGTGCGGGTGCACGACGTGCCGAGCACCCGCCTGGCGCTGGACATCGTCGAGGCGTGGGCTGCAGGGCGCGGGCAGGATGCGGCGCTCACGGTGGGCGCGACGGGCACTGCGGATGCGGCGCTGACGACGGGCGCTGCGGATGCGGCCGGCGCGACGGGCGCGGAGAGCGGCGAGCGGGCGGCGGCATCCGCCAAAATGGACCTATGAGTTTGGACACGATCACGCTGACCGGTCTGCGCGTGCACGCGCACCACGGGGTATTCGACTTCGAGCGCGAGAACGGGCAGGAGTTCGTGATCGACGTGACCGTCTGGCTCGATCTGTCGCCGGCCGCGAGCGGCGACGATTTGGCCGCGACGGTGCACTACGGCGACTTGGCTGTTGCCGTGGTCGACGCGGTCAGCCACGATCCGGTCGACCTGATCGAGACCGTCGCGGAACGCGTGGCCGCTGTCGCGCTGAGCTTCGCCGCGGTGCGCCGCACACAAGTGGCCGTGCACAAGCCGAACGCGCCGATTCCGGTTCCGTTCGACGACGTCACGGTCACAATCGTGCGCGAACCGACGGCCAGCAGGTCAGCGCCCGGGGAGCCGGCGTGACGGGCGGCATCCATCGTCCGAAACCGCAGCGGCTGAAAGTCGGCGTGCCTGCGGTGCTCGCCCTGGGCAGCAACCTCGGCGACCGGGTGGCGACGCTCGCAGCGGCGGTCGCCGATCTCGACGCGACCCCGGGCATCCGGGTTGAGGCGCGTTCGATGCTTGTCGAGACGGATGCGATCAAGCTCTCCGGCGTCGACCGCGCCGCGCCGCGCTATCTGAATGCCGTGGTGCTCATCGATACGACGCTCGACCCGTACGCGCTGTTGAGCGTTGTCAATGCGATCGAAGCGCAGCACGGCCGTGTGCGCGAGGTGCGCTGGGGCGACCGCACCCTCGACATCGACATCGTGGACTATGACGGGCGTTTCCTTTCCGATGAACGCTTGACGCTCCCGCACCCTCGTGCCGCCGAGCGCGCGTTCGTGCTTGCCCCGTGGCTCGACGTGGATGCGCATGCCCGCGTGCCCGGCGCCGGTCGCGTTGTCGAATTGCTCGCGAAGGCGACTGACGCCGTGCATCCGTATCAGGAAGCATCCGGCTGGGACGGCATCCGATGAAGCGCACCCGCCCGACCCCGCTGATCGGTCTTGGCGTCGCCGGGATCGTGGTCGGCTTTCTTTGGGAGCTCGGCACGGTTGCCGCGGGCAGTGCGGTGCTCGTGCCGCCGCTGTCGCTGCCGATCACCTTGGTCGCGATTGCCGCCATCGTCGTGGCGTTCGCCATTCCGATTCGACGAGCGGTGCAGGGCCGCTCGAACGCGCGCATCGACCCGTTCCGCGCAGCGCGGATCGTGGTTCTTGCCAAGGCGTGCAGTCTCGCTGGAGCGCTGCTGACCGGCGGAGGCATCGGTATCCTCACGTATCAGGTCACGCGATCCGTGCTGCCAAGCGCAGGGCCTTTGTGGCTGGCGGGGGCTGCGGCGTTCGGAGCGCTCGTGCTCTTGGTGGCCGGGCTGGTCGCAGAGCACCTGTGCGCCTTGCCGCCGTCAGACGACGAAGAAGAAAAGGCGCCAAGCCAGCACGCCACTTGACTCGGCTGTGACGCCGCTGCGGTAACCGCGCACCGACGTCGCTCTGAACTAGCGCTCAGCACGCGCGACTACGATGGATTGCGATCACCGCCCGGCGACCGGCCGTGCCCGCACCCAGGAGAACCGTGACGCAACGCTTAGACATTGCCGCCGACTTCACCCGCGTGTCGCCGAAGTACGTGCTGGTCGTGCTCGTCGAGTCGCTTGTCGGCGGCGCGATCTACAGCGCCATCGCCCTGGTGCTCTGGCTCATCGCCGGCTGGAGTTGGGTCTGGGTGGCACTCATCGTAATCGTGGTCGCAACCCTCGTCTTGATGATCGTCGCGCCGCGGCGCGCTCGCGCGATCGGCTATCAGCTGAGGAACGACGATCTGCTGATGCGCCGCGGCATCATGTTTCAGCGATTCGTGTCCGTGCCATACGGGCGGATGCAGCTCGTGGACGTGACGCGCGGCCCGATCGCCCGCATGCTCGGACTTGCCGAACTACGCTTCGTGACAGCAGCGGCATCCACCAAGGTCGAGATTCCGGGGCTACCGGAGGCCGATGCAGCCGCACTGCGCGATCGCCTCGTCGAACTCGCCGAGAGCCGCCGGGCGGGACTGTGAGTTCGCAGGGTCTTTCCGGTGCGCACCCTCCGGGCGCGGCGCAGCGCACCTTCACGCGCTATGCGGACGGCCAGTGGCATCGGCTGCATCCGGCAACACCGTTGCTGCGCGGCGGTATCGCGCTGATCGCCGTGCTCGGCGTGATCGTCGCGAACCTTCGGGAGCGTCTGGTCGATTTCTTCTTTCACACGCCGAGTTACGGGGGAGATCCGATCGATCAGATCTACAACCGTGGTCTCACAGGCTGGGCACTCCTCGGCGTCGCCGTGGTGATCCTAGTTGCGATCGGCGGTTTCTACCTGTCCTGGCGGATGCACACCTTCCGCATCGGAGATGAAGCGGTCGAAGTGCGTAGCGGCATCCTCTCACGCTCACACCGCAAGGCCCGGCTGGACCGCATCCAAGGGATCAACGTGCACAGGCCTGTCTTTGCCCGCGTCTTCGGCGCGGCCAAGCTGGAGATCGTTGTCGCAGGGCACGACGCGAATGTGCACCTTGCCTATCTGAGCTCCGGCCTTGCGGAAGATCTGCGCCGCGACATCCTGCGGTTGGCATCCGGCGCGCAAGTCGCCGAAGCCGTGCCGCCGCCTGCGAGTGCGCACGATGTAGCGGGGCAGCACCGCACCGTGACCGACATCCTGAGCAATCGCGTTGACGAGTTCATCAGCCCCGCCGATCTGAATCCGGATGCCGCACCGCCGGCATCCGTCGTCATGATGCACCCCGGGCGGTTGGCCGGCTCGCTACTGCTGAGCGGGTTCACCGTGTTCTTGTTGATCGTTGCGGCCGCTGTCACAGCCGGAGTGTTGAGCGGCCGGTATTGGATCTTGTTCGTCATCCTCCCCGGCTTGCTCGGAACGCTCGGTTATTACACCCGTCGATTCGGCAAAGCACTGCGGTATTCGATCTCCGGCACGTCAGACGGCGTGCGGATCGGGTTCGGCCTGTTCGCGACGAGCAGTGAGACATTGCCACCCGGCCGGATTCACGCGGTTGAGGTGCTCCAGCCAGTGCTGTGGCGACCGTTCGGCTGGTGGCAGATCCGGATCAACACGGCAGGGCATTCCCATCAACGCGGTGCGGGGGAGTCCAACAGCATGACACTGCCGGTCGGCAGCGTCGGTGACGTGCACAGGGTCTTGCCGCTGCTGTTGCCCGGGCTCGACGACGCGACCCGCACAGCGATCGCAACGGCAGGGATGAACCGACACGCCGAGCAGAGCGTGTTCGCGGACGCGCCGCGGCGCGCGCGTTGGCTGCGGCCGTTCTCCTGGCGGCGCACCGGCTACACGATCGTGGACGGCGTCGTCGTGCTGCGACATGGAGTCATTGGCCGACGCATCATCTTTGTGCCGCTCGCCCGGTTGCAGAGCGTCGAAGTGCGGCAGGGCCCGGTACGTCGCTGGTTCGCGCTCGCAAAGGCCAGGGTGCACACCGTCGAGGGTCACGTGCACCCTGAACTGTCGGTGATTGCCGTTGATGCCGCACTCGAACTGTTCGATCGGATCTCATCCGGCGCGATCGCCTGGGCCGCCCGCGATACCAGTCATCGCTGGAACGGACCAGCGACAAGCTCGGGCAACGAGGGCCGCGGATGAGCCGAGGGCCGCGGATGAGCGCGGAACGTTCCGGAAGACTCGGCGTCGGCATCGTCGGCGCAGGCCGGGTCGGTCCGATTCTCGGAGCCGCCCTTGCCGGCGCCGGGCACGCGATCGTGGGTATTTCGGCAGTGTCGGAAGCGAGCCGGGAACGCGCAGAGGCGATCTTGCCAGGCGTTCCGATTCTTGAGGTTCCCGTTTTGATCGAACGCAGTGAGCTTGTACTGCTTGCCGTGCCCGAATCCGAGTTGCCTCAGCTGGTCGCTGGGCTTGCGGCTGCGGGCGTCTGGCAGCCAGGGCAGCTCGTGATGCACACCGCCGCAGGGTATGGCGTCGGTGTGCTTGCTCCGGCGGTTGCAGCCGGAGCGATTCCGCTTGCGATCCACCCGGCGATGGCGTTTACCGGCACTAGCATCGACCTCGTGCGCATTGCCGAGAGCTCGTTCGCCGTAACGGCGCCCGCGCCGGTGCAGCCCATCGGGCAAGCGCTCGTGGTAGAAATGGGCGGCGAGCCGGTGCTCGTCGCAGAGGACGACCGACCCGCGTATGCGGAGGCGATCGCAACTGCGACAACGTTTTCACAGGCGATCGTGGCGCAGGCTGCAGACATCTTGATCGGAATCGGCATGGAGAACCCGGGAAGCTTCCTCGCCCCGTTGGTGCGTTCAACGGTGGACGATGCACTGAGCCGGGCGGGTACACGAACGCCGCCACCGATCGAAAGCGACATGCTGTGACCGCACGGGCCGACACACACGCTGCGACAGTGGACCGTGCGATTGCCGTTGCGACGACCATCGACACCCTTCATGATGCGCTCGAGTTGGCTGTGAGCGGCAGCCGGAATGAGCACCGAATCGCGCTTGTGCCGACCATGGGAGCATTGCATGCCGGGCATCTGAGTCTCGTTCGGCGGGCCGCGCGCATCGCGGATGTCGTCGTCGTCTCAATCTTCGTGAACCCTCTGCAGTTCGGGCCGACCGAAGACCTGGAGCGCTACCCGCGCACCCTCGAGGCGGATCTTGCGACGCTTTCGGGAGAAGCGGACCTCGTGTTCGCGCCCTCGGTAACGCAGATGTATCCCGATGGTCCAACAGCCACACGCGTGAGCGCAGGAGCCGTCGGGGCTCTGTACGAGGGCGTCACGCGCCCCGGTCACTTCGACGGAATGCTGACCGTTGTTGCCAAGCTGATCAACATCGTCGGTCCGCAGGTGACGGTGTTCGGGCAGAAGGATGCACAACAGATCTTCCTTGTTCGCCAAATGGTGCGCGACCTCAACCTACCCACCGCGCTGGAGGTGGTGCCGACGGTGCGCGAGGCGGACGGCTTGGCCCTGTCCAGTCGCAACCGGTACTTGAACGCAGGCGAGCATGACGCGGCGCTCGTGCTGTCTGCGGCGCTGGCGGCGGCATCCGACGCGGCTGTTGACGGAACGGATGCAGCGCTGTCCATATCGCGCGCGCGTGTGGCAAGCAGGCCAGCGGTTAAGCTGGACTATCTCGTGGTAGTCGACCCGGAAACGTTCCTGCCGGTCGCCGACGACTACCGCGGACAGGCAACGATGCTGATCGCCGCGCGCGTGGGATCAACCCACTTGATTGACAACGCCTCGTTGGTGATCGGATCGTGACTGCCGGCAACCTCTCATGACAGAAAGACCAGCCATGGCCAATCCCCCCGCAGATGCAACCGTCGAGCCTGGTCTCAGCGACGCCGAGATCGGCGAGCAGAAGGCCGTGCGGCTGCACAAGCGCGCGCGTCTGATCGCATCGGCTGCAAGCGCTGCCGGTGGCGCCTATCCGGTGACGTTGCCGATCACCGATTCGATCCCGGCCGTGCGCGAGCGTTTCGGCGACCTGCAAGTGGATGCAACTACAGGGGTGAACGTCGGCGTCGCCGGCCGAGTCGTGCATCTGCGCAACACCGGCAAGCTCTGCTTCGCGAGCCTGCAGTCCGGCGATGGCAGCCGCATCCAGGCGATGGTGTCATTGGCATCCGTCGGCGAGGAATCACTCGCACGTTGGAAGGAGTTCGTCGACCTCGGCGACCACGTTTTCGTCTTCGGCGAAGTCATTTCCAGTCGACGCGGTGAGCTCTCCGTCATGGTGGCCGAATGGCAGATTGCGGCCAAAGCACTGCTGCCGCTACCCAATCTGCACACGGAGCTCAGCGAAGAGACCCGGGTTCGCAGCCGCTACCTCGACCTGATCGCACGCCAACAGGCCCGCACGAACGTGCTGAACCGATCGAAGGCCGTTGCCAGCCTGCGGGCCACCTTCACTGCCCGCAACTTCATCGAGGTCGAGACGCCGATGCTGCAGACGATGCATGGCGGGGCATCTGCTCGCCCGTTCGTTACGCACTCGAACGCGTTCGACACCGAACTGTACCTTCGCATCGCACCGGAACTGTTCCTCAAGCGCGCGGTCGTCGGTGGCATTGAGCGCGTCTACGAGATCAACCGCAACTTCCGCAACGAAGGCGCAGACTCCACGCACTCGCCTGAGTTCGCGATGCTCGAGGCGTATGAGGCCTACGGCGACTACAACACGATGGCCGAACTGACCCAGACCCTGATCCAGGATGCGGCGCTGGCCATCTCCGGCGGCCACACGGTCACGTGGGCGGACGGTACCGAGTACGACCTCGGCGGGGAATGGGATCGGATCTCCATGTTCGAGAGCCTCTCAGCAGCCACCGACGTTCAGATCACGCCGCAGACACCGATCACTCAGCTGCAGGCGATCGCAGAAGCAGAGGGCATCGAGGTGCCGCACCCGATCCACGGCAAGTACGTCGAGGAACTCTGGGAGCACTTCGTCAAGGGCTCCCTTCAACGCCCGACCTTCGTCATGGACTTTCCCGTTGACACCAGCCCGCTCGTGCGCGCGCACCGGTCGCTCGAAGGCGCCGTCGAGAAATGGGACCTGTACATCCGCGGATTCGAGCTGGCGACCGGATACTCCGAACTGGTCGATCCGGTCGTGCAGCGGGAGCGTTTCGTGGAGCAGGCGCGCCTGGCCGCGGCCGGCGATGACGAAGCGATGCGCCTCGATGAGGAATTCCTGCGTGCACTCGAGTTCGGCATGCCGCCCTCGGGGGGAATGGGGATGGGAATCGACCGGCTGCTGATGGCGCTGACCGGGTTGGGCATCCGAGAGACCATTCTGTTCCCGCTGGTCAAGTAGCCGGTGCCCCTCCTCCCCGTTCCGTCGCCTCCTAAAAACAGTAGGTCTGGGTGCATTCGCTTGGGAACAGGAGGTTATGGCCTGCCTGCGTGAGCGCACCCTGTTTTCGGGCGGTGTCAACGCGGCGGGCCGGCGAGTAGGTAGCCGCGAATCACGTCGAGGCAGCCTGCGAGGTCGTGCATGATCTGTTCGTGCCCGAACCGGTGCGACCGCAAACCGAGTTTGACGGCCGCGGCGTCTCGGGCACGATCGGCGGCCCGCTGCGCGCGCGAGGAATGCCAATAGTCGCCATCTGCTTCGATGATGAGCCATCCGTTGATGAGCAGGTCCACACGCCCGATCCTGGATATCTGGACCTGCACGTCGACCTGCCATCCCTCGAGCAGTGCCGCAACACGCAGTATGGACTCGATGCCGGACTCGCATCGGTCATCGATGAGGCGGCCCAGCGCACGGTAGCGGCGCGGCAGGCGCGCGAAGAAGGCATCCACCTGCTGCGGCAGCAGCGCGCCGATATGCAGCGCACTGTCAATCGACGCGATCGCATGTACGGCAACTACTCGACGGGTGTGGACAGCGAGTGCCGCTACAGCATCTGTGCGCCAACCGTCCGGCCAGACGAAATCGTGAGGGTGCAGGCGGTATTCACCCGCGGCAGTGGGCGGCAGCCTGCTTGCCGTCGGTGGCGCCACAACGCACAGGCCTCCTTCGTGCGATACCCAGACGCCCAGGCTGCGCAGTGCAGTCTCCCCGCCGAGCACGCCGCCGAGTTCGACGGCGCGCACCGCGAGCGCGTCGGCGGACGGCGTCGCGAGCCAGGACCGACGCACGGGCCGGGCTCCACCGGATGTGACCAACTGCCTGATCGCATGCGTTGAATACCCGAGAGCGCGCAGCCGGGTCCGCCGCGCCAGGCCGCCCAGGCCAGCCAAATCCGATGTCAGACTCATGTCGGTATGGTCGCAAGTGCGCGCATCCGAATAGCCGGGAAGTGCGCAGAATGTGGATAGGCCAGCCCGTCGGCGACTTGTGGGGGCGGGTCGACGCTCAGCAAAACAGGGTGTTCGCGCCGCGACAGGGCGAAATCTACTGTTTAGGTGTCGCAGGGCAGAAACTGCCTGTTTTCAGGCAGCAGACGGCGCGCACTATGCCGGGCGCTAGTGTTCCTGGTAGCCGCGCAGGTGTTCTTGGGTGAGTGCTTCCATCTCCTCGTCGGTCAGCTCGTCCATCTGCTTGGCCTCGCCGCGGTCGACGCGGATCCAGCGCATGAACAGGATGATGAGCACCGGGATGTCCGCGATCTCGGCGATGAACCACAGAAAGTCGCCGGAGAGGTGCTGATCGTGCAGCGGATTCGGAAACCAGGACGGCATGCCGACGGCCACGGCGCGTGCACCGTCGAGCACGTGCTCATTCAGTCGCAGAAGTATGCCCGGAATGGCATCCATCACCAGTTCCACGAAAGCGAACAAGAACTCGACCGTGATGAACAGGCTGGTGCGCACAACGGTGCTCCCGATGATCGGCAGCACCATGATCAGCCCGACGACCGGCACGATGACGGTGATCAGTGACTCGGCCACCGGACTTTGGCGAAGCACCAAAGCGAACGGGGTGAGAAACACAAGAAAGGCCACAAGTGCGAGCAAGCCGGCGAACATCGCGTTGCCAAGCAGCTTCACGGGCCAGGAGTTCAGCACGGCGTCGATGGCGCGGAGCGGCCATCCGCTCATAACGGCGCGTGCCAGCTCTACGGGCCGGCCCAATGCGATTAATCCGGGAACGGCGAACAGCAGAAGCGCGATCCTCGTCGTGAATGCCCACCGCAGTTCGGTGCTGTATGCGCCGAGAAACCCGAACGACACCCACGCGTACGAGCCGAGCCCGAGCGCGAAGAACGCCAACGTGCGCAACGGCGGCCACTTCACGTCGGCGCGCTTCGCCAGCACGATCCCGACGAGGTAGCCGACGGCGAGCACCACGATGAGGCCGAGCGCCACGGGGTCGAGCTGAAAGGTCGTGAAGAAGGTCAAGACGGGTGGCGTGGTCGTACTCCGTTCGTGTACGGGCTGCCCTCATGCGTCAGCATCACACTGCAGTGGCGGCCAGGTCATTATCTCTCGGCAGGCAGTGAGTGCGATGCGAACCCAAGCGCCGATCAGAGTCACGAATTGCGGATGCTGCTGGTCGGCACGTGCTCAGCGGTCGCGCTCAGTCCCGTTCAGATTGCGTGCCTGCGGTCAGCCCCATGCTGCGCGGAGCCAGCTCCGACTGCAAGACGAGCGCGGCTCCGCCGACCGCTGCAGCATCCGTCACGTTGACCGCCAACCGGATGCGCAGCCCGTGGTTCCTGCGCACGAAGAACTCGCTCTGGAGTCGCGTGTCGAGCACGCTGAGGTAGAGCGGCCCCGCGATGGCGAACGCGGGCCCGGCGAGTGAGATCGAATCCAGGTCGAACACGTTGGCCAAAGCAATCGTGGCCGTGGCCAGGAATTGCGCGGACCGCCCGATCGCATCGAGCGCCAGAGCGTTGCCTCGTACCGATGCGGTCGCGATTGCCGTGAAATCAGTGAAGTCGTCCACGCCGGTGAGTCCGAGTGCGTCGCTGCCCCCCGGAGCTGCTTGCACGATGGCAACCACGGCGGACGGCCCCGCGACGTCTTCGAGCACCAGGCGCTTGCCTGCAGCCTCTGGCGTGCCGTCTGCCGACACTGTTGTGATGGGGAATTGGCCAAGCTCGCCCGCGTTTGAACTGGCCCCCCGATAGACCGCACCTTCGATGAGTATTCCGGCACCGATGCCGGTGCCCATGTACACCGTGGCGTGTGCTTTTGCGCCCTCGAGCGTGCCGCGCCAGAATTCGCCGAGCGCTGCGGCCGTTGCATCGTTGTCGAGCACCACGGGGAGGCCGATCGCTTCGGCCAGGCGCGAACGCAACGGAACGCTGTTCCACGTGTTCAGGTGCGGAGGTCCAAGAATCGCGCCGCGGTCAAGGTCGAGCGGGCCGGGAGCCACAACGCCGACACCGACGACCCGCTCTTTTTCGATTCCCAGGCCGGTCAGCGTGGAATCGATCGTGTCTGCGACGACGCGTACCATCGCCTCCGGTGTGGCTGCACCGATGCCCTGCGTTCGAATGCGTCCAACGATCGCGCCGCTGAGGTTGGCCACGACGTAGGTGACCGACTCGCTCCCGAGCTGCACCCCGACCGCGAAACGCGAGCGCTCATTGATGTCGAGCAGAACGCGGGGTTTGCCACCGGTCGATTCGCCATGTCCGGCCACTGCAACGAGTCCGTCGGCGATCAACTGGCGCACGACCGTCGACATCGTCGCCTGAGTCAGGCCGGTAGCGTCAGCCAACTCAACGCGGCTGATTGGCCCCCGCGATCGGATCAGGTCCAGCACCAAACCGCGGCTGGTGCCGTTTGCGAGCGTGACTCGTCGACGGCTCACGTGGCCACCTCCCCACCTGGTCGGACGGTGAGACCATGCCTCACCGTGCTATCGAACCACAGTTTACTAACTTGACAGACTTTATAAAGTCGTCTAAGAAAGAACCTGCACGCAACGCCGCGAAATGGCGGCACGCAATTCGCATTCCTGCGCTACACCAAATCGAAGGGTCAACGATGTCTCTCAAATCCAAGCGAAAGCTCCTTGTCGGGGCGATCGCGGTTGCGGCCACGGCCGCACTCTCTCTGACGGGTTGCTCGTCAGGCGGCGCGGACACCGCGTCGAGCGGCGCCTCCTCAGTCACGCTCTTCAGTGGCCAGGTCGGCAACTTCACCGAGAACTTCAATCCGCTCAACAACACCGGCTCGTACCTGCAGCCGACCAACGGCGTCATCTACGAGCCGCTGTTCTACTACAACAAGGCCGCAGCGGGAAAGCCGGTGCCGCTGCTCGGCACGTCGTACTCGTGGAACAGTGACGGCACGCAGCTCACCGTGAAGGTGCGTCAGGGCGTCAAGTGGTCCAACGGCACACCGGAGTCGGCCGACGACATCGTGTACTCGCTGAACCTCATCTCGAACAATGCCGGTCTGAACACCTCCGGCATCAAGTGGGTCGCCAAGAAGACCGCGGACGACACCGTCGTCATCACCTTCCCGTCGACAGCGTTCACGCTCGAGCCGCAGATCCTTGGCAACGAGCCGATCGTGCCGGAGAGCATCTGGAAGAACATCTCCGACCCGACCAAGATCACCAACGACAAGCCCGTCGGCACCGGCCCATACACGCTCAAGAGCTTCACCCCGCAGAGTTTCGTGCTCGAGAGGAACCCGAACTACTGGGGTACCGGCGCGAGCGCGCCGAAGGTCGAGCAGGTGCGGTACATCTCGCTCGCGAACGCGGATGCCGCCACCTCGGCACTCGAAGCCGGTCAGACCGACTACATGGGCTCGTTCCTGCCTACGCTGAAGAGCATCATGGCCAAGCACAAGAACCTCAGCTACTCGAACTCGCCGCAGGCGACGACGTCGCTGTTCACGTGTGAGAACGCGTCGCTCGGCTGCACGGGACCGCAGACCGACCCTGCGGTGCGCCAGGCGCTGTACTACGCCATGGATCGCACGCAGCTCGACAAGCAGGCCGCCGCCGGATTCAGCAGCCCGGCATCGCCGACCCTGCTGCTGAACACGGTCAATAAGGCGCAGATCACCAGCCCTGACTACCTGCAGGTGCCGCAGAGCGCAGACGTCGCCAAGGCGAAGAGCATCCTGGAAGCCGACGGCTGGAAGCTCGGATCGAACGGCTACTACGCCGAGAACGGAGCCGAGCTCGATCTGACGATCAACGTGGTGTCCGGATGGACAGACTACGACACGATCTGCCAGCTTCTGCAGGGGCAGTTCAAGGCCGCCGGCATCAAGCTGACGGTGAACCAGATGGCCCAGAACGCCTGGAGCCAGGCGGAGACGACGGGCAAGTTCCAGCTGTCGATGAACTCGATCAACATGGGTGTCTCCTCCGACCCGTACTTCCAGTACTCGGCCTACCTGAACTCGGCCGGAACGGCGAAGGTCGGCGATATCGCTCCGACGACCAACACGTCGCGCTACTCGAATTCGTCGGTCGATGCCGCGATCAAGCAGCTCGCGACGACGAACGTCGAGGCGACGAAGCAGGCCGCGTACAAGACGATCCAAGACCAGATTGTCAAGGACATGCCGTACATCCCGGTGTACGTCAACTCCGCGCTCGCCGAGTACAACAACTCGCGTGCGACCGGATGGCCCAGCCAGAGCAACCAGTACGCATTCCCGCTTCCGTGGGGCGGCAACTGGGGTGTCGGCATCGTCTTGAAGACGATCCGTCCGGTGAGCAAGTAACCGCACGCCATATCGCTGACGGTCGGGCGGATGCCTTCTCATCCGCCCGACCCGACGCGCTCGACGAAAGTAGTCAAACATGCGGTTCTACCTGCAGAAGATCGCGTTCTACGTCGTCGCACTCTGGGCAGCGGTGACGCTCAACTTCCTCATTCCGAGGCTGATGCCGGGCAATCCGGTCGACATCATGATCGCCAAGATGGGCGCCGCCGGGCAGCCCATCACGGCCGGCACACGGCACGCGCTCGAGGTCGAGCTGGGCGGGGGAGGCGGCAGCCTGCTTCAGCAGTACGGCGACTACATCGTCAACCTGCTGCACGGCGATCTCGGGGTGTCGCTGACCAACTACCCGGAGAAGGTCACGACTGTGATCGGCCAGGCACTGCCGTGGACCATCACGCTGGTCGGGTTGGCGACGATCATCTCGTTCATCCTCGGTGTCGGACTCGGCATGCTCGCCGGCTGGAAGCGCGGCTCGTGGCTCGACAATCTGATTCCGGTCACGACGATGTTCCAGTCGGTGCCGTACTTCTGGCTGGCTCTGATCCTGGTGCTCGTGCTGACCCGGGTGGTTCCGCTCTTCCCGTATGCGGGAGGCTATGACGTCGCCTCGACGACGCCAGGCTTCTCCCTCGACTTCATCGGCAGTGCCATCTACTACGGATTCCTGCCCGCCCTCACGATCGTGGTCTCTTCGATCGGGGGCTGGATGCTCGGCATGCGCAACATGATGGTCTCCACCCTCAGCGAGGACTACATCGTCACCGCCGAAGCGAAGGGCCTGAACCCGCGCCGGGTGCGCATGACGTACGCGGCGCGCAACGCCGTGCTTCCCTCGCTCTCCGGTTTCGCGATCTCCCTCGGGTTCGTCGTCGCCGGTTCGATCGTCACCGAGCAGGTGTTCAGCTACCCGGGCATCGGCCAACTGCTGTTCACCTCCGTTGCCAACGATGATTACGCGCTCATGCAGGGTGTCTTCCTCGTCATCTCACTCTCCGTGCTCGCCGCGAACCTCGTGGTCGACGTGCTGTACGGACTCATCGACCCGCGCACCCGCGCACGCTCCTAGGAGGCGCTCGACATGGCATCCACTCTCGCCGTCACCGATGCGCCGCGGGCGCGCGCGGACCGCGCCAGGCACAGCATCGTGCAGCTTCTGCCGTCGCGCTCGCCGAAGCTGACCGTTGGGCTGATCCTCGCCGCGGTCATCATCCTCTGGGGCATTCTCGGCCCGCTTTTGGTCGGCGATCCGAACGCGATCAGCACCAACGCCTTCGCCCCTCCGAGCCTGCAGCACTGGCTCGGCACCACGCAGACCGGGCAGGATGTCTGGACCCAGGTCGCGTATGGAACCCGCGGATCGCTGATCATCGGCTTCACCGTCGGCATCCTCGCTACTGTGCTCTCCGCATTCTTCGGCGTTCTCGGCGCCTATCTGGGCGGTGCCGTCGACGAGAGCTTCGCCCTGTTCACGAACGTCGCGTTGGTGATCCCCGGTCTGCCGCTGGTGATCGTGATCGGCAACTACGTGCCGGAGAACCAGCGCGGACTGTTCCTGATCGCCGTCGTGCTGGCCATCACGAGCTGGGCGGGCTCGGCTCGCGTGCTCAGGGCAGTCACGCTCTCCATTCGCAGCCGAGACTACGTCTCCGCCTCGCGGGTCGCCGGCGAGAAGACCTGGCGCATCCTGGTCGTGGAGATTCTGCCCAACCTGATCCCAGTGATGGCGTCGCAGTTCGTTTTCGCGATTATCTTCGCAATCCTCGGCGAGGCCGGCCTGTCGTTCCTCGGTCTCGGAGCCAACAATACGTTCACGCTCGGCACGATCCTGTTTCAGGCATACAACGACCTGGCGCTGACCCAGGGCGCGTGGTGGTGGTTCGTGCCGCCGGGCCTCGTGATCGCTCTGTTTGGTGCGGCGCTCTCGCTGATCAACTTCTCGATCGACGAGATCATCAACCCGAAACTGCGCAACGAGACGCGGGCGGCCCGCAAGGCGTGGGGCTTGACCGGCGAGCAGATCAAGCTCCTTGAGAAGGAGGACGTCATATGAGCCTGACCACGGCCATCCGGATGCCGCGCCCTGTAGCGGATCTGGTGCTCAGCATCGAGGACTTCAGCGTCGACTACCTCGGCAAGCAGACCACACACGCCGTGAAGAACGTGTCGCTTACGCTCGGGCGCGGCGAGGTGCTTGGGCTCGCCGGAGAATCCGGTTGCGGCAAATCCACGCTGGCAAACGGAGTGACGCGGCTGCTGAAGCCGCCGGCGCTGATCACCTCCGGATCGACCACATTCCATTCGCGGGAGGGCTACTCGGTCGACATGGCAGCCCTGAGCGGGCCCGATCTGCGAGCGTTCCGGTGGGACAAGATCTCGATGGTGTTCCAGGGGGCGATGAACTCCCTCAACCCGGTCATTTCCATTCAGGCGCAGCTCGAGGACATCTTCACCACGCACCGTCCGGAGCTGAAGAAGCGCGAACGCGTGCGGATCTGCGGCGACCTGCTGGAGCGCGTCGGGGTGGATCGGGAGCGCCTGAAGTCGTACCCGCACGAACTCTCCGGCGGCATGCGCCAGCGCGTCATGATCGCGATGGCAATGGCGCTCGACCCGCAGGTGATGATCATGGACGAGCCGACCACCGCACTCGACGTGGTCGTGCAACGGGAGATCTTGAACGAGATCACCAGATTGCGCTCCGAACTCGGGTTCGCGGTCATCTTCATCACCCACGACCTGCCGCTGCTCTTGGAGATCAGCGACCGTATCGCGGTGATGAAGGATGGCGAGATCGTCGAACTCGGCGACGCATACGAGCTGTACACGAACCCGCAGCATCGATACACGAAACGCCTCCTGGCATCCTTCCCGAGTCTGACAGGCGAACGCGGAGACTTCATCCGCACCGGCGTGCACGACGGTCGATTGGACGCCACCGAGCAGGACGGGGCAGAACGATGACAACCTTGGAATTCCGCGACGTCGTCAAAAAGTATCGCGTGCGCGGTCGCAGTGCCGCCCACGAACTGCTCGCCGTGAACCACGTCGACTTCATTCTCGAGTCCGGCAAGACGATCGCGCTCGTCGGGCAGTCCGGAAGCGGCAAGTCCACGATTGCGAAGCTGCTGCTGCAACTGGAGCATCCGACCTCAGGGGAGATTCTGCTCGACGGTAAACCGATCGCGCGCCACGGCCGCGGCGCGCGGGACTATCGCCACGAAGTGCAGATGGTGTTCCAAGACCCATTCGCCTCTCTCAACCCCTACCACTCGGTCGCACATCACCTGTCGCGGCCGCTCAAGCTGCACAAGCGAGCCACGACGCACAACGAGGTCGATGACGCCGTGAACCGGCTGCTCGAACGCGTGCGGCTCACTCCACCACAGGAATACGCCACGAAACATCCGCATGAACTCTCCGGCGGCCAGCGCCAGCGCATCGCGATCGCCCGCGCGCTCGCACCGGAACCCAGCATGTTGATCGCAGACGAACCGGTGTCGATGCTTGACGTGTCGATCCGGCTGGGGGTGCTCAATCTGCTCGCAGGGCTGCAACGCGAGGAGAACCTGGGGGTGTTGTATATCACGCACGACCTGGCGACCGCGCGACACTTCTCCGACGAAATCCTCGTGATGTATCGGGGCGAGATCGTCGAGCGCGGACCGGCGGACGACGTGATCCTCAACCCGCAGCACCCGTACACGAAGCTGCTCGCGGCGGCTGCCCCGAACCCGGAGTTGCGTCTGAAACAGCTTGAGGCAAACTGATTTATCCGCGCTGAGCGGCAAGCGCCGCCAGTACCACCCCGCCATCGCGGGACCCACAGCAAGTAGCAAGTAGAGAGCACCAGCATGACCTTCATCCCGACGACGTTCACCGCGCTCGCAGAGAACTGGACGGTGACGGCCGGCGCCGGCCCGGTGCCGGCAGGATTCCCGGTCGGCGCGGTGCCGGCCACGGTGCCCGGCGTGATACACACCGACCTGTTGCGCGCTGGCCTCATTGACCCGCCGTTCGATGGCGATGCCGAGGCGGCCCAGCAGTGGATCGGAAGTACGGAGTGGCATTATGAGTGCTCGTTCTCCTGGGTGGATGACGGCCACACCCGGCATGACCTGGTTGCGTTCGGACTCGACACCGTCGCGACGATCGAGCTCAACGGGCACCTGCTCGGTCACACGCAGAATCAACACCGCAGCTATCGATTCGACATTCGGCAGGCGCTGCGTGAAGGCGAGAATCATCTGACTGTCACCTTCGCTGCGCCCGTCGTCGAAGTCGAGTCGCGGGACGGGAACCATGGCGCATGGCCGCACGTGAATCATCACCCTTACAACCAACTACGCAAGTCCGCAGCCAACTTCGGCTGGGACTGGGGTATCGATGTCGCCACCAGCGGAATCTGGCAGCCGATCGGCATCGACTCATGGAGCAATGCTCGGATCGCGGCCGTGCGTCCACTCATCGACCTTGACGGCACGACAGGGGTGCTGACTGCGCACGTGACGATCGAACGTGACGACGCGGCGTCATCCGATGACACGCCCGTCGACATCGACCTGCACGTTACGGTCGGCGATAAGCATGTGACTGCGTTGGTTCCGCCGCGGGCTTCCGAAATGTGCGTCGTCGTGCGGGTGCCTGACGCGCAACTATGGTGGCCGATCGGGCACGGCGAGCAGCCGCTTTACAACATCGCGGCCGTGCTGAGTGCGCAGAACAGCGACGGCATCGCGCGCTGGCACGGCCGAGTCGGATTCCGCACGGTCGCGCTCGACACGTCGGCCGACGAGGGCGGCAATCGGTTTGTCGTCCGAGTGAACGGTGAGACCATTCTGATCAGAGGTGTCAACTGGATTCCCGACCACGCCTTCGTTACCGAGATCGATCGGGCCCGCTATGAAGCCCGGTTCGCGGATGCCGTGGATGCGAACGTGAACCTGCTTCGTGTCTGGGGCGGTGGTATTTACGAGAGCGATGACTTCTACGAACTCGCAGACGAACGCGGACTGCTCGTTTGGCAGGATTTCTTATTCGCCTGTGCAGGCTACTCGGAGGAGAGCTGGTTAGCGGATGAGGTGGAAGCGGAGGCTCGAGAGCAGATCGCGCGACTTTCTGCGCACCCGTCGCTCGTGATCTGGAACGGCAACAATGAGAATATCTGGGGTTACGTCGAGTGGGGCTGGCGAGAGGCACTGGGTAATCGTGCCTGGGGCGACGGCTATTACCGCACACTGCTGCCCCGGTTGCTGGCAGAACTCGATCCAACGCGCGCGTACTCACCGGCCAGCCCATACTCGTTCGTCGACTATGCGCATCCGAATGACCCGCGCAACGGCACCACGCATATCTGGGATGTCTGGAACGAGCGTGATTACACTGCGTACCGAGAGCATGCGCCTCGGTTCGTCAGCGAATTCGGCTTCCAAGGCCCGCCTGCGTGGTCGACGTTAACCTCGGTCGTGCACGATGAGCCCCTCGATCCGTATGGGGCGCAGATGCTCGTGCATCAGAAGGCGGAATACGGCAATCTCAAGCTGGAGCGGGGGATGGCCGGGCACCTGCCGACGACTTGTCGCATCGAAGATTGGCACTGGGCGACTCAACTGAACCAGGCGCACGCCATCCGCTACGGGGTCGAGTACTTCCGCTCGCTGACTCCGCACAACACGGGCACGATCCTGTGGCAACTCAATGACAACTGGCCGTCGATTTCGTGGGCGGCCGTCGACTTCGACGGGCACCGCAAGCCGATGTGGTATGCGCTACGCGACGCCTATCGGCCGCGCCTCGCGACCATTCAGCCGACGGCAGCCGGCCTGGCACTCGTGCTGGTCAACGACACGGCCGCTACCGCGGTCGGGCGTGCGAGTGTTTCTCGCGTCACGTTCTCCGGGGTCGAGGCTTTTGCCGAACTTATCGACATCGTTGTGGGCGCCCGGACGGCCGTGACTGTCCCGCTGAGTGAGAGGCTGACAGCCGCGCTCGATCCGGCATGCGAACTCATAGTGGCCACCATCGACGGCTTCGAGCGTGCGTTGTGGAATCCCGGCGAGGTCGTCGACCAAGCGTTCGAGGAATCGGCTCTAGCGGCAACCGCAGTTCGCACCGATACTGGCTACGCCGTGACCGTCACGGCCACGAGTTATCTGCGCGATGTGTGTGTGCACGCAGATCGGGTTGATCCTGCTGCGGTCGTTGATTGTGGAATGGTCAGTCTGTTAGCAGGGGAGAGTGTTGTCTTCGCGGTGACGAGTTCGGCAGTTCTCGACCCGATCATGTTCACGGATAGACTCGTGCTGCGCCACGCAGGGGACCTTATCGAGGTGACATGATGACATCGTTAGCTTCAGTGTCGTCGGCCGGCATGGCGTTTGTTCGCTCACCTGTCGGCGTCGGAATCGAGCCGTTCTACGGCGAGGTCATTGCCGGCCTCGAGACCGTGTTGCACAAGCGCGGCATCAATGTGCTGATGCAGGTTGTCGAGAGCCGTGAAGAGGAGCTCAGCACGTACCGGCGGTGGGCTGCCACGCGCGCCGTCGCCGGCGTTGTGCTCACGAACTTGACGATGGGCGACGCGCGTGCCGAACTGACGTCGTCGCTCGGTCTGCCCAGCGTTACGCTGGGCGAACCGGCCGCCCGTGATGGCATGGCGGTGGTGCGTGTCGATAATTTCGGGGCGATGACCAATGCAACGCGGGAACTCGTAAAACTCGGGCACAGCACAATCGCCAGGGTTTCCGGGCCGATCGAATTCGTGCATACGCAGGCCAGAACTGCCGCTTTTGATGCAGCGGTTGCGGAGGCATCCGTCACGGGCAGCCTGTATGTCGGTGACTATTCGGCTGACAGTGGCAGTGCTGCGATGCATGCGCTCTTGGCGCGAGCTGTGCCCCCAACAGCGGTGATCTTCGACAACGACGTGATGGCCGTTGCCGCACTTGAGGCTGCACAGCGGTCCGGCGTGAGCGTTCCCGAACAGCTGTCGATCCTGGCCTGGGACGACTCCGCGCTCTGCCGGATGACGATGCCGCAACTGTCCGCAATGAGCCATGATGTCAACGAATTGGGGGTACTGGCGGCGCATGCGCTGCTTTCCGTGATCGACGGACATCCCGCGCTGGATGTGGTGGCGCCGGAGCCGCAGTTCATCGGGCGAGGCACAACTGCGCCGACTGCGCCTGCACACCGGTCAGCGGGACAGCGTATCCTTGAACCACTATGAACGACGTCTGGAGCGGCATCATCTGGGCCCTCGCGCCCACCGTGCTGGTGGGGCTCATCTTCTGGGTGGTGATGCGCGCGATTGTGCGCGCCGACCGCACTGAGCGCAAGGCATACGCCAAGCTCGAGGCGGATGAGCGCGCGAAGCGCGGGCTCCCACAGAAGTCCTAGCTTTCCGATAGCGTTAGCCCAGCGCGCGCGCCCTGCCGCGCCCGCTCTGACGCGAAGGAAACCAGATGGATGCGGCGACCTGGACGACGATCATCGTCGTCTTGGCGTTCCTCGTCGACTTCATCGTCCGCGTGGTCTCCATCATCGTGGTCCCGCGCAACCGACGCCCGACATCCGCGACGGCCTGGTTGCTCGCGATCTTCTTCATTCCGTACATCGGCGTGCTGTTCTTTCTGCTGATCGGCAGCTACAAACTGCCCAAGAAGAGGCGCGAGCGGCAGGAACAGGTCGACGAATTCATCCTCAACAGCACGGAAGGTATGGAACGGGTGCGGCACGACGAGCCGTGGCCGCCCTGGTTCGAATCCGTCGTCACGCTGAACCGCAATCTGGGCTCGATGCCCTTGGTCGGTGACAACTCGGCTGTGCTGATCTCCGACTACCAGGGGTCGCTCGACGCGATGACCGAGGCCATCGGGCAAGCGAAACTGTTCGTGCACGTCGAGTTCTACATCCTCAGTTGCGACCAGACCACAGCGCCGTTCTTCGACGCGCTCGAGGCCGCAATCAAACGCGGCGTCACCGTGCATGTGCTGCTCGACCACATTGCGTCTTTGCGCACCCGGGATTACAGACACACGCTCAAGCGGCTGACAGCGATGGGCGCGAATTGGCGGCTGATGCTGCCGGTCCAACCGTTGCGGGGTCGGTACCAGCGACCGGACCTTCGCAATCACCGCAAGTTGCTCGTCGTCGACGCCATTGTCGGCTTCATGGGGTCACAGAACGTCATCGACCGCAGCTACAACAAGAAGTCGAACCTTCGCCGCGGCCTGAAGTGGCAAGAACTGGTTGCGCGTGTTGAAGGCCCCGTGGCAGCAGGTCTGAACGCCATCTTCATCACGGACTGGTTCATCGAGACCAACGAGTTCCTGGCCCGCGAACGCTTGGACATCGAGACGCTGGAGGCCATCATGCCCGCCGGCGTGAATCGGCCGTTGGACTGCCAGCTCGTGCCCAGCGGGCCAGGGTTCGTCGGTGAGAACAACCTCAAACTATTCCTCGCGCTGTTGTATGCGGCCCAGGAGCGGATCATCATCACGAGTCCGTACTTCGTTCCGGACGAGGCGATGCTCGTCGCGTTGACCACGGCAACGCAGCGCGGCGTGCACGTTGAATTGTTCGTGTCGGAGATCGGCGATCAGGCGCTCGTTTACCACGCGCAGCGGTCATATTACGAGCAGTTGCTCCGCACAGGGGTCACGATCTGGCGGTATAAGGCGCCATACATTTTGCACAGCAAGCACTTCTCAATCGACGACGATGTCGCCGTGATCGGGTCGAGCAATATGGACATGCGTTCGTTCATGCTGAACATGGAGATCTCGCTCATGGTGCGCGGTTCCTCGTTCGTGCGCGATATGCGGGCGATCGAGCAGGACTACCGCGACAACAGCACTGTGCTCACCCTGGAGGAGTGGATGAAGCAGCCGCTGCACGCAACCGTACTCGACAACCTCTCCCGATTGACGTCGGCGCTGCAATAGGTGTCACTCGAGAAGGCGTAGTTCGCAGACGTTCTGGGCGGCGCGCACGAGTCGACTGTCTGCGGTGATCAGGGGAATGCGAAGCCGCTCGGCGAGTGCAACGTACAGTGCGTCATAGGGAGTGATGTTGTCTCGCAGGCTCCAAACGCGCGCGATCAGCGATGCGTGCGGATAACGCACAACGTCGAGGCCGGCGAATCTGTCAAGCATGAGCTGCGCGTCGTCAAGCGAGTTGCGCCGCAGAAACACCAATCGCCTGACCGCGTTCACCACCTCGGGGTCGATCAAGTGGGGTGCGTGGATGTCGTGACCGTCGATCGCCGAGTGTGATGCCGATGTTAGCGTTCTGCTCGCTGTCAGCATTCTGATTATTGCGCTGCTGTCCACGACCACGCTCACGAGGGCAACTCTCCACGTCCCTCGCGAATAATGTCAACGATCGTTTGGGTATCGATCTTAACAACCCGTCCTGGCGTTGGCGGATGTTCTTTCAGCCGCTGACGCTTCAACTCGTATTCGGCTTCCGCCTCTGCCCAGCGATCTTTCACGCGCTGTCTTTCTGCGATGCTGGTCAGCGTGCGCCGCAGGTATTCGGATAGTGACACGCCCTGGTTTCGCGCGAGCGTCTTTAGCGTCTCTTGCACCGCTGGATCGAGATTGCGCACCTGCACCGTGACTCCCATAGGTTGATCATAACGCCGATGCATGCAAACTCGGGTAGTCTGCATGCACCGACGCATGTCCAGCTTGACGGATGCCGCGGTGCGGACGATGCCGGGAGTTCAGATCCGTGGACAAGTCGGGTGTTGGCATGCATGTTGAGGCCAGGCCGCAGCGTATCGACGCGGAGACGTGCCACACTCGATTCACGCGCAGAGCTTCAGCCGTGGGGCTTCAGCCGCGGAGTTTCACTCGCGGGGCTTCAGCCGCACGGTCGGCAGTTCGGGCGCCGGCAACGGCCGCCCGCGGTAGCCGGCGACATGGCCGAACCGGCCACGGGTATCCGTCTCGGCGATCACGTCGTGCTGCCACGCGTCGCGGAAGCCCACGATTTCCTCATGCTCGCGGCCGATGAAGTTCCACCACATCACGAGTTGTTCGCCGAGCGGGGTGCCGCCGAGCAGGAGCAGCCGGGCATCCGCCGTCGCGTGGATGCGCACGCTGTCGCGACCCTGCCCGAGATAGCCCAGTTCGCGGCGGTCGAGCGACTCGTCGTCCACCGTCACGGCACCGAGATCGACCAGGATGCCATGCTCGAACGATTCGTCGAGCGGCAACTCGACGGTCGCGCCCGCCGCGAGCTCAAGCTGCGCCCCCAGCAGCGGACTGAAAACGGATGCCGGCGCCGCGACGCCCGCGAGCTCGCCGATGAAAACGCGAACCGTCGCATCCGCGAACGTGAACGGCACCGGCACGGTGTGTTCGAAGAACGGCAGCATGTTGCGGTCAGCATCAGGAAGGGCCAGCCAGAGTTGTGCGCCGTGCAGGATCGTCGTGTCGGGTGTGGAGACCTCCGAATGGCTGATGCCGCGGCCGGCCGTCATCAGGTTCAGCTCGCCCGGGCGCACCAGCGCCGATGTGCCGACGCTGTCGTCGTGCTGGATCTCGCCCGCGAACAGCCAGCTCACGGTTTGCAGGCCGGTGTGCGGATGTGGCGGAACCTGCATGCCGCCCGTGCTCGAAACGTCATCAGGGCCGTAGTGATCGAGGAAGCACCAGGCACCGATCGTCGAGCGCTGCCGTTGCGGCAACGTGCGATGCACGGTCATCGCACGTGGGCCGCCGAGCGGCACCTCGCGCGGGAGCAGGATTTCCAGCGGCCGCTTGGCCTGCCCGCCCGACTCGGGCGGAGCATCCGCTGTGCAGTCGGCGATCAGCTCAGCGGGGCGCCGCTCGAGGTTGCTCATGCGGCATCCTAACCCGCGGTCTGCGTCGGTGCGGTGCCCGGGGCGGCGCCGGCTTGGGCGCCGGCGCACGGCCGGGGCGGCGCCGGCCCGGGCGCCGACGCGCGGCATGGTCGGATGCCGCTTCGAACGCTCACCCATCGGCTACGCCAGCCCCTTATCATGGGGCAATGATCTCGCTGCGTCGTGTGCGTACCACTGCTGCCATCGGCCTGCTCGCGGCCTCTGTTGCGATCGCACTCGCCGGCTGTTCCGGTTCCTCGACGAAGCCGATCACGAACTACCCCGGCGAGCCGAAGGGGGTCACGGCGCCGCCGAGCAGTGCAGGCGGTGCGCCCTTCTCGGTCTGGCTGAAAAACGGCGCGCAGTTCACCGTGACCACCTATGGCAGTTCGACCTGCCCGCCGGTCGGTACGGATTTCGTGGTGACCGGCACGAACAAGCTGACCGTCGCGATCAAGGAATACCCGGACAAGGTCTGCACCATGGACTACGTGCCCCACACCACGGTCTTCGCCACCCCCGGCGACATCGACCCGCACAAAGACGTCAAGGTCACCGTGCAGGCGCTGCGTTTCACCCTGCCGGCGCTGCCGAAGTAGGGCGTGGCACACGTCGGGTCCGTGATCTGGCCTGCCGCGCGGGTTTCCCGTGCAGAATTCAGGCTGGGCGGCTCGCCACGCCGATGCCCACGTGTTCGACCCCGCACCCAACCTGAGTTATGACCCACGGTCGACGGATTGAGACTTCGGATGCGCTCGCGCACGCCGCGGCGCCCGGCCGGGGCGGCGCATCCGGTCACGCCTACGGCGAACAGGGGCAGATTACCCAGGGTGCTCTGGTTACGCTCTTTGTAACGGAGCCTCGTCCGCACGGCTTCGCAAGGAGTGACCTCATGTTTGAAAGATTTACCGACCGAGCTCGTCGCGTTGTCGTTTTGGCCCAAGAAGAGGCCAAGATGCTCAACCACAACTACATCGGTACCGAGCACATCCTGCTTGGCCTGATCCACGAGGGTGAGGGTGTTGCAGCCAAAGCCCTCGAGTCGATGGGCATCTCCCTGGACGCCGTGCGCGAGCAGGTTCAAGACATCATCGGCCAGGGTCAGCAGCAGCCGACCGGCCACATCCCCTTCACGCCGCGAGCGAAGAAGGTTCTCGAGCTGTCACTGCGCGAGGCGCTGCAGCTCGGCCACAACTACATCGGCACTGAGCACATCCTGCTCGGCCTCATCCGCGAGGGCGAAGGGGTCGCTGCACAGGTGCTTGTGAAGCTCGGCGCTGACCTCAACCGGGTGCGCCAGCAGGTCATCCAGTTGCTCTCCGGCTACCAGGGCAAGGAGCAGGTGCAGGTCGGGGCCAATGAGCAGCAGGGCCAGCAGGCCGGCAGCCAGATCCTCGACCAGTTCGGGCGCAACCTCACGCAGGCGGCGCGCGACAACAAACTGGACCCGGTGATCGGTCGTGAGAAAGAAATGGAGCGGGTCATGCAGATCCTCTCCCGACGATCGAAGAACAACCCTGTGCTGATTGGGGAACCCGGCGTCGGCAAGACCGCCATCGTCGAGGGCCTCGCACAAGCGATCGTGCGCGGTGACGTGCCGGAGACGCTGAAGGACAAGCAGCTCTACACGCTCGACCTCGGCTCGCTTATCGCCGGCTCCCGCTACCGCGGCGACTTCGAGGAACGCCTGAAGAAGGTGACCAAGGAGATTCGCACGCGCGGTGACATCATCACGTTCATCGACGAGATCCACACCCTGGTCGGTGCAGGTGCAGCCGAAGGCGCGATCGACGCCGCCAGCATCCTGAAGCCGCTGCTGGCCCGCGGCGAACTGCAGACCATCGGTGCGACCACAATCGATGAGTACCGCAAGCATTTCGAGAAGGATGCCGCGCTCGAGCGCCGCTTCCAGCCGATCCAGGTGGCGGAGCCGTCCCTGCCTCACACGATCAACATCCTCAAGGGGTTGCGTGATCGCTACGAGGCGCACCACAAGGTGTCGATAACGGATGGCGCCATCGTCGCCGCCGCGAACCTTGCCGACCGCTACATCAGCGACCGGTTCCTGCCGGACAAGGCCATCGACTTGATCGATGAGGCCGGGGCGCGTCTGCGCCTGTCGATCCTCTCCGCGCCGCCGGAGTTGCGCGCGTTCGACGACAAGATCGCGAAAGTTCGTGAAAGCAAGGAGGCCGCGATCGAGGAGCAAGACTTCGAGAAGGCCGCCAGCCTGCGCGACGAGGAGAAGAACCTTCTCGGCGAGCGGTTGCGCTTGGAGAAGCAGTGGCGAGCCGGCGAGGTCAAGACAACGGCCGAGGTCGATGAAGGGCTGATCGCTGAGGTTCTGGCGCAGGCCACGGGAATCCCGGTCTTCAAGCTGACCGAGGAGGAGTCCAGTCGCCTCGTCTTCATGGAGAAGGCGCTGCACCAGCGCGTCATCGGCCAGGAAGAGGCGATCTCTGCGCTGTCTAAGACGATCCGCCGCACGCGCGCCGGTCTCAAGGACCCGCACCGCCCATCCGGTTCGTTCATCTTCGCCGGTCCGACCGGAGTCGGTAAGACCGAGCTGGCCAAGGCGCTGGCGGAGTTCCTGTTCGACGACGAGTCGGCCATGATCTCGCTGGACATGAGCGAGTACGGCGAGAAGCACACGGTTTCGCGACTGTTCGGTGCCCCTCCCGGCTTCGTCGGCTTCGAAGAGGGCGGCCAGCTCACCGAGAAGGTGCGCCGCAAGCCGTTCAGCGTCGTGCTGTTCGATGAGATCGAGAAGGCACACCCCGACATCTTCAACTCGCTGCTCCAGATTCTGGAGGAGGGCCGGCTGACCGATGGTCAGGGTCGCGTCGTCGACTTCAAGAACACGGTGATCATCATGACCACCAACCTCGGCACAAAGGACATCACTGGCGGCCCTGTCGGGTTCCTCATCGAGGGTGACACGCAGACCGGCTACGACCGGATGGCCGGCAAGGTCAAGGATGAGTTGAAGAAGAACTTCAAGCCGGAGTTCCTCAACCGAGTCGACGAGATCATCGTCTTCCCGCAGCTGTCCAAGCCGGAGCTCCTGCAGATCGTCGACCTGTTCATCAAGCGACTGAGTGATCGGATGCTGGACCGCGACATGACCGTCGAGCTCACCACCGCAGCCAAGGAGCATCTGATCGAGGTCGGGTTCGATCCGACGCTGGGTGCCAGGCCACTGCGTCGCGCCGTGCAGCACGAGATCGAGGATCGGCTCTCCGAGAGGATCCTTCAGGGCGAGCTCGGCTCAGGCAACCACGTTCACGTGGACTTCGTCGACAACGCGTTCGTGTTCACGACGACGAACCACGAGGAGCCGGTCGCGATCGGCGCGGGCGTCGGAGCGAGCCCGGGCACGGGCGCCGTCACCCCCGACCTGGCTGCCGCCGCCGACTAACTTCACAACCGTTCGCTGAGGTGCGGACTTCGGTCGCTTCTGCCACTGGCGAAGCGACCGAAGTCCGCACCTCAATGGCATTAACCGGGGCGGGTAGCAATCGCCCGGCCGATGGCGTTGAATGGGGTCATGGCTGCGGCCCGCGCACCTCAGTATCGAACGCTTGCATCGTTGAGCAGAATCAACCTGTTGCATGCGTTGCAACAGGGTGGCTCCATGACGATCGAGCAACTGGCCGACGCGACAGGGCTCCATCGCAACACCGCACGCGAACATCTGCATCGGCTCGTCGCCGCCGGTTTTGTGCACGGCGAGTCCGAACACGTTGCGGCACGCGGTCGCCCGCGGATCCGCTACAGCGCGACTGTTCCGCAGGACGATCCGATCGTGCTGGACAAAGTGCGGATCGCGGCCGAGCGTGCTCGCCAGGTGCGGCAACTGTTGCACGTCGATGAAGCTGGACATGATGCGCACTATGCAAGCAGTCAGGGGCAATCTGGTGAACCGGATGCCACACACGAGGCGATCCAGCAGCAACTTGACCTGCTCGACGACCATATGGACCAGTGCGGATTCGATTCGACGCTCGAGCCGGATGGCCGCGTCATGACCATGCACGATTGCCCGTTCGCAGAATTGGCGCGGGAGAATCCGCAGGTCTGCGAGGTGCACTTCGGGCTCGTGCAGGAAGTGCTGGTGCAGGTCGACGGTCCGCTGGAAGCCGAGCAGCTGCATCCGTTCTCGGATGCGCGAACGTGCACCCTCGAGTTGTGCGCCGCACATCGGCCCTGATCTCACGGGCATTGCGCGCGCCGGCATTAAACACGGTGTTTTGCGCTCGAACGCGGTGCGCAACCCGACGATGATTGCGCCCAAGACGGTTCGAGCCGCCAATTCGGCGGCCGGCCCCGATTGGAGCAGCCATGCGACCAAAGAACACACCTGACACCCCGACAGCCGGAACCGACGGAGTGCTTGCAGACAGTCTGATCCGCATGGGGCGATTCCTGCGGCCCGGGACGGTCTCTGAAGATCTCAGAACAGTCTTCCTCGACGGCGGCCGAAAGGCAGATGCCTTTTACCGCGACCGCTGGACCCACGACAAGGAGGTGCGCTCCACCCACGGTGTCAACTGCACCGGTTCCTGCTCGTGGAAGGTGTACGTCAAAGACGGCATCATCACCTGGGAGACGCAGCAGACCGACTACCCGCTGATCGGGCCGGACTCGCCGGAATACGAACCCCGCGGATGCCCGCGCGGCGCCTCGTTCAGCTGGTACACCTATTCACCGAC
Organism: Rathayibacter sp. SW19; assembly: GCF_030866825.1. NCBI lineage: Bacteria > Bacillati > Actinomycetota > Actinomycetes > Micrococcales > Microbacteriaceae > Rathayibacter > Rathayibacter soli. Next base: position 694,430 of record NZ_CP133020.1, read on the forward strand.
GCGGGTGCGCTTCCCATACGTGCGCGGCGTTCTGCTCGACGCCTACCGGGCGGCCAAGGAGCGCGTCGGCGATCCGGTGCTCGCCTGGGAAGCCGTCGTCGACGATCCGGTCGCCTCGCGCGCATACAAACAGGCGCGCGGCAAAGGCGGGCTGGTGCGCGCGAGGTGGGATGAGGCATCCGAAATCGTCGCGGCAGCGCACGTGCACACGATCAAGAAGTACGGCCCGGACCGCGTCGCTGGCTTCTCACCGATCCCGGCCATGTCGATCATGTCGCACGGAGTCGGCTCGCGTTTTGTGACAATGCTCGGCGGAACCATGCTCTCGTTCTACGACTGGTATGCCGACCTGCCGGTCGCGAGCCCCCAGGTGTTCGGCGACCAGACCGATGTGCCGGAATCGGCGGACTGGTGGAACTCCTCCTACCTGATCATGTGGGGCTCCAACGTTCCGGTCACCCGAACGCCAGACGCCCACTTCATGGTCGAGTCGCGCTACCACGGCCAGAAGGTCATCGTCGTCTCGCCCGACTATGCGGACAACACGAAGTTCGCCGATGAGTGGCTCGCCGTGCATCCAGGCACCGACGCGGCGCTCGCCATCGCGATGGGGCACGTCATCCTGAAGGAGTTCCTGCTCGACAAGCGCACCCCGCGCTTCATCGACTACATGAAGAAGTTCAGCGACTCCGCCTACCTGATCGAACTGACGCCGCACGGCGACGCGTATGTTGCCGGCAAGTTCTTGACGGCGGATGCCCTGCCCACGACGACCGCGGACGTCGCCAACCCGGCGTTCAAGCCAGTCCTGCTCGATCAGAACGCGGTGCCGGTCGTGCCGAACGGTTCGTTGGGTCACCGCTTCTCGAAGGAGGACGAAGGCCTCTGGAACCTGGATCTCGGCGACGTCGACCCGCTGTTGTCGATCGCCGACGCGCCCGATCACGACGGCAGAGCCGTCGAGGTGGAGCTGCCGCGCTTCGACCTGACCCCCGACGCTGAGCACGCGCACGCGGGCGGGGCGGGCGGCATCCGTCGCGGTGTGCCGGTGCGTGAGGTAGCCGGCCGGCTGGTGACCACGGTGTTCGATCTTCTGCTCGCTCGTTACGGCGTCGGCCGCGACGGGCTCCCCGGCGATTGGCCGACCGGCTATGACGACCCCTCCAGCCCAGGGACCCCGGCCTGGCAGGAGGAGATCACCAGCGTTCCGGCGCAGGCGGCGGAGCGGATCGGCCGCGAGTTCGCGCAGAACGCCGAAGACTCCGGCGGGCGCTCGATGATCCTGATGGGGGCGGGCACCAATCACTGGTTCCACTCTGACACGATCTATCGCACCTTCCTCGCCCTGACCACCATGACAGGCTGCCAAGGGGTCAACGGCGGAGGCTGGGCGCACTACGTCGGGCAGGAGAAGATCCGGCCGCTGACCGGTTGGGCGCAATACGCGTTCGGCCTCGACTGGGTGCGCCCGCCGCGGCAGATGATCGGCACAGCGTACTGGTACCTTGCGACCGACCAATGGCGTTACGACGGCCTGCCGGCCGACAGCCTCGCGAGTGCGCAGGCGAACGGGCTCTTCGCGGGCCGTACAACGGCTGACTGCCTCGTCGAATCGGCCAAGCGCGGCTGGATGCCCAGCTACCCGACCTTCAACCGCAACCCGCTGGATATCGTCGACGAGGCCGAAGCGGCCGGTGTCGAACCGGCACAGTATGTGGTCGATCAGCTGAAGAGCGGCGAACTCAAATACGCTGTTGAAGATCCGGATGCGCCCGAGAACTTTCCGCGTGTGCTCAACGTCTGGCGGGCCAACATCATCGGCTCATCGGGCAAGGGCAACGAGTACTTCCTCAAGCATCTGCTCGGCACGGACGCCGCAATCACCGGGCAGGAGTCCGGTCCGGATCGCCGCCCTGCATCGATGACCTGGCATGAGGAAGCGCCGATCGGCAAGCTCGACCTGATGGTCACGAGCGACTTCCGCAACACGTCGACGACAGGCTTCAGCGACATCGTTCTGCCGCCGGCCACCTGGTATGAGAAGCACGACTTGTCGACGACGGACATGCATCCGTTCATCCATACGTTCAATCCGGCGATCACACCGCCGTGGGAGGCCAAGCCCGACTTCGAGATCTTCACGCTGCTCGCGCGCAAGATCAGCGAGTTGCAGGAAGGGCACCTGGGGGTGCGTCGCGACCTCGTGGCATCCCCGCTGCTGCACGACACGCCGGATGCGATGTCCACGCCGCACGGCACGGTGGTGGATTCGCCGGAACTGATTCCCGGCGTGACGATGCCGAAGCTGTCAGTTGTTGAGCGCGACTATCCGGCGTTCGGTGCCCGGATGACCGCTCTCGGCCCGCTGACCGCGAAACTCGGCATGGCGACGAAGGGTGTCGCATTCAATCCGGACGTCGAGGTCGAAGACCTGGGCCACCGCAACGGGCGGTTCGTTTCCGGGCCGACTGCCGGTCGCCCGCGCTTGGACACCGCCCAGCGTGCGTGCGACATGATTCTCGCGCTCTCGGGCACCACCAACGGACGGCTTGGAACACAGGGCTTCCGCACGTTGGAGAAACGCACGGGCGTGCCGCTTGCCCAGCTCGCCTCCGACAATGAAGGACGCCGGTACACGTTCAAAGAGGTCGGCGACGCTCCGGTGCCGGTGCTCACCTCGCCGGAATGGTCGGGCAGCGAGCACGGCGGCAGACGGTACAGCGCGTTCACCATCAATGTCGAACATCTGAAGCCGTGGCATACGCTGACGGGCCGCCAACATTTCTACCTCGATCACGACTGGATGATCGAGCTGGGGGAGCAGCTGCCGATCTACCGGCCGCCGCTGGACATGCACCGCCTGTTCAACGACTCGATCATCGGTTCCACGGCGCCGACGGGCCGTGCCGGGTCGCAGGGCCGCGCCGAGGTCGCCGTGCGCTACCTCACTCCGCATTCCAAATGGTCCATCCACTCCGAGTATCAAGACAACCTGATGATGCTGACACTCTCGCGAGGCGGGCCGGGCATCTGGATGTCCCCGCAGGACGCCGAGAAGATCGGCGTCCGCGACAACGAGTGGATCGAGTCATACAACCGCAATGGCGTGGTGGTGGCCCGCGCGATCGTGTCGCACAGGATGCCGGAGGGCACCGTGTACATGTACCACGCGAAAGACCGCACGATCAACGTGCCGATCGCCGAGACCTCGGGTCAGCGCGGCGGCACGAACAACTCGCTCACGCGCATCCTGCTGAAACCGACGCATCTGATCGGCGGCTACGCGCAACTGTCGTTCGCGTTCAACTATCTGGGGCCGACCGGCAACCAGCGAGACGAGGTGACGGTCATCCGTCGTCGTAGCCAGGAGGTCGAGTACTAATGCGTGTCATGGCTCAGATGTCGATGGTGATGAACCTCGACAAGTGCATCGGCTGCCACACCTGTTCTGTCACCTGCAAGCAGGTGTGGACGAACCGCGATGGCATGGAATACGTCTGGTTCAACAATGTGGAGACCAAGCCCGGGCTCGGCTATCCGCGCACCTATGAGGATCAGGACAAGTGGCGTGGCGGTTGGCAGCGGAACAAGCGCGGCCGCCTCAAGCTGCGCTCGGGTGGCCGCCTCGCGCACCTGGCCAATATCTTCTCCAACCCCGATCTGCCGACGATTGACGACTACTACGAGCCGTGGACCTACGACTACGACATGCTCACGATCGCGCCGCAGACGAAGAACGGCCCGGTAGCGCGCCCGAAGTCGCTCTTGACCGGCGAGAACATGGAGGTCAAGTGGTCGCCGAACTGGGATGACAATCTCGGTGGCGCTCAGGAGACCGCTGCGCAGGATCCGATCCTCGCGCACATGAGCGAACACGTGAAGCTCGAGTTCGAGAACACGTTCATGTTCTACCTGCCGCGCATCTGCGAGCACTGTCTCAACCCGTCGTGCGTGTCGGCCTGCCCATCCGGCGCGATGTACAAGCGGTCGGAAGACGGCATCGTGCTGGTCGATCAGGATGCCTGCCGCGGCTGGCGGATGTGCGTGTCGGCGTGCCCGTACAAGAAGGTCTACTTCAACCACAAGACGGGCAAGGCGGAGAAGTGCACCCTGTGCTATCCGCTGCTCGAACAGGGCAAGCCGACGATCTGCTCGGAGACCTGCGTCGGCCGGCTGCGCTACCTCGGCCTGATGCTTTACGACGCCGACAAGGTGCTGGAGGCAGCCAGCGTCGAAGATGACCACGAGCTCCTCGATGCCCAGCGCTCGGTCTTCCTCGACCCGTTCGACCCGGAAGTAATCGCGGCGGCCAAAGCCGAGGGCATCGCCGACGACTGGATCGAAGCAGCACAGAACAGCCCGATCTATCAGTTGATCAGCGAGTACAAGGTTGCGTTGCCGCTGCACCCCGAATATCGCACGATGCCGATGGTCTGGTACATCCCCCCGCTGTCGCCGGTCGTCGACGTCGTCGCCAACAGCGGCAGCGACGGTGAGGATGTCGCCAATCTCTTCTCGGCCATCGACAAGCTGCGCATCCCGGTCGAGTACCTCGCCGGACTGTTCACCGCCGGCGACGTCGAGCCAATCGAAGACTCGCTCGGCAAACTCGCCGCCATGCGCTCGTACATGCGCGACATCAACCTTGGGCAGGAGCCGAACGAGCGGATCGCAAACCTGGTCGGGATGAGCGGCGATGAGATGCAGGCCATGTACCGGCTGCTTGCGATCGCCAAGTACGAAGACCGCTACGTCATCCCGAAAGCCCACGTCGAGCAGGCCCGCGACCTGGAGAACCTGGCCTGCTCACTCGACATGGATGGCGGCCCGGGCATGGGCGGGCCGAGCGAGGGTCTTTCTGGGATGGGGCCGGTGCGCAAGGCAGGAAAGCGGAACAGACACGGTGACGCGCCGGCGGCGGTAGCGCGGTTCGACGTGGACGAAAACGGGGTGGAGAGGTTCCATGACCTGCAGAATCTTGTCGACGACGAGGAGCAGTTGGCGATTCCGGGCCAATCCGGCCCGGACCAGTCCGGGCCAGAACAGTCGTCGCCCGGTCGGATGAATCTGCTCAACTGGAACGGTAACACTGCGGCTCCGGGGCTGTTTCCGCCGGCGTCTGCCGGGGGCGTGTCGTGATTCGCCGCAACGTGCCGCCGCGCGAAACAACGGCGCTTCAACTGGGTTCCGGTCAGCGCGCCATGACGCACATGGCCGCATCGATCCTGCTTGACTATCCACACGAGCAGAACCGGTCGCGGTTCGCCGCTGTGGCCCGGGCGATCGAGACCTTACCGGTGCCGCTGGCGGATGCCTTCGGCCGCTTCTTCGCCGCGACGGATGCCATGGGGCAGCGCGAACTCGAGTCGCACTTCACCTCGATCTTCGACCAGAAGCGCAAATGCAGCCCTTACCTCACTTACTACACGACCGGCGACACGCGAAAGCGGGGGATGGCGCTGGTGCGGTTCATCCACGCATACCGGGCGGCCGGCTGGGAGGTCGAGCCGGGTGAGCTGCCCGACTACCTGCCGATGGTGCTCGAGTTCTCGGCGCGCTGCAATTCGACCATCTCCGACGATCTCATTGCGGCTCATCGTGAAGGACTGCAGGTGTTGCGGGCGGCGCTCGAGTCGTTCGAAACGCCGTATGCGCACGTGCTCGATGCGGTATGCCTTTCACTTCCAGCGATGAACGCGGAAGCACGTGAGCGTTACATGAAGCTCATCAACGAAGGCCCGCCGGCCGAGTTGGTCGGCTTGACATTTCTCGGCAACCTTGCGCCCTACGCGCCAGCGGGGGCTCCACGGGAGGAGGTGCGGATATGACCGTGTTGAATATTTTGCTGTGGGTGGCGGTTCCGTATGCGGCGGTCGGCGCCTTCGTCGTCGGCCACATCTTCCGGTGGCGCTACGACCAGTTCGGTTGGACCTCTCGCTCTTCCCAAGGCTACGAGTCGAAGATTCTGCGCTGGGGTTCGCCGCTGTTCCACTACGGCATCCTCGCCGTCTTCGTCGGGCACGTTGTCGGGCTACTGGTGCCGAAGGAGTGGATTCTCTTCTTCGGAGTCTCCGAAGAGGCGTATCACTGGGGCGCCACCTACCTCGGCGCGCTCGCCGCGGTAGCAACACTGATCGGTATGATCCTGCTGCTGTCCCGACGCGGTGCCGTTAAGCGGGTCTTCCGGGTGACAACGGTGATGGATGTCGTCATGTACGCCTTCCTGCTGGTCACGGTCGTCTTCGGAACGTGGGCGAACTTCTTCTACCAGGTCTTCGGGCCGGGGTACGACTACCGGGAAACCATCTCTCCCTGGATTCGCAGCCTCGGTGCGCTGCAACCCAATGTCGAGCTCATGGTCGGCGTGCCGCTGATCTTCCAGTTGCACATCATCACCGCGATGTTGCTGTTCATGATCTGGCCGTTCACCCGCCTCGTTCATGTCTTCTCGATTCCTGTGTTGTACCTTTTCCGCCCGTATGTCGTCTACCGATCTCGGGACATGCGGCTGGGAGCTCGTGCCACCCAGCGCGGCTGGGCGCGCAGCACGAGACCCGGAACGCGCCCCGAGCGGGTCGACGACATCCCATCTCATCGGTGAACCCTACTGTCGGACGTGATGAGAATGACTGATCGCACGACTCGAGCGCAGCAAGACGCATCAGCGCTCGATCCATCACCTCAGGGGCGAGTGGCGACGTGGATCGAGAATCTCGAGCCCGGCTATTTCGCGCTGGTCATGGCGACCGGCATCGTGTCGATCGGTCTGAGTGTGCTGGGTTTCCCGCTGCTCGGCGATATCGTGCTGAGCTGCGCGGCTGTCGGATTCGTTGTGCTGGTCTGCGCATACATCGCGCGCGCGGTGCGTTTTCCGAGTGCTGTTGCGGCATCGCTGCGCAACCCGAGTGCGGCTGTCGGCTACTTCACGGTCGTGGCCGGGTTCGATGTGCTTGCTACAGGTCTGATCGGGCACGGGTTCTGGCCGGTGTCGCTGGCGCTGGGAATCGTGGCATTCGTCATCTGGCTCGTGCTCACCTATGGACTGTTCTCCATGATCGTGCTTGCCGGGCATCATCCGAAACTTCGCGAGATCACGGGGGTTTGGCTGGTTTGGGTCGTCGGTACCCAGTCGATTGCGGTCGTTGCCGCAGCGCTGGCGCCGGTGTTGCCGTGGTCGATCGGCAGCCAGCTGCTTGGCGTTGCGAGCATCTTGTTCTGGAGCGTCGGCGTCGTGCTCTATCTGATCTTCATCGTGATCATCTTCGCGCGGCTCTTCCTGAAAGAGACCACGCCGGTCGAGATGGGGCCGGCCTACTGGATTCTGATGGGCGCGACCGCCATCAGTGTGCGTGCGGCTGCCGGCATCCTGGCGCTCAGTGATGGAATGACCGCGAACCTGCTCACCGAAATGCGATCGTTTGTGGTGGGGCTGTCGGTCGTGTTGTGGTCGTTCGGCAGTTGGTTCATTCCACTGTTGGTGATCTTCGGGCTGTGGCGCTACTTCGTGCGCGGATACCCGTGGACCTACGAGGCGAAGTTGTGGAGCGTGGTGTTCCCCTTGGGCATGTACGCCGTCGCTTCTGCCACCTTCGGCCGGGCCATCGACTTCGCCTTCTTGCCCGCTCTCGCGTCGGTGTGGATCTGGTTCGCGGTGGCGGCGTGGCTGATCGTCGTCGCATTGCTGATCGCTTCGTTCGTCGTCGCGATGCGACGCCCGCTGCCAACTCGCCCCCTTCACTGAGGTGCGGACTTCGGTCACTATCCCTGCTTGGAAAGCGACCGAAGTCCGCACGTGACGGGAGGATTGGATGGGGAGGGGCGCGGGCGGGCCGGAGGGCATCCGTAGACTGATGAGCGTGAGCGAGACCACCTTTTCCGTGCGGCAAGCGCGCACGAGCGACATCAAAAGCATCAAGCAGCTGGTCGAACCGCTCGTGCAGCGCCGTATTCTGCTCGGCAAAGAGCTTGTCGTGTTCTATGAGGCCGTGCAGGAATTCCGTGTCATCGAGGATGCCGATGGACACTTGATCGGATGCGGCGCCCTGCACGTCATGTGGGAAGACCTTGCAGAGGTGCGCACACTGGCCGCCGCAGACAGCTGGCGCGGTCGCGGCGTCGGCCACGCGTTGCTCTCGCAATTGGAGCAGGATGCCCGCGCGCTCGGTCTCTCGCGCCTGTTCTGTTTGACCTTTGAGGTGCCATTCTTCTCGCGACACGGCTTCGTCGAGATGGGCGAGGAGACCGTCGATCAGGATGTCTATGCCGAGCTGGTCCGCAGCCCCGACGAGGGCGTCGCCGAGTTCCTCGATCTGGCACGGGTCAAGCCGAACACCCTAGGAAACACGCGGATGCTCAAGCGCCTGTAGGGCGCGCGACCCGCTCCGTGACCTTCGTTCGCTGAGCGCAGCCCGGTCCCTGAGCTTGCCGAAGGGCAGCCCTTCGACTGCGCTCAGGGACCGACCACCCCGGTCGCTGAGCGAGGCCGAAGCGCGGCCCGTCGACTGCGCTCAGGGACCGTCAGCCGTTGGCGCAGATGAGCAATCTTCAGGCCCAGCTTTGAATCAACCCTGAATTTCGCATAGGGTGTCTGGGAATGTTGCACGCACAACGACGCGCGAAAGGCACATCCATGGCGACACCACGGCGCATGCTCGGCAAACTCACCGCAGCCTCGATTCTCAGTTTCGGCCTCATCGCCGCGCCGATCGTGGCTGCACCCGCGATTGCGGCGGATCCCGCCCCGGCGGCCCCGGCCGCCACCGTTCCGATCAATCTGATCGGCATCAACGACTTCCACGGGCGGATCGACAGCAACACAGTGAAGTTCGCGGGCACAGTCGAACAGGTGCGAGCCGAGTACGGCGATGCGAACTCGCTCTTCGTCTCCGCAGGTGACAACTATGGAGCGTCCGTCTTTGCGTCCGCCTCCGCTCAGGACGTGCCGACCATCGACGTGCTGAACGCGCTCGGGCTGCAGGCATCCGCTGTCGGGAACCACGAGTTCGATCAGGGCTTCGCTGACCTCACCGGTCGAGTCATGGGCCTCACCGGTAGCGCCAAGGGCCTCGCGGATTGGGAATACCTCGGAGCGAACGTGACGTACACGAGTGGCGGCGCTCCCGCACTGCCGAAGTACAAGACCTTCACGGTCGACGGCGTCACCGTCGGCGTGATCGGCGCCGTCACACAAGAGACACCGTCGCTGGTTGCTCCCGCGGGAATTGCCGGACTCACGTTCGGCGATCCGGTCACGGCGATCAACGAGGTTGCCGATCAACTGACCGACGGCGATTCCAGCAACGGTGAGGCGGATGTCATCATCGCGTCGTACCACGAAGGGGCGGCCGCGGGCGACGCGGCGGGCGGCACGCTCGACGATCAAGTGGCAGCTGGCGGAGCCTTCGCCGAGATCGTGAACGACACCTCGCCCAAGGTCTCCGCGATCTTCACCGGTCACACGCACCAGGCGTACGCGTGGGACGCGCCCTGGCCCGGCCACACCGGTCAGACCCGTCCGATCATCCAGACCGGCAGCTATGGGGCAAATGTCGGGCAGATCGTGTTGCAGTACGACCCCAACACGAAGTCGGTCGCCAGCCACACCATGCGCAACGTTCCGCGTGTGACGACAGCGGATGACACGCTGGCCGAGCAATACCCGCGGGTGAAACAGGTGCAGACGATCGTGTACAACGCGCTCGCCGCCGCTGACGTGATCGGCAAACAACCGGTCGGCTCGGTGGCCGCGGACATCACCACCGCGTTCACCGGCGGGTCCTACGTCAACGGTGTGTACACCGCGGGAACTTTCGACAACAACGGGCTGCCGGTCGGTCGCGACGACCGTGCCAAGGAATCCACCCTCGGAAATCTCATCGCCGACTCGCTGGTCGCAACCCTCGGTTCGGCCGACCGTGGCGGGGCCGAGATCGGCGTCGTCAACCCCGGCGGCATCCGCTCGGAGCTGTATCAGGCGCCGGACGGCGTGATCACCTACGCCGAAGCCAACGCGGTGCTCCCGTTCCTGAACAATCTGTGGACCACAACCCTGACCGGTGCACAGTTCAAAACTGTGCTCGAGCAGCAGTGGCAGACAAGCCCGGATGGTACGCCGATCACCAGTCGACCGTTCCTCAACCTGGGGCTGAGCAACAACGTCAGCTACACCTACGACGCCGATGCCGCGCAGGGCGAGCACATCACGAGCATCAGCGTCAACGGAGCACCGATCGACCCAACGGCGAGCTACCGCATCGGATCGTTCAGTTTCCTGCTCGAGGGCGGTGACAACTTCCGCGAGTTCGCCAACGGCACAGACACGAAAGACTCCGGCCTGATCGACCGCGACGGCTGGATCGCCTACCTCGGCGAGCACGCCGACCTGTCACCGTCGTTCGCGCGGCGAGGTGTGCAGGTGACCGGGGTGCCGGCATCCGCTGATCGCCTGTCGCCCGTGTCGTTCGATGTCAAGAATCTCGACCTGACCTCGCTCGGCAGCCCGGAGAACACGACCCTCGACATCGCGATCGACGGGGTACCCGGTGGCCTCGGGAGCGTTCCCGTGACTCCGGGCGACCCTGGGAACACGCAGATGGCCAACGGCACGGCAACGGTCTCGTTCACCGTTCCGGATGCCGCGCCCGACGCGAGCGTCGTCGTGCTGACCGCGCAGCCGTCAGGGACCGTCGTGCGCGTTCCGTTGACGGTGACCACGGCCCCGCCGCCGGCAACGTCGCCGACCTCGGCCGACGAGTCTGCGCAGACACCGCAGACCGAGGGCGGGATCACGACGGACAAGTCGACCTACCACCCAGGCGACACCGTGCGCATCACCGTCGGCGCGGCGCACGTAGGCGAGTACGTCTCCACTTGGCTGTGGTCGACGCCGACGAATCTCGGCGGCTGGCAGCAGGTACGTGCCGACGGCACGATCGCAGTGACGCTACCGAAAGACGTTGCGCTCGGTGCACACCGGCTCGTCGTGCAAGGCGTAGAAGGCAACGTGATCGGATGGGCCGCGATCACCGTCGCGGCCGTGCCGTCCGGCGGCTCGGACGGCCAAGCGGGCGGCACCGCGGCAGGCTCCGGCAACGGGTCAGGATTGGCGAACACCGGTTCAGACCTATCAGCTAGTGTTCTCGGGGCCGGGCTGCTCCTGCTTCTCGGGGCCGGTGCCCTCTTGACGCGCCGACGCATGGCGGCATCGGAAGGGCGTTCGCAGAAGCGCTCCTAGCTTCCTACCAGCAGTTTCCGGCCGAGGTGGTTTCACCTCGGCCGGAAACGTGTGCCATCGGGCGCGAGCCCGTAGGTGTCCGTGCTCGGCTCAGCACTTTGATGTCCCTGTGGTGCGCCTGATAACAGCATCCGCGGCGGCCGGATGAATTCCCAGATCTCGCCCAGAATCATGAAGCGGTCTCCTGCGTGCGCATATGAGCAAAGTTGATGGATTGGCTGACAGGCCGTGTTTGTGTCGATTATGGTTGCACGCATTGCCGTAACTGTCGCAATGAGGCGCTCGGTGCTCATATGAGCACGATGGACGAGACTTCACTCTGTGTTCATTCGCAGGTGGGATTCAGTACCTCGAACCTCTCTAACGTGGCGGATGCGCAATCCATCATGAAGGAGAAAGATGTCCCATCAACACGGCAGGGCCTGGAAACTGGCCGCAGCTGCCATAGCAGGGCTCGGCCTCGCGGCCGGCCCGCTCGTCGCCCTCCCGGCGTACGCGAGCACAGACGGCACCGGTGTCGTCATCAATGAGGTGTACCTCAGCGGTGGTAGCGCGGGCGCCCTCTACAAGAACAAGTTCGTCGAGTTGTACAACCCGAGCGACACCGCCGTCACCGTCAGCGGTTGGTCGCTGCAGTACCGAACGGCTACCGGAGCCGGCCTGCCGTCGACAGTGATCAATCTGTCAGGCAAGATCGCCCCGCACGACTACTACCTGATCGCAGGAGGCTCGAATGGCACCAACGGTGCTGACCTGCCGACGCCAGATGTCACGAGCACGCTGGCACCCGCGAACGGCGGAGGCACCCTCTTCCTGGCAAACACGACCAACCAGGTCACGGCGCCGGTCGCCTCCGTCACGAACCACCCCCAGATCGTGGATCTGCTCGGTTGGGGCACCTCGAACACGTTCGAGGGCGCTGTCGCGCCGGCACCGAAGTCCACGACCGATGTTCAGTCGCTGACCCGCGCGAACTTCGTGGACTCGGACGACAACCACACCGACTTCTCACTGACACCGAACATCACCCCGCAGGCATCTACTCCCGCCACCACGGATCCCGGTGATGGCGGCACCGATCCGGGCGATGGTACGGATCCGGGCACCGGTGGTGACCCGAGCCCGCCGATCACCATTGCAGAAATCCAAGGCACCTCCAACGTCAGCCCGCTTGAGGGCAAAACAGTCACGACCACTGGCTTCGTCACCGCGGCGTACCCGACCGGTGGCTTCAACGGATACTTCATTCAGACCCCAGGCACCGGCGGCGCCCTCGATCTGGCGACGCACACCGAATCCGACGGGCTCTTCGTCTTCTCCTCCGCCACAGTTTCGACTGTGCACATCGGCGACTACGTCAAGGTCTCCGGTGTCGTGAGCGAATACAACGGAATGACGCAGCTCACCCCGACAAGCGCTGCGGATGTCTCGCAGCTCGACAAGACCGGCGTCACGGCTCCAACCGCCGCCACCGTCGTCATCCCGCCGACGGAAGAGCAGCGCGAAAGCCTCGAAGGCATGCTGATCGCTCCGCAGGGCGCATACACGATCACCGACAATTACTCGCTGAATCAGTACGGCGAAATCGGCCTCGCAGTCGGAGACAAGCCACTCGTTCAGCCGACCGAGGTGGCCGGACCGCGCACCGCGGAGTATGACGCGGCACTTGCGCTCAACGCATCGCTGTCCATCAAGCTCGACGACGGCGCATCGACGAACTTTCTCAGTGCGGCCAACCAGGGCAAGCCACTTTCCTGGCTGACCGCTGACGACCACGTGCGCGTTGGTTCGGCTGTTAGCTTCACCGGCCCGGCGGTCATGGACTACCGCAACAACGCGTGGAAGCTCCAGCCGACCTCCGAATTGACTCCGGCCAACGCGGCTACGGTTCAGCCGGCAACGTTCTCCAACACGCGCACCGAAGCACCGGCGAATGTCGGCGGCGATGTGAAGGTGGCAACCTTCAACGTGCTGAACTACTTCGCCACCACCGGCGATCAGGTCACCGGCTGCACCTTCTACAAGGACCGTGACGGCAACCCGGTCACGGTGAACACTGGATGCGACGTTCGCGGCGCAGCCAACGAGGCCAGCTTCAAGCGTCAGCAGGCCAAAGAGGTCGTCGCAATCAACGACCTCGGCGCCGACATCGTGTCGCTGGAAGAGATCGAGAACTCCTCGAAGTTCTTGGGCACGGACGGCAAGCCTAAGAACCGCGACTATGCGCTGTCGACACTCGTCGACGCGCTGAACGCGGCCGCAGGCAGCGCCGTTTGGGACTACGTTCGCTCCCCATCTGCTCTGCCGAGCAACGAGGACGTCATCCGCACCGCCTTCATTTACAAGACCGCAAAGGTTGAGACGGTCGGTTCGTCGGAGATCTTGTTGACCGGCACCGCGTTCGACAACGCTCGTCGCCCGCTGGCGCAGGCGTTCAAGCAGAAGGGCGCGCCCGACAGCCAGGCGTTCATCGATATCGTCAACCACTTCAAGTCGAAGGGTTCCGGCACCGGCGTCAACGCTGACCAGGGCGACGGGCAGGGAGCATCCAATCCTTCTCGTGTCGCTCAGGCCAAGGACCTTGTGAAGTTCGCGGATGACCTGAAGGCAAGCACCGGCATCGGCCACGTCATGCTGGTCGGTGACTTCAACGCCTACATGAAGGAGGACCCGATCAAGGTTCTCACCGACGCGGGCTATGTCGACCAGGTGACCACCAAGACCGACAAGTACACCTACGCATACGGCGGAACGGTCGGCTCACTCGACCACATCTTCGCCAACGCTGAGGCGAACGCCGACGTGACCGGAGCGGATGTCTGGAACATCAACTCGGTCGAGTCCGTTGCGCTCGAATACAGCCGGTACAACTACAACGTCACGAACTACTACGTGCCGAACCAGTACCGCGCGTCGGATCACGACCCGATCATCGTCGGTCTCGGCCTTTCGCCGAAGCCGGTCACGCTGAACCTGTTGAACATCAACGACTTCCACGGTCGCATTGATTCCAACACGGTGAAGTTCGCCGGAACCGTTGAGCAGTTGCGCGCCGAAGGCGGAGACAGCAACACGCTGTTCCTGTCGGCGGGAGACAACATCGGAGCCTCGCTGTTCGCGTCCGCATCGCAGCAGGACAAGCCGACCATCGATGTGCTGAACGCGCTGAAGTTGAAGGCATCCGCAGTGGGCAACCATGAGTTCGACCAGGGGTTCAGCGACCTCACCGGTCGCGTGCAGTCTGCTGCCGACTTCGCCTACCTTGGTGCGAACGTGTACACCAAGGGCACGAAGACGCCGGCGCTCCCGGAGTACAAGACCTTCCAAGTCGATGGTCTGACCGTCGCCGTTATCGGTGTTGTCACGCAGGAGACGCCCACGTTGGTGACTCCGGCAGGCATCAGCGGCCTTGACTTCGGCGACCCTGTCGAAGCGGTGAACCGTGTTGCAGGTCAGCTGACCGACGGCAACCCGTTCAACGGCGAGGCCGACGTGATCGTTGCCGAGTACCACGAGGGTGCCGGCTTCGGCACACCGGATGGCGCGACGCTCGAGCAGGAAGTCGCCGCGGGCGGCGCATTCGCCAACATCGTCACGATGACCTCGCCCAAGGTGGCGGCGATCTTCACTGGTCACACGCACAAGATGTACGCGTGGGATGCACCGGTCCCCGGATCGGACAGCAAGACCCGTCCGATCCTGCAGACCGGTAGCTACGGCGAGAACATCGGCCAGATTCAGCTGACGATCGATCCGACGACGCACGCCGTGTCCAGCTACACCGCACGCAATGTCTCTCGGACCACGACCGCGGATGGCGACCTGGTCGCTTCCTACCCGCGTGTCGCCGAGGTGAAGACCATCGTCGACAAGGCAATTGCGGACGCCGCGGTCATCGGCAACCAGAAGGTTGGGTCTGTCTCCAAGGACATCACAACGGCCTTCATCGGCGGCAGCCGTGACGATCGGATGTCGGAGTCGACCCTCGGCAACCTGGTTGCCGACTCGCTTCTGGCTTCGCTGAAGTCGCCTGACGTTGGCGGCGCAGAGATCGGTATTGTCAACCCGGGCGGACTTCGTGCCGACCTGCTCTACGGCACGGATGGCAGCGTCACTTACGCTCAGGCCAACGCCGTGCTGCCGTTCCTGAACAACCTCGGAACGACGACACTGACCGGTGCCCAGTTCAAGGTTGCGCTCGAGCAGCAGTGGCAGACCAACGCGGACGGCACGGTTCCCAGCCGTGACTTCCTCAACCTGGGCCTGTCGAAGAACGTCAGCTACACCTATGACCCGACACGGGAGCGTGGCGACCACATCACCGGCATCACCGTGAACGGTGAGCCGATCGATCTGGCGCGCGACTACCGCATCGGAACGTTCAGCTTCCTGCTCAGCGGCGGCGATAACTTCCGCGTGATCGCTCAGGGTGCCAACACGAAGGACTCCGGACTTGTCGACCGTGATGCGTGGATCGCATACATCACGGGCAACAGCCCGCTGTCACCGAGTTTCGACCGTCGTGGTGTGTCGCTGATCGGCGTGCCGACCACAGCGGTTGCTGCGGGCGACACTGTGTCCTTCGATGTGACCAAGCTGAACCTGACATCGCTGGGCAGCCCGGCCAACACCGAGCTGTCCGCGACCTGGCAGGGCAGTGCGAGCGCACCAGTGGCGTTTGCCGTGAATGAGGTGGGCGCGGCATCCGTCTCGCTCACGGTTCCGGCCGACGTCACGAGCACGACTGAGCTGATCCTCACCGCCGCGCCGTCCGGCACGACCGTGCGGGTGCCGCTCACCGTGGTTGGCAACCCCAACGCGGAGCCGAGCAGTCCGGCGGTCTCGGCATCGGCGGCTGCGCAAACCAGCCAACTGGCCGACGTGTTCACCGTTCCCAACGGTGCGCAGAAGCCCGGCACGACGCTCACGCTGAAGCTCGGCGCCGACAAGGCAGGCCAGTGGGTGTCCGCGTGGTTCTGGGCAACACCCGTGAAGAAGTCGCAGGGCATCAACGCGGGCGGATGGCTGCAGGTTGCGGCCGACGGTAGCGTCACGGTGACGGTGCCGTCCGGGCTCGAGAACGGCCGGCAGTCGCTGGCGGTTCAGGACGCCACGGGCGCGGTCATCGGCTGGACCGAGCTGACTGTTCCCGCCGCGGGCAAGGTGAAGTAGCCCACCGGCGCAGTAGAACACCAACGATCGGCCCCGGGCATTCAGCCCGGGGCCGATTATTTCGGTCGCTGAGCGGAGCCGAAGCGCCAGCCTGCGGTGCCAAACGCACTCGCTGCATAGGCGGGCCCTTCTGTAATGGTTGTGGCTGGTCTGGTACTGGCTGGCAGACTGGCGTTTTCAGCTTTGTCTGGTGTGACTCACCGCCCTTCCGACCGCGCGCAGCGTGTGTCTTGCAGTCGACATGTCCACCAGGCAGGGCGGGAAGCGCCGGCCTGACCGCGTGAACATGGCTTGATAGAAGCTCGTCCGGGACCTTGTAAGAGATCCCGTGACTCATTACAGAAACGCCTGCTCGACGACCAGACCGGCACGTAATAACACCCCCTACAGAAGGAGTTACCGTGCCCATCGTCTCACAACTGGTTTGGCAACAGTACGACCACGTCATCGGGGTCGACACGCATGCCAGGACCCACACCCTGGCCGTGCTCAGCAGTGCCGGAGCGCTGCTGAAGTCGGCGACTTTCCCGACCAGTAAACCCGGGCTGGACCGCGCCTACGCGTGGATGCTGCGCGAGGCACCAGGCCACACCCTGGTCGCGATGGAAGGCACCGGCTCCTACGGGGCAACCTTCACCGACCTGCTGAGTGCCCACCGGGTGGAAGTCACCGAAACGAAACCACCGAAACGAGGTGTCCGCCGGGCCGGTAAAAGCGACGTCATCGACGCCGAACACGCCGCCCGCCACGCACTGGCCCTGCCCGTGGACCGGCTGATGATCCCCCGCACACACCACGGCGACCAGGCCGCACTGCGAGTCCTTTTGACCTCCCGGAAAGCACTGCAGAAGAACAAAACCGCCACCAGCAACGCGTTGACCGCGCTGCTGCGTGGCTTTCCCCTCGGCATCGACGCCCGCAAGAAACTGACGAAAGCACAAATCGGCCAGGTCGCCGCCTGGCGCACCCGCAGCACCGACACCCCCGCACAGAACACCATCCGAGCCGAAGCAACCCGGATGGCCCAGGAAATCCACACCCGGCAGGGCGAGATCGCCACCATCAACGCCAAGCTGACCATCCACGTCACCGCACTGGCCGCCTGGCTACTGGAAGAGAACGGTCTCGGACCCTTCACCGCCGCCCAACTCCTGGTCTCCTTCTCCGCCCACGGCCGCATCCGCTCCGAGGCCGCATTCGCCCGCCTCGCCGGCGTCGCCCCGATCCCCGCGTCCTCCGGGAACACCACCCGGCACCGCCTGCACCGCGGCGGCGACCGGCAACTCAACCACGCCCTCTACATCATCGCCTCCCACCGCATGCTCAACGACGAGCCCACCAAGGCCTACACCGCCAAACGCCAAGAACAAGGCCACAACCGCCGCGAAACCCTCCGCAACCTCAAACGCCACATCGCACGCTCAATCTTCCGAAAACTCAACGCCAACACTTGACAAAACCCATAGAAGCGTCGACTACGCTCAGGGAACGGATAGGGCGCGCGAATCGCCGCAGGCATCCGCTGGGCTTGCCACTCCGCTGGGTACCCTGAGGGCATGTCGACGATCAAGCATCCCGTCGGCCCGCAGCCAAGCAAAGTGTATTGGCGCCGGCGGCTGATAGTGATTCTGGGTCTCATCGCGGTCATCGTCGTCATCGTGCTGATCGTGGTACGACCGGGTGCCAGCAATGGGCAGACGCCACCGACACCGGCTACCACCCCGACATCCACTGCGAACCGCACGCCAGGCCCGACAGCACCGCCGAGCACTACGATCCCCACCACCGCAGCCCAGGTCGCCGGCGCACCATGCGTGGCCGCCAACATCGACGTCGAAGCGATCACGGATGCCACCAGCTACGGCGCCGATCAGAAGCCGCAGCTTTCGTTGTCGCTGACGAACACCGGCCCGAAGTCGTGCACACTGGACGCGGGAACGGCCACGCAGGTGTACACGATCACCAGTGGCACCGAGGTCTACTGGAAGTCGACCGACTGTCAAACCAACCCTGTGCACACTGAGATCCTGTTGAAACCGGCTAAGACGGTGACTTCCACGCCGATCCCGTGGGACCGCACGAGGTCGGATCCTGCATCCTGCAGTAGCACCGACCGGCCCGTCGTGCCGGCCGCCGGCGCCTCATATCATCTGAAGGTATCGGTTGGCGGCTTCGACTCTGCAACCACGAAGCAGTTTCTGCTCGACTGACGAAGCGTGCACCGGCCGGGCGCGCTTGTCGAGCGGAGCGCAGTCAGCACAGGAGCGCAGTCCAGACAAGCGTGCCGTCCAGACAGGAGCGCAGTATGAACAGGAGCGCAGTATAGACAGAAGAGTCGGTCACCCGAGTAAGGTTTTCACATGACCAGTGGCGATCTGTCGGCGGTTGGACAATCCGCATTCGCGGTCGCACTGGCCCGTGCCAGCGAGGCTGCGCGAGGCCGCCCCTGGTTCATCGATCCGGTGGCAGTCCGGCTTGCGGCCGCTGTGCCGCAAGCGGCCAAGGAACGTGTGGGAGTCGGCCTAACTGCGTGGATTGCTGTGCGCACCAGGTTTCTCGATGAGCTTGTTTTGCGCAGCGTCGGGCGCGGTGTTCGGCAAATCGTCATCCTCGGTGCTGGACTGGATTCGCGCGCTTTTCGCCTCTCCTTACCCGACGAAGTCGCGCTCTATGAAGTTGACCACAGGGAGGTGTTCGCGGCCAAACAGCGTATCTTGAATGCGGCGGGCCTGCATTCTGCACGGCGGCGCGAGGTCGTGGCCGACGTGCTCGATGCCGGTTGGCTGGCCGCACCCGAGGTCGAGGGCTGGCAGCGGGAGGAACCCACGTTGTGGATTCTGGAAGGCTACCTGATGGCCTTCGATGCGGAGACGAGAACGCGGATCGTGACCGAATTGGCTGCGGCATCCGCGATCGGAAGTGTCCTCGGCGCAACCGTGAGCACGCGGGTCGACATGCGAAGCCCCCTGTGGCAGCCGCTGGATCAGGCCCACGTCGGCGGCTGGCTGTCGGAATGCGGGTGGACCGCAGAGTTGACGGACATGGAGGATGCCAGCAAGCACTACGGCCGCCCACTGCCCTCGGACACGGTCGAGCGCATGAACGGTGCGCTCATCGTGGCGCGGCTGAATGGAGACGATCAGGTCTACGAGCAGTTCGAGCTCGATTAATTGGCCGAGCGGCCGGCTGGGGGTTGGCGTTGTCTAGACGGGCGTTGTCTGGACGGGCGTTGTCTAGACCGCGTTGTCTAGACCGCGTTGTCTACATCGCGGGGAATACCCGAGCGATCGCGCCGGCGAGGTGGGTCGCCGTGTCGTCGATGCGGGTGCTGAAGCCGAGTCGTTTCGCCTCGGAGTGGCGCTGCTTGCCGTTGGCCACTGGGCGAATCTCACCGGCCAAGCTGATCTCGCCGAACGCGACCGTGGTGTGTGCGATCGGCCGCTCATTGACGGCGGATGCGACGGCGAGCGCGATCGCGAGGTCTGCGCCGGGCTCCGTCAACCGCACTCCGCCGACGGTCGAGACGTAGACATCTTTCGTGCTCGTGACGATCTTGGCCCGCTTCTCCAGTACCGCAAGCAGCATGGCCACGCGAGAGGAATCCACGCCGTTGACCACCCGTCGCGGGTTGGGCGCCGGTGTGCTGATAACCAGCGCCTGCACCTCGACGGGCAGCGCCCTGCGCCCCTCCATTGCGACGGTGACGCACGTGCCTGATACCGCGGTCGGGGCGCGGCTGAGGAACAGTCCGCTCGGGTCAGCCACTTCGCGGATGCCGTCGCCGGCCATCTCGAAGCAGCCCACCTCATCCGTCGGTCCGTAGCGATTCTTCAGCGCGCGCACGAAACGCAAGCTCGTTTGACGATCGCCTTCAAACTGGCAGACGACGTCCACGAGGTGTTCGAGCAGTCGAGGGCCCGCGATCGATCCGTCCTTCGTCACGTGGCCGACCAGCAGCACGGGCAGATCGCGTTCCTTCGCGACGCGGATCAGTGCAGCCGCCACTTCGCGAACCTGACCGGGTCCGCCTGCCAACCCGTCAACGCCGGCGCTTGAGACGGTCTGCACCGAATCGACGATCACCAGCTGCGGCTTGACCGCGTCGATCTGGCCGACGATGGTCGCGAGGTCTGTTTCGGCCGCGAGGAACAGGTTGTTGTGCAGCGCGCCGGTGCGTTCTGCACGCAACCGCACCTGATTGACCGACTCCTCAGCGCTCACATACAGCACCCGCGAGCGACCTGCCGCTGCCTTGGATGCGACCTCGAGCAGCAGCGTGGACTTACCAACGCCCGGTTCTCCGGAGAGCAGAATGGCTGCGCCGGAGACAATTCCGCCACCGAGCACGCGGTCGAACTCGGCAATACCGGTCGGGCGGTGCCGCGCGGCGTCTGTCGTGACATCGGTGATCGGGCGTGCAGCGCGCGCTGCGCTGATCGAGACCGGCTTCAGCGCGCGCAGGATGCCGGTCGGCGCGCTCGCCTCGGCCACAGTGCCCCACGCCTGGCACTGCCCACAACGGCCTGCCCACTTGATCGTGGTCCACCCGCACTCGCTGCACCGGTAGCTCGCCTGTGTCTTCGCCACCCACACCTCCCTGGTCGCTCTCACTGTAGCCGCGACCGCCGACAGCGCCCCGTTCGCCGCGGCTCGCGGTCACTGCGGCCGGTGGCCATGGCCAGTCGCCGTCGCCACCGTCGCAGTCGCATGCCGCGACCCGCTGATCGCCGAGACAATTCGCGGGTGCGAGTGTCAGTGGTGCGGCGCACAATGACAGCATGGCCAATTTCCAGTTCACGCTGCCGAGCGGTCGCCGGCTGGGCGTCACGGCGCTCGGAGATCCTTTGGCACGTCACGTCGTCGTTTTCTGTCACGCCGCCCCGGGCTCGAGCGTGTTCGATCCCGATCCGGTCGCGACCGCCGGGCGCAATGTGCACCTGCTTGCCTTCGATCGGCCCGGCTATGGCTCTTCGGATCCGCTCCCGCCGGGTAAATGGCCGACAGTGACAGGAGCTGCGGACGACATCAGCGAGTTTCTGCACTCCGCGGAAGGCGCCGCGCAAACCCTGGGCAACTCGCAATTGGATTCGCTCGGCGCGGTCGGTTGGTCTGCGGGCGGCAGGGTGGCGCTCGCACTCGCCGCCAAGCATCCGGATGTCTTCAAGCGCGTTGCCGCGATCGCCACCCCGGCTCCGAACGACGAGGTCGCTTGGATCCCACCGCAGCAAGCAGCGGCCAGTGCGCAACTGGCGACGTTGCGTGCCGAGGATGCTATCGAGCGACTCATGGCGATGTTCGCCGCCCAGCCGCGCGAGGCGACACCATTGCCCGGCGCCGACAGTGCGGTGTCGCTCGAGCAACTGGGAATCTCGGCTGCGGATGCGGGCGTGCTCGCTCGGCCGGGCGCGCGCGATCGCCTTGAGAAGATGGTGCGCGACGCGTTCCGCCAGGGGGCGATTGGCGTGGTCACGGACATCCTGAGTTACACGGCGCGGCCGTGGGGCTTTGATCTGTCGGCGGTGCGTGCCGAAACACTGCTGGTCTACGGAGCCGCCGATCCGCTCATCACCCCCGCGCACGCGCAGTGGTATCGCGATCACCTGGAACATGCAAGCGTCGACATCGAACCGAACGTCGGGCATCTCGTTGTGATGCCGGCCTGGGATCGGGTGCTCGCGCATCTCGCCCCCGACTCGAAGGCTGCCTAGGGCCCGGGGCCCGGGCCGGTAGCCCAGGGGCCCGGGCCGGTAGCCCAGCGGCCCAGGGTCTAGCCCCTAGGCATCGGCTGCCGTCGATCGAGCCTGAGCGTAATATTCGATGTCGGGTAAATTTCGAACTTGATAGGGGCCCCTCGTCATGGAACTCGGTCTGCACAATGCCAACTTCACGTGGGATAGCCCCGTCGCCAGCCTCGGCACGACACTTGCTCGGACGGCGCGTGAGGCGGAGGCAGCCGGCATCGCGCGGCTGACCGTGATGGATCATCTGTGGCAGATCGGAAACTACGGCCCGCCAGAGCGCGAGATGCTGGAGGCATACACGACGCTCGGCTTTCTCGCCGCGCATACCGAGCGTGTGCTGTTGCACACCCTCGTCACCGGCGTCGTTTATCGTGAACCCGGGTTGCTTGCCAAACAGATCACGACCCTCGACGTTCTATCGGGCGGTCGCGCCGGATTGGGCATCGGTGCGGCTTGGAATGAAGACGAGTCGCACGGTTTGGGCCTGCCATTCCCGCCGCTCGCGGAGCGCTTCGAACGACTGGACGAGGCAGTGCGCATCTGTCTGCAGATGTGGAGCGACGACGACGGCCCGTTCGACGGCAAACACTATCGCCTGACGCGTACGCTCAACTCACCTCAGAGCCTCAGCAAGCCGAGGCCATATCTGATGATCGGTGGCGGCGGCGAGCGCAAGACACTCAAACTCGTTGCCCAATACGCGGACGCGTGCAACATCTTCGGCGGCCCGGACGCCGCCCACAAGCTCGACGTGCTGAAGGCGCACTGCGACGCTGTCGGCCGCGACTACGACGAGATCGAAAAGACCACGAGCCTGTCGATCGATGAGTCCACAACACGAGACAGGCTGCTGCATCAACTCGACGACCGGCGATCGCTCGGGTTCACCGTCGCGTACGTCTCGAGCAAGAATCCTGACCCGCTTGTAACGGTCGATCTGCTTGCGTCCGTCGTGCAGGAGGTCGCTGGCGAGTAATGGCCGGGCCTGCATGCTGGCAGCCTATGCGGCCGCCGGAAACCGTGCGATCAGGTCGGCTACGAGCGTCGGCTCGAAGGCGGCCGCCCATACGCGGTAGCCGCGATCGTTCGGGTGGAAGGCATCCTGAGCGAATTGCGTCAGCATGCCAACCAAGCCCTGCCGCGCAATCGTCGAGTGCAGAGGAACGACGGTCAGTTTTCGCTCCGCGGCGACCCGGCGCAGGATGCCGTTGGCCACGGCGACCTTGCGTTCGTTGTGCGGCAGGTAGAAGCACGGCAGATCCGCGACGATCGCGTGCGAGGGCAGCGCGGCGAAGATCTGGCGCAGGCCGTCTTCGAACGTCACGGGATCGAACCTGCCGATATCGTTGGCGCCGATCGAGACAGTGACGACATCGGGCGACAGGGTGCGAAATCGCGGCAGCTGCTCAGAAACCGCGAGCCCGACGGTCGCGCCCGACACGCTCAAGTTGACCACCTGCACCGTGCGACCAGTGACCCCGCGGATGTCGTCGGCAAGCCTCCCGACATATCCTCGCGGCGGTGCGCTCGCGCCGATGCCTTGTGCTGCACTGTCGCCGATCGCAACGTAGAGCAACTCACCGGGAAGTTTCGCGGTGTCGCGCCACCATTTCGAGTGCACAGGCAGCGTGGCGTTCAGCGTCACCGCGCCCGCAGCCATCCGGCGTCGGAATCGGCGGACGCCGACGACCCCGGCGGTGGCGACAGCGGCGACGGCGGCCGTTGATCCGATGAGAAGCTTGCTGTTGCTCACACCGAAACGCTACTTCACAGCCTCGGCAGGCACGTAATATAGTTAGCACACGTCAACTAACTAAACTTTGCCGCGTCGCCGGCAGAAGAAGGCGGTTATGACCGAAGCCAGCACTCTGGCGCCCAGAAGCCAACGTCGTCGGGATCGCGTCGCACGGGATATCGCGAGCCCGCACTACAAGTGGATCGTGCTGTCGAACACAACGCTCGGTGTGCTGATGGCGTCAATCAACTCATCGATCCTGCTGATCGCCCTGCCAGACATCTTCCGGGGCATCGGCATCAACCCGCTGGAGCCGGGCAACACGAGCCTGCTGCTGTGGTTGATCATGGGCTACAT
The DNA here is from genome assembly GCF_030866825.1 of Rathayibacter sp. SW19. Lineage (NCBI taxonomy): Bacteria > Bacillati > Actinomycetota > Actinomycetes > Micrococcales > Microbacteriaceae > Rathayibacter > Rathayibacter soli. Next base: position 718,668 of record NZ_CP133020.1, read on the forward strand.
GGTCGTGACCGCCGTGCTGGTCGTCAGCTTCGGCCGACTCGGCGACATGTACGGGCGCGTCAAGATGTACAACGCCGGGTTCGCGATTTTCACGATCTTCTCGCTGCTACTGACAATCACCTGGATGACCGGCACGGCCGGCGCGCTGTGGCTGATCATCATGCGCATCCTGCAGGGCGTGGGCGGCGCGATGCTCTTCGCCAACTCGAACGCCATCATCACAGACGCCTTTCCGATCAACCAGCGCGGGCTCGGCCTCGGCCTCAACCAGGTCGCCGGCATCGCCGGATCTTTCATCGGCCTGATCATCGGCGGGCTGCTCGGCCCGCTCGACTGGCGGCTTGTCTTCCTCGTGTCCGTGCCGGTCGGGCTCTTCGGCACGGTATGGGCGTATCTGAAGCTGCATGACACCGGCACCAGGCATCATGCCGAGATGGACTGGTGGGGCAACGCGACGTTCGCAGTCGGCTTGATCGCCGTGCTGGTCGGAATCACCTACGGCATTCAGCCGTATGGCGGCGACACAATGGGCTGGACGAATCCGTGGGTGCTTGCCGCCCTGATCGGGGGCGGAGCCGTACTCGTCGTCTTCTGCATCATCGAGACGCAGGTTCGCGAGCCCATGTTCAAGCTCAGCCTGTTCAAGATTCGGGCGTTCACGGCCGGCAACCTCGCCAGCCTGCTCAGTGCGCTCGGCCGTGGCGGCCTGATGTTCGTTCTGATCATCTGGCTGCAGGGCATCTGGTTGCCACTGCACGGATACAGTTTCGCGTCGACGCCGTTGTGGGCCGGCATCTACATGCTTCCACTCACCGTCGGCTTCCTTGTTGCGGGCCCGGTGTCAGGGTGGCTGTCCGACCGGTTTGGCGCGCGCTCGTTTGCAACCGGCGGCATGCTGGTGGCCGCGGCGAGTTTCGTGTGGCTGCTGATGCTTCCTGTCAACTTCAACTACTGGCCGTTCGCGATCGCACTGTTGGTCAACGGCCTTGGAATGGGATTGTTCGCGGCGCCGAACCGCGCAGGCATCATGAACAGCCTGCCGCCCACCCAACGCGGCGTCGGCGCAGGCATGAGCACCACCTTCCAGAACTCCGCCATGGTGCTGTCGATCGGCATCTTCTTCTCATTGATGATCACCGGGCTGTCCAAGTCACTTCCGCACACGCTGTTGACGGGTCTCACCGCCCAGGGCGTGCCCGCGGATGCCGCCGCCAAAGTGGCGGGGCTCCCTCCCGTCGGCGTGCTCTTCTCATCGCTCCTCGGCTACAACCCTGTGCAGTCGCTGCTCGGCCCACAGGTGCTTTCGCACTTGCCCGCGGCCAACGCTCACTATCTGGTGGGCCGCAGTTTCTTCCCATCACTGATCTCCGGGCCCTTCTCGGAGGGGCTTGGCGTGGCGTTCGCGTTCGCGATCGCTGCATGCGTGATTGCGGCGATTGCGTCGGCCATGCGCGGTGGCAAGTATGTGAACACCGATCACTTGACGGTCGGCCGTTCCACCGGGAGCGTGCCGAAGGTCAGCGCGCAGTCGGCTGGCGTGCAGGCGGCCGGCGTGCCCTCAGGCACCGAGCCGGATCTCACGCCGGTGATGCATTCCGCGATAAATTCGGAAGGCGATGGATCGACGATGGGGCGGCATCCGCTCGAGGGAGGCACCCGTGGCTCAGGGATCGCTGGATAGTCACCTAGTGATCGACGGTGCGGTGGTTGATGGCGCTGTGATTGATGGCGCTCTGGTTGATGGCGCTGTCGACGGTTCGGCGGCGGAGCTCGCCGGCGGGTTGCGTACGGCCGTCAACCGGCTGGGGTTTCATCTGCGCACGCCCGCGGCCCGCTCAGGCATCACTCCGACGCGGCTGAGCGCTCTGGTCGCTCTTCGAAAGGGCGGTCCGCAGCGGCCGGGCGACATTGCAACGTGGTTGGGCATCAGTGCCGCGAGTATGTCCCGCCTCACCGAAGCGCTCGAGGTCGGGCGCTGGGTCGCGCGCAGCCCAGACCCGAGCGACCGTCGCGCATATTTGCTCAGTCTGACCGAGCACGGGAATCAAGCGCTGGACGACCTGCGCCGCGAGGGCACCAGCCAACTGACAGCGGACATTCTGTCGCTGACGCAGCAGCAGCGCACTGCGCTTGCGGATGCCCTGCCGGTATTGATTGCCCTCGCCGATCGGCATCTGTCCGCGCTCGCTCCGACGCCGTCGGCACCCCCGGTGCCCGAGTAGCGAGCGCCGGCACCCCCGGTGCCCGAGTAGCGAGTGCCAGCACTCCCCGGTGGTCGAGTAGCGAGCGCCAGCGAGCGTATCGAGACCTGCGTCGCACGGGTCAGGAGGTCTCGCGCATGCTCGCCCTTTGGCTCCGCTCAGGGCCCGAAAGCTCACCGGCTACTCGGCCGGCGGAGTGCAATTCGCACCGCGGCCCGCACTCGCGTACGATATCTCCCGGTACCGTGTCCGAGCGGCCGAAGGTGCAACTCTCGAAAAGTTGTGTGGGTGAGAGCCCACCGTGGGTTCAAATCCCACCGGTACCGCCACGTGAACGCCCCGCGATCCCTGCAAAACAAAGGGAATCCGGGGCATTTTTCATGTCGGCGCTGAGCCGTCTGACTACATTGTGACTACATCTGATTCGGAGCCGGCCGGGTGGCCAGCTCTGAATCCGCCAAACTGTTGCGAGCCTGACTCAGGAATGGACGCAGATAGACTCGGTCGTGTTGGGCTAGACGGGCAGGGTCTTGTTCGACTTGGACCGATTGCATCGCCAGCAGAGCGTCTGCAGGTTCTCCTCGGTTGTCATCCCGCCCTTTGAAACGGGGACGACGTGGTCCACCTCCAGAAGGAGGTGTGGCTCGGCCGCAAGCGAGACCGAACAGAACCGACAGGTGTGATGATCGCGAGTCTTGATGAAGGTGCGGAGCTTGGCGGTCATGAGCGCACGCTGGCCTGCAGCTGACTTGTTGAAGCGGATCTTCTGGGACATCGTACCGACGAGGATGTCGATCGTTTCGGTGTTCAGGGTGACGGTCGTCCGCTGTGAGCTATTGCCGCCTGCGCTCACGTATTCGAAGGCGTAGACAGGGTACGGAACCTTGATGGGCGAGAGCTCGACTCCGACTTGTCCCATAAACTCGTCCGAGTAATGCTTCAGGATGAACGCAGGCGGCTCGATTGATGCGGTGATTCCGGATTCGCGCTGGTGAAGGTTGTCGACGGCGTCTTCAAGTCGAGCGATGGCATCACCGAGGTTTTCGACGTCGGCGAGGTTGGCCTCGTCCGCTTTGATCTCAAAGTACTTCATCAGGTATTTGATGGGGTCGGCGCTTGCGTTCCGAACGACCTGCAGTGAACAGTTGTGGACGTTCGGAGCCTGGTAGCTCGCCACGTTGCGATCGCGGCGGTACTTGTGCACGCTTGTGTTCTCGAATGAGGCGAGTTGCGAGTTCGTTCCGGTTGAGGAGATCCCGAGCTGAAACTTCGCTCCTTCGCGAATCTCGGATGTGTACGCGGCAACCTCATTGTGTTCGGCGACGACCGAGGCGATCTCGGCCTTCTTCGCGAGGAACTCTTCGCTCGCGAAGTAGCGGTTCTTTCGGATGGTTCGGATGAGCCGAGGCAGCACGAACGCCAACACGACGATCAAAGCAATCGGCACAGCGATGTACCAGAACGTGATCAGGAGGGCGATCACGACTATCACGGCCCCGATTGCCAAGAGGTATTGCACAGTGTTTCCCCATTTCAAAAGTCATCGAATGAGGAGCAGCAATTGTCCGTTTCATCGCTGCGGCGATGTTCGACTAGATCCGCCTACTCGGACCTGTCTCACTTTCGCGACTGCTTGGACCTCGACGCCGACGGCTGTTCACCGGGCTGAGGCTGCTCTCACATCTACTCTGGCCGGAGTGTGGCTTGATCTTGTAGCCCTCAATCGGGTGAGGCAGCTAGCCTGCGACATCTCTGGCTGCCCTCGTCCGAGCCGCATCAAGAGCAACAGCAACGGCATCCAAGTCGTCATCGAAGAGGTCGGCATAGGTATCGAGGGGACTTTACAACCGGCCGCGTCAGACCGTCCCGGTGCCGAATGCACGTGGTCGGTAGGCTGGGCCCAATTGACGGGCGACACGCCTCGTACAGAGGATCACTAGGGGGGGGGTTGTGGCAGAGAAGTCCGGGCAGCCAGCGGAAGTCTTGGGAGCAAGCCCGTACGCTACGGGTGGCGGCGGAGTTTCATTCGCCCACCGCGTGGCAACGGTGTACTTGGCGAACCTTTTGACCAATGGGCGCCGCCCCGAAGTCTCGGATCTGCCAGTCACTCGAGTTTCGTTTCAGACTGGCCCAAGCCATCCCGTGGATGACCTGTTGATCGACAGCTCGGCTGCCGAGACCGCCGTTTCTGTTGCTATCGCTTGCAGGGCTACGCCCAACTTCGTCCCCAGCCATGAAGCGTCGGTCAAGTTGGTTAGGTCACTTCTCGACGAGATTGCAAGGTTCGACAGTGACACTCAACATGTAGCAGTCGCAACTGCCGGCTGGCAAAGCCAATGGGAAGAACTCGCCACCGTGTGCTTGGTGGCTCAGAGTCATGCCGACCCGACATCATTCCGCATGGCAATAGACGTGAAGGGCCGCTGGTCACGTCAGGTTCGCAACAGGCTGAAGCAGTTTCTAAAGATGGTCGAGAAGGCCGAGGTCGCCGAGTTGTCGGAGGACGAAGTTCTGGCACTTGGTTGGAAGTTGCTTTCGAGGTTGCACGTAATCGGATTTGCTGTCCAAGGACCAAACGCGACCGACCGAACAAACGTTGCGCTAGTGCTCGATTCGATTGCTGCAGACGGCGTCGACGGGATTACGATACGGGATCGAATCGAGGTTGAGGCCACGCGTTATGACGCGACAGGAGCGATCGTGGACCAAAACCTGCTGCGTCGAGATTTGCACGGATTGCTGCCGACCAACCTCGGACGAAATGCGCGGGCCTGGGAAGTCCTTGCTGATCATCGGAGAGCAGCGATCTCAGCGGTTCGCACGACGATGGGCGAGTCCACCAGTGTGCTCGAGATCCCCTTCCAAGACCGGCATTCAGAACTTGGCGAACGTATTCGCGCGGTAGGCCTGGAAGGGTCTGCCCTGGTGGTGGCAGGCGAATCTGGAACGGGGAAAAGCGCTCTCGTGCTGTCCACCATTGCTGAGCTCGAATCGAAGAACCCTGGAGACTTCGAGGCACTGGTCTTAAACTTCCGAGCGTTGCCGCGTACGAGCCTCGAATTGCGGTCGGCGGTCGGTTTTTCGATTGATGACGCGCTTGAAGAGATGGCGGCGCCGATTCGAATGCTGGTCATTGACGCCGCCGACGCTGCCCTCGAGCGATCAGAGGGTTTGCTCGTTGACCTTGGCCGGTCGGCCGCCAGCACAGGTACAGGTCTCGTAGTAGTCACGTCGGATGTCGCCGAGGAGTTCGTTCGCGATCAGGTTGCTAGAAGTACCGATACTCGGCCGTCAACCTTCACCGTACAAACCTTAGATGACGACGACATATCGAAAGTGGCGACGAAGTTTCCAAGTCTCCGCAACGTTTTGCGAGACCTCCCCACGGACTCACTGTTTCGACGACTTGTTGTGCTTGACCTGCTAGCGCGCACTGGGCTCGAACTCAGACAGTCGATGAGCGAGTGGGAGTGTCTCGAGACAATCTGGCGGCACGTGGCCCGTGGCGAAGGGCGACCAGAAGCCGGGTCGGCGGAAGGTCGGGAGCGTGCGCTCCTCGCTGTAGCAGCCATGAATCTAGGCAGTGCGCGAGCCAGTGGCGCCCACATAAGCTTCGAGGCAGTCTCGATTGACGCTCTTCGACGCGATCATTTGCTCGCGCCAGCTAACCCCTTCGTCGGCGAACCTCAGTTCGCACACGACGAAGTGCGTCGCTACGCGACCGCGATCTTATTGGTCCGCTCCCCGGACGTTGCGGCCGAGTTGGAATCAGCTCACGCTCCTCGATGGGCTATGTCTGCGGCAGTGCTAGCGTGCCGTGGGGCGCTGGACCGTTCGCCGCGAGAAATAGCGCCGATCGAGTTTGTCACCGCGCTCACCCGATTCAGGGACCTTGGCGCTAAGCACGGCGCACGTTGGGCCGATGTCCCAATTGAAGCCGTGCTTGGATCCACATCGACCTATGAATGTTTGAACACTGCCGTGAGAGGTACAGACCCAGTTCTTGCCATGAGCGACCTGGTGCGAGTGGTTCAACAACGGCACACCATTGGCGGCCTGGTTAATCAGGTCGTCGCTGCGCCCGTAGTTGAGTTGCTTCTGCAGGCGGATGAACCCTGGGCAGGACCGAAAGACTCTTTTGAATTGCTCACTAGTTGGCTGCGAGCCTTGGTTATGACGGGCGCACCGTCCGGCAATCGGCTGCGGATCATGCTCAGGGATCGATTGCTCCGTTTCTGGGACTCGTTCCCCGCCGATGTTGACGACACGTCCGGCGCCCCGGCCCAGCGGCCACAGCAGCATCGCCGACTCGACTACCACGTCACACGAGAGGAGTTCGTGGAGACGCTAGCGTTGCTCGGGCCGGACATCGATGCCGCCGTCGAGAACGCACTAAGGCTCATTTGCGAGCGCGCTCCGGCGTTTCTGGCACCCGCAGCCGATTCACCGTTCAGCGCGCGGGCACTCATATTGCGCGACCCCGAGTTGCTAGCGGACATGATTGAGGCGTATTACATCGACACCGATGCCGACAGGTGGGGCCCAGATGACGGAGTGCGTAGTCACCAGGGACGCTGGACTTTTATCGGCCCGCCATTTTCCGCGTTCTGGTTCGGTGGATTCTGGCCACTTTTCCAGAACGCGCCGTACAAGACGTCCGTTCGAGTGCTGAACAACATCCTGAATCACGGCGCAAAGTTTCGAGTCGAGACATTGAGCAAACTTCGTCGCCCAAGCGCGTTCGCGGCACCAATTGAGCCGGCCGATTTCAAACCCGAGCCCGATGGGCTTCTGCTTGATCTGGACGGCACCCCGAGGCTTTACACGGGAGATAGCCACGTCTGGAGTTGGTACAGGGGCACGTCCGTCGGGCCAGAGGCAGCTACTTCCGCCCTCTTGGCGATGCAGCGCACTGTGGACCGCTGGCTTGACCAGGGGGTTCTTCCTTCGACAGTTATGGATGCACTGCTCGAGGGTTGCTCAAACTTGGCCGTTCCCGGGTTGTTGTACGGGACCTTCGTCCGCCATCTGGAACGGCTCAACGGTGAATTGGACCGGTACTTAGCGGAGCCGTCTGTCTGGGAGTTGGAGTTCGGGCGAGTCATAAGCGAAAGCTTCGCTTTTCGAGCACCAAGCGATGACGTAGTGAATGCCGAGCGCTGGCGTTGGACCCCACCCGAGGTCGCCATGTGGCTGGTTACAGTGGGAGGAGATGACCGGCGTGAGGAGCTATCTAAGGTGGCAGCGGCGCTGGTCGCGAACGGGCACCGCATAGGGCTCGAGGCCGAGGTGAGTAGAAACTGGGCAGCGGCCTTGGATGCGTCGAATTTCGAACTGACTCAGCAAGGTGATCAAGTACTGATCCAGGTTGTCCCGTCCCCCGAAGTTCAACTCGCTCAGGCGCGGCACCAGGCAAGTCGACAACTAAGCAACACAGCACTACGGCTGCAAAACCGATATTGGAGCTCGAGAAAGCACGACCTCGACTATGTTCCCCCGACTGCCGCCGAAGTCGCCAGGGATCTGAGAGACGCTCGGGAGCTCATCCAAGCTGACGACGAACAACTTCCGACACGTTCGCTGGATATTCTCGCCCACGTTGCGCGCGCCGCGATCGAGCTCGCGGCCGATGGGCAATGTGATGAGCTCGGCGATCAGGGCAACTTTGCTGTGCGGTTTGTCCTAGACACTGCGTCCGACTTTCTCGACGTAAGCACCGCTCCGTACGATGAGCAGTTCTTCGACCTTGGTGCGGACCGCGCCGTTGCCCTTGCCCTTCCGGCCCTACTTACGACGTCGCCAGCTTCGCTCCTGGCGTCAACCGGAGCCTCACCAGAAGACGTCGCGAAGGCCGGACTAGGGATGGCGCGCCATGCGGCCTTGGAAACGCGACTCTACCTTGCGCGTGGCTGCGATCGGGTCTGGCCAGCAGCATGCCACGGAGACGTTTGTATTCATTCAACAGCGATCGACTGGCTGATCGAAACTGCGCGGAATGCCGAGATTGGCGATTGGGACCCGGACAATCAGCGAAGGTCGAGGTGCTACATCGAGGGCGACGTTCCCGAGCGCCTTGCTCGAATCGCCGGCGATTCGATCGACATTCGCATGCTGGACGCCGTGATTCGAGGACTGGGAGCTGCGTCTGCAATAGATCACTGTCAGGTGAAGCGGGCTCAGTCGCTGTTGGCGCACTTCTTAGAGATACAGCGCCGCGCGATGGTTCACCACGCCAGGGAGGGATACTCGGTCGACGACAGGGGAACGCATAACTTGGTCGCCGCCAGGGCCCTGTTGAGCACCGTCAGCTCAGATGGTGAATTGAGCGCGATTCTCACGCATCTGGACGCTTTCCGCGGGGACGCGGGTCTTCTGATGCATTTCCTCCACGGGATCGCAGGTGCGGGCGCAGAACGCAAAACTCTTGCGGGGGCAGCACGTCAAGTCTGGCCAGCGCTCTTGAGACGCGCAATCACATATGCAAGCGAGGAACCAGACCCGTTCCGCGATGGCCAGTGGGGTGACTGGGCCGCGGCGGCGCTGCTTCCAACTCCTCTGTCCTGGGCGGCGGGGATGTACAGCGAGTTGGGAGGGCCACCAATTGACTGGGTACACGTTGAAGACCTCGTGGATTTGATCGGCGAATGGCTCCCGCTTGGAAGAAACAAACTGATGTGCGTGGACGCCCTCATCAGCGTCGTCGCACGTCTGCCGATTGACGACCAGGTATCACGTGGAATTTCCTGGTTGTCCGAGTTGTGCCTTCATGATGATCGTGCCCTCGCGAGTTGGACCTCCCTTCTCAACAAGTGGCTTACCGACGTGCGTAGAACAGCCGACTCACTCGACCGACTCGTCGACTGGCAAGTGCTAGTTGACGCTTTGGTGGTAGCGGGGGACGATGCCTTGGCCCCCTACAGCAAGTGAACGCCTCCAGCGAGCGATTAGATGTTTGCGCTGTGATTCAGTTGTGTCCGGTGGGGAATCATCGACTCGGGACTGCCTGTACATGTGCAGCCATAGGCGTGAGGCAGAACCGTACATTACATTTCACTACCAGCCACGTTTGACTACATTTTGACTACAACCGCACAAGTTCGCATGAGATCTATTGAGATCGCCAGGGCACTACTTCGTTGACATTCCGCGGAAGTTGGACTGGATGCCAAGGGCCCAAGCCCCCGAACTAGGGTTCAAATCCCACCGGTACCGCCACGTGCAAGCCCCCGCATCCCTGTAATTGCCAGGAGTGTGGGGGCTTTCGCATTGCCAGGAACAGCGATTTGCCCGCAATTTGCCATCCTTCACACGTGACGCTTCCTTATCCATCGGATGCTCACGCGCGCCGCACGCGGAAAGAACAGGCGAAACATACCCCCTGATTCGGGGGTGCGCGCGCTCTATGCGTGAGGCCTGCCCGGTCGTACTGTCTTGCCGTGAGTCCGATTGCGGAGTCCGCGCAGCCTCCTGTACCGCCAGTCGGTGCACGCTCCGCCAGTGCACCCGCTGCAGGTACACCGTCGGCCGACGCGTCGTCGTCGGCGGAAGGCCTTCGCGCGATCTTCGCCCAGCGACGACTGTCGATCGCCACGATGGATCGCCCGCTTCGGCTGGCCACCGCCGTCACCTTCGCCAGTCTGTTCGGCGCGGCCATCCTGGTGGCATTGCGTGATGTCAAAGCAGGAAACGTAATGCTCGGCGCGACCGGCGGCGTGCAGACGAGTCTGAGCATTCCGCTGTTTGTCGCAACCCTGGTGCTGTTGGCGCTCGGGCTCGGTTACCTCACCGCAGCGGCGATGTTCGCCGCACGCTGGATCGCAGTCGGCTCGACGTTGCTGATCACCGGTCTGATCGCGTGGACGACCGGGCTGTTGGGCGTCGCCGGCCTGCTCGCCGTGATGCCGGATTGGGCACGCGCCGTGTGCTGGGCGCTTCTCGCACTGATCTGGATGCTCATGCTGGCGGTGCTCACGCGACCTGCGGTCGTTGCGCGCAGCATCCGGATTCGGTTGATGGTGATCATAGCGTCGTGTGCGATCTTCGGTGCCTTCTTTGTCGTGCTGGCGTTCGCCTCTGTTTCGCTGAACGGTCTGTCGCTGTTTCCGCTGTCCGTGCACTCGTTGATGACGGATGTCGCGCTGCTGTCCATCCCGCTGCTGCGGATCGCGGCGGTCGACTTCGCCGAGTGGGGCCAGCTCTCCGGTGAGAGACTGGCGTTCACCACCAGTCATCATGTTGGCGATGACAGCAGCGCCGACGGTGGCGGTGTCGAGTTGCGTGCGGCATCCAAGGTGCCGGGGTGGTGGCGGATACGTGTGGTCCCGACTCTCGTTTGCCTGGCGTTGATCGTCATCGGCTGGTCAGCCCTGCCGGGAAGCGTGCTGGCACGCTTGATCGTGGTCGGCGAGGCCGTGCTGATTCTGCTTGTGCTGCTTGCCGTCTTCCTCGGGATCGGGCGCGCGGCGCGGGTGCCGAGCATCCGCTGGCCGCGATCGCTCGGGTTCGCCGTGCTCTTCTCAGTCTTGGCAGTTTCGACTTGGGCCGGCGGGGCGGTCACGGCATCACTGTCCGGCGCGTTCTCGACCCCGCAAGTGCCGACGGTTTCTGCGCACGGCGACTATACGGCGGCTGCGAATGTTCGCAGCTATTCGGGTGCCTCCGGGTTCACGGTGCTGCTTCAGGGTGGGTGGGCTGCCGAGACTAAGAGCTCCGTCGACGTGATCACAAGCTTCGTGCCAGCCGGAACGCGGACCGTATTGACCGCCGTCGAGATCCCAGGCAAGGTCACGGCGGTTGACTTCGCTACTCAGCTGAAGCTCACAACGCGCGGAACGCCGCAACATGACGGCGCCTGGTTGCGGCTTGAGATCGCCCCGACAGGTGGCGGAGACGGAGCGATCTGGACGCAACCTCTTTCTCAGGCCACGCAGCCTCAGGGCGCGCGGTCGTTCGTCTTCTACGGCCTGACGACTGGGGCAAACTACAGCGAACGGATGCGTGCGCTCGAGGCGATCGTGCGCTCGTTCCGGGCAGCGGATGCGACGCCGGCCAAGCTCAGCGATGTGGTCCCGGGCTACGCCACGGCCGCGCACTCCGGCTCTTCCGTCGCGACGACCGCGACCGCGGTGGCGCAGCGGCAAGACGACCTCGTGCAGACGATCGGCATCGGATTCGATCTGCTGGTGAGCATCCTGGCCATCGTGCTTCTGCTCGTCTTCGGCAGGCGCTGGCCGATCAGTGCACGCGTGGGGGTTCTGCTTTATGGAGTGGTGACGGCGTTCACGATCGTGTCGTTCGGTGGAGCTGCGCTGCGGCAACTGTTTGGAACGGTTGCCGTCTGGCCAGGCCTTGGCGAGGCACGCCTGCTGATCGGTGTTGGACTGTTCGGGCTCGTGGCACTCGTGGTCGGTGCACGACGCGGTGCACGACGTCGTGCACAGGGGAGTGCGCCAGCGAGCGCACCATGGACCGAACGGCTGCCGGGAGCTCTGTCTGCGTTGGGATGCGCCACGCTCGTGCTGTACGTGATGGACCTGCTCTACACGCAGGCGCTGGGCGCCGACCAGGTCGCCGCATGGGCAGCCGTCATCATCTTGGTTGCGATCGGCTGGGACATCACTATGTCCGGCGAATCGCTGACGAACGGTAGCAGCCGATTTTTCCCCCGATCGACGAGGGTAATGGGCTTCTTCGGCTATGCGATCCTGCTCGCGGGCACAATCGTCTACTTCTCCGGCCAGCACACCGCCGTTTCCGCGAATACACGGCTCGCCGATAACTTCTTCGAGCCAGAAGCGATCACCCAGGCGGCGCTCTTCCGGTTCGCGCTGCCGGTGATGGTGCTGCTGTTCCTATTTCAACTGTTCGGGCGCCGCACGCTGCCTACCGTGCGGATTGACGGCCAAAGCTGACCGTTTGCCGAGGCGCGCAGTATTCGATTTGCAGGAAGCCTCTGTGCTCCCGTAAAGTACTTACTTGTCACCCCAAAGGTGCGGGTAAGCCGAAGCGCTTCCCGGCCTCAAGCGGGGACAATGAAAATCCACTTCCAGAGTAGGTTCAACCCACTCGAATCGTGTGCAACTGTGCTGTCCCTCGTGGGCCGCCCGGGAGTATAGGGGTCGAGCAGTTTGACACCGTACTGCAGAGTGGTAAAGTAGAGAAGTTGCCCCGAAGTGATGGCCGTGAGGTTTGAAGTCGGGTGCGTCTGGTCTTTGAGAACTCAACAGCGTGCACAATGTCATATGCCAAATACCTCGTGCCTGGCCTTTTTGGTTGGGTCGAGATTCCTTTGGAAATATTTATAACAAAGCAAGTCAGTAATGATTTGTTCTGTCAGTTTCAAACTTGCTTTGATGTCCGCCTATTCCGGTGGTGTTGAGGCGTAATGTGTGTCAGTCGCTTCGGTGGTTGGCTATTGAGCATTTATGGAGAGTTTGATCCTGGCTCAGGACGAACGCTGGCGGCGTGCTTAACACATGCAAGTCGAACGATGAAGGGGAGCTTGCTTCCTGGATTAGTGGCGAACGGGTGAGTAACACGTGAGTAACCTGCCCTTGACTCTGGGATAAGCGTTGGAAACGACGTCTAATACCGGATATGACTCCTGGCCGCATGGTCTGGGGGTGGAAAGATTTTTTGGTTGGGGATGGACTCGCGGCCTATCAGCTTGTTGGTGAGGTAATGGCTTACCAAGGCGACGACGGGTAGCCGGCCTGAGAGGGTGACCGGCCACACTGGGACTGAGACACGGCCCAGACTCCTACGGGAGGCAGCAGTGGGGAATATTGCACAATGGGCGCAAGCCTGATGCAGCAACGCCGCGTGGGGGATGACGGCCTTCGGGTTGTAAACCTCTTTTGGCAGGGAAGAAGTGATCCTTTTTTGGGTTGTGACGGTACCTGCAGAAAAAGCACCGGCTAACTACGTGCCAGCAGCCGCGGTAATACGTAGGGTGCAAGCGTTGTCCGGAATTATTGGGCGTAAAGAGCTCGTAGGCGGTTTGTCGCGTCTGCTGTGAAAACCCGAGGCTCAACCTCGGGCTTGCAGTGGGTACGGGCAGACTAGAGTGCGGTAGGGGAGAATGGAATTCCTGGTGTAGCGGTGGAATGCGCAGATATCAGGAGGAACACCGATGGCGAAGGCAGTTCTCTGGGCCGTAACTGACGCTGAGGAGCGAAAGCATGGGGAGCGAACAGGATTAGATACCCTGGTAGTCCATGCCGTAAACGTTGGGAACTAGATGTGGGGGCCATTCCACGGTCTCCGTGTCGCAGCTAACGCATTAAGTTCCCCGCCTGGGGAGTACGGCCGCAAGGCTAAAACTCAAAGGAATTGACGGGGGCCCGCACAAGCGGCGGAGCATGCGGATTAATTCGATGCAACGCGAAGAACCTTACCAAGGCTTGACATATACCGGTAAAGGCTGGAAACAGTCTCCCCGTAAGGTCGGTGTACAGGTGGTGCATGGTTGTCGTCAGCTCGTGTCGTGAGATGTTGGGTTAAGTCCCGCAACGAGCGCAACCCTCGTTCTATGTTGCCAGCACGTGATGGTGGGAACTCATAGGAGACTGCCGGGGTCAACTCGGAGGAAGGTGGGGATGACGTCAAATCATCATGCCCCTTATGTCTTGGGCTTCACGCATGCTACAATGGCCGGTACAAAGGGCTGCGATACCGTAAGGTGGAGCGAATCCCAAAAAGCCGGTCTCAGTTCGGATTGAGGTCTGCAACTCGACCTCATGAAGTCGGAGTCGCTAGTAATCGCAGATCAGCAACGCTGCGGTGAATACGTTCCCGGGCCTTGTACACACCGCCCGTCAAGTCATGAAAGTCGGTAACACCCAACGCCGGTGGCCTAACCCGTCAAGGGGGGGAGCCGTCTAAGGTGGGATCGGTGATTAGGACTAAGTCGTAACAAGGTAGCCGTACCGGAAGGTGCGGCTGGATCACCTCCTTTCTAAGGAGCAACTGGAGGCTTCGGTCTTCCAGGCGCCAGATTCGAACAGTCCGCCGCATTTCGTGGTGGAGCCTGGTTCGGCTGGTAGCTCATGGGTGGAACATTGACATTGGTTGTCGGCGGATCTGTTCGCAGCGAGTACGACCTCTTCGGGGGTAAGGAAAGGTGTGGGCGGTGACGCTGGTGACGTGCACGCTGTTGGGTCCTGAGGGACCCGGCCTTACCGGCCCGCCGTTTGGGTGGGGGGTGGGAACTGGACCTTCTGGGCTTCTGCTTGTCGGCATTACTGGCCGATGGTGGGGGTGCCGCCCGTATTTTGAGAACTACACAGTGGACGCGAGCATCTTAGATTCAGGACGTGAGTTCTGGATCACAAAAGATTTTTAGGGCATTCCTTCGGGGATGTTCTGACTAATCATTGGTCAATTTTGCAGCATCCTTTTTTGGGGTGTTGTGCGATCGATTCGATATTCATGTGATTTCAAGTTTCTAAGAGCAAACGGTGGATGCCTTGGCATCTGGAGCCGAAGAAGGACGTAGTAATCTGCGATAAGCCTCGGGGAGTTGATAAACGAACTGTGATCCGAGGGTGTCCGAATGGGGGAACCCCGCTGGGTGCCGTGAGGTGGCCTGGTGACTCCCGTCTGAATGTATAGGGCGGGTAGAGGGAACGTGGGGAAGTGAAACATCTCAGTACCCACAGGAAGAGAAAACAATAGTGATTCCGTGAGTAGTGGCGAGCGAAACCGGATCAGGCTAAACCGTCCATGTGTGATAGCCGGCAGGTGTTGCATGGTCGGGGTTGTGGGACTTTCCGTGGTGGGCTGCCGTCCGCCGATCGTTTCAGCGCAGCATAGATGAATGGTCTTGAAAGGCCAGCCGTAGACGGTGCCAGCCCGGTAGTTGAAATGTTGTTGTTGGCGTGGAGAGGATCCCAAGTAGCACGGGGCCCGAGAAATCCCGTGTGAATCTGTCAGGACCACCTGATAAGCCTAAATACTCCCAGATGACCGATAGCGGACAAGTACCGTGAGGGAAAGGTGAAAAGTACCCCGGGAGGGGAGTGAAATAGTACCTGAAACCGTTTGCTTACAAACCGTCGGAGCGCCCTTTGTTGGTGTGACGGCGTGCCTTTTGAAGAATGAGCCTGCGAGTTAGTGATTTGTGGCGAGGTTAACCCGTGTGGGGTATCCGTAGCGAAAGCGAGTCTGAATAGGGCGTTTTCAGTCGCAGGTCCTAGACCCGAAGCGAAGTGATCTATCCATGGCCAGGTTGAAGCGTGTGTAAGAGCACGTGGAGGACCGAACCCACTTCAGTTGAAAATGGAGGGGATGAGCTGTGGATAGGGGTGAAAGGCCAATCAAACTTCGTGATAGCTGGTTCTCTCCGAAATGCATTTAGGTGCAGCGTTGCGTGTTGCTTGCTGGAGGTAGAGCTACTGGATGGCTAATGGGCCCTAAAAGGTTACTGACGTCAGCCAAACTCCGAATGCCGGTAAGTGTAAGCGCAGCAGTGAGACGGTGGGGGATAAGCTTCATCGTCGAGAGGGAAACAACCCAGACCATCGACTAAGGTCCCTAAGCGCGTGCTAAGTGGGAAAGGATGTGGAGTTGCACAGACAACCAGGAGGTTGGCTTAGAAGCAGCCATCCTTGAAAGAGTGCGTAATAGCTCACTGGTCAAGTGATTCCGCGCCGACAATGTAACGGGGCTCAAGCACGCCACCGAAGTTGTGGCATTGACATTAGTGGTAAGCCGCACATTTTGTGTGTTGGTTCAGCCGTGTTGATGGGTAGGAGAGCGTCGTGTGGCCGGTGAAGCGGCGGGGTGACCCAGCCGTGGAGGCTACACGAGTGAGAATGCAGGCATGAGTAGCGAAAGACGGGTGAGAAACCCGTCCTCCGGAAGACCAAGGGTTCCAGGGCCAGGCTAATCCGCCCTGGGTAAGTCGGGACCTAAGGCGAGGCCGACAGGCGTAGTCGATGGACAACGGGTTGATATTCCCGTACCGGCGAAGAACCGCCCAAGCTAATCCAGTAATGCTAAGCATCTGAATCCCTATTACCTTGACCTTCGGGTTGGGGGGTGGGGCCTAGCGTGCGACCCTATGCTGGTGCGGTTAGCGTGATAACAGGTGTGACGCAGGAAGGTAGCCGTACCGGGCGATGGTTGTCCCGGGGTAAGGATGTAGGGCGAACGATAGGTAAATCCGTTGTTCATGATGCCTGAGATCTGATGCATAGCCGTTAGGCGAATTCGGTGATCCTCTGCTGCCAAGAAAAGCATCGACGCGAGGTTCTAGCTGCCCGTACCCCAAACCGACTCAGGTGGTCAGGTAGAGAATACTAAGGAGATCGAGAGAATCGTGGTTAAGGAACTCGGCAAAATGCCCCCGTAACTTCGGGAGAAGGGGGGCCTGAAGCGTGAACCCACTAGCTGGGGGATGCGTGGATGGCCGCAGAGACCAGTGGGAAGCGACTGTTTACTAAAAACACAGGTCCGTGCCAAGTCGCAAGACGATGTATACGGACTGACGCCTGCCCGGTGCTGGAAGGTTAAGAGGAACGGTTAACCCTTGCGGGTGAAGCTGAGAATTTAAGCCCCAGTAAACGGCGGTGGTAACTATAACCATCCTAAGGTAGCGAAATTCCTTGTCGGGTAAGTTCCGACCTGCACGAATGGCGTAACGACTTCCCAGCTGTCTCAACCGCGAACTCGGCGAAATTGCATTACGAGTAAAGATGCTCGTTACGCGCAGAAGGACGGAAAGACCCCGTGACCTTTACTACAGCTTGGTATTGGTGTTCGGTGTGGCTTGTGTAGGATAGGTGGGAGACGGTGAAGCTTGGACGCTAGTTCGGGTGGAGTCATTGTTGAAATACCACTCTGGTCATACTGGATATCTAACTACGAACCCTGATCGGGTTCTGGGACAGTGCCTGGTGGGTAGTTTAACTGGGGCGGTTGCCTCCTAAAGAGTAACGGAGGCGCCCAAAGGTTCCCTCAACCTGGTTGGCAATCAGGTGGCGAGTGTAAGTGCACAAGGGAGCTTGACTGTGAGACAGACACGTCGAGCAGGGACGAAAGTCGGGACTAGTGATCCGGCAGTGGCTTGTGGAAGCGCTGTCGCTCAACGGATAAAAGGTACCTCGGGGATAACAGGCTGATCTTGCCCAAGAGTCCATATCGACGGCATGGTTTGGCACCTCGATGTCGGCTCGTCGCATCCTGGGGCTGGAGTAGGTCCCAAGGGTTGGGCTGTTCGCCCATTAAAGCGGTACGCGAGCTGGGTTTAGAACGTCGTGAGACAGTTCGGTCCCTATCCTCTGCGCGCGCAGGAAATTTGAAGGGATCTGACCCTAGTACGAGAGGACCGGGTTGGACGAACCTCTGGTGTGTCAGTTGTTCCGCCAGGAGCACCGCTGATTAGCTACGTTCGGGATGGATAACCGCTGAAAGCATCTAAGCGGGAAGCCGGCCTTAAGATGAGATTTCCAACCCCCACGGGGGGAGAGGCTCCCAGCCAGACGACTGGGTTGATAGGCCGGATGTGGAAGGCAGGACGAAAGACTGCCGCAGCTGACCGGTACTAATAAGCCGATGACTTGACAATCACTACCCTGATACATGTTGTAAGGCTGGTAACAGGGGACACGGTGTAACACCGTGAGATGACACGCGTCCACTATGTGGTTCCCGATCTACGGACGGGAAACCAAACACAACCAACACCATGGTTGAAACAAAAGAACCGTACACAGATTGATACCTGTTACGGCGGCCATAGCGAGAGGGAAACGCCCGGACCCATTCCGAACCCGGAAGCTAAGACTCCCAGCGCCGATGGTACTGCAAGGGCGACCTTGTGGGAGAGTAGGACACCGCCGGACTTAACGTGCAATACCAGGAAAGCCATCCCTTCGGGGGTGGCTTTCCTGCGTTAAGCACGTGCAATCCGACGCTCCTTGATCCACATCAAGGCGATCGCAGCGTGCTTCGGCTTTGCTAGAAGAGATAACGCAGCAGCGTTCGAAAGGAAGGCGTCAGATCATGCGTACCGCGAAGTTCGAGACCGAACCGTTCACATGCCCATCCTGCATCAAGAAGATCGAAGGCGTCGTCGGCAAACTCGACGGTGTCGCCTCGACGCAGGTCATGTTCAACTCCAACAAGGTCAAGGTGCAATTCGACGAAGACCTCGTGAGTGCTGACACCATCGCCCGGTCGATCTCTACACTCGGCTACCCGGTGCTGTCTCAGAAGGTCGCCTGAATCAGGTCGGCAGACGGTGCACACGAATCCGCAAAGACTGATTCACTAGCAACATGGATGCACATGCCGCCAACCACCACGAACACGCGTCACTGGAGCAATTGGTGGCGCGTGTTCCCCTTTTCAGCCAGCTGACCGCCGACCAGCTTCATGATGTTGCCGGTCGAGTGCGTCCACGTCGTTTCGAGGCCGGCGAGCAGTTGTACGGGGCCGGCGACACTGTGCCGACGCTGATGATCCTGCACAGCGGGCGTGTCAAGATTTATCGGATCACCGAATCCGGTCATGAGCAAGTCATCCGTGTACTCGAAGCCGGAGACTTCCTGGGCGAAACAATGTTCATGAGCGGCGCCCCCGCCGATCACTTCGCTGCCACCGTGGAGACGACGGATCTCTGCACCATCCACCACGACGACGTTCGCGACTATCTGCTGCGATTCCCGTCGGTGGCTGTGACCATGCTCGAGACTCTCAGCGATCGACTCGGGGACACCGAGCGGCAGTTGAGCTCATTAGTGGGCGACGGTGCCGAACACCGTGTCGCGCACTACTTGCTCGACCTGGCCCAAACAGCGGGGAACACTTCACAGGGGAGCACCACACAGGGAGCCACCACGCTACAGCTGCCAATCGCCAAGAAAGACATCGCCTCTTACCTCGGTCTGACCCCGGAAACCCTCAGCCGCAAGCTTTCCCAGTTCGACGACGCAGGCTGGATCCGGCTTCATCCGCGGCGACGCATCGATCTGATCGACAGCGCGGCCTTGGCCGCACTCTAGCAGTCTGACGTCACCCAAGTCTGACGTCAGCAGTCCGACGTCACCCGTTTCGGCGCCCCTTGACGCCGGTCAAGGTGGTTTCGGGGCGTTGCTGCTGGACTGACCAGTAGAGGCTGCAACTGCAGCCGACCCCTCGAGCCAAGGAGCATCATGAGCGGCAGGACCAGAGCCTGGATCGCGACTATCACCGGCAGCCTTTTGCTGTTGGCGCTGATCTTCCATCTCACCGGGCTTACCGGGCTTTCGGATGCCACGCTGCTCACCTCCGCGGTGCTCGCCGCGATCCCCACCGCCATTCGCGCGGTGCAGGCGTTGCGGGCGAAAGTGTTCAGCATCGACCTGCTCGTCACCATTGCGGTGGTGGGAGCGCTGATCATCGGCGAATACATGGAAGCGGCCGTCGTGTCGTTCCTGTTCGTTTTCGGAGCCTGGCTGGAGGCTCGCACACTCGAGAAGACACGGCGTTCGTTGCGTGATCTCGTGGACATGGCGCCACAGGAGGCTCGTGTCATCCGTCACGGCGAAGCGGTTACTGTCGCGGTCGACGAGATCGTCGAGGGCGATCATGTGGTCGTGCAATCCGGCGGCAAAATCGCGGTCGACGGCACCATCCTCTCCGGCAGCGCACTCATCGATGAGGCCACGATCACCGGCGAACCCGTGCCCGCATCGAAAGGCGTCGGAGACAGGGTATACAGCGGAACTATCCTCGACAACGGCTATCTGACGGTGCTCGCGGAGCAAGTCGGCGATGACACCACGTTCGCGCAGATCATCGAACTGGTTGAAGAGGCCCAGGAGACGAAGACGCGGGCTCAACGCTTTCTGGATCGCTTTGCGACCATCTACACTCCCACAATCGTCGCGCTCTCCGCACTCGTGCTGCTTGTCACCCGGGACGTGGAGTTCGCACTGACCTTTCTCGTGATCGCGTGCCCGGGAGCTCTTGTCATCTCGACCCCGGTGTCCATGGTCGCCGGCCTCGGCAACGGGGCACGGCACGGCGTCTTGATGAAGGGCGGCGAGGCGTTGGAGCGTCTCTCCAAGATCGACACGCTGGTACTCGATAAGACAGGCACCCTCACGGTAGGGCGCCCGGAGGTGACCGAACTGCATGCGACCGGCGGCGATTCTGCCCATACCGTGCTCGCTCTGAGCGCCCAGCTCGAACTGGCTTCCGAGCATCCACTCGGCCGCACCATTGTGGACGAGGCGCGGCGACAGAATCTGGAGTTGCCGTTGCAGCCGCGCAACGTTGAGATCATTACCGGCGGTGGCATCCGCGGTCAGGTAGGCGATCGTTTCGTCGCGGTCGGCACGCGGCGCGTGCTGGCAAGCATGGGAATCGCGATGTCCGATGTCGTCGCCGGCCGCGCCGAACAGCGAGAGCGCGACGGCCACACCGTCGTGTTTGCGGTGGTAGACGGCGAACTTGCCGGGCTCATCTCGATCGCCGACAGCATCCGCCCGGGTGCACGAGCGGCTATCACCGCGCTGAGATCGCGAGGGGTGAAGAACTTCGCCATGCTCACCGGTGACAACCGGCACACGGCGCAGCTGGTCGCCGACCAATTGGGCATCGACGTCGTCGGGGCGGAACTGCTGCCGCACGACAAGGTGCGCGTGGTGCAGGAGCTGCGAGCGGACGGGCATCGCGTGGGCATGATCGGCGATGGCATCAACGACGCCCCCGCGATCGCGGCGGCAGATGTCGGTATCGCAATGGGCGCTGGAACGGACGTCTCCATTCAAACGGCGGACGTGATCTTGATGGGCAACCGGTTCGACCAGCTTGTGCACGCATACACCTTGGCCAAGGCGACGGTGCGCAACATGAAGCAGAACACCGTTATTGCCCTCGCGACCGTCGTGCTGCTGCTGACCGGCGTTCTGCTGCAGCAGGTGTTCATGGCCACGGGGATGCTCGTGCACGAGATCAGCGTGTTGATCGTGATCCTGAACGCGATCCGTCTGGTGCGTTACCGGGATCGGCGTGCGGGCTCCATGGGTGCGGCGCCGCGTCAGGACGTGCTACTGCCGGACGCGGAACGCGATACCGTGTCGCTATGAGCGACGAGAATAAACAGCTGCCCGTGCAGATCGCAATCGACGTGCCGACTCATCGGGAGGTCGGGAAGTTTGCCGACTTCGTGAACGTCTGGCACACCCCGCAGAACTTCGTGCTCGACTTTCTGTCGATCAAGAACCCGCCGCAACCGGTGCCGGACCCGGACACCGGCGAGGTGCGTCACGCGGTGCTGTCCGCCGTCGTCGGTTCGCGGGTGCGGATCCCCGCCGAGCAGATTTTTCCGCTGATCAACGCGCTGCAACAGCAGGGCCAGCAATGGCTGGACGAGACCGGCAGGGCGGCGCCACCCGAGGCGTGGCTCCCGCACCAGGACTGACGCACCAGGACTGGCGCAACAGGACTGAACAGCCGGCCGGTAGGCGGCCCGTTGCGCCGACTTCTTACGGGCTGACCACGCGGACGGGCGGCGGCGCCCAGGTTCCGTTAAGGATCTGCGGTTTCGGTGCGTAGAGCCGCATCGTGATGCCGAGGGGCCCGAGAGGTGACGGCAGCCAATTGCTTTCTTTGCCGGGGCCGGGGTTCGTGTGCTGAATGTAGAGATCGAGGGAGCCGTCTGATGCGTAAGTGAGGGCATCGCGGTCGCCGATTGCGAACCGATTCAACTCGTTAGCGGCCTGGAAGCCTTCCGCGTCGTACATGGTGAGGGACCAGAACGCTTCGACCGGAGGCAATTCGGCCTTTTCGAAGTGGAGACGGTAGCTTCGCTCGCCGACGAAAGGATCGCCGTGGTCATCAGCCACCGCAAGAGGGTAGACAGCATCTTCGGGTGGGTTCGCGCCAAGCCCTGCGATCGCGATGACAGCCCGCTTTGCATAGAAGTTGCCATAGACGCCAACCGTGTCGAGGATCATCTCCCAACCGTTGACGCGCTTGCCCACTGCAGGGATGAGCGCCGTCAACCGGGCAAGCTCGTCTCTGATTCCCGCGTTCAATGCGTCGACGGCTCCGTCCCCGAGCGGCAATGGATCGAAAGCGTCTGATGGCCCGACGCCGATGCGCGCAATCCGGGCCTGCACGGAGTAATCGGTGACGTGCCCAGGATGCATCGCAAGCAACCGGTTGGCGTAACTGAAGAATTGCAGCGCGTCGAGCGAATTGACCAGTCGAAGCGGCTCCTTGCTGAGATCGAGGGAGGCGGGTGCCGCAGTGCTGTCCCGATCGGTTGACGGTTCGCCGCCGCTCAACGTTCGGATCGAGAAGCCGGACTGCACGGCGTGCACGGCGTCGTAGTCCGCCGGCCCGTTGGTCTGGGTACGTCCGATGACCCATACGAACGGTGTCGGAGCCGCGATCGGGGTGATGCCGTCGGGCACAGCGCCCTGCCAGCCCGGAGGGGTGATCGCGAAGTCCTGCGCACTCGTACCAGTGGTTCGCTTGCCTGGCACGGCGAAAGCATCCGTCCACATGTCCAGGAGGGGCAGCAGATAATATCGTCCAGCTGTATCCGGTACGTGAATGATCAGGGGGCCGTTCGACAGGTCGAGCCACGCGACCGAATAGAGCGTGTCGAAGTTCGGACGTACGACACCTCGGAAATCCGCAGGCGGGAACACAGGAACGTGAGCGAAGGTGTTGGGTAGGCTATGCCCGATCGACGCCGATCCATCGGTGAGTTGCATCCTCGTCACGTCCATGATGACGATCGGATAGAGGTAAGTGAATGCTTCGGCGGCGAGCGCCCGAATCTCAGTCGTGTCCAGCGACATGGGTCAACCAGCTTTCTCAGATCGCACGAGGTCGTTCCTCACGCGCTGAGAGTCTTCACCGAAGCGCACACTGCTCCATCATCCGGGCAGGGTGATTAGCAGGCCACCGCGGCTTTCTGAGTCAGTGGGCGGCTGCAACCGCGGCCAATTGCGGGAGTTGCCCCTGCCACAGGCTTGCAAGCGAATGGATGCGCGAACCGGCCAGTAGCGGTAACAGACGCTCCGATTCCGTTGTCAGGTGCCGTGCAACCGCCACCCGCAACGTGACCGTCACGGCCGCGAGGGCAGCGGGCTCTTCCTCGCACGCGACCCGGTCGAACAGGTCGCCGATGTGCTCGATGTCCGCCCGCAACGTGCGAACCAGCTCGTCGCCTGTCGGTACATCCTCTGCGGCTAAGTACAGTGCGCCCGCCTCGGCAGAAAGCTGTGGCGCAAGAGACTCATGACACCAGCTGACCAGCTGTGCACGCGCAGCACGTAGCGCCTCTGAATCGCCGGATGCTGCAGCCTCGAGCAAGCGCGCTGCATCCGTCGCGAGAGCACCGGAAAGGTCGGCGTGGTGCCGGGTGATCGCGGTCAGGGCGGCCGAGTCGGCGCCGTTCGTCGCGAACACGAGCATGTTCGTCGGAGAGGAGTCTGCGTGCGTGCTGGGCGCATCCGGTGACACGTGCTCCACCGGATCACCGCTGGTCGCCACGGGCTGCTGGTGCCCGGTTTTTGGGGGCTCGTTCCTGTGGGCGCTGCCAGCGCTGCTGCCGTGCCGGAGCCTCACGGCATCGTGCCCGTCGAGAAGAGTCAACGTCAAATGCGCGGGGGTGAGCGCCTCGACCGAGTGGGGGAGACCGGCATCCAGGTGCATGATGGCGCCTGAGGGCAGATCGAGGGTTGTTCCGTCTGTGTCGATGCGCACGTCGCCTGCCAGCACCTGGATCAGAATCGGCACGGCGGCAGTGTGTTCGCGCAGTACCTGCCCGGCGTCGAGCGTCAGTCGCACGATGCGCGCGCCCGGCGCCTTGAGGATGCGCCGCGAACCGATGCGGCCGCTTTCCACCGGAAGGGCACCCAGCAACAGCTCACCGCTGGCAGCCACCACTGTAAAACGTTCCTCGCTCATGCCTCTACTCCAGGATTCGGGTGCCGCTCGGCGGATCTAATTAAACGTAACATCTTACGGTTTAATTGGCTATGACTCGGCTCGAGGCCGAGACGAACGCGCTGTTGGGCAAGCGCTGTTGGGAGCGCGCTTTTGGGCAAGCCCTGCGGGGAGGGGCGCTGCGGCGAAGGCTTTATGGGAGTCGCTGCTTCGCTCAGTGCGTCGCCAAGGCGCCGAGCAGTCGCACCTGGCACAGCTGCGGTTCGACGAACGGTCGCAGGGTCGCGTCGTCGCGATCGTGACCGAGCCGGGTGATGGCGCCCTCGAGCAGGCCGCGATGCGCCGAGCAGACGACATCGGGATACTCGGTGGCCAGCTCGCGGAAGGGGCACCCGTGCAACGCGATCACACGCTGCGCTCCGTCGTCCCCTGGCACTGACTCCGTGCTCAGTTCCGGTTCGAAGCCCAGCTGGTTGAAGATTCGGATGATCGGTTCTGCGGCATCGACATCCTTGTCGGCTGTTTCATCTGCATAGGCGGATGCCCACCGTTCTCCGGCCTCGCGTGCGCGGCTTCTGCCGCCATCCGCGTCGTGTGCCAGTGCGTCGACCAGCACTTCGCTGAGCTGGCGCAAGGCGTCATCGTTGCGTTGAACGGGAACCGCCTCGAACACGACGCGCGGGCGACCTCGCCCGCCCGCGTGCTGCGTGGAACGCGTCACAAGCCCGGCGTGCTCCAGCTGCTCGAGGTGGAAGCGGGCCGTGGTGACGTGCACGTCGAAGCGGGCAGCGATTGCAGCGGCATCCAGGGGCCCCTGTGCTTCTGTCAACGCGCTCAATACATCGCGGCGAATTCGTGAGGCGAGTGCCGCGTGCTGGTCTTCAAGCGACGTGGTCATTGATTAAGCGTAGCAGTGTGCCTTTAATTCGTTTGAGTGAATTTGCTGTCAATCTGGGGGCATCAGCCTCCCAGAAGTACCTGCTCGATTGCGTGGGCGCCGACCGCGGCCATCCGCGGATTGTCGTCGGAGTGCGCAGCCATTGCCGTCGCCATGCTCAGTGCCCAACCTCGGGCACGAGCCCAGGTGTCGTCGCCGAGCGAAGCAAGCGCGAATTGCGAGCCACCTGCGCGTTCGGCTAGGCCGGCGCGGAATGCCGCCCGACCTTCTTCGTCGAAGACGAGCCACGCTGCAGCGAGATCCGTCGCCGGGTCTCCGGCCGTCAAATCGCCGAAATCAAGCACGGCGCGCAGGGGGCGTCCACCACGCTCGGGCTGCGCGGGCTGCGCGGGCTGCGCGGCGTATGAGTGCTGCCGGGTGGCAGCTCTGTGGGGCAGGTTGTCGTCGAGCAACAGATTCGCCGGGTGCAGGTCGCCGTGCAGCCACAGGGTCGGTCCGATCCACGCCGGTGCTGCAGAGAGCATGTTCCACAGTGCGCGCAATTCGGTGGAATGCGGGATCGCCCCACTTTTTAGACGGTCGAGTACGGCAGGAGATCGAGTCGGAAGCGGTACGCCGCGCACGCGATTGAACGGCGCCACCCCTTCCGGCGCGGGCGTGTGAAGTTGCGTGATGAACTCGGCCAGATCGTCGGCGAGCGCTGCGCGGTCGCTGGCGGACGCATCCGATGCCGGGATGCCGTCGAACCACGGACAGATGCTCCACGGCCACGGGTAGAGATCACTGGGCAGCCCGATGCGAACGGGCACCGGGATCGGCACGCTCACGCGCCGGGCGAATTCAGGCAGCCAACGCTGTTCGTTCAGAGCGAGTCCGGCTGCCACGCTGCGCCGGGGAATGCGCACGCACAGGGTGTCGCCGAGACGGAAGAGTGCGTTGTCCCAGCCGTTCGCGACGAGGCGCAGTGGCCCGGTCAGGTCGGGATGCTGTGCCTGAATCAAGCGCGCGACCAGTTGGGCATCCACGGCGATGTCTGCTTCTGGGGTGTCCATGGCTGGAATCCTTCGCGGTTGACAATGGGCGTCTGCGTCGGTGAGGGCAGCTGCGGCGTCCGGGACCGAATACGACGAATTACATACAGAAAACACTCAGCAAACGCCCACGATTCATAGGTTGTTCATGGATATTGCACACCGATTCCGGGGGATCGCGAGGTTAGCTTTCTTCATCACAGTACTTGGCAACACCTCTTGGAAGTCCGGAAAGGAAACGCAATCATGGACTCAAACGAAACCCCTCAGGGTCCGACACCACAGCAGCCTTGGCGTGCGCCTACGCCCACGCCGGTCGCTGCCGCAATGGCACCCAAGAAGCACCTGAGCAGGGGTGCGATCGTCGCGCTGGGTGCGTGCACTGCCGCACTCGTTGGAATCAGCGCGGTCGGTGGCGTCTTGACCTTCACCTCGCTGGTTGCGAGGGCGTCGGCAGCCAGCCAGGCGCAAAAGGATCACAACCAATTCGAACAGGCGCTTTACGGCGGGCAGAACGGTTCCTCCGGCAGCGGTTCGGGTTCCGGTTTGTCATCCGGCGGCAACGGCAGCGGGTTCGGATACTCCGGCGGCAGCGGCTCGACCGGGAGTTCCGGCGTTGCGGCAACGACCGCGCAGTCCTCCGGCATTGTTCTGATCAACACGGTGTTGTCGTATCAGCAGGCCGAGGCGGCAGGAACCGGCATGGTCCTCACCAGCAACGGTGAGATCCTGACCAACAACCACGTCGTTGCCGGTGCCACGTCTATCTCGGTCACGGTCGCCTCGAGCGGAAAGACCTACACCGCCAACGTCGTCGGCACGGATGCGACGGACGACGTCGCCGTGCTGCAACTGTCCGGCGCCTCAGGCCTCACGACCGCGAAGCTCGACAGCTCGGGGAACGTACAGACCGGTGACTCGGTCACTGGTGTCGGCAACGCGGGCGGAACGGGGACGCTGACCGCGGCTGCGGGCTCAGTGACCGCGCTCGATCAGACGATCACGACGCAGGCGGAGGGGGCCGCGGCATCCGAAACGCTGAACGGTCTGATTCAGACGGATGCCGACATTCAGGCAGGCGACTCAGGCGGGCCGCTGTATAACGCGTCTGGTTCAATCGTCGGAATCGACACGGCGGCATCGTCGGGCACCGCGCAGACGGAAGGGTACGCGATTCCGATCTCGAGTGCATTGACGATCGCTAAGCAGATCGAGTCTGGAAACGCTTCGGACACCGTTTCGATCGGATACCCGGCGTTCCTGGGGATCGAGGTCGGGTCCAGTGCAAGCAGCGGTAGCGGCCAGGGCGGTTTCGGATCGCAAGGCGGCTTTGGGTCGCAGGGCGGCTTCGGATCGCAGAGCGGCTCCGATTCGCTCGGCGGGAATAGCGACCAGAGCGTCGCGGGCGCACCCGTTGCCGGTGTCATCAACGGAGGGCCTGCCGCGGGTGCGGGCATTGTGGCCGGCGACACGATCACGGCGCTCAACGGTGCGACGATCGGTTCAGCGAGCGATCTGACCCAGGCTCTGAGCGGTTACAAGCCCGGTCAGAGTGTGACAGTCACCTGGACGGATGCCTCGGGCGCCTCGCACAGTGCGAGCCTCACCCTGGCAACCGGCCCGGCTGCGTGAGGCGCATCGCCACCCCGTTGGTCGAGTAGCGCGCGAGCGCAGCGAGCACGCCAATCGAGACCCCCGTGAGTCAGCTTGCGGGGGTCTCGATACGCTCGTTCCTCGCTACTCGACCAGCGGTGGGGGGTCTCGATACGCTCGTTCCTCGCTACTCGACCAGCGGTACGGGGGGTGTGGTGGTCGAGTAGCGCGTGAGCGCAGCGAGCACGCGTATCGAGACCTGCCGAGCTACGGCGTGACGAAGGCTCCGGCAGCAGCATCGGCCGGCGCCTGCTGCTTGAGTACGAAGTGCTGTTTCTTGCCGGTCGCCGTGTACGGCAGGCTTTCGACGAAGGTGTACCGCCGCGGCCGCTTGTAGTGCGCGAGCGAAACGCTGGACTTGCAGAACGCGTCAAGTTCGATTGCGGCGGCAGCGGCATCCGTCAACGCCCCGGCGCGGGGCTGCACGTACGCGACGACGACCTCGCCCCACTCCTCGTCCGGAAGTCCGACGACGATGCTGTCGGCAACCCCCGAATGCCCGGCCAGTACTTCCTCAACCTGCACCGGATGCACGTTCTCGCCGCCCGAAATGATCATGTCGTCTTTGCGGCCGATGATCGTGACAATCTCGTTCTCGTCCCAGCTGGCGAGATCTCCCGGATACACCCAGCCGTCGCGGAACTTCTCCGCCTCCTCATCCGGATTGTGCATGTAGGCGTACCCGCTCTTCACCGAGCGCATGATGACCTCGCCGATCTCGTGCCCGTTCTTCTCCGCGTGGTCATCCGGCCCCGCGATGCGGTCTTTGTAGACCTTGACGACGGCCACGTCGTCGTCGAGACAGGCGCGGCCGGCTGCACCGGCGGCATCCGGAAGGTCGTCGGGGCGCAGGTAGGTGTTCCAGAACGCCTCAGTGGTTCCGTAGCCGTTCGCGATGCGTTTGGTCAGCGTGTTCTGGTAGCGCAACGCGGCGGCCCGATCGAGCGGCGCCCCCATTGTGACCATGCCGCGCAGCGAGCTGAGGTCACGCGGGCGCGCCTCCTGCTCATCCGCAAGCCGCTCCAGGTTGGTCGGCGCGCCGATGACGTAGGTCAACTTGTACTTCTGGATGCTGTCCAGCACGAGCCCCGCGTCGAACTGCGGCAGCGTGACCACTTCTGCGCCGACGAAGAAGGCGGTGTTCGGCCCCGCGCAGTAGTTGCCGCCGCGGTGGAACCACGGTGACATGTTCATGGTTTTATCGGTCGGGGCGAGCGGGAAGTGCATGATCACATCGTGTGCTGTGAGCACCTCGTTCAGGCTTGTCAGCGGCACCGCCTTCGGCATGCCGGTCGTGCCGGAGGTGTACAGGCGGCTCGTCTCATCCCAGACGCTGGCGCCTTCCGGTGCGCGGAAGCTCGGCGCGTCGTCGGCGAGCAACTCGTCGAAGTGGATCGATCCGGGGATCAGCTCGCCTGCGCCGACACCGGCGAGGATGCGCGGGGCGTGAGTTGCGAGGCCGAGGGCGGCGGAGACATCCGCTCGCGCAGCGGTGTCGTAGACGAACACGACGGGCTTCGAGTCGTTGAGGATGTGCGCGGTCTCGGCGGGGGCGAGCCTGAAGTTCATCGGTGAGCTGACGGCTCGCAGCCCTTGTGCGGCCACGTACAGGAACGCGAACTCGGGCGTGTTCATGAGCTGATACGCGATGATGTCGCCCACCCCGACGCCGCGGGCTGCGAGGCCGGCGACCAGGTTGCCGGTCACCTGACCGAGTTCGGCGTAGGTCCAGGAGCGGCCGGTCGGCGGATCGGTGATCGCGGTGCGTTTGCCGTAGCGATGAGTGTTGCGTTCGAACGCCGCCGCATAGGTGAAGTGGCTCTCGAACACAGACTGCAGCGCGCTCGGATCGTATTCGGTGTTGCGCTGCGCGATTCCGGACTCGGCGCGGGCGTTCTCAGTGATGCTCAATGTGACCTCGTTTCTGAGGCTGAGTTCCGCCACAGTGAGCGGGGCAGCTCAGTCGTCTTAATACTTGGGCGGGCGCGCGAGGCGCTCAAATCCTCAGTCTATTCCCAGGGTGTCGTTGCGCGGACGGGATCGCGCACGCTGAGCCGGGCCCCGTCGCGGCGGAGTGGGTCAGATCAGAGCAGGTCGCGCCGGTGGACCAGTGCCCCGGCGCCGATCAGCGGGCCTTCTCCGGAAAGGCCCGAGCGGGTGACGGCTACGGCGCGCGCATAGTCCAGGATGGCACACTCGTGGATTGTGGCGAGCACAAGTTCGATGTAGTCCGGTGCGACGTTGGCGAAGCCGCCACCGATGGCTACATGCCGCAGGTCGAGCAGACTTGCCGCGCTGGCGATGGCCTCGCCGACGGCCGTGGTCGACCGGCGCACCGCCTTGATGGCGACAGGCACGCAGGCCGCGTAATCCGCGGCGAGATCTTCGCCGGTGGCGCCGGTCCAGCCTTGGCTCTGCGCCCACGTGACGGTGTGCGGGCCCGCAGCGAGGTTTTCCAGCGACGATGCGGCGCTGGTCTGGCCCGCTTTCCGCGCTGCCAGCTGCAGCTGGCCGATGTGGCCGGCGTTGCCGGAGTCGCCTGCGAGCACGTGCCCGCCCAGGATGATGCCGCCGCCCACTCCGGTCGACACGACCATCGCCATTGAGTTGTCGATGCCGCGCGTTGCTCCGAGCCAGTGTTCGGCAAGCGCGATGCAGGTGCCGTCCAGTCGCAGCGTCACCCGGGCATCTCCGACCAGCCGTTGCACGAACTCACTGACGCGGAATCCGGCCAGTTGCGGCAAATTCAGCGGGGAGATCGAATTGTCGGTCAGCGAGATTGGACCGGCAGAGCCGATTCCGACGCCGATCAGTGCGTCAGCCGGAGTCAGCGACGCGAGTGCGGCGGTCACGACGGTACCGACGGCGGCCGTCAGTTGCTCGCGGGTGGCCGTCGGTCCGGTCGCGACGCGGTGGCGGCTCGCGGTGCGGAGCGCGCCATCCGCTGAGACGAGGGCGGCGTCGACCTTCGTGCCGCCGATGTCGACGGCGAGCGCGAGTTCGCGGGGGAGTGGTGTCACGGTGGGAACTTTCGATCGACGGATGCCGCGCAGCGCGTGCAGCCGCTTCGATCGTAGCCAATCCGCGGCGTCAGTCTGACAATGGGGCAGCCGGGTGTGACGCGCGGCCGGGGCTGAGCCTCACTTGCTCCCGCGGCCGCTCCTCGGTCGGCGAAGGCCGAGCACCACGAGTACGATTCCGACGACCACGACGATCAGCCCGATGAGGAGCCACATTCGGTTGCCGGTCATGAAACTCCCCGGGATCAGGTTCAGTCCCTGCCCGGCGAATACTCCACCAATGATCACGGCGAGTACCCCGACGGTGACGAGGGCGATCCGCCCGACTCTGCTGCTCACGCTGCTAATTTACGCTTCACCACTTCCCGTCGGCTGAAAAATGAGCGAGGCGTGCGTTGCGCCACATTCCGCCGTCGGCGCGCTGCTGCGGCTGCGGCTCTACTGACTCTGCAGCTTTATCGACTCAAATGCCCAGAAGCTTGGCCTTTGCCGCGGTAAATTCCGCGTCGTTGATCAGGCCGGCCTGGTGCATCTGGCCCAGCTTCGCCAGCTGCGTCAGCATGTCATCCTGAATCGGTGCAGCCGCGGCCGCCGCCGCTTGTGCCGCCGCTTGCTGTGCCTGATCGGTGGCAAGTTGCACCTGCGCCTGGATCTCGGCCTGTTGCGCTGCTGCTGCCTGCTCGGCTGCTGCTGCGTGTTGCTGAGCACCCGCCTGCTGCTTGTCCCGGATGCCTCCCGATACTGCGGTCGCGGTGCCTGCTATCACGGCGGTGCGAGCCATCGTACCGATGAGTCCTGGGCGCCCCATACGTCGTAGCATTCGTTTCTCCTTCGTGGCGGTGATGTTCGTGGTACTGCTATTCGGCGGCGGCAATCGCCGCAGTGACTTCTGCAACGACCGATGCTGGCACCCGAACGCTGTCCCGTTGGATGCCTCCGGAATTGACCACGGCTTCGCGCAGCCCCTTCGCCCAGGTGTGCTCGAACACCAGGATGGCGGCGGAGTCTCCTGGCTGCAGGCCCGAAGTGAGCGCCTCGACGTCCTCGTCCGAGATGAGACCCTCGATGTGGTCGATGACACTGTTCAGCACGGTGGCGTCATTGTTGGCGCCTAGCTCGTCGAACTCGAGGTACGTCGTTTCACCCCGGTCGTTTGAGGTCACGAACAGACCGTCGATGATCGTGATTGTCTCGGTATCCACCAACCGGGACAGTTCCGGGATGATCTCGCCGGAGAACTTGTTGCCGGGGAAAACGAGGGTCAGAATCTCGACGGGGCCCAGGGTCATGATGTTCTCCGGTTCTCAGTTGTGTGCGCGCACGGGTGCGCTGGTCGCTACTCTATCGGTGTCAGCTCGGGCACCTGCCAGCTTCCGTCGAGGATCTCCTCCCGTGGCCGGTAAAGGCGAATGAGGAAGTTCCAGCCCGCCGGAGTCGGGATTGCGTTGGGGGTGCCGTCGGGGAAGTCGCCGAAGTGCACAGTGACCGATCCGTCGGAATTCGATTCGGCCGTGATGTCGTTTACCGTGTAGGAATCGGCCGCATTGGGCTCGAAGTAACCCGCCTGGTTGTAAACCGACACGGACCAGAATCCGTCGACGGGAACATTGGCGAGGGTCAATTCGTAACGCCCTTCGGGC
Source organism: Rathayibacter sp. SW19 (assembly GCF_030866825.1). Classification (NCBI taxonomy): domain Bacteria; kingdom Bacillati; phylum Actinomycetota; class Actinomycetes; order Micrococcales; family Microbacteriaceae; genus Rathayibacter; species Rathayibacter soli. The sequence continues at coordinate 751,005 of NZ_CP133020.1, forward strand.
ACCTGCGGGTTGACCCCGACATAGGATGCTTCAGCGCTGGGCAGGCCACCCCATCCCGCCGCGGTTCCGATCAGGTGGCGAACGGGATCGACTTCGTCTCTCGACCCGAACATCTTGTCGAATCCGCTCAGCTCAGCGGCGAGGGCCAGGAGCGCGTTGCGTGTCGCGTCGAAGCTCTTCGTGTCGTAATCCGGATATGCGAAGGGCACAGACGATCCAGCGGTCAACGCGATTTGGTCCTGAAGTACGGCGACCGCCGCAATATCTGATGCGTCGGCCGGGTCAACTAGCGTGCGGATTGCGACCACCACATAGGGCGTGCCGAACTCGGCAACTGTCAACTCATATTTGCCCGCGTCGTGATAGGTAGCGTTGACGAAATGGTCTTGATTCACCACCATTGCGGAGAGGTAGCGTTCACCGTGTTCGGGAAGCGTAAGCGTCGCCCCGGCGCTGATGTCTACTACAGCGAAACTGTACAGAGTGTCACGATTGAGCCGGATCACCGTCTGCCGATCGATCGCCGCAGGCTGACGGTTATGCAGAAATGTGTTCACTCCGCCGGCATCCCGACTCAAGTCGGCCATCATTCGATCGTTTTCCGCTCGAACGAAATTGTCCGCATTCACGTGTGTCGACATCAATTGCTCCGTCCCTGGTCTTCTGAGCACAGTATGGCGGACCAGGCTGCTGCTCGGAACCAAACTGTTGCGCGCGCCGCGGTCACCCGTGCCGTGCAGCCGCCGTGATCGTTGCTGTCTGCAGACTAACTCTGGCAGAACGGGCAGACATAGATCGCGCGAATTTGCCGGTCGCCGATGCGCATGCCGGAGGTGCCAGTCCCGGGGGTGTCTGTCCCGGGGGTGACTGTCTCCGGCAGGCCCATCTCCGGTGTGAGGTTCGCGGCCTCGCCCTCGCCGCTGCCCAGCTGGCCTCTGCGGATGCGCGCGCCGCAACGCCGGCACGGTTGGTTCTCGCGGCGATAGACCCAGCTCGTGCTGCCAGGCCGCAGGTCGCCGGTCGTCGTGCGAACGGCCCGGTCCTTGTTCGCGACGATCAGGCGATGGGCGAGGGCGACCGTCTTGAGCAGGTCTGCGTCGCGCACGAGCCGGGTCGGCAGCATCCCGCGGAGAAAGCAGAGTTCAGCTACGTATTCATTTCCGAGCCCGGCGAGATTGCGCTGGTCGAGCAGTGCGACGGAGATCGATTCACTCGGGTGGGCGGCGAGTCGCCGAGTCGCCTCACCGGCATCCCAATCCGGGCCGAGCAGATCAGGACCCAGATGGCCGACGACGGCGACCTCGCGGTCGCGAGGCAGCACGCCGAGCATGCCGAGCTCGAAGCCGACAGCCTGCCACCCGGTGGTGGTCAGCACGATCCTGGCTTGAAATGCGGGCCGTTTCCAGCGTTCGCCCGGCCGGTAGAGCTGCCACATCCCCTCCATCTTCAGATGGCTGTGAACCGTGTGATCTCCGACGCGGATCAGGATGTGCTTGCCCCGGCTGACCACTTCGTCGATGCGCTCGCCGGTCAGGTCGACGGTGGCGTACTCAGGAACCCGGATATCGCATCCGGTCAGCATGGCGCCGGCAAGCGCGGCGTCGAGGCGGCGGGCCAGACGGTAGACCGAGTCACCCTCTGGCATGACGGATGCCCTGCGGTCGGCGCGCGTGTGGCTTCGAGACGGGCGTTCCTCGCTCCTCAATCAGCAGTGGTGGCCGCGCGCTCATGGGCGTGATCGCATTCGGAGGCCGCGCGGCGTTTCGGTGAAGCCGCCCCTGGCGAGTGCCTCGGCCAGCGGCGTATTGAGAACGGATGCGCCGTTCACCGTTTCAACGTTGAGCTTGTCGACGCCGCCGCGGCGCACCAGAGCGCCGATCGAGCGACCCGCCGCGTCGAGGCCGGCCCCGTCGCCGAACGTGAGGGCCGTCTTGCCGCCGCGCTCGAGATAGAGCACGAGGGCTCCGTCGACGAGGGTGACGAGTGCACCCGCTTTGCGGCCGGGGCGATGACCGGTGGCCGGGTCAGATGTGCCGTTCGGTCCGCTGCCGGCGATCGTCGGCCAGGCCAGTGCCGCGCCGTACGGATTGGCCGGATCGGTTGCAGCGAGCGTTACCGCCTCGTACTCCGGCTCTCGCGTTTCATCCCGCACGAACGAGCGCAGGCGGTCGACCGTGCCACCGGTGGCGAACTGTGCTGCGCCGAGCCCCTCGATGAAGTAGCCGCGGCGGGCGCGCGCGGACTCCTCGAATCGGCTCAGCACGCGGTAGGCGAGCGCGAAGCCGCCCGGAGCGCCCTCGGCCATCACGGAGCCTCGGGTCACGACACCGTAACGCTCCAGCAGAGTCTCGGCGGTGGCGTGGGCGCGCACCGTGGCATCCGTTTCGGCGAGGGGGAGGATCGACCAGCGCCCGCTGGCTAGTGGCGGAGCCTGGCGTTGCTGCCCGAGCGGGCGCGCGTAGCCGCGGCCTCGGGCCAACCGAGAGCGCGGCGGGGTGCGCGGGCGTTTGTGGGCGCCCGCACCGCCGGTGAGGATGCGCAGCGGCGCGAGCGTGTCGTTGGTGACCAGACCCGCCCAGACGAGATCCCACAGGGCGGTGACGAGTGCGTCGTCAGCCAGCGCGTCGTTGCCGGGCGAGCCCACCGCGTCAGCAAGCTGCCGGAAGAAGAAGCCGCCGCCGGTGCCGAGTGTGGTGAGCACATCGCGCTGCAGTTCGTCCGTCTCGTGGTCGGTGGGTGGCGGCAGCGTGAGTGGAGCGGCATCCGCCAGATGGAGGCTCACCCAGCCGTCGTTGCCGGGGAGCGATCCGGAACCGGACCAGATCACTTCGCCGGTTGCCGTGAGTTCGTCGAGCATGGCTGGGCTGTAGTCGCTGACGCGGGCCGGGAGCACGAGCGACTCCCACGCTGACGCGGGAATGCGCACCCCGGAGAGCTGCTCGATGACGGATGCGACGGCATCCACTCCCCGCAGCGTGCCGCCGACGTGTTGCCAGGCCGGCAGAAAACGCCCGAACGTGTGCTGGTCGACCGGCTCGACCTCGTGCCGCAGTGCGGCCAGCGACAGACGACGGATGCGACGCAGCACGTCGCTGTCGCACCACTCGGTTCCCGTCGCGTTCGGCCGGAACTCGCCCTCTGTCACACGGCGGTCGTGCTCGAGGCGGCGCAGTGTGTCCTGGACAACCGCGGTGCCGAGACCGAAACGGGCGGCAGCCTCCGCAGCGGTGAACGGGCCGTGGGTGCGCGCGTAGCGGCCAATCAGGTCGCCGAGCGGGTCGGGCACCGGTTCGACGAAGGCGATCGGAACGCCGATGGGTAGTGGCACGCCGAGCGCATCGCGCAGTCGGCCCGCGTCTTCGATCGCCGTGTACCAGTCGTGGCCGGCGAAGCTGACGCGTAACGCGCGCTTCGCGTTGACGAGGGCGTCGGCATCGGCCGTGTCGGTGGTCGAGTAGGGAGCGCTAGCGACCGTATCGAGACCGGGTGGGTTGGATTCGTTGGTCGAGTAGGGAGCGCTAGCGACCGTATCGAGACCGAGTGGGTTGGATTCGTTGGTCGAGTAGGGAGCGCTAGCGACCGTATCGAGGCCGGGTGCGGCCGGTGTCGTGTCGGGGTCTCGATACGCCTGCTCGCCCTTCGGCTTGCGCTCAGGGACCGAAAGTTCGCGGGCTGCTCGACCAGCGGGGGGTTCCAGACGCGCGGCGATCTCTGCAGCGGTCAGCGGCCCGAGCAGGCGCAGCAGGTCGGCGACGCCCTCCACACCATGCACGCGACGATCCGGCGCGAGGCGTTGCAGCTCCAGCTCGACGCGTTCGATGACAGCGGGATCGAGCAGTTCGCGCAGCTCGGCGCGACCGAGCAGTTCGGCCAGAAGCGAAGCATCTACCGACAGTGCGGCAGCCCTGCGCTCGGCGAGCGGGCTGTCACCCTCATACATGAACGATGCGACATATCCGAACAATAAAGAACGTGCGAACGGACTCGCGGAGTCGGTTGCCGTTTCGACGATGCGGATGTCGCGGCTCGCGATCCGGCGCGCTAGCTTCGTGAGGGCCGGCAGATCGTAGACATCTTGCAGGCACTCGCGCACTGTCTCGAGGATGATGGGGAAGGTCGGGAACTTGCGCGCGACATCCAGCAGTTGTGATGCTTTCTGGCGCTGCTGCCACAGTGGTGACCGCTTGCCGGGGTTGTATTTCGGCAGCAGCAGCGCACGAGCAGCGCACTCGCGGAAGCGGGCTGCGAACAGGGCGGACCCACCGACCTCCTCGGTGACCAACGCGTCGAGTTCATCGGCCTCGAACACGAAGAGTTCCGCGCTCGGCGGCTCGGACTCGGTGTCCGGGATGCGCACGATGATTCCGTCGTCGCTGGCGATGACCGCCCCGTCGATGCCGAATCGTTCGCGCACGCGAGTGCCGACCGCGAGCGCCCACGGTGCGTGCACTTGCATGCCGTACGGGGAATGCAGTACAAGTCGCCAGTCCCCGAGCTCGTCTCGAAAGCGCTCGGCAACAAGCGTGCGGTCGGTCGGTATGTGTGCGGTCGCAGCTCTCTGCTCGGCTAAGTATGCGAGCAGATTGCGGGTGGCGCGCTCGTCGAGACCGGCGTCGGTGCAGCGCGCCGTCGCATCCGTCGGGGATGCCCCGCTCAACTCCCGCACAAACGCCCCGATCGCGCGCCCCAACTCAGCGGGCCTGCCGATTCCATCACCCTTCCAGAAGGGTAGGCGGCCGGGCTCGCCGAACGCGGGCGTGACGAGCACTCGGTCGTGAGTTATCTCCTGGATGCGCCAGCTCGTCGCCCCGAGAGCGAACACGTCGCCGACCCGCGACTCGTAGACCATCTCCTCATCGAGTTCGCCGACCCGGCGACCCGTCGCTACGCGGCGACTGTCCCCTGAGCTTGCCGAAGGGCCGCCGGTGCTCGAGCCTGAGCCGGGCCTCGAGCCATTCGACTCGCCGGTCATCATGTAGACGCCGAACAGCCCGCGATCGGGGATGGTGCCGCCGCTGGTGACGGCGAGACGCTGCGCTCCGGGTCGCCCGGTCAGGGTGCCGCGATCGCGGTCCCAAACGATGCGCGGTCGCAGTTCGGCGAACTCGTCTGACGGGTAGCGGCCCGCGAGCAGATCGAGTGTTGCCTCGTAGGCACTGCGGGGCAGCGCGGCGAACGGAGCGCTGCGGCGCACGGTGTCGAACCATTCGTCGATGTCGATCGGCTCGAGTGCGCACGCGGCGACGGTTTGTTGGGCGAGGATATCGAGCGGATTGGTCGGCACGGACAGCTGCTCGATCAGCCCGGCGACCATCCGTTCGCTGGTCACCGCACAATGGATCAGGTCCGCACGGTGTTTCGGGAAGACGATGCCGCGAGAAACTTCGCCCACCTGATGGCCCGCGCGGCCGACGCGCTGCAGCCCGCCCGCGACCGACGGCGGCGCTTCGACCTGGATCACCAGATCGACCTCGCCCATGTCGATGCCCAGCTCGAGACTGCTGGTGGCGACGACGCAGCGCAGCCGGCCGGTCTTGAGGTCGTCCTCGATGCCGGCCCGCTGCTCCTTTGAGACGGAGCCGTGATGTGCGCGGGCGAGGACTCGGTCGGCCGGAAGCGGCTCACCGCCCAGCGCGTCGAGCGTTGCCGTCGGTGCGGATGCCGCGCGCAGGCCCCGGGTTTGGCCGGAGCCGCCCATCATCTCGGCCGGCGGGCGCTTCCCGAGGAGTGCGGTCTCGGGTCCGGTACCGGCGGGGGTGTCGATACGGGTCTCGATACGGGTCTCGATACGCTCGCTGGCGCTCGCTACTCGACCACCGTAACTGGCGCTCGCTACTAGACCACCGTAACTGGCGCTCGCTACTCGACCACCGGGCGATGGCTCGTCACGCGCTTCAGAGAGTCGCTCGTCGTAGATCTCGTTCAGGCGTGCCGTCAAGCGCTCGGCCAGGCGGCGCGAGTTCGCGAACACGATCGTCGACGTGTGCTCCAGAATGCGGTCGACGATCGCCGATTCGACATGTGGCCAGATCGACCCGTTCTGCGGTGCACCGGCAGCGGATGCGCCGTCTTGCGACGCCGAGCCGAGCTCGCTCATGTCGTCGAGCGGCACGACCACGCTCAGGTCGAAGCGTTTGTGTGAGGTCGGCGCGACGATGGTCACGGTGGCACGACCACCGAGAAAACGTGCGACTTCTTCGGGCGGTCGCACGGTCGCGGAGAGCCCGATCCGTTGCGCGGGGCGCGCAAGCAGGGCATCAAGCCGCTCGAGCGAGACCGCCAGGTGTGCACCGCGTTTGGTCGCAGCCACGGCGTGGATCTCGTCGACGATCACCGTCTCGACACCGCGCAACGACTCACGCGCGGCGGAGGTGAGCATGAGAAACAGCGACTCCGGCGTCGTGATCAGGATGTCCGGCGGCGTCTTCACGAGTGCTCGTCGCTCGTTCGCGGGGGTGTCTCCCGACCGCACACCGACTGTGACCTGCGGCGGATCAGCGCCGAGCCGCTTCGCCGTCTGTGTGATGCCGACGAGCGGCGCGCGCAGGTTGCGCTCGACGTCGACGCCGAGCGCCTTCAAGGGCGAGATATAGAGGACACGGGTGGTGGGTGCAGAGGGGAGCGGGGGGCGGGGGTCTCGATACGCCTGCTCGCTGCGCTCGCGGGCTACTCGACCAGCGGGGGTGTCAGCCCTGGACGCTACTCGACCAGCGGGGGTGTCTGCGGTGGGCGTTACTCGACCAGCGAGGGGTGGGGTGGTTGTGGTTGGCGTTTCTCGACCAGCGAGTGGGGGCGGAGTCGTGGCGAGGCGGTCGATCGCCCAGAGGAACGCGGCGAGGGTCTTGCCTGACCCCGTCGGGGCGACGACGAGCGTGTGCGAACCGCGGGAGATGGCATCCCACGCCCCGACTTGCGCTTCGGTCGGCGCGGTGAACGCCCCGTCGAACCACGCGCGCGTGGCTGGCGAGAAACGCTCCGAGACGCGGGCCATGGCTCTATCTCAACACAGACCGCCGACACTCGCGCAGAATGTCCTCGGCGGCACTCAAGCCGGCCGCCTTGTGCGCCACTTTGCGCGTCGTGCGCCAGTTGAACTGGCGCAGGCCGCACGACGTGGCGCACCAGCGCCGGATGCCCGACGTGTGACCGTTACAGGTGCGCGGCGATGAAGGCGGAGACGTCCACGAGCTCGTCGGCGGAGATCGAGTGGGCGAGCCCCTTATAGAGGCGGATGTCCGCACTCGCGTGCTCGGGCAGCCACGCGTTGGTTCGCGCGATCGCCTCTGGCCCGATCATCGTGTCGTTCGTGCCGCGTCCCCAGAACACGGGTGGCCGCAGCGCGGCCAATTCGGCATCGCCGGGGGCTTCGCCTGCGACGACATAGCCGGACAGTTGAACCCCGAAGGCGAACCGCTGCGGCGCGGCTCGCATGAGCTGCAGCACCATGGCCCCGCCCTGCGAGAAGCCCAGCAGTGCGACAGCAGGAGTGGCCGGTTGCGTGTCGAGCCAGGCGAGAACGGCGTGGGCGGCGGCATCCGCATGCTGTTGCGACGGTCCGTCACCACCGAACACTGCCCGCGAGAACCACGCGTAGCCGCCTGACTCGGCGATCGGTGCACGCAGCGAGGCGATGACCACACTCTGCGGGAGGTGTGGGGCGAGCGAGATCAAATCGTCTTCGTTCGAGCCGTAACCGTGCATCAGCACGAGCATCGGCCGACCCGCACGGTCGCTTTTCGGCGCGCTGAAGCGCACGGCATCCGGATCGATGGTCAAAAGAGTGTCTGGCATCTGCCCATCGTCTCGTGCCGCACGCAGCGGCGCAATGCGGTGCGTCCGGTCGGGCGGCACAGCGTAAGCACAGCACCTGTCAGTGCCGCATCCGTAAGCACAGCGCCTGTAAGAGCAGCATCCGTAAGATCGAGGCATGAGTGTGCGAACTCCGGACCCCGACCCGAATGACCGGCAGGACTCAGATCCGGCCCGACCGGGCGACCAGCGGCCGACGGCCGGTCCGGGCTGGCTCAGCGACTTCGAGCTGGCGCAGGTGCGCGGCCGACTGCCGATTCTCTACATCGAGGCGGTGCCGGTGCGGGTCGACGGTGTCGGTCAGGTGATCGAAATCGGTGTGCTGCTGCGGGCCAATTCGGTCGGCGAGATGACACGAACGCTCGTTTCCGGCCGCGTGATGTACGGCGAGACGCTGCGCGAGGCGCTGTTCCGGCATCTCGAGAAAGACCTGGGTCCGATGGCCTTCCCGCAACTGCCGGCGAGCCCCGTGCCGTTCTCTGTCGCCGAGTATTTTCCTCTGCCCGGCGTTTCCCCCTTCACGGATGACCGCCAGCACGCAGTCGCGTTGGCCTACGTCGTTCCCGTCACCGGCACCTGCGAACCCCGCCAGGACGCGCTCGAACTCACCTGGATGACACCGAGCGAAGCGGCGTCCGCAGAGGTGTCTGCTGAAATGGAAGGCGGCCGCGGCACGCTTCTCCGGGCTGCGCTCGCCTCGGTCGGCGTGCTCCCGTAGCCACTCGCACTGCCCTCTCGCCGTGTGAGGTCACGGTTTGGTATCCCCTTGACCGAACAACTTGACGTTCGGTTTTGATCGAATATGATCGTTTCTGTGTGATGCACACATCCTCAGCGCACGTGACGAAGGAGTTGACATGCAGGACATCGGTGACGCCTCACGGCGGATTGACCTGGGCAGGCGCAGTGTTCTCAAGGGAATCGGGCTCAGCGCTCTCGGCATCATGGCCGTGCCGGCGCTCGCTTCCTGTTCGAGCACTCCGTCGGGCGGTTCGACCGGCGGCGGCGGTAGCTTGACGTTTGGATCGAACGCATCGGATGCCGTTCCGAAGAACGCATATGCGGCCTTCGTCTCGGCGTTCGAAAAGAAGTCGAAGGACACGGTCAAGACCAACACGGTCGACCACAACGGCTTCCAAGACAAGATCAACAACTATCTGCAGGGGAGTCCGGATGATGCGTTCACCTGGTTCGCCGGGTACCGCATGCGCTACTACGCAGACAAGGGCCTGGTCGCTCCGATCGACGACGTCTGGGCGAAGATCGGCGACAACTTCTCGCCCGCGTTGAAGAAGGCATCCACCGCCAGTGACGGCAAGCAGTATTTCGTGCCGAACTACAACTACCCATGGGGATTCTTCTACCGCAAGTCGTTCTGGGCGGAGAAGGGCTACACGGTTCCGACCACCATGGACGACTTCGAGACACTGGCCAAGAAGATGAAGGCCGACGGCATCATCCCGATCGGCTTCGCAGACAAGGACGCCTGGCCCGCCTGTGGCACGTTCGACTACCTGAACATGCGCATCAACGGTTACCAGTTCCACGTCGACCTGTGTGCTCACAAGCAGGGTTGGGACACGCCGCAGGTCACCGAGGTCTTCGACACCTGGAAGATGCTGCTGCCGTATCAAGACCCGGACTCGCTCGGCATGACCTGGCAGGAAGCCGCCCAGAAGCTCGGCAACAAGCAGACCGGGATGTACCTGCTCGGTTCGTTCGTCACCCAGCAGTTCACGGATGCCACCGTGCTCGCCGACATCGACTTCTTCCCGTTCCCGTCCGTCAAGGTCGAGGGGCAGGATGCCGTTGAGGCGCCAATCGATGGTTTGATGCTCTCCAAGCGAGGCGGACAGAACCAGGCTGCGAAGGACATGCTCGCGTTCATGGGCACGGGCGCAGGTCAAGAGGCGTACTACTCGATCGACAAGTCCAACATCATGACCGCTAAGGATGCTGACACGTCTGGCTACAGTGCCTTCACGAAGAAGCTCGCCGGTGTGATCGCCGATGCGAAGTCGATCAGCCAGTTCTTCGATCGCGATGCGCTGCCCGCGATGGCGACGAACGTGCTGGAGCCCGCGATGCAGTCGTTCATCAAGGACGGCACCGTCGACTTGAAGAACATCGAGTCGCAGGCGAAGACGCTGTACGCGGCGCAGTAGCAGATCGGACCCATCGTGTCTGCTACCCCGATCACACGGGAGACCGACACGGCGCGGCCGGGGGTCACACCCCCGGCCCGGCGCCGTCGTCTCCGCGAACTCGGCACCAGAGATCGGATTATCCTCGGCATCATGATCGGCGTGCCAACGCTGATCCAGCTCGTGCTCGTGTGGATTCCGACGCTCTTGTCGATCGGCCTGTCATTCGTGCGATGGAACGGTCTCGCGTTGACCGATATGAAGCCGGCGGGTCTCAGCAACTACGCCTACATCTTCAACGAATACACGCCGTTCTGGCCGGCGGTCGGGCACAACATCCTCTGGCTGTTGTTTCTCGGGGTCATCGGCACGCCGCTCGGGTTGCTGTTGGCGGTCGTGCTCGATCAGAATATTCGCGGCACACGGATCTACCAGAGCGTTTTCTTCGCCCCGGTGATGTTGTCGCTCGCCTTGATCGGCATCATCTGGCAGCTGTTCTACTCTCAGGACAACGGGTTGCTGAACTATCTGCTCGGAACGGCGGGCACTCCGCGGGCGGTCGACTGGTTCGGCGACTCGAACGTCAACCTGTGGGCTGCGATGGTCGCCGCGACCTGGCGACATGCCGGCTATGTGATGATCCTGTACTTAGCGGGGTTGAAGGGTGTGGATTCCAGCCTGCGCGAGGCAGCCGCCCTTGACGGCGCTAACGGGCCGCAGACGTTCTTCCGCATCGTCTTTCCGGCCATGAAGCCGACGAACATCATCATCGTCGTCATCACGATCATCGAGTCGCTACGCGCCTTCGACATCGTCTACGTCATCAACAAGGGCACGAACGGGCTTGAACTGCTCAGCGTGCTCGTCATCCAGAACCTCGTCGGCGAGGGGCAGGTGATCGGCGTCGGCTCGGCGCTCGCCGTCGTTCTGCTTGTGATCTCGCTTGTGCCGATCGTCTTCTATCTCTCCCGCACCTTCCGAAAGGAGCGGCTCTGATGACCGCAACGTCGATCAACACCGCGGCATCCGCTCGTCCAAAGCGGCTGCCACAGGAAAAACGACACAAGAAGAGCCACTGGGGAACCTACCTTTTTCTCACAGTGATGGCTGTGATGTGGCTGATCCCACTGGCGTGGGCGCTGTATACCTCGCTGCGGCCCAAGGCGGCAACGGACAAGTACGGCTACTTCAGCATTGCCGGGCCGTTCAACTTCGACAACTTCGCGCAGGCCTGGAACCAGGGCGGGTTCATCAACTACTTCGGCAACTCGCTGATCATCACGGTGCCCGCGGTGATCCTGACCTTGTTCTTCGCGTCGATGATGGCGTTCGCCGTGAGCCGTTTCAGCTGGAAGTTCAACGTCACCCTGTTGATCGCTTTCACGGCGGGCAACCTGTTGCCGCCGCAGGTGCTAGCGGCGCCGCTGTTCGAGGTGTTCAAGAACTTCACACTGCCGTATTGGGTCAGTGATTCCGGCAGCCTGCTCAATACGTTCTTCAGCGTGATCGCAGTGAACACGGCATTTCAGATCGGATTCTGCACTTTTGTGCTGTCGAACTTCATGAAGGCCATCCCGGTGGAGCTGAGCGAGGCCGCCCGCGTCGACGGTGCAGGCGTGTGGCGGCACTATTGGTCGATCATCATGCCGTTGTGCCGGCCGGCGCTGGCTGCGCTCGGCACTCTCGAAGTAATCTTCATCTACAACGACTATTTCTGGCCGTTGATTTTCATTCAGAGCGGGGACAAGCTCCCGGTCACGACCGCGATCAATAATCTCAAGGGCCAATTCCTCTCGGATTACAACCTGCTGGCGGCCGGAGCGGTGATCACCGTCATTCCGACGTTGATCATCTACCTGGTTCTGCAGCGACAGTTCGTCGCGGGGCTGACGCTGGGTGCGAGTAAGGGATAAGGGGTTACGCGACAATGATGCTCGCCGCCGCGCGCCAGAATGCGATCGTCGCTCGGGTGCGCCAACGCGGCACCGTGCGGGTGACCGAACTCGCGTCGCTACTCAGTGTGTCGGAGATGACGATCCGGCGGGACATCGAAGTGCTCGCCGGCGACGGCTTGCTTGACCGGGTGCACGGCGGCGCGAAACTGCCCGGCGGTCTCAGCACAGACGAACCCGGCTTCGAGACAAAGTTGGAACTCGAGGAGCGTGAGAAGGAGGCGATCGCCCGTGAGGCGCTGAGTTTCGCGCAGCCAGGCGGGGCGATCGGCCTGAGCGCGGGCACGACGACGTGGCGACTGGCCCGACTGCTCCTGACGATTCCGCGGCTCACGATCGTCACCAACTCCGTGCAGATCGCAAGCGTCTTCTATCAACACCCGGCGGATGTCGGCGGCGCGCCCCAGGTGATCCTCACCGGGGGCGAGCACACGCCATCCGACGCCTTGGTCGGGCCGATCGCTATCTCGGCGCTGCGCCAGTTGCACCTGGACACGCTGTTCCTCGGCGTGCACGGCATGGACGAGAGCGTCGGCTTCACCACACCGAACCTCCTGGAAGCCGAGGCGAATCGAGCATTCGTCGCAGCCGCTCGACGTGTTGTCGTGCTCGCGGACCACACCAAGTGGGGCACGATCGGCATGAGCACGTTCGCGCAGTTGGCTGAGGCATCCGTCGTCATCAGCGACGACGGATTGTCTGCCCACGCTCGCGAAGTTCTGAGCGCTCAGGCCGGCGAGCTTCGACTGGTCTCGCCCGCTACTCGCTGACGGATGCCTGCGGGCGCTTCAGCGCACCATCCGCACCTCGGCGATGCCGTCGAATCGCGTCGCGCCGTCCGGCTCGAAGCCCTTTTTGGCATAGAAAGCGTGGGCGCGCGGGTTGTCTTCTGCCACCCAGAGCGTTGCGGGCGCGTCGCCGATGACGGCCTCGAGGAGTGCGGACCCGACGCCCGTTCCGTACATGGACTCGAGCGTGTAAATGGTGAACAGCTCGAGATCGCGGGTGCCGTCATCGTCGCGGGTGGGGCCGGCGCTGGCGAAGCCGATGATGTTGCCGTCGTACTCGGCAACCGCGCAGCGAGTGGTCGTCTCGTTCTCGATGACGTGCCGCCACCAGGTGGCGCGACGCTCCTCAGACAGGTTCGCGAGCACCTTTTCCGACATGACGCCCAAGTACGTCTGGCGCCACGCTTGAACGTGCACGTGGGCGATTCCCTCGGCGTCATTCGGTCGCGCGGTACGGACAGATGCAGCCGAGGTCATACTTCGATCGTATCGGAGCGCGCATCCGAAGACTCGGGAAGGTCTCGATGCGCCTGCTCGCCCTTCGGCTGCGCTCAGGGATACTCGAGCGATACTCGTTGGTCGAGTAAGGAGCGCTAGCGACTGTATCGAGACCCCGTGAGCCGGTCTAAAGGGGGTCTCGATACGCCTGCTCGCTGCGCTCGCGGGCTACTCGACCAGCGGTACTCGTTGGTCGAGTAAGGAGCGCCAGCGACTGTATCGAGACCCGGTGAGCCGATCTGTGGGGGTCTCGATACGCCTGCTCGCCCTTCGGCTGCGCTCAGGGACCGAAGCTCGCGGGCTACTCGACCGGCGAGTTCCGGTGGTCGAGTAAGGAGCGCCAGCGACTGTATCGAGACCTGGTGAGCCGGTCTCAAGGGGGGTCTCGATACGCCTGCTCGCTGCGCTCGCGGGCTACTCGACCAGCGAAGGAGCGACGGGCCTCAGCCCTGGGCGCGCCGCGAGCCGCGACCGCGACCGGTTCCGGAGTTGCCGCCGACCAGGCTGCCGACGCGCAGGTGGCCGGAGCGACCCGATTGACCGGATGCGGCAGAGCGACCCGACTGACCCGAACGGGGCTGCGACGAGCCATGCTGCTGCGACGAGCCCTGCGACCGCGGGCCGCCGGCCTGCTGCCCGCGACCGCGTTGAGCGCGGCCGTCGCCGGAAGCAGCCGGAGCGGTTTCACCCGAACGCGCAGGACGACCCGAACGGTCACGGCGCGGGCGCGAGGTGCCGGCATCCGCACTCTCACGTCCATCACGTCCGTCACGACCACCGCGCTTGCGTTGCGCGTTGGCGCCGTTCGAGCGGCCGCCACCGCCCTGCTGCTGAAGCTGCTTCGGCTGTGGCTTCACGTAGGCCGCAACCTCGCCGACCATTTCGAGCACCTCGGGGGAGGTCGGCGTGACGGCGATCGGGGTCACCTTGATCGCTGCTTTGCGCAGCAACTGGGCGAGGTCCTTCTTCTGAGTCGGAAGGCAGATCGTCACGACGTCACCGGCGCTGCCCGCACGTGCGGTGCGGCCGGAACGGTGCAGGTACGCCTTGTGCTCCATCGGCGGGTCGACGTGGATGACCAGCTCGACGTTGTCGATGTCGATGCCGCGCGCGGCGACATCCGTTGCGACGAGCACCCGGGCGTCACCCGCGGCGAACGTCGCGAGATTGCGGTCGCGCTGCGGCTGGGACAGGTTGCCGTGCAGGTCGACCGACGGGATGCCCGCCTCCGTCAGCTGCTTCGCCAACTTCTTCGCGTGGTGCTTGGTGCGCATGAACAGGATGCGTCGGCCGGTTCCCGATGCAAGCGTGCGAATCAGCGCGGTCTTCTCCTCGACGCTGCCGATCTCGAAGACGTGGTGCGTCATCGCGGCGACGGGGGAGTTGGCCTCATCGACCTCGTGGTGCTTCGGGTTGTGCAGGAAACGCTTGACGATCTTGTCGACACCGTTGTCCAGGGTGGCGGAGAAAAGCATCCGCTGGCCGTTCATCGGCGTCTTGTCGAGGATGCGCGTGACAACAGGTAAGAAGCCCAGGTCGGCCATGTGGTCGGCCTCGTCGAGCACAGTGATCTCGATGGCGTCGAGGGTGACGAATCCTTGGTGCATCAGGTCTTCGAGGCGGCCCGGGCAGGCGACGACGATGTCGACGCCGGCCTTGAGTGCTGCGACCTGGCGGTTCTGGCTGATGCCGCCGAAGATCGTGGTGGTCTTGAGGTTGTACGCGGCGGCCAGCGGTGCCAGCACGGTATCGATCTGGGTCGCCAGTTCACGGGTCGGAGCGAGCACAAGCGCAAGTGGGCGGCCCGGGCGACGTGCACCACCGGACAGGGTCGTGCCGAGGCGCGCGGCAATCGGCAGCGAGAAGGCGAGGGTCTTGCCCGAGCCGGTTTTGCCGCGGCCGAGCACGTCGCGCCCTGCGAGCGTGTCGGGCAGGGTGTCGGCCTGGATCGGGAACGGCGAGGTCTTGCCGTCGGCGGTCAGCACGGCCAGGAGCGGTGCGGGCACGCCGAGTGCGGCGAAGCTTGTGTCGGAGGTGGTTGCGTTGGACGCGCCTGCTTTGGGCGCAGCAGTTGTGGGCACAGCAGTGTTGGGCACAGTTGTGTTGGTCAGGGTTGTTTCAGTCAAAAGTTGGTGCCTTTCGGGGCATCATCCGGCGGGCGTGGCTGGGCCAAGCGCATCCGGAAAGGTGGCGAAGGTGCCGATGGGCACATCCGTTCGCCGTAAGCAACGGTGCAAAAGACTTTGCACAGATCGTCAGAAATCGAGGTCCGAATCATCCGTAAGAGAATTCAGCCGCAACATGAAGAGGGGCGTTCTACGACGCAGGGAGTCCGTCGTGGACTCGCAAGTAGCTTCAGCATAGCGGATGCGCCCGGGCGGCTGCTGCACGCGGCGTTGGCCGTAGGGAGTGCGGGTCTCGATACGCTCGTTCCTCGCTACTCGACCGCCGGTGTGGGGTCAGCCGGCGGCCGGCTCGGTCGGCGTCATCACCTGCGGTGTGCTCTGGTGCACCCACCCGCTCGTCATCGTCTGCACGGCGGAGCCGTTCAGGTCCGCGAGCTTCACACCGACGAAAGCGGATGCCGCAGGCGAGGTCTGCACACGGGCGGGCGGGGCATCCGCTGTGAGAAGGTCGACGATGACCGCGGCGACATCACTCGCGCTCTGCGCCCGTGCGCTGCTGAACTGTTGCTGTGTGCGTTGCAGGTAGCCGAGCATCGCCGGGGCGTAGTCGCCGGCGGCCGCGATCATGGCGGGCGCGTCGGCGCCGACGTTGGCGACGAACTCTGTACTGACCGGCCCCGGCTCGACGACGTTGACCCGCACGCCGACGGTTGCGGCGACCGGTGTCAGCGACTCCATGAACCCTTCGACGGCGAATTTGGAGGAGCAATACGCCTCGTTGAACGGCTGACCGACAGCGCCGCCGACGCTTGAGACCGTGATCAGGCATCCCCTAGACGCGCGCAGATGCGTGAAAGCAGCCTTTGTCAGGGTGACGACGCTGAAGAAGTTCGTTTCCATAACGGCGCGCACCGCGTCGACGGATTCCAGTTCGATCGTGCCGACGTGCCCGGCTCCGGCGTTGTTGATGACGGCGTCGAGTCGACCGTAGTCAGCGATGATTCCGTCAACGCAGCCCTGTATTGCTGCAGCGTCCGTCACGTCGAGCGAGCGGATGTCGATACTCACGCCGGCCGCGCTGGCTGCGGTACGGAGAGCGTCCGCTTTGTGCTCGTCGTTCTGGAGATTGCGCATCGTGGCGATGACGCGATGCCCGGCGGCCCCGGCCGCCACGGCGGTGGCCAGACCGATGCCGGACGAAGTGCCGGTGATCAGAACAACGGATGAGGGCATGATGGGCTCCTTCGCACGGGCCGTCGAGGGAAGGCCTTCACTGCTGAACGCTACTCGCGTATCGTGCTTGGCAGTGGGCGCACTTCGACGTCGAGGCAGGGCAGCACGCAGGAGGGCGAGGAACATGACGGAAGCGGCATCCGAAGCGGCAGCTGAGCCGACGCCCGAAGTGGCACCCGAGCCGGCATCGGCGGAGCTCAGCCCGCCTGACCTTACACACCTCAGGCGCTGCATCGCGTTGGCGCGCACCGCCCGCGATCGCGGCGATCACCCGTTCGGTGCGCTGCTTCTCACCGCCGACGGCGTCGTGATCGAGGCCATGAACACGGTCAACTCGGGTTCGGACCCGATCGGGCACGCTGAAACGAACCTCGTGCGGCTTGCCGGCCGGCGACTGGATGCCGCGACCCTTGCCGCGAGCACCCTGTACACCAGCACCGAGCCCTGTGCGATGTGTGCCGGTGCGATCTACTGGTCCGGAATCGCGCGGGTGGTCTACGCGCTCTCCGAAGCCGCCCTGCGCGGCATGGTCAGCACGCAGTCCGGCGTGCCGACCCTTGCGCTGCCGTGCCGTGAAGTGTTCGCGCATGGCGGGCGCGCGATCGCGGTGGATGGCCCGGCCGACCTGCCCGAGGCATCCGAAGTGCACGCCGGCTTCTGGGGCTGACGGGCTCTTTGGCAGGTGCCCGCCGGGCGGGCGAGTCGGCGGGCGAGTCGGCGGGCGCGTCGTCGGGCGCATGCCGCGAGGTTGTGCGTTGCTGCAATCTGCGGGCGCCCCTTGTCTGGGTGTTTGGGCGGGTTTATCGTATGGGTGCAACGAAGGACACTCATGGGCTTCATGCTGAGTAGCGCGTTGAAAGCGCACCTGAACGAATTGAGACTCGAACCCGTCGGCAAACGCGTGCGGGCACAACTCGGCGGAGTAACCGCCCTCGACAGCCAGCGTGCCGTGTTGGTCTGGGAGCCGCGCCGCGTCGTCCCATCGTATGCAGTGCCCGTCACCGACGTTTGTGGCAGCGTTGACGAAGCGACACCGATTGTCGCGGTCAGCCCTGCCGTCGCACTGGCTCCGGGGGTTGCGGTGACCGTGACGGCAGCGGTCGCCCCGGAGGTCAAACGGCGGCCTGTCTGGGATCCGCGAGTGCCTTTCGCCGTGCGTGATACTGCGGGCAGATGCGTTGTCATCAGCATTGCGGGAACGGATGCCGTCGCCTCCGGGTTCCAGCCGGACGACTCTGATCTAGCGAACTACGTGATCCTCGATTTCAACGGCTTCGACACCTGGCTCGAAGACGACGACGAAATCGTCAGCCACCCGCACGACCCGTTCTCGCGCATCGACATCCGGCACACGTCGCGGCAGGTGCACGTGTCGCTGCACGGCCACCCGATTGCGGCGAGCACGAATGTGCGCATCCTGTATGAGACCGGACTGCCACCGCGCTACTACTTTCCTCGCGAGGACATCCAAGTGGAGCTCACTGCGTCGCAAACCGTCACGCGGTGCGCATATAAGGGGACGGCGACGTATTACTCACCCGTTGTAGGCGGCGTCGCCGTGCCCGACCTCGCCTGGTCATACGAGGATCCCCTGGTCGACGCAGCGGGTGTGGCCGGGTGCGTGGCCTTCTTCACGGAACGAGTCGATGTGGCGATCGACGGCGAGCTGCAGGCGCGCCCTCACACCGCCTGGTCGTAGCGACGCGCGGCACCGGTCCGGTGCGCGGCGGGCGGCCCTTCCCGCTGGTCGAGTAGCCGGCGAGCGCAGTGAGCAGGCGTATCGAGACCCGTCCGCCGGCGTGCAGGGTTTGGTCTCGATACGCGTATTCGCTGCGCTCATGCGCACTCGACCAACGGGTTTGCTGGTCGAGTAGCCCGCGAGCTTCGGTCCCTGAGCGCAGCCGAAGGGCGAGCAGGCGTATCGAGACCCGTGCGCCGGCGTTGGGGGTCTCGATACGCGTACTCGCTACGCTCGTGCGCTACTCGACCACCGGGTTTGCCGGTCGAGTAGCCGGCGAGCCGTCGTCAGGCGACGCGACTAGACTGGGTTGTCCGCAATTCGGCACGGGCGATTCCCACGCGGGTGCGTAGCTGACGCGGCAATGCCGATGATAACCGAGGGGCTGCGTGACTGGGATCAACCGGGCGGAGGCCGAACTCGAGCGCGAACGACGCGTCGTCGGGGACCTCTATGCCCGTCTGGATGCGTTGACCCTCGACACCGAGCAGCGCCTGGATCAAGTACGCATGCAAGACGTCGGCGGCAACCACCAAGCCCGCAGCGAACGGGATGCGTTCGCCCGCCTCCACGAGGATCGCCTCACCCAACTGCGCGACGTGGATGCCCGGCTCGTCTTCGGCCGGCTATTGCTCGAGAACGCGAACGGAGCCGCCCCAGCGGGCGACCCGCCAGCCTCGGCAGGCCCGGGCGACGCAGTGCGCTATGTCGGCCGGATCGGACTTCGCGACGACGATCAACACACCGTGCTCGTCGACTGGCGCGCACCGCAGGCCAGCGCCTTCTATCAGGCGACCGCCGGCACGCCGATGGGCGTGCGCGCCCGGCGACACCTCACCATGCACGATCGGGACGTCGTCCGAATCGACGACGAGGTCTTCGACCCGACGTTGCTGACCGGACGGGTCGGCGCATCCGGAGCTGACGCATCCGGGGCTGGCGCATCCGGCATTGACACAGGCGAGGCTGGCGAAGGTGAGTCCGCCGCAAGCCGAGCCGAAGCAGGCGAGGTCGCGGCGTCAGCCGGCGAAGCGGACATCGTGATTCAGGGCGAGGGTGCCCTCCTGGCTGCACTGACGACGCAACGCACAGGGCACATGCACGACATCGTGGCGACGATTCAAGCCGAGCAGGACCGCATTATCCGAGCGGACATCCGCAGGGCGCTGGTCGTGCAAGGCGGGCCGGGCACCGGCAAGACGGCCGTGGCGTTGCACCGCGCCGCGTACCTTCTGTATGCGAATCGGGAGCGGCTGAGCAAGTCCGGGGTGCTGGTGGTCGGGCCTTCGAGCGCATTCCTGCGCTACATCGAGGCCGTACTGCCGTCGCTCGGTGAGACCGGCGTGGTGATGCAGACGCTCGGCGGGCTCTTCCCCGGCGTCGATGCAATGGACGACGACGCCCCGGAGATTGCAAAGGTCAAGGGAGCGCCAGCGATGGCACGGCTGATCGCGCAGGCGGTGCGTTCGCGTCAGCGGGTGCCAGCGGAGGTGCAGACCGTGAACGTGAACGCGGACAGGCTGCGGGTGCATCCGCAGTTGATCGCCCGCGCTATCCAGCGTGCGCAACGCAGCGGCAAACCCCACAACACGGCGCGCGTGACGTTCGTGCGGCAAGCGCTCGACGACCTGACGACGCAGCTGGCGGATCAGCTGCGCGCATCCGGATCGACGATCGACGACGCGGACCGCGCCGACCTGCGCGAAGACCTGCGCACCGCCCCGGATGTGCGTGTGCTGTTGAACACTGCATGGCTACCGCTGAGTGCGGAGAAGCTGATTCGCGACCTCTACGCGCGGCCCGAATGGCTCGCTTCGCTGACCCCGCGCTGGACGCCCGGTCAGCGTTCGCTGCTCGCCCGCCCACGCGATGCTGCGTTCACCATCAGCGATGTGCCGCTGCTAGACGAGGCCGCCGAATTGCTCGGCGATGCCCCCGACGGCCCGGATGCCGCGGCGCAGCTCCGCAAGCAGCAACGCAAGCGGGACATCGAGAACGCGAAGAACGCGATCCGCAATATGGAGGTGAAGGGGCTTGTCTCGGCCGCGCAACTCGCGGACAACTTCGCTGAGAGCACGGGGCGCGCGTCGACGGCGGAGCGTGCGGCGACCGATCGCAGTTGGACATACGGGCACATCGTCGTCGATGAGGCGCAAGAGCTGTCGCCGATGCAGTGGCGGTTGCTCGTTCGGCGGGATCCGATGCGGTCGTTCACCATCGTCGGCGACATCGCGCAGGCCAGTTCGGCGGCGGGTGCGACGAGTTGGGCGGGAGCGCTGCAACCGCTCTTCGGCGAGAATTGGCGGCTCGAGGAGCTGACGGTGAACTATCGCACACCGGCGCAGATCACGCGCGAGGCCGAAGCGTTTGCTCGCGCGCACGGGCTGCCGGTGACGCCGACGCGCGCCGTGCGCGAGGGGGACTGGCCGATCCGGGTGGTCGAGACGGGTGTGCGGGCTGGTGCTGGTGCTGGTGCTGAGGAGGATGGGGCGGATGGGGCGGCGGTGCTCGTCGGCGCGACGGTCGAGGCTGTTCGCGCGGATCTCGCCGTGAACGACACCGGGACCCTTGCCGTGATTGCCCCGGTTGCGCTGGTCGATGCCGCGTTCGATGCGCTGGACGACGTGTTCGACGGTGGCGTCGGCCGAGGCGCCGCCGGGCTCGGCCGTGCGATCGCGGTATTGACAGCACGTGAGGCGAAAGGCCTCGAGTTCGATGCGGTCGTGTTGACCGACCCGGATGCGATTGTGGCGGAGTCGCCGCGCGGCGCATCCGCTCTGTATGTGGCGATGACGCGGCCGACGCAACGGTTGACGCTCGTGCGGGCGTGAGCATCCGTTACTTTCCTGTTCCGAAACCGAGGGAAGCTGCAGAGCCGGCATTTTCTGGTGCGCCAAGTGCTGTGTGCCACGGGTCGAAAGAGCAACCTGCGCACCACTTACCTGAAGGTCTCAAGACCGGAGTCGTACCCGACAGCGGTGGTATGCGGTAGAAAGAGCGCATGGCGATCCGTTACTGGCTGAGCGTTGCCCCTCGAGATCGGACGCTGCGCGAGGTCGAAGCCGGCATCGTGCAGGCGTACTACGATGCGCGCGCCATCCTCGCTCAAGCGAATGAAAGCGACGGGATCGTGCGCTACTCCCCGCGTGCCACGCCGGACGGTGAGGTGCTCAGGCAGTTCACGGCGATCGGCTGGATTACGGATGCTGCGCGGGCCTGGACTGCGGATGCTGCGCCCGACTCGCCGGCGGATGCTGCGCCCGACTCGCCCGCGGATGCTGCGCCCGACCAACCCGCGGATGCCGCGCCCGCGCGGCCGGTCAGCCATCTGTTAGCGCCGTTCGCCGCGCCCGTTCCAGTCCAGCGTCCGTTGCTGCGCCGCGTCGAATACAGCACGAACGCGTTGGCCGTGCCGATCCGTGCGCTGCTGCCCAGTCTGGAGTTCACGAATCGCAACCGGCAGTGGGGTTATCAGCTGCGCAACGGCATCATCGAGCTGAGCAAGCATGACTTCGTTGTGATCCGCGAGCAGATGAGGCCGCCGGAGAGCTGATCGCGGACGCTAGCATTGCAGCATGGTCGCCCCTCGCCCCGTCGAAACCCCCACGCAGAGCAGATACGAAGTGCGGTTCGACTGGGCCGTTGAAGGAATGAATTCCATCGCGCCTGACGCCGGCGTCATCGTGGTGGTCGATGCCATCTCGTTCACGACGACGATCGAATTGGCTGTCGGGCTCGGGCTCGCCGTGTTGCCGTACTCCGGCCAGGGCAGCGCAGCGGATGCCGCGGATGCCGCCGGTGCAGCCCTTGGCAAACCGCGCGGCGAAGCCGGCGTCTCGCTCTCCCCGTCAAGTATCACGACGGAGTCCGTCGCCGCGATCGCACCGCTCACGCGGGTGCTTATGCCGTCGCTGAACGGATCCAAAGTGTGCGCGGCCGCCGCGGCATTCGGTGTGCCGGTGCTGGCGGCGACTCTGCGCAACCGAACGGCCGTCGCACGATGGATCCTCGACCTCCAAGCCGAGCGCGGCACGCGTCTGCGCGTTGCCATCGTCGCTGCCGGTGAGGTGCGGGCCGACGGCACGACACGCTTCTCGGTCGAAGACCTGCTCACGGCAGGCGCTGTCGTTGACGCGCTCGCCAGCGTCGGCATTGACTACTGCTCACCGGAGGCCGCGGCCGCCTGCGCCGCGTACACCGGTCTTGCCAGGGCGACCGGCCACCTGCTCACCGCATCCGTCAGTGGGCAGCAGTTGATCGAAGACGGACAACGAGCGGATGTCGAACTCGCCGCGCAACTGGACGTTTCGGACACCGTCCCCGTGCTTCGCGACGGCGCATTCGTCGCCGCTTGAGGCTAGTGGCGCGCCGTGGAATGCCACTGACGTGCGTAGCGTTCACCTTCACGGAGGTTGTGTCAATGAAAGCTGTACTGAACGATGTCGTCATCGCCGAGGCGCCGAGAGACGAATTGATCTCGATCGAGGGCAACTGGTATTTCCCGCCGGACAGCGTGCAAGAGGGGTTGTTGCAGAAGAGCACAACGCCGTACACCTGCCCGTGGAAGGGCGAGTGCCAGTACTTCAGCATTCCATCCGGCGGCACCGTGCTGCAGGATCGCGCCTGGAGCTACCCGACGCCGTACCCGACCGCGTTCGACCGGGTCGGCAAAGACTTCTCGAGCTACGTTGCGTTCTGGAAAGAGGTTCAGATCGTCGAGTGACGATCCGCTTCCCGCGCGCGGTGAGCGCGCACCTTCGCGCGGTTGCCGCAGCGTTGCATTGAGCACCAGCGGCGGCTGCCGCCGCGTGAGGTGTCCAGGTAGACGATGCTGCAATCATCCGCTGAGCATTCGCGGATGCGACCACCGACATCCGGGCCGAACACGTGCACGGCGTCGCGCGCGATCGACGACAACGCCTGGGTGGCGCGGGCACGCCCGCGTCCGGCCTGACGGGAACCGCCTTCCAGTGCCGGCGGAATATCCGGCGTCGCAGCGAACAGGTTGATGATGTCGACCTCCCCCGGTGCGGATGCGACGCCGGCACTCGCCGAGACCGCCAGACGCGCGATTGCGCGTCGCAACACCTTCGCATCCGTGAGCTCCCGTTCGGAACACGTCGCGTTGAGGCCGGGGAAGCGGTCCGCCAGCCAGGCGTCCAAATCGGCAGCTGCGTGCAGGGATTCCCGCGGCGATTGCCCTGCTGTGGTCGCATCGCGCGGCTCCATCGCACCGGTGTATGCGAAGTCGAGCGCGAGCGAGCCGGAGTCGAACCACCAGTGCTGCCCGTCTGCCGAATCGAACCACTGGCCGGTTGCCCGGGGAACTATTGACTGCGTGACCATGTAACCACTATAGTCGGTTACTGCCTCAAGGTGACGTGACGTCTCGGCGTCCTCGCCGCTGTGTCAGGGCGGCGTGACGCGCCCGCACCTTGATGACACCCTGTGACGGCCAAGCTGCTGTCGACCGGGAGGAACGGAGTTCGACGATGCTCGGTATTCAGGTCACATTCGACGCAGCGGATCCCAACGCGCTCGCCGAGTTCTGGGCGCAGGTGCTCAGTTATGACGTTGAAGACAATGGCGCGTTCATCGATGAGTTGGTCGCGTCCGGGCGGATGCCGGAGTCGGGTCGGGCGATCCGCAACGGTCGCACGGTGTTCGTCGACGTGGCAGCGGCGGTCGACCCGAAGGGTGAGGGCCCGCGGCTGTACTTCCAGAAGGTGCCCGAGCCGAAGACAGCGAAGAACCGCGTGCATCTGGACATTCGCACGCCGGATGATCGCAAGCTTGCGCGCGTCGCCGAACTCGAAGCGCTCGGTGCGCGGCTGTGCTGGGTGACGGATGACCGCGGCCCGGTCACTTACACAATGCAAGACCCTGAGGGCAACGAGTTCTGCCTCCACTGATCCTCGTCGGGCGTATCGAGACCGCGATAGGTCGGCTTGCGAGGTCTCGATACGCTCGCTGGCGCTCGCTACTCGACCGCCGGTGGTTGTTGGTCGAGTAGCCTGCGAGCGCAGCGAGTGGGCGTATCGAGACCCCCGTAGGAGACCGCCGTAGGTCGGCTTGCGGGGTCTCGATACAGTCGCTGGCGCTCCTTACTCGACCAGCGTGTCGATACAGGGACTGGCGCTCGCTACTCGACCAGCGTGTCGATACAGGGACTGGCGCTCGCTATTCGACCGCCGGAGCGGTCGTGCGGGCGGCAGCCCGGGCGCGGGTCGCCGGGCTGATTTCGCGGTGCTGCCAGACGATGAGGTTCGCGGGGGAGAAGCGTCTCGAGCAGGCGCCGCAGGACAGGGCGCGTGCGGGCTTGCGATAGCGGTAGTGCAGGTGGCCGTTCGGGCAACGGCCGATCCATGGCGCGAGTTCGTCTGCGATCGTGCCGCCGTGCAGGCGTTTGCCCTCGTAACCGAGGTCCGCTGCGATTGCACGCCAGCGCGGCCCGTGCCCGGACCTGGATCCGGCCAATGCATGGGCGACCTCGTGCAATAGGATCTGATGGATCTCGTCGTCCTCATACCGCGCCGCGAGGTAACGCGAGACCGTAATTCTCTTGGTCGTGTAATTGCACTGCCCCGCTCGGGTCTTGGCGTTGTCGAACCCGAATGACCACGTTGAGGGGTCCAGGTGCAAGGCAATTAGGGCATCCGCCCACCGCCGCACCGAATTCAGATCTGCCATGAGGTGAGAATAGCGCGAGCCGCCGACGTGAGGTCGGTGGCGAGGCCGGGCTGTGGGCATCCGCCGTTCTGGGCGACCTGTTCAGGAGAAGCCTCTATTCAGGAGAGGCCCCCGCTCAGGAGAAGCCCCTGTTCAGGAGAAGCCCCCGCTCGGGCGAAGCCTCCCGTTCAGGAGAAGCCCCTGTTCGGGCGAAGCCTCCCGTTCTGCAGAAGTTCCTGTTCAGGCGAAATCAGACCGTGCCCGGCTCGTCCGTCGCCGAATCGCCGCCTGCGCTCTGCTCGTCGAGGAACGACTCGGCGACGGCGACGGCGATGAGCATGTTCTCCATGTGATCGGCAGACACACCGAGGATCTCGCGCAGCTTCACTGCGGCGCGAAAGTCCGCGAGCGCTTCCGCGTACAGCGACTGGTCGAACGACACGAGGCCACGACGATGTAATGCAACCGCCTCGAGTGCCCGCCAATCCTGCGTGTGCGTCTCGGTGACGCACGCATTCAGCTCGGCCGTCGCTTCTGCATACTTCGCCGAGTACTGCAACACCTGTGCGCGCAGAATGCGCGGGCGGATGATGTCCTTACGATCCCCGGTGAACCGCGCGAGTCGGAATGCCTGGTTGGCAGCATCCAGCGCCTCATCGAGCCGCCCGCCCAGGGTGAGCAGCCAAGCTCGCTCGCACAGCGCATCCAGATTGCGCATCTCGCCGAGCTCGTCGAGTCGGTGGCCGACCTCGAGCAGGTCGACGCGGTCGCGCAGCGTTGTGGGGTCAGTCCCGAGGATCACAGTCATCGCCTTCAGCGTAAGCATGCGGATGCCGCCCGCCGCCTCGGCTCGCGCACGTCACCGGAATCCGCCCCGCGTCGCGCGTCGGTAGCGGACAGTGCGCCGTTGAGCATCAGAGCGGTGCGAGCGGGACAGTCAGAATGCGGTCGTCGCCGGCGCGCGGTGTGCCGCGGCCATCCGTGTTGTTGGTCAGGAGCCAGAGCGTGTCGCTGCCGACCGTGAGGACGTCGCGGATGCGCCCGAACTCGCCGGCGTAGTGCGCCACCGCGCGCACCGGTGTACTACCCGTCGGCGGGTACACAACCCAGAGTCGCTGACCGCCGAGCCCGGCCATGAAGATCGTGTCGCCCACGATTGCGAGACCGCTGGGGCTCGCGTCGGCCGTCGGCCACTGGTAAACGGGGTCGATGTACGCAGGATCGTGGCTGATACCCTCGACATTCGGCCAGCCGTAATTGCCTCCCGGCCTGATGATGTTCAACTCATCCCAGGTGTTCTGCCCGAATTCGCTCGCCCAGAGCGTTCCGCGCGAATCCCAGGCGAGCCCCTGCGGATTGCGGTGCCCAAATGAGAATACGGGCGAACCCGCGAATGGGTTGTCCCGCGGAACGTCGCCGTTCGGCAGGACGCGCAGGATCTTGCCCCCCAACGACTTGAGATTTTGGGCATTGGAGTGCACGGTTGCGTCACCCGTCGTGATGTAGAGCAATCCGTCTGGTCCGAACGCGATGCGCCCGCCGTTGTGGAGAGTCGCCTTCGGGATGCCGGTGATAACCGGCTGCGGTGCCCCGATTGCGTAGCTGCCCGGCACGCCCGACAACGGCATCCGAATCACTCGATTGTCTTTGTTCGTGGTGAGGTACGCGTACAAGAACCTCGGGGCCGACTCGCCCTCAACGGCCAGGCCGAGCAAGCCGCCCTCGCCGGAGTGGGCGACGCCCGGCACGACACCCACAGTGCGGGTGCTGCCGCCGTCCGGCAGCAGTTCACGGATCCTGCCCGAATCGCGCTCACTGATCAGAGTTGATCCGCTGGCCAAGCGCACCATCGACCACGGTGCACTGAATCCGGACGCGAGTGTGCTCGGCGTTCCCACCGGCTGCACGGCTGGCAGCAGCGTCCCTGGCGGTGCAAACGTTGGTGCGGACGCCGACGATGGCGCGCTCGCGCTGTTCGTCCGCGGTGCGGTCGACGGGCTTGTGCAGGCCATCAGGCCCAACCCCAAGAGAGCGGATGCCGCGCCCGCTACGATCCGTCGCGTCGCTGGCTTCGTCGCGTCCATGCCTTTAGTTTGCCCGGCTCGCGCCCGTTTTCGCCAGCGAGTGCCGTTGGTCGAGTAGCGAGTGCCAGCGAGTGTCGTTGGTCGAGTAGCGAGCGCCAGCGAGTGTATCGAGACCTCGTGACAGGGTCTCGATACGCCCGTTCCTCGCTACTCGACCAGCAGGGGTCCCGATACGGGTCTCGATACGCTCGTTCCTCGCTACTCGACCACCATCTTTTCCTCGCTACTCGACCACCATCTTTTCCTCGCTACTCGACCGACGGGGCGTCATTCAGCGATACTTGAGACACCAGCGAGACAATGAGGTATGGGGCGTTCGATCGATCTCAACAGCGATACGGGTGAGTCGTTCGGCGCCTGGAGCCTCGGCGACGACACCGCAATGCTGGCCGTCGTGTCGAGCGCCAGCATTGCCTGCGGCTTTCATGCCGGCGACCCGTTGACGATGCTCGCCTGTTGTCGCACAGCGGCCGAGAACGGCGTCGCCGTCGGAGCCCACGTCGCATATCGCGACCTGGCCGGTTTTGGCCGGCGAGCGATGGACGTTCCGCCCGGCGAACTCTACGGCGACGTGCTCTATCAGCTGGCTGCGTTGGCGGGCATTGCGGCATCCGCCGGCGTGTCGGTCGGCTATGTCAAGCCGCACGGCGCCCTCTACAACCGCATCGTGACGGATGCCGTGCAAGCCTCCGCCGTCGCCGACGCAGTGCGCGACTTCGGTGGCGGGCTTTCCGTGCTTGGGCTCGCCGGCTCCGCGATCGAGGCCGCCGCACACGCACGCGGAATGCCGTTCGTCAGCGAAGCGTTCGTCGATCGGGGTTATCGGGCGGATGGCTCACTGGTTCCGCGCTCGCAACCCGGCGCTGTGCTTGGCGGCGCTGCTCAAGGCGGTGTGGCCGAGGTCGCCCGCCGAGCCGTGGCCATGGTGACAGATGGGACGGTCGTCGCCGACGACGGCGCGACCATCCCGATCGCGGTCGAGTCCCTCTGCGTGCACGGCGACACGGCCGGTGCAGTTGCAATGGCCCGCGCGGTGCGTGCGGGGCTGGAGGAGGCGGGCATCCGAATCGAGGCGTTTGTATGAGTCTGCGACTACTTTCCTACGGAGACCGGGCGGTGCTCGCCGAGGTCGACGAACTGGATCAGGTGCTCGCGCTGCACGAAGAGCTGGAAGCGACCCGGCCTGACGGCGTACTCGACGTCGTGCCCGCAGCTCGGTCGCTCGCCGTGGTCGTGGACCCGCACCGGATGCCGTTGCAATCCGCGCGCGCGTGGGTCGCCGCCGCGTTCGATCGCCTGCGCCACCCTGTGCACGGTGCGCCACTTCAAGTGGCGCACGCCGCACAAACGGGCGCACACAGGCACGGCACAGCGCGCGCAGTGACGATCGACGTCGACTATGACGGCGAAGATCTGCCGGAAGTCGCGAGCATCCTGGGGCTGACGGTCGACGAGGTCGTCGACCTGCACACGGGCACGCCTTGGCGGGTCGCGTTCGGTGGATTCGCACTCGGATTCGGCTATCTCGTCACCGACCACGATCGGCTCATCGTGCCCAGACGCGACGAGGCACGCGCCGTTGTTCCTGCGGGGTCGGTGGGGCTCGCCGGCGAATTCAGCGGCGTGTATCCGCGTAGCGGACCCGGCGGGTGGCAGCTGATCGGCACGACTGATGCCCCGCTTTGGGATCCGAATCGCGACCCCGCCGCGCTCCTGAGCCCGGGAACGACCGTGACGTTCCGGCGGCGGTCGTGAGCGCTGCGAGCGGGGAAGCGGCGTCCGCCCAGCGAACGCTGCGAATCCTCGAGCCCGGGCCAATGACGTTGGTCGAAGATCTGGGCCGGCCCGGCTACGCAGCGATCGGCGCGGCGCGCTCGGGCGCGCTTGATCGCGGCGCGCTACGGCTCGGCAATCGGCTGGTCGGAAACTCCGAGGGCGCGGCGGCACTCGAGGTGACAGCAGGCGGATTCGCCGCGGTGCTCGATCGCGGTTTGTGGTTCGCGATCACAGGCGCCGGCGGACCCCTCACACTTGACGGCGTGCCGGTCGAAGCGGATGTGGCGGTGCGGGCATCCGCTGGTTCTGTTCTGCGGATCGGCGTGGCGATGCGCGGAATGCGGTTCTATCTGGCCGTGCGCGGTGGTGTTGCGGTGGCGGCCGAGCTCGGGTCGCGGTCGCGGGACATTCTGACCGGGTTGGGTCCGGCGCCACTGCGGGCGGGCGATGTCGTGCCGATCGGTGCGGATCCGGCGACACCGATTCCGGTCGTCGACACCATGACCGTTTCGCAGCCATCAGACGACACCGTGCTGATCGGCCTGCACCCGGGGCCGCGAGCAGACTGGTTCACCGCCGAATCGCTCGAACGCTTCTATGACACCGAATGGATGGTTGCAGGCGACAGCAACCGCGTCGGCCTGCGGCTGGATGCAGCATCGGGCGGCGCGGGCGCGAGTGGTGGGGGCGCGGGCGGCGCTCGGCTGCTCGAACGCGCGGTCACACGTGAGCTGCCCAGCGAGCCCATGGTGCCCGGAGCGATCCAGGTGCCGCCTTCCGGGCAGCCGACCGTGCTGCTTGCCGATCACCCGGTGACCGGCGGGTACCCCGTGATCGCTGTCGTTGCGGATGCCTCCCTCGACACCTTCGCGCAACTTCGGCCCGGACAGCGGGTCGAGTTCCGCCACGCACGCTGAGTTGCCGGGGTGCCGGCACTCGGTGGTTGAGTAACGCATGAGCGCAGCGAATACGTGTATCGAGACCTGGCTGTGGGTCTCGATACGGCCGCGGGCGGCCTACTCGACCAGCGTGGTGCCGGTACTCGGTGGTCGAGTAACGCATGAGCGCAGCGAATACGTGTATCGAGACCTGGCTGTGTGCTGCGGATGACCTTTGGTCTCGATACGCCTGCTCGCTGGCGCTCGCGGGCTACTCGACCAGCGGGGTACTGGTGGTCGAGTAACGCATGAGCGCAGCGAATACGTGTATCGAGACCTGGGTGCGGGTCTCGATACGGCCGCGGGCGGCCTACTCGACCAGCGGGGTACTGGTGGGTGGTCGAGTAGCGCATGAGCGCAGCGAATACGTGTATCGAGACCTGGCTGTGTGCTGTGGGTGGCCTTTGGTCTCGATACGCCTGCTCGCTGGCGCTCGCGGGCTACTCGACCAGCGGTGGTGCGGGCGGGCTACTCGACCAGCGGTGCCGCTCAGGCGCCGGGCCTCACCTGGAAGATCGAACGGGCAGGCGGGGGAGAAGGGAGCGCCGTCGCATCCGTCACGAGGGGAGCATCCGCAGTAAACGCCCGAAGCTCAGCGCCGGAGACCGACTTGGCCGGGTGCGGCCCACGCGCCATCAGGCGCGGCAGCCAATCGGTCGGCAACGCAGCGTTCGAGCCGACGAGCACGACGTTTCCGAAACGGCGACCCTTCAGTACCTGCGCCTCCGCCAGTGCGGCGACATTCGCCACGACTGCGCCGAGCGTAGCCGCCTGGCCGCGCGCGAACGCGAGGGGTGGGCCATCCGCAACGTTGACGAGAACGATGCCGTGCGCATTCAGCAGGGCGACAGCATCCCGGTAGAACTCAAGACTGGTCACGTGGGCAGGCGTGCGCGCGCCGCTGAAAATGTCGATCACGAGCAGGTCGACCGTGCCGCGCAAGCCCGGCGGAAACTTGCCGAGCACCTCGCGGGCATCCCCGTGCCGCACCCGGATCTGAGCACCGCGGGGGAAGGGCAGTTCGGCGCGCACCAGGTCAACCAGTTCGCTCTCGAGCTCGACGACTTGCTGGCGTGAGCCGGGCCGGGTCGCGGCGATGTATCGCGGCAGGGTCAGCGCACCTGCGCCCAGGTGCACGGCAGTGATCGGCTCGCCGGGCTCGCCGATCAGGTCGATGACGTGGCCCATCCGCTGGATGTATTCGAAGAACAGATTGCTCGGGTCACTCAGATTGACGTGCGATTGCGGGGTGCCGTCGACGATCAGTTGATAGGCGCCGGGCACAAACCGGTCCGGTTCGATGACAGCGCGGAATCCGCTGTGCTTCAACACGACAGACGGATGCTCAGCCACCCGCCCAGCCTAGCCGCGGCCTCAGCACCGGCTGGGTGTGCATCCGCTGCGAATCTCCACCCGCCTTGCCGACGATCTCCACCCGCGGGCGGTGGGTTGGCGTTGGCTGTCGAACGACGATTGGAATCACGCCGGAATCACGGCGAAGCATCCCTGCGGAGGAATACCATGAGCATCCAACTGGTCGTGAACGGCCTGTTGATCGTCATCTTGATCGGATACATCGCGTTTCGCCAGTTGACCTGGCGCGCGATCGACCCTGCGCGCATGTGGCGGATGCCGGCGATTCTCGCGCTGATCGGGCTGGTCACGATCTCGAGCACGACGAAGGTTCACCTGCTCACCCCGACCGACATCGCGTTCATTCTGATCGACATTGTGATCTCGTTCGGCATTGGCGCGCTGATGGGTGTGATCGCCACGATCCGTCCGATGAGTTCGTCGGCCATCGAGGCATACCGGCAGCAGCAGCTGGCCCGCGACAGTGGTCGCAGCCGCAATCGTCGGCCGATCGGCGTGGTCACGCTCGAGACCCGCACCGGATGGCTCGGCCTCGGCTTGTGGGTCGTCTTCGTCGCCGTACGCATCGGGATCGACACCCTCGCCGGGTACGCCGGATCGGCTTTTGTCGCCTCGACGGGCATGATCCTGATCGCCGTCGCCGCCAACCGTGCTGCCCGGATCGCCGTGATCTCATACAGGGCGGCCCGGGTGTCGGCGGTGGTGGCCTGAATGGGGCTGATCCGCGGCATGATGGGGCCGTGAGCTTCTTCGGCGACGGCATGCTCGGCAGGTGGATCGGCCTGGCTGGGTTCGTCATCGTCTCCGTCTACTTCGGCTACGAGGTCTGGATCGGCTACGACAACGGCCTTGCCGTGCCGCTCAGCGTGATTGCCCTGCTCGGCTGGCTGGTGTTGTTGCTGACGCCACCGGACCTGCGGGGTCTGCGCCTGACGATCACGCTGGTCGCGGTGGCGACCGGTGCGATCTCCGTTGCACCGACCAACGGCCTGATGATCGCGCCGGTGGTCGTGTGCGTCATGACGTCCATGGCCTCCGTGCAGAACCCGCCGTGGATCGGCCCGGTGATAGCACTCGTCGCTGCGGGCCTGATCGCCCTTGGTGCGCTGACCGTGCACGTTTCCGTGGTGGGCATCCTGGCGATGGAGGCCGGCGTTGCCGTCGCGCTGCTGGCGGGGTTCTCTCGGCGACAGACGCGCATCGCCATCCAGCAGCAGCACGAGCTGCTTGAGCGCACCGTGTTGATGCGCGAAGAGCAGACGAGGGCCGACGTGCTGACGTCGCGACAGGAGCTGGCCCGGGAGATCCACGACGTGTTGGCACACAGCCTCGGCGGTCTGGTAATCCAACTGGATGCGACGGATGCGCTTCTCGAATCCGGCCGCGTCGACGAGGCGGCCGCGCGGGTGCGCGACGCTCGGGCACTGGCTGCGTCGGGGCTCGGTGAAGCCCGCCGCGCCATCGACGCGTTACGCGACCCGGATGCGACGAGTGCAAGTGGTCGGGCCGGCGGGGCCGGCGTGGGCGCAGTCGGGGCGGGTGTAGACGCAGCGGGCGCAGGCTTGGACACAGCGGGCGCGGGCTTGGACGCAGCGGGCGCGGATGTCGGTGTGGCCGGTGTGGACGCAGCGGGCGCGGGCGCCGATATCTCGACCGCCGACATCTCGACCGCGATTGCCGACCTCGTGGCAGCTCACCAGCGCCTCGGTGGGCCGATCCGGTACACGGAGACCGGTGAGGTCCACGCCGTCGCGGCCGCAACGGCGGTCGCTTTCCGCCGAACAGCCCAGGAGTCGCTGAGCAACGCGCGCAAGCACGCGCCCGGCGCGCTTGTCACAATGGAGCTGGCCTGGCACACCCGCCAGCTGACTCTGACCGTCAGCAACGAATTGGTCGGTGCGGGCGATCAGGCTGCGGCGGCAGCCGAGCTGGCAGCGAGTGGTGGCGGCAACGGCCTGCGCGGCATGCGCGAGCGGTTCGACGCATTGCCCGGAGGTCGCATCGACGCGCAAGTGCGCGAAGATAGTTTCGTGATTTCGGCCGAGGCGGACCTTCTGTGACGGACGACATCGGTGCTGACGACATCGGCAGGGACGACATCGGTGCTGACGACATCGGCGTGCGCGACGCGGGGGCGGGCGGGGCTGTCGGCGATGCCGGAGACGCTGGCGCACGCATCCGGGTGCTGGTTGCGGATGATCAGGCGATCATCCGCGATGGCTTGGTCACGGTGCTCGGTCTGCTGCCGGACATGCTCGTCGTCGGCGAGGCCGCGGACGGCGAGGAGGCCTGCACGCTCGTCGGCGAGCAGACCCCGGATGTTGTGCTCATGGACTTGCGGATGCCCGTGCTCGACGGCGCGGCGGCAACCGCGCGGATCGTGCTGGAACACCCCGGCGTGGCCGTGCTCGTGCTGACGACGTTCGCCGACGACGCGTCGATCATGGGCGCGTTGCGGGCCGGCGCTCGCGGATACCTCACGAAGGACGCCGGCCGGGCCGAGGTCGCCGCAGCGATCCGGGCGGTCGCGCGCGGACAGACGACGCTCGCCGCGGAGGTCGGTGCCCGGCTGATCGCATCCGCGGGGCGCGTGCAACCTGAGCCCAGTGACGACGCATCCGCCGGTCGAGTAGCGCCCGAGCGCAGCGAGGACGCGTATCGAGACCACGCCCACACCGGCCAGCCGGGGATCCCGATACGGTCGCAGGGCGACCTACACGATCAGCGCAGGGCAGATACCGCATCCGCACTGCGAAGCAGGTTTCCGACGTTGACGGCGCGCGAGGCTGAGGTGCTCGCGTTGATCGGCAGCGGCTTGAGCAATCCGGAGATCGCGCGCGAGCTGTTCGTGAGCGTGCCGACCGTGAAGACGCACATCAACGCGATCTTCGCGAAGCTTGCCGTGCGCGACCGGGCGCAGACGATCGCACTCGTGCTCGGTGCGTGACGCGAGGGATTCGGTGGCCCCGGAGCAGCCGACGGAGGAGGCCGCGTCTCCTAGGTGCGTGGGTCAGTAGTGGTGTTGGTGTGGTTTGGATGTTTGATCAGGGATTTTGGGTCCCAGTGTGGGATAATTTGGTATGGGATCGGATACTCCTGATGGTCTTTTCGATGAGTCGCTGATTGAACGGGTGATGCCTGATCTGTCGGTGATCCAGGCTGGCGCCGGGATCCATAAACGGTTCAAACCGTTCGATCCGGATCTGGTGATGATGGTGCCGCCGTCGTTGGACGAGTGGCTGCCGGAGGTTCATCTTTCCCGGTTCATTGCTGACGTCGTGGACAGTCAGCTGGACTTGTCGAAGTTTTATGCGTCGTATGCCAAGGCGAAGGGCCAGCCGCCGTATGACCCGCGCCTGATGGTTCGTGTGCTGCTCTACGGGTATTGCGTGGGCGTGCGTTCCTCGCGGGAACTCGAGCGTGCGTGTGTGGATGTGGTCGCTTTTCGTTGGTTGACCGCGCAGCAAGCACCCGATTTTCGTTCGATTGCCCGGTTCCGCAAACGTCACCTGTCGGCCTTGGGCAACGTGTTCTTGCAAGCGTTGGAGTTGTGTCGGGCGGCGGGGATGGTCTCGCTGGGGCAGGTCGCGTTGGACGGCACGAAGGTGCGGGCCAACGCGTCCCGCCGCAAGGCGATGAGTTACGCCCGTCTGACCCAAAGGCAGAAGGTCCTGGCCGAGGAGGTCTCCGATCTCCTCGCGGAGGCCGAGGCGATCGACACTGCGGAAGACACCCGGTTCGGCAAGGACAAACGCGGTGACGAGTTACCGGCCGAGCTTGCCCGGCGTGAAACGCGTTTGGGCAAGCTTGCCCAGGCGCGGGCTGCGCTCGAGGCCGACGCGGCGGCCAAAGCCCGTAAAGATGCCGAACAGAAAGCACGCGAGCACGGCGATGAGGACGGTGCGGTCAAGGAGAAGGGTCAGGACGCGGCAGCCAAAGCTGTGGTGGGACCGAAGACGCAACGCAACTTCACCGACCCGGACTCGAGGATCATGAAGACCGCGGACGGGTCCTTCCACTACTGCTATAACGGTTTCT
Source organism: Rathayibacter sp. SW19 (assembly GCF_030866825.1). NCBI lineage: Bacteria > Bacillati > Actinomycetota > Actinomycetes > Micrococcales > Microbacteriaceae > Rathayibacter > Rathayibacter soli. The sequence continues at coordinate 786,172 of NZ_CP133020.1, forward strand.
GCCTGGTGGATAAGGACCATCAAGTGATCGTCAGCAACGATATGACGAACACCCCGAATGATTTCGAACAGTTGGCCCCGATGATTCAGAAAGCCGAAGCGACTCTGGGGGTACTGCCCGGTCAGGTTCTGGTCGATGCCGGCTTCTGCTCGGTGAAGAACCTCGAATTCGCGGAGGGCATCGAGGAAGCCAGTGCGGGCAAGACAGAGTTCTTCATCGCAACCCGCCGACTCAACGCTGCAGAGGAAGCGATCATGGGGACGGGTCAGCAACAGGCGGCCGCGGCGACCGCAAAACTACGAATGGTGCAAAGGCTGCGATCCAAACACGGCCACGATATTTATGCCAGGCGCAAAGCGATCGTGGAACCGGTGTTCGGACAGATACACACCAGGCAAGGCAAACACGTGCTCCTGCGCGGGCTTGATCAAGCCAAACACGAGTGGGACCTGATCGCCGGCTGCCACAACCTACTCAAACTTTTCAGCGCCACAACCGCACGGTCAATGAACGGACTGGGAACCTAACCCGTCAGGATCGGGCCGCCCCACCAGGACCAGTCAAGCTGCCGCCGTCGCTCCACGGTCTCTGCAACACCAGAAGACCCCACCGATCACACATGGCACGCCTGCCCGCCACGACAGCCAGCGGCCGGAAACCGCCGCCAACTCCCAACCCCAAACCACTACTGACCCTCGCACCTAGGAAAATGACGTTGGCTTATGCAACTGCTGTGGGTGTGATTGTCACGGTGAGTCCAAGTTTGGTGAGTTGTTTCAGGGCTCGGTCGATGGTGCGTTGTGGGTTGAGTTTCTCGTAGTAGTCGGCACCGCGTTCGGTGTAGGCGACGCCGTCGTGGAGCATGTTCCAGATGATGTCCAGGAGGGTGTGTTCGATCGCGACGACGGCTTTGAGTTTGCCGCGGCGGGAGGCTAGGCGCCGATATTTGGGGCCGAGGTAAGTGTGTTTGGATTTCGCGATCGACAGCACCGCGATGCCAAGGTAGGCGCGCAAGTAGTGGTTCCCATGGGTGGTCCTGGTGGATTTGACCCGTCCCGCGGACTCGTTCTGTCCCGGAGCCACTCCGGCCCAGGAAGCGAGTTGCCCGGGGGTGGCGAATACGTTCATATCGGTGCCGATCTCGGCGATGACACCGTCGGCGACGGTGGTGGAGACCCCGGGGATGCCCATGATGGCGTCGCGGGCGGGCCGGAAGGGTTCCATGAGCTCCTCGATGCGGTCCTCCAGGTCGGTGATGGCCTGGCCGAGGTAGTCGATGGTGGCCGGGTGGACGGTGACCATGAACGCGTGATGATCGGTGAACCGGCCGGTGAGGGCCTCGATCAGTTGCAGGTTCTTCTTCCGCAAGGTCGGCTGTACCAGGTCGGCCAGCACGTGCGGGTCGCGTTGGCCGGCCACCAGTGCGTCCAGGATGCTGCGCACCGACACCAGGGTCAGCCTGGAGACGACATTGCTGAGTTTGATGCCGGCGTCCTCCAGTGACTTCTCCAGCCGTGAGTACTCCCGGTTCTGCTCTTCCGCATAGTGTTTGCGGGTGCGGGTCAGGTCTCGCAGCTGACGCAGTGGCTCCTCGGGCACGAATGAGGCCCGTAACAAGCCGTGCGCGGCCAACTCGGCCAACCAGCGGGCGTCGGAGACATCACTCTTACGACCCGGGATGTTCTTGGCCTGTTTCGCGTTGACCAGCTGCACGTTCAGTTCCTCCTGCAACGGGAAGAAGAACGGTTTCCAGTAGTCGCTGGTCGCCTCCATCACCACTAACGTGACTTGCGCGGCGACCAGGTCGGCCCGTAACCGAAGGACCTCGTTGGTGGTGGCCCCATAGGTGGTCACCTCGTTATGGTAGTAACCCGCGCGTTTACTCGGGGTGCGCACACACACTTTCGCGTCGTTCTTGGAGATATCCATCCCGGCGCATCTCTCGTGCACCACTTCCATGATCAGTCCTTCCACTGCCGGCGCCACCGGCTGGCAGCACCGCGTGCCGCGGAGAGGGCTGAAGATGAATATGGAGTCTCCTAGTCGGGCTGTAAGCGCCAATCCACGGTTCCCGTGGACGCCCTCCACACCACGCTCGAAATCAGGCTGCAAGCGCTAAGACACAACGGCGTCGACCGCGGCACCACCCATCATCCGCGCTACCCAAACCAGCCACAACATGTTTTCGCGGCACGACGGCGCCGCTACGCGGCTGCCACGCTCGAAACCACGACCGTGCAGCGCTGAAGACTCCGGTTTCGAGACGCGCTGCTCGCTGTGCTCGGGGTGCTCCTCAACCCGTATTGCCTGTGCTTGAGACGACGGGACCTGTCGAGTCGCGCACGATCAGCCGGGTTTGAACGGTCGCCGAGGGCGGCGCATCCGGATCGAGTACCGAGGCGGCGGCGAACGCACCGAGCGTTCGAGACGAACTGTCTACCGTGGTCAGCGCAGGCCCGGCCGGGCCCCTGGGGAGGGAGACGTCGCATCCGATCGCGTTGGTCTCGACGATGAACATCCAGAGCGAGGGCGGTGTGCGGGTCGCTGTTCGGGAGTGCGTCGCACGGATCCGCGCGATGCTTCGGGATCCGAACAGCGGCAACGCGTCGACGTGCCGATCTCCGAACTCGTGCTCGCACTGAACTGCAGAGGGTCAGACGGGTTCTCCGGAATCACGGCGAACCCGGCGCTGGGGGGTGGCATCCGATCGTCTGGCGGCGTCGGGCGCATCGTCGATTCTCGCGCCAACGACGAAGCGGGAGCGGGAGCAAGATGAACTGCCCGGCACTGGCGCGGGCAAGGTGCGGCAAGGGCCCGTGCGGCAGGTCCCGATACGCGGCCTCGTCGTTGGCGCGAGCATGACTTGGCGGGGCCGCCGTCGAAGTTCTCCACAGGTAACCGCCGACCGGAGTTGTCCACAGATTTGCGGATGCCGCCTGGCCGCGTTCCGCATCCGCGGCACGCTGGGTGCATGCAAACGGTCGATGCAGTCCTTTCACGGCTCGGCGGGGTTGCCACGCGGGCTGCAATCTTGGCCGGCGGTGGCACGCCGCGAGGCCTGACGGCCGCCGTCCGGGCTGGCCGCGTCGTTAGGGTACGTCAGGGCTGGTACGCGCTCCCGGATGCCTCGTCCGACATTGTGGACGCGATCGCGGTCGGCGGCGCACTGACCGGCGTATCGGCCGGGCGGCAGCTCGGGCTTTGGGTGCTCGACGACGACCGACTGCATGTCGCGGTTCCGGGCAACGCATCGCGCCTGCGCACTCCAAGCGCGGCGGGTGCAACGCGAGACTCGCCGGCGCCGTCGGTCGACTCGCCGACGTGGTCTGCCGACTCGCCGACGTGGTCTGCCGACTCGCCGACGTGGTCTGCCGATTCGCGGACGTGGTCTGCCGACTCGCCGGCGCCGTTTGCCGATTCGCGGCGCTCCTCGACCGATGCCCGCCGCCCCTCGACCGATTCACGGCCGCCGCCGCCCGCTACTGCAGTGCGCTGGTCACTGATGAGCGCGAAAGCGGCCCGCGCTGCGACAACTCGTGGCATCGAGTGCGAGGACACAGCCGTACGTGAGATCTGTCTCCACTGGCGCTGGACGTCGCCGGCAAAGCCGGTCACAGTTGCGCCGATCGTTACCACGCTGTTGCATGCCATCGACTGTCAATGCGAAGAAGGCGCGGTCGTCATGCTGGACTCGGCGCTGAATCTCAAGAAGGTGGCGATGCGGCAACTGCGCGCCGCAACGGTGTCGTTGCCAGCGCGATATTCACGTGTGCTCGATCTGTGCGACGGCACGAGTCAATCCGGAACCGAGTCGCTCGTGCGACTTCGGCTGCGGCGGCTGGGAATCCGGGTGCGGACGCAGGTGCAAATTCGCAGTGTCGGCCGAGTCGACCTGCTGGTCGGCGACCGCCTCGTGATCGAGTGCGACAGCCATGAATTCCATGACGGCGACGTGGCTTCGGCGCGAGACTATGACCGCGACATCGCTCTGATCGACCGAGACTATGTGGTGCTTCGCCTCAACTACCGGCAGATCGTGCACGAATGGGAGCGCATCGAGCCCGTTATCCTCAGACTTATCGCTCGCGGCCGCCACTTGTATCCGGTGCCTTCGGCTTGACACTCGGCTGCGAATCAAACCCGGCTGCGCACCGCTGGTGACCGCCGACTCTGCAACCGAGCACGATTCGAGAAGCCGGGGCTGAGTCGCCAACCTATTATTGGTCGCAGATCAAACTGGTCGCAGATCAAACACGGGAGGACACCCATGGCTGTCACGTTCAGTAAAGAAGAAAAGGCTGCGATGCGGGCGGCCATCGCCGAGAAGAAGGCTGCACAAGAAGGAGCGGATGCCGCCGCGGCGTGCGATGCTGCGATCGCCGGCATGACCGGGACCGACAAGGAACTCGCAGAGGCGTTCCACCAGCTGGTCTTGGAGAACACGTCGCTGGCTGCGAAAACCTGGTACGGGATGCCTGCATACGCCGACGCCGACGGCAAAGTGGTTGTCGCCTTCAAGCCGGGCTCGAAGTTCAAGATCCGCTATGCGACCCTCGAGTTCCAGCAGCCGGCGAAATTGGACGACGGCAACCTCTGGCCGGTCGGCTTCGCCTTGACCAAGCTGGATGACGCCGACAAAAAGCGAGTCGCCACCATCCTGAAAACCGCGGTCGACTACTGACCGCACCCCGACTGTCACTCCCGTACTGACACAGTTTCGTCACCGATGTCCTGAGACATCACTGCTGCGTGTGGCGTGCTCCACCCCAGGTGCAGCCTGATTTCGGCGCGAGTGGGTTGGCGGATGCCCGCGGCAGCTGGGCGGGGCGTCTCGCGGCCGGCGTGTGGGCGCCCCCGGGGTGGCGGCAGCGCGCGCCGCGGTTCAGGATTCAGGTTGGACGGTCGTTTTCTGGGCGTGTCGCGCGTTTGACCCCGGGTGCAGCCTGAATTCTGCGCAAGAGTGGGTTGGCGGATGCCTGCGGCGGATGTTTGCAACGGAAGCCGACGGCGGCTGGCCGGGGCGTCTCGCGGCTGGCGTGTGGGCGCCCCCGGGGTGGCGGCGGCGCGCGCCGTGATTCAGGATTCAGGTTGGATGAGGATTTTCCGCGCGTGTCGCGCGTTTGACCCCGGGTGCAGCCTGAATTCTGCGCGATAACAGAGCGCGGCGGGGCGGCGGGGGTCTCGATACGCTCGCTGGCGCTCGCTACTCGACCACCGGGGTGCTCGCTGGTGCTCGCTACTCGACCGGCGGGGGGCGGAGGGGTAAAAGCTGGGGTTATACCGCGGATTTCGAAATAGGTCAAGAATTAAGTGGACACGGCGCGCCTTTAAGTCATATAGTGGATCTTTGCGCTCCCCACACACTCATGCCCTCATATTGCGGTCGGCTTTGCGTGCCTGGGCTGTGTTCAGCGGCAGCTTGCCGGGCAACCGGCCGGCAATCCGTAGAACATCAGTCAGATATCGGCACCACTTTAGCGGGAGTCTCGTCCAACCACTCAACCGACTCTAACTGAGCGGCCCCTCATGGGCCCACGGAGGTCATTTCCTTGGCTGCTGCGCGCAACGCATCCACCAAATCCAACCCTAAGAACGGACGAAACCACTCTCGTCTCTCGTTCGCAAAGATCACAGACACCCTGACAGTTCCCGATCTGCTCGCACTGCAGACCGAGAGCTTCGACTGGCTCGTCGGCAACGAGGCATGGGAAGCCCGTGTCACAGAAGCCGAGGCACAGGGCCGTCAAGATCTGCCAAGTCACACCGGCCTCGAGGAGATCTTCGAAGAGATCTCGCCCATCGAGGACCTCGGTGAGACGATGCAACTTTCGTTCACGAACCCGTTCCTCGAGGAGCGCAAGTACACGATCGACGAGTGCAAGGAAAAGGGTAAGACCTACTCCGCACCGCTCTACGTCGAGGCCGAGTTCATGAACCACCTCACCGGTGAGATCAAGACTCAGACGGTCTTCATGGGCGACTTCCCGCTGATGACCGAAAAGGGCACGTTCGTGATCAACGGCACCGAGCGTGTCGTCGTGTCGCAGCTGGTTCGCAGCCCCGGCGTGTACTTCGAGCGCACCCCGGAGAAGACCTCAGACAAGGACATCTACTCCGCCCGCATCATCCCGAGCCGCGGCGCCTGGCTTGAGTTCGAAATCGACAAGCGCGACCAGGTCGGTGTGCGCATCGACCGTAAGCGTAAGCAGTCCGTCACCGTCTTCCTGAAGGCGCTCGGCCTGTCGAGCGAAGAGATCCTCGAGGAGTTCGCCGGTTTCGAGTCGATCGCCCTCACCCTGGAGAAGGACACCATCCTCACCAAGGAAGAGGCGCTGAAGGACATCTACCGCAAGCTGCGCCCGGGCGAGCAGGTTGCCGCCGAGGCCGCGCGTGCGCTGCTCGACAACTTCTACTTCAACCCGAAGCGTTACGACCTCGCGAAGGTCGGTCGTTACAAGATCAACCGCAAGCTCGGTATGGATGCGCCGCTCAGCGACTCCGTTCTCTCCACAGCCGACGTGATCAAGACGATCAAGTACCTGGCTGCCCTCCACGACAACCGCACCACGATCGAGGGCCTGCGCGACGGCAAGAAGATCGACCTGCGCCTGGACGTCGACGACATCGACCACTTCGGCAACCGCCGCATTCGTGCGGTCGGCGAACTGATCCAGAACCAGGTGCGCACCGGCCTCTCCCGCATGGAGCGCGTCGTTCGCGAGCGCATGACCACGCAGGACATCGAGGCGATCACCCCGCAGACCCTGATCAACGTGCGCCCCGTCGTCGCCGCGATCAAGGAGTTCTTCGGCACCAGCCAGCTCTCCCAGTTCATGGACCAGAACAACCCGCTCGCCGGTCTGACGCACAAGCGTCGCCTGAGCGCCCTGGGCCCAGGCGGTCTCAGCCGTGAGCGCGCCGGCGTCGAGGTGCGCGACGTGCACCCCAGCCACTACGGCCGCATGTGCCCGATCGAGACTCCGGAAGGCCCGAACATCGGTCTGATCGGTTCGCTCGCATCGTTCGCGCGGATCAACTCGTTCGGTTTCATCGAGACACCGTACCGTCGCGTTGTTGATGGAATCGTCACCGACACGATCGACTACCTCACCGCATCCGAAGAGGACGACTTCATCGTCGCGCAGGCCAACGCCCCGCTGACGAAGGACAGTCGCTTCGCCGAGGAGCGCGTGCTGGCCCGTGAGAAGGGCGGCGAGGTCGACTTGATCCCCGCCGACCAAATCGGCTACATGGATGTCTCCCCGCGCCAGATGGTGTCGGTCGCGACCTCTCTTATCCCGTTCCTCGAGCACGACGACGCGAACCGTGCCCTGATGGGTGCGAACATGCAGCGTCAGGCCGTGCCGCTGGTGCGCAGTGAGTCCCCGCTGGTCGGCACCGGCATGGAGGGCTACGCAGCCATCGACGCCGGCGACGTTCTGATCAACGACAAGCCGGGTGTGGTCTCCGAGGTCTCAGCGGATGCTGTCACCATCCTTCTCGACGAAGGCGGCACGCAGACCCACTACCTGCGCAAGTTCGACCGCTCCAACCAGGGCACCAGCTACAACCACCGCGTAATCGTGAACGAGGGCGACCGCATCGAGGTCGGCGAAGTCATCGCGGATGGCCCCGCCACCGAGAACGGCGAACTCGCGCTCGGCAAGAACCTGCTCGTCGCATTCATGCCGTGGGAAGGCTACAACTACGAAGACGCGATCATCCTCAGCCAGAACCTGGTGAAGGACGACACGCTCTCCTCGATTCACATCGAAGAGTACGAGGTTGACGCTCGCGACACGAAGCTGGGCAAGGAAGAGATCACCCGCGACCTGCCGAACGTCAGCCCCGACCTGTTGGCCGACCTCGACGAGCGCGGCATCATCCGGATCGGTGCAGAGGTCAACCCCGGCGACATCCTGGTCGGCAAGGTCACCCCGAAGGGCGAGACCGAGTTGAGCGCGGAGGAGCGCCTGCTGCGCGCCATCTTCAACGAGAAGAGCCGCGAGGTTCGCGACACCTCCCTCAAGGTGCCGCACGGTGAAGAGGGCACGATCATCGGTGTCAAGGTGTTCGACGCGCAGGACGGCGACGACGAGCTCGGCTCGGGCGTCAACCAGCGTGTCGTCGTCTACATCGCTCAGAAGCGCAAGATCACCGCGGGCGACAAGCTCGCCGGCCGTCACGGCAACAAGGGTGTTATTTCGCGCATCCTTCCCGTGGAGGACATGCCGTTCCTGAGCGACGGCACCCCGGTCGACGTGATCCTGAACCCGCTCGGCGTTCCCGGCCGCATGAACTTCGGCCAGGTGCTGGAGATCCACTTGGGCTGGGCTGCCAAGCAGGGTTGGGAAGTCGAGGGTAAGCCTGCCTGGGCCAAGACCCTCCCGGCGGACGCGCACAGCGCCGCCCCGGGCACGAAGGTCGCGACCCCGGTGTTCGACGGTGCTGCAGAGCAGGAGATCGCGGGTCTGCTCGACTCGACGAACCTGACGCGTGATGGAGAGCGCCTGATCGGCGCATCCGGAAAAACGCAGCTCTTCGACGGCCGCAGCGGTGAGCCGTACCCGGAGCCCATCTCGGTCGGCTACATGTACATCCTCAAGCTGCACCACCTGGTCGACGACAAGATCCACGCACGCTCGACCGGCCCGTACTCGATGATCACCCAGCAGCCGCTCGGTGGTAAGGCGCAGTTCGGCGGTCAGCGTTTCGGTGAGATGGAGGTGTGGGCCCTCGAGGCCTACGGTGCCGCGTATGCGCTGCAGGAGCTCCTGACCATCAAGTCGGATGACATCCTCGGCCGCGTCAAGGTGTATGAGGCCATCGTCAAGGGTGAGAACATCCAAGAGCCGGGCATCCCGGAATCCTTCAAGGTTCTCATCAAGGAAATGCAGTCGCTCTGCCTGAACGTCGAAGTGCTCTCGGCAGACGGCACCGCGGTCAGCCTGCGAGACACGGATGACGAAGCCTTCCGTGCCGCGGAAGAGCTCGGCATCAACATTTCCTCCCGCTTCGAGTCGTCGACAATCGACGAGATCTAAGCGTGACCCCGGTTGCTGAGCTTGTCGAAGCACCGCGAATGCTCACTCTGACGAACCTTCTAAATAGGAGAAAAATTGCTCGACGTAACAACATTTGACGAGTTGCGTATCGGCCTGGCAACGGCCGACGACATCCGTCGCTGGTCCCACGGTGAGGTCAAGAAGCCGGAGACCATCAACTACCGCACGCTGAAGCCTGAAAAGGACGGCCTCTTCGGGGAGCAGATCTTCGGACCCTCCCGCGACTGGGAGTGCTCGTGCGGCAAGTACAAGCGTGTGCGCTTCAAGGGCATCGTGTGCGAGCGCTGTGGTGTCGAGGTGACGAAGTCTTCTGTGCGCCGTGAGCGCATGGGGCACATCGAGCTGGCTGCGCCCGTCACGCACATCTGGTACTTCAAGGGTGTGCCGAGCCGCCTCGGCTACCTGCTCGACATGGCGCCGAAAGACCTCGAGAAGGTCATTTACTTCGCCGCCTACATGGTGATCGACGTTGACGAAGAAGGCCGCCACGCCGACATGCCGGGGCTTGAGAACGAGCTGCGGCTCGAGATCAAGACCCTCTCCGACCAGCGGGACGCGCGCATCGCCGACCGTCTGGTCAAGCTCGAGACCGACCTGGCCGCCCTGGAAGAGGAGGGCGCGAAGTCCGACCAGAAGCGTCGCACCAAGGACGGCGCCGAGAAGGAGATGACGCAGACTCGCAAGAGCTACGACGAAGACATCGCTCGGCTCGAGCGCGTCTGGGACGGTTTCCGCACCCTCAAGGTCGGCGACCTCAAGCCTGAAGACGCCGACTTCAATGAGCTGATCGACCGCTACGGCCTGTACTTCGAGGCCCACATGGGCGCCGAGGCGATCCAGAAGCGTCTCGAGGCGTTCGACCTGAACGCTGAGGCCGAGCTGCTGCACGACCAGATCGCCAACGGCAAGGGTCAGAAGAAGATCCGCGCCATCAAGCGTCTGCGTGTCGTCAACTCGTTCCTGATCACGGGCAACTCGCCCGCGGCCATGGTGCTGGATGTCGTTCCGGTGATCCCGCCGGAGTTGCGCCCGATGGTGCAGCTCGACGGTGGCCGCTTCGCAACAAGCGACCTGAACGACCTCTACCGTCGTGTGATCAACCGCAACAACCGTCTGCGTCGTCTGCTCGATCTCGGAGCCCCCGAGATCATCGTCAACAACGAGAAGCGGATGCTGCAGGAGGCCGTCGACGCACTGTTCGACAACGGTCGCCGCGGTCGCCCGGTCACAGGTACAGGTAACCGCGCGCTGAAGTCCCTGAGCGACATGCTCAAGGGCAAGCAGGGTCGGTTCCGCCAGAACCTGCTCGGCAAGCGCGTTGACTACTCGGGTCGTTCGGTCATCATCGTCGGCCCGCAGCTGAAGCTGCACCAGTGCGGTCTGCCCAAGCAGATGGCCCTGGAGTTGTTCAAGCCGTTCGTGATCAAGCGGCTGATCGACCTGAGCCACGCTCAGAACATCAAGGCCGCAAAGCGCATGGTCGAGCGCAGCCGTCCGCAGGTGTGGGACGTGCTCGAGGAGATCATCCGTGAGCGCCCCGTCCTGCTGAACCGCGCACCCACGCTGCACCGTCTGGGCATCCAGGCGTTCGAGCCGCAACTGGTCGAGGGCAAGGCCATCCAGCTGCACCCGCTCGTCTGTGCCGCGTTCAACGCGGACTTCGACGGCGACCAGATGGCCGTGCACCTTCCGCTGTCCGTCGAGGCTCAGGCCGAGGCGCGCATCCTGATGCTCGCGTCGAACAACATCCTGAAGCCCTCAGACGGCCGCCCGGTGACCCTGCCCACGCAGGACATGATCATCGGCCTGCACCACCTGACGACCATCAAGGAGGGCGCGATCGGCGAAGGCCGCGCGTTCACCTCGGTGTCCGAGGCGATCTTGGCCAAAGACCAGGGCACGCTTGATTTGAACGCGATGGCGCGCATCCGCCTCACTGATCAGGTCTTCACCGAGGGCACGCAGCCCGAGGGTGTCGAGCTGACCGACGTGTCGGACGGCCGCGGCAAGGCCGCGGGCACGGTGCTGGTTCCCACCAGCCTGGGTCGCGCACTGTTCAACGAGGCGCTGCCGGCGGACTACCCGTTCATCGTGGCGGTCGCCGACAAGGGCACGCTCTCCGGGATCGTCAACGACCTGGCCGAGCGCTACCCGAAGGTCGAGGTTGCTGCTGCGCTGGACAACATCAAGGACGCCGGTTTCTACTGGGCGACTCGTTCGGGTGTGACCGTCGCGCTCTCAGACATCCTGACGCCGCCGTCGAAGCCCGCGATTATCGCGCGTTACGAGAAGTTGGCTGCGAAGGTTCAGGGCGAGTTCGACAAGGGTCTCACCACCGAGACCGAGCGTCGCCAGGAGCTCGTCAAGATCTGGACGGATGCCACTGCCGAGGTCGCGCAAGCGATGCAGGACAACTTCCCGAAGGACAACACGATTTACCGCATGGTCTCTTCTGGAGCCCGTGGTAACTGGCTGCAGGTGCGCAACATCGCCGGTATGCGTGGGCTGGTGAACAACCCGAAGGGTGAGATCATCCCGCGCCCGATCGTGTCGAGCTACCGCGAGGGCCTGTCCGTCGCGGAGTACTTCATCGCAACGCACGGTGCCCGCAAGGGTCTGGCCGACACCGCTCTGCGCACCGCGGACTCCGGGTACCTCACCCGGCGCCTCGTCGACGTGTCGCAGGACGTCATCATCCGTGAAGACGACTGTGGCACAACGCGCGGTCTCGAACTGCCGATCGCCGCACCGGATTCCACCGGCAAGCTCGTGCGCGACCCGAACGTGGAGAACTCCGTGTTCGCTCGCTCGCTGGCCGCTGACGCGGTGGATGCCTCCGGCACCGTCATCGCGGAAGCCGGCTCAGACGTCGGCGACGTGCTGATCGACAAGCTGGTTCTGGCCGGTGTCGAGAAGATCAAGGTGCGTTCTGTTCTGACCTGTGAGTCTGTGGTCGGCGTGTGCGCGGTCTGCTACGGCCGTTCGCTTGCCACCGGCAAGCTCGTGGACATCGGCGAGGCCGTCGGCATCATCGCCGCGCAGTCGATCGGTGAGCCGGGAACGCAGCTGACGATGCGTACCTTCCACACCGGTGGGTCGGCATCCGCTGACGACATCACACAGGGTCTGCCCCGTGTGACGGAGTTGTTCGAGGCGCGCACCCCGAAGGGTGCCTCCCCGATTGCGGAAGCGGCCGGACGCATCCGGATCGAAGACACCGACCGCAGCCGCAAGGTGATCCTGACACCCGACTCAGGTGACGAGGAGCACGCCTACCCGGTGTTGAAGCGCTCGACGCTTCTCGTCGAAGACGGCGACCACGTGGAACTCGGCCAGCAGTTCATCGTGGGGGCGGTGGACCCGAAAGAGGTCCTGCGCGTTCGCGGTGTGCGTGCCGTGCAGGAGCACCTCGTCGGCGGTGTGCAGGGCGTGTACCGGTCACAGGGTGTGCCGATCCACGACAAGCACATCGAGGTCATCGTGCGTCAGATGCTGCGCAAGGTCACCGTCGTCGAGCACGGCGACACCGACCTGCTGCCGGGTGAACTGGTCGACCGTCAGCGGTACAACGAGCTCAACCGGGCCGCGTTGACCGAGGGCAAGAAGACGGCATCCGCTCGTCAGGAGGTCATGGGTATCACCAAGGCCTCGCTGGCAACCGAGTCGTGGCTGAGCGCCGCGTCGTTCCAGGAGACCACGCGTGTTCTCACGCAGGCCGCCATGGAAGGCAAGAGCGACCCGCTGATCGGTCTGAAAGAGAACGTCATCATTGGAAAGCTGATCCCGGCCGGTACAGGCCTCGGTCGCTACCGCAACGTCACCGTCGAGGCGACCGAGGAGGCGAAGGCGGAGCGTTACCCGAACCGCATCTTCACCGACGACGCCGTCTTCAACGAGAACGACCTGAGCTTCGTTGATTTCGACAGCTTCAGTTCGGATGACTACACCCCCGGAACGTACAACTGATCGCCTCGGTCTGTTGATCGCGTTTCGCCCCCAGGAAGGCCCCGACTTCGGTCGGGGCCTTCCCCCTTTTACTGCTGGTGGTCGAGTAGCTACCGGTGGTCGAGTAGCGCATGAGCGCAGCGAATACGCGTATCGAGACCCGACTGTGTCACGTGAGAGGCTCCTTGGTCTCGATACGCGGGCTCGTTCCTCGCTCGCTACTCGACCGGCGGGAAGGGCTACTCGACCGGCGGGAAGGGCTACTCGACCGGCGGGATGGGCTACTCGACCAGCGGGATGGGGCTACTCGCCCAGCGAGGCCGCAGCCGCGCGCCGCTTCTTGCGCGCTTCCAGCACACCGCCGAGGATCATGTACCCGGCGTAGCCGATCAGCACGACGGCGATGGCTGGCACGATCCAGGACCGGTTGGAACCGTTGATGGCGGTGCTGGCGTAACCGATCCAGGGGATGCTGTACCACACGACACCGCGCACCTGACCGGCCACGACGGGGTTGGGGTCCGCAACCGCGTTGTTGTCGCCCTTCGTGATGAAGGTGCGAGCACCATCCGCGCGCACCGACTCGCTGATCACTCGATGCGACACGACGGCGGGCTTGCCGGACTCGAACTGATAGGTCATGACGTCGCCGATGCGGATGTCGGAGATCGGCTCAGGCTTCACAACGATCAGCGTGCCCGGCGGCAGTGTCGGTTCCATCGAACTGGTGAGGATCGTCATCGGGGTGGCGCCGGCAACCCACGGAACGACGATCAGGATCGCAGCGAACGCGAGCACGAGCGTCAACGCCCCGGCGCTCAGGCCGACTCCGATGAAGTGCAGAACGCCGCGGCGCTTCGCCTCGGACTGCTCTTCGGCGGGCTCTTCGGCCGTTGAACCGCGGGCGCCGGGTTGGGTGGTGTCGGTGCTAGCACTGTGCAGTGAGATCGTCATTGGATCGGCTCCAGGGTGAATTGCTGAGTTGCGGTGGTTGCGCAATTGTCAAGGGTCAGGGCTGAGCCGGCTGAGCTTGAATCGTCAGCCAGGCATCGGCTGTTTCCGGCGTTGGTGAACACGTAGTCGGCGCCGGTCTGGTTGACGGTCCACGTCTGATTGCTGCCGCTGGTTGTCAACGCCGTGACGGCCGGTTTGTTGTTCCCGGCGCTCGAATTGGCGATGCCGAGAGTCTGGGCGACATACGTCACGATGCTGGTGGCGCCGGACTGACTGAGCTTGAACGCTTGACCGTCGAGTGCAACCGGCGCGCTGCAGGTGGCCGAGACGATGGTCGTGGCCGCCGTCGTCGAGCTCACGTACGCGCAGCGCTGCGTTGCGACGTTCTTCAATTGGTACCACGTAGCGGATGGCGGTGGTGCGGTGTACGACTGTGTTGCGTTGACCGCTGCGGATGCGTTCCAGTTGGTGCCGGCCGTGAGTGTCGCCGTGATCGTCGGCATGACCGTACTTGTTGCGAGGCCGCTGGTCGAGCCCAACGATGACTTGACGCAGTATGACACCGCCGCACCCGGCGCGAGCGATCCGGTCAGTGCAGGGAAGCTCGCCCAGGTTCCCGAGACGGTCGTGCCGGTCGGTGTGATGCAGTTCGCGGCGCTTGGGTTCGTGGTTGTCCAGGCGACGACGTTCACCGCGGCAGCGAGTGTGCCTGAGCTCAAGCCTGAGATCGTGACCGAGCTGGCGTAGGTGCCCGTGACGGTGCCGTTGTTGGTGATCGTGATCGCCCCGGCGATCGGAGTACTGCTACTCAGTGTGCCGCCGAAACTCGCCGGCATCGTCTCGGTGATGCTGATCGTCTTAGCGGCGACACTGCCGCCGGCGCTGACTGGTACGCTCCAGAACGCGTAGCTTGCGCCGGCCCCGCAGAGGGTGAGCGCGACGGCGAGCCCAAGCGTGATCGCGAGCTTGTGCTTGATCACGGCTGCACCTGCGTTCCGGTCAAGGCCATGGTGAAGGTGGCGGACTTTCCTTGCGTCGCGCTCGGGGCGGCAGTCGCGAGCGTCAACTGCAGACACAGCACGGCGTTCGCGCCCTTTGCGAGTGAGACGGGAGATGCCGTGGTAGTGAACCCGTTGAGTGCGCCGGTCGTGCCGCCGGTGAGGCCGGTCACGCAGTGTGGTGCGTCGGGCACCTGCGTGAGAGTGGCCGTGAGAGCGGGGGCGAGGGTGAGGGAACCGGCATCCGCCCCGATGGTCGTTCCGGTGACGGCGAGCGTCAGCGGTGTCGAACCGGTGTTGGCGATCGTCAGCGGTGTTGCGACGGACTCACCCGGGCCGAGCGCGCCGAGCGCAGGCAATGATGCGGTCGTCGCACCGTTGATTGTGACAGCGGATGCGCCCGCCGTGACCGTCGCGCCGCCGACCGTGGCCGCGCCATTCCAGAGGGCATAACTGCCGGCGGTGGCCGAGAGGGCGACACCGATCGCGGCGAGGCTGGCGACGACAGTGGTCAGCAGTGCTGAGCGCGTCGTGCGCTGCAGGTGCGTGGTGTGCTGCAGGTGCCCGGTTCCCGGCACGCCGGTGCGGTGTCGGCGCTGCGCACCTCGACCAAACCTGGGTACTGAGAACATGGGCGTGTCTGACCTTCTGTGTCGTTACGGGCGGGTGAACAACGTTGCGGGAGAACGAGAAGGGGGGCGGATGCCGCGTTCGGGTGCGCGGCATCCGCCCGGTCTGCTACGGCTGGTTCTGAGTCAGCGTGAATTGCACGTCGCTCAGCGTCGCGGCCTTGGCCTGGCTGGTGTTGTCGACGGTTGTGCCGAAGGGGAAGGTGAAGGTCACCGTGGCGTTGACCGTCACGGGCACGTTGCCGACGGTGACGGTGTTTCCTGCGATGGGGGTGCTGTCGCTTGCGGTCAATGTCTGAACGACGGTCGGGGTGCCGAGTGATGAAGCAAGCGTGCCGGCCAGCGTGGCGCCGTTGTTCGCGAGCGTCGCTGAGAGGTCGTTGCCAGTGCCGGCGACGGTGAGCTGCTGGGTGACGGCGATTGTGTCGCCCGGGACGATGCGGAAGGTCGACGGGTTGATGACCGTGTTGGTGGTCGTGTCGGTCCACACTGCTGAACCGACTGTCGCCATGTTCAGGGTCCCGGAGGTGATTGTTCCGCCGGCGACGGTGGAGGTGGCGTTCCACAGCGCGAAGCTGCCTGCGCCGCCGAGGAGGAGCGCGATGCCAGCGGCTCCAGCGATTGCACCTTTGGTGAGCTTGTTCATTTCAGTGTTCCTTTGTTCGGGTGGGATTGCCCGGCGGGCGATGTCGTTGAACGGCGCCGGATCGGCACGATTCAACTGCTGGTCGGGTAGTCAGTTAAAGGTTTCGCACGGGCAAGCAGGTCGGGTTTTTGGCTTCTTCGTGCAGCCCTTGCGGGATGACAACAGTGTGTTCGACCTGTCTCAACAGCGCGCATAGGTTGCAAAAAGGTCTGCTCAAATTTCCCTCAAGCTTTGCGCTGGCTTGCTGGTCGAGTAGCGCATGAGCCGGTCCCGGTACTGCTGGTCGAGTAGCGCATGAGCGCAGCGAATACGCGTATCGAGACCCCTGTGGATAACTTCTGCACGAGACATCACCCGCAGTCGATACTGGTGCGATGCCGCACATGTACATACTCGAATGCTCGGATGGATCCTTCTACGTCGGGAGTACGATCGACCTTGAGCGTCGGATAGCTCAGCATCAACTCGGTGAAGGGGCCGCGTACACGAAACGGTGACGGCCGGTGAAGCTGGTATACGCCGAGGACTACAACCGCATCGACGAGGCCTTTGCGCGTGAAAAGCAGGTGCAGAGCTGGAGTCGGGCCAAACGGCAGGCTCTCATCGACGGACGGCTTGATGCACTGTCTGCGCTGAGTCGCAAGCGGCGGATGCCCCGCCGGAGGTCGAGTAGCGCATGAGCGTAGCGAATACGCGTATCGAGACTCGACCGTGTGGGGCGGGGGCCCTTGGTCTCGATACGCCCGCTCGCTGCGCTCGCGAGCTACTCGACCGGCGGGGGTGCCGGTACCGGTGGTCGAGTAGCGCAAGAGCGTAGCGAATACGCATATCGAGACTCGAGCCTGCACTCTGGAAGGCCCTTGGTCTCGATACGCCTGCTCGCTGGCGCTCGCGGGCTACTCGACCAGCGGGGGGATTGCGCGAGCGAGCTACTCGACCAGCGGGCTGCGGGGAAAGTGAGCATCACTCACCCCTGAATGCGGGGCTGTTCAACCCGCGTGCGCCCAAGTACTCTGGGAGAGCTTGTACCCGAACCAAGCGAGTCGCTCGCGCGCCGACCAACCGATCACGATCGATGCGCGTGCGAAAGGCATCGCTTCCTGCCTGAAGGGGGGCATGGATGGCATCCGTGACCGAGATCCTGATTCTGCACGGCGTGCTGCCGATTGAGCAGCTTGACGCCACAATCGACTCGCCTGCTGAGGAGTCGAAACTAATCCAATCCTTCGTCGAAGACGGCACGATCTCCAGCCTGCAACTGGCGCACGCCCGAGCCGAAGCCGCCCAGGTGCCGTTCGTCGAGCTGCTCGACTATCCGATCGACCGCACAGCAATCGGTCTGGTCGCCCCGTCGATCTGTCGCCGGCACACCATCTTGCCCATCGGCGTCGAAGACGATCACGTGATCGTCGCGGTGGCCGACCCGGGCAACCTCTTCGCCCTGGATGACGTGCGCACCGCCGCGCGCATGCGCCCCCGCCCCGTCGTGGCTGAGCTCAGCGACCTGAACGCCGCGATCGATCGCTACCTGCGCGCGGACGACGAGCTGAACGACCTCACGAACACCATCGAGGAGGAGCAGGCCGACGCCGAGTCGGCCACCTTCAACATGGCGGATGCCGTGGAAGACGACGCCCCGATCGTGCGCTTCGTCAACCTCCTCGTGAGCCAGGCGATCCAGGACCAGGCATCCGACATTCATATCGAGCCCGGTGAACACGGCGTGCGCGTGCGATACCGCATTGACGGGGTGCTGCACCAAATGCAGAGCGCGCCCAAGGGCATCCAGAACGGGGTGATCAGCCGGCTGAAGATCATGAGCGACATCGACATCGCCGAGCGGCGCAAGCCGCAGGATGGCCGCATGTCCGTCACTCACGGCGGTCGCCAGATCGACCTGCGCGTTGCGACGCTGCCGACGGTGTGGGGCGAAAAGGTCGTCATGCGCATCCTGGACAACTCGAACACCAGCCTGAGCCTGAAAGATCTCGACCTGCTGGAGCACAACTTCCAGGCTTTCAAGCGGTCGTATTCGAAGCCCCACGGCATGATCCTGGTGACCGGCCCGACCGGTTCAGGCAAGTCGACGACGCTCTACGCGACGCTGAACGCGGTCGCTCGCACCGAGATCAACGTGATCACGGTTGAAGATCCGGTCGAATATCGCATGACCGGCATCAATCAGGTGCAGGTCAACCCGAAGGCGGGGCTCACGTTCGCGAGTGCGCTGCGCTCCATCCTCCGCAGCGACCCGGATGTCGTTCTGGTCGGCGAGATCCGCGACCACGAGACCGCGCAGATCGCCATTGAAGCGTCCCTGACCGGCCACCTGGTGCTGTCCACTTTGCACACCAACGACGCGCCGAGCGCGGTCACGCGACTCATCGAGATGGGCATCGAACCGTTCCTAGTCGGCTCGGCGCTGGACTGCGTCGTCGCCCAGCGCCTGGCCCGCCGGCTCTGCGAGCGCTGCAAACAGTCGGCCGAATACACCCGGGAGTACCTCGGCGCCCTGCACATGAACATCGATCCGGATGTCGAACTGCCCACCATTTATGCACCGGTCGGCTGCGGCAGCTGTTCGAAGACCGGTTACCGAGGGCGCATGGCCATTCACGAGGTGATGTCCGTGACCGAGGAGATCGAGCGGCTCGCCGTCGCGCGGGTTTCCAGTGCGGAGCTTGGTCGCCTGGCACGCGAGCAGGGCATGCTCACCCTGCGCGAAGACGCGTGGGAGAAGGCCAAGCTCGGCCAGACTTCGATCGAGGAGATCTTGCGAGTAGTGTCGTGACATCGGGGTATTCGTTGGGGGAAAGGTGCCGCAGATGAGCGATTCGACGGGCGTGGGGTCGTGGCCGCCACCGATTCCGCAGGCGCCAGTTCCCGTAACTGACCTGCCCTTCGCGCCGCCGAGCGCGCCCGCGTTTGTCACTCAGCCGGCGCCGGCGGTGCCCGTGACGCCGACGCAAGCCGCCGCGCCCGCACAGACCGCGCCGCCGACGACAACCGCGCTGACCGCACCGCCTCCGCGCCGCGAGGCGATGCTGCAGCCATCGGTCGCGCCAATCGACCTGACCGAGCACGCGCGCACGAAGGCAGATCCCGAGCTGATCGAGGCGTTGGTTCAGGTGGTGCGGCAGGGCGCATCCGACTTGCATGTCACGGCGGGTTCGCCACCGATGCTTCGGGTCGACGGGTCCCTGCGACCGGCCGACATCATGGAGCAGCCGTGGAGCGCCGACCGCGTCTCCGAAGCGCTCGCGACGCTGCTGACTCCTGATCAGCAGAAACGCTTCGATGCAGCGCTCGAGCTCGATTTGGCATACAGCCTGTCGCCCGAATACCGGTTCCGCATCAACTACTACGTGCAGCGGGGCGCAATCGGTGCGGCGTTCCGCCTCATTCCGATCGAAATCAAGCAGCTCAAAGAGCTGGGCATTCCCGAGAATATTGGCCACTTCGCATCCCTGCCTCGTGGTCTGGTGCTGGTGACGGGCCCGACCGGTTCTGGCAAGTCGACGACACTGGCGGCTCTCATCGACCTGGTGAATTCGACGCGTGCCGATCACATCGTTACGGTCGAGGATCCGATCGAGTTCACCCACACGCACAAGATGTCGATCGTCAACCAGCGTGAGATCGGCGAGGACACCCACTCGTTCTCGGAGGCACTCAAGCACGTGCTGCGGCAAGACCCCGATGTGATCCTGATCGGTGAGCTTCGCGACCTGGAGACGATCTCGGTCGCCCTGACAGCGGCCGAGACCGGCCACCTCGTATTCGCCACACTGCACACGCAGGATGCCCCGCAATCCGTCGACCGCATCATCGACGTCTTTCCGCCGCACCAGCAAGCGCAGGTGCGCACGCAGCTGGCGGGCACGCTGCAGGGCATCGTCAGTCAGACGCTCGTGCCGAAGGCCTCCGGCACCGGACGTGTGGTTGCTACCGAAATTCTGCTGATGACGCCGGCGATCAGTAACCTCATTCGTGAGGGCAAGACCTACCAGATTCCGACGGCGATGCAGGCCGGCCGCGCGCTGGGCATGCACACGATGGACCAGCACTTGGCGGACCTGTTCAACGTGGGCCTGATCACGCACGAGGCTGCGATGAGCAAGGCGCACGACGAGGACGGGCTGAAGCATCTGATGCAACGCAGCGAGGCTCCCCGGCCGGATGTCGTGCGTTCCATGTCGGGCGGGCCGGACTTCGGTGACCGCTTTTCGAGTACGGAGAACTGATGCCCACACTGACGTATGCCTACAAGGGCCGCACCGATGCCGGCAAGGTTGTCAAGGGCAAGCTCGAGGGGGCCAGCGAGCTGGTCGTCACGGGGAAGCTGCGCGCGATGGGCGTCGCGCCGATCGAGATTACTGAGGCGCCCGCCGGCACCGGGTTGCACCGCGACATCGCGATCCCGGGCCTCACGCCTCGTGTCAAGCTGAAAGACCTCGCGCTCATGAGCCGCCAAATGGCGACCATGATCGGGGCTGGGCTGAGCTTGTTGCGCACGCTGAACATCCTCGCTGAGCCAACTGGCAAGAAGCGTCTGCACGACGTGATGAGTCAGGTGCGAGACGATGTCGAGTTCGGCATGTCGCTGTCGGATGCGATGGCGAAATTCTCCGACGACTTCACGCCACTGATGGTCAACATGGTGCGTGCCGGCGAGACCGGCGGGTTCCTCGAGAAGTCGCTGGAGACGGTCGCGACCAACTTTGAAAAGGAAGTCAAGCTTCGCGGCACGGTGAAGTCGGCGATGACCTACCCGATCATTGTGCTGTGCATGTCACTTGCCGCTGTCGCTATCATGCTGATCTTCATCGTGCCGATCTTCAAGACGATGTTCGCAACGCTTGGCGGCACGCTTCCCGCACCGACGCAGGTACTCGTGTGGGTGTCCGAGCAGATGGTGTGGCTCGGGCCGTCGATTCTCGTCCTCATCATTGCGATCTGGCTGTGGTGGCGCACGAACAAGAACACCGATCGAGTGCGACGTGTCGTTGACCCGCTGAAGTTCCGGCTGCCCGTGTTCGGTCGACTGTTCCGCAAGATCGCGCTCGCGCGCTTCGCCCGCAACTTCGGCAGCATGCTTGCCTCCGGCGTTCCGATTCTGCAGGCGCTGCGCATTGTGGGTGACACCAGCGGCAACTGGGTGATCGAGCAGGCGCTCGTGAGCGTGGCCGAGTCCGTGCGGCAAGGCGAGTCGATCGCCGGTCCGCTGGCGAACGAGCCGGTCTTTCCCGACATGGTCGTGCAGATGATCAAAGTCGGCGAAGACGCGGGGTCGATGGAAGCGATGCTGGAGAAGGTCGCGCTGTTCTACGACCAGGAGGTCGAGGCGATGACAGAATCGCTGACCTCGCTGATCGAGCCCCTGATGGTCGCCTTCCTCGGCGTCGTGGTCGGCAGCATGGTCGTGGCCCTCTACATGCCCATCTTCACGATTGCGACCCTGGTCAAGTAGCGTGCGCGCTACACTTTGCACTACTTCTCTGAACGTGGAAGGCACCTGAAGCTGGCGTGAGGAGCGACCACGCTACCCGAAAAACATCGAGGGTCTCGTCGACTGCCGCGGTCGCCTCGCCCGAACCTTCAGCGCACGGTCGGATAACTCCTAGTCTTCTGGGAAAGCCGCCGTAATTGTTGTTCGTACGGTGGAGTACTGGAGCCTCAGAAGAGCGTCATCCAGGCGGCGTGGAACCTCGTATCGTGAATGGAGAAGCGGAGCCGCTGGAGTAACAGTTCCATCAATTGCGCCGACGGTTGTGCGGTCGTGGCCGAGGCGAACCGATCGCTCTTTGAGACTGAATCGATCGATGTCAGTACGCCTTGCGAATCGGTCGCCCGTATGGCTTGCGGCTCATAATCTCATCAATGACGTTCTCAGAGCGAAACAGTAGTCGCTCACGCCGTCGGTCTCGGCGCGATATGGCAGTGCTTATGGGCTGGCCAAAGATAGCGAGAAGGTCACCTATCAGGACGCCGATGAGAACGACGCTCATTTCAAATGAGTTTCGCTATTACAGCCCGCCGTCGACGCCGTCCGCACTTGCTGGGTTCTACCGCGTTTGGGAGCGCGCGCAAAAAATCGCGAACTGCGAGAGTATTTCGATGGACATCTTTCAAAATTTGGCAATGGTTGCAATCATCCTCTGGGTCGTGCTGCCGTGCCTTACGCTCCTGCTTCTCTACTCCATCATCAGGATCGCCGTCGCGCGAGGACTTAGAGACCACCAAAAGTCGATGGAGAAGAACCGTCCATTGCCGGATTAGTTACGCGCCCGATGAGAATCGATTGGGCAGTACCTCGGCCTCGCACGCGCGCCAACGCAAATCGCAACGGAACTGCCAGCATCCGGCGACCAACTTCCACCGAAGGTAACGACAACCTTTGCAGCGTCGGCACAGTGAGGCCACTTCAGGTTGAGCCAATTGGCAGAGATCTCCGGGGCGCTTCCCTTTTCTCCCTCTTTGCCAGCCGGTTTGTGCGCCCACTCGACGCACTGGGTGATCCAGGCGAATGGCGGCGCATTACCTGCGTGAGCGTAGCAGTCGTCCTCGAATCGACCAGGTGAAGCCCGCCAGCGCGGCGCTGCGCTCGATTTCTGCAAAGAAGGGTTGAAGCACGGAGCTCTCTGCAGATGTCGCCTCACTCACCGGTAGACAAGTTGCTTGAGCGAGGAGGTACAAAAAGGTGACTTCAAGCTCATAGTCGAGTATCGACTGTGATGCAAGCGTGAATGGACCTCGCGGCTTCGTTGAGAGGGCAGCTTCAATATGTGTACAAGCTTCCAGCAGTCTTCTTGAGTCGGGAACGCTCGCGGTCAGTTCCCGATGGAGCGCGGCAAGGGACCTTTCGAGGTTCGAGATGTCTGTCTGAAGATCCTTATGGCGTTGGGCGAATACGGTGATAAATACTCCGAGTAAGGCGAGTGTCACGCTCGGCCAAACCGCAGCGGATGACAGTGTGTGAGCGGCCGCGGCACCCACGATCGTGCCGGTAATGCAGCATGCCAAGCACCAGGCGAGCATCGCCGTGCGTCCCGCACAGTACCCACAACCTTTGGTCGTGACGGACACGATCGCGGGCGTGTAAGGCAGTGTTGAGGCAGCCATCCCAATCCCCAGCAATACAAGGAAGAACGCGACGATGTAGAAGCTGACCACCTCGCTTGCGGACAGTTTTGTGGATTCGGCCGCTGCGACAAAAGCGAGGGCAATAACGGACACGGCAAACGACAAGAACAACGTCACTCGACGTCCAAATGCCACGCCATGACGGATGGCGCGCATGACGAGACGGACAGCTGATTCGGGTGCGGCCCACATTGTCAGCATCAAGCCCGGTATCAAGACAGCTATGGATGGCGACGGAAGCAGTATTCGCCAAACTTCCATATCCAATGGAAGAGAGGCCGATCCCACCAGTCCGAGTAGGCCCACAGCGACCATAGCGAGCCCGCCCGCCATGTGGCTCCAACTAAATCCCGTTGCGCGTCGCCGCACATTCGGAACTGTTCGCGCGAGCATTGCCGCGGCGTCCCAGCCGATTGCGTCGGCTTGTGAGAAGGGCCCGATCTTGGTCATAGACCGACCTTGTCGGACACCAACGACATGGGGCCGTAAGCCAAGCGTCGGGTGACCGCATTTGTGTGGCGCGAAACCCGGATGCCGCGTCGCGAGGACACGGATATCTATACCGCCTATTGCGTCTTCCTCGGTACTTCACGCACCCACTACTCATTCCGGTACCGAGGGAGGTCACCGTTACAGCAGCCCAATCGGCGACCTCGGCGGGGTTGAAAGCCATTCATCAGTAAATGCGTCCGCGGGGTAATCCATGAACGGGTAGCCGAGGTCATTGATTTTATGGTTGATCCAGAATTCAACGATCTCAGACTGCTCAGCGGACCCGCGGATGTATGGCATAACCGCGGCAGAAACGCGCTCAGTCGAGATGTGGTACTCGATAATCAGAGTCTTCCAGCCAGCAAGGGTCTGTCTCTTCGGCATTGCTTCGCCCGTGGTGATTGTCCACACTGGCTGAGGTGTGCGCAATTCACTGAGTTGCGGCGATGGAGAGTTGGGATCGGCATCTCGCCCAAACTCGAGATGATCCGGCGCGTCCAGTGCCAAGTTGATGACCTGCTGGTCAACTTCTTGAATCGCGATAGCAACCGTCGGGGGC
This sequence comes from Rathayibacter sp. SW19, assembly GCF_030866825.1. Lineage (NCBI taxonomy): Bacteria > Bacillati > Actinomycetota > Actinomycetes > Micrococcales > Microbacteriaceae > Rathayibacter > Rathayibacter soli. The sequence goes on from NZ_CP133020.1 coordinate 810,603, forward strand.
AGAGATGCCATGAACGGTATCACTCGCCGGTATGCATCTCGCGCGACCGACAGTCGCTTCGCGAAGAACAGCTTCATGGCGTCGTTGTAGCTATTCGCCGTGCAAACCTTAAGCACGTGATCCTCAGTGATCGGGCGCTGTGGGCATCGGCCAATGAACTCCAAATCGTGGATCAGGGCGGAACCATTGTTCGCGATCATCATGAGGTTGCCACGCAATGTTCGAATGATCGCACGGACTTTCCGTCGCTCAGGGATCACGACGACCAATATGTTGAACATCCACCCCATCAGGTAGGCCATGCACAAGTCGTACACGATGGGCAAAGATTCGATCGGCCTTAGCCGGACGAAGACATCGAGCACCCCGCTGGTCAGAATGCCCACCGCCGCGACCGCGGCCAGCATCGCCACGAGATGGTTCCTAATCCAAGCCTGAGCAGCATTCATGGACTCAGCGTAAGAGCATGCATAACCGGAATGCGCTGAGTAAGCGCGGAGCGGCGCTTTTGTGCAGCCAGAAGGCGCGGTCGTTCGGGCCCAGCGGAGGCTGGACCGCGCAAGACAACTGAGGCTGGCATGATGCAGAAGCAAGACATCTCTGATGTGCCGGGCGCGCTTTCTCGGGGTGTTCGCGAGATCGACTGACGGGACGCCGGAAACTTCGATGCCCAGGCATACTACCGACCTTCACCGGTACGCAATGAGGCACCTACTCGTGGCTTCGCCCGGCCACACGTGACAAATCGGCCAGTTGTCGATGGCTGCTCGCTGACCGCCTAATTCAGAAATAAACGGCGATCACTCTAGCGCCGGCCAGATCTCTGTCGACATCCCGCACCCCTGTGGTCTGCCGGGGCTGGAGTGCAGTCGACCGGAGGCGAGTCGCGTGCAACTGGCGGGCGCAATTAGCGGTCGCGGTGCCGCTCGTGGAAGTGATCGCTGAGGGCGCCGCCAAGCATAATGACGCCCAAGCATCGCTTTCTCGATCCATGCCCACTTATCACATACCCCGCTGTCGTCTAGCCCGTGAGCGCAGCGAACAGGCGTATCGAGACCAAGCACGCCCATTCCAGCCCTCATCTCACCACCCATTCGCGGGTAGACACCAATAGCTAACCCCGAGATGGGACTATATCTCCCAATTGCCTGTGAATTACGGTTAGGGTAGTTGCTTTAAAGTGAGCAACGCTCAATTAAAAACCCGACTGAATGGAACTTGAAATGTATTTCCGACTTATGGGCAAGCTCAGTGCTCGCCGCAAGGCAATTCTCGATGGGGGAGAGAAAGAACAGGGCTTCACCCTGATCGAGCTCCTCGTCGTCGTCGTGATCATCGGCGTTCTCGCCGCGATCGCCATCCCGATCTACATCGGTCTCCAGAACGGCGCGAAAGATTCCGCAGCCAAGTCAGACCTCAACAGCGTAAAGACGGCGGTGGTTGCGTACTACGCACAGAATCCAAGTGCCCCGGCGGCCCCAGCACTGACGGCCGCCGTTCTGGGCAACTTTGGGTTCGTGGCCAGTGATGGCGTCACAGGCCTGGCATATGGGACAACGGGAACCCCGTCAGCTACCGCCTTCTGTATCCAGGCCACTTCAGCTGCTGGAAATACTTTCAGCGTCACCCAAAGTGGTGGCATCGCCACGGCAGCGTGCCCGTAGGAGTTCGTACGTTGTTTGACTCAGATGGGGTGCCGCGCAAGCGGCACCCCACCGTGGGTGTTTAACACGCGAACCACTCCATTGCAGCGCAACACCACCCGCACCCGACTGGAGGGAGGTGATTACCGTGAAGCGCATACTGTCGACACTTGGCGCGCAGCGTGAGCGCGAGAGCGGATTCGGCATGATCGAAGTCGTGATCTCATTCTTTCTGCTCACGATGATTGCTCTCGCCTTTATACCTCTCCTGATCAACACGATCAGGGATACAGCCAGGACCACGACGATTGCAACCGCAACCCAGTTGGCGGGCCAACAAATAGAAGCTGCCCGCGCCGTGCGCTCATCGACGGGAAACTCACCGACCTGCGCAGACGTGCGCGACTTTCTGGCGGTGACTCCGGTGACAGTGGTCGATCCTCGCGGTGTGCAATTGCAGCCTCAATGGGCTGCGGCATCTTGCCCTGCGAGTTATCCGGGTGTTGTGACGGCGGCTGTTAGCATCATGCAGCCGGGGTATGCAATCCCAATTGCCACGGCCGTCACGCTTGTTTTCGTTTCTTCGGCAGGCGGCTGAAATGCGCCGCCTGGTTGAGCGAGTTCGCACGGAATGCGAGAGTGGATTCACACTGATCGAGTTACTCGTGTCGTCAATCCTTGCGATCGTTATCCTGTCCATCGCGGGAAGTATCCTTATCAGCGGTTTGCGCACGCAAGACACGGCAGCGGCCGTGACCGACGCGACAACGTCCGCGCAGCAGGTTGCGAGATCGGTTCAGGCAGGCGTTAGAAACGCATCTGCACTCTCGCTGACCACTGGGGGAGACATCAGCAGCGAACTGCTGTTCGCTCGCGTGTTGGATTCCGCGGCTAATTCCGCAACCGCGCATTGTCAGGCGTGGTATTACACGACACAGAATGGTGGAGCGGTCTACACGACTACTAGCTCATCGGCGATCTTGCCGCCGAACGGCCCGCCGAGCAGTGGCTGGACTCTACTAGCCACGGGAGTGAGCGCATCTGCCGCAGGGGGATCCGTGTTTCTCGCTCCGAGCAACAGCCGCGTCGAACTGACATTCAAGGTGGCGGCGGCTTCACAGCCTTACGTGCTCATCAGCACGACCACGTACATGCAGCAGTCAGCGACGGTGAGTACACCATGTTTCTAATCCGGAACCTTAGGGTCGCGCCCGGCAGCCAACGTCAGCGTGGCGGCCGGTCTGAACAAGGCAGCGCCCTGCTCGCGGTTATTGGCATCATGGCCGTTTCAGCTATTGTCGCGGCCGTTGTCGTCTCGATGTCTATGCACTCGATCGGCTACACGACCTCTACGCGGGCTGCGATACAGGCTCACGCCGCCGCAGAAGCAGGCATAGACGTTGCCGCAGCCGGAATCGCGGGATCGGTGTGCGCACCAACGTACTCGAGCGCGACGGCACCGGCCTACAGCGTAACGGTGTCCTACTCAACGGCGTCGACAACGGCGAACCCACTTGGAGGAGCCTGGGTGAGCGGGTGCCCGACCTCGACCGCCGACAACTGGCTTAAGCTGACATCCGTCGGTAGCGCCGCGAACCAGGGTCTTGCCGGCAACTCGTCGGGCAACACGCGCACAGTCGAGGCTGTCTACCCGTACACGCCGACGCCACCCACCTACGGCATACAAATGTCAGGAGCTTCGCTCTACTCCTCGAACGCGTTCGACTCGACGATTACGAACTTCACCGTCAATCCGGGTAATCCGCAGCCGTATATTCAGATCCTCAGCGGTGACATCACCTGCAACACGCCTACCGTCATCTACGCCAACATCATTCTCGGAAACGGGAGTGTGTCGACGAAGTCCAACTGCACGATCAGTGGCGACTTGTACGCATCCGGTTCCGTGAACGTCAAAGGCGAAGTCACCGGCAATGTCTACACGACGGGTGCGGCCGGGCCGACCATATCGGGCCTCGTCGACGGCAGTGTCTACAGCGCTAACGGCGCGACGATCAGTGGAAGGGTGCACGGAAACGTCGTCGCCGGGCCCGGAACGGCGCCGGTAAACGGGGGCGGAATCGTCGACGGAACTGTCAAGACAGCAGGCACCGTCTCAGGCCTCACGATCCACGGGGCTGCCCCGCTCCAGAACCAGACCGGCATCGTGACACCCGTGATTCCGTCCGTGCCGCCATGGGCTGACTACACGTACTCGACCTACGCCGTCGACGGGGTCAAATGGACGAACCCCGACGGAACGGTGTTCGCGAATAAGACCCTCGTCGCGACCGACTGCGGCAACATTGCGACCATCGTCGGAGCGCTGACTACGCCAACTATTGTCGACACCCGGGCGTGCGGCAATCTGACAACCGTCCCAAGCTTGACACTTCAAACGGATGTCGCTGTGATCGCGAACGGTTTGAGCATCGTTAGTCCGCCCAGCGTCGTGATCAAGTCGAGCAGCGCTACATTGCGCAAATTGTGGCTCATCGTGCCCGATGCGGATGCTACCACCCCCGTCACGGGTATCCACGTTCCGAACTGCCCCGCAGGCAGCGGAGGCGTCACGATCGGAAACAACACGGTCGTCAATTCACTCGCGCAGGGGAATCCCGTGGCCGCGATGCTTTATTCGCCGTGCCCGCTTTCGAACCAAGGCTTCTCGTGGAACGGCCAGCTGTATGTTGCGTCGATCAACAGCAACTCCAGCGCGACCCTGACATCTGACGTGCTCGGAATACCTGGGCAGAACCTCAGCACGGGAGACCCTGCTCCGGGCGGATTCCCGGGAACCGGTGTGCTCGGGGCGCGGGCCAGCATGCGTGACATTGTCGGTGGTTGAAGTCGGATGAGACGTGAAATGGGGTGGATGAGATGAGCAACGCAACAGTGTGGGTAGCAGCAATCGTGGTGTGCGGCGTGTTCGGGCTGCTCATCGGGTCGTTCCTCAACGTCGTCGCCTACCGCGTGCCCGCCGGAGTGTCGATCGTGTCGCCGCCGAGCGCGTGCCCGAATTGTGGAAGGGCCATCAGGCCGTGGGACAACGTGCCTGTGCTGTCGTGGCTGGTGCTAAGAGGGAAGTGCCGGGACTGCGCGGAGCCGATTTCTAAGCGGTATCCGCTCGTGGAGCTTGGGACCGGGGTGGGGTTTGTTGCGGTGACGGTGTGGTGGTGGGTTGAGGTTTCGCGCGCTGGGGTTTCGAGACGCCTGCTCGCTCCGCTCGCGGGCTCCTCAACCAGCGTTGTCGCATCCGTTCTCGTACTTGTTGCGTTTTTGTATTTGGCCGCGATCAGCGTTGTGCTGGGGCTCATCGATATTGATGTGCACAAGTTGCCGAACCGCATCGTGCTGCCCAGCTACCTGGTCGTCGTCGTTTTGTTCACGGCAGCCGCAGCACTCAGCGGCGACTGGGGTGCACTGGCACGGGTCGGCATCGGCCTCGCAGCACTGTGGGCGCTCTATGCGATCCTCGCCATCGTCTACCCGGGCGGCATGGGCTTCGGCGACGTCAAACTCGCCGGCGTGCTCGGCGCCTACCTCGGCTGGGTGGGCTGGGGTTCGCTTGTGGTCGGCGCCTTCTCCGCCTTCCTGCTCGGCGGCCTGTTCGCCATCGCACTGCTGATCGCACGCCGCGCGAACCGCAAAAGCGGCATACCCTTCGGACCCTGGATGCTCGCGGGCGCCTGGGTCGGCATCTTCTTCGGCGAGTCGCTGTTCAACGGCTACCTCACCGTCATTGGCCTGGTTTGAACCCGACCTCACACCAGAAAGAGAGAAACACATGGCAAAGACAGTCGTCGGTCTCGACATCGGCAGCACCACGCTGCGGGCTGTCGAGATCGCAGGCGCCGACACGGCGCATCCGGTGATCCGACGGTATCGGCAGGCACCGACCCCGGCCGGATCCGTCACCCGCGGCGAAGTCGTCGAACCCAACACCGTCGCACACGCTCTCAAGCAGTTGTGGGCCGCGGGAAAGTTCAGTACCAAGCGAGTCGTGCTCGGCATGGGCAACCAGCGGGTGCTCGCGCGCGACTTGAGCGTTCCTAAGGCGCCGATCGAACGCATCCGTGAGTCCCTTCCGTTCCAGGTGCAGGACATGCTGCCCATGCCCGTGGCGGATGCCCTCCTCGACTTCTACCCGATCTCCGAAAGCCAGGGCGAGACCGGGCCCATGGTCAACGGATTGCTCATCGCCGCCGTCAAAGAGGCGGTCGCCGGCAATGTGAAAGCCGCGCAACTGGCCGGACTGTTCACGGTCGAGGTCGACCTCATCCCGTTCGCCCTGGACCGCGCACTCCTGACCCGCCAGCACACCGTCGGCACGGTCGCACTGATCGACATCGGCTACGCCACCACGAGCGTGATCATCGCGACTAACGGCGTGCCGCAATTCGTGCGCATCATCCCGACAGGCGGCGGTGACGTGACGGATGCTCTCGCCACCCGGCTAGACATGCCCATCGACGAGGCGGAGCTTCTCAAGCAACGCCTCGGACTTGCAGCGGCCGTCACGGATGTCGCGGGCGAACACGCCGCCGCGATCATCTACGAGCTGACGAATGAGCTGCTCGGCAGTCTGCGCAACACCGTCAACTACTTTCGCAACACCCGACCGGCTGACCCGGTCAGCCACATCGTGCTCACAGGCGGCGGCTCGTATCTGCGGGGCTTGCCCGAGGCGCTGCGCGAGTTCTGTCGACTATCGGTCATTCCGGGCGACCCGTTCGCGAGCGTTGCGCTGGCCCGCAACGTGCACCCTGACACACTGCGCGCCAGCAAGTCCTCACTCCTGGTCGCGTTAGGGCTCGCATTGGGGAGCGCGGCAGCATGACCAGGCGTGAGCACGACGACAGCAACGGTGTCGAGCCCCAGGCGGGCGCGACCAGGCGTGGCCGTGTCGGTCGCCGGTCGCATGACTCCGGAATCGGGGCAGCCAGTCTCGCGGCCGTGCCGAAAGGTTCGGTTGAACCCGCATCGGGCCCAGGATCTTCCGAGATCATCGAGGGCACGTTCGATCCGTACGCGGCTGAGGTCGAAGCCGAAGCAGCGCTGTCGGCTGCCGCGGACTTCGAAGTGGGCGGCGGACTGTTCAGCGGCATCGTGCCGCGCGAGCCGGCATCCGGATTGTCGGCGCCTGGATTGTCGGCGCCCGGATCGTTTGCGGCTGGATCGTCGGCGCCTGGATCGTTTGCGGCGGGCGGCGCAGGGTCGCGCGGGGCGGCATCCGGGGGCGGGGCGGCATCCGGGGGGAGCGCGGTATCGGGGGTCGGCGCGTCGGCGGGCGGCCCGGCCACGTGGAAGGCCGGCGCATCGGCGGACGGCCCGGTCACGGCGAGCCCAGCCTCGGCGAGCCCGGCCGCGGCGAGCCCAGCCTCGGCGGTGGCCGCACCGGCCGGAGCCACGGTTGCGACGGCCGTACTGACGGCACCGGAACCGCAGACCAAACCGCAACGCGGCGCGCCGAGGGGCGACCGGCGCCCGGTGATTGTCGTCGGGGGAGAGCCGCGAGCGGACCTTCTTCCGCCGGAAGTTCGCGCACAACGCAAGCGGGCCAAAACCGCGAGCCGCGCACTGCTCTGGTTGGTTGTGGTGGTCGTGGTCATGGCCCTTGTGATCGCCGGCAGTGTGTACCTGGCGATGAACGCGCAGACCAACCTGGCGAACGAGCAGGCGCGCACGCAGAGCATCCTGGTGCAGCAGCAGAAGTACGTGGCGGTGCAAAAAGTGCAGGCCGAGGTCGATCTGATCAAGGCCGGCCAGCAGGTCGGTGCGTCGACCGAAGTCGATTGGAAGACGTATCTGACGAAGCTGCAGGGCACCCTGCCCGCCGGGGTGACGATCTCGACCGTCACGATCGACTCTGCGTCGCCGCTCGCACCGTATGCTCAGGCGACTGCGCCATTGCAGGGATCGAGGGTGGCCACGCTGACATTCTCGGCGACGACGCCGACGTTGCCGGACATCCGCACCTGGTTGGATGCCTTGGCCACGCTGCCCGGATATGCGGATGCCGTGCCCGGCACGATCACGCAGGACGCCAACGGCAGTTACACCGCTGACGTGACGATGCACATCAACAAGGACGCCTTCGATGGCCGCTTCGCGACGAAGAAGGGGAACTGATCATGGACCGCAGCAGAATCTGGATCATCGGCGCAATCGTCGCCATGATCGCCGTCGTGATCTTCGGGGTGCTGTTGGGGGTGCAGCCGCAGTTGGCGGCGGCATCCGATGCGAATCAGCAGCAGCAGTCGATCGCCGCGCAGAATGGCGCGAAGCAGGCGGCGCTTGAGCAGTTGAAGACGGATTACAAGAATCTTCCGGCGTTGAAGTCGACGCTCGCGGAGTTGCAGAAGTCGATCCCGCCGCACGCCGATCTGCCCGCATTCATTTCGGATCTGAACGCGCTCGCGGGCGCGACGAGCACGACCGTGACCGGGGTTACCGTGAGCGACGCGCAGCCGTATGTGCCGCCGGTCACGGCGGCTGTGCCGGCACCAGGGGCGGCCGGGGCGACCGCCACGCCTTCGCCGAGTGCGTCGGCCAGTGCTCCGGCGGCCGCGCCGAAGCCGGCCACGCCCGAAGCGCCCGCACCGGTGACGAACGCGAAGATCACGGGAGGCAACTTCGTCGCCGTGCCGATCAAGATCACCGTTTCGGGCGATTATGGGCAGGCGCTCGCTTTCATGGACGGGTTGCAGCACGGCCAGCGGCTCTTTCTCGTGACGAACTTTGCGAGCAATGGGGCGTCGGCAGCTGCGACGGCTGCTGCGGCCACGGCGGCTGCGGATGCTGCGAAGTCGACGTCGAAGCCCGCCTCCGGCTCGTCAGACGCGTCTTCCCCCGCGGCGACGCCGGCGCCCTCGAGCTGGACGGTGAGCGGATACGCCTACGTGCTGCTGAACAGCGCGCCGGCGACGAAGTAGCGGCGCTGGTCAAGTAGCCGGCGGGCGCCCCGGCGCCCACGCCCCGCTGGTCGAGTAGCCCGCGAGCGAAGCGAGCGGGCGTATCGAGACCAAGGGCCCCCCGCCGTGCACAGTCGGGTCTCGATACGCGTATTCGCTGGCGCTCATGCGCTACTCGACCACCGGGAGTGGGTCTCGATACGCGTATTCGCTGGCGCTCATGCGCTACTCGACCACCGGGAGTGGGTCTCGATACGCGTATTCGCTGGCGCTCATGCGCTACTCGACCGCCGGTGCTGGGGCGAGTTTCCTCCGAGTCGAGCCATGTTCGCGGAATGGCTCCGGGGTGAGCGTCGTCGCGGTTGCTACAGTGTCCCCATCGCCGAATGCCCGCGCGCGAGACGAGGAGTGACGTCATGAGCAACACGACCCCGGAGCCACCGGCCGACAAACTCGTCGACGAATCGACGGAGACTGTCCCGGTCGCTGAGCCTGCCGAAGTGCCCGAGCAGAAGACTGTTCCAGTCGCTGACCCTGCCGATGCGCCTGCTCCAACCGAGAGCGGCCCTTCGTCAAGCTCAGGGAGCGAGGGTGCTGTGCCCGAGCGGCCGGTGGCAGATGAGACTGTTCCGGTAGCTGGCGTTCCGGTCGCTGAGTTTGCCGAAGCGCCCGAGCAGAAGACAGTTCCGGTCGCGGAGCCTGCCGATGCGCCTGCTCCAACCGAGAGCGGCCCTTCGGCAAGCTCAGGGAGCGAGAGTGCTGCGCCCGAGCGGCCGGTGGCAGATGAGGCTGTTCCTCCTGCCGCGCCCGCTGCCGCAGCGGTTCCCGTCGCAGCAGCACCGGTCGCCGCCGCAGCACACACCAACGCCGCCCCGATGGGTGCGCTGCCTGCAACCGCTCTTCCTACCGCCTCATATGTCACGCCGGTGTACGTCGCTGCGCCGCAACCGCCGAAGGATAAGGGCAACCGGGGTGCGGGCATCCTGATCGCGCTGGTGGCGGCCGTGGCCTATGCGGTTGTGTCCGCGATCGCCGTGCTCGTGATCTTCCTTCTGAACAAGCGCACGATGAATGTCGCCACCCACGACTTCGTGCAGTACCTCGGCACGCCGTCGTACTATGTGCCGATCCTGATCTTCGCGGGGGCGTTGATCGCGCTGATCGCGATCGTCAACCGCGGCGGATGGTGGGCTTACGTTCTCGGCGCATTCGTCGTCGCGGTCATCGTCTACTTCGCATACATCGGAAGTGTGCTGCTGACCATCAACGCGTGGCAGTTCACCCCCGCGCAGGTCGGGCGGATCGTCGGCCAACTCTGGGCGAACCCCCTCACGCTGGCGGCCGCAATCATCGCACGCGAGGTGCCGATCTGGTTCGGCGCCTGGATCGCAGCGCGCGGCAAGAAGGTGCGGCAGCGTAACCTGGATGCAAAAGAAGCTCACGAGAAGGAGCTGGCCGCTGGGCCGCAGCCGATTCAGCACGCCGGCTGAGGAGGAGCATCCCACGCGTGCATAACTTTCGGCGCTACGCAGCGACCGTTGCCGCGTTCGCGACCATGTTTTACGGTGCGCTGGTGGTCGCGGCGTTCGGCATGATCAGCCTGCTGCTGGATCGGGATGTGATCACCGACCCCTCCGCCGGCCCCCTCGTCGGACCGGTGATGACGGTCGTCGCCGTCGGGATCGTGCTCGCGGTATTGCTCAACATCGGGCTTCGCGTGCGTGAAGACCGGCAACGGATCGCCCTCGGCGCCGCGCTGCTCACCGGCCTCGCTTCGTACTTCTTCTTCGGCGTCGCTGGTGCGCTGCTGATCGGGATAGGCAGCGGGGATCCGATTGCCTTCCTCACCTTTCTCGCACTGCAGCTTGTGAGCCCGTTCGCGATCGCGGCCGGAGTGCTGGCATTCGTCGTCACAATCCTTTACATGCTGATTCTCGCGTCGAAAGTCGGCGATAAAGGCCGCCCGCGCTGGCCCTGGGAGCGCTACGACGAAGACGAGTGAGCTGGGCCGACCCGTGTTCAACTGATCGCGGCACGCTGAGAGTGCCCCGTTCGGACAAGCGCGCGCACCTGAGTGGACGTTCTCGTCTGAACCGGGCACTGTCATTGTGGCGCGCGGGCGTTTCGCCGCGGGTTCGATGTGTTCCTTGTTGCTGTTTCAAATCCGCCTTATGTGAGGCGGATTTGAAACAGCGACAACGCGCATTCACTTTCCCGGCGGATGCACACCGGCTGCGAACGCTCCCACCGCCCGGCGTGCACTCCTCGCGCTTGAAGCCACCATCGCGTGAGTCGCGTCGAAGACCAAGCCGGGCTCCACGTCCCTACTTTCGCGGTAGTGCACGATCGCCGTGCACGCAACGCGAATGTCTTCGAGGCGTTGTGCAGAGCTACGCATCACAGAGGCACGGCAGCTGCGAGGGCTTCTGCCGCAACGGCGGGCTTCAGTCCGCCTGCGGGAACTATGTCCACAGGCGCACCGAGGATGCGCTCCGCTTCGCCTCGCATCCGCGACACGGCAAATACGCCTACATCGCCGTGCAGATCGACCAACAGATCGACGTCGCTGTCTTCGTGCTCGTCTCCGCGAGCAATACTGCCGAACACGCGCACGTTCTCAGCTCCGAGGGCATGCAAAGCAGTCAGGAGTTCGACGCGATTCCGCGCCAAGCGGGTGCGCAAGTCGGTGACAACCAACGGCTTCAGGTCAACGTGCAAATCGAAGCCTGCTGCGCGGATCAGTCGCTCAAGGAGGGGAAACGAAGGCTCGCGCTTGCCCGATTCATATGAGCTAATCACGCTCTGCGTCACGCCAGCGCTCGCCGCAAGCTCAGTTTGCGAGAGGCCAGCGCGTAAGCGCGCCAGCTTGATGTACTCAGCTGCAGTTGCCATCCAACTATTATAGCGGATTGTAGATATTTGAATCTGCCTGTAGCAGACCGTCGCCACGTTCGGACTCTCGTCTGAACCGGGCACTGTCATCGTGGCGCGCGGGCGTTTCGCCACTGGTTCGATGTGTTCCTTGTTGCTGTTTCAAATCCGCCTTATGTGAGGCGGATTTGAAACAGCAACAACGCGCATTCACTTTCCCGGCGGATGCACACCGGCGGCGGACGCTCTCACCGCCCGGCGCGCGCTCCCTGCGCCTGCATCGTGCAACTTGCGGCGAGCAGCTTGCATCGAGCAGCTTGCACCGTGCAGCGTGCACCGGTTGGTCTGCACCGGCGCGTCGCATCCTTTGAGAAGTCGCGCACGTAACGTTGCTCATGTCGCGCCGCGCATGCATGTCCGGTTCGGAATTGAAGGCGACGGGTATATGCCGCACTGTGCATGAGCCGTCTTGATGCCGCCGCGATTCGTCCGAGACAGAGCGGGGTCGATAGCGCCGCGCATCCAGATCGCGCGTGCACCGTGTTGTTTCCGAGAAGCCGAACTGTAGCACTCTCTCAAAGATTATTCAAAATTCGGGGTTGACGACGCATTCAGGGGCGCGTATAAATGGCGCAGATTCACGCGGTGGGGGACCAGCTAGCGGATGCCCTACTCGCCTATCGCTTCCTGCTTGAGCTGGAGTTCACGTGTCCGACAGTGCGAATGATGCGGCAAACCCCGCATCGCCCTCGACTGTCATTCCGCGCGCGCTCGGCCGATCCGGCACGCGCGGCCGATCCGGCTCGCACAGTGCACAGGCGCGTCGCAGCAGCCCGCAGGAGCACGCACCGTCTCCATTCGGATGGCGCAGTCGCATAACGGCTTTCGTCGCTGCGATCGTGACCGCAATGGTCATGTACGCGCCGGCCGACGGCGCTTCCGCTGCACCGCTCCCAACCACTCCGGCAAGCGCGCAGACCGACAATTCTGCAGCGTTCAACAAGGTTTTCCAACAGGAGCAGGCATATCAGACGGCGTTGAAGGCGTACCTGGCAGAGCGCGCTCAGTACCTTGCAAGCCAGCAGGCGGCTCAGGCTGCAGCCAATGCACAACACGCCGCCGCGGTCGCGCGCAATCTCGTTGTGCAGCAACTCGCAGCCCAACAACTGGCGGCCCAGCGCAGCGCGGCACAGCAGGTGGCGGCTCAACAACTCGTCGCGCAGCAGTTGGCCGCGCAGCAAAGTGCCGCCACCCAACAGCAGGTGACACCAGCGGCCCCCGCTCCCACGGGTGCCTCAACAGGCGCGTCGGCGATGAAGTGCACCCGGTCGGCGGATGGGAACTCAGTAACCTGCACGTCCGGAACATCATCCACCGCGAACGGTGCGGGCACTCCGACCCCAACCTCGACCCCAACTCCGACAAGCACGGGCACGCCGACGCCCACGCCAAGCGGCACACCAACGCCGACGCCAACGAGCACGCCAACTCCGACTCCGACGAGCACGTCAACACCGGCCCCATCGCCGATGATGGCGGCATCGGCTCCGGCAACACCGGTTGCGGCATCCGCAGCGTTGAGCCAGGCGCAACTGGACAGTGCCGTGGCGCAGGGCGAGGCCGAGTGGCGCGCGGTCGATCCCAACGCAGATTTCAGCTCGTTCAGTGCATCGGTTGGAGCACTTCCGTCAGGCTGGCTCGGCAGCGAGGGTTCCGGCTCGGTCGTCATCGATGCGCTGGCGGCGGGCTGGGGCTGGAATGTCACCTTCCCCGCTGACCCCGCGTCGTCGCACATGGATTTGATGACGGTCGTGCGCCATGAGCTCGGGCACGTGCTCGGCCTGTCGCACACCGACGGCACCGTGATGTCTCCGACGCTTGCAGCCGGCGCGAGCTATCCGGTCGACGCGGCGCTGCTGCCTCCTGCACCCGCGCCGGCTCCCGCACCAGCGCCAGCGCCAGCGCCGGCTCCCGCACCAGCACCAGCACCAGCACCAGCACCAGCACCAGCACCAGCACCAGCTCCAGCACCAGCACCAGCACCAGCTCCGGCACCGGCACCGGCTCCCGCACCGGCACCCGCTTCGAACACGAGCACAGCGACACCGACGAACTCGGCCAGCGCGACGGGCGCAACGTCAACGGCATCCGCGCCGTCGTCGTCGACCCTCACCACCTCCGCAAACTCAGCCACAACGCCCGACGCCACGACGCCACGCGCAACGTCAGACACCGCAACGTCAGGCACGACGCCAGGCACGACGACCGTCGCGCCCGTGCTGTCGGGCCCAATGCCTGCGACCTCGCCGGCGGCGCCCACGGCGCCCACCGCCCCATCACCGTGGGTCGTACAACTGGCCGGCGTCGGCACACTCGCGTTCCACGCAGACGGCACCGTCACATTCGGCGGAGTCACGAAGCTGGTTGCAGACCTCTCCGAGATCGATGTGCAAGGTGGCGCGACCGACGACACGTTGATCGTCGACCGCGGCACCGCGAACCCCACGATCACGGTGAGATACGACGGCGGGGCCGGCTACAACACGCTCGACTTCGCGGGCAGCGCCGCCGGGGTGGTGTCGCGCCCGAGCGACGCCCACTCCGGCGCCATGTACCTCGACAACACGACCGTCTGGTACTCGAATATCGCACCGATGACCAACGCCGGCACTTCCAGCGCCGCCGTGTTCGACTTAGGGTCGGCCGATGCGACCTGCACACTGTCGGACTCGCCGACAGCCGGTGACCTCCGCCTGAACTGCCCGGGCACCGCAGAACTGACCGACTTCGTCATCCCGACTTCGTCACTGACGGTGCACGGCACTGGCAACAACATCATGCACGTCGCCGGAACGGTGAACCTCGGGTCCGCCGCGCTCACCATCGCATTCCGGCAGATCCTCTTCGACAGCGGGCTCAACTTGACCACCGGCGACCTGACGCTGACCGCAGCGCAGACGGTGACCGGGGGCGTCTCAAATGTGGTCGCATGCGTCACCAACGGCACCCCCGCGACGCACTGCGCCGACACGTCGATCAGCATGACCGGGGCCACTGTGCACGCCGCAAACGTCACGGCCACAGCTACGTCTACCGTCACGCCTGACTCGTTCTACGGCATTGTCGTGCACGACAATGCTGCCGTCTCGATCATCGACGGATCGCTCAACGCCTCCGGCGCCATCACGATCTCCGCAACGGCGTCAATGCCGTCGTTCACCGCGAACGAGAAGTACACCGACAACCTGATCCTCGGCTCCTCAGCCACCGTGACCATCGGTGGCACGGCGCGCATCAACGGCGGCGGCGCGATGACGTTCACCTCCACGTCGGATGTGAACGGGATCGCCAACCCGGGTGCGGACAGCAGCAAGAACCAGAGCGGCAACGGCGCGAACGGCACCCCGCAAAAGGATGCAGCCGTCGCAACAGTGACCGTTTTCAGCACGTCGATCACGAAACTCTCCGGCACCGCTGCGTTGGCTGCGGTCGGCAATGCGACGCTCGACGCGGTGAACCATGTGACGGTTGCGGCCACAGCTGACGCCTCCACGGCGAGCAACGGTGCGGGCATTGCCGTCGTCGTCGTGAATCAGGACACCGAGTCGTACATCGATTCCTCGTCGCCGACGGCGATCACGGCTGCGAACCTCGCGGTGAACGCGGACAGCACCGCCGGATCGGCGAGCACAGCGAACACGAGCGCGGGCGGCGCCTCGCAGAACGACAAAGATGCCAACGACCCGAGCCGTGCGAACGGCAATTCGAAGACCGCAGACGGCAGCGTCGGGCTGACCGCGGCGCTCGCTGTCGTCGTGCTCACCGGGGGTACGCACGCCTACATTGCGCCGGCGTCCGGAACACTCACCGTGACCACGACGGGCGGCACGCAGACAATTCATGCGGCCGCAGCAAACATCGACAGCAGCAACGCCTCCGGCGGCAACGCGGATGGCTCCGGCAGCTCCGGCAGCGTCGGCGTCGGTGTCGCGGTCTCCGTCGGGGTGTTCACCACCGAGGCCTACGTGGGCGGCAATGCGCAGCTCAACGCTACGACCGTGACGGTCGAAGCCGTGCCGCCGACGACCGCGGGTCAATCGCAGTACGGGGCGACGGCCGTCTCGGGCGCAGCGGGCAGCAGCGGCGACTCGGTCAGCATCGCCGGTTCCGTCGCCGTCAACGTGGTCGTGCTGCACACGCTCGCGGAGGTTCGGGGCGCGCCGACGATCAACGGCAACCTGAACCTCACCGGTGGCTCGAGCGTGCAGGACCGGGCGGATGCGACGTCCAAGAAGGACGGCACCGGCAACTCGGTCGGCGTCGGCGCATCCGTGGCGATCGATGTCGTGAACGACACAACAAATGCCGGTCTCGTGAGCGGATCCGCCCTCACCGGCGTGCACGACCTGGTCATCCGCTCGACCGGTGCCAGCGACAGTGCGACGACAGCCACGAGCGGAGCGAAGGGCGGAAGCAGCCTCGTGCTCACCGCGGTGGTCGCGCTCAATGTCGACAACGTGTCGACCTCCGCAGGAATCGCATCCGGCGCCGACCTCGCACTGGGCGGCAAGCTCGACGCGCAGGCGAGCCAGACGGCGAAGGCGAAGACGACCGCAACCGGCGCGACAGATGGCGGCAACCTTTCCATCGGAGCAGCCTTGGCGATGACGCTCGCCAAGCACAACGCCGACTCGACGCTGTCCCGCAACGCCGTCGCCGCGAACGACGTCTCGTTCCGCGCCAACGGATCCTCAGACACCGACAGCGAGGCGAGCGCCAGTGCGGCCGGTGCGAAGGCCGAGAAGTCAGGCACGAATGCCGGCGGCGACACGACGAACGTGAACAACAAAGGCGACAGTCAGGCAGGGTTCGGCAACAGCACGTCCATGGGGAAGGGTGGCACCGGCAGTCGGACCTCGACACCGGCCGCGAAGACCGGCGACGGCGGCGGAAGTTCGATCACGGTTGCAGCAGCGATCACCTTCAACCTGGTCGATTCGTCGTCGACGGCGGAGCTCGCTCCCGGTGAGAACCTGACGTCCACCGGCGGCCAGGTCACCCTGGCGACCATGAACACCACGCATGCAAAGGCCTTCGCAACGGGCAAGGCCAGCACCGGTTCCACGCTGACTGTCGGAGCCGCTGTGGCGATCAACCTCGTGAACATCACGAACCAGGCATCCATTGGCGCAGGCAGCACCGTCACGGCAGCCAACGGGCTTGTGCTGTCCGCGACGATGAACACGACTCCTGACGGGAAACACACGATCGACGCTGAGGCAACCTCCGGCGCGAGCAGCGCAGACGGGAGCCTCGGGCTCGCCGGCTCATTCGCGATGAACCTGCTGAACGAGAAGACGATCGCCGCTGTGTACGCGTCGTCGCTGGGCGGCAGCGGTGTGGTGATCACCGGCACTGGCGACGTGGCCATGACCGCCGGATCGTCCGGCAGCAGCACGACAAAGGCGACCGCAGACGAAAGCGGCGGATCGACGGTCGGGATCGGGGCATCCGTCGCGCTGAATCTCGTGAACAACGATGTGTTCTCCGGCTTCGATCTGACGGCAACCCCCGCGAACGGCCCCCCGGTCGTGGGAGCGCGCAACATCACGTTGAACTCTTCGAACGCCGATGCGCTGACGAACGAAACCGATGCTGGTGGGCAGGGCGGCAAAGTGACCGTCACACCATCCGTCGCGGTATCGATCGCGAACGAATCGTCGACAGCAGCTTTCGGGGCGGGCCCCCTCGTGCAGGTGAGCGGTGCGATCGCCGCGAACGCGACCTTCAACGGCACCGTGGACACCACCGCGAAAGGTGACACGGGGGTCGGCAGCACCGCAGGCATCGGCATCTCGCTGGCGCTGGCCATCGTGAACCACACCGTGGATGCGCACACGTCGCGCAGCCTGCACGCGGCAGGCAACATCGGGTTCAGCGCCACCGGCTGGTCGCAGACCACGAGCGAAGCGCAGGCCGCCGCAAACGGCGCCAAGGACGACGGCCAGGACTCCAACAAGAAGGCCGACGACAACCTGAAGAATGCGAACTCGACGCAGGCAGCCAACGACGGCGGCAAGGACTCTGGCAAGACGAGCACGCCGAAGGACGGCACGGCCGACGGTCAGTCGAAGAGCGGGTCGGCATCGCTCTCGGTCGCAGCGGCGCTCGCGATCAACATCGTCACCACCGTGAACCAGGCGTGGATCGGCGACTCGCTGACGATCACGTCGGACACGGGCACCGTGACGGTCGCCAGCACGGCGAACACCACAGCATCCGCGAACGGCAAGGGCGACAGCACTGCCAAGGCGAGCTTGGGCGTCGGCATCGGGGTGGGCGTCAACTCGGTGAGCATCACTAACCACGCAACTGTCGGGGCATCCACGATCGTGGCCACCGGCCTCGACGTCGAAGCCGGCATGACTGACATCGCCGACCCGAACAACCACGCAGTGCTGCGGCACTGGAACGGAACCGGCTGGGATGTCATCGACCGCGGCAAGGACCTGCCCGGCCCGTACGCCGGCCAGTACTTCGTGCTCACCAAGGACGACTCGAGCAGCCACAAGAAGGGTGTGTACAAGTACAACTCCTCAGGCAGCTGGGATGCGCAGAACCCGACCGCGACGACGCCGCCTGAGGGCGCGGACTTCCCGTCGTCGCCAGCCACCAACGACTGGTTCGTGCTCGACAAGGTGAAGGATGGGCATCCGTACGGCAGCCTGTACCAGTGGGACGGCACGAACTGGGTGTTCCGCACCTCCGACTCCGGCGAGGCGCTGCCGTCGGGCGGGCCGAACGACAAGGACTACTTCGAACTGACCACGGCGGATGCCTTCGGTCACGCGGCAGGGCTGTACAAGTTCGCTTCGAGCGGCCACGCCTGGAGCGCGGTGAGCGGCAGCATTCCGCACGGCATCGCACTGCCGGAGACCGGCACCACCGACGAGATCTTCCGCCTCGACGAGCATGAGATGACGGCACAGGGTGTGGCCGGCGTCTCAGGCGACCCGTCGTCGGTCGGCATCGCCGGAGCGGTGTCGTTGAACCTCGTGCAGAGCGACACGGCGGCCATGGTCATGTCGGGCGCGAACGTGACCCTAAGTGGCGGCGACCTCACGCTGAAGAGCTTGAGCAACGAGCGCGACGTGTCGAAGGCCACCTCCAAGGCGGAGGTCGGGGATGCCGTCGGTGTCGGCGCCGCCGTCGCGATGAACTTCATGTTCGACTCCGTTCACAACCAGGTGCGCTCCGAGGTGCAGGACGGCGCGACGATCGCGGGCGGAACGAACACACCGGTCGGGAACGTCACCATCGCCGCCACCGGGTTCCGCCAGGTCGAGACGGAGACCGAGGCAGGTACGGAGTCCGGCAGCAACGATCCGGCGATTACGCCGGCGGTCGCGCTCACCATCTCGAACCACGACCACGTGGTCGCGCGGATGGGGGCCGGGGCCTCGACCTTCACCGCGACGGGTGCCGTGAAGATCGACGCGGAGCACACATCGGAATACGCCGCGAAGGGCGACGGCGAGGCCGCGAGCGGCGACGTCGCCATTGGCGCTGTCGTCAGCATCAACGTCGTGCTCGACTGGGGGAACACCGCCGAACTCGCGACCTCGCTGAGCGGCGCATCCGTCGAGGTGCACGCCACCAGCGAGCTCAGCTCGTCCGCGATCAGCAAAGCGACTGCCAAGGGCACGCAAGACAACAGCAAGAGCGAGGGCAAGAATTCCGACAACAGCGCCGACACCAAGACGAACCAGCAGATCACCGGCACGCCGTCGGCCAGCGGCGCGGGCACCGGCACCACGCCGAGTTCCAACGGCGAGACGCAGAGCGCGAACAGCAGCTCATCGGGCAAGTCCGGCGCCAAGGGCGGCGGCACCGGTATCGCGGCCGCGGTCGGCGTGAACTGGGTGTCGTCGGCGACCACCGCCGACATCGCAAGCGGCGTCACGGTGGCGGCGACCGGCGGCGCCGTGGATGTGCAGGCATCCGTCGTCGACGGATCCGTCACGAAGGCGTATGGCATCGCCGTCGACCTGAACAACGACACCAGCATCGGTGCCGCGGTCTCGCTCGACGTTCAGACCATGAGTAACACCGCAAGTATCGGTGCGAACAGCACCGTGAGCGGAGCCGGCGTCTCTGTGCAGGCCATCACGCCGACCGGCAAGCACGACGACGTGATCACCTGGGCGCTCGCGGCGGCGGCTGCGAAGTCGGATGCCGCAGTGGCCGGCTCCGTCGGCATCCACGTTCTCGACTTCGAGACCAACGCGGTGATCGGCGCAGGGGCGAGCGTCACCTCGACCGGGGGCGTGACCGTCACCGCCGCCACCGACCTTCGGCTGCTGAACCTGGCGCTCGGGGGAGCGCTCTCCTCCGGCGGCGGAGTCGGTGTCGGCGGTGCGTTCGCGGTGAACGTCATCACGCACAACATCACGCGCGCCTACATCGACTCGAGCACCCTGCACCCGACGACGGTGCAGGCATCGGGTGCCATCGCGGTGAACGCCACCGACACGTTCGCACCTCTCGTGCCCGTGACCGGCATCTCGCAGATCGACAACTACAAGGATCCGTCGGGCGGCTCGCTCCTGCCCGCGCTGTCCACGATCGTTGGCGGCGGATCGGCCTCGAAGAGCGGGGGCGCGGTCGCGATCACGATCGCAGTCGACGTGTACTTCTTCGACACCGAGGCGTACGTGGGCGATGCGGCGAAGGTGAACCAGACTACGACCGGCGACTCCGGGCAGTCGGTGAGCGTGACCGCCACAGACAACACGACCATCGTCAACGTCGCGGGCACGGTGGCACTGAGCATGGGTTCGGCCGCGGCGGGCGGTTCGGTGATCGTCGACATCGTCTCCAAAGACGTGCTCGCGCGCATCGGGTCGAATGCCAAGGTGAACGCCGGCGGCGACGTCACCGTGTCGGCGAGCGCCACCGAGGCGATGACCGACGTGACGGCCGGGGCATCCGCCAGCACAAGCGGTGTGGCCGTGCAGGGCACGATCGACATCATCATCCTGAACCCGGGCAGCCACGCGGTCGCCGCGACCATCGACACCGGGGCGATCGTGCACGCGAACGGCAAGGTGGCCGTGACGGCATCCGACACCGCGGACAAGCTCAACATCGTCTCCGGCAACGTGGCGATCTCGACCTCGAGTGCCGGGATCGGGGCATCCGTCGCCGTGCTGGTGCGCAACGGCACCGTCACCGCGACGATCGCGAACAGCGCCAGCGTCGAGGGGGATGCCGCGGGCGGCGTCGCCGTGAAGGCCACGCAAGAGGTGAACCTGCTCATCATGGCCATCGCCGGTGCAGGCGGTGACTCGGCGGGCGTCGGCGGTTCGGTCGTCGTCGATGTGATCACGGACGTGACGACGGCATCGATCGGCAGCTCCGCGACGATCGACTGCACCGGGGTGAACTGCACCAACTCGTCGGGAGCCGCGACGCAGGCTGTCGTCGTGCAGGCGCAGGATACCAGCAGCATCCTCGCGCTCGCCGGCGCGCTCGCTGTGGGCGGCACGGCCGGTGTCGGCATCGGAGTCGACGTCGAAGACATTCACAAGACCACGACCGCTTCGATCGGCTCGTCGGCGATCGTGCGCGCGAACGGCGACGTCGTCACCAAGTCGGTGTCGTCGGAGGACATCAAGTCGATCTCCGTCGGGGGTTCCGCGGGAGGCACCGCGGCGGTCTCCGTAAACGCGGCGATCCCGGTGATCAGCGTGCGCACCGACGCGTCGATCGGCGATTCCGCCAACGTGCGCGCGGGCGGCAACGTGATCGTCTCGGCCGACGAAGCACTCACGCTGCTCGTACTGGCCGGCAACGTCTCGGTCGCGGGCACTGCTGCGGTGGGCGCCGGCATCGCCGTGCCGGTGGTCACGAAGAACACGGATGCCACCATCGGCACGGGGGCCACGGTGACAGCTCTCGGGGTGTGGAGCCACATCACCAACGCGACGGTCAACGCCGGGTCATACTCGACCGCGGGCACAGACACCCGATTCGATCCGCGCGGAAATCTGGGCGGCTGGCCGACCGCGCCGCCGAGCCCTCCGGCGCCGCAGGGCCTGGAAGCGGACGGCGTCACGATCAACCTCGGCTACAACCACGGCTTCCAACTCGGGCAACAGGTCGTGTACGACGACGGGGGCGGGGCGGACATCCAGGGGCTCACCAGCGGGAGCACCTACTACGTGATCCCGGTTTCGAGCACCGAGATCCAGCTCTACAAGATGCGCGGGCCACCGGCCAGCCCGACCTGCTCCGACCCCAACCTCGTGTGCGGAATGTCCCTGCCTGTCGGAGCGCTGATGGGTGAGAACCAGCGCTTCGTGCCTACCGACCAGGCCGGCGTGGCATCCGACACCTCCCTCCGGTTCTCCGCGGCAAACGATGTCGCGGGCAACTACATCGTTCTCCCATACAGTTGGCCATCAGGCAAGGTTCCTGTGGTCGGCGACCCGGTCGTCTACAGCACGGGTGGCGGCACCGCGATCGGCGGCCTCACCGACGGCGCGACCTACTACGTGGTCGACCCGAACCCGCAAAACTTCCAGGTCGCGGCTACGTACTGCGACGCGATCGGCATCGGCAAAGGTCCCGACGGCATCTGCCAGTCCTCGCCGAAGAGCGGCGGCGGCGTCAGCTTCGGCGGCGACGACGTCAAGTCGATCGGCTCGGCGCCGGTCACGATCATCGCCTTCACCTCGACCGGATCCGGCCGCTCGCAAAGCTTCGTGCCCGCCGGGATGCTCCCCGCAGGCAGCGCCGTCGACGAAGGTCCGCAGACCGTCACTTCGCCCACGCGCAGCGGGTTCCAGGGTGTGGCCGTGACGGCATCCAACAGCGACATGATCTCCACACTCGGCATCGCGGCCGGCGGCGCAGGCACAGCTGCGGTCAGCGTGGCAGGCACCGTCGCCGTGGTCACAGTGCACACGGTCGCGAACATCGGCAACGGCACGCATATCGACTGCGCGGTCGGCGACGCCGCGTGCGCGAGCAATGACGCCGCGGCCGATCCGGCCCAGTCCGTGCTCGTGTCTGCGGTCAACAACTTCCGCACCCTCGGCGTGGCGGCGTCCCTCGCCGTCGGCGGTTCGGTCGGCGTCGGTGCCTCGGCGGCCGTGCGGGTGGTCGAACTGCACAACGATGCGTCGCTCGGCGACAACGTGGTTGTGAACTCGCGCGCGAACACCGAGGTGCGGGCGACCGCGAGCGACGCGGTGGTCTCGGTCAACGCCGCCGTCGGCGGCGGCACGGTCGGCGTCGCGGGCACCGTGGGGGTCTCGGTGATCAACGAGTACACAGACGCCTTCACCGGCACCGGCACCACGATCCGCGCCAACGGCAGCATCGGCGTCGTGGCGACTTCGTCGACGCAACTGCTGCTGATCACGGCCACCCTCGCGGTCGGTTACGTCGGCGTGGGCGTGGGCGTCGACGTCGCCATCGTCTCCAAGCAGACGCGCGCCTACCTCGGCGCGAACAACGTGGCCGTCGTGCTCGGTCAGGGCGCAGGGCTGGCCGGCGCCGACGACGGCACGGTCGGCCAGAGTTCGTTCGGCGCGACCACGGTTTCCGGCCTTGTCGTGCAGGCGGACTCGAACGAGAAGCTGTTCGGCCTGGTTGCCGGCGTCGGCGGAGGATTCGTCGGAGTGACCGGCAACGTCGGCGTCACCATCTTCACCGTCGACACGCAGGCGTTCCTGTCCAGCGGCACGACCGTGAACCGCAAGGCGGGCGGCGGTGGCATCATCGCAGGGGTTTCCGCAGGGCAGGGCGTGGATGTCTCCGGCACTGATCACTTCGACTCGCTCACGTTCGCGGGTGGCGCTGCTGGCGGCTTCGTCGGCGCGGCGGGCGGCGTGGACATCGGCGTCGCAAAGATCAGCGTGCTCGGCATGCTCGCCTCGAACACGGATGTCTGGGCGAACGGCACCGTGCGCGTCAACGCCCTCTCCATCAAGCACGTGCAGACCTACGCGGTGAGCATCGGCGGCGGCTTCGTCGGCATCGCGGGTGCCGTCTCGGTGTGGTCGGTGGGCACCGCGCCGAACGCCACGTACTCGGCCGACGGCAACGGTCCGGACCGCGGGGCGTGGGTTAACAACGTGCAGTACCAGAGCGGCGATGTGGTGCACAACGGCGCGAACGGCCCGAAGTACATCGCCACAGACAATCCTCCGGTCGGCACGCCCCTCAGCGACACCTCGCACTGGAAAGCGGATGCGCCGCAAGACTCCACGCAGGGCAACGGAGCCGACTCGAAGGCGCAAGCCGACACAGCGGCATCCGGAGGCGGCACCGGCGGCTGGAAGTCGGCACTCGGCGGTGCTCCGAACCCGGCCACGCCCTACGACGCAGGTGGGCACGCGTACCTCGCCGGAGACCTGGTCAGCTACAACGGCGACTACTACCAGGCGCAGGATGCCTTCACCTCCTCGGGCGCGACGACACCGGGAACCGACACCGCCGACTGGCTGATCAGCAACGACAACTACCAGCTGCAGGTCGGCTCGGCCGGCAGTGACGGTCAGAGCACGCTGAACGGATCGTATTCCGGCACCACGCCGACGCAGAACGAGTTCAACGCCCCGGCTGGCACCGTCGTGCAATGTGACCCGTCCAGTGCGCCGGAGGGCACGGCATCCGCGGTCTGCGGGTCGGTGCACTCTCTCGGCGGCGACGTGCAGGTGCAGGCGACCGAACGCCTCGACGTGTTCGCGCTGGCCGGCGCGGCGGCAGGAGGTGCCGGCGCGCTCGGTGCGGGCATCACCGTGTTCACGATCGGCGACGTCGTCGACGCGGGGGTGTACGGAGGGGCGTCGGTCAGCGCGGCCGGCACGGTCGGGGTGCACACCCAGTACACCGAGAACGTCACCGACATCGGTGTGGCCGGCGCGGTGGGTGGTATCGCGGTCGGCGCGCAGGTGGTGGTGCTGAACGACTCCAGTTCGCAGAAGGCGCACATCGACGACGGAGCCTCCGTGCCAATGGCGGGCACCCAGCTGCAGGTCACGGCGAACGCGAACCGCACGCTCGCCGCATACGCGATCGGCATCACACTCGCCGCGGCCGGTGCCGGCGCCGCTGTCTCGGTGATCCAGCTCAGCGGCGACACGCAGGCGCTGATCGGCAACGTGACGGTCGGACCGGCTGGCCCGGTCGGCGGCATCGATGTCGAGGCCACAGACATGGTGTCGACGAGCATCCTGTCGGTCGGCGTTGTCGCCGGTGCGGGGCTCGCGCTGAGCGGCATCGTCACCGTCGTGAGTTACACGGGAACGACGCGCGCGGCATCCTTCGCGCATGACACCGGCACGATCGGCTCCGGCGGCGTGAGCGTCAAGGCGACCGGCTCACGTGGCCCGCTGGCGCCGGTCGCGGTGAACATCGCCGTCGGTGGGGGAATCTCCGTGGGCTTCACGCTGGTCGTCGCTACGCAGGGCCGCAACACCGAGGCGGAACTCGGCGGCCGGGTATCCACGGGCGTCGTTGATGTAGAGTCGACGGCCTCCGACGTGGCCTCGGCGTTCACCCCCGGCGCGGTCATCGGCGCGGCGGCCATCGCCGCGATGATTCCGATCGCGACGGTCAGCGGGCACACGACGGCCACGCTCAGCGGCACCGTCGCAGGCTCGAGTGCCGTCACCGTGCATGCAGCGGGTGTGAAGAAGGCCGACGCCGAGGTCGACGTGCTGAACATCGCCGGCACGATCGGTATCTCGGTCGGCGTGGCGGTGGCGACGGTCGCATCCGGGGCGGACATCCAGGCGCAGGTGACGTCGACGGCATCGGTCACCACGACCGGCCTGCTGAACGTGCTGGCGGAGACGACCGGCGGAGACCGCAACGAGGCCGTCGCAATCGGCCGGTCGCTCGGACTTGCGCTCTTCGGCAACGCGTCGATCTTTGCGGCGGTGGCGCACCTCGACGGCGCGGTGCGTGCGCAGCTCGACGGCACGGTGGTCTCCAGCGGTTCGGTCGCAGTCACGGCGAACAGCACCGACTACGCCCACACTGAACTCGACGTGGCGTCGGGCGGATTCGGCGGCGCGATCGCGATCAGCATCACCTACGTCGAGATCGGCTCCGACGCCAAGACCGAGGCGCTGTCAACGGATGCCGCCAACACGCACTCGATCACCAGCTCCGGCGGGGTCACGTTCTCGGCCACCTCGCACAACACGGCAGACACCTCCAGTGCGATGGCCACGATCGGCGGCCTGTTCGGTGTGGGTGTGAGCGTGCCGACCGCCGTGGTCGCGGGGGCTACGAACGTGACGGTCGGGGACGACGTGTCGGCGGCATCCCTGTCGGCGAAGGCGACGAGCAACAACACGGCGACCAACTCGGTGCAGGTGCTCGCGTTCGCCGGAGCAGCATCGTTGGCCGCCGACGTGTCGCAGGCGACCATCACGACCGATGCCACAACGACCGCGGCCGTGGCCTCCACCTCGAGCATCGCCACGCCCGGCGCCGTGACGATCGAGGCGGACACCCACAACCAGATCACGGCGACAACGGGCAGCATTTCGGCGTCGTTCGGCGCGGCGTTCGGGTTCGTCTCATCGAACGCCGACGACCACTCCGGCAGTTCCGCGTCGTTCGGCGGCACCCTCACGCAGGCCGCGTCGCTCAGCGTCACCGTCGACGCGCAGCACACGGTCAACTCGAACCTGTTCGTCGTGGCGATCGGACTCATCGCAGGGGCGGCCGATGCGGCTGCACACGGCGTCGTGGACGGCACCGATAGCGTATCTCTCGACGGCACCGCCCGCATCCAGAGCGCGGGCACCGCCATCGTCGTCCACTCCGGTCGCGGAGCGCTCGTGCTCTCGACGGTCAAGGGCGGTGCGGGAAGCATCGGCCTGGCAGGTGCCAACATGGCGGCGGACGCGAAGGCGGGCGGCACCGTCTCGGCGACCATCGGGGACGGCGCCGTCGTGGGCACGACATCGGCTCGCCCCGCATCCCTCACCGTCACAGCAGACGATGCCGCGGTCACCGCCGGCGCCGCGTCGACGATCGCGGGCGCACTGATCGCGGCCATCGGCGGAGCGAAGGGCACGGCCGAGGCCACTCCGACAGTGACGGCCCACATCGGTGCGGGCGTGGCAATCGTGCTGGATACATCGTCAGCAAATACCCTGACCCTCCAGGCGATCTCGCACCGCGCGGAGGCCGTGGGTACGGCGAAGGTGGTCGGTGGAGGCATCGGCAGCGTGGGGCTGCCGAGCGCGGCGGCGACCTCCACGCCGAAGGTCACGGCGGACATCGGTAGCGGGTCTACGGTGCAAGCCGGCGGCAACGTCATCGTCGACGCCGAGTCGCTCTCCGATCCGCAGGGACAGCTGCTCACCGACGACATTCAGGCCCTCAATGCCGACGGGCAAGGAACACCCGACAATTCGGTCTACTTCCCGTCGCACGGGCTCGTCACTGGGCAGCAGGTGCAGTACTCCACGGGCGGGCCAGCCATCGGCGGGCTTGTCAACGGCCAGGTCTACTCGGTCATCGTGCCGACCACCGATCCGACCGGCATCGGATCAGGCGCGCTCGACGGTGACCACCTGCGCTTCGGCGTGAGCTGGAGCGGCGCATCCATCGACGCACTCGCACTGACACCGCCACCGTCGGGAACCGATTCGGCGCGCTCGATGCTGCGGTTCAGCTCCCCGCATCACTTCAACAACGGCGACGCCGTGATCTACCGTTACGACGGGTCGTCGATCAGCGGCGGAATCGCGAACGGGCAGCTCCTCTACGTGCGAGTGCTCGACCTGTACACGATCGAGCTCTACACGTCGCACGACGCGGCGATGTCGGCGGCGTTCACGTTCGGCGCGGGCGCTGTCAGCGGCAACAAGATCAATAACTCGACGTTCGGCGAGGGCGACCAGGTCACGTACCGCACGGCACCGGCGTACACGTTCACCTACACCGCGTTCACCGGCACTCCGGCCTGCAGCTACTGCAACCACACCGTCGACGTCAACGTCGACGGCAGCGGGAAGATCACAGGCGACAACCCCTCGGCCAACAACATCTACCTCGCGACCGCGACTTTCACCGCGCCCGGGCAGGCAGCGACCATCAACCCGAACAGCCTCGTGACGGGCCAGGAGATCGTCTACAACGTCACCGACGGCACGTACAAGATCCCGCAGCTGACGCCCGGCGGCACCTACTGGGTGATCTCGTCGGGCCCGTACACGATCCAGCTCGCAGACTCCTACTGCCACGCCGTTGGCTACGCCGCGGACAACAGCTGCGTCGACAGCAGCAGCAACCCGATCCCGCAGCAGGTGATGACAATCTCCGCGCCGCCCGTATCGCCGACCACGGCGCCGCCCGCCACCCACCAGATCGCGCCCGTCGGCATCGGGCTGACGGATGGCAACACGTACACCGTGCACCGCGTTGACAGCTCGCACATCTCGCTCGTGGGTCAGACGCTCACCAACGCGGGGGTCGCGGGCACCCAGACGTTGTTCCTCGCGGGCATCCCGCTCGTCGCCGGCAGCGGAGCGCAGCAGCTGTACCTGCAGCTGACCGGCTCGCTCACCGGAACGCAGCAGTTGCACAACGCAGACGGATCGTTGCTGCGAGGGTCGTCGCCTCCTCCCGGAAACGGCTTCACCGTCGCATCCGCTCAGGGCGGCGGCGGCGGGGCCGGATCGTTCAACACCCAGAACGCGGACACCGTCGTGGCGCCCACCGTCACCGCATCTGTCGAGGCCGCGTCGCTCGCGGCGGGCGGCAACGTCGGCATCACCGCGACGACGCGCACCAACTCCGGATCGTCCACGAGCAACGGATCGGGCGGCATCATCTCCGGCGCAGGCGTCTACGGCACCGTCACCGGCACGAACACCACCTCAGCGTTCATCGGCAAGGCCGCCAACCCCGGCGACGCCACAGGCGTGACGGTCACCGCGGGCGGGATGGTCAAGGTGGCGGCCACGACGACGATCGTGGCGAACGCAGACTCCAACACCGAGAGCGGCGGCCTGTTCGGTGGGTCGATCTCGCAGGCCGACGTCGACCTGCACGACCACACCACCTCGAGCATCGGCATGGGGGCACACGTCACCGGCGACACCGTCAACGTTCTCGCCCAGACGGCCGGCTCGCGGGTGACGAGCCACTCGCGCTCGATCTTCATTGCCTTCGCCGGGTTCGCGACGGCCGAAGCCGATTCGCACCTGGAGAGCATCGACTCGGCTCTGATCGACGGGTCGCCGGCATCGCCGTCGGAGCTCACCTGGGTATCCGGGGTGAGTGGCCTCGACCTGCGCGCCATCCACACCGACAACACGCGCTCGCAGGACGACGACGCCCAGTGCTGGTGCATCGGGCCATCGCACAACAACGGCTCGAACGGCTTCGCCTTGAGCGAGATCGCTGCGGCGCAGACCGGGGCCACCGTCACCGCCGGCACTCGCAACGTCTTCGGCGTCACCACGAACGACCCCGCGTATGACCCGAACGGTGCGAACAAGCCGTGGCTGCTCGCCGTTCCGCCGAAGCCCAGCGTCGCGCTGTATGTCCAAGCGGAGAAGACCAGCGGTGACAGCGACAGCGTCCCGACGCGCAGCGTCGACTGGAACGCGGACGCGGTTTTGTACGAGGGCCCGAGCCCGACGCTGATCATTGCGCCCAACGGGCAGGTGCTCACCGCGACGAATATCATGGTGAACGGCATCCAGAACCCCGCCCCGGGGACACCTCTGTCAGGCCCGATCGAGGTGAACGACCTCATCAACCATGACACGGCGAACGTCTACATGACCTCGTCGAGCGGCGCGATCGCAAGCACGGCGAACGGCGGTCCCGCCCCGGCCACCCACTACTGGGGCACGTTCTGGTATCGCGACAACTGGCAGTCGGTGACGATCGTCAACCAGTCGACGCTGCGGCTCGTGATCGACGACATCAATGTGCTCAACGTCGGCACGCCGACGGTGTGGCTGCAGGCGGGCGGTTCGGTATCGGCGAAGTTCGCGATCGTGCGCCACGTCGATCCGACGCTCGTGACGATCTCCAACACCGACACGACGGTGCGGCCCGACCTGCTCGTCAACGGCCACATCGAGAACCCGATCGGCGAGACCGACATCTCCAGCACAGGCTCGATCTCGTCGTCGTCGGTGCGCGGCGGCAACAGCTCATACGACGCTGCGCTGGTCCCACCGCCGAGCACGCTGCATACTTCGCTCATCCGGACCAACATCCTGCACCTCGTGGCGGGCACCTCCATCGGCGCGAGCGGCACGTACCTCAACGTCGACCTCGTGCAGTGGGCGGGCCACAACCTCGACATCACCGCGAACTCGGGCACCAGCCAGTACCTCGACCTGCAGACGCTCCTGCGCGACCCCGCGATCGCGAACCCGCAGACTCCGGCCTACGTCATCCCGATTGACCATCTCGTCGCGGGCGACAGCATCTGGGTGCGGCTGCAGGCCACGCAGTACCAGACCGCGGTCGGCACCGTGCCGGGCATCCAGGTCACCTCCTCGACCCCGCCGAGCGGACTGTACGTGAGCTTCTACCAGCCGGACGGCGGGTACTGCTTCTACCCCGATGGATGCGGCTCGGGCCACCCGTTGCTCGAGCCCGGCGCCTTCGCCACGGGCGGCGGCCCGACCGCGTCGACGTACGACTTCAGCCTGCTGGATGCCGGCTCCAACGGCAACAACGGCCTGATCGACGTGTTCGCCGCGAACGACGGCGCGGCGGCGACCAGGATCAACATCGTCGGCCTCGTGCAGATCGAGCAGCCCGCCTCGGGCACCAACTCCGGGTCGGGCATGTACGGCACGGTGAACGCCGATACCAACGGGTTCATCACGCTCACCGAGCAGACCGGCGATCTGCGCGCGGGACTCATCCGCTCCACCGACGACGACGTGACGCTCACCGCGCCCGGATCCATCTACGATGCGCCGCAGCCATCGACCAACCCGCCGCTGCCCGGCCACAGCCCGGCCGCGACGACGCCTGAAGTGGTGGGTGTCAACATCACGATGACCGCACAGAACGGCACAATCGGGCAGAACAGCAACTTCGTGGAGATCCAATCGTCGATCGACCGGTTCGGCGTGCTGAACGCGAGCGCACCCGGCGTCATCCGCGTCTCGCAGACCACCGGCGACCTGCACGTCGACACCGTCACCACCTGCTACGGTTCGAGCGCGACCACGTGCGCCGACATCTCGCTGACGAACTTCCACGGGTCGATCACCGACGGGCACAACGCGGGCACAGGCGGAACCAGCGCCAACATCATCGGCAACACCATCGACCTGCTGGCCCGGTACGGCAGCCTCGGCGACCCGAGCGGCGGCAACGACCTCAAGCTCGACTCGGCCAAGGGCAGCAGCTGCCTCAGCACCTACACCCTGCTCTACCAGGGCGCGAACTACCAGAACGCGACGGATGCGCAGCGCGCGGTCACCGCAACTTGCGACGTTGCAGCTCAGGCCGACGGCAGCATCTACCTCACTCAGGTGGAGGGACCGTTCAACGTGCTGCTCGCCCACGCGGGCGAGAACCCGGGCAACGTTGCCGCGCCGACAAACGTGCGGCTCACGAGCACGGAGACCGGGGCGGAGGGCAACGACATCCTGCTCCTGCACTCAGGCTCGACGCTGGTTGTCGAGAACGCCCCGCAGACTGTTGCGCAGGGGCTCATCGAGGCTGAGAACGGCAACGTGACGCTGCGCTCGGCCGACGACATCGTCACCGACCCATCGAGCGTGATCATTGCGACGACGATGGCAGCGGATGCCGGCACCGGCGCCACCGACCCGAACCTGCCGAAGACGCTGACCGGCAACATCGACATCTACGGCGACTGCCACGGCGCTGCGTCCGGTGTCTGCGACGTTTCCGCGCTGGACACCAGCAAGCCGGACCCGACCATCGGCGACGGCACTGTCATCGTTCTGCGCAGCGGTCAGTCCGCCGCGGGCGGGCTTCCGGGCGGTATCGCCAACGGGGTCGGCGGGCTCACCCGGCTGTTCGGCGCGAACGAGGCTGACACGTTCATCTTCGATCGCACGATCCTCGTCGGTCAGACGCGCGCCTACGGCGACGGCACGCCGACCCAGGCGGGCGTGTATGCACCCACCTGCAACGGCCCCCCGAACTTCTGCGTCGATTCGTTCGTCGTGAACCGGCTGCAGACGATGATCCCGCTCGGGCAGGATGTTGCGCGCGGCGCAACGCTCACCCTCGACGGCCAGTCCGGCAGCAACGTCTACTCGATCTTCACGAGCGGAAGCCAGTTCACCAGCAACAACTACGAGATTAACGTGCTCGGCTCGCACGACCCGGCCGACGGCACCGACACCCTCAATATCTACGGCTACGACACCTACACAGCAGGCGCACCAGACTCGACCGGCATCAACCCGTCGACCAACAACGAGTACGCCACCAACGACATCTTCCTCCTGCGCGGCACACCGGCCGGGATCATCGGCGAAACCGCGGCGCGGCCGCCGCTGTACCAAGGCACCGGCGCCACCCCCGCCTCAGGCGACCCGTACTCCGCCGGCTCCGGCTTCGTCGCACTGCTGCACTCGACCCTCGCGAACACGCAGGCGAACCTCGGCGGCACAACCACCACCGGCACAACAGGGGCGTACGGCGTCGAACGCATCAACTACGACTCCGCAATCAACGGCGGACTGCACGTCTACTCACTCGGCGGCAACAACTACTTCGCCGTCGACGACAACGCAGCCCCGACCTACCTCGACGGCGGCTCCGGCGACAACCAGTTCCAAATCGGACAGCTCTACGGTGAGCGCCGCACGGCATCCGCGATCCCCTCCGGCACCCCGACGCAGCCCGCTTACGGGGCTTCCGGCAACCTGGCAGCCGAGAACATCTTCGACGTGGCCACCGTCGCCACCACCCGCGGCTGGCTCTCCCGCGGCACGAGTTCCCCGCTGGTCGCGCAGGGCGGCACCGGCAACAACACCTTCACGGTGTACTCGAACCACGCCGTACTGCACTTAGAGGGCAACGGCGGCAACAACCTGTTCATCGTGCGGGGCTTCGCCCTGGCGCAGACGGATGCTGCGGGCAACATCATCCTCCCAGGCGGCTGCACGACCATCGAGGCTCCCGCGTGC
Source organism: Rathayibacter sp. SW19 (assembly GCF_030866825.1). Taxonomy (NCBI): domain Bacteria; kingdom Bacillati; phylum Actinomycetota; class Actinomycetes; order Micrococcales; family Microbacteriaceae; genus Rathayibacter; species Rathayibacter soli. The sequence goes on from NZ_CP133020.1 coordinate 843,213, forward strand.
ATCCCGATCCCGATCACGACCAACGGCTACTCCACCGCCGCGCAGACGGACGTGCGCACCGGCGCAGGCAACAACCAGGTCGAATACAACATGAACGCGCCGGTCTCGGTGGACGGCGGAACCGGCTTCAACAAGCTGATCATCCTGGGCACCGAGTTTGCCGACCACATCGTCGTCACAGACCACGGCATCTTCGGCGCCGGCATGTCGGTCACCTTCAAGAACATCCAGGTGATCGAGGTCGACGCGCTCGAGGGCGACGACGTGATCGACGTGCTCTCCACCCCGCCGGGCGTCGCCGTTCGGGTGATCGGCGGCCTGGGCAGCAACCAGATCAACGTCGCGGGCGACGTGAGCGGCAACGTCTACTCGCGTGATATCAACGGCACGAGCGGCACTGTCAACCTCGCCGTCATCACGAGCGACCAGTTCTACAAAGACCTCGTCATACCCGGAGTCTCGCTCAGCGTCGCGCAAGGGTCGCAGGGCGCGGTCATCGTCACAGAGCACGCCGGCGGCACGGTCGTGAAGGAGACGCAGAACAACTCGCCGTCGAGGCCACCGATCGGCACGATCGACTCGTACACCGTGCGGCTCGCGCAGGCGCCCACCTCGACCGTATACATCGCGATCAACGCGGAGCCAGACATCCGGCCGAACCGCGAGGGCACCCCGCAGGGCGACTCGATCCTGCTCGCCACCGCACCGCTCGGCACAGTGCCGAACGCGGGCACGACCACGGCCGACAGCGATTTCTACCAGCACGTCATCATGGATGCCATGCCCACCGACCTGCCGCAGCGCTCGCTCGTGCTCGTGTTCACTCCCGGCAACTGGCAGACGCCTCAGGTGGTCTGGGTCGGCGCCATCAATGACGCGCTGAACGACGGCATCCGCACGTACGAGGTCAGCCACAGCGTGCTCAGCATCGACCCGTTCTACGCGAACGCGACGGTGCGCAATGTCGAGGTGACGAAGATCGACCCGGGAAGCCCCGGCATCCTCGTGACGAACCTCGGCAACGACAACACGACGACCGCCGCCGTCACGCCGCGGTTCACCGACGGGGTCGGCAACGGCACGTCGACGTTCACCTCAGCGGGCGCGCACTTCACACTGAACGACATCGGGCAGCCGATCGCGCAACTCGGCGGCGCGAACATCCCGGCCAACACGGTGATCATCGCCGTGAACAGCGCGACGAACGTCACCCTGTCGGCCGCAGTCGCCGCCGGCACGGGCATCGCGTTCACGCTGCCGAGCAGGCTGACCTCCGCCATCCAGTTCCGCGACGGCGTCACGACCTCAGGATCGACGACGCTGACCTCGGCGAGCGCAGGGTTCAACCAGGGCGACATCGGGCGCACCGTGGTGGAGGCAGACCTGGGCAACGTGCTGCCGACCGGTGCGACGATCATCGCGGTCGCCGCAGACGGCACGTCGGCCACGCTGTCGGCGCCCGCGACCGGCACCGCGGCATCCGTCGTGTTCGCCCTCCCCGACCGCAACGCCAGCAACGTCGTGCTCGGTGGCAGCGTCACCCCGCCCAGCGGCTCGGCCGCGACGGGCAAGACGGCCACCGGTATCTCCGGATACTCGTCGGTCGTGCTGGCCGCGGCGCCGACCGGCACCGTCGTCGTGACAGTCACCGCGGCCGGCGACCCGCGCATCTGGCTGTCGAGCACCGACCCGCGGTTCCATGTGGTCAAGGAGCCAGATGGCATCCATGAGGGCGTGTACACGATCACGTTCGGCGTCGGCGACTGGTCGACACCGGTCATCGTGCGCGAGGATGCCGCCCCCTGGTACAGCATCGCCGACCCGCACAACTCGTACATCACCGCAACGGTCACCAGCACCGCCGACCCGGCCTACACGGGCATCGACAACAGCTCCACACCGTGGAACGTGCTCGTCTACGCGGACAGCACGGCGAACGCCATCGTGCAGGCCCCCGACAACATGGTCGTCACCAAGTGCGCAGACACCGCGTGCACCACGGCCGGGCCGGGCTCGAGCTTCAGCGTGCGGCTCACCAAGCAGCCGTCGTCGAACGTCACGATCGCGATCGTCACCGACGGGCAGACGGATGCCGTCATCGGCGGCCGCATCACCCTCGGCGCGATCGGCACAGCGAAGCACGGCCTCTTCACCGGAGCGGTCGTGTTCGACCCGGTGCTTGGCACCCTCACCCGTGCCGACCACTCCAGCTGGCTCGACGACGGGTTCCTCGAGGGGCAACTGTTCGAGATCGGCGGCACCCTGCTGAAGATCCAGGCGCTGACGGGCACGACGTCGTCGAGGGTCGACGTGCTCACGGTGACCGACCCGACAGCGCTCGCCGGCGCGCTGGGTGCAGCCGGAACCTACACGACGACCCTCACCGAATACGCAGCGCAGATCACCTTCACGCCCGGCAACTGGAACCAGCCGGTCATCGTGCCGCTGAACGCCGACCCGAAGTACAACGTGCCGGCGGGCAACGCGTCGCTGCTGAGCTTCCCGAAGATGCCGCACCTGCTGTCCGGCATCCGCGGCCCGCTGTCGGTCGAGGGCGGGCCGACGCAGAACAACCACGCGGCACTGAACCTGCCGGTCATGCTGCCGATGGAGGGCAACTCGCTGCCGTTCGGCATCGGCGTGCAGCCGCCGGAGGCCCAGCAGGTCAACGTGCTGAACATCTTCGACGACGGATCGCAGCAGAACCAGACGGGGAGCCTCAGCGGCACGGCCCTGAGTGGGTTCGGCATGGGTCCGGGCGTCGACTTCACCCACCACAAGGGGTACCTGCCGGGCGACCCGACGCATCCGACGTTCGGCGAGCCGGCGAAATTCCCGAGCGGCATCAGCTTCGGGTCGATCACCGTCGATCCGGTGACCGGCGACATCCTCACCAACGCGTCGCTGTCCACCGTCCAGGTGCTGAACATCCTGCAGGGCCAGGGCAACGACACGCTGACGGTGACCGGCACGCTCACCGGCGGCCGGTTCACGAACGAAGACGGCACGCCGGGCACCACGTTCGTGCATGGCGGCATCACGGCACTCAACGGCGGCGGCGCCGAGCCGTTGACCATCACCGGAACGTTCGCGATCACCGCCACGACCATCACCCGCCTCGATGGCACGGCGTGGGCGACGGACCAATTCGCGGTCGGTAAGGAGCTGATGTGGAACGGCGTGCCGATCGGCACGATCACCGGCGTCTCGGGCGCCACGCTCACGTTCGTGGGCCACGGCCCGTCAGCCGGCGGCGCGGTGAGCGGCACCGTCGCGATCTTCGACCCGGCCGTGCACGTCACCACGCGCATTCACCTGGTCGGCACCACGATCATCCGCACCGACATGCGGTCGTGGCGTGAGGCAGGGTTCCACGTGGGCGACATCGTCACGATCGACGGCGTCGTAATCGGCACCGTCACCGGTTTTGCAGGGCCGACCGACGACATCCTGCAGCTCTCCGCAGCACCGGATGCCCTGGCGTGCGATCTCGGCGGCACGTGCACGGCGACGATCGCGGTGGCGTCCGCGTCGAACAACCCGGTGCGTTACGGCGGCAACGTGTTCACCATCACGGGCGGCGGTGGCCCCGGCCCGGGTGCGACCCCGCCGACGCTTACCGGCATGTTCACGCTCGGCACCTCGGGCAGTGCGCAGACGCTCACCCGCACCGGCGGATCCTGGATCACCGACGGCTACGTCGTGGGCATGGTGCTCCAGATCGGTGGCCTGGCAGCCTGGACGATCACGGCCGTGACCGCTCTCACGCTCACTTTCACCGGGCCGCAGATCACGGTCTGGGGCGGCGGCGGGTCGACTGTGGTCGGCTACGCACCGTCGCCGCTCGTGGTCTACGGCAGTACGTCGCAAGACGGCATCTGGTACTCGGGCGACCCGGTCACCCAGACCAGCCGGGTGTTCGGCTCCAAGCCGTTCCCGAACCAGGTCGGCGTCGGCACGCCGCAGTTCGTGTTCCCGGTCGCGAACGCGTTCAGGCACGCGGGCAACAACATCATCGACGCGAGCGCCCTGTTCGCGAACGTGCCGGAAGGCCAGGTGCCCTCGATCGGCCTCACCATCTACGGCGGCGCGGGTGACGACACCATCTACGGCAGCCAGGCCGGCGACGTCATCGCGGGCGGCTCGGGCGACAACACGATCTATGGGCAGCGCGGCGACAACATCATCCTCGGTGCGAACGGCGTGAACACCGATCTCGTCGCGCGCACGGTCACCTTCCCGACCGTGAACACCAGCACCTACCAGGATGCCGACCCGCTCGTCGCCGGCGACAACCTCATCTACGGAGATGTTCCCGGTGCGACAACGACGGACCGCTACGGTGACTACAACAACCTCATCTTCGGCGCGTTCGGCGTGGTCACCCAGGACACCCAGGAGGCAATCGTCGGCGTCATTCCGAACACGTCGCGCACGGTGACCGGTGCGATCGTCTCGAACTCCGCGGTTCCGCCGGCACAGAACGGCGTCGCCACCATCACGGTCGTCTGCACCAGTGCCAGCACGGCGAACTGCTTCCGCCCGTCCGACGTGGGGCTCGCCATCACGGATGTCGCAGGCACGCTCCTCTCGTCGGGCACGATCATCACGGCCGTGAGTTCCGACGGCCCGAACGGCTACGGCACGAGGGCGACGCTGTCGCGCGGAACGATCGGCGCGGCATCCGGAACCGCCGTCCTGTTCACGATCGGACCGGCGCAGGGATACTGCCGGCCGACCGGCACGACGTCGCTGAACCAGTACTGCGCGCCGAGCGGCGCCACGCCGTGGGGTGACGCGCGGGTGGAGAAGATCCAGACGACCCGCGACATCCTCGCCGCCACCAGTGACCAGCCGGCCAACCACGGCGACAACCGCATCTACGCGTCCGGCGGCGACAACGTGATCGTGGGCGGCGACGGCAACAACGACATCCAAGGCGGGCCGGGGCGCAACCTGATCATCGCGGGCAGCGTCGCGCTGAGCCGCGGATCGCACTTGTTCAACTACACGAACCTGCGCTTCCAAGACCTGACCGGTACGCAGATCTACAGCACGACGCCCGGATCGCTCACGAACAGCCTGACCAACGGCGTCGCGCAGAACGACCCGACCGGGCACGCGTGGTGGGGCGACTTCCTCTCCGGCAGCGGCGGCATCCTGCTTTCTGTTCCGGCCACCGACACCACACGGCCTGCAGCGCTGCGCGATTCGGAGTTGAAGGGCGCCGACTACATCGCGGGCGGTTCCGGGTCTGCCATGATCTTCGGCGAGTCGAACGACAACATCATCCAGGCGCACGGCTCGATCGACATCACCGCACCCGATTCGCTGACCGGGTACCCGACCGTGTCGAACGGCTCGCCGCCGATCGGCAGTGTGTTCGGCGGGGCTGCGACGTGCTCGTTCCGCGGCTTCTATCTCGGCAACCGGGTGGGCGCCTGCCGGGATGCGGGGAACAACCTGCTGATCAACCCGTCGGTCGACGACTATGCGGCTCTGCAGTACGTGCTGACCGGTGCCATCACGTTCGGCGCCCACACGATGACGCTCGCGCAGGGCTTGTGGTGGGCTGACAGCGGGTTCGCGGTGGGGCAGACGCTCAACGTGGGCGGCAACGCCGTCGGCGTCGTCACCGCGATCAGCCACGACGCGTCGACCGGTCGCGACACGCTCACGGTCACGGGGAGTCCGGCACCGGCATCCTGCACCTCGCTGCCGTGCACGGTCACCGCGACGGTCGCGGCGACCGACGGCCAGAGCTACATCGAGGGCGGCCGAGGCAACAACACGATCTTCGCGAACCGTGGCCAGAACGACATCATAGGCGGCAACTCCGACTTCTTCAGCCTGACGCTGCCCAGCCAGCGCGCCAGCGGGTCGAATCTCATCTTCGGCGGCTCCGGCCTGGACGTCGGCCGTGAAGACTGCGGCGACGGCGTTCTGGATGCGACGAACCACTGCATCACGAACCCGAACGGCCACGCGCACGACAGTAACGTCATCCTCGCGAACAACGGCGACATCATCCGTCTCACCGGCACGAAGGGGCAGTACGGGGTCGGCAACGGCGTGGCCATGTCGGTCGGCTACCTGAACTACAACTACGACGTGAACGGTTACCTCACGGCGACCGAGCGCATCATCGCCCGCGCCGTGAACCTGCTCGACATGACACCGGGCGGGCCGGACCTCGCGAACCAGCCCGGGCCGCAGGTGACCGGGGCGAAGGCATCCAACGGTGTCGGCGACATCGGCGGCACGCCGATCACGGTCGACGGGCAGCCGCTCATGCGCGGCAGCGAGATCCACGCGGAGTCCGGCGACGCGTTCATCTACGGCGGGCCCGCCAACGACGTCATCTACGGCGGCGGCCAGAACGACACGATCATCACAGGCTACGCCGACAACTGGATTTCCGGTGGTCGTGGCGACTCCTGCATCATCGGCGGTGGCGGGCGCTGCTTCGCCAGCCGCAACAGCTCCAGCTACGGCGAGCCGCTGTACGGCATCGCCCCGATTCCGGCGGCCCAACTCAGCGAGCTCATCACCACGCCTGGCAACGTGCAGCAGGCCGTGATCAACGTCGCAGGTGCTCTGACCTACACCGCGGTGCTGTGGCCGTACAACTGGGATCCGGCGGCGAACGGCAGCCCGAGCTTCTCCGTGGGTTGCAAGAACAACCAGATCTGCGACGCCTACCAGCCGCGCTACGGCCACAACATCATCTACGGCGGCTGGGGCAACGGCGTCATCCACGCCGGACCCGGGCAGTCTGCGGTGTCCGGAGCCGAGGCGCCCGAGCTCGGTTACGCTGACAACTTCGACATGTCCGGCACCGCGATCAACACCACGCCGTACGAGACCGACTGGTACCACCCGTTCAACCCGGGCAACCCGGCGGGCTGGCACCCAGAAGCCGATGCCGGCAACGGCAACGCCGCCCGGGCCGCGATGGCGGGCAAGTCGAGCTACTTCGACCCGACCGATGTGCGCAGGCAGGTGTGGCTGAACAGCACCGTGAGCAACAACTTCGTGCTCGGCCAGCCGAACCCGCTGCTGTGCAAGTGGGCCACCGGCCAGACGCCGACGGCTGCAGGATGCCTGCCCTTCTTCCTCACCTTCGATCCGACGGATGCCGGCATGCCGCTCGACACCACCTGGTACCAGGGCACCGGCGACCCGCAGATGCCCACCACCGGCGACAAGGCGATCTTCGGCGACCTCGGCAACGACTACATCGTGGCCGGCATGGGCAGGGTGCGCGTGTACGGCGGCAACGGCAACGACCTGATCGACCTTCGCGCGAGCACGTTCGTCGACGGCGGCCTAAACGACGGACCGGTGCCGAACCTGGTGAAGAACCCCGACGGCTCGTTCAGCCTAGCCACGTCGAACTTCGTGTGGGGCACGCCGGCCTGGGAGGCGCTTGCGTACGGCGGGTCCGGCCAAGACATCCTGTTCGCCGGCACCGTGGGCGACCGGCTGATTGACTGGGTCGGCAACCACAACAGCTACTACGTGCCGTTCTCACCGTTCGGCATGCCGACCGTGAGTCGCACGCTCCAGCCGTTCCTGCCCGAGTTCCTCTACGCGCTCTCCAAGAGCGACGGCGCCGACCAGACGCTCATGACGCGCTACGCGCCGTATGACGACCGCTACCAGGGCATCGCCTCTCGCAACGGCGAGCCGTTCGGCGAGCTGAGCCTGGTGCTGCAGCACGACTCGCTCTGGCACCAGCAGACCGGGTCGCCGTTCAACCAGATGCCCGGCAATCTGGGCGGCACCTCCGTCGACGTGCAGAAGACCGCCAACGTGCGCCCCTTCAACTCCTCGGGCATGGGCTCCTCGTCCGGAGTCATAGGCGCGACGTCGACCATGCCGATCGTGTCGCTGCCGTCGGGCGCCGGCGTGAATCTGCCGTCGGGCATCACACCGTCGACGGCGACTGCCGTGCCGCTCATCGTCAGCGGCATTCCGGGCTCCACGCTCACGTACACGTTCCGTGAGGGCTCCACCGTGCTGACCGGAACCGGAACGATTGCGGCATCCGGTCAGTTCACCGTGGTGCTCGACCTCTCCGGATTCGCCGACGGCGCCATCTCGCTCACGGTGGTCGTCACCGCACCCGCTCAGGCGCCGATCACGGTGACAAGCATGCTCGGAAAGAGCAGCGTGGCGCCGACCGCGCCCACCGTGACCGTTCCCGTGTACGCGAATCTCGCCACCGAGACGGCGTACGCGGTCACAGTAAAAGGGCAGGCCGGCTCCATCGCGACCGTCGTCATCACCGACAGCGCCGGCAACGTGGCGAACGGCATGGACATCCTCGACTCCACCGGAACGGTGATGATCCCGGTCGATGTGTCGCACCTCCTCGACGGTGTGTTCACGGTCTCGGTCACCCTCACCAACGGCATTGGCAACAGCACGGCCACCAGTGTGATGGCCACGCTCGACTCGGTGCCGCCCGTGCTGACTGTCACGCCGGTGGGTGCGGTGATCACCCCATCCACGGTTGGTGGCGTGTCGATCGCGGTCACCGGAGAGCGTGGTGCCCTCGTCAGCTACGCGATCACTGACGGCACGACTACCATCACGGGATCTGCGACGTTGAACGGCAGCGGCAAGACCACCTTCTGGAGTGGGTCGCTCGCGGCGCTGCGCGACGGAGCAATCACGCTGACCGTCACCGAGACAGACCCAGCGGGCAACCCGACCGTCTACACGCAGTCGCTGCTGAAGAAGACCGCGCCGCCCGCGGCCCCGACCGTTGCGCTGAACAGCGCGGACGACTCGGGCATCTCCGCATCCGATGGAATCACCAACGTCGCCGCACCGCGATTCATTGTGACTGCGGCCCCCGATGCGGTGTCGACCACGGTCTACGTCAACGGGGCGGTCTACACCGGGCAGACCCTAGCAACCGGCACCTACACGGTGACGGCAGTGAGCGTCGACGCGTACGGCACGAAGTCGAGCGCCTCGGCTGCGATCACCGTGGTGATCGACGTTGCTGCGCCGACAGGTTCGGTCACCGTCTCCGGCAAGACAGTCGGCGGCGCCGTCTACGTCACCGGAACCTCGGTGACGCTCGCCCTCTCGTTCGCGGGTGCGCCCGCGGGGATCGCGACGGTTTCCGTGTCGCTCGACGGCAGCGCGTACAGCACGCCGGTCGGCTACGCCGGCACTGTCATTCTTACCCCAATCGGGGCGGATGGCGCGCACACCGTGTCGGTGCTCGTCACCGACCGCGCCGGGAATTCGGTGGTCATCACGCGGTCGTTCGTCGTCGATCGCACGCCAGCGGCGATCACGGACACCATCACCGGGCCATCGAACGGCACGTTCTACGACGTCGCGCAGAAGATCACACTGACGTTCGGAGCGGCCGATTCCGGTTCGGGCGTCGCATCCGTGCTGGCGACGATCGACGGCGCGAACTGGGCGAATGGGGCGGCGATCTCAGTTGAGAACCTGGCCGCAGGAGCGCATACCGTCGTCATCACCGCCGTCGATGCGGTCGGCAACACGTCGACCAGCACGTTCACGATCGTGGTGCGTGCAACGGTCACCGGCTTACAGGCTGCCGTCGGTTACGGCCTGAGCAGCGGCCTCATCACGTCATCATCGGTGGCCGCCAGGCTCACCTCCGATCTGGCGAACGTGCAGACCGCGCTGAACGCGAACAACACTGTGGCAGCGAAGGCTGCTCTCACCGTCTTTGTCAACGACATCACCGCCAACCATCGGTCGTTGACGACTGCGTACGCCGCCCTGCTGACGGGCTGGGCTACCGACCTGTCCGGTTCGCTCTGATCCTGTTGCACACGTCGGCGCGCACCGCACGCGTGGCGGGCGCGCGTTCCGCGCCGGGTTCGATGTGCTCGTTTTCGCTATTTCGAATCCCCCTTATGTGAGGCGGATTTGAAACAGCGATAATGCGCATGCACTTTCCGCGGGCCCGCTTTCCGCGCACGCACTTTCCGCGCACGCGCTTGCCCCGTGGATGCGCGCGGGCTGTGAATGCTCGCGCCGCCGCACGCTCAACCGCAGCCAGCGCCACTTTGTGCGGGGTGCGCCAGCTGAAGTGGCGCAGGGTGAGTAAAGTGGCGCACCCGGCGCACCCGGCACATCCGGCGCACCGGGCGCACCGCGGCACGGGCGCACCGCGCGCCCCCGGTGCTCGCCCGCCCGCCAGCGCGCCTACAGCAGGCCGAGCTCCAGGGCCAGGGTCACTGCGCGGGTGCGGTCGCTCACCCCGAGCTTCTCGAACACGTGCAGCAGATGGGTCTTCACCGTGGCCTCGCCGATGAACAGCTCGCGAGCGATCGACGGATTGCTGTGGCCGTCGGCGACCAGCCGCAGCACCTCCAACTCGCGTGCGCTCAGTCGGGGCCGCCCGTCGGTCGCGGCACTGCCACCGGAACTGCCGCGCGCATCCGCGGCGGCGTCGGCCGCAGCATCCGCCGCCCGCACCCGCTGCACGAGTTTCGCGGCGATCGCCGGTGCCAGCACCGTTTGGCCGCCGACGATCGAGCGCACGCCCGCCAGGATCTCCTCTGCAGGCGCAGCCTTCAAGAGATAGCCACTCGCACCGGCCTCTATCGCGCCGAGGATCAGGTCATCCGTCTCGTATGTCGTCAGAATGAGCACCCGCGTTCCGGGCAGCGCCGCCGTGATCTGTGCGGTGGCATCGGCGCCGCCGAGGCGGGGCATCCGCAGGTCCATCAGCACGAGATCGGGCTGGAGTTCGCGGGCGCGCTCCACCGCCTCAACCCCATCGGATGCTTCCCCCACCACCGTGATCCCGCTCGCGGCCGCGAGCAACCCGGCAATGCCACTGCGCACGACGGGGTGGTCGTCGGCGACCAGCACGCGGATGGGTGCGGTGGGGTCGGGTCTCGATACGCGTGCTCCTTCGTCGCGCGCTACTCGACCGGCAGTAGGGGGTCTCGATACGCGTGCTCCTTCGTCGCTCGCTACTCGACCGGCGGGGGGTGCTCCTGCGTCGGGCGCTACTCGACCGGCGACGGGGGCTCCTTCGTCGCTCGCTACTCGACCGGCGGGGGCGGCCGCATCCGCAGCGGTCACGCGGCGAGCTCAACCGTCATCGGGATCGTCACGCGCAGGGTTGTGCCGGTGCCGGCGGTGCCGGAAACGTCCAGGCTGCCGCCGACCAGGGCGACCCGGTCGCGCATTCCGCCCAACCCGAAACCGGTCTCTGACGCGGGGGAGTAGTCGGCGATGCCGCATCCGTTATCTTGAACGGTCAGCTGCACCGCAGCGCCGTCTTGGCTGACGCACACCCGCGCTTCGGATGCCTGCGCGTGCTTTCGCACATTCGCCAACCCTTCCTGGGCGCAGCGCAGCAGCACGACCTCGAGCTCTCTCGGCACAGCGGATGCCGTCACCGACGCGCTCACCCGCACTCCCGTTTCGCGGTCGAACCGGTTGGCGAGGCGGGTCATGACCTCCGCCAGACTCGAGTCGCCGACGGTCACCGGTGCGAGCGCCGCCACGAGGGAGCGTGCCTCGGTCAGCGCGTCGCGGGCGGTCGTCTCGATGAGGTCGATGCTCTCAAGTGCGCGCGTCACGGCAGGCCCGAGGGCAAGTGGGAGTTCGCCACGGGCGCGCTGGGCTAGCATGACCAGGCTGGTCAGGCTCTGAGCGATCGTGTCATGGATCTCGCGGGCAATCCGCTCCCGTTCGCTTGCAACGCCGGCCTCATGGTTGGCGGCGGCGAGTTCGCTCTGCACGGAGCGCAATTCTTGCAGGAGATGCCCGCGTCGCGCGCTGTCGCTCACGATGTGGGTGATCCAGAGGCCGAGCGCCAGGCTGAACAGCAACGACAGCCCTTGCATCATCACGGCCTGCGTGACCGCGTCGATCGAGAAGCCGAAGCCGAACGCGAACCCGACGGCGACCGCGACGATCAGGACGATGTTGTATGCGATCGCCTGGCGTGTGTCGTCGATGATGCACCACAGGTACGGGATCGCGATCGCCTGTAGCGTCGCCAGCGACGGAGTGAACGCGGCCGCCAGCGCACAAGCCGCAATCAGCACGAGAACGAACGGCAGCGCAAGCGGCGGGGCCGACAGCGCTCGTCGGCCGAACGCGAGGTAGCAGGCGCCGACGACGCCGAGAACGATGTTGGCACCCCAGTGAGCGGCGGCGGTCGGCGAGTAGCTGATCAACGCCATCAGAGCCAGCAGCGGCAGGCTGAGGCCGAACGCAAGATCCCACCACTTGGTCGAGTGCATGTCGATCACGGCACTGGTCGACTCGCCCTGCAGGGCCGCGCCTGTGCGATCGCAGGCCTGATCATTGAGTTGCGTGTGCGCTTCGTCGTGCGTCATGGTGCGCTCTTTCATGCGGTGTTACGTGTGCGCGGATGCTGTTATCGAGGGTACGCGCCCCGAGACCTTGGTGGTCGAGTAGCGAGGTTGTTGGTCGAGTAGGGAGGTTGTTGGTCGAGTGGCGAGGTTGAGGTTCGAGTAGCGACCTTGTTGGTCGAGTAGGCCGCCCGCGGCCGTATCGAGACCCCGCAGCGAGATCTCATAGTCTCGATACGCTGCACCACTCGACCATCGAACCCGGCCACCGTGCACGGCATCCGCTGCATCACGTGTCCTTGCGGATCCAGCGGAATGTCACACGGCAAAGCACGATTCCGATGATGAGCCAGGCGAACAGCGCGACCGCGACCCAGCCGAGGTTCCAGCTGCCGCCCTGCTCGGCCGAGGCGAAACTGGCCGGCAGGAACACGGCGCGCATGCCCTGCGCCATCCACTTCAGCGGAAAGATGCTCGCCACATTCTGCAACCACGTCGGCAGCATCGTGAACTGCAGATAAACGCCGGAGATGAACTGCAGGATCAGTGTGATCGGAATGACCACCGCCGTCGCGCTCTTGCCGGTTCTGGGTAGGCCGGAGAGAGCGATCCCGAGCACAGCGGATGCCGCAATCCCAACCACGAATACCCACGCAAAGGTGAGCCAGCTGCCGGCATCCGTCGGCAATGCCACGTTGAATGCGAAGCGGGCGACGAGCAATAGCAGAATCGTCTGCATGATGCCGGTCATCAGCACCTGCCCGAACTTGCCGATGAAATAGCTCATCATCGGCAGGGGAGTGCCGCTGAGCCGCTTCAGCGTTCCGTCGCCCTTCTCGCCGGCGATGTCGACCGCGAGGTTCTGCAGGCCGCTGAGCAGCACACCGGCGGCGAGCATTCCCGGCAGGTAGTAGGCCGCGATCGTGATGCCGCCCGAACCGTCGGGGTTCGTGCCGAGCTTGCCCTGCGAACTGAATGCCACAGCGAAGATCGACAGCATCACAACGGGGAACAGGAAGGTGAAGAACACTGTGTCGCCGCGACGAAAGTACGTCTTGACCTCGTAGCCGATCCGGCTGACCCCGAGACGGATGCCGCGCCCCGCGGGCAGCGCGGTCACCCTGGTGTCGATTGTGGTGCTCATGCGTGTGTCTCCGTTCGACGCTGATCGAGGAGGCCGCTTGCGGCCGTCTCGAGATCCGATGACGCGTGGGTGCCTGGGTCTCGATACGTCCGCTCGCCCTTCGGCTTGCGCTCAGGGACCGAAAGCTCGCGGGCTACTCGACCAGCGAGGGCGGGGGTGGGGGCAGGGTCGGCGGCCGGCGCATCCGTTACGTTCAGCATCTGCAGGTAGATGTCTTCCAGGCTCGGGCGGATCACCTCGAGCGCTTCCGGTTCGCCGCCAAGGCGAGCGACCAGCTGCGCGACGAGTGCGCCCGGATTCGTCGTGCGCTCCTCTCGCAACGCGGATGCTTCGCGCCAGCGCACGACGGGCACGCGCGCATCCGCCCCGCCGATTTCGTCGATCGGGCCGATCTCGACGAGCTTGCCGCCCGCGATGACCGCGGCGCGGTCGCCGAGCTGCGCGGCCTCGTCGAGGTAGTGCGTTGTCAGCAGGATTGTCGTTCCTTCTGCCTTGAGCCCACGGATCAGGCCCCAGAATTCGTGACGCGCCTCGGGGTCGAATCCGGTGGTCGGCTCATCGAGAAAGAGCAGTTGCGGGTGGCCGATGATGCCGAGGGCGACGTCTAACCGGCGGCGCTGCCCGCCGGACAATGCCCGGATGCGGGTCTTCGCCTTGTGCGTCATTCCGATGGATTCGATCACCTCGTCGACATTGCGCGGGTTCGGGTAGAAGCCTGCGAAGTGTGCGAGCTGCTCGTGCACCGTCACATCGCCCGGCTCACCGGTGGACTGCAGCACGATGCCGAGCTGCGCCTTCCAGGCGAGCGAGCCGTGTTGGGGGTCGACGCCGAGCACGGTCGCCTCGCCGCCGGACCGGTCCCGATAACCCTCGAGAATCTCAATCGTCGTGGATTTTCCCGCACCATTCGGGCCGAGCAGCGCAAGGGTCTCACCGCGCTGAATGTCGAAGGTCACGCCATCGAGTGCGGTCAGATTGCCGTAGTTTTTGCGCAGGTCGCGAACGCTCACAACGGGGTCGGATGCTGTCATGCACTCAGGATCGCAGCCAACGCCCGCGGGCGGTAGCGTCCGACCGGTCGATTCTGAGCATCCACCGGTCGGTTGATGCCTAGCAAAGTCGCACTCGATGACCGGGTTGCATTCGGTTGCAAGGCTTGCACTCAGTTGCAAGGAGATAGTCCAGTTCGGAGGGCCAATTCGCCGAATTCGTCCTTGACACTCGACTATCTCCTGCAATCCGTGGGCATAACGGCTCGGCGCGGCACCGGGTCAGGCGCGGTGAAGGCCTTGGGCGATCGAGAGCAGGATTTCCTTTTCAACCCGGGTCCATTCGAACAAGATCTCTTTGTAGTCGTAGCGCAGAACGGTGTAGCCGCGTAGAACCAGTTCCCGGTCCTGGGAAATGTCCTTGCGTCGCTGCTCGGGTGAGGAATGATGTGCGAATCCGTCGATTTGCAAAACGAGTCGTTCGCCGATCAGGCCGTCGACCGCGTGGCCGCAGAGCACCACTTGTTGCCGAACCGTAATACCTATGAGCGCAAGGCGACTGGCTGGGAGCGTCTCGATCCCTGAATCCGAAAAACAGGTGCTTGCTGTCCGCACCGCTCGGGCCGCTTCGCTGCGCAGCGGAAGTTGAGCCAGCTCTTCCTCGGAGGTGAGGCCGCGATTGAGAGCGGAATCCCACACGACCAAGGCCTTTTCGAACGGTTGGCAATCGGCGATCTGCACAAGCGCATTCTCGATCGGTTCGATCAGGGCGTAGCGGCCGACAGGCACGAGGTCGCGGCCCAATGCAACCGCTGGCCTTTTGATGCCTTGTATGTTGAGTGCGGTGAAACGCTGAGATGTTGAAGCTTGTCGTCGATGGTCCAGAGTTTCAACCGTTTCGCAAGGCTGAGGCACGCGATCCGGCCTCCAGCCCGCGCGGTTACCCGCAGGTCTGCTCGTACAGTCGACAGCGCCAACCAATCCCGGCGAATGCGTGTTACTCGCCTTTGCGCAATCGCAGCATGCAACTCGTAGCGTGTGTAACCGGCACGCAGAGCCTCGTGGGCGTGTGCGATACCTTTGCGTTCGGGCTTGGCCAACCACTTCTGCAGTGGTTCCTTCTGTTCCATGACCAGCAGTCTCCCCGCTGGCGCAAGCCACGGGCCGGTATCCGGGCCGATCTGTGGAAAACTGCCCCTGTGTGAAGGGCCCGCCCAGCGTCGGTCCTGCAAAAATGCGGAGGGTTCAAAGGAGATAGTCGAGTTCGAAGGACGATTTCGGCCGAAGTCGCCATATAACTCGATTATCACCTTCAAATCCGGCGCGCACGGCAGCCGGCGCGCACGGCCGCCTGCGCGCTGCATTCTGTCTGCAGCAATTGCGGGCCGGTAGGCTGGCTTGCGGCGCCAGTACAGCAAGGGGACAGAATGAGTGATCCGTCGGATAGTGGCGTCGCGCCGCTGCCGGGCACTCAGCCGGGCGTGGAGCAGCAAGTCGCACCCCAGCAGAGGCCGCCACAGGCTGGGGCGCAAAATATGTCGCTTGAGGAATATGAACGGCAGACATACCCCGAGCCGTATGCCCAGCCCCAGCCCCAGCTCCAACCCCAACCCCAACCGTCGAAAAGGAAGCGCACCGGGCTCATCGTCGGGCTGGTCTCCGGCGGCGCACTCCTGTTGCTCATGATCGTCGCGGGCATCATCGGCGCGGTCGCGCTGTCAACGTCGCATTCTCCTGAACACCCCGTAACGGCATACCTGCACGCGCTGAAAAGCGGGAACGCATCAGAAGCGCTGCGTCTCAGCGGCGTGCACGCGACATCCGCAGATCTTCTGCTGACGGATGCCGCCTACCGCGCCTCCACCGACCACATCAGCACCTTCACGATCGGCACGACAACCACCGACGGCGATACCGCAACCGTGACCGCTCGACTGACGCAGGGCGCGCAGCACTATGAGCAGACCTTCACGCTTCAGAAAACGGGAACCGACCTGCTGCTCTTTCCCACCTGGCAGTTGCGGCCCGTGCAGCTGGGTGCTGTTCTCCTCCGCGTGAACGGCCCACCGGATGCCGCGCTGACCGTCGCCGGTATCGCCGCGCCTGCCGGCGCAACCGTGCAGCTTGTGGCGCTGCCGGGCACGTATCCGATCGCAGCGACGACCGCATCGAAGTGGTACACGCTGAACGACGCAAGTGCAACGGTGATCGGGTTCGGCGCTGCCGGCTCGCGGCCTGTGACGGTGACCGCAACCCTCACGCAGCAAGGCCTGGCGGCCGCGACGGATGCGGTCAATAACTACCTCGACGGATGCGCCGCAGCCGCCACCTTCATGCCACCGAACTGCCCGTTCGGTGCCACGGGCCAAGACCCTGCATACACGTACAGCAACGAGAAGTGGACGATTGATCCCCGCCCGACCATCGAGATCGGGGCGTGGCGTTCGGGCGGCTGGAGCGTGACAACGACGACACCCGGCGCCGCCACGTTCACCGCAGATGTCTCCAACGCCACAGGGCACGGCACGTCGAGCACCGATCCCATTCCGGTGCGGGTGGCCGGCTCCATCACGAAGATCGATGACTCCGGGGCAACGTTCTCGACGACGGTGGTTGAGCCGGCGACGGCGTGAGGGGGTCTCGATACGCCTGCTCGCTGCGCTCGCGGGCTACTCGACCAGCGGTGGCATGGGTACCGGTGGTCGAGTAACGTCGCGAGGAACGAGCGCCGTGTATCGAGACTGGGCTGGTTCGCACGCACGGGAGGGGGTCTCGATACGCCTGCTCGCTGCGCGAGCGGGCTACTCGACCAGCGGGGGGCGGTCAGCCAAAGTAGCTCAGAAGTGCTATTCTTTTTGGGTGTGCGCTTTGTCGCGCGCTCGTTCCGTGCCCGAAATCCGGATGCCCCGCATCCGTTCGATCCGGACCGCGTGCAGGCACGTACCGATCCATGTTGGGCGATCAGTCGCCCCCACGGCATACCATCCAGCGAACAGAATTCATTCTGAGATGCTGCCTGGTCAAGCAAGCAACACAAGCAACACACTGTCACCGTGCAGTTCATTTACAAGGAGTAAGTAGTGCCAACCATTCAGCAGTTGGTTCGGAAGGGTCGCACCCCCAAGGTCACGAAGACCAAGGCGCCTGCCCTGAAGTCCAACCCGCAGCAGCGCGGCGTTTGCACCCGCGTTTACACGACCACGCCCAAGAAGCCGAACTCGGCTCTGCGCAAGGTCGCTCGTGTCAAGCTCTCCAACGGCACCGAGGTCACCGCGTACATTCCCGGTGAGGGCCACAACCTGCAAGAGCACTCGATGGTGCTCGTTCGCGGCGGTCGTGTGAAAGACCTCCCCGGTGTTCGCTACAAGATCGTTCGCGGCGCACTGGACACCCAGGCCGTCAAGAACCGCAAGCAGGCTCGCAGCCGTTACGGCGCGAAGATGGAGAAGAAGTAATGCCTCGCAAGGGTCCCGCCCCGAAGCGTCCCGTTGTCGCTGACCCCGTCTACGGCGCGCCCATCGTCAGCCAGCTGGTCAACAAGATCCTGCTCGACGGCAAGAAGGGCCTCGCCGAGCGCATCGTCTACGGTGCACTTGAGGGCGTCTCTGCCAAGAACGGCCAGGATGCGATCGTCACGCTCAAGAAGGCGCTCGATAACGTGCGCCCCACCATTGAGGTCAAGAGCCGCCGCGTCGGTGGTTCGACCTACCAGGTGCCGATCGAGGTCAAGCCGCACCGTGCGAACACGCTCGCGCTGCGCTGGCTGACCAGCTATGCAAAGGCTCGTCGCGAGAAGACGATGACCGAGCGCCTCACCAACGAGATCCTGGACGCGTCCAACGGTCTCGGCGCCGCCGTCAAGCGTCGCGAAGACACGCACAAGATGGCCGAGTCGAACAAGGCCTTCGCACACTACCGCTGGTAATAACAACACAGCATCACAGCATCCCGTCGTTGGTCGAGTAACGAGCGCCAGCGAGTGTATCGAGACCTTCCCCCCGAGCTAAGGGGGTCTCGATACGCTCGTTCC
Organism: Rathayibacter sp. SW19; assembly: GCF_030866825.1. Taxonomy (NCBI): domain Bacteria; kingdom Bacillati; phylum Actinomycetota; class Actinomycetes; order Micrococcales; family Microbacteriaceae; genus Rathayibacter; species Rathayibacter soli. Next base: position 861,714 of record NZ_CP133020.1, read on the forward strand.
TCGCTACTCGACCAACGAAGAACATCAACATCTTTCGTAAGGAATCCCCAAGTGGCACACGACGCGCTCACTGACCTGAGCAAGGTCCGCAATATCGGCATCATGGCGCACATCGATGCCGGCAAGACCACCACGACCGAGCGCATCCTGTTCTACACCGGCGTCAACCACAAGATCGGCGAAACCCACGACGGGGCATCGACGACCGACTGGATGGAGCAGGAACAGGAGCGCGGCATCACCATCACGTCTGCGGCCGTGACCTGTTTCTGGAACAAGAACCAGATCAACATCATCGACACCCCGGGCCACGTCGACTTCACAGTCGAGGTGGAGCGCTCGCTGCGCGTACTCGACGGCGCGGTCGCAGTGTTCGACGGCAAGGAGGGCGTTGAGCCCCAGTCCGAGACCGTCTGGCGCCAGGCCGACAAGTACGACGTTCCGCGCATCTGCTTCGTCAACAAGATGGACAAGCTCGGCGCCGACTTCTACTACACGGTCAGCACGATCGTCAGCCGCCTGGGCGCGAAGCCGCTCGTGCTGCAGTTGCCGATCGGTTCAGAGTCCGCGTTCACCGGCGTCGTCGACCTGGTCGAGATGCGCGCTCTCCTGTGGCCAGCAGACTCCAAGGGTGACACCACTCTCGGTGCCCACTACGAGGTGCACGAGATCCCGGCCGAGCTCGCCGAGAAGGCCGCCGAATACCGTCACAAGCTGCTCGAGACAGTCGCGGAGACCGACGACGCCCTGCTGGAGAAGTACTTCTCCGGCGAGGATCTGACGGTCGCCGAGATCAAGGGCGCCATCCGCAAGCTCACCGTCAACAGTGAGATCTACCCGGTGCTGTGCGGTTCCGCGTTCAAGAACCGCGGTGTGCAGCCGATGCTGGATGCCGTCATCGACTACCTTCCGTCGCCGCTCGACGTGCCCTCGATCGAGGCGCACGACGTGCGTGACGAGGAGAAGGTCATCCTGCGTCATGCGGATGCTTCGGAGCCGTTCGCTGCGCTCGCCTTCAAGGTTGCCGTGCACCCGTTCTTCGGTCGCCTAATCTACATTCGCGTGTACTCCGGTCACGTCGACTCAGGCGCCCAGGTGATCAACTCGACCAAGGGCAAGAAGGAGCGCATCGGCAAGATCTTCCAGATGCACGCCAACAAGGAGATCCCCGTCGCTGCGGTCACCGCCGGTCACATCTACGCCGTGATCGGTCTCAAGGACACCACGACGGGCGACACGCTGAGCGACCCGGCGAACCAGGTGGTGCTTGAGTCCATGACATTCCCCGAGCCGGTGATCGAAGTTGCGATCGAGCCGAAGACGAAGGCCGACCAGGAGAAGCTGGGTACAGCCATCCAGAAGTTGGCTGAAGAAGACCCGACGTTCCGCACCGAGCAGAACCAGGAAACCGGCCAGACCGTCATCAAGGGCATGGGCGAGCTTCACCTGGACATCCTGGTCGACCGCATGAAGCGGGAGTTCAACGTCGAGGCGAACGTCGGCAAGCCGCAGGTCGCTTACCGCGAGACGCTGAAGCGCATCGTCGAGAAATACGACTACACCCACAAGAAGCAGACCGGTGGCTCCGGTCAGTTCGCGAAGGTGCAGATCTCGCTCGAGCCGATGGCCGTGACGGCGGAGAAGTCGTACGAGTTCGAGAACAAGGTCTCCGGCGGTCGTGTTCCGCGCGAATACATCCCAGCGGTGGATTCGGGCATCCGCGATGCCATGCAGGTCGGCGTTCTCGCCGGCTACCCCACGGTCGGTGTCAAGGCGATACTGCTCGATGGGGCCTACCACGACGTCGACTCCTCGGAGATGGCGTTCAAGATCGCCGGATCGATGGCCTACAAAGAGGCCGCTCGCAAGGCGAACCCGGTTCTGCTCGAGCCGTTGATGGATGTCGAGGTGCGCACCCCTGAGGAATACATGGGCGACGTTATAGGCGACCTCAACTCGCGTCGTGGTCAGATCCAGTCCATGGAGGATGCGAGCGGAGTCAAGGTGATCCGTGCGCATGTTCCGCTGTCCGAGATGTTCGGTTACATCGGTGACCTGCGGTCACGGACCTCCGGCCGTGCGGTGTACTCGATGCAGTTCGCCAGCTACGCAGAGGTTCCGAAGGCCATCGCCGAGGAGATCGTGCAGAAGGCCAAGGGCGAGTAACCAAACCCGGAGCGGAGTCGGTCCCTGAGCGAAGCCGAAGGGCCCGTAACGAAACCCCCATTCCATCCCGTAACATAAATACACAATCCCCGTAGTCTGTTCTCTCGCACAACCATTGCGTCTGGATCGTCTACACGAGAGTCCTGAGGAGGACCACAGTGGCTAAGGCCAAGTTCGAGCGGACTAAGCCGCACGTCAACATCGGAACGATCGGTCACGTCGACCACGGAAAGACCACCCTGACCGCTGCGATCTCGAAGGTGCTTGCTGACAAGTACCCGTCGGCGATCAACGTTCAGCGTGACTTTGCGTCCATCGACTCCGCTCCTGAGGAGCGCCAGCGTGGCATCACGATCAACATCTCGCACGTCGAGTACGAGACTCCGAAGCGCCACTACGCGCACGTTGACGCCCCGGGGCACGCTGACTACATCAAGAACATGATCACCGGTGCCGCGCAGATGGACGGTGCGATCCTCGTGGTCGCCGCCACTGACGGCCCGATGGCTCAGACGCGTGAGCACGTTCTGCTCGCCAAGCAGGTCGGCGTGCCGTACCTGCTGGTCGCGCTGAACAAGTCCGATGCCGTTGACGACGAAGAGATCATGGAGCTCGTTGAGCTCGAGGTTCGCGAGCTGCTTTCCAGCCAGGGCTTCGACGGTGACAACGCTCCGGTCATCCAGGTCTCCGCACTGAAGGCCCTTGAGGGCGATGAGAAGTGGACCCAGTCCATCCTCGACCTCATGGATGCCGTCGACGAGTCCATCCCGGACCCGGTGCGCGACAAGGACAAGCCGTTCCTGATGCCGATCGAAGACGTCTTCACGATCACCGGTCGTGGAACCGTCGTCACGGGCCGCGCCGAGCGTGGCACGCTGAAGATCAACTCCGAGGTCGAGATCGTCGGCATCCGCCCGACGCAGAAGACCACGGTCACCGGTATCGAGATGTTCCACAAGCAGCTTGACGAGGCGTGGGCAGGCGAGAACTGTGGTCTGCTTCTTCGCGGCACCAAGCGCGAGGATGTCGAGCGCGGCCAGGTCGTCGTCAAGCCGGGTTCGGTGACCCCGCACACGCAGTTCGAGGGAACCGCGTACATCCTCTCCAAGGATGAGGGTGGCCGTCACAACCCGTTCTACGCGAACTACCGCCCGCAGTTCTACTTCCGCACCACCGACGTCACCGGCGTCATCACGCTGCCTGAGGGCACCGAGATGGTCATGCCTGGCGACACCACGGACATGACGGTCGAGCTGATCCAGCCGATCGCCATGGAAGAGGGCCTCGGCTTCGCGATCCGTGAGGGCGGCCGCACCGTCGGCGCCGGAACGGTGACCAAGGTCATCAAGTAGCACCTAGCCGGTGATCGAGTAGCTCGCGAAGCGAGCGTATCGAGATCCGGCCGTATCGAGATCCGCATGTAGTAGATCCATTAGAGGGGTCGAGCCGAAAGGCTCGGCCCCTTTTTTTGCGCGCCCGGCCGTCCGGGTGGTTGACGAGGCCGCGCGCGGCACTCTCGGTGATCGAGGAGGCCGCCCGCAGCACTCTCGGTGATCGAGTAGGCCGCCCGCGGCCGTATCGAGATCCACCCGTATCGAGATCCACGCACAGCGGTCCCGCAAGGGGTCGAGCCGAAAGGCTCGGCCCCTCTTTTTTGTGCCCGCGCCCCCCGCGGGCCGGGTCGTCCGCCCCGGCGACCCGTCGCATCCTCCCCGGCGACCCGTCGCATCCGCCCCGGCGACCCGTCGCATCCGCCCCGGCGACCCATCGCATCCGTATTCGACCCAGAACGGGGGGTAGCCAAAAGGCGAGAGATTCTCGAATTCACTGGAAGCCGAGCACTTCTCAACTTAGAATGAGAATACTTCAACATCCAAGACCCGAACGCGGAGGTGAAAGTGACTTCGTTGCGCCAATCGACCGTCAAGGTGCCGGCAGCAGCCGTTATGGCGTGGCAACGTGCATACGCGCGGCGCCTGCTCATCACGGACTTCGCCGTCATCGCCGTCTCGGTGTACCTTTCGCAGTTCATCCGGTTCAGCACCACCGGCCAGAAGTTGACGGTTCAGGCAAACGGCGACATCGCGATCGAACTCAACTATTCGCTGGTCTCCGCCGTCCTCGTGCTCGCGTGGTTCCTCTCCCTCGCCTTCTTCGCGTCTCGGCACCGCGCGTCTCTCGGATCGGGAGCAACAGAGTACAAGCGCGTAGCGGATGCCACGATCCGCGTCTTCGCTGTGCTCGCTGTTCTCGCGTTTCTGTCTCACTCTGAAGTCGCTCGCGGCTATCTGTTCGTCGCGTTCCCGCTCGGGCTCGGCCTGTTGCTCCTGTCACGGTGGCTGTGGCGCAATTGGTTGGCCCGCCGCCGGCGCATGTACGGCAGCTATTCGTATCGCGCGATCCTGATGGGGGAGCGTGGAAAGTCCATGCACGTCGCGGATCAGATCATGCGCGACGGCGGTGCAGGCATTGTGATCGTTGGCGCCGTCACCGAACGCGGAAGGACCGACCGGCCGCTCCTGACCGGCGTGCCTGTGCTGGGCGACTACGCCAGCCTGTCCAGGGTGCTCGGCGAAGTTCAGGCCGACACCGTCGTCTTCACCGGTGCTGACACGATCGACCCTCGCGGAATGCGCGAACTCGGATGGCAGCTGGCAGCCAGCTCGACGAACCTCATCGTCGCCCCGGCGTTGACGGATGTTGCCGGGCCGAGAATTCACGCTCGACCCGTTGCGGGGCTCCCGCTCATTCAAGTCGATTACCCGGAATTCGAGGGAGCAAGATACACCGCGAAGCGCGCATTCGACATCGTCATGTCGTTGATCGGGCTCGTCATTCTGAGCCCCGTGTTCCTGATCACGGCGATGCTCGTACGCCTCGATACCCCGGGACCGGCGTTCTTCACACAGGAGCGCGTCGGTGTCAACGGCAGGCGATTCCACATGGTGAAGTTCCGGTCGATGACAGCGGATGCCGAGGCCGGCCTGGCCTCGCTCGCCGGCCTTTCCGACGGCAACGGAATGCTCTTCAAGATGAAGTCAGACCCTCGCGTCACCCCGATCGGGGCCGTGCTGCGGCGCTACAGTCTCGACGAGCTCCCGCAACTCATCAATGTGTTGCGCGGCCACATGTCACTGGTCGGGCCTCGCCCGCCGCTCGCCTCTGAGGTCGAGCGATACGACGACTGGGCGCGTAGGCGACTGTTGGTGAAGCCGGGCATCACCGGACTCTGGCAGACCAGAGGTCGCTCGAGTCTGTCGTGGGACGACAGCGTACGATTCGACCTCTACTACGTCGAAAACTGGTCGCTGACCGGTGACATCATCATCCTGTACCGCACCATCAACGCCGTCGTTCAGGCGAAAGGCGCGTACTGATGGCGAAACTCGTCGCGACAGCTGAGCGCGTGGTGGCGCCTGAACGGGTGATTGCACCCGAGCGCGTGGTTGCACCCGAGCGTGTCAAGACGCCGGAACGCATCATCACGCCCGCACAACGCGTCGTCGCACCGGAGCGGGTCCGCCCGCCGGCATCCGCCCCCGCAGCGGAGCCCGTGATCGCGATCGCGCACGATTATCTGACCCAGCGCGGAGGCGCGGAGCGTGTCGTACTTGCCATGCTCAAGGCGTTCCCGAAGGCGAAGATCTACACGACCCTCTACGACCCGGATGGAACATTCCCCGAGTTCCGCGACGCGGACATCGTCGTCTCGCCCTTGAATCGCATCGGTGCTCTGCGCCGCCACCACCGTCGGGCGTTCCCGCTTCTTGCAATGGCCAGCTCGAGAATGCAGATCCCGGCGGATATTGTGCTCGCGTCCAGTAGTGGATGGGCGCACGGATTCCGCACCTCCGGCCGCACGATCGTGTACTGCCACACGCCGGCCCGGTGGCTCTATCTCACCGATCAATATCTGGGCGATGCGAAGCCGCTGTCGTTGCAGCGGATGGTGCTGCGGTTTCTGGCCCCGGCGCTGACCCGCTGGGATCACCGCGCCGCAGATCGGGCGGACCGCTACCTCGCCAATGCCAGCGGCGTGAGTGAACGCATCCGCCGGATCTACGGGCGGCATGCGCCCGTGGTGTTCCCGCCGCAGAGTGTGGACACTGAGGCTGCGCTCGAGCCGGTGCCGGACCTTACGCAGTTCGTAGACGGCGGCGAGTGCTTCTTGGTCGTGTCCCGCCTGCTGCCGTACAAGAACGTCGCGCAGGTGGTGGATGCGTTCCGCGAGACCTCCGGCCGCCGGTTGGTCATCGTTGGTGACGGGCCGATGCGGGACGCGTTGCTGCATGACCTTCCAGAGAATGTGCGACTCGTGTGCGGGGTGACTGACGCGCAGCTGCGCTGGCTGTACATGCGCAGCGCCGCCCTGCTTGCGCCATCCCACGAGGATCTGGGCCTGACCGTGCTAGAGGCTGCGGCGTGGGGTAAGCCCACGCTCGCACTCCACGCGGGCGGGTATCTGGACACGGTTGTCGACGGTGTGACCGGATGCTTCTTCCCGGCTCCAACCGCGGAAGCCGTTCGGCACGCGGTCCGCGAGTTCGATCCTGGCGCGTGGGATGCCGACGCCATTCGCGCACACGCCGCCCTGTTCTCAGAAGAGCAGTTTGCGGCGGCGCTCACGGAGCAGATCCGCGAGGTGCTCGGCCGACCTGCGCACTGAGCGCCCCGGTCGCTGAGCGAAGTCGAAGCGCCGGTCGGTCAGCGAAGGTCTCGGTCGCTGAGCGAAGTCGAAGCGCCGCCTCGCTCAGGACGTGGATTCAGTCGGCCGCGTTCCGTGCAGGCTCTCGTAGATGTCGCCGACGAACGTTTCCACATTGGTTGGTCCTGACTCGGGGCCACCAGCCAGCATCCCGTCAATTCCCAACAGCACCGCTGTGGGCACAGGCCAGTCCGCTATCGACTCTCGCACGTACCCGTTCGGGTCGTGCAATGACTGGGGCTCGCTCGTATCTGTCAGCGTGCTGTGCTCTGGACTGTCCTTCACAAGCACGCGCACATCCACCTCAGGAAGAGTCTCGCGGTAGTGCCCAATCCGTGCGATGACCTCTTCGCAGGCACCGCACGTGTCCGACACTGCCATCAGTAGGAGGGGCTTGCTGGAGGTGAGCGCACGCAGGTTTACCGTTGCGCCGTCGGCCAGAGTGACCGGCACAGCCGGTGTGCGGGTGCGAACGTAGTCGATCACTCCGTTTTCGTCGGGCATCTCAAGCGCCATTGCGGGCCGGGGGAGAGCCGCCTGCGCCACGCTGGGGCCTGCGGACCCCGGTGCCGGCCACACGATGAGCACGGCCGTGATGATCGCCACAACGGCTGCTGCAACCCACGCCCACTCGCCAACGCCGGCCGCGACGGCGCCACCGAAGAGCGGTGTCGTCCAGATTACGGCGGCCGCGGCAGCCGAAACGAGGGTGAGCCAGGTATTGCGCACGGCTGTCACCCGGGTCACCGGCTTACGGGCGCCGAAACACGCGCACTCGGCGGCCTCAGGTCGTCGCAACGCGATGATCACCACCCAGGTGTATGCCGCCATCAGTAGTACGCAGATGAGCGCGGCGAGTACTCCTAGCACGCCGCCCAGTACCGCGAGGGCTACGCCGAGTGCTAGTTCACCCCATGGATGCAGACGCAGCAACCACCGTTGTCTCAGCGCTGCCGGTATGCCGAGTTGCTGCCATCCGCTGAGGTCGTCCGGGTGCCGCAATTTACCGATACCGCTCGCGATCATCACGATAGCCATCGTCAATGGCAGGGCGATGGCGAAAGTTCCGAGCATTCTTCGATGTTACCGGCGTGTGTGCTTTTGCCGCAGCGGCTGCCCGTTTACAGACAGCACTTTCGCGTAGAACGCTGCATGGGCGGCTGCGACCTCGTGATCGTCGAGCAGTCCGGGCGTAGCAACCGCCGCAGCGCCCAAGCGTGCGCGCAACTCCGGCGCGGATGCCAGGCGGCTGAGCGCCGCAGACAACGACCGGATGTCTCGTGGCCTGGCCCGCAGTCCGTTCACGTCGTCTTCGACCCACTCGGTTGGGCCGCCTTCGTCTGCGACGATGGTCGGAACTCCGGCAGCGAGGTACTGCAGCACATTTTGCCCGAGCGGCTCGGGCCGGGTGGAGTAGTGCACTGCGACGTCCCAGGTCGCCAGCAGAGCAGGCACGTCGTCGACGTGTCCGAGGAAGTCCACGCGGTCGGCGACCCCCAACTGTTTCGCATTGAGGCGCAGCTGATCCTCGAAGTCGGTGTGCCCGAAAAGCGGAGCGCCCGCGAACTGCAACCTGGCGTTGCTGTCGCTGAGTGTCGCGGCGAAGGCATCCAGTAGAAAGTCCTGGCCCTTCCACGGATCGATGCGGGCAAGCATCCCGACCATGAGTGGTTCACCCTTGCCTCGAACGACCTTGCGGGCGTGAGCACGTGCTGGCACGTGAGTCAGCCCTGAAGCGCTAGGGATGACGGCTCTCACGGCGTCCGCACGAAGCCACGGCATGGCCGCCGCCAGTGTCGTTTGCGAGTTCGCGATCACACCGTCGGCGCGGGGGAGAACCAGCCGTGTCATGGTCGTGAGGCCGGAGCGGCCGAGGGCGTCAGCATCCGTCAGGTCGCGCAGGTGTACGACGAAGGAGACGCGGCGGGTGCGTGCTGCCAGTGCCCCGTATGCGGCGGCGCGGGCGGTGTTGGCGTCGATCAGGTCCGCGCTGCGGAACGCCGGATGCATCGCCACGGTGGCTGCCTGTGCCAGCAGTCGGGTGGTTGCGTCCAGGAGTACTCGCGTTCCGCTTGAGCTTGCGCCGGCTTTCTGGTCGACTCCGCAGAATCGGATGGGTATCGTCCCTGAGAGGGACTCATACGCGCCGAGGCCCTTCCCACCGGCTAGGAGCAGCAATGGCTGCCATGGCGGATCAGCGTGGAGCATGCGGGCAAGCGCATATTCGGCACCGCCAGCACTCGACGTGTGGTCGAGGTGCAAGACCCGCGGGCCGGGCAGTTCGGGCATACCTCGATCGAGCACGTCTCGGTGCTGGTCTGCGTGCGGGGTCACGCCCTATCTTTGCGCGCACCGGTCACGCTTGCAATTCGGGACTGCAGCTTCACCGGATCTTCGACCGTCTCAATGTAAGCGCGCTCTTCCGCGGCCGGCATCCCCATCAGCCAACGCGCAATGTGTGCCAAGGCCGGGACCTCCTCCGCGGCCATCTGGAGATATGTCTCCTCAGTCTCGCCTTCGGGGTCCACGATGTTCTTTGCGCCGTGCCCGCGATGACCCGCCAGCTCTCGCACGCGCTGCCGGAGCTCGTCGATCGAGTGAGAGGCGAATGACAGGCCGATCGCTTGCGCAGCCCGGGAGGCTTCGCGGATGGTGAATGCCCGTCGCAGCGCCGAAGGAACGCGGGCGACAATCTCATCTCGCTGACGCACCGTCGCCGTGAGGATAAGATCGGCATCTGCGGCCATCGTATCGGTCAGTTGCTGCGCTCGATGCTGCGAGCCGTCGGCGCCCAGAGCCGCCGCGATCTGCTGAGTGAACGCACCCATCTGGGCCCCGACGACGGCTGCCATCCCGGCACTCTGCACTGAGACGTGCCTGCGGACTCGTACGTCGAGATACCACTCTGCCCACCGTTCAAGCAGCACGGCCGCCAACGGGCTGCGGTGCAGATTGCCGGTGCACACGGTCAATATGCGAAATTGATCGGCCATGATGTCCCCCATGATCTCATCGCCAAAGGCATCCGTTCCTGTCGGTCGGTCGAAACACGACAGAATGGACCTGTCCGATTGTACCGGGAGGACTCATGAGAGTGCTGCGAATCTCGCACAGCGCGACCGTGCCCGCATGGCGCGGGCGCGAGCGGGCTCTGCGGGCGCGCGGCGTGACTCTCACGTTGTTGGCCGCCCGTCGTTGGCATGCCGGCGGTGCGCCGGTCGCCCTCGAACGCGACAATGCTGACGACGCCGTCCCGGTTGCGACCGTTGGACATCACCCCGCGTTGTTTTTGTACGATCCGCGGCCGCTCTGGGCTGCCCTGGGCCAGCAGTGGGACGTTATTGATATCCATGAGGAACCGTTCGCCCTCGCAACCGCAGAATTGCTGCTGCTGCGCGCCATGCGACGGAGCACAGCGCCGGTCGTGCTTTACACGGCGCAGAATATCACCAAACGCTACCCGGTCCCTTTCCGCTGGATGGAGCGGGCAGCACTGCGCACAGCGCGGGGCATCTCGGCCTGCAACGCGGAGGCCGCTGCCATCAGCGTCGCAAAGGGGTTCGCCGGACGACCGCGAGTGATCCCGTTGGGCGTCGATCTGGCCGAGTTCGAATCGACGAGCCAGGACACTGGCGACCCGGCACCAGTGCGTGAGAGCTCGAATGGCACCGGCGGGGCCCCGATCGCGGTCGGCTTCCTCGGCCGGCTGGTACCCGAAAAGGGACTCGGTGTACTCCTGCAGGCGGCTGCCGCGGAGCCGCGTCTGCACCTGCGCATCGCCGGCGTCGGCCCTATGGCGACTGCCATCGTAGCGGATGCTGCGCGGCTCGGTATCGCAAACCGCATCCAGTTGCTCGGTGCGGTCGCGCCCGAACAGGTGCCGGGTTTCTACCGATCGGTTGACGTGCTGGCGGTCCCTTCTGTGCCGACCGTGCGCTGGACAGAGCAGTTCGGTCGCGTCGCGATCGAAGCGATGGCATCCGGTGTGCCAGTCGTCTCGAGCGACGCAGGTGCGCTACCCGACGTCGTCGGGGGCGCGGGCATTGTCGTTCCCCAGGGAGACCCGATCGCGCTGCGCGCTGCACTAGTCGAAGCGGCAGGGCCGCAGCGTGAGCGGTTGCGTGCGGCGGGGTATCAACGGGCTCAGGAGTGCACGTGGGATGCTGTGGCAGACCAGTACGTCAACCTCTATCGGTCAGTCGCACGGCTGGCATCCGTTGGGGCGAATCGCGCCGCTCGGCTGAATCACGCCGCCGGAAGCACAGGTACCGAAAATCTCGATGCCGACAACTCCGCCGTCGAGAACCCCGGCGTCGAGATCATCGTGGTGGCATACGGAGCCGTCGGCCTGCTGCGTGCCGCGCTGGCTCCCGTCGCGCACCTCACGGTCACGGTGGTCGACAACTCGTCGCTGCCTGAGATCGCAGCTCTATGCACGGAACTCGGCGTGCGCTACGTCGATGCGGGGCGCAACGCCGGATTCGCCGCCGGTGTCAACCTCGCGCTGGCCGATCGGTTGGTCCCCGGCGCCGACGTCTTGCTGCTGAACCCGGATGCGCGGTTCACGCCCGACCAAGTCACTGTGCTCCAGAACGCGCTTCGCGCTGAGAACGATCTAGCAAGTGTCGGGCCCGCCCAACGCGACGACGACGGACGCTCCGCGCGAGTGGAATGGCCATTCCCGACCCCTGGCAACGCCTGGCTTGAGGCGGTCGGCCTCGGCCGCTTCCAAACCGGGGCACGCTACGCCATCGGGTCTGTGCTGCTGCTGCGTGCTGAGGCGCTCGACCAGGTCGGCGGGCTCGACGAGCGCTTCTTTCTGTATGCTGAAGAGGCGGATTGGGCGCAGCGTGCGAACCGGCTCGGCTGGCGGCACCGGGCGGTGCACGATGCGCACGCGGTGCACGTCGGCGCGGGCACGAGCGGCGACTCGCGGCGCCGCGACCTGCACTTCTTCGCGTCGCAGGAACGCTATTACCGCAAGCACTTCGGCGCGGCGGGCTGGCAGTGCGCCCGGAGCGCCGGCTGGTTCGGTGCCACCGTGCGCGGGATGCTGCTGCCCGGCGTTCGCCGTGCGCAAGCGTGGCGTCGTGCGGCGCTTTATGCGCGCGGCCCCGTACGCGCCGAGTCACGGCTGCCGGCGCCGCCCGCTCCGCGGAGCTACTGATGCGCATCGTGCAAATCGTGCCGTACATCGGAGCGGGCACCGGCGTCGCCGGCGTGGCGTGGAACCTGGAGAACGAATTCCGCGCCCTCGGCCACACCGTCGAATCGTTCACGATGGACGTTGCACGCACTCGGCCCCGGCGCCCCTGGCCCCGACGCGTGTTCTTCCGCGCGCTCGCGCTGTTCCGGCAAATGGTCTGGTTCTCAACGGTAGGCACGGTCCGTGCTCGTCGGTTCCTCGCGGCGCGCCCGGATGCCGTGTCGATCTGCCACAACGCGATCATGGCCGGTGATGTCTACGTGAATCACGGCGTCGTCGGTGCGGCGATGCGCGCTCGCGGCCGCGGCACCTGGCGGATGCTGCGCAACCCGACCCATGCGTTCACGTTCGTTCGCGACCTCATCCGGTATCGCAGCAACATTCACCGTGCGGTCGTCGCGCTCTCCACCTCAGAGGTCGAGACGCTGAATCGCGTGTACGGGCAGGTGCGACCGCCGGTCACCGTCATCCCGAACGGTGTCGATCTGGATCGGTACCATCCGCCGACGCAGAAAGAGCGCACGCATGCGCGGGCGCGATTCCGCCTGAACGACGAGGACAGGGTCGCCTTGTTCGTCGGCCATGAGTTCGATCGCAAGGGGCTGGACGTGGCCATCTCTGCCCTGACCCACGCCCCGACGGTGCTGTTGCTCGTCGCCGGCGGCAATATCCAGGCGATCGACAAGGCCCGCGGCCAGGCGGAGTCGCTGGGAGTGAGCGACCGGGTGATGTTCATGGGACCGCGCTCAGACCTGCCTCTATTTTTCGCGGCATCCGATCTGTTCGTTCTGCCAAGCGCTTACGAGGCCAACGCCCTCGTGGTGCTGGAGGCGCTCGCTGCCGGACTTCCGGTGATCGCCACCCGCGTCGGCTACGCCCCCGAGGTGATCGTGGACGGCCTCAATGGATATCTGGTCGACCGTGATGCGGCCCAGCTCGGCGACCGGTTCGAACAGATCGCCGCTGCCGGACGCGACGCGTTCGCCAGTCAGGCGCGAGCGAGCGCTGAAGCCCACGGCTGGAAGGCGACGGCTGAACGTTACATTGCGCTGCTCGAGCCCATTGCGGCTGCGCGCGGCGGCCATTCGGTGTCGGCGCCAGGGGCACCGTCGTGACGCCGCTGCGCGTTCTGCACGCTGTTCGCTCGGATGCATTCCAGGGCGTCGAACAGTTCGTTTTCCGGCTTGCCGTCGCACAGGCATCGCACGGTCACGTGGTGAGCGTGATCGGCGGCGCGGATGATCGCATGCGCGGGCCGCTCGAGCGTGCAGGCGTGCGGTATGAACCGGCCAGTCGAACGGGCGAGGTGATTGTTGCGATCCGTCGGCGCGGCCGGGAGGTCGACGTCGTCAACACTCACATGGTTGCAGCGGATGTCGCAGCCGTGGCAGCGCTGATGGGCCGGCGTGATCGGCCGGCGGTGGTGTCGACGCGGCACTTCACGCGGCAGCGCGGCCGGTTCCGTGCCTTGCCGCTCGACCTGTTCGTGCGAGGCACGGTGGACCGCGAACTTGCGATCAGCGAGGCCGTCGCAGCAGCCATCCGCGTTCCGAGCGTCGTCGTGCACACCGGGGTGGCGGATCGGCCCATTGCGCGCGTGCCGCGGGAACCCGTTGTCCTGATCGCACAGCGCTTGCAGCCGGAAAAGCGCACCGACGTGGCGTTGCGCGCGTTTGCATCCTCGGGGCTGGCACGCGAGGGATGGTCGCTGGACGTCGCGGGCGACGGTGCCGAAGCCAGCCAGCTTCGCGCGCTCGCCGACACCCTCGGTGTGAGCGGCCAGGTGAGCTTTCTCGGTTTCCGTTCGGATCTGCCCGAGCGGATGTCCCGGGCCGGCTTGCTGATCGCGCCGTGCCCGGTCGAGGGGCTGGGGTTGACGATTCTGGAGGCGATGGCATCCGGTCTCCCTGTGGTCGCAGCGGATGCCGCCGGCCACCGTGAGGTGCTCGACGGGCTCGATCCGCGCGCTCACTTCACGCCGAACGATGCCGACGCTGCAGCATCCGCGCTCCGCCTTTTCGCGGGCGACGCCGATGCGCGCGATGCGCTGGGCGCGGCCGGGCGCATCCGTCAGCGGGAGTTCTTCTCGGTTTCATCGCAGGTGGCGGGCACGGATGCCGTCTACCGCGCGGCCATCGAGGCACGCGCGGCCCGGAGTGGGGGCGTGCGGAACGGAGCAGGGCGATGACGGACCTCGTCGTGATCTCGCTGGAAGCGTGGGATGGGGTGTGGCGGCGCAACCAGCACCTGATCTCGCGCCTGCTGACCGGTGACCCGGAACTGCGGGTGCTCTTCATCGAGCCGTCGGCCGACCCACTGCATGAGCTGCGATCCGGCCGACGGGCCGCCCTCGGGCGGAGTGTGCGCGAGCGCGGTGACGTGCAACCGCGGTTGTGGACGTTGCGCCCGTTAAAGCTGCTGCCTCGAAAGATCGACCGGGGCGCCGACCGCCGATTCGCCCGCGCAGTGCAGCGCGCGGCGAGCAGCCTGGGGATGACCGACCCGGTGCTGTGGGTCAACGACCCTGGGGCAGCCGAGGTGTCCCGGGTGACCGGCTGGCCGACACTGTATGACATCACAGACGATTGGGCGGTCGCAGATCGACCGGATCGCATCCGTCGGCGGGTCGTCGGTGGCGAACAGTATTTGCTGCACCATGCGACCCAGGTCGTGGCATGTTCGGCTGAACTGGTGCGACGCAAGACCCCGGACCGACCCGCTGAACTTGCTCCGATCGTTCTCGTTCCGAACGGCGTGGATGTGGAGCTCTACCGGCGGCCGGCTGCGCGCCCCGCTGATCTGCCGGCAGGCAAAGTCGCTGTGTATGTCGGCACGTTGCACGGCGATCGACTCGATGTCGAGTTGTGCGTGCGGACAGCGCGCGCGCTCGCCGGCGACGCTACGATCGTGCTTGTCGGGCCGGACGCTCTAGGCGAGTCTGATACCCGTCGGCTGCGCGAGGCGGGCGCAGTTCTGCTTGGGGCCAAACCGCACGAGCAGGTGCCCGCCTACCTGCAGCACGCGGACGTGCTGCTCGTGCCGCACCTCGTGAGCGACTTCACGGAGAGCCTCGACCCGATCAAGCTCTACGAGTACCAGGCTGTCGGCCGACCTGTCGTGTCGTCTCCGGTCGCGGGGTTCCGCGATGCCGCGGGCGAGGGCATTGTCATCGTGGGAGCTGCGAAGTTCGCTCACGCTGTATCTACTTCACTCCATTCACCGGTACCGTGTCGTTCCCGCGGGCCAGAGGCCGTCGCGGACTGGTCGACCCGAGCGGGCGCGATCGGCGGAGTGCTTAAGCGAATCGGTCATGAATGAACCACGCTCATAAGGAGCCTCAGCTTCTTTGAGCGGAGCGGGTTGGCGCCTACGGAGTTGACACTCACAAAGTGAACGCCCTTCCCATGCAACAGAGGAAGGGCGTTCTCAAATCTGCGATCAGTTCTACGGGCAGGCGCAGGTCGGCGGAGTAGAAGGAATGGTGATATCCACCACGATCGGCGAGTGATCGTGGTCGGACCCGTCAGCCATGTGACCCCAGGTGACGCTGAAGTCAAACTGGCAGGCCTGGTTTGCACTGTTGGTCGCGTTAGCCACAAACGTGACGTTGATCGTCTGCCCGGGGGTAACCGTGATCGGGAGCGCCGGGTTGGTCGTTGGCGAGGTGATGTTGGCACAGGTGTTGTTGGTGATCGCGATGCCCGTGATATAGATGGTCTTCGTCGGGTCCGGGTTCTTGATGGTCGCGGGCACCTGATAGCCCTTGGGCGGTAGCGTCTTGCATGAAGACCCTGGCAACTTGCACGCCGCGCCTGCTGTGATGATCGGCGGAGTACCTGACGACGCGTACGCCGGTGCGGCCGTGGCCATTGCGATGACGGGCACCGCCCACGCCGCAGCCTTCGCGACGCTCCGACGGCTGATTGTGTGAGGCTCGGTTGCGCCGAGCTCTTCGTTTTCACTCATGGTTCGAGCCTCCAATAATTGACGGCTGACGCGTGTCGGCCGAGATCCGCGTGCAACGGGCACCCCTAATGCTGTATCCCCACGTAATGCTAAACATACCGGACCGGGCGCCGTACGTCGAGTTTATCTCACTTATCCGCGCAGTGTTGCCCGAATTTCGGAATGTAAGATCGTGCAGACGACGTGCACCCGAGGGCTTTGCCGAACGCACGCGGCAGAGATGAGGAGTTCATGGCGAGGGTTTCGAAGCGCGAAACGCTGCGCGCGCAGCTTGCGCTGGTGTTGCGGATGGCGGGGGCGAAGCCGTTTCGATGGATTGCCGGCACCGTCGCGGTCTCGGTTATTTTGGCCGGGCTTGACACGCTCGGCGTTGCGGCGATGGTGCCTCTGATGCAACTCACGACTGGCGTGTCCACAAATAGCGGCTCGCTGGGTATCATCTCCGGCATCCTCGGCACCGATTCGGTACAAGTACTGCTTCCAGTTGTGGCAGGGTTCGTCGCCGGCGTCTTCATTTTCAAGAGCCTCTGCGTGATTGCGTTTCGCTGGTGGATTCTCGGTCGTACTACCCGCGTCTCGGCGCTCTCGTCTGTCGAATTGATGCGCCGCTATGTACTTGCGCCGTACCCGGAGCATCGTTCGCGCCGATTGAGTGAGCTGTATCGCAACATCAATGAATCGACCAACCAAGCGGCCAGCGTGCTTCTTGCCGTGGTGAGCATGTTCTCGGATGCAGTCGTTCTCGTGGCCATCGTTGGTGTGCTCGCGGTTGCTTCGCCGGTCGTGACGCTCTTTACGGTCGTGCTTTTCGGATTCTTCGTGTTCGGTGTCCAGCGTCTGCTGCGCCCGCGACAACGGCGCATCGGGGAGGAGATTGCGGGCGCGGGCCTCGTCGCGTGGCAGTTTCTCATGCCGAGCCTCGAGGGCTTCCGAGAAGTGCGCCTCACCTCCAGCACCGGAAGATTCGTTGACGGATTCAAGACGGCGCGACTGCGTTCCGCCCGCGCGAACCGGCAAATGGGGATCGTCTCCGATGCGCCACGGTATCTACTCGAGGTCGGGTTCGTGCTGGCCATCCTCGGGATCTCCGTCATCTTGTTCACAACGGAAACGAGGGAACAGGCGCTTGTCATCCTCGGTATTTTCGCGGCAGCTTCTGTTCGCGCGCTGCCCACAATGACTCGGATCAGCGCTAATCTCGCAACGATGCGAATCGGACAGGCAGGTCTGCACATCATGTCGGATGCCGTCGTCGAGCTCGATGCCACGGGAACGTACGTTGAAGCACCGCGCGGCAAGGATGAGTATTTCGGCGACATAGCGCTCAAACAGGTCGTATTCCAGTATCCGGACGGTGATAGACCGGTGCTCGACGGGGTATCCCTTGTGATTAGACAGAACGAGACAACGGCCTTCGTCGGCTCGAGTGGAGCGGGCAAGAGCACGCTGCTCGACCTCGTGTTGGGCTTGCTGGAACCGTCAGCAGGCTCAATCGAATGCGGCGGCCGGTCGATAACCGACGATCCCGCAATGTGGTATCGCGGGCTCGGCGTCGTGCCCCAGGACGTCTTTCTGGTTCACGACACGATGATGGCGAACATTGCATTCGGCGTACCTGTGCAAGACATCGACCGGCGACGGGTGGTTCAGGTCATCGAGATGGCCCGACTGGATGACCTGGTAGCTGAGCTGCCGGAGGGACTCGAGACCATTGTCGGAGAGCGCGGCGTGCGACTTTCGGGCGGGCAGCGTCAACGCCTTGGGCTTGCGCGAGCACTCTACCGTCGACCCCGCGTCCTGGTCCTGGACGAAGCGACATCTGCGCTCGACAATCTCACCGAGCACGAAATCGCTGAGACCCTTGCCCACCTGCAAGGCAGCATGACGATACTCATCGTGGCGCACCGTCTCTCTACCGTGCGACATGCCGACACGCTCGTGTTCTTGAAGGACGGGCGAATCGACGCGCAGGGTACCTTCAGCGACGTTCGGGGCCTGAGCGACGACTTTGCCCATCTTGTCGAACTCGGTCGTCTCGAGTGATTGAGTGATCGAGTGCGGCCACGGCTCGCTCACCGCGTAGCCTCTCGTTAGCTGAAGTTCGCCTGCTCAGGGCTCCAATCCAGCGAATTGCGGCAATCGAGTCAACCGGAACCGCGCAAACGGCGATGGCGCGAACGGAGCCATGGCCGCCCTCCGGAGTGGATTCGCTGCCCGCCGCCAGCGACGCAACTCGCTGCCCCTGTCCCTGGAGCTCGCATAGCCGGACACGACGCTCTTTTCTTGCATCTGCTCCTCAGTGCGAACCCAGCTCAACTGGAGGATGGCCTGCTCGCAAGGGATCACTGCGTGTACGCGGGCAGCGCGACTGTGCGCTGGATCGTTGCTCCACGGGCTGATATCAACGCGGTAGAGAGGAGCCTGTGCGGCTTCCCGCGCGTGCGTGAGCGTCGTTCCTGCGGCGACAAGAATCGGGCCGGGAAATCCTGCCTGCGTCGTCCACCATCGCGCGCAACGCTCGAGAAATCGGCGATCGTTCGTCCGCGCGTAGAACATGCGAGCTCGGAACTCGAGAGCTCTTGCCCGACGGGCCGCGGCGGCCCCAAGATGCTGGATCACCACTCCCATATTGGGGATGATTTCGTCTGTGCCGAGCTGCACGACCCAGTCGGCGCCTTCCGATGCGGCGTTGAGGGCGTCTTGCCGTTGCGCCGTTTCAACAGCCAGCACGTGCTGGTCGTTCGCGCGGAAATGGTTCCCGGGCAGCAGGAATACTATGTCATCTGGATCGGCGGCAGAGACGCGCCGCAGAGACTGGTCGACAGACAGGGGCGCGCCGCTCAAGGAACGCCCACTCGCATCGCAGGACACGACGGTGCGCGAAACCGAGTCGTAGTACTAAGCGATGCATTGCTCGATCCATGCCGGATCGCTGGCAAGAACGTATGCGTTCAGCCTCATGGTCTCTCCCGCGGAAGCAGGCGATCGATCTTCGCGCGGGCCCGAACTGCAGCGATGAACCCCGCACCGGTTCCGACCAAATCAACGGCGCACCGAGTTGTACCTCCAGCAAGCCCTCTGGCCCGGGCAGTGAGCCCATGACGCCTGCGTGCCTGCCGCATACCCTCACGAGCCTCACCGAACGCGTAACGCACAGCCGTGCGGGTGTATCTGCGCACATGAGGATCGCGCCAGCCCAGAGTTGTTGTAAGCAGGACTACGTGATTGCGTGCGCCAAAATACCGATAGCGCGAATCGAATCGGCGCCCGCGCGCGTAGTTTCCTGCAACGTGCCGCACAACGGCAAACGGGGTATACACGATGCGGCCACCCCGTCGACGCAATCGCAGCGCCATGTCGGATTCCTCGCGGAGGCAGGTGCCCGGATACAGGTCTCGAATACCGCCGATCGCGCGGAGCGCGTCGAGACGAGCGGACATGTTCGCGCCTAGCATGTGGTCGACCTCGATAACCTTGCCCGGATTGGCGGCGAAGAACCCGGTTAGCCGCCCATCGGGAAGCAGCAGGCCGATCTCGCCAATGCCTTCATCGGCTTCACCGGGTTGTCCATTGAGCGCTCGCCCGCCGACCGCCACGACGTCGGAATCCGCGTACGGTTCGAGCAGTTTCTCCAGCCAGGTTGGTTGCGCGAAGGCGTCGTCGTCAAGGAACGCCACGACATCTTCCGCAATGTCTGCAATTCCGATTGCTCGCGACGTTGCCGTTGTTCCCACGCCGTGGTCGTTACGCCGGTATTCGACGCCAGGGAACTCTCGCACAACATCGGCGGTCTTCGTGTCCGGTGATGAATCGACAACGATGATCCGTGCAGGCCGGGTCGTCTGCTGCAAGAGGTGCTCAAGGCACGTGCGCACGTAGTCGGGTCGCCTGTAGGTAACAACGACAACACTGGCCGTTGGAACTCCCAGCGGCTGCGGGCCGCTCAACAGTATCCTCGCATGGCCTTCATGGTATCGGAACGCCCCAAGCGGGCTGGACCCTTGAGCTAGCATCAGAACGTGCGCGTCGCGATGTCGTCCTTCAAATTCAATCATCAGGGGGGCATCGAACGAGCGTCGTATGAGCTGGCCAGAGAGCTCGGCGTTCTGGGCGACGACGTCACCCTTGTCGCGAACGCGGTTGATCCTCCTGTTGAGCCCCCGCTGACGTGGCATCCGGTGCCGATGCCCGCTATTCCCGGATTCATGGTCCCTGCGGTGTATCCGTCGCGGGCGACGCGCAGCCTGGGCACGGAGCGCTTCGACATACTGCACAATCAAGGCGGTTGCGCGTTGCGCCGACAAGATGTCATCACCGCGCACAGTTGCCACCGCGCGTGGTGGGCGATGAAATTCCGCCAGGGTGAGGCCGCACGGGCACTCCTGAATCCGCGACACCGTGCGGTGCTGCACGTGGAGAAGGCGAATTATCGTCCAGGCGCATTCGCTCGAGTGATCGCGGTATCCGCCGGCGTCGGTCGTGAACTCACGAAGTATTACAACGTGCCGCCGGAACGCATCCGCGTCATTCCGAATGCTGTCGACGTGGCGAAATTCCAGCGCCGGGACGCCGCGGCGCAACGTGCGCGCATCCGGAATCTTCATGGGATCGGCTCCGAGGACGCCGTGCTGTTATGGGTGGGCAAGGAGTTTCGGCGCAAAGGTCTGGAGCCGTTGATCGCCGCGCTGCCCGCTCTTCCCCCGTCGGCGAAGGCGCTCGTGGTCGGCGGTGACAACCAAGCCCCATATCGTGCTCTGGCGGAGCGGTTGGGTGTTGCCGATCGCGTGATATTCGCCGGGCATTCAACGCGGGTGGAGGACTACTTCGCGGCAGGTGACCTGTTCGTGTTCCCCACCCTCTACGAAGCGTTCGCGCTGGTGACGCTGGAAGCAGCGGCCGCCGGGCTCCCTCTGGTGACGACGAAGGTCAACGGCACGGAGGACTTCGTCATCGACGGCCAGAATGGGCTGTTCATCGAGCGCAGCGCTGACTCCATTGCCGCTGCGGTCACCCCGCTTGTCACAGATCCGGAACGACGGCGACGCATGAGCGAAGCTGCGCGTGATGCCGTGTCCGGCTACACCTGGGCGTCGGTGGCTGCGCGCACGCGAGTCGTGTATCACGAAGTGCTTGCCGAGCGCGCCGCAGCAGCGAACGAGGGTCAGTAGTATCGGGCGTAGCGTCGAAAAAGGAGCGAACATGGCCGGCCAGGGTGTGCCGCGGCTGACCATCGCAACGATTGTCACGTCGACGCCGATGGGCGCCGAGCGCTATCAAGGGCAGATCATCGATCGCGCGACAGGTGCCCTTCACGAGACCGATAACCGTGACTGGCGGATGCGCCATCTCGCGTTTCGATCGTTGCGTGCGCCACTGCCTGGAAATCGGCGGTTGCCGATGGCGTGGGTCACGGGTGCTCCCGCGAGCGTTCGCCGTGGGCTCGGGCGGATGCTGTACCAGGGCTATGCGGTGACGCACCGGATGAACCTGGAGCTTCCGCCTGCGCCGCACGGAGACGTGATCACACTGCACGACGTTGTGGCGTGGCGGTTTCCAGACGAATCGGCGCCGGTTCCCGCTGCGGCGGAAGAAGCGCGGCGTGCGGCTGCTGTGATCTGTGTATCCGAATTCAGCGCCCAGGAGGCTGTCGATCTCCTCGGTATCAAAGAGCCGATTGTCGTGCATAACGGCGTGGGCGAGCGGTTCTTTGATGCTCACCCGCTCGATGAGGCGCAACGGCTCGAGCTTGGCATTGGGCCGCATTATGTCCTCCACGCGGGGGGTGCTGCGCTGCGGAAGAACCTCGAAGCGCTCGCCGAGGCATGGCCCGTTATCCACAAGGCACGCCCCAACCTCGAACTCGTGCTTGCGGGGCCGCCGCATTCGCGTCGAACTGAGCTGTTTCAGAAGTTGCCGCAGACACGACTTATCGGTCGAGTGCCCGATGAGGTGGTGCCCGGGCTTGTTGCGGCGGCCGCTGCGGTCGTCGTGCCATCGCTCTACGAAGGATTCGGGTTGCCAGTGCTTGAGGCGATGGCGGCCGGTACGCCCGTCGTCGCCGCCGCCACGAGCAGCCTGCCCGAGGTAGCTGGTGACGCGGCACTCCTCGTCGAACCGACCGGTACAGCGATCGCTGACGGTGTCATAGCTGTCACCGCCGACGATCCGGCCATTGCGGCACTCGTTCGTGCGGGCCGTGAACGGGCGCAGCAGTTTACGTGGGAGCGATCGGCGCGCGCTCATGCCCGGGTGTGGGCATCCGTGGCTTGACGACTGCGTGCGGTGGCGCCTGGTAGAGTCTGGCCTGTGCCCCGTGTCAGCGTTGTGATCCCGGTGTACAGTCGCGAAGATGACATGCTCGGCCGTGCCGTGACCTCCGTTCTTGAACAGACAATGAGCGACTTCGAGATCATAGTCGTCGACGACGGCTCGCCCAGCCCGCACGCACACGTGGCGAGCATGGACCCCAGGATCCGCTACTTTCAACAGCCAAATCGCGGAGTGTCGGCAGCGCGCAACGTTGGTGTGCTCCACGCGCATGCCGAGTTGATCGCGTTTCTTGACCATGATGACGTCTGGCTGCCGACCAAGCTCGAGCAGCAGCTGAGCCTGGTGGCTGAGGAGCCGGACGCCGCGTTCTGGTGCACAGGTTTCATCTGGGTGGACGCCGAATCGGAGATCGCGGCAGAGGCGACACGCCCGACGTATTGGGGCCTCCTGGGCGATCAGATGGTCTTGAACAGCTCTGTGATGGTGCGCAAAGCCGACTACTGGGCGGCCGGCGGATATAGCCCGGTTCTCACACACGCGGAAGACTGGGATCTGTTCCTTCGGCTGTGCCTGGAGAAGCGGGCAGCGGCTGTGGCGACTCCGCTGGTGCGGTACTTCTTGCACTCGGCAAACGCTTCGCACGACTACTACTCTGCAGCGACGGCCAAGTTCGCCATTCTCGCGGAGCACGAGAGGCGCGCAGTGCGTCGAAACGACGTCGGAGCATTGCGCGCCGTGCGCCGCGGTTACAGGTGCACCCGAGAATTGTTCGCCCATCAGGCCATCGATGCCGCGCGCGAAGCGTTGGGCAATCATAATCGCGGCGCGGCCCTGAAGCATTTGGCGCGCGCGAGTCGGTGGAGCCCGCGAGTTGCAGCCACGGCGGTCGGCAAGGCGGTCGGCACGCGAGCGCGGGTCAGTAGCGCGTCCGGCACAGTTCGAACGAC
Source organism: Rathayibacter sp. SW19 (assembly GCF_030866825.1). NCBI lineage: Bacteria > Bacillati > Actinomycetota > Actinomycetes > Micrococcales > Microbacteriaceae > Rathayibacter > Rathayibacter soli. Next base: position 884,974 of record NZ_CP133020.1, read on the forward strand.
GGACTAACGCGCGCTCACTGACACAGCCGTCGTGTAGAGGTTTCGGTACTGCTCGGCGACGCGCGCCCAGGTGAAGGCATCCACATGAGTCCGGCCAGCGGATGCCAGACGATCGCGCAGGGCGCCATCGTTCACGATCGTGTCCAACGCTCGCGCCAATGCGGCGGTGTCCTCCGGATCGACCAGCAGCCCGTCGATCCCGTCGTGAACGAATTCCGGAGCGCCGCCGCGGTCGGTCATGATGAGGGCTGTGCTGCTGCGCCATGCTTCCAGCGCAACTATCCCGAAGGCCTCAATGCGGCTAGGTACGACGAGCGCGCGCGCCTGCGCCATCGCATCCGCCACAGCCTGTGGTTGCAGCCGGCCGAGAAACCGCACGCGGTCACCCACACCGCGGTCCGCCGCCAGCGCGGTGAGGGCCGACCGTTCCGGGCCGTCGCCGCCGATGAGAAGACGATAGGTGTCGTGCACCCCCGACCGCGCGTAGGCCTCGATCAGCAGGTCGAAGCCTTTCATTTTGCCCAGTCGTCCGACCCCGAGCAGGTACGGATCGTCGTCCAGCCTGGGAGCGGCCGGATCGGGCCGCACGTCGAGGTCGACTCCGTTGGGCACCACGACGCCCGTGCGTAACCCGTATGACTCGCGCAGGTCGCCCAGCACATATTCGGATGGCGCGGTCACGAATACCGCCTTGGTAAGTGCTTTGCTGAGGGAGGTGCGGAGGAGCTGCGATCTGCGGTAGGCGCCGTTGTCGTCGGCGAGGGTTTCGCCGTGGCCGGTCACAGCCAGCGGAGCGCCCGTGCGGTCGTGCAGCCTGAGCGCGTACACCCCGTTGGGCCCGAAGCAGTGCACGTGGAGCAGGTCTGGTTTGAACTGTGTGTATGCCCGCCGCCAGCGTATCCACGCTGCGGGTGCTCGAAGCAGGAACCGCGTTAACCCGCCTGCGCTGCGCGAAGGCAACGGTGTGGGCAAGTACCTGACGCGGAGGCCGTCGACCTTCTGTTCGCCGAGCTGCTGCCCGCGGTCGACTGTCCACACCTCGACGGCCACGCCGAGGCGCGTCAACTGCCGTGCTACTTGGCGAACATGTTCTTCAACGCCGCCGAAATGCGGAAAGTAGGACGACGAGATCAGCGCGATGCGCGGTTTTCGTGCCGCAGTCGCTTCGGACATCACGACCGACGAATGTGATCACTCGACTTTCGCGAACGATGCGCTGTGGGCTTGTCGAGCACCGACCCGAGCAGCTGATGGATGTCGTCGTTTGCATCGCCGCCTCTGGGTTGAACCCCATCGCCTGCCGGCTCGGTAGCGGTCTGCTCGCCGGGCTCGGTCAGCAGAGTCCAGTTTCCACCACCGTCGCTCGGCACCGGGCTTGCCGGCTGCGGCATCACGCCGTCGCCGGAGGTGTCTACATCGGTCAGGTAACTTTTGCGGTACGCGTATGCGTATGGAGATGCATCGACTCCGCGCAGCGGCACCCGGTTGAGCACCACCCCAAGAGTGCGCCCGCGCGCCTTGTGCAGCGCCTCCAGCGCCTTTTCCGCCAGCTCGTACGTCGTCTTTCCGGCTCGTGTCACCAGCAGCGCACCATCGGCCTGGTGGGCAAGCACGGCCGCATCGGTGACCGACAATAGGGGCGGTGCGTCGATGATCACGATGCCGTCTGTGGCAAGTTCGCCGAGCAGTGCGCGCATCCGAGCTGATCCGAGCACTTCGCTCGGGTTGGGGGGTGTGCTCCCGGCTGTCAGAACCAAAAGGTTCGGTACGCCTGGCGCCTGCTGCAGGACCTCCGCGAGGCGCACCCGGCCGGCCAGAACGTCCGCCAGCCCGGCCCCGCCCGGAAGCCCTAAGTTCTTCGCGACGGTCGATCGGCGCAAGTCTCCATCGACCAGAATCACTGGCGACCCGGTGGCAGCCAACGTCTTGGCAAGTTCGCACGCGATCCGGGACTTGCCGTCACCTGGCAACGGGCTCGTGATCACGATGGTGCGCGGCGGGTTGTCCACGTCGACGAACTGCAGGTTGGTTCGCATCGTGCGCAGCGCTTCCGAGTACGCGAATGTTGCATCGCGTGCACTCGAGCGCCCCGTCGAGTCACGGTTTTTGTCGGCGACGAGAGGAATCGTCCCCACGACGGCGACTCCGAGCTTCTGATCGATCGCGTCACCGGGCCGGATGCGTCGATCGGACGCCGCCCGGATCAGCGCAAACGCGATTCCGAACCCCAGGCCGACCACGCCACCGACGGTGAGCGCCAACTTGACGTCGGGCGAGATCGGGGAGTGTGGCAGTGCCGCCGGGTCGCCGAGGAGTACGTTCACGGGCGCTGACCCCGGCTTGCCGTTGCCGTCGACCTGGTCGATGGTCGCCTGCAGGCCTCGGATCCAGGCGCCCGCCAGGGCTTGCGCGGCGGCGGGCGATGCAGCCTTTGCCTGCACCTGGAGAATGGACGTGTTGGTGGGGTTGGTGACAGTGATCTGGCCGACCAGGCTCTCCGGCGTGGCACTCAGCTTCAGCTCGCTGATGGCGTGCTGTGCGACCGACCGCCATGAGGCCAGGTCGGTGAACGATGCCACATAGGACTGTGTGATCGCGTTGCTCTGCCCGGGAGCGATCGTCTGCGTCTGTCCCGGGGTGGCGGGCTCGGTGGTCGGCACGATGGTGATGTATGCGGATGCGGAGGTCTCATACACCCGCGGCTGCATGGCGGCCCACGCCGCCGCGATTCCGACGCCGAGAACCGTCAAAAGAACGATGGCCGCCCAGCGCCGGCGCAGGCCGTGTAAATAGTCGCGTAGCTCCATACCGTCCCCCATCCAGTGTTCCAAGGCCGCGGCCGCGGCATACGTCAGTCAATGCTAGAGCAACACCGGGTGAGCGGTCGCTGAATGACCTAGGGCGGCTGTACCGCCAGGGCGCTTCCGCCCCGGTATCCTGGGTCCATGTGCGCCAGCCGCCCGCCCGCCAATGGCGCGACACCAGCCGATGGCGCGACGCCCGTCTATCACGTGATCACTCCCGGCGACCACTATTCACCCGAGACGGGTTCCGCCATCCCGACCGTTGTGCACGGGCTGGCGACAGCGGCAGCAGTCCGCGAGGCGAACGTTCGCTTTCCGCAACGCGTCGTCGTTCAGGAGGGAACATATCCCCACCGGTACCCGGATGCCGAGGCGCTGGAATACCAGGGCGGGCCGCCGCCCTCACGTCGCGAACGCATCGCCGATGCCGGTCTCAGCCGTCTCGGCGTGCCGCGCAGGTATGCGGCGCGAGCCTACCGGCCGATCGCCGAACTTCTGCGCACCGCGCCCGCCGGGATTGTCGTCGCACATAACGGTGCTGCCCTGGTGCGCCTGCTGCGCGACACTGATCACCGCGTCGTCTTGTATGCGCACAATAACCTGTTCCGGTCATACTCTGCGATCGAGGCCGCTCGAACTGCGGATGCGTGCGATCGCGTAATCTGCGTCAGTCGCTTTCTCCGCGATGACCTGGCGCGACGCGTGCCGCTTCGATCACAAGATCGCTTCCGCGTGGTCACGAACGGTGTGGACGCGCAGCAGTTCGCGCCCGGTCCGGCGCAGCAGAGCGGCACGATGCGGGTGGCATTTATTGGCAGGGTTGTTTCTGAGAAGGGGCCGGACGTGCTTCTCCGGGCCGCGAACCTATTGCAGCGCGATGACCTGGAGTTCACGATCATCGGCAGCCAGGGCTTCGATCGAAACGCGCCGTTGTCACCGTATGAGCAGGAGTTGCGCCAGCTGGCGGGCGCGGACCCACGGGTGCACTTTGAACCGTTTACCGACAGGGCCGCGCTCCCTGAGCGGATGCGAGATTTCGATGTGCTCGTCGTGCCGTCTCGCTGGCCCGAACCGTGGGCGCTCACGGTCGGCGAGGGGATGGCGAGCGGGCTCGTCGTCGTTGCGGCGGCAATCGGCGGCATCCCGGAACAGGTCGGCGACTCCGGCGTCCTGGTTGCGCCGGACGACCCACCCGCGCTCGCGCGAGCGCTTCTGGCGCTCGCCGACGATCCAGGTGCACGCCGCGAGTACGGGCGCAGTGCCCGCGAGAACGCGGTGCGTCAGGACTGGTCGTCGTCGTGGGGGCAGTTCGAAGCCGTCATTTCAGAACTGGCGTGGCGGCCATCATGAAACGCGGGTCGGAGGTGCGCGCAACGGGGGAAGCCGGCGACCAGCCGGCGACGTCCAGGGACAAGGTATCCGTCATCATCCCGCTCTTCAACGGAGATGCCTTTATCGAGCAGACGATTCGGTGCGTCTTGAACCAGACTCATCGGAACCTCGAAGTCATTGTCGTCGACGACGGGTCGACGGATGGCGGTGTAGAGATTGTTCGCCGGCTCCTGGCGGATGAGCGCGTTGCGCTTGTGCTGAAACCGCACGCGGGCATCGGCGCAACGCGGAATGTCGGGTTGGCATGGGCGGATTCGTCGAGTGCATATGTCTTGTTCCTCGACCAAGACGACAAGCTGGAGCGCGATCTTGTTGCCGGCCTCGTGCACCGGCTCGCGCGCCGACCGGATGCGGTCGGCGGCCACGCGATCGCCGACGACATCGATTCCGCCGACCGTGCGATCGGCGACGGTTCCTTCGCCGGACTGATGCGCAGCCGTCGCCGGTTGAGCGGTGGCCGCATGGCTACTGCGCCCTCCGACACCGACGTCGTCTGGCCGGAAATCTTCCCCGCGAACAACCTGTATCCGCCGAGCGCGGTTCTCCTGCGATACCGTGACGTGGTTGCAGTTGGCGGGTTCGACCCTCGCTATGCCGTGGCCGACGATTGGGATCTGATGTTGCGCCTGCTTCGTCGTGGGCCGTTTGTGTCATGGGATGATGTGCAAGTCGGCTACCGACGGTACGACGGCAACGCATCAGGCGACCATGGCCGCAACGTGCGCGAGACCCGCGCGGTCTGGGCCACCACGTACTACTCTGCCGCGAACACGCGCGGAGACCGTGCACTTCTGCGGCGGTGGTGGCGCGCACATCAATGGGCGACCGCACACAGAAAATTTAGTGAGGCTCGAGCTTTGCTGATGAAGCTGCAGTTTGCGCGCGCTATCGGGCGGGCAGCGGATGCCGCGGCGCACGTTGCGCTGCTGACCCCGTGGCGGCGGTGGCGCTTGCCCGATGCAGCCGGCGACCTCGCCGACCGCGTGGCGCCCCTCGGCCGCCGTGAGCGCGGAGGCGACTCGACGGAATGAGCAGCGCCGAGGCCGATCCGCCCGGCGCAGGCCGCTAGGCTCGTGCGAGGTCGCAACGAAACGCAGGAGGACGGCAGTATGCCCGTGGAGTTTGCAGTGCGCGTGCTCGACACCGTGGTCGGCGTCGAACTCGACGGCGCGCTGTCCGCAGACCTGCATGCGTCGATCCTCGCTCAGTGGGCGCATCTGCGGGTCAGCCCTGACGGCCGCACGCCGGCGCAACGGTGGCGGCTGATGCTGACGGGCGCGGACACGTCGAACATCGGTGACGTGGTGCCCGTTGTGGCCAGCGATGAAGAGTCTGCCGCAGACCAGCTCGCCACCGAACTCACGCTGGCCGGCTTGCGTGCGCTCGCGGGCAAGGCATTTCTGGTTCATGCGGCAGGGCTCGCCCTCGACGACGGGCGAGTCGTGGCGTTCGTCGGGCCGTCCGGCCGCGGCAAGACGACGCTGGCGCGTCATTTGGGCTCTGACTTCGGATACGTGTCCGATGAGACTATTGCGTTTCGGAGCGACTTGAGTGTCGTCCCCTACCCGAAACCCCTGTCGATCGGATCACGACCCGGTGTGAAACAGTTGTACTCGCCTGTCGAACTCGGGCTGCGACCCGCGACCGGCCCGCTTCGTCTCGGAGCGCTGGTTCTGCTCGAGCGGGATGCCGCCGTCACCGAGCCTCGGGTGGAAGCCGTTCCACTTGCCGAGGCTCTCGGCGAACTTGTGCCGCAGATGAGCTCGCTCGCACGAATTCCCGACCCGCTTCACGGCCTCGCCGATGTCATTGCGGCCACGGGAGGGGTGCGGCGGTTGGTCTACGGCGGCGCGGAGGACCTGCGGGCGTTAGTCTCCACGATCCTGCGGACCCGCGGAGGCACGCATGCCCGGACGGACCCGAGTGTCGGTGAGATACCAGTCGAGGCCCCGACAGGAACGATCGCGCGCGCGCCATACGTCGATGCGCTCGACATCGACGACCAACTCGCAGTGCTCGCTACGCATCGGCTGCACATCCTCGACGGGATCGGTCCAGCACTGTGGTGCGCATCCGATGGGGTTTCGATCGCACAGTTGGAGACGCGGATCGCATCCATCTACGGCCCGAGACCCGACGGAACCACCGGCGCGGCTGTTGCGGAGGCTATCGAGCAGCTCGTCGCGGCTGGGATACTGCATGTTGGATAGGCGGGCCGGCACGCATCCGAAAATCAAGACCCGCCGCTCGACCGGCCGCAGCCGTATTCGCGTCGGCGAGCGCCTTCGCCCCCACGCAAATGCCCGCGATGACGAATGGGATCGACACCTGCGCGGCCACCCAGAACAGATCGAACTGCGCTTGCACGATACGGCTGGCCACCGCAGTGACAGCCAGTGCGCCATAGAGCGGATCCATCCGCCACAGCACGATCAGAACTCCGACCCACATGAGCACGAATGCGGCCAAACCGACCACGCCGGACTCGGCAAGCACCTCGAGTTCACCCTGCGGAGGTTGATACGGCAGGATCGGATCGACATACCAGAAACGCAATCCGTGGCCGAAGATGGGCGAGTGTTTCCAATACGCGTAGACCTCGCGCACCCAGTTCAGTCTCTGGAAGAACGAATTGAACTTGTTCTGCGACTGCACCTGGTCGGAGACGGTCAAGATGACCAGCCACGTCGCAGGGATGAGCAGGAGGAGAACCCAGCGCGAGTGCCCGGTTGTGCGGCCGCGCCAAGCGACGATCACCACCGCGATGATAAGGCCGATGATCGCCTGTCGCGACTGGGTGAACAGCACACCGATGACGAGCACCGTGAGCGAGATTCTCGCCCAGCGCCGGGTGAGCGCAGCCCACGGCGGGTTGACATACACGATGAGTGCGGCGAATGCCATGGCGGTGCCCGCGAAATTCTTGTGCATCGGGTACGGCCATGGCGGGTATACGCCCGTGAAGTCGCCGTGCGCGAACTTCACCAAGCCCGCGACGATCGTGATGGCGGCGAGGGCGCAGCCGGTGGCGACCATCAGCTTGAACGCGAGCCCAGCGTGCCCGGCCCGGCCGAGTGCCCAGCCGACGACGAGGGCACCGGAGATCAGCAGCCAGGCATGGAACCATTCGACCGTGTTCTGAACGTACGGGTTGACGAGCACCGTGATGAGGGTGGCGAACTGGTAGATCGCGTTGAGCCATAGCAGAGCCCGCAGCTCGCGGCTGAACGGTCGAGTGCCGAGCAGCACTGCAGTGCCGAACGCTGCAGCCAGCGCCGCATCCGACACTGTGAGGGTGCTGCCCCCGCCGCCAATTCGCTGCACCACAAACAGTGCCGGCATTGCCATCAGCGCGATCGCAAGCGGCCGGGCGGCGGTCAACGCGGCCCCGATCGCCAGTAGGGCCACGACGACGGCCATGGTGACCCCGCTTGCGCTTTGGGTCGTCAGTGCTTTGTTGCTGCCCAGTAGCACTGTGATCGCGACGGCGGCGCCCATCGCGATCAGAACCCAGCGCCACGCACCAGCCCACCAGGCGGCGAGCCGGTCGACGCGGTCTTGCGCGCGAGCACTGCGGGATGTCATCTGTGGGTCTCCACGCTCTAGTATCGCAAGTGCTGAACGGTCTGTCGCGCCCACCCCCAGGGCGGACGCTCAGGATGCGGAATCGTCAGTGCCATCACCTACCCCGCTGAGCAGTCCTTCGTTGGAAAGCGATGCGACCACATCCATCACTGTGGCGTCAGCATCGGACGGCACGTCCGTCATCCGTTCCGCCACACGCGCGGTGAGCGTTGCGAAGTCGCCGTCGGTCGCAAGCTCGTCCCAGATGACCGCAGCGGGCCCCCCGAGCACGATGATCGGGCCGGACGGCATCCGTGCGACATAGGCAGTGTCGTCGAGCGTCATCCACGCGACGCCCGGCGCGGGCCGGGCGGACGTCATGATCGCGTCTTCCGCCCGCTCACGGCCTGTCTCAGTGCTGTCACGGGGCGGCCGAAAAACTCGCGCACGATCTCGGTGCGTGTCGGACGGCGGCCGAGAACGTGCGTCAAATGCTCGACATTGACCGCCGGTGCGCGCGCGACGATGCGCGCGGCCTCGAAGAAATTCGGGGCTGCGCGCACGCGGGCACGCCATTCTGCCGCGCGGGATCCCCCGCTGGTGATGACCTTCCACAGCGGATACGTTCGGGCGGAGCGCCAGTGCTCGAGATCACCCGTCGCCGCAGCGAATGCCACGTCGGCGTGAAGCTGCGCGACGAGTTGCCTGACGTCCGTGCGAAGCTGCTCGTCAGCATCCGCCCACAGAGGCGCGACAGCGCCGGGAGGCGTTGTGCGCGCCGCGTTCAGCAACAGGATCATCGCCTGGGCCGTCACCGCAGGGACAGCCCCGTCGACACCCGCAATGTCAGTGGTCGAGCGGCCCGCCCACAGCAGGTCGAAGGCCGCCGACGGATCTTCCTCAATGCCTGGGAAGAGTCGGTGCAGATCGAGATACCCCCAGAACTCGTGCAGATACGTCTGTGCATGGCCGAATGGCGAGCCATAGGTGAATGTGCTGTAGACGCTCCAGCCGTTCAATCGCAATGCAGCGTCGAACCGGGCGACGTGAGCGGGACGTACAAGGATGTCAACGTCGGTGCCTGACCGGACGACCGGGCGCAGCGCGGTGTCAACGGCGTCTCCTTTGATGTGAAGGATGTCTGCTCCGACGCGGTCGGCGACTGACTGCGCGGCCGCTCGGCCCAGTCGCAGACGAACTGCGAGGGGGATTTCGACGGTCGGCGCCTGCACGGTGCTCAGCATATCGGCCCGCGCGGCGGTGATGCCGGTCGTTGGCCGGGTAGCGAGGAACGAGAGTATCGGGATCCCCTATGAGGTGTCTTGGTCTCGATACGCTCGCCCTTCGGCAAGCTCAGGGACAGGCGCTCGCTACTCGACCACCGACGCTCGCTACTCACCGCCGACGCTCGCCGATGCTCCCTACTCGACCACCGACATCCGTCGCTTGCCGGTAGTCTTGGCCGAATGAGCGGTGGGGAGCAGCGACGCACTCGCCGCCGCGGCATTTCACCCTGGTGGCACCTGCTGACCGCGTTGGTGGTGCTGGCGCTCGTGCAGTCGTTCCTGGTGAAGCTGTATCAGGTGCCCTCCGGCTCGATGGAGCAGACGCTGCAGGTCGGCGACCGCATTCTCGTGAACAGACTCGCCTACCTTGGATCGGAGCCCGCGCGCGGCGACGTCGTGGTCTTCGCCGGCGACCAAGCCTGGGGGCTGGCCGCGCACAGCCAGCCGTTCAGCATCGTCACGGCCGTCAAATGGGTGGGCGGGCTCTTCGGAATCGGGCCAGGCACCGACTACACCCTCGTGAAACGGGTCATCGGCCAACCGGGCGACACGGTTGCGTGCTGTGACGCTCAGGGTCGGGTTCAGGTGAACGGCAAGCCGCTCGCTGAGCCGTACGTGTACCAGAACTCCGCATTCCAGCCGGGCGTGCTCGACTGCTCGACGAAGCCGGCGTCCACGCGATGCTTCGGCTCGATTCTCGTGCCGCAGGGCGAGTATCTGGTGCTCGGCGACCACCGGTCGGACTCCGACGACTCGGTCGCCGCTTGTCGCGGGTCGACGGATGCTCCACCCGGCTGCGCTCGCTTCGTTCCTGGCAAGCAGGTGGTTGGCAGAGCGTTCTTCGTCGCACTGCCACCCGGGCGCTTCGGGTCCGTCGGATAGGCGCGGTGGTGTTCGCCGCCCTACTGAACGGCCGCGCGGCGGCGCCTGCGCGCATCCGCTCGCAGGTGAATGAGCGCGATGATGCTGCCGCCAATGAGTGCTCCGGCAGTGTTCGCGATCACATCGCCCACCGAGGCGAACCGATGCGGCAGGAAGAACTTCTGGCAAAGCTCGATGCCAACCGATAGCACGAACCCGGCCGCGACCGATGTCCACCACAGGCGTGGTGCTACGGAGAGGGCGATGAGCGCTCCGAGCGGCACGAACATGACGGCATTTGCACCGGATTCGACAAAGCCGTAGTCCACCCACCCGGGGAACCCGACGTGATGGAGTTCGCCCAGGATGCGCATCAACTGTGCGTCGAATGGGCGATCCACGGGCGTCGGCCAAAACGTGATGATCAGAATCACGAGTACGCAGGCGCCGAGAACCCAGCGGGTGACGATCTGCGTGCGAGGATTCACGGGGCTAGAGCCTACTGGAGCGCGTCTCGAGTGGGCTGACCACGCTGCATAGCTGGCTGCGGAGTGGTGGGTTGCTGGTTGCGGGAGTCGCTGAGAAGCTGCCTTCGCGCATCTCCGCGTAGCTGCCGTGTTGCTGCGCCTTTGCTGCGTGCTTGATGTGTAACGCCCTCAACTTGTTCTGGTTGAATAGCGGGATGCCTCACGCAGCAGAGACCCGGCGATCGACGCGTCACAATCGCCGACCCCGAAAGCGACTCATTGCGCGCTGGTGGTTTTGGGCGATCATCGTGGTGGTGCTCGTGGTCGTCGCTGTCGGGGCGTGGGTCGGTGTGCGTGGCCTTCAGGCGAAGAAGGATCTTGAGGCGGCGATACCGTTGGCGTCAACGGTCAAGTCACAATTGCTTGCGAAGAACGTTGCCGGGGCACAGCGCACACTCGAATCATTGAGGCCCAAAGTCGCGGATGCCAAGCGCCTCACCGGTGATTTCGTATGGCGTGCCGCCGAACTCGTGCCGGTGGTCGGCAGCAATCTAACCGCGATGCGCAAGCTGGCGGATGCGACGGATCTCGTCGTCAACGGCGCCGTGCAACCCCTGCTGACCGTCGGCGATCTTCTCGATCCTGCCACGTTCAAACCCGTCAACGGTGCAATAAACATCGCGCCACTCAGCAAGGCTGTTCCAGCATTCAAACAAGCGGATGCTGCCCTCCAGACCGCGGTCGCCGAAGCCAAGAGCATTGACACCGGCACCACCATCGGCCAGGTGACCGCGGCCAAGGTCAAGTTCGTGGCGCTCCTGGATCAGATCGCGCCGACGGTGAACACACTGAACACGATCCTGCCGCTGCTGCCGCGCGCTCTCGGCGCCGACGGTGCCCGGCACTATGTCGTGGTCTTCCAGAACACGGCGGAAATGCGCGCGTTGGGCGGCACAGTACTGTCCAGCACCTTGGCGACAGTCGACAACGGCAAGATCTCCATGAGCCAAACCGTCCCTGCCGGCGAATATGTGCACTACGGTCAATCCGTGATCCCCGTGCCCGATGGGGTTGAGCAGTTGTACCCTGGGGCGTTCGGCACGTTCATAGCCAACGCCACAGTGCGACCGAGTTTCGAATCGACCGCGCAGATCACCAAGGTGATGTGGAAAGACCAGTTCGGCGTGAACGTCGACGGCGTCATCTCCATCGACCCGACCGCGCTGAGCTATGTGATGCGTGCGCTCGGCCCCGTTCCGATCGCCAGCGGTGATGTGCTCACCAGCGGCAACCTCGTGCCACTACTGCTCAACCAGGTCTACCTGCGCTATCCGAAGGATGGCGCGGCGCAGGACGCGATCTACGCTGAGTCCGTCGACGCTGTTTTCGCGCGGCTGTCGGGCGGCCAAGTCGACCCGAAGGCGCTCCTGGCAGCGGCAACCCAAGGTTGGAAGGAACACCGCCTGCTCTTCTGGAGCGCCGACGCATCCGAGCAGAAACAGCTCGTCGCAGCGGACCTCAGCGGGCCGTTGCCGGTCAGCGACGCGCGCACCGATCGCGTCGGCGTGTATTTTCAGGATGCCGTCGGCTCGAAGCTGGACTTCTACCTCAAGCAGTCTGTGACGCTGGCGCAAGGCCAGTGCCGCAGCGACGGCAAGGAGAACTATCGCGTCACCGTAACCATGACCAACACGGCACCGGCAAATGCTGCGGATACGTTGGGACGGTCGATCTTGGGCAACTACGAGCGAGAGAGCGTTCCGGCCGGCGTGATCAAGCTGCACCTCATGCTGTATGCGCCGCCTGGTTCGACGGTATCGGCGGTATCGGTTGGAGGCGCGTCCGTTCCGGTGACGCCATACCATGACACGACGTATCCGGTTTCGATGATCACGACCCAGTTCGCACCCGGCGCCAGTCAGACCGTGACGTTCGATGTCGTGGCCGGCACGCCGGGAGCCAGGACGCTCGCCGCACAGGTGACGCCGTTGATCTCCCCAACGCAGATCACGACGGCGAAGCTCGACTGCTCGACCGTTCAGGGGAAGTAGCGCATCCTCCTTGGTCGGATGGTGCACTCACCGCTGGTCGAGTAGCGCATGAGCGCCAGCGAATACGCGTATCGAGGCCTGCCGCGCGTTGCGTCGATACGCTTGCTCGTCGACTCTGCTCAGGGACCGAAAGCTCGCGGGCTACTCGACCAGCGGGCGGTATTGAGCCGAAACTTTGCACCCGTCATACTTTGCTTTACCCACGTGCGCCGGACCGACACAATAGGGGGAGTGTCGGCATCCGGTCGACTTGACGCGAGGGGGCAGCAATGGCAGGTTTTGACGACATCGCGAAGTCGGTTGGCGGCTTCGTGGAAGAGAACAAAGACAAAATCGGTGAGGCGCTGAAGAGCGAGCAGGCCGAGGGCATCAGCGACAAGATCCTCGACGGGGCTGAAGAGGCCGCGAACAAGGTCACCGGTGACAAGTTCAAGGATCAGATCGGCGGCGCCCGCGACGCGGCGGACAAGGCCGTCGGCAACGAATAGCCTGTCGCTCGCGACCGTTGATGTTGCAATGTGGAGGGGCCGTGCACGTTGTGCGCGGCCCCTCCGCTCGTTCGGATGTCGGCGGCATCGACGGATGGCCGAGCGGTCGAGTGATGGTGGAGAGGCACCATCACTCGACCGCTCGGCCATCGCTCGGAAACGGCGCAGGGCGGAAACATGTCAAGGGACAGGGCGAGTGCCAGGGAGGCGGGGCCGTCCGGGCGCGCTGCCGGGCTTTCTCGCCCTCCACAGGAAAGACTGCTCGGCCCAGTTCACCGATACGTGCCGTGGCGCTTGGAGCCGCGAGCGAGTCGGACAGACTCGATGGCATGAGCGGATTGATCAGGGTGCACGATCTCGTCGATCAAGGAAATGACGGGCGCGCAATTCGGCGGAGTGCCGCGCATGGCGACTTGAAGTACATCGAGCGAGGTCAGTATCTTCCTACACGCGAATGGAACGAGTTGGACGCCGACACCCAGTACCGCTTGCGCATCCACGCCTTCGCGGAAGCGGCGCGCACGACGCAGGTGTTCTCACACTGGTCCGCGTTGGCGCTCTGGGGTTACCCGACTATCACGCGCTGGCCGAGCGCGGTGCATGTAACGCTTGGCCTTGGTAACGGCCAGCGTTCGTCGAATCGTGTTGCGAGGCACATCAGTGATCTACCCGACGACGATGTGGTTGAGCACGACGGACTATACGTCACATCACCGGTGCGAACCCTCGTTGACTTAGCGAGAATCGCACCGTTCGCCAACGGGGTTGCTGCCATCGACCGTGCATTGGCGCGAGTCGGTACGAACCTTGGCACGGCGCCACCTGTTGAACGCGGCGAACTGATCGAACGCGCTGAGCGCTTGGACGGCCACCTCGGTATTCGTCGGTTGAGGAGTGTCATCGAATTTGCTGACGGACGATCTGGTTCGCCGGGCGAGTCACACAGTCGGGTGCAAATAGCTCGTTTGCGACTGCCGAAGCCTGAGCTGCAGTTCGAAATCACCGACCTGGACGGACGCACCTGGCACAGTGACTTCGGCTGGCCGAAGTACCGGCAGCTCGGCGAGTTCGATGGCATGGCCAAGTACACCCGCAACAGGTATCTGAAGGGCAAGGATGTCGCGGAGGTCGTGATCGAGGAAAAGTTGCGCGAGGATGCCATCCGCCTCGCGAGCGGGTTCGGCATGGTGCGCTGGATCTCGTCCGTGGCATACGACCTTGTGAAGCTCAGGCGGCTGCTGGTCGCGGCCGGGCTGCGCATCGAATGACCGGCGAGCGTGTGGCCGGGGAGCGGATTGCCCGGCGACGATGCTCACAGATGGGCGAGCGGTCGAATGATGGTGAAGAGGCGGCATCATTCGACCGCTTGACCATCGCTCGGTGGAGACGAGGGGCCCACAAACAGGGCGCGACACGCCCGGGTTGCAACACGGGCGAATCTCTGACAGAATCTTCTAGTTCAACATTTCGTTTGTCGGGTGCATCTGTGCCCGCGAATCGGATCACTGCCAGGCAGTGCATAGTCGCCCCAGTCGGTCAGCATCATCGCATTCAGCAATGTCATGCTCATCGTCACCAGGGTTCAGGCTAGGCCGCGGGTAGCAGAACTTGTACTGAGGAGGCCCGCCAGGGCCGTCTCGAAGTACTCAGCTTAATCAACACTCGAGAAAACGTGGTTCTGCCATGTCTTCGTTCGGGCCGGGAATCCTCGCGGAACTCGTGCTCGAGACGTGTGTTGACACGGGCATTGACAGAAGAACAGTGGTGCGACACCTGTAGTGCCCATACGTTTCGCAACGCATGCGTCCAATGCGAGTGCGGTCCCACAGCCAGAACGGTCCACAGCCAGAACGGTCCACAAACCAGAACGGTCCGAAAACCACAAGGCTGCGGGAACCGCGTCGTAAGACGCCCAAAAGAGAGAGAGTCAGACATGGCGGGACAGAAGATCCGCATTCGACTTAAGTCGTATGACCACGAGATCATCGACACCTCGGCACGCAAGATCGTCGACACGGTCACCCGCGCGGGTGCAACCGTCGTCGGCCCCGTGCCGCTTCCGACCGAGAAGAACGTGATCTGCGTCATCCGTTCGCCGCACAAGTACAAGGACAGCCGGGAGCACTTCGAAATGCGCACCCACAAGCGTCTGATCGACATCATCGATCCGACCCCGAAGGCTGTCGACTCGCTTATGCGCCTCGACCTTCCTGCCGATGTCAACATCGAGATCAAGCTGTAGGGGTACCGATGCCAAACACTAATTCTTCTGCTACGGCGACCAAGACCGTCAAGGGCCTTCTCGGAACGAAGCTCGGCATGACCCAGGTGTGGGACGAGAACAACAAACTCGTCCCGGTCACCGTTATCGAGGTCGGCACGAACGTCGTGACCCAGTTGCGCACCCCTGAGGTCGACGGCTACAAGGCCGTGCAGATCGCCTACGGCCAGATCGACCCGCGCAAGGCGAACAAGCCGTCGACCGGCCACTTCGAGGCCGCCGGCGTCACGCCGCGCCGTCATCTGACCGAACTGCGCACAGCGGATGCCGCTGACTACAGCCTCGGACAAGAACTGACCGCAGAATCCACCTTTGAGCCCGGCGAGCGCATCGACGTCGTCGGCACCTCAAAGGGCAAGGGCTTCGCCGGTGTCATGAAGCGCCACAACTTCAAAGGTGTTTCTTCTTCCCACGGTTCGCACCGCAACCACCGCAAGCCCGGTTCGATTGGTGCTTCTTCGACACCGAGCCGCGTCTTCAAAGGCATGCGTATGGCCGGCCGGATGGGTGGCGATCGCGTAACCGTGCTCAACCTGACCGTTCAGGCGATCGACGCCGAGAAGGGTCTGCTGCTGGTCAAGGGCGCCGTTCCCGGTGCACGCGGCCGCATCGTTTTCGTTCGCAACGCAGTGAAGGGGGCGTAACACTCATGCCTGATTCAGAGAACACCGGTTCAGAGAACACCGCTTCAGACAACACAGCTGCGGAGAACACCGCCACGACGCTGGATGTCATCGACGTCACGGGCGCGAAGGCAGGCTCCGTTGAGCTGCCCGCCGCACTGTTCGACGTGCAGGTCAACGTTCCGCTGATCCACCAGGTCGTCGTCGCTCAGCTTGCCGCTGCCCGTCAGGGCACGCACAAGGTCAAGGGCCGCGGCGAAGTTTCCGGTGCAGGGCGCAAGCCGTTCAAGCAGAAGGGAACCGGTCGTGCCCGTCAGGGTTCGATCCGTGCCCCGCAGATGACCGGTGGTGGCATCGTCCACGGGCCGACGCCGCGCAGTTATGCGCAGCGCACCCCCAAGAAGATGATCGCAGCGGCCCTGCTCGGCTCGCTCAGCGACCGCGCCCGCGGCGCCCGGCTGCACGTCGTCGAATCCCTCGCCCTCGGTGAGACCCCGTCGACGAAGGCCGTCATCACGTTGCTCGACCAGATCGCGATCTCGCGTCACGTTCTCGTCGTGCTCGAGCGCGGCGACGAGATCAGCCTCAAGAGCGTGCGCAACATCCCGACCGTTCACACGCTGACCTACGACCAGCTGAACGCCTACGACGTGCTGGTCAGTGACGACATCGTCTTCACGAAGGCAGCGCTCGACGGGTTCATCGCGTCGAAGACCAAGGAAGAGGTGGTCGCATAATGCCCGCCATCAACAAGGACCCGCGCGATATCATCATCGCCCCGGTGGTTTCCGAGAAGAGCTACAGCCTGATCGACGAAGGCAAGTACACCTTCGTCGTCGACCCGCGCTCGAACAAGACCGAGATCAAGCTCGCAATCGAGAAGATCTTCAAGGTCAAGGTCGCATCGGTGAACACGCTGAACCGTCAGGGCAAGGCGACCCGCACGAAGTTCGGGATCGGCAAGCGCAAGGACACCAAGCGCGCCATCGTCACGCTCAAGTCCGGCTCGATCGACATCTTCACGGCTGTCGGCTAGGGAGCATAAGGAACAACAATGGCTATTCGTAAATACAAGCCCACGACCCCGGGTCGTCGCGGATCTTCCGTCGCAGATTTTGCGGAGATCACCCGTTCGACCCCGGAGAAGTCGCTGCTTCGCCCCCTCTCCAAGACCGGTGGACGCAACAACCAGGGCCGCATCACCACGCGTCACATCGGTGGCGGCCACAAGCGTCAGTACCGCGTCATCGACTTCCGTCGCAATGACAAAGACGGTGTCGACGCCAAGGTTGCGCACATCGAGTACGACCCGAACCGCACGGCGCGCATCGCGCTGCTGCACTACGTGGACGGCACCAAGCGTTACATCCTTGCCCCCGAGAAGCTGTCGCAGGGCGACATCGTCGAGTCGGGCGCCAGTGCGGACATCAAGCCGGGCAACAACCTGCCGCTGAAGAACATCCCCACCGGTACCGTGATCCACGCGATCGAACTGAAGCCGGGCGGCGGTGCCAAGCTGGCCCGCTCAGCCGGGGCATCCGTTCGTCTCGTGGCGAAGGACGGCCCGTACGCGCAGTTGCGTCTGCCCTCCGGCGAAATCCGGAATGTGGATGCCCGCTGCCGCGCCACCGTCGGCGAGGTCGGCAACGCCGAGCAGTCGAACATCAACTGGGGCAAGGCCGGCCGCAACCGCTGGAAGGGCATCCGCCCGACCGTTCGCGGTGTCGCCATGAACCCGGTCGACCACCCGCACGGTGGTGGTGAGGGCAAGACCTCCGGTGGACGCCACCCGGTCAGCCCGTGGGGCCAGAAGGAAGGCCGCACTCGCCATCCCAACAAGGAAAGCGACAAGCTCATCGTCCGCCGCCGCACTGCCTCGAAGAAGCGCAAGTAGGCCAGGGAATAGGAACCGTAGAAGATGCCACGCAGTCTGAAAAAGGGCCCCTTTGTCGACGAGCACTTGCTTCGCAAGGTGATCTCGGCGAATGAAGCCAGCAGCAAGAACGTGATCAAGACCTGGTCACGTCGCTCGATGATCGTCCCCGCCATGCTGGGTCACACCATCGCAGTGCACGACGGTCGCAAGCACATCCCGGTGTTCGTCACCGAGTCCATGGTCGGACACAAGCTCGGCGAGTTTGCCCCGACCCGCACCTTCCGAGGTCACGTGAAGGACGACAAGAAGGGTCGTCGCCGCTAAGCGCGGGGACGAAAAGGAGGAGAAAGAAATGGTGGAGTCGATCGCACGCGTGCGTCACATCCGCGTTACGCCTCAGAAGGCCCGTCGCGTCGTCAACCTGATCCGCGGCAAGCAGGCCGTCGAGGCCCTGGCCATCCTGAAGTTCGCACCCCAGGGCGCGAGCGAGCCGGTTTACAAGCTCGTCGCATCGGCGATGGCCAACGCGCGAGTCAAAGCCGACAACTCGAACACCTACCTGGACGAGCAGGACCTGTACGTGAGCCAGGCATTCGTCGACGAGGGAACGACCCTCAAGCGTTTCCAGCCCCGCGCTCAGGGACGCGCATTCCAGATTTTGAAGCGCACGAGCCACATCACGGTCGTTGTCTCAACACCGGAAGCGGTTGAAGAGGTTGCTGCAACAAGCCGCCCTTCGGCAAGCTCAGGGACCGGAAGAACAGCGCGCAGCGACAAGAAGGCGAGCAAGTAATGGGTCAGAAAGTCAATCCATACGGCTTCCGTCTGGGAATCACCACCGACCACGTGTCGCGCTGGTTCTCGGACAGCACGAAGCCGGGTCAGCGTTACGCGGACTTCGTGGCGGAGGACGTCAAGATCCGCCGCCTGCTCGCCAAGCAGCTGGACCGCGCCGGCGTTTCGCGCATCGAGATCGAGCGCACCCGCGACCGTGTCCGTGTCGACATCCACACGGCCCGCCCGGGCATTGTGATCGGCCGCCGCGGCGCCGAGGCCGAGCGCATCCGTGCCGACCTCGAGAAGCTCACCGGCAAGCAGATCCAGCTGAACATCCTCGAGGTCAAGAACCCCGAAGCGGATGCCCAACTCGTCGCCCAGGGCATCGCCGAGCAACTCTCCGCTCGCGTCGCATTCCGTCGCGCGATGCGCAAGGGTCTGCAGGGCGCTCAGCGCGCAGGGGCCAAGGGTGTGCGCATCCAGGTCTCCGGTCGCCTCGGCGGCGCCGAGATGAGCCGGTCGGAGTTCTACCGCGAGGGTCGTGTGCCGCTTCACACGCTGCGCGCGAACATCGACTACGGCTTCTACGAGGCCAAGACCACCTTCGGCCGCATCGGCGTGAAGGTCTGGATCTACAAGGGTGACATCACCAACAAGGAACTTGCTCGCGAGCAGGCCGGCGCCAAGTCGTCCCGCCCCGAGCGCAGCGACCGCCCGCGTCGTGCGCCCCGTGCGCAGGAGAACGCACCGGTTGCAGAAGGGGCTGGTCTCTAATCATGTTGATTCCACGTAGAGTCAAGCACCGAAAGCAGCACCACCCGGGCCGCACCGGTCAGGCGACCGGCGGCACGAAGGTGTCGTTCGGTGAGTTCGGCATTCAGGCGCTGACACCCGCATATGTGACCAACCGTCAGATCGAGTCCGCTCGTATCGCCATGACGCGGCACATCAAGCGCGGTGGAAAGGTGTGGATCAACATCTACCCCGACCGCCCGATTACGAAGAAGCCGGCTGAGACCCGCATGGGTTCCGGCAAGGGCTCACCCGAGTGGTGGGTCGCAAACGTCAAGCCGGGTCGCGTGCTGTTCGAGGTCGCCGGCGTCGATGAGACGCTGGCGCGCGAGGCACTGACCCGTGCCATCCACAAGCTGCCCCTCAAGGCACGCATCATCAAGCGCGAGGAGGGCGACGCATAATGGCGATCGGATCCAAAGAACTCACACCCGACGACCTTGACACCTTTGACGAAGAGAAGCTCGCCGAAGAGTTGAAGAAGGCCAAGGAAGAGTTGTTCAACCTGCGCTTCCAGTCCGCAACCGGCCAGCTCGAGAGCCACGGCCGCTTGCGTGCCGTCAAGCGTGACATCGCTCGGATCTACACCGTGATTCGCGAACGCGAGCTCGGCATCCGGGCCACACCGCTCGTGGCCGAAACCCCAGCGAAGCCCGCCAAAAAGGCGAAGAAGGCTGCCGCGAAGGCCGAGGCGCCTGCTGCTGATGCGCAGGCAGACGACGTTGCAACCGAAGCATCCGCTGAAGCAACCACTGAAGCAACCACCGAAGAGACCAAGGAGGCGTGAACATGGCTGCACAGGACACCACCGCTGCAACCCCAGCTGCCCCGGTAGAAGGCAAGCCCGCAACCGGGTCGAGCGCGCGCGACGTCAAAGACACCGCTGCACGCAACTACCGCAAGTCACGCCGCGGATACGTCGTCAGCGACAAGATGGACAAGACCATCGTTGTCGAGGTCGAAGACCGCGTGAAGCACCCGTTGTACGGCAAGGTCATCCGCCGCACCTCCAAGGTGAAGGTGCACGACGAGCAGAACAGCGCCGGCATCGGCGACCTGGTCGTCATCAACGAGACCCGTCCGTTGAGTGCCACCAAGCGCTGGCGCCTCGTCGAGATTCTCGAGAAGGCCAAGTAAGCCCCGGCTTGCTTGAGAAGAGGACACAGAAATGCTTCAGCAGGAATCACGAGTCAAGGTCGCCGACAACACCGGCGCCAAGGAGCTCCTGACCATTCGCGTGCTCGGCGGCTCCGGCCGCCGTTACGCCGGTCTGGGCGACGTCATCGTCGCCACCGTCAAGGATGCAATCCCCGGCGGCAACGTGAAGAAGGGTGACGTCGTCAAGGCAGTCATCGTTCGCACGGTCAAGCAGACCCGTCGCGCGGACGGCTCGTACATCAAGTTCGATGAGAACGCCGCAGTGATCTTGAAGAGCGACGGCGACCCCCGTGGCACGCGCATCTTCGGGCCGGTCGGTCGCGAGCTTCGCGACAAGAAGTTCATGAAGATCATCTCGTTGGCACCGGAGGTTATCTAAGTCATGGCGAACATCAAGAAGGGTGACCTGGTTCAGGTCATCACGGGCGCGACCGAGGAGCGCGGTGGATACCGCGGCAAGCAGGGTCGCGTGATCGAGGTGCAGGTCGAGAAAAACCGCGTCATCGTCGAGGGCGTCAACTACGTCAAGAAGCACGTCAAGGTCGGACAGACGCAGCGCGGCTCAACGACGGGCGGCATCGAGACGCACGAGGCACCGATCCACATCTCGAATGTGGCCGTGGTGGACCCCGAGACCAAGAAGCCGACCCGCGTCGGCCACCGCAACGAGACGGTAACGAAGGACGGCGTCACAAAGACGGTCCGCGTTCGTTACGCGAAGAAGTCAGGTAAGGACCTGTAATGAGCGAGACTGCAACTGCTGCGACGACTGGTTCGGTGTCTGCCAAGACAGCCCAGCCGCGCCTGAAGCAGAAGTACAAGAGCGAAATCCTTCCGCAATTGCAGAAGGACTTCGGGTTCACCAACGTGCACCAGGTCCCCGGCCTCGTCAAGGTCGTGGTGAACACCGGTGTCGGTGACGCCGCGCGCGACGGCAAGGTCATGGACGGTGCCATCGCGGACCTCACCAAGATCACCGGTCAGAAGCCGCAGGTCACCAAGGCACGTCAGTCGATCGCGCAGTTCAAGCTGCGTGAGGGTCAGCCGATCGGCGCCCACGTGACGATGCGCGGCGACCGGGCCTGGGAGTTCCTCGACCGCCTGCTGTCGCTGGCGCTTCCGCGCATTCGCGACTTCCGTGGGCTGAGCGACAAGCAGTTCGACGGTAACGGCAACTACACGTTCGGTCTTCAGGAGCAGGCTGTGTTCCACGAGATCGACCAGGACAAGATCGACCGCGTCCGTGGCTTCGACATCACCGTCGTCACCACGGCGAAGAACGACGACGAGGGTCGCGCGCTGCTGAAGGCGCTCGGCTTCCCGTTCAAGCAGGCTGATAACAACTAAACAGATCTCGAGAGCGCAGTCTCGGGTCTCGATACGGTCAGATCTCGATACGGTCGCAGGGCGACCTACTCGATCACCAGACCTACTCGACCACCGGGAGCGCGTTTCGATCACCGGGGTGAGCACATGCTCACTCCGACACCATCGAAGGTCGGTCGTCGTGTAACGGCGCTCGAAACCTGATGAACAAAGGAAAGACACTTTCATGACAATGACAGATCCGGTCGCAGACATGCTGACCAGACTGCGGAACGCCAACTCGGCGCACCACGACACCGTTTCGATGCCGCACTCGAAGTTGAAGTCTCACATCGCTGAGATCCTCAAGCGCGAGGGCTACATCGCTGACTGGTCTGTTGCAGATGCGCGCGTCGGAAAGACGCTCACACTGGACCTCAAGTTCGGACCGAACCGCGAACGCTCGATCTCGGGCATCAAGCGCGTGTCCAAGCCGGGCCTGCGCGTATACGCGAAGTCGACGGAGATCCCCACGGTGATGGGCGGCCTTGGCGTCGCAATCCTGTCCACCTCCTCCGGTCTGCTCACAGACCGCCAGGCCGATAAGAAGGGCGTGGGTGGGGAAGTCCTCGCCTACGTGTGGTAACCACGTCATGTCGCGTATTGGAAGACTGCCCATCGACATCCCAGCCGGGGTCGATGTGAAGATCGACGGCCAAGCCGTCACCGTCAAGGGCCCGAAGGGCGAGCTGTCGCTCGTCGTCGCCAGCCCCATCGAGGCCCGGTTGCAAGAGAACCAGGTTCTCGTGACCCGCCCGGATGACGAGCGCGAATCGCGTTCGCTCCACGGCCTCACTCGCACCCTCATCAACAACCAGATCATCGGGGTCACCCAGGGGTACTCCAAGGGTCTGGAGATCGTCGGCACCGGTTACCGTGTCGCGCAGAAGGGCAGCGGCGTCGAGTTCGCGCTCGGCTTTTCGCACCCGGTCAACGTCGAGCCGCCGGCAGGCATCAGCTTCACGGTTGAGGGCAACAACAAGCTCACTGTGACCGGCATCGACAAGCAGGCCGTCGGTGAGGTCGCCGCGAACATCCGCAAGATTCGCAAGCCGGAGCCGTACAAGGGCAAGGGCATCCGCTATGCCGGCGAAGTTGTTCGCCGCAAGGCCGGAAAGAGTGGTAAGTAAGCATGGCTATCAAGACCAAATCAGCCGCGCGTAGCCGCAGGCACGCCCGTCTCCGCAAGAAGATCGTCGGCACGGAGGTTCGCCCTCGCCTGGTGGTCACCCGTTCGGCACGGCACATGTTCGTGCAGGTCGTCGACGACAGCAAGGGTTTCACCCTCGTGTCGGCATCGACGCTCGAAGCGGACCTGCGCACCTTCGACGGTGACAAGACCGCCAAGGCCCACAAGGTCGGTGAGCTCGTCGCCGAGCGTGCGAAGCAGGCCGGT
Organism: Rathayibacter sp. SW19; assembly: GCF_030866825.1. Classification (NCBI taxonomy): domain Bacteria; kingdom Bacillati; phylum Actinomycetota; class Actinomycetes; order Micrococcales; family Microbacteriaceae; genus Rathayibacter; species Rathayibacter soli. Next base: position 908,155 of record NZ_CP133020.1, read on the forward strand.
ATCGACGCTGTCGTGTTCGACCGCGGCGGAAACAAATACGCGGGACGCGTTGCTGCCCTCGCTGACGGAGCTCGAGAGGGTGGATTGGACCTGTGAGCACTGTGTCAGATAACACTGCGCCGACTAACGGCGTGCCCACAAAGGACGAAACGAAGGAGCAGGACGTGGCCGCTGCCCAGACGACGGATGCGCCGACCAGCGCCGCCCGAACCGGCGCCGCTCAGGCCAGTGCCGCTCAGGCCAGCGCTGAGCCGGTCGTGGAGAAGCCGGTTGAGACTGCTGCCGGGAGCGACACGACAAGCCGTGACAACGCGCGCGACAACCGTCGCGGCGGTGGCGGCGGTGGCCGTGACCGCAACCAGGGCGGTCGTGACCGCGGCGGTCGCGACTCGGACAAGAGCCAGTTTCTTGAGCGCGTCGTCACTATCAACCGTGTCTCCAAGGTGGTCAAGGGCGGTCGTCGCTTCAGTTTCACCGCGCTGGTCGTCGTGGGAGACGGCAACGGAATGGTCGGGGTCGGCTACGGCAAGGCCCGCGAGGTTCCGCTCGCCATCTCGAAGGGCGTCGAAGAGGCGAAGAAGAACTTCTTCCGCGTGCCCCGCGTCGACAAGACGATCCCGCACCCCGTGCAGGGCGAGGCTGCTGCAGGCGTCGTGCTTCTGCGCCCCGCCGCAGCGGGTACCGGTGTCATCGCCGGCGGCCCCGTGCGCGCCGTGCTCGAGTGTGCAGGCATCCACGACGTGCTGAGCAAGTCGCTGGGGTCCTCCAACACGATCAACATCGTGCACGCGACCGTCACGGCACTCAAGCAGCTCGAAGAACCTCGTGCAGTTGCCGCCCGTCGTGGTCTCGACTACGACCAGGTTGCCCCGGCACGTTTGCTGCGGATCGAAGCTCAAGCCGCAGAGGCTGCAGCTGCGGCTCGCCAGGGCGCAGTGAAGGAAGGTGTCTGATGGCTCGCCTGAAAGTGACACAGATCAAGTCCAAAATTAGTGAGAAGCAGAACCAGCGCGACACCCTTCGTAGTCTGGGCCTGCACCGCATCGGCGACGTGGTCGTGCGCGAGGACAACTCGCAGAACCGCGGATACGTGCGTACTGTAGCTCACCTGGTGAAGGTCGAGGAGATTGACTAATGCCCGAAGATAAAGAGACTGCGGCCAAGGCCCCAGCCGACAAGAAGAAGACTGCCCCCAAGGCTGCTTCGGACAAGCCCACCGCCGAGAAGAAGGCTTCTGCCGACAAGAAGACTCCTGCCGAGAAGAAGGCTTCTGCTGAGAAGAAGGCTTCTGCTGACAAGAAGTCAGCGGAGAAGGCTCCTGCCGAGAAGAAGGCCGCAGCGAAGGATGCCGCGGCCGCATCGGCAAGCGCGGCGAGCGTTGCATCCGAGGCGAAGGCCCCTTCGACAAGCTCAGGGACCGCCGCTTCGGCAAGCTCAGGGACCGGCCCTTCGGCAAGCTCAGGGACCGCGAAGAAGAAGAAGGCCGAGCCCGCTGAGACCCGCGAGCACGTGCTCAAGGTTCATCACCTGCGCCCGGCTCCTGGTGCCAAGAAGGACCGCACTCGCGTCGGACGCGGTGAGGGCTCGAAGGGTAAGACGGCCGGTCGTGGAACCAAGGGAACCAAGGCGCGCTACCAGGTGCGCCCCGGCTTCCAGGGCGGGCAGCTGCCCTTCCACATGCGTGCGCCGAAGCTGCGCGGGTTCAAGAACCCGTTCCGCGTCGAGTACCAGGTCGTCAACCTCCAGAAGCTGGCCGAGCTGTACCCGGCCGGCGGGGATGTCACCATCACCGACCTGGTGTCAAAGGGCGCCGTTCGCAAGAACGAGAAGGTCAAGGTTCTCGGTACCGGCGACATTGCGGTTAAGCTGAATGTTGCAGTCGACAAGGTCTCCGGCTCTGCTGAGCAGAAGATCGTTGCCGCTGGCGGTTCCGTCAACTAGACCCGAACGGTTGGATTGGACGTTGCAATCCGATCGAACCCGTAAAGTAGTGCAGTCGGGTGGTTGGCATACCCAGCCATCCGACTGCCTCGTTACAGGAAAGCAGGACGCCCCTTGATTAGCGCCATAGTGCGGATCTTCCGCACGCCGGATCTCCGCAAGAAGATCGGCTTCACGCTGGCGATCCTCGCCATTTTCCGGCTCGGCTCGTTCATCCCGACGCCGTTCGTGGACTTTGCGAACGTTCAGACGTGTCTGGCGTCCAACCAAGGCTCGACCGGCCTCTACGAGTTGGTCAACCTGTTCAGCGGTGGCGCGCTGTTGAAACTGTCGGTGTTCGCGCTCGGCATCATGCCCTACATCACCGCATCGATCATCGTGCAGTTGTTGCGCGTGGTGATCCCACACTTCGAGACTCTCCACAAAGAGGGTCAGGCCGGCCAGTCGCAGCTGACCCAGTACACCCGTTACTTGACGATCGCGCTCGGCGTTCTGCAGTCCACGACGCTGATCACGGTGGCACGCAGCGGCGCACTGTTCGGCAGCAACAGCAACACCGCGTGCACCCAGTTGATCACTGATGACTCCTGGTACGCGGTCCTGCTCATGGTCATCACGATGACCGCCGGTACCGGCCTCATCATGTGGATGGGTGAGCTCGTCACTGAGCGCGGCGTCGGCAACGGAATGTCGCTGCTGATCTTCATCTCGATCGCCGCGCAGTTCCCGACCTCACTGTGGTCGGTTGCACAGTCGAAGAACTTCGAGACCTTCCTCCTCGTGCTCCTGGTCGGCATCGCAATCGTGTTCGCGATCGTGTTCGTCGAACAATCGCAGCGGCGCATCCCCGTGCAATATGCCAAACGCATGGTCGGCCGAAGAACGTACGGCGGCAACAACACCTACATTCCGATCAAGGTGAACATGGCCGGGGTCATCCCGATCATCTTCGCGTCGTCACTGCTCTACCTGCCTGCCCTGATCGCCCAGTTCAACCAGCCTGCGGCAGGCAAACAGCCGGCCGCGTGGGTCACCTGGGTCACCAACAACCTGACCAACGGCGACCACCCGCTGTACATGCTGCTGTATGCGCTGCTGATCATCGGCTTCACCTACTTCTACGTTGCGATCACGTTCAACCCGGAAGAAGTCGCAGACAACATGAAGAAGTACGGCGGCTTCATTCCCGGCATCCGTGCCGGCCGGCCGACCGCCGAATACCTTGACTTCGTGCTCACCCGTGTGACGCTGCCCGGATCGATCTACCTGGCCATCGTGTCGTTGATCCCACTGATCGCCTTCGCTCTGCTGGGCACGGCGCAGAACTTCCCGTTCGGCGGCGCATCCGTGCTGATCATCGTGGGTGTCGGGCTTGAGACGGTCAAGCAGATCGACTCGCAGCTACAGCAACGCCACTACGAGGGCCTCCTGCGATGAGCGAGGCCGTCGAAGACGTCAACGTTGCTCGTGGGGCACGACTGCTCATCGTCGGCCCGCCCGGTGCAGGAAAAGGCACCCAGGCGCGCTTCATCGGCACGCACTTCGGCATCGCGGAAATCTCGACGGGTGACATCTTCCGCTACCACATCACCAACGAGACGGCGCTCGGCGTTCAGGTGAAGGCGATCGTCTCCGCCGGAGATTACGTGCCGGATTCGCTCACCAACGCCATTGTGACAGAGCGATTGAGCGAGGACGACTGCCGGAACGGGTTCCTGCTCGACGGCTACCCACGCACGCTCGAGCAGGTCAGCTATCTCGACGAATTGCTCGCCGAGCGTGGACAGCCCCTCGAAGCGGTCGTGCGCCTCGTCGCCGATCAAGACGAGATCGTCTCACGCCTGACCAAGCGCGCTCACGAACAGGGGCGCGCAGACGACACGGAAGGCGCCATCCGTCATCGACAGCAGGTGTACCTGCGCGAGACGGCGCCACTGATCGAGGTCTATCGCGAACGCGGCCTGCTAATCGAGGTCGACGGGCTCGGCGATGTCGATGAAATCGCGGATCGCATCCGCGGGGCGTTAGCCGCGCGAGGCATCGGTGAGGTCGACGAACTTGCAGCGCCCTGATCGCTTCGCGCCTGATCGCTTCCCGCCGCGGGTGTGTGAGGCCGGAGGAGTTGCATGGGTGTGAATCTGCGGCGATCGATCTACAAGTCCTCAGCGCAACTGCGACTGATGATCGAGCCGGGGCTCGCCACCGCTGACAGTCTGGCGGCCGTTCGCGCCGCCGTGCGGCCCGGCGTGACAACCGCTGAATTGGATGCCTTGGCCGAGGCCGCCATTCTGGCTCGCGGCGGCAGACCCAACTTCATGCTTGAGCCCGGCTATCACCACACGATTTGCGCTTCCGTCAACGAGGACGTCGTGCACGGCATCCCCGGTTCCCGGGTTCTGCGGCCCGGCGACATCCTCTCCGTCGACAGTGGCGCGATTCTCGGCGGCTGGAACGGGGATGCCGCGATCTCCGTCGTTCTGGACGACCCGGCGCATCCGACCGTCGTCGCACAACGCCAGGCACTCAGCGACGTCACGGAGCAGTCGCTGTGGAACGGTATCGCCCGGCTCGCGAGCGCCCGATATCTGAACGAAGTAGGGGATGCGATCGAGGAATACATTCGCTCGCGGGGCGATTACGGCATCCTCACCGACTACGTCGGACATGGCATCGGGCGGAGCATGCATGAGGCGCCGCCGGTGTTCAACTACAGCGTGCGACAGAAAGGCCCCGAGGTGCGACCTGGCCTCGTCGTCGCAATCGAACCGATGGTGGTGCTCGGCAGCCCTGAGACGTTCGTACGCGACGACGGCTGGACCGTCGCAACAGAAGACGGGCAGGCCGCCGCGCACTGGGAACACAGCGTTGCCGTGCACAAAGACGGCATCTGGGTGCTGACCGCGCACGACGGCGGCGCGGCCGGACTCGCTCCGTTCGGGCTCACCCCAACGCCACCCGCCTGACTCGCCCGGCTACCGCCACTCGGTACCGGTGGTCGAGTAGCGACGCGAGGAACGAGCGCCGTGTATCGAGACCGGACTCTGTAGTGCGAGGCCCTCGGTCTCGATACGCCTGCTCGCTACGCTCCAACCCTCGCTCGCAGGCTCGCTCGGCGCTGGGGTCGCGCAATCGCTGACGCGATTGCCTGAGCTCCACCGCGCTACTCGACCAGCGGGGGCGCAACGGGAACAGTCCGTCATGCGGTTTAGAGTCGTTACATGAGCGACCCGGTGATCTTCACAATCGATATCCACCCCGACGGTGGCACTGCGCCCGACGGAGGGTGGGCTTCGACTGTGCATCGCGTCGAAACGGATGCGCCGACCCTGTACGTGACCGACCTCGGCGCCTCGCGCGGGGATGGCATCTTCGAGACGTTCGGTGTGATCGATGGCCACCCGCAGTCGGTCGCGGCGCACCTCGCCAGACTGGCGAACTCCGCGAGCCTTCTCGAGCTGCCGGCACCGAACGAAGAACAGTGGCGAGAGGCGATCCGCATTGCGGCTGCCGCCGTTCCCACCGAGGTGCAATGCGGTCTGAAGCTTGTTCTGACCCGCGGAATCGAGGGAACGGGCTCTCCGACGGGGTGGATCGTGGCGAGCGAGGCCGGAAGCGTGTTCGCGGAGCGGATCGCAGGCATCCGGGTGGTCACATTGGACCGCGGCTACCCGAGTGACATCGCGCAACGTGCCCCGTGGCTGCTCGCAGGCGCGAAGACGCTGTCGTATGCAGTCAACATGGCGGCCCAGCGGGAGGCACGCCGACGCGGTGCGGATGACGCGATCTTCGTCAGCTCAGACGGGTTCGTCATGGAGGCACCCACCTCGACCGTCATCGTGCGGCGGGGCGACACCTTCGTGACGCCGCGCGCGGACATCGGAATCCTGCCGGGCACGGCGCAGCTCGCGCTGTTCGACTTCTATCGCAACGCAGGGTTCGACACGAAGAAAGTACTGATTCCCGTGAGTGAGTTGACGGATTCTGACGGCATCTGGCTGGTTTCGAGCGTGCGACTGGCGACACCGGTCACGCACATCGACGGCGCGCCGCTCGCGGTGGATCACGCGATGACCGAGCGGATGAACGCAGCCTTGCTTGCGCGCGATGCCTGAGCGGCTCGCGGCCGCGTGTTCGCTGTGGGCCGCTGAGTCTCAAGTGGCGCAAACGCCCTCAATACCATAAGCTTGATCCTTGGTGTCTTGCACTGCCTGTAGGGGTGTGCCCGCCGTGCGGCGATACGGCACCACAATCCAACGCACGACCATCACACAATACGTTTAGCGACAGTATTCATTAACGAATAGTGAGGATATGGCCAAAAAAGACGGCGTCATAGAGATCGAAGGCTCTGTGGTCGAGGCCTTGCCCAACGCGATGTTTCGCGTCGAGCTGACCAACGGACACAAGGTTCTTGCCCACATTTCGGGCAAGATGCGTCAGCACTACATCCGCATCCTCCCCGAGGACCGGGTGATTGTGGAACTGAGCCCTTACGACCTGACCCGTGGCCGGATCGTCTACCGCTACAAGTAACGCGTGCTGGATAAGTAACGGCCGGTTCCCCTGGTCTCGATACGCGGTTCGCTTCGCGAACTGCTACTCGACCACCGGGTAAGGACAGGTACGAGGACAGCGAAAAGGTAAGAAAAATGAAGGTAAAGCCCTCAGTCAAGAAGATTTGCGACAAGTGCAAAGTGATCCGCCGTAACGGCCGGGTCATGGTCATTTGTGAGAACCCGCGCCACAAGCAGCGTCAGGGTTGAACCGAAGGTTGACGTCGCGAAGCGGCATCAACCGAAGGTTCAAGGTCGAGTAGCGCGCGAGGAACGAGCTCGCGTATCGAGACCTAGCACGAGAACCACAACTGAACATTGACAAGCAAATAGCAGCACCAGAAGTTCTGGTCTCGAGACGGTCGCAAAGCGACCTCCCCGACCGCCGGAGCGGACACCCTCGGTTGGAGGCCGGGGCACCGGAGCTGTTACAGACCTCCACTCACTCACAGGAGAAGCCACAATGGCACGTCTAGCAGGCGTTGACATCCCGCGCGAGAAGCGCGTGGAGGTCGCACTGACGTACATCTACGGTGTCGGCCGCACGAGGGCCCTCAAGACCCTCGCCGAAACCGAAATCTCGGGAGACATCCGCGTCAAGGATCTCACCGACGATCAGCTCGTTGCCCTTCGCGATTACATCGAAGGCAACTACAAGGTAGAAGGTGACCTTCGTCGCGAGGTCGCCGCGGACATCCGTCGCAAGGTGGAGATCGGCAGCTACGAAGGCATCCGCCACCGCAAGGGCCTGCCGGTGCGCGGGCAGCGCACCAAGACCAACGCTCGTACCCGCAAGGGCCCGAAGCGCACCGTCGCCGGCAAGAAGAAGGCCCGCTGATCTCGATACGGCCTCGTTCCTCGGCCTACTCGATCACCGGAATTTGACAGGAGAAGCTCTACATGGCAACACCCAAGTCGGCTGTTCGCAAGCCGCGCAAGAAAGAAAAGAAGAACATCGCCGTGGGCCAGGCCCACATCAAGTCGACGTTCAACAACACCATCGTTTCGATCACCGACACCCAAGGCGCCGTCATCAGCTGGGCATCCTCTGGCGGCGTCGGCTTCAAGGGTTCGCGCAAGTCGACCCCGTTCGCCGCGCAACTGGCCGCAGAGTCTGCGGCGCGCCAGGCGCAGGAGCACGGCATGAAGAAGGTCGACGTGTTCGTCAAGGGTCCGGGTTCCGGTCGTGAGACGGCGATCCGTTCACTTCAGGCTGCAGGGCTCGAGGTCGGCTCGATCAACGATGTGACGCCGCAGGCGCACAACGGATGCCGCCCCCCGAAGCGCCGCCGCGTCTAGTTTTCCCGCTGGTCGAGTAGCGCCCGAGTGCAGCGAGGACGCGTATTGAGACCTCGCGTACCGAGACCCCGTGTGGTCGTCTCGATACGGGGATCTCGATACTCGGCTCGCTTCGCGAGCAGCTACTCGATCAGCGGTTCAGAGCAGCTACTCGATCAGCGGTTCAGTACCTTCACAACTTAATAACCTCACTCACGCAAGTGTCATATAGCGGACACTTGGCCGAAAGGAAACAACAGTGCTTATTGCACAGCGCCCCACGCTCGCCGAAGAGAACATTTCGGAGTTCCGATCACGGTTCGTCATCGAACCGCTTGAGCCCGGCTTCGGCTACACCCTCGGCAACTCCCTGCGCCGAACCCTGCTCTCCTCGATTCCGGGGGCTGCGGTCACGAGCATCCGCATCGATGGTGTGCTCCACGAGTTCAGCACCGTTCCCGGTGTCAAGGAAGATGTCACCGAAATCATCCTGAACATCAAGGGTCTCGTCGTCTCCAGCGAACACGACGAGCCGATCACCGCCTACCTGCGCAAGCAGGGTGCAGGCGAGGTCACAGCTGCCGACATCTCGGCTCCGGCCGGTGTGGAGATCCACAACCCCGAGCTCGTCATCGCGACGCTGAACGACAAGGCGAAGTTCGAGGTCGAGCTCACGATCGAGCGTGGCCGCGGTTACGTCTCGGCGACACAGAACCGCAACGAGTACAGCGAGGCCGGTCAGATTCCGATCGACTCGATCTACTCGCCCGTGCTGAAGGTCACGTACCGCGTCGAGGCGACGCGTGCCGGTGAGCGCACCGACTTCGACCGCCTGGTCGTGGATGTCGAGACGAAGCCGGCGATCAGCCCGCGCGACGCGATCGCATCCGCCGGTCGTACGCTGACCGAGCTGTTCGGTCTGGCGCGCGAGTTGAACAACCAGGCTGAGGGCATCGAGATCGGCCCGGCGCCGGTCGACGCCGTGCTCAGCCCCGAATTGTCGATGCCGATCGAGGACCTCGATCTGTCTGTGCGCTCGTACAACTGCCTCAAGCGTGAGGGCATCAACAACGTCAGCGAACTGGTCTCCCTCTCGGAGACGCAGCTCATGAACATCCGCAACTTCGGGCAGAAGTCAGTGGATGAGGTCAAGGACAAGCTGACGGAGATGGGCCTGTCGCTCAAGGACTCGGTTCCCGGGTTCGATGGCGCCCACTTCTACAGCGGCTACGACGACGAGACCGTTTAGTCTCGCCGTTCACGCTTTCTCACCCTTGAACATCCACACCTTGAAAACACCGGAGATACACGAAAATGCCTAAGCCAACTAAAGGCCCACGTCTCGGCGGCGGGCCGGCGCACGAGCGTCTGATGCTCGCCAACCTGGCCGCTGCCCTGTTCACGCACAAGTCGATCAAGACGACCGAGACGAAAGCCAAGCGTCTTCGTCCGCTCGCCGAGCGGCTGATCACGTTCGCCAAGCGTGGCGACCTGCACGCGCGCCGTCGCGTCTTGGCTGTCATTCACGACAAGAGCGTTGTGCACGAGCTGTTCACCGAGATCGCACCGCTCGTCGCCGAGCGTGAGGGCGGTTACACCCGCATCACCAAGCTCGGCTACCGCAAGGGTGACAACGCGCCGATGGCTCAGATCGAACTCGTTCTCGAGCCGGTCACGCCGAAGGTCAAGTCCACGAAGTCCGGTAGGTCTGCTGCGGCTGCGGCTGCGGCTGCGCCGGTTGTTGACGAGGCGGCTGTTGACGAGGCGGCTGTTGACGACGCGGTTGTTGAAGACACTGCTGCCGAAGGCGCGCCTGTTGACGAGTCGGTCGTTGAAGAGATCGCCGTTGATGAGACGGTCGTCGAAGACGCGCCCGCAGAGGTTGCCGAAGACGCTGCCTCTGTCGATGCGATCGATGCCGCGGAGACGGCCGAGGCCGATGAGGCGACCGAAGCCGACGGTGAGTCCACCGACGCCGGCGAGGACGACAAAGAAGCCAAGTAATTCCCGCAGAAGGTTTCTGCAAAGCGCGAGGGCCCCGCATCCGTTCAGATGTCGGGGCCTTTTCGTGCGCCGCGCGGAACTCACGGCCGCCCGAGCACGACGGACAGCCCGCGACCCGTCACGTTTGGCGGTAGAGAGTCCCAAATTCGCACCAAACGTAACGGGTCGCGGCCGGGCGTTCAGACTTTGCGGGCATTCAGGCTGGCCGGGCGTTCAGGTTGTGAGGGCGGTCAAATTGTGCGGGAGTTCGGGCTGTGCGAGAGTTCAGGCTGGCCGGGCGGTCAGATTGTGCGGGCCCTCAGACTGAGAGGGCGTTCGGGCTATCCGGCAGTTCAGACTGTGCGGGCCCTCTGGCGAGCGACTGTGAGGCGAACGCGCTCGAGGAATCCGAGTTGATCGACGAACAAGTCGTCCGACGTGACGCGGATGACTCGCCAGCCTGCAGCTTCGAAACGTTCTTTGCGCTTGATATCCTCGCGGAATCGCTTCGGGTTCTCGCGGTGCCCATCGCCTTCGTATTCAAGGACGATCCTCCACTGCGGCCACTTGAGATCCGGATGCAGGATAGCGGTCTCATCGTCGACCGCCGTTGCGTCATTGATCAACGGTTCTGGATACCCCGCATCGAGCAGCATCAGCCGCAGCAGAGTTTCCGGCCGGGAGTCGACGGAAGTGCGAAGCCGCGGCAGCGCCCAGGTGATTGTGCGCGCACCGCGACGCCCGTGATGGCGTGCTCGGGCGGCCGCGAGTTCCGCGCGGGTGGCCAACGGCGGCTGGCGGCCGGACTTCATTCTCGCGCCGGAGATGAGGTAGTCACCGATTGCAACAATGTCGTTCGGGGTGAGCATCGCTGCGAGGTGACACCAGGTGTCGGCCGGCCCGACGACGGCAAATCCCAGCTGGATCGTCGTTTGCACGTCGCCTGCACTGAGCCCGTGTCCGACAATCTTCTGCGTGCGAGGCCTGGTCGCGGCGCCAAGTACCGACACATGGAGCGGTGACCCATCGAGTGGCGATCCGTCGGTGGCGGTGGGGGGAAGAGGCATCCCGAACAGGATTGCGGCCGTTATGTGGCTGAAAAACTGGCCGTGGGCCATGAGCGGCTGATACGCCCAGCAGCTGCCAACGATCGAATCGACGTCGAGATCGACTGCGCTCACGCCGTGGTGCGGATGCGTGACGTCCTTTCTGCGCAAACGGGCGCGCGTTGCGCCGTGTAGGTCGGTCTCGCTCGTGCGAAAGGCGAGCCCGTGCAGGTGGGGTTGAAGTGGAGTGGCATCCGGCATGCCTCAACTCTGGCAAAGTCGCCGCTTGGCATGCAGAAGTTATCCACAGCCCTGCCCATGGCCGCCATTTGCTCCGTGACCCGTCACGATTGGTCCGGATTTGACGCTTCCCGCGACCAAACGTGACGGGTCACGGGCGGTGACCACGTGCGGCTTCGACCAAACGTGACGGGTCACGGGCGCCGGCGCACGGCAGCACGGCCCGGAGCCACTCAGGAAGCGCGGCCTGCAGCGCTCGCCCACGGGCAAACGCTCAGGGGGAGGCGGCGGGGTCGCGCAGCAGGGGCGGCGGCTTCAGCGTCGGGCCGTACACCTGGGCGATACCGACATCGATCGGCGGCAGATCGGTCAGGCGCTGCAGCGCTGACTGCACAGTCGCAGCATAGATCCGCCCGCCCGTCGCACCCGGATGGATCTGGTCGTCCGCCAGCACATCCAGGTGCGGGGCGATCGCCGACTGCCAATCAGCGAGCGCAACGGTGCGCGAATACTGCGCTGCGAAGGCGCGAAGTGTGTCGTTGACGCCTGCCGTCCACGAGCGCGGGGCCTGCACGGTGACCAGCACGAGCTCGCGATCCGGGCCGAGCGTCTGGCGGATGTCCTCCAGCGAGTCCGCGCTGATCGAACCATTCGTTCCCAGTCCGATGATCAGCACCGGCCGTAGAGTGCCCGCGGCCGCCATCGAGTGCACCAGCTCGGGAGCCGCGCGCAGTTGGCGCGAGACGACGGCGTCGATCGCGATCCCGGGAAATGCCTGCTGCAACTCGGGCGCGCTGGCCAGCATCACCGAGTCACCGATGGCTGCCAGCTCGTTTCCGGTCGGAATCGGTTTGTGCCGCGGATCCTGGGCCGCGCCCGGCAGCGTCGCCGTGCCCTGCGCACTCTGACCAGCCGATGCATTCTGACCGGCGGATGCGTTCGGACCAGCGGATGCACTCTGGCCGGCGGATGCGTTCGGAGTCGCGTTCTCCCTCGCGGCGGTTCCTTCGGTCGCAGCGGTTCCTGCAGTCGGGACAGTCGGCGATGATCGCACTGGCGTCGCCGTCGGCGCCGCTTCAGCGGAAGCCTGGACTGAACCTTCCCGCTGCACGGCCTTCGCGCCGCGTTCGATGAACGCCTGTGCGCTCGTTTGTGCCGGGGCGACGGCAAGAGCTGCGCCGGTTCCTGCCAACGTGACGGCGACGACGGTCAGGCCGGCGATCGCAAGGCTTCGTCCGCGCCGAGAGGCTCGGAGGCGGCCGCTCACGGCGCCCATGATGCCGCGGAATCCGTGCCTCCTCACCGGCTGTTCGACGTAGCGATAGGACAGTACGGCGGCAACCACGGTGATGATGAGTGCAGCGGCGCCGATCACAAGCGTGCGTCCGGGCGCATCCGGCCCGGGTGGCCAGGCGGCGGCCACAAGCACAAGTACAGGCCAGTGCCACAGATACAGCCCGTATGAGCGGGCGCCGATCGCGCGCAGCGGGGCGATGTCCAAGGCGGCACCGAGCCTCGACCGACCGGCGGACCCACTGCGCGCGGCTCCCGACCCGCGCACCGAGCGCGCGGCTCCCGACCCGCGCACCGAGCTCGCGGCACCCGATCCGGCGACCGAGCGCGCGGCTCCCGATCCGCGCGCCGAGCTTACGGCGACCGCAGCCCAGATCACGACCGCGGTCAGCACGCTGACGGCGACAAGGCCGCCCCGGTAGGTGATCGCTGCATCGTCGTGCAGCCACCAGGTTGCGCTCAGCACAGCGGCCAAGCTGATCAGGCCGAGGCCAGGCAGCCACCTGCGCTCGAACACCTGCAGCACACTTTCGCCCGCGTCGAGGTCGAGCGGCCTCACCGACCGCACGATCAGTGCGAGGGCCGCACCGATCATGAGCCCGAAACTGTGGGTATCCGTGCCGAAGTAGACGCGCGTCGCATCCGCACCGGGAATGTACAGCAGCCACATCAGCGTGGCGGATGCCGCCGCCAGCGTCAGCAGCGCCGCGATCCGCACCCGGTTGTTGCGCAGCAGCAACAGCACCGCCAGCAGCAGGAACGGCCAGAGGAGGTAGAACTGCTCCTCGACGGCGAGCGACCACAGGTTGCGGAACAGTTCTGGCGCATCCCGGTTGAAGTAACTGCTGCCGGCCGCGATGTCGAGCCAGTTGTAGCTGAAGGTCGCTGCGCCGAGCACCTGGCGCCCAAGCCCGACGAGCACATCGCCGCCGATGATCAACGCGCTCGTGCAGCAGACCAAAACCAGTGCGACGAGCGCTGGGATGAGGCGACGCACCCTGCGTTGCCAGAATCGCTTGAGTGAGATGCGGCCTGAGGCGGCTCGTTCGCCGATCAGCAGGCTTGTGATCAGGAACCCGCTGATCACGAAGAACACGTCAACGCCGATGAAGCCCCCCGGCAGCAGGCCCGGGAACAGGTGGTAGACGATCACGGCGATGACTGCGATGGCACGCAGCCCGTCGAGCCCGGCGAAATGACGGGTCGACGCAGGGCGCGCGGAGAGGGGCCGAGCGGAAGATTCGGGTGGTTGTCGGGCGAGGTTGGTCATAGGCAAAGCGGCAGCATCGCGATCCACCCTAACAATTGCCGCTGAGTGCTTCGTGGTCGCGAGCGCCGGCGCGCACGTGCGCGACATGGCGCGGGGGCGGCCCGGGGGACGCCTGACGACGCGAAGCGGGTGGCACGGCGCGCCGCCGGCCGAGCGACCGCGCATCCTAGAATTGCTCGCGTGATTGAAATCGGAGCCGAGCTCGCGGTCGCGCCCACGCGCATCCGTTTGGATATCGCGTACGACGGCTCTGCGTTTAGCGGTTGGAGCAGGCAGCCGGGTCTGCGCACCGTTCAGGGCGAACTGGAGCACGCGTTGGCAACGATGTTCCGCAGGCACGCGCCCGCGCCGACGCTCGTCGTCGCCGGCCGCACGGACGCCGGCGTGCACGCCGCCGGGCAGGTCGCGCATGTCGACCTCACGGCCGGGCAGCTCGCCGCCCTGCTCAAGCCGCGTCGCGGCGCAACACGACAACCGGATGCCGGTGCCGCCCTCGCGCACCGGGTCAACGGCATCCTCGGTGCGGTTTCCGACATCGTCGTCACGCGCGGCACCCTCGCCTCGACGGGGTTCGATGCACGGTTTTCGGCTCTCTGGCGCCGCTACCGATACCGAATCGCAGACCGTTCGGCAACGCACGACCCACTGCAACGGCATCGCACACTGTGGCTGCCTGCCACGCTCGACGTGCAGGCGATGGATGAAGCGGCACACAGTTTGCCCGGGCTGCATGACTTCGCCGCGTATTGCAAGCCGCGCGAAGGTGCGACGACGATCCGCACGCTGCAGGAGTTCACCTGGCAGCGCGACACCGACGGCGTGCTGATCGCCACTGTGAAGGCGGATGCGTTCTGCCACAGCATGGTGCGCTCCCTGGTGGGAGGCTGCGTCGCCGTGGGCGAAGGCAAGCTCGCCGCGCGCGACCTTGCGCTGCTCCGCGAGGCCGGCGACCGTACCAGCGCATTCACCGTCGTGCCCGCCCGCGGGTTAACCCTGATGGAAGTCGGGTATCCGGATGACGCGCAGCTCGCGCAGCGAGCCGAGCAGACCCGAGCGCGCCGCGAAATGTTGCCGCGCGGCACCCTGTAAAGCTGCTTTACAGGAGCAGACTCGAGTGCGTTTGCGCGGCATCCCTGTTGTCGCGTACTATTGACCCTTGGTGCCTGCGCCCTCTGCGGCGTGACATCCGAAGTTGAGCCCTCCACCTGCGGCGTTCCCCGGTATTCATCGAATCGCGAGAACACCCAACGGAGCGGGATTCACGAACTACCCAACTTACGAAAGAAAGCAGCCACTACTGTGACGCGCACTTACTCACCGAAGGCCTCTGAGCTCAAGCGGGACTGGATCGTCATCGACGCGACGGATGTCGTGCTCGGCCGACTGGCCAGCCACACCGCCGTTCTGCTCCGCGGCAAGCACAAGGCAACATTCACCCCGCACCTCGACGGCGGCGACTTCGTCATCATCATCAACGCCGACAAGGTGGCACTGACCGGCGCAAAGGCCGACCAGAAGAAGGCGTACCGCCACTCCGGTTACCCGGGCGGCCTCACCGCTGTCACCTACGCCGAGCTGCTCGAGAAGAACCCGGTTCGTGCCGTTGAGAAGGCCGTTCGCGGCATGCTCCCGAAGAACTCCATCGGTCGCGCCCAGCTCCGCAAGCTCAAGGTCTACACCGGCAGCGAGCACCCGCACGCTGCACAGCAGCCCAAGGCATACGCCTTCGACCAGGTCGCGCAGTAGACGCCGGCGTAAGAGACCACAGAAAAAGGATTCCAAAGACCATGGCGAAGATCGCAGACCAGCTCGAGGCTCCGGAAGCCGTACAGAGCTTCAGCACCGAGACCCCCGCAACCGAGGCAGTCAAGGCCCCGCGCCCCGTGCTCAGCGTTCCCGGCGCAGCCGTCGGCCGACGCAAGCAGGCCATTGCCCGCGTGCGCCTGGTGCCGGGCGCCGGCACCATCACCGTCAACGGACGCGAGTTCGCTGACTACTTTCCGAACAAGCTGCACCAGCAGCTGATCAACGACCCGTTCAAGGTGCTCGACCTGCTCGGCAGCTACGACGTGATCGCGAAGATCACCGGCGGCGGCCCCTCCGGCCAGGCTGGCGCTCTGCGCTTGGGCATTGCCCGCGCGCTGAACGAGATCGATGAGGAGAACAACCGCGCAACGCTGAAGAAGGCCGGCTTCCTGAGCCGCGACGCTCGAGTCAAGGAGCGTAAGAAGGCCGGACTCAAGAAGGCCCGCAAGGCTCCGCAGTTCTCGAAGCGCTGACCAGCGCCTCGGTTCGGCACCCTATGCCACGTCTTTTTGGTACGGATGGCGTTCGCGGACTAGCGAACGGCGATCTCACAGCCGACCTCGCGCTCGGCCTCGCACAGGCAACCGCTGTTGTCTTGACGCAAGGCCGCAGCGCAGACGCCCGTCGTGCGGCTGGCCGTCGCCCGGTTGCGGTCGTCGCGCGCGATCCGCGCGTCTCCGGTGAATTCCTCATCTCGGCTGTCGCAGCAGGCCTTGCGAGTTCCGGCGTCGACGTGCTCGACGCCGGTGTCATCCCGACTCCGGCGACGGCGTTCCTGATTGGGGACATCGACGCTGACTTCGGCGTGATGATCTCGGCGTCGCACAATCCTGCGCCGGACAACGGCATCAAGATCTTCGCCCGCGGCGGCACCAAGCTGCCCGACATCGTCGAGGATCGCATCGAAGCTGCTCTGGGCAAGCCGAAGCTGGCGCCGACCGGCGGCGACGTCGGCCGCATCCGTCGGTTCGCCGACGCGGAGGACCGCTACGTCGTGCACCTGCTGGCGAGCCTCCCGCATCGGCTGGACGGCATCCACGTCGTGCTCGACTGCGCGAACGGCGCGGCGGCCGGGGTGTCTCCCGAGGTATTCACGGATGCCGGCGCTCGCGTCACCGTCATCGGTGACGATCCGGACGGCATCAACATCAACGACGGCGTCGGCTCGACCCACCTCAGCCAGCTCGCGGATGCGGTCGTCGCATACCGCGCGGACGTCGGCATCGCGCACGACGGCGACGCGGATCGCTGCCTGGCGGTGGACGCATCCGGAAACATCGTCGACGGCGACCAGATCATGGCCATCTTGGCGCTTGGAATGGCCGAGCGCGGCGTTCTGCGCGAGCGCACGCTGGTCACCACGGTGATGAGCAACCTCGGGCTGCGCATCGCCATGCGCGAGAACGACATCACGGTGGTGCAGACGAAGGTCGGCGACCGGTATGTGCTCGAGCGGATGAACGAGAGCAAGTTCTCACTCGGCGGCGAGCAATCCGGGCACGTGATCATGAGTGACTTTGCGACGACGGGCGACGGCATCCTGACCGGGTTGCACCTGGTGAGCCAGATGGCCCGCACCGGCAAATCGCTCGAGCAACTGGCCGGTGCGATGACGGTGTTCCCGCAGATCCTTGTGAACGTGCGAGGCGTCGACCGCGAAGGCCTGAGCGGCGACGCAGTGATTGCTGCAGCGATCGCAGACACCGAGGCGGCGCTGGGAGACACCGGGCGGGTTCTGCTTCGCCCCTCCGGCACAGAGCCGATGGTGCGCGTCATGGTCGAGGCTGCAGACCAGGCCACCGCCGACCGGTTTGCGCACGCGCTTGCCGATGTCGTGCGGGAGCGCCTGACAATCTGATCCCCGTTGGTCGAGAGGTCGCTCTGCGACCGTATCGAGACCTCGAGACCCCAGCCCCCCCGTTGGTCGAGTAGCGAGCGCCAGCGAGTGTATCGAGACCCCAAGACCCCGAGACCCCCGAGACCCCGGTCCCATGAGGGTCTCGGTACGCTCGCACGCTCCCACTCGACCACCGGTTACAACTTGCGCAGCAGCACCGAACTGACGGTGTGATTGCCACTTTTGCGCAACACGAGCTTGGCGCGAGAGCGCGTCGGCCGGATGTTCTCGAGCAGGTTGGGCTCGTTGATGTCGGACCAGATCTGGCTGGCACGGGCACGGGCCTCGTCTTCGGTCAGGCTGGCAAACCGGTGGAAGTATGACTTCGGATTCGCGAACGCGCCGCGCTGCAGTTTGAGGAAACGCTCCTCGTACCACGATGCGATGTCGCGGGTGCGCGCATCCACATACACACTGAAGTCGAACAGGTCGCTGACCGCGAGTCGGTTGTGGCCGCCGACTGCCGGCTGCAGCACGTTGAGCCCCTCGACGATGAGCACGTCGGGCCGCCGCACCACGATCTGTGCGCCAGGAACGATGTCGTAGCTCAGGTGCGAATAGAACGGGGCACGCACTTCGGATGCGCCGCTCTTGACCTCGGTCACGAACCGCAGCAGCGACCGCCTGTCGTACGACTCCGGAAACCCTTTGCGGTCCATCAGGCCGCGCCTGGCGAGTTCCGCGTTCGGAAACAAAAACCCGTCCGTCGTGACGAGTTCCACACGCGGTGTGTCTTCCCAGCGCGACAGCAGCTCACGCAGCAGACGAGCGATTGTGGACTTGCCGACCGCGACCGATCCGGCCACACCGATCACGAACGGGGTGCGAGCCGCCCGCTCTCCGAGAAAGTCGCTGGTGACCCGATGCAACTGTTTCGCGCCGGCCGCGTACAGGCTCAGCAGCCGGCTGAGCGGTAGATAGACCTCGGCGACCTCGCGCATGTCGAGCGGATCGCCCAGGCCGCGCAGTTGAACGATTTCCGTCTCTTTCAACGGCAGACGCGTCGAGGCGGCGAGCTCCGCCCAGTCGGCGCGATCGAGTTCGACGAACGGAGACGTCGCCGCGGTGTCGGCACGTGACCCGGTCCCCGTCATAACGGCTCAGCTTAGTGCACGCTGACGACGCAGTTTCCGTGCCTGCCTCCTCCCGCCCGGTTCCAAAACGACGGAGATACTCGTCGACACACCCTGGCATGCCGGCCGGTTTCCGCGTGTCCGCGAGATTCTCCGTCGTTTTGTAACGGCGAACGGATGCCGCGGGTCGGGCGCGGCGTGGCGGGTGCGGTGTCGGGAGCATCCAGCGCACCCCGCTAAAATCAGGCGCATGTGTGGAATCGTGGGGTACGTCGGTACCGATAAGAGCGTCGACGTGCTGCTCGGTGGGCTGAAGCGTCTGGAATACCGGGGATACGACTCGGCCGGGATCGCGGTGATCGGCAGCGACGGACGGCTCGGCACCCGCAAGCGCGCCGGAAAGCTGCAGGTGCTTGTCGATGATCTCGCGGCGCATCCGCTCGCCAACGGATCGACCGGAATCGGCCACACACGCTGGGCGACGCACGGCGGGCCGACCGACCGCAACGCGCATCCGCACCTCGGCGACGACGGCAAGCTGGCGTTGATCCACAACGGCATCATCGAGAACTTCGCCGCGCTGAAGGATGAACTGACCGCAGACGGGTTCGTCTTCGAAAGCGAGACGGACACCGAGGTCGCCGCCGCTCTTCTCGGCCGCGAATACCGCGATACGGGCGACCTTCGCGAGGCGTTCCGTCGCATCGTCGGCCGCCTCGACGGCGCGTTCACCCTGCTCGCCGTTCATCAGGACGAGCCCGGCGTCGTCGTCGGTGCTCGCCGCAACTCGCCGCTCGTGATCGGCCTCGGTGACGGCGAGAACTTCCTCGGCTCGGATGTCGCCGCGTTCGTCGAGCACACCCGCCGCGCGGTGGCGATCGGGCAAGACCAGATCGTCACGATCACCCCGGATGCCGTCATCGTCACCGATTTCGACGGTCACGCGGTCGAGGTCGACGAGTTCGAGATCGCGTGGGACGCATCCGCTTCGGAAAAGGGCGGCTGGTCCAGCTTCATGGCCAAAGAAATCAGCGAGGAACCGGATGCCGTGGCCAATACCGTGCGCGGCCGGGTGCAGGACGACGCGGTCGTCATCCCTGAGTTGAGCGGCCTCGACGACGACGTGCTTGCGCGCATCGACCGTATCGTGATCATCGCCTGCGGCACGGCCGCGTACGCCGGCATGGTCGGCCGCTACGCGATCGAAAAGTGGGCACGTGTGCCGGTCGACGTCGACCTCAGCCACGAGTTCCGTTACCGCGACCCGGTGATCACACCGGGGACCCTCGTTGTCTCCATCAGCCAGTCCGGTGAGACCATGGACACGCTGATGGCTGTGAAATACGCTCGCGAGGCGGGTGCGCACACCGTGTCGATCTGCAACACGCAGGGTGCGACGATCCCACGTGAATCGGATGGCGTCATCTACACGCACGCCGGCCCCGAGGTCGCCGTTGCCTCCACGAAGGCGTTCGTCGCACAGATCACCGCGCTGTATCTGTTCGGCCTGCATCTCGCGCGGGTCAAGGGGACGATGTCGGCCGCGGACCAGGCGGCCCAGGTGCGTGAACTGACAGCGGTGCCGGCGAAGATCGCAACCGTTCTGGAATCGGCGGAACGGATCGAGCAGCTCGCAAAGTGGATGGCGGACACCCGCGCGGTGCTGTTTCTCGGCCGCCAGGTCGGCTACCCGATCGCCCTCGAGGGTGCGCTCAAGCTGAAGGAGCTCGCGTACATCCACGCGGAGGGCTTCGCTGCCGGTGAACTCAAGCACGGGCCGATCGCGCTGATCGAGCCCGGTCAGCCGGTGTTCGTCGTCGTGCCGAGTCCGCGCGGTTCAGCCGAGTTGCACAAGAAGGTGGTCTCGAACATCCAGGAGATCCGCGCGCGCGGTGCCCGGGTGATCGCGGTCGCCGAAGAGGGTGATGTGGCGGTCCTGCCGTTCGCAGACGAGGTGCTGCGCATTCCTCTTGCGGCGCCCCTGTTCGAACCGCTGCTGGCCGTCGTGCCGTTACAGATCTTCGCGATGGAGCTCTCGGCGGCGAAAGGTTTGGACGTCGATCAACCGCGCAATCTCGCAAAATCCGTCACCGTCGAGTAACCGCAGATGATTCTCGGCATCGGTGTGGACATTGTCGACCTGGCGCGCTTCGACCGCGCCGTGTCGCGCACGCCACGCCTCGTCGAGCGCCTGTTCGCTGAGAGCGAACGCGAGCTGCCGACACACTCGTTGGCCGCTCGGTTCGCCGCGAAAGAGGCGCTGATCAAAGCGCTCGGCTCTTCTGACGGAGTGCACTGGCACGACATCGAAGTGACCGCCAACGGTGAGGGCGACCCCGGGTTCACCCTCCACGGCTCCGCCGCTGCCCTCATCGCGGCTCGCGGCATCGCCAGCGTGCACCTCACGATGACGCACGACGCCGGTGTCGCCTGCGCGTTCGTCATTGCAGAGGGCGGCACTGATGTCCGTGTTGCCGGGCTGAGCGCACGCAGCGCAGAGGACGGTCATGGCTGAGCGGGCCTGGCGCGAAGCATCCATTGATCTCAGCGCGATCACCCGCAACGTGCAACACCTGCGCAGCGTCACCCGCACAGAGCATTTCATCGCCGTCGTCAAAGCGGATGCGTATGGCCACGGGGCCGTTCAATCCGCGCGCGCGGCGCTGGCCGGCGGTGCGGACTGGCTCGGCGTGGCGGATGTCGGCGAGGCGCTGGAATTGCGTAACGCAGGCATTGACGCGCCGATTCTCGCATGGCTGCATGACCCGATCGACGACTTCGCGGTGGCGCTCGCCGCGCGCGTCAGCGTCGGCATCTCCTCTTCGGCTCAACTGCGGGCGGTGGCGGATGCTGCGGGCCGCGCGGGTGGGCCGGCGGCATCCGTTCAGCTCAAGTTGGACACCGGACTCAGCCGAAATGGCATTCCGGAACCGCAGTGGGAGCACGTGTTCGAGGCGGCTCGCGAGCTGGAACACACCGCCCCTGTGCGCGTCGACGGCATCTTCAGCCATGTGTCGAACGCCTCGGTGGCCGATGACGAGGCTGCTGTTGGCAGATTCGACCGCGGGCTGGAGCTGGCAGCGCAGGCCGGATTGGCGCCGTCGCTGACGCACATCGCCGCGACGACCGCCGCGCTCACGGTGCCGACGGCTCGGTACAACGCGGTGCGCATCGGAATCGGCATGTACGGGCTGTCGCCGCTGGAAGGACGCTCCTCTGCCGACCTCGGGCTGACACCCGCGATGACGCTGCGCTCGCGCGTCGCGGGCGTGCGCAGCGTGCCCGCCGACACGGGCGTGTCGTATGGCTACACCTATCGAACGGATGCCGACACGACGCTCGCCCTCATCCCGCTCGGGTATGCGGACGGCATTCCGCGCGGCGCCTCCAACGGCGGTCCGGTGCAGATCGGCGGGCGGATCTTCCGGGTGAGCGGGCGGGTCGCGATGGACCAGTTCGTCGTCGACGTGGGCGAACATCCGGTGGCTGTCGGAGACGAGGCGGTGTTGTTCGGTGATCCTGCCCAGGGAATGCCGTCTGCGGAGCAGTGGGCCGCCGCCGCGGACACCATCAACTACGAGATCATCGCCCGCATCGGCGGGCGCGTGACGCGGACCTACGTGGGCGGCTGAGCCATGCGGGCGGAACAATCGGAGCGGGCCGAGCGGCCGCAGCGGTCTGGGCGCTCGGCGCGGCGTGCGCAGCCTGGGCCGCTCGGGCAGCGGACGCCAGCGGAGCAGCAGACGCCAGCGGAACAGCGGACGCCGGCGGAGCAGCAGACGCCAGTGCAGCAGCGGACGCCAGCGGAACAGCAGACACCAGCGGAGCAGCGGACACCGCCTGGGCCGTTTGCGCGCACTCGCATTATTGCGACACCCGACGAGATGGAAGCCTTTGGCCGCGAACTCGGCGCGTTGTTGCGCCCTGGGGATCTGGTCGTGCTGAACGGCCCGCTCGGGGCGGGCAAGACGACCCTGACGCGCGGAATCGGTGACGCGCTCGGCGTGCGCGGGCCGGTGACGAGCCCGACGTTCGTGCTGGCGCGCACGCATCCGAGTCTCGTCGGGGGTGCCCCACTGGTGCATGTGGATGCGTATCGGCTGGGCAGCGCACTCGAGCTGGACGACCTCGACATCGACTTCGCACGCTCCGTCGTGGTCGTCGAGTGGGGCGATGGCATGCTTGACGGCGTTGCCGAGTCCTGGCTCGACGTTGCGATCGACCGTCCGATCGGTGCTGATGAGCACGCGGATGCTGTCGCAGACGGACTCGACACGGGCACCGACGCGGTCGCCGACGGGTTCGACGTAGGCATTGACGCGGGCACCGACGCGCTCGACGCGGTCACTGACGGGCTCGACGCAGCGTTAGACGCACCGGAGGCCCGCACGATCACGCTGGCCGGCCATGGGTCGCGCTGGTGGAGCATCGTTCGCTGAGTTGTGGCGGTGCCGGTGAATCCTGATCGCAGCATGCTCGGATCTGCGCGGCTCCCAGCATTCATAGTGCGCGAAATGTCGGATTGACCGGGCAATCCGACATTTCGCGCACTATGAATCAGGCGGATGGGCGCGGATCAGGCGGATGGGCGCGTCGCGGGCGCGTCCTCCTGCGGTGCGTCGTGCGCTTCGAGTAGACGCGCCGCCTGCGCGTTGCGTCGCCCGACTTCGACGATAGCGACGGATGCTGCCGCGCCGGCCGCCAGCGCGGCCACCGCGTATCCGGTGCCCGACCGCACGCGCCCGCGCGCGGCATCCAGTGAGAATTTGCCCGGCCCGGACTCCACCAGAGCGAACAGGCTCGCGAGCAGCACGGCGTTGTACTCCCAGCCGCGATTCGAGTTCCAGACGCCGTTCTTGTAGTGCACCTTGCGGATCGCGGTGATCATCGCACCCATCAGCCCGGCGGCCGCGACCGGTGTAGCCAATCCGGCGACCAGTGCGGCACCACCGGCCGCCTCGGTCAGACCAGACGCGATCGCATTCCGCCGCGCCGGTTCCATCTCGAGAGCATGCATCATCTTGTCGGTGCCCTCGAGCCCGGATCCGCCGAACCATCCGGCGAGTTTCTGCATTCCGTGCCCGAAGAACAGGCCTCCGACGACAACACGAACAAAAAATCGACCAGTATTCATAACCGTGCTTCCCCTTGAACTCTCTGTGCTCAACGCTAGGCCTCAAGCGTGCGTCGCGCTACGCCGGCCCGATCGGACGCTGACGCTCGCGCCGCCGCTGCGCAGCATTCAGGTCAGACCGGGGGTCGGAGCGGTGGACACCGGGGAGTCGTGCCGTCCAGCCTGAATTGTGCGCGGGCCGCGCTGCCCACGGCCTGGTCCGGCGACGCGGCCGCTCACACTCGCACCCGCCCATAAACTGGAAGGCATGCTGCTCGCGATCGACACCTCCGCCGGATCGAGCGTCGCCGTCGTCGATCGCGATCGTGGTGTTCTCGCGGATCGGTCCGTCGATGACACGATGCGGCACGCCGAGGTCATCGGCTCGCTGATCGAGGAATGCCTGGTCGAGGCGGGTGTCGCAGTCGCCGACCTGTCAGCTGTCGCCGCCGGAGTGGGTCCGGGCCCTTTCACCGGGCTTCGGGTCGGCATCGCCGCCGCACGCGTGTTCGCGCTCGGCGCGGGCATTCCCGTTGTTCCGCTCGTCAGCCATGACGCCGTCGCCTTCGAACGCTACGGCCTCGGCCATACCGGCCCGCTACTGGTCGTCACCGATGCCCGCCGCCGTGAGGTCTACTGGTCGGCGTACAGCGGGATCGACGATGTCGGCATCCCACTTCGCAACGACGGCCCGGGACTCTGCAAACCGGATGCGCTCCCGCACGCAGACCTGCCGCGCCTCGACGCGGCATCCGTCTCCGCAGCCGCTCTCGGCATGCTCGCCGAACTGACCTATCAGCACGGCCGACCTTTCGCCGCCGACGAACCGCTGTACCTGCGGTCGCCGGATATAACGCCGTCCGCCGGCCCGAAGCGCGTGACCGCGTGAGCGTCAACTGGCAGTTGCGCAGGGCCACCAGCGCAGACCTCGACGCGATCATGGCGATCGAGACGGCGACCTTCGTGACGGATGCCTGGTCCCGCTCGACGATGCGCGCCGAGCTGGAAAACGAACACGGCTACTATCTCGTCGCCGTGCGCTCGGCGAATGGCCCGGCGGATGCGGCGCTGCGTGACGCTGCGCCCGCGGATGGGGTGCCTGAAGCTTCGCCGACGGATGCCGCGGCGTCCGCTGCCGGCGCGGTGCGCGCATCCGTCGACGGCTACGCGGGACTGCTCGCGCCGCGCGGCGCAGTGGAGGCTGAGATCCAGACCATCGCTGTCGCGCCGCGCGCTCGGCGGCACGGTGTCGGTCGGGCACTGGTGGGCGCACTGATCGCTGAGGCTGCCGAGCGGGGTGCACGTGAGGTGTTTCTCGAGGTTCGTGCGGACAACCCCGGAGCCCAAACGCTGTATCGCTCGTTCGGGTTCGAACAGATCGGCGTGCGACCGCGCTACTACCAGCCGGACGGTGTCGACGCACTCGTGATGAAACTGTCTGCCCCTGCCCTTCGACTGCGCTCAGGGACCGGACCGCACTCGGAGACCGGGCCGCGCTCAGGGACCGGGCCGCGCTCGGGGACGGGGCTGCATGCGGGGACCGGGCCGCGCTCAGGGACCGAAGTCGGCACAGACGACGGGGCGGAGGAGCAACTGTGAATAGGGTTGATCCCCTTGTGCTCGGTATCGAGACCTCGTGCGACGAGACCGGAATCGGAATCGTGCGCGGCACCCGCCTGCTTTCCAACACCATTGCATCCTCGATGGAGCAGCACGCCCGCTACGGCGGAGTCGTGCCCGAGGTGGCGGCGCGCGCCCACCTGGAGGAGCTCGTGCCGGCGATCCGCGCGGCCGTCGCGGAGGCCGGCATCCGACTCACTGAGATCGATGCGGTCGCCGTCACCAGCGGCCCGGGCCTCGCCGGTGCCCTCATGGTCGGTGTCGGCGCGGCCAAAGCGCTCGCCGTCTCGCTCGGCAAGCCGATCTACGCCGTCAACCACCTCGTCGGACACGTCGGCGCAGACATTCTCGACCCAGAAGGCGGCCCCGGCCGCGCCCTCGAACTGCCCACGATCGCCCTGCTCGTTTCGGGCGGGCACACATCGCTGCTCCATGTGCGCGACCTGACCTCCGACGTCGAGCTGCTCGGCGAGACGATCGACGATGCCGCAGGCGAGGCCTTCGACAAGGTCGCGCGCGTGCTCGGGCTGGCGTATCCGGGAGGTCCGCAGATCGACCGGGTTGCGGCATCCGGAAACCCGAAAGCGATTCGCTTTCCCCGCGGGCTCAGTCAGCCCAAGGACATGTCGCGACACCGTTACGACTTCTCGTTCTCCGGGTTGAAGACCGCCGTCGCACGCTGGGTGGAGAAGCTACAGGATGCCGGTGAGCCGGTTCCGGTCGCGGATGTCGCCGCCAGCTTTCGCGAGGCCGTCGCCGACATCCTGCTGACCAAAGCGGTCGCGGCCTGCACCGACCGTGGGGTGCCTCGGCTCCTGTTGGGCGGCGGGGTGGTTGCGAATGAGCGCATTCGTCAACTGGCCGCCGAACGCTGCGCCGCGGCGGGCATTGCGCTGCGCATTCCGGCGTTTTCGTTGTGTACAGACAACGGCGCGATGATCGCCGCGCTAGCAGCTCAGCTGATCATGGCCGGGCACCGGCCGTCGACCCTGGAATTCGGTGCAGATTCGACGCTTCCGGTCACCGACATCCAGGTTTTGCGCTGACCCGGGCGGCCAATTCGAACATTCGGCGACACGGGGAGTACTGGTCATTGACACCCCCTGAGGGGGATGCCACTATGGGCTGCGATACAGCTTTTGTTCAGGAACCGGGGGGCAACGAACGGCTTTGGCTCAATACTTCCCGCTGGCGCGGACAGACAGGTCATTCAACAAATCATTCACTAACAGCAGACGGCGCCGACAGACAGGCGACACCGACCATCACGAAAGGAGATTGGTCTCATGACCGATCCGAACATCCCCGACGGCGAACCGCAGGTTCCCGCCGAGCAGGTCCCGCCCGCGCAGGTGCCGCCCGCGCCAGAGGCGCCGCCCGCGGCACCGCCGGCACCGGCGGCACCCGTCTCCGACGCGCCGCCCGCGCCCGCTGAACCAGCAGCACCCGCCGCCCCGGTATACAACGCTCCACCCGCTGCTCCGGCCGCTGCACCGCCGGCACCGGCGTATGACGCGCCCGCGCAGGGCGCCCCGGTGCCTCCGCCCGCTGCACCGCAGTACGCCGCTCAGCCGGCAGCACCGCAGTACGCCGCCCAACCGGCCGCACCGCAGTACGGTGCGCCGCCGGTCAACCCCTACGCGCAGCCGTATACAACGGCTCCGGCGCAGAAGGCACCCGTGCTCAGCATCATCGCGCTGATCACCGGTATTCTCGGCGTGTTCACGTCGTGGTTCTTCTTCGGAGGACTGTTCTCGATTGCGGCCATCGTGCTCGGCTTCCTCGGCAAGAGCAAAGAACCGCAGGCGAAGGGCATGTGGCTGACCGGCATCATCCTCGGATTCGTCGGCATCCTCGTGCTCGTGATCGCGATCATCTTCACGATCATCGTGCTCGTCGCCGTCGGAAACCTTGGTTCATACACATACTGAGTCGACGCGCACGCCAGACGGGCCGCTCTCCCACGGGAGGGCGGCCCGTCGGTGTTGGGTGCCGGAGATTTCGAGACGGCCGCGAGCGGCCTCCTCAATCAGCGGGACAGACGGCCGCGGGCGGCCTCCTCGATCAGCGGAGCTTGTTGGTGTTTGGTTGGGGTGGGGTGGATCTCGAGACGGCCGCGGGCGGCCTCCTCGATCAGCGGGACAGACGGCCGCGAGCGGCCTCCTCGATCAGCGGGACAGACGGCCGCGGGCGGCCTCCTCGATCAGCGGGACAGACGACCGGCCTTCGGCAAGCTCAGGGGCCGGCTTTCGGCAAGGGCTAGAGGCGGTCCACGAGCAACGCCTCGTGTTTGCCGCCGATGCGGGTGAGCACGAGCGTGGCGGAGGCGTCACCACGAAGGGACAGGCGGGTCCGCAGGGCGGCGGGGTCGACATCCGCCCCGCGCTTTTTGATCTCGAGCGTGCCGATGCCGCGCTCGCGCAGTGCGCGCTTCAACTCGCGTTCCTGGAACGGCACCCGCTCGCGCACCCGGAATCCAGCGGCAAACGGGGTGCCGACCGGCTGGTCGGTCGTCAAGTAGGCGATGCCGTCGCTGATCATCCGCGCGTTCATGCGGCGCGCGAGGTCGCCGATCAAGCGAGCGCGGATCACTGAGCCGTCGGGCTCGTAGAGGTACTCGCCGAGGTCGCCGACCGGCTCATCCTCGCTGTCTGCCGGCCCGGCGAGTTCCGCAGGCTCGCCGTCGGACAACACCAGTGCAGACCGACGGATGCCCTCCCTGGCCACCGCTCCGAACCAGACTCCCAGCTCCACGAGTTGGCCGTCGACGGAGATCCATTGCGCCT
Source organism: Rathayibacter sp. SW19 (assembly GCF_030866825.1). Classification (NCBI taxonomy): domain Bacteria; kingdom Bacillati; phylum Actinomycetota; class Actinomycetes; order Micrococcales; family Microbacteriaceae; genus Rathayibacter; species Rathayibacter soli. The sequence goes on from NZ_CP133020.1 coordinate 936,054, forward strand.
CAGCGTCGTGGGGGATGAGATTGCGGTCGAGGCCTGGCCCGAGCTTGACGCCCGCGGGCATCCGTTCGCCGAGGCCGAAGGCGAAGTCGAGGCTCGGGGAGTACTCGTTCGGGTCGGTCAAGCGCTTGGTGTTGGAGTGGCCCGCTGTGCGCCGAGCCGGATCGATATAGACGCCGTCGACGTCCGCCAGTGCCGCAGCGCTGCCGGCCGCATCTTCCGCGCGGGCGTTCACGACGTTCGCCGTCTCGAATGGTGCAAGGTTGTATGCTGCGATCGCGGCAGTGATCTCGTCGGCTTCCACCGCGGTCACGGTGAGGCCGAGCGCAGCCATCGCCAGGGCGTCCCCACCGATGCCGCAACCGAGGTCGGCGATGTGGCCGGCACCGGCGCTCTGGAACCGCCCAGCGTGCAGTGCGGCCACTCGTAACCGCGTGGCCTGCTCCAGGCCCGCGGCGGTGAACAGCATACGCGAGGCGAACTCGCCGAACTTCGACCTCGCCTTACCGCGCAGCTTCGCTTGGCTGAGCACCGCAGCGACAAGCGCGGGCGGATGCCCCGCCTTGCGGAGCGCGGAAACGCTGGCAAGCGCATCCGTCGACGAGGTGTACTCAGGCAGCGAGTCGAGAAGCCGAAGCCCCGCCGGACTCATCAGTTCGAGCAGTTCCGAGCGTTCCATTCGACCAACTTATCTGGTCGGCCTATTTGGTCGATTCGAGGGCGATCTTTGGCACTCACGTTGCGAGAGTGCCAGCACAGGCTCTAAACTCGGTCTTAGCACTCTCGGTGTGAGTGTGCTAACTCCAGTCTTCAGTACGAGAAAGAGGTCAAACGTGTCGGTCTCCATCAAGCCGCTCGAGGATCGCATTGTTATCAAGCAGGTTGAGGCTGAGCAGACCACAGCTTCCGGCCTGGTGATCCCGGACACCGCCAAGGAAAAGCCCCAGGAGGGCGAAGTCATTGCGGTCGGCCCCGGTCGCATTGACGACAACGGCAACCGTGTTCCGCTCGACGTCGCCGTTGGCGACAAGGTGCTGTACTCCAAGTACGGCGGAACCGAGGTCAAGTTCGGCGTCGACGAGTACCTCGTGCTCTCGGCCCGCGACGTTCTCGCTGTGGTCGTGCACTAAGCACGTTCGTTTTGTGGAAGGGCCCGGATGGCGAAAGCCGCCCGGGCCCTTTCTTTGTCGGTGGTCGAGTAGCGAGCGCTAGCGAGCGAGGGTCTCGATACGCGTACTCGCTGCGCTCGTGCGCTACTCGACCACCTGACGGAACCGGTGGTCGAGTAGCGAGCGCTAGCGAGCGTATCGAGACCGACGGCGCACGGCGACGAGGTAAGCGGATGTCGGCGGGTGGCCATAGCATTGGTCAGTGAGTTCGCCGCCAGCTGCATCCCCGACCCGCGCCGTGCGCACGGGCTCGAGTGAGCCGAGTAGCCGCAGCGGGCTGATCTTCGCGATCGTCGCATACTGCCTGTGGGGTGTGCTTCCGATCTACTTCGTCGCCCTGCAACCGACCGGGGCATTCGAGATCGTCGCCTGGCGAGTGCTGTTCTCGCTCGTGTTCTGCGCGATCCTGATCGCCGTCACCCGGGCCTGGCACCCGCTTGTTGGGATCCTGCGTCGCCCGCGGATCGTTCTCATCATGGGTGCTGCCGGTGCCCTGATCTACATCAACTGGCAGACCTACGTCTACGGAGTTGAAGCAGGGCGAGTCGTCGAGGCCGCGCTCGGCTATTTTATCAACCCGATCGTGACCGTATTTCTCGGTGTGATCGTGTTGCGCGAGAAACTGCGGATCACGCAGTGGATCGCAGTGGCCGTGAGCATCATCGCGGTCGGTGTGCTGACCGTGGGTTACGGATCTCTTCCGTGGATCGCGCTGGTGCTCGCATTCTCGTTCGGTCTCTACGGTCTGGTCAAGAAACAAGTCGGCAAAGACGTGGATGCCGTCTCCGGGCTCACCCTGGAGACCGCCTGGCTGGCGCCGGTCGCCGTGATTCAGCTGATCGTCGTCGGCGCGACCACTGGAATTACACTCGGCACGATCAGCACCTGGCACACGGTGCTTCTCGTTTCCGCCGGTGTGATCACGGCAGTGCCGCTCTTGCTGTTCGCGGCTGCAGCGCGCCGGCTTCCGCTGATCTATCTCGGGTTCATCCAGTACTTCGCTCCGTTCATCCAGTTTCTCGTCGGCGTGTTTCTGCTGCACGAGGCGATGCCGCCGGAGCGCTGGTTCGGATTCGGCCTCGTCTGGCTCGCACTCGTCATCCTGAGCGTGGATATGGTCGTCGCGACGCGGCGACAACGCAGGAGCCGGGCAGCGGCATCCGAAAGCTGTGAGCCCGGAGGCACGCCCACAGCGGATCCGCTCCCGGAATAGTCACGGCGTTCTGCCGTTAACATGGAGTATTGCCGAAAATCGCGGATGGCACTGCGAATATCGACGAGCACAGCGAAGCTTCTTGATGCGCAGAGGATGACATGGAACAGAGCGATCCCTTCGGTTTCATCGGCCTGACCTACGACGATGTGATGCTCCTTCCCGGGCATACGAACGTGATCCCGAGCGAAGCGGACACCTCGACCCGCTTGACCCGCCGCATCTCGATGGCGACACCGCTGCTCTCCTCCGCGATGGACACGGTGACCGAGGCGCGCATGGCGATCGCGATGGCGCGCCAGGGAGGCATCGGCATCCTGCACCGCAATCTGTCGATCGAAGACCAGGCCGCGCATGTCGACAAGGTCAAGCGCAGTGAATCCGGCATGATCACCAACCCGGTGACGACGACGCCGGATGCGACCGTTGCCGAGGTCGACGCGCTCTGCGCCCAGTTCCGGATGAGCGGCCTGCCTGTCGTCGATGCGGCGGGCACCCTCGTCGGCATCATCACGAACCGTGACATGCGCTTCGTCTCCGAGTTCGAGAAGGCGTCGACACTCGTTCGCGACGTCATGACACGCACGCCGCTGATCACGGCCCCGGTCGGCATCGACACGGATGCTGCGGTCGCGATCTTCGCGCAGCACAAGATCGAGAAGCTGCCGCTCGTTGACTCCGCGGGCAAGCTCAAGGGCCTGATCACGGTCAAGGACTTCGACAAGAGCGAGCAGTACCCGCACGCCACCAAGGACGACGAGGGCCGGCTTCGGGTCGGCGCTGCGATCGGCTTCTTCGGCGATGCGTGGGATCGTGCGATGACCCTCGTCGACGCGGGCGTTGACGTGCTGGTTGTCGACACCGCCAACGGCGACAGCGAGGGCGTGCTCGACATCATCCGTCGACTGAAGGCCGAGACGGCAGCCGCGCACGTCGACATCATCGGCGGAAACATCGCGACCCGTTCGGGTGCGCAAGCATTGATCGAGGCGGGCGTTGACGCGATCAAGGTCGGCGTGGGCCCCGGCTCGATCTGCACGACGCGCGTCGTCTCCGGCGTCGGCGTTCCTCAGGTGACCGCGGTGTACGAGGCGTCGCTGGCCGCGCGTGACACCGGAGTGCCGGTAATAGCGGATGGCGGGCTGCAATATTCGGGAGACATCGCGAAGGCGCTCGTCGCCGGGGCCGATTCCGTGATGCTCGGCTCGTTGCTCGCCGGTTGCGATGAGAGCCCCGGCGACCTGGTGTTTATCAACGGCAAGCAGTTCAAGAAGTATCGCGGCATGGGTTCGCTCGGGGCACTGCAGACGCGTGGCAAGAAGACCTCGTACTCACGCGACCGATATTTTCAAGCGGATGTGCCGAGCGACGAACAGCTGATCGCTGAGGGCATCGAGGGTCAGGTGCCGTACCGCGGCCCGCTCTCTGCCGTCGCGTACCAGCTGGCCGGCGGTCTGCGCCAGTCGATGTTCTACGTCGGTGCTCGCACGATTCCGCAGCTGAAGGAGCGCGGCAAATTCGTGCGCATCACCGCCGCGGGGCTGAAGGAATCGCATCCGCACGACATCCAGATGGTCGTCGAGGCGCCCAACTACCGCGGCTGACGGGTCGTCTGTCGCGATCGTGCTGTCGTTCCCTGAGTGTAGTGTTGTCGGTTCCTGAGCGCAGTCGGCGAGCAGGCAAATCGAGACCCTCATGACCCGCACGGTCGGGTCTCGATACACGTCCTCGCCGGCGCTCGTGCGTTACTCGACCACCGGTACCGTTGGTCGAGTAGCCGGCGAGCTTCGGCCCCTGAGCGTAGTCGACGGGCCACCTGGTGCTGCGTGTTCGTAGGCCGTGGCGGGCGGCGCTTCGGCTTCGCTCAGCGACCGGGGGCTTCGCTCAGCGACCGGGCAATCGGCCCTGGATCACATCATCGCGGGCTCGACCGCGGTCATGTCCTTTTCGATCGCCGCTCGCAATTCGGGTCCGTCGACGTGACCGTGTGCGGTCACATCGTGCCAGACGGCGAGTTCTAACACCTCGTCGTGTGTTCCGGCAATTGTGACCTGGCAGTTCGCGTCACTCGGTGTCTTGCGGCAGTCAACCATCACTCTGTTCATCATTCACCCCCTTGGCCTGCACGTTAGAGATTCATCATCACGCGCGAACAAATGCGGTCAGTGTGCCTGCTTCGCGTAGTCCGTGGCCCCGTACCAGTCGACAACGACCACGGGTTCGTCGCCCACGACCCAGGCATCGTGGCCCTCGGGAAGGCTGGTCACGTCGCCCGGGCCTGCAAGCAACTCGCGGCCGTCATCCATGTGAATGGCAAGCTGACCACTCACGTGATACTGGAAGTGGGGAGCTTCACAACTTGCAGTTCCGGCTATCGGCTTGACATCGTTCGACCAGCGCCACCCGGGTTCCAGAGTCAGGCGACCGATGGTGCCGTTTTCCATCTCGAGAATTTCCGCCTTACCGTGTGGAAACGTTCTGGTCTGCGTCGGGAAACCGAAATTCTCCTGTTCGACAGTGCTCATCTCTATTGACCTCCTTGTCGCTCGCAGCGTTGCGCAACAGTATCTATCTACTAGTAGATAGATACAAGTAGATTCGTGAGTATGCTGGTCGGATGGCCACTCAAACAGTGGGGACGGACACAGCGGCACGCATCCTGGATGTGACCGAACGCCTCGTGCAGCAGCGCGGCTTCAACGCGTTCAGCTATGCCGATGTCGCCGGGGAACTCGGCATCACGACCGCTTCACTGCACTACCACTTCGCCAGCAAGGCGTCCCTGGGGTTGGCCGTCGTCGATCGCTACACCGGGCGATTTCAGTCCGCGCTTGACGAACTCGATCGTGGCGCTCCGGATGCGGCGGCGAAACTTGTCGGCTACACCAGGCTTTACGCAGAAGTTCTGCGGCAGCACCGGATGTGCCTGTGCGGCATGCTCGCGGCCGACTATCTCACCCTGCCGGAGCCGATGCGCTCGGCGGTGCTCGACTTCTTTCAGCGCAATGAGAAGTGGCTGACAGCGGTGCTGGATCAGGGCGCCGAGGACGGCTCGCTTCAAACGACCGAAAGCACTGCAAGCGCGGCGTCCACGATGATCGGCGCGATCGAGGGCGCGATGCTCGTCGCGCGCGCGTTCGACGACGTCGAGCGCTTCGAACGCACCGCGGATGTCATCCTCGCTTCGCTCACTCGCTGAGCCGGTCGGTCGCTCTCCACCGAGTCGCCTCGCGAAGGGTCATTCGAGGTGACTCAGGGGTGCACGAGCCGCGCCATGCGGTCGATGGCCTCGGTGAGCACCTCGGGGGAGCAGGCGAAGTTGAGCCGGACGAACCCGGCACCTTGCGCACCGAAGTTGTGCCCGGCGTTCAGGGCGACACGCGCGTGCTTCAGAATGTGCCTGCGCGGGTCGTCGCCCCAACCCAGGGCCCGCAGGTCGAGCCACGCCAGGTAGCTGGCGGCCGGTTCGCGGTAGCCGACCTCGGGCATCCGCTCGGTGAGCAGCGTCGTCAGCAGTGCACGATTCGAGCGGATGCTGCGCAGCACCCCGTCGAGCCACTCCTCACCCTCTGCAAATGCGGCGGCATTCGCGATGCGCCCGAACAGACTGGTGCGAAAGTGAACCTCGTCGGGCAGCGCGGACAAGCGGGTGCGCATCCGGTCGCTGGCCGTCACGAACAGCGCGCACTTGAGACCAGCGAGGTTCCAGGCTTTGCTTGCGGAATGCGCTGCGACCCCGTGCTCGCGGGCGGCATCCGACACGGACAGGAACGGCGTGAACGGGGCATCCGCACCGGTGGGGGTGGCAGTGGAGGAGAGATGGCACAGTGGGGCGTGGATCTCGTCGCTGATGATCGTGGCGTCGTACTGCGCCGCGATCTCTGCGAGGCGCGCTAGCTGGTCTGCAGGATGCACGAGCCCGACCGGATTGTGCGGGTTGCACAGCAGCATCGCTCGGGCGCCCGCGGCGAATGCGGCCTCGATGCCGTCGAGGTCGAGCGCCCACGTCGCCCCGTCGTCCAACAGCGGTACCTCGACGACGCTGCCGCCGGCTTCGGGCACCAGATCGAAGAACGGCGGATAGATCGGCGGCGTGATGACGACAGGGTCGCCGGGGGTGATGGAGAGCCGAAGCGACTCGACGAGCACGACACTGACATCGGTGGTGGTCGACAGGTGTTTCGGGTCGACCGACCAGCCCCAGCGCCGACGCGCGAAATCCGTGAAAGCCGCGGGCAGCGGGTTGCGCCCGGGCCCCGCATAGCCGGTGTCAGAGCGGCGGATGGCGTCGGCCAGCGCCGCCGCGATCGGCTCGGCGAGCGGGTAGTCCATTTCAGCGACGAACAGAGGCAGCACGTCATCCGGATATTCGGCCCACTTCTCGCTCGTGCGCGTGCGGAGGGTTGCAAGTGGCTCAGCGTGGACATCCATGCTTCAAGCATGCCCGAACATCTGGCACAGTTGAGAGCAATCGATCAGCGTAGAAAGTAGACACGCAATGCTGCCACTCAAGCTCGGCTACAAGGCCTCGGCTGAACAGTTCGACCCGCGCACCCTCGTTGAGATCGCGGTGTTGGCCGAACGACACGGCATGGAGAGCGTGGCGGTCAGCGACCATTTCCAGCCGTGGCGGCACGCCGGAGGTCACGCGCCGTTCTCACTCGCGTGGATGGCAGCCGTCGGCGAGCGCACGTCCAGAGTGCAGATCGGCACATCGGTGCTGACCCCGACGTTCCGTTACAACCCGGCCGTGATCGCGCAAGCGTTCGCGACACTCGGCTGCCTGTACCCGGGGCGCATCATGCTGGGCGTCGGCACCGGCGAGGCACTCAATGAGATCGCCACCGGGTTCCGCGGTGCCGGCGAGCAGCGCTGGCCCGAATTCAAGGAGCGGTTCGCTCGGCTTCGCGAAGCGATCGCACTGATGCGAGCGCTGTGGACCGACGACCGGGTCAACTTCGAGGGCGAGTATTACTCGACGCACGACGCGAGCATCTACGACCGGCCGGAGGGCGGCATCCCCGTCTATATCGCAGCAGCCGGCCCGATGGTCGCACGATATGCGGGGCGAGCAGGCGACGGCTTCATCTGCACATCGGGCAAGGGCATGGAGCTCTACACCGAGCAGCTGATACCGGCAGTGGCGACCGGAGCCGCGGCCGCCGGTCGCGACAGCGAAACCATTGACCGGATGATCGAGATCAAACTCTCCTACGACACGGATCCGACCGCGGCGCTGGAGAACACCCGGTTCTGGTCGCCGCTGTCGCTGAGCAAAGAGCAGAAGCACGACATCACCGATCCGATCGAAATGGAGCAGGCGGCGGATGCCCTCCCCATCGAGACCATCGCGAAGCGTTGGATTGTCGGCTCGGACCCGGAAGAAACCGTCGAGGCGATCGCCCAATATGTGCGCGCCGGCTTCAACCATCTCGTCTTCCACGGGCCGGGGGCCGACCAGGAGCGCTTTCTCACGCTCTTCGAGCGGGACCTCGCGCCCCGCCTGCGCGCGCTCGATCCTGTCGGTCGCTGAGCGCACCTCGGTCGCTGAGCGAAGCCCGGTCGCTGAGCGAAGCCCGGTCGCTGAGCGAAGCCCGGTCGCTGAGCGCAGCCGAAGCGCGGTGCGGGGTGGCCCTTCCGCGCACAGGGAACGACCACGACCCCGGTCGCTGAGCGAAGCCGAAGCGTCGTGCAGGGTGGCCCGTCGGCTGCGCTCAGGGAACGATCACAACGCATGCCGAGCCGAGCCATGACTGAGGCGGCGGCTAGGCTGGAGCGGTGAGCATGGAGATCGAGATCGGCAGGGCCAAGCGCGCGCGCCGTGTGTATGCGTTCGATGATGTGGCGATCGTGCCGAGCAGGCGAACACGCGACCCCGAGGACGTTTCCGTCAGTTGGTCGATCGACGCATATCAGTTCGATATCCCATTCCTCGCCGCACCGATGGACTCCGTCGTCTCGCCGACGACCGCGGTCATGATCGGCAAGCTCGGCGGTCTCGGTGTGCTCGACCTGGAAGGTGTCTGGACGCGCTATGAGGATCCGGAGCCGTTGCTGGCCGAGATCCGATCGCTCCCTGCCGAGCGGGCGACGTCGCGGATGCAGCAGATCTATGCCGAGCCGATCAAGGCAGAACTGATCAGCCAGCGCTTGGCCGAAATCCGCGAGGGCGGTGTCACGGTCGCCGGCGCACTGTCGCCGCAGCGCACCCAAGAGTTTTACGAGACCGTGGTAGCTGCCGGTGTCGACCTGTTCGTCATCCGCGGCACAACGGTCTCCGCCGAGCACGTCTCCAAAGACCGCGAACCGCTGAACCTGAAGAAGTTCATCTACGAGCTGGATGTGCCCGTCGTGGTCGGCGGTGCCGCGACCTATACGGCGGCGCTGCACCTGATGCGCACCGGTGCTGCCGGTGTGCTCGTCGGCTTCGGCGGGGGAGCCGCGACGACCACCCGCAAGACTCTCGGTATCCATGCGCCGATGGCCACCGCGGTCGCCGATGTCGCCGGCGCTCGCCGCGATTACATGGACGAGTCGGGCGGCCGCTACGTGCACGTGATCGCCGATGGCGGGCTCGGCTCTTCCGGCGACATCGTCAAGGCGATCGCCTGCGGGGCGGATGCCGTAATGCTCGGCACCGCGTTGGCCCGGTCGACGGATGCGCCGGGCGGCGGCTGGCACTGGGGGCCCGAGGCGCACCATCCGCAGCTGCCGCGTGGCAACCGCGTTGCGGTCGGACAGGTCGCAACGCTGGAGGGCGTGCTCTACGGGCCGTCACCCGTTGCGGATGGCACGTCCAACCTGGTCGGTGCCTTGCGGCGCTCAATGGCCACGACTGGCTACTCGGATCTGAAAGAATTCCAGCGCGTCGAGGTGATCGTCTCGCCGTACCAGGAGCACTAACAAAAGCCGTCCGCACGGGTACGGCTGGGCACAGCGATCGGGCACAGCGGTCGGCAGACAGGTCGGGCAGGAGCCCGAGGGAGGCGGAGCGCATGCCACGCAGCGGTCTCGTAACACATTCATCGAAGCTCGGGCCGACCGAACGGGCGGCTTCGATCGCCTCGCTGAAGAACACCGAGCTCGACATTCTCGTCATCGGCGGCGGCATCGTCGGCACCGGTTGCGCCGTGGATGCTGTCACTCGCGGTCTCTCGGTCGGCCTGCTCGAGCAGCGGGATTGGGCATCCGGAACCTCGAGTCGGTCCTCGAAGCTCGTGCACGGCGGCATCCGCTATCTGGAGCAGCTCGATTTTCGCCTGGTGCGCGAGGCGCTGATCGAGCGCGGCCTGCTGCTGCAGCGGATCGCGCCGCACCTGGTGAAGCCGGTGCGCTTTCTGTATCCGCTGCGAAAACGGTTCGTCGAGCGGGCATATGTCGGTGCGGGCATGCTTCTCTACGATGCGTTCTCCTACACAGGTTTGCGCCCGCCGGGTGTGCCGCACCACCGGCACCTGTCCAAGCGGCAGGTCGAGCGTGCCATCCCGTCCCTTGCTCACGACGCGCTGATCGGTGGCATCACCTACTACGACGCGCAGGTCGACGACGCCCGCTACGTCGCCAATCTGGCGCGCACCGCTGCCGCGTACGGAGCGCACGTTGCAAACCGGGTGCGTGTCGAGGGCTTTCTCAAGGTCGGCGAGCGCGTCGTCGGTGTGCAGGCTCGCGACCTGCAGACGGACGAGCGCTTCGAGATTCGTGCAAAGCAGGTGGTCAACGCAACTGGGGTGTGGACCGACGACACCCAGTCCATGGTGGGGGAGCGCGGGCAGTTCAAGGTGAGGGCCTCCAAGGGCGTGCATCTCGTCGTGCCGCGCGACCGCTTTCAGTCGAAGATCGGGCTGTTGCTGCGCACCGAGAAGAGCGTGCTGTTCGTCATCCCGTGGGGCAGGCACTGGCTGATCGGCACGACAGACACCGATTGGACCCTGGACAAGGCGCATCCGGCCGCGACCGCCGCCGACATCGACTATCTGCTCGAGCACGTGAACTCGGTTCTAGCGGTTCCGCTGACTCGCGAAGACGTCGAGGGCGTCTACGCCGGCCTGCGTCCGCTTCTGGCAGGTGAATCCGAGCAGACCTCGAAGCTGTCGCGCGAGCACATCGTCGCACACTCCGTGCCTGGCCTGGTCGTCATCGCCGGCGGCAAGTGGACGACATACCGCATCATGGCGAAAGACGCGATCGACGCGGCAGCGGATGCGCTCGACGGCAAGATCCCGCCGTCGACGACGCAGGAAATCGCCCTCGTCGGAGCGGAAGGCTATCAAGCCGCGTGGAATAAACGGGCGAGAATCGCAGCAAAGTCAGGCCTGCACGTTACCCGGATCGAGCACCTGCTGAACAGATACGGCACGCTTGCTGAGGAGCTGCTTGCCCTGATCCACGCGCATCCGGAACTGGCCGACCCGCTACCCGGAGCCGACGACTACCTCGGCGTCGAAGTCGTGTATGCGGCCTCGCACGAGGGTGCTCTGCATCTGGACGACGTGCTCGCGCGACGCACGCGCATCTCAATCGAGGCATGGGATCGCGGCGCGTCCGCGGCTCCGGTTGCCGCCGCACTCATGGCAGGGGTACTCGGTTGGGACGAGAAACGTCAGAAGCGCGAGGTGGCGTTCTACCTGCGCCGCCTCGAGGCCGAGCGCGCGTCGCAGACCCAACCGGATGACGCATCCGCCGATCGCGTGCGCCTGGAAGCCCCCGACTTCTCGGTGACATAGCCCCCGCTGGTCGAGTAGGTCGCTCAGCGACCGTATCGAGACCTCCGCGCGCCGGACTGCGAGGTCTCGATACGCGTGCTCGTTCCTCGCGCGCTACTCGACCACCGGCTGGGGAGTCGCCCTCCGTTACACTTAACGAACGCCCTCACGAGACACGCACGGGAGTCCAACCATGGTTGATGTTCGGCGGGTCAAGCTGCCCGGCGTCGGTGTGCTGCACACCTTCGTGACGGATGACGGCGGCAAAGTGGGCGTGATCGCCCACCGTTCCGGTCACAGCGACCTGATCACGTTCTCCGACGACGAAGACGGTTCGGACGTGACGAAAGTCTCGCTACGACTGAGTGAAGACGAAGCACACACGCTGGCTGAACTGCTCGGTGGCACGCAGATCACCGAGTCACTGACGGCGCTCGACCAGATCCCGGGCTTGTCGATCGATTGGTTCACGGTTGACTATGAGGACTACATCGCCGGACAGTCGCTCGGCAGCCCGGCCGATCGCGGTGTCGCGGGGCTCACGGTCGTCGCGGTGGTGCGCGGTGAATCCGCCAACCCGGCGCCGTCCCCTGACTTCAAAGTGTTCCCGGGCGACACGCTCGTGGTGGCAGGTTCGCCGGAGAAAGTCGCGCGCACGTTCACGTTCTTCCGCTCCGGTGAGCTGCCACAAGCGACCGCGGCCATCGCCGTCGACGCGCCACCCGGAGGGTAGTGATGCATCTCGGTGATGACCTCATTGTTCTCGGCCTGCTGCTGCTCGTCGCATACGTGCTCGGCAGGCTGGGGCGGTTGGTCAGCTTGCCGGCGATTCCGATCTACATGCTGGTGGGGCTGTTGGCCAGTAAGAATCAAGGCTGGTTCCCGCTCAATTTCGACTCGAACTACATCGAGCTGATCGCCGTCTTCGGGCTGATTCTGCTGCTGTTCAGTCTCGGCCTCGAGTTCGATCAGGATGAGTTCTTCGGCAGTGCCGGCAAGCTGCTGATCTCCGGCGGCTTGTACATCGTGCTGAACATGGGAGTCGGCTTCCTGTTCGGCATGATGACCGGCTGGGGCACCCGCGAGGCACTCGTGATCGCCGGCATGACCGGCACCTCATCCAGTGCCATCATCACAAAACTGCTGATCGAGCTTCGGCGTCTGGCCAACAAAGAGACGCCGATGATCCTCGGCGTGACCGTGGTCGGCGACATCTTCATCGCGATCTATCTGGCGATCGTCTCGGTCGTGCTCAGCGGCAAGACCGAGATCTGGCCGATCATTCTGCAATTGTCGATCGCATTCCTGTTCCTGATCGTCATGTTCACGATTGCGCGCTGGGGTGGCCGGGTCGTGTCCCGACTGGTGCGCACGAAGGACGACGAGCTGTTTACCATCCTCTTCTTCGGGCTCGCTGTCTTGTTCGCCGGCATCGGCGAGCTCATCGGCGTGACGGATGCGATCGGCGCGTTCTTAATCGGCCTCGTTCTCGGCGCCAGTCGCTACCGCACGAAAATCGAACGTGTCGCTGTGCCGCTGCGCGATGTCTTCGCCGCCTTCTTCTTCCTCAACTTCGGCCTCGCCTTAAACGTCTCAGACTTCCCGCAGGTAATCGGCATCGTGCTGCTGGCCGTCGTGATGACATTCGTGCTCAACATCGCCTCCGGTGCGATCATCGCGCGAATGCACGGCTACCGCCTGCCAGAGGGTCTGAATGCTGCCGCCATCCTTGTCAACCGAGGCGAGTTCACTCTGATCCTCGCCACGCTGTCGGTTTCCGCCGGCCTGGACTCCCGGCTGACACCCTTCGCCGGGCTGTACGTCTTGATCATGGCGGTGCTCGGGCCGCTGTTTGCGGCGAATTCAGAGAGAATGGGTGCTGTACTGGTCGGACGGCGCCGCGCGAAGCAGGGCGGCCCGCCGCGGGAGAAACGCAACCCCATGCTCGATGAGGAGATCGCGCTCGTCGAGGCGGCGACATCCGGACCCTCGGGCGCACCGGATGCCGACACGCGGCAGGCGATCGACCGGGTCGTCGAGCAAGCCATGCGCCAGAGCGACACCGATGTGAACCGAAAGCAGAACTGAGATTTCCAGCCACAATACCTCCGTGCGCGACCCGGAGAGCCTGCACCAGCGCTCGACGCTGCTTCGAACGATGGTGCGCCCGAAATGGCTCCTGGCGCTCGTGTTCGCGCTGGCTGTCGCCGCCGGATTCGCCGCACTCGGGCAGTGGCAGTTGCAGCGGGCAATCGAATCGGGCACGGTCGTGCAGCGGCCGACCGAAACCGTGATTCCGTTGACCAAAGCGGCGCAGCCGAACACCGACGTGCGCACCGACATGGTCGGCCAGCTCGTGACAGCGACCGGTGCGTTCGCACCGCACGACTATCAACTGCTTGAAGGTCGGCTCAACAACGGCGCGACCGGCTATTGGGTCGTCGCCCGGTTCACGTTGGCCGACACGGATGCCGCGGGTCGGCCCGTCGAACTTGCCGTGGCCCGTGGCTGGGCACCTGACAAAGCGGCCGCAGACCGTGCAGTGGCGAAATTGACTGCAGAACCGGCAACACAGGAGACGATCACGGGTCGACTGCTGCCCCCAGAGGCTCCGACCGCGCCAGCGGCGAGCGAGAACCCTCAGACCATGAGCGCGATGTCCACTGCCGCGCTGTACAACCTCTGGACCGGCGTCGACGGCTCGGATGTGTACATCGGCTACGTCGTGCAGCACGGTACTCCGCCGGCCGGTCTCGTCAAGATCTATTCGCCGCCGCCGATCGAGCAAGCCACGTTGGACTGGTTGAACGTGTTCTACGCCCTCGAGTGGGCCGTTTTCGCAGGTTTCGCCGTCTTCCTCTGGTATCGCGTGGTGCGCGACGCGTGGGAGCGTGAGGAGGAGGATGCGGTGGCTGCGGAGGCTGTGGATGCTGCCGAGGCGGGCGCATCCGCACCCCCGGTGGTCGAGTAGCGCCGCGAGGAACGAGCGCCGTGTATCGAGACCTGGCTCTGCACGACGGATGACCCTTGGTCTCGATTCGCTCGCCCTTCGGCTTCGCTCAGGGACCGAAAGCTCGCGTTCTACACGACCAGCGGGGTGTCGGTAGGTGATCAACCGCTAGCGGTGAGCGATCACGCTCAGGATATGCAGGTGTTTGTCACCGAACGGAGTGCTCGCCGGTCCTTCTGCCTCAGCCAGTTTGTCGATCGTGAAGCCCGCCAGCAGTTCCGTGATATCCGAACGGCCCTGAAAGTTCATGGTGGACCGGCCGACCCAGGAATCGTTTGGGCCGAAGAAGTCGCCCACGAACCATCCGTCGGGTTTGATCGATGCGAGTATCACGTTCCACAGCTCTGGAAACGCGGCCTCGGCACAGAACGGCAGGGATCGGCCGGCGTACATCAGATCGCTGCTGGGAAGCGTGGTGATAGCTTCGAAGTCGAGCCGTGTCGTGTGGAGGCGAGCCGAGGCATCAGTTGGGCTTGTGTTCAGGCCGGCGGGCACGCGCTCTTCTGTGCCGATGGCACCGTCGTAGGCGTAAACAGTCCAGCCGTTCACGGCGAGGAAGCGCGACTCCGTTCCGTCGCCGGCGCCGAGGTCGATCGCCGTGCCCGGGGTGCGATCGCTGCGCGCGGCCAGCGCTTCGGTGAGAAGAGGGCGAACGGGGCGGCCCGTTCCGGAGGCGAGGAACGAGGACCAGTTCATGGTTCCAACGTAGTCGCCGCAATCGGCCGACCCGTTCGTGACCGCCGCGATGGCTGCGCGCTGCGGGGTTCAGACGCGCGGGATAGTCTCGAGAGTGTGAAGCGTTCCATGACCCCATTTGTCATCATCGGCGGAATCAGCATTGTGCTTGGCGGTGCACTTTCTGCGGCGACCGCTTTATCGCCCAGCTACACGGCGTCGTGGGCGGTCGCATACATTGTGCTGGTCGCCGGTGTGGCGCAGCTCGTTCTCGGCATCGGGCAGGCGCGGCTTGCCACCAAGCAGCCGTCTGGGCGTGTGATCGCGATCGAAGCCGTGACGTTCAATCTGGCGCACGTTGGTGTGGTCCTTGGAACCGTGCTGGCCGTGACTCCTGTCGTCTTCATTGGTGCGGCGCTACTCGTGATCGCGCTGATCCTGTTCGTGTGGGGTGTGCGTGGGGGTCGCACCGACAGCAGGGCGATGCTCTATGGCTTCCGGATCATCGTCGTGATCCTCATCGTGACGGCCCCGATCGGCCTGGTGATCGCGGCAGTGAGGGGCGCCGCGTCGTAGGCACCATACGAGCTCATGCGCTGGCTAGTAGCACAGGTGCTACAATGGGCGCATGGGATCTGTTGGGCTTCGTGCTTTGCGTCAGGACGCGTCTGAACTTGTGCGGCGAGTCGAACGCGGTGAGGAGATCGAAATCACCGTCTCCGGTCGAGTAGCGGCTCGGATGGTTCCTGCCGGGCCGAAGCGCTGGCAACGCTGGGATGACATTGCCGACATTTTTACTGGACCGTCTGACCCTGATTGGGAACGTGACCGCGATGTGATCGATCAATCCATCGACAACCCGTGGGAGAACCATTCGTGAAGGCAATCCTCGACACAAGCGTCTTGCTTGCGCACGATGTGCGGCCGCTGGAAGGTGAACTCGCGATCAGCGTCGCGACGATCGCCGAGTTGCACTTCGGCGTGCTGGTCACCGCCGACGACCGGGTCCGCGCCGAGCGTCTGCGCAGGCTGGCGGGCCTCCAACGCAAATTCGACGCGCTGCCCATCGATGATGCGGTGGCCGCAAGCTATGGGCAACTTGCAGCCGCCGTTGTCGGAATTGGTCGTCAGCCGCGATCTCGAGTGCTGGACCTCCTGATCGCTGCCACCGCGCACGCGCACTCGGCGCGCTTGTACACACGCAACGCGGCGGATCTTTTCGGAGTCGAGGGTTTAGTCGAGATCATCTCCGTCTGATCCAGGATCACAGCCCGCGATCGGCTTGCCCGCGATCAGGGGCCATCCACGTCGGCAACGTAGACTGATCTCATGCCCAGTACCCCCGATCCGGAGGACGGCGGATCCCTGTTCTCCCGCACCATCGCCCAACTTTCCTCCGCCTCCAGCGCCCGCCCGCGTGCCGTCGATCTGCCCAAGATCCCGGGCGCGCTGAAGCTCTACCGCGTGACGGCGTACATCACCGGAATCATGCTCCTGCTGCTCGTCGCCGAGATGATCGTGAAGTACGGGATCGGCTACTCGCTGTATGCATTCGCCCCCGGACTCCCCGTGCTCGCGTTCGTTCCGTGGAACGCAGTTGACGGCAACGGCGGCACGACGGGTGTCGACCTGTCCACAGCGATCCTGATCGCTCACGGCTGGCTGTACGTGCTGTATTTGTTCGCCGACTTCCGGCTGTGGAGCCTGATGCGGCTGTCGTTCACGAAGTTCGTGCAGATCGCGCTCGGTGGTGTCATTCCGTTCATGTCTTTCATCGTCGAGCACTACATCACCAAGCAGGTGCGGGCATACCTCGCGAAGCGCGAGGCCGAAGACCTGGCTGCCGGAATCGGTGCAGGGTCAAGCTCGGGAACCGGCACCGGATCGACCAACGTGGAGGCATCCCATTAGCGAACCCGTCACCGATCCGGCCGCCGGTACAGCCGCTCGCCCGGTTCTCGTCGTCGATTTCGGTGCGCAGTACGCGCAGTTGATCGCGCGACGCGTGCGAGAGGCATCCGTCTATTCAGAGATCGTGCCCCACACAATCACGGCAGCAGAGGTCGCGGCGAAGAACCCGATCGGCATCGTGCTGTCGGGCGGGCCGTCGAGCGTGTACGAGGAAGGCGCGCCCGCGTTCGACTCGGCGATCTTCGATCTCGGGGTTCCGACACTCGGCATCTGCTACGGCTTCCAGGTGATGGCAACCGCCCTCGGCGGCGAGGTCGCGCAGACAGGCGCTCGCGAATACGGGTCGACGGACGTCACCGTCAGCGACGCCGGCGTGTTGCTCGCGGACCAACCGGCGCAGCAGACCGCGTGGATGAGCCATGGCGACTCCGTGGCCAAGGCACCGGCCGGGTTCGATGTGCTGGCGTCGACTGCTTCGACCCCCGTTGCGGCGTTCGCCAGCGACGAGCGCAAACTTTACGGCGTGCAATGGCACCCCGAGGTGAAGCACTCCGCGTTCGGGCAGGCCGTGCTCGAAAACTTCCTGCACCGTGCCGCAGGCATTCCGGCCGACTGGAACAGTGAGAACGTCATTGAGACGCAGGTGGCCGCGATCCGCGCGAAGGTCGGCGGCGGCAAGGTCATTTGCGGGCTCTCCGGCGGGGTCGATTCCGCCGTGGCGGCGGCAATTGTGCACAAGGCGATCGGCGACCAGCTGACCTGCGTGTTCGTCGACCACGGCCTGCTGCGCCAGGATGAGCGGCGCCAGGTCGAGGAAGACTACGTGGCGGCCACGGGCATCCGCCTGGTGACGGTGGATGCCGTCGATCAGTTCCTCGATGCGCTGGCCGGGGTCAGCGACCCGGAGGAGAAGCGCAAGATCATCGGGCGTGAGTTCATTCGCACGTTCGAGAAGGCGCAGGCCGATCTCATCGCGGAAGCGGCGGCGGGCGGCGACCCGATCCGATTCCTGGTGCAGGGCACTCTCTACCCGGATGTCGTCGAATCCGGCGGAGGCACCGGCACGGCCAACATCAAGAGCCACCACAACGTCGGGGGCCTGCCCGAAGACCTGCAGTTCGAGCTCGTCGAACCACTGCGCACCCTGTTCAAAGACGAGGTGCGCGCCATCGGCCGCGAGCTCGGCCTGCCCGAGGCGATCGTCGGCAGGCAGCCGTTTCCGGGGCCGGGCCTCGGCATCCGCATCGTCGGTGAGGTGACGCGCGAGCGCCTCGACCTGCTGCGAGAAGCGGATGCGATCGTGCGCACCGAGCTCACCGCCGCCGGTCTCGACAACGAGATTTGGCAGTGCCCTGTTGTGTTGCTGGCAGATGTGCACTCGGTTGGCGTGCAGGGCGACGGGCGCACGTACGGGCATCCGATCGTGTTGCGGCCGGTCTCGTCCGAAGATGCGATGACCGCGGACTGGACGCGGCTGCCGTACGACCTCTTGGCCAAGATCTCCAACCGGATCACGAACGAAGTGAAGGATGTCAACCGGGTCGTGCTCGACGTCACGTCGAAGCCGCCGGGTACCATCGAGTGGGAGTAGCGCGGCGCACTCGCCGTGGGTCATGCCCCTCTCCTTTGATCCACCCGGGACGCGGTGAGGACGCGGTTCGGAAGTGCTCTCGCGGCTCGCGCTTGGGCTCGGGTTGGCGATCCGCGATATGATCACGACAATCCTGGTATCGGATCGCGGGTCGCTGTGACTACTCGCGATCGTGGTCGTGGTGCGCCTCAACAGCATCGACGTGGAGACGCGTAAGCCCAGAAGTACGGAAGCACAGAAGTACGGAAGCACAGAAGTTCAGAAGCAAGGAAGCTCAACGATGACAGACAGTCCAATCACCGGCCCGACGATTTCCAATCTGCTGCGCGAGGATCGAACGTTCCCGCCGAGCGAGGCGTTCGCCACGCAGGCGAATGTCACGGCGGATGCCTACGACGAGGCTGGCGCGGATCGTCTCGCCTTCTGGGACAAGCAGGCCGAGAGGCTGGACTGGGCGCAGCACTGGGATCAGACGCTCGACTGGTCGAACCCGCCGTTCGCCAAGTGGTTCGTCGGCGGCAAGCTGAACGCCGCATACAACTGCCTTGATCGGCATGTCGCCAATGGCCTCGGCGACCGCGTCGCCTACTACTTCGAAGGTGACCGCGGCGACTCACGCGTGATCACGTACAAAGAGCTGTTGGACATGGTCTGCCAGGCCGCGAATGCGCTCGTTTCGCTCGGCGTCAAAACCGGCGACCGTGTTGCGATCTACATGCCGATGATCCCCGAAACCGTTGTTGCAATGCTGGCCTGTGCCCGGTTGGGCGCGCCGCACACTGTCGTATTCGGCGGGTTCTCCGCTGAAGCACTGCGCAGCCGCATTGAGGACTGCCAGGCGCGTATCGTGATCACCGCCGACGGCGCCTTCCGCAAGGGCACATCCTCGCCGCTGAAGCCGGCAGTCGATCAGGCGATCGCGGATGGCGCGGACGTCGACACGGTGCTGGTCGTCAAGCGCACCGGCGACGAGGTCGCGTGGGTCGATGGTCGCGATCTCTGGTGGCACGACGTCGTGGATGCCGCCTCGAAAACGCACGAGGCCGAGTTCTTCGATGCTGAGCATCCGCTTTACGTCATGTACACGTCGGGCACGACAGGGAAGCCGAAGGGCATCCTGCACACCACGGGCGGCTACATGGTCGGAACGGCATATACGCAGTGGGCGGTCTTCGACTTGAAGCCCGAGACGGATGTCTACTGGACCGCGGCGGACATCGGCTGGGTCACCGGGCACAGCTACATCGTGTACGGGCCGCTTGCCAACGGCACGACCTCCGTGCTGTACGAAGGGACACCGGATTCGCCGCACCAGGGTCGGTGGTGGGAGATCATCGACAAGTACAAGGTGACGCAGCTTTACTGCGCGCCCACCGCCATCCGCACGTTGATGAAGTGGGGTTCGCAGATTCCGGAGAAGTACGACCTGTCGTCGCTGAAACTGATCGGTTCCGTGGGGGAGCCGATCAACCCGGAGGCCTACATCTGGTATCGGCATTTCGTCGGGCACGACAAGACGCCGGTTGTCGACACTTGGTGGCAGACCGAGAACGGCATGATCCTCGTGAGCCCGCTGCCCGGTGTGACTGCGGGCAAACCCGGTGCTGCAATGCGAGCGCTTCCCGGTGTCGTGATGGACATCGTCGACGAAGAGGGCGAGTCTGTTCCGAACGGCGAAGGCGGCTACATCGTGGCGACCGAGCCGTGGCCGAGCATGTTGCGCACGATCTGGGGTGACGACCAGCGCTACATCGACACCTATTGGTCGCGGTTCCCGGGCAAATACTTCGCCGGTGATGGCGCGAAACGTGACGAGGACGGCGACTTCTGGCTGCTCGGGCGGGTCGACGACGTGATGAACGTATCCGGTCACCGTCTGTCGACGACGGAGATCGAATCGGCGCTTGTCTCGAATGAGAAGGTTGCCGAGGCCGCGGTGGTCGGCGCATCCGATCCGATGACCGGGCAGGCTATCGTGGCGTTCGTGATCTTGCGCAGCGAGGCCGGTGACGGCGGTGAGAATGTCGTCGCGGAGTTGCGCGAGCATGTCGCCACACAGATCGGCAAGATCGCCCGGCCGCGCCAGATCATGGTGGTCGCCGAACTGCCGAAGACTCGAAGCGGCAAGATCATGCGGCGTCTGCTTCGCGATGTCGCCGAAGATCGCCCGGTCGGTGACGTCACAACACTCGCTGACTCGACCGTGATGGACGCGATCAAAACCGGCATGGAGGCGCGGGCCGACGCAGAGGGCTGAGCCGCGTGCTGGCCGTGAATTGGCTCGACGTCGTCGTGCTCTTCGTTGCGGGCACTGCGGCCGGCACGATCAACACGGTCGTCGGTTCCGGATCGCTGATCACCTTCCCCGCACTGCTCGCTCTCGGTTATCCGCCGATCATCGCGAATGTCACGAACAACATCGGGGTCTTTCCGGGCGGCGTCAGCGGCGCGTGGGCGTATCGCCGCGAGCTCAAAGGGCAGTGGCGCCATGTCTGGCCGCTGGCGACCTTTTCGTTCGTCGGAGGGCTCGCCGGCGCGCTTCTGCTGTTCGTCTTGCCGGCGGCCGCGTTCGATGCCATCGTGCCGGTGCTGATCATCATCGCCTGCGTGCTTGTGATCGCGGGGCCGTGGTTGAAGCGCTGGGCCGAAAGCCGACGAGCGGATGCTCACACCACGCCGATTCAGCGGGTCGCGTTGCGAACCGGTGCCGGACTCACCGGGGTCTACGGCGGCTACTTCGGTGCGGCTCAGGGCGTGATCCTGCTTGCGCTGTTGTCGATCCTGCTGCCCGGTGACCTGAACAAGGCGAACGCGTACAAGAACGTGCTGGCCGCGATGGCGAACGGTGCCGCCGCGGTCGTTTTCCTGTTCACGGGCAAGATCGCCTGGCTCGCCGCGCTGATGATCGCGATCGGCGCGATCCTCGGAGGGCAGCTCGGCGCAACGATCGGGCGGCGCCTCCCTGCCGTCGTCTACCGCATCGTCATCGTGCTGATCGGCGTCGCGGCCGTGGTGTACTTCTACGTCAAATGACGGCGAGGGCGCTAGTTGCGAGCGATCGCGAACATCCGCAGGAACTCGACGTAGAGCCACACGATCGTGACCATGAGGCCGAATCCGCCGTACCAGCCCATCACGCGCGGCGCGCGGTTGTGCACGGCATTCTTGATGAAGTCGAAGTCGAGCACGAGCGAGTATGCGGCCATCAGAACGGCGAGGATGCCGATGATGATGCCGAGCGGAATGCCGAAGACGAGCTGTGAACGCAGGCCGAATGCCATATCGCTGGAGACGCCGCCGAACAGCATCAGGCCAACGTTGATCAGGCTGAAGACGAGGTAGCCGACCATCGCGATCAGGAACACCTTCGTGGCTTTCTTCGAGGCGCGGATCTTGCCGCTCGCGAACAGCACGAGGGTGACCGTGACCACAGCAAGCGTCGCGAGGACAGCCTGCATCACCACGCCGCCCCAGAGCTGCTCGAAGATGCTCGAGATGCCGCCGATGAACAGGCCCTCCGCCGCGGCGTAGAGCAGGATCAGCGGGGGTGACGGCTTCTTCTTGAACGCGTTGACAAGGCCGAGCACCAACCCGATGATGGCGCCCGGGATGGTCAGGACCGGCACGAACCAGGCGACCGTTGCCGTTGCCAACAGCACGATGAACATGAGTGCTGTCTTGCCGATGGTGTCACCGTAGGTCATGCGATCGGTGTCCGCTGCGGTCGCTGATGGGGCTTCGTACAGCTGCTGCAGCCCGTCGGCCGTCGCCAGGCCGGTCGCCTCAGTCGTGGCGACGGCGCTGTTCGCCGGGCGGAACGCGGGATTGTTGGACAGTGCAGGGTTCTTGAGAGCCATGACCCAACGTTACCCGAGAATGTGTAGGAGTTTGCTCAGCGTTTGCTGTTGGTCGCCGGGATTGCGTCCGCGCCGAGTGGCCAAGACTAGGATCGGTCCATGCGCGCCCGCACGTCCCCGCTGATCATCGGACATCGCGGTGCGTGCGGGTACCGCCCGGAGCACACGGCGAGCGCATATCGTCTTGCGTTCGCGCTCGGAGCGGATGCTGTCGAGCCCGACATCGTCGCCACTCGCGACGGCGTGCTGGTGCTTCGCCACGAGAACGAGATTTCCGCCACAACGAATGTTGCGCGGCATCCGGAATTCAACGACCGCCGCACAACGAAGTCCGTGGACGGCAAGGTCGTCACCGGCTGGTTCACGGAGGATTTCACCTGGGCGGAGTTGGCGACGCTGCGCGCGCGGGAGCGACTCGGCGAGTTGCGGCAGGCCAGCAGAAGCTTCGACGGGCAGTATCCGATCATGCGGCTTCGCGACCTGTTCACCCTGGTCGACGAGGTCGCGGATGTGTCGCTCGGCCCCGCGGGCATCGTCGCTGAGATCAAACACGCAACCTACTTCGAGTCGGTCGGGCTGCCCCTGGATGAGCTGTTCGCTGCGGAATTGGCCCAGGCCGGTTGGGCCGAGGAGCGGCAGCGGCTCGTCATCGAGTCGTTCGAACGCACCGTGCTCGGCAAACTGCACCAACGCGGGGTGCGTGCGGACCGGGTGTACTTGATCGAGGCATCCGGTTCGCCATTCGACGAGATCGCAGCGCACGGGTCCAGTGCCCGCGGTTACGCGGACGAAATGACCGAGGCCGGGCTATATGGGTTGGCCAGCGCACCGGCCGCGAGTCGAGTTGCAGGAGTGAGCGTGAACACGTCGATGATCCTGAGCGATCCGGTCAGGCAGGATGCGGGTGCGGACGTGGACGTGGACGACGACGAGCCGATCGCGGTCAGTGAGTTGGTTGACCTGGTGCACGCGGCGGGCCTCACGGCATATTGCTGGACGCTGCGGCCGGAGAACAGGTTTCTCGTGCCGAGCCTGCGCAGGGGCAGCGTTGCAGCTGACTACGGCGACTGGCAGACCGAATACCGACTACTGATGGAGACCGGCGTCGACGGCGTGTTCACCGATCACCCCGACTTGGCCCTTGCGGTGCGTGACACCCTGTAGTCCATGCCGCTCGCGGGCTCCTCGACCAGCAGCTGCGGCGGTTCAGGGATACTCTTCGCCGCCGGCCTCGCGCCGCACAGAGGTCCATGCCGATTGGATGTGGGCGCGCATGACCGACTCGGCCCAGGTGGCGTTGCGGGCGCGGATCGCATCAACCAGTTCGTGGTGATGCGTGAGACTCCTGCGCAGTTCTTCGGGCGTGTAGTGCGAGAACGTTCGCCAGACCAGCGGCAGTTGCACCAGGGAGGCGAGCAGACCGCGGATGCGATCGTTGCCTGAGGCCTCGAGGATCGCTGTGTGGAAACGGCTGTTCAGTTCCGTGAGCGCGTCCAGGTCGGCGTGCGGCCGCCCCGCTGTTGCGCTCATGTCATCCGCGAGCTGCTGCAGGAGGTCGATGTCCGCCATGCCGCCGGCCGCGGCCATACCGCAGGCCCAGGGTTCCAGGAGCGAGCGGATCGCGTAGACATCCGCCAGATCCTTCAGTGTCCAGCTCTGCACCTGAACGCCCCGATTGCGCTCGTGCCTCACCAGGCCCTCAGCCGCGAGGCGGCGCAACGCTTCGCGGACCGGCGTTCTGCTGACACCGATGGATGTCGCCAAATCGCTTTCGCGCAGCCATTCGCCGCCCTGCTGTTCGCCGGACAGGATCTGCTCGCGAATCGATCGGTACGCAAGATCGACGCTGCGGCTGTCGCTGGACTGTTCTGCGCTGGACTGATTGGCGCTGGACTGTTCGGCGCTGGATCGTTCTGGGGTGCTGGTCATGACGCAATAAAAGCTAGCACGCCGCTCATTTCAGAGAATTGTATGCAATTTGGGTCAGATCTCTTGACGAGTCGTGAACTTCTACCTAGGTTGGTGGCTAAGCAACTGACAGATACTCGGCAATAGTGCTGATGTTGTATACGAAAGATGGCAATGGTGCAATCGGATCCGGTCTACCCGCTCGACGATCTACGGGTCGTCGAGCTCGGCTCCCTGCTGGCTGGGCCGTTTTGCGGTCAGCTTCTCGGCGATTTCGGCGCCGAGGTGATCAAGGTCGAAGATCCGGGTGTCGGCGACCCGATGCGGCAGTGGGGCCAGGAGAAGCCATACGGCATCTCGCTGTGGTGGCCGGTGGTCGCACGCAACAAGAAATCGATCACGGCGAACATGCGCACCGAGGCCGGTCAAGATCTCGTGCGTCGGCTGATCGTAGAGGCGGATGTGCTCGTCGAGAACTTCCGGCCGGGCACGCTCGAGCGCTGGGGCCTCGCCCCCGAGGAGCTGTGGAAGCTCAACCCGAGGCTGATCGTCACGCGGGTGACCGGCTACGGGCAGACCGGCCCGTACGCGAAACAGGCCGGCTACGGATCGATCGGCGAGGCGATGGGCGGCATCCGCTACGTCACTGGAGAGCCGGATCGGCCGCCGGCGCGCGTCGGCGTTTCGCTTGGTGACTCGCTCGCCGCACTGTTTGCGACACTCGGGACGCTGGTCGCACTGCACCAACGCGGGCGATCCGGAAAGGGCCAGGTCGTCGATTCGGCAATCTACGAGGCGGTTCTCGCGCTGATGGAATCGCTTCTGCCCGAGTGGCAGATCGCAGGCTACGAGAGGGAGCGCACCGGCTCAACGCTGCCGAATGTCTCCCCGAGCAACGTGTACCCGACCGCCGACGGCGAGATGGTGCTGGTGGCAGCCAATCAAGACACCGTCTTCCGGCGGCTTGCCGAGGTGATGGGTCGGCCGGAGTTCATCACCGATGACCGCTATGCCACGCACGGCGCACGCGGCGCCCACATGGAGGAGCTCGATCAGATCATCGCGCAGTGGACCACCACGCTCGGTGCTGACGATCTGCTGGAACGCCTGCACGTCGGTGGTGTGCCGGCTGGGCGCATCTTCCGCGCCAAAGACATGTTCGCCGACCCTCAGTTCGCCGCACGCGAAGCCATCGTGAAGCTGGTGCACCCGGAGCTCGGCGACTTCGCGCTCCAGAATGTTTTTCCACGACTGTCCGAAACGCCGGGGGCCGTCAGGCATTTGGGCCCGACGCTCGGCGAGCACAACGCAGAAATCTACCAAGGCCTGCTGGGCATCGACGACGACACCCTGTCGTCGTTGCGCTCCGCCGGCGTCATATAAGGAGAACCCATGAGCTATCGACTCGGTGTTGACGTCGGCGGAACGTTTACGGACATCCTGCTGGTCAACGAAGAAAGCGGCGAGACGTTCCGCGCGAAAACGTCGTCTACACCGGCCGACCAATCGGTCGGAGTGTTGCGCGGCATCCACCAGGTCTGCAACCTGGCCGACATCGGCTTACACGAGGTGGGCGACGTGCTGCACGGCACGACCGTGGCCACGAACGCCGTGCTCGAGGGCAAGGGCGCGCGAGTTGGCCTCGTTACGACGCACGGATTTCGGCAGGTTCTGCAGATCGCGCGGTCGTTCGTGCCCGGCGGGCTGGCCGGTTGGATTATTTGGCCCAAGCCCGAACCGCTCGCAGCCCTGGAAGACACCGTCGAGGTGATCGGCCGCATGGACAGCAAGGGCGAGATCGTCACCGCTCTGGATGAGGACGATGTGCGCGCCCAGTTGCGCAAGCTCAAGGTTCAGGGCGTCGAGGCACTCAGCGTCAGCCTGATCAACTCGTACGCCAACGCTGAACACGAGCAACGCATCGGCGAGATCGCCGCGGAGGAACTTCCCGGCATCGCCGTGTCGCTTTCATCCTCAGTGCTGCCGGAATTGCGCGAGTACGAACGAGCGATCACCACGGTTGCCAACGCCTACGTGCAACCGCAGGTGGCCAACTACGTCGAGCACCTCGAGAACCAGCTCACTGAATCGGGAGCGGCCGGCAAGCTCTACATCCTCAAGAGCGATGGCGGCCTGGTTTCAGCGGATGCCGCCGCTCACGATCCCGTGTCCGTGATGATGTCCGGCCCGGCCGGTGGCGTCATCGGCGCAGCCTGGGTCGCGGAGCAGGCCGGATTCGGCGATTTCCTCACCCTGGACATGGGCGGAACCTCGACCGACGTGGCTCTCGTACAGGGGCTGACCCCGCGGATCGGTCGCGAGACATCCGTCGGAGACCTCACCGTGCGGGCAACGTCTGTCGACGTGCGCACGGTCGGGGCAGGGGGCGGCTCGATCGCACACGTTCCGCCGCTGACTCAGGCGCTGCGGGTGGGCCCGCAGAGCGCGGGCGCCGACCCGGGGCCCGCGGCGTACGCTGCAGGCGGCACCGAGCCGACGGTGACGGATGCCGATGTCGTGCTCGGCTATCTTCCGACAGAACTCGCCGGCGGTGAGATCACCCTGGATCGCGACGCAGCCCGCACCGCGGTGCAGTCGATTGTGGATGCCACGACGCTGGACTCCGTCGAGGCCGCCGCGGCCGGAATCGTCGACATCGTCAACGAGAACATGTTCGGCGCACTGCGACTCGTCTCGGTGCAGCAAGGATTCGACCCGCGCGACTTCGCGCTCGTCGCGTTCGGCGGTGCCGGACCACTGCATGCGAACGCGCTGGGTCGCCTGATGGGAACCTGGCCGGTGATCATCCCGCCCTCGCCCGGCGTGCTGTGCGCCTACGGCGATGCGACGACCAGCCTGCGCGACGAGTCGGTGCGCACCCTCGTCGTCAGCTTCAACGACCTGACGGATGACAGCCTTCACGAAATCCTGGACGAGCTGGCCGCCCTGGCGCGCGCCTCGCTCACGGCGGACGGCATCGCCGAATCCGAACATACGATCGTCTACTCGGCAGACCTGAGGTATCTCGGGCAGGGATTCGAGATCCCAGTAACGATCGATATCGACACTTTCGACGGAAACGGCGCCGGCTTGGCCGCGTTGCGAGCGGTGTTCGACGCCGAGCATGAACGTCTGTTCTCGTTCCTGCTCGATGCCGAACACGAGATGGTCACCGTGCGGGCAACGGCCAGCGGGCCGCGCCCCGAGGTAGCGGCGCAGTCATTGGATGACGGTGGCAGCGACCCCGCCGTCGCACTCAGCTCGACGACGCAGATCTGGGTCGATGACGCGTTCGTCGCCGCGAACGTCTACGACCGGCAGCGGCTGCGCGCCGGCAATGTCGTCGTCGGCCCGGCGATCGTCACCGAAATGGACTCAACAACCCTCGTGCTGCCCGACCACGCCGCAACCGTGCACGCCAGCGGCAGCCTGCTCATTCGACCCACCAGCACCCAATCGAACACCGCGACCCAGGAGGCATAGCGCCATGGCACGCCTGATTGAAACCGCAACAGAACCGCTGCAACCCGTGGATGTCGACGTCGTCACCATCGACCTGGTCGAGAACGCGCTGCGTCACGCCCGGTACGAGATGGACGAGGTCTTGTTCCGCACGGCGCTGTCGCCGGGCATCCGCGAACAGCACGACGAATTCCCGCTGATCGGCGACGCCGAGGGCAAGATGGTCGTCGGCCAGTTCGGCCTGTCGATCCCGGACTTCCTCGACAACTTCCACGGCACGATCGAAGAAGGCGACGTGCTGCTGACCTCAGACCCGTACTCGTGCGGCGCCGCGATCAGCCACGCCAACGACTGGCTGATTGTGATGCCGATCTTCTTCGAGGGCCGCATCGTCGGCTGGTCGTCGATGTTCGGCCACATGACGGATGTCGGCGGCAAGACTCCTGCCTCGATGCCGACGGATGCCCGCACCATTTTCGAAGAGGGCGTGGTGATCCCGCCGTTCAAGATTTACAACAAGGGCGTGCTCGCCGAGGACGCGCTGCGGATCATCCTGAACCAGGTGCGGAAGCCCGACTGGAACCGGGCGGACCTGAACGGTCTGATCGCGGCGTGCCGCACGGCATCCCGGCGGGTGCAGGAATTGTGCGCGCGGTTCGGTGCCGAAACGTACACGTCGGCGCTCGACGCGCTGATGGATCGCAATTATCGCGCGATGAAGACGCTGCTCGCCCTGGTCTTCAAAGACGGTGAGACGCTGTCGTTCACCGACTACATCGACGATGACGGCGTAGGTTTCGGCCCGTACAAACTCAAGATGAGCCTGACCCGCACCGGCGACAAGGTGACGCTGGACTTCCGGGAGAGCAGTCCGCAAGCGCAAGGCCCGATCAACTACTTCATCAACGAGAACCTCGTGCGGATGTTCTTCGGCATCTACATGATCACCGTCGCTGACCCGCAGATTCTCTGGAACGACGGCTTCTATCCACTGGTCGACGTGATCATTCCGGAGGACTCATTCTGGAAACCGAAGTATCCGGCAGCGCTGAACGCCCGCAACCATGGGATCGGCCGCGTGTTCGACCTGTTCGGCGGGTTGCTTGGGCAGACCAACCCCGACCTGCTCAACGCGGCAGGGTTCTCCTCGTCTCCGCACTTCATGTACTCGGGCAACTACGGAGAGGGCGAACGCAAGGGCGAGTGGTTCCAGCTGTACTCGATCGGCTTCGGCGGCATCCCGGGGCGCCCGGTCGGCGACGGACCGGACGGGCACTCGCTGTGGCCGTCGTTCGTGAACATCCCGTGCGAGTATCTTGAGTCGTACTATCCGTTGCGGATCGAACGTTGGGAGACCATCGCGGATACCGGCGGTGCTGGACTGCATCGCGGCGGCAATGGAGTGGACGTGGCGTACCGATTCCTGGAGCCGGGCACCATCGCCATCCACGACGACCGCTGGCTGACCTATCCGTGGGGGGTCAACGGCGGCGAACCGGGTGCGCGCGGCACCAAGTGGATCGACCGGGTGGACGGCACGAAGGACGTCATCCCGAGCAAGGTGATCGACGTGCAGGTCTATCCCGGCGACGTTCTGCACTTCGTGACCTGGGGTGGCGGCGGTTGGGGTGATCCGCTCGCACGCGACGTCGATTTGGTGGCGCTCGAGGTGAAGCGAGGCCTGGTCACCGCCGACGGGGCGCGTGCGTACGGGGTGGTCTGTGACGACGCAGGCGTGATTGATCACGCGGCATCCGAAGCGTTGAGGGCGGAATTGAGTGCAGGCCGGCCGAACCCGCTGCCGACGTTCAACATGGGGCCGCCTCTGGCAACCATCATTGAAAGATGCTTGGAGGAGACCGGATTGCCGGCGCCGCGGCCGCCCGTGCGGCTGTGAGCCCAGCCCGCGACACTCCCGTCGGTCGAGTAGCGAGCGCCAGCGAGCGTATCGAGGCCCCCGTGCCGAGATCGCTCCGTTGGTCGAGTGGCGAGCGCCTGTCCCTGAGCTAGTCGAAGGGCGAGTGTATCAAGGCCCCTGTGCCGAAGTGAGGAGAGACTGATGACGGAATTTTCAACCGGTTTCGGAGGCGCGCTCGCGCTGGGCCGCCGACCTGCCGTGCTGTCGATCGACCTTATGCGCGCCTACTACGACCCGACCAGCCCATTGTGTCTGCCGTCGACCTCAAGTCTGGAGGCGGCCGGCCGGGTCGTCGCGGCCGCGCGTGAGGCTGCCATTCCCGTGGTGCACACGCGTACGATCTTCGGCCCGGGCGGCATCGACGGCGGCCTGTTCATCCGCAAGGTCCCGGCGCTGTCGATGCTGATCGGCGACAACGCCATGAACGCGATCATGCCGCAGGTCGCGCCGCGTGCCGATGAACTCGTGCTAGTGAAGCAGTATGCGAGCGCGTTCTTCGGCACAACACTCGTCTCGACTCTGCAGGCCAACGGCATCGACACCGTCGTGATCGTCGGCGTCAGCACGAGCGGATGCGTGCGGGCGACCGCCGTCGACGCACTGCAATACGGCGTCGTCGCTGCAGTGGTTCGGGATGCGGTCGGAGACCGGACGGATGCGACCCATGAATCGAACCTGTTCGATCTTGGCGCCAAGTATGCGGAGGTTCTCGACGAGCCGACGATCATCCGCTACCTGGAGCAGAGCAGATGAGCAAGGTTCGGGCGAACACGGTCGAGATTTGTGAGGTGTCTCCGCGCGACGGGTTGCAGAACGAGGACGTGGTCGTCAGCACCGCCGACAAGATCGAGCTGATTGAGCGCGCGGTCGCGGCCGGGGCTCGCCGCATCGAAGCGGTCAGTTTCGCGCATCCGAAGCGGGTGCCGCAGATGGCGGATGCAGAGGCGGTCATGGCCGGGTTGACGCATCCGGAGGGCGTGCGCTACGCCGGCCTAGTGATGAACCGGCGCGGCTTGGACCGCGCGCTCGCCGCAGGAGTCGATGAGATCAACATCGTGGTGGTGGCTACCGACACGTTCTGTCAGCGCAATCAGGGCATGACGACCCAGCAATCCGTCGACCAGGCGGTGGGCCTCGTCGCGGACGCCCGGGCCGCCGGCGTCGGTGCGACGATTACGATCGGCGCCGCATTCGGGTGTCCGTTCGAAGGCGAAGTGCCCGTCGTCCGCCTGCTCAGTGTGCTTGAGCGAATTGTCGATGCGGGCGCTGATGAACTCGCACTTGCCGACACCATCGGCGTTGCGGTGCCGAGCGATGTGACCGAGCGGATGCGCATGGCGCGTGACCTGGCCGGCGCTACGTTGCCGTTACGCATCCATCTGCACGACACGCGGCACACAGGGGTGGCTAACGCGGTCGCGGCGGTCGCTGCGGGCGTTTCCGTGCTGGATGCGAGCATCGGCGGCACGGGCGGATGCCCGTTTGCGCCGAACGCGACCGGAAATGTGGCGACCGAGGACCTCGTGTACCTGTTCGATCGGATGGGCATTTCGACGGGCTTGAGTCTCGGCGAGGTCGTCGCAGCGACTGCCTGGCTCGAGGGCAAGCTCGACAAGAAACTGCCGGGTGCCCTGCTGCGCGCGGGAGGCTTCCCGGACTAGCGGGCACCGGCAACGCGCACGAGAACAGGCGAATGTCGTCGACAGGTGGCCATCTAGCCTGTTTTGGTGTCGGATGCGTGATTTCTCCTGTTGTGCTGTTGTAATCCAGCTATCGCTTTCGCCGAGCTAGACGATTACGGCCATGTTTCGACGATCGCGGTGTGGCCTGGCGCGGTGGCGTACTTACGGTCATCGGTGAGCAACGGCATACCCAACGACTCGGACAGCGCCACATAGAACGCGTCATACGCGGTGAAGTTGTTCCGCAGCGCCAGTACCCGGCGCTGGTAGGGCTGCATCGGGTAGCGCACCAACGGCAGGTCAGCGAGATCATCGAGCATCTCGTCGGCCCGCTTCGGATCTATTTTGATGGCGGGCTTCGAGGTCAGCAGCAGACCGCGGATTGCGGAACTCACCTCGCCATCGATCAGCGCCGGCGCGTGCACATGTCGCTGCTGGCCGAACCGGTCGCGCAGCATCTCGTCTCCGCGGCGGTTCTGCAGCAGCCGCACCACGATCGACGCGTCGACGACCGTCATGAACGTTGATCATCGTCAATAAACGAGCGGATGTCCTCACCACTGGCCTCAACGCTGGTTCGACCGCCGATCCGCGCGAGAACGTCAGCCATCGCAGGGCGCGCGGCGTCGTCGTGGATCAGCTCGCGAAGGTAGCTTGACAATGACATGCG
This sequence comes from Rathayibacter sp. SW19, assembly GCF_030866825.1. Lineage (NCBI taxonomy): Bacteria > Bacillati > Actinomycetota > Actinomycetes > Micrococcales > Microbacteriaceae > Rathayibacter > Rathayibacter soli. Next base: position 967,819 of record NZ_CP133020.1, read on the forward strand.
CCGGGACGCTGCGCGCGCACGCAGGACCTCTGCATCGTCCGCTGGGACGTCGCGAATCTGAATGATTTCTTTGTTCATAGAGTCAGAATACGTCTCATTCATGAACTCTGCATGCAGATGGTGCACGATTTCCGTCCGGCTCGCGGTCGTTACGAAAACAGTTGAGCCACTGGTGGCCAGGGTGAGCTCGTCGTGGTCCACACCGTTCAGAATAGGGTGCGGGGCATGCCTGCCGGGCCGCGGATTTCGTGAATGGATCGCCTTTCGAGCAGACAAAAGGCCCCGGAGTGGGCCGGTATTGTGTCGATATGGGTTCGTTCGCTCCGATGAATCAAGAACTGGAGACCGAACGCCTTCGGTTGCGGCCGCGGCGCCCCTCGGACGCTGAGATGCAACGGTCGCTTTGGGCTGAGCGCGACCCTCGGTCACGACGCGTCATCAGCTCAGACGGCAGACGGACTGTCGAAGAAATGCGTGTCATCATCACGACGCAGCTCGCAGAGTCGGACCGGACCGGCTTGTATCTGCTCAACATCGAGCGAAAGGGAGAGCCAGGGTTCCACGGATATGCGACCGAGGCTGCCGGTGCCGTAATCGCCGCCGCACGAGACACGGGATGCACGCGCCTCTGGGCCACCGTGCGGGAATGGAACGTCGCCTCATTTAGAGTCCTCGAAAAGAATGGCTTCCTCGACAGCGGCAAACGAACCAGGGAAAACGAGCGCGGTGATCGTGTGTGGATGACTCGAGATCTCACCAACGGTATGCAAAGCGAATTCTCGGTGTGATCCGATCCTTAGGCCGTTCTGCTTGCGGTGACCACGCGGTCTCGGTCGCGGTGCGCCTATGTCGTGTCGGAGCGCGGCAGGACGCGATACGTCGTCTGCACCATTCCGCCGTCGAGCACGTTGGTCCGGACGTGTTCGAGGCTGATATCGGTGGATAACGGCCCGAAAAGTGGGGCCCCATCTCCGATCAGAACCGGCACGCGAGACAAGGTCATTTCGGAGATCAGCCCTGCTTCAAGAAAGGTGCGCACCGTGCGACCCCCGTCGACATAGACACGCCGGTAGCCCGCGTCGGTGAGTGCCTGCACTGCGGCGGTGAAACCGGCGTGCACGGTGATTCGACGATCGATATCGGCTGGAAGAGTGCTGCTGAGCACGTGCACCGGGCGTCCTAAGTAGGGCCACTCACTCTGGCTCGCAATCGCCTCGTAGGTGCTTCGACCCATCAGAAGCGCGTCGACGCTTTCCATGAACGGGGTGAATCCGGCATCGCCGGCGGGCTCTCCTCGGCTGATCAGCCACGAGAGGTCGCCGTCCGGCCGGGCGATGAAATCGTCAACGCTGAGGCCGAGAAAAACACACCCTTCGAACATCGCAGATGTCGTCATGCGCCATAGCTTGCCACCGAGCACTGACAATCTAGATACCACACCTCAACCGCCCCACAAACGATCGGTCTATGGGCTGCGTTAAAGCGGCTTCCCCGGGGTAGCCGCGCGCTGCCTGAGCAAGCATGATTGGCGCGATGAAGGCGACCAAAACGACGGAGATTTCTCGAGAATCGCCGTTGTGTGCTGGCGGAGCCTGGCCTGTCGTGAGCTTTCTCCGTCGTTTGGGTTGACGCCGCCGAGGGGCTCGATACAGCGGGTTACGCGGAGCAGCGAACAATTCTCGAACGCCCGATCTTCGCGCGGGGCACAGGCATGCGCCCGGGCCTCGAGCCGTCGTCGAATCAGTCGCTGTTCGACGCTCTCGATGCAGCGGGCAACCTCTCATGATCGTGCTGGAGGTCAACGTGGTCATTGCCGCCTTTCGAGCTGACCACGTGCATCACCCGATCGCGACTTCAGGCGTTTCGATGATGTGCAGATCGTGGCACCCGGGCGCCCTGATGGAAGTGCTGGCAAGGCATCCGGTGTCGGGGGCGGCGCCTAAACTTGATGCAGACATGACGACTCTCCTTGATCCCGATGATGCCCGCGCAAGCACGCCTCAACGCGGTGCCGCGACACCGATCATTTTGGATGGCGGGCAACTCGATGGCGCGGCATCGGGCGCCGGACGACCGGGCCCCAGCCCAGATGGGTTTCAGGACGCACTTCTCGACGGACTCAATCCGCAACAGCGTGAGGCCGTCGAATACCGCGGCCCCGCGCTCCTGATCGTTGCGGGCGCAGGCAGTGGCAAGACCAGTGTGCTCACGCGGCGTATCGCGAGCCTGCTCGGCAGTCGCGAGGCCTGGCCCAGTCAGATCCTCGCGATCACGTTCACGAACAAGGCCGCTGCAGAGATGCGCGAGCGGGTGCAGACGCTCGTGGGGCAGGCATCCGACGGTATGTGGATCTCCACATTCCACTCAGCGTGCGTGCGCATCCTGCGCCGCGAAGCGGAGAATTTCGGCTTCACCAAGAACTTCACGATCTACGATTCCGGCGACAGCCGGGCGCTGCTCAAGCGCATCATCAAGGGTCTCGACGCCGACACGTATGGGTTCACGCCGGCGAACGCATCCGCCAAAATTTCGAAACTGAAGAACGAACTGGCGGATGTCGATTCCTACGCCCGCAACGCAAACCTCAACGATCCGCAGGAGCGGCTCTTTCTCGAGATCTTCCGCCAATACACACGCGAACTGAACCAGGCTAACGCGTTCGACTTCGACGACCTGATCGGGCAGGTCGTGTTTCTGTTCCGAGCGTTTCCGAAGGTTGCGGCGCTCTACCAACGGCGATTCCGGCACATTCTGGTCGACGAATATCAGGACACGAACCATGCGCAATATTCACTGATCCGCGAGCTCACACAGCCGGTCGTGCCTGACCTTGTCGACGAACTCGAGGGCCAAGGCCTGTACGTCAAGGGGTTGCGGGACAGTTCCGGTGCGATTCCCGGTGCGTCACTGACCGTGGTCGGTGACTCGGATCAGTCGATTTACGCCTTCCGGGGCGCGGACATCCGCAATATCTCCGAGTTCGAGCGCGACTTCCGTGGCGCGAAGGTGGTGCTGCTGGAGCAGAACTATCGCTCGACCCAGAACATCCTCTCAGCGGCGAACGCGGTGATCTCGCACAATTTCGACCGCAAAGACAAGAACCTGTGGACCGCGGTCGGCGACGGTGAGAAAATCGTCGGCTTCACCGGGTACAGCGGGCACGACGAGGCACAGTTCGTCGCCGATGAGATCGACGCACTGCACCGCGCGGGCACGCCGTACAACGAGATCGCCGTTTTCTATCGCACCAACGCGCAGACACGTGCGCTCGAGGAGATCTTCATCCGCGCGGCGCTGCCATATCGCATCATGGGCGGCACCAAGTTCTACGAGCGTGCCGAGATCAAAGACACGCTCGCCTACCTGACCGCGGTCGCCAACCCGCAGGATGCACTGGCACTTCGGCGCATCCTGAACACGCCCAAACGCGGCATCGGCCCGACAACCGAGACGCAGTTGAACTCGTGGGCGGAAGACAACGGCGTCAGCTATCGGCAGGCCATGCGCGACGCCGACGCGCTGGGCCTCGGCCCCAAGGTCACCGGTGCAATCCTCAAGCTTGCAACGCTTCTCGACGATGCAGCACTGAAGATCGATCCGGATGCCCCCGGCGGCGCCGCGTCCGTCGCCGACGTGCTGATCTTCCTGCTCGACGGCAGCAACTATCTGGGTTCGCTACGGATGAGCCGCGACCCGCAAGACGAAGCACGCGCCGAGAACGTAGAGGAGCTGGTCGCGGTAACGCGCGAATTCGCGCGCAACAATCCGGATGGCGGACTCATCGACTTCCTCACGGAAGTGCAGCTTGTCGCGGCAGCGGACGATCTCGACGACTCGAGCGGAACAGTCTCTTTGATGACGCTGCACACCGCCAAAGGCTTGGAATACGACGCCGTGTTTCTCACCGGCGTCGAAGAAGGGCTGCTGCCGCATCAGATGTCGGCCGCGGAGCCGGGCGGGCCCGCAGAAGAGCGCCGCCTGTTCTATGTCGGCATCACCCGGGCCAAGAAGCGGCTGTATTTGTCGCTTGCGATGTCGCGGGCGCAGTTCGGTGAGACGTCAGTGGCGATGCCGAGCAGATACCTGCAAGAGATTCCGGGCGAGTTGATCGAGTGGCGGCAGTCGCCCGGCACGGCGAACGGCCGGGGCGGAACCCAATCGCGCGCGCTCAACGCACGCCGGGACGGCGGTTTCGGTGGTGGTGGCACGGCGGGTGGCTATGGCCGGCCAGCGCTCGACAAGCCGAAAACCGAGTGGCCGAATCGCGTCACCGGAACTGTGCGCGACAACGGCGACCTCGAACTAGCTGCCGGCGACACCATTCGACACACCGACTTCGGTGTCGGACATGTGAGTGCCGTCACAGGCGAAGGCACGAAGCGGGTCGCACATGTGCAATTCGACACGGCCGGTGCGAAGAAGCTTCTGATCAAGATCGCGCCGATCGAGAAGTTGTGACGCACTGATGACCTCTGTCGCCATATCATGAACCTGCCTGTACGCATGGAGTCTCGCGACGAGTCCACGCGGACTTCCCGGGTCAGGTGGCTCTGGGTGCGATAGCAATGACGAGCTCCGCGTCGAGCGCGGCCGATACTCTCTCCAGCACGGGGATGGTCGGCACCGTGCCGCCGGCCTCCAGGCGGGACAGGGCGGACTGCGTCATCCCGGCCCGCGCGGCAGCCGCGGCTTGGGACAGGCCCAATGCCAACCGACGCTCCCGGACCGCGCGGCCCAATTCGAACGCTCGGCGGGCCTCCTCGTAGCCTTCGCGGTACGCCCCGACCTCGCGCCTACGGGCGGCAACGTCCTCATAACTGTTGTGGGTGTCCATCTATCCTCATCGCCCTCGTTCATATATGCCGTGTGCCGGGCGGTGTCCGGCCTCACACTCCGCGTGTTCGGCTAACAATCCGACGAGGAAGTCGACCCGGCCGAAATCACGGTCAGACAGGCCCTCCAACCAGGCTCTGACCTCCGGCTCAATCTCAACCCGGTACAGAGACGCTATAGCGGGGATGCTATATGCATTCAATGCTATGACACACCGATCGTGTCAGTCTCGGTACTGTCAGTTTCGACACTCGTCTGCCGATTGGACCGCACGCCGCAGTTTCGCGAACACTCCGGACTCCGCGCGGTGGCGTCGGTGCGCTGCTCGCGGTCGCTGTAAGTGCCGCAGCCGTTCTAGTGGGTTCGCCGGCCGAGGGGGTCGTCCCGGAAACGCGCAGCGCACGGCGGCACCGCGACTGAACGCGAGCAAGACGAGTCCGGTCAGGAGCGCGCCTGCGGCGAAAGTAATGGCGCTTTGTGCAGCTGCACCGAGCCCGATTGAGCGACCCGTTGCGGCGAGCTCGTGCCTCACCGGGGCAACCGTCCGTGCATTGGCCGGTGGTGCGGCCGGAGCGGCCGGCGCGGGCACGAAGCTGACTTCCTCAGCAACCCCGAACGCGGATCGCCACGGCAGAATGCGGGCAGCGCCGTGCTCGGCCGCGGTATCTGCCGCATCAATCCGTTCGGCCCAGACGTAGTGCCCTGCTGTCGGTAGTGTGCACGGTTCGGTCTCGTAGTCACCTGGACCCTGATCGATCACCGTGCTGACTTCGCATACGACAGGGGCACCGGCCGGCGGCTCGGCCGCGCGTTCGGGCGCGCTCTCGAAAGGCCCGAAGAGCGTGCTGAGCACCGTGACGGGGATCGGTGTATACGGCCCGCCATCAGCGCCGACGATGCCCCATGCCGTTGAGTGCGGCGCAACAGCTTCACCGCTGTCCGCGCCAGGCCGGTCTGCCCCATCGGCGGCACTGACCGTGAGGTGGTCCGTGATTTCGGCACCCACCGCAGCAGTCGCAGCGCTCGTGCGCGTGACGACCTGCGGCCGGAACGGCAGCGGTGTCGGGCGCTCGGCCGACGCATCCGCCACCGCTCGGGCAGACGCGGCCCCGCCGAGCAGGAGGTTTTGCACGTCCGATGGATTGTGCGCGACCGTTGCGTTGTCGCCATACGGCAGCTCGCCGAATTCCGCGTGCGCTGTAACCTTCAGGATCGCATGGGCCGTCGCCGGCCGGATTGCAACCGGTTCGCCGTTGCCGACCTCGGCCGTCGTGGAACCGTCTGCGAATCTCGCGCCCTCCAGGGTGAGAGTGCCTCGGTGGGTACCCGGTGGCAGGGTGCTCCCACCACTGAGATAGTCGACGTCGAGCTCGGCGCGAACGGTATCGCTACCGTCGTCGCCGCGCTCGATCAGCACCCGTGCAGCGACGCCGCGCGATGCGCCGGTCGCGCCATTGACCTGCGCGAGCATGCTGGTTGCTGCTGCGAGCACCGCTGTCGCTGCACCGTTCGCTCGAGCGGCCAACGCAGCCGTCGTCTGCCCGTTCAGGCCGGTGATCAGCCAGGTCGCGAGCTGCGCCGACGCAGCAACATCCGGATCCGTCGTGGCGCCCCAAGTGCGGGCGATGTACGCGAGCCGGGCTGCGTCATCCGCCGAGTACCAACCCAATGTGCGCAGATCAACGGGCGTGAAGTCCGATCCGCGCGGCGACGGGCGGCCGAGATTCAGGCAGAATCCGGACTGGCCGTCCGCGAGCCGATACGTGCCGATCCATAATCCGGTCGAGGTGGAGCTATGGCCAACCGCGGCGCCCGTCGAGATGATCGCGGATGCCGGCGCGGCGGCAAAAACCGCGCCGAGACTCGACAGCAACAGGCCGAGCAAGACCGCGGCGGCGGTGAGGCGGATGCCGCGCGGCGTGCGCCGCATCAGCGTGCCGGCCGGCTTCAGCGCGGACGGAAAGCGTAGTGAGGATAAGGTCATATGGGCATGCTGCCGTGGGCATCGCAATGCTTCTGCTGCGATTCCGCAATCTGTGGAGAACGCTTGCGAGCGTGAGGCTGTGGAAAACTCCAATCCCGGCGAAAACGTGCCGAGGCCGCAGCTCGCTGAGCACCTGAATACGCTGTACAGGTCAAGATGAGAAGAGCGCAGTCACGATCGCACAGCCACCACCGAACAGCCACCACCGCACAGCCACCACCGCACAGCGAGGAGCACAGTGACAACGACACCGGCAGGGCTGACCCTGGCCATCGACCTCGGCAAGACCTCCTGCCGCGCGCGCGTGAGCCACGACGGGGCCGCGATCGCCGAGGGCAAGGGCGCCGGCGCCCCGGGGCTGGCTGACCACAACGGCGCTGAACTGTCGTTCCAAGCGATCGCGGCTGCTGCCGCCGCAGCCGGCGTCGACCCGCGCGACTACGCACGAATCGGCATCGGCGCGGCCGGCGTCGAAGCGGGGCGCGCAGCCGCACGCGAGCTCATCCGGATCGTGCGTTCCCGGCTGGCGGATGTTCCGGTCGCGATCATCAACGATGCCCTGGCGGCGCACGCTGGCGCGTTCGCAGGCGGTTCCGGCAGCATCCTCATTGCCGGGACCGGCGCGATCTGCTTCACCGTGACCGAAGCGGGTGCGGTCATGCAGATCGACGGCTGGGGTCCCTGGCTCGGCGACGACGGCAGTGGACAGTGGATCGGCCGGCATGGCATGCAGGCGGTGCTGCGCGCACACGACGGCCGTGGTCCCGCCACCGCACTGACAGCGGATGCCGCCGAGCTCGCTGGCAGCATCGCGGAGCTTCCGCTGTGGGTCGCGCACTCCGGGGCACCTGCCCGCCAGCTTGGGCGTTTTGCGCCGGCCGTGATCGACCGTGCCGCAGAGCATGACACGGTAGCCGCCGGCATCGTCGACGAAGCCGCACGACTGTTGGCGCAGACCTGCGCTGCATCCGGATCGGATGCGGTGTGTGTGGCAGGCGGGCTCGCCGGGCATCCGTTCTTCGCCGCTCGGCTGCGGGAGGCGCTGGCCACGGCCGGACTCCGCGAGCTCGCTGCACGCGGCGACGCGCTGGACGGCGCTGCCCTGGTCGCGGCCACCGAGGAGCTGCCGCACGAAGGAAGGATCATCCGTGGTTGAATCACCGGAACGGCACGAGGAACAGCGCGAGGAGCAGCGCGAGGAGCAGTCGGGCTCACAGCGCGGCGGGCATGCTGGCGAACGACGCGACGCCTTGCTTGCACAGTTGGGCGAATTGTCGACAGAACAGGTCGGTGATGAGCAGCTGCAATTAGACCTGATGTCCGTCGCGGAGCTCGTCGACACCATGAATCGCGCCAATGAAACAGTGCCCGCCGTGGTGGCGGCAGCGGCGCCGGCGATCACCCGCGCGATCGACGGGATCGTCGAGCGCATGCAGCGCGGAGGGCGGCTGATCTATGTCGGCGCGGGCACGGCGGGTCGCATGGGTGTGCTCGCTGCGAGCGAGATCCCGCCGACGTTCGGCACGGACCCGACACTGGTCGTTGGCGTGATAGCGGGCGGGGCGGATGCCATCGGCAGCGCCGTCGAGAACGCCGAAGACAACGTGGGTGCCGCGGTCGCCGATCTGACGGTGTTGTCGCTGACGGCGGATGATGCGCTTGTCGGGATCTCGGCATCCGGCCGCACGCCGTACGTGCGCAGCGCGCTTGCGTACGGGCGGTCGCTCGGAGCGTTCACGGTGGCGCACGCGTGCAACACGAACTCGGAGATCGGGCAGGTTGCCGAGGTTGCGATCGAGACGGCCGTCGGCCCCGAGTTTCTGACGGGGTCGACCCGACTCGGGTCAGGCACGGCGCAGAAACTCGTGGTGAACATGATCAGCACGATCGTGATGGTGCGGCTCGGAAAGGTCTACGGGTCGCTGATGGTCGACCTCAAGGCGACAAACGAGAAGCTGCGCGCCCGCAGCCAGCGCACGGTGATGCTGGCGTCCGGCGTGGATGGGGCCACGGCCGCGCGAGCGCTCGCCGAGGTTGACGGTTGGGTGAAGGCCGCGATCGTCGTGGCCGTGACCGGGCTGAGCGGGCCAGATGCGATTCAGCTTCTCAGCGAGCATGGCGGAATGCTGCGCGCGGCGCTGGCGGCCGCGGTGGTCGAGTAGGTCGCCCTGCGATCGTCGACATGGTGGTCGAGTAGGTCGCCCTGCGACCGTATCGAGACCTGTGACGTGGCCTGCGCGGGTCTCGATACGCCTGCTCGCTGCGCTCGCTGGCTACTCGACCAGCGGTACCGTCGAGTAGGTCGCCCTGCGACCGTATCGAGACCTGTGACGTGGTCTGCGCGGGTCTCGATACGCCTGCTCGCTGCGCTCGCGGGCTACTCGACCAGCGGTACCGTCGAGTAGGGAGCGCTAGCGACCGTATCGAGAACCCGCAGCGAGCTCGCGACGCAGTGCGGCCAGTTCGCGGCGCCGCGGCGCGTGTCGTAGGCGCGCCGGCAATCGCGGAAACACGACGGCAGTCACTCGCAGCCAACACTGGAATCGTCGCTCGTGCCGCGGCCCCCAGCTCAGGTGGAACTCGTCGCGCAGCGCAGCGGGCAGCAGCCCGACGGTCATCAGCCGAGCAAGCGGCATCACCGCCTTGAGCCACAGTGGGCCGACACGCGGGTGCAGCAGATCCTGCGCGACCAGGCGTGTCGCATCCGTTGCATGCAGTGTCGGCAGGGTCGCATCCCAGTACGCGCGGAAGGCCGCACGATCGACCGGCCAGGCGCCTGGCGGCACCTGCAGAACGGTGCCGAGCGCCCCGTATTCGCGGTACACCCGCTCGGCCGTCTCGTCATCGAGTGCGCCGAAGATGCGCTCGTAGAGGCCGATTGCGGTGTCATACAGTGTCGCGGCGACCCACAGCTGCAGGCTCGGATCGTATGCGTCGTAGGCGGGGCCGTCGGCATCCGCTGGTCCGTTGACGGATGCGTGCGCGCGGTTCACGCGCCGCCGCACCGCCGCGATCTCCGCGTCGGTGCCATAGACGACGGCGTATGCATAGGTCAACGTGGCGTGCAGGCGATCCAACGGGCGGGACGCGAAGTCACTGTGCTCGGCGACACCGCGGCCGACACCCGGATACGCGATCTGCAACAGGATCGCACGACCGCCACCGGCGATGAGCACGCCTTCGTCGGCCAGATCCCGGATGCCGTGCACCGCCGCGCCACGTGCCATGCCGCCACTGTAGCCGCGCCGGCTGAGTCTCCAGCGCCGTGCGCCACTCGGGGCACCGTGCGCCAATTCAACTGGCGCATGGCGTGCGAAGTGGCGCACCGGGCAGGCGCATCCAGCACCATCGCCCGCTGTGACCGCATTCAGCGGGACAGGATAGAGTTTTGGTTGGCAAAATACCTCTCGGCGTCGACCAATCTCGCGGATGGCCGACCGGCCGAGTCAGTCGAGCGGCCAAAACCGTCGAGCAGCCAACACAGTCGAACAGAATGGGAAGCAGTGGATCTTTACGAGTACCAGGCCAGAGACCTGTTTGAGAAGTACGAGGTCCCGGTACTCCCGGGCATCATCGCGGACACTCCCGAGGAGGTGCGCGCGGCTGCCGAGAAGCTTGGCGGCGTCGTGGTCGTCAAGGCGCAGGTGAAGGTCGGTGGTCGTGGCAAGGCCGGCGGTGTGAAGGTCGCCAAGGATCCGGATGCCGCTGAGCAAGCCGCGCGGGACATCCTCGGCCTGGACATCAAGGGTCACACCGTGCGTCGCGTGATGGTCGCCGGCGGTGCCCGCATCGCACGCGAGTTCTACTTCTCTGTGCTGCTGGACCGCGCCAACCGTTCCTACCTGTCGCTCGCCAGTGTCGAGGGCGGCATGGAGATCGAGATTCTCGCCGTCGAAAAGCCGGAGGCACTCGCACGCATCGAGGTCGACCCGCTGGCCGGCATCGATGAGGCCAAGGCCGCTGAAATCGCCAAGGCCGGCGGATTCCCCGACGACCTCGTCGCCAAGGTCGCCCCCGTCATCGCGAAGCTCTACAACGTCTACAAGGGCGAGGACGCCACGCTCGTCGAGGTCAACCCGCTGGTGCTGACCGAAGAGGGCGACATCATCGCCCTCGACGGCAAGGTCACGATCGACGCGAACGCCGACTTCCGTCACCCTGACCACGCCGGCCTCGAGGATGCCGCCGCTGCTGACCCGCTCGAGGCCAAGGCGAAGGCGTCGCACCTCAACTATGTGAAGCTCGACGGTCAGGTCGGTGTCATCGGCAACGGTGCCGGACTGGTCATGAGCACCCTGGATGTCGTTGCGTACGCGGGCGAAAAGTATGGCGGCGTCAAGCCGGCGAACTTCCTCGACATCGGTGGCGGCGCATCCGCTTCGGTGATGGCTGCAGGGCTCGATGTCATCCTGGGCGACCCGCAGGTCAAGGCCGTGTTCGTCAACGTCTTCGGCGGCATCACGGCGTGCGATGCGGTCGCGAACGGCATCGTCAAGGCGCTGGAGATTTTGGGCGCCGAGGCGAACAAGCCGCTGGTCGTGCGCTTGGACGGCAACAACGTCGACGAGGGCCGACGGATCCTGCGCGAGGCGGCGCATCCGCTCGTCACACTCGCGGACACCATGGACGAAGGCGCCGACAAGGCCGCCGAACTTGCTTCTCGCTGATCTTCGGTCCCTGAGCTTGCCGAAGGGCGAGCGTATCGACCAAGAGATCACACCGACACGAACTTAAGGATTCGAACAATGTCAATCTTCCTCAACAAGGATTCCAAGGTCATCGTCCAGGGCATCACCGGCGGCGAAGGCACCAAGCACACCGCACTGATGCTCAAGGCCGGTACCACCATCGTCGGCGGCGTGAACGCACGCAAGGCCGGCACCACGGTCAGCCACACGGCTGCGGACGGCTCAGCGCTCGAGCTGCCGGTGTTCGGCACGGTCGTCGAGGCCATCGAGAATACCGGGGCGGATGTCTCGGTCGTCTTCGTGCCGCCGGCATTCGCGAAGGATGCGGTGCTCGAGGCCATCGAGGCCGAGATTCCGCTCGTCGTGATCATCACGGAGGGTATTCCGGTGCAGGACTCTGCCGAGTTCTGGGCCACAGCGAAGGCCAAGGGAGGCAAGACCCGCATCATCGGCCCGAACTGCCCCGGCATCATCACGCCCGGTGAGTCGTTGGTCGGCATCACGCCCGCCACGATCACGGGCAAGGGTCACGTCGGCCTCGTCTCCAAGTCGGGCACGCTCACCTACCAGATGATGTACGAGCTGCGCGACCTGGGCTTCTCGTCGGCCATCGGCATCGGCGGAGATCCGATTATCGGCACAACGCACATCGACGCTCTCGCCGCGTTCGAGGCCGACCCGGAGACCAAGGCGATCGTGATGATCGGCGAGATCGGCGGAGACGCCGAAGAGCGCGCCGCTGAGTACATCAAGGCGCACGTGACGAAGCCGGTCGTCGGCTATGTCGCCGGTTTCACCGCTCCGGAGGGCAAGACGATGGGCCACGCCGGCGCGATCGTCTCCGGCTCTGCGGGCACGGCACAGGCGAAGAAGGAAGCGCTCGAGGCCGCCGGCGTCAAGGTCGGCAAGACGCCGAGCGAGACCGCGTCGCTGCTGCGCGAGGTGTACGCGACGCTGTAGCGCGCATCCGCACGCCGTTTACGGTGTTGTAACACTGGTCGAGGCGTGCGGCGCTGTAACACGACGCCGAGCGATGGCCGACTGGACGAATGTGGCTGCCTAGGCGCCATCGCTCGTCAAGCCGGCCATCGCTCGGCAGGCCGGCCATCGCTCGGCAGGCCGGCCATCGCTCGCCCGCCTGCCTATTGTGCGATCGACGTGAGTCGAACCGGATGATAAGATTACTTATCATGCAGGGATCGGCCTAGGAGGCGTGCAGTGGGTCAGGCCGTAGCCGAGGAGGCGAAGACTTCTGCCGCGCAGGCAGAGCTCGCCAGGGCGGCCCGCGCACGAGACGCTGCGACAGAAGCGTTCCACCGAGCCGTCATTCGCGCCGCCGAGAGCGGTATTTCCCAGCGGGAAATAGCCAAGACGCTCGGGGTCACGCAGTCGGCCGTTTCGCAGATGATCGCCGCGAAGCGCGCGCGGGCAAAGCTCGCCCAGGGCCCCGTCGGGCGCAAACTCATCGAACACCGGGCAGAAGTGCTCGACATCGCTCGCTCACGCGGCGCATCCAACGTTCGTGTCTTCGGTTCGGTCGCGCGCGGCGAAGACGACGAAGACAGCGATCTCGATCTGCTGGTGAACATGCCACGGAACACAGGCATGTTTCAGGTGTCCGGTTTGGGCGAGGACCTTGCTGAGGTTCTTGGCGTGCACGTTGACGTAATACCCGAACACATAGTCAAACGTGATGCCCTGCTCGCCCTCAAGAAGACGGCGGTCGCAGTATGAAGCGCACAGACAGAAAATACATTCAAGAGTCGCTCGATCATCTCGAAGTCCTGCACCGCCACCTTTCCCAGCCCACGACCGATCGTCAGTTGGTCGTTGATGCTGCGGCACTTCGACTGTCAGCGGCCATTGACAGCCTGTCGCGCGTTTCCGAGGAGTTGCGCCAGCGAGAGATGAGCGAGAAGGTGTGGCGCGATATCAAGAGTATGCGCAACCGGATTGCTCACGCCTATGCGGTAATGGACGCATCAACTTTGGACGACACTTTCGACAACGACATCGCCGCATTCGAGGCGGATATCCGCCGCATGCTGGAGCAGACCCCCGAGTAGACGCGTTCGTCAGAGTCGTTCGCCGTAGCCCGCAACCCCGCCTTCGAGGGGTGCGCCGGGGCCGTAGGTCGCCGATAGGATCGGCACACGAAGACTTTTGGGGGAGTCTGCATGGACACTGTTGTGCAATCGGATGCCCGCGCCGCGCTAGGACTCGCCGCGTACGCGCTTGACCCGGCCGAGCTCTGCAAGCAGTTCGAGACGGACGCGACGAGCGGGCTCACCGGGGTGGAGGCATCCGCACGTCTGGCGCAGTTCGGTGAGAATCGCATCGCGGCGCAGAAGCCGCCGTCCGTGCTGCTCGTTCTGCTGAAGAACCTGCGCGACCCGATGAACATCATGCTGCTGCTGGTGGCCGCGGCCGGCATTCTGATCGATCAGTGGCCACTGTCTGTGCTGGTCTGCGTGCTGGTGCTCGTGAACGTGGGGCTCGCCACGCAGCAGGCCGTCAAGGCGCGCGGCGCCGTTGACGCGCTGGCCGGGCAGCAGGTCGCGTATGTGCGCGTCATCCGCGACGGTGTGCCCGCCAGCGTGGATGCCGCGCTCCTCGTACCAGGCGACATCGTTCAGGCCGAGGCGGGCGATTCGGTCGCCGCCGATGGGCGCATCCTGGTGGCCGCCAATCTTCAGACTCAGGAGGCGGCGCTGACGGGGGAGAGTGCACCCGTCGACAAGAATGCGGTGACGCTGGCCGGGAACCACGGCGATGAAACAGCGCTCGGCGATCAGAGCAACATGGTGTTCCAAGGCACGACGCTCGTGCGCGGCACGACGACCTTTGTGGTTACCGCCACCGGGATGGCGACCGAGATCGGCCGCATCGCGACCATGCTGGCGGAGGTCGACCGTACCGATTCGCCGCTGCAGCGCGAACTCGGCGCCCTGACCAAGAAGCTCGCGTTCGTCGCCTGGGGTGCCGTCGTGGTCATGGTTGGCATCGGGGTGCTGCGCGGGCTGCCGTTCGATCAGCTGCTGCTGCTCGGGATCTCAGTAGCCGTGTCGGCGATTCCAACCGGGATGCCGACCTTCGTGCAGTCCCTTCTCGCTTACGGTGCGCGCATTCTGGCCGAGCACCGCGCGGTGGTGAAGAGCCTGACCGATGTCGAAACGCTCGGCGCGACCACCGCGATCGCAACGGACAAGACCGGCACTCTCACCATGAACGAGATGGCCGTCGTCGAGCTGTATGCGAACGAGTCCTGGTACCGGGTCGAAGGCGAGGGCTATGCGAAGACCGGCCGGATTCTCGGCGCGGCAGGCACCCCGACGCCGGGCGCAGCGCGAGACAACGCGACGGCATCTGGCAGCGCGGCATCCAGCGCAACGGCATCAGGCAGCGCGGCATCCGGCGCGCCGGAGTCGACAACCGGCACCGGGGCATCCGGTTTCGAGCAGATGGCCTACGCGCTGTGCCTGGTCTCCGATGCGACCGTCTCCGACGCCGGCGTCGTGGTCGGCGACCCCACCGAGGCCGCGATGGTCGTGCTTGCCGCGAAGCTCGGCGTGGATGCGGTGCTGACCCGTCGCGCGTACCCGCGACTGGCCGAGGTGCCGTTCGACTCCGAATACAAGTTCATGGCGACCTGGCATCGGGTGCCGTTCGCCGGCGCAGAGCGCCTCGTCGGTCTGGTCAAAGGCGCACCGGATGTCATCGCTGAGCGTTGCACAGCGGCCTTCGGCGCTGACGGAACCCTCGTCCCGATCGAGCAGGCACGCGCACACATCGAACAGGCCAACCACGACCTGGCCGCACGCGGGCTGAGAGTGCTCGCGCTGGCGATCCGAGTGCATGCGGATGCCGAACTCGCGCAGGTGCAATCCGACCCGTTCGCCGCCGTCGGCGAGTTGACGTTCGTCGGGCTGCTCGGCATGATCGACCCGCTGCGCCCCGCAGCGATCGCCGCCGTGGCGCAGGCGCGTGCGGCGGGGATTTCGGTACGCATGATCACGGGGGATCACGTGGTCACCGCATCTGCGATCGGTGAACAGTTGGGTCTCGGCCCCGGGGCTGCGACGGGTGCGCAGTTCCGTGGCATGACCGACGAACAGGCGCTCGCCGGGCTGCCCGAGTTGCACGTGCTCGGCCGGGTCGCCCCGGAAGACAAGCTGCGCCTGGTGCAGTTGCTGATGTCGCGCGGCGAAGTCGTGGCGATGACAGGCGACGCCATCAACGACGCCGCTGCGATCAAGGCGGCTAGCATGGGCGTGGCCATGGGCAGCGGCAGCGAGGTGACCAAGCAGGCCGCACGCATGGTGCTGACCGACGATAACTTCGGCACGCTCGTCGAAGCGATCCGGCTCGGCCGTAGCATGTACGACAAGATCGTCGCCTACGTGCGCTACCAGATGTCGAACCTGATCGCGCTCGTGCTGCTGTTCCTGACGGCCAGTGTCGTCGGCATCGCGGACGGCGTGCCGCTCACCCCCGCCATGGTGCTGTTCCTGGGCTTCTTCATCTCCACGCCGCCGCTGCTGATGATCATGTTCGATACCCCTGGCGAGGATGTCATGCGGCGCCCGCCACGCGCTGCCGGCGCATCGCTGTCCGACAGACGATCACTCGTACAGTGGGTCAGCTATGCCGTTATCATCCTGATCGTCACCCTCGTGCCGCTGCTGTTCGGACCGGATGCGCCGCGAGCCGGGGTCGCAACCGCCTCGGCGACAATGGCGTTCGTGATCATGGGGCTGACCAATTCGTTCAGCGGAATCGTGCTGCGTCGCGATCCGACCACGGGGCTCGCCGCGCCGCTGCTGATGCCTCTGCTGCTGTTGGGTGCACCGCTTGTTTTGCTGCTGCTTGCCACGTCTGTTCCTGTGCTGCAATCGATCCTGTCCACGGTGTCATTGACGGGGTACCAGTGGTTCGCCTGCATTGGGCTGTCTTTCGTGCTGCCGGTCGTCGTCGAACTCGATAAGCTGGCGCGGCGTGCACGCGCGAAAACGTGATGAGGGCAGGCGATCGCATGGGCGATGTGGAGGACGAGGACGCAGCACGGCCTGCCGAACTCGCCACGACCCACTATTCGCCCGGCATCGTGTCGCCGCAGGCCGTTTACGGCACCGTCGTCGTCGCCGCGATCCTGGGCGCCACCTCGGACGACGCGTCAGCGTGGGAGATCTTTTTCATGACGGTGGGATCGGTGCTCGTACTGTGGACCGCGCATGTTTACGCGGAGGCGGTAGCCTCGCACGGTCGGCAGGGAGAGAAGACGACCGGCGTGCGACAGTCGCTGAAGTTCGGCGTTCGTCAGTCCTTCGGAATTCTGCTCGCCGCGACGATCCCCGCTGTGCTGCTTTTCTTGGGTGCGCTCGGCCCGATGGACGGCGTACTGGCCGTCGACCTCTCCCTGTGGTGGTGCGTGCTGGCGCTCGGAATACTCGGCTATTTCGCGTTCCAGCAGCGAGGTCGCAACATTCCGATCAGGATTATCGGAGCGATCGCCACAGCAGCGTTCGGTGTCGTCATAATCGTCTTGAAAACACTCGCGCACTGACAAGCGATTGGACTGGCCATGGCACGCATGACGAACAAGCAGATGCAAGACGCGATCGCACAGTTGACGGCGGAAAACGACGCACTGCGGGCCGAACTGGAGTCGGCGAACGGGCCGTCGGCGATCGACGCGCTGCCGACTGCGCCGCATCCAGGTTTACAGCACCCAGGCAAGCGAAGCCGCAGCTGGGGCTGGACACTCCTGGCCACGGTGCTCATCGTCATCGGATCGATCCTGGCACCCGTTGCCGTTGTCTCGAGCTGGGCGAAGGCAGAGCTCGCGGACACGGACACCTTTGTCGCTACCTTCGCGCCGCTCGCGAAGGATGCCGGAGTCAGGGCGTTCGTAACAGACGAGGTAGTCTCAGCGATCAACCAGCAGGTGGACATCCCGAGCTTGACCTCCGACGTGTTCGACAGCATCGCCGGGCTCGGCCTCGGTCCGGTAGCAACTCGCACCCTGGATGCGCTCAAAGCACCGGCGGCGGCGGGCCTTCAGAATCTCATGCGCACAGCGGTGTCCAACTTCATCTCATCGAAACAGTTCGCGTCGCTGTGGGAGCAGACCCTGCGCACGACGCACGACCAGCTGATCGCCACCATGCAGTCGAACCCGAATGCCGCCGTTTCGATCGGAACGAACGGCGAAATCGGAATTCAGCTCGGACCGATCATCACCCAGGTCAAGCAGCTGCTGGTGAAGCAGGGCATGACCTTCGCCGCCAACATCCCCGTCATCAACAAGACGATCGTGATCGCGAAATCTGACGCGATCGGCCCGATTCAAACGGCGTACGCCCTGACGATCGGCCTTGGCGCGTGGTTGCCGTGGATCGCGCTGCTGTTTCTGGTATTCGGTGTCGCCGTGGCGCGGCGGCGATCGCTCGCCCTGATCTGGGCCGCCGTCGGGCTCGGTCTCGGAATGATCGTTCTCGCGATCGGGATGACAGTCGGGCGGATCATCTTCGTGGCGAGTGTCTCGCCGTCGATCATGTCTGCAAAGGTCGCAACATCGCTGTTCGACCAGGTGATCAGCTTCATGCAGAGCCAGGCGGTCGCCGTCGCCGTGCTCGCCCTGACCGTCGCACTGGTCGGCTGGCTTGCGGGGCCGTTCAGGATTCCGCGCAGACTGCGCGGGGTGGGGACATCCGCTGCCACATCGTTGCGCGGCCTCGGGGACAGGCACCGGTTGTCGACTGGCCGCACCGGCGAGTGGATCTACCGGCAGCGACTGCTCCTGCGCGTGGTGGTCGCGCTGATCGGTGCGGTCATCATCCTATTCGTGCGCCCGCTCACGCCGGGCCTGATCGTCTGGACGGCCGTGATCTGCATACTCGTTATCGGTGTGCTCGCGGCGCTCGCGCGACCCGAGCCTTCGGTGGTCGAGTAGCCTGCTCGCGAAGCGAGCTTTCGGTGGTCGAGTAGCCTGCTCGCGAAGCGAGCGGGCGTATCGAGACCGAGGGCCTTTCGCTGACCAGGGTGGGGTCTCGATACACGGCACCCGTTCTTCGCGTCGTTACTCGACCACCGGTGCCGGTCGAGCGGCCGGAAGTGCCGCATCTCGGCGCGCGAGCGGGCCGGCGGCCGCGCAGCCCGATAAGCTCCCTGGCGATGAACCGCATCACCGTCGTCCTCCTCGCTGCGCTTGACGCACTCATCGTTGTCGCCATCGGCATCGGAATCGTGCTGGTCCCTCTGACCGTTCTGTGGGCGACACAGTTTCACCTCGCCGTGGACTGGAGCGTGTTTTGGAAGGCCGCAGCGGATATCTGGTTGCTCGGGCATGGCGTGAATCTCACCTTTGCGCTCAGCCCGGCCACGACTGCAGCGCTCGGACTCGCGCAGGCGGGCGTGCCGTTCCAGGTGACGATCGCCGTGCTCGGCTTCGCCCTTCTCGCGGTTCTGATGGGCGCGCGCACGGGAATCCGCGCGGCGGAGACTCCGCATCCGTGGACCGGCGCGATCGCGGCCGTCGTCGTGTATGGAGCTCTGGGAGCGGTCATCGCACTGACGGCAGGCAGTGCGTTGGTTGCCGTGTCGCTGTGGCAGGGCATCGTGCTGCCTGCGTTCGTCTTCGGCCTCGGCGTGACGATCGGTTTGGGTGTCGGGGCGGCGCGCGCGCGGCGGGCGGCGGCATCCGATGATCGTGTGTCGACCGCGGCGATCGCGGCCGGGAGCTGGCGGCCGCGGATCGCGGTCTGGTTCGAGCGACACTTCAGCGCAGGTTTGCGATCGGAGGCGGCGGCGGCCCTGAGGGCAGGAACAGCGGCGTCCGCTCTCGTGGTCGCGGCGGCAGCGGTATTGGTCGCCGTGCTGCTGTTCGGGCACTTCGGCACTGTCGTCGGTCTGTACGAGCAGGTTCAGGCCGGGTTCCTCGGCGCGACGGCGCTGACCGTTGCGCAGCTGGCGCTTCTGCCCAACGCGGTGATCTGGACGGCATCCTGGTTGCTGGGGCCGGGATTCGCGCTCGGCACGGGGTCGTCGGTCAGCCCCGTCGGCACGCAGGTTGGGCCACTGCCCAGCCTGCCGTTGCTCGGCGTGCTGCCGGAGGGCTCTGTAGCACTCGGCTTCGCCGGACTTCTCGTGCCCGTGCTGGCCGGTTTCCTCAGCGCAACCCTGCTCCGCCGGCGGATGGCGCAGCTTCCCGGCGCGGTGCCGTCATCCGCGCGCCTCGTGCTGATCGCGCTCGCGGCAGGCGTCGCCGCCGGTGCGCAGCTCGGTCTGCTGGCCTGGTGGGCATCCGGTTCGATCGGCCCCGGCCGCCTGCACGATGCAGGCCCGAACGGCATCGTTGTCGCCGGTTGCGCGGCGGCAGCGATCGCGGTCGGAGCGCTCGTCGGAATCCTTACAGCGGCGCGGCGCGCCCAGTAGGTCGACCCAGTAGGCTGAGACCGTGCTTTCGCTCGTGGTTCTCATCTCCGGAGGAGGATCGAACCTACGCACCCTGCTGGAAACATCCGAAGATGCGGAGTTCCCGGCACGGGTCGTTGCGGTCGGCGCAGACCGTGATGCCACCGGGCTTGCACACGCGGAACAGTTCGGAATTCCGTCGTTCACGGTCGCGTACTCGTCATTCGCCAGCCGCGAGGCGTGGGGCGATGCGTTGCTGGCGGAGATCCGAAGGTGGCGGCCGGACCTCGTGGTGCTCTCCGGTTTCATGCGACTGCTGCCGTCGCACGTCGTGGAGGAGCTCTCGCCGAACCTGATCAACACGCATCCGGCCTATCTGCCCGAATTTCCGGGAGCGCACGGCGTGCGCGACGCGCTTGCCGCGGGCGTGCAGCAGACCGGCGCGAGTCTGATCGTCGTCGACAACGGCGTGGACTCCGGGCCCATCATCGCGCAGGAGCGGGTGCCCGTGCTGCGCAATGACACGGAGAGTGCGCTGCACGATCGCATCAAACCCGTTGAACGCAGACTGCTCGTGCAGGCCGTGCTCGACATCGCCAATGGACACGTCGACTTGAAGGAGCTTGCCCGATCATGAGCGGACCCAGCTACGACCTCAGCAGCCACAACCTCAACAGCCACAACCTCAGCCACGACCTCAGCAGCCACGAATCTGGCAGCTATCGCGACCGTGATCTTGTCACGGTGCGCCGCGCGCTGATCTCGGTTTACGACAAGACAGGGCTGCAGGAGTTGGCGACCGCGCTGATCGGGGCAGGAGTCGAGATCGTGTCGACCGGGTCGACAGCCGCAACGATCCGTGCGGCCGGGTTCCCGGTGACCGATGTCAGTGCTGTCACAGGATTCCCGGAGATGCTCGACGGGCGCGTCAAGACGCTGCACCCTGCCGTGCATTCGGGCCTTCTGGCAGACCTGCGGTTGGAAGATCACGAGCAGCAGTTGGAAGCGGCCGGAATCAAACCGTTCGAGCTCGTCGTCTCCAACCTGTACCCGTTCGCCGCGACCGTTGCCTCCGGTGCCGCAGCCAACGATGTGGTCGAGCAGATCGACATCGGCGGGCCGTCGATGGTGCGTGCGTCGGCGAAGAACTTCGCCAACGTGGCAATCGTCGTCTCGCCGCACAACTACGACGAGATCGTGGACGCGATTCAGACCCGAGGCGGCACCACACTCTCGGAACGGCGCGCTCTGGCGAAGCAGGCGTTCGAGCACACTGCCGAGTACGACGCGGCCGTCTCGGCCTGGTTCTCCAGCGCCGACGCCGTCAACTTCGGCCACACGTACGACGACAAGAAGATCACGGAGGCCGGCGGTCTCGTCGAGCCGCGCGACAACGAGTGGATGAGGACGTTCACGGTCAGCGTCGCCCTCGCGGAGCCGCTGCGCTACGGCGAGAACGCTCACCAGCGTGCGGCGTTGTATGTGCAGCGCAACGGTTGCGGCATCGCACAGGCCGAGCAACTCGGCGGCAAGGAGATGTCTTACAACAACTACGTCGATGCGGATGCCGCACTGCGCAGCGCCTACGACTTCGCCGAACCGGCGGTCGCCATCGTCAAGCACGCGAACCCGTGCGGCATCGCCATTGCAGCCGACATTGCGGATGCCCATGCTCGCGCACACGCGTGCGACCCCGTTTCCGCATACGGCGGAGTCATCGCCGCGAACCGTACGGTCACGCTGGCGATGGCCGAAACCGTGAAGGGCATCTTCACCGAGGTGCTGATCGCGCCCGCATTCGAGCCGGAGGCACTCGAACTGCTGCAGACCAAGAAGAATCTGCGCATCCTGCAGCTACCGGACGAATACCGCCGCGCTGCAACAGAGCTTCGGCAGATCTCCGGCGGCGCTCTGATGCAGACCGCCGACCGTTTCGACCTGTCGCCGGATGCGCCGCGACTCTCCGCGAGCTGGAAGCTCGTCTCAGGCGAGGCCGCCGACGAGGCCACGCTCGCTGACCTCGAGTTCGCCTGGAAGGCATGCCGGGGCGTGAAGTCGAACGCGATCCTGCTGGCGTCGGGAGGGGCATCCGTCGGGGTCGGTATGGGACAGGTCAACCGGGTCGATTCGTGTGACCTCGCAGTGAAGCGTGCGGGGGAGCGCGCCGCCGGGGCGGTCGCCGCATCCGACGCGTACTTTCCGTTTGCTGACGGACTGCAAATCCTGCTGGATGCCGGCGTGGCAGCGGTCGCGCAACCGGGTGGCTCGATTCGCGACGACGAGGTGATTGCGGCGGCCGCTGCAGCCGGCGTCACCATGTACCTGACGGGTGAGCGCCACTTCTACCACTGAGCGGCGCCAGTCGACCTGCGGTTGTTCGTGCAGTACGCCGCCTGCGGCCGTATCGACCGTTGCGCCAGTTTGTGCGCTGTGCGCCAGTTGAAATGGCGCATGCCGCCGGATGTGGCGCCCGTGGGCGCGGCGCGCGGGTGCGACGTCAGGGTGCGCTGTCGGCGTAAGGCCCACGGCGAGTGGAAGTTTCGCCGGCTAGGCCTCGGCGTTGCGCCAGTTTGTGCGCGGTGCGCCAGTTGAAATGGCGCATGCCGCCGGATGTGGCGCAGAGTGTGCCGGCACAGCGCGGAGGTGCGGCGATGCGATGGTTAGACGTATGTCCGCGGCCGGCGAACCAACGGAAGGCCCTTCTGCAACAGGATGGCCTTGAGAGGTGTTCGACGAAGGGCATCTTTCCAGCCCCAGCGGGCAACCGCAAGACCAAGTCCGCGGATCTCGTCTTCGCGCTGCTTCTCCTCGATGACCGTCTGTGCCGGATCTTTTACCGGGCCCGGTCCGCCGCCCAGGTACTTGCCGAGGCCGTCTGCCTCGCCGGCTAACGCGTGCTCGAGCCATGCGAAGTCGGTGAAGACGTAACGATTGCTGAGCGGCAGATAAAGCTTGTGCTGAAGTATCGGTTGTGGAAAGCCGAGTTCATCGATTGCAACGCGGCTCAAGGTCTCGAATGAGTTGTCGGCAAGCGTCGTTGCGTTCCGAAGCACGCGCGCGGCGCGAATGCTCCCGGGAAATGGCAATTGCTCGGCGGCGTAGGCAGCAAGTTCTGCGATAGTAATCAGTGCTGGCGTGCGGTCGAAGCGGTCAATGTGCACAGCGGCATCGACGATCGCAAGCGCCGAGACAAAGCGTGCGGTTCGGCAGATGTGCAGCAGCGTATACGGAATCGACGTCATCAGTCGGCCATCCGTCTCGACAATCGATTCGCCTCCGCGACGACCCAGCTCGACCACCCCGTTCCGGCGGCGGCCGGACGATGTGCCGGATAGTAGGTAGACCTCCTTGGGCCATTTTCCGATCATCGGCAATCCGAGGAATACCGCGGCGGAGTAACTTGTCACAACGGCATCCGGCCGAAGTGCCAAGGTTGCGAGCACCCGTGTGCGGTAGGACGCGGTGTCGTCCAGCTGTGCGAACGCCGCCGCATCCGTGTAGACGCCGCGGCGGACGAGTTTCAGCTGGCCCTGGGCGATTCGGGATCGCAATGGGGCGCTCAAACCGTCTGCGGTTGCATTGCGGCTGAGCACCAGGGTGGACCCCGGGTCGGCCCGCACGACGGATGAATTCATGCCGCAATTGTTCATCAGTATCGACGCGTCGGGTCGGCTGATGCAGCGGTTTGGGGACAAAGCGCTTCGGCGCGCGTGTGTTGAGGACAAGAGCAGGGCGCGTGGCCGCGCAGGCCGGTGGCTGGCGCCTGTGCGCCGGGTGGTGTGGTGTGCGCCAGTTCAGGTGGCGCAGGGCGCGGGAGGTGGCGCAACGCACGCCGCGAGCGGGACGGCACCCGCCGGCGCGCGTGTTACGAGTCTTCGGCGAGGAGCGGTGTCGTGCGGAACGGAATCAGGTCACGCAGGATCAGTGACGTTGCGGTGTGGCGGATGCCCGGGCATCCGAGGATCTGCTGGCCGACGCGGTAGAGGTGGTCCGGGTCGCGCGCGACGACCTGCAGGAACAGATCGCTTCCGCCGGAGATTGCGGCGCACTCCAGCACTTCCGGGATGCTGCCGAGCGCATTCATCGACGCGTTGAATTCGCGTTGGTCGAGTTCGGCAGTGACGATGGCACGGATCGGGCGGCCGAGCGCGGTCGGTGCCACTCGCACGCTGTGCGGCAGCAGCACGCCGCGCGCGGTGAGGCGTTCCAACCGTGCTTGCACGGTGCCGCGCGCCAGGCCGAGCCGGGCTGCCAGCAGCACGACGGGCAGGCGCGGATCGTCCTCGAGTTCGAGAAGGATGCGGCGATCAGTGGCATCGAGAGTGGTCATGATGATCATTATGCGCGCCAGACGCGCAGATCCACATCACAGAATGCGCAGGTGCGGCGGCTGCGGTTGTGCAGATCGCCAGAATTTGATCGAATGGATGCATACCTCGACGCGTTCACGAGACGCGGCGATGCGTGGCGCGCATGCGCCGAACGATGAGCGCCACGAAGCGCCAGAAGGAGACGACGATGTCGACCGCAACCACAGATTTGATCGCCACGGATGCGGAGACAGCCGCGCAGGCATCCGCTCAGGAATCCGTGCAGATACCAACTTCGACGGCCGCGCAAACGACCGCGCTCGCGACCACGGGCGTCGACCTGACGGCGCTGACCGGCGCAAACCTGCCGCACGAGCGGCTCGTGGTCGTCAAGGGTGAGCGAAGCGGCCTGACCATCAGCATTGCCGTGCATTCGACGCGGCTCGGCCAGGCGCTGGGCGGCTGCCGCCTCTGGACCTACGACAACTGGGTCGAAGCCGTGCACGATTCGCTGCGGCTTTCCGAAGGCATGACGCTGAAGAACGCGGCCGCCGGCCTGAACCGTGGGGGCGGCAAGACAGTGATCTTCCTGCCGCGGGGCACCGTTCTGGACCCAACACTGCGCCGCGCCGTCATGCTCGACCTCGGCGACGCCATCGAGAGCCTGAACGGTGCATACATGACGGCCGAGGATGTCGGCACGAGCGCTGAGGACATGGCCGTCGTCGCCGAGCGCACGAAGCACGTGTGCGGCCTGCCGTCGGAGCGCGGCGGCGTCGGCGAACCGAGCGATGCCACGGCCGCCGGCGTCTACGCTGCACTGTTGGCCACACTTCAGGAGGCATTCGGCAGCCGCGAGGTCTCGGGTCGTCGGGTCACCGTGCTGGGTCTTGGGCATGTCGGATCGCTCATCGCTGCCAGACTGGCGGGCGCCGGCGCGCGGCTGACGGTGACCGATGTGAACCCGGTCAAGCGCGAACTTGCGGATGCTCTCGGCGCTCGCTGGGTGCATCCGGAGGACGCGCACCGCGTCGAGGGCGACCTTTTTGTTCCGGCCGGCGTCGGCGGCACACTGACGAGCCAGGTCATCGACGAACTTCGAGTGCGAGCCGTCGTCGGCCCTGCGAACAATCAGCTCGCCGAGCGCAGCGGCGCGGAACGGATGCGCGCTCGCGGCATCGTCTGGGCTCCCGACTTCGTCGTCAACGCAGGCGGCGTGATCTTCCTTGACACGCTGACCAGCCCGGGTGCATCCCCGGAGGCAACGCAGGCGCGAGTCGAGTCGATCGGTGACACCGTGACGCAGATCTTCGCGGATGCCCGCTCCCGCGGCATCACGACGTTGGCCGCTGCGGAAGAACTCGCCGCTGCGCGGCTGGGCTGACCCACCGGCGGTCGAGTCGGAAACCTTGGCTGACCAACTGATGGTCGAGTAAGGAGCGCTAGCGACCGTATCGAGACCCCGTGCGCCGCGGGGTGAGGGTCTCGATACGCGTGCTCGCTGCGCTCGCGCGCAACTCGACCAGCGTGGGTGAGCACAACGGGCTCATAGAATCGGTCCGCTAGGCTCGAGGATCGTGACGTATTCTTGGGGCCGCAGGCTCGCCGCATCCGCTTTGTCCGCGCTGGCCGTCGGGCTCACGGTGCACATCGTGAATCTGTTGGCGTTCTTCATTCAGGGCGGATTCCAGCTGTCAACGCTCGGACAGGTGCACTCGTACTTCACGATCGCCGCGGTCGCCGCTGCCGTGCTGGTGTTCGTGCTCGGAGTGCTCGGCTGGCTGACGAACTGGTGGAAGGCCCTCGTCGGGGGCGTCGTCATCGGAATCGTCGCACCCTTGATCGGCAGCCTTTTCCAGGTGCTTGCCGCGGGCACGGCGTTCAGTGGCGCGCTGATCCTCGCTATGCTTTCGAGTTTGCTCAGCGTCAACCTGATCTTCGTGCTTGCGACGATTGTGACCACGGTGACCCTGGGCCGGGTTGTCTATCGGGCTGCATACGCCTATCGCGGCCGTTCATCGGACAAGTTCGCGCTCGTGCGCATTCCCGCATCGAACCTCGCCGACGGCCTCGTCACACACATCGAGCGGAGCGCTATCGATCCCGTCGTCGCAGACGAGCAGTGGGACGCCTATGTGGCGGCGCTCGTTGCGGATGGCTGGCAGACCGTCGAGGTCGCTCCAGCGGAAACCCTGCCGGACTCAGTCTTCGTCGAGGACGCTGCGGTTGTGTTCGGTGAAACCGCCATCGTCACAAACTCCGGGGCGCCGGAGCGGCGGCCGGAGGCGGCATCCGTCGAGGTCAGCCTGCGTGAGCAGGGGTTGAAGATCGAGCACATCACCGAGCCGGGCACCCTTGACGGCGGTGACGTGCTCAAGGTCGGCAAGACGGTCTACGTGGGGCGAGGCGGGCGCACGAATGCGGAAGGCATCCGTCAATTGCGAGCTTTGGTCGCACCGCTCGGCTACACCGTGATCGCGGTGCCGGTGACGAAGGCGCTGCATCTGAAGAGCGCCGTGACCGCGCTGCCGGACGGTACCATCATCGGGCACCCGGATACCGTGGATGACGCCGGCCTGTTCGATCGGTTCCTGGCTGTGCCTGAGCCGGGCGGCGCACACGTCGTCGTACTCGGCCCGGATGCTGTGCTGATGGCGGCGTCCGCACCGCAGTCCGCCGCGCTGATTGCCGACCTCGGCTATCGGGTGGTGACGGTCGACATCAGCGAGTTCGAAAAACTCGAGGGCTGCGTCACGTGCCTGTCGATCCGGGTGCGCTGACGCGCTCACCTGTGATTCGTCAAAAAGAGCTTGCGGTATTCAGCCGGACGGTTATAGCCTGTAGGGCTGTCGCAAAACGCACTGGTGTGCATGGAAGCAGCAGCACGACGCAAGCGATCAGGCTCAGGAGGATGCCATGAAGACGACGCAGAACAGCACAACGGGTAGGCGTGCGGTGCTCGGCGGCGTCTCCGCGGCCGGGTCCGCGCCGCGGCGTCAGCCGTTCGCCGGGTAGAGCACTCCCGGCTTCATTCGACTCGCGCCGTGCAGCGATAGCAACAACCGCCGCGCAGCATCCACGACGCAACCGCGCACAGGACTGTCCGTTCCGCCTTGAGCAACGGACCTCTCCTGGCCCTCGGATCTCCGTCGAACTTGTCTCCACCGAAGTTCAATCGCGAGAGAACCGACACACAAGATCCGGCATAACGTGCCGCCGATCTCGTTACAGCAAGAGACCGCACCCCACTCAGAAAACGTTGGACACATGTCTGCACCCATCACGAACGCGCAACACTCACCCCACGACGACACCTCACCCCACGAGACCTCACAGCACAAGAGCGCCGCATCGGCCAAACGGCTGAGCACATTGCGCTCGCTTACGCGCATCTACCCGTATGCGAAGCCGGCCATGCCGAGGATCTATCTCGGAATGGTGGCTGCGCTCGCGGCCTCCCTTGTGGCCTTGATGATCCCGCTGGTTTTGCAGGTGCTCGTCGATGGTCCGCTGAAGCACGGCGACTCCAGCCAGGTGTGGACGGCGGCGCTCGCCGTGCTCGGGCTCGGTGTTGGCGAGGCTGTCTTCATTTCACTGCGCCGCTGGTTCGTGCTCACCCCTGGCACTCACATCGAGGCGTCGCTGCGCAACGGCCTGTACGCCAAACTGCAGCAGCTCCCGGTCAGCTTCCACGACCGGTGGCCCAGCGGCCAGCTGCTGTCGCGCGCGGTCAGCGACCTCAACCTGATCCGCCGGTGGCTGTCATTCGGCTTCGTGCTGTTCTTCGTGAACATCGTCACGATCGTGATCGGCTTCGGCGTGCTGTTCTGGTGGAATCCGCTGCTCGCGATCATCTTCCTCGTCTGCTCCATACCGATCTGGGTCTACGGGTTCATCTTCGAGAAGAAGTACTCGGTGATCGCGCGGCGGAGTCAGGACCAGGCCGGCGACCTGGCGACCTCCGTCGAGGAGTCGGTGCACGGCATCCGCGTTCTGAAGGCGTTCGGCCGCGGTCGTCACGCTCTGAAGAATTTCACGGCACAGGCCGAGGACCTGCGCGGCACCGAGATAGCCAAGGCGAAGGCGATCGCGGGCATCTGGTTGTGGTTGCTGCTCGTTCCCGATGTCGCGTTCGCCGTCTGCCTGGTCGTCGGCGTCTGGCTGACCTCGACCGACCAGCTGACGATCGGACAGCTGCTGGCGTTCTTCGCGACCGCGACGGTGTTGCGCTTCCCGATCGAGTCGATCGGCTTCCTGCTGTCGATGACGTTCGACACCCGCACCGCGGCCGACCGTTTCTTCGAGGTGATGGACACGCCGAACGACATCACCGACCCGGATGCGCCGCGCACCATCGCGCATCCGCGCGGAGTGCTGCGCTTTACGAACATGCACTTCCGCTACGCCGATTCTCCGGCACGCTATCCCGACCTTCTGAACGGCGTCGACTTCACGGTCGAGTCGGGCGAGACGATGGCGCTGGTCGGGCTGACGGGCAGCGGTAAGTCCACCTTGACCGCGCTGACCACGCGCCTCTATGACGTGACCGGAGGGTCGATACGCATCGACGATGTCGACGTGCGCGACCTCACGCTGGAGGAACTTCGCTCTCACATCGCGATGGCGTTCGAGGACGCGACGCTGTTCTCGGCATCCGTTCGCGACAATGTGCTGCTCGGCCGGGGCGATCTCGTCGGCGACGATCCCGCGACGGTCGCTGCCGCCGAGGCACAGCTGACCGAAGCTTTGGAGATCGCCCAGGCCGGGTTCGTCTACGACCTGCCTGACGGCGTCGACACGAAGGTCGGTGAGGAGGGGCTGAGCCTGTCTGGCGGGCAGCGCCAGCGGTTGGCGCTTGCACGTGCTGTTGCAGCCAAGCCCGACATCCTGGTGCTGGACGATCCGCTGTCTGCGCTGGACGTGGACACGGAGGCGCTCGTCGAGGCCGCCCTGCGGCGGGTGCTGGCCGCGACCACAGCGCTGATCGTCGCACACCGGCCGTCGACCGTCATGCTCGCGGACCGCGTTGCACTGCTCGAAGACGGGCGCATCACGGCCGTCGGAACACATCATGAACTGCTCGAGACGAGCGAACACTACCGGTTCGTCATCTCGAGCTTGGAAGACGAGCAGGACCAAGAAGTCCTGCAGGAGGCGAATCTATGAGCACCGCAACTGTTGTCGGAGTTGAGGGCGAAGAGCGCGAGGACTTCACGACGCAGGAGTCGCGTCAGATGCGCGGGCGTTCGCTACGTCTGCTGGGCTCGCTGCTGCATCCGCTGCGGTGGCGTGTCACAGTGGCGATGGCGGTCGTCGTGCTGTCGACCGGGGCGCAGGTCGCGGGCCCGGCCCTGATCGCGATCGGTATCGACACCGGGTTGCCGGCGCTGCTGAAGTCGGATTGGTGGCCGCTTGCGTGGACAGGATTCGCCTACCTGCTCACCGGTGTCGCCGGGGCTGCCACGGTGGCCTGGTACACGGTGATGTCTGCACGGATCAGCCAGGCGATCTTGATCGATCTGCGCAAGCGGGTGTTCCTGCACACGCAGAAGCTCTCGCTGGAATTTCATGAGTCGTACACCTCTGGCCGCATTATTTCGCGGCAGACCAGCGACCTCGACTCGATCCGCGAACTGTTGGATTCTGGCATCAACCAGTTGGTGCAGGGCGTGCTTTACTCGGGTTTCATCGCGATCGCACTGTTCGCGTTGGATTGGGTGAGCGGCGCTATCCTGTTCGTTTCACTGGTGCCGCTGTGGTTCCTGACCCGCTGGTTCCAGAAGCGCTCGCAGTTCCTGTTCCGCATCTCGCGCGTCGCATCCGCGAAGCTGATCGTGTCGTTCGTCGAGACGATGACCGGCATGCGCGCGGTGAAGGCGTTCCGCAAGGAGAAGCGCAACGAGAAGGAATTCGGCGGTCTCGTCGAGGACTACCGCGACGTGAACGCGCGGGTCATCCAGTTGTTCGGCATTTTCGACCCGGGTCTCGTGTTGATCGGAAACGTCACGGTGGCGGTCGTGCTGCTGGTCGGCGGATTCCGCGTCGCCGACGGCGCCCTGCCAATTGGTGTGCTGCTGGCCGCTCTGCTGTACACGCGGCGCTTCTTCGACCCGATGGAGGAGATGGCGATGTTCTACAACTCCTACCAGTCGGCCGCAGCAGCGCTGGAGAAGATCTCCGGTGTGCTCGAGGAGCAGCCGAGCGTGCCCGAGCCAGCCAAGCCGGTAGACCTGTGGACTTCGACCGGGCACGTGCGTTTCGACGACGTCAGTTTCGCGTACAAGAAGGATCGCGAGATCCTGCCCGCGTTCAGCCTCGACCTGCCATCGGGGCAGACGATCGCGCTGGTCGGTTCGACCGGAGCCGGAAAGTCGACCCTTGCGAAGCTCATCTCGCGCTTCTACGACCCCACTGCCGGGATGATCACACTCGACGGGGTCGACCTACGCGACCTGCACCCGAACGACCTGCGGCGTGCGATCGTCATGGTCACCCAGGAGGCATACCTGTTCTCCGGCACCGTCTCGGACAACATCGCACTCGGCAAACCGGATGCGACGCGCCAAGAAATCGAGGCAGCCGCCCGCGCGGTGGGGGCAGACACGTTCATTCAGAGCCTGCCGAACGGGTATGCGACGGATGTGAACAAGCGCGGCGGCCGGGTGTCGGCCGGGCAGCGCCAGCTGATCTCGTTCGCGCGGGCGTTCCTCGCGGACCCGGCCGTGCTCATCCTGGACGAGGCGACCAGTTCGCTGGACATTCCGAGCGAACGGCTGGTGCAGGAGGCCTTGCAGACGCTGCTGGCCGACCGCACCGCGGTGATCATCGCGCACCGCCTCTCGACGGTTGCCATTGCCGACCGGGTGCTGGTGATGGAACACGGGCGGATTGTCGAAGACGGCACGCCGGCCGACCTGATCGCCGGCACGGGCCGTTTCGCGCAGTTGCACGCCGCCTGGCGGGATTCACTGGTGTAGCGGGTCGAGCACGGTAGTCTCGCGGTGTGGTGCAGAGTGAGGCGATCGACGTGGGGAGTGGCCGCATCCGCTCGGTGGTGCGGAACCTTTCACCCGGCTACTTCGCGTTGGTCATGGCCACCGGCATCATTTCCGTCGGCCTGACACTCGAGGGCTTCACCGGCGCATCGGATGCCCTCCTCGCCATCGCTGCACTCGCCTACGTCGCGCTGATCGCGCTCACGATCTGGCGCGTTATCGCGCATCGAGCGATCGTTGCACGCGAGTTGGCCGACCCGGCGATCGGTTTTCAGTTCTTCACCTTCGTCGCCGCGACGAATGTGCTGGGCGCACGCTTTGCGATGGACTGGGGAGTGGTACTGCCGGCCATACTGCTTGCAGTGTCCGGTGCAGCGTGGCTGATCTCCGGGTATGCGATCCCGTGGGCCGTGATGCTCGGCAGGCGACAGCAGTCTGTTCTGAGCGGCGTTGACGGAACCTGGTTCATCTGGGCGGTCGCGAGCCAATCGGTCGCGGTGCTGGCGGCCGGGCTCGAGCCGGAGCTGGGTGGCATCCGCGAGTTGCTATCGGTTGTTGCGATCCTATCTTGGGGTGTTGGCCTGATCTTGTATGCCACGATCGGCATATTGGTGGTCGTGCGCCTGGTGACCCACGGCATCGCACCCGAGGAATTCGGACCGCCGTATTGGGTGGCAATGGGGGCGGCGGCGATCACGATCTTGGCGGGCTCGAGGGTGGTCGAGATGTCGAATACGCCGATGGTGACCGTGACGAGAGGCCTTGTCGCGGGCGGCTCAGTCGTGCTCTGGTGCTTTGCGACCTGGTTGATACCAGTGCTTGTGGCGATCGGATGGTGGCGACACATCAGGCACCGCATTCGGCTTGCATACACGCCCGCACTCTGGGGGATCATCTTTCCGCTCGGAATGTATGCCGTCGCCAGCATCGATCTCGGGCACGCAGATCGCCTGCCGCTGGTGAGCTGGATCGGCAGCATGTGGCTCTGGTTCGCCGTCGCAGCCTGGCTGGTCACGACCATCGCCATGGCGGTTCGGGTGTGGTTTCGACTGTTCAGTCGGACCGGCGCCGGCCGCTGAGGAGCCCACGGGGCGCCGCCGATCGGGGAGCACGTCGATACGGTGGCGGGGCGGAATGGCTGCTGCGCCCGTACCCGTCGGTGTCAAGTGACATCGCAAAGTGCCTCGCAGTCGTCCCAGGAATTCATGGCTCCGAATTGGTGAGAGGGGCCACCCGGGTTTGATCTGAGTTTTCTGGTTGCGGGCAAGGCAAATCGTGCGGCCTTTCTGCCGGTGTTGTTCCTGGGCAGGCGAAGCACGATCTTCCTGGCCGGGTCCCGGCACGAGCAGCGACCGCCGGACTGCACGCTTCCGACTCGCCTTCCTCGGGTCGACGGTTGCTGTCGGCTAACCCGTATGTTAAGATCTTAAGAATGAATCACATCGTAATGTCGCTGCATCGTCTGGTGCGGGAACTTGCGCGAGCCGGCGACCGCATCCTTCGTGACGAAGTCGGGCTCTCGTACTCCCGCACGCTGGTACTGCTGGCCATCGACAGCGAGGGGGCGATGAGTCAGCAGGCGCTTGCGAACTGGCTCGGCTCGACCGCGCCGGCTGTCACGGGCTTGCTGCGTGAGCTGACGGCTGACGGCTTCGTGAGCGTGCGGCCGGATGAACGCAATCGGCGCCGCAATACGGTCGGCTTGACGGCTGAAGGGCAGCGAGTGATTCGACTGGCTCGGGGGCGACTGGACGAGCGGTTCCGGGATCTGTTGCGCCTTGCCGGCGTTGAGGAGGCTCCATTGCAGCAGTCTCTGACGCGGATCGAGGCCGTGATGCAGGGGGCGAGCGACTGATGGTCAACCCGATGGTCGCGATGGCCAAGCGGCCGCTCGAACGGTCTCGCAACCGACGCCTGTTGGAGATCACCGGACCGGGTACGATCCGTGAGGAGCGTTTCGTGCCGTTGGGCGGCATCCAGCAGTGGGTCACCATCCGCGGACGGGATGCCACCAATCGCGTTCTGCTCATCCTCCACGGTGGTCCCGGGTCGTCTTACACTCCTTTCAACTCGTGGCTCGGCTCCTGGGAGCGAGAGTTCACGCTCGTGCAGTGGGATCAGCGCGGCGGCGGCAAGACGTTTCTGCGAACGGGCACCGCGCCCGACCTTTCGCTGGAGCGACTCGTCGCCGACGGCATCGAACTGGCGCAATCGCTCGTGGAACGGTTCGGAAGCCCGATCGTGCTGATGGGCAGCTCGGTCGGCAGCCTCATCGGCGCCATCATCGCCAGACGCCGTCCCGAGCTCGTCAGCTCGTTTGTCGCCGCCAACGTGCTGACTAATGAGCCGGGAGACGAGGGGTATCGACTCGTCAGGGACTGGGCCGAGCGGCGCGGGGATCGGCACGCGATCCGCGACCTCCAGCGCCTCGGGCCGGACAGTCACCACTGGTCGCCAGGGGACTCGCTCACCTTCAGCAAGATCGCGATCAAGGCCAGCGAAGGTGTACCAGACATGGTCTACGACCTCATGCTGCCGGCGCTGATGTACAGCCCCGACTACACCATGGGCGACATCCGGCAACTCGAAAAAGGCATGGCCCTGGCATTGCACGAGCTTCAACCGGAATACAACGCCTACGACTTCGACGCACTCGGTTGGGACTACGAAGTGCCCGTCACCATCGTGCAAGGAGAAGGAGACCTGATCAGCCCCGTCGTCCTCGCCCGACGTCACTTCGACCGAATACGGGCCCCGCACAAACAATTCGTGACAGTGACAGGCGCCGGGCACCTTGTCGAATTCGCCGCCCGAGAGCGATTCCTGACGATTCTGAAGGAGCTCCGGGTCGCCACATAGAGCGGAGTCGCCCTGAGGCCGCGCCGGTGTGCGGGCAGCGTTCCGAGCCGGGGGCTGGCGCTCACGAACCCTGGCCCCTGGCTCATAGCGCGGCGCGCTCGTCGGCGAACGGCGACCAGCGGGCCTGTCGCAAGTCGATCCGAAAGTGGTCTTCTGCACCGGTGCGGGCCGCGTCTTCGGTTGTCATGCCGCGCAGAGGGGTGCGCTCCTCGCGGTAGTGTTCCAACGCCAGACGCTCATGGCAAACCGGCGCCTCACCGCTCGCACGCACGACCCGCCACCACGGGACATCCGAACCGTAGCGAGCCATCACGGTGCCGACCGCACGGGCGGCCCGCGAGCCGAGCGTTGCCGCGACGTCACCGTAGGTCATGACACGGCCGGGTGGGATGTCCGCCACGATTTCGAGCACACGCTCGACGAACGAATCGGCCGGGTCAGGGGTCTGGATACGGGTCTCGATACGGGTCTCGATACGGGTCTCGATACGGGTCTCGATACGCTCGCTGGCGCTCGCTACTCGACCACCATCTTTGGCGCTCGCTACTCGACCACCATCTTTGGCGCTCGCTACTCGACCACCATCTTTGGCGCTCGCTACGGTTCCTGAGGAGGCCGCTCGCGGCCGTCTCGAAGGGCGACCACCGGAGGCGTTCACAAGTCGAGGGCGCCGATGATTTCGCCGTATTGGGTCTCACCGACCGGCACGAAGCCCATGCGGAGGAAGAATGCCTCCGGTCCGAGCTCACCCTGTTCCCAGATGACGTTGAGCTGCTTCTTGCCGCGCGCCCGTGCCTCGTCGGCAAGGGCGGTGACAGCGAACTTACCGATGCCGCGACCCTGGTCGGTGGCGTCGACGTTGATGCGCCACAGGATGGAGTGGAATTCCTCGTGTTCGGCATCGTCGTCGAAACTGCCCATCACGAAGCCGACGACTTCGTCGCCATCGACGACGACGCGCTGCCACGTGGTTGCCGGATTGCTCACGGCTGCTGCCGCCGAGTATGACACCGGAGCCACGAACTGTTCCTGACCGGGTTTCAGAGTCAGAGCGTTCGCGGCAGAGATGTTCGACGCCGACAGTTCAACCACTCGCAACTCAGCCATGGCTTCAGCGTATCCCGAGCGCGGCCCCGCCGGATAGTCGCTCCCGTATGCGTTCGCCCAGAGCTTCCAATGTGAGGGTGCCGATCAGGTGCCGTGGTATTCGGCCGGCGGCCCGGCTTGCGGGCCAAGCACCGGCTCGAATGCAGCGGCATACGCATCGAAGTAGCCTTGCCAGTCGTCGGGGGCGGATGGGCGCCCCTCGAGCAGGTCAAGACAGCCTTCCCAGCCGGCTGCGTTGCGCGCTGCGACGCTCGCCTCCAGTTCGTCGATCAACACAAGCTCCGTTC
This sequence comes from Rathayibacter sp. SW19, assembly GCF_030866825.1. Lineage (NCBI taxonomy): Bacteria > Bacillati > Actinomycetota > Actinomycetes > Micrococcales > Microbacteriaceae > Rathayibacter > Rathayibacter soli. Next base: position 1,003,294 of record NZ_CP133020.1, read on the forward strand.
CGTCCGACATCGGCGAGAGTTCGAAACGAAGCAACTCATCGCCCCACGTGTACGCCAACACGTAGGGCTCGTCGACGATAATGACTTCGCCGGTCAACGTCATGTCGATCTGGTCAGGTGGAAATGGAAAGCTGATCGCAGCACCGACCTGCCACTGCCCGCCGGCGACGATGACGTCAGACGGGAACCACGTCTTCAACCGGCTTCGATCAGTCAGCGACTGCCAAACCGCGGGTGCGGTATCCGTCAGGTGACGTTCGAACCGCACCGCAGGCCGAACACCGCCTGTCAAGAGAGTTGCGTTGCCGTTTGGGCTCGCCATGATTGCCTCCCTGTGGATGGTCGGTTTGCTCCTCCCGTTATACCGGCGGCGTTCGCGCGCGTCTACCCGTTCAGATATCTCGATGTCAAGATAGTTGCGCTGTTCTAGTAAGCTGTCTGTGGCCGAAACGGCACAGTTTTCAGGCATCCCAACGGCACAGATCTCACGAGGAGTCCCATTGTCAAAAATCAAGGTTGAAGGCACCGTCGTCGAGCTCGACGGCGACGAGATGACGCGGATCATCTGGCAGGCCATCAAGGAGCAACTGATCTACCCGCACCTCGACATCAACCTCGAGCGCTACGACCTGTCGATTCAGACGCGTGACGAGACAAACGACCAGATCACGATCGACGCAGCCCACGCCATCCAAAAGCACGGGGTTGGCGTCAAGTGCGCGACGATCACGCCTGACGAGGCCCGTGTCGAAGAATTCGGCCTGAAGAAGATGTGGAAGAGCCCGAACGGCACGATCCGCAACATCCTCGGCGGAACGATCTTCCGCGAGCCGATCATCATTTCAAACATCCCGCGTCTGGTGCCTGGGTGGAACAAGCCGATCATCATCGGTCGTCACGCATTCGGCGACCAGTACCGCGCAACGGACTTCGTCTTCGACGGCCCGGGCACGCTGACCATCAGCTTCCAGCCGGCGGATGGTTCGGAGGCTCAGTCGTTCAATGTCTTCGACGCGCCCGGCGGCGGTGTCGCGATGGCCATGTACAACCTGGATGACTCGATCCGCGACTTCGCGCGCGCATCGCTGAGCTACGGTCTCGACCGCAACTACCCGGTGTATCTCTCGACGAAAAACACGATTCTCAAGGCCTATGACGGCCGGTTCAAGGATCTGTTCGCTGAGGTCTTCGAGAATGAGTACAAGGAGCGTTTCGAGGAGGCCGGGCTCACCTACGAGCACCGCCTGATCGACGACATGGTCGCTGCTTCGCTCAAGTGGGAGGGCGGCTACGTCTGGGCCTGCAAGAACTACGACGGCGATGTGCAGTCCGACACAGTCGCACAGGGCTTCGGCTCCCTCGGTCTGATGACCAGTGTGCTGACGACACCCGACGGCAAGATCGTTGAGGCGGAGGCGGCGCACGGCACCGTCACCCGCCACTACCGTCAGCACCAGGCGGGCAAGCCGACTTCGACGAACCCGATCGCCTCGATCTATGCCTGGACCCGCGGCCTCGCGCACCGCGGCAAGCTCGACGGCAACCAGGCGCTGATCGACTTCTCGCACACGCTCGAGGATGTCGTCATCAAGACCGTCGAATCCGGCAAGATGACCAAGGATCTCGCGTTGTTGCACGGCGGCGACCAGCCGTATCAGACGACTGAAGAGTTCATGGCGTCGCTGGCCGAGAACCTTGAGGCGCGCCTGGCGTAAGCGGGCACACGCGACGCACGTGTAGCGCAGCCTGAAGTGGGGGGTCGACACCGTCTCGGTGCCGACCCCCACTGTGCATTGCGCCGGTAATCTCCGAGTCAGCCAAAGGATACGAGGCGTGGACTACGAAGCGGGCTGCGCCAGAACGACGACTTGACGCTAATAACCAAAAATGATGTAGTTATAGGGTGCGCCCACCCGGCTTGCATCCAGGCGATAAGTTCAGAACACACACGTTTCGGGTTGCGGCTCGCAGAGAATACGAGGTGATCATGCGCGCAGGGAGCAACCTTCCTGCTGTCGGCGGATACAACCAGGCTGTAATCCTTGATGCCGTCAGACGCGCTCCAGACGGCGTGAGCCGTGTCGAGGTGGCCAGTCGTACTGGCCTCTCGGCTCAGACCGCGACGAACATCGTGCGCCGATTGATCGACGAGGGTCTCGTCGTCGAGGCAGGAACGCGAGTGAACGGGGTTGGCAAGCCGCGCACCATTCTGCGGCTCGAACCACGCGGACGGCTGGCAGTCGGCGTGCACTTGGATCCTTCGGTGATCACATTGGTGCTTCTCGATCTCGCGGGTAAGGAGGTCGCCCGCCGCACTCTGGCGACGACTCCGGAAGCCAAGGCTTCGCGTACGATCGCGCGCATCGTGCGGGCGGTGTCCGCCCTGATTGCCGAAGCTGCTGTGGAACCTTCGCGTGTCATCGGCGTCGGTATCGCGGCGCCCGGCCCGATCGACGTTGTCAGTGGGGTTGTGCTCAATCCGCCGCTGCTTACGAAGTGGCATGACGTCCCCGTCAGAGATGAGCTGGCCGACGCACTAGGCCTGCCCGTCATACTGGAGAAGGATGTGACGGCGGCAGCCGTCGCCGAATTGTGGATGGATACGACGGGCGAGCGCAGTGACATGGTGTTCATGTATTGCGGCACTGGCGTCGGAATCGGGGTGGTCTCGCGCGGCGAGGTCGTGCGAGGTTTCTCCAATAACGCTGGCGACGTCGGCAGCATCATCGTCGGCGACGTCTCAGGTGAGACGGCGGACCGCGCACACGATCGTCGAGGACGGTTTGGTTGGGCGATGTCGCCGCGCCTGATGGTCGAGGATGCGATTGCGAGCGGTGTGATGGGGGGCGACGCGACCGCAATGACGACCGCTGAGGTGGCATCGGCATACGCGCAGTTGCTGGGCTCACACGGAGATCCGCGGGCGGTGGCACTCATGGATGCCGCCGTCGCGGATATCGCGCAGGCGATGTTGATGCTCGTCAACCTCCTGGACGTTGATCACGTCGTCTTTGGGGGCCCGTACTTTGCTCCGCTCCGTGACGCGGTGCTTAGCCGTGTGCCTGAGATGGTGATGGGGTCGCCGCTCTATCGGCTTCCTCACGCCGTCACCTTCGGTGAATCTGCAATCGGAGACGACGTTGCCGCAGTCGGCGCAGCCTGCCTGGTGCTCGACCACACTTTGTCGCCAAGCACGCACGGACTGCTCATTCCGCGTTGAGCGATTTAGACAGGCTGTTCAGCTCAGCACGTCCAGCACGGGCGCGATCGTCTTGTTTGCAGCGCTCTCGTACGCAGCGAGTAGCATGCCCAGTACCTGGATGCCTTCGTCTTCAGTGTGAGGCGGGCGGGTGCCGGAGATCAGGCAATCCGCGAAGTGGCCGATCTCGGCAACGAACGTATCGACCGGCTCGAAGGTGAACGATTCTTCCCCACCGGACCGCAGGCGGTAGCTCACCGTCGTGTCGTCGCTCGTGAGCGAGCCGAGTTCCCCGACCACAGAAAACCGCTCCGTTGACGTGGCAGGTTCGTACGCCCAGCTGGTCACCAGCTGCCCGACCACGCCCTCTTCGAAGCGGATGAGCACCTGGGCGCTGTCTTCGCCCTCCATGAACGTCAACCGATGTGTCGACAGCATGGCTGTCACCTCGACTGGCTTTGCGCCTGCGAGGTGCAGCATGAGGTAGCTCGGGTGGTAGCCGGTGTCGATGAGTTCGCCACCCCCGGATGTGGCGGCGTGTGCGCGCCATCCCATGTTGGCTGGATCGAATTCGTTGAAAAACGAGTCGGTCGTGCGCACTTCGTAGACGGCCCCGATCGTGCCGGAATCGATAAGTTGCTTGGCCTTGGCGACAGTCGGCATGAAGAGCTGGTTGTGCGCGCACATCAACGAGATGCCGTTCGATTTGACCGCGTCGTTGACGCGCTGCGCTTCCTCCGGCTTCAGGCAGAGCGGTTTCTCGCACAGCACGTTGATGCCCGCCTCCGCGGCCGCGACGATGGCGTCAGCGTGAAGATGGTGGGGTAGGCAGATGTCGACGGCGTCAAGCTCTTCGTTGGCAATCATCTCGCGGTAATCCGTGTACTCGGACGCGCCGAGTTCCTTACCGCGACGTATCGCCGTCGGTTCAAAGGCGTCGGCGACCGCCACGACGACGATCTTGTCTGCGTGTGCGCGGTATCCTTTGATGTGCGCGCTGGCGATGCCGCCACCGCCAATGAGACCGACCTTGATCATCGGTAGTCCTCCGTGTTTCCTGTATGTGCTGCATTGTTTGCTGCCGCGACGAGTCGCGTCAACTCGAGAGCGCGCGCGAGGTTGTCGTCGGCTCTCGTACCGTTTTGGATGTGGCCGACCCACTGTGAGAACGCGTTCGGTTGATCGTCGGGCACGGGAAGGTGCTCGATTTCGTGACCCTTCAGCGCCACAGTGACCTCGTCGTTGTGCTCGGAATAACTGAGCCAGCCTTTGGTCCCACCGATTTCAATGAGGAACGGGTCGGGCGAGACGACGCCGGCCTCGATGACCCCAATGGCGCCGCCGGAGTAGGTCACCGTCACCACGGCATTGTCATCAACTGCATGGCCCGTGATGTAGGTGTACGTGGACGAAATGGTCTTCGGGGTCGGGCCGAGGATGAGCTGTGTGAGGTAGACGGGGTGGCATCCGAGGTCGGCGAGGGCGAGGCCGAAAGTGGCATCGAGATCGTAGAACTGCGGAGGCAGCCAGTTCGCCACTGCACCGTCGTGGGAGAGTCGAACGCGACTGTAGCTGACCGTACCGAGCCGACCGTCTGCAAGCACATCCTCCACGACCTGCGTGTACCCGTGATAGAGCCGAGGGAGCGAAACGATGAGTTTCACGCCATTGTCATCGCAGGCGCGGATGATCTCCTCGGCCGCAGCGACCGTCGGCGCGAGCAACTTCTCCGTAAAGATGTGTTTTCCCGCCTTCGCCGCCTTCACCATCACGTCGAGGTGTTCCTTCGTCGACGTAGTGATCGTCACAGCGTCGATGTCGCCACGCGCGAGCAGGGTGTCCAAGTCCGCCACGAACTCGACTCCGAACTGGGCTGCGCCCGCTCTGCCTCTGTCCGCGTCGTCGTCCCACACCGCGACAAGTTCTGTGTTCGGATGCCGCGCGGCCGCCGCAGCATAATCACCGGCGTGCACGTGCCAGAAACTCAGCACGGCCACTCTGATCGGGGCCTCAGCAGGCATATCTTCTCCCTCAGTATTCGTTGAAGGTCCTCGTCGCGCAGCGGCGGGCGACGGCCCTGGATGTCTGACAAACCACATCTTGCAGGACGCGCGGCTAATCAGTCAAATTATTGGATGAAATATTGGCGGGCGCCCGAAGCGTTGATCACAAGTTGATTTCGGTCGTATGAAATGACATAGCGACATATTGACTTTGATAACTGCAAATGATTTAGTAATGAGGTTCGACCGGGCCGAGTGCCCGGATACCCCTGCCCCATGAGGCAAAGGAGCATCATGAAGAAACGCATCATCGCTGTCGTCGCGGTCGGTATGGTCGCAGCCGCGACGCTGACCGGCTGCTCATCCGGCAGCAGCGGCGGCGACAGCAAGACGATCTCGATCGCCTATGAGTCATACGGCGGCAAGCAGATGCAGAACTACATGGCCCGCATCGCCACGCAGTTCGACAAGAAGTACCCGGGCTACACGGCCAAGCTCGTTCCCATCGAAGCCGCTGAGAACGACTACTACACCAAGCTCGCGCTGATGAACAAGTCGGCATCGACCGCCCCTGACGTTCTCTACGAGGACACGTTCCTCATCAAGTCCGATGCGGCAGCAGGCTACCTTGCGCCGCTCGACAGCAATGTGAAGAAGTGGAGCGACTGGTCGCAGTTCCCGGCCAACTCACGCCAGGCGGGGCAGGGCGCCGACGGCAAGCTCTATGGTATCCCCATGGGCACCGACACGCGCGCGCTCTGGTACAACAAGACCGTTCTGCAGAAGGCCGGTGTCTCGCTGCCGTGGCAGCCGAAGACGTGGAATGACATCATCGACACTGCAAAGAAGATCAAAGCCGCCGAGCCCGGCGTGATCCCACTCAACGTTTACTCCGGTAAGGGTACCGGCGAGGGGTCCACCATGCAGGGCTTCGAGATGCTGCTCTACGGCACGCAGAACCAGTTGACCACGAGCGACGGCAAGTGGGTCGCCGGGTCACCAGGGTTCAAGGTCTCGCTGCAGTTCGTCCAGGACGTCTACCAGGGAGGCGTCGGGCCGACTGCTCAGCAGGCTCTCGATCCCAACTGGTCCAACCAGACTCCCGCGTTGCTGTCGCAGAACAAACTCGGCATCAGTCTCGACGGTTCGTGGGTCTCGAGCAGCTGGGGGCCATCCGGTGTCGCGCCGTGGACCGACTGGAACTCGGTGATGGGCCAGGCCAAGATGCCGACGCAAGACGGCGCCGCACCTGGCGCGACGAGCATGTCAGGTGGGTGGACGCTCGCGATGGGGTCGAAGTCGAAGAACCCGACGGCAGCGTGGAACTTCATCTCGCTTGCGCTCAACAAGGACAACTCGCTGTTCTACGCCACCAGCAACCAGAACATCCCGGTGCGCACCGACGTCGCGAGCGAGCCCTCCTACGTGTCGTCCAACCCGACGAATGCGTTCTTCGCAGGGCTGGTTAAGATCACCCATTTCCGGCCTGCAACGTCGGCATACCCGACCGTGTCGAACAACATTCAAGTGGCCATGGAGTCTGTGATGACAGGACAGCAGACGCCGGCGGCCGCACAGAAGGTGTACGACCAGGCGTTGCCGCAGGCCGTCGGCGGCTCGAAGAACGTGGTTACGAAGTAGGCGCACGACCATGACGTCGCTCACGCATACCGCAGAGGCGACGGGCGCTCCCGGGCGGGGAGGGGCTTCCCCTTCCCGCCCGCACCACGCTCGACGTGCTTTGCTGCGGTCCATACCGCTGATTCCAGCCATGGTGCTGGTCGCGATCTTCCTGCTCGGGCCGGTGATCGACGCGTTCTACGGCTCGTTCACCAACATGGCCCTCACGGGCGCCGCGGCACAGAACTCCGAGTTCATCGGATTTCAGAACTACATCCAACTGTTCCAGAACCCAGACTTCTGGAAGTCAGTCTGGCTGACCGTCCTGTTCGTCGTCGGTAGCGCGATCATCGGCCAGAACGTGCTTGGCTTGGCACTCGCCATGCTCATGCGTTCAGGCAGCAAGATGCTGAGCGGTGTTGTGGGCACACTTGTGGTGACGTCATGGGTGCTCCCCGAGGTCGTGGGCGCATTCTGCGCGTATGCATTCTTCAGCGGGAGCGGCACTCTCAACGAGATTCTCGCGATTGTCGGAATCAAAGGCACCGACTGGCTTTACGTCGTGCCCATGGTTTCCGTCATCTTGGCAAACATCTGGCGCGGGACGGCGTTCTCGATGATGGTTTACTCTGCCGCGATCACCGAGGTGCCCGAGGAGATCACCGAATCGGCGGAGCTCGACGGGGCGAGCGGCTGGAAGCGCCTCATCTACATCACCCTCCCGATGATCCGGCGCAGTATCTCTACCAACCTGATGCTCACCACGCTGCAGACACTGAGCGTCTTCGGGCTGATCTACATCATGACGGCCGGCGGACCTGGCACGTCAAGCTCGACACTCCCCGTGCTGGCGTACCAGGAGGCGTTCAAGTTCTCACAACTGGGCTTGGGCACAGCGATCGCCGTGGTGATGCTCATCATCGGTGCAGTGTTCTCGATTATTTACATCAAAGCGCTCAAGCCGGAGGTCGACTGACATGAAACTCACTTCGCCCTCGGGCCGCGGCCTTAAGATCGTCTCGAACACGGTCCTGGTGGTCATCGGACTCTGCTTCCTGGTCCCATTGTTGTGGCTGCTGGTGGCGTCTTTCGATGGGACCGCGAATCTGACTCTGAAACTGCCGGCTCCGTTGACCATCGACAACTACACATCGGTGATGACCCCGGATCTGGCCTTCATACCGTTGTGGAACAGCCTCATCATCTCGTTCGGCTGCGCGATTGTGACGGTGCTTGTCGCGATCCTGGCCGCCTATCCGCTTTCGCGATACCGGATGCGGATCAACAAGCCGTTCATGTACGGAATCCTCTTCGGCACCGGCCTCCCGATCACCGCGATGATGGTGCCGGTGTACACGCTCTTCGTCTCGCTCAACCTCTTGGACTCCGTGTCGGGAACGGTGCTCTTCATGGCGGCGACCAGCCTGCCCATGGCGATCTGGATGATGAAGAACTTCATGGACTCTGTGCCGATCACTCTGGAGGAGGCGGCATGGATGGATGGCTCTTCGATGATGTCCACGCTCACCCGCATCGTCGTTCCGCTCATGCGGCCCGGCCTGGCGGTGGTATTCATCTTCGTGTTCGTGCAAGCCTGGGGCAACTTCTTCATTCCGTTCGTGCTGCTGCTGAGCCCGAACAACATGCCTGCCTCAGTCAGCATTTTCCAGTTCTTCGGTCAGTACGGCGCCGTCGCGTACGGCAAGCTCGCCGCGTTCTCGCTGATCTACTCGGTGCCCGTGCTGGGGTTGTACGTCATAACCTCTCGGTTCCTCGGCGGCAGTTCGGCTTTGGCCGGCGCCGTCAAGGGCTGAGCCCCGCCACTCAAGACACCAGCCGCCCTGCACCTGCACGCACTAAAAAGGAGCACCATCGTGCACGATGATTCGAAACTCGTCCTCGAGCGCATCAACCGATTTCTCGGTGAACGCATCACCCCGAACGTCTATGCGGAGCGCACCCCGCTCGCGCTGACCGCGTGGGACGTTCCCGACGAGCCGGTCCCGTTCGCCGAAGCGGTGACGCACACATTCGAGGAGTTCACGGCCGGGTCGCCGTGGAGCAAGCCGTGGGGCACGACCTGGTTCCACGTTACCGGTGGCGTTCCGGATGCCTGGCCCGAGGCTTCGGACCGCCACAGGCGCGAGGTCGTGATCGATCTGGGCTTCTCCGGCGACGGGCCGGGCTTCCAGGCAGAGGGTCTCGTGTTCGCGCCGGATGGCACCACGATCAAGGCCGTCGAGCCGTTCAACACGGCGGTCGCCATCGCGAGTGACACGGTGGACTTCTACATCGAGGCGGCGTCGAATCCCAACATCGCTGGATCGTGGGCGTGGGGCCCCACACCGTTGGGCGATAAAGCCACGGCCGGCAGCAGCCCGATCTACACGCTTCGCTACGTCGACGTCGCGGTGCGGGACACCATCGTTTGGGGGCTCGAACAGGACGTCAAGGCGCTGCTCGGCCTGCATGCCGAATTGCCGCCGCAATCCACCAGAGCGGCGCAGATTCTGCGCGCACTGGAGCGGATGTGCGATGGCATGGACCCGCACGACATCGCCGGCACAGCGGAAGCGGGACGGGCGATCGTGGCCGGCGTGTTGTCGGCCGAGGCGGCCGCGGAGGCACACCACATCACTGCAGTCGGCCATGCCCACATCGACTCCGCGTGGCTGTGGCCGACACGCGAAACCATTCGCAAGTGCGCGCGCACGTTTTCAAACGTGCTGGCCCTGATGGACGACTACCCGGACTTCAGGTTCGCGTGCTCATCGGCGCAGCAGTATGCGTGGATCAAGCAGTTCTACCCGCAGCTGTTCGAGCGCATCCGTGTGCGAGTTGCGGAAGGGCGCTTCATTCCGGTTGGCGGCATGTGGGTCGAGTCCGACACCAACATGGTCGGCGGTGAGGCGATGGCGCGGCAGTTCGTGGCCGGGCAGGGATTCTTCGAGCGTGAGTTCGGCATCCGCTCAATCACGGGCTGGCTGCCAGACTCGTTCGGCTACACCGGCGCGCTGCCACAGATCCTCGCCGGTGCAGGCCTCGAGCAGTTCGTCACGCAGAAGATTTCGTGGAATGACACCGACCGGTTCCCGCACCACACGTTCCTCTGGGAGGGTATCGACGGCACCCGCATGTTTACGCACTTTCCGCCGATGGATACCTACAATTCGAACCTGTCGGGCGCGGAGCTGGCGAAACAAGACCGCCAGTATGCGGAGAAGGGCGCGGCCAACTCGTCGCTTGCGCTGTTCGGCCACGGCGACGGCGGCGGCGGACCCACGCGCGAGATGATGGAAGCCGCCCACCGCACCGCGTCGCTCGAGGGCTCTCCGCGGGTGGCGGTGGACACCCCCGAATCGTTCTTCACGCGGGCGAAGGCCGAGTATGAGCATCCGCCGGTCTGGTCGGGCGAACTTTATCTCGAACTGCACCGGGGAACTTACACCTCACAGGCGCGCACCAAGCAGGGTAATCGACGCAGTGAGCACCTGCTGCGAGAGGCGGAGCTCTGGGCGACGACCGCGGCCGTGCGCACGGGTGCGGACTATCCGTATGAGGCTTTGCGTGGGGCGTGGGAGACCACACTGCTTCAGCAGTTCCACGACATCCTGCCGGGCTCGTCGATCGCCTGGGTGCACCAAGAAGCCGAGCGCAATTATGCGGCGCTCGCCGACACAGTGGGTGAACTGATCGACGCGTCGCTGGCGCGGCTGGGGGGAGATCCGGCCGGGGATCGAGAAGCCGTCGTCGGCGGAGTGCTCGCCAACGCGTCACCGCTGCCCGTGCGCGGTGTGCCTGCACTCGGTGCAGCGCTCGCGGATGTCGATGAGCCGGTTACGGTGCGTCGTGACGGCGACGGCGTGGTGCTGGAGAACGCGCAGGCACGGTTCGTGTTGGATGCCCGCGGCCGCGTGATCTCTGCCGTCGACCTCGCGACGGGTCGTGAGGCTGTCGCACCGGGTCAATCCGCCGGGCTCGAACTCTTCCGCGATACCCCGACGCGTTGGGACGCCTGGGACATCGACGAATACTACCGTCGTCACGAGCACGACATCGAGGCGACCGACGTGCAGATCGACGAGGAATCTGGAATCGCGAGCGCACACTTCTCGGTGGGCGCTTCCAGCATTGTGCAGGAGTTCGCACTCGAGGCCGGTTCCGCAACACTCCTGGTCACAACCCGCGTCGATTGGAAGGAGCGGCAGCAACTACTCAAGTTCGCGTTCCCCGCCGACGTGCGCGCGGAACGGTCCGCAGCCGAGACGCAGTTCGGTCACGTGTACCGCGCGACGCACGACAACACGTCATGGGATCACGCCCGCTTCGAGATCTGCGCCCACCGTTGGGTGCATGTGGGCGAGCCCGGCTTCGGTGTGGCTGTTGCGAACGACTCCACCTACGGGCACGACGTAACGCAGCAGCCTCGCCGCGGGGGCGGAACGTTTGCGCTCGTGCGGCAGTCGCTGCTGCGTGCACCGGTCTACCCCGATCCAACCGCAGACCAGGGCGAGCACGTGATGCGCTCGTCGATCACAGTGGGTGCGGAAATATCGGATGCGATCGCCGCCGGCTACGGGCTCAACCTCCCTTTGCGCAGGGTCGCAGCGCCGATCGAACCCCTCGTGGATATCGAAGGGGAGGGTGTGCTCGTCGAATCGGTGAAGTTGGCGGAGGATCGATCCGGGGACGTCGTCGTGCGGCTCTACGAAGCACACGGCCGGCGTGCCGAGGCAGCTGTCACGTTCCGGTTCGATGCCGTGAGCGTCGAACCGACCGACTTGCTTGAACGCCGGATCGAGACCGACAGCGTGACCGTGTCCGCGGCGGCCGCACACCTTTCGCTTCGCCCGTTCGAGATTGCGACGTTGCGCGTGCACCGCGGCTGACCGCGGACGGGTTCCGACTCGAAATGAGCGGGCGCAAGCGATCCGCAGCACGGCTCCACCTCGCCAATGCGATTGCATTGGAACTCAGCGGAGGCGTCATAGCGTTTGCGGCCGCTCTCATCATGGTCATGCACCTTGCGGACACGCAACGGTCCTGGCTGTTGTTCTACGACAGTGATTCGGTCTTCCCGGCACTCGTCCACGGATCACTCGCCGTTGGCCAGCCGCAAGACTGGGCGATGTCTTCCGTCTTGTTCATCCCCGAACTCATTGTCTACCTCGGCCTCGCAGCTCTGGGGTTGTCAGTGAAAGCAACCTTCATTCTGAACGCGATCGTGAACCTGGTCGCCGTCTACGCATCGTTCCGGTTCGTTGCCGGATGCGCGATGCCTGGCCGGGCGCGCTCCTCGCGCATCGTAGGTGCGTTGCTCGCGATCGCAGGTGTGACCGTCTTCGTGCTGCTAGACAGCACAGCCAACCGCAATAGCTTGGAACTTGTCTCGTTGGTGGCAACAACGACGTATTACAGCGCCACCATCATCGGAATGATCCTGACCGTCGGACTCGTCGTGCGCATCCTTTCACCTTGTCATCGTGTCGCTGATGGTCCTTTCCCAAGCAAATCTCAGCGCATTTCATGGGTTCCAGCCGTCGTCTTGGCCCTGGTTGCCACACTGAGCATTCTGACGAATCCGCTCTACCTCGCATGGTCTGCCGTACCGGTCGCGATCGCAGTCGTCGCCGTGGGCATCCCGCGTCTCGTTTCGCGCCTGAGCGGCGTGGTCGCCCTCGGCGCAGTCGGTGCTGGCGCGATCGCTGGCCTGCTGCTTCGCGTGCCGCTGGCGCCTTGGATCACGATGAGCGGTGTGAGTTACGCGCGGCCCGATCTGTTCGGCAGGTCGCTGCTGTACTACACAAGCCTTCTGCGGATGCGGTTGGAAACCCTCCCCGGCGTGCTCTCGATCGTTTTCGTGTTCGCGCTCATAGCAGTCAACATCGCGATATTCGTGCGGAGGCTTCGCCGCCGCGACACGGCGGGGATGCTCGTTGCCGGGCTGGGTTGGATCACGCCAGTGGTGGTGACCGCGGGCGCCATCCTTCTCGGGACAGACGCCGCCCGCTATCTGGAACCCGTTTTCTTTGCGCCGCTGCTCGGACTTTGCGTCGTGCTTGCTGTCCTACGCCGCGAACGGGTCATTCATCGGTCACTTCGCGGGGAGCTCCTCGATCCGAAAGGCAACGACTCGAGGCTGGTGCGCAGGAACGTCGAGACTGGTAAACCCACGGGCTCGAAACCAGCCACGCAGCTGTTGGCGTCCGCAACCGCAGGCGTGTTGGCGGTGGGTGTCCTTGCCAGCATCATCATCGCAACTCCTCGATTGGTTGTCGAAGCAAACCGCGTCGACTCCGATGTTCAGTGTGTCGACCAGTGGGTTACGGATTCCGGGGAGATCGGTGTCGGAGAATATTGGACGATCAGGGGCCCGAAAGCTTACCTTCCCGATCCTTCCCAGCTCGTTCAAGTCACCAGTGCTCTCAATGCCTACCCGTGGCTGGTCAACAGGACTGACTTCGAGGCCACTCGAGCGTCATTCGTGATTGTGAGCAGAGCGGACCCACCGCTGGAAGTTCCAGCGGGACTGAGCGCGGCCGCGACACGAGTCACGCACTGCGGTCGTTATACCATCGTCGATTATGGCCATCCGGCGCTTCCGATCGGCCCGCTGCCCAGGTCGCGGTAGGTGAACACCGCGTTGCGGAGATCAGCGATTTGTTTCTTGGCGCACAGATGCTCGTCGCGTCGACGGGCTAGATTCAGAATGACTGGTCGTTGAGTCGTTGACCTGTGCGTCGCTGCGTCAGCCCAGCTCGGCTGCAGACGCGCCGGCGCATGGGGATATGCGCCGAATCCTATGTTTCACGCGTTACTTCCCGGTGATCGCGTTGCCGCCCTGCGGGTCGACCGGTCGTTCGCCTCGTCGACGCCCAGCCGGTCGATCATCAGGCCGGAATTCGCGCTCGTGGCCGGCGGTGCGAACCTCAAGATCACCACCACCCGTGTCGATTGGCACGAGCGGCAGAAACTGCTGAAGCTCGCATTCCCGGTCGACGTGCATGCAGACAAGGTGGTGTCGGAGATCCAGTTCGGGCATATCTCACGACCTGTGGCGGAGAACTGTGGCTGAGAACATGTCCTGGAGCTTCGCCCGGTTCGAAACCAGCGCGAACCGGTGGGTGCACGTCGGCGAGGCCCGCTTCGGATTGGCGATTGACACCACGTAAAGCGCGCTTCGTGCGCCACAAACGGCATGCGGGCCGCGCGGGGGTGATGGATGAACCGTGGTCAGGGTGCGCAGATCGTTCTGAACAAGTGAGCCGTTTGCGCACACGGGTTGGCAGGCTGCCGGCAAAAGCGATGCCGGTGAACCGTCGGTAGCGATTTGCCTTATCTGCACTTAAGCTCATAAGTGCAGATAAGCATTCGGCATGCTTGCGCTGAGGGGGTAGTCTCGCTATGGTCAGTCGATCTTCCGGCAAGCCTGCTCCAGGTGCCTGGCCGGCACTCGGTCACGAAGAGCACGCGTGGACGTCACGCTTCAATACGGACGATCTCACCCGTGCGCAACGTGAACGGATCCGCTTGCCTTACACGGCGGCCATCACAATGCCGATAGCCGATCTCCCGATCGACATCCCTGGCGAGGTCGCCGCCAGTGCCGACGAGGCAACGCAATTGCTCACCCGATTCGATGCCGAAGTGGGACGGGGCGGACTTCCGTTCGCTTCGATCTTGCTCCGGACCGAGTCGGCATCGTCATCTGAAATCGAGCATCTGACCAGCGGCGCCCGAGCCATAGCCGAAGCGGAACTGGGCGAACGAGGCACCGGAAACGCCGCACAGATCGTGCGCAACGTTCGCTCTATGCAAGCGGCACTCACACTCGCCGACAACATCGACGGAGAAAGCATCATCGCGATGCAGAGCGCCCTTCTCGGATCGTTCGCTCCCGAGCTTACGGGCGGATGGCGTAAAGAACAGGTCGGGATCGGTGGGGGTTCGCTCAGCCCGCACCTCGCCGATTTCGTTCCACCGCATCACGAGCGCGTCCCCCACGCAATGGATGATCTTGTCGCATTTGTAGCACGGTCGGACATCCCCACGTTTGCGCAAGTCGCGATCGCGCACGCACAATTCGAGACAATCCATCCGTTCCTTGACGGCAACGGCAGAACGGGTCGCGCGCTGGCCCAGGCAATGCTGCGCCATGCCGAAGTCACGAAAAATATCACCGTGCCGGTGTCCGCTGGCCTCCTCCATGACGTCGACGGCTACTACGACGCGCTCAACTCATATCGCCGCGGAGACATCCGTCCCATCATTGGTGCGTTCGCAAGAGCTGCTGGTTATGCCGTCGTCAACGGACGCCAGCTTGTTCGTGACATCGCCGGCATAGAAGCAGAGTGGGAAGACAAGATGCGCGGCCTGCGCTCCGACTCCACCGCGCGACGCGTAGCGGCGTTAGCAATAGCGCATCCTGTCCTTAACTACGAGACGATCACTCGTGAGTTGTCCATCGTGCCCACGACCGCATTCCGCGCGCTTGAGACCCTCGCAGATCGCGGCATACTCCGAGCCGCGAATTCCCAACGTCGCAACCGGATATGGCTAGCGGAGCCCGTGCTTCATTCTCTAGACGACTTCGCCGCCCGCGCGGGCAGACGCCGACGGCCCACGAATTGATCTGCCGCCCCCGCCGTACGGGGTAGCTGGCCCGTTTTGCACAACTAAAGACACATGGTCAGACGCGTCGATCCGCCACTAGAATCGTCGCCAGATCCGGCCACGATCGCGGTCGAGCGAAGAGGATATCGATGAGCCAGCCAGCGGGAAATTCCGATTCACCCAGTCGGAGGAGAAAGCTGTTCCTGCTGATCCTTGGGGGGAGCGCGATCGTTCTCCTGGCCGTCGCGGGTGCCGCGGTGTACGCGCTCGGGGTGGCCCTGCATACACCCCAGAAAGCCGTCGCGGACTACCTGCATGCGCTCATAGCGGGCGATGCAGAGAGCGCGCTGCACCTCGGCGGAGTCACCGCGACGAAGGCCGACCCGCTGCTGACGGATGCCGCGTATCGCGCCGCGGTGAACCGGATCAGCGGCTACACGATTCGATCGACCACGGTGCGCGGCGACGCGGCGACGATCACGGTGCGGATCAAGCAGGCCGGCGCCACATACAACACCACATTCCGCGTGGCGCGTACCGGCAAAGACCTTCTGGTCTTGAATCACTGGAAGCTGGCACCAGTCAAGCTCGGCACCGTCGCGATCTCTGTCGGTGCGCCTGATGATGCCGCTGTGACGGTGTCCGGAATCGCTGTCGGACATACCAATGGCAACCTTTCGCAACGTGTGTTTCCCGGCACGTACTTTGCGCACCTGGCCTCGACCGCGGAGTGGACATTCGAAGATACCCGAGCCGAGGTGTGGGGATTTGGAGGGCATGCATCGACGGCGACACCTCTGGACACGCAACTGATCGGCGCGAGCGACAGTGCGGCAACGGCAGCGGTCAATCGCTACATCGACACGTGCATCGCCTCAGGCGAACTCCAACCGGAAGGATGCCCGTTCGGCGTCGCCGACAATGTTGCAGGGTGGACGTATTCGAACGTTCACTGGAGTTACGACACACGACCTCAGTTCCGAATTGACGTGTGGAACGGCACAGGCTGGGTCGTATCCGAGGTGGTCACGGGCGTGGCACGCTTCTCGACGGACATGACGGATCTATCGGGCGGGCTGTGGCAGGGCTGGCTGAGCGGAATTCCAGTGCACGTGCAGGGCGTGATCACCGACCTGCACGGGTCGTCTGCGACCTACGTGCCGACCGGGCAGGTGCCGCTCAGTGCGCCGCCAACGGCGTGAGGGAGATGGTGGCGCGGCGGCAGCGGGCGATCAACTGAGAGTTGCAGGGCTGTCGAACACGTCATCACCACCGCACCCGTGATCAGTCGTATTACCGCACCCGTTCGCGCAGGAACTTCCCAATGCGCTCTGTCGCCTCGGCTGCCTCTGGCGTGCCGAGCATCAGCTGGTAGACATGCGGCAGGCCGCAACCGATCTCGAGTTGGACATCCACTCCGGCTTCAGTGGCCGCCTTGGCTAGGCGTTCGGAGTCGCTGAGCAGGAGGTCGGCGGTGCCCACCTGAATGAGTAGCGGCGGAAGGCCGGTCAGTGGCGCGAACAGCGGTGAAGCCAGGGGTGATTTCGGGTCCGCGCCAGCCAAATAGTCCGAGGCGAGTTGCTGCAGCAGGGCTGGAGTAGAGATTGGATCCTCGTCGACGCGCTCGGTCATGGACGTGCCCGAGCTCGTCAGATCCACAGTCGGGGACATCAGCACGGCCGCCGCGGGCAACGCGTCGCCCACGTCACGTATGGCCTCGAGGAGGGCGACAGCGAGACCCCCGCCAGCGGAGTCGCCCGCCACCGCCAGCGAGTGCTCGCTCACGTGCTCATCGGTGCGAAGCCACCGCCATACGGAAACGACGTCATCGATCGCGGCGGGAAAGGGATTTTCGGGCGCCAGCCGGTATTCGGGAAAGAGCACGCGCATCCCACCGGCACGACCCAACCGTGCGGCCAACTCGCCGTCGCTGACCAATGACCCGAACTGGTACCCGCCCCCGTGCAGAAAGTAGAGCACTCGATTGGCGTCCACGCCAGGGGCGTCGAGCCAATAGGCGCTCACCCCACTAGCCGTCACCTGGCTTACGGTCACATCGTCCGGCAGCGGATGTCGCGAATCGGTCGGCAAGAACGCGGCGCGGGCCTGCGTTAGCGTAGCCGGTTGCTGGCTGCCGCCAGCCCGTCGTCGGTGCCACAGCGCGTCTACGGCAATCTGCATCGCCTGGCTCAGCACCTTAGTCGCTCCCGTTAGTGTGGTTCTGCTGCTGCGGTCGGCACGCTGGGAAACACCTCGGCGAGCCGGCGGCTGGCCAGGTCGTACACGAACCCCCTGACCGGCACATCCGACGCGATCCACGGATGCGACCGAACCGTCTGTATCTGCTCTCTCGTGTTCTGCTCGGCATCGGTGAAGCTGTAGTACTTGGCCGGGGCGATCGGCGCCATGCCCGTCTCATCGCGGAGCCGGGCCTCCAGCTCAGCGTCAGTGAACATGGTCATCCCGCAGCCGTTGTGGTTGATGATCATGATCTCGCGGGTGCCGAGAACCCGTGTCGAAATAACGAGGGACCGGATCGAATCGCTGGTGGCTTCGCGCGATCGGGGTCGTAGTCGTTGGCGATGGTTGTGTTCGCGGCGAGTGCGTCGTCGATGATGCTCATGACTTTTCCTCCTGTCGTGGCGGATCTTCGTAGATCCCGTCAGATGATGACAAGTGGGTAGCTGCCGTGCCCAAACTCGACTATAAGTCTTGGATGCTGCGCGCGCATTTTATTTTGCAAGCATCACCAGGGGGCTGCTCTCTCGAGGAATCCAAGTCGATAATGGTGGCGAGGTCGGTGTTACTTCGGAGGCAGTCGCTTTCGCATCGGAAACCTCGAGAAAGGGCGCGCGCCATGGAGTACCTGGTAGACATGGTGACGACTGTCCCGGTTAACACCTCCGAAGACGATGTCGCAGAGATGCGCGCCAGGGAGGCCGCACATTCCAAGGAGTTGGCTGCTGACGGGAATCTGCTTCGGTTGTGGCGACCACCCCTTGCCCCGGGGGAGTGGCGCGCCTGGGGCCTCTTCAGCGCAGACGACGAAGAGCAACTTGAGCGCGTACTTGCATCAATGCCCTTGCGCGCGTGGCGGCACGACACGGTGACGCCTCTGTCTCGGCATCCAAACGACCCCGTCCGATAGCGGTTCTACGGGGCGGCTCATCAAACTCGGTTTACAAGTTGAACTCGGTTTACAAGTTGGCCACTAACTCGTCCACGATCTCTACGGCCGGCTGTCGCCGCTTGGCCAACGCCACGCTCTGACCGGCCCACATTGAGATGGCTTCGATGTCACCGGTGGTTCCGACCATTGGTGCTGCCGGCTCGTACCGGAGGACTTCTTCGCCAGAAGCAAAGCGAGCGATGACGTCCCCCTCTCCTGGCCGAGTCCCCGCTGGTGGTCGACCAGCCGCCTCCCACGCGTCGGCCGTGGAGTTGCGCAGGGAGCGGTTGGGCGCGTCCGGCCATCCGACCTCATAGAGGTCGGCGTACCACCGAGTATCGGTCTCGTCTGCGTTCATCACGCGGCGGCGATACTCCTCATGGATCGGCATCTCCTGGGCCAGGAGGAATCGAGTGCCCAGCCAGGCCGCTTGAGCACCCAACGCGAGCACCGCGGTCACGCCGCGAGCGTCGCCAATCCCACCGGCCGCGATCACCGGAACAGGTTCCACCGCATCCACCACCGCCGGCACCAGAGCGAGCGTCGCAACCTGTCCCCAGACGTGCCCGCCGGCCTCCCAACCCTGTGCCACGACGACATCGACTCCGACCGCGACCGCGCGGCGAGCTTCTTCTGCGCTGCCAACGGTGTGCAGGACGACGCCCTTGGCATCGTGAATCTGTTCCACGTATGTGGACGGATCTCCCCAGAAAAGCGACACGATTCGCACACCAGCCTCAAGGGCTTTGTCGATGCGGCGATGCTGATCGGAATTGAGAACGAAGTTGCCGCCAAAGGGGCGATCGGTGAGCGCGGCAGTCTCACGGACCACATTTTCGACGGGGGTGGACCACGTCAGCGCCAACATGCCGAGCGCGCCGGCGTTCGAGACCGCCGCCGCCAATTCCGGCGCTGCCGACATCGGCGCCTGCACGATGGGCCGTTCAATGCCGAGCAGTTCGCATACCGGCGTTCGCATCGCTACCACCTACTCGTTTGGCCGGCGCAATCCATCCATAAGCAACTCATGGGCCGTACGACGTCGGCATCGACTGCTGTGCACGCTTGTTCCAGCCGTGAAAGCTCGAGTAATCGCCGGCATCCCAAGCCTCGCGCAGACCCGGCTTACTCAGGTCCCAGTCCGGTCGGATCTCACTGGACACGGTGCTCAGATCGCGCCAGAGGTCATAGAAGGACGGGCGCCCCCAGAACCAGTACCCGTTGTAAACACTGTGAACGACCAGACCCGGCTTGAGCACCAGTGTGTGGGGAATCATCGGGTCGTGCTCAGGGTCGGTATATTCCTGGATGTCGAGGTCCTTCTGCACCACCCGATCAGGGTCAGAAAGGAAAGGCCATTGGGCACCGACTGAGGCGCGGAATTCCTGCGTGCTGTGATGATCATCGGTCGAGATCGTGACGATCTGGGTGTAAGCCACAGCGATTTTCGCATAGTTCGCAGCAAGCTCCAGGTGTTGTTGATGCTCTTTCGGGCAGTAGTTGCCCCGCGCCAGCGTGAGGATCAGGGGGTCTTCACCTTGGAGCTCGCTGAGCTTGTGTACCGTGTTGGTGTGATCCGGCAAGGCATAGTCGGGGAATGTTCTGCCGGGTCTGATGTCCGATCGCATGGTAACGGCCTCCTTACTGGTTCCGAGGGTCGTCAGCCGGGTCTACATATTCAAGACCAAGCGGCCCGATGGCCGAGACCTGGGTGACGTATTCACCGGACTTCGCCCAGTGGAAATGTGGGGTGCCGCTGGGGAGCACAATGACGGTGCCCGGCGGGTAGGCGTCTATGGGTTCTTCGTCAAACCGGCTCCCCAGTCCGACGTAGAAGACACCGGAGATGACGGTATAGACCCGGTCTTCCGAATGCTGGTGTGGCATCAGCTTGACTCCTGCGGGCAGCTTCACACGGATGACGTATGGCCCCGGCTCGGAAGGTGCACCAACCACGATTGCCAATCGCGCCGAGGGCGGAAAAGCGGGAAACGGCTTCCAGTCGACATCCTCGGGCAGGACCGATCGAAAAATGGTTTGATCTGGTTGGTGGATCCCCATCGTTGCGGACCTCCCGACTTCGGAGAGGGACTGGCCCATCGCCGGCACTGCTCGCTCATAAGCGCGTACCGCCCGCACTATAACGCGATGAAATAGAACGTGTCAATGGGGAGGTGGTCACTGCGATCGGTGATATCCGCTCTGAATCCGCTTGATATTCGTGGGATCATTCGACCGGACCCTTTCACGTTTGGAGGCCTGATGCGAAGTGACATTTGTGAAGGCGGGACGTTCCCGGACTATGAGCTGGCCGATCAGTCCGGCAGGTTGCGGACTCTGTCCGAGCTCCAGGGTGGGAACCCAATGGTGCTCCATCTGTCTCGAGGCGGCTTCGATCCGAAGGAGCATCAGTTTGTTCGGCAATTGGTCGACGCGTATCCGGAGTTCCGAAATGCATATACGCGACTTGTTCTCATTTCGACCGATAATCAGTTGAACATCAATGAGTTCAGGGACGCCCTGGGGGCGACGTGGCCTTTTCTATCGGACCCCGATCGAGTTG
This sequence comes from Rathayibacter sp. SW19, assembly GCF_030866825.1. Taxonomy (NCBI): domain Bacteria; kingdom Bacillati; phylum Actinomycetota; class Actinomycetes; order Micrococcales; family Microbacteriaceae; genus Rathayibacter; species Rathayibacter soli. Next base: position 1,024,461 of record NZ_CP133020.1, read on the forward strand.
TACAAGGGGACCTTGACATCCAAGAGTTCACAGATGAGCCACACGATCCGATGATTCCGCACACGTTCGTCGTCGAGCCGGGACTCAAGATCTTCAAGATCTATAACGGGTACTGGTATTGGGGCCGGCCCACGATGACGGAGCTGCACCTGGATCTGAGGGCTGTGTTTCAAAAGATCCGGCCGGATTTCGACCTGGGGTCTCCGGGGTTGAAGGAGGCCTGGGAACGAGGAGACCGCGATCAGTTCCTCGTCGACACTCTGGAGGAGCCGATCAGGTACACGGAAGGCAAAAGCATCGGTATCAAACGCTGACCACCCCTGCACGTGTTGCGCGTTGGGGACCTAGCGTCGGATGGCCGCCAGTGGTTAGATCAAGATCCGCGTTCGTCAAGACGTCGGCTGCAGACAGTGCGTCAGAACGGCGTGATATGCAATCTGCGGAGGTACCTGATGACCGAACTTCCACCACCGCCTGACGAAATCGTGCTGGCCCACTTCATCGTCTCGAACGGTGTCGAACGCTCTCGGCGCTTCTACACGGAAGTGCTCGGCGGCAGGGTCGCGTTTTCCGGCTCCGGAGGGTTGACGTACGTCGCATTGTCCAACAGCTGGATCACTATCAACGTCGGTGGAGGCCCGACCGACGACAAGCCCACCGTGACCCTGGCAACGCCCGACGATCCCGACCGGGTCAGCAGCTTCCTCAATATCCGGGTCAAAGACATCCAGGCTGTCTACGCGGAATGGAGCGCGCGCGGTGCTCAATTCCTGACGCCGCCGAAACAGCATGAGTACGAGATCCGCTGCTACATCCGCGACCCTGACGGGCATCTGATCGAAGTGGGCCAGACAACGGACCCGGAGGGGGACTGGACGCCCGTTCGCTGGCCATCGAGCGCGTCCGACGACGACGAGGATCGCCCTCCACTTCAACGCTGAGTTCGCCCTTTGTTCTACTCGGTAGTGTCGTTTTCTTGGCTGCCTTCTCTTGCTTTGCCGCTTGTCTTTTGCCGAGGCGGTAGGTCTCGAGCAGCCGCAGCCAGATTTCGCTCACCGTCGGGTAGGAGGGAACCGCCTCGTGATCTGCGGTCGCCACATGCGCACCCCAGGGCTCGTCGAAGATCTCATCGCCCATCGCCAGGGCGGCGATCACGTCGCCGGCGATGCGCGCTTGATATTTGCCCTGATGTGTCAAGAGTGCGCGATGAGTCACGTCACCGACCGCATACAGCCATTCGAACCCCGGCAGTCGCATCGTGTCGTCGGTGGGCAACCAACCGCCTGGAGTCAGTCCGACTGTCTCGAGACCGATATTGAGCGTGCGCGGCTTGCGCCCGGTCGCGACCAGAATCTCGTCGACAACAATCGGGGCGCCTTCACGGATATCCAGCCGCACGCCCTCGGCCGTGCGCTCAACTCTGGAGACATCCGTATTCAGTAACACGGCAACGCCCCGCTGGCGAAGAGCCTGAGCAATCATTTCGCCCGCAAACGGTTCCATGTTGGTCAGGAGCGCGCCGTGTGCGATGAGCGTCACCGCGCAGCCGAATCCGGAGTACGCGGTTGCCATCTCGGCGCCGACGACACCGCCACCGACGATCGCAAGGCTCTTGGGTACGTCTTTCACGCTAGTTGCTTGCCTGCTCGTCCATGGCGCACTGTCTTGCAGGCCGGGGGTGTCGGGGATGATCGCGTCAGACCCGGTCGCCACCACCACGGCCGCGCGCGCGGTGAGCAATGTGGTCGTCCCTTCGGGCGACGTCACGCTCACCTGCTTTGGGCCGGAAAGCTGACCGTGGCCACGGATCAGTTCAATGCCGCCCCGTGAACCCAATCCACTTGGCTTTGATCGGACCAGTCATGCACCAGGCGGTCACGGCGGCGCAGAACCGCGGCCACATCAAGCGTGCCGGTCACGGCTTGCGCCGCTCCGTCAACGGCTCGCGCCTCGTGGAGGCTCTGCGCCGGCCGAAGCAGAGCCTTCGACGGGATGCACGCCCAGAAAGAGCATTCCCCGCCGACCAGCTGGTGTTCAACTATGGTTGCGGACAAACCGCCCTGCACCGCGCGTTCGGCAACATTTTCTGCGACCGCACCGCCACCGATGATAATTACGTCACGTTCGCTGCGCTGCATGCTGATTCCCTCGCGCCCGCCCCGATTGCAGGTGCGAATCAAACCGGGCTGCACCGGGAGACCTCAGTGCTGGTTGCCGCTGAGCAGTCGAGAGTTTACGACTCACTATTGAGTCGGTCAACGAGGACCAAATAGCAATCAAATCCTTGCGGAATCTTCGTTCGCGGCGCACTTTGTAGTAATGAGCAGTATCCCGGTGGCGCAGCAGGTAACCAGCAGCAAGCGCGATCCGTCGGGAGCTGCGGAGAGCCTGGGCGAAGGTGTGCACCAGAAGGTGGCCGTCATCACCGGTGCCTCCGGTGGAATCGGGGCCGGGTTGGTTGCCAGATACCGCAGCCTCGAGTACCTTGTTGCGGCGACAGCTCGGTCCATCGCCGACTCCGACGATCCCGGCGTGCTTGTCGTGCCCGGCGACGCTGCGGAAGTCGGCGTTGGTGCCCGGGTGATCGACGCGACGCTGGCACGATTCGGCCGGATTGACACACTGATCAATTGCGCCGGAATCTTTATCGGTAAGCCCTTCACGGACTACACCGACGAAGACTTCGAGCGATCACCGGCGTCAACTTGCGCGGATTCTTCGAGTTCTCTCGACGTGCCATTCCTGCAATGCTCGTGCACAATGGCGGCCACATCGTGAACATCTCCACGAGCCTGGTCGATCATGCCCGCTCCGAAAATCCCTCGGCGCTCGCGTCCCTGACAAAAGGCGGACTGAACGCGGTCACCAAGGCGCTGGCAATTGAATATGCATCGCGCGGCATCACGGTCAACACCGTCGCGCTGGGCGTGATACGCACGCCAAAATCCGCCGGAGACCCCGATGACCACGTTGTGGCGTCGCATCCGCTTGGCCGGATCGGGGAAATCGACGACGTGGTCGACGCGATCCTCTATCTGGAAAATGCCTCATTCGTCACAGGAGAAGTCCTGCACGTCGATGGCGGTCAGAGCGCTGGGCACTGACCCGACCCGCAGAAGGAGAACCCGATGAAAAACACAACACAGAATCGTGAACCCACCAACAACCTCTCGCGCCCGAAGGCGGTCAGGTATGGAGCGAATGATCATGCCTGAGTCCGGCTTCACCAAGCGACAACCCCAAGAGTGCGCATACCCCATGAGCACGGCGGACACGTTGCAACGCGTGCCCGGATACCTGACATTCGGAGGCGGATTCGCACCACCGACATTCGCGCCACGGCACCATGACACAATCTCTCGACGATCGCGGTCAGCTTCGTCAGAAACGTCAAAAAAATAGTGGGCCGTCTGCCAAAGGAGTGCGAACCGTGTATCTCAAACTAGAAGTTGTCGTCCTGCCGGTGACCGATGTCGACCGCGCCAAGGATTTCTATCAGAAGCTGGGATTCAGACTGGATGCCGACTTCTCGGAAGGAGATGAGTTTCGAGTCGTGCAACTCACCCCACCGCAGTCCGAAGCTTCGATCATATTCGGATCAGGGGTCACTGACGCCGTGCCGGGCTCGCTGCGGGGATTGCAGCTGACCGTTTACGACATCGAGGAAGCTCGCGAGGTTCTTGCCCAATCCGGGGCCGATATCTCGGAGGTTTTCCACGACGCGGGCGGAGTTTTCCGTCACGCTGGAAGCACGCAGCGGGTGCCCGGGCCCGACCCGCAGCATGCGGACTACGGTTCTTTCGCGGCTTTCAACGATCCTGACGGCAATGAATGGATTCTTCAGGAGATCAGGAATCGGCTGCCGGGCCGATGAATTCTTAAGGCCCGTCGCGGCCAACGGACCGTGTGGGCTTAGATCATCCTCGAAGTCCGACGCGGACGTCACGGCTCCGACACGGACGGCATCCAGTCACCATTTGGGTCGGTGGTTTGTCCGACCTCGATCAGGTACCCGTCGGGATCGCGGATGTAGCAACGGATCTCGTACTGGTGCTGCTTCGGCGGCGTCAGGAATTGAGCGCCGCGCGCGCTCCATTCTGCGTATACGGCGTGGATGTCTTTGACCCGGATATTCAGGAAGCTGCTGACCCGGTCGGGATCGTCCGGCGTCGCCAGGGTCACGGTGGGCTTGTCGTCGGTCGGGCCTCCACCCGCATTGATGACGACGAATCCGTTAGCTAGTGCGACATTGATCGGCCCTTTCGAGAAAACGACCGTTCCGCCGAGCACTTCCGTGTAGAAGCGTCGGGAACGCTCGATGTCATCCGACACGATGAAATGGGTGATCACCATGCCCTCTGTGGGCTGTGAGATCTCGGCCAACTGGCACCTCCACTGGTTGGGGCCCATCCACCGCGTTCGTTGCGACGAGTGCACAACATTCGCCACAAGCCTAGCCATCCTGCAGAGCAGTGGCCGGGGAAATTAGCGCACATCTATGCCGCCGCGACGAGATCCGCCAGCCTGATTGTTCGACAATGTTCAACCCGTCTGGCGCCAATTCGCGCGCCCATCCGCGTTGCTTTGCGTGCGACCCTCGAAAGAATGCCCCTAGTTTGAGGGGCAGGCATGCGCTATGTTCTAAACCACGTGCAGACCCGACTGCCAGCAATCACTAAGTGCATTCAAACGGATTGGATAGGGCATTGTCGGACAGGGCAGCGGGTCACAAATTCAAGCCACCAGTATCGACACGCCTCTTCAGAGCACTGACCGTCACCGCGGTCGCGGCTCTTGTAGGCTCTGGCCTCGCGCTCGCCGGCGGCCGTGCGGCCTCGGCGGCCCCGGCACCTGCACCTGCCCAGGCGCCGGGCACTGGATCAGGGCTCAACCTGCCGCAGCCGGTCACTCACTTCAAGCCCGGCAAATACATCGTGACCCTTGCGCAGGATGCTGCGGCGACCTACACGGGCGACGTTTCAGGGTACGCGGCGACGAAGCCGCAGCCCGGTCACAAACTGGCCCCGCAATCGGCGAAAGTGAAGGCATACTCCGGCTATCTGAAAGGGCAGCAGAAGAAGGTCGCCGACGCCGCTGGGGTGTCGCTCGGCTACACCTACACGGTCGCACTCAACGGGTTCTCGGCCCAGCTGAGTGCAAAGCAGGCCGCGCAACTTGTGGCGACCAAGGGCGTGGTCGCGGTCACCCCGGATGCGATCCAGCACGTGCAGGCAGAATCGGACTACAGCTTCCTCGGCCTCGACGGCAGCTCCGGAGTCTGGGCGGGAGTCGGCGGAACGGACAAGGCCGGGGCCGGCATCGTCGTCGGTGACATCGACACCGGCATCGCGCCGGAGAATCCGTCGTTTGCCGGTGCACCACTGGGTACCACACCGGGCGCGGCCCCCTACCTGGACGGCAGCACCATCACGTTTGCGAAGGCGGACGGCAACACATTCCACGGCGTCTGCCAGACCGGTGAGCAGTTCACGGCGTCCGATTGCAGCACGAAGCTCATCGGCGCGCGGTATTACCTCGACGGCTTCGGCGCGGGCAATATCGGCAACGCATCGACCGGCGAATACGTCTCGCCGCGTGACGGCGACGGCCACGGATCGCACACGGCGAGCACCGCTGCGGGCAACAACGGCGTGCCCGCGTCGATCGCCGGCACGTCCTACGGCGTGATCTCCGGAATGGCGCCAGCCGCGAAGATCGCCGCATACAAAGCCTGCTGGGAAGGTCCCGACCCGACAGTGACAACCGACGACGGATGCGCCACCAGCGACCTGCTCGCCGCCATCAACCAGGCGGTCGCCGACGGCGTCGACGTGATCAACTTCTCGATCGGTGGCGGTGCGGCCACCACGACGGTGTCCCTGACGGATCAGGCATTCCTGGGCGCGGCATCCGCCGGGATCTTCGTCGCTGCAGCTGGCGGAAATGCCGGACCGGGCGCATCGACGCTGGACAATGCGGCACCGTGGGAGACCACGGTCGCGGCCTCAAGCATCCCGAGCTATGAGGCGACGGCGACGCTCGGCAACAGGCAGGCGTACGCCGGGGCATCCATCACGGTGGATACGACGCCAGGAGCGACCCCTCTGACCGGCGACCTCGTGCGGGCGGACCTCGTGGCCAACGCGGGCGTCAGCGACGCCATCCTGTGCGGACCGAATTCGCTCGACCCAACGAAGGTGACGGGCAAGATCGTGTTCTGCCAACGCGGCACCTATGACCGCGTGGCGAAGTCTGCTGAGGTCAAGCGCGCGGGCGGCATCGGCATGCTGCTGGTCAACAAGACGCCCGGCTCGACCGACCTCGACGAGCACTCGGTGCCGACGATCCACCTCGACGCGCAGTTCTACGACCCGTTGAGCACCTACGCCGCGACACCCGGCGCAACGGTGACGTTCACGCCGGGCAATACGACAGGGGTGACGCCGCCGACCCCGCAGGTCGCCGGATTCTCCAGTCGCGGGCCGGTCGAAGCAGATGGCAGCGACATCCTGAAGCCGGACATCGCGGCGCCGGGCGTCGCGATCATCGCCGACGGCGCGAACGCGCAGGGTGCCACGCCGACGTTCCAATTCGAGTCGGGCACGTCGATGGCCACGCCGCACATTGCTGGGCTCGCGGCGCTGTATCTCGGCGTGCATCCGAATGCGACGCCATCCGAGATCAAGAGCGCGATGATGACGACGGCCTACAACACGGTCGACGCATCCGGCGCCCCCGTAACCGACCCATTCACCCAGGGTGCCGGGCACGTCGACCCGACGAAGTACTTCAACCCGGGGCTGCTCTACTTGAGCGGCACGGCGGATTGGTACGCGTACATTCAGGGCATCGGCTATGACGTTGGGGTCGCCCCGATCGACCCGTCGAACCTGAACTTGGCGTCGATTTCGGTCGGTGCGATGACCGCGCCGAAGACCGTCACCCGCACCGTCACGAGCACGCAAGCCGGCACGTTCACGGCCAAGCCGATCTCGATTCCGGGCATCGACGCGGTCGTCTCACCGTCGACGCTGACGTTCGGCGCAGCAGGTGAGTCGCAGAGCTATTCGGTGACGTTCACCAGAACGGATGCTCCGCTCGACTCGTTCGCGACCGGCTCGCTCGACTGGGTGAGCGGTTCGACCATCGTGCACAGTCCGATCGCGGTGCGACCGGTGACGATCGTGGCGCCGGCGGCGGCATCCGGAACCGGACGAGACGGATCGGTCGGCATCACGGTGACGCCGGGCGGCAATGGGCCAATCGCGCTGAAGACCAGCGGGCTGGCCACCGGAGTGACGCTGCCAGACGCCGCGGACAAGCACAGCCCGCACAGCGGGTCGGGCACGCCGGGCGCCGAGTTCAGCTATGAGGTGCAGGTGCCGACCGGTGTGCAGCTGCAACGGTTCGACCTCGTCGCCGTCAACAAGACGGCCGACCTCGACCTGACCGTGTACCTGCTGGACGGGCCGAATGGCAACCCGGTGGCGGGTTGGCAGTCAGCGACGAGCTCGTCCGATGAGCGTGTCGACCTGCCGAACGCGGATGCCGGCTACTACCTGATCTACGTCGACGACTTCAGCGGATCGACCGCGTTCGACATGACCACCTATTCGGTGCTGCCGGGTGCCGGGGTCGGCTCGTTTGCCGTCACGCCTTCGACGCTCGCGGGCGTTCAGGGTATGCCGGTGACGTATCAGGCGTCGTGGACCAAGCTGAAGAAGGATGCGAGGTATCTCGGCCTCGTTGAGTACGGGGACACCGGTCGCACGACCGTCGTGGCGGTGTCGACGGTCGAAGCCCAGCCGAGTGCCCCGGTCAATACGGCAGCTCCGGCGATCAAGGGTATGGCGGTGGTCGGGCAGACGCTGACGGCGTCGCCGGGCAGCTGGACCCCGAACGGGTTGAAGTTCAGCTATCAGTGGCAGGCCAACGGCAAGAACATCGCCAAGGCGACGTCGTCGCGGTACAAGGTGACGTCGGCCGATCAGGGAGCCAGCATCACCGTACTCGTGACGGCGTCGAAGAAGGGGCTGCCGTCTGCATCGGCAGTGTCGCCGGCGGTGGTTGTGAAATACGAGTCGACGGCCACGCTGTCGCTGTCGAAGTCGACGGTGTCCTCCGGGCAGAGCGTCACGGCGACGGTGACGGTGACGAGTAAGGCGGCGACGCCGCCGTCAGGCGCCGTCACGCTCACCGTCGACCGCACGACGATCCGCACGACACTCGACGCGACGGGTACCGCGAAGGTCGCCGTGCCGAAACTGTCGCGCGGCAATCACACGTTGCGCGCGACGTATGCCGGCAATGACACGATCGCAGGCTCGACGTCGAACAGTGAGAGGTTGCAGATCAAGGGGTAGCCGTCGGCTCGCTGGTCGAGTAGCGAGCGTCGGTGGTCGAGTAGCGAGCGCTAGCGAGCGTCGGTGGTCGAGTAGCGAGCGCTAGCGAGCGTATCGAGACCAAGAGACCAAGAGACCAAGAGGCCTCACCACGTGTCGATACGGGTCTCGATACGGCCGCGGGCGGCCTACTCGACCACCGGGTTTGCGACTGGGAGTCGGCCGCGGGCGGCCTACTCGACCACCGGCACCGGCGCACCCGGTGGTCGAGTAGCGAGCGCTAGCGAGCGTATCGAGACCAAGAGACCAAGACACCTCACCACGTGTCGATACGGGTCTCGAGTCGGCCGCGGGCGGCCTAGTCGACCACCGGGTTTGCTACCGCGACTCGCGAGGGTCCACGGGCTTTCAGGGCGATACGAGATACTGGGGGATGCGCCGAATATTCGGGTTCATCCGTCGGTACACGGTCGTCGCCATCACGATCGTTGTCGGCGTCGTCGGCCTTGTTCTGTTCTTCAGTGGCTTGCCGGTGGTGGCGCAGTGGCTGACCACGGCTTACGCGATCGTGATCGCCGCGATGCAGGCGTGGGACATGCTACGCGGCCTGTTCAAGGGCCGGGTCGGCATAGACATCCTCGCGATCATCGCTATCGCGGCTACGCTGGCGGTAGGTGAGTACTGGGCGAGCCTGGTGATCGTACTCATGCTCTCCGGCGGCGAAGCGCTGGAGGACTTCGCAAGCCAGCGCGCTCGCCGCGAGGTCAGCGCTCTGCTGGAGCGCACGCCCGTGCAGGCGCACCGGGTGGCAACGGACGAGTCGATCGTGGACGTTCCGATCGACGAGGTGGCGATCGGCGATGTACTGCTTGTGCGTCCGGCCGAGGTTGTGCCCGTAGATGGGCTCTTGATGACGGAGGCCGCATCCGTCGACGAGTCATCGCTGACCGGCGAGAGCTTGCCGGTCGAGTTGATGCGCGGCGCATCCGTCATGAGCGGGTCGGTCAACGGCCCGAGCGTGTTCACGATGCGGGCGAGCGCGGTCGCGGCCGACAGCCAGTACCAGCGGGTGGTCGCTCTGGTCGGCGCCGCCGCGGAATCGCGAGCGCCGATCGTGCGCCTGGCCGACCGGTTCGCTGTGCCGTTCACGCTCGTCGCGCTCGCGATCGCGGGGCTGGCCTGGTGGCTGAGTGGAGACCCGGTGCGCTTCGCCGAAGTGATGGTGGTCGCCACCCCGTGCCCGTTGCTGATCGCGGCTCCCGTCGCGTTCATCGCCGGAATGAGTCGCAGCGCGAAAGCCGGTGTGATCGTGAAAGGAGGCGGCACGCTCGAGCAGTTGTCGCGCGTGCGCACGGTCGGGTTCGACAAGACCGGCACGTTGACGCACGGCACTCCGGACGTCGTCGACGTGCGCCCCAGCGGCGGATTGGACGCGGGCACAGGCGGTGTCGCTGCCGGGCTGAGGGCCGACGAGCTGCTGAGCCTGGTCGCAAGCGTCGAGCAGTACTCGAGTCACGTGCTTGCGGCGTCGATTCTCGCGACGGCGACGCGGCGTGGGCTCACCATCCATCCGGGAACGGATGCGGCGGAGAGCGCGACCAACGGCGTCGAAGCGACGGTGGAGGGTCGACGAGTCGCGGTCGGCAAGCGCGCATTCATCGCGGGTCTCGGCGCCGTGATCGACTCTCCGCTGCCGGTCGGCGGGCAGCTTGCCGTCTACGTGGCGGTCGACGGGCAGTATGCGGGAGAGGTCATCCTGGCGGACCGGGTGCGTGAGAACGCCGCCGCAACGGTGCAACGGTTGCGTGAACTCGGTGTGCGGGACATCCTGATGCTCACCGGCGATCTGCGTCCTACCGCCGAGCATGTGGCGCAGCAGGTCGGCATCGAGCATGTCGAGGCCGAGTGTCTGCCCGAGGATAAGGTGCGCATCGTCAGCGGGGCGACCGAGCGCCCGGTGATGATGGTCGGTGACGGTGTTAATGATGCGCCGGTACTGGCATCCGCTGACATCGGGGTGGCGATGGGGGCGAGGGGGTCCACGGCTGCGAGCGAGTCGGCGGATGTCGTCATCATGCTCGACGACATCGGCAAGACCGTGCGGGCGGTCGAGATCGGGCGTGCGACGACGCGCGTCGCGCTTGAGAGCATCTGGATCGGCATCGGTTTGAGCATCGGGCTGATGATCGTCGCCACGTTCGGGTTGCTGCCTGCGATCGTCGGGGCCGTGCTGCAAGAGGTCGTGGATCTGGCCACGATTCTGTGGGCGCTGCGGGCGCTTGGTGGACCGGCTGAACGGGCGCTCGTCGGGGCGCGGGCCGTGTCGGCGGGGGCGGCGTCGGGAGAGGCCGGCGCGAGTGGGGTGGCGTCGGGCGCGGCTGGGTCGGGCGCGGCTGGGTCGAGTGGTGTTGGGTCGGGCGGGCCGGCGGTGGGCAGCACGAACGTGTCCTCCGCCAAGCGTCGTTGACCGGCCACTACTGTAGGACGGTGGCCGATCTGACAAGCGGGCTAAGCCCCGACCTGCCGTTTCTGAGCGAGACGAGAACGTCCTATGACACGGTAGCTGCCGACTACGCCGAGCTGCTCGCCGATGAGCTGGCCGCCAAGCCGCTGGATCGGGCGTTGCTGACCGCCTTCGCAGAACTCGTCGGCGCCGGACCCGTCGCGGACCTCGGCTGCGGCCCTGGCCGGATCACTGCTTACCTGCACGGCCTCGGGCTCGACGTGTTCGGCGTGGATCTGTCGCCGGGGATGCTTGCCGAAGCCGGCCGACGGCATCCGGAATTGAGGTTCGAAGAGGGGTCTTTGCTCGCGCTCGATTCTGCGGATGCGTCGCTCGCCGGAATCGTGGCGTGGTACTCCATCATCCACACGCCGCTCGAGCTGCTGCCGAAGGTGTTCGCCGAGTTTCATCGCACGCTCGCGGGCGGCGGGCAGCTGTTGCTCGCGTTCCAGGCGGGGGACGAAATGGTGCGTTTGACACAGGCTTACGGACATGAGGTGGCGCTTGACGCGTACCGGCTGCCGCCCGACGGCATCACCGAGTTGCTGGTGGAAGCCGGGTTCACCGTACACGCGCGCGTGCTGCGTGAACCCGGTGCGGGGGAGAAGACGCCGCAGGCTTACCTCATGGCGCAGAGTTAGGCTGCCGGTTGCGCGGCGGCTGCGCCTCCTTTGTCATCCATCTTTCTGAAGCCGCGAGCGGCTCGAAACCGAATTTGCGGTACAGGCCGTGGGCATCCGCGGTTGCCAGCGTGATGCGTTGCAGGTGGCGGGGTTCGAGCGCGGAGCAGACTCCGTCTATGAGGGCGACGCCGATGCCGGTGCCGCGCACGGAGCTGTCGACGAACACGTCGCAGAGCCAGGCGAACGTCACGCCGTCGGTGACGACGCGGGCGTAGGCGACCTGTTCGCCGGTGCCGGCGCGGAAGATGCCGAAGTTGCGCGAGGCGTCGATCGCGGCATCCTGGATGGTTCGCAGCCTGCCGGCGGCCCAATAGGACTCGGCGGAGAGCCACTGGTGGATGCGTGCGCGATCCATTCGGGTGGCGTCATCGGAGAACTCGAAGCCGGGTGGAACGTGCGAATGCGGTGTCACTCTGGTCGTCACGGGTCGATTCTGGCACGGTGTCGGCGAGGGGGGATCGGTTCAGGGCCGGACCCGGCGGCGAGGAACGCCGTGCCGAAGCACAACTCAGTCCAGGAGGGATCAGTCAGCGTGTCTTGCATGGCCGCGCGGATCGTCTCCCACGGACGGCGCATGATCCACTCATCGAGCGAGGCGGACGTGCGCACCACCGCGACTCCGAGCCGCGACAGCCAGCCAGGCGTGCTGTCCGGGATCTTGAGATCCAGTACTGCCCAGCGACCGCCGCCGGCCAGGGCCGCGGCACCGTGAGCGATGACCTGTGCACACCCGGGCACCTGGGTCAGGGCGTAGGTGGACAGGATCGCGTCGACCTCGGCCGGGAAGCCGAACTCGGCCGCGTCGGCCTGCACGAGACTGACGTTGCTCCAGCCGTTCGCCTTGACCCGGTCCTGGGCGCGCGCGAGCATCGCGTCGGTCAGATCCACGCCGACGATCCGGCCGTCGGGACCGATCGCCTCCTGGACCAGCGGAAAGTTCAAGCCCGTGCCACAGGCGATGTCGACCACCGTGTCACCCGCGCGGAGGCCCAATGCCCGAACAGCACGCAAGCGCTGCGCCCGCTGCGGGTAGCCGGGCGCAGGGTAGAGCCGAGAGGTGACATCGTAATGTTTGGCCTTTTTGCGATAAGTCTCGATCAGGCGCTCCCGGGTGCGGTCGGCCTGGCTCACGGTGGCCCCGAGCCCGCGTGCCGGTCTGCCTGCGGGCTTGACTGCGCGTCTGACTGCGCGTCTGACTGCGCGTCTGACTCGATCGCGGCCTTGATCGCCGCCATCTCGATATTGCTCACGCGCTGAACCTGCCTCTGCAGGGCCCGGCCGGGGATGGCGCGCATGACATTGGCGAGGTCGACCTCCACCCACATCATGGCGTTTGTGTGCTCGTCTGTGTGCTCGTCTGTGTGCGCCTCTGTGCGTGCATCTATGTGCCCGTCTGTGTGCGCCTCGCCCGCTGGCTCGAACTCCATTCCCCAGCGCGCCACGGACGTGCCCATCGTGCCGGCGAACGCCATCGAGTTGGGCGCGTCAACCGCGGTTACCTGCTCACGCCTGCGGTGATTGAATCCCAGGTCCTTCGCCCGTTGCTCCACCCACGCGCCGGGCTGCAGCGTGCCGCCGCCCCGAATCCGGCATTCGAGCACAGTTGGCGCCCACTCCGACCAGCGTGCGACGTCAGCGATATATGCCCACACGTCGCTGACGGCCGCGGCGACTGTGATGCGGCTCTCGGTTCTGATTGTCATAGCGGTTGGCCTTATTGTTGGCTCTGGTTTGGCTCTGGGGTGGTTTTTGGCTTGGCTTTTGGGTTGGCGCTGGGTTGGCTATGCGGTTGGCTCTGGGTTGAGCTCTCGAAGCCCGTTGGGTCCAGTTCTGGGTTCACGAGTTTCGGTTGTCGTAGGGCCTGCAGCCCCGTCCTCCTCAGAGAGTTACACGAATCGGAAGAGCACCTGGTTCAATTCATTTTCCAGTTCAAAGTTTCGCAGCAGCCGCCGCGGCGTGCAACGGGAGAACTTGCCGGGCGGACGGGCTCTCTCTAGCGTGTGCGGCGCCGTGCGTCGCGAGTGTTCCGTGCGTCCTGAATGCATCAGGCCGCGAATGCATCGGGCCGCGAGTGCATCGGGCCGCGTGTCGTCGCCGCTCGTCGTCGCCGCTCCCTGTGCGGCATCCGGGGACCACCTGACTATGGCCAAGGGGGCAGCGAATGAACATGAAGTCGAATAGATATTCTAATCTCAGTCGCATATAAATCAATCCAAATAGAACAGACCACCTAATCTGTGGTACAATGAATTATGGAATTGATCACGGGGCGGATACGAGAAGGCGCACAGCGGGTGTGTTCGTTCTTCACGGTATCCGACGCCTCGGACGCTGGGAGCGTGGCTGGCGCTCCGGCGCCATTGAGTGTGATGGTGGACCGGTTAGACGATGACCGGTTGCAGGCGTTGGTGACGGATGCGGCCGCGCTGCGGTCCGAGGTCGATGCCGTCATCGCGGCCGGTGCCGGGGCGCTCGCGAAACGTTCGGACCGCGTGCTTGGTTACCAGGGTTTGGCCCAACGGACCGGGCACCGCACCCCGGTCGGATTGTTGCAGTCGTTGACCGGGTCCTCCCGCATTGAAGCAGCCCGCCAGGTGCGACTTGGTGAGGCGATGGCCCAGGCTGATGCCGCGACCAGCCTGCTCGACGACGGCGGCAACCTGCGCGACGAGGTCGGCACGAACGGCGAGGATCTGCCAGGTACTCCCGGATCCGATCCAGACGACGATCGGTCCGGCGACGGAGCTGACGCGGGTGCTTCGGGGAATGAGCGGCCAGATGCTGAGGGGCCAGCGGTGCCGTGGTTTGAGCCGGTGACCCGGGCGGTCGCAGAGCATACGCTCACTTCGGAGGCGGCGTCGGCGATTCTGCGCGGCCTCGGCGAGCCGAACGAACACTGTGACGGTGCTGCGCTGCGGACCGCCGCGATCGAGTTGATCGGCGACGCGGCCGGTCTCCATGTGGACGAGTTGACCAAACGCGCCCGCTGGGCCCGTGACCTGGCCGACCCACGCGGGGTCGAGGAACGCTTTGCCGCCCGCTACCAAGAACGCACCTGGCGGTTCGGGTATACCCCGGACGGAGCCAGGACGGCGTGGGTGCGCTTCGATGACGAGTCCGCCGCGTGGGTCGACACGATCGTCGGCGCCGCCTTGCGGCCACGTCGCGGTGGGCCCCGCTTCGTCGCCAAAGACGAAGCCGAACGCGCCCAGAAACTTGCCGAGGATCCGCGCAGCAACGACCAATTGGTTTTCGACGTGCTGATGGATGCGCTGCGCACCGGAGTACAAGCCGACCCGGCCATCGCGTTCGGGTCCCGCCAACCGGGCATCCGCGTCATCATCACCGAAACAGAGCTGAACAAGCACGACGAAGCCGGCGCGCCGACCGGGATCGGCTATTTCGAAGAGACCGGAGAAGCCGTTCCTGCTGCAATCGTCACCCGGCTGATCTGCAACGCAGGCATCCAGCCGATCTTCACCGACGCGTTGGGCACCCCGTTGGACGTCGGACGGGAACAGCGACTGTTCACCACGAAACAGCGCATCGCCCTCGCATTCCGCGATGGCGGCTGCATGTGTCCCGGCTGCGACCGGCCACCTTCTTATACGGAAGCTCATCACATTGACGAGTGGGCCGCCGACCACGGCAAGACTGACCTCGCTCGGGGACTACTTTTGTGCCGGTATCACCATATGTTGATCCATAACAACGGGTGGAAAGTGATCCGCAAGAATATGAGCTATTGGCTGGTGCCACCGCCGGGCATCGATTCAGAACAGACGCAGATCAGACTGCACAGCAAAGCCCCGAAACTCGCGCGAGTCAGCTAACAACGAAGCGTTCAGTGCGTGGTGTGATGCTGGCTCTGGGCTCAGACTGTGCAGCTCAGACTGTGCAGCTCAGACTGTGCAACCCAGGCCATGAAACACAGTCTTTGTGATGCAAGTGGTGCGACACAGGGTGTGGGGTGCGAACCGCACGGCACGGGCTGGCCAGCACAGGCTGTGCGACACTGGGCGTGCGACTCAAGCTGTTTGATAGTCGCAGCGGGACGCGATGTGGAGGCAAAACGATGACGGCAGCGCGAAGGACGGCATCTCCGATGTCGGCAGACCCAAAGTCGGCAGCGCTTGCGACGGCAGCGCTAACGTCGACAAGTGCGCGGCACGCACTGCCCTTGAGCCCGCGGTTCAAGTCGTTCCCAGCGCGATCATGGGGGAGCGACGTCGCATCGTTCCTCGCGAAGGCGCCGACGCTGTCCGAGTTTCAGACTCCGCTCCTCACACTCGAGGCGCCTGCGCTTGCGCACAACACTTCGATCATGTTCGATTGGCTGCGCAAAAACGAACTGCAACTGGCGCCGCACGGCAAAACCACGATGGCTCCCGTGCTCTGGCGTCAACTGCTCGACGCGGGCGCATGGGGCATGACGTTCGCGACAGCATGGCAGGTGCAGGTCGCTCGATCATTCAGCATCGAGCGGATCATGCTGGCGAACGCGCTCGTCGATCCGGTTGCCCTGCGCTGGGTGGCGCTGGAGTTGGAAACGCATCCGGAGTTCGAATTCACGTGCTGGGTCGACAGCGTCGATACGGTCAATCGGATGCTTGCGGCTCGCCCGGTCGGGCAACGCAAGATTGCCGTGATCATCGAATTGGGCGGCCCGAACGGGCGAACTGGCGCGCGCACAGTCGCGGAGGGCGTGCAGATTGCCGAGGCGGTGCGCAATAGCGACCTGCTCGAGGTTGCCGGGGTCGGTGGCTATGAGGGGGCACTTGCGCACGATCGCAGCGCCGCCGGCCTGACGCATGTCGACAACTATCTTGATGAACTCGCCGTGTTGCACACTACGTTGAAGGATGCCGGGCACTACGGCAATCGAACCCCGATCATCACAGCAGGCGGCAGCGCGTATTTCGACCGGGTCGCCGACCGGCTCGGCCCGCTGCGCGACGGCGCAACCATTGTGCTGCGCTCCGGCGCATTCCAGATTCACGACGATGGCTTTTACAGCGGAATCACACCAATGGGCACGCTGGTCGGCAACGAGCCGTTCCGGGCCGGAATGCACGCCTGGGTGCGCGTCGTCTCGCGACCGGAGCCGTTGCTTGCGCTGTTCGATGCGGGCAAACGAGACGTTCCCTACGACGAGGGGATGCCGATTGCCCAACGTGTTCTCGGACTCGATGCCGCGACGAGCAACGCAGTTCTGGCAGGCAGCCGGGTGAGTGCGCTCAACGATCAGCATGGCTTTCTGCGTCTGGCGGAGTTCGCGCAGACGGATGCACTGCACGTGGGGTCGGTGATCAGGCTGGGGTTGTCGCATCCGTGCACAGCTTTCGACAAGTGGCGACTTGTGCCGGTGATCGACGACGCCGAGTCGGATGACCCGCGTATCATCGACGCCGTCGAGACTTACTTCTGACGTGGAGCACACTCGAGAAAGTAAGGCACACATGATCGGCAATCAGCCAGAACGCACTGACCCGGATCCGATCGCGATCATCGGAGAAGACCGTGCGGTCGCGCTCGTGCGTGCGCGTGAGATTCCGGATGCCGCTGCCCTCTGCAGCGCGCTCACTGCTGGTGGCATCCGCGCTGTCGAGTTCACGTTCACAACGCCGAACGTTCTTGCGTACATTGCGGATGCCGTGCGGTCCGGTGCCGTCGTCGGCGCGGGAACCGTGCTCACAATTGGGCAGGCGCACGATGCGCTGGCGGCGGGAGCATCGTTTCTGGTCACGCCGGGGCTCAGCCCAGCTGTCGCGCGGATCGGTGTTGAGCAGGGCGTGCCCGTGCTGATGGGGGCGTTCACTCCGTCTGAGGTGATGCAGGCGCTCGACCTCGGCGCTGCCGCCATCAAGGTGTTTCCTGCGGAAACTGCGGGCCCGACCTACTTCAAACACCTCCTCGGGCCGCTGCCCGGGGTGCGCTTGATCGGTTCTGGAGGCATCAATGAGGGCAATGCCGCTGAGTTCATCGCGGCCGGAGCCTATGCCGTCACGGCCGGTTCCAGTGTGATCGATGCGGCGGCGTTGGCTGCCTCGGATTGGGCGGCGATCGAGGCGTCAGCTCGCCGGTTCGTCGATTGTTTGGCAGGCTAGGACCCGTGATCATTCCCAGGCCCACCACGCTCGAGTTCGATGACGGCGAATTCGTCTTTGAACGCACCACCCGGATTGCCGCCCCAGGCGGGCTGGATGCTGTCGCCGCCTGGCTGCAAGCGGCGTTGCGCCCGGCGATGGGTTTCGCACTCGCGCGTGTCGATGACCCGGACAGTGTGCACTCCACTCTTGTGCTCGATCTCGGACTGGACTTGAACCCAGAGGGATATCGATTGACTGCTGGGCCAGACGGCATCCGGATTGAAGGTGGCACGCCGGCCGGTGTCTTCTACGGCTGCCAGGCTCTGCTGCAGCTGCTGCCGGTTTCGATCTACCGGCGGGCGCGAGTCGAGGGTGAGGCCTGGCTGGTTCCTGCTGTGCGGATCGAGGATGCGCCGCGATTCACGTGGCGGGGGACGATGCTCGATGTTGCGCGTCACTTCATGCCGAAGCACGACCTGCTGCGGTTCATCGACCTGATGGCCATGCACCGTCTGAACATGCTGCATTTGCACCTGACCGACGACCAGGGCTGGCGGATCGAGATCTTGCGTTACCCGAGACTGACCGAGGTCGGCTCGTGGCGGCGTGAGTCGCAGGTCGGTGCTGGCGCGGATGCGCGCGGTGACGGGCGCCCGCATGGCGGGTACTACACGCAGGAGGACATTCGCGAGATTGTCGCATACGCGGCGGAACGGTTCATCACGGTCGTACCGGAGATCGAGTCGCCGGGGCATGTGCAGGCGGCGCTTGCCGCGTATCCGGAACTGGGAGTGACCGGCCGCCAACTGGAGGTGTGGACGCACTGGGGGATCGATGACAACGTGCTCAACGTCGAAGAGTCGACGGTTGAGTTCTTCCTCAACGTTTTGAGTGAGGTGATGGACCTTTTCCCGTCGTCGTACATCGGAGTCGGCGGCGACGAATGCCCGAAAGACCAGTGGCGTGCAGACGCGCGCACGCAACAGCGCATGGCTGAACTCGGGGTGCGTGATGAGGAGGCGTTGCAGAGCTGGTTCATCGGCCGGCTTGACGATCGGCTGACCTCGCGCGGTCGAAGGCTTTTCGGGTGGGACGAGATCCTCGAGGGCGGGCTCGCCGCCGGAGCGACAGTGGCCTCATGGCGGGGCATGGCCGGTGCGATTGCGGCCGCACGCTCGGGCCATGATGTCGTCTCCTGCCCGGACGACCAGGTGTATCTGGACTATCGGCAGTCCGACTCCGATGACGAGCCGATCCCGGTCGCAATCGTGCTGACCGTTCACGACGTGTATGACTTCGAACCGGTGCCCGAGGGCCTGACGGAGGCTGAGGCGACTCACATTTTGGGTGGCCAGGCCAATATCTGGACAGAGCACATGGATTCGCCGAGGACGGTGGACTTCTTCGCGTACCCGCGCCTGTGTGCGCTGGCCGAGGCACTGTGGATCACGGGCCCGCGGGACTACGACGAATTTTCCGGGCGGCTCGATGAGCACCGATCACGGCTGGATGCGATCGGAGTCGAGTATCGTCACGCAATGGGCCCGCTGCCGTGGCAGCGGCGGCCGGGCGTCACCGGCCGGCCGAGTTCACGCGAAGAGCGTGCGGCCTACATGGCAGAGGTCACGGCGAATATTGCGCCGGAGCAAACTGAGATCGCGGTTCCGGTTGCCGAGCCCGACCCTGAGCCGATATTGACCGCAAGCATTGATCCGCTGATCGCACCGACGATTGCTGTTGACGTCACTCCCGAAGTCGAGTCGTTACGGGACGAGTGAGCGAGTGTCGTTCGATCGCGCAATCGCGGCAACGCTGCTGCCGGGATTCATCGGAACCGAACTGCCCGACTGGCTCGCTGCGCGGTTGCGCGGCGGGCTCGGTGGCGTGTGCATCTTCGGGCAGAACATCCGGTCGCGCACGCAGCTGCGCGCGCTGACCGACGCCGTCTACGCTGCCAATCCCGAAGCGATCGTCGCGATCGACGAGGAGGGCGGCGACGTCACCCGGCTCTACCACGAATCCGGATCGCCCTACCCTGGCAATGCGGCGCTCGGTCGCATCGATGATCTCGGCTATACCGAAGAGATCGCACAACTGGTCGGCCGCGAGCTGCGCCGTGTCGGCTGCAACCTCAACTTTGCCCCGGTCGTCGACGTCAATTCCAACCCGGACAATCCGGTGATCGGTGTGCGCAGCTTCGGCGCAACGCCCCAGCGGGTTGCAGCGCACGGGGCTGCGTGGACCCGCGGGCTGCAATCCGCCGGCGTCGCAGCCAGTGCGAAGCATTTTCCGGGCCACGGCGATACGGCGACCGATTCGCATCTGGCTATGCCGGTCGTCGATCGGTCGTTGCATCAGCTGCGGCAGCGTGAGTTGGTGCCGTTCGCCGCCGTCATCGACGCAGGGGTGCGCACCATCATGACCTCACACATTCTGCTGCCGCAGCTGGATCCGGCCAACCCGGCCACCCTCAGCCGACGGATCCTCGGCGGCCTGCTTCGCGACGAATTGGGATTCGACGGTGTGATCGTCAGTGACGCGCTCGACATGGCAGGCGCAAGCGGTGTCGACGGAATCCCGGTTGCCGCAGCCCGGGCGCTCGCGGCAGGCTGCGACCTGCTCTGCATCGGAACCGGCAACACGGACGAACAACTCGACCAGATCGTTCACGAGATCAGGCGTGCGGTCGCATCCGGTCGACTGACGACAGGGCGGCTGGGCGAGGCGGCAGGTCGCGTCGTCGGCCTGGCGCAGGCGCTCCAGGCCGAGCGTGCGGCGATTCAGATTCCGGATGCCGGCCCTCAGCTCGCTGAACTCGACCGCTCGACCGCTCGTGCGCTTTCCGCGTTCGATGCTGACGAGGCTGCTGAGCTGTGGCGAGAAACTGCCCGCGGAAACTACTCCGTCGTGCGGATCGAGACTGCGGCCAACATCGCGGTCGGAGCGGCCCCGTGGGGTCCGTTCGCCGAGGTCGGCGCGGATCCTTCGCGGCCTGGGAACGCTGCCTTCGCCTCCCACCCGCAGTTCGTTGCACTCGAGAGCGCGCGGGGCGTGTCTGTACCGGCCGACGAGTCGAACGTGCTCGTGGTCGGCCGTGACATCCACAGGTACGCGTTCGCGCGTGACCTTGTCGACGGTCTGCGCGCCCGACACTCGAACGTGCTCGTCGTGGACATGGGCTGGCCTTCAGACGACCGCCGCTACGCCGACGTCGCGACATTCGGAGCATCACGCCTGATGGGCCGAGCGCTGCTCTGCCTGCTCGACGGTTCCAGCGAGGTGCACGCGACTCGCTGAGCAACCGACCCCGCCGGCCGGGCAGTATCGCGCGAGGCGATAGATTGGAGCCGCTATGGAAATCATCATTCTTTCGTCCCCGGCCGAAGTCGGGCGCGCTGCCGCGAGCAAGATCGCTCAGGTCATCAGCCGCAAACCGGATGCCGTTCTCGGCCTCGCGACCGGATCCTCGCCACTGGCGATCTATGCTGAACTCGCCGCGCGTGTGCAGTCAGGTGAGCTCGACGCATCCGCTGTCCGTGGATTCGCACTCGACGAATACGTCGGAATCGCAAAAGGGCACCCGGAAAGCTACGAGACGGTGATCCACCGTGACGTTGTCGGGCCGTTGCGAATGAATCCGAACCTGATCCATGTGCCTGACGGCCGTGCCACGGACATCGAAGCGGCCTGCACCGCTTACGATGCGGCCATTCGCGAGGCAGGAGGCGTCGACATCCAGATTCTCGGCATCGGCGCGAACGGGCACATCGGGTTCAACGAACCGACCTCGTCGTTCGCCTCACGCACGCGGATCAAGACCCTTGCACCGCAAACCCGCGCAGACAATGCCCGGTTCTTCGACAACCCGGACGAGGTGCCGACGCACTGCCTCACCCAGGGGCTCGGCACGATCATGGACGCCCGAGCACTTGTGCTCGTCGCCCAGGGCGCGAACAAGGCGGATGCCGTCGCCGCAGCCGTCGAGGGACCCGTCTCGAGCATGTGCCCGGGTTCGATCCTGCAATTCCACCAGCACGCGACGGTGATCGTCGATGAGGCTGCCGCTTCGAAGCTGACGCTGGTCGAGTACTACCAGTACACCTACGCGAACAAGCCGGAGTGGCAGCGCTTCTGACCCCGGCCCGCCCGAGGGGCGAGGTGGCCCGGTGGTCGAGTAGGTCGCCCAGCGACCGTATCGAGACCGTGAAGCGCGGGTGTGGTCTCGATATGTCTGCTCGCCCTTCGGCTTCGCTCAGGGACCGATAGCTCGCGGGCTACTCGACCACCGGGCGACCGTGAACCCGGTGGTCGAGTAGGTCGCCCAGCGACCGTATCGAGGCCCGGCTACTCGGCGCATGGACCGAAAGCTCGCGGACTACTCGACCACCGAGAGCGCAGCGCCCTCTGCCCAGACAGCGCGCACGTGCCACTCGTGATCCAGCAGTACGGCGTCTGCCACGTAGCCCGGCTTCAACAGGCCGAACTCGTGTTCACGCCCGAGCACACGTGCAGGGGTCAGGGTCAGGGCCTCGACTGCCGTGGCCGGTTCGATCCGTGCCGCGGTGACGGCGACGCGGAGGGCTGCATCCTGGGTCAGGGTCGAGCCCGCGATCGTCGACGTGCCTGACAGCACGGCGAGTCCGTTCGCGACGGTCACGTTGAGCGAGCCGAGGCGATAGTCCCCGTCGTGCGCGCCCGCGGCGGACATCGCATCCGTAATTAAGGCGACGCGGTGCGGCGCCTGCGTGAAAGCCAGGTGGGCGACATCCGGATGCACGTGAAGTCCGTCGAGAATGAGTTCGAGTGTGACCCGCTCATCTTTCATCGCTGCTACAACCGGTCCTGGTGCACGATGTTGGATGCCCGGCATCGCGTTGAACGCGTGTGTCAGCACCCGGGCGCCGCGGTCGAACGCCTCAGCAGCCTGCTCTTCTGTCGCTTCGGTGTGCCCGACCGCCACAATCACGCCGGCCTCGACGAGTATGTCGATCGACTCGAGCGCGTTTGGCAGCTCGGGCGCAATCGTCAGCTGGCGCAGCGTGCCGCGCGCTGCGCCGATCAGTTGTTCGAGGAGTTCGGGATCCGGCTCTCGCAGAAAGTCGGGGTTGTGTGCGCCGCGTCGACCGAGCGCCAGGAACGGGCCCTCCAGATGTGCTCCGAGCACCAACGGGTCTAGTACTGCCAGGTCGGCGATGTATTCCAAGCTCTCTCGCAGCTGTGCGAGCGGGTTTGCAACGAGGCTGATCACCGAGCGGGTCGTGCCGTGAGCTCGGTGGGTGCCGAGGGCGAGCAACAATTCATCGGGCCCGTCGTCGAATGAATGACCCCCGCCGCCGTGCCCGTGCAGGTCGATGAAACCGGGTGTCAGCCAGTGGCCGCCCGCGTCGACGACCCGTGCGGATGTTGCGTACCGCTGCCAGTGCGGGCCTTCACCAACAGCGAGGATGCGATTGCCCTCAGTCGCCAGCCAGAAATCGTCGGTCAGGCCGTCAGCATCGAGTTTGCGTGCCGAATGGATGACCAGCGGAGTCGCACCACGCTCACCGGAAGCGCCGCTCACGTGTACGCCTTCCGGCCCTTGATCACGCCACTGACGGCCGCGACGACGGCGAAGACGACGGCGACCACCGGCTGGCCGAGATCCCACCAGGTGTATGCCGCGGTCACCATGATCGCGATCTCGATCAGGGCCTTGGCGTAGTTGTCGATCTGCAGCACCGCTTTCGGCGACAGGAACAGCGCCCACAGAACCATGGCCAGCAGCGGCGCACCGATTCCGACGACGATGTTCCAGGGCAGGGGCCATGTGCTGAAGCCCCAGATCGCGAGGCTCGCGAACGCAAACAATTCAATGAAGAACTGGAGCACATCGTTGGGGCGGATGGACGTGTCCGGGCGCGTAGCAGTCACCCTACGAAGTTTAGCGGGGCCCTGTCGTGCTAGCAGGGCCCTGTCGTGCTAGCAGGGCCCTGTCGTGCTGGCGGGGCCCTGTCGTGCTGGCGGGGCGCTGTCGTGCTGGCGGGGCTCCGCCGGGCTCAGCGGAAGATGATGGTGCGGGCGCCGTCGAGGAGCACACGGCCCTCTGCGAACCATTTGACGGCCTGGGTCAGCGTGCGGCTTTCCTCATCCTGTCCGATTGCGACCAGCTGCGCTGGCGTGCGGGCGTGATCAACACGCACCACGTTCTGCTCGATGATCGGGCCTTCGTCCAGGTCGCTGGTCACGAAGTGGGCGGTCGCTCCGATCAGCTTGACGCCGCGTGCGTGCGCCTGCCGGTAGGGGTTCGCGCCTTTGAATCCGGGCAAGAACGAGTGATGGATGTTGATCGCCTTGCCGCGCAATCGCTCGCACAGCTCTGGCGAAAGGATCTGCATGTAGCGGGCGAGCACGACTAACTCGATGTCGTAGGCATCGACCGCCTCGAGAACGCGGGCTTCGAATGCGGCTTTGCTCACGGCATCCGTTATCGGCAAGGCTTCGAAAGGCACGCCGTAGAAGCCGGCGAGGTCTCGGAGCACTCCGTGGTTGGAAAGGACGAGCGGGATGTCGACCGGCAACTGCCCGGCGCGCTGGCGAAACAGCAAGTCGTTGAGGCAGTGCGCGGCTGTGGACACGAGCACCAGGGTGCGCAGTGGCCGCTCGACGGTGTCGAGCCCCCACTCCATCTCGTAGCGCTGCGTCACGGGCAGCAACTCGGCGCTGAACTCCTCACGCGAGGCCGGAGACTCGACCTGGAGGCGCATGAAGAATCGGCCGGTGTCGAGGCTGGCGAACTGTTGGCTCTCGGTGATGTTGCCCCGTGCCGCCACGATCGCACCGCTGACCGCGTGAACGATACCGGGCCGGTCGGCGCAGACGAGAGTGACGACCCAGTGGGTGATGAGGTCGGCTGGGTTGGGCGCAGTTGAGGTTTCCACCCCACCAATCTATTGCGTGCGGATGCCACGTGTATACCGGTGTGCAGATTGCGGTCGCCCCGGGTGTTTCGCAGCCTGTCTTCGATAGACTGGCTCGTGGCCGGCGGAGAGCGCGCGGCCCTGGGCGCGCACATCAGCGCGTAGTCGACCCGCTCCACAGTTCGATTGGTTCCTGACCGCGACTGCTACGAGTGAGCGGGGAACGCCATTCGTGAGCACCAGCGAACATGACCCTCCTCGAAACACCGCGTGGAACGATCGCGCGTCCCTTTCCCTGGGGCGGCCTGATCGTACTGGCCTGCGTGGTTTTCCTCTCGGTCACCGCCGAGACTCTGCCGACCGGGCTGCTTCCCGACATGAGCTCGACGCTCGGCGTGAGCGAACCACAGGTCGGGCTGCTCGTGACGATCTTCGCGGTCTCTGTCGTCGCCACGAGTGCTCCTCTGACCGCGCTGACCAGACGGTGGCCGCGACGCGGTCTTCTGGTCGGAGTGATTCTCGTGCTTGGAATCAGCAACTTGCTCGCCGCGCTCGCCCCCGACTTCGGGTGGGTCGTGGCAACGCGCGTGCTGGGCGGCATGGCGCACGGAATGTTCTGGGCGATCGTCGGCGCGTATGCCGGGCACCTCGTGCCCAAGGAACAGATCGGCCGTGCCGTCTCGATCATCATCGGTGGTGGCACGCTCGCATTCGTGTTCGGGGTGCCTGTCGCCACCGCAGCGGGTCACGCCTTCGGCTGGCGGATGTCCTTTGCCGGCCTCGGCATGCTGACCGTCCTCGGCGCAGCGCTGGTCTGGCTCTTCCTGCCCGTCGTAGCACGATCAGGTGCTGCGGATGCGCACGCCGCGGCATCCGCGCGTGCCCCGAAAGCCAAACGACCGCGCGACGCGAGCATCCCTGCCGTACTGACGGTCTGCGGGCTTGCCACTGTGATCATGATCGGTCACTATGCGTTCTATACTTACATCGCTCCGTTCATGATCTCGGTGATGGGCGTCGACGCCGGCGCCGTCGGCCCGCTGTTGTTCCTCTACGGGGCTGCCGGCGCGATCGGCCTGATCATCGCGGGCTCGGTCTTCGGCCCGCGACCGCAGCTGGGGCTGGTGACGATGATTGCGCTGGCGGGTGTCTCAGTCTCGCTCCTGGCCGTCTTCGCTGCGACGCCGGTGCTCGGCCTGGCGGCGTTCTTGCTGTGGGGTCTCGCGTTCGGGGCGCTTCCGCCGTTGCTGCAGACCCGGCTGCTGCACGCCTCATCCGCGTCGTTCCGTGACACGGCCAGCGCGCTGTACACGACGGCGTTCAATATCGGCATCGGTGGTGGGGCGCTCGTCGGCGCCGTGGTCTACGGCGCGTTCGGCCTGGGTGAACTGCCGTGGATCTATGTCGCGCTGCTCGCGATCGCGCTTGTGCTGATCGTGGTCATCCCGCTGGTTGCGCCGCTATTGCGCCGCGCCCAACCGGAGCGCCTGCGCCGGTAGTGGGTGTGCCGGCTGTTGGTGCGCCGGCTGCAGGTAGGGCCGCCGCCAGCGTCGGCCGTTTGCTCAGCGTCAGCGACGCGGTGGCTGTGACGCCATGACGGTCTCCGTCGACATAACGCACCCCGATGGCGTGCGTGCTGCCCGGCGTCGCACCCGCCCACACCCAGTCGGTGTCGGATGCGCCACTCTTGATGAGAAAGACACGCGGGTTGCCACCGGCGTTCGTGTAGACGCCGCCGTCGGCGAGCAGGTCCACCTCATGCCCCGGGATGCCGTCGCTCACGTGCACGGAGAACGTCGGCCCGTAGCCGGCGGCTGATTCGCCGAAGCCCGTCGCTTCGGCTGAAACAGCCGGGGCCAGCAGGGCGAATGGTGCGCTTGGCGTCGGCGCGGAACGGAGCCCGGCTGAGTCGATCGCGACGGCGGTCACCGTGTTCTCGCCCGGGCCGAAGCCGTCGAGCTGGCCCGTTGTCCACGTGCCGTCATTGCTGACCGGAATCGTTGCGAGGACCGTTGATCCATTCGATACCTGCACAGTCCCACCGACCACAGCGGTGCCGCGAATGATGGGGAGGTAGAGTCCGTCGATGCCGCCGTCGCCCGCGGTGTCCACGCCGGTGATGATCGGAGCTGCCGGCGGAATCGCGATCGAGAACGCGCTCGCGGCGGGGGTAGAGGATATTTCGCCGTTACTTTGCGTCGCCTGCAGTGAATATGCGCCGTTCGGGGACGCACTGAGCTCGAACGTGAACGTCCAGGTGCCGTTTGTGGTCACAGTGCCGTGCTGTGAGGCTGTCGTGCCATCGGGTCGGGTGAGCGTTGCTTCAATGCTGTTGCCCGGCGCCCCATTGCCGGCAACAGAGACGGGGCCACCGACATTGATTGTGCTGCCAGCGGCCGGAGCGGTGATGGTCGGTGCGGCGGGTGGTACAGCGAGCACCAGCGTGAGTGTGGATGCGGCAGACGGGCCCGCATCGTTACTCTGCGTCACCGTCAAGCTGGCGGTGCCGTTCGTCAATCCGCTGATGTCGACCGTGACGCTCCAACTGCCGTCCGTGGCGACCGTGCCCGACGTGGATGTTCGGCTCACGCCATCCGTCGACGTGAGCGTCGCCGTGATGGCGTCGCCGGCAACTCCCGTCCCCCTCGCCTGAAGAGTGGTGCCAGACGTGATCGGCTGGTCCGCGTTCGGGGTTGTGATCCCTGGGGCGGCCGGAACCACGCTGAGCCGGATCGCCTGCGTCGTCGCCGGGGTTGAGGCTCCATGGGCGCCGCTCTGCACGACGGAGAACGTGTAGGTGCCGTTCGGTAGGTGCTGCGCCGTGAGATCCGCCGTGAGGCTCCACGTTCCCGAGCCGGTGACCGTCACGTGCCCGACTTCGAGGCTCGACGGAACGACGGCGAAGCGCGCGGTTCCACCCGCACCGCCCGAGATCAATTGCGCGGTTGCAGTCACCGTATTTCCGGGGTCACCGGTGCCGGCGAGCACCAGCACGCCTGCAGATGAAATGGATGCGGTGCCGATCGACGGCGCGGTCGGCCCGGCGGGCGGCGTCGTGACCGATGCGTTGAATGCAGGAGCGGCGGGTGCCGCGACCGCAGGCGGAGCGGTGGGCACGGGGCTCGCGCTGGTGGTCGGCGACGGGCTCGGGCTCGTTGACGGTGGCGCACTCGGGCTGGTTGACGATGGCGCACTCGGCGACGAGGAGGGTGCAGCGGCGACCGGAGCCTTGGGTGCCGGGGTGCCTCCGAACAGTGTGGGGCCAAGGACGATGGCGGCTGCAACGCCGGCCGCCACGAGCACGCCGGCGACGACGGAGCCGATCACGACCGCGCTCGCTCCGGTGGCCCCTCCCGCAGCGGCTCCAGCGGTTGCCCCGGCACCGGCTCCGGCCCCTGCACCGGAACCGGAACCTGCGCCAGCTCCTGCGCCTGCCCCCGCACCAACTCCAGCTGCCGATCCTGTACCACCGGCGCCGACGGCAGCAGCAGGCATCACCACACCGCCCGCGCCGAGCGCGTATGCGGCAACGTGGGAGCCGGATTGCAGCCAGGCTGCGTATCCGGTCGCACCGAGAACGCCCGCGGCGAGCGGTAGCAGCACGAGGGCGAGGCGCGAGCCGACGTCCTTCGCCTCAGCGGCGACGATGCTGCATTTCGCGCACGACGCTAGGTGCTCGTCAACGCGACCGGTGTCACGTTTGCCGAGCCCGTTGCGTGCGTAGCTGCCGAGGCGGTCGATGGTCCAGCGGCACTCGGAGTCGGCGGGCACGCTGGAGAGGTGGGCCTGAATCCAGGCCTGACGAAGGCCTTCCCGTGCTCGATAGGTCAGCGCGGCCACCGCGTTCGCCTTCATCGCGAGCAGCGGCGCGATCTCCTGCGGCGTCATCGATTCGACTTCGCTGTACCAGAGCGCCTCCTGCCATCGCGTCGGCAGGCTTTGAAATGCGGTCGCGGTCAGTGACCGGTCGAGGGCGGCAAGTGTGTTGTCGTCGCTGAATGCCGGGTCTTCGATCTGTTCGGCATCCTCGATCGCGGTCTCGCGCTTCGCGCGGCCCCAGCTCGCGGCAGTGTTGCGGATCGTTGTGAACAGGTACGGGCGAAATGCGCCGGTCGGTCCTCCGCCTGCCTGGATCGCCTGGAAGATCTTCGCGTATGACTCTGCGACCAGATCGTCGGCATCGAATGTCGACGTGTACGAGCGCGCGACCGTTGCACCTGCGCGGGAGTGACGCTTCCACAACTCTGCGAACGCGTTCGTGTCGCCGCTGCGTGAACGCTTGATCAGGTCGTCGTCGCTGAGTGTGGATGCGTCGCGCGGAGCTCGCATGGCCATGCCCGCGTCTCCTCTCGGTGCTGGTTTGCGGTGTGACGCATGCGCTTCACCGTGTCGGGTGCGTCTCGTAAGTGACGCAGAACGGCGCGGGGGATGACGCCGTCTCTACTGAATTTTGCGCGATTGCCAGACATTACACAAAGTCTGCGAAGAAATTCTCAAAAACCCGCGTCATAGATCGGCCAATATGCACTCTCTCATGGTGAAGGGCGGAGTTCTCAGTACGGCCGAACCAAACGGTCGGATTGCTCCGGATCAATGCAATGGACGCACAGGTGTGGATTTGGACATTGGCAGTTCTGACTGTTGCTGCATCCTGCGCGAGTCTGATCTGGACGGCGCACGAGCGTCGTCCGAAATATCGGCGGAGTCGTGGTTGAGGTGGGGGGATCCTGCGAAGCCGCTTCCGTGGTAGCCCGAATACCGCGCGCACCATATTCGGCTGTGGTGTGTATGAGGATCTGACCGGCGTTCCCTAGTCGCCAGTCAGACGCCGGCATGATCGGGGGGTCGTCTAACGGTTCGTGTGGCGCAGAGGCCGGGAAGCTCGGGGGAGCATCCCGGCCTCTCCTCTGTTAACGCAGTTAAGGCGCTTGTGAAGATTGACGCTCGCTTCTGCCGACCCTTACGCGGCGACGATCCGGTTGCCAGCCGCCCACACCGTGTCGACGGTGAGTGCTTCGCCAAGCAGCACGGCGTCGGCGGCGTAGCCGGGCGCGAGCCTGCCGAGGTCCGCCGAGCGACCGATCGCGTGTGCGGGCGCGCGGGTCAACGCATCCACCGCCGTTTCGATGTTCACTCCGGCGGTGCGCACGGCCAGCTGAAGCGCCGTGTCTTGTGTCAGCGTCGATCCGGCGATGGAGGTGCCGTGAGTGAGCCGAGCGACGCCTTCAGCAACCGTCACGCTCAGGCCGCCGAGCAGGTATTCGCCGTCGGATGCGCCCGCTGCCGCCATCGCATCGGTGACCAGGGCGACGCGGTCGGGCGCTGCGGCGAACACGAGACGCACCACCTGCGGGTGCACATGCACACCGTCGTTGATGACCTCGAGGGTGACGCCACCCGCGGCCGTCGCGGCAACGACAGGGCCCGGAGCGCGGTGGTGGATGCCCTCCATCGCGTTGAACGCGTGGGTGAGTATGCTCGCCCCCGCGTCGAATGCGGCGCGCGCTGTCTCGTAGTCTGCCGCGGTGTGACCGACCGCGACGGCGACGCCTGACGCCGCGAACTGCTCGATTGCCGCCATGCCGCCGGCGCGTTCCGGTGCGATCGTCACCTGGCAGAGTCGGCCGCCGGCAGCTTCCAGTAGCAGCTCGACCGCGGCGGGAGTCGGCAAGCGCAGCAGCGTTGCATCGTGGGCACCCTTGTGTCCGGCATCCAGGAACGGGCCTTCCAAGTGCGCGCCCAGGATGAGCGGGTCTGCGACGGTGGCGACGACGATGCCGGCGAGTTGCTGCTGCAGGTCACTCAGTTCCGCTGTGACGAGTGAGAGCACCGTTCTGGTCGTTCCGTGGGCGCGGTGCACGCGCAGCGCAGTGCTGATGGCTTCAGGACCGCCGTCGAATGACGCCCCGCCGCCACCGTGACAATGAATGTCGACGAAGCCGGGGGTCAGCCATCGGCCGGCCGCGTTCACACGGGCTGTCGCGGCATCCGCTATCGACTCGGGGTAGTCGCCGTCGCCGACGGCCGCAATCGTGTCACCGTCGAAGAGCACCCAGCCGCGCTCGCGGACCCGACCGTCTGTGACGAGCCGGGCCGAGTGGATGAGTGTGCGGTGGTTCATGCGACGATGACCTCGAATCCGTGTTCGGTGAGAGCCGCGTGCTGGTCGTCGGTGATGCCGTCATCGGTGATCAGCGTGCCGAACACCTCGAGCCCGCCGGTGAGGGTAGCAAACGCGGTGCGGCCGATCTTGCTCGAGTCCGCGGCAACGACGGCGCGGGCGGCGCGCTTGCCCATCAGAGAGTTCACGCGTGCTTCCCGCTCGTCGTGAACGCTGCAGCCGAGCACAGGGTCGATGCCGTTCACGCCGACGAATGCGATGTCAAGTGTGATCTGTTCGAGCACCGATTCGCTGTACGGCCCGACCAGTTCGTAGGAGTGGCCGTGCACAACGCCGCCGGTGACCACCGTTTTGATCTGCGGGCGCATGAGCAGTTGCGCGGCGATGTTGATCGCATTGGTCACGACGGTCAGGTTCGGCCCGGCGGATGCTTCCATCAGGTCTGCTCTGACGGCGAGGGTGCTTGCGATCGCGGTACTCGTCGTGCCGCCGCAGAGGCCGATGACGTCACCGCGGTGCACGAGCGCGCTCGCCGCCCGCGCGATCTGTAGTTTCTGCGGCTCGTGCTGCTCGCGCTTGTAGCGCAGCGGCAGGTCGTAGGCCACAGACTGCCCAGTCGCGCCGCCGTGCGTGCGGGTGAGCAGTTTGCGGCTCGCGAGCGAATCCAGATCCCGTCGGGCGGTCGCAGCGGACACCCCGAGTTTCTCGACGATGTCGTCGACGTCGAGCTGGCCGGTCTCGGCAAGCAGGTCGAGCACCGCAGCCAGCCGTTGGTCGCGGTTCATGGATGCAGCCGACCGCCTGGCACGCCGCCGGCAGCGTCGCCGCCACGCGCGCTCGCGTTTGCGGTTGCGTTTGCTCGTGTGCTGGCGCTCGCGAACAGGGCGATCAGGCGCTGCGCCTCCGCGCTCAAGGCGTCGCGTGCCGGTGCGATGTATTTGCGTGAATCCACCAGCTGCGAGTCGGCGTCGAGGGCGGCCCGCACGGCCGCGGTGAAGAATCCATTCAGGTGCGTCGACACGTTGATCTTCGTCATGCCGGCTACGATCGCTGCGATCAGCTGATCGTCCGCCACGCCGGAGGACCCGTGCAGCACGAGCGGAACGTGCACCGCAGCGTGCAACCGTGCGATCAACTCGAGGTCGAGAGTCGCGACCCGTTCCTTCATCGCATGCGAAGAACCGACAGCGACGGCCAGCGAGTCCACTCCAGTGTCGGCCACGAACCGGTGCGCCTCGTCGGGGTCGGTACGAACTCCGGGTGCATGCGCGCCGTCTTTGCCGCCGATTTCGCCGAGCTCGGCTTCGACAGACGCATCGCGCGCGTGGGCGTACTCGACAATGCGCACCGTGGCATCCACGTTCTGCTCATAATCGAGTTTCGCGCCGTCGAACATGACGGAACCGAAACCCAGGTCGACGGCGAGCATCGCGAGGTTCTCATCCTCGGCATGGTCGAGGTGCACGGCCACCGGGGCGTTCGATGCCCTGGCCAGTGCCAAGGTCGCTTGGCCGATCGGTTCGAGTGCACCGTGGTAGCGCACACAGTTCTCGGAGATCTGCAGGATCACCGGATGCCCCGCCCGCTCGGCGGCCGACACCAGAGCCTCCGCGGTTTCCAGGTGGATGACGTTGAACGCCCCGATGCCGCTCTGGGCTGCTGCGGCGCTGTGGACGATTTGGTGGGTGGGAACCAGTGGCATTGCTCTCCTTCAGGCGGTCCAGGGTTCGAGAATGAGCAGTCGCTCGAGTTCACGATAATTTTCGGCGATCGCCCCAGCAACCGGCATGAGCACCGCCGCAGCCGACCATGCGGTCGCGCGTCTCAAGATCGTCACAGGATCGAGGGCACCCTCGGCGAGACTGATCGCGACCGCGGCGACAGCAGCGTCGCCGGCGCCCGTTGGATTGCCGTCAAGAGCGCGCGGCAGGCGGGCGTGGAGCGGGTGGGCGACATCGTGAGCGTCGATGATGAGCATGCCGTCTTCGCCGAGCGACACCAGCACCAGTCTGGCGCCCGCATCCAGCAGGATGCGTGCTCCGACTGCTGGATCCGACTCGCCGGTCGTTTCGAGTAATTCGGCTCGGTTCGGCTTCACGACATCGGCGCCCGCGCGTGCTGCCTTCAGCAGGGCGGGTCCGACCGCGTCGATCACGACCGGCAGGCCACGCGCGGCAGCAGCCGTCACCAGATCGGCATAGAACGCGTCGGGAACACCGGGCGGAAGACTCCCGGAGCCGACGACGCAGCCTGGAACCGCGCCGGTCGCGCCCGCGCCGGCCTGGCCTGCGCCGGTCGGGCCTGCGGCGGTCTGGCCTGCGTCGATCTGGCCTGCGCCAATCTGGCCTGCGCCGCTCCGGTTTGGGGCCCCGAGCTGTTCCGTCGCCGCAGCGAGAAGGGCACGCCACTCCGCACCGGTCAGCGCGGCGCCGCGCTCGTTCATGATCGTCGTCGAACGATGTGCCGCCTCCACGACGGCGACGCTCCTCCGTGTCGCAGCGGCAACGGGGACCAGTCGATACGGCAGCGCGGATGCGATCAGGTCGGCTTCGAGTTCGTGCCCGGTCTCGCCACCCGCGGTCGTCAATGCCAACGTGTCGCCACCGACCTGGCGTGCGACGCGGGCGACGTTCAACCCTTTGCCCCCGGCCCGAGCGATGCCGGTATCGACCCGCAGGCTCTCACCCCGCTCGAACGACTCGACGTAATAGGTCATGTCGATGGCTGGGTTTGGAGTCACGGTGAGGATCATGGCACTAACGCCTTCGTCGGCGCAGAATCCGGTGCGGGTGCGGTCGTCATGAGGTCCCTGGCCTTGAGTGCCGCACCGATCAGGCCGGCGTTCTGACCGATCGATGCCGGGATGAGCAGGGGCCGCCGGTGGAACGTGAGGATGGCATCCAGCCGTTCGCGCAGCGGAACGAACAGGGTGTCGCCGGCCGCGGCCAGCCCGCCGCCGATCACAATTGCCTCGGGGGCAAGCAGTGCGACGGTGTGTGAGAGTCCGAGCGCGAGGGCGTCGAGGGCGCTGCTCCAGATCGCCTGCGCGTCGGCGTCCCCGGCTGCCGCACGGTCGAGCACCTCGCGGGCGCCGGGCAGATTGCGGCCGGTCAACGCATTGTAGCGCCGGGCGATCGCACCGGCGGAGGCGACCGCTTCGAGGCAGCCGGTGCCGCCGCACGCGCACACCGGGCCGTCGGCGATCTTGGAGTGGCCGATTTCGCCTGCCATTCCGTGCCCGGAGTAGAGCCGGCCCTGCACGAAGAGGGCGCTCGCGATGCCGGTGCCGATCACCATCACGACCACATCGCTGAACCCGGCTGCTGCGCCCAGTCGGTATTCGGCTTCGCCGGCTCCGCGCACATCATGGCTGAATGAGACGGGGATCCCGAGAATCTCGCTGAGCCGGTCGCGAAAGGGCATGTCGCGCCATCCGAGATTCTCGGCGAATACGCCGACCCCGGCATCGTCGTCGACCTCGCCCGGCACCAGCAAGCCTGCCGCGACGGGGGTGAGCTGCGGATGCCGCGTGGCGAACTCGCGCGCGAGGCGTCCCGCCTCCGCAACCACGTTTTCCGCCGTGTTCGCTCCGTCAAGGGGAGTGCGAACACGGACGACCTCGACCAGCTCGCCCGCTTCATTGATCAGCGCCGCCTTCATATCGGTGCCGCCCACGTCGAAGGCGAGCACCGCGTCGCCGGCACCCAGGATGGATCGGTCAGCGCTCAGCGGGGCGCGGTCGCCGGCTGCGCTGCGCGAGGCTGTGCCGTCCGGATGTGCGCTGCCCGGGGCTGTGCCGTCCGGATTTGCGCTGCCCGGATTTGCACCGCCCGGTCGAGTGCGGTCCGTCTCATTCACCGTGGTGCACTCAGCTGAGGACGACGGAGCGCGACAGGTTCCGCGGCTGGTCGGGGTTGAGTCCGGCCCGGCGGGCACGCTCGAGCGCGACGCGCTGTGCACGGATCAGGTCTGCCATGCCGTCGAGGGCGCTGTCTTCAAAGTGCGCTCCGGTTGCCGCGACATCGCCCGCGAGTCCGCGCGGTGCCTGGCCGAACATCCAGGTGACTCGGCCAGGGGAAGCGATGGCCATCGGGCCGTGCCGGTATTCCTTTGCGGGGTACGACTCCGTCCAGGACTGCGAAGCCTCGCGCATCTTCAGTGCGGCCTCGTGAGCGAGTCCGATCGTCCAGCCGGTGCCGAGGTAGGTGAACTGGTCGGCCGTGATCAGGGCCTCGCTCAATTCGGCGTCGACGGCATTCTGCGCGTCGGCAATGGCGGCATCCAGGTTTTCGCCGAGCGATGCGCGCAGGAACGCGAGTGCCGTTGTGGCGAAACGGGTTTGCACGACGGACTGTTCGTCGGCGAACGGCAGCTTCACCACATCGTCGGCCAGCTCGACCAGCGGCGTCTCGGGGTCGCCGACGATGCCGACAGTGCGGATGCGTCCGCGCACCGCTTCGAGCAACTCCAGCACCTCCGTTGTCGTTCCAGATCGGGTGATGGCAACAATCGCGTCGTAGTCGCGATCGATGAACGCTTCGGATGCCGCGTAGGCATCCGTCACGCCGTGACCGCCGCGTTCGCGGAGCGCCGCATACGACTGGGCCATGAACCAGGAGGTACCGCAGCCGACGACGGCAACCCGCGCACCGGAAGCGGGCAGCACGGCTCGCTCATCCACCAGCGCCGCCGCGCGCGCCCAGGTTTGCGGCTGGGAGGCAAGTTCTTCTGCCATGTGCACACCCGCGGGGGTGCTGCTGTGCTCGGTCGTTGTCATATCGCGAATCCTTTGCTTATTCGTCCGCAGCGCGGTTAGTTCCGTTGCGCGGTTTGTCCCGTGCACCGTTTGTCCGGTGCGCGGTTACCGTTTTCTTGCAAGTAAGTGATTGGAAGGTAATCGATTCGATCATCAACGATCATATCGGTCCACGGCTCCGATGTCGATCCGTAGTGGGTCGATCCCACCGCGGCCGCTGCGCCTGTTGGTGCGGCATGCGCCACTTCAACTGGCGCATGGCGCATTGCGTGGCGCACTGGCCGGACGACGCACGTTCAGGCAGTCTCGACATCGACGGGGCGGCCCTCCGCCAGTGACCGCCTGGCGGCCAGCGAGACTGCGAGCGCGAGAATCGCGCCGTTTGTCGGGGCGATTCCCGAATCGGTGTGGCTTGTGACGCAATCGAGAAAGTGCAGTGCCTGTCGAGCGTAGGGATTGGTCGCATCCGCCGGTCGGAACGCGACGCCGGCCGCGGTGACGAGCCGGATGAATTCAGCTGTCGGCGTTGATGCGGTCACGTCCGGTGCGCCGCTGAACTGATGAGTCGCGCTGCCCCGTGTTCCGAGCAGGCCCAGCGCTGAACTGAACGGGACATTCGGGTCCATGCCCATGAACGTCTGCACCTGACCGATGCCCCCGTCGGTGTACTCGACGCCGATCTCGATCGGGCCGGTCGGGCTCGCGCGGAGGGCCCAGACACGGCGCGGTACGCCGAGGAACAGGTTCACCTGGTCGAAGTCGTGGATCGCGAAGTCGACGAGAAGCCCTCCGGACTGCGACTCGTCGTGCCACCACGGAGAGGGCGCAGGCGGGCCGCTGATTCGTTCCGCACGCACGGACAGCACCCGCCCGAATTCCCCGGCCTGCGCAGCCAGCCGGAGAGCCTCGTAGCCGCCGAAGAATCGCACGACGTGGGCGACCATGAGAATTCCCTCGCTGTGTGCGGCGGCGTCTTGAATGGCCGCGGCGTCGCGCAGATTGAGTGCGATCGGCTTCTCCAACAGCACGTTTTTGCCGCACGCGAGGGCGCGGATGGCGATGTCGGCATGGGTCGGCGTCGGCGTGCACACGGACACGATGTCGATGGTGGGGTCCCGGATCACCAGGTCGAGATCAGCGACGAACTCCGCACGCGGTGCGTCGTCGATCGGCCGAGCGGTGCCGGGGGCGCACACATAGCGGATCCGATCCGCAAGGCCGACTTCGCTCCAGGCCCTGGCATGCGCACGTGCCATAGTCCCTTGTCCAATAATCGCAATGGTCGGCACAGGTCAGTCCTCCTTGTGCATGCTGAATCGATACTGCGGTGGAACCGGTCGCTCTGGAAAAACCTGTCGCCAGAGATCGGCCACCAGATCCTCACCCTCGCGCAGGTCGGCGACTTCGATGCCCGCCGTGAGCAGCTCGCCGGCCTCCTCGAGGTGCCCGCTGCTCGCAAGCGCACGCGCTCGCAGGAATCGCAGCCGACCACTCCACGCGGATTGCGGTCGCGCACCGCCGGCATCCAGCAATCGGATGGCTTGTTCGGGTGCATCAAGGGCGAGAGCGGCGGTCGCCGCCTCCACGGTGAGCACAAGGTTGCCCGGATCGAGCGCACAGGCGCGCGCATACTCGCTGAGCGCAGAAGATGTGCCCGGACCCGCTCTGTCTGCACGTGCTCGATCCGGCGCAGTGAGTTGTGGCGCAGTGAGTTCCGGCGTGGCGAGTTCTGGCGCGGTGAGATCAAGACTTGCGAGATCCGGACCTGCGAGATCCGGACTTGCGAGATCCGCACCTGCAAGGTCCAGCAGTGCAAGGCCGCGATGCGCGAGTGCGACAAGGCGCGCGTGCGAAACATCCCGATCGAGTTCTGCGACGACACCCTCGTAGCGCGCGATGACACCCTCGTAGAGCGCGCGGGCCTCGGCTCCGCCGCGGGCGTGCACCATCACCGCGCGGTGCAGCTGCGCAGGCAGATTGTGCGGCTGCGCGGCGAGACGCGCCTCCCAGCCGACGCCCGCCACGAACGTCGATGCACCGGCGAATGGTATCCCCGTCAGCAGGTCTAACCACGGCTGTTCCACCTCGCTGATCGTCGCTGCGCCGAAGGGGGTTCCCGTCTCGTCGATCCACGGCTCGGACTCGCGCGCCCGCAGCGCCGACTCCACTGCACCCCACCCGCTGCCGTGCAGTACCGATTCTTGCGGCGGCAGATCCGCCCAGCCGTACGCGTGCCGTTGTGCGGTCTCCAGCATGTTCTCGCCGCTGCGCGCACGGTGGCCGGTGAGGGTGCCCTCGCCGGTGAGGGCGCCCTTCCTGTTGCGGGAACCGTGGCCCACGAGCGCATCCACTCGGCCCTGCACGTGGTTGATGGCCCTGTCGCGCTCGCCGTGGGCCACGCCCGGGTCCGCGCGCACGTTGCCGTATGCCTCAACCCAGGACCACTCGGATGCCGCGGGCATCGGCAGGTTCTGGAATTGCGTCTGGGCGAGGCCCGCTTGGATCTCGGCGTACTGCTCGCCGTTTGGACTCAGCCAGCGTTGCCATTGTTCGCCGCCGGGAGAACGCCCCCAGACGAACAACTTGCGACCGCGCAGTCTGGCGCTCGAGATCATGGCGAGGCCGTTGCCGTTCTGGTCGACGTTCGCGATCCACGGGCGACGCCCCGCTGGAGAATGCTGGTCGATGTCGAAGAAGTAGTCGCGTGCGCCGACGGCTCGGTCCGGCCACGTTCCGTCAATTCCATCGTCGTTCGTCGGATCGATTCTTGCGATGCCGCCCGAATATGCCGTTGCGAATGCCGAGGTGGCGGGTGCGACGACGCGACTGCCGGCATCCTGCGGAACGGCAGCGTTCGACCACCAATACATCGGCACTGCGCGGGTGTTCGGGTTGCGGATCCGCACAGCAACAAGCAGCACGGGGGAGTGCTCGGGAAGCCACACGTCGAGCTGGAACACGACGGAGCGCAGGCGGTCGAACTCCCACATTCGCAGCAGATCGGTGCCGTCAGCAGTGCGCAGTACGGCCGTGTGCAGCGGACTGCAGGTTGTCGGTGAATGCCCGCGGCTGCCGATGTTGAATTCGATGCCGCCAGCGAACCAGGCGTTGCGCAGCGCAAGGTTCGCCAGCTGAATAGTGTCAGGCGAGTGCAGCAGGCTCGTGTTCGTGACCAGGTCGGTCAGCTCCCACAGCCGGCCACCGAGTTCGGGCAGGAACTCTGCGCGAAGGTTCGCGTTCTGAAGTACAACGGTGCGCATGGTCCGCCGGGCGAGCGGTCTGCCGTAGCCGTTCTGTTCTGAGTACGGGAACATGTTTCGCGGGTTGCCATAGGTCGATCCGTCAATGATCTCCTGTGGGATTTCGCCGTTGGGCCGATCGGGCGCCGAAACCTGGTATGGGCTCTCCAGCGGTGCGCCAACCATGGGCAACGGGCTCTCCGGGCCGAGCGCCGCGATCTGGAACGTACGATTGGACAAGCTGACCGTCATGGCGTCTCCACCTCTTCCGTGTATGCGGCTGCTGATCGGGCGATGTCGGCGCGCAGCCGCGAGAACAATGCGGCATCGACGGCGACTCCCGCGTGGCGCAGAGAGAGCACCGCGGCTCCGACCAGGCCGTCCGGCACGCTGAGCACCGTCGCATTCGGAGCAACGGCGGCCAGCGGCGGGCCGAAGATCTCGGGGGCATCCCGCAGCCCTGCTGTCAGAACGCTCCCGCCGACGACGAGTTCGCCGCCGCGTCGCGGATCATGCACGGTGGCGAGCAAGTCGGACAACGCAGTTGCGGCGCCCCTCAGGATGTCGCGCGCGACGGCATCCGTCTGTGCCTGGAATGCGAGGGGAGCGAAGCGCGCGAGCTGCACAGGCGGCAGTGCGTACACGGCGTCGATCAACTCGAATAGCACGCGCGGGCGACCTTGCACACTGGTCTCTGCACCGTTTGCAGTGGTGCTGTTTGCAAGCGTGGTGTTCGCGTGGTTGGTGTTCGCCCGGTCGCTGCCCGGGTCGGCGGCGAGCCCGAGCGAGCCCAGCACCAGCGCGGTCAGCGCGGTCGAAGGCCCAAGCCCGTCGATGGCTGCTGTTACCGCGCGCAGGACGCGCCGCCCGATCCAGAATCCCGAGCCGGAGTCACCGAGCAGCCAGCCCGCGCCGCCCGCGACCCGTTCGAGTTTTCCGTGCTCGATCCGCGCGGCGACGGCGCCGGTTCCGGCGATCAAGCCATAGCCGTGCTGGCGGAAGGTGCCCGAGAAGAACATTCCGGCCAGATCCGGCTCGGTCGCCACGCCTCCCTCGAAGCCGAGAGGGCCGATCAGGGCCGCCACGGCATGCCGGAATTGCGCCGACTCTGACCCGGCCAGCGCGATCAGCGCGGACGATTTCGGGTCGGTCGGGGTCGCATCCGATCGCAACGCGCGTCGTGCGGCGGTCAGCACGGCCGCCGCTGCGCCTTCGATTCCGGATGCCGTCGGGTTGCCGCTGCCCGCGCGACCGTACCCGAGCGTGCGCCCGTTCGAGTCCAGCACGACGGCTCGTGTCGTCGTGCCTCCTGCATCAATTGCGAGCTGTTTGCGCATCGTTATCATTTCGGGACCGGAGATTGCATAGCTTTGAGGCAAACTGTACTGTAAGAATGATTTTCTTATCGCTCCAATGAAGGAGAAACGGATTCCCACGATGCCATTGCCCCGAGTCGCTCCTTCTCGCGAGAACGCTTCCGGCGTCGCCAACCGGATTCGCTCGCGGCTGCCGGAAATGTCCGGGACCATGGTGAAGATCGCCGACTTCGTTCTGGAGAACCCGCAGGCGCCGTTGAAGCTGTCGATCGGGGAGCTTGCGAAGCACGCAGGAACGTCCGCTGCGACGGTCACCCGGTTCTGTCGGCTGCTCGGCTACAGCGGGTATGTGCCGTTCCGGGTCAGCATCGCGACCGACCTCGGCCGCAGCACGGCGCACGAGTCGTGGAAGGCCGACATCGGGCGGGCGTTCGGTCCGGATGACGCTCCGAGCGATGTGCTGAGTACGCTGATCAACGCGCACTCGCGAACGCTGCAGGAGACGGCATCCGTCATCGATGTCGATGACATGGCCCGAATCGCACAGGGCATCGCCGCGAGCACGCACGTAGATATTTACGGTGTCGGCGGCAGTGCGATGCTCGCAGACGAATTGCAGGCGCGACTCTACCGAATCGGCATCAACGCGCACTCCTGGTCTGAGGTGCACGCCGGGCTGACCAGCGCGGCGATCCTCGATACGGCCTGTGTTGCGATCGGCATTTCGAACACCGGCCGCACCGAGGAAACGATCCAGATGCTGGGCGAAGCCGGCCGAGCGGGCGCGATGACGGTAGCGATCAGCAATAACCCGGACTCGCCGATGGCCGCATCCG
This sequence comes from Rathayibacter sp. SW19, assembly GCF_030866825.1. Classification (NCBI taxonomy): domain Bacteria; kingdom Bacillati; phylum Actinomycetota; class Actinomycetes; order Micrococcales; family Microbacteriaceae; genus Rathayibacter; species Rathayibacter soli. The sequence continues at coordinate 1,065,242 of NZ_CP133020.1, forward strand.
CCGACATGAGCATCATCACGTCGATTTACGAACACTTTCTGCAGCCGGATGACCTTTCCGCCAAGCATGGCCAGTTGCTCGTGCTCGACCTCTTGTATCTGTTGGTCGCCCAGCAGGACTTCGAGCGCTCGACCGCCGACCTCGCAGCGTCCGCGCTGGCAGTCGCATCGCACCGCCGACCGATCCGCTCGACGGCAGCGGCGAAGAGGCGCAGTTTCACGCACGCCGATACGCCGGAAGGCACCTTGTCGACCAACATCAGAAAGGCCGACCATGTCTGAGACCGTCGCCCTGAACGCACTCGCCGACCGCTTCACCGGTGAGGTGCTTTCCCGGCTGCAGTCCCTCGAAGCGGATGCCGAGGCGGGCGCCATTGATGAGGCGATTTCAATCTTCGTGAACGCGATCGCCGCGGGCGGCATCATCCAGGCGTTCGGAACGGGGCACTCGGAGGCGTTCGCCATGGAGATCGCCGGCCGCGCAGGCGGGCTGATTCCGACGAACAAGATCGCACTCCGCGATGTCGTGCTGCACGGCAGCCTCGACGTCGACGTTCTGGGCGGTTCCACTCTGGAGCGTAACCCGAACATCGCCGAGGAACTGTGGGCGATCTCCTCGATCGGACCGAACGACGCGTTCGTCATCGCGTCGAACTCGGGTGTCAACGGGTCAATAGTCGGCCTCGCCCTGCTCGCGAAAGCGAATGGGCATCCTGTCGTCGCGGTCACGAGCATGGAGCACACCATGCGCGTCGAGCCGAAACACGTCAGCGGCAAAAGGCTGTGCGAGATCGCAGACGTCGTGCTGGACAACAAGGCACCCTTCGGGGACGCCACCATCGAACTTCCGGGAGGGATCCCGGTAGGAGCAGTCTCGTCGATCACTGCTGCGTACATTGCGCAGCTGCTGACCATCGGGACTGCTGCACGCATTGCAGCGGAGGGGAACATTCCTCCGCTGTACATCTCGGCCAATATCCCGGGCGGAGACGAGCACAATGCGGCACTTGAAGGTCTGTATCTGAACAAGATCAGGCGCGAGGCATAACCAATGGAGCCACAGAATCCACTAATGGAAGGCAGCACGAAATGAATATCAAGGATAAGCCACTGCAGCGGCGCGACTTTCTGCGAGGAGCACTCGTCACGGCGGTGATGATCCCGATCGCCGGCACCCTGGCTTCGTGCGCAGCGGGCGGCGGCGGGGGCACTTCGACCAGCGGCGGTGGTACGAAGTCAGCCAAAAACCCGTTCGGTGTGAAAGACAACTCGACGATCGACGTCGTAATCTTCAACGGCGGGTATGGCTACGACTACGTCACTTTCGCGGCGGACATCGTGCAGAAGAACATCACGGGTGTCAAGGCGAAGGTGTCACCAGCGACGAATATCGCGCAGACACTGCAGCCTCGGTTCGTCGGCGGCAACCCGCCAGACCTGATCGACAACTCGGGCGCGAACCAGATCGGCTTCAGCACGATCCTCGACCAGCTCACGACGATGGACGACGTCTTCGCCGCAAACAACCTCGAGGGCAAGAAGATCTCCGACACCGTGTACCCCGGTGTCGCGACACCCGGGACGTTCGGTGGCAAGTTCGTTGCGCTGAACTACGTCATGACGGTCTACGGCATTTGGTATTCGGCCAGCCTCTTCGAACAAAACGGCTGGACGCCGCCGAAGACCTGGGACGAGGCGACCGCATTGGGCGCCAAGGCAAAGGCCGCAGGCAAGTATCTCTGGGTGTGGGGCAAGGAAGCCGCAACCTATTACCTGACGATGGCGCTCAACTCTGCGATCAAGGAAGGTGGCGACCAGGTGCGGCTTGACCTGGAGAACCTCAAGCCGAACGCGTGGTCGGCACCGTCTATCCAGGGTGTTTTCAAGGCACTCGAAGAACAGGTCAAGCTGGGCTACTTCGTCCCAGGTGGAGCCGGCACGCAGTTCACCGCGGCGCAGGCCAAGTGGAGCAATGACGAGCAGGCGATCCTGTACCCATCGGGTGGCTGGATCGAGAACGAGATGAAGAAGGCGACGAAGTCCGGGTTCAAGATGACCGGTGCCCCGGAGCCGACGCTCACTTCGAACTCCAAGCTTCCCTACGCTGCGTTGCGCGCAGCGGCTGGTGAGCCGTACATTGTTCCCAAGCAGGGTAAGAATGTCGCCGGCGGCAAGGAGGTCTTGCGCACGATGCTTTCAAAGGATGCAGCGAGCAACTTCTCCAAGACGCGGCTTGCGCCGACCATCGTAAAGGGCCTTGTGCCCGCTGATGGTTTCGGGTCGACTGCGCTGGTCTCGCAGACGACCATGCTGACGAACGCGGGCGACAACGTGTTCGACTGGGAGTTCGCAAGCCTGTACGGGATGAACACCGATCAGTTGGTTCCCTGGAACGGATTCTTGGCCGGTCAGATCGACGCTGCCGCGCTCACCGCGGCGATGCAGGGGATCAGCGACAAGGTTGCCAACGACTCATCGATCACGAAGCATCCGGTTACGAAGTGACCAGTTCCACCATCACGCGGAAGACGGGGGGCCGGCGTAAGCCGGTCCCCCGGCACCACCGGAGAAAGCTGACCTTCGACAAGGTCAGCTTCATGGCCGTGTTCCTGATGCTGCCGTTGGCCATCTTCCTGGTGTTCGTGATCTCCCCGTTCGTGCAGGCGCTGTGGTATTCGATGACCAACTGGAGCGGCTTTTCCTCGACGATGGACTTCGTCGGCGTGCAGAACTTCGTCAAGCTTTTCCAGGACAACATCTTCATGCAGGCCGTTTTCAACAACGTGCTCCTGGCCATCGTTGTGCCGGTCCTGACGGTCGGGATAGCCCTGATCATCGCCGGTGTTGTGACGGTCGGCGGGCCGAGCAAAGGTCAGATCCGTGGCATTGCGGGTTCCGGCTTCTACCGCACTGTGTCCTTCTTTCCGTATTGCATTCCTGCGATCGTGATCGGCCTCATCTGGGCTCAGGTCTATGACCCGTCCGCTGGAATTCTGAACGGATTCCTGACTGGCATCGGCTTGCAGCAATTTGCGAACTTTGCGTGGCTCGGCGTGGCGGCAACCGCAATGCCCGCATCGATGTTCGTCATGATCTGGGCCTTCATCGGCTTCTACACAGTGCTTTTCGTTGCGGCGATCAAGGGCATCCCCGCCGAGTTATACGAAGCCGTTCGCCTCGACGGCGCCGGTCGGTTCCGAACGGCGATTTCCCTCACGATTCCAATGATCCGCGACACCGTTCAGACCGCGTACATTTACATCGGCATCGCAGTGCTTGATGCCTTTGTGTTCATGGCCGCGCTGTTTCCGAACGCCGGCGGCCCCGCCAACACCACTCTCGTGATGAGCCAAGAGCTGTTCATCACCGCGTTCCGCAAGGGGCAGTTCGGTTATGCGACAGCCATGGGCGTCGTGCTCGCGGCCATCACGCTGCTCTTCGCCGCGATTGTGTTCGCGGTCAACAGACTGACTCGCGGAAGCGATATCGGAGGACGAGGATGACTGTCACGCAGCAAGCAGTCGGCAAGCCGACGCCGGTGATCCGAGCACCGAAGAGATCCACGCTGACAGGAGGCGATGTCGCGGTTGGTGCCAGTTCGCACGTTCTGCTGACCGTCTGGACGTTGATCGTTGTCCTGCCGCTGGTGTGGGTTCTGCTGTCGTCGTTCAAGACGACCAAGGAGATCCTCGCCTCTCCATTCACGTTGCCCGCGCGATGGAGTTTCGACAACTATGTGAACGCGTGGAACACGGCAGGTATCGGCAGCTTCTTCGCCAATACGCTTATTGTGGTCGGTTTTGCGCTGGTCATCGTCATGTTGCTGGGAGCGATGTGCGCCTACGTGCTCGCTCGGTTCAAGTTCTTCGGCGCGCGGGCGATCTACTACCTGATGCTGGCCGGCCTGACCTTTCCCATCTTCTTGGCGATCGTGCCGCTGTTCTTCATCCTCAAGAATATCGGCCTGATCAATACGCTGCCTGGGCTGATCCTGACCTACGTGGCGTTCGCGCTGCCGTTCACGGTGTTCTTCCTGTACTCATTCTTTCAGAGTCTGTCCGACGAGATTTACGAAGCGGCTCAGGTCGACGGTGCCGGAGAATGGCGCACCTTCTTCCAGGTGATGCTTCCCATGGCTCGCCCGGGCATGGCATCCGTGGCGATCTTCAACTTCTTAGGGCTGTGGAATCAGTTCCTTCTGCCGATCGCGTTGAACTCTGATCAGAACAACTACGTGCTGACGCAAGGGATGGCCTCGTTCGCTTCGCAGGCGGGCTACTCCGTCGACTTTGGTGCGCTGTATGCCGCGGTCATCATTACCGTCGTCCCGGTGCTCATCGTCTACATCTTCTTCCAGCGCCAGCTGCAAGGTTCGGTATCGCAGGGCACGAATAAGTGAGTCGCTCGTGCCCGTCGTAGCGCGCTACAGCGACGGGCCGCCAGTCATCGCATATTCGCTGTGCGACGCGCTCGGCCGTCCGTTGGTGGAGCGCAATCCGGATGCCGTCTTTTATGCGGCGTCCACCATCAAGCTCGCAGTGTTGCTGGCGGTGATGCGAGCAGTGGATGCCGGTTCCGTCGATATCGAGGAAAACCTGGACTGCCCGCGCCTCTTCGCGAGCGGAGCGTGTGCACCGGACTTCGTCGTGGCACCCGACGATGCTGATCCGAATTACCCGAAGGACGGCGCGCAGCTTTCCGTCTCACGACTGTTGCGCATGATGATCTCGCGTTCGTCGAACGAGGCGACCAATGTGCTGGTCGACCGGATCGGACTGCCCGCAATCGCGGAAGCGCTGCGGAAGTGCGGGGCGCTTGTGTCGAAGATGGAGCGCTTGCTCGGCGATGTCGCAGCCGCAGACACCGGGCTGACGAACGAGGTCAGCGCACGCGACTTGACAGCCATCATGCGGTGCGTTGTGGGCGGTGAACTCACGACGCCGAAGTCGACCGAGGTCATGCGCACCCTGCTGAGCGCACAGGAGCACGTGCGCATTGGAAATGCCGTTCCGGATGGCATCGACTGGGGGTCCAAGTCGGGTGACGTGCCGGGGATCGAGCATGATGTCGCGTTCGTCGGCGATCCGAATGGCTCGAGCACGCACTATCTCGCGGTGTGCACGCGCGGCTACGAACCGGTGCAGGGTCGCGAATTGATCGCGTGTGTGGCATCCGCTCTACTCGCGGGCCGGGTCTGACGATGCCGCGAGAGTTCATAGTGTACGACACGCTGCGGCGGGTCGACGACCCTACGTTGGTCGGGTTCTCCCAAGCAAGGCTCGACGCGATCGACGACTATGTCGAGGAGCAGGTAGACAATGGTGGCCCTTCCCTGGCGATCAGCGTCGTCAAGGACGGCGCCATCACTAAGGAATCCGCGTACGGGTACGCGAAGAAGTACGACACACCATTGGTCGACGGCGTGCTGCAACCGGCGCGAGAGCTACCGCGGGATGAATGGCAACCGGCGGGAGTCGACACCATGTACGATCTCGCGTCGAACACCAAGATGTACGCGACGAACTATGCGATCCAGCAGCTGGTGTCCGAGGGTGTGCTCGACCTGGATCGAACGCTGCAGTCGTTCCCGGGCTGGGAGGACTACACGGACGCCGCCACGCAGTACACCGGCGACTGGGTCGTCGGCGGCCGCGGGGGGATCGACCAGGCATACGCGGGCAAATCGACCATCACCGTGGCCGACTTGCTGCATCACACGGCCGGCGAATTGCCGGATCCGCAGTACCAGAACGCGCGGGTCGCGGGCGGTCTCTATTACCAGAGTGCCGACATCCGTGACCGGTCTGGGATCATCGACGTGATCTGCAGGACGCCGCTGATCGCCAGCCCGCACACCGAGTTCCGCTACAGCGACGTCGACTACATGATTCTGGGACTGCTGGTCGAGCAGCTCACCAGGCAGAGCCTCGACACCTACCTGCAGGAGCACTTCTACGGTCCGCTCGGGCTCCATCGCACCACGTTCAACCCGCTCCTGCACGGTTTCACAAAGCAGCAGACGGCCGCCACAGAGCTGAACGGCAACACCAGGGACGGCCACGTCAGCTTCGGCAGCCTGCCAGACGGAATGCCGGCGCCGATCCGGCACAACACTCTGCAGGGTGAGGTGCACGACGAGAAAGGCTACTACTCGATGGGGGGAGTGTCTGGTCATGCTGGCCTGTTCTCAACCGTGGGCGACCTGGCCGTCCTGACACAACTGATGCTGAACGGTGGCCTGTACAACGGCCGGCAATACTTCACCCGGGAGGTGACGGAACAGTTCACTGCCCCGTACGCTCTGGATGCGGCGGATGTCGACTCGTCGACGATCGGGTTGGGCTGGCGCCTGCAATCCGCGTCGGGTGACGGGTACCGATACTTCACCGGTGGTCCGAGCCGAAGCAGCTACGGGCACTCCGGCTGGACCGGCACGCTGACCGTCATCGACCCCGCCCACAACATGACAATCACGATCTTGACGAACATGCGCCATTCGCCGGTCGTCGATCCGCCGAACGGTTTCGCGGCCAGTCGGTTTCCGATCGCCGAGCTGACGCCCGTGGTCGCCCGGGTGTACTCCGCACTGTTGGCGGACATCGAGTGAACTGGCGCATCCCATGATCACAGAAATCCTGGTTCACCGCGTCTCAGTACCGCTGCTGCGCCCGTTTGTCACGGCGCAACGGAGCGCGTCCGCCCACGATGCGGTGCTTGTAGAACTCCACGACGACTCTGGTCGCAGCGGGTGGGGTGAGGCCCCGTGCAGCTGGCGGGTGACCGGTGAGAGCCCGGCCGGCGTCACCGCCGCAGTGACGGGCCCGCTCGCCGACGTCGTTGTGGGTCGAGCCGTTGCCGATCTTGCAGAACTGGCGGATGCGCTCGGCTCGGCCGTCATCCGCAATTCGGCTGCGAAGATGGCGGTCGACTGCGCGCTGCACGATCTCGCTGCTCAGGAAACCGGCGAGTCGCTGGCGGTCTTCCTCGGCGGTCCTGACGCGGCCAGGATTCGGGTGACAACCGACATGACACTGTCCGCGGGAAACCCGGATGATGTTGCCGCACTCGCTCGCGAACATCGCGATGCGGGGTTCGACACGCTGAAGGTCAAATGCGGCGGCGGAGGCGACGATCAGGCGCTGTTGCGCGCCGTGCGCGACGCGGTCGGCGCATCCGTTGTGCTTCGTGTCGACGCGAACCAGGGCTGGGATCGAGAGCAGGCCATTCGGATTATCCGATTCTGGGAAAACGACGGCGTCGATGTCGCGTTCGTCGAGCAGCCCGTTGCCGCACGCGCCATCGATGACCTGGCGGCCGTACGCAGAGCGGTCGACACTCCTGTACTCGCCGACGAATCCGTTTGGGACCATTACGACCTCCACGAGTTAATTCGGCGCCAAGCCGCGGATATGGTGAACATCAAGCTGGCGAAGTCTGGTGGTATTCGCGAGGCGATGCGCATGGCGAGACAGGCAAAAGACGCAGGTATCGGCGTGCTGATCGGGTCGATGATGGAGAGCACTGTCGGCATCGCGGCGGCAGCGAGCCTGTCCGCTTCCGTCGGACTCACCGCCCCCCAAGATCTTGACGCTGGGTTGTGGTTGTCTGCCTCACCGGTCGTCGGGGGTGCACGATATGACGGCCGGAACGTGCAGCTCTCACCTGCTACCGGGCTTGGGATCGAGGGATTGTCCGGCTAGACGCAGCACGAGCCCAGCGGAACCAATTGTGCCGCTCGATTCCGGCCGCTCGAATGTCGCTCTGCAGCCGGGATATGCTGTAACCGTCGCAACTGGCGTAGGGGCTGTGTCTTCGGATGCCGCCTCGGATGGTCACCATCGGGGAGCGACTGACGCACCTTCAGACACTGGGATGGATTCGGCCGTGCGCCTGGGTCGATGCGCGGCCATCAGCGTGCCTTCCATCCCGGAAACTCAAGGAGTAGGCAATGACGGACACATTCAACGCACCCCTCAGCGAGGTCGACCCGGAGATCGCGGCCGTCCTGGAGCAGGAACTCGGCCGCCAGCGCGGCTATCTCGAGATGATCGCCAGTGAGAACTTCGTTCCGCGCGCTGTGCTCGAATCCGTGGGTTCCGTGCTCACCAACAAGTACGCGGAGGGCTACCCTGGGCGGCGCTACTACGGCGGATGCGAGTTCGTCGATATCGCGGAATCGCTTGCGATCGAGCGAGTGAAGAGCCTGTTCGGTGCCGCATACGCGAATGTGCAGCCGCACTCCGGCGCGACCGCGAACGCCGCGGTGCTGTCCGCGATCGCAACCCCCGGCGACACGATCCTCGGCCTCGAGCTCGCCCACGGCGGCCACCTCACGCACGGCATGAAGCTGAACTTCTCGGGCAAGCTCTACAACGCGGTCTCCTACGGAGTCGACCCGAACACGTTCCTCGTCGACATGGATGTCGTGCGCGACAAGGCTCTCGAATACAAGCCGACCGTGATCATCGCCGGCTGGTCGGCTTACCCGCGGCAGTTGGACTTCGCAGCGTTCCGCGCCATTGCAGACGAGGTCGGTGCGAAGCTGTGGGTGGACATGGCGCACTTCGCCGGCCTCGTCGCGACAGGGCTGCATCCGAACCCCGTTCCCTATGCCGATGTCGTCTCCTCGACCGTGCACAAGACCATCGGCGGCCCGCGCAGCGGTTTCATCGTGTCCCGTGACATGGAGTTGGCGAAGAAGCTGAACTCGAACGTGTTCCCCGGGCAGCAGGGCGGGCCGCTCATGCACGTGATCGCGGCGAAGGCAACCGCGTTCAAGCTTGCTGCGACTCCCGAGTTCAAGGACCGCCAGGAGCGCACCGTGCGCGGTGCGAAGATCCTGGCAGCCCGGCTCACCGCAGACGACTCGCAGGCAGCCGGAGTCGACGTGCTCACCGGCGGCACAGACGTGCACCTCGTGCTCGCCGACCTGCGCAACTCGCCGCTGGACGGCCAGCAGGCCGAAGACGCACTGCACGAGGTCGGCATCACGGTCAACCGCAACGCTGTGCCGTTCGACCCGCGCCCGCCGATGGTCACAAGCGGCCTGCGCATCGGCACGCCTGCATTGGCCACGCGCGGGTTCGGCGACGCCGAGTTCGTCGAGGTGTCCGACATCATCGCGGCAGCTTTGCAGCCGGGCGCGGACCTTCCGGGTTTGCGTGCGCGCGTCAAGACGCTGGCGGATGCCATCCCGCTGTACCCCGGACTGAACCCGTTCGGTCAGCCCGTCGAGCACATCGAATTCGCCTCGAGCATCGCGTAGCGCCGGCCCGATGACCGCCATTCGTCTGGACGGCGTCGAAACCGCCGCCGCAATCAAAGCCGACCTGAAGACGCGTGTCGATGCGCTGCATGCCCGCGGCGTTCACCCCGGTCTCGGAACGCTGCTCGTCGGCAGCGACCCCGGGTCGGTCTCGTACGTCGCGGGCAAGCACCGGGACTGCGCAGAGGTCGGCATCGAGTCTGTGCGCATCGACCTGCCGGAGAGCGCATCCGCCGCCGATGTCGAGGCCGCGATCGCCGAGCTGAATGCGAGCCCGTCGGTCACCGGCTACATCGTGCAGCTACCGTTGCCCGCCGGGCTCGACGAGCACGCCATGCTCGAACTGATGGACCCGGCGAAGGATGCCGATGGGCTGCACCCGATGAACCTCGGCCGCCTCGTGCTCAGCGTTAATGCGGGCGGTGCGGGTTCGGGTGGGAGCGCTGCGCCGGCGTTTCCGTTGCCGTGCACGCCGGCCGGGATCGTCGCGCTTCTGCAGCGGTACGAGATTGCGATCGCGGGCAAACGCGTGATCGTGATCGGTCGCGGTCTCACCGTCGGTCGTCCGCTCGGACTGATTTTGACCCGCAAGGGGCTGGATGCGACGGTGACGCTTGCCCACTCGCGCACCGTTGATCTGCCGGATGAGGTGCGCCGAGCTGACATTGTCGTCGCTGCCGTCGGAGTGCCCGGGATGGTCAAGGCCGATTGGGTCAAGCCGGGTGCGGCCGTCGTCGACGTCGGCGTGAGCCGTGTCGGCACGACGGCGAGCGGCCGGGCGAAACTCGCCGGAGATGTCGATCCGGGCGTCGCGGAGGTTGCTGCCTACTTGTCCCCCGTGCCAGGGGGAGTGGGGCTGCTCACCCGCGCGATGCTCCTGGAGAACGTGGTGCTGGCGGCCGAGCGCCTGTAACCCGCCCCCTCGCTGGTCGCGGAGCGCAGCGAGCAATGCGTCTCGAAACCTGGCTTTGCACTGGTGTGGTGGTTTCGAGACGCGGTCTCCTGCGTCGGTTGCTCCTCAACCACCGGTAGCGCGGGTTGAGGAGCACGGCGAGCGCAGCGAGCAGTGCGTCTCGAAACCTGGCTCTGTGCTGCGTAGTGGTGGTTTCGAGACGCGTATTCGCTGCGCTCATGCGCTCCTCAACCAGCGGGCGGACGAGCACCTCGCACGCTCAACTTCGGCAGCTCGCCGTATTCGCCCCAAATGAGCGCTTCCCGCTTGGCACGACACCATCCCTGCACTTGTTTTTCGCGTTCGAACGCTTCATCGATTCGGTTGAATTCCTCGGCGAACACGAGTTCAACGGGCAGTCGCTTGCGAGTGTAGACCGCGCCCATGCCGGAGCTGTGCTCGGCCAGTCGACGCTCAAGGTCGATCGTGCTGCCGACGTAGTAGCTGCCGTCGGCGCAACGCAGAATGTACACGTGGGGCATGACTGCCAGTATCGCGGATGCTGCACGACGGCCGTCGAAGTTGTCCACAGGGCTGCGGAGCGGATGCGTGGGCGTGGTGGTTTTGAGACCGCGGGCGTCCACCGGTAGTGCTGGTTGAGGAGCACCGCGAGCGTAGCGAGCAGTGCGTCTCGAAACCTGACTTTGTGCTGCGTAGTGGTGGTTTCGAGACGGCCGCGGGCGGCCTCCTCAACCACCGGACCGGTGGTGCTGGTTGAGGAGTACCGCGAGCGCAGCGAGCAGTGCGTCTCGAAACCTGAGTTTGCACCGGTGTGGTGGTTTCGAGACGCGTATTCGCTGCGCTCATGCGCTCCTCAACCACCGATAGTGCTGGTTGAGGAGCACCGCGAGCGCAGCGAGCAGTGCGTCTCGAAACCTGACTTTGCACAAGAGTAGGCACGTGGTTTCGAGACGGCCGCGGGCGGCCTCCTCAACCACCGGACCTTGGGGGCGCCAGAGACCTCGCCGCGTTCGGTCTTCTAAGCTGGGCGTATGGCAGTCAGTAACCATGAGCATCCGTCCGTCACGCGTGTCGAAGCCGTTTTGCGAGAACATGGAGCCACCGGGCAGGTGCGTTGGTTCGAGGAGGCGACGCCGACTGCTGCATCCGCTGCGGCGGAGCTGGGTGTGGAGGTCGGTGCGATCGCCAATTCACTCGTGTTCACGCTCGACGGCGAGCCGATCCTGGTGATGACCTCGGGTGGGCACCGTGTCGACACCGCCTGGCTCGGTGACCAGCTCGGCGGAAAGCTGGGGCGGGCATCCGCTGAGCTCGTGCGCGAAGCGACCGGCCAGGTGATCGGCGGGGTCGCGCCGACTGGGCATCCGGCACCGTTGCGTACCCTGGTGGACACCGCGCTCGGCGACTACCCGGTTGTGTGGGCTGCGGCGGGGCATCCGCACACCGTGTTCCCGACGTCCTACGACGAGTTGCTGCGCATCACGGGTGGCACGCCGGTGACTGTGGTGCCTGCGCAGTAGCCGGTCACTCGAGTCGGGTGCCGCGCGACTCGGTTGCTGCGCCACTTTGTGTGTCGTGCGCCACCTGAAGTGGCGCACCGTGCGCCAACTGGCGCGCGGCGAGCGTGGCGGCAGCCGCTCTACGCGGAGGCGTGCAGCCGCGCGTGCTGCAGGTACACCTGGGCATTGTGACGGATCCCCGCGACCTCGTCGTCGCTCAGCTCGCGACGTACTTTGCCGGGCACGCCGGCGACGAGAGAGCGCGGCGGAATCACCGCGCCCTCTGTGACGAGTGCGCCCGCGGCGATCAGGGAATCGTGGCCGACGACGGCGCCGTTCATCACGGTAGCGTGCATGCCGACCAGCACGTTGTCCTCGATCGTGCAACCGTGCAGCACCGCATTGTGACCGACAGAGACACCGCGGCCAACCGTCAGCGGCGCGCCGGTGTCGACGTGGCATGAGACGTTGTCCTGCAGGTTCGAGCCCTCGCCGATCGAGATCGGTTCGTTGTCGGCGCGGAGCACGGCGTTGTACCAGACGCTGGCGCGATCGCTCAGTGTGACCATGCCGACGATCACGGCACCCGGTGCAGCCCACGCCGTTTCGGCGACCTGCGGAGCAACGTGGTTGGGGAGGATGATCACACGGGCGTCCGGATGTGCTGCCATGATCGACAGCCTACTCGGCACCCGCGGATCGCCACTCGGCGGCCACCCGGCACATGGTTGGCGGCAACCGCCGCTGAACCTGTGTGGATTCGCACAGAGCGACAGGGCTGGATCCCGCTTGCACGCGTGAAGATGGGGGAGCGAGGGCATCTCCTGGAGGTAGGCCAACGATGAACAAGGCGGAGCGGTCGGATCGGCGTGGGACAGCGCCGTTCGCGAACCTGAGGCACCGGATGCGGCGCTGGTCGGCGCAGCACGAAGCCGTCTCCGCAATGTCTGCCGTTGCGGTCGTCGGCATCATTGCCGTCGTCGCGTCGTTGGGCCTCGCGCAGGCGCAACTGGCGTTCGGCAGCACGAGCGCGGCGGATGCTGCATCCGGCGCCGCTGCGACCGCCGCGGAACCCGGTATCCACACCATCAAGCACGTCATCGTGATCATGCAGGAGAACCGGTCGTTCGACAGCTACTTCGGAACGTTCCCCGGTGCAGACGGCATCCCCATGGCGAACGGGGTGCCCACGGCCTGCGTGCCTGACCCGCAGAGCGGATCGTGTGTCAAACCGTTCCACGACTCGCAGGATGTGAACGCCGGTGGCCCGCACGGCGCGAGCAGTGCCGTGGCAGACGTCGACGGCGGCAAGATGGATGGCTTCGTAGCGCAGGCCGAAGCCGCCCAAAAGAAGGGGTGCGCGCCGAACGCGCCGTTGTGCGGCAACGTGGCCACCACGAGCGCGGGCCAGACGAGCGCGGGCCAGACGAGCGCGGGCCAGACAAGCACCGGCACGACAAGCACCGGCACGACCGACGTGATGGGCTACAAAACTGGCGCGGACATTCCGAACTACTGGACCTATGCAAAAGACTTCGTGCTGCAGGATCACCTGTTCGAATCGAACGCATCCTGGAGCCTGCCATCGCACCTCTACATGGTCTCCGAGTGGTCCGCGAAGTGCAGCGTCGCCGACGATCCGTCCAGCTGCGTCAGCGCGCTGGAGAGCCCCGGCAACCCGCCGGACTTCCGCACCGCTCTGCAGAAGAACCTGATCGGCGCGTGCCGCGGCGGCGTCGCTAAGCCAGCCTGCCAGGCGCAGCTGGCCAAGGATGGCATCACACCCACCATGGCCGCAGAACTGCACGCGTTGATCAAGCAGAAGTGCGCGGCATCCGATTCGTATGCGAGCTGTCAGAGCGCCATCGACAACGCGAGCCTGCCGGCAGCGCTGAAGAACAAGCTGATCGCGGCATCCAACCAACTGGCTCCGCCCGACTACGCCTGGACCGATCTGACCTATTTGCTGCACAAGCAGAAGGTGTCGTGGGGCTACTACGTATTCAACGGCACCGAGCCGGACTGTGAGAACGATTCGGCCATGACCTGCGCGCCGGTGAAGCAGAACGCGAAGACGCCGGGCATCTGGAACCCCCTGCCGTACTTCGACACGGTGCGGCAAGACGGTCAGCTGGGCAACATCCAGTCGTTGACGAACTTCTACGCCCAGGCGAAGAAGGGAACGCTGCCCGCGGTCAGCTGGATCGATCCGACCGATGCGGTCAGCGAGCATCCGCCTGCCAAGGTCAGCGCCGGCCAGGCCTACGTCACCGGCCTGATCAACACGGTCATGCGGAGCCCGGATTGGAACAGCACGGCGATCTTCCTCTCCTGGGACGACTGGGGCGGCTTCTACGACCACGTCAAACCGCCGGTCGTCGACCAGAACGGGTACGGCCTGCGCGTGCCGGGCATCGTGATTAGCCCGTACGCGAAGGCGGGCTACATCGACCACCAGACGCTCAGCCACGATGCCTATGTCAAGTTCATCGAGGACGACTTTCTGAACGGCCAGCGACTGGACCCGAAAACGGATGGCCGCCCCGACCCGCGCCCCGATGTGCGGGAGAACAATCCGCAGCTCGGCAATCTGTACAGCGACTTCGACTTCAGCAAACCACCGAGGCCTCCCGTCATTCTCCCGGGTGGTAGAACGTACTGACACCTTGACGCGCAGCGCTTAGCGTCGATACCGTTCGAGCATGCCGTGAGAGCACGGAGCAGGCTTCGGCCGCTGAACGGGAGTTGCAATGACCACCACCGATGATCGATCGACTGCACCGGCCGCGACCGGCCTGGGGGTGGAGATCAACGGGCTGAACTCGATCCACGAATCTGAACGCGTCGGGCAACCTCGCGGCCTGTTCTGGCCGTGGTTCGCGGCGAACGTCTCCGTGCTCGGGGTGAGCTACGGCTCCTTCCTACTCGGCTTCGGCATCTCGTTCTGGCAGGCGACGCTGGTCGCCGTCGTCGGCATCGTCGTCTCTTTCCTGTTCTGCGGTTTCATCTCGCTCGCAGGCAAACGCGGCTCCGCCCCGACGCTGACGCTGAGCCGGGTGGCGTTCGGCGTGAACGGCAACAGGCTGCCGTCGATCATCTCCTGGCTGCTCACCGTCGGCTGGGAGACCGTGCTGGTGTCGCTCGCGGTGCTGGCGACCTCGACCGTCTTCAAAGAGCTCGGTGGGAGCGGCGGCGTTCTCACCCAGGTGATCGCGCTGATCGTCGTCGTGCTCCTGGTGATCGGCGGCGGCGTGTTCGGCTTCAACGTCATCATGCGGATGCAGGTGGTCATCACGATCGTCACCGGCATCCTGACGATCGTCTACATCATCCTGGTCTGGAATCAGATCGACTTCGCGAAAGTCGGCGCGCTGCCCAATGGCAACATCCAGCAGCTGATCGGTGGATTCGTCTTCATGATGACCGGATTCGGGCTCGGCTGGGTGCAGGCTGCTGCGGACTACTCGCGCTATCTGCCCCGCAAATCCTCGAGCCGCGGGGTCGTCGGCTGGACCACGTTCGGCTCCTCACTTGCCCCCGTTATCCTGGTCATTTTCGGTCTGCTGCTGGCCGGGTCGTCGACCAAGCTGAACAGCGCAATCGCGAACGATCCGATCGGCGCACTCACGAGCATCCTGCCGGTCTGGTTCCTGATCCCGTTCGCGATCGTCGCGGTGCTCGGGCTGATCGGCGGCGCCGTGCTTGACATCTACTCGTCGGGCATCGCCCTGCTCAGCGCCGGCGTGAAGATTCCGCGCCCGGTGGCTGCGGGCATCGACGGTGTCATCATGATCATCGGCGCCGTGTTCATCGTGTTCTTCTCCTCCAGCTTCATCGGGCCGTTCCAAGGCTTCCTGATCACCCTGGGCACGCCGATCGCGGCATGGTGCGGCATCTTCCTGGCCGACATGATGCTGCGTCGCCGTGACTACGCGGACAAGGATCTGTTCAACCCGCGCGGCCGCTACGGCAGCGTGAACGCGCTGGCCGTCGGCGCACTGATCGTCGGCACGGCGGTCGGTTGGGGCCTCATCACCAACCCGATCACCGATGCGCACTGGCTGGACTGGCTCGGCTATCTGCTCGAACCGTTCGGACTCGGCGGACGCACCGGCGCGTGGGCGTTCGCCAACCTGGGTGTGCTCGTCGCCCTGGTGATCGGCTTCCTCGCCGTCATCATCTTCGGGCGAGGCACCATCCGTCGTCAGGAAGCGGTTCCGGATGCTGTGGGTGCCGCGACCGAGCAGGCGTAACGACCGTGGCCCAGAACTCAGCACATGGCACGCCGTGGCTGGTGGCGATCGACATGCAGACGATCTTCGGCGATCCGTCGAGCCCGTGGTCGAGCGCGGGCTACGGGGATGCGTCCGCAGGCATCCGCCGGTTGCTGCCGCGATTCGCAGACCGGGTGATCTACACACGCTTCATCGCGCCGGAGCATCCTGTCGGGTCGTGGGTGCCGTATTACAAGGACTGGTCCTTCGCCCTGGTGCCCGCTGACGACCCGCTGTACGACGTGACGAGCGAGTTCGACACAGCCGGGCACTCGATCGTGAGTCGCACGACGTTCGGCAAGTGGGGTGAGGAGCTCGCCGCGGCAATGCACGGCAGCACGGAGATGGTGCTGGCCGGGGTCTCCACGGACTGTTGCGTGCTCTCGACCGCGCTCGGTGCAGCGGATGCCGGGGTGCACGTTCGCGTCGTATCGGATGCCTGCGCCGGGGTCAGTCCCGCCGACCACCAGCGCGCGCTCGACGCCATGGCGCTCTACGGCCCGTTGATCGAGATCGTGACGGTCGACCAGGTGCTCGCGGATTCGGCGTGACCGCGCGGTCCTTTGCGGGCGGCGGCTCGGCCGTGGGCCGGGGCTCATCGGCAGGGCAGGGCTCATCGGCAAGGCAGGGCTCCTTGGCGGGTAGGCTCGACCGGGCAACGGCGGCACTATATGGGCTTGCGATTGGCGATGCGCTCGGCATGCCGACGCAGCTGATGTCGCCGCAGCAGGTTCGGGAGCACTTCGGCGTGATCGATGGATTTCGGGCGGCTGATGCCGATCATCCGATCGCGGCAGGGATGTCGGCCGGCCGGATCACGGACGACACGGAGCAGGCTCTCCTGCTGGCGCGCGCACTGGTTGCCGGCGGCGGGCACGTGGACCCCGCAGGCTTCGCCCGGTCGCTCGTCGAGTGGGAAGACGACATGCGCGCACGGGGTTCGCTCGATCTGCTCGGCCCGTCCACGAAGGCGGCCGTCGCCGCTGTCGTTGCGGGCACACCGGCCACCGAGGCCGGCCGATTCGGCACGACGAACGGCGCAGCCATGCGCGTGACGCCGGTCGGACTTGTACGGCGCGTACGTGTCGCGGACGATCTGCGGGCGGCGGATGACCCACGTGTTGCGGAGGATCCGCGTGCCGACCCAGGCCCGCGTGCCGACGAACGCCCGGGTGCCGACGAGCTGAGTGCGCTCGTGGACCTCGTCGCCGAAGCCGGTCTGGTCTCGCACAACACATCGATCGCGATCGCCGGAGCGGCGGCGGTGGCGGCGGCGGTGAGCGCGGGAATCGACGGCGCATCCGTCACGCAGGGCATCGAAATCGCGATCCGTGCGGCTGCGGTCGGTGGAAAGCGCGGGCACTGGATCGCCGGGGCCGACGTTTCGCGTCGCATCGAGTGGGCTGTGTCACTGGCGCGACCGGATGACTCGCAGGGTTCGCTGCGCGACATCACCGAACTGGTGGGAACGAGCCTGGCAACGCAGGAGTCTGTGCCAGCGGCCTTCGGCGTTCTCGCGCTCTTCGGTGCCGACCCATGGAAAGCCTGCTGCGCCGCGGCCTCGCTCGGCGGCGACACCGACACGATCGCCGCGATGGTCGGCGCGGTTGCAGGAGCGTGTTCCGGGATGCGCGGTCTGCCCGAGGCAGCTGTGGAAACGGTGCGATTGGTGAACGGGCTGGACCTCGCGCCGTTGGCGCGCCAGCTGTTGGAGCTGAGGTGAGCCTCGAACCCGCCGATGCGCCTGGCCGCGGGCAGGGCAGTGAGCCCGCCGATGCACCCGGCCTCGAACCCGCCGATGCGCCGGGCCGCGTGGCCGGCCCCGCAGATCACTCGGTCTACGTACCGCGGCTCATCTGTGCCGGCAACGTTGTGATCGATCTCGTTGCCACCGTGCCCATGCTGCCTGAGCGCGGTGGCGACGTGATCGCGCACGCGGAAGGGCTGCATCCTGGCGGCGCATTCAACGTGATGGTCGCATCAGCGCGCCAAGGCCTGCCCGCCGCGTATGCGGGCGCGCACGGAACGGGGCCGTTCGGCGACCTGGCGCGCGCGGCGATGGCGACCGAAGGCATCCGCGTGCTGTTGCAGCCGACGCCGGAGTCTGACACCGGCTACGACATCGCGCTTACGGATGCTGGCGGCGAGCGCACGTTCGTGACCGTCGTCGGTGCAGAGGCAACGCTCACCGACGAGCGGCTTGCGGCTGTTTCAGTGGGCGGTAGAGACAGCGTCGTCGCTTCGGGATACGGTCTACTGCGCGACCCGAATGCCAGCGCGATCGCCGAATGGCTTGGGCATATTCCCGATTCGGCATGCGTTCTGTTCGACCCGGGCCCGCTCGGGCACGACATCGCACCGGACATTCTGAATGCCGTGCTGGAACGAGCCGATTGGTTCAGTTGCAACGAGCGCGAAGCCTTGCGTTTGACCGGCACAAAAGACGCCGGTACTGCGAGCGAAGTGTTGGTCGCCCGATCACCGCGGTGTGGCATCGTGGTGAGGCTCGGCGCGCGCGGCTGTCTGCTCGTGCTTCCGGGTGAGCTGCCTCGTCTGTCCCAGAGCTTTGCGGTCGCCGCGGTCGATACCAATGGCGCTGGTGACGCGCACGTAGGAGCGTTCCTCGCCGCTCTGTCCGCAGGGCTGTCCCCAGATGCGGCGGCACGGCGCGCGAATGCCGCCGCAGCTCTTTCGGTCACCCGCCGCGGCCCCGCTACGGCGCCGACGCACGCCGAGCTCGATGACTTCTTGGCGCGTCGGCCTCCGTTGTGGTCCGCGTCCGCGGGTCGGTGATCGGCATCCGCGGGTCTGCGAGCGGCATTGGCGTACCATGTGTGCGCTCAGTGACTGGGTGGCGAAGCCCATGTGCCATTCATAGTGCGAGCAACGGCGGAATCGACGAATTGCGCACAATTTGCCCGCATTTGACTCGCTCGTCCTTTCGTGGAGACCTCCCGAAGGGACCGGGAGCGGAAGAGGTCCCTGAGGTCCGGCCTTCATGGGGTGCCGGTTCGAAAGTAGTCAGTTGAAATTCGCCTCATTAACACGACGCGCATTGATTAATGTTCAGCAAAAGGCTATTGATCACTGTACAGTGAACATATGTCCAAAGTTGAACGTTTAGCGATAGCAGCTCTCCGCAAAGCCGTTCCCAAGGCGCGGATCGAATTGATAGCTTCAGGAGATAGCGCTGCAGACGCGAGTATTCAATTCGGGGACGGCGCACCGCTCAAAGTGGATCTTCGTTGGGCGGGTCACGGCTTTCCCCGTGATGTGGAAAGGGCCGCAGCGCCGCGTGTTGGCTCATACCCGCTGGTCGTCGCCGCATATTCCTTGTCCCCAGGAGGCCGCGACATCCTGAACGCTCGAGGTATCAGCTGGGTGACGATGTCGGGCGCAGCGCAGTTGCATGTGGGATCGATCTTGGTGGAGCGCGATGGTGAAGCGGTGCCCCCGGCCTCTCTGCAGGACAGTGGCACGAAATTCCCGCGTTGGACAGCTTCCTTGGAGACAATCGCGGAGACGATTCTGACCGGATTTGCTCAGTTTCGGAACCCAGTGCTTCCGACGGTCCGCGAACTGGCAGACCGTACAGAACTCTCGGTTGGTACGGTATCGACAGCCGTAAGAGAGTTCGCACGACTCGGGTGGGCTACGGCTGATGTTGGTCGAGGTAGAACCGCTACCCGTCGTTTGACGCAGCCGGGACTGATGCTGGATTCGTGGGCGAGACAGGCTGCGCGATCCACTGGCATCAGCGGTTACTCGTCGATCTGGGGCGACCCAACGCAAACCGCAAGGGCGATCCAGAGCGAACTCGGCCATGACGTGGCCTTCGGTGGGCGTTTCGCTGCCGACATGCTCGCCCCGTTCTCCACGGCAGTGCCGCGTCTGCGCTGCTACGTGAAACTCGATTTAGATGTCAACGCTCGGCAGCGCCGCTTGCAGGCAGCCGGCGTTACGGCGTTCGCGGCGGAGTCGACTGTCGAAGTCGCTTCCACCAATGGCGCGGTATTGGCGGCGGCCTCTTCGCGCAATGGGCTCCGCCTCGTCTCGCCCGTCCGTGTGTACTCAGACCTACTTGTCGAGGACGCCCGGGGCCCAGAAGCGGCCGTCCACCTGAGAGAGACTGTCCTAAGGTTCTAACGTGCCTCCACATTCACCCCGCAGCCGCGAAGGTCGCGAGCTTGCTGAGCAAGCGTTCGACAAGTTACTTGATGCCTGCGGTGACAAATGGCAGGAGTTGGTCCTGATTGGTGGCCTTATCCCTGACACGCTGGTTGAGTCGTCAGAACCGCACCAAGGGACCCTCGATGTGGATGTGCTTTTGTCGCTCGCACTCGAATACGACAGAGACGATGAAGACTATTCCTGGCTGGAGGCTGCACTCAAGAAGGCTGAATTTGTCAAGGCAAAGCCGAATATCAGCTGGCGGTGGATTGTTGAGGTCGACCAGTCGCCAGTGATTGTGGAATTCCTGGTCGACGTTCCCGACAACCTCGAATCGGAGATCAACCTTCCGGGCACTCGTGACCTGACTGCGATGAACCTATCTGGACCAGGGCCGGCGTTAAAAGACGCGCGCGTAATCGAGTTGGGTGGCCGACTAGCTCGCGCGGCAGGGGTCGGCGGCTACCTCACCGCGAAAGCAGGCGCGATCGTGCGGCGCGACCTGCGGAAGGATTTCTATGATTTCGCATTCGTTGTGATCCATGCGGTCCGCGCCGAGGGACCGGACGCCGTTGCGATGGCCGTCGCCAGCGCTTGCGTTCCCGGACTTACGGTGATTCGAAACCCGCGCGAAGACGTAATTAGCGCGTGTCATCGGTTCGACGGACCGCACTCGAACGGTGCTCGCATTTATGCCGCCGAAGCGCGAGCCGCCGGCTCGACGACAGACATTGCAGCCCTCCAGGCTCAAGCGCAAGGAGCTATCGGTGCGTTCTTATCAGCATTTGAGCGAAGCGATCCCCAGATCTAACGTGAACTAACTCCGCACCGTATTCGCGACTCGCAGACCTTCGGGTTCGTGAGAGGTATTGCCGCAATGGCCGCAGCAACGGTTCCAACTTGCCAGCGCGAATGCCGCTGCGGCTCTCGCGGTCACGCGCCGCGGCCCCCCAACGGCACCTACGCACGCCGAGGTGGACGACTTCCTGCGCCATCGGCCGGGTCTGTGATCGGCGCCCGCGGGTGGTGAGTGCGCGTTCCGTAACAGGCTGGCGATGCCTCTGTGCCATTCATAGTGCTCGTTGTGTCGGAATCCCTTGCCATTCCAGCACTTCGCGCACTCCGAATGAAGGCACAGGCACCGGAGGGCAGGAAAGATAAGGAATTCACCCAATGACCGGTTGGGGCCTTAGAGGACAGGCTGAGTTTAG
Organism: Rathayibacter sp. SW19; assembly: GCF_030866825.1. Taxonomy (NCBI): domain Bacteria; kingdom Bacillati; phylum Actinomycetota; class Actinomycetes; order Micrococcales; family Microbacteriaceae; genus Rathayibacter; species Rathayibacter soli. Next base: position 1,086,573 of record NZ_CP133020.1, read on the forward strand.
TCAAACGAATTGACAGCCCCGACCTCGAAAGCGGTGAACAGTCAGATGCTGTACTCGGAACTGTACGCTCAGCAGCGATTGAACGAACTGGAAACGGAACGACGCGCGCGGGCGCAACACATCGCAGAACAACGCCTTGCAGAACAACGCATCGCAGAACAGCGCATCGCAGACCACTGGCGCGCGGATGCCGATCAGGCTCGTCTCGCAGCGGCGGCTCGACCGCGTCACGCCAAGCGGCGTGCTCCGTCAGCGGCTCGCACGACGAACATGTCCGGCTGGGCGTAGCCGTGCTCGGCGAACGCGCCATCGATGGCGGCTTGCACGTGTGAGATCAGGTGGCTGGGAACGAGCGCGATCGCGGACCCGCCGAAACCGCCGCCGGTCATCCGTGCGCCGAGGGCGCCGAAGTTCTGTGAGATTTCTACGGCGAGGTCCAGTTCGGGCACCGACACCTCGAAGTCGTTGCGCAATGAACGGTGCGATGCGTCCAGCAGGTCGCCGATCGCGGCGGGGCCCTGCTCACGGAGCAGCCTGACGGTGTCGAGAACCCGCTGATTCTCCGTCACGACGTGACGCACCCGCCGGAACGTCTCACCGTCGAGTACGTCACGCGCGTGCATGAGCTCGGCAACTGACACATCGCGCAGGGACGCAACGCCAAGCGCTCTCGCACCGGCCTCGCAGGAGGCGCGGCGTGCGGCGTAGTCGCCGTCGGCGTGGGCATGCTCGACCTTGGTGTCGATCACGAGGATCGCCAGGCCGGCGTCATCGAGCCCCAACGGGATCACCGCGGATTCCAGGCTGCGGCAGTCGATGAAGATCGCAGAATCGGCGCTGCCCAGTAGCGATGCGGACTGATCGAGGATGCCGGTCGGTGCGCCGACCACCTCGTTCTCAGCGAGATGGCCCACGGTGACGAGCGTGTTGAGGTCGAAGTCGAGCCGCCAGGCATCGTTCAGTGCGACGGCTACGGCGCACTCGATCGCGGCGGATGAGGACAGACCGACACCGATGGGGACATCCGATTCGAGAAACAGGTCAAAGCCGGGAACGGCGGCCAGATCCGCACCGACCTGCCCGAGCGCCCAGGCGACGCCGAGTGGGTACGCGGACCAGCCGCTGACCGTTTCCGGCCCGATCTCGGAGAGTTCGATTTCGACGGCGTCGTCGGCGAATGCGCTGGCGACGCGGATTCGACGGTCGTCTCGCACAGCCAGTGCCGCGATAGCGTGACGGTTGATTGCGAAGGGCAAGACGAAACCGTCGTTGTAGTCCGTGTGCTCGCCGATCAGGTTCACCCGCCCCGGGGCGGCCCACAGACCCTGCGGGGCGGAATCGAAAACGCGCTCGAACCCGGCCCGCGCCGCGTCGCCGAGAGAGGGTTCGTTCGCGTCGCTCATACCGGGTTCTCCTCGTCTGACCTCGCCAGCGCGGCCCGCAGTTGTTTTGCCTGCTTTTCGGGCGGTACATCGCCGATCCACGCGCCCATTGCTGCCTCGCTGCCGGCCAAGAATTTGAGCTTATCCGCAGCTCGTCGGGGTGACGTCAACTGCAGCATGAGACGGATGTCGTTGCGATGCACCCAGATCGGTGCTTGATGCCAGGCGGCGATGTACGGAGTCGGCGTGCCATAGAGCGCATCAACCGCGCGAAGCAGCCGCAGGTACTGCACGGCCAGTTCGTCGCGCTCATCCGTGTTCGTCTCCGTGAAGTCGGCCACCTGGCGGTGCGGCAGCATGTGCACCTCGAGCGGCCAGCGTGCTGCGAACGGCACGAATGCGCTCCAATGCTCGCCCGCGAGAACCAGGCGCCCTGCGGCGCGTTCGCTGCGCAGAATGTCGTCGAAAAGCGTCGGTCCGTATGCCTCGACCGATGAGACCAGTCGCTGCGTGCGCGGCGTGATGTAGGGGTAAGCGTAAATCTGACCGTGCGGATGATGCAGGGTCACCCCGATCGCCTCGCCGCGGTTCTCGAAGGGGAAGACCTGTTGGATGCCGTCGAGAGCTGACAGTTCCGCGGTGCGGTCCGCCCACGCCTCGATCACCGTGCGGGCGCGGGAGCGGCTCAGACTGCCGAATGACCCGGTGCTTGCCGGGCTGAAGCAGACCACCTCGCACCGGCCGATTGAGGTGCGAGTGCGGCCGATGCCCAATTCGCCGAGGTCTTCGAGCCCGAGCGGTGCGTTCTCGCCAGCCAAGGCAGGACCGAATGACGGAGACCGGTTCTCGAACACGGCGACGTCGTAGTTGCTCGGCACCTCAGACGGGTTCGTGGGGGATTGCGGCGCGAGCGGGTCCAACTCAGCCGGCGGCAGCACGACCCTGTTCTGCCGCGACGCCGCGATGGAGATCCACTCACCGGTCAGCACATCTTGACGCATCGTCGCCGTGAGCGGGCGCGGCTCCAGCGTGCGCAGGTCTGCCGAGCGCTCGGGCGGCAGCGTGGAGTCGTCGTCGTCGTAGTAGATGATGTCGCGACCGTCTGCAAGCTGCGACACCTTTTTGGTGATCCCCGAGGTGAGCATGGTATTACGATAGCGAAAACCGTGCTTTCGATTACGAAAGGAATCGTAACGAGTTGGGCGCATCAGCGGAGCGACCTCCTCAGGACAAGCCCTTCGAGACGGTCGCAGAGCGACCTCCTCAGGACAAGCGTCAGGAGCGGCTCGCGCGCATGGTCGCCGAGCGTGGATTCGTACGTGTCGTGGATGCGAGTGAGGAACTCGGCGTCAGCCTGGTGACGGTGCGCAGTGATCTCGGGGTGCTGGAGGCATCCGGAGTTCTGCGCCGGGTGCACGGCGGGGCGGTCGCAATCGACAGTGTCGAGCCGTCGTTCGAGCGGTCGCTGGCCAGCTCGGCGGAGGAGAAGCTGCTGATCGCCGTTGCGGCGGCTGACCTGGTGACGTCTGGATCCAGTGTGCTCGTGGATGTCGGCAGTACGACCGCCGCTGTCGCCCGCGCACTCGTCGCGCGCGGCGACCTGCACGACGTGACCGTGATCACGAACGGGCTCAGCATCGCGCTCGAATTGGAGGTCGCGATTCCGCGATTCCGGGTCGTCGTGACGGGAGGAACGTTGCGCCCACTACAGCATTCGCTGGTCGCGCCGCTGGCCGCAGTCGTGCTCGAGCAGGTGCACGTCGACCTGGCTTTTATCGGTTGCAACGGCGTGCACGCCGTCGAAGGCGTCACGAACCTGAACCTGCCGGAGGCTGAGGTGAAGCGGGCGATGGTCGCCGCATCGACGCGCGCGGTCGTCGTCGCAGACGGGTCGAAGATCGGCGCCGTGCAACTCGGGAGGATCGGTCCGCTGTCTGCGTTCGACACCGTGATCACCGGTGACACGGCAGATCCGGATGCGCTCGCGGCGTTGCAAGCCGCCGCCGGCCCCGCGGTCGTGGTCGTCGCTCGCTGAGTAACTCCGTTGGTCGAGTAACGAGCGCCAGCCCCTCGTTGGTCGAGTAACGAGCGTCAGCGAGTGTATCGAGACCTCGTGACGGGTGTGGGGGTCTCGATACGCGCGCTCGCTGGCGCTCGCGTGCTACTCGACCAGCGGGGGACGGGGGTCTCGATACGCGTGCTCGCTGGCGCTCGCGTGCTACTCGACCAGCGCGTGGCGGCATGGCGGCGCAATAGGCTAGAGCAATGCGTGCACCGACCGGAGAACAGTTCGAACTCACTAGGCGAACAGCCGCAGGGCAGGCCAGGGCGTTCGTCACCCAGGTGGCTGCGGGGCTGCGCCACTACAGCGTCGGCGGCATCGACTTGACGGAGCCGTTTGCCGTGGAGTCGACCCCGCCGTCTGGCAACGGCATCGTGCTGGTGCCGTGGCCGAACCGAGTCAAAGACGGCCGGTGGACCCTGAACGGCAAACAGCAGCAGCTGAACCTGACCGAACCGGACCGCGCCAACGCCATCCATGGGCTGCTTCGCTTCGCGCCATACACGCTGGCCGAGCGCAGCGACGAGACGGTCACGCTCGCGGCAACCGTGTTTCCGCAGTCCGGCTACCCCTTCCTGCTTGACACAAGCGTGCGCTACGAGTTGGTCGAAGACGGTCTGACCGTGACGCACAGCATCACCAACGTCGGAACGGCGGATGCGCCGGTTGCGGTGGGAACGCATCCGTACTTCACGATCGGTGACGTTCCCACCGAAGACCTGACGTTGACGCTGAACGCGGCGACGCACTTCACGGTCGACGACCGCCTCAATGTGGTCGGTGAGCATCCGGTCGATGGCACGGAGTTCGACCTGCGAGCGGGCGGCCGCGTCGGCGACTTGCACCTCGACGACGGCTGGGGCGACGTCGGGCTTGTCGACGGGCATTCGGAGCAGACCTTGACCGCCCCCGATGGCCGCACGGTGTCGATGTGGGCGGACGAACACTTCCGCTACGTGCAGGTGTACACATCGCGCGAGCTGAAGAGCCTGCCGGCCGGGCAGGTGGCGATCGCGATCGAGCCGATGACGGCGCCGACGAACGCCCTGAACACGGGCCGCGACCTGAAATGGCTCACCCCGGGCGAAACCTGGAGCGTCGCGTGGGGCGTGCGGCACACCGGGTTCTGACCCGCTTCGGCGCGCGAGCCGGCACTCGCCCGACTGCGCGCCGCGCGTCGGCGAAGCGTGCATGCATTGCGGTCGCCTGCCTCGCCACCGTCGCGGCATTGAGCGGATGCGTGTCCTCCGGCCCCCCGCGGCCCGCGTCATCGGCCGCGTCGGTCACGCCAGCGCCTGTCACGCCCGCGCAGGCATCGGGCACGCCGCTGCCGACGACGATCGACAACGGTCTGGCGCGCACCCCGGTGATGGGTTTCAACGACTGGAACGCTTTCGGTTGCGACGTCAGCGCCCGCCTGATCGAGCAGACCGCGGCGGCGATGGTCGCGAACGGCATGAAGGCGGCTGGCTACGACTATGTCAACATCGACGATTGCTGGATGGCGCGGGGGCGTGACGCGGCCGGTCATCTGGTGCCCGATCCGGTGAAGTTCCCCGACGGGATCGCGGCGGTCGCGGCATCCGTCCACGCGATGGGGCTGAAACTCGGCATCTATGAGAGCGCCGGCGCGATAACGTGTGAGAAATTCCCGGGCAGCCTCGGCCACGAGACCACCGATGCCAACGATTTCGCGGCGTGGGGCGTCGACCTGCTGAAATACGACAACTGCGGCACGCCGTCGGAACGCGCAGGTACGCAGGCCCGCTACCTCGAGCGTTACACGACGATGGCGCAGGCACTGCAGGCGACCGGCCGCCCGATCGTGTACTCGATCTGCGAGTGGGGCTGGCGCGACGCGCCGAGCTGGGCACCCGCTATCTCGAACATGTGGCGCACGACCCGGGACATCACCGACAGCTACGCGAGCATGCTGAGCATCGTGAAGCACAACGCGACCCTTGCCTCCGCTGCACGCCCCGGCGCGTTCAACGACCCCGACATGCTCGAGGTCGGCAACGGCGGAATGACCGAGACGGAGCAGAGATCTGAGTTCTCGCTCTGGGCGATCATGGCTGCGCCGTTGATTGCCGGTACGGATCTGCGCTCCGCGTCTCCCGCGACCCTTGCGATCTATACGAATGCCGATGTCATCGCCGTCGATCAGGATGCGCTCGGCCTGCAGGGCAGTCTGCTCACGTCGAGAGGCGGACTGTTCGTCTTTGCAAAACCGCTGGTCGGCGGCGACGTGGCCGTCGCCCTGTTCAACTCGAGCGACCACACTGAGCGGATGTCGACCACGGCCACCGCCGTCGGCATCCGGTCCGCGGTGGGCTCGCTCACACTTACCGACCTCTGGTCGAAGCAGGTCACGACGACAACGGACGCGATTACCGCCGTGGTGCCGGCGCACGCAACAGTGCTGTACCGGGTGCGCGGCGGCGGTGTGCGGTGACCCGGGTGGTGAGCGGTGTGGCTCTCTGGCTGCGTCGCTCTATCGCTCGGCGAGGGTTGCTGGCGGCGACGGCGGCAACCTGTGTCGTTGCCACATTTCTCTTGGTCTCGATCGTCGGTTTTGCTCTGCAGTCCGAGCGCCCGGCCGTGCGCGCAACCATTGCAACCGGGCCGGTGTCGTCCGTCGGCATTCGGGCGGAGACCACGTTGGGCACGGACGCGTCCGCCCAGGATGCGGCCGCTCGTGCGGTGATCGCGCACGAGTTGCGCGGTGTGGACGTGCACGTGTATCGCAGCGTCGCCACTGCACCCGTCACCCTGGCCCTGGCACGTACGGGCGCATCTGCGCCGACCGCATCTGCGCCGACCGCATCTGCGCCGACCGCATCTGCGCCGACCACCGCTTCGCCGACCACCGCCATCCTCCTCGAAGACGCCGCAGCCGTACGCGACCAAATCCACGTCATCGCCGGCAAGTGGCCGGTCAGCGCACAGCCGACAACCGCACAGCCGACAACCGCACAGCCGACAACTGCACAGCAGGCAACTGGGCAGCAAGGAGTTCAGCAGCAGGCTGCTCAGCAGCGGGGGACCGCGCGGCAGGCCGGCGCCGTGGCGTACCCGGTTGCCGTGCAGACGAGTGCCGCGGAATTGCTGGGGTTGAAGATCGGTGACACCGTCGATATCCCGTCGGACAACGGAGCCTTGCAGTTGCGCGTCGCGGCAACCTGGCGGGCCGCCGACGCGGCCGACCCGCTCTGGTTCGACGACCGACAGGTTGTCACGGGACGCTCGGGTGCCGCGGTCGGCCCGCTGATCGTCGCCCCGGATGCCCTCGGGCACCTGGATGCGACTCCTGCCGTGCGCTGGGTCGTAACGCTGGATGCCGCCGCTCTCACCCCGGCGCAGCTTCCGCAGCTGGTTCACGGATTCGGTTCACTGTCGGGCGCGCTCGGTGCCAACAGCTCCGTGTCATCGACCATCGTGACGGTGACGGGCGACGGCGGGCAGACCGCGCGCGGCATGACGACGTCGCTGGCTTCGCTCGGCGCTGTCGTTTCTCTTCCGATCGCTGTGCTCGCGGTTGCCGTGGTGCTGGCGTTGATCCTGCTGGCGAGGCTGCTGGCCGATACGCGTGAATCCGAGACAACGCTGCTGCGCGCGCGTGGCGCGACCTCAGCAAGGTTGCTGGGTGCTGCCCTGTCGGAGTCCGGGATCGTCGCGGCGGTCGGAGCGTTGGTTGGGGTTGCCGGGGCAGCGGCGGTCCTCGCCTGGCGAACCGGATCGCTGCCGAGCCCAGCGGTGCTGGTGACACCACCGGTTCTGATCGTGCTCAGCGCCGTGATCGTGCAACTCAGCGTCGTCGGTGCGAGTGTGCGCGGCAGTCTCGGACTCGCGCGCGATGCCGGGCGCATCCGGTCGGCGTCATCGCTCGGCGTCACCGTGCTTATCGTGATTGCGGCAGCCTTTGCCCTGTGGCGCTTCCTGCAATTCGGCGATTCGAGCGGAACTGGCGGCGCCATCGACACGACAGGGATCATCGCGCCCGCCCTGGCGTTGCTCGCCGCCGTGCTGGTTGGTTTGACCGTCTTCGCTCCGCTCGCCCGCCGGTTGGAGAACGGGGTGTCGGGCGGCTCCGGCGTGATGCTGGCGCTGCCGGTGCGTCAGGTCGGCCGGGGGCTAGCTTTCTTCGTCGCCCCGGTGGCCCTGATCATCCTGACAATCGGCACGACGACTCTCGCCGCGGGGTTCGTCGGAACCTGGTCTGCGTACCGCAGTACTGCGGCTCAGGTGGTCAACGCAGGCGAGCTGCGCGTATCAATCGGAACGGCCGCACCGATGCTCGGCCTCGACAACGCAGCGGATACCGCCTCCTACGCCTCCCTGCGCGGCGTCACGGCCGCTATACCGGCCATACGCGCAAGCGCCGTCCTCGGCACAGGAACGGCGCCGGTCGTGGCGGTTCCTGTCGCGCAGTTGGGGGAGGCGTTGACGCCGGACGGAGGCGTGATCGGGGCCGACGGCATCCGCTCGGCGCTCGCCGTGTCCGCCCCCGCGATGCCCGGCATCGCCTTGCCACGCAGCTCCCGGTCGCTGTCGATTGCCTACTCGGCGGCAGTCGCGTCGCCTGTCGCACCGGCAGTTGCGCCGTCGATCGCGCCGTCGGATGGCGATGCGCCGCTCCGCACGGTGGCAGTCACGGTGTGGCTTGCGGATGCCGACGGCACAGTCCTGCCCATCGCCTACCCGACCACCCCGCTCAGTGCCCTGTCGGATGCCGCCGCCACCGTTCAGACGAAGCCGGTGAAGCTGCCCACCGGCGGCCCGTGGCGCGCAGTCGCCGTCGACGCTGCATTCAGCGGAGGAGTCGCCGGCGACCACTATCGGTGGACCCTCACCGGTGCAACAGCGCAGGACCCAGGCCCGATGCCGGTGCGCGTCTCCGACGCACACGGCTGGAATGTGGCACCGGATGCGTTCAGCACGGATTCGGCTGCTCGCGGAGCAACGATGGGCATCGGACTCACAGTGACGAATGCTGCCGCGCCCCTCGGCAGCACAGTGCGGTTGATGCCGGGTGCGGCGCACCGGCCCTCGATCGTGGTGACAGGCGCACTCGCGCGCGCCAATGGCCTGTCGGTCGGGGACAGCGTGTCGCTCGACGGCGGCTGGTGGGCGGCGGCGGCAACCGTCGCGAAGATCGTGCCGGTTGTTCCCGGGGAGCACTCAGAGGCAGCATTGTTCGATCTGCCAACGCTTCAGGACGCCCTGCTGCGCACCACAGCGGCACCGGCCGCCGCGAACGAAATCTGGATTGCTACGAAAAACCCGCAGCAGACGCTCCCCGCCGTGTCGGCGGTTGCAGGTCCGAGCGCGGTCATCACGTTGCCGGACACGTCCTTCGTCGAACGGTTCCTGGGCGCAGCAACCCTGGCGCTGTGGCTGGGCTGCACGGGCTGTGTCGCCCTCGCGATGATCGCGCTGGCAGCAGCAACGACCGCGCTCTCCCGTCGGCGCCGGCCGGAGGTGGCGGTGTTTCGCGCGCTCGGCTTCTCGGCGAGACAGCAGCGTCGCTCACGCGGCGGCGAACTGGCGGTCATCGCGACCATCGCAGCCGTGATCGGGGTCGCGACGGGCACCGCCGTGGCGTTCCTAGTGGTTCCGACATTGACCCAGCTCGCCGTCGTGACAGCCCCAGCGGCGTTGCCGGTTCAGCCGGCCGTCGATCCTCTCCTGCTTTCCGTCGGCTATCTGGTCGTCATCGCGGCGATCGCCGGGGTGGTTCTCGCGTACTCGGGAGCAGTCGGCAGACAAGCCGGGGACACCGAATACCGGGAGGCGACGCTGTGAGGCGGCGCGAGGCATCCGGCCCGCGATTGCAGCTCAAACAAGCGGCCGCATTTCGGGGCGGACTGATCGCGCTCGGCGTCGTCGTGCTGGTCGCGACCGTCGCCGTGACGGCATGGCCGCGTGCGGTCGCCACCTTGTTGACCAGCGACCTGCAGCATCGGGTGTCTGTCACGTCACCCGTTTCACGGGACGTGGAGACGACCGTGACGACGTATCCGTATCGCGGTCAGGTGACAGGCGACCTCCTGCGCCAGCCGACTGTGACCCAGATCGTGACCCAGCAACTCGCGGCGCAGCGGGCATCGATGCCCGTGCCCCTGAAAAACGTGCTGATAGCTGGGGATGCGGCAACGCGCAGCACGCCGCTCAGTACGTCCGGGCCGCGGTTCAACTATGCGTACAACGTGCAGCTGGAGGGCTACGCCGGTTTGGAACAGGCCTCGACACTGTCGTCAGGGCGCTGGCCGCGAGCGACCACTGCCGGCCAGGATGACACAGCCGTTGAGTTTGTCATGACCGGCGGGACGGCGACGGCGATGGGCTGGAAGCTGGGTGAGACCCGGCGGATCCGGCTCGGCGGATTGCAACCGGTCGGCACTGTGACGCTGGTCGGCACGATCACGCCTCATTTGGCTGCTGATTTCTGGCAGCGCGAACCGCTTCGGGCCAGTGCCGCTTTGGAAAATCTCGGAGACCGCGGGTTCAAATTGACCGCGATCGGCTGGGTCGCCCCAGCACAATGGCACCAACTCGTTTATCAGGTCGGCGCGAACACCTACGGCTGGTATGGCGTGAACAGTTCAGCGTTCACCGCATCGACGGTCGGTCAAGTGCAAGGCCAGCTGGCCCGGTTCGTCGCGGCACCGCCCCCGCCGGGCGCTGCCGTGCCGCTGCGCTTCGACACGCGACTAGACGCCACCCTGTCCGACTACGTCGCCTCGGCCGGCCCAGCCCAGACGCTGCTGTTTCTCCTTGCCACGGGTCCACTCGGGGTTGCGCTTGCGGTGCTGTTCCTCGGCATCGAGTTGCTCGTGGAACGACGCCGCAGCGCGCTGGCGCTGTTGTCCGCCCGAGGGGCGTCCGCACTGCGCATCCGCGGCTCACTCGGGCTGGAGGCGCTCGTGGTGAGTCTGCCGGCGGCCGTGCTCGGTGCGGCCGTCACGGTGCTCCTGCTGCCGGGACCGGTGGATGCGCTCACGCTTCTGCTTGCCGCGTGCTGTGCAATTGTGCCCGCCTTGGCCATGGCGGTGCTCGGCGGCCCGCAGTCGCGTGCGGAGCGCCGGTTTGCGCGAGGTCAGAGCGATGAACGTGCCCGTAGCTTTGCGGGCGGCCACGGCTTTGCGGGCGGCGGGCGTTTTGCTCGGTGGCGGTGGATCATCGAGTTGGCGTTGGTCGCGATTGCAGTCGTCGCTGCGTTGACGCTGTTCCAGCGCGGGCTGACCCCGACGGTCGGGAGTATCGCCGCCGATCCGTTGGTGGTGGCGACACCGCTGCTGATCTGCATCGCGGTAGCGATCCTCATCATCCGTGTGCTGCCCGCACTGCTCGCCGCTGTGGCCGCCGTGCTGCGCCGTCGGCGCGGTGCGGTCGGCTTCGTCGGGGCGATTCGCGGCGAACGCACCTCCGCAGCCGTGCTGGTGCCTGTTCTTGCGGTGCTCGTCGGAGTCGCGGTCAGCGTCTTCTCGTCGGCGATCTTCACAACGGAAACGACCGGCGTCGAGCAGTCCGCGCGGGGCCAGGTCGGAGCGGATCTCAGCGTCAGCGCCCCGCAGTTGACCGCTGCCCAACTCGAGCGGATGCACAGCATACCCGGCGTCGCCGCTCTCGTCACCGTTGCGCAGGCCGGTTACGCGACGCTGAACCTGGACGGGTCGTCCCAGGCCGTGTTCCTGCTCATCGCCGACACAGCAGCTCTTGCCCGGCTGCAGAGCGATCTGCCCGGTTCGGCGCGCACTCCCGAAGGGATGGGGCGGGCGATCGACGCGCGTGCACCGATGCTGCTCGGCGGTTGGGACACCAACCTGCAGTCACGCGACGGCACACTCACCGGCGACGGCACTCCACTATCCGTTCGGGTGGCCTTGCCAACGGCGGTGCCGGGCGACTTCATCACCACGACACCGTGGGTGCTTCTGGACCCCCACGCCGTGCCGAAACAGTTCGAGCTGCCGTCGCCGACGGTGACGACGGCGCTCATCACGGTGAAACCGGGCACCGATCAGGCGCAGCTCGCCCAGCGCCTGCAGGCGATCGGCGGCGCGAACACGTCGGTGGAGACGGCCGCAGCCAGGGTCGGCGTTGCGCGCAGCGCACCGATCGTCGGCGGGCTCCAGGGGATGCTCATGGTCGGGCTCGCCCTGTCGGTGCTGCTCTGCCTGCTCGCACTCTCGCTCACGCTGCTTGTGAATGCGGCAAACCGTCGCCGATTTACCGGGATGCTGCGCACGCTCGGCTTCACGGCCAGGCAGTCTGCAGCGTTGGTGATGTGGGAGATCGCACCGATCGTGACGGCCGGGCTGATCGGCGGCATCGTCGCCGGACTCGTGCTGCCGATGGTGATCCTTGCGCCGCTGAATCTCGCCGCTTTCACGGGCGGACTCGCGCATCCGACCGTGGTGATCGATGCAGCGCTGGTGGCGATCGCTGTGGGCGGATTCATCGTGCTGTGTGCGGCGGTCGCCGTGTTCGCATCATTCAATGCGCGTCGGTCGAATGTTGCGACTATCTTGCGAACGGGAGAGGACGAATAGGCGATGACAGCCGAGGCGACGAATTCGACAGGTGCGGCTGGCGCTCGGGAGGGCGACAGTGCGATCGTCTGCTCAGATCTGGTGCGCATCTTCGCGTCGGATGGCGTTGAGGTGCAGGCGCTTCAAGGTCTGAATCTGCGGGTGGAGCGCGGTGAGATGGTCGCCATCGTCGGGGCATCCGGCTCTGGCAAGTCGACCTTGCTCGGCATCCTTTCCGGATTGGATCGCCAGACGGCAGGCACGGCTTCCGTGGCGGGCAGGAATCTGCTGACGCTGAGCCGAGCTCAGCGGGTCGACTACCGGCGGCACACCGTCGGGTTCGTCTGGCAGCAGACGGGGCGCAACCTGCTGCCGTACCTGACAGCCGCAGAGAATGTCGCAATGGCACGATCTGTCGCCGGCACCTCGCGCAACGCGGGCACGGCCGACGCGCCGGGCAGCGCAGGCACCGTGGCCGCCGCGCGCCTCGATGTGGATGCGCTGCTCGAGCTGCTCGAGGTGGGGCACTGCGCCGACCGCACGCCGGCGCGGCTGTCCGGCGGTGAGCAGCAGAGGGTCGCGATCGCGGTGGCGCTCGCGAATCAGCCGGCTGTTCTGCTTGCGGATGAGCCGACGGGCGAACTGGACGACAAGACATCCGCTGACGTGTTGGAGGCGATGCGCGGAGTGAACCGCGAGCTGGGCGTGACAACGCTGATCGTCACGCACGATCCGACCGTGTCCGAGCATGTCAGACGCACCGTGCAGATTCGCGACGGCCGCACCTCGACCGAGGTGCTGCGCCGCACGGAGCAGCACGAATCCGGTGCACAGCGCACGGTCGCCGAGGAGTTCGCGGTGATCGACAGGGTCGGGCGGCTCCAATTGCCGCAGGAATACCTGACGTCGCTGCAGCTGCACGACAGGGTGCGTCTGGCGCTTGAGCCGGATCACGTCGGCGTCTGGCCGGGTCAGACACGACTGACGCCAACGGGGCCGGATGGTCGGGCAGTGCCAGGCGAATCGGCGGAGCCGGAATCGCCGGAGCCGGGGCCGGAATCGCACGAGCCGGAGTCGCCGGAGCAGGATTCGGAAGCCGAGCCGATTGCGGGGGAGCCACACCATGAGTGAGACGGATGCGCTCGGCCCGGTGTTGCGCGCGGAGAACCTGTCGCGCGTCTTCGACGACCGCGTCGCGCCGATCACGGCCGTGGCCTGCGTCAGCCTGCAGGTCTCGCCGGGCGAATTGCTGGTGATCCGAGGGCGCTCCGGCAGCGGCAAGACGACGTTGCTGAATCTGCTGGGCGGCCTGGACAGACCGACCGAGGGGACCGTCTGGCTGGGTGAGCTCGAGTTGAGTGCAGCATCCGAAGATCGGTTGGTTCAGGTGCGCAGACGCGACCTCGGCTTCATCTTCCAGACCTTCGGTCTGGTGCCGGTGCTGTCCGCAGCGGAGAATGTGGAGCTGCCGCTGCGGCTGCTCGAGGTGGAGCCGGCGGAGCGTGACGCCCGGGTAGCGGAACTGCTCGACCGGGTGGGCCTCGCGGAGCACGCGGCGCAGCGACCGTCGGAGCTCTCCGGTGGCCAGCAGCAACGGGTGGGCATCGCCCGTGCGCTTGCTGTCACACCGCGCGTGCTCTTCGCGGATGAGCCGACCGGTCAACTGGACTCTCTGACCGGGGCCGCGATGATGGACTTGCTGGTTGGGCTCGTGCACGACGAGGGCGTTGCGGCCGTGGTGACGACGCACGATCCGATGTTGATGCAGCGCGCAGATCGCGTGCTGGAGCTGCACGACGGCCGGCTGCGCCACCCGGTGGGGCGTCACGTTGCTGGCGCGGCCACTCGATAGGCCGCGGCCATACGATAGGGCATGAGGCGACACCGAACTGCCGCAGGGGTGAGGAACGAATCATGCCGGATCGCACAATCGTGCACGCGGACTTCACGCTCGAGCGCGACTTCACGGCACCGCCGAACCAGGTGTTCGCCGCGTTCACGAGCCGTGCGGTGAAGCGCGCCTGGTTTGCCAAGCCCCAGGATGCGCGCGCTGAGCACTATGAACTGGACTTCCGCGCCGGCGGGCAGGAACTGAAGCGCGGCAGGCACGTCGATGGCCGCATGCGCACGTCGACGACGCACTACCTCGACATCGTGCCGAACGAACGCATCGTGTGCACGTACGAGGTCGGTCTCGACGACGTGCTCATCTCCGTGTCGTTGGCGACATTCGAGTTCCTGCCTGAAGAGGATGGAACGCTGCTCATCCTCACGGAGAGCGGCGCGTTCTTCGGTCGATCCGAAAAGCCGAAATGGCGCGTCGCATCCGCCGAGACGATGCTGGATGCGCTGGACGACTACCTGGAGGAGTCGTCTCGTCTCATCTAAGTTGAGGCAGATCGAAGAATCGCGTCACTTTCAGAACTCGTGCGCCTGACCGGAGCGAACGAAATGAGCGGCCCAGGTCGCGCCCAAAAGGTTGTTGCATTTGACGCCCGGTCATCGGGCTCAATGTCAGGACACCTACACGGGCACCCTGCGCACAAGCGAGCCTTGGAGCCCAGTGATTACGGGGGAGTGCCCGCTGAGGGTCTCGCTTGCGGGCGTGTCAGCTGGGTGTGAGAATCTGGTTTCATCCCATCCACTGAGGTCAAGGAGTGGCGAGATGGCCGTGACTGCCCAGATCGCCTGTGCCGGGAGAGCTTTGCTTTGTCCGTGACATTGGTGCCGATGACCGGCAATTCAGGTGTTGGCAAGTCCACGGTCTGCGCTCGCCTGAAAAGTCAGGGCGAGTTAGCGATCGACGTCGGCCGAACTGTGGAGGAGGCCGCTGACGCGATTCTTGCTGCCGTTGCGAAGACCGCCAACTACGAACGTCCGGGATGATTGCGGAGTGTCGTTTGCAGGGCGCTCCGGATATTCTCGGCGTCGATCTGCTGGTTGGTTCGCCAGGCGATTATCCCGTCGGGGCGCACCAGTACTGCGCCTTGGTGCGGGATCCCGAACGCGCGCGGCCAGGTGTGTTCCTCATCGCTGGGTGTGTTCGTGTCGTGCATCAGTTGCGTTCGAATGGGCAGGCCGGCCGTGGCGAAGACCCGTTCTGCGGTGAGGATTGACTCTGCGTTTCCGCAGAGCAGCACGAATTCCGTGCCGAATAGGTCGGTGGTGTTCCGCGCGCTGTTGTCGGTGAGATCCTGGACGCGGTCGAGGCGGACGAAGGCAGCCCGCGTTCCAGGTCTTCCGCTCGGGGTGCGGGGATCCTCGAGCTCCGCCGTGTCGCCCGGTTCCTCAGTGTCGCCCGGTTCCGCTGGGGCGAACGCGCCGCGGAGGAACCGAAAACCGAACAGGATCGTGGCCGGATCGATCGGTGGCGCGGCCGGCTGTGTCCCGTTTCCGGTTCGTAGTGTCATCTGTGCCAGTTGCTGGGATGCGATCAGTTCGGCGAAGGGCCGGCGCTCGTCATCGTGGGTCTGCAGCAGTGAGATGCCGGCGTTGCCGCGAATGATTGCCGCAAGTTTCCAGGCCAGCGAGTAGGCGTCCAGGATGGCGGCGTTGCCGCCGAAGCCGCCGGTGGGCGGCATGAGTTTCGCGGCATCGCCGATGAGCGCAACCCTGGTGGTGGCAAACCGGTCGGCAATGCGCAGCGCGACCGTCCAGGGGGCGATATCGATCACGTTCACGTCCAGATCCCGGATGCCTACCGCCCGGCGAACCAGGTCCTCGGCTTCGGTCCCAGACGGGCTGGTTCCTTCGCTGCCGACGTGGAGCGCATAGCGGCCGTCGGTATCGGTTGTGACGAACGTCGCTCCTGGCAGCTCACCGCGCAGGTGATAGAGCGCGAACCGTCGACCGTTCAGTGGACCGGACAGGTCGGCGTCGAAGAGAATGCAGTTGATCTGGCCGAGATCGCCTGCCCCGTGCCAGCCGATGTCCAGTTGTTCCCGGATGGCGCCGCGGTGCCCATCCGCAGCGATCACGAATCGCCAGCGACTCTCAGCCTCTTCACCGGTGTGAAGATCACGCAGCATCACCCGAACGTCGTCTTGGCGCTCCTCCACGCTTTCCAGCCGGGTCGAGAAGCGAAGCTTCGCACCGAGCTCCCATGCCCGCCGTTCGAGGATGGGTTCGACGCGTTCTTGGCTTGCCAGCCCCCATGGCGCGGGTGAGAACCTCCCGAAGTCAGGATTCTCATCCCCCACGATCACGTGATATTCCTGGCCGACCAGTGATTCGGCGATCACCACATGCAGTCGATCGGCGATCGAGGCGTCGAGCACGTTCTGGTCCACACCGGCGACTCTCAATGCCTCCATCGTGGGCGGCACCTGTCCCCGTGCTCGCGGTTGAACAGAAGTCGACTCATGCCGCTCGACCAGCGTCGCTTTGACCCCGTGAACAGCGAGGAACATCGCCGCCGACAACCCGGCGAGCCCGCCGCCGACGATGAGGACATCGCCCACGTCTTGTGAATTCTCGTCCGGTTCAGGCATAATGGCTCCTAGCTGTTTATCTCAGTTGATCGGATATCTCGGTCTATCGAACTATATTCTCGGGAGAGCCCACCGATGTCAAGTGCTCAGGCGCAGCGTGTGCAGGAATGCTCGCAGCTGATGCGGGAGAACAGTTCACGCATGCTGCTGCTGCATCAGCGCATCGCAGAATCGCTGGGGCTTGGCCCCACAGACCTGAAATGCCTGGACCTCTGCCGTGGTGAGAAGAACGTGACGGCCGGGCGCGTGGCCGAGGTGACCGGCCTGAGCACCTCGGCGGTCACCGCCGCGCTGGACCGACTGGAAACCGCCGGATTCATCACGCGCGAACGCGACACGAAAGACCGGCGCAAGGTGCTGGTCAGATCTACCGGCAGGCGAGATGCGGAAGTGGAAGACGCGTTCGCGCCCCTTGCGCGCACCACCAATCAGGTTCTGTTGGAGTGCAGCGCCGAAGAACTCGACGTCATCGCCAGGGTGTTACGCAAGATGAACGCCGTGGCCGCGGAGCCCGAGCGCCTCGATGCGAATCCCCAGTCGAGCACAGCTCCGCATGCCGCACCCACCACCCCCTGACCCTGGCTCACGCATCGGTGATGAGCGAGTAACACAGCAATCCCACCGGCGGTATGGCCGGTGTCGCGGCCACCTCGCGCTCAAGTGCACCGCGAGTCCCAGTATCCGGCACGGGATTGCCCGCAGAGGTTTCGGCTAACGGAGACGTTATGGACTTCGGTTTACCAGTTGAGCTGAACGATCAGTGCCACGTTTCGATGATGGCGGTGTGGCTGGGTGCCGTGGTGTACTTCCGGTCATCGGTGAGCAGCGGCATGCCCAGCGACTCGGACAACGCCACGTAGAACGCGTCATAGGCGGTGAAGTTGTTCCGCAGTGACAGAGCCCGTCGCTGGTACGGCTGCATCGGGTAGCGCACCAGTGGTAGGTCGGCGAAGTCGTCGAGCATCTCCTGCGCTCGCTTCACATCGATCTTGATCGTGGGTTTCGTGGTCAGCAGCAGGCCGCGGATCGCTGAACTCACCTCGGCATCGATCAGCGCCGGGGCGTACACGAAACGCTGCTGGCCGAACCGGTCGCGCAGCAATTGGTCTCCGTGGCGGTTCTGCAGTAGCCGCACGACGATCGATGCGTCGACGACCGTCATTACCGTCGGCCATCGTCAATGAACGTGCGGATGTCCTCACCCGCGGCCTCAACGCTGGCTCGGGAGCCGATCCGCGCAAGCACATCCGCCATCGCAGGGCGAGACGTGTCGTCGTGGATCAGCTCCCGAAGGTAACTTGACAGCGACATGCGGCGCGAAGCAGCGCGTGCACGTAAGGTCTCGACTTCTTCGGCAGGGACATCGCGAATCTGAATAATTTCCGTATTCATAAGGTCAGGATACTCCCGATTCATGAATTGTGCATGCATCCAATGACTACTGATGGCTTCCCTGTGGGTACCCGACCTGGATCGAAACGCGGTCTCGAGTGCATGGTCACGATGCCCGGAAATGCCGCCCGATAATCGTCCGGCCTACGGGCGCATCGGGACCGTCTGGCGCGATGGCTTATGTCGGTAGTCCATGCCATCGTGAGATTTGCATATTGAACGCATTCGCCCGGAGGGGCTTGTCCACAGTCCAGCCTTCAGCCATGTCGCCGTTGTGCCGGCCGGTGCAACCACGATCTACGTTGGCGGCCAGAACTCGGTCGCGGTCGATGGCTCGCTAGTCGGCGAAGGCGACGTCGCGGCACTGTCAACTCGCGCCCTGGAGAACGCCAAGACTGCGCTGGCCGCAGCTGGCGCGACTATCGAAGACGTCGTGCAGTGGACGGTACTGTTCGTCGACGGGGTTGACCTAGCAGCGGCGTATGGAGCGATCGCACCTGCGCTCGCTTCGGACGAGCCTGCCTTGGTGACGGGGGCTCGGGTCGCTGGGTTGGGTGTTCCGGGCCCGCTGGTCGAAATTGGTGCCGTCGCCGCCATCGTTCGGTGATGGTCAAATACGTTGCGCTGCTGCGAGGGATTAACGTCGGCGGCAAGAGCCTGATCAGCATGCGAGCCCTCGCCAATTGCTTTCGCGAAGCCGGATACGAGGGCGTTCGTACGCACATTCAGAGCGGCAACGTTCTGTTCGCATCAGTCTCGCCGGGTGGTGCAGACCTGGAGGCCGCACTTGAACGGATGTTGCGGCAACGCTTCGATACTCCGATTCCTACAATTGTCCGGTCGAGAGATGAGCTTGCCGCGACGATCGCAGCAGCGCCCGCGAACCACGGCTCCACGGAGCTTCGTAGCGAGGTGTTCTTCCTCAAACGACAACTGACCGCGGCCGCGGTGATCGCGCAGCTGCCAGAGTTGCGCGAGGGCGTTGACTCGATCTCCTCTGGCCCCGGCGCGCTCGACGTTCCGCTTGTGGGCGGCGCGCGAAGCGATGAACGCTCTCAAATCTGCCCCGGAAAGAATGCTGAATTCCCGCTCGCTGGGCGTCCCTCATAAGGACTGGTTCGACCTGGGACGAGTGCCGCGATGACGGTTGCGTGGATGGTGCTGAATTTGAGTGGAGGGTGCGGCCTTAACCGAGCAATACGCTGCACGTGGTTCGCGTTCCTGGCTGGTTAGCTTGCCGTTTTGCGCTCGGTAGTGCGCGCGGGTTTGAGGATCTGATCAACCCGTTGGGGCGAGACGCCGAGCATGACGGCGGCCTCCCGCACGGTGTATCCCTCATCCTTGAGTCGGCGAGCCAGGGAGCGGCTGAGCTGCCAGGCGCGGGTTTCGCGGTCGGCCGCCTCGGCACGCAGGTCGCGCAGCTCGGCAATCTCGGCATCAATCTCCGGTGTGATGGTCGGCACCAAGTGCACGTCGACCTCGGCTGTCGGTACGTCGAGCACGAATGCGATTGCCTCCCGCTGTGCGACGGCGGCTTCGGTCAGCCGCCTTACCTGCGAGATCGCGCCCGGCGCTTCATCGCACTGGATGATCCACCATTCACCCTTGCGGTGCGCCCGTGACGTGTACGTGGTCACTTCCACCACCCCTCTCCCAATTCGTTCTCAAACTGCTTCCAGACGGCACGTGCGGTACCGTCCGGGACTTCCGAATGCCGACCGATCGTGCTGCGCTCTGGCCCACGATGATGCCTCTGTGACGCGTCAACTCGACCTCCCGATACTCCAAGCCGGCAGACTTCGCTGCCGCCTTGATCCTTTTGAGCACCGCCTGCTTCGTCACCCGGCAACCCTAGTGGCCTTGATGATTCGTGTCAATCCCTCTAGACAAATTGAACATTCGGGTGCTGGAACGCCCGAGTGACATCCTTCGCGACCTCCCCGTTGCAGTTGCAGCACGGGGTCCGCTTGCGGCCACCGGTGATGGATCGAATCGCGAACTCAAGCGCAATTTCACTGTCGTTCGAAAAGTGCCCGCTGAAGGTTCCCCACCGGGCACGCGATCTGCATCAAAACGCGGTCTCGAATGTATTGTCGCGACGGCTTGAATTGCCGCCCGTTGATCGTCCGTCTTGCGGACGCCGTTCACGCATGTCAATACGAGCGAAAGGCTGTCCGCTCGGCCGATTAGCGGTTGACCAGCAGTCCTGCGTCGAAAAGGGATCAACCGGTGCTTGTCTGCTGCGTGCGCGATCCGCTAATGTGCGTCGATGCGCTTGTGACGCTCAAGGACTAACCGGATCATGCTGCTGGTGAGGTCGGGATCGCAGACTTGCGCGTAGTGGTCGCTGCCGGTCGCGAACACGTTGGGCGTGTTGGGCTTGAGCGTGATCAGGGCGTCCTGCACCTGGGGCTACGCTCGTTCCAGGGTTTGGGTCAGCGCCGCCGGAACAGTAGGTGAGACACCGAACGGTTCGGTCTTGCTGATCACGGCGGCTGGCACGTTCGGCAGCGGGCCGCCGTTCTGAATTGCACTAGTGGCCTCGTCCGCGTCAACGGTCTCCCAGTCGGGCTGATCATCGAGGGCGGTCCCCGGTTTGTTGAGGGTCTCGGCGTAGGCAGGCCACTGAGCGCCGAACACTTGCTTGATGTTCGGGCCGAACGCGTCGACGAACACCAACCCGGCCGTTGCGGACGGGGACGTTTGGGCGAACGGGCGCGGCGAGTACCGCGATTCCCATGATGACTCGAGGCGCGCTCACCATGACTCCCCTGCTGTAACGGTTCTCCTACCGACTCAGCGCGGCGAAGTTTGAAATGCTATCGCCGACCGGTAGCTCGGCGGTGCGCGGTCCCGGAGTGGGAGTCTTCACGACGCCGCCCGGCCCCAACGTGCCGGCGGCCGTGAATGTGTCGATCACCCATGGCACATTATCGGATGTCAGCGGCAAGGGGCCAGCCTGCAATTGGAAATGCAGATGCGCCTCGGTCGAGCTGCCCGAGTTGCCCAGCCGCCCGATCTCCTGACCTTTCTTGACGGTCTCGCCGACTTTCACTTCAGCAGACCCTTGCTTCAAATGGGCGTACAGAGCATAGATTCCGTGACCCAGATCCAAGATGATCTCGTTTCCCGGCAACTGGTCAGTCGGCAACTCTAACTGTATTGCCGAATTCGGTGTCCCATCCGGCCGGTCCGAAACCACCGTGACGACTTTGGCGTTGGCGACCGCGATCAGCGGCTGATCGAACGCGTGATAACTGGTGTTCCGGCTCAGGTCACCGCTATAGCTGCCTTGGATCGGCTCTGTGCCCTTCGGCGCTTTCGGGTCGATGCGGATGAAGTCGATGGCGAACCGTTCCGCACCGTTGATCCGGCCGCCGATCGGTATCGGCGTCATACTGTGCGCGTTGAGCGATTGGGAGCTCAGCCCGTTGAACGCCACCCAGTTGTCGCCGATCAGCGGCGGCCCGATCACAACGGGAGAGTTGCACTGATGCGATGTGTGAATGTTGCCGGAACGGACTTCTTGGTCGGATAGACGTCCCGGAGAACGATAATCGCGGCCCGGCCGGCCGGAATATCCGTCGACCCTAACATCGCAGGCGAATAGTCACCGGTCAGTATGGTATTGCCCGCGACCTGTTCCTGATCCAACGTCGCGATGACCTTGCCGCGGTCGTTTCCGGCGATGGTCTCCATCTTCGTCATCGTCGCATCCCGCGGTGCGTCGTTGAAAACGCTGAGTTCGTATGCCACGTGAAATTTGTTGTCCGATCCCTTGACCGGGATCGGCGCCGGTGCGAGCGTGGTGATGATCAATGGCGAGAGCTGATCCTTGGTCGCCTGCCGGTAACCGGGCAGAGCTCCACTACCGCCGGCGCCTGCCCCGTTGACGGCCGCCGTCCGCGTGGGTGCCGCAGTCACACCCGCCCCTGTGCAGGCCGTCAGCACCAACAGGCATGCCACGGCCAACCCCGCTGCGGTCAATCGGATCGCATTGTTGAATTCTGGCATGCGGGGCATCCTCACGATCGATCTGGGCATCGGAGTGGTAGTGCACATACGCGACTTAATCGAACCTCACCATAGGGTCAGCCAGCGGGCAACCAGCTTCAGCGCCGCCTCAAGGCAGCGGCCTCAGGATACGCCCACCCTGAGACCAGGTACTCCGCCCCCGTTGTGGGCCCGGTCAGCGTTCCGTTTGCGGAGCGTTATCCGCCCGCCGAAAGCTGTCGAACGTTAGTCGTCGTAGTGGAATCGTGTCTGGAGGATTACGAGGTCGTTCTCAATGACACGGTAGACGAGTCTGTTGAAAGGTTCGTTGTTCCCGGATGGCCGGATCGGGTCGGTCGGATCGTGGACGGATCCGCCGATGCTGAGTTTGACACCTTTGACAGCGAGTTCGTCGACGATGTCCTTCGCATCGCGGAGGGATCGGGCCGGCCGGTCGAGCTTAGCGACAACGAGGGTGTCGCCGTTACGGCAGGCGGCGCGGCCCCCACTCGGGCACCCGTCCCAGACGGCGAACCCTGACAATTGGCCGTTCCTCAAGCACCCAATTCTGCGCCCGCTCACCGTCCGTTCAGCGCGACACGCCCGAGCTGGAGGGCCCGCGCCCCCATCGAGACCGTCGGCGACGCTTACGGCAACGCAGCGGCTGCACTCCCTCGGGAACCTCCTGCCCAAGGAATTCTCAGGAACTGCTAAGGTCAGCACGACGGCCGATCAACCTGTGATGCCGCCAACAAACCGGTGGCATGAAACCCGGGATGCTTCACGACTCCCGCGGCTGGGGCCGAGGGACGAGAGAAGCGTGCAGGATGGTTGAGAAGGCGGCACACGAGGCGGGCACACGAGCCGCGGGCGGCGCCGGGGCCTCGGCCGGGATCGACGATGCGGCCGAGTCGGGTGGCGGGGCGGCGCCCGTGGGCGCTGGGCCGCGAGTGTTGTCGCGTCGTGCCCTGATCCGGGGTGTGGCAGGGTCTGCTGTGCTGGCGGGCGCTGCGGCGACGCTGGCGGCGTGCACGCCCGGGACGGCCTCCGCGGGGGCGTCGGCGTCGAAGGCGGCATCGGGGGCGCCAGCATCGGCATCCGCATCGACATTGTTCGCGGAGCTGGACGCCAAGATCCTGGCGTTGATGAAGAAGTACAAGGTGCCCGGGTCGGCGGTGGGCGTCTGGTACAAGGGTGCCGAGCATGTGCGCGGGTTCGGGGTGACGAATGTGGAAGACCCGCAGCCGGTGACCGGGGACACCCTGTTCCGGATCGGGTCGACGACGAAGACGGTCACCGGGACGGCGATGATGCGCCTGGTCGAGCAGGGCAAGGTCGGCCTGGATGCGCCGGTGCGCACCTACCTGCCCGATTTCGCCACTTCCGACCCGTCCGTGGCGTGGCAGGTGACGGTGCGGCAGCTGCTGAACCACAGCCCGGGATGGTTGGGCGACAACTTGGTCGACTACGGGCGGGGCGATAACGCGTTGGCCGAGTACGTCGCCGGGGTGGCGAGGGTTCCGCAGCAGACACCGCTGGGCTCGACGTTCCAGTACAACAACACCGCGATCGGCGTGGCCGGCCGCATCATCGAGGTCGTCACCGGATCCACCTATGAGGATGCGGCGCGCTCGTTGGTCCTGGACCCGTTGAAGCTGGCACACACCGGGTTCTTCGCCGACGAGATGATCGGCTACCGGTTCGCCGCCCCCCACCAGCAGGTGCCGGCTGCCCAGGAAGTGCCGGGCAAAGCCGTGGTGAACCGGTCGGACTTCTACCTGCCGCGCTCCTTGAACTCGATTGGCGGGCTGCTCTCCAGCGCACGGGATCAGTTGGCCTATGCCCGGTTCCACCTTGCCGGCACGGGGGTTGCCGCGGACGGAAAGCAGATCCTCAGCCCGGCCGCGCTGAAGGCGATGCGCTCAAACCCCGGCCCCGGTGGCACCCTGTTGATGGAGCTGACCGGGATAGGGGTGACCTGGATGCTGGTGCCCAGCGCCGAGGGGGTCACCATCGTGCAGCACGGCGGCTCCTGGCCCGGCTACGAGTCCGGGTTCCTCTTCGTGCCCGGCCGCGACTTCGCCATGACCTTGCTGACCAATTCCTCCACGGGCAACCCCGCGGTCGGGGAGCTGCTCAACAACGACTGGGCGCTGTCACGGTTTGCCGGCCTTCACAATCCGCCCGCGGACCCAAAGAAGTTGTCGGCTGCTGACCTGGCACCGTATGTGGGCCGCTACAGGTTCCAGGAGATCGACGGCACCGGCGCGAAGCCGATCACGAAGACCAGCACGCTCCAGCTCACCGCCCACAATGGGCGCCTGCGCATGAGCGGGCTGGATGAGAATGGCAAGGAACTCGAGCCGCCGACCGGCGGCGCGCCGGAGTTGGCTCTCTATCGCGACGACTACGTACGCCCGTACGACAGCGACGGCAACCCGCTGGCGGCGCGGAGCAATTTCATCCGTGACGCCAACGGCAAAGTGCAGTGGCTCCGCAATGGCGGCCGACTCGGCCGCAAGATCTCCTGAGGGATCGAAAACCACCGCACCACCCGTTGCGCTTGTCCCAGCTGAGCGAGGGAATTCGGCCGTCGACGGCACGTTCTAGAACGCTCGCAAGGCGGCACCGGCGGTCGAGATCCCGTGGAACTAGGCCGCTGCCTCAACAAATTTGAGACAGAACCACGCAATGCAACATCTGTAGTGAGATTGCCCTAACTTAGATGAGACAGGACAGGGGTGACCGGCATTGACAGTACGGGGCGTGAGGGTCGAGCGCTGCGGCTCGTGAAAGCGCGTCGAGTGATCGTCCTCACGGGGACGGCGGTTCTCGCGCTGTCGCTGGCCGCTTGCGCGAGCGCTGTTGGGTCCGGGGAGGGCACCGGGTCGGAGCACGGCACCAGACAGGGTGACGGAAGCCACGGATCGGCGCAGGATTAACGGCCACCCCCGCATCCGCAGTCCCGATCGTAACTGCGGCCCACGCGCACGGCGTCAAGGCAGAACTGCTGTTGAGCAACTACGACGACGGCGTCGGCGACTTCTCGCCGGCGATCGCAACGAACGTGCTCAGCAGTCCGGCCAACCGTGCCGCAGTCGTTGCCGAGCTCGTCGCGAAAGCGAAGGCCGGCGGGTTCGACGGAGTGCAGCTCGATCTGGAGTCGATGCACGCGTCCAACGGCGACGGCCTCACCGCATTCGCGGCAGAGCTCCGCGCGGCACTGCCTGCTCGGGACACCATCTCGATCGCACTGATGGCAGCAGACACGGCCGCGGGGTATGCAGACGCGGGCTATCAGGTTGAGGCACTGAGCGCATCCGTCGGCCGCTTCGTGCTGATGGCTACGACGAACACGGTCCGACCTGGAACGGCGTCGGACCGATCGCAGGGACACCGTGGGTGAAGAGGGCGCTCGCCGCTCTCATCGACACCGGCGTTCCGCGAGACAAGATCGACCTCGGTGTCGCCGAATATGCGTACACATGGCCCGGCGACGGCACGGACGGAACTCAACTGACAGTCGCCGCGGCGCGGAAGCTGCCCACTTCGACGTGATGCAGGACGAGTGGACCGCTACGCTCGACGACAGCACGGTGCTCTGGTGGTCGGATGCGCGCACCCTGGCCGAACGCACACAGCTCGCCGCACGGTACAGCGTGCATGGCCTCGCGATCTGGGAGCTGAGCCTCGGCGACCCGCTCGGCTGACCGCGTGCCGTCAGGCGTCGGCCGGCGGCAGCTTGGTGCCGAGCCCCTTGAAGCTGAAATCACCGATCGTCTGCGAGCGCAGTTCGGCGGCCCTGGCCAGAACCAGCTGGCACAGCACCGTCTCGACGATCGTCCGCACAAACGCATCCGATTCTTCGGGCAGATCGACTACCGTCAAGAGCGGATGCCCGTGGCCGGCCACTGCGGATCCCGCGCCCGAGCTCACCGCGCCCGAGCTCACCGAGCCCGATCTCTCCGCGCCCGATCCCGCCGCTCCCGAGGTCACCAGGATGACCGGTACGCCGGCCTCGAGGAGTGCCCCGGGAATGGACTCGGGGATGGTGCGTTCGCGCCCAGCGCCGAATGCGACGACCGCACAGGCGGGTGATGCCGCTTCGATCGGGCCGTGGAGGTAGTCAAGCGTGTTGTATGCGGTGGCCGGCAGATGAATGCCTTCCCGGCACATCAACGCGAACTCCGCGGCACTGGCGTACGAGGCGCCCTGCCCGATGACATCGACGCTGCCGGCTCCGGCGATGACTTCGGCAATCGCATTCGCGCTCGGGGTGAGCGATTGGAGAGCACCGGCGACGGTCGCGGGAACGCGAGCCATGGCATCCGGTGTCGAGGTGAGGCCCAGATGATCCAACAGCAGCGCGAACGACAGCAGCGTCGCCGTGTAGCCGACGGTGTACACGGCCGAATCCGGCACGCCGCCCAGGGTCAGAATCGTGTCGACCGTCTCGGAAAGCTGTGACCCGCGCACGTTGGTGATGCCGATCCGCTCGGCCGGCGCAAGCCTCCTGGCCGCTTCGAGGGGCTCAGGGCTACGCCCCGACTCGGAAACGATCAGATAGTGATCGGCCGGTTGAAAGCCGGGTGCGCCGTTCAGAACATCCGACGCGGTCAGATTGACCGCGCGGATTCCAATGGCGGCCAAGACGGCAACCAGCGCGTGGCCGGCATTGTGCGACGCGCCCATCGCGACGATGGCGATGGTCTCCTTCGGCAGCCACGGTCGCAGCCGCGCGGCGCCCAGGTCGCCCAAAAACGCTGTGCGAGCACGTTCGAGCTGCACCGGTTGCGAGTGCACGGCGGTGAGGAACGGCACAGTCTCCATGGTCACCCCTTGACGGATCCGGCGCCGAGGCCGCTGACGATGTAGCGCTGGAAGATGATGGCGATGATCAGCGGCGGAATTGCCGCGATCAGGCCGCCGGCCGAGACCAGACCGAAGTCGGTCGTGTAACGCCCCGCGAACTCGCTGATGGCGACCGGCAGGGTCTTTGCGGCATTGCTCGAGGTGAAGATCAGCGCGTACATGAACTCATCCCAGGCGAGAAGGAACGCGAACATGACGGCTGCGAAGATGCCCGGGCGTGCGGCAGGCAGCACAACGTAGAACAGGGCGCCGAGGCGCGACGTGCCGTCGATGCGCGCGGCCTCTTCCAACTCCTCGGGAATCGTCACGAAATAGTTGCTCAGGATCCACAGTACGAACGGCACGACGAGTGAGCAGTCGACCAGGATCAGACCCGTGCGGGTATTCAGCAGACCAAGCGAATTCAGTATCAGGTAGAGCGGGATCAGCAACGCGATCTGCGGCAGCATGTACGTGCCGAGGAAGAGCAGCAGCACAGCGCGCCGGAAACGGAAGCGCAATCGTGCGAACGCATACGCTCCAAGGATGCCCACGATCATCGAGATGATCACGGTCGCGACACCGACCACCGTCGAATTGAACAACGCCGCGCGGAATGCCGCGCCCACGCCGTTCGCGCCGCCCCCGAAGATTGTGGCGTACCGGCTGAAATCGAAGAATTGCGGGATCCAGCGCAGCGGCGTCGTGATGAGCGTTCGCTGCGGAGTGATGCTCGCCAGCACCATGTAGGCGACCGGGGCCAGGCAGCACACCGCGACGACGAAAGCACCGATGTGCAGCAGGACCGAATTGCGCGTTTTTCGCTTCATGCGTGTTTTCTCTTCATATCGGGCGCCTCATAGCAAGCTCATTTCTGACCGGCGCAGCAGTCGGAGATAGATCGCCGTCAGCGCCAGGATGACGATCACGATGATGACGGCGATGGCCGAACCGAGCCCGAAGTTCTGGTCGGAGAACGCTCGCTCATATGCGTAGAAAGCGATCGTCGAGGTTCCGTTGACCGGCCCGCCGCCCGTCATCGCGTAGATGATGTCGAACACCTTGAACGCTTCGACGGTGCGCAGCACGAGGACGATCGAAATAGCGGGCACCAGCATCGGCAGCACAATCGAGCGGAAGATGCGCGGCCAACCCGCTCGATCGAGCTGCGCCGCCTCATACAACTCACCCGGGATGGTGGTGAGCCCGGCGAGCAGGAAAAATGCGACGAGTGGAATCGTCTTCCACGCATCCGCAACGATCACCGCGTTCAGCGCCGTGAACGGGTCACCGAGCCACGCCTTGTATTCCTTCATGATGCCGAGTTGCGTGAGCAACGCGTTGAGTGCTCCATACTGCGCGTTGTAGATGCCCTTCCACATCGCGGCGTTGACGATCGTCGGGATCGCCCACGGAATGACCACGATCGTGCGGAACAGCCAGCGTGCCTTCAGCTTCGCGTTGAGCAGGATTGCAACGAACAGCCCGATCACGAGTTCGAGAGCGGTCGAGACGATCGTGAAATAGAGCGTGCGACCAAGCGAGTCCCAGAACTGCGGCTCGGACAGGGCATTGAAGTAGTTGCCGATCCCGACGAACGGGGTGACGGTTGCAAGCGCGGAGTTGACCTCGAACAGCGACACGAACACGGTGCGGAAGATCGGGTAGATCACGACCCCGAAGACCACCACCGCGGCCGGTAGGAGCAGCCAAAAGGCCAACCTGCCCTGCCGGTCACGATGCCGTTTCTTCTGTCGCGGCACCGTCGCGAGCGGTGCGCTCTTCTTCGTGCTTACAACCGTCATCACGGGTTAGGAACCAGCCTTGGCTGCCTGCGCGACCGCATCGTCGAGCGCCTTCTGAGGTGATTCGCTGCCGAGCAGAGCCTTCTGCAACTGCACTTGCAGGATCTGCGAAACCGCGTTGTAGTCAGGCACTTCTGGGCGGTTGATCATCGAATCATAGGCCTTGCTTCCCGCGGCGAAGACATCGGGATTCGACTTCGTGATGGCCGTCTTCGTGTAGCTTGCCTTCCAGTTTGGCAGCCACCCTTCGGTGTACTTGTCTTGCACCGGCTCGCTCGTCAGATATTTGATCAGAGTCCAAGCGGCGGCCTGGTTCTTCGAGCCGGTCGGGATCGACAGCGCCATCGAACCGTTGACGCCCGGGTTGAGGCCGGTCGGTCCGGTGGGCGGCACGGTGACGGCGGATTGGCCGACGATCGACGAGATACTCGAGTTGTTCAGGTCGGCGTAGGTCGACTCCCAGTTCAACTCCATTGCTGTCTTGCCCGCAGCCATCGACTTGTCGGTGTCGTTCTCAAGGTAGGTCAGCGACGCGGGGTCGGTGAGACCATCCGTGATGGTCTGTCGCATCCAGGTCAGTGCCTGCACACCCTGCGCGTTGTTGACATCGAGTTTGCCCGACGAATCGGTGAAGCTCCCGCCGAAAGCGCCGAGGATCACCGCGTAGTCGCAGATGAGCGCTTCGGCTTGGGACCAGCTCCAGGACAGCGGATACTGCACAACGCCCTGGGCCTTCAGCTTCTTCGCCACGTCGAGAACGCCCGCCCACGTCGTGACATCAGCGCCGGTCGCTCCGACCTTGGCCAACATGTCCTTGTTGTAGAAGAACAGTTTCGTCGATGGCCCCCACGGCACGCCGTAGTACTGATTCTTGTACTGGGCCGTCGACAGTGCGCCGCCGAGCATGGTGTCTTTCCAGCTGGCCGGGAACTTCGCGGTCAGGTTCGCAATCAGGCCCTTGGATGCGAACTCGGCCGGCCAGATGACGTCGGTGAGCACGACATCGTAGGTACCTGCCGGCGCAGACGTGACGATCTTGTCGTGAAGCGCCTCGTATGCCACGTAGGTCGGATTCACCTTGATCTTCGGGTATTTCTTCTCGAACGCTGCGATCATGGCGTTGATGTCGGTGTCGGA
This sequence comes from Rathayibacter sp. SW19, assembly GCF_030866825.1. NCBI lineage: Bacteria > Bacillati > Actinomycetota > Actinomycetes > Micrococcales > Microbacteriaceae > Rathayibacter > Rathayibacter soli. The sequence continues at coordinate 1,116,219 of NZ_CP133020.1, forward strand.
ATAGCCGGCCTGTTTCATGAACAGTGCATTGATCGTTCCGCTGTTGTCGCCGGTTGCCCCCGTGACGGACCCTGCTCCGGTCACGCTGCAACCGGAGATGACGAGCGTGATCGCCGCTGTAACCGCGATCCCGCTGACTATGCGCCGAATGCGCCTCTTACTTGACTTCATGTGTTCCTCCGAACCCAGACATCGTTGATTGGTTTTCGAATTCTGTGCTGTGCGTTGTGTTGCCCTGTGTTGTGTTGCGCTGTCTTGTACTGCCCTGTGTGACGAGTCGTCGCGCGAGTGCGACGGCTCCGATGACGGGCGGGTCGGCCAGCAGGCTGACCGCCAGCCCGAGATTGAGTGCTTCGATGTGCCGAGTCAGTGCCCGGTACAGGCGAGGCTGGTTCGTGATCACGCCGCCCGCGCACACCACGTCAACGCCGACTGCGCCTCGCGCGTGCACGCGCGCAACATCCCGCGCCAGGATGCACGCAGCCTCGTCGATGATCTGCGCGGCGATGGCGCTTCCCTGGTCCGCGGAGTTGAACACCAGCGGTCCGAGCCGCGCCCAGGCTGCCAGACTCGCGTTCGCGGTGAATTCGGCCGCCATCACCGCGACGTCGTCGACACCGAAGTGCTCCATCAGCCGGAGCGCGAGGCGATCCGGTTCTTTGCCCTCGTCGTCGGCATCCGTCACCGCCCGAACAGCCTCGCGCGCGAGGCTCGGTGCGCTTCCCGGGTCGTCGAGCAGGTAGCCGTGCCCGCCTGCTGCCACAACATGGCCGCTCGCGCTGTGTCCGACGACCTTGGACCCTGTGCCGACGATGACCGAGACGGCCTCGTCGAGTCCGGCAGCGAGCGCGACGAGCTCGACGTCGTTCACCGCGATCACCGGTCCGACGCGGGCAGCGGTCAGGAGCGCGCTGAACTGATCGATTTGGTGGCGGCTGTCCAAGTCGTGCGCCCCGATGGCGAGGGGGGCGGCATCCGCACCGTCGAGGTGGGCGAACAGTCCGAGCAGGCGTTCGGCGTTGGAGTCGTGCGCGAGCAAGGTGCCCTGCAGCCAGTCCTTCGTCGGAACGCTCAGGTCAAGTAGCACGTTGTCGTCGGACTCGGCGCGCACATGCGTCTTGGTACCGCCCAGATCGATGCCGACGATCACATCAACTCCCGTGTTGAATCACTTTCTTATCGGACTGATAAGAAGTAACCCGAGCATATCCACGCCGTTCGCCGGTTGTCAAGGCGCGGCGTGCGGCGTCGGCGAGTTCGTCAGTACGACAGGTACGCGAAGTTGTTGACCTCGGCAGCGGCCAGCTCAGCGGCGCCGATCAGCACAGCGTCCTCTCTAAACGCCGCAACTTCGATCCGTGGCACCCGAATGATGCGCCCCGTGAGCCGTCGCTGGATCTCCGGGACGAGCGCTTCGGCATTGCCGAAGGTGCTGGCGATGACGACCAGCTCCGGGTCCAGGATGATCACCAGAGCGGCGACCGCCATCGAGATCATGTCGACGATCTCGGTGGCCAGTTCTTGCGCCGCCCGGTCGCCGTTCGAGGCCAGCGCCAGGATTTCCTCTGCGGTGGTGAGAGTGCCATCCGGCACGGGGATGCCGCGTTCTCGGGCCTGCCGGGTGATCGCCGCTGATCCGATGCGGTCCTCGAGGTCGCCGTGCTCGCCGTAGGAGCGCCCGAACGCCGAGCGATCCATGAGCAGGTAGCCAACCTCGCCCGCGTTCGCGGTCGCGCCGAGGTACAACTCGCCGTTGGTGATGATGCCGGCGCCGAGCCCGCGATTCAGGAGCAAGGCCACCAGGCTTGTGGAACCCCGCCCGGAACCGCGGCGCAACTCCCCGAACGCCAGAGCATCGGCGTCATTTGCGACGACGAGCGGCAGATCGAATTCCGCGCCGAGAATGCGCCCGAGCGGTATCTCGTCCCAGCCGATCTCCGGCATGCTCGCCACGAGTCCGTTGGGTGGCAGCACGGTTCCTGGAACCGCAACGCAGAGGGCGACGCACGGTGCAGACATCCGGTCGGCGGCGGCGATCAGGTAGCGCAGCAGGTCCCCGATCGAGGCCAACTGGCGTTCTTGCACTTCAAGTTTGTGTTCGGCCGGCACGTCGGGCCCGGTGCTGTCTTCCAGGGCGACGTCCCGCCGGAAAACGATTCGGCCCTCCAAATCCACCAGCACTCCGGATGCCCGCTCCGCATGAACCTGAACGGATGCCACCGACCGCGCCCGACCTGCGTACCGCAGGAGCAACGATGGCCGGCCCCCACTGGATGGCTCACTTCCCGCCACAGCGATAATGCGCTCGTCCAGCAGCGCTGCGGTGAGGCGGTTGACCGTTGCAGAACTTAAGCCCGTCCGCCGGCAGATTTCGCGCTTCGACAGGGCACCCGAGTTGCGAAGCAGTTCGATGATCGCAGTCCGGTTGACCTGTGCCAGGGACCGGGTCGTTGCGGCCCCTGTCGATCGCGCTGCCTTCGTACCGGCCATCGGTGCTCATTCCCTACTGACGATGAAGCTCACTTTATTGTCACACTATCAACTAACTCGTTCCGCCAAGCTCGCTGTCGGATGTTGGGATGCGCGGCAGTTTATCGGGCATGATTGGTGATGGTCGTGTCGCTCGGCGCCGAAACCTTCGATTCAAGCGGTATCACGCAGTAAAGGAGCATCCGTGGAATTCATCTTGTTCGCATTCGGATTCGTGATTTTCATTCCGATCTCGATCTGGGCGGTGGCCGCCGGGCTGCAGAACACCCGACAGGAGCAGCGCGAGCAAAAGCTCGCGCTTGCGCACCCCGAACTCGAGCACTAGCTCCCCCGAGGTGCCGATGCCGCAACCATGCGCGCTCGCGTTCGACGGCGCACGGCAAACCCAGGGCTTCGAAGCCGTGTCCGCTTCGAAGCAGTGTGTGTGGTGCGCCCGGTGGGGCTCGAACCCACGACCCGCGGATTAAAAGTCCGATGCTCTACCAACTGAGCTACAGGCGCGCACCCGTTAATCTATCGCGAATTCGCCATGTCGTTTCACACAGCACGTTCGGCAGCGGCGTTGCGAGGCTGCGCCTGCGATGATTGTCTGAATGGCGATTGCGCGCAGGAGCCGGGCAGTTGGGAGGACACACGATGGCGGATGACTTCCACAAGCCGACTCTGTTCTCGGGCAGCAGGTTTGACTCGTGGCGCGGTGCGGACGACCCGGCTGAGACCATGCGGATCGCTCACGAAACTGCGCACGCACTACTCACGAGAGTGCGGGCCCAGCCCGACGCGGAGGTCGTCGATCGGCTCGTCGCGTTCACCGACGAGAACGGAATCGACGCGATAGCGGAGCTATGGGCGCGGTCATCGGCGCGGAGCCTTCCTGGCGCCCTCTGGCGCATTTATCTGTTGCGGCTGTTGATCCGGCAGGATCCAGAGGGCACGAGCTTTCTGTTCCAGCGCGGCGTCGAGATCACGACGACGATCGACCCGGTCATTGCAGGGGCCCCGACCCCGACCGGGCCGGCGGAAATCACGGAGCTGGCCGATCGCATCCTGCGCGGTCTATTCGAGGGCGACTTCGCAATCGCCCTCGAACGCGCAGCCGCATTCTGTCGCGTCACAGCGGCCGGTTGCACCAGCGTTGCAGACGATTTGGATGCGACGGAGCCGACGCGCTCAAGCGAACTCACCACACGTGCCCTGCGCTTTTCAGAGACTGCCACAGAGCTGGCCGGATGCGCGCGACTCTGGCGCGAGGACTCGCTCGAATAGTCGGGCCGCAGAACGCCTCTCGGCGGGAGGCCGCTCGGAGCGGCAAATATTGGAGCCCGGGGTTACTGCGGCCCGGCCGTGTTCAAGTGTAGACGACCCTGATTCACACCGCGATGTCTGTTCGTGCGCTCTGAGCGAAGCCCCAGAAATAGCCGACCCAGGTCGCTGCAGACTCGAAAAGATGCACTCGCGGCCGGAACAGGGCACAATACAGAGACGTTGTGACGCACGATCGCACGGGCGCCACCACGCGAGAGACCGCGGCGTTACTGGGCGGAGAAGACCCCCGGTAACGCCGCCTTTCTGTGCGCCCCGCTGGTCGAGTAGCCCGCGAGCGTAGCGAGCGGGCGTATCGAGACCGAGGGTCGCCGAGCCCGCGGGTCTCGATACGCGTATTCGCTGCGCTCATGCGCTACTCGACCACCGGTGCTGAGGGCGGTCGCGCCTGCGGGTCTCGATACGCGTATTCGCTGCGCTCATGCGCTACTCGACCACCGGTGCTGAGGGCGGTCGCGCCCGCGGGTCTCGATACGCGTATTCGCTACGCTCATGCGCTACTCGACCACCGGTGCTGAGGGTCGCTACGCTCATGCGCTACTCGACCACCGTGGCGGAGGCTACCCGAAGCGACCGGAGACGTAGTCTTCCGTTGCCTGGACGGTCGGGTTCGAGAAGATCGAGACGGTATCGCCGTATTCGATGAGTTTGCCCGGCTTGCCGGTGCCTGCGATGTTGAAGAACGCGGTTCGGTCAGAGACGCGCGATGCCTGCTGCATGTTGTGGGTGACGATGACGATCGTGTACTCCTGCTTGAGCTCCTCGATCAGGTCCTCGATGGCCAGCGTGGAGATCGGGTCAAGTGCTGAGCACGGCTCGTCCATCAGCAGCACATCGGGGGAGACCGCGATCGCGCGGGCGATGCACAGGCGTTGCTGCTGCCCGCCTGAAATGCCGGAGCCGGGGATGCTCAGACGATCCTTGACCTCGTTCCACAGGTTCGCGCGTTGCAGTGACTTCTCGACGAGGTCGTCCTGCTCGCTCTTGGGCATCCGCCGGTTGTTGAGCTTGACACCGGCGAGCACATTGTCGCGGATCGACATCGTCGGAAACGGATTCGGCCGCTGAAAGACCATGCCGACCTGGCGGCGCACAAGCACGGGGTCGACCCCGGGGCCGTACAGGTCATTGCCGTCGATGCGCACCTCGCCTTCGACGCGGGCGCCGGGAATCACCTCGTGCATGCGGTTGAGGGTGCGCAGGAAGGTGGACTTGCCGCATCCGCTCGGTCCGATGAACGCGGTGACGGTGCGCGGTTCGATCGTCAGCTCGACGCCCTCGACGGCCTTGAACTTGCTGTAGTACACGTTGAGGTCGCGGACCTCGATGCGCTTGGACACGGTGTGTTCCTTCGGTTTGATTGGCGAGACTTCAGCGGCCGTACTTCGGCGCGAACGCCTTGGCGACGATGCGGCCGATCAAGTTCAGCAGCATCACGATGATGATCAGGGTGAGCGCACCCGCCCAGGCGCGATCCAGGAACGCAGACGCGGGTGTGCCCTGGTTCGCGTACTGGGTGTACACGAACACGGGTAGGGTCATCATGCGCTCGCTGAACAGGTTGTAGTTCATACTCGCCGTGAATCCGGCAACGATCAACAGCGGTGCGGTTTCACCGATCACGCGGGCCACGGCGAGCATGACGCCGGTGGTCAGCCCGGCGAGAGAGGTGGGCAGCACCACCTTCAGCACGGTCAGCCATTTGGGAACTCCGAGTGCGAAGGATGCCTCACGCAGTTCGTTCGGCACCAGACGCAGGATCTCCTCGCTGGAGCGCACGACGACGGGGATCATCAGAACAGACAGCGCGATCGACCCCATGAAGCCGCTGCGGATGCCGGGCTGATTGAAGATCAGCGCGAACAGCGCGTATGCGAACAGGCCGGCGACGATCGAGGGGATGCCCATCATCACGTCGACCAGGAATGTGATGCCGCGTGCGAGGTGGCCCCGACCGTATTCGACCAGATAGATGGATGCCAGCAGGCCGATCGGCACGGAGATCAGCGCGGCCATGCCGGTCACCTCCAGCGTGCCGACGACGGCGTGCAGTGCGCCGCCGCCCGGGCCGATGACGTTGCGCATCGACTCGGAGAAAAAGTTCGCGTCGAACCGGGCGAGGCCGTTGGCCACGACGGTCCAGAGCAGGGAGATCAGTGGAAGCAGGGCGATCACGAACGCGGTCGCCACCAGCGAGGTGATCAGCCGGTCGATGGCCTTTCGGCTGCCCTCGACGAGAAGCGAAAGCACGTAGAGCACGACGTCGAACAGGATGGTGCCGAAGAAGATTGCTCCGACAACGTTGAAACTCGCGGCAGCACCGCTTGCAGCGAGCACGGCGAAGATCGCGCCGAAGATCACCCAGCTGCCGACCAGCACCATCCAGGTGGTGCCGCGGGGGAGCTTGCCCGCCGTCAACGCGTTGCCGATCGGGCGGGCGGTGAGCGTTGCGGTGGCCATCAGTTCGCTCCCGAGAAGGCTTTGCGGCGCCCGACGATCCAGCGGGCGAGCACGTTGACGAGCAGGGTGACGACGAACAGCACGAGACCCGTCGCGAGCAGCGCGTTCACGCTGATTCCGGATGCCTCGGGAAACTGCAGCGCGATGTTCGCTGCGATCGTATTCGGGTTCTGAGCCTGCAGGAGGAAGAAGTTGACGACGAGGGCCGGAGAGAGCACCATGGCGACCGCCATGGTCTCACCAAGCGCCCGGCCGAGGCCCATCATTGCGGCGGAGACGATGCCGGCGCGGCCGAACGGCAGCACGGCGATGCGCACCATCTCCCACCGGGTCGCGCCGAGGGCGAGCGCGGCTTCTTCGTGCAGTCGCGGTGTCTGCAGGAAGATTTCGCGGCACATCGCGGTCATGATCGGCAGCACCATGACTGCAAGCACGATGGCGGCGGTCAGGATGGTGCGGCCGGTACCGGAGACCGGCCCCGCGAACAGCGGAAACCAGCCGAGGTTGTCTGTCAGCCAGGCGTAGAACGGCTGCACGAACGGGGCGAGAGTCAGGATGCCCCAGAGCCCGAAGACAACGGACGGCACCGCGGCGAGCAGGTCGACGATGTAGCCGAGAGTCTGAGCGAGGCGGCGTGGGGCGTAGTGCGAGATGAACAGCGCGATCCCGATGGACAGCGGGGTGGCGATGAGCAGCGCGATCGCGGCCGACCAGATCGTGCCGAAGACCAGCGGGCCAACATAGACCCAGAAGTTCGCCGCGTTGTTCGGCATCGTCTTCGGTCCGGCGACGAGGGCCGGAATGCTCTGAACGATCAGGAAGATCGCAACAGCGGCGAGAACGGCCAGGATGACGGAACCGGCCACGACGGTGCTGATCGAGAACACCCGGTCGCCGAGGCGAACCTTGACCTTGCCCGTGCGCACGGCTTCGGCAAGCGTCGGACCGGTGCCGGCCGGCCCGCTACCTCGCGGTTCGGCGCCCGCCGGCCCGCTACCACTCAGTTCGGTGTCTGCCGGCTCGGGCGCTGCTGGCTCGATACCTGTCGTTTCCGTGGTCATGCTGCGCTTTCTCGCGGATCTGGGGTGTTCTGCGATTTCAGCGCCAGGGCCTGGGCTGCGCAGTGCCCGGGTCGTGCTCGACCCGGGCAACACCGCGTGGTTTGACTACTTGATGGTGGCGATCGCCGTTGCCACCTTTGCTGCCAGTGTTGCGGACAACGGAGCGGATCCGGCAGACTTCGCGGCAGTCTGTTGGCCGGCGTCGCTGGCGATGTAGCTCGCGTAACCCTTCACCAGGGTTGCCTTCGCGGCATCCTTGTACTGCTGGCAGGCGATGAAGTAGCTCACCAGCACGAGCGGCCACGCGTTCGCGTCGGTGTTCGTGCGGTCGATTGCGATTGCCAGGTCGTTGCCGGTGCGTCCGCTGGCAATCGGCGACTTGGCGACCACGTCGGCGGCGCCCGCTGCGCTGATCTTCACGAATGCGCTGCCGACCTTGAGCTGTGCGATGCTGAGACCGGCCGCGCCGGACTCGTCGATGTACGTGATGCTGTTCTTCGCGGCCTTGGTGGCGTCTGCGACACCGGACGTGCCTTTTGCCGCGTCACCGACCTGGTATGGGAAGGTCTGCCCGGACGGCTTGGTCCACACGCTCGGCGCGTTTGCGGCCAGGTACTCTGTGAAGTTCTGCGTCGTGCCGGAGTCGTCGGAACGGTGCACGACCGTGATGGCTGCGTCCGGCAGCGTCGCGCCCGAGTTGAGCGCGGCGATCTTCGGATCGTTCCACTTCGTGATTGCACCGCTGAAGATGCCTGCGATGGTGTCCGCGTCGAGCTTGAGGTCTTTCAGGCCGTCCACGTTGTACGCGATCGCAATCGGCGAGATGTAAACCGGAAGGTCGATCGCGGAACTGCCGGCGGCGCATCCGACGAAGTCACTCTTCAATTCGGTGTCCTTGAGGGCGGCATCCGAACCGGCAAAGTCGGCGGACCCGCCGATGAAGCTCGTGCGGCCGGCTCCGGAGCCCTGCGGGTCGTAGTTGATCGTCGCACCGCTGTTCGCGGTCTGAAAGCCGGCGGCCCAGGCAGTCTGCGCCGCGCCCTGTGCGGAGGAGCCGATGCCGTTGAGCGTGCCGGAGAAGGCTGCTGCGGCCGACGTGGTTGCTGTGCTTGCTGAACCGCCTGACTCGTTGGACGCGCAGGCAGTGAGTGCGAGGGCCGCCACGGCCAATACGGCTACGGGAGCGCCAAATCGCTTGAAATTCACGGATGAACCCTTCGGGAATCGTGTTGTCGTCGTTCGGGCCGGTGCTGACCCGGTAGCGACGCTATTTCCCACACGTGACGAGGGTGCCTCTTCTCGGTGAACGGAAGGTTAACGCGGGGCGACGTGTTAGCCGCGAACGTCTTGCGTTACGCTCGCGGGCTGTACGTTTCGATCGAGATGATGCCCGACGCCGGGTTCGAGGTCGACAGGTGCACCACCGAGAAGCCACCGGTGTCCAGCGCCGCGGCCTCGCGAATATAGGAGCCCATCGTCGTACCTGTTGCGAGGGCGATCTCGCGCAGGATGTCCGGCAGCACGGGGCCGTGACTGCACAGCACGGTCGTGCGCAATTTGCGCACGCGCCTGCCGACGACGTCACGCACGGTGGCCGACCCGTCTTCATAGGCGTCCTGGCTGATGCCGGGTTCGCGGTGGGCGCCGAGCCCATAGGCGGCGGCTAACGGCGCGACCGTCGCGGCGCAGCGCACCGCCGGGCTGGTGATCAGCTTCTGCGGCTTCCACGCCGCCATCGTCGGAACGTTGCCGACCGCTTGGCTGACGCCGCGTGCGGTCAGCGGGCGCGTCGCATCCGGACCGTCCCAATTCGTCGGCGGAACCGCCTTTCCGTGACGCAACGCGATGATCGCGAAAGTGTTCGTCACGCCCTCGTCGACGAGGGCGGCGAACGTGTTGAGCAGTTCGACGTCGCGTTCGTAACTGAGGTATTTTCGGGCCTTCTTGATCGTCACCCATTCCAGCGCGGCTACCTCGCCGTTCGGCATGAAGGTCGATGCAGCGACCGCCTTCTCCGACACCTCGGCGGCCCAGTAGTGCACGAACTTTTCGCGACCGCTGGAGATCACGTAGCGGGTGACCCCGAGCGGAACGCCGAGTCGAACGCGCAGTCCGGTCTCCTCTGCGACCTCACGCACCGCTGTCTGCGGCAACGTCTCGCCCGGGTCGACCTTGCCCTTGGGCAGCGAGATGTCGGCGTAGCGCGTGCGGTGGATGACGAGGATGTGCATCTTGCCGTCGATGACGCGCCAACACACCGCACCCGCGGCGTAGATCGCGGTCTCGGTCACCGGCGCGAGCCCAGCCGTGGACGGTGCGAGATCTGCTGCATGAGCCTATTCTGCAGATCGTCGAGCGGATGTCCAAGCTCGTCGACACTGTGTCGTATCCAGGTGCCATCGGATTCCAGCGCCCACGACGATGTTCGCTCGTCCATTGCGCGGTCGATCAACGTCAGAAGTTCTGTGATGTGCGCCGGATCGGTCAGCCTCACGAGCGCCTCGACCCGACGGTCGAGATTGCGGTGCATCATGTCCGCGCTGCCGATGTAGACCTGCGGGTCGCCGTCATTCTCGAAGGCGAAGATCCGGGAGTGCTCGAGGTAGCGGCCCAGGATCGAACGCACCCGAATGTTCTCGCTGTAGCCCTCCTGGCCGGGTTTCAGCCCGCAGATGCCGCGCACCCACAGGTCGATGGGCACCCCGGCCCGACTCGCGCGGTAGAGCGCGTCGATGATCGACTCGTCGACGATCGAATTCAACTTCAAGCGGATGCCGCTGGGCTTGCCGATCTCCGCATTCGTGCGTTCGTTCTCGATCGCCTTGACGAGACCCTTGCGCAGGTGGAGGGGTGCGACCAGCAGTCGCTTGAACTTCTTTTCGATGGCGTAGCCGGAGAGCTCGTTGAAGAGGCGGGTGAGGTCTTTGCCGACCTGGTCGTCTGTGGTCAGCAGGCCGAAGTCTTCGTAGATCCGGCTTGTCTTCGGGTTGTAGTTGCCGGTGCCGATGTGACTGTAGTGGCGCAGCACACCTTTTTCCTGCCGCACAACCAGTGCGAGCTTGCAGTGGGTCTTGAGCCCGACCATGCCGTACACGACGTGCACGCCGGCCTTCTCCAGTTTGCGCGCCCACTCGATGTTGGCCTGCTCATCGAAGCGAGCCTTGATCTCCACGAGCGCCAGTACCTGTTTGCCGGCCTCGGCAGCGTCGATAAGCGCTTCGACGATCGGAGAGTCGCCGCTGGTGCGGTAGAGGGTCTGCTTGATGGCCAGCACATACGGGTCTGAGGCCGCCTGCTCGAGGAACGCCTGCACACTTGTTGCAAAGGATTCATACGGGTGATGCAGCAGCACGTCCTGGCGCGCGATCGCCGCGAAGATGTCGGCTTTCGCGTTCGGCTCCGACGGCATCAGCGCCGCTGCCGTCGTCGGCACGTGATTGGGGTAGTGCAGATCGGGGCGCTCGATCTTCGACAGGTCGAACAGCCCGCCGAGATCCAGCGGGGCTGGCAGACGATAGACCTCTTGTTCGGTCACCGTCAATTCGCGAACGAGCAGGCCGAGGGTGACGTCATCCATGTCTGAAGTGACTTCGAGGCGGATCGGCGGCCCGAATTTGCGACGCAGAAGTTCCTTCTCCAACGCCTGGATGAGGCTCTCGGTCTCGTCTTCGTCGACCTCGACATCCTCGTTGCGGGTGACGCGGAACACGTGGTGCTCCAGGATCTCCATGCCGGGGAACAGGTCGCCAAGGTGGTTGGCGATCAGGTCCTCGAGCATGATGAAGCGCATCTGGTCCACGGACTCGCGCGTATCGATGCGCACGAACCGCGGCAGCATCTGCGGCACCTTGAGCCGCGCGAATTGTTCCTTGCCGGTACGGGAGTTGCGCACCCGAACGGCCAGGTTCAATGACAGGCCCGAGATGTAGGGGAAGGGGTGTGCGGGGTCGACGGCCAAAGGCATCAGAACGGGGAAGATCTTCTGCGAGAAGATCTCACGCATCTGGGCGCGGTCCCCTGCATCCAGGCTGTCCCAGCTGGCGATCGTGATGCCGGCCTCTGCCAGCGCCGGCAAGACAAGGTCTTGATAAGCGGCGGCGTGACGCAATTGCAGCTCATGCGCCTTCTCGGAGATATCGGCGAGTACATCCAGTGGCGCACGGCCGATATTCGTCGGCACGGCCAGCCCGGTCAGGATGCGGCGCTTCAGCCCCGCGACGCGCACCATGAAGAACTCGTCGAGGTTGCTGGCGAAGATCGCGAGGAAGTTGGCGCGCTCGAGCACGGGAATGCTCGGGTCTTCGCCCAGTTCGAGCACACGCTGGTTGAACGCCAGCCAGCTGATTTCACGGTCAAGGTATCGATCGGCAGGCAGCGTCGGATCGATCGATGGATTCCACGGTTCGAAGTCGTCGTCGAAATCGCTGCCCAGCCCGCGATCGATTGGGCCCGAGTCGATCGGGCCGGTGTCCGTCAGTGTGTTCTCGCCGTCCATGCCCTCATCATTGCACCAGAGACCGCGCGGTAGGGAGGACTACTGGTCGAGAAGGCTGTGAGCCTTCGGCCCATCAGCGGAGCCGACGAGCTGCCGTCTCCGCTGGTCGAGGAGCGCAGTGACGCGGCAGCGACCGGGTTAGCGGGGAATGCGACGGTACTGCACATCGACGGTGTGGTCGAGGAAACCGAGCGAACGGTACAGGTGCACGGCCGCAGCGTTGTCCGCCTCGACATACAGGGTCGCCGCCGTGCTGCCGCGCTCGCGCAGCCGCGCCAGCCCCGCACGCATCAGCGATCTTCCCAGCCCCTGGCCGGCGGATGCCGCGGCCACCCCGATCACATAGATCTCGCCTTCCTGCGCATCCGGCTCGATCTTCAGCCAGTTGTAGCCGACCATGCGGCCCGCCTGATCGCGTGCGATCAGAAAGTCGCCAGCGTTGAACCACGGCTCAGCCATGCGCTCCCCCAGGTCGGCAAGCGTGACTGCGCCCTGTTCCGGATGCGTCGCGAAAACCGCCGCGTTCAACGCCATCCATTCGGCGTCGTCGATTCCAGGGCGGAACGCCGTGATTGCCGGGTGCGCCGCGCCGCCGTGCAGCGCCCCCGGTCGCGCGACGAGTTCCGGTCGCGCATCCAGCGGCGCCCGCAGTTGCAGCAGGCGCCGCACCGCATCGAACCCATGCCGTTCCGCGAGAATACGCGCGGCCGGATGGTCGCCGTGCGCCCATGCGGTCAGCTCGCCGGTCACGGTCGCAAGCAGGCCGTTCAACGCGATGCCGCCGAGCCCTTTGCCGCGGAACACAGGGTCGATGACGAAGTCCAATTGCCCGTGGCCGAGGATCGCAGCCCCGATCGCTCTGGCGTGCTCCTGCGCCGACCACACCGTCGCAACGATCGGCGTGCGCCGGCCGGAGGTGACATCGAAACGCGACTGCTCGTTGAACGGGTCGTAACCGTCTTCCTCGCGCGCGGCATCCGCAACCCGAAAGAAGTCGGCCGCGGCGGCGGCATCCGTCAGATCAGTGACTGACAGGCGGAGCGAGTCGCTCATTGTCTTCTTCCGTGACGTTGAATCGATAGCCGACGTTGCGCACGGTGCCGATCAGCGATTCGAGATCGCCGAGCTTGGCGCGCAGCCGCCGCACGTGCACGTCGACCGTGCGGGTGCCGCCGAAGTAGTCGTAGCCCCAGACCTCGCTGAGCAGTTGCTCGCGGGTGAACACGCGCGAGGGGTGAGTCGCAAGAAAACGCAGCAACTCGAACTCCTTGAACGTCAGATCCAGCGGTTGACCGCGCACCTTCGCCGAATAACTGGCCTCATCGATGGTGACGCCAGAGGCTTGGATCTTCGACTGCAGCGGGTCTTGCGCGTGCCGCCCCAGGGCGAGCCGGATGCGTGCATCAACCTCTGCGGGCCCGGCCGCTTCGAGCACGACGTCATCGACTCCCCATTCGGCGCTGACCGCCGCAAGCCCGCCTTCTGTGATGACCAGCAGCATGGGCACCGTGATCCCGGTGGTCGTGAGGATCTTGCAGAGCGACTTGGCGCTGGCCAGATCTCGCCTGCCGTCGACGAAGATCAGGTCGCAGCGGGGCGCGTTCACCAGTGAGGCCGGCTCTGCTGGAATGCTGCGCACGCGATGGCTGAGCAGTTCAAGCGCCGGCAGCACGTCACTGTCAGGCGCTGAAGTGAGGATCAAAAGCTCCGGCAATGCACCTCCCGCGTCGTGCGTACCGGCAATTCTATCGGAGAGCTTGCAACGCCCATGAAGCGGCGTGCGTGGCAAAGAGGCACAATAGGGGGGTGACGCAAGAGACGCTCGCCCCTGCCACCCGGTGGAGCAGCATCGTCGCGGCCTGGCTCCTGGCCGCCGTCGCAGCCGTGTGCATTTGGCTGCTTTCACCACAGGCGCAGTACTCCACCTGGCTGTCGCTGAGCCTCGGCGGTGCGATGGTCGCGACGCTGGCCATCCAGCTGGCCACCCGGCAGAAGAATGGATTCGTCGGCCGCCTCATTGCCAGCGTTGTCGGGGTGCTGATCGTGCTGGCGATTGCAGCCCTTGTGCTCTGGATCATCGCTATCACCGCGACCGGCTAGACTTGCAGCCATGCTTGTGACCTTGGAAATCGTCTTCGTCGGACTTCTCGGCCTTGCGAGTTTGGCGATCGCGGGCGTTTCGGTCATCGTCGTGTACAACCTCTTTCGGGGGCAGCGCTAAGCGCTTGGGTCGATCATGATCGAAATACCCAGCGGGCTCTCTTCCGAGCTTGTGCCGCTGTCGTGGCTGCTCGGCGTCTGGGAGGGCACCGGCGTGATCGACTACAAGATCGGCGCGAACCGCGTGCAGCATGCATTCGGGCAGCGCATCAGTTTCAGTCACGATGGGCTCCCATTCGTCAACTACTCCGCATTCAGTTGGCAGCTCGACGACGATGCAACGCCGCTCGCGGCGGAGACCGGCTATTGGCGGCTGCACCGGCCGCGCGTCGACGGCGACCCCGGGCCAGGGATGCTGCCACCAACCGGTACGCCGCCGTTCACCGACGCGGAGGCGGTCGAAAGACTGCGCTCCGAGGGAGGTGGCTTCGACATCGAAGCCATGATCGTTCATCCGGAAGGCGTCAGCGAATTGTATTTTGGTAGTGTTGCCGGACCTCGCATCGACCTGGCCACTGACGCCGTCATGCGCACGTCTGGTGCCAAAGACTACGCGGCGGCAACGCGCATGTACGGCCTTGTCGAATCCCACCTGCTCTGGGCCTGGGATATCGCGGCCCTCGGCCAGGACTTGCGCACGCATGCGTCAGCGCGACTTGCGAGGGTTCAGTGATGGCGGCATCCGCGTTCCTTGCGCTGCCGGGTGCCGTCGACGGCTCCGGGCCGGACGCCGGTGTGCCCGCGCACTACGGCAACCCGCTTGGCGAACAGCGCAGGCTGGCCGCGGGCGAGGCGATCGTCGACCTGTCGAACCGCGCCGTGGTCTCGATCGGGGGGCCGGATCGGCTGAGTTGGCTCGACTCGATCAGCAGCCAGCGGTTGATCGGTTTGCCGCCGGGCGAATCGTCTGAGACGTTGCTGCTCGATGCGAACGGACACGTCGAACACGCGGTGCGCCTGATCGACGACGGCGAAACGCTCTGGCTGCTCATCGAGGGCTCCCAGACCGAGGCGCTGCTCGGTTTTCTGCAACGGATGCGCTTCATGCTGCGTGTCGAACCGGCGGACCGCACCGCCGAATTCGCCACGATCGGGTTTTGTGCACGGAGCAACCCGGCAGACGGACCTCTGATCGACCCGGCCGTCTCGAATGGCGTCCCGCTCAACTGGCACGACCCGTGGCAGGCCGTTGCCCGCGGCGGCCACCAATATGCAGTGACGGATTCCCACCCCGGCACCGGCTGGACGTGGACCGAAACCCTGGTGCCGCGTGCCGCACTGGCAGGGCTGGCGCGCCGAGCGGCATCCGGAGACCTGGCGGTGGCGGGCACAATCGCCGTGGACGCGTTGCGGATCGCCGCATGGCGCCCGCGGTTCGCAACCGAGGTCGACGCGAAGACCATCCCGCACGAACTGGACTGGCTGCGCACCGCCGTTCACCTGAGCAAGGGCTGCTATCGCGGTCAGGAAACCGTCGCGAAGGTGCACAATCTCGGGCATCCGCCGCGCCGACTGGTGCTGCTGCACCTGGACGGGTCGGAGGGCGCGCTGCCCGCGCCGGGGTCTCCCGTCAGCATCGAGCGCGAGGGCGAGCACCGCGTGGTCGGTCAGGTGACCTCCAGTGCGCTGCACTACGAGCTCGGCCCGATTGCTCTCGCAATCCTCAAGCGATCGACGGATGCGACCGCCACGCTGCACGTCGACGCCGCCGGCGTCGACGTGGCTGCGGCCCAGGAGCTGATCGTGCCGACCGATGCCGGAGCGGAAGCGAACGTACCGAGACTGCCACGGCTCGGGGCTGTTACTCGATCGAAGCGCTGAGTTCGGCCGGCGCCGCTGGTGCAATGCAACGTGTGCATGCCGGCAGGGTCGCTGCGGTGATGCATGGGCTCCTGCTCGATTTCTCATCGAGAACGCACAGGAAAGGTTTATAGAAAAGAGACATGAGCGAGCCCCAGATGCCCAAAAATGCCCAGACCTCCAAGCCGGCCCAGACCTCCAAGCCGGCACAGGGTTCCACACAGGCAGAGCGGTCGAGGCGCGAGGCCCGGCAGTCTCCCGTTCTGACCAGGCGCAGGGTGCTGATCGGCGGGGGCATCGTCGGCGTCGGCGCGTTCCTCGGCGGAATCTTCGCGGAACCGATCGTCAGCGGCGTGTTGCCGACGGGCGCACCGACGCCGACTCCAACAGCAACGCCTGCACCCGTTCCGATGCACGCCTTCGTCAGCACGAAGCTGACAGCACCGAAGATCACCGTGACCAAACGGGGTCGCACAGCGCCCGGCATGATCTTCATCGATCCACAGACCGAAGGAAGTTTCAAAGGCCTGATCATCCGCCAATCTGGCGAGCCGGTCTGGATTGAACCGACCGGTGCGACGCTGACGGACCTGCGCGTGCAGACCTATCAGGGCCGGCCGGTGTTGACCTATTGGTCAGGCAAGAGCAATACCGGGCACGGTGACGGCACGGGAACGATCCTCGACACGAGCTACAAGACGATCGCAACGGTCTCGGCCGGCAACGGCATCAAGGCCGATCTGCACGAATTCAATCTCACCGCGAACGGAACCGCGCTGATCACGGCGTATCCGGTCGTCACAGCAGACCTGACCCCGCTTGGCGGCCCGGCCAACGGCTACATTTACGACTGCCACGTGCAGGAGATCGACATCGCGAGCGGTGCCGTGCTGCTGGATTGGAGCGCGATGGATCATGTCGATCTCAGCGAGACTTACCTGACGCTCAAGACGGACCCCGGCAAAGACGGCACAACTGCCAGCCGTGCCTTCGACCCATACCACCTGAACTCTGTGGATGCCGATGGCGACGCTCTGCTCGTGTCGGCCAGGCACACGCACACCGTCTATCGCATCGATCGGAAGACGGGCGATGTTCGCTGGCGCTTCGGCGGCCGCATGAGCGACATCACGGTCGCGCCCGATGCGGTCTTCGCTTGGCAACACGATGTGCGGCGCCAAGCAGACGGGTCGATCACCCTGTTCGACAACCATTTGTACACCGGCCAGACGGATGGCGTGTCGCGCGGCATGGCGTTCGTCGTCGACGAGAGCGCGCAGACCTCCACGTTGAAGCAGGCGTACGCCTACGACAAGCACCTCGGCACCGCGATGGGGAGCACCCAGGTACTCGGCAACGGCAACGTGCTGGTCGGCTGGGGCACGGACCCGTCCATGACCGAATTCACTGCGGACGGGCAGATGGTGTACGAGGCCGGCGACCTCGGCACCGGCTGCTACCGGGCGAACAAGTCGGTCTGGAGCGCGCAGCCGACGACAGTGCCCGATGTTGCGGCGAAGGCCGCGGCCGACGGTGCGATGACGGTCTATGCGAGCTGGAACGGCGCGACGAATGTCGCATCCTGGAATATTCTCACCGGTGCCTCAGCGGCGTCCCTCGTGATCGTCGCCACAGCGGCAAGCGCCGGCTTCGAGAGCTCAGCAGCCGTTCCTGCGGCCGCAATGGTCGCGGTGCAGGCGCTGGACGGCGACGGAAAGGTGTTGGCGACATCCGCCGTCTCTTCGGTTTGACGCACGAAAACGAGCCGCACCGGGCCGCTAGATTGGAACAATGACCTCGCATTCCGAACGCTCCGACGCGTACACGCTCATCCTCCTGCGCCACGGCCAAAGTGACTGGAACCAGAAGAACCTGTTCACAGGATGGGTCGACGTACGCCTGAGCGAGCAGGGTGCGGACGAGGCGGCGCGTGCCGGCGAACTGCTTGCCGAGTCAGGCCTTCACCCCGATGTGCTGCACACCTCCGTGCTCACCCGTGCGATCCAGACCGCGAACATCGCGCTGGAGACCGCCGACCGCGCCTGGATCGACGTGCGCCGCTCGTGGCGGCTCAACGAGCGCCACTATGGAGCACTACAGGGCAAAGACAAGGCGCAGACCCTCGCCGAGTACGGGCCGGAACAATTCCGGACCTGGCGCCGCTCGTTCGACGTGCCACCGCCACCGCTTGGCGACGACAGTGAGTTCTCGCAGGCGCATGACCCGCGCTACGCAAACCTTGGCGCCGATCTGCCGCGCACGGAATGCCTGAAGGACGTCATCGATCGGATGCTGCCCTACTGGCACTCCGACATCATCCCTGATCTCGCCGCGGGCAAGACCGTACTGGTGACGGCGCACGGCAACTCGCTGCGCGCCCTGGTGAAGCACCTGGACGGCATCTCGGATGCCGATATCGCCGAATTGAACATCCCAACCGGCATTCCGCTGGTTTACCGGCTCGACACGGCGTTCCGCCCGCTCGGCGCGGGCGAATATCTCGACCCGGAGGCCGCAGCCGCCGGCGCTGCAGCGGTGGCGGCGCAGGGCACGAAGTAGCTGGGTCTCGATACGCTCGCCCTTCGACAAGCTCAGGGACAGGCGCTCGCTACTCGACCACCGGTACCGTTGGTCGAGTAGCCCGCGAGCTTCGGTCCCTGAGCGTAGTCGACGCTTCTATGGGTTTTGTCAAGTGTTGGCGTTGAGTTTTCGGAAGATTGAGCGTGCGATGTGGCGTTTGAGGTTGCGGAGGGTTTCGCGGCGGTTGTGGCCTTGTTCTTGGCGTTTGGCGGTGTAGGCCTTGGTGGGCTCGTCGTTGAGCATGCGGTGGGAGGCGATGATGTAGAGGGCGTGGTTGAGTTGCCGGTCGCCGCCGCGGTGCAGGCGGTGCCGGGTGGTGTTCCCGGAGGACGCGGGGATCGGGGCGACGCCGGCGAGGCGGGCGAATGCGGCCTCGGAGCGGATGCGGCCGTGGGCGGAGAAGGAGACCAGGAGTTGGGCGGCGGTGAAGGGTCCGAGACCGTTCTCTTCCAGTAGCCAGGCGGCCAGTGCGGTGACGTGGATGGTCAGCTTGGCGTTGATGGTGGCGATCTCGCCCTGCCGGGTGTGGATTTCCTGGGCCATCCGGGTTGCTTCGGCTCGGATGGTGTTCTGTGCGGGGGTGTCGGTGCTGCGGGTGCGCCAGGCGGCGACCTGGCCGATTTGTGCTTTCGTCAGTTTCTTGCGGGCGTCGATGCCGAGGGGAAAGCCACGCAGCAGCGCGGTCAACGCGTTGCTGGTGGCGGTTTTGTTCTTCTGCAGTGCTTTCCGGGAGGTCAAAAGGACTCGCAGTGCGGCCTGGTCGCCGTGGTGTGTGCGGGGGATCATCAGCCGGTCCACGGGCAGGGCCAGTGCGTGGCGGGCGGCGTGTTCGGCGTCGATGACGTCGCTTTTACCGGCCCGGCGGACACCTCGTTTCGGTGGTTTCGTTTCGGTGACTTCCACCCGGTGGGCACTCAGCAGGTCGGTGAAGGTTGCCCCGTAGGAGCCGGTGCCTTCCATCGCGACCAGGGTGTGGCCTGGTGCCTCGCGCAGCATCCACGCGTAGGCGCGGTCCAGCCCGGGTTTACTGGTCGGGAAAGTCGCCGACTTCAGCAGCGCTCCGGCACTGCTGAGCACGGCCAGGGTGTGGGTCCTGGCATGCGTGTCGACCCCGATGACGTGGTCGTACTGTTGCCAAACCAGTTGTGAGACGATGGGCACGGTAACTCCTTCTGTAGGGGGTGTTATTACGTGCCGGTCTGGTCGTCGAGCAGGCGTTTCTGTAATGAGTCACGGGATCTCTTACAAGGTCCCGGACGAGCTTCTATCAAGCCATGTTCACGCGGTCAGGCCGGCGCTTCCCGCCCTGCCTGGTGGACATGTCGACTGCAAGACACACGCTGCGCGCGGTCGGAAGGGCGGTGAGTCACACCAGACAAAGCTGAAAACGCCAGTCTGCCAGCCAGTACCAGACCAGCCACAACCATTACAGAAGGGCGAGCAGGCGTATCGAGACCCGGTAGCGGGCTACACGTCCTCGGGCACCCAATCGCCGGTGCCGAGGTACTGCACCTTCTTCGCGATCGAAACGGCGTGGTCTGCGAAACGTTCGTGGTAGCGAGACGCGAGCGTCGCATCCACCGTGTCGACGGTTTCGCCCTTCCATTTCTCACCGAGCACCTTGTCGAAGACTTTGACGTGCAGGTCGTCGATGTCGTCGTCGTCGTTGCGGATCTCCTCGGCGAGTGCGAGCTCCTGGGTGCGAAGCAGTTCGGTGAGCTTGCGCGCGATCGTCACATCGAGTTTGCCCATCTCCGCGAACGTGCCGCGCAGCGACTTCGGAACAACCTTGTCCGGGAACCGGTAACGGGCCAGCTGGGCGATGTGCTCGGCCATGTCGCCCATCCGCTCGAGGGATGCGCTGATCCGCAGGGCGCTGACCACGATTCGCAGGTCGCGGGCCACCGGCTGCTGCCGGGCGAGAATCTGGATGGACAGCTCATCGAGCACAACGGTCAACTCGTCGATCTTGTTGTCGTCAGCGATCACCTGTTCGGCGAGCGAGACATCGGATTCGTTGAACGCCCGAGTGGCATTCGTGATGGCGGAGGTGACGAGTTCTGCGATCTCGACGAGGCGGTCCTGAACCTCGCGCAACTCCTGCTGGAAAACTTCACGCATATGGTCTGTGGCCCTTCCTTACTGGCGCGCGCGTGCGACGGATCGGCTCGATCCTTCGGCCATAGTTGTCAGCCAAGGTTAACGGATGGTGCCATGCGGCTGAACACTCGCTGAAGTCGGCCCAGGCAGTCGGCATACGCACAGGATGACCACCGCCATTTCAGTACGCTTGACCCATGGACTCCACCGCGTTGGTGCTGCTGTCTCTGGCACTGGGTCTTGTCGTCGGTGCCGGGTTCGTGGCGCTGCTTCACATCGCAGCCGGGCACGGTGAACGCGCGGCCGGTGTCGTCAGTCCGACTGTGCCGGACGGCGTCGACGCAATGCTCGACGCGATGGACACGGCAGGGGTCGTGCTCGACCCGTCGAACAACATCATGAAGACCTCGCAGGCGGCGCTCGCCCTCGGCATCGTGTGGAACGGCACGATGAGCCACCCGGAGCTGATCCAGCTGGTGGAGTCTGTGCGCCGCACGGGTGACCCGGTGACCGCGGAGATCACGCTGACCCGTGGACCGTTCGGCGACGCAAGCATTTATCTGCGCGTGCGTGTGGCCCGACTGGGTTCACGCTACGTGCTGCTGCTGGCCGAGGACCGTACGGAGACCTACCGCGTCGAGGCGGTGCGCCGCGACTTCGTCGCCAACGTCAGCCATGAACTGAAGACGCCGATCGCGGCCGTCGGACTGCTCACCGATGCGCTCACCGTAGCGGCGGACGACCCGCAAGCCGTGCGGCGGTTCGCAGAGCTGCTGGCTGCGGAATCGGCTCGCCTGGCACGCATCACCGAGGACATCATCGAACTCTCCCGGCTGCAGGCGACGGATGCGGTCGCGAACTCGCGGCGGGTCTCGATTGCGGAGGTCGTCGCATCCGCTGTCGATCAGAACAGGGTGAGTGCGATGGCGCACGGGATCGAACTGGCGACCGGCAAGTCGAGCGACGTCGAAGTGTTCGGCAACGAGGCGCTGCTCGTGGCTGCGGTGCACAACCTGATCTCGAACGCCATCCGATACTCTCCGGATCGATCCAGAGTCGGCATTGGCGTGCGCCGGGCAGACGGGGTGGTCGAGGTCTCGGTGACGGACCAGGGCGACGGCATCCCGTCAAGCGACGTCGACCGGGTCTTCGAGCGGTTCTACCGGGTGGATCAAGCCCGGTCGCGTGAAACCGGCGGCACCGGCATCGGCTTGGCGATCGTCAAGCACGCGATCCAGAACCACGGGGGAGACGTGCGGGTCTGGTCGCAGCCGGGCCATGGCTCGACCTTCACCATCCGGCTTCCCGAGGCCGATGCGACGACCCCCGTCGCCGACATGCAAGGAGAACAAACGCTGTGACACGCATCCTGTTGGTCGAAGACGAGACCGCACTGAGCGAGCCGCTCGCTTTTCTTCTGGCACGGGAGGGGTACGAAGTCGAGGTCGTCGCGGACGGCCAGAGAGCCTTGTCCGTGTTCGAGGCGACGGGCGCAGAACTGGTGCTGCTCGACCTGATGCTGCCGGGTATCCCGGGCACCGAGGTGTGCCGGCAGCTGCGGTTGCGCTCGAACGTGCCGATCATCATGCTGACGGCGAAGGACTCCGAACTGGACATCGTCGTCGGGCTGGAGCTTGGAGCAGACGACTATCTCACGAAGCCGTACTCGACGCCCGAATTACTGGCGCGGATCCGAGCCGTGCTGCGCCGCAGGATCGAGTTGGTACGTGACGATGACGCCGTTCTCGAAGCCGGTACTGTGCGGATGGACGTCGACCGGCACACCGTCGCCGTGCGCGGAGTCGAGACCCCGATGCCACTGAAGGAGTTCGAGCTTCTCGAGTTGTTGCTGCGCAATTCCGGGCGCGTTCTCACGCGGGGGCAGTTGATCGACCGCGTGTGGGGAAGCGACTACTTCGGCGACACGAAAACGCTGGACGTGCACATCAAACGCATCCGCTCGCGCATTGAAGACAGCCCGTCACAGCCGCGCATGCTGCTGACCGTGCGCGGGCTGGGCTATCGGTTCGAGTCGGAGTAGCGCGGGCTGGGCTATCGGTTCGAGTCGGAGTAGCGCGGTCTGTGCGAGTCGACGCGAGTCGACGCGGGTCGACGCGGGTTGAGGGGCCAGCGCCGGGATTTGGCTCCGGCTTTTAGCCGTTCGATGTCGCGGTGGGCTCCGGAGTCGGCGTGGTCGACTCGTTCGGCACGGCGATGACGACCTTGGGCTTGGGTGTCGGGGTGTACTGCTGGTACTCGGCCTGAGCGCTTGTCAGGACCGGAACCAACAGCTGCACGCCGGTCTGCGTTCCGTACTGGAAGTAGAGCGGCAGAAGCGCACCTGGCCGGGTGTTGATGTTGGTCAACTGGGTTTGCGGGTGCGTCGTTGAGCCGATGTCTTTGACCTGGCCCGGTTCGACGGTCACGTAGGTGTCGACCTTGTTCGTCGTGCCGTGCTGGATGAGCACGCGGTGGCTCTTCGAATCGTTGTTGACCAGCGTGACCACCAGGTTGCCGGTCCGGCCGTTGTCTGAGATGACCGTGGCGTTGCGCACGTCGATGGACCCGACGCTGCCATTGACGCCGTCGCTGGTCTCTGTAATGTTCGCCGTCTCCTGCGGTGCGAGGAAGTTGCATCCCGCCGTGCCGAGAAGAATCCCCACGGCCAGAACGACGGATGCCGCGATTCGCGCTCTCACAAGACCTCCAGAGTCTTCAGCGCGGCGAGGCCGCTCCGGCCGCTCGTCACGCGCAATGCTGTTCGAGTTTAGCGTATACCGTGGCGTCGCTCCGGCTGCCGGCGCACAGGGTAGCACGGAGGCGCTGTGGTATTCTGGAGGTCGCTGAAGGGACGACACTTTATGCATTTCGAGGTTGGTGAAACGGTCGTTTATCCGCATCATGGTGCAGCCACGATCACCGAAGTGAAGAAGCGAATCATCAAAGGCGAAGAGAAGCTGTACCTCAAGCTCAATGTCACGCAGGGCGACTTGACGATCGAAGTTCCCGCCGAAAACGTCGACCTCGTCGGCGTTCGCGATGTGATCGGCCGCGACGGCCTGGACCACGTGTTCGAGGTGTTGCGCACACCGTTTACGGAAGAGCCGACCAATTGGTCCCGCCGCTATAAGGCGAATCTGGAGAAGCTGGCGTCTGGCGACGTGATCAAGGTGTCCGAGGTCGTGCGCGATCTGTGGCGCCGCGACCAAGATCGCGGACTTTCCGCCGGCGAGAAACGGATGCTCGGCAAGGCACGTCAGATCCTCATCTCCGAGCTTGCACTCGCTGAGAAGACCGACGAGGAGCAAGCCTCGACCGTGCTCGACGGGGTGCTCGCCTCGTAGCTCGCGAGCGCAGCGCACCCCGCTGGTCGAGTAGCCCGCGAGCTTTCGGTCCCTGAGCGGAGCCGAAGGGCGAGCAGGCGTATCGAGACCCCCCTTTAGACCGGCTCGCCAGGTCTCGATACAGTCGCTGGCGCTCCTTACTCGACCACCGAGTGCTCGCTGGTCGAGTAGCCCGCGAGCTTTCGGTCCCTGAGCGGAGCCGAAGGGTGAGCAGGCGTATCGAGACCTCCGCGGGTCGGCTCACGGGGTCTCGATACGGTCGCGGGCGCTCCTTACTCGACCAACGGCACCGCGCTACGCTCTAATCCATGAGTGAGCGAGCGTCGGCGGTCGCCGTGATCGTGGTTGCAGCGGGTACAGGTACGCGACTGGGCGCCGACGTTCCGAAGGCATTCGCCTTGCTGGCAGGGCGCACGGTCCTGGAGCGGGCCTTGCATTCAGTCGCCGGAATGTCTCGCCCGGCACAGTTGATCGTGGTGGTGCCCGCCGACCGGATGCACGACGCCGAAATGATCGGTGCACGAGCGGTCGGGGTGCCGGTCACCGTGGTGTCGGGCGGTGCGACCCGGCAATCCTCGGTCGCGGCGGGGCTGGCGGCGGTGGCCGACGGCATCCGGATCGTGCTGGTGCATGACGCAGCTCGCGCGCTCACCCCGAGTGGCCAGTTCGATCGTGTGGTCGACGCGGTCGAACGCACTGGTTTGGGTGTGGTGCCGGGGCTTTCCGTCGCAGACACCATCAAGCGGGTCGACGCCGCCGGGACGGTCGTGGAGACAGTCGATCGCTCCGTGCTGGCCGCGGTGCAGACTCCGCAGGGGTTCATCCGCGAGCAACTGGACGCGGCCTACGCAGCAGCCATCGACGATGTAACGGACGACGCAGCGCTCGTCGCCGCGATCGGACATCCGGTCGCTGTGATCGACGGCGATCCGCTCGCGTTCAAGATCACGACAGCAGCCGATCTCCGTAAGGCCGAACAGGAACTCGCGGCACGGGCCGCCGCTGGGCAGAGTGGCGATCGCATCGGAGTCGGGACGGACGCCCACGCATTCGACTCGCAGGCGCCGCTCTGGCTGGCCGGGTTGTATTGGCCGGGTCAACCGGGTCTCGCTGGGCACAGCGATGGCGATGTGGTGGCTCATGCGATTACGGATGCGCTGTTGTCTGCGGCGTCCCTCGGGGACATCGGTAGCGTCTTCGGGCTGGCAGACCCGCAGTTCGACGGTGCACACGGCGAGGTGTTTCTGCGCGAGACGCGGCGTCGAGTGGAAGCGGCCGGCTTTCGAATTGGCAATGTGTCTGTGCAGGTGATCGGCATCCGCCCACGACTGTCGCCGCGACGGGCTGAAGCGCAGGAGTTGCTCACGGGCATCCTCGGGGCACCGGTTTCGCTGTCTGCGACGACGACGGATGACCTCGGCTTCACCGGCCGTGGCGAAGGCATCGCAGCCGTCGCCACGGCACTGCTGCACAGCGGACGTTGACTGCTGCCGGGCGTCGGCCCGAACCGTCTGTGCAGGCCCGAATCGTCCGTGCATGCGCGAACCGCCAGTGCAAGCGCGAACCGCCAGTGCAAGCGCGAACCGTCTGCGCCGTTCCGAACGTCACGCCTCGGTGAAAGCGTCGGCTCCGTCTCCGCCGGGAGCGGCAGCGGCATCGGCGCCGAACCAGGCGATCGCGGTCAGGACCCGCCGGTTCGTGGCGGCGTCAGCATGAAGGTTGAGCTTCGCAAAGATCGATCGGATGTGCGCATCGACGGTGCGCTCCGACAAGAACAGCATCGCGGCGATCGCCGCGTTCGTCAGACCGCGCGCGAGAAGGCGAAGCACATCGCGTTCGCGAGTGCTGAGTTGAGTCACGGCGTGCCTCCTGTTCGCCCTGCATTGTGCACCTGTGAGAAGGCTAGGCAACGCCTACGACCGGGTGCCATACGTATTGGGCCAGCATCCGCTGCCGCCTACGTAGTCGAGGCAGCGGCATGCGGTGCTGCCTCGGATGTGCTCGGCCGTTACTCGACCACCGGTTGATTGGCGCGCGTTACTCGACACGTGGGATCCTCTTTCAGCAGGGGAACCTCTGTCAGCATGGGATCGCTCGCGTGCGCCCCCGCAAAGTAGCGGTTGCCTGCCCGGCGGGCCTGGCCAGCGCGAGCACGCCGCGAGCAGTTCGAGCATGGCGCAAAGATTTTGCGTTGCCTCTTTCTTAGAGGTTTCTGAGGCACTACCTTTTAGGCATGCCGGATGCACCCCCGCGCCCCGCCGCGCTCCAGCTTGGGCGCGGTCTGTTCGCGCGCGACACCGTACTGTCCGAGATTCACGCGTTGCGCGCGGATGGCCTCGGTGTGATCCTGCGGGGCTCTCCTGGCGTCGGGAAGAGTTCCATCCTGCGCCACATCGCCAGCGACGTGACAACGGCAGGCGGCACGGCCATCGTCCTCTCCGGCAGCGAACTGGGTACGAGTGTGCCGTTGGGTGCATTCCTCCCGTTGCTTGACGCAGCGACACTGGGCGTGCACTGGCCGGGTGGTACGTCAGCGCCCGGCCAGTCAGCGCCTGGCCAGCCAGCGCCTGGTCAGTCAGCGCCCGGCCAGTCAGCGCCTGGCCAGTCAGCGCCTGGTCAGTCAGCGCCTAGCCAGTCAGGGCCGACGCCATCCTCCGCCGCGCCGCTCGACCTCCTGACGATTGCGGATGCCGCCCGCCGGACCGCGAAGACCGCTGATCTGCTTGTCGTCGACGATGCTCACCTGCTCGATCCGGCTTCGGCGGGATTGGTGCACCAGCTGGCATCCGCGGGAACTGCGGTGCTTCTGGCTGCTCGCCGTAACGAACCGCTGGCTGCCGCGATCGATGCGCTGTGGCGCGCAGGCGGCATCCGCCCGGTTGAGATCGAGGCATTCACGGAGGAAGAGACCGCCGCGCTTCTGCAATCGATGCTGTCTGGGCTCGTCGACGGTGGCTTGGCACGAGCGACGTTCGAGGCGAGCGCGGGCAACGCGTTGTACATTCGAGAGCTCCTCGGAGCAGGCCTTGACCAGCGTGTCGTCGTGCGCCGCAGGGGAGTCTGGGTGTTGCGCGCCCCGTTGCCGGTCGCCGACAATCTGACCGCTCTCTTGCAGGAGCGCTTCGCCGGTGCCGAGGACGAAGTGAAGTTCGCGGCCGAGCTGGTGGCGGTGATGGACTCGCTTCGGTTGTCATGGGCCGAACGGGTTCTCACGTCGGCCGTGTGGGAGCGCGCCGAGGCTGCCGGTCTTGTGCGAAGCGAGGGTGTGTCGCAGGTCACGCTCCGGCTGGCGCATCCGCCGTATCGAGCCGCCGTGCTCGGCACGATGACCGCGTTGCGTCGGCGCAGGGTGTACGAATCACTGGTGACAGCGGTCGGCGCCGATCCGCTGAGTGACGCCGAGCGCATTGCGCTGGGCCGTTGGAGCCTTGAGCTGAACGAAGACCGACCCGTCGGCGAGTGGCTGGCGTTGGCGCAACTCGTGCAGGCGGTCAACCCTGCGCTCGCCGAAGACTTTCTGGTCGCGGGCGTTGCTGCCGGAGGGGGCATCCCCGCGAAGCTGTTGCTGGCGAACCTGCTGACCCACCAGCATCGCGTCGTTGAGTCGGAGGCGATCTTCGCCGAGCTCTCCGCCGACGAGTTGAATCTCGAGCAGCGGCGATCTCTTGCTGCAACGCGTGCATTTCTGCTCGCGATGCCGGCGCAACGGCCACTGGGCGCGCTGGCGCTGCTTGACGAAGCGATTGCACAGTTCGGGGAGCACCCTGAGCTGACGGTGGTGCGTTCGACGGCACTGTGGCGCTGCGGGCGAGTCGCCGAGGCGATCACGGCGGCGCAGATTGTGCTCGCAGAAATCGACTTGCCGATCCCGATCACAGCTCACGCGTGTCTGACTGCCGTGTCCGCGATGATCTACGCGCACGACCAGCGCGGCGTCTCGAAGCTTGTCGATCGCATGATGGAACTGACGCAGCATTCCACGGATGCACTGCCAGAGGGCACAGGCGCAGCGCTACTGGTCAACGCCAGCAGGCACGCCATGATGCTCGGCGACCTTCAGGAGGCCGCTCATCTCACGGCGCAGGGCTACCTGACCGCTCTGCAGGGCGGTGACGACGGGGTGCGCGCGCAATACGCCTTGCTGTACGGCTGGAACCGCGCACTCGCAGGAGACCTGACCCTGGGCCTGCGCTACCTGAAAGAGGCGCATGCCGGGCACGGTGTATGGACGCCGACGACGCTGCCCTGGGTGCGCTCGACGCTGATCCAGATCCTCGTCGGATGCGGAGAAGTCGCGACCGCGCGCCGGGAGCTGTACTGGCTGACGACGGAGCCGTTCGCTGAGCTGTACACCGTCGATGTCGCCTTGGCTCGGGCCAGTGTCCTCGCCGCGAGCGGACAGTGCGACCGCGCGATTGCCGTGCTGCGCGAGGTCTGCCCCTGGGCGGAGGCCAACGGGCAACGGCTGCGGGCAGAAGAAGCTTGGCATGCGCGCATGCGCTATGGCGATCACGACGCGGTTGAGGGCGTGATCGACCGCTACAGTCGTCAACCGGGGGCACAGCAGGGCGCGATCGTCGCGCATGCCGTCGCCCTCCGTGCCGACGATCCGGATGCCCTCGAGCGCGCTGCTCGATCACTGGGCGAAGCCGGGCTGTACTGGTACGCCGCAGAAGCAGCGGCCCACGCCGTTCAAGCCCAGCGCAAGCGTAAAGATGCGCGGGCGGAGCTCTTCGCGATCGAGCGGCTGACCCGATTGGTGGCGCGATGCCCTGGTCTGAACAGCGCGCTGATCCGCGACCAACTCCGCAGTCCGCTGACCGCTCGAGAATCGGAACTCGCCGAACGGGCGGCGCTCGGGCATAGTGACGCACAGATCGCGCAGCAACTCGGGATCTCCGTCCGCACCGTGCAGACCCACCTCGGACGGGTCTACGGCAAACTGGGAGTGCACGGCAGAATGGAACTCACTCGGGCGCTCATTGGCGAGGTAGGCAACGTCGTCTGACGCGACCGGCGTGTAGTCGACTGCGCCTCCTGCGCGACCGGCGTGCTCAGCCGAGCCACGGATACGGCGGACCCCCGCTGTGACGGCTCAGATCATTCAAATGCCGTTCGATTTGCACAATGCGAGCCAGGATGTCTGCGCCGTCCACTACGAGCGGCCCGCGCACGACGACGACGCGGCCGTCGAAGAAGCCGGCCATGCCGTTTGCGGCGTCATTGTGGCCGGAGATTCCTGCTCGATTCTCGTCGTGTGCGATGCCGAACACGCCGTCGAAGTGCTGGCTCTCGCCCAGCGTGCCCGCATTGGAGACGCTGTGCCCGGACACGCCCTGGCCGCTTTGGCTGAATCCGACCACTCCGCGGGCCGTCGTGCTGTCGCCGCGTACCGCCTCGCCGTCTGCCGACTCTCCGCGCAGTTGACTCATGATCTCCCTTTCCTCGGATGTCATTCGTTGCAGTTCGCCATTGCCGTCCCGGCCCTGCTGTGCCACCAGCGTAGGAAGGTGGCAGTGCCCGCAGCATCCGGGGTAGCACCTAGTTTTCGTGCGCCGTGCCCGTGCGCCCCGCTGCGTGAGCACGCTATCCGTGAGCACCGTTATCCGCGAGCACCGCGGGAGACGGCAGCGCGCCGACATGCTCGGCGGCGACACCGGCGATGCGCCGCGCATCTCGGCCGACGCCGTGCACCATCGAAGAGGCCATGGAGCTCAGGAAGTGCAGGCCGACGAAGTAGAGACCGGGTTCGTCGGTGGCGATGCCGCAATCGTGCTGCGGCACTCCGTCTTCTCCGATGGTCGGCAGTTGGATCCATGAGAAGCCGGCCGAGAAGCCGGTGCACCAGATGACGTTTGTCACGTCGAGGCCGGTTCCGTCCTCGAGCGTCGGCAGACCGTCTCGCGCGTCGATGATTCGGCCGACGCGACGCACACCGACTGCGGCGAGCTCCCTCGACTTCAATCGCACGAGCGGCGTGCCGTGGGTCAGGAGCCGCGGGCGTGCGCGGCGCCCGATCGGGGTCTGCACGGACAGGATCCGAGGAAACACCAGCCCGAACAGCAACGGAACGATCACGCGCCGCCGCAACAGGCTGTCCGCCGCGAACGGAAACTCTCCCGTGCTGTTCCCGGCAAGCACAACCGGATGCGTCGCCGCGAGGTCCTTGGCGATCTCGGCACCCGAGTTGCCTGCCCCCACCACCAGTACCGGACCGTCTGCAAGCTGCCCAGGATTGCGGTAGGAAACCGCATTCAGTTGACGGATGCCTGGAGCGAGTCGCTCGGCGAAGTCGGGTATCCGCGGCACCTGGAAGTCCGACATTGCAACGACGACCTGGCGGGCGACGAACACGCGGGCGCCACACGTGGCGACAAAATCGTCACCATCGCGAAAGAGCGCATCGACGCGCGCCGCACCCACGACGGGCAGTGAGAATCGCGCGGCATAGGCCTGCAGATAGTCCGCCATATCGTCTTTTGCAGGGAGCTTCGCCGAGGGCGCGGGGAACGGCATGCCGTCAAGCCCGTCGTAGCCGGCAGGGGAGAACAGTCGCAAGCTGTCCCAGCGATTGCGCCAGGCATCCCCGATGTTCGTGGCGGCGTCGAGAACGAGATGGTCGACTTCGAGCCGAGTGAGATGGTACGAGACTGACAGTCCGGCCTGGCCGCCGCCGATCACGATGACGTCGGTTCGGTGCCAGCCGCCGGGCGTGGTTTTTAGGTTCGGTATCTGTTTCATGAAACGAAACGTAACCGCAGAGCATCACCGGCACATCGGCGGAATCCGCCATCCAAAGCGCGGCGGCACTGGGCATTTCTACCCAATCAGCCGTAGATCAGCCCGTTCTCGTACGCGTAGGAGGTTGCCGCAGCGCGAGACGGCACCGAGAGTTTGGTCAGGATGTTGCTGACATGCCGATCGATGGTTCTCGCACTGAGCCCCAACGTCGTCGCGATTTCCTTGTTCGTGCGCCCTGTCGCGGCCAGGCGCAGCACCTGCAGTTCCCGCGAGCTCAGGAGGAGGCCTGCCGCCGCCCGTCCCCGTTCCGGTGGGCCGAGATGCAGGAGGTCGGGCCCGGCAGCGAGGTCCGCGAACACGGCGCGCGCGGCCGCAAACTCGAGCCGTGCACCCTCGATGTCGCTGAGCGCCGCATACGCTGCGGACAGCCCGACGCGCACCCGTGCCGCCGAATACGGTGCGGCCAACTCCAGCCAGATGCCGAGAGCCTCGCGCAACAGCACCAGCGCATCGCCCGATTCGCCTGCAGCCAGCGCCACGAATCCGCGTGCCTGTGCCGACAGCGCGCGCAGCACAGGCGTGCCATAGCAATCGGCAATCTCGGCAAGATCCTGTGCAGCCTGCGAAGCGGATGCTTGCTCATCGGCCGCCAGCAGGATCTCGACACACGCGGGTAAGAAGCGGGCTCTACTGAGCGCTGAACGGGTGGTCGCCACAGCGCGGCGGATGGCGCCGACCGCGACGTCCAGTCGGCCTTGCTCGAGGCGTAGCAGCGCCAGCCCGGGCTGCGGGTCGCCGCCGAGCTCGCTCACGTGCTCATATGCCAACTCCGCCTCTGCGACATGGCCGCGCAACCGGTGGATCTCCGCCTGCTCGTAGTAGGCGGCGGACCGCTCGTGCTGGTCGGCGGTCGCGCCGGAGGCGACCAGGAGAACCTCGTCGAGCGCGTCCGACCAGGCGCCACCGAGTCGCATCAGTTCAGCGCGATGCACTCGGCAGGTGCCGCTGAACATGCCGAGCTGCGCCTGAGCCGCGCACCACGCGTCAAGCACGGCGGACCATTCGCGCGCCCGGTCGACAGCGAAGATGCGCTGGCAGCTGCCAACGACGGCGCAGTACACCAAACCCTTGCTGAGCTCGCTGACAGGCTCGGTTGTCGCGATCAGCATCGCGTCGTCGAGCAGTTGCATCCCGCCGGCCACATCACCGGATTCGATCAACGCGCGACCGCCGAGCTGGCGCGCCAACGCCGACAGGTCCGGCTCGCCGAAGCGGTCGCCGATCGCCAGCGCCGCCAGGGCGACCGCATGTGCACCTTGCGTGTTGCCGACACGGAGCAGTTCGTGGATCCGTGGAAGCATGAGATAGCCGCGCTCGGCGCACTCGTCATGATTTTCGAGGAGCCGTTCGCACCGGGCGAGCCACGCCTTGGCTCGGCCGGTTTCACCCAAAGACGCCAGTCGGAACCCGTGCCAGAAGGCCGCGCGGGCCGCGCCCAACTCATCCTTCTCCGCCAGGCATGCAGCATACCCGCGCTCCTGAAGCTGGGAGGCGACCTCGTCGCGACGAGTCAACGCGGCCGAGGCACCGAGCAGTGCGAGATCGCGGGAGTCGAGCGGCTGCTCGAGGTCTGCCGCGCTGAGCCCCGCATAAGCGTCCTCCCAACGGCGCTCCGCAAAGGCGGCGCGCCCGTCGGCCAAGACGCTGGAGTGGCCAGCGGCCACGCGGGGCGCCGGAACCAGTTTGGTCATGCCGCGATTATCCCGCGCGCTACGCGGCAACGACAGGGTCAACTCGAAGGCGTCGGCCAGCCGGTTGCGGCCGCCGTAACACTCAGCGGTGACCGAATAGGCTAGACCGGTGACCGTGAGACTGTATGACACCAAGGCCCAGGCCCTGCGTGATTTCACCCCGCTTGTGGATGGCGCGGTGGGCATGTACGTCTGTGGTCCGACGGTGCAGTCCTCCCCGCATATCGGCCACCTGCGCTCCGCCCTTGTCTACGACCAGTTGCGGCGCTGGCTGAACTATCGCGGCTACGACGTCACGCTCGTGCGCAATGTCACGGACATCGATGACAAAATCCTCGTCAACGCCGCCGCCGGGCAGACTTCGGGCAGCAGCGAGCAGTGGTGGGCGCTCGCCTACCGCTACGAGCTCGAGTTCACGGCAGGCTACAACGCTCTCGGCATTCTGCCCCCGACCTATGAGCCGCGCGCGACCGCGAGCATCCCGCAGATGCAGTCGCTGATCGCTCGGCTGATTGATGCCGGGCACGCCTATCCGGCAGCGGATGCCTCCGGTGACGTCTATTTCGACGTCGCCAGCTGGCCGGCCTACGGTGCGCTCACGCATCAGAGCATCGACAAGATGGAGGCTGCGGAAGACGCCGACCCGCGTGCAAAGCGCGATCCGCGGGACTTCGCCCTGTGGAAGGGCCACAAGGCCGACGAACCGGAATCCGCGTCGTGGGCGAGCCCGTGGGGCCCCGGCCGCCCTGGCTGGCACATCGAGTGCTCCGCCATGTCGGCGCAATACCTCGGAGCGCAGTTTGACATCCACGGCGGCGGGCTTGACCTGCGCTTTCCGCATCACGAGAACGAGCTCGCCCAGTCCACTGCGGCCGGCGATTCATTCGCGAACTATTGGGTGCACAACGGGCTCGTCAACATCAACGGTCAGAAGATGTCGAAGTCGCTCGGCAACTCCGTATATGCGGCAGATCTGCTCGGCCAGGCGCATCCGCTCGTCGTGCGGTACTACCTGGGTGCGGCGCACTATCGGTCGACGATCGACTTCCACGACGGATCGCTGGCCGAGGCGGAGGCCGCGCTCGATCGGATCACCGGCTATCTCGAGCGGGTCGAACGGCGCCTGGCAGACACCCGCTTCGCAGGCAGCGGCGCTGAGGTGATTCCGGATGCGTTCGCCACGGCCATGGACGACGATCTCGCCGTTCCGCAGGCGCTTGCCGTGTTGCACGAGGCGGTGCGGGCCGGCAATGCCGCGCTCGACGGCGGGGACCTTTCCGCGGCAGCCACCGTGCGAGGCCAGGTCATCGCCATGAGCGAGATCCTCGGTATCAACCCGCGCGCGGAACACTGGCAAAGAACTGCGGATGCCCCCGCACTCGACGCGCTGGACGCACTCGCCCGCAGGCTGCTGGCCGACAGGCAAGCTGCCAGAGACGCCCGGGATTTCGCTGCAGCAGATCGTATCCGTGACGAATTCGCCGCGGCGGGCATCACCATCGAAGACACCCCGACGGGTGCGCATTGGAGCATTGAATCGTGAAGAACAGTTCGGGCAAGCCCCGCGCCGGCGCCGTGCGCAAATCCAAGAAGGGCGCTCAGGTCGGCTCTGGTGGTCAAGGCCGTCAAGCGCTCGAGGGCAAGAAGCCGACTCCGAAAGCGGAAGATCGGCCATACCATCCCGCTGGAAAGCGTAAGGCTGCCGGCGAACGCTACGAGACGGCATCCGGTGGTCGAGGCAAGCCGAACCGGCGCGGTGACGGTGCGCTGGGGCGTGGTGGAGAGCAGTCGGGCCGCGGCGGCCAGGGCGGTGGTCGAGGCGGCCAGAGTGCCCGCCGCAGTGTCGGCGGTCGAGCGACAGAGGGGCGGGCGCCGCGTGGGCGCGCAAAGGTTGACGACAGTGAGATGGTCACCGGTCGCAATTCCGTGCTTGAGGCCCTGCGGGCGAAGATCCCTGCGACAACGCTCTACCTGGCCGCACGCATCGAAATGGACGATCGCGTGAAGGAGGTGTTGTCGATCGCGACCGGTCGCGGCATCCCGATCCTCGAGGTGATGCGGCCGGAGCTCGATCGGCTCGCGGGGCACGATTCGGTGCACCAGGGGCTGGTGTTGAAGGTGCCACCGTATGAGTACGCGCATCCGCTCGAGGTGCTCGACCTGGTCATCAGTCGCGCCCAGAAACCGCTGTTCGTCGCACTGGACGGCATCACGGACCCGCGCAACCTGGGGGCGATCATCCGTTCGACCGCCGCGTTCGGCGGCCAGTGTGTGATCGTGCCGCAGAGGCGCTCGGTCGGGCTGACGGCGTCGGCCTGGAAAACCTCGGCAGGCGCAGCGGCTCGAACCCCCGTCGCCATGGCACCGAATCTCACCCAGACGTTGAAGTCGCTCAAGGAGCGGGGCATGTTCGTGCTCGGACTCGACGGTGAAGGCGATGTGTCACTGCCCGGGCTCGAGCTGGCCGATCGGCCGGTCGTCGTTGTCGTCGGCAGCGAGGGCAAGGGCCTTTCGCGTTTGGTCACCGAGACCTGCGACGCGATCGTGTCGATCCCGATCAGTGCGACGACCGAGTCGCTCAATGCCGGAATCGCCGCGAGTGTCACCCTTTACGAGATCTCCAAACTGCGCGCCGCCGCCCGTTGAGGAGCGGCCGGGTCTCGATACGCCCGCTCGCTGCGCTCGCGGGCTACTCGACCAGCGAAAAGGTCCGCTGGTCGAGTAGCGGCCGCTAAACCGAGTCGCGCCAGTCGACGGCGTCCGGCAGCAGAATGGCCTCTGTCTCCGGTGCGATCACGGTCGCCTCATCGCGACGGTGACGCAGCACATCATTGATGTAAGAGCTCAGCGCCTCGGCCAGCGGCACGTCGCGGCCCTCGTGCTGTGACATGAACCAGCGGTGTTCCAGCAGTTGGTGAAACACCTCGGCCGGCTCCAGTTTGCCCCGAAGATCGCCCGGAATGGCGCGCACGACCGGTTCGAACACGCGCAGAAGCCATTCGTGGGCCATCGCCTCTTCGTCCAGCCCCTGCTTTCCGAGCGTCGCAGCATAGGAGTCGAGGTCGTTCAGCAGCCGCCGGGCCTGATTCTCAC
Source organism: Rathayibacter sp. SW19 (assembly GCF_030866825.1). Lineage (NCBI taxonomy): Bacteria > Bacillati > Actinomycetota > Actinomycetes > Micrococcales > Microbacteriaceae > Rathayibacter > Rathayibacter soli. The sequence goes on from NZ_CP133020.1 coordinate 1,151,617, forward strand.
CGGCATCCAATCCGGTCAGGCGCAGCAGACGGCGTTGGTGGTGGCCGGCGTCGACAACCTTCGGCTGGATGCGCACGGTCGTGCCGGTCTCGTCCGTTTTGATGGCCAGTTCCTCGATGTCGAAACCGAGATCGTTCAGGCGCTCCACGCGCCTGCTGATCCGCCAGCGCTCCGACGACGAGAATGACTCGCTGCTGGTCAGCTCCTTCCACAGCGTGCGGTAAGCGGCAACGATCCCACCAGCCACCTCAACGGGGTCGAGGGCTTCGTCCGCTCGCCCTCCCGCCTCGATGTCCATCAGTTCGCCCGCAATGTTGACACGGGCGATCTCCAGATCGTTCTCACGCTGCCCGTTTGAAAGCCCGCCGTCGTAGAGTTGCCCGGTTTCGGCATCCACTAGATAGGCGGCGAACGCGCCGGCGTCACGGCGGAACAGCGTGTTCGACAGTGACACGTCACCCCAGAAGAAGCCGATGACATGCAGACGCACCAACAGAACAGCGAGTGCATCGACGAGGCGGGTTGCCGTGTCGGGGCGCAGAGTCTGCGAGTAGAGGGCGCGGTAGGGGAGCGAGAACTTGAGATGTCGGGTCACGAGCACGGGTTTGAGAGCGTCACCGTCGTCATCCGTTCGGTTGGTGATGACGGCGAGCGGCTCGACGCACGGAATGTCAAGGCGCTGCAGCGTGCGCAGCATGTCGTATTCGCGGCGAGCCATCTCGCCGGTCGTCTCCTTGATCGCGATGACATAGCCGGAGAGGTTTGCGAATCGCACCAGATGCCGGGAAATGCCCTTGGGCAGGATCGCGATGTAGTCGTTCGGCCAGGCGTCGAGCGGCACGTCCCACGGCAGATCGAGGAGTGCGGGATCCACGGTCGCCGCCGTGATGTTCAGGGAGCCAGCCATAGTGAAGAATCTATCGTCTCGTACGACGACGCTGCCGCGGCCCCTGTGGGAGCCGCGGCAGCGTCGTTACTGAATGGGTGGTCGATGCGGTTAGTCGACGACCGCGCCGCCGAGGCGTTCGCCGCCCTCAGCGTTGAAGATGTGCACGTGGCCGGCCTTCGGGCTGATGTAGACGGTGTCGCCCGCGTTCGGGTGCGAACGGCCGTCGACACGGCCGACGAAGTCGGTGCGCTTGCCCTCGATCTCGGAGTGGCCGTACAGGTAGCCGTCTGCGCCGAGCTCCTCAACCAGGTCGACGTTCACGCGGAGGCCGACACCCTCGGACAGCGAGACCACGACGTCCTCCGGGCGAACACCGATCGTGACCTGCTTGCCGGCGTTTGCGAGCACGTCGCGCTCGACAGGCACCACGGCGGAGCCGAACTGCACTCCGCCGTCGACGACATCTGCCGAGATGAGGTTCATCGCAGGGCTGCCGATGAAGCCGGCCACGAAAACGTTCTGAGGCTGCGCGTAGAGGTCGCGCGGGGTTCCGACCTGCTGCAGCACGCCGTCCTTGAGAACAGCGATCCGGTCGCCCATGGTCAGAGCCTCTGTCTGGTCGTGTGTCACGTAGACGGTGGTGACGCCGAGGCGGCGGGTCAGGGACGCGATCTGCGTGCGCGTCTGCACGCGCAGCTTTGCGTCGAGGTTCGACAGCGGCTCATCCATGAGGAAGACCTGCGGGCTACGCACGATCGCGCGGCCCATCGCAACGCGCTGACGCTGACCACCGGAGAGCGCCTTCGGCTTGCGCGCGAGGTAGTCTTCGAGGTCGAGAAGCTTGGCTGCCTCCAGCACGCGTGCGGCGCGCTCCTCCTTCTTGACGCCCGCGATCTTCAACGCGAAGCCCATGTTCTCGGCGACGGTCATGTGCGGGTAAAGCGCATAGTTCTGGAAGACCATGGCGATGTCGCGGTCCTTCGGCGGAACGTCGGTGACGTTGCGCTCGCCGATGAAAATGTTGCCGTCGTTGACCTCTTCGAGGCCGGCGAGCATGCGGAGCGATGTGGACTTGCCGCATCCGGATGGGCCAACGAGAACGAGGAACTCGCCATCGGCGACCTGCAGGTCGAGCTGGTCGACGGCTGGGCGGGTCGAGCCGGGGTAGAGGCGGGTTGCCTTGTCAAAAGTTACTGACGCCATGGTGGTATTACTCCTTCACCGGCAGGTACGTGCCGGACGATCCGTAGTGAATGGATGGTGTGGTCGCCATTGCTAGGGCAACAGCGACCGACTTCATAGTACGACATCGCCGGGGTTGTGCAGAATCGTCAGATGGAGCAGACGCACTGAGCGGGCCCAGGTGCCGCCTGGCCAATTCCCAGAGATCCGTCTTATTATCGTTGGTGCGTTTGCATGGAATTGCGATGCATAACTTTCCCCGTCACCCGAAGTGAGAATCCATGACCAACGCCGGATCCAACGATTCGCGGCCCAGCAAGAACTCGCGTCGTGCAGCTGCACGGGACAAAGCCAGAGTCTTGCGTGAGGCACAAAAGAAGAAGGAGCGTCGCAGGCGCGTCTTCTGGCAAGCCGGAATCGGCGTCGCGATCGTGGCAGTTCTGGCGATCGTGGCCGTGGTGATCGTGAGTTCCATCCACCCGCCGGCGCCGGGGCCGGCGAATATGGCGAGCGACGGCATCCTGATCGGCAAGGGCATGAAGGTGCAGACGACGGCCGCGCTCGGGCCGACCGCCTCGCCGATCGCAAACACGCCGGATCCGACTGGGTCCACCGTGAGCATCGTGACGTATGTCGACTATCTGTGCCCGTTCTGCGGCGAGTTCGAGAAGACGAATTCCGAACAGATCGGCAAGCTTGTCGACAGCGGGGCTGCGACCGTCGAGATTCATCCGGTGCCGCTGCTGGCCAGCCACTCCGCCGGAACGAAGTATTCGCTGCGGGCCACGAACGCGGCGGCTTGCATCGCAAACTACAGCCCGAACTCGTTCTGGGATTTCAACAGTCTGCTGTTCAAGAATCAACCGGCAGAGGGCGGCCCTGGGCTCACAGACGAGCAGCTCAAGTCGTTCGTTCAGCAGGCCGGGGTGTCGCACTATTCGTCGATCTCGACCTGTATGGACGACGGCCGGTTTGACAATTGGGCGCAGGACGCGTTGAACCGGGCGTTGTCCGGCCCGATCGCCAACTCCACCGTGAAGCAGCTGACGGGAACACCGCTCGTGCTCGTGAACGGCAAGCAGTACTCCGGCTCGCTGACCGATCCGGATGAGTTCCGCGCCTTCGTCGTGCAGGCGCAGAGCCAGACGTACTCCACGTCGACGCCGGTGCCGACGTCGACGGCGACTCCCACGCCGACGGCCACACCGTAGTTGCGTGCGGCCGCAGGCGGTGCAGCCGTGCGGTGCCTGCGCCGGGGCGCGCGAACCCCTAAGATTGTCTGACGTGACGGCCGCACGCCTGATCTGCCGGCCTGGCGCAATTGGTAGCGCACCACTCTTGTAAAGTGGGGGTTACGGGTTCGAGTCCCGTGGCCGGCTCTGGATGCCTTGCGAACACTGGGAACGCGGAGCATGTGACCGGGCGTCAAAGCTTCGCAGTCATGATTTAGTCATGATGACTTCGGAGCGCGCAGCTTCTTCAGCGCCTTGCGGCGAGCCTTCTCCACCTTGTTCGCTACCTCATCGAGCCGATCAGGCCACAGGTGGCCATAAGTGTTCAGTGTCTCCGAGGCGTCCTTATGTCCCAGCATCTGCTGCACGAGCTTCACATCAGCACCGGCCGATATCGCCATACTCGCGGCCGTGTGACGGAGCTTGTGCGGCGTCAGCCCGATACCATCGAGCCCGCAACCGAGGACGGCCTTTCGCCACTCGCGGGCACGCCAGTTGTGATCGTGAATGGCACCGCCCGTGCTCGACTGAAAGACGAAGCTCGACGCCGGGCGACCCTCTGTTAGGTCCGCGAGTTCGTCAACAATGAACGGCTGAATAGGGACCACGCGCGACTTGTGCCCTTTCGGGGTATCGAGCTTGCGTTTACCGTCGTTGCCGAGCGTGAACCCTTGCCGGATCGTCGCGCGCTTCGCGGGCAGGTTGAGCTGATCGATCGTCAGGGCAAGCGCTTCGTTGATTCGCAGACCCGAATAGGCGAGCAGGTGGATCAACGCCCGGTTGGATTCGCCACCGACGATCAGGGCGGCATCCGCTAGCGACTCGACTTCCCCATACGTCAGATACACGTGCCCGGCCTTGCTCACAGTCGGTAGCTCGACACCGCGAGCCGGATTGACCGCGAGCCACCCGTTACGCACCGCGTAGCCGAGCACCGAACTTAGAACGGTGTGCAGCCGGGCAATACTGGCCGGGCTCAACTTGCCCCGCTCGACATCGGCGGCGTAGTCGATCAGGTAAGCACGCGGCGCGGTGCCTTGCTGCAACTCGGTAATCCATTGCTCTATCTCGTGCGTCTCGATAGAGCCGATCCGCTGGGCTCCGAACTTCGGGTTTACCCACATGCGTAGATCACGCTCGTAGGTGAACCGGGTTGAGTCCTTCACGCGCTTCTTCGAGTTCAGCCACTGCTCCGCCACGGCGGCAACAGTCTTTCGGCCGTGCTCGATGGAGCGATATGAGCCCGAACGGATGTCGTTTTCAGTCTTCGCGAGGAAGTCTTCAGCGAGCGACTTCGTTCGAAGCGATCGTGAGCGTAGCTTCTTGCTGCCGTCGATCTGCATCTCGTACCAGTCGACGCGCCAGCGTGAGCCTTTGCCATGCTGGGCTGTCTGCACGGTCGTCTTCGCGCCCGTGGTCGAGTCCGTCTCGGATCTCGACCACCGGTCTGTGATCCATGCCCTAGCCACGGTCACGCCAGAATTGAATCACGTCCGAGTGCACGCCGAGCGCCTGAAGCGTGCGCATGGCGGCGTCACGATCCTGCTCGGTCATGGCGGCACCATCGCGCTCCCTGTCGAGGGCTTCGCTGTCGTCCGTGCCGAACTCTTCGCCTCTTAGGCGTCGTTTTTGGGTCAGTGCATAAATGCCGGATTGAAAGTCGCTGAGACGGGATTCGAGTTCTTCGATACGAGCTAACGTCTGCACGATCAGGCGTGCGTCTTGTGAGGCCGGGTTATCCATCAAATCGGGGCGGCGGTTTGTGCTAAGGGTGCTGAGCAGTAGGTGGCGAGCCGGTGTGGTTGCTAGTGGTGCACCCAACGCTGGCAAATCTAGAGGTTCGTCGGGGTTGTGCAGGTCGACCAGAAGTGCGACTAATGGGATATCAAGCGCGTGGGCGATCTCGATCAGCTCAGATGTCGACGGGTCCCGTTTCCGACCGCTCTCGATATTGGCGATTACCGATCGCGTGATCTTCGGGTTGCCGATCTTCGCCGCTAGGTCTTCCGCGCTCATCGCACGGCCTCGGTATTTTTTCACCCTTTGGCCGATCCACGTTGTTCGCTCTGCATCACTCATGACACAAACAATACCGTGAAAATGCCGCAAGGACACAATTCATGTGTATAGTGTTGTCAAGACACAGAGAGGATTTGCCAATGTCAACACGACAAAAAGAATCACCAGTCAAAACGTCAGCCCAGCAGCTTCAGGCACTCAACACGCCGATGCAGGTTTCAGCACACTTGGGAGTGCCGCTCACGACGCTGGCCCACTGGCGCTACGAAAACCGTGGCCCGGCCTTTACCAAGCTCGGCAAGCTCGTCCGCTACCCCAGTGAAGCCGTCGAGGCGTTCGTGGCGGCGAACATGACAACTACGGCGGCGTTCACGTGACCGGCGATGCCCGCGGGTGCGTGGTCCCGTGTTTCGCGGTTATGAAGTCGGCTTGCGGGCATGTGGCCGGGCTCGCGGCGAGTGGCGAGCAGGCGGAGAGCATCGCGGCATCGCTTGGTTCGGGTTGGTTTGCCAGCGAGGGACTGAGTCAGATCGAGCTGGCCGAGTTCAAGGCGGGCGTCTCGTGCGGATCATGTGAGCCGGCCACGAGCGCGGCGGGCGGCGATGTGGCCCCCGGCGTGTCGGCACTGAGAACGGCCGAAGTCGAGTAGCCGCCCGCGGCGCAGCCGCACCCACACAATCAGGCAGATAGGGCACCTAATAAGCCCCCACGATTCACCTGAGAAGCAGTGCAACTCCACAGTGATAATTCTCGATTCCGAGATACGGGGCGGCGTTCGCACCTTGCCGTAAGGCAGGCGCAGCCCCACACCGCAACGAAACGTGCAGGTGCACGGGGCGACGTTGTGAGGACGGCGGATCGGGGAGGAAAACCGCAGCAGTGAGGCGGCATGGAAAGACCATCTATTCAGCGGGCGATGCCCGTTCAAACTGACAAGCGGGTGTGCCCCGCATTACACGAAGGAACGAACTGATGACTGTTACGAATTCGATTCGCGAGACTGTGCAGAGCTGGGAACAGATGGAGGGATGTGACGAAGGCTTCGTCTATCTGGAGGGGCCGCGCACAGGCTGGAGCATGACCGGCGACCGGGCGGCGTTCGCACAGCTTGAGTTCATCCCGCAAGAGTACGGGGGCGAAGGCTTCGGGGTCGCGCTGAACATTCCGGGGTGCGGCACGGATCTTGAGAACGTGCTGACCCTGGCGCTTGACGACGCGAGGGCGCTTGTGCGGGAGTTGTCGGCACTGATCGCTCGGCTGTCAGCGGCAACCGAAACACCGATTAGAAGGATGAACTGATCGTGAATCTCATACCAGCCGCAAGCGAGCTTGACCCGTGCAAAGCGTTCACGTTCTGTAACGGGCATCGACCGACTGAAAGCGGCGTCGACCTCAGGTCGCACGTGGGGCCGTTCATCACGGTGAGATCCGGTGAATCGTTGATCGAGTTCGACATCGCGCACAACGAAGACACCGGCGAGACGGCGTTCGAGTTCGACATCGACATTTGGACGATTGATCCATCCGAACTCGATACGGAGCTTGCCGACATCCGGGCCATATTCGATCAATTCGAGGCCGCGGCACGCGCGTTCGATCTGGAACAGTATCGCCGTCACCCGGAGGTGTCCTCATGAGCGCTATGCCCATGCGCCCGACGTTGCTACGGCAAACGCGGAGCCTGTCAACGTCAGAACGCATCACAGCATTCGTGCGTGGCGAACTGGAGTCCAACGGCTGCACCATCAGCGACCTTGCGAAGATCCTCGACGTGTCGCAACACGGGGCATCCAGGCTCTGGCACGGTCGCCGTAAGCGGAACTACACCGTTCCGGAGTTAGTACGTATCGCCGTCGCGTTCGAGGTCGACCCCTGGGACCTGCTGAAGAGGGTGGTGAGCGTATGAACGCGACCAGCGGACTCGACTCGACTCGGCGCGGCACGCGGCCGTTGAATGACCGGCGACGCCCGCGGCTGATCGCCGCGGGCGGGGTGATGGTCGACGGTGTGACCTTCTCGCCTGAAGAGATCCGCCGCACGATTGCCGGGTTTGTTTCGAAGCGGCGGCGGCAGCGGCGGGCTGCGGGCGACGGCTGGACGCTGACGTATCTCGATGACACGGGGGATACGGCGCGCACAACGTCGATAGCGCCGGGCGCATGACGGGGCAACGATCCGAGCCGGTGGCATCCGAGGACGGACGCGGTGTCGCGGGGGCGGCGTCGCGTTCATCACAATTCACGAAAACGAAGGGCAAATTATGACGACGTTAGTCGAACATGGCACCGGTACGAGCGGTGCAGGGCCAGCACTGAGAGTGCTCCGATTGTTGAGCGGGCTCGATGTCGATGAGGCCGCGCACCGTGCGAGGGTCACCACGGGGTACTTGCACGCAGTGGAGGCGGGGCAAGCCGCGGTCGCGCCGGGGATGATCGCAACCCTGGCGGGCATCATGGCGGAGGCGCTGCGAGACACGGCCGAGGATCGGGGCGTGTACACATCACGGCAGGCGGCACGGCTCTACGGCCTGCACCCGTACAGCATCCTCGCGGCGATCGAGGCGGGGCGTTTGCATGCCGATCGGCAGGGCGGGTTGTTCCGCATCAAGCGTGAGGCGCTGCGGGCATGGAACGGCCGCGAGCGGGGCCGTGTTGCTGACGTGAAGTCGCGGGAGCCGGTGCCGAACGGGCACGATGTCACTCTCAGCGGCGCTCAGCGGCCGTCTGACGCGATAAGACAGGCTGCGGCGCGTCGCACTAGGGAAGAACGCGTGTTCGAAGCGCAGGCGGCTAGCAGTGACGTGAGAGGGGTTCAAGTAATCGAATGACGAAAACTGAAAACCTGACACTGTACATGGTTTATTGGCCGGCCGTGGGAGTGGTGAAGATCGGCGTTGCCGGGCATCTGGCACGGGTGCGACGATTTGCAGCGACGGGCGCGATCGTCGTGATGCTGATCGAGCAGCGTACAACTGCCGATGAGCGGCGTGCGTTGACGCGGATACGTCGACGGTTCGAGCGGGCATTCGTGACGGCCGCGGACAGCATCGAGATCCTGCCGAGTGGCCGCGGGTACAGCGAGTGCTACCGTGCGTCGATCGAGGATCTGCCGACTGTTGTCGCGATGGTGCTGCAGGGGGTGGCGGCTCGTGCGGCGGATTAGAACACTCAAGCCGGAGTTCTTCTCCAGTGAGGATGTCGCGGCGCTGCCGGTCCCGGTTCGTCTGACCTTCGCGGGGCTGTTCTGCTACGCGGACGACTACGGCCGCGCCAATGCGAACGCGGCACTGGTGAAGGCGTCCGTGTGGCCGCTCGATGACGACGTAACGACAGGTGTTGTGGACGAATACTTGTTGACCCTGGCCGAGGGCGGACAGATCAAGTTCTACACCGTTGGGCCACGAACCTACCTGCAAATCGTCAACTGGGCGCGGCATCAGAAGGTGGATCGCCCGAGCAAATCCAACATCCCAGCACCGCCGAACGACGACACTCGCGAGGATCTCGCGAGCCCTCGCGAGCAACTCGTGGGGGAAGGGAGGGGAGAGGGAGAGAGGGAAGAGGGGGAAGGGGAGTACGTGGGAGGTGAGGGAGAGCGCGAGGGTGAGACCGGGGGAGCGCAGGGCAATGAGGGTGCAACACCACAACCTCGCGAGCCAGATGACGAGATGCCTCCTTCACCGTTCTGCCGCTCCCACCCGCAAGGCACCGAGCAGCCGTGCAGGGCATGCGGGAACGCTCGGCAGCGCCACGGCCATTGGGTTGAGATGCGTATGGCTCGGGAGTCGCGCCGCCCGGTGTTCGCAGAATCGGAGAAGGCGGCATGACGGATGCAACGCTTGATATCGGCGCTGTCGACGTGGATGAATTTGCCGAGTTTTGGGCCGCTTATCCGCGGCACAAAGATCGTTTCAGGGCGGTCGCATCGTATCGGCGGGCTCGCCGGATCGCATCACACGATGACCTCCTGGACGGGGCGCGCCGGTACGCAGCGGAGACAGCGGGCCGTGACGTAAGCCAGATCCGTATCGCGACATCGTGGCTGTCCTCCGAGGCATGGGGGCCAGCACGGCAACACGTGACGCCAGCGGCGCGGCAGATAGTGCACGCGCCGCACAGTGGGCGTCGGCACGGCGTGCGGCGGGTCGTCAAGGAGACGCCCAAGCAGAAGTGGTGCAGGCGGCACGGCGTGAGCGTCGAAGAGTTCGACGCCCGCCGCGGGGATCGCGAGTGGATTGATCTGCTCGTGCGCCGCGGCGTATTGGACAACTACGAAGGGATACGAGATGAGCGAGCTTGACGCAGGCAACGTGAGTGACCTGACCGGCCGGATTCGGCAACGGCAGGAGGCTGAGGCTGCGGCACTGACACCGCGTGAACGTCTCGACGTAGCGCGATACGTGGCGCAGCTCTACACGGTGGGTTTCAAGCTGCAGCGGCGAAACGGCGGGTTCGTCTTGATCGCCCCGGTGCTGAGCCCACCGCCGGCTTTCTCGTATCCGGCGACATCGGCGGCGGCTGCGGTCGTGGCGAAAATGGTCGGCAGCGAAAAGCAGCGGGTTGAGCATATCGCGGCGGATGCCGACCGGGCGATGCCTCGAATCGTTGCCGTCGTCGCGGCAGGGTTGGTCGATATCGACGGCGCGGAGCCGCGCGCTATCGATGCCGGGCGGGGCCGGTCGTGGCCGCTGACGTGGGATGTGTGGGCGAGCGTATGCGACGGCTGCGGGTGGCCGATCGACGCCGGGCCGGTCGAGTCGACGCAGGCGGCGCATGCCGTGTGTGGGCAGACGTGAGCGGCGGGCAGTACTCGAACGCGACCGCGTTCTATGCCCACGGTGCCAGCGTCGTCGTGCTGCCTGGCGTGGTGTGTGCGTTTCTGGAGCGGTACTCGAATATCAGCGAGGTCAGAATTCGGGCACGCGGTGCAAACCCTGGTATTTCCGCCGCGTTGGAGGCGGTGCAGCTCGCGGCAATGGCCTGGGCCAGTACCGGAACCGGAACCAAAGTGGAGAAATCGCCGGAACACGGGGCAGACTGGAGGGATACTCTGCTGGGCACGGCTGAGGCGGCGCGGCTACTCGGGATCACCGAGCGGGCCGTGCGGAAGGCGATCGAGCGCGAACGACTGGAAGCCGTCAAGGATGATTCCGGCCGTTGGCAGATCAGCCGCCACGAGCTTGAGCAATACCACCGAGCAGTACGTGCCAAGTCGGCCGTAGCCGCTTGAACCGGGGAAGACCGGATGACCGCCACGCGGTCGATGCCTTCACCGCGCCAAAAATCACGGCCACACGGCCACGGTGCATCACAGCGCCCGAACAGAGGAAACACTTATGACTGACTTCACGAACGCAGCGGCCGACATCAGCCGGCGCGACGCCTGGGAGCGAGCTTCCCGCATCCGTTCCGGGTTCGAAGCGCGAACACTATACGTCAACGCGCTCGCCTCGAACGACCGCCCGCTAGTCGACGCCATTCTGAACGTGGCCGACCGCAATAGCTGGCACGTGACGACACCGCTGGCTCGCGAACTGCAGGCCAAGCGCACGTTTACCGTTCCATCGGCTCAGGCCGGAACGGCCGCGCGGATGATTGAGGCGGTGGACGCGTTGCGGACGACGGCGCAGATCGCACCGCGGAAGCTGCTGGAGATCGCGCCGGCCATTGCCGCTGATCAGACGCTGAGTCGCGACGGCCGCACGGCGAAGATCGCCGCGGAAACCGCAGACCTGAAATCGACGGTAGCCACAATGGCGGGCGAGTACCTGACAACGGCTCAGCAGGCGTTCTCGACCATCGCCGCGGCATCCGATGCGGCCACGCCGCGGATGGGAACCGACATCGAGTCTATGACCCGTGCAAACCAGAAATGGGAGCAGGCGCGAGGTCTGTTGGAATCGGGCCGTAACCTGGTGCAGATCGTCGCACAATCCGACCTTGAGAAGGTGCTCGCGATCCAAGAGTTCGCCCCGTCCTGGCTGGCGGCGCAGGGTACGCCGCCGCGCGGGCTGGAAGCGTTGCTGTGGTCAGAGCCCGATCAGGAAAAGCTTGTCTCCAATCTGGTGTTGGCGCGTTTCATGCAGATCGTGGACGACCCGACAGCCGCGTTGCTGCTGGAGGGCCGCAACGGCGCTTATCGTCTGCAGCAGGCCGAGAACTGGGCCGGCGCGTTGCGGCGCTGGGCTCGTACCAACATTGACGACCACGGGCACGGGTTCCATGCCGCCGCGATCGTCTCGCAAACGCTTCAGGCAAGGATCGAGGACACCGACCCGGCGACAGTGCTCGCCTGGGGCGATCCGCTCGGCAAGACGAACGCCGCGTAACAACCCACCACAGCTAGGCCGGGCTCTCATCGAGAGCCCGGCCTTTTGCGTTCCAGAAGGGACGACATGAGCGACAACAGAACAGTCAAAGTCACACTAAAGGCTGAAGTAGCGGCGTACGTCGCGAACATTGCCCGCAGCGCGGATGCGACGAACAAGCTTGGCAGCGCGGCGGGTACGGCGGGCAGTGACATTGAGCGGGCTATGGCTCAGTCCGAGCGTGCCACGAAGTCGAGTGAGCAGACGTTCACCCGGTGGGGCGCTAAGACGAAGCTCGCTATCGCTGCGGTGGTGCTAGCGGCGGGCGGTCTGTTCGCGGCATTCCTGAATCAGGGGATCGACGCGAACAGTTTCGCGGAGCAAAACCAGATCGCCCTGACGACGATGCTCGGGGATGCGAAGGCGGCTAAGGCTGCACTCGATGACGTGTACGGGCTAGCGGTCGAAACACCGTTTCAGTTCCCAGTACTCACTGAGCAATACAAGACGTTCGTCGCGGCGGGCATGGATGTTCAAAAGATCATCCCTGTCATGCACGCCTATTCGGCTGCGGTCGCGGCGATGGGCGGCGACGGCGCGAAGCTTGAGCAAGTCTCTGATGCGATCTCGAAAATGGCGACGAAGGGCCAGGCTGACGCGCTGCAGCTCAACTCGCTGGCGCTGGCCGGTATCCCGGTTTGGCAGATGCTCGCGGACGAAGCGGGCAAGTCCGTTAGCGCCGTGCAGAAGGATGTCACGGCAGGCCTGTACGACGCCGATCGAGCGATCACGATCATCACGGCGGGCATGGAAGAAAAGTTCGGCGGGATGCTCGCCAACATGGGCGACAGTTACGCCCGTTGGCAAGACAAGACGGCTTCGGCAAGTCGACGCACCGCGCAGGAACTGGCTGCACCGCTGCAGGACGTCGGTAAAGAGATCATGCGCTCGCTCACGAGCGTGTTCAACGCCACCACTGCGGCATTGAAGGGCGTCGACTGGGACCCCGCCATGCAGCCGCTGATGCTGATACCGCGCATCCTGGACGAGATCGCCGCGCAGATCTCCACGGGCGGCGTGCAGAACATCGTGGACGGAATCGGGCACGCACTCGATCTCCTGAGCACGGCGAGCGAGGCCGCGTTTAGGGCGGCTACACCACTCGTGCAGCTACTCTCGCAGGCCGTGCTGGCTGGCGTTCCGGTCCTCGACGTGCTGACGGGTCTGCTGAACGTATTCAACGCATTGCCCGCGCCGATCCAGGGCGCGATTGGTGCGCTTGTTCTGTTCTCAGCGATCCAAAAAACTACTGCCTACCGTGACGCAGCGTTTGACCTGAAGCATATGGCCTGGCAGTTCACCGCCTTGCGGCAAGAGGCGGTCGTGGCCGGGGCGGCGTTGCCAGGTGTGACGGCGGCGCTGGGCGTGACGACATCGGCGGCGAGGTCGGCCGGCTCAGCGTTGCTGGGCGCGTTCGGCGGGCCGGTCGGTCTTGCGGTGGCGGGCGGCATTGCGCTAGTCACGGCGGCGCTCTCGTCTTGGACAGCAGCAACGGACGCGCAAGAGCAGGCGGTCGCCACACTATCGGCCACGCTCGATCAAAACACCGGCGCGATCACTGAAGCCACGGCGCGGACGATCGTGGACGCTCTAGATTCATCGGGTGCGCTGAAAGAAATGGAGTCTCTCGGCATCGCGACAGATGCGGTGGTCGACGGGATTCTGCACGGTGGTGCCGCGTTTGATTCGATCACTGCCGGGCTGAAAAGGTCGATCAAGGAAGCGGACGAACTGAAAAAGCTGTTGCTGCTGGCTCAGCGGTCTGCATCAGAGGCCGAAACGGGCATCCTGGATCGGGGCAGCGCGTCACAGCGTGCACTGGATGCGATCAACACGCAGGCGAAATCATTTTCGAGCAGCCTAGACGACGTGCAGCGTAAGGCGCGCGCGGCCGGGGACGCCGTGAACGCTATCGACGGACCCGTGACCATTGACACGACGCAGGCGGATGCCGCGCTGAAGGATCTCATCAGCTTGGCATCGAAGGCGGCGGCGTCGTTCATCGACCTCGCACCGCAGAAGAAAAAGGCGACGGGCGGCGGTGGCGGCGGCGGTGACAGCGGCGAGTCGGCCGCGGTGAAAGCCGCTAAGGCCGAGTCGGCGGCAGTGAAAAAGTCGGCTGACGCTGACAAGAAAGCCGCTAGCGATCACGAGAAGGCTGCACAGGTCAAAGCCAAGTCGGCTAAGGACGCTGCGGACGCGGCGGAAAAGGCCGCGAACGATGCCGCTGACGCCTATAAGAAGGCGTCGGATGATCTGGACGAATCCACCTTCAGGTGGGTATCGGCGCAGCGGCAACGGCAGGCGATCGAACGCACGCTGGCGGCGGAGACTGACCCGGTCCGTAAGCAGCAGCTCAGTCAAGCTTTGGCTGATGCGGTCGCATATGAGGCGGAGATGTTGAACCGGAAGACGACGGCGGAGACGACGGCGGCGGTAGCGACGGCGACGAACACGGCCGCGCAGGCGAATGCGACGAGCACAACTCAGGCGGCATCCGTTGCTCAGGCCGAGTATGAGGCGGCATCCGCTGCGGCGGCTGCGATGCAAGAGGCGGCGTCGGCACGAATCGAGGCAGCCTCGGAGCGTCTGGCAGCAGCGACGGAGGCGGCAGCCGGCCGCGCGGGCGGCGCAGTGGCAGGCTTCGCAGCAGATGCCACCGAGAGCCTAAGCGAGTACATGGCTCGGCTCAGTGAGCAGATCACCGCACAAGAGAAGTGGCGCGACAACATGATTTTGCTCAGCGGCAAAGTGTCATCAGGCACACTCTCCGCTCTGCTAGATATGGGTGTTGGCGGGGCTGGGCTCGTTGCCGAATTGGTGAGCAGCACAGACGACAAGATGACCGAGTTTAGCGACCTGATGGATAGGGCAACCTCATCCAGTTCGGCAACGCTGATCAGTGGCATGGAAATGCTCTCGACGCTGATACCGGCGATCACGGCGAAGTTCGGCAAGGATGCGTCTGACAACCTGAAACGCGAATTCCTCGACGGCAAGTTGAGTATCGATCAGATCATGACCTCGCTGGGCGCGTCATGGGACGGCAAGCGGCTGACGATGCATGTCGACGCGAACACACAGGCGGCGATCAACTCCGCAGGCGGGCTCGTGAACTGGATCAATCAGCAGCGGGCGACGATCACTGTCAGCGCGCACGATCAAATGGCTATACCGGGCGGCAAGAATATTGCCTTCGCTGAAGGTGGCGCGGTCGACGGTCCAGGGCCAAAAGGCATCGACTCCGTTTACGCCATGCTCGCACCTGGCGAGCACGTGCTTACAGCGTCGGACGTGGTACAGCTCGGCGGTCAGGCCGGTGTCTTCGCGCTACGTCGAGCCCTGCACGATCGTATGCCGCGCTATGCGGATGGTGGCCCGGTCGGCTACTACCCACCGCAGTTCACGGAGACAAGCCACAGGGCATCTGAGGGCGGCTTCACGATCTATCAGAACATCTACTATCCGCAAGCCGAGCCGACATCGGTTCTGACGAACCGAACAATAGCGCGACAAGTTGGCTGACATTGAACGCCGATGAATCACCGGCAGCGGGCGCAGCACTCACAAGCGCGCCCGCGGCCGAGCACGACACCTACCAACGATCGAACACGCAGGGAGCAATACTATGACGACACACACCGACTCGACGCAAGCAACGGAATTCGACCTTGACAGGTGGCTTGACGACATCGAGCCGACGCAGCGGATGCAGACCGTGAACACACGCGGCGATCTGCTCGCCAGCTACGGCCGGCTGCAGGAGCAACGACGGGCAGCGATCGACCAGCTTGAACGGTTGGCGCAGTCATTGCCGGATGGCGGCGAGGATGACGACGCGGGCGCGACGCTGGGCGACTCAGGCGATGACGCAGCCCGCGAGATCTTCGAGCAGCAGAAAGCTGTGATCGAAGATCTGACCGAGCAGGCTAACGCGATCGCGGCCGAGTACGCCAGCCACAGGGCGCGTGTTACGTTCGCAGCGCCGGACAAGTCGACGCGTGCCAGGATCGTCTCGGAGTCGAAACTGGCGGATCACAAGACCGGTACGGCGAACGCGGCGAGCACCGAAGACACAATGCTGAAGCTGATGCGGGCCGCGGTCGTTGAGATCGTGGTTGTCACGGCCGGCCGCGAGATCGCACAGGATCTCGACAAGTGGACTGTAGCCAGGTGGGCGAGGTTCCTTGACCGGATCGGAGACGGGCAATCGCGGCTACTCGCTGACGCGTACCTCGGGCTAGCATCCGGCGCGCTGGCTGACACCGTCGCTGCTGGACACTCGCTGTGATCTCAACCTTAGGCGTGCCGGTCATCACGAATTGACTCTTCCGTCTACCTCTGACCCGGTGTTAACGTAAGCGACCAACAACCCCTCACCAAAGCCCCGTCATCGTCGTTGCGATGGTGGCGGGGTCGCTTCTTGTTGTGCCACATTTTGGGGTAGCGAGATGTCGAATGTTGAGGAATAATCGAGGACCAACCAATAGTTGGTCGAGACGTGACCCGAACACGCCAGGCCCGACCCTGACCGATGGGGGAAAGATTGGTCAGGGTCGAGCCTCCCCTAGTGACGTTGGCAGTTCGGCGCAACCCGAATGCGGCCGACAGCCAACGACCTGAGCGTACGCCCAGCCGATAACGACGGTCTGTACCCCGTTATGAGGGCACCCGAGCACGGCGCGCTGCTCCCAGGCATGCGGCGCGCCGTGCTCAATAGCGACAGCGCTACACAACTCGGTTACGTAACTTAGTTACACAACAGAGTTACAGTGCAGCAACGGGCGGACACGGGCCACGGCCACCCTGCACCGCATCGACGGCAGGCACGGGCTGGGTGACGACACGACCCCGCTCGGACGGGGGCAGCCCACTGGGCAGCCGTTCCCCTCGGGCAACGCAGGCAGTCGAGCACGCACACGGCGCGGGTGGGCAGCACTGCAGCGGATCAACACCAGATGCTAGCTAGCTTGGCGAGCACCACGCATGCGTCCACGGGGACAACACCGATTCGCTGATGATGATCCGCAGCCCGAGGGGACACCCGACCCCGTACCCCTGGCCCCATGCCCACCATGTCGACCACGAGCACGACACAGCGACGCGCACACGACCACGCAGCACGGGAGCCAACGCACACGCTGACGACTCTCACGACCTCGCAGCGACTGGGGGCATAGCGGCAATCTGCAGCGTGCAGGCACGGAGTACCCCGGACCCCTCCACACCCGTACCCCCGTCCCCGCCGCTCGTGCTGACCGTGTGTAGGGGATGACAACACGAGCGCTGTGCAACTCGACGGCCACACCGTGCCCCAAGGGCACACCCATCAGCGGGTATCGAGACGACGGCTGAAGCTGTGTCGAACCTGAGCACACGCTGTGAGGGGTGGGGGGTGACCCCTTGACCAAAGGTCGCGGAACCCCGCCGGGGAGCAGCCCTCTCTCTCCCCACGAAAATATGGGGGAGTTTTTCGGGGGAGCCGAGTTCGAACGGGCCGGATCGCCCGAGTTCGCAATCGTTCCCGCGATATCGGGGCATTTCGCGAGCGTCGATATTGTGTCACATCTTGTATCAAGTCCGTCATGTTCGTGTCGATCGTTCCGCCCGAGCGGCGAACATATGTACTCAGGGAGCCACCGTGGGGTGGTGGGCGCGTCGAAATGATGTACGGATGCAGCGACCTCGGCACGGGCAGGAAAACGCGTTAGGCGAGCGCTGGGCGTTCCATTCGCATCAGGGCATCACTGAGCAGTCGATCCGCCACGGCCTGCGAAATCCGCGAGCCCGCGCCGTCGAGTATGGCGGCAAACAACGATAGGAAGAATTCATGACCGGTTGTATTGACTGCTCGGCTGAGTTGCGAGCGCAGCGCATCGGCAGGCGGCGGCTACGCTGCGACGCCTGCATACGCGCCTACAAGAACTCATCGCGCCGTGCGATGCGACGCGGCGAGGTCGTCCGTCGTTGCCGTGGCGGCTGCGGCGCTGACATGACAGGGAAAGCAAGCATCGCCTTCTGTGCAGTGTGCGGACCGATCGAGCGCGACGAGCTGCACCGGATCGCGGCACGCAACCGCACACGAGCACGACGAGCGGCGGCGCAGTCATGATTTAGTCAAGATGACTAGAGAATCATGACCGATCTGGACAAATCTGTAACGTAGTTGGATTAGTCAATGATCCGCGTAATCACGGGCCAAAACGGTCTAAACGATGGTTAGGCGATCTAGGCAAAACATGGGCTAAAGCAAGTGGGGGTTACGGGTTCGAGTCCCGTGGCCGGCTCTGGATGCCTTGCGAACACTGGGAACGCGGATCGCGTATCGCGGATTCCGGCGCACCAGCGCGAGGGCTTTGATGAGGCGTTCTTGGATCCGTGGATCGGGTTTTCTAAGCTCTGTCGCGGCTGCACGACTACACGAACAATGTCACCGATCGCGCATTCGCATCGGCTTCCTGCCAGGTGATCTTCAACGCGATGACGGATGCACCGACCAGGGATTTCTCGATGACGAACGGCATGCTTGCCCCGGGTTCCAAGGCGACGGGCAGGGCGAGGTCGACGTGCAGAGCGTTTCGCTGGCCGTCGCTGACGTCGTCCAGGGCGAGCACCCGTGCGGCATGAGCGGTTGACCGGTTGACCAAGCGGTACCTCCTGCCAGCACGCTCAACGCCCCACGTGACCGGAAAGTAGGGAGTGCTGGCGTTCGCCACCGTCTCGCCTCTGTTACCGAGTTCGGTGGGCGCGGTGGCCGACTGCGCGGCTGATTCCGCCTCGGGGCGCTGGGCTTGCTCGTTGTAGGTGCCGCTCAGGACCTCACCGGTTTTCTTGTTCCGGAGTGACTGTATCCAAGCAAGCACGGCAACGATTGCTGAGGCGCTGCCGCCGATCGCTCCGACCCAGCCTGGAATCGCCACGCCCCAGAGGTCTGTCATGTCGGTGCGATCTCCGGCTCACGCGGCGTCAGTGCCATAGCTGCATGTTAGCCGCCGGTCACGCGGGGCGACGGTTGCGCTGCGCCGCGGGTGTCGCGTGTGTTGCGAGCGTTGCGTGTGTCGGGCGGATGGCGAAGTCGTCGAGATTGCCGGTCACGCTTCGCACGCGGCTGTCTGCGTCGGCGATGATTGCGTCCGCGGCGGCCAGACTCACGTTGTCGAGTGTGATCGTGGCGGCGCCTTGGAGCCGGTGGCCGACCCAGCGCAGTTGCACCCGTTCGACGCCCCGCACCCCCGGTGTGTCGGCCAGGGCGTGCTCGATTTTGTGCACCAGTTCGGGCTCGATTCCGTCCATCAGGCGGCGGCCGATGCTGCGCACGGTGCCCCAGAGCAGCGCGACGATCGCGAACGAGATGAGCAGGCCCACGATCGGATCAGCGAGCGGGAATCCGAGCATCGCACCGAACGCCCCCAGCACCACCGCGAGCGAGGTGAAGCCGTCGATGCGGGCGTGCACGCCGTCTGCGACGAGCGCGGCCGACCCGATCTTCTGCCCAACGCGGATGCGATAGATCGCGACCGCTTCATTCCCTGCGAACCCGATGAAACCGGCTGCGACGACCCACCATAGGTTGTGCAGCGGGTGCGGGTTGATGAACCGGTCGATCGACTGCCAGGCCGCGACGATCGCGGACAATGCCACGACCGCAATGATGAACAGTCCGGCCAAGTCTTCGGCACGGCCGTAGCCATAGGTATAGCGGCGCGTTGCGACCCGCCGACCGAGGATGAACGCGATCCACAGCGGCACCGCAGTCAGCGCGTCGGAGAAGTTGTGTACCGTGTCGGCCAGCAGGGCGACCGAACCGCTGAGCAGCACAACAGCGAACTGCAGGATCGTCGTTCCCAGCAGGATGAACAGGCTGATTTTCAGCGCCCGCACACCTTCCCGGCTCGCCTCAAGCGCGTCATCGATCGAGTCGGCTGCGTCATGCGAATGCGGCACGAACAGGTTGTAGAAGAAACCCCTCAGTCCCGTCGGATGACTGTGGCCGTGGCCGTGGTCATGCCCGTGGTGGTTGTCATGCCCGTGGTTGTGCTCGTGGTCGTGGTCGTGGTCGTGTTCGTGGTCATGACCATGCCCGTGGTCGTGCTCGTGTTCGTGCTCATGACCATGCCCGTGCCCATGCCCGTGCCCGCGATCATGGTCGCTGCGTGTGTGTGCTGTGCTCACGCGCTCACACCATCCGTCTCGGCCTGTGCGTGGTGGTGCCGCGGGATGCCGCCGAGCGCGTGCTCGGCCTGGAAAATCGCATCCGTGACGAGTTGACGGGCGTGTTCGTTCGCCAGCCGATAGAAGACGCGCGTGCCGTCCTGCCGGGTCGTGACGATCCGAGCGAGGCGAAGCTTCGCCAGATGCTGCGAAACGGATGCCGGCGACTTCTCGAGAATGTCGGCCAGAAGATTGACCGACAGCTCTTGATCACGCAGGGCGAGGATGATGCGCACCCGCGTCGCATCCGCCAGCATGCCGAAGA
Source organism: Rathayibacter sp. SW19 (assembly GCF_030866825.1). Classification (NCBI taxonomy): domain Bacteria; kingdom Bacillati; phylum Actinomycetota; class Actinomycetes; order Micrococcales; family Microbacteriaceae; genus Rathayibacter; species Rathayibacter soli. Next base: position 1,171,782 of record NZ_CP133020.1, read on the forward strand.
CCTCGACCGCCAACTCGACGTATTGACTGTCGGGGAGCCGCCCGCATATCTCGTTATCTGCATCCATACGCAGATTATTGCATTAACGGGCCCCGCACGACAGTGCGCGCGGCATTACCCTGGATCCATGTGCGCGAGTTACGGACTGGATCCGCGGTTCAGCGGCTACGAAGCGCTGGCCGAGGCTGATCAGGAACTGGTCGCAGAGCTGCGCGAGTGGGCCAGGCAGAACGCAAGCGAGACCATCCGCCCGACCGGTAAGAATCTGCGGAACCTGAACGCGCTCATCCGTGGGTCCGAGGAGGGCCCGCACCTTGAACGCGCGTGGTGGGGCTACCTCGTCGGTGGCGAGCCGGCCAAGTTTCCCTCAATCAACACGCGTTCGGAACGCCTGCAGGAACGGCCGGGCGGGCTGGCCGGTCGCGCCATCGTGCCGGCGACCAACTGGCTCGAGATGCAGAAGCCGAGCCGTGACTGGTACAGCTTCGGCCTGGGCGAGCACGGCGAGCACGAGTTGTTCGGCATGGCCGCCGTCACACAGCAGGGGAGGCCGACCGGCGGCGATCCGGTCACCTGCTACTCGATCGTGATGCAGCCCGCCGCCGAGGCGCTGACCGATTTTCACGACCGGATGCCGCTGCTCATTCCCGCGGACTTCGCGGAGGTCTGGCTCGACCCGGCGCAGGATCCCACCCGCGAGCTCATCGATGCCGCACTCGATGCCAGCCGCGCGGTGAGCGAACGGGTTGGGGCCACTCGGCTCGAGAAGTAGAGGCAGACCATTGGCCGTTTTACATCCGATGCGCAAGAACGGAGCGACATGGACGTCGAAGAGGTGGATCTGCTGGTGGTCGGCGGAGGCAAAGCGGGCAAGTCGCTGGCGATGGACGTCGCGCGTGCCGGTCGGAGCGTCGCGATGGTTGAACGCGCCATGATCGGGGGCACCTGCATCAATGTCGCGTGCATCCCGACGAAGACGATCATCAACAGCGGACGGTTGCTGAAAGATGCCCGCAGGGCGGCCGAATTCGGTATCACCGGTGTTGAACATCCGCGCGTGGATATCGATCTGCTGCGCCTTCGTAAGGAGGATGTCGTCGGCACCATGGTGAACGGGCAGCTGGCTTCCTTCACCGGCTCCGGCATGGATTTCATCCTGGGCGAGGCGAAGTTCGTGGCGCCCAGAACGGTTGAAGTCGCTGTGAACGACGGTGGCACTCGCCGGTTGCGCGGTTCGGATGTCGTCGTCAACCTCGGAACCGAGCCGCTGCTGCCCGATATCAAGGGATTGGCCGAGTCCGCCGTGCAGACGAGCAACACGCTTCTGAACCTCGAGTCGCTGCCGGAGAGCATCATCGTACTCGGCGGCGGTTATGTGGGGTGCGAGTTCGCCGACTTCCTGAACACCGTCGGGGTGACGGTGACCATCATCCAGCGCCATGACCAGCTCCTTCCACGGGAAGACGGCGATATCGCCGGCGCGATCGAGCGGGCCTTCAGGGACGCGGGAATCACCGTGCGGCTCGGTGCGTCGGCCGAGAGCATCTCGAGGGCCGAGGACGGCTTGGTCTCGGTGACACTGTCCTCCGGTGAGACGGTGACGGCGGCGGACATCCTGGTTGCCGTGGGCCGCACACCGGTGACCGTCGGAGCGAATCTCGAAGAGGCTGGCATCCACATCGATCCTCGCGGCTTCATTCAGGTTGACGAGCATCTGCGCACGAGTGCCGAGCACGTGTGGGCCGCCGGCGATGCAGCGGGCACCCCGCAGTTCACCCATGCCTCCTACGACGATTACCGTGTGCTGAAGGCCAATCTCGCCGCCCAGAACGGTCAGGAAGAGTTGCGAAGCACTCAGGGGCGACTGATCCCGTATTGCGTCTTCACGACTCCGGAGTTGGGTCGTGTTGGCCTCACCGAGGCCGAGGCTCGCGGCGCCGGTTACGACGTGCGCGTAGCGCGGATGCCGGTCACCGCGATCCCACGGGCGCGCACGCTCGGCCACCTGGAGGGCATGTGGAAGGCGTTAGTCGACCGTGACACGAACAAGATTCTGGGCGCGGCCCTGCTGGGCACCGAGGCAAGCGAGGCGCTCGCGGTCGTGCAGCTGGCGATGCTCGCCGGCATGGAATACACGGCCGTACGGGACGCCATCATCAGCCACCCCACGATTGCGGAGGGTTTGAACCTGCTGTTCACTCCGGCGTACCTCGAGCCGTGACGGGCGACCGCAAGTCGAGTCGGGTCAAAGTGTGACGATTTCCGCGATAGGTTCAACACTTTGACCCGACTCGATTGGCAAGGGGTACTCCGATTGGGGGATGCGTACGTCAACCACACCATCGGCCGCTCGGCCGACCCGGTCTCTCCGGAAGCGCTGCGACTGTTGACATACGGCCGCAACTACGCGGCCCGCTACCAGCAGGAGGTTCTTCCCATGTTCACCACACCGAAACCGACCAACGATACGGATCGGCCCCATCGGCACGGCCGAGGGTTTCTGCTCGGCGCGTGTGTTACCGCCGCCGTCATCGCCGGCGCGGTGCTAGCACCCGCCGCAGCAAACGCCGCGACCCCCTCCACCGCAGCCGCTGCGCAGTCCGCACCGAGCAACCCGGCGTCGCCACAGGTGTCCCGCGGCTTCCACATCTGGAACCTGACCGGGCATCCGATGAAAGTCGACAGCATCAAGGGCAACGCCCAGTATGAAGGACGCCCCAAGGTCGGCCACATCCTTCAGCCTGGTCAGATGGACGACTGGGAGGTCCAATTCAATGAAAATTACGACTCCACATCCATTGTTCACTACTCCATCCTCAACAACGACGGCACCGTCGCCGGCTCCTACGACCCGACGATGACCGTCTCATCGACCTATGGTTTCCCCCCCCGCTACACCGCGACAGCGACCAACGGGTTCGTGGTGTCCGGGCTGGAGATGGACCTGGTGGTGATGGCGCCAGACGGCACCGTGACCAACCCGCAGGCCCAGGCCTACATGCTGCGGTCACTGTGCAACAACGGTTTGGCCGCCTGCACGTTCACGGACATCAAGCGGGAACAACTCACGACCCCGAAGCACCAAGTGTGGAAGGGCACGACCGTGGGCGCGGACGGTCCGGGCACAGTACCGATCGCGGTGTCGGACACCACGAACTTCACCATCAATGTCAACACGCCGGTGACCGTGGACGGCCCGTTGTTCAAGGCGATCGCGAACGGAATCAAGGCGCAGTACAAGCAGGACTGGGTCGGCACGCGCACCCAGACCGCGAACGTGAATGTTCCCATCAACGCCACGTCGGTGATCTCGGCGGTCGCTCCTCTCTACCGCGACACCGGCACGATCACCATCAAGGTCGAGGGTCACACCTGGGCCCTGCCCGGCGTGTCGTTCGACAGCCCGGACACCACACGCACCGGAACCTGGATCGTCGACACGAGCCCGGGGCACTGAGCCTCAATCGAGTCGGGGCACAGTGTGCACGATCTCGATGTCGGCCGCGGCGTTGGCGTGACTGCTACCATCCCGGCATGTATTTCAGCGGAATCAGCGTGCTCATCTTGGTCATCTACGTTGCCCTCGCCGCGGCACTGGCCTGGGCGCTCGTGCTGTGGCTCATCGTGGGCCACCGATGGCTTTCACTACATCCGAAGAGTGGGAAATCGGTCCAGCTCCCATCCCCGGATGCTTCACTGCCACCGCCTCCGCCATCGGCGTAAGCGTCTCGCAAGGGTCCGCGCGCCTGCCGACACGTTCCAACCGATTGCCTCGACTTCATAGTGCGCGAAGTGCTCGAATGAGCGTTCTTTCCAGCACTTCGCGCACTATGAATCAGTCGCGAACCTCGTTGCCGGCCGTGGGCGCTGGCTATGGGCCGCGAAGTGCCTGGCTTGGTGGGATTTGAGTTGCCCGGAATGCGGGGTAGATGCCCGCGATTCCGCCCAGAGTCGTCGCGACGGCGATTGGTGCCCAGATTGCGGACGGTGGGATGAGGAGCATCCAGTTTTGCAGGAGGGCGACGATCATGGTTGCGCTAATTCCGAGGGTGACGCCGAGTATTCCTCCTGTGGTTGAGAGGAGGACTGCTTCGAGCAGGAATTGGGTTGCGACGTGGGTGCGGCGGGCGCCAAGCGCTCGGCGCAGGCCGATTTCCGTGCGGCGTTCGAGCACGGAGATGACCATGATGTTGGCGACACCGATTCCGCCCACGAGGAGGGTGATCGCGCCGAGTCCAAGGTAGAGAGAGGTGCCGGCGTTTCGTACGGCGACGCGCGCAACGAGGGCGTCGGATGGGCGGCTGACGGCAACTTGGTCGGGGTTTTCCGGGTTGGCCGTGCGGCCGAGGAGGTCGGCGGTTGCGGGGACGGTGTCCTGGTTCGCGCGGACGTAGATGCGGCTGGGTTGCGAGGTGGAGTATAAGTCAGTGGCGGCCATCGGGAAGCTGACGAGGGCTGACCGGTCGATCTCGGGAGCGAGGTCTAGAGGGCGCAGGATGCCGATGACGGTGAACCAATGCCCTACCCCCGCGTTCTCAATCCAGATACGGGTCGGGCCTCCGTGTCCGACGGTGTCGAGTTGGGTGATGCCAAGGGTAGCCGCCGCTGTGGCGCCGAGGACGACGAGGGGGTAGTGGTCTGCGCCCGCCGTGAGGAACTGGCCGTCGGCGAGTTGAGTGTTGAGCGTGCCAGGAAGCGAGGAGTCGACGGCGCGCACGTCGAGACCGCCGCTGGCGTACGAGGGCACCTTGTCCGTGCGGTACACGCGAGCGGCGAGGATTTCGGCGGTCGGAGTCGCACGGAGCACGCCGGGCGCTACGCGTATCATCGCCGTGGCAGTTGCCGGCAGTTGTGTCTCGACGCCGGTGATGCTGCGTCCGTTGACGACGGTGAGCAGGTTTGTTCCGAGCCGGTCAATTTTCGCAAGGAGGTCGGCTTGGCTGGACTGGGTGATGCCCAGCACTGCGGTGATGGCAGCGATCCCGATGGCGATGCCGAGGATGGACAGTGTCGAGCGGAGGGGCCGCGCGCGCAGCCCGGTCGCGCTGGAGGCGAGCGCATCCGTTTTGCGGACGGTGGATCGCAGCGTGTGCGCGGAAGGGTTTGTCATGGCGTGACGCTGTCGTGGGTGAGGCGGCCGTCGCTGATCTCGAGGCGGCGACGCATCCGCTGTGCGATGTTGGTGTCGTGGGTGATGACGATGACCGTGGCGCCCTCGCTGTTCAGTTGGCTGAGGAGGCTGATGATCTCCGCACCGGTTACAGAGTCGAGGTTGCCGGTGGGTTCGTCGGCAAGGAGCAATGCGGGGTCGCCGATGATGGCACGGGCGATGGCGACGCGTTGGCGTTCGCCGCCGGAGAGGTTTGACGCACGGTGGTGGGCTCTTCTGGCAAGCCCGACTCTGTCGAGCGCTTGCAGTGCCGCCCGACGGCGTCGGTCTCGGCGGATGCCCTGGTAGTAGAGCCCGAGAGCAACGTTCTCCAGCGCGGTGAGTTGGTCGAGGAGGAAGAATTGCTGGAAGACGACGCCGATCCGGTGCGCCCGGAAGCCAGAGAGGGCGGCATCGTCGAACTGGTTGATTGGTGTTCCGGCGATCCGGATGCTTCCGCTCGTGGGCTTGTCGAGGCCGGCGGCGAGTGTGAGGAGGGTGCTCTTTCCAGACCCGGATGCGCCGACGATCGCCACAAGCTCTCGTGAGCGGATGCTGAGATCGATGCCCTGGAGTGCGTTCACGGCCGGATGGCCGGAATAGGTTTTGCGCACATCGTGAAATTCGAGCACGGGGGTAAGTTCGAGCACGTCGCGAAGTTCGAGCACGGGGGCGGCGGTCATGGGTTCGGGACCTGGACTCTCATTCCGGCCGTCAGGCCGGCCCCGCGGATTTCTACGGTGCTTTCCACGTCGTTGAAGAGTCCCGGTTGCACGGTGACGAGTTGTGTGGTGTGGGCGCCGATCACGCGAACTTGGTAGCCGCCGCCTGGCCGAGCGAGCAGCGCGGTGATGGGCACGGTCAATGCGTGGGCGTGCGTTGCGGTGGTGATCGACACTTGGACAGGTGCGGCGTCGAGAGCGGCAGCGGCAGTAGGCAGGGTAACGGCGATCGTGACGGGAAGGGTTGGAGGTTGGGAGCCGCTTTGGTTCGAGGAGGAAGAACCATCGGGTATGGTGGCGGCCCCGATGTTCGCGACGGTCCCCGCGATTTGGCTGCCGTCCGGGAGGGTGACAGTGACGTGGTCGTCGGGTTTGACCTGGCCCTGCGACTCGGCCGGTAACGCAGCGGTGACGGCGTGTTGCAGCGAGGTAGCGGTCAGCACGGGCGCCCCTGCAACGGTGGATCCGAGCAGGTTCGGGAGCGCGGCGATTCGCAGGGGGGCGGGGGCGAATGCGACACTGCCCAGTGGGAGGGTCCCGGTTCGTTCAGCGGGTGGGATACCGAGCTCCGCTTGGAGCCGGACGATGGCGGCCTGGGTCCCTGGCGTGAAGTGGTCGTCGAGGTCGAGCACATGGTTCGGGTCGAACCCCAGGTCGCGCAGGTTCTGTTTGAGCTGGCGGATGTCCTCGCCGTCGCTCATCCCGGCGACGAAATCTCGCCAGGCAGGTCGGTCCCCGCGTAACAGGACAACCGGGGCGCCGGATGCTTCATAGATGCGTTGGCCGAAACCAATGGTTGCTCCGGTCGCCGGAAGCCAGGTGAGAACAGTGCCTTGAGGGGGCGCGACGATGGGGAAGGAGCCGACGAACCCGAGGGTCCCCGATATATCGACTTGGGCTGAGATGTCGGTCACGCGGATCAATGCGGTTGCGGTGTTCGACCCGGTTGCGTTCGCGCTGGTGTGTGCAGACGGTCGACCCAGAATTCCAGTCGACGCCGCCACGGCGATCCCTACTCCGAGAACGAGAACCGTCAGGATGCCGCCCAGCATCCAGACTCGGCGCCGACCCGTCGTCTCGTCTGAGCGGTCCGTGTCCTTGAGGTCGGTGTCGTTCATGAAATAGCGATTCCTCGATCCCAGTACTTCTGGCACGCCTGTAGTGCGGTCTGGATGCGTGGCGACTTGCCCTCAGCTTCGAGAGGAGTCCCAACGATCGGGAAGGTGCCGTCCGCTTTCGGATCCGGCCACTGCGGAACCCCGTTGGCGCGCATGCACTTTGCGAACTTCAACAGTTTGGCCAAGTCAGCAGCGGTGTAGCCCTGGCCGCCTGCCGATGCCGGCAGCTTGTCGAGAATCGCTGAGCAGGCGTCATGGACGGCGGAAATCTGAGCCTTTACCGTGGGGTCCGAGCCGAAGTCGACCTGGCCGTCCGACCCGATCTGCGGGTCCGGGAAATTCGGCTGGCCGTGCGCACGCGCGCAGGCGGCGAATTTCTGCCACACCGCCAGCGGGCTGTTCGCCGTCGATGTGGTGCCTTGCGCGACGGAAGCCGACGGCTGCGCTGAACCCACGGTGCAGCCGGCAGCCGACAGCGTGAAAACTGCGGCAAGCAGCAGGGCCGCTCCCACTCGGTGGGTTCGTGGCAAAGTGGAGAGCATCGGTTTTCTTCCTTCCAGTACTGCGACGCCATCCAGCGTGATCCTCCCGATCTGGCATGTCGTCTGGCCGGGGAAACATCTTGGGTTTTCGGGTACCCCTCCAGGCAGAGGGCGGGGTGCGACCTGGGTTGGATTCGCTTGCCGCCATCTCGGAATACAGTGAGGCATGACGAGTTGGACACGTGTTATGGCGGCTGCCCGACGGCCGCTACGTGCGCGTCCGGTAGCCGGAGACGTGGGGCTGGTGGTTGCCCTTCTGGGTGCCAGCGCCGCCGTCGGCTGGCCCTACTTCATCGCCGATCACAGCAACCTCAAGATGATCGCCGTATTCGGCTCATTCGACGCGTGGCGCGTGCAGGTGCTTGTCTGGTGGCTGCTTACTGCGGTTTCCGTGGTCGCTCTGTTCTTTCGTCGACAATGGCCCCTGACCGTGTTCGTGATCTGCGCAGTAGCCGCGGGCTGGCATCTTTTCGCGTGGCCGACCCAACTGTTCGCGGCCGACCTCGCTGCACCAATCGCTCTTTACTCATTAGCCTCGGCCGCCCGGCCAAGGCGGCTCTCACTCGGAGTCGCAATCGCTGCCGTCGTGGGCTGTTGGATGATCGTTCTGGCCTCGCATTCCACCCTGGGCATGTGGAGCACCACCCTTCAACCGGCGGGAGGTGGATTCTTCCCGGAAGGCGTTGTGGCGGCGCTCTCATCGTCCATAACGGCCGCGGCCGTTCCGGTGCTGTTGCTCGCCGCCGCATGGTTCGCGGGGGACGCCTCGCGCGAGCGTCGTGAACATGTCGCCACGCTCGAAGCCCGCAGCAGGGACCTTGCGCGCGAACAAGAACAACGCCTGCAGCTCGCGGCCGCTGCCGAACGTGGGCGCATCGCCCGAGACCTGCATGACGTCGTCGCCCACGGCCTGTCGATGATGATCGTGCAAACGCAAGCAGCATCCGCTGTACTGAAGCGCGACCCCGACGAAGCGACAAGTCTTCTCGTCAACGTCGTTGCAGCTGGCCGCCGGTCGATGACCGAAATCCGCGCGCTGCTCCTTGTGGCCCGGGAGAACGAAGCAATCAGCCCACAGCTCGAACCTCAGCCGAGCCTCGAGCAGCTTGACGCGCTCGCTGCCACCATGAGAGCAGCGGGGATCGACGTCACGCTAGAGATTCACGGCGACAGGCCAACCCTGCCCGCGCTGCTTGACCTGTCCGCATACCGGATCATTCAAGAAGCACTCACCAACGCCGTCAAACATGCCGGTTCCACTGCCAGAAGCACTGTCCGCCTCACCTACCGCCCGACCGAAATCGACATTGATGTCGAAAATGACATCGCGGCAACGCCGCATCCGATTGATGTGCAAGGCAACGGTGTTGATGACCACGGAAACGGTGTCGATGAGCAAGGCGATGACCACGGAAACGGTTTGCGCGGCATCGCCGAACGTGTTGCCGCGTTCGGCGGTTCATTTGAGGCAGGAGCCGTCCCGGGCGATGGTTTTCGCCTCCACGTCACCCTCCCGCTAGAAGCGAAAGCCTAGAACCGCAAGCCTAGAACCGAAAGCAGGGTGACGGAGTGATCAGAATAGTGATCGTCGACGATCAAGCGATGGTCCGCACCGGCTTTCGGCTGATCCTCGATGAACAGCCCGATTTGCAGGTCGTCGGAGAAGCCGCAGACGGCCTCGAGGCCATCCACCTCGTTGACCGCCAGCGCCCGGACGTCGTCCTGATGGACGTGCGGATGCCCAACCTTGATGGAATCGAAGCTACCCGTCGCATCCTCGACGTCACTGCTCCCGTGCCCCGTCCCAAAATTCTTCTGCTCACCACGTTCGACCTCGACGAATACGTGTACAGCGGGCTGCGTGCCGGAGCAAGCGGGTTCCTTCTCAAAGACGCTCTCGCCGCCGACCTCGCCGCCGCGATCCGCACCATATACCAAGGCGAAGCCGTTACCGCCCCCTCCGTCACGCGACGACTCATCGAGCACTACATCGCAACCGACACACGCGACGTTTCCAGTAAGAGCCCACCCGAAGCACAGGCGCTCCAAGCACTCACCCCTCGCGAACGAGAAGTGCTCTCCCTTGTGGCCCGCGGCCGTTCCAACGCGGAAATCGCCGCCGACCTCTCGCTCTCAGAGGGGACGGTCAAAACCCACATCGGACGCATCTTCAGCAAGCTCGGCCTCCGCGACCGCGTGCAAGCCGTCATCCTCGGATACCGGGCCGGCCTCGTCCCGCCCCGGTAACAGGCGCCAACCGGGCGCCAGGCGTACGAGGTGGTGCAGAGGCAACTTGCAATCGGTGGAGAATGGGGGACTCGAACTGTCCAGCGCACCGGAGCGCGCAGCATCCCGGAGGCTCATTTTGACGCATGAAATCAACGATCTCGAGTGATTGGCGTGTGGACAAGACCACCAGGATTCACGGACCCACACGGCCGGCAGCACATGAGTTGGCACATGAAACTTGGAGTGCTTCGAACGTGAGGCTGCAAACTCGCTGCGATATTGGTCAGATTTTCGGTCACCTTTTCGGCCGCAGCGTAGTTTCCTGCGACAGCCACCTCGTGGATTTGACGCGCGTTCATCGGGCATAATGTCGGGTGGCCTAGGTGCACAGCTCGGGCCTCGCAGTGCCGTGGGACCGTATGTTCGCTGGCGAGTGTCCTGTGGCGGTCCGACTTGCGGGTGGTGGGAGGCTCCACGCAGCTGTAGCCGATTTTCTTGAGTTTGCCGCACCGCTCGATGTGGAGGATGTAGTCGCGGCTCTCAACTACGGCCTGTCCGTGTAGAGCAGGCTGTATGAAGTTGTTATCGATCGGCTGGCGTGCGCACCCGATCCCATGATCCCGCTGTTTCTGCGGGGTTGGGCAGCAAGAGGCTACCGCATTGGCTCCGGGCTCCTAGATTTTGACGTGGACGCTCGTGGCGATGGGTCCTTCCAGGAGGCCGTATTGCTCGTAGGCGAGCACGTCGACGAATGTGGGCCCGCCGCCCTCGATTCGCACTTTCCCGGTTCGATGCACGCGCAGCGTGCCACAGAATAGGCCTGCAGCTCCAATTTGTAGGAGACATCCGGCACCTACGTCCACCGTCCGATACAGCCACACTGGAAACTGGAATGGCGATTGGGCGACAATTCCGCTGAGATGCTCTTTCCAGCCGGCGACCGCTCGAGAGTTTCCGTGCACATACTCCCGGAGGGCGAAACGAGTGCTGAGCGTGATGTTTTCTTCATCGCGCGTTCTGACCTCATCGGGGAACTCTGACACCATTACCCCGTATCGCGGATGATCACCTGGCCAATAGTCATCGGGCTGGCCGAGCAGGGCCTTCATCTGATCAATATTCGCGATTGTAACTATCTGCCTCGAGTTCCTACTGGCATCTGTTTCGTTGTCGAGTGCCTGTCGTTTTCCGCGTTTGAGCACTAGGTCTGTGAGTTCGGCCTCGTCGAGCTCCAAGCCGAGGTATTTCGCGCGCGAGCCAAGGGTCGGCGTGGCTTCGGTTTGTTCAGCGAAGGTGATTTCCAGGGTCGTCACCTCGCCTTCCACGATGACGAGGTGACCACGGCGAGACGCGAAGCCAGGGGCGCGAGCAACAACGTGGTATCCGCCTGCGGGCAGTTCCTGCATAGACGACTCGCCGCGCCGTAACTCGATGACGTGTTGTCTCGCCGCCGATGGTGACTGTTCTGTGACGAGCGCGACGGCATCTTCCGGCGTGTCGTTCGCGAAAATAACCAGAGTGCCAGATGAACCAGAAAGGTAGAGCGACCGCGCACGAGCTTGAGCTTCCCTCGTAAACGCGTCGACGGAGTTTCTGGAGTTATACGTCTCGTTCGCCGGCACACAACAGACGCAATTTTGCGCGCATGAGCAACTCATCAGGCCACCACCCTCAACGTGTCGACTATTCCGTCGATGCCGGCCGCGCCGCGCGGGCCAATGTTTCCTGGCGACCCATTGATCATTCGCGGGCCGTTGTCACCGGACTTGCCGCCAGGGCCGCCATTGCCGTAATCTCCACCGTCGCCTCCGCCACCGGCACGGCCTTGGTTATAACTCACCGCAAGTTGGCTGGTGGCAATGCTGACGCCGATCGTCAAGTCGAACTCATTGATGTCGCCGCCCTTGCCTCCTTGGCCGCCCGGGCCGCCTTGGCCGCCATCGCCGCCCTGACCTCCCGGTCCTGCGGGTTGTTCGTCATCGCTGTTGCCGCCGTCTTGGCCCTCGCCGCCATCACCGCCGGGGCCGCCCTTGCCGCCGAGTTGTCCGCGGCCGCCGTCCAACTCGATACTGAACGAACCGTTAATTGTTTGGGAGATTGTGAATCTCACGCCAGGAGGAGTCGAGCCCCCATTCCCGCCAGGCGCACCAGGAACCCCCCAGGTTCCGCCCGTACCGCGGGCACCGCCCTGCCCGGGATCATCGTGGTCCCACCACAATGCTCCCCCGTCGTTCGCGTTCCCCGCCTGTGTGGGAACGATCTTGCTCGGCGCGCCGGGTTTCGCCGTCACCGGTGGCGGCGGTTGAAGCGGCTGGTCGTATCCGGCGACGACAAAATTGGCCATGAGAATCGTCCTTCCCCGGCCGGTAGAAGAGGACCATTCATACGGGTCACAGAGCTAATGCCGGACCGTCGCGGGTGACTATAGTCCTGTCTGAGTCGAACCACCAGCTTTCGCCGAGATTCATTGAGGGTGATGACATCATGGAGCAGACGGCGCATCAACGCTCAACTCGGTTTGACTGATTCTTGTGCCCGTCGCAATCGTGCGCCGACTAGTCTGCGTCGTCGAAGGTGCCTCCTCGCGAACATGGGCGCGTAGTCGGAAAACGGTGTCTTCGTGAGCACTAATCGTGGAGACAGTGCTTCGTAGCGGTTCTGACTATGAGCAGTACGCTCCCGCATTGGCCCTGCTAGCCGACTCTGCCGGCAGCAAACCGTTGGTTCGGTCGTTGGCGAAGTCATCCGATCCGCGGTAGCGGCGTTTGGAAGCAGTATCGGTGTGAAGACCCAGTTGTCTGCGTTTCGAAGTGGTGGGCCAGCGATTCTCACTGGCGTCTTACTGCTCGCGGGTTGCGCCGCGTACTTCCACCCGGGCTGCGGCGTTGGTCCGACTACCGCTCAGTCGGTCGGCGCGCGGTGGGAACGTGCCAAGGCGCCAGCCAGTCCTGCCGCGAGTACGGCGAGTGCTATTACGCCGACTGCAGTCGCAGCCCAGCCGGCGTGGGTGAAGACGATGCCGCCGGCCCAGCCGATGATGCTCGAGCCGAGGTAGTAGAAGAGGGTGTAAAGCGCGGTCGCCTGCGCGCGCCCGACGTTTGCGCGGGCGGCGGTCCAGCCGGAGGCGATGGAGTGGGCGCCGAAGAAGCCCGACGTCAGCAGTACCAAGCCGCCGATGACGAACGGCAACGAGGGTAGGAGGGTGAGCAATACCCCGGCGATCATCACTGCGATTGAAACGAGCAACACGACCAATCGATCGTGTCGGCCGGCGGCCGACCCGGCACGGCGTGCCGACCAGATGCCGGCGAGATAGGCCAGGAACAACAGTGAGGTGGCTGTGGTTGAAAGGGCGAACGGTGCCCGTTCGAGTCGGAAGGCCAGGTAGTTGTAGATCGTGACGAATCCGCCCATGAGTAGAAATCCCTGGGCATACAGTGCGAGCAGTGCTGGCGATCGCAGATTGATCCAGACCATTTTGAACAAGGCGACGCGCGCCTCGGTTGGCACCCTGTGAAAGCTTCGAGATGGCGGAGCCGCGAGCAGGAAGCCGACGGTAACCAGTGCCGAGAACACCGCGACTGTTCCGATGCCCCAGCGCCAGCCGAGTACCGAGGTGATCGGTGCGGCGATCAGGCGGCCGAGGAGGCCGCCGATCGCAGTTCCGGACACGTACGTTCCGGCGGCCAGCGCGGTGAAGGCCGGATGGATCTCCTCTTGCAGGTAGGCCAACGCGAGTGCGGGCAGACCGCTGAGCGCGACCCCCTCCGCAACTCGCAACACCAGAATTCCTGTGAAGCTCGGGCAGAACGTCACAGCGAACCCGAGCAGCGTCGCTGCCGCAAGCGAGTGTTTCATCGTGGGCAGCCGTCCGATGCGGTCGGCTATCCAGGACATGGGCAGCACGCCCGCCGCGAGGCCGATCGTGGCGGCGGAGATGAGCAGCTCGGACTGGGCCGGGGACACGTGAACGGCTGCTGAGATCTCGGGCAGAATGCTTTGCGGTGCGTAGAGTTGCGCGAACGTGGCGATTCCCGCACACGCCAGGGCTGCCAAGACACGTTTGTATTGACGCGAACCCTGCCGGTGTCCATGCCAGATCGCATGGCCGGCTGTTTGTGTCATACTCCCGACGGTAGGACGCTCAGCCACATACCACCAATGCATTGATCCATTCGAACCGATACGATTTGATCATGAGTTATTTTGGGACGACTCAGCTGCGTGAGATTCTCGCCGACCTGCCGTATCTCGTCACGGTGGCCGAGACCGGAGGGGTCACCGCGGCCGCCGACGAATTGGGCGTGCCGCAGCCGACAGTGAGCAGATGCCTTGCCCGTCTCGCCGACCGGATCGGCGCCCCGATCCTTACTCGCCGGGGCCGCGGCGTCGAACTGTCTCCGGAGGCCGTCGACTTTCTGCCGCACGCCCAACGAGCACTTGACGCGGTGCGTGCCGGTATGGATGCCGTGATCCGGCGGGCCGAGGAGCGTTCCAATACCGTGTCGGTCGCGTTCCAGGACACGCTGGGGCGTGTCGTTGTTCCCGCGCTGCTTCGTGCTGTCCTCAGCGTGCGGCCCGGCACGCAATTCGAGTTGCGGCAAGGTTCGCACGAGTTCTGCGTCGACGTTCTGGAAAGCGGGCAGGCCGACGCGGTGCTGCTCTCGCCACCGTATGCCGGCGAACTGTCGGCGAAGACCATTCGTCTCTATGTGGAACCTCTGGTATTGGCTGTGCCTCCCGGTCATCCTTTCGCCGGGCGTTCTCATGTGCGGTTGCGCGAGCTCGCCGGTCAGCGGATGCTGCAAATGCGTCCCGAGTTCGGGCTGCGGGGCATGGTCGATCACATTCTCGTGGCAGCCGGTGTCGAACTCGAGCGGGCATTCGAGGGCGAAGACTTGCACACGCTGCGCGGTCTGGTCGCGGTGGGGCTGGGAGTAGCGATCCTGCCGCCGGCGGTTCCGTCATCTTCAGATGTGATCGAGGTGCCGATCGCTGACCCGGGTGCCATTCGCGAGATCGGCATCACGTGGCTGTCACAAGCCTCCAGGTCGGCCGCCGCGCGCGCTCTGTTCGAGATCGCCGCCGAAAGTTCCGACTGGCTACCTCGGCACTGACTTGTCCGCTGCGCAGGACACACGGCTTGACGGGATCGGGTTCACGCGGGCCGGAAGTCCTGCCGGATGAGTGTTTTCCCGTTCGGCAGGGGGTATTCCCATCGACCCACGGCGACGAAATCTGCCGCCGACATCACCGAATCTAGCGTGTCCGCGTCAATATCCGATGACACAGTGGCGAGGGCGTCGAACGACGACGAGTAGCCTGTCGTACTGACGAAGCCTGCCGTCTCATTGCGCTGGATTACGCACGACAGCACTCCGATCGAGCCGGCATTCGCGGATGCGAAGGCGGCGAACTCGTCGGCGCCGACGTATTCGATGATGAGGTTGGCGATGAGCAGGTCGACGGGCTCGATCACCGTGGTCCGGTCGATGCTGGTCTGGATCAGGTGCAGGTGGCCGCCGAAGATACTTCGATACCGGGCCTCGCACGCGGCCAGGTAGTCGGGGTTGATGTCATACCCGTACACGGTTTGCACGGTGTGCGGGTCGATGAGGTCCAGCCCGTTGCCTCCGGCAACCCCCAGCACGCCAACAGCGCGGGGCCGATACGCGGCGAGTTGTTCCGCGGTGATGGTGTGGAGTTGCTGGAGCTGGCCGACTCGCGCGTCGCTCATGTGAGCCTCGTACACGTCAAGGTCGATCCCACGCCACGGATGATCCGGCGCACCTGAGTGATGATCGGTCGCGGTCATCAGGCCGGCCTGGTCGGCGGCTGTTGCAGCGGCAGCGGTCGGCTCATTCTTCGATCGCTCCGCCGATGGTGCGCAGGTGTTGGCGGAAAGTCACACCGTCGTGGTCACGCGCGGCGAGGTAGTCGGAGAATCGGGCCTGGTCGCGGAAGCTGTCACCGAGGTTCATTCGAGCGGCCTGGTGCCGCTCGGTGTCGCGAATCGAGCAGGCGAGCTCGGCGATGTCCGCGACGCGGTCCAGCGGCAGGAACAGAACACCATCGTCATCGGCGAGCACGAAGTCGTCCCCGGTCACGACGTGATCCCCGACCCGCACCGACGTGAGCGCATCAGGCTCCTGCGCGTCGAGGCGCTGTGGGCCTGCAGGGAAAGCACCTTGGCTGAACACCGGCAGCCGAATCGTGCGCAGCTCGCGCGTGTCGCGGTGCAGACCCCAGATCACGATGCCGGCCAGCCCGGCCTGCCGCACTTCCAACGCGATGAGGTCACCAACGCAGGCCTCATCATCCCGCCCGCCGTTGTCAACAACGAGTACATCACCCGACTCGGCATGTTCGAGAGCTTCCAGAAAGACATCCACACTGCCGTAGTGACGCGCAGGCTGGACCCGCCCGACGATATGCGAACCGCTCCACACGGGGCGCACGTTCGCCGGCGCGCACCGAACGGGGATGCCCAAACGCATGATCGCATCGGCCACGTGGGGAGTGGTCAGATCAAGATAGCTGCCTTGCAGTTCGGGCCTGTTCATGGGAGCGATTCTCCTCCGAAAATTCGCGACCGCGGAATCCGCCGACGCGCCGGGATCCTCTCCTGATTCACCGGTCGCACCGCGCACCATCACACACCGTCGGCTACGGCAGGAAGGGGGTGTCGCGTCTGGATCCGGCTGATCAGACCGTAGCTGGCCAGGCATACGATGGCCGCCACGATGGCACCGGCTAGTGCTCCGAGGTAGTTTGTCGCGACCCAGTAGGTGAGGACGAATGCGACGTATCCGGTCAAGCCTTGCACCAGCCCGGTCAAGGTGCTGCGCATTGCGGGTAGGCCGTTCTTGGTGAAGATGAAGACGCATAAGGTGGCCGTGAAGATGGGAAACGCACCCACCGCACCGCCGACAGCCGGGCCGAATTGGTGCGCCGCTACGAGCAGGCCCGCGGTTGCCGTCAAAGCTATGGCAGCCCGCACCGTGATCATCCACGGTCCGGTCCGGGCTGGCGCTGTCTGCTGCACGGGCTTGTCTGTGGGAGGTAACAAGCGGCGGCCACCGGCCAGTGCCGCTAGGCTTGCGGCCACCGCGATGATCGGCGGCACAAGAGTGGCGATCCACGCCAGCGCGCCGAAGGCGGGGATACCGATCAGGAGGGCGCGCGTGATCCCGAGTCGCCCCGTGCTCCAGGCCACCACCAACGCGAACCCGACCTGCGCGGGGGCGTAGCCGGCCATGTGCAAGGCCATGTCCCGGCCGACCGGCAGTCCCATGCTCGTGGTGACAGCGACCAGACCAACGGCCGCGGTAACTGGTGCGGAAGCAATCATTCCGGCGACTGTCGCGCCGAACCGGTTCTCGAACACGCTGGCCAGAATCATCAATAGCGGTACGCACGCCAACGAGATCAGTTCCGCCGAGGAGAAATTCACTCCTTCACTGTCCCGCCAACGCTTACATCGTGTCTAGCGGACGTTTCCGTTGTGAAAACATCGTAAAATCCGATGTATGGAACTACGGCGGTTACGACTCCTGGCCGAACTACGACACTCGGGGACGATCGCGGCCGCAGCGCGAATCCTGGGCTACAGCCCCTCATCGGTGTCCGCACAACTGGCCGAACTTGAGCGAGAAGCAGGAGTCCCGCTGCTCGTGCGCGTTGGACGCAACGTGCATCTAACGCCGGCCGGTCAACGACTCGCGGACCACGCCGAGACCGCCCTGGCAGAGGACGAGCACGTCCGCGGCGAACTGGCCCAAATATCCAGAGGTCGAGCCTCCGGCACGATACGAGTCTCATTCGTGCAGACCGTCGCCCTGGCCCTGCTGCCCGCTGTGGTGGCCAACCTTACGGACACTGCACCAGACCTCCGCCTGGAACTGGAACAGATCGAGACCCCGCCCGCGCTAGAGGACCTTCGTGCGCGTCGGATCGACCTGGCTGTCGGGATCGACTACGCCCCGGTACCGCCGCCGCGGTACCCCGACATCGACCGTCTCGACCTGCTCGAAGAAGACGTACTCCTCGCCGTACCGTCCAGGTCTCCACTGAGCCGGAAACACCCCCTGACGGTCCAAGACCTGCGAACCATGGCCTGGGCTGTCGGCAACCGCGGCGGGGGACACCACGCCGTCACCGAATACCTCTGCAATCGCATCGGCGAATTCGAACCCGACGTGCGCTACCACACCGACGACGCCCTAAGCCTGCGCGCCCTGGTCTCCTCCGGACACGCCGTGACCTTGCTCCCGGCCCTGATTGGAACCGCGGCCCCCGGGGTCACCCTGCGCATACTGGACGGGGTACACCTCAAACGGGTCATCTTCACCGCGGTGCGGGCATCCACCACACAAACGGCGAACATTCTGCAAGTGCGTGACGCGCTCACCCAAGCCGCACGAGAGGCAACCACCGGCCGCACGGACGCGCGAGTCATCCAACCCACACAGCCGGCGTGGTAAGCAAGCGGACATCGACACCGAGAATCCCGCAGGAGGTTCGGCATCTGCAACGGTCGACAACCCGGTGACCGTTAGGGACACGATGGCCACTCTTGTGCGATGCGCTGCGGCCTTGTTGCGGCGCGGCACTGTCAGGATCGGAGCACGGGTATTGAGGACTTCGACCGTTTTGATCACCGGGGCCACAACGGTATCGGCCTGCATGTTGCCCGCCACCTCGCCGAGCAGGGGTTGACGGCGCTTGTCGGTGCCCGGGACGCGGCACGCGGTGCTGAGACGGCCGCCCAGGTCGGCGGTCGCCCCGTGGTACTCGACGTCACCGACCCGGACACGATCGCGGCGGCCGCCGCCGCGATCCCCGAACCCGACGTCTTGGTCAACAACGCTGGCATCTCGCTGGATACCGGCGCATCGGTCATTGAGACCGATGTCGAGATCTTCCGCCGCACCTATGAAACGAGTGTTTTCGGGGTGGTCGCTGTGACCAATGCGATGCTGCCCGCGTTGTCCCGCTCGGCGCATCCTCGCATCATCACCGTTTCCAGCGGCACCGGGTCGCTGGGTTGGAGCACCGAGCCCAATCCGAAGTTCGACTTCCAGGCGGCCGGTGTTCTCCGGCTTGCGCTGCTCCCAGACGACGGCTCCACCGGCCAGCTATTCTGCTACGACGGGACAGTCGCGCGCCGGTGAAGCCGCAGAGATCCGCCGCGACCACGCACCGGTAACAGATTCTCTTCCTTGATCAGAATTTCTCAGCCGGCCGTACCTCTAATGCGAACTATTTGCTTTCGGAGGCGATTGCTCCTTGGGCGGTGAGCCACCGGATCAGGTTGTCCTGGCCGGTCCCATGCGCGTTGGCCGCGTCGAGCGCGGTTCCGGTCGCATAGTCGGGCTGCCAGTTCAAGTCGGCACCGCGGTCGAATAGCAGTTCGGCAGTTCGACGTTGACCTCCGGCGCACGCATGCCAAAAGGCTTGCGAGACGTTTTCCGGAGTGGCGAGTGTCTCGTCGCTGAGCAGCTCCTCGAGTCGGCTGGACAGACCGAGGGCCGCGGCATGCCAGAGAGCATCGACGCGCGCTCCGCGCGCCACGAGAAGTCGGGCAACGTTCCAGCAGTTGTAACCGATCGCGTTGTCCAGCGGCGTGCCGATCGATCCGCCCTGGGTCTCAATGTCGGCGCCGCAGTCAATTAGCACAGCTGCGACGTCGGCGTCGTCGCTGCTCGCCGCCCAATGGAGGGGCGTCTCGCCGTGATCCCCATCGCTGCGAACATTTACCTCCGCGCCGGTGTCTATCAGCAGTCGAGCAATTCGGGACCCGTTCGGGAAGAATCCCGGCCAGTCGGAAACGACGTGAAGCGGAGTGCGGCCGTTCGCGATGCCTCCGAGGCGAGACGCCGCGATACTCGGGTCATCGGTGAGAAGCCGCTGAAGCGCCTCCAGGTCTCCGCTACGTATCGCGGCGATCACCGCAATGAATTGGCGATCGGAGGTCATCGATCACGGCCTGCTCGGAGGGTTGACATCGCGCGCTATGCGGCGTCTGCGGACGAATTGGCGCGGTCGCCGCGCCAAAAGAACGCAACCCATCGCCCGCATCGCCGGCAGATGAACGCCGCTCCACTGTTGAGCGAGTGCAGCTTCTCCCGAGGAAGATCGCGGCCACAACAAGAACAGCACAACTGACCGTCAGAACTCATGAGCTTGGATCCCTTCGACTAGTTGATCGACGGTCGGCGAACCCGCCAACCCGATTGGAGTCATGTAGATACGGTATGCCAAATCATGCGGCGCCCGTGCGTCGGAATGAGGTCGATCCTGTACAAGGTGATCGTCGGTGAGCCAGCAAAGGCGGTGCCGACGGCGTCCTCAAGAGATTAGAGCAACCGGAACCCAATGGACTCGTCCCTATGACCCGTCGAGTTTATGGCCTCCTGCAAACGGTCGCCCGCGTATTCCGGCTCCAAAACTCGACGCAGGCTGCGTAGTTGGCGGGCCCCTGACGTGATCGTGCGCAACGCGGCAAGCTCGACCAAGACAGGATCCGCGCGCGTCCTCGACATGCACTCCGAGACTGTGGGAATCGTGAAGACATACAAGGCGAAACGTGGCGCGATCCGTTCTCCAAAGGAAGTCGGCCGACGGTGGACGTTCCACGTTGAGCGTGCTCGAGTGGCGATCGACGGACTGCCCTGGGTCACACTCAAGGGGCTGAGGCATACGCACGCGACCCTGCTGCTCGAACTCGGAGAGCACCCCAAAGTGGTGCAGGAGAGCCTGGGGCGCTCGACGATCACCACGACCATGAACATGAACATCTACAGCCACGTCACCCCGGCGATGCAGAAAGCCGCAGTACGCCGCTTCGCGGAGCATCTGAATCAGGCTTCGCACATACTTCAGCACGTGGAGTGGAATATGCCGTCGCTCGCGAGTATGAAGACGCCATCCCAGGCAACTTGCAATCGGTGGAGAATGGGGGACTCGAACTGTCCAGTACCCACTCGCACACAGGATCACGAAGGCGCGTTTTGGCCCGAAATCAAAGGGGAGTCGGCGAGCGGACCTGTGGAAAACTCCCTCAGGATTCGCGGACTTACATGGCCGGTAGCACATGAGTTGGCACATGAAGAGGGCATGCTCTCACGGGTTCGTGTGCGCACCGGATCGGTCCCCAATTCGACGACCGTGTGCAGGTTGAACGACAGTTGGCCCAGGAGGTCTGTGGGGTGATCTGCAAAGCCGCGGATATTCAGCCATGGATTTGCGTGTAGCGTATGACGCCCGCGGGCAATTTCTCGGGCGGGTCTTAGGGGAATTGCGCCTCCCGGAACCACCAGGAACTTCGTCAGTGTGGGTCGCCGATTTGGCCGTCCCGCTCAGCGTCGTCCCACTTGCGGTGCCTCGCCGGGTTCGCCTCTGACGTCGGGGTGAGCATGTGGAGGGCGATCAGCATCGCGGCCGCCGCGCAGGGGCGCTCATTCGACGCTCCAGGAGCCGATTACGGCCACAGGCCCGCCACGGAGACCGAACCCGAGTGGTGCACGTTCGAGACACTGTTCGCCGCATACCAGCTGGGAGACAAACCGGGTCCGGCCCGTTGGCGAGGATCGTGCACGCCGCCGATATCGACCGCGACCTGAATACCGATCCGGCTGGCGCCGGTCTTCTGGCGATCGGTCTTCGCGGTCTCGATGTCGAGACCGATGACCAGAAACTGCTCGAGCGCGGTCTCTTCGTCTATTACGCCCTCCATGCATGGTGCCAGCGCCGAGAAGCACAGGCGACAACATGAACGGGCAGCGCCTCGACCCCGACACGCTGCGCACCGAAGCCGTCCACCACGGGGCGATGCTGATGGCGGCCGCAGCCATCACCGCACCCAAGTCGGACGGCTAACTCTTCCTAGCCGGGAACGCAAACTTCATGGAGACCGTGATCGTCGAAGACGCCGAAACGCGCGGGCGACTAGCGGACTGGATGCGGGCGCATGGGAAAGAACGTCGAGAAACCATTTGGTTCCGCGACGCGGAAGTCGCCGAAGCCGTCGACGCGATCCTGTTCGTCGGCCTCGCACCGAACTGGTATCCACCCAACTACGACTGCGGTTATCGCCACCCGCAAGCTCGGCATCATCACCGCCGATATCAGCGTGGCACTATCCCTCTCCGTCACGCACAGAGCGATCGGATTCGATCGACGCATGCCCGAAATCAACTTCGGCTCCCTGGACCTGCCGTCGGCTGGAACCCTCCCGTCGCGGTCGATAACTCGCAACGGCCCGCCAGGCCTCGAACCCGGCAGCAGCGGCGGTATTCCACGCGACGATCGGTCGGAGGCGAGCAGTAACTCTCGTTGTGCACGCCTCTGATACCCGTGGAGGACTCCGACTAGTGTGACCGCCGACGGGCTCGTGGCCGTTCCTGTCGGGTGCCGCCATCAGCGCCCACAACTGTCAATGACGTGCCGCTCGCCTTCTGGCTGGACGTACCCGTGCCCGTACCCGTGCCCGAGTCGACTGGTCGACCCCGCCCCCGGTCCAGCACCGTGAGCGCCGTGAGATCGTAGAGCGACTCGAAGCAACCATGGGCACGATTCACCTGCGACCAATACGAACCGGAATAGTTTCGTTTTCCTGGCCGAGAGCGGAGTTGCCGTACAGGCGAGCAACTTTCTAACGCGATACTTGCGGCATCGCGAAAAACCACTCGGCGCTCACAGCCGTCGAGGAGGAGTACCGCCTCCAGCCACATGACCTTCTCTGTCGGGCGACAGAACCGCCATTCTGCCGAGGCAAAACACCGCCACTGTTTGCCAATAGCCGTAGCTGAGCTCAGTGTTCGGCGGTCGCCAGCTACCGCATCTGTTGCGCTGGCGGCACCTAACGTGAGAGCTAGTGTCCTTGACAATACTTTTTAGTGTTAGTTTGGCAGCTGGCGCTCTGGTGGCTGAAGTCAGGTTGGGTCCGCGAACGACGAGCACCCATGCCGCCGCCCGGTGCCCATACCAGGACGGTCGTGTATCGAAATGACGAGCGGATCGCCGCGGCTGACTGTGCCTGGGTTGGCCGTGATGTGCGCGTTGGCGTTGACGGCATGTACTGCGGCTTCCCCCGGGCCGACCGAGTCGCCCCGCAGTGCGGGAACTGCCAGCGACAGCGGCATACTGCCCGGCTATCAGCGTGTCACCAAGGACGAGTTTTCTCCGTTGATCATCACCGTGCTGGCGCCGGAGCCGATCCCGCTGAAGGGCTCGGACAACACGTTCTATGTTGCATACGACCTGAGCGTCTTCAACGACGCACCACGGGATGCCACGATGACCAAGATAGACACGCTTGCCGGCAACGAGAACGGCGCGGTCATCGGGTCGCTGGACGAGAAACAGATCGCGGCCAACACCCTCTTGACTGGGGACTATTCGGCCGCGGCGGCCGGGTCGGCCGTGATTCCGGCCGGACGGACGGTGATCGTCAGCTTCCGAGATGTCTACCCGACGAAGAATGCTGTTCCGGCAACCTTCACGCATCGCATCAGTGCCACCTTCGCGCCGCCGAAGCCAGGCCAGGCGACAATTGCCTCGAAGTATCCGGGACAGGTGGCGCAGATTGGCGATGCCGTGACAGTGAGCTCTCAATCTCCGATTGTGATCGGGCCCCCGTTGGCGGGTGCGGGCTGGTTTGCGAGCAACGGGTTGGAATCTGGAGCGCTCAACAACCACAGCAATGTGGTACTCCCCGTGGGCGGACGGGTCAATGCTGCGGAACAATTCGCCATCGACTTCATCCGTATCGACCCGACGGCAGATCCGGCTACCGCGAGCACCCACGGAGATCCGGCGCGGAACACGAGTTATCTCGCGTTCGATCAGCCGATTATCGCGGTTGCCAATGCCACAGTGGTCACCGTGATCTCAGACCAGCCGGATGCGACACCTCAGCTGGCACCGGATGGGATACCGAGCCTGTCGCAGGACTTCGACCCCCCGCTGGACCTCTACACCGGGAATGTGGTCATCCTCGACCTGGGCAAGGGTATCTACGCCCTGTATGCGCACATGAAACAGGGCTCTGCCATTGTCAAGGTCGGTGACACCGTGAAGAAGGGCCAGGAAATCGGGCGAGTCGGTAATTCGGGCAACTCGAGCGAGGTACACCTTCACTTCCAGTTGCAGCGCGGCCCGCTGCCGCTCACCGCTGACAATGTGCCGTGGGTGATCGATAGCTTCACTGCGGATGGCACATTCACGGCCACCGGCCGTGTGAAGACTCCGACTCCTGGGCCACGGACCAATGAAATTCCGGTCGGCAACAGCATCTCTACCTTCCCGACCCCGCGACACTAGAAAGGCGGCAACAAGGACGTTGCGCCCGGAGGATCGATCTGCGAACCAACTGGATCGGGCCCGACCAGATGGTGCCGCATGCCCGGCGATGACCTGACGATCCTTCATAGCTTCCACAAGCTGCCGGCCGGAGTGAGTTTCCCGACAAATAGGTCCCCGCAGGGAGAACCCCGGCACCCTACTGGGGCTGTTCAGGGTTGGATGTTCTCGAGGTCTTCGAGGAGGCTGGGGTGGGTGGGTGTCCAGCCGAGGGTTTCGCGTGTGTGCGAGGCTGGCAGTGCTGTGCATCGTCATCGGGGTAGCCGGCGATCCCGGCCTGACGCGCGGTGTCGGTCAGGAGTCCAGCGAATCCGCCGGCGCCCCGGAGTGCCCCTCGGACTTCTCTGAGCGCGCCAGCGGCTCGTCGCCGGGGCCGTGGACCTTTTCACCGAACAGGGTTACGACGCGACCACGGTCACGCAGATCGCTTCTCGCGCCGGTGTCACGAAGAGCACCTTCTTTCGGCACTTCTCCGATAAGCGCGAACTGCTGGTGGCGCGGCAGGAGGCCCTGAGCAGGTTGCTCGTTGAGGGGATCCGTGAGGCAGCACCCGACGCCACGCCACTTGAAGCAGTCGCATCTGGTCTTCGACGAGCCGCAGCCGCAATGGGGAGATCCAACCGCGAGATGGGATCACGTCTGCACGCCGTCATCGTCGTCAGCACTGAACTGCAGGAATGCGCCGCGCTCAAACACGTGGGACTGGCCACTGCCACGACCACCGCACTCGGCGACCGTGGCATTGCCGAGCCGGTTGCGCTCCTGCGTCCGAACTTGGCGTTCTCGCCTTCAAACAGGGGTGCGCTCAATGGTTCGAGCACATCGGACCCGAAACCACCGACCTCGCGGACCTCGCCGACCTCACCGTCGCGTCCCTGCACGAGCTAAACACTGCGGCGAAGACCCTGGACTGAAGACACACCCTGCCCGCAGGCCGTCCCCACGCGAGGTGCACGAGAAACGCATCGCCACCCACCGCGAACGTCTCGCGTTGATCAACGGACGCCGGATGGAACTCGACCCGATGGCCATGCCCATTGACGGCTAAGCCAACGCCAATCAAAACAAGTTGGAGGGCTGCGGAAAATGACGAGCGTCCCGAAAGGCCACGTCACCCCGACGACGCAGAAAGTCGCAGTACGCCGATTCGCCGAGCATCTGGATCGGGCTTAGCACATATCTCAGCACACGGAGGGAAATGGATCGTCGCTCGCAAGTGTAAAAAACCCGATCACGGGTAGTTTTCAATCGGCGGAGAATGGGGGATTCGAACCCCCGAGGGCTTGCACCCAACACGCTTTCCAAGCGTGCGCCATAGGCCACTAGGCGAATTCTCCTGGCCGGCAGCATCCGCATTCGGATGATGGCCACAGAGAAGCTTACCGGATGCCGCGCCACGGCTCGACCTGCGAGCCACCTTGTCTCAACCCTGCGGTTACGGCACCCCGTCAGTCACCGGTTACACTGGATGTCGGCTCCTCGCGTGGCGCCATCCAGGCCAATTCCCCCAGGACGGAAACGAAGCAAGGGTAACCGGGCTCTGGCGGGTGCGCGAGGGGTCCTTTTCATTTGCTGGCGGCACCCACGCGGGCAAGCCAGTCGCAGAGGGGACACTGAGTGAGATCCATCTTCATCACCTCGGCGGAGGGCTACACCGGAAAATCGACGATCGCTCTGGGGGTGCTCGACACCCTGGCCCGCAGACTGCACCGCGTCGGGGTGTTTCGCCCGATCGCCCGATCCGCGACAGAACGCGATTACGTGCTCGAGCTGCTGCTCGACCACGTGGCCGTCGACCTCGACTATGACCAGTGCATCGGCGTCAGCTACGACGATGTGCATGCCGATCCCGACGCGGCGCTATCACGCATCGTCGAACGCTACAAGGCCGTTGAGGCTCAGTGCGACGCCGTCGTGATCGTCGGCTCCGACTACACCGACGTCAGTGCGCCGACCGAACTCGGCTACAACGCCCGGGTGGCAGCCAACCTCGGGGCACCTGTGCTGCTCGTGCTCGGCGGGCGTTCCGGCCAGGGCCAGGAAGAACGCCTCGGACAAGCGGATGCCCGCACCCCAGACGAGGTGCGCCAGCTCGCCGAGGTCACCCTGTCTGAACTGCAGGTCGAGCACGCCGGACTGTTCGGCATCGTCGTCAACAGGGCCGACCCAGCCGCGCTCGCCGAGATCATCGACACTGTGGGCAGCGCGACGCAGCGCATCACAGGCACCGCAGCCCCGGTCTGGGCCGTTCCAGAAGACACGACACTGGTCGCGCCGAGCGTTCGCAGCGTCATGGCCGCGATCGACGGCACCCTGATCAAGGGTGATCCGCAACTGCTCGACCGCGAAACGCTCGGTGTCGTCGTCGCGGCCATGTCGATGGAGAATGTGCTGACCCGACTGATCGAGGGCTCCGTGGTCGTGGTGCCCGGTGATCGCAGCGAGGTACTGCTTGCCGTGCTGATGGCGCACTCGGCAGGCACGTTCCCCACGCTGTCCGCGATCGCGCTCAACGGCGGATTCGAACTATCCGAACCGATCGATCGACTCATCGACGGGCTGCGCACGACCCTGCCGATCATCCGCACGACGTTTGGAACCTACGAGACCGCCGTGCGGATCACCCGAACCCGCGGGCGGCTCGCCGCGGATTCGCAGAGCAAACACGACCGCGCGCTCGCGCTTTTCGAAACCCACGTCGACGCGGATGCGCTGTTCGCACTCCTCGACGTGCAGCAATCGCCGGTCGTCACACCGCTCATGTTCGGCTACGGGCTGGTCGAACGTGCGCGAGCCGATCGCAAACACATCGTGTTGCCGGAGGGCGACGACGACCGCATCCTTCGCGCCGCCGCGACGGTGCTGACCCGCGGCATCGCCGACCTGACGATCCTCGGCGAAGAGATCGAGGTGCGTTCCCGGGCAATCGGCCTCGGCTTGGACATTTCCGCGGCGCACGTGGTCAGCTCGTTCGACGACGTTCTGCGCTATCGCTTCGCGCAAGAGTACGCGCAGCTGCGCGCGCACAAGGGCTTGACGTTGAGCCAGGCCAGCGACACCGTGACCGACGTCTCCTACTTCGGCACGATGATGGTGCACGCAGGCCTGGCAGACGGCATGGTCTCCGGTGCCGCGCACACGACGGCGCATACCATCCGCCCGGCGTTCGAGATCATCAAAACCCGGGATGGTGTCTCGGTGGTCTCCAGCGTGTTCTTGATGGCACTCGCCGACCGGGTGCTCGTCTACGGCGACTGCGCCGTCATACCCGACCCGACAGCAGACCAGTTGGCCGACATCGCGATCTCGTCAGCACAGACCGCAGAGCAGTTCGGCATCGAGCCACGCATTGCCATGCTGTCGTATTCGACCGGCAGTTCCGGTTCGGGGGCGGATGTCGAGAAAGTCCGCTCCGCAACCGCCCTGGTGCGTGCTCGCCGGCCCCAGTTGCTCGTGGATGGGCCCATCCAATACGACGCGGCGGCCGACGCCGCGGTTGCCGCGACGAAGATGCCGGATTCACCGGTCGCCGGCAGGGCAACGGTGTTCATCTTCCCCGACCTGAACACGGGCAACAACACCTACAAGGCCGTGCAGCGCAGCGCAGGCGCCGTCGCCATCGGCCCCGTGCTGCAGGGGCTGCGCAAACCGATCAATGACCTCTCCCGCGGCGCCCTTGTCGAAGACATCGTGAACACCATCGCGATCACGGCGATCCAGGCCCAAGGATGACCCCCGCCCGTTGGTCGAGTAGCGCACGAGCGCAGCGAGTACGCGTATCGAGACCCCCGACTACCAGCACAGAAAGCAGCATCCAGTGAGCAGCATCCTCGTCGTTAACAGTGGGTCGTCCTCGTTCAAATACCAGTTGATCGATATGGCCACAGAGGAGACGCTGGCGAGCGGACTGGTCGAGCGCATCGGTGAGACCAGCGGGCGCTCAACGCACCACGGCCCGGATGGCGTGACGGAGCGGACCTTGCCGATCCCGGATCACACGGCAGGATTCGCGGTCATGCTGGACGCGTTCGAGACGAGCGGGCCGAGTCTGGCGCAGCATCCGCCGATCGCGATCGGCCACCGGGTCGTGCACGGCGGCATGCGGTTCTTCGAGCCGACGCTGATCACCGATCTCGTGCGCATCAACATCGAGGACCTGTCTGAACTGGCGCCGCTGCACAATCCGGCGAACGTGCAGGGCATCGTTGCGGCGCAGAAGGCGTTCCCGAACCTGCCGCACGTGGCCGTGTTCGACACGGCGTTCCATCAAACGCTGCCGCCGGCCGCGTACACCTACGCGATCGACGCGGCTGTCGCCGAGCGGTATCGTGTGCGCCGCTACGGTTTCCACGGCACGTCCCACAAATATGTGTCCGAGGCGGCCGCGGCATTCCTGGGCCGACCGCTGGCCGAGCTCAAGCAGATCGTGCTGCACCTGGGCAATGGCGCGTCGGCGTGCGCGGTCGACGGCGGGCGCTCGGTCGAGACCAGTATGGGCATGACTCCGCTCGAGGGCCTCGTGATGGGTACGCGTTCGGGCGACATCGACCCGGCCGTGTTGTTTCACCTGAACCGCACCGCAGGCTACGACATCGAACAACTCGACGTACTGCTGAACCGGCACAGTGGTCTGATCGGGCTGGGCGGCAACGGCGACATGCGCGACATTCAGGCAGCCGCAACGGCGGGCGACGCTCAGGCGCGCCTCGCCTTCGAGGTGTACCTGCACAGGATCAAGCAGTATGTCGGCGCGTATTTCGCGCAGCTCGGCGGTCTTGATGTGATCACGTTCACCGCCGGCGTCGGCGAGAACAATGCGCTGGTTCGTGCGGGCGCGCTGGCGGGGCTCGAGGCGATGGGCATCCGGATCGACGCGCAGCGCAATGAAGCTGTGTCGCGCGTCGCGCGAGTGATCTCGGCGGATGACTCGCGCGTCGCAGTGCTCGTCATTCCGACGAACGAGGAGCTTGAGATCGCGCGCCAGACCCTCGCGGTCGTCGTGTGAGTGCAGTCGAGCCGTCGCGTGAGCATGCGCGGACCCGCCACCCGAGTGAACGCGAGGTCGTAGCCTGAGCGAACGCGAGGTCGTAGCCTGAGCAGACGCGGCGGAAGCGAGGTGCTGTGAGCGACGAGGTCGATGTCAACATCATCGGCAGCGGGCCGAACGGGCTCGCCGCCGCAGTGACGCTCGCGCGTGCCGGGTTGTCCGTTCGCGTCTACGAGCGGGCGGATGCATTCGGAGGCGGTGCGCGCACCGCCGAGTTGACGCTGCCCGGCTTTCGTCACGACATCTGCTCCGCCGTGCACCCGCAGGCGCTCGCATCACCGTTTTTTCGTGCGTTCGAACTCGAGAAACGCGTGTCGTTCGTCGTTCCGGATGCGTCCTACGCGCATCCGCTCGACGGCGGCCGCGCTGGAGTCGCCTGGCGCGATCTCGATCGCGCCGCCGCCGGCCTCGGGGTCGACGGCGGCGCATGGCAGCGCCTGCTCACGCCACTGGTGCGCGAGGTTGACGCGATCACGGACTTCGCGGGGTCGTCGCTGCTGCGTTGGCCGCGGCATCCGTTCGTCGACGCCCGGTTCGGATTGCGGGCACTCGAGCAGGGCAGCCGGCTCTGGGGTGCGCGGTTTCGCGGTGAGGTCGCGCCGGCGTTGCTGACCGGGGTCGCGGCGCACGCGTCTGCGTCGCTGCCGTCGCTTGCGGCCGCGGGTGCCGGGTTGGTGCTCGCGATGCACGGGCACGCGCGTGGGTGGGGGATTCCGCTCGGCGGCTCCCAGTCGATTGCGGATGCGTTGGCCGCCGATCTGCGCGCACGTGGCGGCGAAATCGTCACGGGGTTCGCGGTGAAGGCGTTGCGTGACCTGCCGCCGGCCCGCGCCACTTTGTTCGACACGTCACCGCGTGCGCTGCTGAGGATTGTGGAGGCCGCCGGCGTGCGGGGCGCGGTATCGGCCGAGGTGCCGGTCGCGTACCGGCAGCGGTTGGAGCGATTCCACTACGGGTCGGGAGTCGCCAAGGTCGACTTCGCAGTGAGCGACCCGATCCCGTGGGCGAATCCGGATGTGGCCGCTGCCGCCGCCGTGCATCTTGGCGGTAGGCGAGAGGAAATCGCGCGCGCGGAACGCGAGGTTGCGCGGGGGAGGCACGCGGCGCATCCGTTCACGCTGGTTTCGCAGCCGACGCTGTTCGATCCGACACGGGCGCCGGCGCGGCGGCACGTGGTGTGGGCGTATGCGCACGTGCCGCACGGGTCCACGCTGGACGCGACCGAGACGATCACGCGGCAGATCGAGCGGTATGCACCGGGGTTCCGAGACACGATTCTGGCCAGCGCGGCGATGTCCGCCGCGCAGCTGGCTGAGCACAATCCGAACAATGTCGGTGGCGAGATCTCCGGCGGCGCGGTGTCGCTGACCCAGCTGTTGCGCCGGCCCGTCGTGTCGAACGATCCGTGGCGCACCCCGATCGATGGCGTGTATCTGTGCTCGGCGTCGAGCGTGCCCGGCCCGAGCGTGCACGGCATGAACGGCTGGTTCGCGGCACGATCGGCCCTGGCGCACACGTTCGGTATTCGGCGGATGCCGCCCCTCGGCCTCGGCGATTGAGTCGCGCTCGTCAGGGGAGCGCACTTGACGATAGCCCGGAGTCGTGACGCAAGCCTGCAGTCTTGACGCAAGCTCGGACGGTGCGCCACTTTGTGCGTGTTGCGCCAGTCGAGGTGGCGCACGGTGCGCGATCTGGCGCACCATGGGTGGGCAGCATCCGCCCGCCGCGAACCGGGCAGGCACTGTCGGCGGCTCCGACTACCATTGAGCCGTGGTCACAGCCCTGTATCGCCGTTACCGGCCCGAGTCCTTCGCCGAGATGATCGGCCAGTCTCAGGTGACGGAACCGCTCATGACCGCGCTGCGCACCAACCGCGTGAATCACGCGTATCTGTTCAGCGGGCCGCGCGGCTGCGGCAAGACGACGAGCGCCCGCATCCTCGCGCGCTGCCTGAACTGTGTCGAGGGCCCGACCGATACGCCGTGTGGCAAATGCCCGAGCTGCATCGAACTCGGGCGTGATGGCAGTGGCTCGCTCGACGTCGTCGAGATCGACGCGGCCAGCCATGGCGGCGTGGACGACGCACGCGACCTGCGCGAACGGGCCATCTTCGCGCCCGCGCGCGACCGCTACAAGATCTTCATCCTCGACGAGGCGCACATGGTCACGGCGAGCGGTTTCAACGCCCTGCTGAAGATCGTCGAAGAACCGCCGGAGCACGTCAAGTTCATTTTCGCGACGACCGAACCAGACAAAGTGATCGGCACGATTCGCTCGCGCACGCATCACTATCCGTTCCGGCTGGTGCCGCCGGCGCAGATGCTCGACTACGTGCAGCAGATGTGCGACAGCGAGCATATGACGGTGGCGCCCGGCGTGCTTCCGCTGGTTGTGCGTGCCGGTGGCGGGTCGCCGCGCGACACACTGTCGCTGCTCGACCAGCTGATGGCCGGGTCAGAAGGCGACACGATCGAATACGAGCGCGCGGTTGCACTGCTCGGTTACACACACAGCGCGCTGCTCGACGAGGCCATCGACGCGATCGCCGCAGCGGATGCCCCTGGCGCGTTCGCTGCGACCGACAGGGTGATCCAGACGGGGCAGGATCCCCGGCGTTTCGTCGAGGATCTGCTGGAACGCCTGCGCGACCTCATCATCGTCGCCGCCACCTCTGCGGAGGGAGCAGCAGCCGTGCTGCGCGGCATCCCACAGGACGAACTCGAGCACATGGCCGCGCAGGCCGGCAAGTTCGGGCAAGCCGAGCTGTCGCGCAGTGCCGACATCGTCAACGCTGCGCTGACTGAGATGACCGGCGCGACCTCTCCGCGACTGCACCTGGAGCTCATGATTGCCCGGATGCTCGTGCCCGCGAGCGATGCCACAGAACGTGGTGCGCTGGCTCGCGTCGAACGCCTGGAGCGCCGCATCGGCGTCGCGGATGCCCCGCCCGCCTCTGCCCCCGCGTCGGCGTCGGAAGACGCCACACCCGCTGGTCGAGAGGGGATTGCCGACACTCCCGCTGGTCGAGGAGCGAGCGCCAGCGAGCGTCTCGAGACCCCTGTGACAACTCCCGTTGGTCGAGGAGCGAGCGCCAGCGAGCGTCTCGAGACCCCCGTGACAACCCCCGCCGGTCGAGGAGCGAGCGCTAGCGAGCGTCTCGAGACCTCCGTGACAACTCCCGCTGGTCGAGGAGCGAGCGCTAGCGAGCGTCTCGAGACCTCCGTGATAACTCCCGCTGGTCGAGGAGCGAGCGCCAGCGAGCGTCTCGAGACCCCCCGTGAGGAGCCCACCCCTGCTCCCACCGCGCCCCCGGCCGCGCCACCGACGACGCCCATCGGCCAGGTGACCACCCAGCAGGTCAAGGACGCGTGGCCGCAGATTCTTGACGCCGTTCAGCACGCCAAGCGCAGTGCCTGGATGGTCGTCTTCACGGCGAGTGTGCACCGGCTCGATGACGATGTTCTCACGCTGTACTTTCCGAGCGGCAACGACGTGGCCAGCTTTAAGCAGCAAACCGGTGGTGGCCAGGGTGTGAGCGAGTACCTGCGCCAGGCGATCCTCGCTGTGCTCGGCATCAGGGTGAAGTTCATCGCCAAGGTCAACGGTGACCACGCGTCGGTGACCGCGTCGCAAGGTAGCTCGCAGCCGTCGAACTCAGAGTCATCGAACTCGGAGTCATCGAACTCGGAGTCGTCGAACGTCCAGCCCTCAATTCCGCAGCCGTCGAGCCCGCCGGCGCAGGCCGACTCGCCCAGCCGACCTGCGGCGCAAATCCGACCGACCGCCCAGCCGCCAGCGCAACCACACAGGCAAGCAGCGGGGCGTCCAGACACCCCTTCAGCCGTGGGCGCATCGACGACGAGCTGGCCGACCGTGGCCATCCCCGGCGGCGGTGGCGCCAGCGCAACGGCGGACGCCCCCTCAGACGACGATGCACCGCCGGAAACCGAACCGCCGTTCGAGCCGCCCGTTCCCGATGAGGATGTCGCCAGTGTGCCGGCAGCAACCCCGAGCGTGGCTGCCCCGAGCGTTGCAGCGCCAGGCGGATGGTACGACGGCCCGGTGGAGCCCGACGAACGGCTCGGGCGCGACCCGGGCCGCAGCGCCGAAACGGTCGGCGCTTCGACAGGCTCAGCGAGCCGGAGCGGTTCAACGGTCGGCGCTTCGACAAGCTCAGCGGCAGGGGACAGCTCAGCGACACGGAGCGAGCCGACGCGGCCATCGGCATCCGTTGCGTTTGAAAAGCCGCAGCGCTATGGCGAGGCGGTTGTGCGCGAGATCCTTGGGGCGACCTTCATCGAAGAACAACCCGCTCCGAGCGGCGAGGCGAGGTAGTTCGTGTACGAAGGCATCATCCAGGAACTGATCGATGAGCTTGGTCGGTTGCCGGGCATTGGTCCGAAGTCTGCTCAGCGGATTGCGTTTCATATTCTGCAGACCGAGAACTTCGACGTCACGCATTTGGCTGAGGTGTTGATGACCGTGCGCGACAAGGTGCGATTCTGTGCGATCTGCGGCAACGTCTCCGAGGAGGAGACCTGCTCGATCTGCCGTGACCCGCGCCGCAGCCAGACCTCGATCTGCGTCGTCGAAGAGGCGAAAGACGTCGTCGCGATCGAGCGCACCCGCGAATTCCGCGGGCTCTATCACGTGCTCGGCGGAGCCATCAGCCCGATTGACGGCGTGGGTCCAGATGACCTGCGCATCCGCCAACTGATGACCCGGCTCGCAGACGGCACTGTTCAAGAGGTCATCATCGCGACCGACCCGAACCTCGAGGGCGAGGCGACAGCCACCTACCTGAGTCGGCTGCTGCGCACCATCGACATCAAGGTGACGCGACTCGCATCCGGATTGCCCGTCGGCGGCGACCTCGAATACGCGGACGAGGTTACCCTCGGCCGCGCCTTCGAAGGCCGCCGCGTTGTGTCGGACTGAGCCGCATTGGCTCCGACTAGCCGGGTTGGCTCCGACTAGCCGCGTTGGCTTCGGCTAGCCGGGTTGTCTCGGACTAGCCGGGTTGGCTCCGCATATAGGAGACACGCTCTAGCGGCGTCGTCTCCGGCTGACGCCGGGTCGTCTCCGATGCGAGCCGCGACCGCACGACCCTACGAGATCTTCCGGCGGTAGATGACCATCGCGGCCACGTAGGCGGCGACCAGGATGCCGACGCACCAGGCAAGCGCGATCCAGAGGTCGCTTCCCACCGGCTGCCCGGTGAACAGGTCGCGGATTGAGTTGACGATCGAAGTGACCGGTTGATATTCGGCGAACCAACGCACCGGGCCGGGCATCGAGGCTGTCGGCACGAATGCGGAACTGATGAACGGCAGGAAGATGAGTGGATAGGAGAACGCGCTCGCGCCATCCACGGACTTGGCGGTGAGGCCGGGAATGACGGCAATCCAGGTCAGTGCCAGCGTGAACAGCACCAGGATGCCGGCAATCGCCAGCCATGCCCCGATGCTCGCCCCGGTGCGAAAACCCATGATCAGGGCGACGCCGACAACGACGACGAGCGAGATCAGGTTGGCCACCAGCGAGGTCAGCACGTGCGACCACAACACCGACGAGCGGGCGATCGGCATCGACTGGAACCTCTCGAAGATGCCGCCCTGCATGTCAAGGAAGAGCCGGAACGCGGTATAGGAAACACCGGACGCGATCGTGATGAGCAGGATGCCGGGCAGAAGATAGTTCACATACGAGATGCCCGTTCCGGTGTTGATCGCACCGCCGAACACGTAGACGAACAGCAGCAGGAACGCGACGGGCATGAGGCAGGTCGTGATGATGGTGTCCATGCTGCGTGTGACGTGCTTGAGGGATCGGCCGGTCAGAACGGCCGTGTCGCCCAGGAAATAGGTGGTCATTTTTCTTCCTTTCTCGAGTTGTTTGCGTCGCTGGGGTTGCTCGTGCTGCTTGCGTTGCTCGTGCGGGCGGATGCGGCGACCCGCGCGTTCGCGCTGCTCCCGTTGTCGCCGACGAGTGCGAAGAAGACATCTTCAAGGGTCGGCTGCTTCTCGACGTATTCAACCTGGGCCGGGGGCAGCAGCTTCTTGAGCTCGGCAAGGGTGCCGTTGACCAGGATGCGGCCTTCGTGAAGGATCGCGATCCGGTCGGCGAGTTGCTCGGCTTCGTCGAGATACTGCGTTGTGAGCAGCACCGTCGTGCCACCTGCGGCGAGTTCTTTGACGGCCTGCCAGACCTCGATGCGGCCCTCGGGGTCGAGGCCGGTCGTCGGCTCGTCGAGGAAGATGACCGGCGGGTTGCCGATCAGGCTCATCGCGATGTCGAGACGACGCCGCATGCCACCGGAATAGGTCGACACCTTTCGGGCGGCGGCGTCCGCAAGGGAGAAGCGATCAAGCAAGCCGTCGGCGATGATGCCCGGGTTGCTGAGGTGCCGCAGTTGTGCCACCAGCACAAGGTTTTCCCGCCCGGTGAGGATTTCGTCTACGGCAGCGAACTGCCCGGTGAGGCTGATCGATCGGCGCACGTCCGCTGATTGCGCGAACACGTCGAAGCCGTTGACTTCGGCCGTGCCTGCATCGGCTTTCAGCAGGGTGCACAGGATCTTGATGACCGTGGTCTTGCCTGCACCGTTTGAGCCGAGCAGAGCGAAAATGCTGCCACGGGGCACATCGAAGTCGACTCCGGTGAGCACCTCGACCTTCTTGTACGACTTGCGAAGACCTCGAGCCGCGATGGCGGGCTGGATGGTGAGAGTTTTCATTGCGTTGCTCCTTCTGGGGTTGCGTGGGTAGCGGGTTGCGTGGGTTGTGGGTTGTGGGTTGTGGGCTGTTTTGTTGGGTTGTGTGGTTGTGGGGTTTCCAGGCGTCGTCGTAGGGCGCCGCGACCGGGCGGCGCTGTATTCGCGGGTGCTGCGGCTACTGTGCTGTGGCTACTGTGTGGCGGCTACTGTGTGGCGGCTACTGTGTGGCGGCCCGCCGCACGGTGATGTTGCCCCAGGCCGTGCGACCGAGCACCTCGACAGTGTCGGCCGGTTCCTCGGATTCGTCGGTGCCCGGCGGGGCACTGGCGTTCTCAAGGGCGTTTCGCACGGAGCCGTGGTGAGCATCGAGGTCAAGCCACGCGGCCGTGCCCTGGCGGATGCCCAACTCGAGTCCACCGTAGGAACTGCGCATTTCGATCGAGCCGCGCACCGCGTCGTTGATGCGAACCTTGCCGTAGGCGGTGGTTGCAACGACCGGTGCGAGTGCGTGCTCGATTTCGATGTCGCCATACGACGAGGTGACGTGAACGGGGCCGGCCGCGATCCCGATGAACGTGCCGTCCTGGGAACTCTTGACGGTGGCGCTGCCGTCGACCTCGGCGATGCGCACTTTGCCGCCGACGACTTCGGTGTGGCCGGTTGCGCGGCCGACGGTGATGTCGCCGTATCCGGTGCGAAGAACCAGATCTTCGCCTTCTTCGACGTCGACATCTCCGTAGGAGGTCTTGATCTTCGACGGTCCGATCGCACCGTCGACGCGAATCGATCCATACGATGAGTCAGCGGCGATTCGGGATCCACGGGGCACCTGCACCGTGATGTCGATCGAATTGGTGCTGCCGAACCATGCGTAGTGGCTCAACGGCCTCGGTTGCACGATGGTAAGCCGGTCGCCCGAGAATTCGACGCGCGTCTGGTCGGCCGAGCGGACATCCGAAGACCTTGCCGGGCTGCTCGGGCTGACCTGCACGGAGACCTCGTCGCCGTCGCCTGCGGTGATTGTGACGGTGCCCGCGAGCACGCTCAGCGACACCGCGACGGGCCCGGCTGCTGAAAAGTTGTGCATGCTGTTCTCCTCGACGTTTCTGGCGGCGCTACCGGACCCAGCCGGTGAAGCGACTTCCGGTGTTGCGGGGCTTGGCTGACGGCTGCGGCGCACTTGGGCCGCCGGTCAAAGCGGCAGT
Source organism: Rathayibacter sp. SW19 (assembly GCF_030866825.1). Taxonomy (NCBI): domain Bacteria; kingdom Bacillati; phylum Actinomycetota; class Actinomycetes; order Micrococcales; family Microbacteriaceae; genus Rathayibacter; species Rathayibacter soli. The sequence goes on from NZ_CP133020.1 coordinate 1,208,873, forward strand.
GACCGCGCGCAGCAGCCACGAGTTCACGGACAGTCCCTCGCGCGCCGCGGCCGTCTCAACACGCAGTTTGACGTGCTCGGGCAAACGCAACGTGGTGCGGGACATCGTGCCTTCCGTCGCGTCCGGCTCGGCGAGCGATTCGTCGTGCGGCGTCGAATCCATTGCGGATGTTTCGCCTTCGAACCTCGACACCGGCGGCGCGGTGACGACGAACTGGGGTTCACGACCGCGTAGTCGCAGGTCGACCGAGCCGGGGGCGAGCTCCGTCGTGATCTCGCCCGCGGCATCCGAGAGCGCTTCGAGCAGAACGAGGCGCGCCGCAGAGTCGAGGGTGGATGCGAGCCGACCGGCGACGATCTTCGCGTCGTCGCCGGCAGCGTCGGCAGCAACCGAAAGCTGATTCTGCAGGTCCTGAACGTATCGAGAAATATCCACGACGTCAGAATGACACCACTATGGCGTCATGTCAAGCCCAACGTGACAACATTTCGACGCCATCGTCGTGAAATCCGCGCAATGGCGTCGCTTCCGCTCAGGAAACGATGTCTGACTTTTCGCTATTTCGAATCTGCCTTATGTAAGGCGGATTTGAAACAACGAAAACGGGCGCATCGAACCCGCAGTGTTCGCGTTCGCCTCGGATCGGTCTCACCCCTGGCCCGCGTGCGCCTCGCGTCCGTAACCGATCAGCTCGCGACCCGCGTGCGACCTGCCTACGACCCGCCGGCAACCTGCCTGCGACCCGCCTGCGACCCGCTCGCGACCCGCCTACGAGCAGTACGGCCGGCAGGTGCGCTGCGAGAGTGCGTCGACCAGCACGTTGCCAAGGTCTTGCGGCTTCATCGCCGAGTATGCCGATCCGACCGTCGCTGCCGCGATCTGCGACATGACGCCGAGGTCGATCTCGGGTCCGAGTCCGACCATGATGACCGGAACGGGTTTGTCGGCGCTGTGCGTTGCCTTCAATTGCGTCAGCAGGCTCGGCAGTGCGAGGCCTCCCGGGTCATCGTTGACACCGTCGGTGATCACCAGAACGGAATTGATCATCTTCGGGTCGTAGGTGGCCTGCATCTGCTTCACTGCGGCGAGCGTTGTGTCGTAGAGTCCGGTGTCTCCCTGCACCTGGCTGGGCAGCGTTGCGATGATGTTCGCGATGTCCGCCGCGTGCGCCGGGTCGCCGATCGGAGCCACCGGCGACAGCGGCTTCCACGGTTGTGTGCCCACCTGGTTGGTGGAGAACTCCCAAATGCCCAACTCGGACTGGGGCGAGAACATGCTGACGACGCCCGGTGCCGCCTGCTGGAACACACCGATCCGGGTCAGCCCACCGCCCGCATCGTCCAGCATCGAGCCGGAGACGTCGATGACCACGAGCATCCGTGATCGCACGGTGATGGACGACCAGGACTGCAGGATGCCCACCTGCGCTCCGCCATCGAGCGCCGGCTCCGCCTTCGGTGCGGCAGCGACTACCCCGGTTGCGGAGAAATCACCGGCTCCGGATGCTGTGCGAAACCCTGCGCGCGCGAACGGCTTGCTATTGCTTGCGAACTGGTGCTCGAGTGCAGACACCAGACGACCGCGCGTCGAATCAGCGCTCGTCGAATCGGCGGCCGTCGAAGCGTCGGCCGTCGAAGCGTCCAGTCGCACGAACGGATACGAGACACTCACCGTGCCACTGTTCGGGTATACGGCGAAGAACTGACTGGACGGCGATGCCGCATTTTGCGCAACGACCGCCTGTTCTGTCGTGATTGCGACGGTGGAGCCGCTCGTATTCTGGGCGTTTTGGGCGTCGGCGAATGCCGCGGCATCCGAACTCGGAATGTTCTTGCCGAGCGCGATCATCGCGCGCGAGAACGCCAGCTGATCGGACGATGACAGGCTCTGCTTGATTGCCGCGAGGGCGGCGAGGCTCGGGCCGTTCTGTGCGGGCTCAGGCAGCAGGGCGTTCACGGAGCCGTCGGCGACCGAGTTCCAGTCGAGCTTCGTGTTGGCGAGCGCGGCGGTTTCCCGAACCGGGGCTGCGAAGACGAGCGGAGTTGTGGCGATCGCGGCACCGAACTGCATTTCGGGCGCCGGCCGGATCAGCGACCAGGCCATGACCTGGATCCGGCTTTCCCACGCCGGTGAGTCCGGCACCCAGACGTCGGCCTTCGCATCGCCGCCGACCGCCAGCAGGGCGGCCGTGTCAGCCGAGTTCTGCGCTCGCACGGTGGTTTTCACGCAGGGCGTGACCGCGTCAAATGTCGCAGCAGATTTGGTCAGCGCCGGGGCGATTGTCGTGTCGGCTATGACGCTCAACTGGGTTGGAGTGCAGTGTCTTGCCCACGCGTTCGGCGGCAAAATGGTGTCGAGGGCATCCTGATACCAGGCGACACCGAGGGCCAGAACCAGTACGGCGACAGCCGCTCCCGCGAAAATCCAACTCCGACGTCGGCGCGCTTTCGTACTGTGACGGCCCATTGAAACTCCAGCGTTCTTGTCGGACCAGCCCGCAACAAGTCGTACCCCCCGTACAGGGGACTGGATTGAGCTAGCCTAGCCGACGGCTGGAGGGGGCGAAAGGCGGGTTGCGCATCCGCGACCGGCCGGTGCCGGGCATCCGCGCCCGCGGGGCGGCTGGCAGCAGTGCGCTGGCAGCGGTGTGCCGGCAGCAGTGGGCGGCGAGCAGCACGGCTCCGTGCAACGGCGCGGCGGCCAGCCGATCAACCGGCTGCGACTACGACCTTCAGTGCGCCGAGCCCGTCCGTCATGAGTTGCGAGAGTTTGCGTGTGTTGTCTGCGTCGATCCACTGGGTGAACCCGACCTGGAACACGGCAACTCCGGCCTGAGCAGCAAGGCTCGCGGTCGGCTCGGCTACCCCGCGGTCACGCAATGCTTCAGCGACGGCCGAGGACAGGTGCGCGAGCTTGATCAGTTCGCGTTCCTGCAGGCCCGGATTCGCAGCGATCACGCCGCCGCGCTGCTGTGACCACGGTCGGCGTGGTTCGAAGTGCATGGCGGCGGCGTTCAGTGCAGCCGCGACCGCTTCAAGTGGGGTTGCATCTGCAGGAGCGCCAGCGACGGCGGAGACGAACAGTTGCAGAAAGTCATCCTGACCGAAGAACAGCACCTCGCGCTTGTCCGCAAAGTGACGAAAGAAGGTGCGCTCGGTGAGTCCGGCCCTCTCGGCGATCTCGGTGACCGTGGTCTGCTCGAAACCCTGCTCGGTGAACAGTTCAACGGCGGCCGTGAGAAGGCGACCGCGCGCGTCCGGCTCCCATCTGCTCATGGCCCGATCGTACCTCACGACAGCGACTGACATGATTTCTCATCCATGTGATGACAGAATCTGACATCAAGAGTAATGTTCATGACAGCGACTGACATCGAGTGAATCTAACCGAAATCGTACACACCGTGCGCACCAGTCGTCGCTCACGTGAAGGGACTTCTCATGCGTATTTTCGTCACCGGTGCATCGGGTTGGGTCGGCTCGGCCGTCACCGCGGAACTCGTCGCCGCAGGCCATCAGGTCGTGGGTCTGGCTCGATCTGATGCGTCGGCGGCGGCCGTCGCAGCAGCTGGTGCCGACGTGCAGCGCGGCGACATCACCGATCTGGCAAGCCTGCGGGCTGGTGCCGAGGGTGTCGACAGCATCATCCACACCGCGTTCATCCACGACTTCACCACACACGAGCAGGCCGCTGCAGTCGATTTCGCGGCGGTGCAACTGTTCGGTGACCTGCTGGAGGGGTCGGATCGTCCGCTGGTGATCGCATCCGGAATTCTGGGCGCGGTCTCGGTGGAGACCGACCATCCGCGCCCGGCCACGTCGTGGTCGCCGCGACTGCTCACTGAACAGACGCTGCTCGGGTTCGCGGATCGCGGCATCCGTTCGTCGGCGGTACGGCTGGCGCCGACCGTGCACGGCGACGGCGACCACGGGTTCATGTCGGCGCTGGTCGGCATCGATCGCGAGAAGGGCAGCGCCGGCTACATCGGCGATGGCCGCAACACCTGGCCGGCCGTGCACCGACTGGACGCGGCGCACCTGTTCCGCCTCGCGCTGGAGAACGCGCCGGCCGGGTCGACGCTGCACGCCATCGACGATGAGGCGGTGCCGCTGCGCGACATCGCCGAGGTCATCGGCCGTCACCTCGGTGTGCCCGCGCTCAGCGTGCCCGAAGCGGATGCCGCCGAGCACTTCGGCTGGCTCGGCCGCTTTCTCGCCATGGACAGTCACGCATCCAGCGCGATCACCCGTGACCTCGTCGGTTGGCAGCCGACGCATCCCAACCTGATCGAGGATCTCGAGTTGGGGCACTACTTTCGCATGAAGTAGTGGTCGCGCGGCGGTCGCGCGGCGGTCGCGCGGCGGGTGCGCCACTTGACGCGGTGTGCGGCGGGTGCGCCACTTGACGCGGTGTGCGCCACATAAAGTGGCGCACACCGCGCCAGCTGGCGCATTGCCACGGTCTGGGTTGCCACGCAGTTGGCGTTGCGCCGGCGTGCACAAGTCGGCGTAGCTTCGTCGCGCCCCCGCGCCTCCACGCGCCCGGGCGTCACACGGCGGGCGCACACCGGGTCTGCGGATAGAATGAAGGTTCCGGCATCGCCAGCCCATCCCACCCCAGGAGAATATCCGTGGCTTTGATCGTGCAGAAATTCGGCGGCTCCTCTGTCGCAGACGCAGAGAGCATCAAGCGCGTCGCGAAGCGCATCGTCGAGACGCGCAAGGCGGGAAACGAGGTCGTCGTCGCGGTTTCAGCGATGGGCGACAGCACAGACGACCTGGTCGACCTCGCCCACGAGGTGACGCCGATTCCCGACCCGCGCGAGCTTGACATGCTGTTGACGGCGGGCGAACGCATCTCGATGGCGTTGCTCGCGATGGCGATCAAGAGCATGGGCGTCAATGCCTTGTCGTTCACCGGCAGTCAGGCCGGCATGATCACGGATGCCCACCACGGCGCCGCCCGCATCGTCGATGTGACGCCCGGGCGCATCCGCGACGCACTGAGCGATGGCGCGATTGCGATCGTCGCCGGGTTCCAAGGCTTCAACCGGGACACCCGCGACATCACGACGCTCGGTCGCGGCGGCTCGGACACGACGGCCGTCGCGCTCGCCGCAGCGCTTGACGCCAGCGTCTGCGAGATCTATACGGATGTCGACGGGGTCTTCACCTCGGACCCTCGCGTTGTTCCGCTCGCCCGCAAGATCGACCGCATCACGAGCGAGGAGATGCTCGAGCTGGCCGGATCCGGTGCGAAAGTGTTGCATATACGCGCGGTGGAATATGCGCGTCGGCATGGCGTTACGTTACATGTGCGTTCCTCGTTCAACAACAACGAGGGCACCCTTGTTTTGAATGAAGCGGCCCTGAAGCAGAAAGACGGTAGCCCAATGGAAGAAGCTCTTATCTCCGGGATTGCCACCGACCTCACACAGGCCAAGATCACCGTGGTCGGTGTGCCTGACGTTCCCGGCAAGGCGGCACAGATTTTCAAGATCGTGGCGAAAGCGAACGCCAACGTGGACATGATCGTGCAGAACGTATCGGCTGTGACGACGGGCCTCACGGACATCTCGTTCACTCTGCCGAAGTCGGAGGGGCAGCGGGTGCTCACTGCGTTGACTGGCGAGCAGCACGATGTCGGGTTCCAGTCGCTGCAATACGACGACCAGATCGGCAAGCTCGCGCTGGTCGGCAACGGCATGCGCACCAACTCGGGTGTCTCCGCACTGCTGTTCGAGGCCCTGTTCGAGGCGGGCATCAACGTTGAGATGATCTCGACGAGTGAAATCCGCATTTCGGTCGTCACTCGCGCAGACAGCGTCGAAGAGGCCGCACGTGTCGTGCATCGCGCGTTCGGCTTGGACGCGGACTCGAAGGCGATCGTGCACGCGGGCACGGGTCGCTGAGCGCGTGGATCGCGGCGAAAGCGATGCGCGTGCGCCACGTTGCGTGGTATGCGCCACTTCAACTGGCGCACGACGCGCAAAGTGGCGCAACGGCCGAATGAGGCAGCAAGCAAGCAAGTAAGCAGGCACGCAAGCAAGTAAGCACGCAGTAAGCAAGTAAGCAAGGGATGAAGTGATGGGCAGCAACGGATTCAACGTCGGCGTCGTCGGTGCCACGGGCCAAGTGGGAAAGGTGATGCGTCGCCTGCTTGAGGAGCGGGAATTTCCGATTGCGAGCATCCGCTTCTTCGCGACGAGTCGCTCGGCCGGAACCGTGCTGCCGTTCAAAGGCCAGAACGTAGTGGTCGAAGACGTCGAGACGGCGGACACGGCCGGGATCGACATCGCATTGTTCTCCGCGGGTGCCACGGGCAGCCGAGCGCAAGCGCCGCGGTTCGCGGCGGCCGGCGCGATTGTCATCGACAATTCGAGTGCCTGGCGCATGGACCCGGATGTGCCGCTCATCGTCAGCGAGGTCAATCCGGAAGCCATTGCGGATGCGCACAAGGGCATCATTGCGAACCCCAACTGCACGACGATGGCGGCAATGCCGGTGCTGAAGGTCCTGCACGAGGAGGCCGGGCTGGAGCGGTTGATCGTCAGCACCTATCAGGCGGTGTCTGGTTCCGGGCTTGCGGGTGCGCAGGAGCTTGCAGATCAGGCGGTTGCTGCGGTGTCGGGCGGCGAGCTGCTTGGGCTGGTGCACGACGGCGCTGCCGTGACGATGCCGGCGCCCGTGAAGTATGTGCGGCCAATTGCGTTCGATGTGATCCCGCTGGCGGGTTCGATCGTCGACGACGGATTGAACGAGACTGATGAAGAGAAGAAGCTGCGCAACGAGAGTCGCAAGATCCTCGGGCTGCCGGATCTTTTGGTCAGTGGAACGTGTGTGCGCGTGCCGGTGTTCACCGGCCACTCGCTGTCGATCAACGCGGAGTTCGCCCGACCGTTGACACCCGAGCGGGCGCTCGAACTGCTAGCGGATGCGCCTGGCGTCGTCGTCACGGATGTTCCGACCCCGCTCCAAGCGGCCGGTCAGGACCCGAGCTTTGTCGGGCGGATTCGCCAGGATGAGGGTGTGCCTGGCGGTCGCGGTCTGGCTCTGTTTGTTTCGAACGACAACTTGCGTAAGGGTGCTGCGCTGAACGCAGTGCAGATCGCGGAGGTCATTGCGGCGCAGCGCGCCGTCACTACTGCAGCTTGATGTCCCCGTCTGACGCGTCGCGCCCTGCTGGTTGAGGAGCCCGCGAGCTTTCGGTCCCTGCCCTTCGAGACGGCCGCGAGCGGCCTCCTCAGGAACCGCGGAGTCGAAGGCCGGTCCCTGAGCGGAGTCGGCGAGCATGCGTCTCGAAACCTGCGACCTGGGGCTAACGGCAGGTCGGTTGTCGCGGCTTGACCGAAGGCGTCCGGCGGTCCGGCACCATCGGCGCGCGCGTCGGCTGGGACGCCCTTGGGGCGGCTGGGTGCCGACACTACACCCGACCGGAGTGGGGCGGGCAACCGTCTCGTGTGCGTCAGTGGTGCGTGGGAGTGCCCGGGGGACCCTCATCTTGACAATCGCGTATTTTGTATACAGAATACTTCTGGACAACGATCTGCACACTCCAGAAACGAGGTAATCCATGTCCTCCCTCTCAAGGACGAGAAAGATACTTGCACTCGGCATAGCCGTTGTGACAGCCGTTGGCTTGGCCGGCTGTGCGACCGGCGGCGCCGGCGGATCCGGGCAGAGCTCGACGCTCAATCCTGATGCCAAGGTGTCTGGCCAGATCACCGTTTGGTCGTGGGATGTTGCGGCCACCGCACTCAAGCGGCTCGGCGCGCAGTACCAGAAGTCGAACCCTGGCACCACGATCAAGGTCGTCGACGTCGGCTATGACAATGTCTACGACAAGATCTCCGTCGGCCTGCAGGCCGGCAGCGGACTCCCCGATGTGCTGACGATCGAAACCGATCACACACCGGGCTACATCTCGCAGTTCCCTAAGAGCTTCACCAACCTCGACCCGATTCTGGGCTCGGACAAGAGCGACTTCGATCCCTCAAAGTGGGCGGCATCGTTGGGCAAGAACGGAGATCTCTACGCCGCGCCGTGGGATGCAGGAACGATGGCGCTGTACTACCGTTCCGACTATCTCAAGGCGGCCGGCGTTGACCCGGCATCGCTCACGAGCTGGAATAAACTTGTCGCCGCAGGCGAGCAGATCAAGTCGCAGACCGGCCACACTCTGATGTCGACGGACCTGTCGGCTGGTGGCCCGTTCTACGCCATGTTGCAGCAGCAGGGGCAGGGCATCTTCAACGCTCAGGGCAAGATTGACATCACCTCGCCTGCCGCAGTGAATGCGCTCACCCTGATCAAGCAGATGAACGACAAGGGGCTACTGAAAAACGTCAAAGGCTGGGACGCCGAGGTGACCAGCGCGAAGAACGGCGATTCCGCGGTAGATCCGAATGCCGTGTGGTGGGTCGGCACGCTGACCAGCGAGATGCCAGAGCTCTCCGGCAAGTTCGGCGTGACCGAGCTTCCCGCGTTCACGGACGGTGGAGCTCGTACGTCCAACAACGGCGGATCAGGGCTCGCGATCCCCACCCAAGCGAAGAACCCGCAACTGGCTGCGTCGTTCGTCAAGTATGTGTTGGCAAACAAGGACAACCAGGCGTCGATGATGCAAAAGGAAGGGCTCTTCCCGAGCTATCTGCCTGCGCTGAAGACGAGCTACTTCCAGCAGCCGCAGCCGTTCTTCGGCGGTCAAAAGGTCTACCAGCTGTTCGCTGATCTGACGGCGAAGATTCCGCCGATCACGTACACGAGTGACAACTCGGCGGCGACTGACGTCATCAATAACGCAGTTGCCGCCGCCGTGCTGAACGGTGCAGACCCAACCAAGGCGCTGACGGATGCTGCCAAGCAGATCGCAACCGCCACCGGGCGTTCGATCGCCGGCTGAGTTCATGACTCGCACTGAGGTTCGCATCGGCAGGCCATTCGCGGACACACGAAGCGCCGGGACGTTGGGGCGCAAGCGCCAACGTCCCGGGCTCTGGTTCGTGCTTCCAGCAGCCGCGTTGTTTCTTCTGTTCTTCGCATATCCACTGATCGCCTCGCTGTGGCAGAGTTTCTTCTCGACCAAGGGCGGCACATCCACGTGGGTTGGCCTGGCTCAATACGCACGATTGTTCAGCGACCCGCTGGTGGGCGAGAGCCTGTTCAATGCTGGGTTATTCCTCTTCGTGCAGGTGCCGTTGATGATCGGGCTCGCTCTTGGGCTCGCCTACGTCTTGAATCAGACGTTTCTCAAATTCAAGACCGGGTTCCGGCTCATCTATTTCTTGCCTGCCATCACGACGCTTGTCGCATACTCCGTTGTGTTCCGGGTGCTGCTGGCCACAGACGGCGGCGCCGTCAACCAGCTGATCGGGCTGTTCGGCATCGCGCCCGTCGACTGGCTCAACAACGAGGCATGGGCCCGTGTCGCCGTGATCGCCTCGATCACCTGGCGCTGGACCGGTTACAACATGGTGATCATCCTGGCCGGGTTGCAGGCGATTCCGGCGGAGCTGTATGAAGCCGCGAAGATCGACGGCGCCGGCCGCTGGGCGACGTTCTCCAAGGTCGTCGTGCCACAACTGCGCCCGGTGCTCATCTTCACGAGCGTGACGTCGACGATCGGCGCACTGCAGTTGTTCGACGAGAACTTCATCCTGACCGGAGGCGGGCCGAGCAATGCCACCCTCACACCGGTGCTCTACTTGTACCGCGTCGGATTCCAACAGTTCGACTTCGGCTACGCGTCTGCGATCGCGTGGCTGCTCGTGATCCTGACCGGAATCATCTCGATCATTCAGTTCTGGCTGATGCGTGAGAGACGAGAGAAGCGGTTCAAGGTTGCCGCGAAACGGGGATCAGATTCCTCGGCGCACACCGTGCGGAAAGAGGCCGTGCAAAAAGAGACCGCGCAGAAAGAGACAGTCTCATGATCCGGGCCGTTCGGCATGCTCCCCTTTATCTCCTTTTGATCATCGGGGCGGTGCTCAGCATCGTGCCGTTCCTGTGGATGATCATCTCGTCGACGCATCTGACGCGTGACCTCTTCGCCTCGCCTCTTCCGCTCCTGCCCGGAGGCGAACTCTGGAGCAATCTTGCACGGCTTCAGCAGGAGACCGGGTTCGGCCTGGTGATGCTCAACAGTCTGGGCGTCGCGATTGTCTACACCGTCTTCAGCGGGATCGTCAGCATCATGTGCGGGTACGGGTTGGCCAAATTCCGGTTCCGCGCGCGCGGCATGCTGCTCGGCCTGGTGCTGGTCACCATGATGATTCCGATGCAGGTGTTGCTGGTTCCGCTGTTCCAGATGATGGCGAGCCTCGGCTGGATTGACAGTTTTCAGGCCCTGATCGTGCCGTTCCTGGCGAACGCGTTTGGGATTTTCCTGATGCGGCAGGCGTTCCTGGATTTTCCGGACACACTGCTGGAGGCCTCGCGCATCGACGGCGCAGGGGAATTCCGCACCTTTTACGGCATTGTCATACCAGTTGCGAGACCCCAGATCGCCGCGCTGATCATCTACACCTTCGTCAGTCAGTGGAATTCGTTTATCTGGCCGTTGCTCATGCTGAACACAGAGGACAAGTACACGATCCCGGTTGCGCTGAACACGATGATCGGGCTGTCACACGTGGACTACTCCGGACTGATGCTCGGATCGCTGCTAGCGACCTTGCCGTTGCTGATCCTGTTCGTTGCTTTCCAGAAGCAGTTCATATCCGGACTGCTGGGCGGGGCAGTCAAGGGCTGACACTCAAGGGCTGACGGTCAAGCGCCAACGGTCATGGGCCTGCGGTCAGGGGCTGACGGGCACCTCGACGCGCTCCCAGGAGATGCCCGCGTCAGCCAGCAGTCGACGCATGCCGTTGGTCCAGTTGGCGCTCAGCGCGGCTTTGGCCTTCGGGATGTCACCGGCGATGAGGTACTTGGCGATCTCAGCATGCTCCTGAGCGCTGCGCTCGATTTTGGTGTCATCCGCGACGAGCAGGGATTCGTAGCGGTGAATTGCGAGGCGGATGCCCGTTATCGTGTCGATCAGTCGCTCATTCGGGCATGCGCTGAGCATCAGATTGTGCCATTCGTCGTCGCGGCGGTTGATCAAGGCGTGCTGGGCGATGTCGTCGTTGAACTCCGCAGCGAGTTTCGCGAGTTCCGCGCCGATCGTCTTGAGCTCGTCCAGGGGGCTCAACTCGAGAGCGAGACCCTCGAGTGCGACGATGATCGGGCTGAGCTCTTCGAACTCGCGCGCGCTGAGCGGCACGAATCGAAACCCTTTACCGTTTTCGCTTTCGATCTGTCCTTCGCTCTCCAGTGCGATGAGTGCCTCACGCAGCGGGGTGCGGCTCACGCCGAGTTCAGCGGCAAGTTGCACCTCGTTGATGCCCTCACCAGGACGCACGTTGCCCGTGCGCATGCGAGTGATCAGTTCTTCGCGAACCTGTGAGCGTAACGTCTTGCGCTCGATTGCCATGAGTCCTCCTGCTTCGCAACCGGCCGACACCGAGCCGACGATGCCTAGTGTATGGCTCGATAGGGTGCGCGACTTGACCATGCGACCCGATCGCCATACGGTGTCTGTATACAGAATACAGCGTGGTGGAGGTTAACGATCATCTGCGCTACGACGTGAGGAGTGCAGGTGGGTGAGCGTCGGACGCTTCGACTGGACGAATTGGCTTATGGCGCGGACTACAACCCCGACCAGTGGCCGGAAGAGGTATGGCAAGAGGACGTGCGCCTCATGCGCGAGGCTGGCGTCAACCTGATCACGCTTCCCGTGTTCTCTTGGCCTCGCTTGGAGCCACATCCTGGCGAGTACGACTTCGATTGGCTTGACCGCGTCATCGACCTGCTGTGGTCGAACGGTATCCGCATCGATCTCGCGACGGCCACGGCGACGCCGCCTGCGTGGCTGGTGCGGCAGCATCCGGAGATTTTGCCGCAAACAGTGGACGGTACGCACCTCGAGTTCGGATCGCGGCAGGCCTACTGCCCGAGTTCGCCGATCTTCCGCGAACATGTCGCCCGCATGGCGCGCGTCATGGCCGAGCGTTACGGCAACCATCCCGCTGTGGTGCTCTGGCACGTGTCAAATGAATACGGCGATCACGTGTCGCGGTGCTGGTGCCCTGTATCGGCCGAACATTTTCGGCGCTGGTTGAGCGCGAAGTACGGGGCGATCGACGCCCTGAACGACGCGTGGGGAACCAGCTGCTGGGGTCAGAACTACATAGCGTGGGAACACATCGAACCGCCGCGTACGGCGACCGGCCCGATCAATCCGGCGCAGCAACTCGACTTTGAGCGCTTCTCTTCGGATGCGCTGCTCGAGCTTTTCCAGGCCGAGGTCGACGTTCTCCGCGACGTGACGCCGCAGCTCCCTGTGACGACGAACTTCATGAGCATGCTGCGTGACCTGGACTACTGGCGGTTCGCCGAGGCGGAGGACCTGGTAACGGATGACGCCTATCCCGACCCTGCCGACCCGTACGCGCACGTGGCGGCAGCGCTCAACTACGGCTTGATGCGCTCCCTCAAGGACGGCAACCCATGGCTGCTGCTCGAGCAGGCGCCGAGCGCGGTCAGCTGGCGTGACGTCAATGTTCCCAAGACGCCCGGGCAGATGCGGCTGGGCAGCATGCACGCCCTCGCGCATGGGGCAGACGGCGTCATGTTCTTTCAGTGGCGGCAGGCGAAGTTCGGGCCGGAGAAGTATCACTCGGCAATGCTCGGCCACCGAGGCGAAGACAGCAGGACGTTCCAGGAGACGAAGGCGCTCGGAGCCGAGCTGAAGAAACTTGAGGCGATCCGGGGAACGCGGGTGAAGTCATCCGTGGCGCTCGTCGCCGACTGGGACTCCTGGTGGGGGCTTAGCGCTCCCGACTCGCTGCCGTCGCTTCGGCTGAACTGGTTGCGGCAGGCGCGAGACTGGCACAGCGCGCTCTACGCGTGCGGCCAGGCGGTCGACGTGGTGCGCGCCGACGGGCCGTTCGAACGCTACGACGTCATCGTCGTTCCTAATCTCTACGCGACGACGGTCGAGCAGGCGGATGCGCTCGCTGCGTTCGTCGCCCGCGGCGGGCAGCTCGTTGTCGGACCGTTCAGCGGCGTCGTGGACGATACGGAGAAGGTGCACGACGGTGGCGCTCCTGGACCGTTGCGTGCCCTGCTCGGAGTAGAGGTCGATGAGTGGTGGCCACTTCCGGCCGGCGAATCTGACGACATCGTGCTGGGCGGCGAACGCTATCCCGTCACGGTATGGCGAGAATGGCTGGAGGTGCAGGAAGGCACCACCGTCACAGCTACGTACGGGACTGGCGTTCTTGCCGGGCGCGCAGCGGCAACACGCCGTTCGCACGGCCGTGGCGCCGCTCGGTACGTCAGCGCGGGCTTTTCGCCCACCGGGCTGCGCGCGATTCTCGCCGACGCTCTCCGCGACGCAGGCCTGCCTGTCGCTGAAAATACTGATCGGCAGGTCGAGTCCGTAACGCGCACCGACGGCACCACGGATTACACGTTCTTGCTCAACCATGGCGCGGCCGAGGCTCGCGTTTCGATCGAGCCGGGGGTACGCGATCTGCTGACCGGTGACCGACCGGTGCACGAACTGAGGCTGCCTGGCTGGGGTGTCGCGGTACTCGAGAGTGCGTCAGTGGTCGAGTAACGCCGGAGCGGGTTTCGCATTTTGGGCTTCGGGCTTCGGGCTTCGGCGACGGCGGTGCCGGCCGACACTGTCGTGTGGGTGACGTCCGCGCCGCCCGGCCGAAAGCAGCTTGACCGGTCGCACGATCACATTTAGAGTGTCTGTATACTGAATACAAAATAATGAACAGGATCGAACATGACAGAGCCCTTCGTGCATCCGTACGTGCCGAACACCGTGCCCGAGATCAAAGCGGCGATGCTTCGTGCCACGGGCGCGGCATCGATTGATGAGTTCTACGAGGACGTGCCCTCTGAATTGCGCCTCGGCCGAGAACTCAATCTGCCAGCGCCGTTTTCGGCCGAACAGGATCTCCTGCGACACGTCACAGGCCTGTTGCAAGTCAATGTGCCAACGAGTGAACAACTCAGCTTTCTCGGTGCGGGCACCTATAACCACTATGTGCCGGCGGTGGTCGAAGAGGTGATCGGGCGCAGCGAGTTCCTAACTGCGTACGCAGGCGAGCCGTATGAAGACCATGGTCGATTCCAAGCGTTGTTCGAATACCAATCGCTGATGGCCGAGCTTGTGAACATGGATGTTGTCAACGTTCCGACGTATGACGGCTTTCAGGCGATGGGAACAGCTCTTTCGATGGCAGGACGGATCACTGGCCGCCGAACTGTCATCGTCGCGAGCGACATTCTGCCGGACAAGCTCTCCCGAGTGCGCGACTACGTGCGAAGCAACTTGGACCTTGTAATTGTTCCCACCGTGAATGGCACGGCCGACGTCGCGGCGGTCGCCGCACGAATCGATGAGACGACCGCAGCCGTACTCGTGGACACCCCAAGCTACACCGGAGCGCTCGAGCAGGCCGTGAGTGAACTTGCGGATGCGGCGCATTCTGCGAATGCGATCTTCGTGGTCGGCGTCGATCCCATTGGTCTGGGCGTGCTGACACCGCCGGCCGACCAGGGGGCCGACATCGTCTGCGGCGACATTCAGTCGCTCGGGCTGCGGCAGTGGTTCGGAGGAGCGCACGGCGGGTTCATCGCGGTGCACGACGATCCGCGTTTTGTGATGGAGCTGCCCTCTCGCCTGTTCGGCCTCGAGTCGACGGACGTGCCGGGCGAGTACGGCTTCGGTGACGTCGCCTATGAGCGCACCTCGTTCGCCGTGCGCGAGGACGGCAAAGAATGGGTCGGCACGGCGGCAGCCCTGTGGGGCATCGCAGCCGGCGTGTACCTGAGCCTGATGGGCCCGCAGGGAATGGTCGACCTGGGGAACACGCTACTGGCGCGCACCGCGTACGCAAGCGGCCGCCTCGGGGCGCTCCGGGGCGTCACCGTCGGCGACACCGCCGTTCACCTGCGTGAGTTCGTCGTCGACGTTACGGCATCCGGGGTGCACACCGACGAGATCATCGCCCGTCTGCGCGAGCAGGGCATCGAACCGGGTGTTCGCCTGGACGAGAACCGACTACTCGTCTGTGTCACCGAAATGAACAGTCAGTCAGATATCGACCGCCTCATCGGAGCACTCGGGGCCGTACTTGAGGAGAAGTCAGCGTGAGCCTTCCTGTTGCACCGAAACCAGCCCTGCGTCGCTTTCACCAGGCGAGCTGGGACGAACCCGTTATCTTCGAGCTCAGCACCCCCGGCGAGCGGGGAGTGCTGGTGTCGCGCCCTGAGGCTGCCGTTCGAGACGCCGTCGGCGACGTTGTCGCCGTGCTGCCCGCTTCACTGCGACGAAACACGCCGCCCGCGTTGCCGGAAATGGGCCAGATGCGTGTGCTGCGCCACTACCTGCGGTTGAGTCAGGAGAACCTCGGCGCTGATTTCAACGTCGACGTCGGCCAGGGCACCTGCACGATGAAGTACTCGCCGAAGGTGAATGAGACGATTATCCGCACGCCGAAACTCGCCGACCTGCATCCGCTGCAAGACGTTGCGACTGTGCAAGGCGTGCTGGAGATCATCTGGCGGATGGAACAGATCCTCGCCGAAATATCCGGGATGTCCCGCATCTCGCTGCACACACAAGGGGGATCGGCCGCGATTTGGACGAACATCGCCATGATCCGCGCCTACCACGAGGCCAACGGTGAGGGTGCGCAACGCAACGAGGTGATCACCACGATCTTCTCGCATCCGTCGAATGCGGCCGCCGCAAAGGCCGCCGGCTACACGGTGATCACTATTCACCCGGATGAGCACGGCTATCCGAACCTCACAGCGATGAAGGGCGCGCTGTCGTCCCGCACGGCTGCGATCATGGTCACGAATCCTGAAGACACGGGCATCTTCAACCCGCACATCAAACAGTGGGTGGATGCCGCTCACGCCGTGGGCGCACTGGCGTCGTACGACCAGGCGAACGCGAACGGGATCCTTGGCATTACCCGTGCACACGAAGCCGGTTTCGATGTGTGCCATTTCAACCTGCACAAGACATTCTCCACGCCGCACGCCTCGGGCGGACCCGGCGCGGGCGCCAGTGGCGTGGCCGATAAGTTGGTGCCGTTCCTGCCCGGCCCACTCGTCGAACGCGACGGCGACCGATTCTTCTTCGACTACGACCGCCCACAGTCGATCGGCAAGGTGGCGCCGTTCTATGGCGTGATCCCGAACATTGTGCGCGCATATGCGTGGACCATGGCGCTCGGCGCCGAGGGCTTGCGCGCAGTTGCGGAGATCGCCGTGCTCAACAACAACTACCTGATGAAGCGCATCCTGGAGATCCCGGGCGCCAGCGCGCCGTACGCGCAGGGCCGCCGCCGGATCGAGCAGGTGCGGTACTCCTGGCAGGAGCTGTACGAAGAAACCGGCATCTCGTCAGAGGAGATTGGCATCCGCGCATCCGATTTCGGAATGCACTACTGGACGAGCCATCATCCGTATGTCGTGCCGCAACCGTTCACGCTCGAGCCGACTGAGTCGTATTCCAAAGCCGAGCTCGATGAGTATGCCGACGTCATCGCCGAAGTCGTTCGCGAGGCACGGGAGGAGCCCGAGGTCGTGCGAACCGCGCCGCACAATCAGACCGTGCATCAGATCCATCACGAAGATCTCGACGATCCGGCGCGGTGGGCGATCACCTGGCGGGCGTATCTGCGCAAATACCCGGAGGTCGCCGCGCGACTGAACGCCGAAAAGGTGGTGGGTCCGTCAGCGGAACCCGCGACATACGCGATGGCCGGTGCCGAGCGTTAGGACGCCTGGAACGGGGTCCGTTGTTCGCTCCGACGTCGAGTGTGAGAGAGGAATCATGACGCAGCTTCTGGGTCTGATCGTCAACCCCATCGCCGGTGTCGGCGGGCGTGCCGGGCTGAAAGGCAGCGATGGCATCAAGGTGCAGGCACTCGCCCTGTTGCGCGGCGGCAGCAGGCGGTCGGCCGAACGCGCGGTCAGGGCGCTCGCTGTGGTTGCGGCGGCGCATCCCGGTGCCGAAATCGTCACGGTTGCCGGGGAGATGGGGGAGAACGCGGTGCGCGCCGCCGGGCTGCACCCGCGCGTGGTTTCAGCACCCCAGGATCCGCGAGCGACAGTGCCCGCTGACACCGTGGCCGCGACAACGGCGATCGTGGAAGCGGGCGCGAACCTCGTGCTGTTCGTCGGCGGCGACGGCACCGCGCGAGACGTCTGCGCAGGCATGGCGGCCGTCCGGTCGGCGGGAGGGTCGCCCGGCACCGCGACGGCAAACGGCGGCACCGCGACCGCAACCTTCGGCACCGCGACCGCAAACGACATCACCTCGACGGCAAACCCGGTCGCCGCGCTCGGGATACCCGCCGGCGTGAAGATGTACTCGGCGTGCTTTGCGGTCAGCCCCGTGGCGGCCGGGGCGCTGGCCGCGCAGTGGTTGAGCCGGCGGCCGCTTCCTGTGCGTGAATCCGAAGTGCTCGACGTGGTGGAGGAGCAGTTGAGACATGGGCGGGTCGAGCCACGCCTGTTCGGCTACCTGCCGGTTCCGTTCGTGCTCGGCCGCACTCAGGCACGCAAGGCGCCGACGCCGAGTTCCCAGTCCGAGGCCGCGCGATCCGCTGCCCGCGGCGTCGTGAAGCAACTCCAACCGGGCATGCACTACCTCCTTGGTCCTGGAAGCACGGTCGGTGAGATAGCACAGCTGCTCGGATTACCGAAGACGCCGCTCGGTGTTGACGTCGTGCTCGACGGGGAAATCGTGTGCAGCGACGCGTCGGAGCGCGATCTGCTCGCGCTGCTGTCGGGCGTTCGCGCAAAGGCGGTCGTGACGGTCATCGGTGGGCAGGGCTTTCTGCTCGGGCGAGGAAACCAGCAATTGTCGGCGCGCGTTGTGCGCGCGATAGGTGACGACCCATTGATCGCGGTCGCCACCGAGCAGAAGCTGATCGACCTTCAGGGCAGGCCGCTTCTGGTCGACACCGGCGATGCCGAACTGGATGCTCGCCTGGCCGGATTCATCCGCGTGACAACCGGAGCTGCCGCAGCGAGCGTCTACCCTGTCCAAGCACCGGAAAACCAGACACCAGAAAGTGAAGCACCCGAGAGTCAAGCTCCCGGGTGCGAAGCACAAGATAACGAAGGAGCGCGCGCATGCGTTTAGAAAACAAAAGGGCGATCGTCACGGGCGGCGCCGGCGGCATCGGTCGTGCCACATCCTTGGCTTTCGCAGCTGAGGGAGCACGGGTCGCCGTTGTCGATCTGAAAGCGGATGCCGCTGCTGCCGTCGTCGCAGAAATTCAGGCGGCTGGCGGTGAGGCTGTCGCGATTTCTGCCGATGTTTCGAGTGAAGCAGACATTGAGCGTGTCATCGCGGAGACGCTTGAAGCCTTCGGCGGGGTGGATGTGGTCTTCAACAATGCCGGGATCATTCGCCGCACCACGGCGGTCGAGACGACCGTCGAGGAGTGGGATCGCGTGTTCGGCGTGAATGTGCGATCGATCTTTTTGATGTGCAAGCACGTGGTGCCGATCATGGCTGCGTCCGGTGGCGGGTCGATCGTCAATACCGGGTCGGGCTGGGGGCTCAAAGGCGGTGGCCAGGCCATCTCGTACTGCGCGTCGAAGGGTGCCGTCGTGAACATGACGCGCGCGCTCGCCATCGACCACGGCCCGCAGGGCATCCGTGTCAACTCGGTCAACCCGGGCGACGTCAACACTGGCATGCTGCGGGACGAGGCGCGTCAGCTGTCACAAGATGCCGACTCGTTCCTGGCGGAGTCCGCCGATCGTCCGCTTCAGCGGATGGGGGAACCACGCGAAATTGCCGCAGCGGTCGTTTGGCTTGCGAGTGACGAGTCCAGTTATGTTACGGGCTCCGCACTCGTCGTAGACGGTGGTGGCATCGCCTGAGGCCGTGTCACTATGTGGCATTCGCCATTCTGTGAAGAATGACGGCGCGCAACATGCGGGTCGACGAGCAGGTCGTTGCTGTGAGCGCCGGCGAAGCGGCCTCCGGCGTTGCGGCCGACGACGTTACGACGGACAGTGCTGCGACGGATAGTGCTGCGACGGACTGCACCGGCGTTGCAGGGCGCACACTGCTGCCCGTGCACGGCATCAGCATGGAAACCTCTAACACCTGAGCGGGCGCTCGAACTGCTGGCGGATGCCCCTGGCGTCGTGGTCACGGATGTTCCGACCCCGCTCCAAGCGGCTGGTCGGGACCCGAGCTTTGTCGGGCGGATTCGTCAGGATGAGGGTGTGCCTGGCGGTCGCGGTCTGGCTCTGTTTGTTTCGAACGACAACTTGCGTAACGGTGCTGCGTTGAACGCAGTGCAGATCGCGGAGGTCATTGCGGCGCAACGCGCCGTCGCTACTGCAGCTTGATGTCCCCGTCTGACGCGTCGCGCTCCGCTGGTTGAGGAGCCCGCGAGCGCAGCGAGCAGGCGTCTCGAAACCTGCGACCTGGGACTGACGGCAGGTTGGTTGATCGGTGATCGCGGGCGGCTGTGGATAACTTCCACGCGCTGATGGTCTCGTTGCGTACGATCGGTGAGCATGATGCATCCGTTCGAGGTTCTGGCTGAGCCGATTCGCCGTCGCATTGTGGAGGTACTTGCCGTTGGCGAGCACTCTTCAGGAGCACTGGCCGACGTCATCGGCCGCGAGTTCGCGGTGAGTCGAGCCGCGGTGTCGCATCATTTGCGGGTCTTGCGCGACAACGATTTCGTGATTGTGGCTGTCGAGCTGACGTCGCGGTTGTATCGGCTCAATCCGGAGGCGCTCGACCTGTTGGACGAGTCGGTCGCCGCCCTGTTCGACCTGTGGGACCAGCGCTATGGCTATCGTTACGATCGCGATCCGCTGTCTTCCGAGTCTCCGAATGCGCGGCGCTCGCATCGATCACACGGCGAGGGTTGGCGGGTGCGTCGTCAAGCGGGCGCGGATCCCTGGCTGAACCGGCAGTAGCTGGTGCTGGCTAGCGTGGGGTGGCGCCGGGCCGTGCGTGGCGGCGTGCGCTAGCGTGGGGTGGCGCCGGGCCGTGCGTGGCAGCGTGGGCTAGACGCGCGGCAATGCGGGCGGCGCGGGGATCGCGGGCAGTGCGCAGTGCGGCGCAGCGCGTGCCGCGCGGGGCCGCGGGGCCGCGGGGGCTGGTGCGGGCTGGTGCGGGCTGGTGCGGGCTGGTGCGGGCAGTGCGGGCTGGTGCGGGCGGTGCGGGCTGGTGCGGGCAGTGCCAGGAAGAACCGGGCAGCAGGACGATTACTCGCGTGGGAAAGTGCATGCGCCTTGTCGCTGTTTCAAATCCGCCTTATGTAAGGCGGATTTGAAACAGCGACAACGGGCACATTGAATCCTGGCGGCTGAAGATGAGGCTGGATCTGGCGGCTGGATCTGCGCGCTGGACTGGATCTGCGGCCCGGAAGCTAGGGCCGCCGTGCAGAGGATTGACTTGCTCCTTGGGCTGGCGTTGATCGCGCCGACCGTCAACCATGACGATCGCAGTGCGGATCGACGGTTGGTGCGCGTGGCGTAAGACCTGATCAGCGAGATCCCGCGGGCACGAGACCATGGTGAAAGACGTCGACATTGCCGCTCGTCCCGCTGTCGAACACGCTGGCCGCTGGTCATGCGCCCACAACGGTGCGCCTGCGATGGAGAGACCGCGATCGTGCACCTGCGATGGTGCGACCGTAATGGTGTGACCTTCATGATCCGACCGCGGTCGTCCGGGCGGCGCTTCACCATGGGAGCGGCCGAGGGGCAGTCGGTCTTGTGGCGTCACTCACGCCGAGGTGGCCGCCAACCGATAGCATCGAAACATGGTCGGGGGGACGACAAAGGGAACCGACGCGACCGCGCGTTCGGTGGATGCCGCGCGTTCGGCCGGTGGTGTCGGCCCAGCGGATGCTGCGGGTCGGCCTAGTGGTGTCGGTGCGGCGGATGCCGCGCGTTCGGCCGGTGGTGTCGGCCCAGCGGATGCTGCGGGTCGGCCTAGTGGTGTCGGCGCGGCGGATGCCGCGCGTTCGGCCGGTGGTGTCGGCGCGGCGGATGCTGCCGGTCGGCCTACCGGTGTCGGCGCGGCGGATGCTGTGGGTCGGCCCAGTGGTGTCGGCCCGGCGGAGGCCGATCGACCCGCGCGCGATGCCGGCGCCGGTGCTGCACCACCCGCTGGAGCGGGTGGTTGGGTTGGTGCAGCGGACATGCCCCGCTCGCCCGGCTCGCTCCGCTCACCCGGCCCGCTCGGCGCACCCAGTTCGGCCCGCTCGCCCGGCACGCACGCCGTGCCCCCTACGCCAGGCTCACTCGGCTCACTCCGCTCACCCGGCGCGCCCGGCGCGCCCCGCGTACCCAGCTCACCCGGCTCGCCCAGCTGGACCGACACACCCGATTGGGCCGGGCGCACTCGAACCCCCGCCGGCAGCCGCGGAGCCCGACGGTTGTCGGGCATCGGCATGACGCTTGGCCGTTCGGTGTTCCTGTCGCAATTGCCGCTGACCGGCGTCACCGCGCTGATCACGTTTTCGCTCGCCCTGCTTGTGCCGCAAATGCTGGCTTCGACGGCGTTTCTTGCCGGCGTGGTCGTCATCTTGGCTGTCACAGCGCTGTCGTTGATCGTGCCGTGGGGGAGACTGAACGCGCTCTGGGTAATCGCACTTCCGGTTCTCGACATGGCAGCGATCGGGCTGATGCGCGCAGGCAACGACGACTTGCGGCTCAGCGTTCTGCTCATCCTGCCGGCGATTTGGCTCGCGAGCTCGTTCCGCTATCTGGGTGCGCTCATCGCGTTCGTGTGCGGCTCACTCGCGGCCTGGGGGCCGGCCGTTGTCAATCCAGCAGAGTTCACGATCGGCAATGCGGCCCGATTGTTCCTCATCCCATTGCTGTTGATATTCGTCGGCGTCACGATTGCGATCATGTCCAGCAGGGCGCAGGCGCAGCAGAACATGCTTGCCCGGCAAAGTGAACTGGTTGAGGAGGCCTTCGAGAGCGCGAAGCGTGACCGGCGTGTTCTGCGGGGCGTGTTGGACGCCGTCGACTTCGGCATTGTCGGCCTCGAGATCGACGGCACGGAGTCGCTCGCCAACCCGCGCAGTGCAGCGCTTCTCGGGGTCGCGACAGGCAGGGCGCACGGCGAATTCGTCTTCTACGCGGCGGACCGCAACACGCGGGTCTCGCCCGAACACGACCCGATCGCCCGCGCGCGCGCCGGAGAGACCTTCGATCGCGAACTTGTCTGGGTGGGTGAACCCGGCACTGAGCAGACGGCGCTGTCGGTCTCGGCTCAACAGATCACAACGGATGCCGGCGAGCGCACCGGCGCGGTCGTCGCGTTCCTCGACATCACTGCTGAAGTGCAAGCGCAGCGCGCAAAAGAGCAACTCATCGCGGCCGTGTCGCACGAGTTGCGCACCCCGTTGACGTCGATCGTCGGCTACCTCGAACTGGCATTGGACACGGAGGGCGTTCCCGAAGAGGCTGTCTCCTACACGCGGATCGCGGCGGACAACGCCGACCGGATGCTGCAACTCATCTCGGACATGCTCGTCGCGGCCAGCAGTGAGGAAGGCAAGCTCGCCGTTCTGCGCCGCGATGTCGACCTCGGTCAGATCATGATCGACGCCATCGAGGCTCGTGCGCCTCACGCCCGCGAACTCCGCACGACCATGAGGAGCGGAATCACGACCGGCACGATGGCCTTCGTCGACCCGCTGCGTATGCGGCAGGTGTTCGACAACGTGCTCTCAAACGCCCTGAAGTACGGCAAGGAAGGTGGCACCGTCACGGTTGCAATGAGAACGAAGGCCGACCACCTGAAGATCACCATCAGGGACGACGGCACAGGCATCTCGGTCGCTGACCAGGCCAAACTGTTCGATCGCTTCTATCGGGCATCCGCCGTTCGCGGCGGCCCGATCAGCGGAACAGGACTCGGCCTGAGCATCAGCCGAGCGATCGTGCGAGAGCACGGAGGCGACATCCGGATTTCGAGCGAACTCGGCGTGGGGACGACGGTGTCGATCACCATTCCAATCGCACAGCAGCCCGAATCGGACCCGTCTGCGACCGACCGAGTCGAGCCTGCGACCGACCCGGTCGAGTCTGCGACCGACCGAGTCGAGCCTGCGACCGACCCGGTCGAGTCTGCGACCGACCCGGTCGAGCCAGCGACCGACCTGAAGGAGCCCGCGACCGACCCGAACGAGCCAGCGACCGACCCGGCCGACCCTGCCCCGCCCACTCCCACCTCGGCAAGCGGCGGTGAATCGTGATCCAGCCCATCACGCTCGATGTGCCGACGCTGTTCATTGCGTCAGCGCTCGTCGTCACGCTGACGGCGGTGATGTTCGTCATCGACAGTCTGGGCCGCGGAGAAGATACCGTCGGGCGCCTCTGGTCGCTCGCGTATGTTGCCGCGACCACGACCACGTTCGCGTACCTGCTGTCGTCCGTGTACCCGCCGATGTGGTGGGGCATTCCGCTCGGTAACGGTGCCGCTGTGCTCGGGTTCGGCGCAATCTGGTCGGGGGCTCGCCGATTCAACGACCGCCGCATCCTGCTCTGGGTCGTGCTCATCGTTGCGGCCGGTGTCGCGCTCGTTCCGCTGATGGAGGGGCCGCACGGCGGATATTGGGCCGGCGCAGATGTGATGTTCTGGGCGATGGCCGCGTTCGGCCTCCTGGCCGGGGTCGAATGCCTGCGTCCGCGGCTGCTGGGGCTGAACGGTGCACGTTTTCTGGGTGTGCTGATGCTGCTCTCCGGCCTGTACTACCTGGGTCGCGTGATCTTCCTGTATCTGCTCGGCCCGAATAGCCCCGTCTTCACGACGTTTTTTGGCTCGGCGGTGACCGCGCTGGTGCTCGTCATGTTCGTCACCGGTGGCACGATCTCGATGGTGAGTCTGCGCGGTGAGGACTCCCGGCAGACCTTCACCAACAGACGCAGTGCGGACCTTTTGACCGAGACCGCAAGCCCCCACCAGTTCGCGGATGTCGTCACCCCGATGCTCGACGCCGCCCGCGAATCCGCGTGGCCGATTGCGCTCGTCATCGCCGACATCGACGAGCTCGCTAACATCAATGCGGCGTTTGGCCGCACCTACGGCGATCAAGTCCTCGTGCGTTTCGTGGAGGTGCTGCGGGCAGCGACACCGTTCGGCACCCCGCTGTGCCGCATGGTCGCGAATCGGTTCGAGTTTCTGCTCGCCGATGCGACTGCTGCTGAGGCGGCGACGCTGGCTGAACGCATCCGCCTGTATTTGGTTGAGACGCCGCTGGTCGGCGACGGCACCGGTGTGCGAGTGACCGCCAGTTTCGGCGTCGCCGGGTCGGAGACAGCCGGTTACGGGCTGCGACCGCTGCAAGACACAGCGCTGGACGCGCTCGCGGAGTCGAAGGCGGCCGGTCGCAACCGCATTGTGGTCGCGTCTGTCCTATCTTGAGCCAATCTTGAGCAGACCTTAGGGCGTTCTCTGGGCGCTATTGAGACTGGTCGCACAGACTGTTGTCAACCCGAAAGGGCCGGCACGGCGAACATCAACCCGAACGAATCGCCGGCGCCGCTTGACCCCACCTAGCCCGGGGTACAAACCCGAACAATGTACCCCGGGCTTACCCATCAATTTTGAATTACATGAGACCGACGCCATAGTGCTTGACGCCAGAGTGCCCGACAGTTCATACCCAGCAGTCCGGGCGCAACTCGGCGGATGCAGCCAGATCACCGCACAGCCGAAAGAGGATTGCAATGGCGAACCCAGCAGCGGTGTCGCTCAACAAGCTGCTGGGCAGGCAGCATCACTTCATGGTGTGAGCGGGCGAAGTGTGGCACATAAGCAGTTGATCGACCCGCAGGCTTGGGATGCAATCGTCACCGAGCTCTGCGGGTCCACCGCGATCGCGCAGCGATTCGTTTCAGATTATGTCAGGGCCTGGCCGGTGCGCTACGACCGGTTCTGCGCGGCACTTGCCGCTGCGGATGCTGAGGAAGCCTACGTTTCGCTCCTCAGCATTCGTACGGCGAGCCAGATGGTTGGTGCCGTTCGGCTGGCCCGCCGGGCGGCGAAGCTCGAGCCGCCTGCGCGCGCGGGGCGTTTCGCCGAGTGTGCGGCGGGGTTGGGTCGGTTACATTCGACGGGAGAGAAGACGATGCGTGCGCTGATACAGGCAACTGCCGTTCCGTGAGTGCAGCCGCAGTTCCGTGAGTGGAGGCCCGGTTCCGTGAGTGGAGGCCCCGTTCTCTGAGCGCGGCCGCCGTTCCGTGAGCGCAGCCTCCGTTCCCTGAGTGCAGCCTTCGTTCCGTGAGTGGAGTCTCCGTTCCCTGAGTGGGTGCCCCGTTCCGTGAGTGGAGTCTCCGTTCCGTGAGCGCGGCCGCCGTTCCCTGAGCGCAGCCGAAGGGCCGCCGTGTACCGCGAATTCGCTCTGTCGTGCAGGCTGCCGCTTCGGCTGCGCTCAGCGGACGGCGGACGGCGGGTTAGTTGGCCAGGCGATAGCCGACGCCGCGCACGGTTTCGATCCAGCGTGGTCGAGCGCTGCTGTCGCCGAGTTTGCGTCGGAGGTTCGCCAGGTGCACCTCGACGGTACGTCGATCGGAGTCCGAGACGTAGCCGCCGGTGTCGTACTCGTCTGCACGCATCGCGGTTGCCAGTGTGGACTTGGAGACGACTCTGCTTCCGTTCGACATGATGCACAGCAGCAGTTCGAACTCGGTTCTGGTCAGATCGACACGGGCACCGTCGAGTTCGACCAATCGCTTCGACGGACTCAACCGCAGAACGTCTCGCGTGATCCAGTCATCGTCGAGGTCCTCGATATCGGATGCGACCAGTGCGGCGCTTGCGTCGCCGGACTCGCCTGCACCAAGGCCCGCAGTCACCCCAGCACCAGCGCCCGCATGCGCATCGGCGCCCGCGCCTGCGCCCGCAGGCGAAGAGGGCGCGAGGGCAACACGAGGGCTGTCGGCGGCGGAGGCAGTGGCGGAGGCGTGGCCACCGGCATCCGCTGTGGTTATGGGCGCTGTGGTTATAGGCGCTGTGGTTGTGGGCGCTGTGCTTGTCGTCGGTGCGACGCGAGGTCGGCGCATCATCGCCTCGATGCGGGCGCGCAGTTCGCGCGGGCGGAACGGTTTGGTCACGTAGTCGTCGGCGCCGGCGTCCAGTCCGACGAGTGTGTCGATTTCGTCGTTGCGCGCGGTGAGCATCACGATGTAGGTCGGGCTGAAGGCCCGGATGCGGCGTGCCACTTCGAAACCGTCGATGCCGGGCAGGCTGATGTCCAGGGTTGTCACGGCGGGGTCGTGGGCGCGCACCTGTTCGACGCCGTCGAGTCCGTTCGATGCGGTGTGCGTTTCGAAGCCGGCCTGTGTCAGGACGGCCTCAAGTAGATTGCGGATGTCGGCGTCGTCTTCAACCACAACGGCGACACGACGGAGCCCCTCGTCGGTCATGCTTTCACGATAGCAACGTTCGGGGTGTTCGCGGGCCAGGTCGGGGTTGTTGTGCAGATCGCGCCGACGGAGCGGGCTGTGGAGGCGAGGTCGTGCTGGTGGACAGGGTGGTGCTCGTGGGCTTGGTGGTGCCGGTCAAGACTGTGCCGGTCAGGACGGTGCCGGTCAGGACGGTGCCGGTCAGGACGGTGCCGGTCAGGACGGTGCCGGTCAGGACTGTGCCGGTCAGGACTGTGCCGGTCAGGACTGTGCCGGTCAGGACTGTGCCGGTTAAGACTGTGCCGGTCTCGGTGGTGCTGGTCAGGATTGTGCGGCCGGAGGAGTTGAGCCCGGCTCGGCGGGTGGGTCGGCCAGCATCCGAGACGCCAGGTCCTGGTGTGCGAGTCTGCGCAGAGCGATCATGACCGGTTCATAGAGCGCCGTGCCAAGAACGGCGTACTCGACCGAAGCCCGTGCCGAATGTGCCGGCATACGGCTGAGGTCGAACGCGGCTATGGCGCGGAGGTGCTCGGCGTATGCGGTCAGGCGTTCATCGGTCAGCGGGATGCCGGCTTCCTCAACGGCGTCCAGCGCCCGATCGAGTTGTGCGACCGCGATGAAGTGTGGGTCGTACAGCTGCCCGAGTTTCGCCAGAGCAGCTCGCGCGCGCGGAAAGTCGGGGACGGAGCGCTCCGAGTTGTTTTGGTAGGCGCTGTTTTGATCGGTGCTGTTTTGGTTGGTGGTGCTTTGATTCGAGTTGTTTCGGTCGGAGTTGTCTTGGTCGGTGCTGTTTCGGTCGGAGTTGTTCTGGTCGGCGCTGTTTCCGCGAGGGCTGCCTTCGTCGGAGCCGTGGCCATCGATACCGTTTTCGTTGGTGCTGCCCTGAGCTCGGCCGCCCTCGTCCAGGTATGGGGGGAGTGCCGTTATGGCGCGCCCGAGCGTCTCAAAAAGGTCGTCGCCGGGATCTTCGATCAGAGCGAGCACGATCTTGATTTTCTGCAGGGGGAGCCCTGCCACATCGGAAAGGGCGCGAATCAGGCGCAGTCGACGCAGGTGCTCGGTGCCGTAGTCGGCCTGTGTTGCGCTGACGACTACACCAGCCATGAGTATGTGCTCACGAAGGTAGTACTTGATCGTTGGCACGGTAACGCCCGATGTCGTCGCAAGTTCTGAAATCTTCACGATGCCCCCTTGACATTAGATAGTATCAGTATCTAACTTTAGATATCGCAACTATCTAGTGCGGCACAAACGACGAAAGGTGACGGTGATGCTCGAACCCAGCAGCGCGATCACGGCGGGCGCCGTGCTCTTGACCGTGATCGGAGTGGCGTACGGCGGCACCTTCATGCTGCGAGTCGTGACGGGAAAACAGGGCGCGAATGCGTTGCAAAAGAACTTCTTCCGTGCGGGCCATGCGCACGCGGGGGTGCTGATCATCCTCGGGCTGCTGGTGACGTTGTTCGTCGATGCCGCCGGTGCGGGCGTGTGGGGGCGCGTTGCTGCGGATGGTGTACTGGCGTGCGCAATCCTGATTCCAGGCGGCTTCTTCTTCTCGGCGATGGGCCGGGACCCGCAGAAACCGAACCGGTTCTTCGTTCTGATCTGGATCGGATTCGGCGTGTTGACGGCCGCACTTTTGACCGCTGGAATCGCACTGATCGTTGCCGGCGCTTCCGCACTCGGGTGACGTCGGCACGCCGCGGAAGCCCGCCCCCGCCCGCCTCGCCTTGCCAGCGCATGCGCCGAACGGATGCCCACACGCGTATTCGCGACCGCCCTGCGATTCTCCGTGGTCCATCGTCACCACCGCGCTACCTCGCCGCCACACGCCACCACCGCGACGTCGGCTCGCAGATCGCTGCGCGATCTTGGGCTCTTCGGCTCGTCGATACAATTGGTAAGTGAGTAATTCCCCGATCGACGTCGTCCTCATCGGTGGCGGCATCATGAGCGCGACGCTGGCGACCTTTCTGCAACAGTTGCAACCCGACTGGACCATTCGCATTTACGAAGCCCTTGGCGATGTCGCTCAGGAGAGTTCCAACCCGTGGAACAATGCGGGCACCGGCCACTCCGCCCTGTGCGAGCTCAACTACATGCCCGAAACAGACAACGGTGTGCTCGACCCGGCCAAGGCGATCAGCATCAACGAACAGTTCCAGTTGAGTCGGCAGTTCTGGGCCACGCTGGTCACACGGGGAGAATTGCCCGAGCCGAACTCGTTCATCAATTCGGCGCCGCACATGACATTCGTGCGCGGCAAAAAGAACGTGCGCTACCTGCACCAGCGCTACCTGGCGCTGAAAGATCAACCGTTGTTCGCTGGCATCGAGTACTCTTCCGACCCCGAAGTGATCGCCGAATGGGCCCCGCTCTTGATGAAGAAACGCAACCCACGCGAGGCTGTGGCAGCGACGCGCGTTGCGGCCGGCACGGATGTCGATTTCGGCGCGCTGACCTACGCTCTGATGCAGAACCTGACCGAACGCGGGGCGCAGGTGGCGCTGAATAGCCGGGTGAAAAGCATCCGTCGAACGAATGACGGTCTCTGGAAGTTGCGGGTGCGTCACATCGTCGGCAACACGCCGCACGATGTGACAGCGCGGTTCGTGTTTGTCGGTGCAGGCGGGGGTGCGTTGCATCTGTTGCAGAAGTCCGGAATCCCCGAGATCAAAGGGTTCGGCGGCTTCCCGATCAGCGGCGAGTTCTTGCGAACCAGCAATCCGAAGCTGGTGGCACAACATCACGCCAAAGTGTACGGAAAGGCATCCGTTGGGGCGCCGCCGATGTCCGTACCGCACCTGGATACCCGTGTGATCGACGGTGAAGCGTCGCTGCTGTTCGGCCCCTATGCCGGGTTCAGCCCCAAGTTCCTGAAGAAGGGCTCCTGGTTCGACCTGCCCGGTTCGATCCGGCCGAGCAATATCGGCCCGATGCTGGCCGTCGCGCGCGACAATTTCGACCTGATGAAGTATCTGATCAGCCAGCTGGTCGCGTCGCGCGCCACCAAGGTGGCGGCGTTGCGCGAATTCATGCCGACCGTGAAGGAGGCCGATTGGGAGCTCATCACCGCCGGCCAACGCGTGCAGGTGATGAAGAAGGATGCGAAGCGCGGCGGTGTGCTGCAATTCGGAACCGAGGTGGTGGCATCCGCTGACGGGTCGATCGCCGGGTTGCTCGGGGCCTCACCGGGCGCGTCGACGGCTGTGCCGATCATGCTGGATGTGCTGAAGCGCTGTTTTCCGGAGCAGTATCCGGGATGGGAACCGCAGCTGCGCGAGTTGATTCCGACCGTCGGCACGACGCTGAATGATGTGCCGGTCAAGGCGAAAAAGGTGATGGCGGCATCCGCGAAGGTGTTGAACCTGCTGGCGTAGCGTTGGCTGCGCTCGCGAATTGCCACTGTTCGAGCGGGTTTCGCCGGCGTACTCTAGGCCCCGAGTGAAAGTGGGGGCTTCTCATGAGCAATCCAGGACAGCCGACAATTCAGCAGGGTGCAAGTGGCGATGCAGTGCGGCGCCTGCAGCGTGGGTTGAGGCGTACGCCGAATCTGTCCATCGTGGTCGACGGCATCTTCGGCCCGGCGACGCACACTGCGGTGATCGAATTCCAACAGGGCAATCCACCGTTGGTTGTCGATGGTATCGTCGGCCCACTCACGTGGGCAGCGCTGCCCGCGGGCGGACCAATGCCCGCGCTGCAAGTGGGCTCGAACGGAGCGGTCGTCTCCCGGCTGCAGACCGTGCTCAACGAGGGCGAACCTCAGTGGGGTGGTCCGATTCTGGTCGTGGACGGCGATTTCGGCGCGCACACGAAGTCGGCGGTCGAAACGTTCCAGGGCTGGGGGCAGGTGACTGTTGACGGGATCGTCGGGGAACACACCTGGGATGTGTCGCTGCACGCGGCATCGGCCACTTTGGAAAGCGCGGTAGGGCTGTCGTATGTGCTGCCGTGAGTGCGTCGTCCGGTCGGTCGAGTAGCGAGGAACGAGCGTATCGAGACCCTGTTGGTCGAGTGGTGAGGAACGAGCGTATCGAGACCGTGTTGGTCGAGTGGTGAGGAACGAGCGTATCGAGACTCTGTTGGTCGAGTAGTGAGGAACGAGCGTATCGAGGCCCTGTTGGTCGAGTGGCGAGGAACGAGCGTATCGAGACCCCCTGCGATGGCCCCGAGACGGCCGCAGGGCGGTTGCCCATCGTTCATAGTGCGCGAAGTGCTGGATTGCCGAACCATTCCGACGTTTCGCGCACTATGAACTGCTACACGTGCGTGGCGGAGTCCGCGGCGCGACGCTTGCCGAGGTCGCGCGACGCTTGCCAACCTGCGCTCCGACCTGTTAGTGTCATCTCCGCTATGAAGAGCTAATTCCTTTCGTCCCGCGCCCGAGGCCTCTGCCTGCGCGATGGCTGGCCGTCTGGTCGGCGTCGCAGCGCCGTTGATCGAAAGACTCTTCGCATCGTGCGCCGTGCTGTATTGCGGAAACGATCCTGACGTCTTCCGGTCGACGAAGGCAGGTTCATGCCCGGCGGGAATCCGCGCTCCGCATCAGGAGCACCCGAGCTTCACCCGGCTGCGCATTCGTGAGCTGCCGGGTGGGCACGAACGGCGGTCATCCATGTTCAGTCCTGAATCCATGTTCACTCCGGAATCCACTTCACAGTCCACGAACCTGCGCAGCCCTGTCGCCGGCCGCGCCGGTGCAAACGCCGCCCCTGCGAACGACGTCGCTGCGAGCGACGCCGCTGCGAACAACGCCCCTGCGGACCGCGCCGCGTCGACACGGCGAGCGGATGCGGCGGTGCCGGCACGCGCATCCGCTTACCTTCGCGCGGACGGAATTTCGCACTCCTACGGTGATCGGCGCGTGCTCACCGACGTGTCGTTCACTGTAGCGCCGGGCCGGCGCCTCGGCCTGATCGGTGAGAATGGCGCAGGCAAGTCGACTCTGCTGCGCATTCTCGCCGGTGTTGAGCGCGCTGATCGCGGCGCGATCACGCGCCCTGCCCGAACGGGAATGCTCTGGCAGGAGGTGCAGTTCGCCCCGACCGATACGCTCGACGACCTGATCGAGCACGCCCTCGCCGACGTGCGCGCCATGGAGACCGAGCTTGCGGATGCCGCCACCGCCCTCGCAGCAGATGCATCCGTTCCGGTGTCGGTTCCGCATCAAAACGACGGTGATTTTGCGGATGCGTCGCGCGGCGACCGCACGGACCCGGCGTGTCGCGAAGAATCTCCGTCGTTTTCAACGACCGCCGACCGGTATGACGCAGCGCTCGCGGCGGCCGAACACGCCGAGATCTGGTCGGTCGATGCGCGTCGTGACGAGTTGCTCGACGGGCTGGGTGTCGGCGATGTGTCGTTGAGCCGGCGGCTCGATGAGGTTTCCGGCGGACAGCGCAGCCGCTTCGCGTTGGCGGCATTGCTGCTGCGCAGACCGGAGTGCCTTCTGCTCGACGAACCCACCAACCACCTGGACGATGCGGCCGCCGCCTTCCTCGAGCGACAGCTGAACGGATGGCGCGGCCCGGTTCTCTTCGCCAGCCACGACCGCGCGTTCCTCGACTCGGTCGCCACGAACCTGCTGGACCTCGATCCGACGAGTGCAAGTGGTGCGGGTGTACGAGGCGCGAGCGCAGGTGGCGCGAGTGCGAGTGCGGGCCCCGCAGCATCCGGACCAGCAGCATCCGCAACCGCAGCCGCAGGCTCCGCCTCCGCATCCGCCGCCTCCGGAACCGCAACGACCACGTCGTTCGGTGGCAACTACAGCGACTACCTGGTGGCGAAGGCCGAAGAGCGCGCCCGCTGGGAGCGCCGTTTCGCAGACGAGCACGATCAGCTGAAGCGGCTGAAACTCTCGGTGGACGTGACCTCCCGCAACATCAACCACAATCGTGCGGCGACGGACAAGAACAAGATGTCCTACGGCACGCACCGCAACCGGGTCGAGCAGCAGGTCAGCCGTCGCGTGACGAACGCGCGGGGCAGGCTTGATCAGTTGACCGAGAATCAGGTGCGCAAACCCCCGGCGCTGCTGCGGTTCGCGGGTATTCCGAGCGGTTCGCACGCGGTGGATGATGCATCCGGACTGCTGCTTCAAATGACGGATGCTCGCATCCCCGGCCGCCTGGACGTCGCGACGTTCCGCGTCGAGCCGAGCTCGCGCATCCTGATCACAGGGCCGATTGGAGCGGGCAAGTCGACACTGCTGGCGGCGCTCGCCGGCACCCTGGCGTTGGGAGCCGGATCCGTGCACCGGCGCCGCGGGCTGCGGATCGCCCTGCTTGAGCAGGACGTGCAGTTCGCCGACCCGTCGCGCAGTCCGCGCGCGATCTACGCGTCGGTGCTGGCGGAGAAGCGGGCGGATGCGACACCGCTCACCAGTCTGGGACTGATCGCTCCTCGTGACCTGGATCGTCCGGTTGGGGTGCTGTCGATCGGCCAGCAGAGGCGGCTCGCGTTGGCGCTGATTGTTGCGCGGCCGCCGCACGTGTTCTTGCTGGATGAGCCGACGAACCATTTGTCGTTGGCGCTTGCCACTGAACTCGAGGATGCGCTCGGCAGCTATCCGGGCGCCGTCGTTGTGGCCAGTCACGACCGGTGGTTGCCTGCGGGCTGGGCCGGTGAGCGGGCGATGATGGCGGAGGGCCGGATCGTGTAGTGGGTGGTCGGCCGTGGGTGGCAGGCCGTGCGCCGAGAGTGCTCGTTTCGGACGAGCGTGCCCGAAGGTGCGGGCGCGTCCGAAACGGACACTCTCGCGAGCTGCATCCGGCCGCACCGCACCGACCGTCGCGACCGCACCGACCGTCGCGACCGCACCGACCGTCGCAACCGTCGCCTCATGCACCGATCGCGTAGCCCTGTTCTCCGTGGGCGACGGCGTCGAGGCCGACGCGTTCCTCATGGGTGGCGACGCGGAAGCCCATCACCCGCTGAATCGCCGTGCCGATCGTCCAGGTCACGCCGAACGAGTACACCATCACGATCAGTGAGACCCCGGCCTGCACGCCCAGCTGCCTCCATGAGCCGGTCTCGAGCACGCCGATCCGGCTGCCGGCGATGCCGACGAACAGTGTGCCGATCAGCCCGCCGACCAGGTGAATGCCAACGACGTTCAGCGAATCGTCGAAGCCGAGCACGAACCGCAGGTCGACGATGAGCGCGCACACCGCGCCGGCGAGCCCGCCCAGCACCAGGGTCCACCCGGGCGTGAGCACGTTGCAGGACGCCGCCGAGGCTACCAATCCCACGACCAATCCGGATGCCGCCCCCACCGACGTCGACTTTCCCTCACGGAATTTCTCCACCGCTAGCCACCCGAGGATCGCTGCAGCGGGCGCGACCAGCGTGTTCACGCAGGCGAGCACGGTCACCCCGTCAACGGCTGCCTCCGAGCCCGCGTTGAAGCCGAACCACCCGATCCAGAGCAGCGCGGCGCCGAGCATCGTCAGCGGAACATTGTGCGGAGTATCGATCCCCTTCTTGAAGCCGTGACGCTTGCCAAGCACGAGCGTCAAGGCCAGGGCGGCGGCACCAGCGTTGATGTGGATGGCTGTTCCGCCGGCGAAATCGCTGAGCCCCGCGTTTGCAGCCCAGCCGTCGGTGCTGTTGAAGACCCAACGGGCGATCGGAAAATAGACGAACGTCACCCACAGCCCGGCAAAGACCAGCCAGGCACCGAACCGTGCCCGGTCGGCGATGGCACCGGAGATCAGTGCGACTACGTCGATCGCGAACGTCGCGTAGAACCCGGCGAGAGCGAGAACATGCATGTCGATGCCGCCGGATGCGGTGACGATTCCGTTCAGCCCGAACTCGGAAAGCGGGTCGCCCAGCCAGTGCGGAATCCAGTCCGGGCCGAACACCATCCCATAGCCGTAGATCACCCAGAGTACCCCGACGACCGCCATCGCACCGAAGCTCATCATCATCATGTTGATGACGCCGGCTGCGCGCACGAGTCCGCCGTAGAAGAACGCGACGCCCGGTGCCATGAGAAGCGCGAGCACCGTTGCGACGATCAGCCACAGGGTGTCTGCCTGGCTGGTAGCGCCGGCGCTCGCCGCAGCGCCGGCG
This sequence comes from Rathayibacter sp. SW19, assembly GCF_030866825.1. Taxonomy (NCBI): domain Bacteria; kingdom Bacillati; phylum Actinomycetota; class Actinomycetes; order Micrococcales; family Microbacteriaceae; genus Rathayibacter; species Rathayibacter soli. The sequence continues at coordinate 1,243,441 of NZ_CP133020.1, forward strand.
AAGCGCACTTAGATCACGCCCATCGCCAGCATCGCGTCTGCGACCTGTGTGAACCCGGAGATGTTCGCGCCGAGCACGTAGTTGCCGGGCTCACCGTATTCGTCGGCCGTCTCGGCGCAGCGCACGTGGATGCCGCGCATGATGTCCGCGAGGCGATCCTCCGTGTAATCGAAACTCCACGAATCACGTGATGCATTCTGTTGCATCTCGAGAGCTGAGGTCGCAACACCTCCTGCGTTCGCTGCCTTGCCCGGCCCGAACAGAACGCCGGCGTCGCCGAACAGGTGTACGGCATCCGGAGTCGACGGCATGTTCGCGCCCTCTGCCACCGCGAGGATTCCGCCCGCGATCAGCAGTTTCGCGTCGTCGCCGTTCAGCTCGTTCTGCGTTGCGCAGGGCAGCGCGACGTCGATGTGCGTTTCGGCCGCGATGCTCCAGATGTTGCCCCCGGCACGATATTCGGATGCGCTTCCCCGCTCGTTTGCATACCCACTGAGGCGACCGCGGTCGTCCTCCTTGACGTGCCGCAGCAGCTCGAAATCGAGGCCGTCCGCGTCATAGACGACGCCCGACGAATCGGAGCAGGCGACGACATCCGCACCGAGGTCTTGGGCCTTCTTGATGGCGTAGAGCGCGACATTGCCGGAGCCGGAGACCAGCACCTTCTTGCCCTCGAAGCCTTCGCCGCGGCTGGCCAGCATCTCTTGGGTGAAGTAGACGGCGCCGTAGCCGGTGGCCTCGGTGCGCACAAGCGAGCCGCCCCAGCCGATGCCCTTGCCGGTGAGCACGCCGGATTCGTACTGGCCGGTGATGCGCTTGTATTGGCCGAACAGGTAGCCGATCTCGCGGCCGCCGACACCGATGTCGCCGGCGGGAACATCGCGATACTCGCCGATGTGCCGGTAGAGCTCGGTCATAAACGACTGGCAGAAGCGCATGACTTCGGTGTCGGACTTGCCCTTCGGGTCGAAGTCGCTGCCGCCCTTGCCGCCGCCGATCGGCAGGCCGGTGAGCGCGTTCTTGAAGATCTGCTCGAAGCCGAGGAACTTGACGGTGCCGAGCGTCACGGATGGGTGGAAGCGCAGGCCGCCTTTGTACGGGCCGAGTGCAGAACTGAACTGAACGCGGAAACCGCGATTGATGTGCAGGCGACCTTCGTCATCCTCCCACGGAACGCGAAAGATGATCTGCCGTTCTGGTTCACACAGGCGCTCCAGAATGGATGCCTCCGCGTACTGCGGGCGCTTCGACTCGACTCGTCCGAGCGATTCGAAGACCTCGCGGGCGGCCTGGTGAAACTCGACCTCTCCTGCGTTGCGACGCAGAACGCTGTCGAAGATGCTCTGGATGCGTGGCTCAAGTTCTGTCATAAGGAACCTTCCTCGGGTGGCTGATGTTGCTCACGGTACCGAATGAACGGGCGATTGGAACGGGATGAATGTCTGAAAACCGCTAGTTAGTGTTGATGGAGTTGCCTCGCGTGCCATTCTCGAAGGGTGCGAGCGTTTACCCATTTGGATTGGGTTGCCATGAGCGACCCCGTGTTTGCGCAGCGCTACGCCCGTGCTGCTGCTCACGATCGTCGCGCTGATGGGTATTTCGTGACGGGCATTCCGATGTCCGAAATCTTCTGTCGCCCGGGGTGTGCGACACGCACTCCAAGGCCGACTCAGGTGGTGTTCTATCCGACTGCGGCGGCTGCTCACGCTGCGGGTCTGATGCCGTGCCCGCGGTGCAGGCCGGATTTGACGTGTGCTGCGCCCGACAGCGCGCATGCTGACACGTTGGCAGCGAGAGCGTTGCGGCTGATTGCGGACGGTGAGCTCGATCGCACCGGTGCGGAGGGCGTGGCACGCCGTCTCGGTGTCACCAGTCGGCAGGTGCTGCGTGCCGTGGAGTTTCAAGCGGGATGCGGACCGCTGGCTGTCGCGCGTGCCGCGCGCGCTCATCTGGCTCGGCTTCTCCTGACGGCGACGACGATTCCGGTCGCCGAGGTTGCAACGGCCGCTGGATGCACCAGTGTGCGCCAGTTCAACTCGACGATCTTGCAGTTTTATGGCATGACGCCCGGTGCCATCCGTGGGGGTGCGGGTCGGCGCGGGGAGTACGGTGTCGTCGGTGTCGGTGTCGGTGTCGGTGTCGGTGTCGGCGTCGGCGTCGGCGCTGGTAGACGAACGGACGGAGCGAACGCGTCCGTCACCCGCGCAGCTGACGCACGCGCACTGGATGGCCGCGCTTCTGACGAAGGCGCACAGGTCGCCCGAACACCTAACGCACGCGCGGTGGTGGCCCGCGCATCCGTCACCCGCGCATCCGTCGCTTCTGCGCGCGTGCCGCAGGCAGCCGGCCCGCTCGTACTGCGCTGCAACCTGCCGGTGCGCCGTCCGTTCGACGCTGCCGGGATCTTCGATTTCCTGGCGGCCAGCGCCGTCGCCGATGTCGAAGAGGGTGGCGAGTGCTGGTACGCCCGCACCGTGCGCCTTCCACACGGTGCGGGTCACTTCCGTGTCGACAGCCGTGGCACTGGCGGACGGGTTGCCGCTGGCGGCAGTCGCAGTGCCCTCCTGGTGCAGCTCACTGTGCAGGATCCGCGCGATATTGCAACCCTGTACTCGCGTGTGCGGCACCTGCTCGACGCCGACGCGGACCCGATCCCCATCGACGCACGCCTCGCACAGGATCCCGCCCTTGCGTCGAGCGTTGCTGCCCATCCCGGTGTGCGCGTGCCCGGCACGGTTGACATCGAGGAGACGTTGTTCCGCGTACTGATCGGGCAGCGGGCAACGGCGTTCGCCGCGCGTGCACTGCTCAACCGGCTCGCGCGTCTGCTCGGCGAGGCGACACCGTGGGGGCTGCTGTTCCCCACGGTCGATGCGATCGCGGCCAACGCTCGTGCGGTTCTGACCGGCCCGACCGAACGCATCCGCACCATCATTGACATCGCGCAGGCAATCGTGGCTGCTCGTCCGCATCTGCATTACGGATGCTCCCGCGCCGAGCTCGCAAACACCCTCAGTGCATTCCCTGGCATCGACGCTTCGACGATCGACCGTGTCATGCAGCGTGTGCTCGGCGCGACCGATGTTCTGCTCACTGACGTTCTGTTCGCGGGCGATGCGCGCCTCCGTCGAGGAGCCGAACAATTGCGGATGCCGACCAACCCCACCACCCTTGCCCACCACGCGATGCTCTGGTCACCGTGGCAAAGCTATGCGGCGATGCACCTGTGGCAGGCTGCAAATGCGGGGCAGTAGCGCACTCGCGGAACGCCGCAAAACTCGGTAAACCCCGCCGGGCTAGGCGAGCCCGCCGAGTCCGGCGAGTCCATCGAGTCTGGCAAGTCCGATGATCGTGCCGAGTCTGGCAAGCCCCTCGAGTCCGGCAAGTCCGATGATCGTGCCGAGTCTGGCAAACTCCACCGGGTCATCAAGCCCGATTATCGCGCAGTGTCCGGCAAGCCTCGCCGAACCAGTCAAGCGCGATGGTCGCGCCAAGCTCGACAATCCCACCGAGGTTTGATCCTGTCCGGCACGGCTCGCCGCGGAAAGTATGTTTCGGTTTTCCTTGTTTCAAATCCGCCTTATGTAAGGCGGATTTGAAACAAGGAAAACGAGCACGCTTCATGCCATCCGTTTGCCTTTTGCGAAGCGGTTGCACCCCGCCGTGCGGTTGCACCCCGCCGTGCGGTTGCACCCCGCCGTGCGGTTGCACCCCGCCGTGCGGTTGCACCCCGCCGTGCGGTTGCACCCCGCCGTGCGGTTGCACCCCGCCGTGCGGTTGCACCCCGCCGTGCGGTTGCACCCCGCCGTGCGGTTGCACCCCGCCATGCGGTTGCACCCCGCCATGCGGTTGCACCCCGCCATGCGGTTGGATGTCACGCGGTTGCGTGCTGCCACGCCGGTGCGCGTTGCCGAGTTGGCAGCCGCGCGCGAGGACCGCCGGCGGGTTCGAGCGGCGACACGGGAGCTGCGCGCGGCGACCCTGGCAGGTTCACCCTTGCGGTTCACCCTGCTGCGTTCACCCTTGCGGTTCACCCTGCTGCGTTCACCCTTGCGGTTCACCCTGCTGCATTCGCACTTGCGACACCGGTGGCTTCGTGGGCTGCGCGCGGTGACACCGGCGGTCCCGGCGAGTGTGTGCGGTAGCATTGCACCTCGCGTTCGATTTACGGTGATCCACCCTTGCATCGACATCGTATTTATGTTCGAATAACATCGTGCGTTGGAATACCCAAGAACTGACCGCCGAGCAGCAGAACACGTTGCCTGGCTTGGCGAAGTTGAACAACTTCGTGCGTTCGGTGCGTACACCGGAGTTCGCTGGTATTACCTTCCACGAGGTGCTTGCGAAGTCAGCGCTCAATAAGGTGCCCGGTGGCGGTGGTGCGTTGCCGTTTGGCTGGACGATCAACCCGTACCGTGGTTGCTCGCATGCGTGTGCCTACTGCCTGCATCCAGAGACACTCATCCTGATGGGCGATGGGCGGCAGAAGCCTCTTTGGCAGGTCGAGGTCGGTGATGAGATCTACGGTACAAGAACTGTCGGCCGCTACCGGCGCTATACCAAGACGACCGTATTAGCGTCGTGGAATACGCGGAAGCGGGCGTTCCGCATCACGCTCGCCGATGGCACGCAGCTCACGGCAAGTGCTGACCACCGATTTCTCACTGAGCACGGGTGGAAGTACGTCACAGGGTCGATGTCGGGGCCGTCACGGCGCCCATATCTGACGACGGATAACAAGCTCATCGGGTTCGGGACCGCCAGGGAAGCCGGAGGTCAGTTGGTTGTGGGCGCCAGGTCGATCGAGGGTGCCAGGTCGATCGAGCAAGCCGACCGGATCGAGCAAGCCGACCGGATCGAGCAGGCCGACCGGATCGAGCAAGCCGACTTGATCAAGCAGGCCGACCGGATCGAGCAAGCCGACTTGATCAAGCAGGCCGACTTGATCAAGCAAGCCGACTTGATCAAGCAGGCCGACTCGATCAAGCAAGCCGACTCGATGAAGCAAGCCGACTCGATCGTGGGAGCCCTGTCGTTCGATGGCGTCGCTCTCAAGTCAGACGCTAACCTGCAGATCGTCGCTATCGACGACCTCGGCGAAACCATCGACATGATCGATATCACCACAGGCACCGGCGACTTCATCGCGAACGGCGTCGTCAGCCACAATTGCTTCGCCCGGCCGACGCACCGCTACCTCGATCTCAACATGGGCACCGACTTCGACAGCGAGATCATCGTCAAGGTGAACGTTGCCGAGGTGCTCGCGCGCGAGCTGGCGAAGCCGAGTTGGGGGCGGCATCCGGTTGCGTTGGGAACGAATACCGACCCATATCAGCGCGCGGAGGGGCGGTATGCGCTCATGCCAGGCATCATCGAGGCGCTCGCCGGGTCGGGAACGCCGTTCAGCATCCTGACGAAAGGAACGCTGCTGCGTCGCGATCTCGACCTGCTGGCGGATGCGTCGACTCGCGTTCCCGTGGACCTCGCCATGTCGATCGCGATATATGACGATGAACTGCAGCAGTCCGTTGAGCCAGGAACGCCGAGCACTAAGGCGCGGCTTGCGACTGTGACGGCGGTTCGCGAGCACGGGATGGACTGCTCCGTGTTCATGATGCCGATTCTGCCGTTTCTGACTGACACGCGCGAGCATCTGGATGAGGCGATGCGCCAGGCGAAGGCGGCCGGGGCGAGTTCGGTGCTGTATACCGCGCTGTACCTGAAGCCCGGTGTCAAGGAATGGTTTATGTTCTGGCTGGAGCGGGAGCATCCGGAATTGGTGGAGCGCTATACGGCGTTGTATGCGGAGAAGGCGTATGCGCCGGTGGGTTATCGCAAGTGGCTTGCAGCGCGCGTGAAGCCGTTGATCGCGAAGTATGGGCTGCGACGTGGGCGGGAGGATCCGACGACCGGTGGGGTGTTGTCGTCTGCGCCTGTTTCGATGACACGCCGAACGGATGCGCCACCGGTCGCATTTAGAGAGCAGCACGATTCGGCTGGCGAGCGTCCTGGTGCGGACGGGATCGAGGCTTCGGCGCCAACGCTGTTCTGATTGCCGCCCTGCTGATTGAGGAGCGAGGAACGAGCGTCTCGAAATCACTCGTGCGATTCCGATTGTCACTCTGCTGATTGAGGAGCGAGGAACGAGCGTCTCGAAATCAACCCGCATCAGGTGTTTCAAGGCGCTGTGCTCGCTGCATCCGCGGCGCGCCTCGACCAATGCGCTCGGGTGAAACGCCACGTTGGTGGATCACATGGTGGGTGGACCGTAGTGTCTGGGGTACAGTAGACGCACCAAAGGGGTACAGCCCGTCACCCACTCCCGCCCACCCACTCCCGCCCATCCACCCGCCACCCACTCCCGCCCGCCCACTCCCGCCCACCCACCCCCGCCTGCCCACCTCGGAGGAAACGGTATGTCGCTCGGGCTGCCCAGCCATTTGGCACGTAAGGCGAACAGTCGTGCCTTGGCGGGCGCGACACGCGTCTGCGGGCTGACCGCGCTGGGCCTCGCAGCGGTGTGTGTGATCGCACCTGATCTGTTCCCTCCAGTTCAGGCCGGGTCGACGCGCGTGGTTGCAAAGACTTCTGCGCTCGCGCACGTGCCTGGTGCGCCATCGTCCGGTGCGCAAATAACAGGTGTGTCCGCGCTCATCGAACCGGCGTCGATGGTGTTCGTTTCGATCATCGGCGTTCTGGCGGTTGCGGTGTTGGCGGGCATGTATCTGCTGCTGAATCGCCGGCATTCTGTGCCGTTCATGGTCGCGACACTCGTTGTCGGTGCCGTAAGCGCGTTCCTCTACGCGCTTGTGGTCCTCATTCAGAGTCCGGCTTACCCCGGCACGTACCTGTTTGTGTTCGCCCTGCCCGTCATCGCACTCACGTTTATCGGCGGCACCGGATCCGGAAGTCTGACCGGCATCATCTGGGCAACGGCGGGATACACCGTCGGCGAGCTGGCCGTCTTTGAGGCCACAGTTGTCACCAGTCGCAAGTTCGACCTCGGATGGCCCGCGTTGGTCGCTTATCTGATTGTCGTCGCCGTTCTAGCTCTCGACGGGCTGACCCGCAATCTGAAGCGAGGTGCGCAGGGCAACATCCTGCGTGCTCTGCGCGTCGAGCAGATGGCGCTTGTGCAGAAATCCGTCGCAGCGGATGCCGCAGCCGATCTTCACGACACCGTTCTCAGTCAATTGTCGGTGCTTGCGCACACATCGCCCGGTCCACTCGGCGCGCGTCTGCGCGACCGGATCGAGGACAGCCTCGCGAGTTGGGGTCGCGACCGGGCTGCTGCGTTGGCACGCGATGCCGAGCATGCACGCACGGTTGACGATTTGTGGATCGAGAGCGGCCTCGCATCCGCTATCGAGCAAGCGCGGGATCAAGGTCTGACCATCACGGTCAGCGGGAATCGCAGTGTGCTCGCCCGACTCAACGCAGACCGTCAGCGTGCCGTTGCTCTCGCGGTGCGACAGTGTCTGGCGAATGTGTTGCTGCATTCAGGTCAGTCCGTTGCGGAGTTGACGTTGGCGTCGGGTCCACGCGAGGTGTCGGTGATGGTTGTCGATCCGGGCCGCGGATTCGATGAGGCGCAAACGCCGGCGGATCGGATGGGTCTTCGACGTTCCATTCGCGAGCGGATCGAACGTGTCGGTGGGCACGTTGCAGTCTTCTCGCGACCCGGTGCTGGAACATCCGTTTCGTTGGTCTTGCCGTTTTCGGATGCGCCCGGTGATGTCGGTGACGAAGATAGCGGTGGGGGAGCACAGCATCCGGATGATGGAGTGGCGCCGTGAGCGGCGGGATAGCCCTGTGAGCGGTGGGGAGAACAGCGTCCGGAAGACGGAGGGGCACAGTGAGCGGTGGGGTAGCCCTGTGAGGATCGGGGTAACACCGTGAACGCGGGGGGAGCGCGGTGAGCGTCAGAATCGAGCGCACGCCTCAGCAATTGGATCCGCTGGGTACCTATGCCGCGTGGATGCTCGCCCCGGGCGCGGCGGTGCTCGCGATCGGGGTTGCAGTGCTGCAAACGGTGCGTCAACTCGATCAGGTTTCCAACCCGGTGCTGGCTGTGATTGCACTGCTGCTCGCGGTTGCGGCGTCAAGTGCGTTGGTGTGGGGGTCGCTGCCGAGCCGATCACCGTTTCGGCGTGGTCGATTCATTGCCGTTCTGGGGCTGTCGTTGGCCGCGGCCCTGTGTTCGTATGGGTCGCTGTGGCGGCTCAATCGTATGATTCAAGACGATTGGGGCCAGCTCGTTGTCGCGATCATGATTGTCGCGATGGCGCAGTTGCGTCCGCCTCGGGAACTGATCTACGCGGCGATCGTGAGTTCGCTGTTGCTGGGGGCGGGGGCGTGGGCGCAGTCCGGAACTCTGGCCGTACAGGCGTCGCCGCTGGTATATGTCGTGGTCGCCGTTGCTGCTCCGGTTGGGCTCGGGTTCGGTGCGGCTGCGTTCGGCAACAACCTGGTGCGTGCGATCGAGCGGTGGCAGGCTCGTGCGCTGGCCGGGATGAAGCAGCTCGAACCGCAGGTGCGTGAAAGTGTCACGCGGTCAGTGCAGCAAGCGTATGTCACCACGCTCAACAACGAACTCGCCCCTCTGGTTGAGCACATCTTGCGTCAGGATGAACTGACACTCGCCGATACGGATGCTGCCGCCACCATTGCGAATGCGTTGCGTGGGCGGGCGATCGGGATGGCAGATACCAGCTGGTTGAGCGGTCTGCTCGAGCGTACCTTTGCTGGGCGAATGGTGCCTATTGTGGAGGTGGAGGCCGATCGAGCGGTCGTCGAGTTGGTGACGCCGGATCAGCGTGCGCTGGTTGGTGCGGTGCTCGGGGAGTTGCTGAGGGCATCCGATTTCGTGGTTGAACGCGTGTGGCTGGTAGCGCGGGCGGGCGGGTTGGGTAGTGTGCGCGGCGAGGCCCGGGCGGGCGAGTTGGCTGGTGTGCTTGCGGGAGAGCGAGCGAGCGGGTTGGCTGGTGCACTCGGTGGGGAGCGAACCGGCGGGTTGGTTGGTGCGCTCGGTGGGGAGCGAACCGGCGAGTTGGTTGGTGCGCTCGGTGGGGAGCGAACCGGCGAGTTGGTTGGTGCGCTTGGTGGAGAGCGAACCGCGCGATTTGAATTGCGAGCGGAAGTTGCGAATGGGAATGCGCGTGTGGTGAGGGCCCGGCTGCGTCCGTATCTTGTCGTTTTGCGTGTGATCTCTGCCGATGCGGTGTTGCGTGTGACAGGGAGCAGAATCGAAGTGGAGTTCTCCTATGACTTGGATTGATCACGAACGTGAAACGTCGGCGTCGGTATCGGCTTCGGTGCCGCCGCCCGCGCCCGTGCTCGCGCGCGCTCCGGTGCCGCCGCCCGCGCAGGCGCACGTGCCGGTGTCTGTGCCGCCGCCGTCAGGAAGCGTGCGTGTGGCACTGCTCGACGACCACGAGCTCTTGCTGGACAGCTTGTCGACCTGGATTCGCATGAACGAACCGCAGTTCGAGCTGGTTTTGGCGGTCGGCACCTGGGTCGAGATGGTGCACAGTCCTGCGTTTCCAACCGATCTCGTTCTGATGGATCTGCAGTTGAAAGAACGCATTTCGATCGAAGCACGCGTTCGGACATGTCGTGCGGCCGGTGCAGTTGTGATTGTGCTGACAGCGTTGGATACGGTCGAGGATCGGGAGCGCTCGCTTCAGGCGGGTGCTGCGGCTTACCTGACGAAGTCGCAGTCTGCGCGTGAGGTGATGGCGGTGGCTCGTACGGCGATGGGGTTGCCTCGAGTTGTGGCGTCGCAGGCCGATACCGTCGGTGAGGGCGGTGTGCGCGAAAATGCTGTGATCCGTCCGCATCTGAGTCGGGCGGAGGTCATTGCACTCGGGCTGTATGTGGCTGGACATACGACAGTGGAAGTGGCCAGTGGGATGAATGTCGGTTACGAGACGGCAAAGACGTTTTTGAGGCGAATTCGTGACAAATATGCGAAGGCGGGGCGGCCGACGAGTACGCGTGAGGACATGATTCGGCGGGCTGCTGAGGATGGCTACTTGACGTGAGTTCGGCGCGGCAGCGAGTCGCGTTGTGGAGGTGGGGGCGTGAGTTGTTCGCTCGTGGTGCGTTCGCGCGTAGCGAGTTCGCGTTCGGCGAGTTCGTGGTCGGTGTGACCGGGGACCAATACGATAGGCCTCGTGGCAAAACTGTATTTCCGCTATGGGGCGATGAACAGCGGCAAAAGCACTGCGATGCTTCAGGCTGCGTACAACTATGAAGAGCGTGGACATCGTGTTCTGCTGACGAAGCCGGCGATTGATACGAAGGGTGATCTGGGCATCCTGTCTCGTCTGGGGGTGCGTCGTGAGGTCGACTTTCTGATCACACCCGATGCTGATCTGTATGCGCGTTTTCAGCAGCATCGGCAGCGTACAGTCAAGCGTTTTGAGCGTGATGTCAGTTGTCTTCTGGTGGATGAAGCTCAGTTTCTCAGTGAGGCGCAGGTGGATGACTTGCTGCGGATCGCGATACTGGAGAATATTCCGGTACTGGCATATGGCATCCGGACGGATTTTCAGACGGTTGCTTTTCCGGGGAGTCGTCGTCTGTTGGAGATTGCGCATTCGCTTGAGGAACTCAAGACGATCTGTCGTTGTGGTCGCAAGGCGGTGTTCAATGCGCGCAAGATCGGCGGCATGTTTGTCTTCGATGGTGACCAGGTTGCGATTGACGGTGCGGATGTGTCGTACGAGTCGCTGTGTGGCGCTTGCTACTTGCAGGAGAGCCAGGGTGTGTTGAACAGTGGTCGTCGGCGTTGGCCGGTGGAATCGGGGCCGACTTACAACGATGAACCGGATCCGGACTTTACGTAGGCACGTGCGTGGTGCGCCGGGTCGGCGAGTCGGTGGTGTTGCCGGACCCGCGCGTTGGCGGTGTGGTGTGCCGGACCGGCGCGTTGGCGGTGCGGTGTGCCGGACCGGCGCGTTGGCGCGTCGGTGTGAGGGGTGCGCGGGAAAATCGTTGAATGTCTGGTGACCGGCTCATGCGCATCCGTAGTTCGGAATTTGAGGCGATGGCTGAGCGAGTCTTGCGCGTTACCGAGCTGACGTCGCGATTGAATGTGTTGCCGTTCGACGACGAGGTGGGCAAGGCGGCGCTGTTTGAGCAGATTCTGGGTCAGCCGTTGCCTGGTGGTGTGACGATTTATCCGCCCTTCTACACGGACCATGGGTTGCATTTGGATCTTGGTGATCGTGTGTTCATCAATCAGGGTTGTACGTTTCTCGACTATGCCGGGATTCGGTTGGCTGAGCGTGTGATGGTTGGTCCGAAGGTGACGTTCATTACGAGTGGGCATCCGGTGGATCCGGTGGAGCGCAAGCTGTATCTGACGGGTGCGCCGATTGATGTTGCGGAGAATGTGTGGATTGGTGCGGGCGCGACCATTTTGCCGGGTGTGAGTATTGGTCGTGATGCAGTGATTGCGGCGGGGTCGGTTGTTGCCGATGATGTGCCGGCCGCGAGTTTGGTGACTGGTCAGAAGGCGACTGTGCGCCGGCAGTGGTGATGATGCCAGCACGGTTGTTGTCGGTGTGGCTGGCGGCGGCGGACACGTCTCGGCGTGGTGGGTGGCGACGCCTCGGGCTGGCGGATGGCATAGTGACGCAGCAAGCGGAGCTCGGGGCGTCTGCCATGGACGGCACTCGACGTGTCTCCCAGGGACGGCTCTTGGCGCGTCTGCCGTGGACAGCGCGCGGCGCGTCTGGCGTGGGCGGCGCTCGGCGCGTCTGCCATGGACAGCGCGCGGCGCATCTGCCGTGGGCGGCGCTCGGGGCGTCTGCCGTGGGCGGCGCGCGGCGCGTCTGCCGTGGGCGGCTCAGAGCGAGTCTGCTGGGCGGCGCTCGGCGCCTAGCCTGACGCAAGCGGAGTGCCGGACGCCTCTGATCACCCGTGCATTGCGATAGCACAAGCCAATCGAGGCCGGAATTCTGATCACGAGATGTCTGGCGGCGGCGACCGTGGTCGCAATCTAGGCTGCAATCGAGGTCGTGCTCGCAACTGGGGCCGCAACCGGGACCTCAAACACATCCGCGATTGCACCCGCGACCAGTGGGCGTGCAATTCGGGCCGGCCAGGTCGGCTATTCCCACTCGGCATTGACCCCACCCGCCCGAACTTGGCTGGATTGGGAGCGTGATTTCATCAGGTCACGGAGTGCTGGGCTCTTGTTGTTCAGAACTCGCACGCGTTGGTCGGGCTCGGTGCGGGGTGGCACGAGTGCGTACTGCCCACCACTTCGGATGATGCGCCAATGCCGGTTGTGCAGCAAAAGGTGATGGAAACGGCATGCCAGAATCCCATCGGCAATATCCGTTTTGCCCTGATGCGCCTTCCACTCGTTGATATGGTGAGCTTCCGTCCAGGCGGGAGGGCGGTCGCATTCGGGCCAGCAGCATCCGGAGTCTCGAGCGGCAAGGCCGACTCGCTGCCTGGCTGTGAACAAGCGTTGATCTCGGCCGACGTTCACGCATTGGCCGTCGTCGTCGAAGGCGACTGCGGCCCAGCCCGTGTTGCACAGATGACGCTCGACTGTTTCGATCGAGACAGGGTCTGGCATGCCTTCGATCCGCCCTGGGCCGCTGCCGATTCCGGGCAGGTTTTCAGGTGCGGGCTCGGTGCTTGATTCGCGTGCGCTGCCAGTTTCGGACGCGCGGCGAGATTTTAGCGCGTTGCCCGGTGCGGGCGTGCTGGCCGGTGCGTGCGAGCCTCCATGAGCGGGCTCGGTGCTTGATTCGGGCGCGCAGTGAGGTGCGGGCGCACTGCCAGTTGCGGACTCGCGGTGAGGTGCGGGCGCACTGCCGGGTGTGGTCTCGCGGTGAGGTGCGGGCGCACTGCCGGGTGTGGTCTCGCGGTGAGGTGCTGGCCTTGGCGTGTTCGTCGAGTCTTGTCCGAGCACCGGATCACGGGCGGCTCCAGGTGGCTGCCCAGACTCGGGTGCGCCGCCGGCGGCGGGTGCGTTCCCGGTTTCGGACCCTTCTAAACTCCTGCCGGCGGCGCCCAACTGCGGGGCCGCCACGAGGATCTTGACGCTCGCACGACGCGAGCCGAGCATTGTCGACGGTGACAGCTCGGACGCGGCGAGCACCGCATCGACGAACGTGTCCAGGAGTAGCTGCTCGGTGGTGCGTGGATCGCCCGCGATCGCTTCGGCTTCGGCCTTTTGCGCGCGACCGACAAACCTGGGCCCGCCGCGTCGTGGGCTGGTCATCGCGTCGAAGTAGCCCACCACCGGTGCCGCCGATTCGGGATCAAAGAGACCGATGAATCGCCACATGCCATCAGGCCGCCGAAAGAATTTCAGGGAACGCGCCGCGTGCATCCGCTGCTCTCGCTCCGCGATCCCCGCCGCATCGAGGTCGTCTCGTGCGTGTCGCGCGAGCATGAACAGTTGGTCCGCGTGCGCAGCTGAGTACTCGGCGACAAGGCGCGCGGCCTCGCGCGCCAGTGCCGTTGCGTCAACGCCGGGCGCAGGGTTTCCCAACCCACGACTGATGCTGTCGGCCTGCGCCGGCGACAACTTTCCGCGCAAGAGAGCCGCGGAGACGGGCGCGAGCCAGGGAGCGGAATCCGGGCCGCTTAGGGTAGGACGCGACGCATCCGAATCGGGCGTGTCGGGTGGCGCTGAGCCAGACTCGATCATCGAGCGACCAACGCGCACGAGTCGATTCGCGTCGCCGAACGACGATTTGTTGATGCTGCGGAGGAGGTCGCCGGCGCTGCGATGTCCGTTGCGTTGGGCGAGCCCGTCATAACCCAGCTCGCGGCGCGAGCGTCGTTCGATTTCGCCCGCCGCGAGAGCGGCGATGGTTTCGGCCGCACGAATTAACTCGGCGGATGCCTGGCTCAGCTCGAGCAGACCGGCATCATCGAAGCTCTCGATGAGGTCGATCTCACTTCGCTCGAGGTCGTCTCCCGAATTGGAGGGTGTATTGCTCTCGTCGTCACTACCTGTCGCTCTGGAGGGCGCGGGAGCTGTGGCGCGATCCTCGGCATCGCCGACGGATGCCGCGAGCCGGCAGATGCGCTCTGCCTTTGCGGTGATCCCATCGAAGATAAGTGACATATCTCATTGTTGAATGTGGCCACCGGCGTCGGAGCCGGTTGTCGCAAATCTGTGGATATGTCATTGGATCGGCAAGCTGTGTAGGACGAGTTGACGCACCCAGTGTCGGTAGATCGGTAGCATGGCCGCAGATTGCGAGGACCGCGACCCACGCGCTCGATCCGCGCGAACTCGATCCGCGCGAACTCGATCCGCGCGAACTCGACCCGCGCGAACTCGACCCGCGCGACTTCGACCCGCCCGAACTAATGCGTGGGTGGGACGTGACGTACGCTGCTGCCAGGGTGATCACCACCTCGCAGCCGAGGGTCTCCGGCTGTCGAACGGCCCTGTTTGCCGCTAACCTGCGCGCGTTGCCTTCACGACGACGTCCCGCAAGACGCCGTGCCCGGCGCCCGCACCGTCGTCACGGCCTGCATCCGCGCCGCTGTCTGCGCCCTCACCGACAGCATCCGTATGGTGATGACCTGCATCGCGACCCGCGGCATCCGCATCTCCATCACCGTCGCGACCGGCGGCATCCGCACCACCATCACCGACGCGACCGGCGGCATCCGCACCACCACCACCACCACCACCACCACCACCGTCGCGACCGGCGGCATCCGCACCACCACCACCACCACCACCACCACCACCACCGTCGCGACCGGCGGCATCCGCACCACCACCACCACCACCACCACCACCACCACCACCGTTGCGACCGGCAGCATCCGCATCACCACCAACCGCGCCACCAGCCCGCACCCGCGACTCCGCGACATCGATCTGCAGCTGCTCGCCGTCGATCGCAGCGAGCACGTCGTCGATGGTGAACATGAGTTGCAGCAGGTGTTCGGAGTGGCCGTCCGTGTCCATGCCGTTCGTGTCGTGCCCCACGATCAGCAGGGTGCCGCCCGGTGCGACGGCGGCTGCAAGTGAGCGGAACAGCGTCGTCCGCCGCGGCTCAGGCAGATGCATGAACTGTGCGGAGACGAGGTCGTACGACCCCGGCTCGGGCGACCAGGTCATCAGGTCGTGCTGCTGCCAGTCGATGCGCGCGGCGGCGGCCCGATCCACGGACTCCGCTCGCCCACGCGCCTTCTCCAGCGCGTTGAGCGCAATGTCCACACCGGTGACCTGCCACCCCTGCAACGCGAGCCACATCGCATCGGCGCCCTCACCGCTGCCGACATCGAGCGCGCGGCCTGGTGCAAGCGGCGTGACCTCCGTGACCAGCACGGGGTTCGGGTTGCCGCTCCAGGCGAGCCCGGGTGCGCCGTAGCGGTCTTCCCAATAATCACGACCGAACGGATGCGTCTCCGCACTCATCTGCAACCTCCCGTTTCGATGCTCACGCAGGCATTGCGGCGCTGATAAGGCCCGCCGTCGAAGTCGCATCCCAACCTATCGCGTTGCCGACGGGGTCTGCGGTGC
Organism: Rathayibacter sp. SW19; assembly: GCF_030866825.1. Classification (NCBI taxonomy): domain Bacteria; kingdom Bacillati; phylum Actinomycetota; class Actinomycetes; order Micrococcales; family Microbacteriaceae; genus Rathayibacter; species Rathayibacter soli. Next base: position 1,258,967 of record NZ_CP133020.1, read on the forward strand.
GGCCGCTCACGATGAAGTGGTCCGCTTGCCTCTGCGGGTGGAGAGCCTTCTGCGTGCGAAAATCAGCGCGAGCCCACCGAGCAGGAGAATCAGTGCTGCCGCCAATGTCCACGATATCTCCGACCCCGTTGCCGGCAGCGAGCCCGGCATGAAGTTGGTGAACGTCATCGTGCCGGTGGCGCCTGTCGTGATGCGGACGGATGCTGTCTGCGCACTCGTCGACGCATCCCTACCGTGCGCGTCGACGACGACTCGAACCGCGCCGCCCGAGTCGGTTTCCGTCACGGAACAACGGGCCCCAGCCAGTGCTTGAAGAACCCGCGTGTCTCCGCTCTTCAGCGTGAACGCACCGGCTTGGTTACCGTTCAGCGGGAGAACGACCGGGCCCGCGCCGCCCGACCCCGCAGCGCCCGACCCCGTGCCTACGACCCCCGCGCTGCCGGACGGCCAGACGCACTGGGTCGCGAAGCCGAACTTCTGCCCGGCTGGGAACACGCCATGCGCTGTCTTCGTCACGGAGATCGGCCCGATCCGATACTCACTGCTGACAGATAGCTCGTTGCCGCTGCCGGCTTGAAGGGTTATCGGGCCCGACGCGGTCTGCGCAGTTGCCAGCTGCAGCCCTTGGCTAACCGAGCATTCGACTCCGACGGGTGCGTTGAACACGGCCGTGAAGTGATCGGCGGCCGAAAGCTCGACCCTGCCGTTGTTCGGTAGCTCGACTCTCTCGTTGAACTCGTTGGACCACACGCACTCGACCTGGGCTGCGAAGGTCTGCCCGGCGCCGTAGGTCGCCGCACCGGCACCGGTGAGAACCTCGGTCACAGCCAGCGGCGTCACGTCGAACGCGTTGGTGAATGTGAGCACCGCCGGCGTCGTTGTCAGCACGACGGTTTGGTCGTGACGTGGCGTCACGGCGGTTGCGTGCTCGTCGTCGAACTCGTTCACCGAGCAATTCGCTCCCACGGGCAACTCGGTGAACGCCTGCGACTCGCCGCCGATCAATGTGAAGACCTCGGAACGTGGGTCATCCGGCGGTGATGGCAGAATCCTGCCATTGAATGTGCATGCAGTGTCGAAGAAGAAGACGTCAGCGCTGTGCGCCGGTGCGTCGTTGCCGGTGAGAATTTTGGTCGCGGTCAGGGTCGTTGCGGCGAACGTGTTGGTCACGCCGATCGAGGTTCCCATGCTCGGAACCGTCACCGATCCGGATCGCGTGCCGGAGGCATCCGGTGGGTTGTAGCTCACCGTGGTCGCACCGCCGGTCGTCTGCTCAAGCGCGCTGCACTGAGTTCCGACCGACAGAGTCTGCAACGCCTCGGATCCGTAGTTGGGCACGAGGGCACCGTCGGCCGTGAACTGCAGCACTGCGATGCCGTCCGGTCCGAGCCGCAGCACGGGCTCGTTCGCAAACGTGCACTGTACGTTCACCTGGTACGGCGCGTTCGCCGCCCAGGCTGCCGGCCCCGCAACGGTGGTTCCGACGGTGAGCGCTGCCAGATCGAACCGGTTGTCGATGTTCACGGTTGTCGGTGTGCCCGCGACGGACTGGTTCACTGTGACCTGCATGCCGCCGTCGGGCAGAGCAGAGGAAGGATCCGCGTTGGCCGTCGCATACGACGTGGACGTGGCGGTCGCGGTGGCGGTCGCGCCAGCGGCATCCGTCTCGGTCACAGCGCAGAGCGCGCCTGTCACCAGTTCGGGAATCGCTGCGGCACCACCACCCGCGGGCAGCGCAAACGCGACGGAGGTCTGCCCTGGCAGAATCTCGATCGGCAACCCGTTGAACGTGCACTGACTGACTGTGACGGTCGTCGGATCGCCCGCGTCGCTTGCGCTCGCGCCGATCGCGCCCGCGTCGCTTGCGCTCGCGTAGATCGCGCCCGCGCCCGTTGTCGTGGTTGCGACACGGAGTTCAGCCGCAGTGTACTCATTGTCGATCGTCAGGCTCACGGAGCCGTGCGTCGGAATGGCAACCGAGACCGGGGAACCGCCACGTGTCGGATTGACACTTGAGGCATACGCGACGCTGCTTGCGCCGCCAGAGCTGGTCTCAGTCGCGGAGCAGACCGCGCCGGATTCCACATCGAACGCGGCCCAGCCGCCAAACGTGTCGTGGGTTCTGAAAGTGGTATCCAAGACCGTGCCCGAGGCGCTGGCACAGGTGACGTGCACACGGTACGGTTCATTCGCCCAACTCGCGCCGGCGCCGCTCGTGCCGATCGAGACCAGCAGGGTGTGGGCGTCGAAGGTGTTCGTCACCGTCACCGATGCAACCGGATCGGCATCGGCCGTGATCGGAACGGTCTGCGCCGGCGCGTAAGTCGTGGCGGCTGCCCCGTGCGCGTTCGTCTCCGTCACGGTGCACTGCGCGCCGATCGGCAGATTGTGTACGAATTGCGACGTGCCGATCCCGATCGAGAAGCTCGCGGAAGCCGGCAGCATCACGGGCCTGCCTTGGAATGTGCAACTGACGGTGCCCGGGTAGCTCACGTCGGCAGGCGGCGTACTGTCACCGTCTGCAAGCTTCGTGACGGTCAGTGGCGCGAGTTCGTAGACATCCGTCACCTGCACGTTCGTCGTCGCAAAGTCGAGCGTGAACGTCGCCGCGTCGCCGGCTGGGGAGCTGCCGTCGACCGCGTACAGCGTCTCGGTCGCACCGCTGCCTGCCGCAAGTTTCGCCGTGCACTGCGCACCGACGGGCATGCCGTTGATCGTGAAGGTTTGCCCGCCGCTCACCCAGGTCTTCTGCCCGGCGAAGTCGAGTTGCCCGTTCAAAACGGGCGCAGGCAGAACGATCGGGCGACCGTTGAACGTGCACGCCACGTGCACCCCCAGGTCGCCGAGCGTGATCGCGACATCAGGGTCAGGTGCCCCGTTCTCGCCGCGAATCGCTGAGAACACCGAGATGGTGAACGACGTCGCCTCGAATCCGTTGACAAGAGTCAGTGTGGCGGGATTCATGCCGAGCGTCACCTGTGCTTCGGATGCGGGACTGCTGGCACCGCCCGCGCCGGTCTCGTTTGCGACGCACGACGATCCGGTCGGCACACCGGGGAACAGGTGCGAGCCACCAGGCCCGAGCGTGATCGTCTCCTTCAGGGTGGAGTGACCGTCGAGCGTGCAGGTGACGTCGATCGTGAACGGCCCGTACCCGTAGGCGGCAGCATTGCCGTTGACGGCCTTCGTCACGGTGAGATCGGTCTTCGCGGGCTTGATCGGCAGGAGCAGGATGTAGCCGTTCGTGTTGGTGCCGCTGGCAGAGATCGAACCGCCGGTGACGCGTTGACTGGAGAGGTAGGAGCCGCCCGCGCCGCCGCCTCCGCCGGGCGTGAAGGTCGCGTGATGGCCGCCGTCTCCGCCTTTCGGCCAGCCGGCGCCGCCCCCGCCTCCAGCACCCGTATCGATGCCGCTGCTGGTGCCGTCACCTCCGTGAGGATACGGTTTGCCGTGTTCCGTGTGGTGGTTCGCATAGCCACCGTCTCCGCCGTTGCCGCCGCCCTCCTGCCCGTCATAGGTGTACCGGGTGCCGTTCACCCCACCGCCGGAGCCGCCCTGTCCGCCACAATATTGGCTGGGGTAGTGGTCGCAGTTGGAGGCGTCTCCACCACTTCCGCCGCCTCCGCCGGCTGCGACCAGCACGGTGTTCGAGCTGGGGGTTGGGTAATTGTTGCTGGCGATCAGCGTTGCGCCGCCGCCATTGCCGCCATCGTTGCCGCCGTCCCCGGCGTCACCGCCGTGCCCGCGGTAGCTGTATCCGGCTCCGCCGTAATCGGTGCATCCGACCCAGTAGTCGAGCGTGTTCAATCCGTCGACGTTGAGGATTCCGGATGCGAGGGCCCCGGTGCCGCCCGGCGCTTTGTTGCTCCCGTGCTCGCCCGCTCCTCCGACCGCAATGAATCCGTACGCAGACACGCCAGCGGGTATTGTCAGGGTCCGAGGGTTGTGAGTATCGACGCAGTCGTACCTCTGCGGGCTGCCGCCGAAGATCATCAATGACCCGTCACCGAACGGCCCCACGCCGTAGGTATGAACCGTCACTCCCTTCGCGAATGACGCGCCGCCGCCCCCGCCGCCGCCGGACCCCGCCTGGTAATCGCCATACGCGACACCGCCAGCTTCTCCGCCGCCGCCTCCATGCCGATACCCGCCGCCGCCCCCGCCGCCGCCGGTAAAATCACTGTCCGATCCGCCGCCACCGGCGTCGCCGTGTGAACTGCCGGAGCCGCCACCCTTGCCGCCCGGGCCCCAGATTCCGCCGCTGGTGCCACGAAGGCCGTTGCCGGGCGGGTTTCCGCCGGCGCCGCCGACGCCGCCATTGTGTGCAAATCCGTCGATGTCGTGGCCTCCGCCTCCACCTCCGCCCGCAACCATGAGCGGATCGTCGTGGCCTGCGCTTGACCAGGCCAAAGCGGATGCGCCGCCGCCGGATCCGCCGTCGTCGCCACCTACTCCGACACCACCGGGTCCGCCGTCTGCCCAACCCTGGCCGCCACGGTCACGACCGTGGCCGCTGCCCCCAAGCCACAGGTCGAGCGACCGGTCTGTTGTCGAGGGCGCCAAGGTGATTGTCGCCATCACGGACCCGCCCTGGCCACCGCCGCCCTTCGTGCTGCCGCCGGCGCCTGAACCTCCGGATAGCAGCACCGTGATGGTGTTCACCGTTTCCGGGATCGTGAAGGTGGTCTGGTTGGGAAAGTCGGCATAGCTGAATGAGCAGTAACCGCCGACGGCGAGGGCGGAGCAATCCGAAGAGGACATGGCAGCCGTCGTCGCGCGGGCGGTGGAAGTTGGGCCGGCGAGAGGGCTGTGTGCCTGGCCTGGCGTCGGTGTTGCCGCCTGGGCTGCAGCCGGTGTTGCAGCCTGGCTTGCCGCTGCGGCACCGGCTGTGGGAGCAGCGACCGTGAGGGCCGCCACCATCGCGGCCGATGCGATCCAGGTGCACAATCGTGTTCGGAGTGTGCGGGGATGGCGCAATAGCACGAGTCGCTCCTTGCCCGCCTGGCCGGAGGCAGCGCTCGAAACTTACACCTGCTTCTCAGCTAAATGCTAGATTTTGGCAAGTTTTTGCCCCTCTTCGGGGGGTAGATCGGTTAGACCCCGTCGAGGGCGATTGCGCGTGGCCGCTCGAGGTCGGGTCAGGATTCAGGCTGGACTGGGGGTCAAAGCCGTGAGGCCCGGCGATTTTGGCGATCCAACCTGAATTCTGCGCAGTCGGGGTTGGCTGGCGCGGGGTCGGGGCCGTTTGGGCGTTTGGGCGTTTCGGCTCGGCAGATCCGGTTGCCGGTTGGCGGATGCCGGATCCGGATGCCGTTTGGCGCGTGGCCGCTCGAGGTCGGGTCAGGATTCAGGCTGGACTGGGGGTCAAAGCCGTGAGGCCCGGCGATTTTGGCCATCCAACCTGAATTCTGCGCAGTCGGGTCGGCTGGCACGGGGCCGGGGCCGGGGCCGTTTGGGCGTTTCGGCGTTTCGGCTCGGCAGATCCGGTTGCCGGTTGGCGGATGCCGTTTGGCGCGTGGCCGCTCGAGGCCGGGCCAGGATTCAGGCTGGGCCGGGGGTCAAAGCCGTGAGGCCCGGCGATTTTGGCCATCCAGCCTGAATTCTGCGCAGTCGGGAGCGCGGTCGCGCTCGACCGGCGCAGTGCCAACACGATCACGGATGCGGCACTCGCGCACCCGCGTGAGGCGCAGCATCCGGGGTCGCAGCATCCGGATGCGGCACCTGCGCACTGACGTGAGGTGCAGCATCGTGAGCCGCAGCATCCAGATCGGCAACACGCACACGTGCGGCAAGCACCGCGCGGTACTCCTCGACGAGGCCAGCCGTCGCGGATGCCCACCCCCAGCCGGCGACGCCGTTGCGCGCCGCGTGGGCGAGTTGCTCCCGGGAGCCGCTGGCGAGCAGGTCGTACACGGCCTGCACGGCCAGTTCCGGATGATCGGCCGGGAACAACCGCGCCGTCGGGCTCGCAGCCAGCAACTCGCGACTGGCCGGGGACTCGGCAGCAACGATCGGCAGGCCGCTGGCGGAGGCTTCGAGGAGCACAAGTCCGAGTGTTTCGGTCGTCGATGGGAAGACGAAGAGGTCCGCGTTGGCATAGGTGATGGCCAGCTCGACGCCGGTGACCGACCCGACGAAACGCGTCGGCGTGCCGTCGAAGACGTGTTCGAGCCGTTCGCGGTCGGGGCCGTCCCCGATCACGTCGAGCTGCACGGCACCCGAGCGCGCAAGGGATTCCAAGCGCTGCAACCCCTTCTCCCAGGCGAGCCGGCCGACGTACAAGGCAATGGGGAGGGTGGCGACCGCGTCAGTGGCGACATCGGCGGCAGCCGCACTTGCAGCGCTCGCACCCGCCCCCGCACCCACCGCACTCACACCAGCAACCCGCGTCCGCCGCGCCGGGTCGAACAGCCGCACATCGACGCCGCGCCGCCAGTGCACCACCCGCATAAACCCATGCCCAGCCAGCAGCCGCGCGGAATACTCCGACGTCACCAGCGTGATCTCCGCCGCGTTGTGCAGTCGCCGCAGCCACCACCAGATGAACGGCGCCAGAAAGCCGAGATGGTAGAACCGGGCGTAGCCGGCGATATCCGTGTGGAACGACGCAACCAGCGGCAGCCCCAACCGTTTCGCACTCCGCACCCCGCCGACACCGAGCAGCGCGGGCGCAACGACGTGCACGAGGTCGGGGGCAAACTCTGCGAGGTAGCGACGCATCCGCAACAGGGGGAGCCCCCACGGCTGCCCACCATAGATCAAGCGGATGCGCACACTCGGCATCCGCCGCACCTGCAGCCCCGGCTGCACCGCGGATTCGCCCGCGCGGTCATTGCCGGCCGAATCATGAGCGTCGAAATTGCCGACCGCGCCGGAACTGCCCGTGCGTTCCGTGGCCTTGCCGTCGTCACCCGCCCCGCGGTCGCCGACGGTTTCGCCCTCGTCACCGGCCCCGCGGTTGCCGACGGATTTGCCGTCGCCACCCGCCCCGCGGTCGCCGACGGTTTCGCCCTCGTCACCGGCCCCGCGGTTGCCGACGGATTTGCCGTCGCCACCCGCCCCGCGGTCGCCGACGGTTTCGCCCGAGCGATCGCCGGCGCCATCGACTCGCGGCGCGATCACGAGCACCTCGTGCCCAGCGGCGATCAGCTCATCGATTGTCAGGGAGAGCCGGGTCACCACGCCATTGATCGACGGCTTCCACACTTCGGTGACAAATGCGATCCTCATCGATCGGCGCCGCGCAAACCGGCCCCGACCGGCTCCTCAGCCTGCGGCAACTCCGCCGCCGCAATCCCCGCGCCCGCCCACGCCCCAGCCTCGACCGGCGCCTCGGACGCGCCCGCCCACGCCCCAGCCCCGACCGGCGCGTCGGACGCGACCGCCGCCGAAGCACTAACTCCAACCGGCGCCCCGACCCCCGACGTCGCCCCGACCCGCACCCCAACCCCAACCCGCTGCCGCCACAGCGACGTGCTCGGGATCTTCTCAGCGTCGACGCGGTCTGCGAAGCGGTGCACGACATCCGTGATCTCGAAGAGCAGATAATCGCTCAGCGTGATCGGTTCGAGCCCGAGCGCGAGCAGGCCGTCGTTGCTGACGAGCAGCTCGTTCTCGGCGGCTTCCGTGCGCGGATTCTCCACGTATTCGATCGTCGCGCCGGTCAGGCCGGCCACGAGGGCGGCGAGATCCCGCACGCGATGCGTCTCGGTCATCTGATTCAGGATGCGCACCCGGTCACCCGGCTCGGGCGGGTTCTCGACCGCGAGGCGGATGCACTGCACACTGTTCTGAATGTGGATGAACGCACGCGTCTGGCCGCCCGTGCCGTTGATGGTGAGCGGATGCCCGACCACCGATTCCACGAGAAACCGGTTCAGCACCGTGCCGTAATCTCCGTCGTAATCGAAGCGGTTGATCAGCCGAGGGTCGCTGCTCGTCTGCACCGTTTGGGTGCCCCAGACGATGCCCTGGTGTAGGTCGGTGATCCGCAGCCGGTCGACCTTGTTGTAGAATGCGAAGAGCAGCTGGTCCAGCGACTTCGTCATGTGGTAGATGCTGCCGGGGTTCGTCGGATACAGGATTTCGTGGGCAACCGGCAGGCCGTCGGCGCCCTCGGTCGTCACAGACAAGTAGCCTTCCGGCAGCCGCACGCCTGCTGTGCCATAACCGTAGACACCCATCGTTCCCATGTGAACGACGTGGCTGTCGAGCTGCGCTTCGACCAGCGCGGCGAGCAGATTGTGGGTGGCGTTCACGTTGTTGTCCACGGTGTAGCGCTTGGTCGTCGGCGTCTTCATCGAGTACGGGGCCGATCGTTGCTCGCCGAGGTGCACGATCGTGTCGGGCCGTTCGGTGTCGAGCAGCGCGACGAGCCCGTCGTAGTCCTGGGCGATGTCGCACGGTATGAACCGCACCTCACGGCCGAATCGTTCCCGCCACGCCGCCAGCCGCAACTCGATCGGCGCGATCGGCGTCAGGGAGTCCGTTCCAAGCTCGACATCAATCCGCCTGCGGGAGAGATTGTCAACGATGACCACCTCGTGACCGGCGGCCGAGAGGTCGAGGGCCGCGGGCCATCCGATGAATCCGTCACCCCCGAGAATCAGCACCTTCATAGCTCGCACTCCCATTCCATTCGCATCGGCCACGTGTCGCGGCCGCCGGCTTCGCGCCAACCGTGCGGTTGCTTTCAGAGTAAGTCGGCGCGACTTCGACACCATCGGGATCGGCTGTGGATCCGCTGAAGGACCGCTCACCCAGCGCTACGCGACATCGTGCGGATGCCCGTGGCCGGCTCGCGCGCGCCGCGCTCGCCTGTCGCGTGGTCGCCGCTCGCTCGCGCCGTCTGCCCGCCATCCCCAGGGTGTTTGCAAAGTCGTGGATTCAAACGATTCTGTTGGTCGAATAGCGAGGAACGAGCGTATCGAGACCTGCACGAGGTCTCGATACGCTCGCTGGCGCTCACTACTCGACCACCGGGCGGTGCGTTTGCTGATTTTGCAAAGGACCTCGCCACCCCGCGTCTCCCGCCATGATTGACGCATGCAGTTGAATCGGATCCACCACATTGCCATCATCGCGTCGGACTACGAGCGTTCTAAGCAGTTTTACGTCGACACCGTCGGGTGTGAGTTTCTCAGCGAGGTGTTCCGCGCCGAGCGCGATTCGTGGATGGGCAAGCTGGCGTTGAACGGCGAGTACATCTTGGAGCTGTTCTCATTCCCGGATTCGCCGGCGCGAGTGAGCGGGCCGGAGTCCGTCGGCCTGCGCCACCTGGCTTTCGAGGTGCCGAGCGTGCAGGCTGCGCTCGCCGAACTCGACGCCAAGGGCGTCGCCCATGAAGGCCTGCGCATCGACCCGCACACCGGAAAGCGGATGGCGTTCTTCCGCGACCCCGACGGCCTGCCCCTCGAACTCTACGAGGCGTAGCCGCCGCGGTCGCCGATAAAGCAGCACTTGCCCATAACGCCGTGTCCGCCGCGTCCGGCGCGTCAGATTCTGTCGCCGCCCGTGCCGAAGATCTTGGAGAACACGGTTTGAATATCGCGGTCCACGCCCTCGATGCGTCGATCTGTTGCGTCAAAACGCGTACCGACCGCGTCGAACCGTGCGTTCATTTCCGCCCGTAGCCCGGAGATTTCGCTCCCGACCGTTTCGAAGCGTGCGCTCATGGTGTCGAAGTTGGCCTTCATCGTTCTCAGGAACAAAGTGGACATACCGACGACCATCGAGATCAGCGTCGCAGCAAGCACGCCGATAACACTCCACACCTGCGCCTCGTTCATGATCACGCCCACCCTTCAAGTGTCGGCTGTCCGTTGACAAAAAGCTAGCGGACAGGGCCCGGCCAAACTCGTTGGCGGCAGCGATCTGTGGAGAACTCGGCGTAGGCATCCTCTGGGAAGCCGAGCGGATGCGCGCGCGGCGTTAGCGCGCCGGGCGTCAGTCACCACGGCCCGTGCACCGCTGCCTGCACTCGAGGATGCCGCCGCCCGAGCGCCGCCAGCGGCCTGCGTCGCGCCTGCCGCCTGCGTGCCTACATCGGCCAGGCTTGCCGCCCGAGTGATCGGTCACGCTTTCGGGAAGTCAGATGTGTTCTCCGCCGGTGCCGAACACTTTGGAGAACACCACTTGTATGTCGCGGTCCATGTCGTCGATGCGCCGGTCGGTGGCGTCGAATCGGGCACTGACGGTCTCGAAACGTGCGTTCATCTCGGCTCGCAGCCCGGAAATCTCACCGGAGAGCTCGCCGCGCACCGCGTCGAACCGGGCGTTCACGGTTTCGAACTGCGCATTCACCGTTTCGAACTGCGCATTCACAGTTTGGAAGTGAGTGTTCATCGTGCGCAGGAACAGCGTGAACATGCCGACGACCATCGAGATGACGGTGGCGAAGAGCACGCCGATGACGCTCCAGACTTGCACGTCGTTCATCACCAGCCCCATCCCTCAAGTGTCCGTTGTTCCTTGAGAAAACGCTAGCAAGCCGGGCCCACACACAAGCGCGGGTCTGTCCGATCTGTGGAGAACACGGCATGGCACCGGGTTGTGAGACCGAGCGGATGCCTACGGATGCTGGCGCCAAACTCGTGGAAGGTGGCGTCAGGCGCGCGGATGCTGGTGCCAAGCGCACGGATGTTGGTGCCGAGCTCGCGGATGCTGGCGCCAAGCTTGCGGAAGCTCAAGGCAAGCGTGCGGCTGACGTCGCGGTTTTCGACGTGCGTGGCGGTTGTCGACGTGCGGCGCAATTCGCCGGGCAAAGTCAATGCCGGATTCTCCTATTTCAGATCCGCCTTATGTAAGGCGCATTTGAAATAAGGAAATCGGTGGCATTGTTTGCTGGCGGGCAGGACGACGATAGCCGATCCTCGCGCGCTGCGCCGCCGCCCGCTGCGCTGCCGCCCGCTGCGCTGCCGCCCGCTGCGCTGCCGCCCGCTGCGCTGCCGCCCGCTGCGCCGCCGCGCGCTGCCGCCCGCTGCCCGCCGCGCGCTGCCGCCCGCTGCGCTGCCGCCCGCTGCGCTGCCGCCCGGTGCCCGCTGCCCGCCGCGCGCTGCCGCCCGCTGCCGCCGCCCGGCACCCGCCGCCCGGCGCGTCGCGCTCGCCACCGCCCGCCCGGCGCATCGCGCTCGCCACCGGCGCAGCGCATCGCATCGCAACCCCATAGACTGATCAAAAGTGCGGCAGCGCGGCCACCCAGCAACCACTCAGCGCGCGCATTGCGGCACGCCCCGCGCTGTCCCCCTTAAAGCCGACTTGCTGCGGTTCTATCACCCAAGTAGGGGCTAGAAAGTGCATGGGTGTCCCCCAACCCGTATGTCATGATGGAATCCGGAGTCTACGAAAACTCCGAGTTTTGCGTGTGATTTTGACAGAACCAACGCACGTACAAGTGGTCAGAGCCCAGTTGGCGGCTGCCCGCGCGTGGTGCGGGCTATAGACGCAGCGGCAGAACAGCGCCGAAAACCAACACGACCGATAAACACGACCGATAAACACGACATTTGAGGATGTGCCAGCTTGGAGCTTCGGGACTACATCAGGATCCTTCGCAAAGGGTGGATCCTCATCGTGGTCTGCGTGCTCGCCGGCGTGGGAATCGCCGCCGTCTATTCAGCGTTGACGACGCCCAAGTATCAGGCGTCGACCGAGCTTTACGTTTCCGTGCAGACGAGCAACGCCGCACAGACGGCCGATCTTGCCCAAGGCACGACCTTTGCCCGGCAGGCCGTCACCAGCTATGTCAGCGTCGTGAACAGCGCCCGCGTGCTCGACCGAGTGATCAGCGATCTGGGCCTCACGGTCTCCGCGTCCAAGCTCTCTTCGCAGATAACCGCGGCATCCCCATTGAACACTGTGCTGATCGACATCACAGCGACGGACTCCGATCCAGCCCAAGCGGCGAAGATCGCCAACTCGGTAGGCAAGAACGTCGCCTACGTCGTCGTCAACCAGTTGGAGAAGCCCTCGGGGGACACCCCGAGTCTTGTTCGCATCGAGACCATTCAGCCGGCGACCGCGCCGGCCAAACCGTCGAGCCCGAACGTGCCCCTGAACCTGGTGCTCGGCCTGCTCGTCGGCCTCGCGGTGGGCATCGGCGCCGCCGTTCTGCGCAGCGTGCTTGACACCCGGATTCACAGCTCACGCGACATCGAGCTGGTCACCCAGACCCCGATCCTCGGCGGAATCAACCTGGATCCGGATGCGAAGAAGCGCCCGTTGATCGTGCACGCCGACCCCCGCAATCCCCGCGCAGAATCCTTCCGAAGCCTGCGCACCAACCTCCAGTTCGTCAACCTTTCGGATGCGCCGCGCAGTTACGTGATGACGAGCTCGGTTCCGGGTGAGGGCAAGTCCACAACGTGTGCGAACCTGGCAATCAGCCTGGCCGAGACCGGGGCGCGCGTCGCGTTGATCGACGGCGACCTGCGGATGCCGAAGATCTCCGAATACATGGGCGTCGAGGGCGCGGTCGGCTTGACCGACGTGCTGATCGGCCGGGCCAAACTCACCGACGTGCTGCAGAAGTGGGGCAAAGGCCAGCTTTACGTGCTGCCGAGTGGTCGCATCCCGCCGAACCCGAGCGAGTTGCTCGGTTCGAAGAACATGGCCTCCCTGCTCAACACATTGACCGCTGAGTTCGACTATGTGCTGGTCGATTCGCCGCCCCTTCTGCTGGTGACCGACGCTGCCGTTGTCAGCAAGCTGACGGGCGGCGCGATCGTTGTGGCGGCATCCGGAACCACCAAGAAGAACGAGTTGGCCGCGGCGGTTCGTGCGCTCGAGCACATCGGCAGCCGCTTGGTCGGCGTCGTCGTGACGAAGTTGCCGGTGCGCGGGCCGGATTCCTACGGCTATGGGGTGTACGGCTACGGCGTGCAGCACGAGGTCGTCGACGACGAGATGACGACGGAGCGAGCGCCTCGTCGGGCGGCGCGCGCGTGAGTGGCGTCGCAATTCTCACCGTGTGCTCCGGCAACATCTGCCGGTCACCGCTAGCCGAGCAACTCCTGCGCGAGCAGCTCGCCGAGCAGCCGGGCGTGACGATTGAGAGTTCAGGCACGGTGGCGATGGAAGGCTACGGAATGGATGCCCGCGCGGCCGCGTACTCGCGCCAGCTCGGCGGAGATCCGTCGCAACATCGCTCCCGCCAATTGACGGTCGAACAGATTGCCGACTCGGATCTGGTGTTGGCGATGTCCCGCGAGCATCGCAAGGCCATCGTGCAAATGCTGCCGCGCGCAGCCCGCTACGCCTTTACCTTGCGCGAATTGGCGCACATTCTCGCCGCGACCCAGCAAGACGTGCTCAGCACCGCCGCAAACCTGCCCGAGACCGACTTCACGGCGCGGTTCACGGCCGTTGTCGAGAGCGCAGCAGACAACCGCGGCACGATCGTGCCGCCAGACCAGCCGCAGGATTACGACATCATCGACCCGTATGGCCGCACCGATGAGGTTTACGCAGAATCGGTCGCACAACTCGTGCCAGCCGTCAACTCGATCGCATTTACACTCCAGCGCGCGGCTGCCGTTTCAGTTCGGTAGGCGCGGATGGCACGCAAGATTCTCACACGAAGGAGGCAGACAGATCCGATTCGCCGACGATGGGCCATCATCGGCATCGGTGCGTTCGTCCTCGTGGACATTCTCTTGATTGCGTGGGCAGTGTCTGCAACGCGGGCACCGCACGGCAACGAAGATCCCGCAAATTCAAGCATGACCACGCCCCGGTCGACAGCCAGCAGCACTCCCACCGCCCGCCCGACCGCGTCGGCGACTCCTGCCCCGACTGCGGTGTCGCTCCCGGATGCCACGCAACCCACCCGGATCATCTCCTCACTCGACGCCAACACCGCGTGGCGCGCTGCCACCGGCGCATGCCCGGCCACTCCCGGCACGCTTCAGGGCACGAGCGACGCTGGTGCGACCTGGAAGAATTCGGATGCCGCGCGGCCGGCCGGCGCATCCGCAATCATTCGCTTGAGCGTGCAAAGCGCTACGCAGATCGATGCTGTCGCGTTGGCGGCGGCCGGATGCGCGCCCGAGTTCATCCGCAGCTACGTGAACGGAGACAACTGGGCTACGTATCCCACCCAACTCGCCGGCACCTGGTACTTCAACCCGGCCAACGCGGCCGTGGTGCACTCTCCGCAGGGAGACAAGCCGGCCCCGTGCCCGACGGTGGTTGGATTGGCGCCGCGGGACGCGACATCCGCAGCGGTGTTGTGCAGCAACCACACCGTGTTCCGAACCGCAGACGCCGGTGCGACCTGGGGAGCGGCGACCACCGTGACGGGAGCAGTCGCGATCAGCAGTTCGGGCGCAGGCTACGCCGCGGCATCCGTCGGTGTCACCGACTGCGCCGGAATTTCACTTGCCGCCCTCGATGCTGCATCGTCGCAGCCGTCGACCGCGGGATGCTTTGTCACAGCAGCGCCGGCCGCCGGCGCAGTGGCACTGTCGGACGGCGCTGGAACGCTGTGGTTATGGGCGGGAGACGCGCTTGCGCGTTCAGGAGATCAGGGGAAAACATGGCATTGAGTTCGCGGTTATGGAGTGCGGCGGTTCGCAAGCAGACGGCAGATCGCGGCGAAACGCTTATCGGGCGATTCGGCAGTCAATATCTGCTGGACGCGGTGGCGTGGGCGGTTGCGCTTATCGGCGCAGAAATCTGCCGCTACGAATTCGACGTGAATGCCATCCACTGGCTGCCTCTGATCGCCGTGGTTCTCGCCACGGCGGTTGCACAACTGCTGATCGGTTGGGGCATGTGGCTCTATCGAGGGCGTTACACCTTTGGCAGTTTCCACGAGGTGCGGGCGCTTGCTTACACCGCGCTCCTGGTCGGTTTCGTGGTCGGGTTGCCGGTGATTTTGTACGGGGTCAACTGGTCGATTCCGCGCAGCACGATTGTCATCGCGTTGCCGTTTGCTCTGGTGCTGATGGCAGCAGCTCGTTATGTGAAACGCTTGATGGTCGAGCGCCAGGAAAAGCCGGGCGAGGGCGCCCAGCCCACGTTGATCTACGGCGCCGGTTACATGGGTGGCGTGCTTGCTCGCCGCATGGTGACGGATCGGCTCTCGGCCTATCGCCCGGTCGGCTTCATCGACGACGACAAGCGCAGGCGCAACCTGCAGCTGAGCGGCATCTCGGTGCTCGGCACCGGCAAGCACCTGACGCAGATCGTCGCAAAGACTGGTGCTCGAACGCTCATTATCGCGATCGCGCGCGCGGATGCGACGCTGTTGCGTACGATCACGGATGCCGCGCTCGCGGCCGGTTTGACGGTCAAGGTTCTGCCCGTGCTCGACGAGATCCTTGCAGGAAAGTCCGGGCTCTCCGATGTGCGCGACATCTCCATTGAAGACCTGATCGGTCGGCATCCGGTGGACACCGATGTCAGCTCGATTGCCGGTTATGTGACGGGTAAGCGCGTGCTCGTGACCGGCGCGGGTGGATCGATCGGCTCCGAGCTGTGCCGCCAGCTCTTCAAGTACGGCCCCGCCGAGTTGATCATGCTCGACCGTGATGAGACAGGGTTGCAGAGGACCGAATTGTCGATCTTCGGCCATGGCTTGCTGAACACGAAAGACGTCGTGCTCGCGGACATCCGTGACCCTCAGGCGTTGGCGGAGATCTTCACCAAGCGCCGGCCGCAGGTCGTCTTCCACACCGCCGCGCTCAAGCACCTGCCGATGCTCGAGCAGTATCCGGACGAGGCGTGGAAGACGAATGTGCTTGGCACACTCAACGTGCTGGAAGCCGCGCGGGATGCCGAGGTGAGCACTTTCGTGAACATCTCGACGGACAAGGCGGCGAACCCGACGAGCGTGCTCGGCCACTCGAAGCGGGTCGGCGAGAAACTGACGGCCTGGATGGCAGAAGAAACCGACATGCGTTATTTGTCGGTGCGCTTCGGCAACGTGATCGGCAGCCGCGGTTCGATGCTGCCCACGTTCAAGTCGCTGATCGAGGCCGGCGGGCCAGTCACGGTGACGCATCCAGACGTGACACGGTTCTTCATGACGATCCCCGAGGCATGCCAACTGGTGGTTCAGGCTGGCGGCATCGGCGACCCGGGGGAGGTGCTGATTCTCGATATGGGGGAGCCGGTGCGCATTCTCGATATCGCGCAGCGCATGATCGCGGCGAGCGGCAAGCCGATCGAGATCGTGTACACGGGCTTGCGCGAGGGCGAGAAGTTGAATGAGGAGTTGATGGGTTTCGACGAGGTCGACAACCGCCCGAAGCATCCGAAAATCTCCCACGCCAAGATTCCGCCGATGCCTGCGTCACACCTAGACAAAGAGGGCTGGGACTACCGGTTGCGCACGAACGGCGGCGACACGGCGATCATCCAGCGGTTGAGTGTGACGAAGGCCAAGTCGTGACCGATCGCATTCTGATGTCGTCGCCTGACGTCGGCGAGCTCGAGGAACAGTACCTGCTTAAGGCCTTCCGCTCGGGCTGGATCGCGCCCCTCGGGCCTGACGTTGACGCATTCGAGCGGGAGATTGCGGATCGAGTGGGCGTCGCACACGCAGCGGCACTGAGCTCTGGAACCGCTGCCCTGCACCTTGCGTTGCTCGGAGTTGGAGTTAAGCCAGGGGACACCGTGGTGACCTCGACCATGACGTTTGCTGCGACGGCCAACGCCATCACCTATGCCGGGGCGCGCCCGTACTTCATCGACTGTGAGCTGTCGACCGGCAACATGTCGCCAGAGCTGCTCGAGCAAGCTCTTGCCGAATTGGCTGGCGCAGGCGAACACGTCGCCGCAATAGTGCCGGTTGACCTGCTGGGCAAGGCAGTCGACTACACCGCGATCTGCGGCATTGCGGATGCCGCAGGAATCCCGGTTGTCGCGGATGCAGCGGAGTCGCTCGGTGCGACTCATCACGGCAAGGCCGCTGGTTCGTTCGGCCGAGTGTCGATCGTTTCGTTCAACGGCAACAAGGTGATGACCACATCGGGCGGTGGAATGCTTCTCACCGATGACGGTGAGCTTGCCTCCCGCGCCCGATATCTGGCCACTCAGGCGCGTCAGCCGGCCGTGCACTACGAGCACACCGAGATCGGCTACAACTACCGCCTGAGCAATTTGCTTGCGGCGCTCGGGCGAGCACAGCTGACCAGGCTCGACAGTATGATCGCCCGCCGCCGCGCGATCCGAGAACGCTATCGTGCGTTGTTCGCCGATGTCGTCGGGGTCGAAATCTTCGGAGGCGATGACGACCGCGAGGACAATTGCTGGTTGACTTCAGTGGTCGTCGATGAAGAGGCCGCCGGGTGGAGCGCCGCCGAGCTGCGGGATGCGCTCAGCGCCGACAACATTGAAAGCCGGCCGCTGTGGAAGCCGATGCATCTGCAGCCGGTCTTTGCTGATGCGCCCGCGCTGCTTAACGGCAATTCGCAACGGCTGTTCGAATCAGGGCTCACGTTGCCGAGTGGGTCTGCTTTGCGCGACGGGGACGTGCAACGTGTCGGGGTAAGCATTCAAACCTTCCTGGATGCCAGCGCGAGGTCATATTCCAATCGCAACGCGGTGCTGTTCACAAGTACCACTTCCGCATGACTCAAAAGCATACCGAAAGCGCGCCGCCGCACTCTGAAGACACCGGTCCGATGCGGATTCTCTTGATTACCCAGTGGTTTGATCCGGAACCCACATTTAAGGGGATGCTTTTCGCGAAAGAGCTGCAAAGCCTAGGCCATGACGTGCAGGTCTTGACGGGGTTTCCCAATTATCCTGGCGGCAAGATCTACGAAGGCTATCGGGTAAAGCCATGGCAGCGCGAGGTCGTTGACGGGATCCGGATTCTGCGAGTGCCGCTATACCCGAGTCACGATGGGTCCGCAATACGCAGGATCGCTAACTACATGAGCTTTGCCCTATCGGCTTCCATTGGTGCTCTCGCTTCGCGCCGCCCGGACGTGGCGTATATCTATCACCCGCCGGCGACCGTAGCACTCCCGGCGCTCGTATTGAAGGCCCTGAAAGGCGTGCCATTCGTGTACGACGTGCAGGATCTTTGGCCGGACTCACTCAAGGCGACTGGAATGCTCACCCACCCTCGCCTGCTGAAGGTAATCGGTCGTTCGATGACGCGCGTATACCGAGGCGCAAGCCGGGTGGTTGTGCTGTCGGAGGGGTTCTGCAAGGCCCTGATTGAAAGGGGAGTCTCCGCACGCCGGATTAACGTCATTCCGAACTGGGCCGATGAGCAGCAGATCGAGATGCTTCCGCCATCCCAGGACAGGTATGTCGAACTGGGATTTGGCGGTAAGTTTACGGTGACGTTCGCAGGCAACCTGGGCAAGGTGCAGGGATTGGAAACCGTTCTTGACGCAGCCGAACGCCTTGTTGACGTTCCCGACGTTCGCTTCCTACTCGTCGGGGGCGGTGTGAACGCGGCCGAACTCGCCGAGAAAGCCCGCGCACGTAACCTTTCAAATGTCGATTTCCTTAGCCGTCGACCAATCCACGAGATGGGTGAGATCCTAGTCAGCTCGGATGCTCTCCTGGTACATCTGATCGACGATCCGCTCTTCTCAATCACAATCCCATCAAAAACGCAGGCCTACCTCATGGCAGGACGACCGATCCTGATGGGCGTCAAAGGCGACGCGGCCAAGATGGTTTCAGATGCCGGCGCTGGCATTGTTTTCGAACCAGGAAACGCCGCCCAGTTGGCTGATGCAGTATTGCGACTGAAGGCCATGAGCAGCGCGCGGCGTGCTCAATTAGGCGCTTCAGGGCGGCAGTTTTATCAGGACCGGCTAGCCCTGTCGGTCGGCACACGCGAATTCATCCGTGTGTTTCGAGTGGCTCGCCTGTCAAAGCCACACTTCCAGTTGCTGAAACGGGTGGTGGATCTCGGCGTTGGAGCCGCTGCACTCGCGGCACTGAGTTTGCCCATTGCCGTGACCGCTGTCCTTGTGCGGGTCAAGCTGGGCACACCGGTCATGTTTCGACAGACGCGCCCGGGCAGGGATGGCGTGCCATTTGAAATGGTGAAGTTCCGCACCATGAACGACGGTCGAGACGATTCAGGAGCATTACTGCCGGACGGAGAACGGCTTGGCACGTTCGGGGCTGCACTCCGAGCGAGCAGTGTCGATGAACTGCCAACTCTCTGGAACGTCCTTCGGGGCCACATGTCCCTGGTTGGCCCAAGGCCGCTGCTCATGCGATACACGAAGTATTTCACCGAGGAAGAGCAACTCAGGCTACTTGTGCGCCCCGGAATCACCGGGTGGGCGCAGATTCACGGACGTAATGAGCTCTCGTGGAATAGCCGACTCGCGCACGATGTATGGTATGTGCGAAACATGTCCGCGCGCATCGATGCGCGAATCTTGGTTGGTACTTTGGTTGGGGTCTTTCGGGGTAGCGGTGTTGTGGTCGATCCTGGTTCCGAAATGAAGAACCTGGACGAAGAGCGTCGCGAGGCTGTGTCAGCATGATCGGCTGCCAAATCCGGGATGCGAACATTGAGGATCTCGACGGCATTGCCGCGTTGCTGCGGCATTCTTTCGACAGATCATTGTGGCGATACATGATCTATGCACAGCGAGGGATCCACGAATACCTCGCCGTCGATATGCGATATCCAAGCACTGCCTCCGACCGGCGACTCATCGTCGCGACAAGTGATCGGCTTCCGAACACGCTTGCAGGATTTGCCGATTATCGCACTGGACAAGACGGGCAGATCTTCCTGTCGTATATATGCGTGGAGGCCGATTCGCAAGGGCGAGGAGTTGCGTCGGCACTATTGGCCCGCGTTTGCGATCCCAGCCACGGACTTCGGCAGATGCAGCTTGATGTGTTTGACGACAACGTGCGCGCGTGCAATCTGTATTACAAAATGGGGTTTGTCGCGTCAGGCGCGTCGGTGTGGGTCGATCGGCGGCTCCCGAAATCGCGCGGACGAGCCTCGTTGATGGCACCCCACACAGCGCTCGCAGCGCATGCGCGCTACGGCTTTTGTGAAGTTCTGGTCGGCGAGGGTGAAAGTACCGAAAGGCTGGGCCTCATTGGCGCGCAGACTATTCGTTGTTTTTCATCCTCGACGTTTCAGAACGACGAACTTCTCGCTGGGATGCACACGCTGTTCCCTGATACTGATCGTGCTTTTTTCGTACTACCTGAAGAGGCCGAGCCGGAATTGCGGGTGCAACATCAGGTGATCAAGCGTTCTATTCGGATGACATTGGCGGTTCGTTCGTGATCGCAAAGACAGGCGTGACTCCATTGGTCGCCAAGACGGCGCAACGTGTCGAGCAGTTTCGCCGCCCCACATTCTTCTATGAATCGGCGCGCGAGGGGATGCGTGACCTGCTCGCGAACGTACTCGATCACGCCGATGACGGCGTGCTTCTGCCGGCCTACATTGGCTGGTCGCGGCGCGAGGGCAGCGGAGTGTTTGACCCGATCGTCAATAGTGGCGCGCGGTTTGCCTTTTACGATCTCAATGCGGACTTGTCGGCCAATATCGATGATCTGGAGCGGCGGCTCGTTGCCGATCAGTGTCGCGTCATCGTCTTGATCCACTATTTCGGTCGCACTGATCCTAACCTCGCGGTGATTCGCACCATTGCAGATCGCCACGGTGCCATTTTGGTGGAGGATCTCGCACACGGATTCTTCTCCGCTTATGGCACCGGGCAGGCCGGCAGCTACGGCCATGCGAGCCTGTTCTCGCTACACAAGATGTTTCCATTTGCTGAGGGTGGCATGGTTTCGTACTTGGACCAGAAATTGGTGAGAGGACAGCGGGAGTCGAGGCCGGACCTCGCTATTCGAATTCTCGGCTACGACTGGCGCGCGATCGCACATGCTCGACGTGAGAACTATCTGCATCTGGCGTCACTGCTGCAAAAACTGCCTGGTTACGGAACGCGGTTCAAGTTGCTTTGGCCCAGCCTGCGCGAATGCGACGTGCCGCAGACTCTTCCAGTAGTTGTTACTGGCGACAGCAGAGATTCGATCTACTCAAACATGAATGCGGACGGGTTTGGCATGGTTAGCCTCTATCACACGCTGATCGAGCCCGTTCGTGCGAACTTCCAGGCGCTCAATGACCTCGCGCGGCACATTATCAACTTTCCAGTGCATCAAGATGTCGTTTTGTCGGAGCTTTCACCCATGGCTGCAGCGTTCCAACGCCACGTGTCAGGTAGTGATGTTGTAGTCAATAATCGGTCGGACGTGTCGTGAACTCATCGACGTCATTTCGCGTCTTAACAATTCGATCAGAAGCAGACAAACTCGAGTGGATTCGTCTGTGGGCCGAGTCGCCGACTCGCGAAGTTCATGCGCACCCGGCATTTGTGAATCTCTTCAGCCAAGGTGCGGGTGAGCCCATGTGCGCAGTCTGGGAGTCTTCAGATGGGTCGGTCCTCTTCCCATTTATCTTGCGAGACATACCACCGATTGGCTCGCCCACGGCCGACGCTGCCCTGAAGGACATCGTCAGTCCCTACGGCTATGGCGGCGCCTTCGTTTGGGGGACGATGGATGTAGAAGCTGCCGCCGAGTTGTTTTCGGACGCGTTCGACAAGTGGGCTTCGCAAAATCGCGTCGTATCCGAATTCGTGCGATTGAGCCTCTTCCCGAACTCAATACTCCCGTTTGACGGCGACACCTCTGTCAACCAGATGAATGTTGTTTGCGACCTTTCACTGGATGAAGAGGCACTCTGGATGGGTTTTGAGCACAAGGTTCGCAAAAACGTGAACCGTGCCCGAAAATCGGGGGTTACAGTGGTCGTCGATGAAGTCGGGGAGCGAGTCGACGACTTTGTGAGGATCTATGAGGGCACGTTGGATCGGCGTAGCGCGCGCGCAAACTACTACTTTGATATCGAATTCTTCAAGCGAGTGCACGAGCAACTGGGAGGGCAGTATGCGTACTTCCACGCGTTGCATGCTGGAGCAGTCGTTTCAACAGAGCTCGTTCTGCTTTCGGCCCAAACCGCATACTCATTCCTCGGTGGGACCGAGAGCACGGCGTTCGACCTTCGCCCCAATGACTTTCTCAAGTACGAAATCATCCGGTGGGTAAAAAACTCGGGTCGTCAATGGTTCGTGCTCGGAGGAGGGTATGAGCCTGATGACGGCATCTTTCGATACAAGAAGGCGTTTGCGCCGAACGGTATCCGGCCGTTCACGGTCGGGAGACGAGTCTTTGACACAAGAACGTATGAGCGACTGGTGGCTGCGCGCGACGCCGATGCAACTCGTCAGAAATCGTCTGGGTTCTTTCCGGAGTATCGATCATGAGCGTTACCCCGCATCCTGGGTCGGATCCTAGGGTTCGCGCCGAACTCACGATGTCAGACTCCGCCGACGCAGGCGGGCGCAAGTTTCCAACTCAAACAAGGCACAATTTGGAGGGCCACATTGATTGACGAAAGCTATGACGCAAAGAAGATTCTTGTTACGGGTGGGACTGGTTCGTTTGGGCACACCGTTACAAAGAAGCTGCTGTCCCGGAACGTCGGTGAGATCCGAATATTAAGTCGCGATGAAGCCAAGCAGGACCTCATGCGTCACGAGCTCAACGACCCTCGTGTTCACTTCTATATCGGTGACATTCGCGACTACACCAGCGTGGAACGCGCCATGAAGGACGTTGACTATGCCTTCCATGCGGCCGCGCTCAAGCAGGTACCGTCGTGCGAATTCTTCCCGATGGAGGCTGTGAAAACAAACGTCATAGGCAGTGAGAACGTCGTGCGCGCAGCCGAGTATTCTGGCGTTCGGTCGCTGGTGTGCCTCAGCACCGACAAAGCCGTGTATCCCGTCAACGCCATGGGAATGAGCAAGGCGATGATGGAAAAGATTGCACAATCGCATGGTCTGAATAACCCGAACGCAGGGACGATTGTCTCGTGCGTTCGTTACGGTAATGTCATGTATTCAAGAGGATCCGTCATTCCATTGTTCATCCGACAGCTCAAGTCGGGCCAGCCGCTGACGGTAACCAACCCAGACATGACCCGATTTATGATGTCCCTCGCGAGTTCAGTAGATCTAGTTGAATTCGCATTCGCAAACGCGACCCAGGGCGACCTGTTCATTCGGAAGGCGGCGGCATGCACCATCGGAGACCTCGCCCGAGCGATTGCCAACCTCTTCCACGTCGATGCAGACATTCGGGTGATCGGCACGCGGCACGCGGAGAAAGTTTCCGAAGCCCTCGCGAGTCGTGAAGAACTCGCGCGCGCGCAGGACATGGGAGACTACTTTCGCATCTCAGCGGACAAGCGTGATCTGAACTATGACGCGTATTTCGACCGAGGCGACACAAAACAGGCACAGTTCCGCGACTATGACTCACACACGGTGGAGCGCCTTACTGTCGGCCAAGTCGAGGACCTTTTACTCACATTGCCGAAGGTGCGGAAGGAACTTGAAATTGCCGGACATCCAGTAGAGCAGCGGAGCTGACCGTGCAATCCATCGCAATGACCGGAGCCAATGGCTTTCTTGGCTGGCACACAAGGGCTGCCGCGCTGTCGCAGGGCACGATCGTGCGGTCAATTCCCGTCGGTGATGAGTTCAGCATCAGTGACGCTGCGCAGAGTATCAGCGGCGCCTCCCGTTTGGTGCATATCGCCGGTGTAAACCGAGCGACCGATGAGGAGGTCGTCGCGGGGAACCGACATTTCGCAGAGCAGATCGCGAGCGCACTTCGAGTTGCACCAGCGCCGCCGCCAAGGGTTGTGTTCGCGAATTCCACGCAAGCTGGCAACGGTTCGGCCTACGGAGAGGCTAAGAGAGTCGCGTCGGGCATACTTGGCACCGCGGCTGAAGACGTTGGCGCCCAGTTTGTCGACGTTGTTTTGCCCAACTTGTTTGGAGAACACGGCGTTCCGTTCTACAACTCCGTTGTGGCGACATTTTGCCATTTGCTCGCGTCACGGGGCGTGCCCTCGGTCGAACAAGATCGAGATTTGACCCTGATGCATGCTCAGGATGCCGCTGACCTCATGCTTGGAGTGATCGCTGACGCCGCGGCGCCGATACAGCACGCCAATGTTTCAACCGTGCTCGAACGGCTTACTGTGATGGCCACCAGTTATGCGATTGGCGACATTCCGGACATTTCCGCCAAATTTGACCGAGATCTCTTCAACACCTATCGTTCGTTCGCTTTCGCCTCACAGTCGCCAATTGCACTGAAGCGGCACGCCGACGACCGTGGTTCATTCTTTGAGATTGTGCGTTCACACGGCGGGTCCGGGCAGAGTTCGTTTTCAACGACAGTTCCTGGAGTTAGTCGCGGTGACCATTATCACCGGCGCAAAATTGAGCGATTCACAGTCTTAGCTGGCGAGGCCACTATTTCCCTGCGTCGGCTGTTCAGTGAAAAAGTGCACGCATTCGCGGTCTCCGGGGAGCGACCTCAGGCCATCGATATGCCGACCATGTGGGCACATAACATCGTCAATACCGGTGCGTCAGAGTTGTACACCTCATTTTGGGCAAACGAAATATTCGATCCCGTCAACCCTGACACCTTCGCGGAGGCGGTATGAGTCACCACACCAAGCTCAAGGTCCTGACGGTCGTAGGTACCCGGCCAGAGATCATCAGACTTGCACCGACCATCAAACGCTTGGATCGGTTCACCGAGCACGTGCTCGTGCACACCGGACAGAACTATGACTACGAATTGAACGAAGTTTTCTTCGAGGATCTCGGGCTGCGGCGACCAGACCACTTTCTTGAGGCGGACACGAGTTCGCTCGGCGCAGTGCTCGGCTCCATCTTGACCAAGGTGGAGCGAGTGCTGCTTCAGGAGCGGCCCGATGCAATGGTGGTCTTGGGTGATACCAACAGTTGTATTTCAGCCCTTATGGCTCGCAGAATGAAGATTCCGGTCTATCACATGGAGGCGGGCAACCGGTGCTTCGACGAGAACGTACCGGAAGAAGTTAACCGGCGAATGGTGGACCATGTTGCTGATTACAACCTCGTATACACGGAGCACGCGCGGCGGAACCTTCTCGCGGAGGGCATCCATCCTTCGCACATTTTGCTAACCGGATCGCCGATGCGGGAGGTACTCGACGGAAACACGGCTGCCATCGCCGCGAGCGATGTCGTCGAACGGCAGGGGCTCAACGACGGGCAGTACTTTCTGGTCAGCTTGCATCGCGAAGAGAATGTAGACAACCCAGAACGGTTGGCGTCCGTACTGGATGCGCTTGGGCAGCTTGCCGTCGAATACGAATTGCCTGTTCTCGTCTCGACGCATCCGAGAACTCGCCATCGGCTGGAAAGGCAGCCAGACCATTTGAAGGACGGGCTGACATTCCATCCGCCTTTTGGATTCAACGATTATGTCAAGCTTCAGCAGTCGGCGAAGTTGGTTTTATCAGACAGCGGAACCATTAGCGAGGAGTCGAGCATCTTGCGATTTCCCGCAGTTACGCTTCGCGATTCCATAGAGAGACCTGAAGCGCTCGATACGGCAGCTATTCTCCTTACGGGAGTCAGTGCCGAGTCAGTAAGCGACTGCGCACGAGTTCTGCTCGCAACGTGGGCAACCGACGGCCCAGCCAGCGTGCCATTTGAATACGAGATCTCCGATGCATCGCGGCGCGTCGTAAACTTCATTCTTTCGACCGCACGAAGCCACCACCTGCGCACCGGAATCAGAAAGAGCTGACGCTTCTGTCCAAACAATGCCGCGTAATCTCGGCAACACACACGCAACGGCGCACCGACCTTGGATCAGAGGATAGCTCTCCACCGAGTGCGCTTTTGCCTTTGGAACGTGTGGTGATTTATCTCGGCGCTGCACTAGCCGCAGTAGTCGGTCTTGACGCCACGAATCCGAGAAGGCGCAGTCGCCTTCGCCGTCCGTCGCGCGTGTTGGCTATCCTGCGGTCGCTCGGGGCCGTGATTTACCTCGGCAACAGGCAAGAAGCTCGCATCGAATGCACTAATGCTGCAGCGAGCTTTGAACCTAATCCAGTAGTTACTTTGTCATCCGGCGAAACGTTCTCGTGGGGCGACGCGGTCGCACAATTTCGTCCAACTATCGGTGTTATCGGCTCCTCCAAGGAGCTAGACGTCTCATTCGTTGCCTCAGAAGCGGCGAGCGTTCCACCGTTGGCAAGCGACAAGGTCCGATATTGGTCGACAATTCATGCATGGCTGACACCCGATCTCGCATCCTCCCGGGCGGTGCTGTTCATGGGAGGTTTCGGGCGGCTCATGGCGCGAATGTGGATCGGCATGCGATACGAGCCTCACCCGCTGTCGCTTGCGCTCTTGGTCATGCGGCAATCGCAGTCGTTTGCATCGCCGAAAACAACCAATCATGGCCTCCAGATACGTTGAGCTTGGATTTGGAACGCTATTGGTGATCGATCGTGCTGGACGGCTCCTCGGAGGTGGTTTCCTATGAAAGGACAAAGACACGCAATGAATGCGCCTCGGCCTCGGGTCATACAGCATTCATTTGGTTCACTTGGTTCGGGCGGCCCAATCGGCGCGCTAGGAAGAATACTGCGATCTGACCTTGCTGAGTCTTTTGAGTTTCGCCATGTGCAGCAGTCGAAGGCGGCGGGCGGTATTAGCCTGCGGCTGATCCGCCGGATGGCCGGCGAAATGCATGACTTTCATCCGGACATGGCTCATATTCGGGGACTAGGCAATGAGGGATTTCACGGCGTGCTCGCCGCGCGAATAGCCAGAGTACCGCGGATTCTGGTCTCAGTCCACGGGTCCGTCGGAGACGTAGTGGCTGGCCGTGGATCGCTTCGCCAACGGCTTGTATCGCGCATCCTCGAGCCGATCACATTGCGAATGGCTACCGATGTCGCCGTGGTGTGCGAAGCTGCGCTCCACAAGCCAATCCTGCGTCATGTCGGCCACAAGATGGTCGGTGTGGTGCCGAACGGGGTAGACATTCCGTCGATTTCGGCCACAGCACGAAATCAAACTAGGCGTGCGTTGGGGATTGCTTCCGATGACGTTGTCTTGATCATCGTAGCGCGGCTCGCACATGACAAAGGCCATGCTAATTTGTTTGAAGCGCTCGAGGCCCTTCCTTGTGCCTGTACGGAGAATACTCACGTTCTCATCGTCGGGGACGGTCCTGATTCACAATCGATTTCAATGCTCGCAGAGCAACTAGAAAGCGTGCGAGCGCATATGCTTGGACGGCGTCTGGACGTCGATAGTTTGCTCGCGGCTTCGGACGCGTTCGTCCTTCCCAGCCTGCACGAGAACATGTCAAATGCGCTTCTTGAAGCAATGGCCGCCGGGCTACCGGTCGTCAGCACTGCCGTTGGCGGCACCACCGAGGTAGTTTCCCGCGGCGGTGGCATTTTAGTTCCCGCAGGCGACCCTAACGCGCTTCGTGAAGCTCTCGAGCCGATACTGACGGATGCCAACCTTCGAAAAGAGCTTGGCGCGCAGGCCAGGCTTGTTATCGAGCAGCACTACACCACCCGGCACATGACCGCTGCGCTGGCGAGTGCTTATCGGCGAGTTCTGGAGCGCGAACAAAAATGAACGCCAATCGTTCCGTGCCTGTGATCCTCCTTGGATTCACTGTGGATGACGATGTTGCTGCCGCGCTTTCGCAACGCAGCGCTGTGCTTGCCGTTCAGACGCACAATTTTGCCAAGAACTTGGTCCGCGCCCTCACGTCTACAGGTGTGCCGGTGAAGCTTATTTCGGTGTTGCCGATTCCAAATTATCCTGAGTACCCAAAGATCCTGATTCACTCCGGTGCTGTACATCAGGGCGGAGCCGCCGGCATATCGCTCGGATTCGTGAATCTGATGCTCCTCAAACATCTGACCCGCTTCTTTGCTTGCATTACTCGCGGGCGCCGCTACGTGGGTAGGGTAAATCCAAAGGTCGTCATTGTCCACGGGGTTCATAGCCCCTTTCTGCTTTTCGCGAGCGTATTGCAAAAGTCACTTAGCACGCGAACATGTTTGATAATGACCGACCCACCCGGAGTTGTGCGCGAGATCGACGGCGTCGTGTCGCGGGCGCTGAAACGAATCGATCGAGTGATTGTCACGCGGCTGGCATCCAGATTTGACGGCGTGATTGCGCTCACCCCCCAGCTCGCGCGCGATTTTGCTCCGGGTGTCCCGGCACTGGTGATGGAAGGGTTCGCGGATGCTGGACTCGCCTTGCCAAGTCCGCTTCAGCGAAGTCGAGGGCGGGAACAACGAGTCTCTTACGCTGGTGGCATTAGTGAAGACTATGGTGTCCGGAACCTAGTGCTTGCCTTCATGCAGATCGAGGACGCCAAACTCCGCTTGGATTTATTCGGACGTGGCCCACTAGAACCATGGGTTCAGCAGAAATGCAGAGACGATCGTCGAATACGGTACCACGGCGCGCTTCCGCATGATCAAGTTATTGGGGAGTTGAGGCGATCTCAGATCTTGGTGAACGCGAGGCCCGCCCACCAATCGTTCGTTCAATATTCATTCCCCTCTAAACTGCTTGAGTACATGGCGCTTGGGGTTCCCGTGGTCACGACTCGATTGGCCGGTATACCACGCGATTACTACCCATATCTCGAGCTTGTCGATGACGACTCAGTTGACGCTCTGACGAGAGCAATCCTCGCTGTCCGAACAGCTCCTGTGGATTGCGCCCATCGAGCACGGCTTGCTCAAGAATACGTCCTCGCGAAGAAGTCGATTACTGCGCAGGGTGAGCGGATTGAGAGGTTCCTGTCGCAGATAGCTGGCGTGGACTTGCGCGACACCGCTTAGTGGAGCGGCACAATCAGGAACGCTGAGACACCCATCCACGGATAGATGTCGCGGTCCTTATGATAGCGATCGTGAAGAACCGCCGGCATATGGTACTTGCTGAGCCGGAACACGGCCGACCATGGTGCGGCGCCTGTAGGCATAGGTGGCTCCCGCAGCATAGAGTCGCGGTGCAGGCTGGTTGCGTTGCGTCAACCGTTGCGAGAAAATCGGTCGGACGTTTGCGGCATGCATGCGCTCCGCCTCGAATGCGACGCCCATATCCGATCGGGATCGCCACCTTCACAGGTCACCAGAGCGGCCCAGAACGGTTCTTGCCGTGATGTCGACCTCGATGCTGGAGGCTGCTTACTGTCAGAACGTGCTGATGGTTAAGGACCTGAAGCCCGACTTCAGCTGCGAACATAGCGGGTCGCCGTCGCCATAGGAGGTCGCTTCGCTTGAGCTCCTGTGAGGATTCTGATTACCGTATCGAAATACAATCCAAATCCCCGAAGGGTCACCGGTCGGCACTTTCCGATGACCGCTGACACAGCGCCCCTTCGATAACGCTGATACTCGGTGACCGCGATCGCGCGGCGCCGTTGCCTGACGGCACCATTGAGCCGATTTTCATTCGGTGGTAGCTGCGGAATCTGCCACATGCGTAAAGGCCGCCGAATCGCGCAAACGCACGAGAAAGGCATGTAACGAATCACCATACTTCTCCGGTGAGAAATGGCCGCGCGCAGTTGACGCTATCGTCTCGGCATCGTAGTCGTATTGGGTGGTGATCATTGCCGAGACGGCTTGGGCGAGCGCGTCAGTTGATGCATCGGCCAGCACTTTTGCGTTCACTCCATCGGTCAGATAATCGGATAGATCGCTAGACATGTTAGTCATCACTGGTGTACCGAGAATGAGACTTTCTGCGACCTTGGATGGGAACCCCGCTCGCGTATATCTTTCGTCCTCGCGTTGCAAAACGGAAAAATGACTGTGGGCCACGACTTCGCGTGCTTGGTCTGCTGAGACGCGGCCATGAAACTGCAGACTGGGGTGATCAATTGAGACCGCAGCGTCCCGACCGATTAGCGAGGCCGCGACGTGTCTATCCACGCCAACTATGTCGATTCGGAGTTCAGTTTGACGTACTTCGAGATCTCGGCACATTAGCACCAAGTTGCGGACGGTCCGTTTGTCCTTTTGGCCAGGACTTCCAACGTAACACAAAGATAGCGGGCGATCTGGGAGGTGCGCACGACCCCGATCGATTCCGACACTAAAAAGCGGTGGAACTCTAAGGGTGGGCGATCCTTGGTGCGCAAAATGCTGCTCAAGGTAACGGCTGATGACAATGACGCCGGATGCGCGGCGGGCCATCAAGCGCATGGAAATCGCATTCGCGACTGCGAATGGACCAAATCGACCGCCCGGGAGGTGCGACGACTTTTGCCATTCGACCGCATCGATCACGAGGGGAACATTGAGTCGTCGGGCCAATGGGATCAGTCTGAGAAGATAACCCAGGGATGTTCCGTACACCAGAATAGCGTCTGGCGGATCCTTCATCCGTTTGATCCACGAGCTCGTTGACGCTCCCCAACTCAGGCCGCGCCAGACTCTGTGAATTCGGCGCCACGCGGGGTCAGGTATTTCGGCGAGCAATGTAAAGCTCTCAGCCATCTCGGGTTGAGCTAGCCCACTTCGGTTCGGTCGACCGCCGGATCCAATCTGCACCTGGTCGCCCGCGTGGCGCAAGGCTCCCGCAATACCACTCATGCGTTGAGCATTGGCCGATGACGACGGATAATCGACGGGTCCAACATAGACTAGGCGAAGGGGTTGCTGACGAGGTTCTGATTCAAGCGCCACCTACAAGCGCCACCTTTCGGATCGTTGCGCGATAGCCGAGGACGGCTGCAGGGACAAGGAACGCAGAGTATGCGAGGATTCCGGCGAGAGGGATGCCTGCTAGCCCGAAGAGCGGGTAGAGCAATATTTTGAGCGGGATGGACACGAGCGCGAATAACGCCCAACCTGCGTACTGGTATCGAAGTAGACCTACGCTGTTCTGAACGCTGAAATACGGGGACGCAAAAGCCATGACCGTTGACCACAACACGAGGCTAAGAGCTAAGTCGAGTGGCACCGAATGGCCGTCCCCCAGCCACAGCGATGCGATGAGATCACGCCCGAAAGTCAGGACTAGTCCGCCGAACAATACGGAGCCGACCGACAACCAGACCATGGTCCGTGTGGTTCGTTTGACCCAATCGGTGTCTCCGCGAGCGAGTGCCTCGCCATTTGCCGGCCACAGCGGTAATGCTACGAGCGTGATGGCAAGCCCGAGCAACGAAAAGAGTTTTGTCGTAATCGAGTACTGAGCGACAGTCTTCAGGTCTGCTACATTCGCGACAATCAGATTGTCAGCGTTCAGGGACAATGAAGTAAGGATCGACAGGAAGAAGAACGCAAGCCCAATCCGAAGCAGCGATCCGGCGGCCCCGGAAGACGCAGCGCGGAGGCTCGGCATCACATCTCGGTGACCCAACAAGTAGTAGCAAATGTTATTTAAGAGGATCACACAGGGGCTGGCAAAAACGGCTGCTGCTATTACCAGCTCGTAACCGAGGTTCAAGTACGCGGCTGCATAGACGCTCAACACCGTAAAGACAGCGCCAGCTACCTGCCAGAGGTTACTTCTCCATGCCTGTTGAAATGCATACTGTACCCTCTGAACCAGCGACAGAGGGATCGTCAGTGCAAAGGCCGAAAGACACAGCCCGGCCACCAACTTGACTTTGGAAGAATCGAGGCCCGTGCTGTGACCTATGAATTGCGCCCAGTTCAGCGTTGGAACGACGATCCAGATTGCCGCAAGTAGGGCTAACGCGATTCCACCAAGAGTGACGTAGGCGGTGCTTATCAGGCGCTTTGCTTCGACTGAATCGCCCGACGCCACAGATGCCGCTAGTCGAGTGAGCAGTCCGTTACCAAGACCGAGATCGGCAAACATCGCCATCGAAGTGATCGACGCTACGATCATCCAAAACCCGAAGAGCTCTGAACCCAAGTAGTGCAGTGTTACTGGAATCGTTAGCAGCGGTGCTGCGAGGGTCAAGACCCGTGAGCCGAGGCCGGTCGCAATACCAAGAAAAAGGGCGTTAGTCCGCCTTTTCGCGACGGCACGCGTCTGATCGGTTCTCGGCGTCAACCTAATCCGGCTCAATAACGGGCCCCCGATTGATGGTGTCTTGCAAACGCCCCCCTGACCGCCGCCGTATGTACCAAGTCGTAGACTTCCCACGATACTGCCCCGATCCGGGTCTGGCCGATACCGTGGCGGAGCCGTTCCAGAATGTCTGCTGATGCTCCCGAATGTTCTATGTCGCACGATGCGCCGACGTAGGTACTCTACCTTGGTCGGTATACGGCGGCCTGCCAATAGGTTTACCATCTGATGCCTGTCGCTTGCCGCGGCAATCGATATTCAGCGTGCCACGGGCAAAGAATCTGAACTATTGGCAGCAATTTGAATCGCGCGGCGCCGTCAGTTTGGCCGGAACCAAACGGGCACGGCGTGACAGTAAATTACGGTAAGCTCGTGGCTTTCCGGTGCTCCACGTACCAGGCGAGAGTTTCCTCTAAGGCTGGCAGTAAAGCCGTGGGTTCTATGGTTGGGAACAGCTCACGGACGCGGCGGCCGTCAGCTTGTGACGCGTGCACATCGCCTATGCGCGGATCATCCATTTGCGCTTCGAGGCCGCGACCCAGGAGACCCTCTAGCAAGGAGATCAAATCGAGAAGCGTGGTCTGTGTGCCGTACGCGAGATTGACGGGATCTTGCGTATGAACTTGCGAGAGCACCGCTTCGTAGATTACGTCGCACACGGTTTTTACATAGGTGAAATCTCGTGACTGCGTCCCATCGCCATGAACAAGCAGAGGGTCTCCGGCGAGGGCCGCTTCGATAAATTTGGGGATGACCGCCGCATACGCGTGACCAGCTGCCTGTCCAGGGCCGAATACATTAAAGAAGCGGAAGGCCAGAGCCTTCATTCCGTACGAAAATCCGTACGCGAGCGCATACCCCTCTGCAGCCTGTTTGCTGACGGCATACGGGCTCATGGGTCGCGTCCAGTCAAACTCGCTTTTCGGCAGAGTTGGATTGCTGCCGTAGACCGAACTTGAAGATGCGACTACCACGTGTTCAATCCCTAGCGTGCGCCCAGCCTCGAGTACATTGAGCGTCCCGGTGGCATTTGCGTCGTGGCTTGGCCGCGGTGCCGCGACGGACCTAGGCACACTCGGGATAGCAGCCAAGTGCACAATCGAGTCTACGCCCGCCGCGACTTGAGCAAGTGTGTCTTGATCGAGTATCGAACCCTCGACGAACTTGACATCGGTGGACTTCAAGTTGGATCGAAATCCCGTGCTGAGGTCATCCAAGACGCGGACCTCGGTTTCCGGTTCGCGAGCATTGATGAGCTTGACCAGGTTTGAACCGATAAAGCCGGCACCGCCGGTGATGAGAATACGCATTGGTCTTCCTTGCCTAGATGAGCGTGGCTCTGCGACCGGTATGGGTTCGATCGCGCGAGTTAGGTGATCAGAGTTTCGTGACAGAGTGGCCGACCAGAACATTTTTGGTGTCCAGGATTGGCACGTTGCTAGACGTGAGGTCACGTAAGTCGAGATCGTCATGATCAGTAACCAAAATCGCAACATCTGCGCGCGCGACAGTCTCTTGCGTGAGTTCCACCGACTCCACGTCATGCGGCCAACGATTCGCCTCAACGTGGCCGTCGACGGCGAGTACCTTGGCACCGTACTCATGGAGCAATTCGACAAGCCGCAGAGAAGGCGCTTCGCGAATGTCGCCAGTATTCTTTTTGTAAGCGAGCCCCGCAATTAGAACGGTGGAGCCGTTTAGCGCTTTGCCGTTTGTGTTCAGTAATGTCATGAGACGTTGCACCACGTAGTCCGGCATGTGGTCGTTGACGTCGTTTGCTAGCTCCACAAAGCGGAAGTTCTTGCCTAGCTTCCGGCGAACCTGCCACGAGAGATAGCTCGGGTCTACAGGCAGGCAATGCCCTCCCACCCCCGGTCCGGGGGTGAACTTCATGTATCCAAAAGGCTTGGTACTCGCCGCCTCAATCGATTCCCATAGGTTCACCCCGAGTTGGTGCGCGAAGACGGTCAATTCGTTGACAAGTGCGATGTTCACGTGGCGGAACGTGTTTTCGAGCAGCTTGGTTAGTTCGGCTTCCTTAGGGGAGCTAACCGGAACGGTCTGGTTGACGAGGTCGTCATAGAACCCGCGGACATGCGCGAGCGACTCTTCGTTGAGCCCCGACACCACCTTCGGAGTATTGACGAAGCCCCACGTTTTGTTGCCGGGGTCAATTCGTTCAGGGCTATAGCCGACGAAGAAGTCCGTACCAGCGGTAAGCCCCGAACCCCCTTCGAGGATGGGGACCAGTAGTTCTTCCGTAGTGCCAGGATAGGTGGTTGATTCTAAGACGATCGTTGCGCCCTTCGTGAGGTGCTCTGCGAGCGATTTCGCGGATTCCTCTATAAAGGTCAGGTCGGGGAGGCTTTCACGCAGTGGCGTCGGAACAGTTATGACCGCGATGTCAAAGTCTGCCGCGTCGTCATAGTCAAAGGTGGAGAGGTAACGACCGGACGCGATTGCATTCTGTAACTGGTCCTGGCTGACGTCGTCAACGTACGACTTACCACGCAAGAGACTCTCGATGCGAGCCATATCAAGATCGATGCCCACAACGTCGTATCCCACTTCGACAGCACGCATTGCGACCGGCAATCCGACATATCCTTGTCCGACAATGACGGCTTTGTGGGGCTGTGCGATCATGAGATCCAATCCGTGTTCTATTGTGCGAAAGCGCATGTCAAAACTATCAGAATGGTGAATCCCGGTAATGCGACCGACAGTGACTGTTGCTTATCTGGGGCGCAACTGAGTCGTTGCGCACAGCCGGTCCGAGTGTTTCGGCGCTTGGCGGCCGGCCAGAGTAGCCTAGTCGTGGTGCGGGGCGGCCTGGCACACGGACTCCGCGCGGGCTGGCGAGAAGCGGCGGGACAGGGAGTCGACAAACTGCCACGGTCGGGGAAGTGGCATTGCTCCTTGATACGGACGAATTCGAACATCCTGCCGACGTGCGTTGCGGCCGCTGATCGATTCGCGCGCCGATCCTGGGTTTGATTGCACGCGGCCAGGCACGGACTAGGCTTCATCGTCGGCACGAAAGTATTGTCCGTGGTGAATCTGCGCAGAGCGCGACACAGTATCGGGAGCGCATACGGGTTCCGTCAGGCTGATGTATTTCCTGGGATATGTCGTCGTGGGGGGATTCAAACTGTCAGCATCAGCGCTCATCTATCTCCGCGTCGAGGAGGTCCTCGGGCAGACAGCGGAGGGCGTTGCCAGCACTACCCACTCGACGGGGTTACAGCTGCTGCGGTCAACAAGGGAATCCGGGAGAACATGGCTAGAGTAAGCCATGCCGCTGGCGATAGGTCCCATTGACCCGACAGATACATGGGGGAGCTCACAAGAAGAATTGCGCCCACGAGAAGTGACCGACGTCCTATTGTTAGCCCCTTTGTCGCTGGGACTAACGCACTGACATAAAGCCCCAGGAAGGTGAGGACACCTACCAGCCCGAGACCGGTCGCGAATTCCAAGATGACATTGTGCGTGGCAACCATCGTTGGGTCAACCGCTTGAAATCCCGCCGCACCGACGCCTGCAATGAAATGTTGAGAGAAAACTTCGCGAGCAAACGGCCAAATCGTCAACCGGCCGGCTAGATCGCCCGTTGACCGGACGGAAATTGAATCGATCTCGTGCAGCACGCCATCGGCGGCACCCGTAGCTATTGTCAGCGCGCAAACTGCCACCATAAGCCAAGCGGCCACAAGAGCACCCCTGACATGGTGAACCAGAATCCAAATGGCGAGTAATACGACCGCTATCTCTGCGCCCCGCGTATTGCTGTACCAGATGCTCACAACTAAGGGCAGGATGCAAACGGCTAACCCGATGCGCACGACCCGGACCCGATACACTGACCAAAGCAGAACGATGACAGCCAGTCCGACGGCAAGTGCGTACGACAGGTAGTTTATGTTGACGCCTTCTATTCCGGCGCGGCTAGTCGATAATTCTGGCGCGGCGAGGATATCCGGGTTCTGCACAAACAGCAGGTATGCGCCAATGAGGCACCCAACGAGATAGCCCCAAGCGATGATTACCAACTCTCGCTGACTTTTAATGGATCGAGTGGCCAAAAACAGCGCCGCAACCGCAAGTTGGTTCTTGATCGCCAATCCGGTTACGTCGGCATTGACGGCCCAGAGCTGAGATAGAACATACCAAAGAGTCAGTGCGATCATAAATACGTTCGGGGCATCTAGCCGGACCCACCGAAGCCGAGTCAGAAGGACCGCTCCGCAAATGGCAGCGCCCCACCGCAGAACGTAGTCGGGACTGCTAGCCGCAAACGCGGCGACGATCGCAATTATGATCGCGCGCCACTCCAACGTAGGCAGCTTGCGCTGACTGCCGACGTGCATGAGTGCCCGCTGAGGTAGTGTCGGAAATCTCGCACTCATACACGACACACTATCGGTCTTGTTCGCTGGCCAGGGCCGACTTGGCTACGTCCCCTGAAGTGGGAGGTCCAGAAACGTCCGCTGAAGAAGTCAGGGTGGAATCATTGCCCTATGAGCGGCGCAGGTGTTGCTGCCCGTGGATCCGAGGCTCCAAGCGGCCGTTCGGCGATACATGGTGGAGTTGAGACAGTTGAAGAGGACGTCGCGCCGAAATATACGACCCCGCTGGCCGACCTCATGGACCGCGCTGACGCGAATCCGCGCTTCCGACAAAACCGTTGAAGTCAGAGTTGCGGTGGGCGAACAGGGCCCGCTGGCAGCTGGTTGGTATCCGGATCGCGTGGATCCCTCGCTAGCACATTGGTGGGATGGCACACATTGGACGCTGGCGACGCAGGAGCGCGCTCATGTGACTGGAAGCGCGTCCGAACAGCGTCGCAAAGGCCGCCTTGGATTCGCCACCTGGCTCGGATTCGGCCTGTCGGCTTTCGCAATCATCGTGGGCTCCGTCAGCGGAGGGTTCGGTGGAATGCTTTTGACAGCGGGGCTCATCGCGCTGGGCACCGCAATATACGCACTCACGACCAGGCGTTCGTCGTGGCTGCACCTACCCACGGCGCACGTAACCGTGGCGAGCTTGTCGATCGCAGCGCTGATGTTGACAGGGTTCGGCTCGATCCTTTTCGGCGCGACGCATTCCCCTGTCGAAGCTCCGGTAACAATGGTCACGCCCAGCGCGAGCCCGAAGTCCGAGGCCCCGCTGGTTGTTGTGCAGCCGGAAGCGCCAGCATCCGTAGTCGAGACAAGCGCACCGGTCACGCGACCAACCGCGCTAGCGGCTTTGGCCGCGCTCGCAATCAAGGGGCGCGCTCCGATGACTGGGTATCAAAGGACTACTAATTTCGGAGTCGGGTGGCTTGATGTCGACCGGAACGGATGTGACACGAGAAACGACATTCTGGCTAGAGACCTATCAAAGCTTCAGCGGTCCGGGTCGTGCAAGGTGCTGTCTGGCGTACTCGACGATCCGTACACGGGTTAAACACTCGATTTCATTCGCGGCAACACGACGTCGACGGCTGTGCAGATCGACCACATTGTGGCGCTCGGCGACGCATGGCAAACGGGGGCCCAGCAGCTCACCCAAGCCCAGCGGGTCAGCCTGGCAAATGACCCGCTCAACCTCGTCGCGGTCGCGGGATTTGCGAACGAGCAGAAAAGCGATCAGAACGCGGCGTCGTGGCTTCCCGCCAACAAGGGATTTCGCTGCAAATATGCGGCCTTTCAAATTTCGGTGAAGACCACTTATGGGCTGTGGGTTA
This sequence comes from Rathayibacter sp. SW19, assembly GCF_030866825.1. Taxonomy (NCBI): domain Bacteria; kingdom Bacillati; phylum Actinomycetota; class Actinomycetes; order Micrococcales; family Microbacteriaceae; genus Rathayibacter; species Rathayibacter soli. The sequence goes on from NZ_CP133020.1 coordinate 1,296,683, forward strand.
AACAACCGGAGCATGACGCTCTTGCTCGTGTCCTCGGGAGCTGCCCTGAGCAGGTTACGTATGCGTCTCCTTTTGCACCGTTGCCATCGACAGCGACGTCAGCCCCCTTGCCATCCGCGGATCCGTCGCCTGTTGCATCGCCGCAGCCTTCTGCACCGGTGACTCCTGCTCCGGTTGTTCCGGCGCTGCCCGCGGCTCCTGTGGCTCCGCCAGCCCCACCGGCGCCGGCTAACATCGTGCATCCGGGCGCGTTCTGTGCGCCGCCTGGTGCGACGGGGGTGACCAGCGCAGGGACACCTATGGTTTGTGGGGTCACAGCAAACAGTCCGACTCGAGCGCGGTGGCATCAACAGTGACTTCTGAAAGGCATCGTCGGGACTCTGCACTGCTTGGTCAATTCTCGCGTGCGCAATTTGCGGGACACCGACTTCTTGAGGAGGTCCGCCTAACTAGCAGGGAACGAATTGTGGCCCGTTGGTCCGCAGCATCGAGCGCTTCTTAACGATTGGGTACTGGGGTGCCATCGGCGTTGAGGCTGAGCGCCGTCTGCCCTGTTAGACGACAAAAGAAGTAAAGTTCCCGCGAAAGTACCTGGCGTTCATGCTCCGCGTGGTGGATGGCTGGCTACACGACCATCCAGACGACTACTTCGACGACCTGCGCTTTCGGGCTGATGCAACGCCACTGGGGCGCCGCGTCGACGTAGTTCTGCACCTATTGCGCAATAGAAGGACCGGCATCAACACCTGGGCTCCGGTGTCCACACCTACGCAGTCAACGACCGCATCGTTTATCACACGATCTGGCTAGAGACTGGCATCGCCAACATGCGCGAACATGCGGGGCTCGGACTCGAACCGCGGCTGTTAGCGTGAGCTGAACCTCTGGGGTCTACCGGCAATTCTGAGCGACCCGGGATCGACATGCCCTGTGGCGCTCATACGGTCGAACACTCAGCGAAGCGGTGCCCCTCTAGCGGTGGGAAGCTGAGGCCATGCGGCGCGGGGGGCGCTCTCGGCAGCGTGTAGCCTGTGACGATAATTCGCGGGCCTAAGAGAGTTGGTGTCGAGGCATCCTCGGAGTTGGATTTTAATGAGCGGCTGCTGGTTCGTGACGTTGCGTGTGATCAACTGGTTGTGGGACGGTTGAGCAGTAGTGTGCGACTATTTCAGCGGCCGGTTGTCCTGCCAGCGGAGCGCATGAATTCGGCCGCTGGGAATTTACTTCGTGACGAGATCCGGGATTGGTCCAGGGCTCGCAGGCGCGGCATCGGAATAGCGCTGGTCGCGGTCACAACGCTGGTGCATGGGAGATCGGCTGGAATGGCTCGACCCCATATATACCCGCTTTTACGGTAGTTGAACGCGCCTGAGGGATTGGCGATAGGCCGTCAGACCAAATCACCGAGTCGGTCGAGGAGGTTCTGCGCGAGTTCGAGGTCTGGTCGGAGGTCGCGGTCGTGGTCGTCGGCCGGCAACTCCTGCAACACGTTCCATGCGGAGGCCAGGGTTTCTGATGGCAGGTCGGCGGCGGAGGCTCCTTGCTGGCGCAGCACGCGTACTGCGATCAGTGCCTCACACGCGAGGAGGATGCGGAGTGCACGCACAGAACGCTCCAATTGGCTGATCGCCAAGGGCGCGAAGCTGGCATCTTCCTCGGTTCCTCGTGACAGGGACACCGTTGTCAGCGAGGCGGGTTGTGCACTGGCGTGCAGATCGCCGATCGCGGCTCCGGCGACGTATTCGACCATCATGATGCCTGATGAGCCGGGCTGTCCGGCGGCAAGAAATGGTCGCATCCCCGTGTAGTCGGGTTCGCTCATCAGCCGAATGCGGGACAGGGTCACGGGTGTTTGAGCGGCCAAGGCGATCGCCAGCGTGTCCGCTTTCAGTGCGAGGGCGACCTGGTGGAAACCCCCGTGGTGGATCACGGCGTCGTTCGTGAAGAGGGGATTCTCCTGTGCCGTGTTCGTCAGTGCGATGACGATTGTTTCGAGTTGGTCGAGTGCGTCTGCCGCGGGGGCCAGGGTGAGCGGGAAGGCTCTCAGCGCGTACGGGTCCTGGATGCGCGCCGGTTGGTCGGCATCCCCGACGATGGTGCGAAGGGTGGCGCAGGTCGGCACGAGCTGCGGGGACGCGCCCGCGATGGCCGCAGCCTGGCTGAACGGTGACGGGTTGCCGCGCAGGGCCGTGAAGCTGAGACCGAACACGACGATTGAGGCGCGGCTGAGCGCGCGCAATTCGTCGATGACCAGGCATGCCCGCCCGATCGTCAGCGCACTGCTACTCATGAACGGGAGTGCACTATCGGTAGACCAACGCGGCATCGGTTGAAGCGGGGCGGTAGCGGGCCGTTCGCCCATCAGGGTGAGCGCGGTGCCGGCAAGTGCTGCAAGGTCGGCTGTTCCGACGGAGTTGAACTCGAGCACGGTGGGGAGTGCGTCGGTGTCGAGCATGCGTTGCACGCCGTCCAGGATGTCGACCTGAATGCCCGAGCCCGGAATGCTGAGCTGGGCGAGGCGCACGGCGAGCATCGCGCGCACGGCCACGGCCGGAAGCGGATTGCCGGCATCGATCGCGTGGCTACGCAGCAGCCGAAGCCCGTGCTCGGCATCCGTCGTGTCAACAGAAGTTGTGCGATTCGCACCCACGCCCGTCGTGCGGCCGTAGGTGGGAACCCGCGCAGCCAATTCCTGCGCGTGGTCGTGCATGTGCCGCACCCGCTGACGCGTCGCGTCAGGCACAACCGGATGCTCGTGGTCACGCGCCACCGAAACGATGTCAGCGACACTAATTTCCCCGTCGAATTCGATCACAACCAACCTCCGTGTCGGTAACGCTTCCAGTCGTAATTACAAAAGATGTCAATCACATATTGCTATCTGGTGGCAATTGTATTTTACTAGGTGAAACAAACATGTTCTAGCTCGATTCGGAAATCCACGAAATAACCGGACCTGCTCTGTGCAACATCGCATTGCGCGACGTGGCATGTCCAAGCTCAACGACGAGAGGGAACTCGTGGCCGAAGCGGCGACCCGAACCGTGGAGCGAGCGCTCAGCTTGCTTGCGATCATTTGTGACGAGGGTCGGATCAATCTCGCCGATAGCTCGCGCGCTGCCGGGCTGTCACCGAGCACCACACTGCGCTTGTTGCGCACCCTCGAAAGCGGCGGGTTCGTTCGCCGCGACGACGCGGGGGACTACCGCCCAGGCAGCCGGATGATCCAGCTCGGTGCGCAATCGCTGAGCAACGAATCGCTGATCTCACTTGCTCGCGAAACGATGGAGATGCTCTGCACGGATACCGGTGAGTCCGTCTATTTGAGCATCGAGGGTCATAACAAGACATCGATCTACATCGCAACCGTTGAGGGCACGCACTCCGTGAGGCACACGAATTGGGTTGGGCGCACCATCCCGATCTCCGGCTCTGCTGCCGGGGCGGTACTTCGCGACGAGATCCCTGCTGCGGGGTACGTGATCGTCGAACACGGGGTCGAAGACGATATCACCGCCATTGCGGCTGCAATCCGCTCTGAACACAAAGTGGTCGCGGCACTCAGCCTTGTCATTCCGAGTTATCGGTTAACCCAGCTCGATACGGCCAGGTACAGTCGCCTGCTCATCGAGGGGGCCGACCACGTGTCCGCCCTGCTCGGCGGCAAAACCAACCCAGCTACGACGGAGAAGACGGTATTGTGATCGAATTCAAGAACGTGACAAAGGTCTATGACGACGGCACCATCGCCGTCAATGACCTGAGCCTGCAAGCTCCGACCGGAAAACTGACCATCCTGATCGGGCCGTCGGGCTGCGGCAAGACAACGTCCATGCGAATGATCAATCGCCTGATCGAGCCGACGTCTGGCACCATCTCGCTGGACGGGGTGGCGACTCAGGCACTCAACCGCGTAGAGCTGCGGCGCAGCATCGGTTACGTGATTCAAAGCGCCGGATTGTTTCCGCACCGCACGATCGTCGACAATATTTCGGCCCTTCCGCGGTTGCTCGGGGCCAACAAAGCGGATGCGCGCAAGAAGGCGCTGGAATTGCTCGAACGCGTCGGTCTCGACACCAACCTCGCAACGCGGTACCCCTGGCAGCTGTCTGGAGGCCAGCAACAACGTGTCGGCGTGGCCCGCGCCTTGGCCACAGACCCGCCGGTGTTGCTGATGGACGAGCCTTTCAGTGCCGTCGACCCGATTACTCGCGCGCAACTGCAGGACGAATTCCTTCGCCTGCAACGCGACATCGGCAAGACCATTGTCATGGTGACGCACGATATCGACGAAGCACTGAAGCTCGGAGATCAAGTGGCTGTGCTGCGGCAGGGCGGCTTTCTCGTGCAGATCGCACCGCCCGCCCACCTGCTGGCACACCCGGCGGACGGGTTCGTTGCGGACTTCGTCGGAACAGCTCGCGGCTATCACGCACTCAGCTTCGTCACCGCGGACCAGGCCGTGCCCATCACGCGGGAGGCGACCGTGCAGGTCGGCGATGATCTGAGCGACCGTCCAAGTTCAGACGGTGATTGGGTTCTCTCCGTGAGCAGGTCGGGTGCGCCACTGGGGTGGGTGCAACTGGGCACAACGGATGGCCGTAAGGTCGCCGTTGAAGACATCGATATCAGCGGCACGGTCGCGCGAGCATCCGGAACGCTTCGCGACATGCTCAACTCGGTGCTCTCGAGCCCGAGCGGCCGGGGGGTCGCGGTCGACGACCACGGAGCACTGCTCGGAACCGTCACCGCTGAAGACGTCGTGTCGGCCATCCGTGCGGCGAAAACCGGAGTGCTCGCGTCATGAACATCGACTGGGTCTGGTCAAACCTCGACGAGATCTGGGGGCTCACGCTCTCACACATCGTGCTGACGCTGCTTCCGACGATCATCGGCCTGCTCATCTCACTGCCGATCGGCTGGTGGGCATACGCGCACGGCAAGGTTTACCCGGCGATTACGGGGGTGGCCGGCATACTCTACACAATTCCTTCTTTGGCGCTGTTCGTTTTGTTGCCGCAGATTCTGGGCACCAAGGTTCTGGACCCGCTGAACGTGGTCGTCGCGCTGACCGTGTATACGGTGGCATTGATGGTGAGGGTCGTGGCAGACGGCCTGGCCTCGGTGCCGCCTGAAACGGTGCTTGCCGCGACCGCGATGGGATACCGAGGATGGCAACGGCTGTTGCACGTTGAGCTCCCGGTGGCGCTGCCGGTGATCGCGGACGGGTTGCGGGTCGTAGTCGTCTCCAACGTCAGCATTGTGACAGTCGCGGCGCTTGTCGGCGTTCCGCAGCTGGGGTCCTTGTTCACGCAGGGCTTCATTCTGCGATTGTTCGTGCCGATCATCACCGGCGTGATCCTGTGCCTGGTGCTGGCCATTGTGTTCGACCTCTTGATCGTGTGGGGCAACCGGGCTCTCACGCCGTGGCGTCAGCGGGTGGAAACCTCATGAACTTCTTTGAGTGGTTCTTCAATCCGGCGCAGTGGACCGGGTCAGAGAGCATCCCGCTCGAGGTTGGGCTGCATCTGGAATACACCGGCATTGCACTTTTGATCGCCTTGGTGGTGGCGGTGCCGTTTGGCATCTACGTCGGGTACACCGGGCGTGGCGAAGTGATCGTGGCGGGCCTCGCGAACTCGCTTCGGGCACTTCCGACCGTCGGGTTGCTGATTCTCGCCGTGTTGATCCTGGCGCCAATGTTCGCCTCGGATTTGGCGTTCACGATCCCGGCGATAGCCGTGCTGGTGCTGCTGGCCATCCCGCCCATCCTGACGGGGACATATGGCGGAATCCAATCCGCGGACCCGGGTGCCGTCAGCGCAGCCCGAGGCATGGGCTATACCAAAATGCAGATTCTGTGGCACGTGCAACTGCCGTGCGCATTGCCTCTCATGTTTTCAGGGATTCGGGGCGGATTGCTTCAAGTCGTGTCAACTGCCACCGTCGCCGCTTATGTGGGCCTCGGCGGTCTCGGCCGATACATCATCGATGGGCAAGCTCAGGGCAACTATTCGGAGATGCTCGGCGGGGCGGTGCTCATCGCTGTTCTTGCGGTCGTACTGGAGCTGGGCTTCATCGGGCTGACGAGGCTTGTCGTGTCTCCCGGACTTCTTCGTAAGACCCGTCGACAGCCTCGAGCGGCTCGAGCGGGCCGAGCGGCTCGAGCGCCGGCTAGTGCGCTTTCCGGCACCACTGATACGTCATCAACGAGATTAGGAGAGATTCACAGATGAACAGGAAAATGCGGGCAGGGGTGGCCGCTGCCATCGCCATTACGGCAACTATCGCCTTCGCCGGTTGTGCGGGCAATGATCCGCTCAGCAGCGGTGGCGGTGGGGCAACGAATGCCAAGTCGGGCGGACCTGTCATCATCGGTTCGGCGAATTTCGCGGAGAGCGAGATCATCGCGAACATCTACTCGCAGGAGCTTCAACATGACGGTGTGAACGTGAAGGAGCAGTTCAACATCGGCAGCCGCGAGGTCACCATGAAGGCGTTGGAGGACGGCTCCTTGGACCTTATGCCGGAGTACTCGAGTTCAGTTCTGTTGTATCTCGACGAAAAAGCGAAAGCAACAACCAGATCAGATGTGATAGCTGCACTCACGGCAAAGCTTCCAAAGGGCCTCAGTCTGCTTGATGTGTCGCAGGCGACCGACAACGACACCGTCTCGGTCACGCAGAAGACCGCCGACGAGTTTCACCTCACGAAGATCTCGGATCTCGCTGCGGTCGGCTCCCAGATTGCTCTGGGCGGCCCGCCCGAGTGGAAGACCCGCTACAACGGTGTCGTCGGACTCAATGAGTTGTATGGCATCACATTCCAGAAGTTCGTCACCCTGGATGCGGGTGGGCCGCTCACAATGACTGCCCTGACGTCTGGCCAAGTGCAGGCCGGTGACATCTTCAGTACGGATCCCGGCATCAAGAAGAACAACCTGGTGGTGTTGAAAGACGACAAGTCGCTGTTCGCAGACGAGAGCGTTGTGCCGATCATCAGAACCGCCAGTGTCAGCGACGCCGTCAAGAAGGCTCTCAACGCCGTCTCGGCGAAGCTCACGACGGATGACCTGATTACGTTGAATGGCCAGGCGGCTACGGGAGCAAACATGGCTGATATCGCCAAGAAGTGGCTCGCAAGCAAAGGGTTGATGTAGCGCCGGTGACGCTGGCGGCCGGCGGGGCCGGGCGGTCGGAGTCGCGGCCGGGTCAGGTTGGAAAACGATCGCTGGGCGCTATTTGTGCGGCTTAGATGGCATGCATCGGCGGGGCCCTCGATTGCGTTGATGCCGACCCCAGCGGTTTGTCGGATGAGCGATCAGGCGGGGCTAGCAGCCTGGAGGTTCTTGCGGCCCGCGGGAGGGGCATCCGCGGAACTTGACCTGGATGTTGGGGGTCGCGGGTGCTGTTCCTGTGTTCATCTGCAATTGTTCGAAGAACGCGGGGATCATGCAGGTGGATGCGCGCATAGGCAGAACGGATTGTCTTGGATTTCGGCGATGCCGACGAATTTGCATGGTCCGGGCAACAACTTCTCGCTGACCGGGTCGGATGCGTGGACGGCGTTGATCGCCGGATCGAGATGCCAATCTCATACGCCATTTCCACCGACGGTGTGATTGGAATCGTAGACGTCGTTACGCTGTACCTGAGAACGATCATGAGCGGAGAGAGCGTGGCTACAGTAAGGCTTGCCGGTCCTGACGATGCCGAAGCTTTTCGCGCCGTTTTCCTTGACTGCTGGCGCGTTAGCTATGCGAAGACCATGCCCACAACACTGCTTGAAAGCATGACGTCGGAGCGGGCCAACGACCTGTGGAGGACAGCGTTGACGGCGGGGACGGATACCTATCTGGCAGCAGTGGATAATAGCCAGGTCGTCGGGTTCGTGGGGTTTCGTCTCGTGAGCCCAAGCCTGGGGTACGTGAGTTCGCTGTACGTCTCTCCGTTCGTTCAGGGCGGCGGGCTTGGTCGACTTCTGCTCACTGGCGGTGAAGACGAACTCCGACGTCTTGGAGCTGAGCGCGCTCAGCTCTGGGTTTTCGAGCAGAACAGTCCGTCGCAAGCGTTCTATAGCAATCTCGGCTGGACGCTCGACGGGCGCTGTACGACTTTGGCTGAATGGAGCGAACCGCAGGTCGGGATGACCAAAGAGCTGTGATTGCTCAGCTCGCTCCGCTGGTGGCCGGGCGCCGGCGATTTTCGACGGCGCGCAGAGTTGCGGCCAGGGAGGCCGTTACGGCATCGGGGTCCCGTTGAGCAACTCCGATGAAGATCACGTCGACGATCATCAACTGTGCCATACGGCTCGACATCGCTCCGTAACGGAATCGCGTTTCGCGCGAAGCCGTCGCGAGGACGGCAGTTGACATCTGAGCCAATGAAGACTCCGGGAAGTTCGTGACTGCGACCGTAAATGCGCCGGCCCGTTGCGCCGTTGCGATCGCCGATAATGCTTCCTCTGTTTCGCCGGAGTGCGAGAATGCGATCGCGACTGATCCTGGGCGCAGCACAGCGGCGCTGGTGAGTGCCAAGTGTGGGTCGGTCCATGCGCTGGCGTAGTAGCCGATGCGGCGCAGCTTCTGACTGAGGTCTTGCGCAGCAAGACCGCTCGACGCCGAGCCGTACACGTCGATTGCCGGCGCCTGGGCTATGGCGCTCACGACGCGGTCTGCTTCGGCTAGATCCAGCAGCTGTGCCGTCTCTTCGACCGCGCGAGCCTCCTGGAAAGCTAGCTTACGGACGACCTCGCTCGTAGAGTCGCCCAATTCGATGTCCCCTTCCGACACACCGAACTCCAGGCGGCGCCCGCTCTCGTTGACTGCGGCGCGGGCCAATGCGAGGCAAAAGCTCCTGTAACCTTCGAATCCGACGTTACGACAGAATCGCGCGGCGGTCGTGGCCGAGGTTCCGCACCGCGCTGCCAGTTCGGTAATGCTCAGCTCCGATACGGTTGCCGGCTCTGCAAGTGCGGCTTGGGCGATGAGCCGTTCGCTGCGGCGCAGTGTCGGCAGCGCTTGACGCAACCGGACCAAGATATCGTCTGTCATTTGCCTTCCCCTCTTGCCTTGTGGATAAATCAATGCCGCGCGCGACGTTGCGCGACCTCGTGATGTGACGCTATTCCGCCTCATATTTGGCGGCCTGGTGCGATCGAAACCTGCAGTCGCTCCTGGGCTCTAACATCGTTGGAGAATAATTTACAACATTGGCATCAAAAAGGGATATTGTTGCCTTTGTGCACTCCCCGGCAACGCCGCCGGCGTTGCCGCTCACAGCAGACGCAACACCTACCTAGGAGGCCACTAATGACGGTCACCCGTTCCCTACGCCGAGCACTCATAGTCGGCGCCGCGGTTGCTACGGCATCCATGCTGCTCGCCGGATGTAGCGGCAGCAGCAATCCCCCAAAGTCGTCCGCGAACTCCAACGCGACACTCGTGTTCGGTATCACCGCGGACCCGACTCAGATGATCCCCTGGACGACAACCTCGGAGCAGTCCCTGCAGGTGCTGTCGCAGATTTACAGTCCACTGCTGAACAAAGACGCGAACGCAGAACCCGCCGCCGGCCTGGCGGCGCTCCCGAAAGTGTCGGCCGACGGCCTCATTTATACATTCACTCTGAAGAGTGGGCTCAAATTCACGAACGGATCAGCTCTAGACTCGGCTGACGTCAAGTACACGTACGACAAGATCATGGATCCGGCATCCAAAGCTAGTTCCGGCTCTTACTTCGCCTCCGTCGCGTCAGTGGATGCGCCGTCACCCGACACTGTCGTCGTACACCTCAAGAAGCCGGACGCGTCGTTCCCCGCGGGCCTGACAGCCGTGAACACAGGCATTGTCCCGTCAGACGTATCTGTTGAAAGCCTGCAGACCACCCCGGTCGGGTCCGGACCATACAAGTTCGTAAACCGTGTGCCCAATGAATCGATCAACCTCGCACGTAATTCGAGCTACTATGCAGGCACGCCTGGCGCAGCAAAGCTCACCTTCCGCATCATCCCCGACGATCAGTCGATGGTGTCCGCGCTTAAGACAGGTTCGGTCAATATTGCAGTTTTCGACAACCCGGTCACAGCGAAGACGGCGGCCTCAAGCAAGACGAAGACCGAGCAGGCAGGGTCGCTTCAATATCACGTCCTACAGCTGCGTGCCGCTTCGCCTGTGCTGTCCAACGTCAACACCCGCCTGGCAATCCAGTGCGCCATCTCCCGCCAGGACGTCATCGACTCGGCGGCCCTGGGTGCTGGTCAAGTGACTGGTCCAATCACGTCCCCGTTGTTCAAGTCTGATATCAATGCGCAGCCTTGTCCGAAGCAGGACCTTGCGAAGGCGAAGGATTACCTCGCGAAGGCCGGCACACCTAATGGATTCACGCTAAACGTGATGACATCGCAGGGTCTATACTCCACAGCTGTGGATGAGGCGCAGGCGGTACAGGCGCAACTTGGCAAGGTTGGCATCAAGGTAAACGTGCAGACGCTCGATTCGAACACCTACGTCACCAAGTGGCTCGCCGGCGATTTCGATGCCGCCATCGCACAGAACAGCGGCAATGCTGATCCGAATACGATGTACGCGCGCTATTTCACGTCGACTGGCACGTACAACAAGGTTGCCGGCTACAGTTCCGCTGAACTCGACAATTTGTTCGCAGAGGGGATCGCGACGACGGATGTATCGAAGCGCCAAGCCATCTATAAAGAGGTGTCAAGTCAGCTGGTCGACAACGCCGCATGGATCTGGCTGTTTACCCCGAAGGAATACATTGTGATGAGTTCCGGGGTGAATGGTTTTGCCGCTCGTCCGGATGCAGAACTCAGCATGCTTTGGCAGGCAACCATCTCCTGACCGCACAGGTGGGGTGGGCGCCCTGCCCACCCCACCATCATCACTGAAGATCTCATGACACAACTCGCGGCGATAGTTCGCCATCCCGTCACCCGACGCTTCGGTGAGGCGCTGCTGACCCTGATCGGTGTGTCCGTCCTTACTTTCATTGTGCTTCGCGTCGTGCCCGGGAACCAGATCACGGCGGCATACGGCACGGCTGCCGGCGATCTGTCTGCCTCGCAGATTCATTCCCTCGAGGCCTTTTACGGCCTCGACAAGCCGCTGATTGTTCAATATTTCAACTGGCTCGGCGGGATCCTTACCGGCAATCTCGGCATCTCGACAACTTCGAACCTGACTGTCGCGCAGATGACGGCGCAAGCGCTGCCGAACACTATTGAACTGGCCATCTTCTCCATAGTCATTGGGTTCGCACTCGGCGTTCCCGGTGGAGTTTTCGCGGCGAATCGGCCTGGGAAGTTTGGCGACAACTTGACGCAGTTCGGCAGTCTCGTCGCACTCTCCGTTCCGTCTTTCCTCCTCGCGACGCTTCTGGCTACATGGCTCACTAACGCCTTCGGATGGTTCCCGAACGGTGCGGGCTACCAGACCTTTCTGCAGGACCCCGCACTGAATCTTCAACAGATGCTTATCCCATCGCTGGTACTCGGCATCAGCATCGCACCGCCGGTGCTCCAAACGACGCGGACAGCTATCCTCGCTATTCGATCAGAGGACTTCATTCGGACCGCGCGTGCCAAGGGGGTTCCCGAACGGCGGCTTCGAGTGCGCCACATTCTCCGCAACGCACTCATTCCGGTTGTGACCATGACTGGCCTCCAGTTCGGGTTCTTGCTCGGGGGCGCCGTCGTCGTCGAGCAGATCTTTGCCATTCCAGGGATCGGACGACAAGTTCTCCTGGGGCTCAACCAGAAGGAGTACGCCGTGGTGCAGAGCACCGTTCTCATCATTGCGGCACTGTTCGTGCTGGTGAATTTCCTCACCGACCTCGTTTATCGTTTAGTCGACCCAAGGGTGCGTGCCCGATGAGTGCCGGTGTCGAAATGAGCAACGTGCCCGAGGTGGCGATCGACACGAGCAGGCGTTCCCATGTTTGGGCGACAGCCTTCCGCTCGGTGCCCGGGATCGCAGGACTTGTCCTGATGCTCATTGTGATCGTGCTGGCGCTCATGGCAGTGTTTGGTCTAACGCCGTATGATCCGGCGCACCAGAATATCGCAGAGTCGCTGGAGCCACCGTCTGCTGCACACTGGTTTGGCACGGACCAATTCGGTCGTGACACGCTGTCGCGGGTCGCATCCGGTTTGTCTAACTCGCTTCTAATCGCGATCGTCTCTGTTGCCGCCGCGGGTGTCGTCGGCACGTTCTTGGGCGTCGTCGCCGGCTTCTACCTTGGTGTCACAGATCGCATCGTAGGCGTTGTCACGAACGTGCTGTTCGCTTTCCCGTCTTTGCTGCTGGCATTGGCCTTGGCCGCGGCCCTGCAACGCAGCTGGTTGACCGTTGCGATCGCGATCGCAATTGTCTATATGCCGATCTTCGCGCGTGTAGCTCGAGGTCCTGTGCTCACACTACGTTCCGCAGAATACGTGATCGCGTCTACGGCCATCGGCAGGCGGCGATTATCAACGTTGTTCGAGCATGTTCTTCCGAACATGCGGAGCATCCTCGTGGTCCAGGTGACACTTTCGCTGTCCTGGGCGATCCTCACCGAAGCGGCGCTGAGTTTTCTCGGATTCGGCACACCTCCACCCGCAGCATCGCTCGGCGGCATGGTCTACGAGGCGCAGGCACTTTCGAGCGTCGCACCGTGGATGCTGCTCTTCCCGGGCGCCGCGCTGATCTGCGCCGTGATCGGGCTAAACCTTCTCGGCGACGGATTGCGCGCCGCACTCGACCCAAAGACCGGAGGCCATTAGTGGCTAACAACGCTCCAGACGCCGCGCTCGATGACCTGTTGACCGAGGCTGTGGCTGACGATGAACTTATGCTCGACGAACTGTCAGTTGGAGAGCTCGTCACGATGATGAATCGCAGAGATGCGGCGATCGCCGGCGCCGTGCGCGAGGCGCTGTCGGTGATTGTTGTTGCAATCGAGGCGACATCCGAGCGGATCCGGGCAGGGGGGCGGCTTATCTATGTTGGTGCCGGTACATCGGGGCGCCTGGGTGTGCTCGATGCGTCAGAGATTCCGCCGACCTTCGGGACGGACGGGAACATTGTGCTGGGGCTGATTGCCGGTGGCCCGCTGGCGCTCGTGAGCTCGGTCGAGTCGGCCGAGGATAGTGAAGACGCAGGCCGGGCCGATCTGGACAGGCTCGGCGTCGGGCCGCTCGACACCGTTGTCGGGATAGCATCGAGCGGGAGGACTCCTTATGTCCTTGGCGCTTTGAAGCTTGCGAATGAGCGGGAATCGCTGTCAGTCGGGCTTTCATGCAACACCGACACACCAGTTTCGGCTGTCGCGCGCTACGGCATCGAAATAGCGGTTGGCCCGGAAATTGTTACTGGTTCAACCCGTCTCGGGGCGGGTACCGCCACCAAAATGGTGTTGAACATGTTCTCGACGATCAGCATGATCCGACTTGGCAAGACCTACCGGACGCTCATGGTCGATGTAAAAGCGACCAACGCTAAGCTGATCCGACGTGCAATTCGCATCGTTACCCTCGCAACCGGGGCGGATGAAGTGTCAGCCCGCACAGCGCTCGATGCTGCAGACTGGAACGCGAAACTGGCAATCGCAACGATCGTCACCGGTCTGAGCGTGTCCGACGCACAATCGGCGCTGGCCGCAGTCGGCGGCGTGTTGCGCAAAGTCGTCGATTCGGTCCCCGGAACGGGGAGGGTCTGATGCGCGTCCTCGGGATGATCTCCGGCACATCGCACGACGGCATCGATGTCGCAGTGGTCGACTTTTCCGAGACCGGTGGCGATGTAGTTGCTCGCATTGAGTACACCGCGACCACTTCTTACTCGCCCGAACTGCGCGCACGCCTGCTCCGTTCCCTGCCCCCTGCCACGGTGGGCTTCGAAGTAACCTGTGAGCTGGACACAGTTATCGGCCAAGCCTTCGCAGAAGCTGCCGCAGCCGCATTACGGCGTCATTCCGCTGCCGCGCCCGTAGCCGCAGTCGACCTAGTCTGCTCCCACGGACAGACAGTGTTTCACTGGGTTGAGGAGGGCCGTGCCCGCGGGACTCTACAACTTGGACAGCCAGCTTGGATTGCTGAGAAAACACAACTGCCTGTCGTCTCGAACGTCAGAGCTGCTGACATCGCAGCAGGCGGGCAAGGTGCACCTTTGGTCCCGATCCTCGATCAGATCCTGCTTTCCCCGTACCTGAGCCATGGTATGAGCGCTGCCGCGCTCAATCTAGGCGGGATCGCCAACATCACAGTATGTGCGCCGGACGCCGATCCCAGGGCATGGGATATCGGCCCAGCCAACGCGCTTATCGACGCCGTTGTCACCGCGTCAACAGCGACGACAGACACGTTTGATCGTGACGGCGCCCTGGCCGCCTCAGGTGCAGTCCATCCCGCACTCCTGGGCGTTCTGCTGGATGAACCGTTCTATGCGCTGCCTGCGCCGAAGAGTTCAGGAAAGGAACTGTTCCACCTCGAGTACCTCAAGTCGAAAGTCGCCCAAGCACAGGTGGAACTTTCATTCAGCGATCTCGTCGCCACGGTTACGGAACTCACCGCTCGCACCGTGGCCGACGCAGTGCAGGCTGCGCATGTCAAGGTGCTCGTGGTCTCTGGAGGCGGAGTGCGAAACCCGACGCTGATCGATCGGATTGTCAACCTTCTGCCGCACGTGGAGGTACTGCCCAGTGACGATCTCGGCGTCTCATCAGACGGCAAGGAGGCTGTAGCGTTCGCGCTGATCGGCTGGGCCACGGCACACGGGCTGTCAGCAAACGTCCCAAGCTGCACCGGAGCAAGCGGTCCGCGCGTCCTTGGCAGCGTGACGCCTTCGCCCGTGCGGTCGGCGCCCATGTGGAGTGCGCTGGACCGGTGGCCCCGGGTTCGGTTCGAAGCTGGAGAGTTGCCCGACCGTGCGTAATCTAGCTGAGCACCTGGAGCGCTTGATCAACGCGTCACCCGCGCCCCCCGCTAACGCCATCCTCGGCGTCGGTACATCCCAGGGCACGTCAGTCGAGTCGTTCGGATGGGCTGTGCTTCCCAGCCAGAATTCTCCTGGGGTGCCGATGAGACGTGGACTGCGTCTTGACTTGGCGTCCGTGACCAAAGTCGCGTCGACAACTGTCGCGGTGATGCGCCTGATCGCTGAGCGCCAGATTCGCCTGGATGACACTGTGCGCTCATTCTTGCCGTTGTTCTCCGGCGACGGCAAAGAGGCGATTACCGTCAGGCAACTACTCACGCACACCGCTGGCATGCGGCAGTGGTGGCCGCTGTACCTCGAGAGCACGCAGCGCGAAGAGACGATCGAGCGGGTGCAACGGCTTTCGCTCGCGGCACAACCGGGAGACGCGTGGTCATACTCTGACTTGGGCCTGATGCTCGCAGGAGCGGTGGTCGAGCGGGTCACCACGCACTGCCTGGCGGATGCATATCGTATTCTCGTCGCGGAACCAATTGGCTTGACAAGTACATACGGCCCCGTTGCCGCAGACACCGCCGTGACCAGTGCGGACAGCGATGTCTATGAGCAGAGGATGGTGGAAACCGGGATTCCGTATCCGGTACCGTTCGTTGCAGACGAATTCCTCGGCTGGCGTGGTCATCCGTTGCGCGGAGAAGTGAACGACGGAAACACCGCGCACGCACTCGGCGGTGTTTCGGGACACGCTGGCCTGTTCTCAACAGTGGACGACTTACTCGCCCTTGGTGCCGCAATTCGCGGGGGCAACTTTATCCCACGCCGTGTGGTCCACGCATTCGCTGAGTCGACTTCGCTTCGCTCGGACCAAGCCGTCGGATTCAGATGTACGACCGTAAACGTTGATGGGGACCCAATCACAATCCTTCACCACGGTGGTTTCACGGGAGCATGCTTCGGCTTCGCCCTGGAGAAGGAGGTCGTGGTCGCCGGAGGTGTGATGCGCTTGTACGGCACTGTGGGCCAGCTTTCGCGCCACGGGCCGCTGACACCATTACCTCAGCTCGTTACAGTCGACCACATTCAGAAGATCCTGTTGGCCACCGCAGCTGATGCGCTCCGGACCGAACCCACCCGTGCCACGACATTGCCCGAGGACGTATGAACGCCAACAATCTAGATTCGGCTTCAAAGCTCGTTCTGACCATCCGGGATCTTTCGGTTGCGTTTACCACATCACGGGGAGAAGTTGAGGCCGTACGAAATGTCAGTCTTGACCTTGCCGCTGGTGAGACCGTCGCGATTGTTGGCGAGTCCGGCTCTGGGAAGTCCACGCTGGTCGCCTGCGTCAATCGGCTCCTCGCGGATAACGGGCGAATCGTCTCAGGCACAATCATGCTCGGCGATATGGACATCACCGCGGCGAACGAGAGGGCGATAATTTCGATCCGCGGGAATCGGGTCGGCCTCGTGCCACAGGACCCTATGACGAGCCTGAATCCTGTGATGAAGATCGGCGCGCAGATTGTCGAAGCCCTCCAAGTTCACGACCGAGCCAGAGGCGGTGCCGCCAAACAGGAGGCGATCCGGCTGCTTCAACGCGCAGGAATTGCCGAGGCGGCCGCGCGCTTCAATCAACATCCTCACGAGTTCTCCGGTGGCATGCGTCAGCGTGTTCTGATTGCGATGGCGCTGGCGTGCCGCCCTGAAGTGCTCTTGGCAGATGAGCCGACCTCGGCGCTCGACGTGACCGTTCAGCGACTGGTTCTTGATCAGATGGGAGAGCTGGCGTCTGAACTGGGAGCGGGAGTGCTGCTCATTACCCACGATCTGGCGCTGGCTGCGGAACGCGCGGACCGTGTTGCAGTGATGTATCGTGGCGAGATCGTCGAAACCGGCTTTGCGGCCGAACTCGTCGCGAATCCGCAGCACGAGTACACCCGGCGCTTGCTCGCTGCAGCACCCGGCATGGCCACTGCCAAGGTCGCGCCCACATTCGACCAGGGCGGTGACGCAGCCGAACCTCAGATGATCATAGAGGTCACCAATGCGGTGAAGAAGTATCGGATCCGGGGTGCCCGTGAGCCTTTCCTGGCCGTCGATGGAGTCAGTCTGAAGATCGGACGGGGTGAAACGGTAGCGATTGTTGGCGAATCCGGTTCAGGCAAGTCGACGACGGCCAGACTCGCTCTCAAATTGGAGGAGGCGGACGGCGGGACTATCAAATTCCGCGGACACAACGTGGCCAAGCTGTCTGGCCGAGAGCTTCTTGAATTCCGGCGCTCAATACAGCCGGTATTCCAGAACCCGTATGCTTCGCTCGATCCGCGCTACACAATCAGACAGGCCGTCGAGGAGCCGCTGCGCGTCCATAAGATTGGTAACCCGACCAGTCGGAACAAAGCCGTTGACGGCCTGCTTGACAAGGTTGCAATACCAGCGTCCTTCGCCGAACGATATCCCCACGAACTTTCCGGTGGACAACGTCAGCGCATTGCAATCGCGCGCGCGCTTGCGCTGAACCCCGAACTCGTCGTCATGGATGAGGCGGTGAGTGCGTTAGACGTCCTCGTTCAGGAGCAGATACTGGACTTGATGGTCTCGCTTCAGAGTGAACTTGGCCTCTCCTACCTCTTTATCAGTCACGATCTGGCGGTCGTGCGACTCGTGTCGCATCGCGTCTACGTTATGCGCGCCGGCAAAGTGGTCGAGAGTGGTGAGCCCGACGCGATCTTCCAAGCTCCGCGTGAGGAATACACCCGTCAGCTCATCGCCGCGATCCCTGGGCGCGAACTCGCGGTCAATTGAGGATTTTGGACGAGGATTCGGGGGCCAGACTATCTGCCCGCATCCAACCACTCGAGGCGCTCAGTCTTGCATTGTACGAGCTCGAACGCTCGACGGCGTTGGCGATGGCACACGATGGGTCTGGCCACCTGATGGCGTCTCTGGGCGTGAAGGTGGTGGCCGATCACGACCGCCTGGTCGACCTCGTCGGCCTGACGGCAGAGCTACGCGTTCCGATGAGCTTCCGGTCGGGGGCGACGGTTCGGCGGGTCAGCATTCGGCCTGCCCGTCGCATACACGAGCTCGGGTCGGATCCCGCGAGCGGGATCGCTTGCACGCTTGAGGGCACAAGCGCCTCCAACTCCAGCGGGATGGCCCGTGGGACGCGGTTTCTACTCACGGAAGATTCTGACGGGCCCGTACCGAACCTTGTGCTGACTCCGACCGTCGAGTCCGAGTCTGACCGCGGTGTCGGGTGCGGGTTGTGCGAGGCGGTCTGCGTAAGCAATGATCTGACCGCCACCCCGAGCCAACGCATCGTGATGAGGCGGGAGCGTGGGCGGGCGCGCCGAGTCTGTGGGCTCCGAAGGTCACACCGTGCTGTTCGCGCCTCGGCTATTCGGGCATGTGGGCTCAGAATGACGCAAGCAACAGGCAAACCTTATCGTCACATTCGCGACCTGTTCGGCGATGCAACTATGTCTTGGCGATAATGGCAGACACGGCTAGTGTTCCGACAATGCGCCTGCATCGCGCGTCGCTCGTGGTCGCGTTCTTCGCGATGGGCGTGGTTGGGGCGACAATTCCGGCGACAATCCCCGGTTCAGCGCTTCGAATGCATACCGATTCCGACCAATTATTGCAGGCAATCTCCGCGCTGTTTCTGGGACTGTTCGTCGGTGTCGTAGTCGTTGCCGTGACCCGGCGACATGAGCGGAGATTCCTGATTACAGGTCTTCTCCTTCTGTTCGTTGGCCTTGCCTTTCTAGCCGCGAGTGTCACGCCGATGATGTTCTTCGTCGCATGTGCGCTGAATGGCCTCGGATACGGTCTCGTGGAGACCAGTGCGACGGCGCTGACTCGATCGCTGGCGGCGCGATCAACCTCAAGACACCTTGCGGTGCTCAACGGTTCCTCTGCCGTCGCTGCGGCACTTAGCCCGCTTTTCATCGCCGCTTTCCCCCCGCTCTTTCAAACGATTCCCGTTGTGCTTCTCTGTACAGTCCCATTGACGGGGGTCGTGATCGCGTGGGTTGGCGTGCCGTGTCCAAAGGCAACCCTTAGCTCGACAGCGACCGGCCGGCGACGGATGCCAATAGCGACATTAGTAGTCCTAGGATTCGCGGTGTTCGTCTTCGTTGGTGCTGAAACTGTTTTATCAGGGTGGTCCAGCGTGCTCCCGCAGACCGTCCTGGGTTCCCCGGTGGAATCGGCGGCCCTCGGAACTTCGGCTTTTTGGGTGTTGGCTGCCGCTGGCCGGTTCATTTGCGCTGGCCTGCTACGGCGCGGGGTTTCGCCAGAGCGTTACCTTGTCCTTGTGTTGCTCGGCGCTGCAGCATTCGCGGTTAGCGCAGCGATCGTCGGGCATGGCCCAGTTGCAGCCATCCTGGTCGGTGCCGCCATCGTATCGATCGCACCGGTCTATGCGTTGCTCCTTGGTAGGGCGCTCACCCGAATAGATAGCGGGAATTCCGTTCCTCTCGTCACAGGGGCGCTGGTCGCAGCGGGAGCGGCGGGAGGGGTTGTAATCTCTTTCTTTGTCGCGCTTGGTGCGGGCTCGACGCCGGCCGCTGTGTTCTCATGGGTCGGCATTCTGTTGGCAGTGTGCCTGGTGTTGGTGTTGGCCGAACTGCCACGCAGACACCGACTCATCGCAGGTCGATGATTCCCATGCACTGCGGTGGGGGATGCCGATGCATTTGCCGTTGTACGAGATCCGTCCCTCGACGGGGCACCGGGCAAGCCTCAGGATGCCGTCCGTGTTCTGCGCCGTCGAATTCCCGTTTGGCGCGGGGCTGTCGAAGGCTGCCCTGGCGTTTGAAGGTTGCGGCAGCGTTGTCTCACCGGCAATCGAAGTCGCGTTCTAGCGCGCAACCAGGGCACCTTGATCGTTTCGGGAGACTCGTTTCGGCCGGAAGCCGAGCGCTTCTCTGGGTGGCGAGGGAGGGCATCCGCTGGGTTTGATTTAGACATTCGGGCGGGTGCGCTCGAGGTCGTCACGCTATTGAACCTGCGGCACGTGACCTTCGACCCGACGAACGTCAGCGGGATTCAGATAGCTGCGAAGTTCGCGGGGATCATGCAGGTGCAGGCGGTGCGTCGGCAGTGTGGGTTGCCGTGGATTTCGGCGATGCCGACGGTTTTGTATGGTCCGGGGGATAACTTCTCGCGTACCGGGTCGCATGTGTTGCCGGCGTTGATTCGCCGGTATGACGAGGCGGTGACTGCGGGGGCGGCCTCGGTGACGAATTGGGGGACCGGGAGCCCGCGGCGGGGGTTTTGCATGTGGATGATATGGCTGCGGCGTGTTTGCACCTGTTGGGGCATTATGACGGGCCGCAGCAGGTGAATGTGGGTACGGGTACGGATGTGGCCATTCGTGAGGTTGAGGAGACGGTTGCGCGGGTGGTCGGGTTTACGGGGGGAGACGTTGTGGGGTGTGTCGAAGCCGGATGGGACGCCGCAGAAGTTGTTGGATGTGTCGAAGTTGGCGGGGGAGGGGTGGACAGCGCGGATCGGGTTGGAGGACGGGCTGCGGGGGACCGTTGAGTGGTACCGGGAGCATGCCGGGGAGTTGCGGGAGTAGGTGCGGTCGTGCCGCGTGTCGGATTCAAGACAGACTGCAACATATCAACCCAATATGTGGCATTCATCTCAGTCGCAACGTCTCGATTGCACAGGAGCACGATATTCGGCAGTGCAACTAAATGCCACAATTGTTGCGAGTGTCAGAACCGTCGGCGCAAGTCCGATGAGTGGCTCATGCGAGCGGGAAGCACTCTGGGCACCGTGGAGGCAGCGGTGATAATTCGCGGGCTGTAGAGGGTTGCCAGGGAAGGCATCCGCGGGGCTTGGTGTGAAGGAGCATCTGCTTGTTCTTGACGTTCGCTTTGGGCCGGAATCTAGTCGTGCGCAGTTGCGCAGAATCGGACTGTGGTCGCCAGCCGGGCGCCGCTGAGTGGTCCGGGCGCGAGTGTGATTGCGCCCCCCAGCGCGTGGATGGTTTGCGAGAGCAGGCTGAGGCAGTGGAGGGTTGGCGCGTGTTCTGGCGGGCCCGTACCGTTGCCGTCGACGGTGAGAACAATGCCATCCTGCCCGTCACAGGTGATGCGCATGGCCAGCTCGGCAGCGTGGCCGTTCAGCAGCACGCTGGAGATCGCTTCTTCGACCACCCCGAGCAGGAGAATGGGCCGACTAATGCGGTGCTCGGCCGACGAAGCTCGCGCAGCATCGATGTCGCCCACACCGTCATCGTTATCAAGATGCACGGCGATCGCTGCCGGCATACGACGCACCATCATCCGGGCCGCCAGCTCGAGTCCACGGTCGACACGGGCCGGATTCAGCGGCTGGCCGGTTTGCTGCACGTCACTTTCTGGTAGATCGTCCAGTTCTTTCCGGAAGGCCTCGACGCGGTCGGCTATCGACTCCACATGTGAATTGCTCAAATGACCGCCTGGCAACTTTGGGAATATCGCTTCGGATTGCCGCTCCTCTAGAGGGCTTTCGAAAGTCGCGGTGAGGGTGGCGGGTTATTGGGGTGGCCGCTTGTAACCAGAGGAGAAGGCATCCGCGGGCCTTGACTTGAAGGGGCAGATGGCCGATGCGAAGATCGTGCGGTTCATGAAGTATCAGGCGGTGCGGCGTCAGTAAAGGTTGCCGTGGATTTTGGCAATGCCGACGAATTGTATGGCGGGGGATAACTTCTCGCGCGCCGGGCCGCAGGTGTTGCTGGCGATGATTCGCCTGCGTGACGAGGCGGTGGCGGCGAGTGCGGCATCAGTGACGGTGGTGTTAGAGGCATGTGAGGAAGAAAGCGGAGTATGTGCGCGGCCGCGGCTTGACAATATCCGAACCCTTTGTGGAGTCAACTGTTCCAGTGATAGTGGCCGTTGGCGTCGGCACCTTTGCCGCCGCACACATAGGTTCTTCCGTTTGCCGCTGTTCCCGATTGACCGACGAGACTGTCGGGGCAGAAGGCGCCGGGCGTGATCGGACCCGAAGCTGGCGCGGGAGCTGGAGCTGGAGCAGGGGCAGGAGCCGGAGCCTGTGCGGGTGGGGGCGGTGGCGCAACGTATGGCGCCTTCACGGTGAAGGTCACGGTGTCTGCGGCGAACAACATCGAGCCCGCGGCGGGGCTCTGTGATATCACGGTCCAGCCCGTTGCATCTTGTACGGGTGCACCGCTGCCGTCGACGAAAACAGCGGCTAGTTTTTGGGCGGCAACGGCGGCAAGCGCTTGCTCAGCGAGCTGACCGGCATGGTCCGTCAAGAGGATGGAGGGCGTCGGCGTTGGTTTGGGAATCGGTACGAGGGTCAGCGTGACGATGTCGCCCTTGGAAAGGCCCGTTCCAGGCGCAGGGAGTTGGGATTTCACCAGCCACGCAGAGAGATCGGTCGGGGCGGATCCGTCGTTGGTTTTCAGGACAACGCGGTAACCCATTTTGGCAAGTCGCCTCTGGACTATGTCGCTGTGCTGGCCGATATAGTTCGAGACCGTGAGCGCTGGGTGGCGGGTTGCAGTTGCAGAGTTCGTCGCGATGATCGCGCCAGCGTTGTCGGCGGTGGGGTGCGTGGCCCCGTAGCCGCCCGATCCGATGAGGAGCACGATGAAGGCGACTGTCGCTGTTACGACGGCTGCCGTTCGGGAACGTGGCAGATTGGCCCAGGACGGGCGACGCGTGAAAGCCACATAGAGCGCTGTGATCAGCGCGACGAGCGCGAGCATGATGAGAAAGCTAAAGAAGCCGCCCGTTCGTGCAGCAATGGTGAGAAAGAGAAGCAAGACGAGACCGACGGCCCACGTCGAGACTGTTGGTCGCCACGTGACCCTGTTGCGCGTGGTCACGTTGCGCAAGGACGCGCGTGGCTTGTTCAGATTGCGCGGCCCCGATTGACCGGGCGGCGGCGTGGACGGTGGTATGCCCGGCATCGGTGTGACTGAATCGGTCCATCGGGTGCCGTCCCACCAGCGCAGCATATTCGGGCTGCGCGTGTCTACGTACCAGCCTGCAATCGGCTGCTGCTTGGGCATGATCGCTTCTTCATTTCAGTAGAGCAACTCGAGCTTAATTCGTCGACAACGCCGACATGCCGCTCGCCCTCTAACTGGGGGTGCGCCCGGGTCGACAACGGCGACAGGGGTGAAATGGTCGCATGCCCGTGTAATCGGGTTCGCTCATCACCCGAATGCGGGACAGGCTTACGGGCGTTAGAGCGGCCAAAGCGATCACCAGCGCGTCTGCTTTCAGCGCGAGTGCGACCTGGTGGAAACCCGCATGGTGAATCGCGGCGTCGTTCGTGAAGAGGGGATTCTCCTGTGCTGTGTTCGTCAGGGCGGTCACGATCGTCAGCGCGCTGCTGCTCATGAACGGAAGTGCGTTATCGGTAGACCACCGCGGCATCGGTTGCAGCGGGGCGGTGGCGGGCCGTTCGCCAGGTTGAGTATCCGGACACAGATCCGGTGCGGTTGGAGGCTGAGCGGGAGCCGCGCAGGCCTACGTGCCATTACTTTCGCGGACGATCTACCTCGCCAACGCTTGCCGGCGCACGGTGTCGAGCATGCCGGTGCAGACCACTTTCTGCGGAGAACTCGCCACGGTGGGCTGGATCGCCGAAATTTTGGGGCTGGTCGCGATGAGTGCCTTGGGCATGATCTGCCTGACCAAGCGTCACGTCACCGCGGCGATGAGGACCTGCACGCTGCCCGCATCGAATTCTGCCATCAGGTCGGCCGGCGGTTGCGCGTCCGTGATGAAGTAGTCGGCTGCTCCGATGGCAGCCACCTGAGCGAACAGGTCGCGGTCGAACTTGGACGAGTCGGCGAGGATGGCGACTCGAGATGACCGTGCCATCATCGCCGCCATCATGTCAGCGTCGCCTAGATTGCTGGTCGAGTAGCCGCCCGCAGCGGAAACGGCGCCCACGCCGATGAACGCAATTTCGCTACGCAAATCGATCTCGCGGTCGCTCGAGCCCAGCCGCAAGGCGACCGGCCCGGTGGTTGTCTGCGACAACGTTCGCACCGGGCCGCCGAACATGTAGAGGTCCCGAAGAACGCTGGGGGAGATTTCGCCAGGTATCCGCAGGTTGTTCGTCGCGATCGTCAGGTTGCGGTGCTTCTTCAGGTGACGTACTAGCGCGAGTGTGGTCGTGCCCCCGTTGAGCATGACCACGGATCCGTCTTCAATGAGGCTCGCTGCACATTGTCCGATCGCTTCCTTCGCGCTCGTCTGAACGCGAAGTCGAACCTCGAATTCCGTGTCTGGTTTGGTTCCCGCGCTCAGGCTCACCGCACCACCGTGCGTACGAATCAGCAGCCCCTCGCTGTCGAGGTGGTCGAGGTCACGCCGGATCGTGTCGGTGGAGACACCAAAGTGTGACGCCAGCCTGGAGACCGTGACCTCTCCGTGTTCCGCCACATACGCCGCGAGATCGGCCTTGCGCCCGGCGGGAAGACGCCGCTCCATGTCCAACAGGCTCATCTCATGACCTCCTCGAGTCCCACACAACGTGCAGCACCAGCATAAGCTAGCCGCACTAAACCGCATCGGATTGCGTATAACAGTAGCCGCACGAGCAATTTTCACCCAATTGTTGCTGATTTGTGCTTGACTAAGCAATCGCCAAGCTCGTAACATGCATAGAACTGCACAAAGCAGGAAAGAACAGCAGTCTCATTCCAACGATGGGAGAATCATGGGCAAGGAAGCTCGGCGGTCGTTCAAGCGATCGCGATGGATGTTCGCCGCCGCCGCGACCGTGTCGGCGGCCGCGCTTGCGCTGACGGGGTGTAGCAGCGGGAGCCCCAGCAGCAACGACACCAATCAGAAGGTCACGCTCACCTTTTCGCAATGGTGGGCACCAGAAATGCCAAGTGGTGCGCTGCAGAAAATCGCGGATGACTTCCACAAGGAGCATCCGAACATTACGGTCAAGCTGATCAGTGCACCGTTCGCATCACTGCAGACACAGACTATCTCGCAGGCCGCCTCGGGCACACTACCGGACATCGTCGGTCTGGATGGGTCGTGGGTGAACCCCCTGTATAAGCAGGGCGCGCTGTACAACCTCACCAACGCGATGACGGCGGCGAAGTACAACGACAGTGAACTGGCCAGTCAGGTTGGGTTCAAGGGCAGCACGTACATGATCCCGGTGGTCAACTTCGTCTACCCGCTTTTCACGAACGACGCGATCATGGCCAAGGCAGGCATCACATCCCCGCCGGCGGCATGGAGTCAGTTCACCGACGATGCCAAGAAGATCAGCCAAGCGGACAGCGGCGCCAAGGGCTGGGTCGTGCCATTGGGTACAACCAATCCCAACGGAGTTCAGAACGACATTCTGTCGTGGGCCTGGGCTTCTGGTGGCAGCATGCTCAAGGACGGGCAACCTGACCTCACGAACAACGCGGACGTCACGGGCGCTGTCGATATGGTCAAGGACCTCGTCAATTCGAACGATGTCCTCCCGGGTGCGAACAGTCTGCAGGAGACGGACAAGGTCACGAACTTCATCAACGGTCGCGTCGGGATGATGATCGACTCTCTCGCGCATGTCACCACTATCACGAAGGGCGCGCCGGACCTGAAGTTCCACGTGTCGGCACAGCCTGTGAAGGACGGCTACACCGGAACGAAGGGTATGCTCACCGCCTCCTGGGGGATCGGCATCTCGGCGAAGACCCAGCACGCGACTCAAGCGTGGGAGTTCATCCAGTACCTGATGAGCAAGGACGCGAACTCCAACCTCTCCACGCTGGCCAACGGCTTCCCCGGTAACAAGACGTCGAGGCCCGATTTCAGTGGTGCCGACCCGCACTTCCAGGCCGCGTTCAGCATTTATCAGAACAGTAAGCCGGTCAACGAGTTCACCGGCCTGCCTGCAGCCGATCAACTCATGACCTCATTCCTCACCGAATTTCAGAAGTCGGTTGCGGGGCAGGAGTCGACTTCGACGATGCTCCAAAACGTCCAAGCCCAGTGGAAGAAGCAATTCTGATCTGCACCTGAGGTGCAGAACGGGCGGCCGGCACGGCTCCACAGCTGCGGTCGGCCGCCCGGAAAGGGATCATCATGACCACATCACCACCTGACACGGTGATGATCACAACACCGGCGCCACGCGACCCGTCGCGCCCGCGCCGCGGTCGGCGCGGACGAGCCGAGCCGTACTTGCTGATTGCACCGACCGTGCTGCTCGTCGTCGGCCTCATGGTCGTGCCGGTAGTCATCGTCATCGCGTACTCACTCTTCGACAACGTGGTCACGAACCAGAACCCGCAGTTCGTCGGGCTCGCCAACTACCTCACGATCCTGACCGACCCGAACTTCTGGAATTCGGTCAGCAACACGGTGATCTTCACCGTAGCCAGCGTCGTCATCCACATGGGCATTGGCGTCGGTTTCGCGCTGATGCTCAACTCGAAGCTCGTGCACACGCTGCCGCGGGCGATCTTCCGGGCGATCTACATTCTGCCTTGGATCTTCACCGCGTCCGTCGTTGCGGTGCTATGGCGTCTGCTGCTCGACCCCTCCGGCGTCATCAACTACCTCCTGCAGACGCTGGGCGTCCTGCAGGAGGCAGTCCCGTGGCTTGCCACGCCCGCGACTGCCCTCCTAGCGGTCACGGTCATCAACATTTGGTCTGGCTACCCGTTCTTCATGATCAGCTTGCTCGCCGGGCTGCAAGGCGTGCCCGGGGATCTCTACGAGGCCGCACGGGTGGACGGTGCTGGACTCATCCGCCAGTTTTTCAGCGTGACGCTGCCGGCGCTACGGCCGATCCTGCTCAGCATGGCGCTGCTCGACTTGCTGTGGACCACGCAGCAGTTCACCTTGATCTGGGCCACCACCGGAGGGGGACCGATCAATCACACGGAAGTGCTCAGCACCTATACCTACAAGCTCGCGTTTAACAGCTACCAGTTCTCACTAGCATCGACGAGCGCGGTCCTGATCCTCGTCGCGTCTCTGTTCGTCGCGGTCTTTTACGTACGTCAGCAGAAGAAGGCGAGCCAGTTTTGAGCATCGCAATGAAATCCCGCACGAAACGCAACGCCGGGCGTGTCTTCATCTACCTCGCACTGCTGATCGGCGCCGTTTTCGCAGCCTTCCCAGTGTTATGGATGCTGTCGAGTTCGTTCAAATCGAACGCGAACATCTTCGCCTACCCACCCAGGCTCTTCGACAGCTCGTTTTCATTCGAGCCTTACGTCGCCGTCCTCACCGACCCGGTTAAAATCGGCTACTTCGTCAATAGCTACATCGTCGCAATCTGCGTCGTCGTCATCACGCTGGTCATCGCACTTCTGGCCGCGTTCGTGTTCAGCCGGTACGAGTTCAAGTTCAAGTCGATCATCCGGGTGGTGATCATCGGCGTCCAGGCAGTGCCACCAATCACGTTGCTGATCCCATTCTTCGGGATCATGGTCGCGCTGCACCTCTACAACACCTATCAGGGACTCATCCTTACGTACGTCGTGTTCACGCTGCCGTACGCGATTATCATGATGACCGCCTACTTCGACAGCCTTCCGCGCGAACTCGACGAAGCAGCAAGGGTGGACGGCGCCGGACCCATTTCAGTGCTCTGGCGCATCCTCGTGCCCGTCTCCGTACCGGGCATGGTCTCCGTCGGTCTGTACACGTTCATGATCTCGTGGAACGAATACCTCTTCGCACTCACCCTCACCCAGACCGACGACCGACGGACGGTGCCGGTCGGCATCCAACTTCTCATGGGGCAGAACAACTACCTGTGGAACGAAGTCATGGCCATGAGCATCCTCGGATCCATTCCCGTGCTCGTTCTGTTCCTCATTTTCCAGCGCTATTTCATCGGCGGTCTCGCGGCCGGTGCCGTGAAATCCTGACCAGCTCGGTCAAACCCAGACCCACAACAGAAAGAGAAAACCGTGCTATACAAAGGAAAGTCCATCCTCGACGTCGCAAACGCGCACAACTTCGCGATCCCGGCCTTCAACATCAGCGACTGGGCGATGTTCAACGGCGTCATGGACATCAGCGAGGAATTGGCGGCACCGGTCATCATCGCAATCCACCCCGACGAGGTCGCGCATATCACGACTGATCTCATCCCCGCCATGCACTCCCGCGCGCACCGCTCGAGCGTTCCCGTCGCGATCCACTGGGACCACGGCGGCAGCTACGAGCAGATGATCGCCGCGATCCAAGCCGGCTTCACCTCGGTCATGATCGACGCGTCCCTGCAACCGTTCGACGAAAATGTGGCACTGACACGAAAGGTGGTGGAAGCCGCACACGCAGTGGGTATCCAGGTCGAAGGCGAACTCGGCACCATCGGCGGCAATGACAGCTACGGGGAGACGGGAGCGGCTGAGATCATCTACACCAACTGCGCAGACGCCGTGCGTTTCATTGCCGAGACAGGAGTGGACAGCCTCGCGATCGCGATCGGCACCTCCCATGGCCTCTACCCGGCCGACAAGAACCCCGAGTTGCGGCACGACCTGCTGCAGGAGATCAAGGCCGCAACCGGCATCCCGCTCGTGCTGCATGGCGGTTCTGCAAACCCCGATTCGGAACTTCGCAAGGCGGTGGAACTCGGCATCAACAAGATCAACATCTCCAGCGACATCAAGGTGGCCTACCATAACCGGATGCGCGAAGTACTGGGCACCGACGAACGCCTGCGGGAACCGAACGCGATCCAGCCCGAGCCGATTGCGGCGCTGAAGGCCACCGCGAAGCAGAAGATCGAACTCTTCGATGCAGCCGGAAAAGCGGATCTCTACTGACGCGATGACTCCCTCCGGGCCCGGGCGCGTCGTCCTGGGCCTCGGGGGAACCATCGACTACGAAATTCGCTGGGACGAGCTGCTCCTTCAACAGCTCGCGTTCGAGCATCGCATGCGCCGCGAGGAGTGCGACTCGACGCTCCCGATCATCGACGAGCGCTCGCTCATCGCCGTGATCCTCGGATTCGCACGTGAACGTCATGGCGGGGAACGCTTCGTTCAGTCGCCCGAGATTATCGAAGAGTTCGCAGCACGGCACGACAAGATAATCACCCTGGGTGGAACCTGCGTCCGTGCCGCCCTCATCATGAGGACGCTCGGCATGCGCTCGACAGTCCACCTGGTGAGCGTCGACGACGAATTCCGCCAGCTATACCCGCCGGACTGCGACTACATCTCGAGCGCGACTCACGACGGGATGTACCCACATCTGATAGTGCAGCTGCCCGAGCGCGGATGCATCAAGCTCATCGACGGGGACATACCGATCGAGGGTCCGAATCGTCTGATCTTCGTCAACGATCCACCTCATGTTCAGATGGGGCTCAGCTCGGACCTCGAAGAGTCTGTTCGCACTGCGCAGTTGGTACTCGTTTCCGGGTTTAACGCAATGAACGACATCGATCTCCTGAATGAGAGGCTGACGGAGCTCAGGTCCACGCTCAAGGTGAGACCGGCCGCGGCCACCGTCATGTACGAGGATGCAGGATTCCACTCGCCACGGCTGCAAACGAGCGTTCGCGAACACATCGCGCCGATGGTGGATGTGTACAGCATGAACGAGGATGAACTGCAAACACACCTCGGACGCACTGTCGACCTGCTCAACGTCGATTCAGTGGCGCACGCGCTCGACGACGCGCGCGCACTCATCCCGGGTCCTACACTCGTCATCCACACCCGACACTGGGCGCTGGCATCCGGCCACGGTGCCGCGAGGTTAGCGCCTGGACTTCGCGGAGGTATATCCGCCGCCACCGCGCGGTATGTGTACGGTGACCGCGTCACTGCGGCTCGAGTCGCAGCGATCACGCAGATTAATCCGCCAGTCGCTCACCAGCGGTTCGCGGAGTCCATAACCCGCGCCGGGAGCGAGCCGATCACTAGCGTTCCCGCATACTCGATCTCCGTCGAGCACCCGACCACAATCGGACTAGGCGATTGCTTCGTCGGGGGCTTCCTGGCCGCACTCGCCGCCTCTCCAAACGAAGGGCACAACCCCGCATGAGCGGAGATTTGTCTCCCGTTGCACTCTCACCGAATCGCCCAGCACCGCGACCGTATCGCGGAGGCGCGGGAATCGAACGCTTCCGTCGTCTTCCGGAGACCGAAAACGAATGGGCTCCTGAGGACTTCCTCTCGCCCACGGTCACCACATTCGGCTCCTGAATGAGGGGCCGACCGTAATCGAAGGCGTTGCGCTCCGGGACCGGATTGCGTCCGACCCACTGGGTTACCTGGGCGCTGCGCACGTTGCTGCATTCGGAACCGACCCGCGGTTACTGTGCAAGTTACTGCACACCGGCGAGAGACTCTTCGTGCATGTCCATCCCGACGGCGACTTCGCTCGTCGCGAGCTTCATCTTCCGAACGGGAAGACCGAGGCGTGGATTGTCCTCGACGTTGATGAAGGCGCAGAGGGCGCTGCCTGGCTCGGCTTCCGGGAGAACGTAGAAGAGTCGACTCTGGCCGATTGGTACGACTCGCAGGACAGCCGTGCAATGCTCGCGGCCATGAATCGAGCATCGCTCCGCGCTGGGGACGTCCTCTTCGTACCCGCCGGGACTCCACATTCAATTGCTGCGGATTCGCTCATTCTCGAATTGCAGGAGCCAGCAGATCTCTCCGTCATCCTCGAATACGCACCATTCGAGCGCCTCGAACGGGAAGATTCGGTGCTCGATCTCGAAGTGACCACGGCGTCCAGAGCGGTGAATCGTGCCGCTCTCCGCGCGGAAGACCTCGCTGCATACGTGGGACGGATACCGAGTGACGGAACAGGCGATCTCCTACCACCGCAGGCACGCCCATTCCTCCAAGCCGAGTGGATCGTAGTGAGGCCTATGGCCGATCTGCGGTTGGCTTCCCAGTTCTCAGTGATCGTCGTCACGTCTGGGTTAGGCGAACTCGAATGGGACCGCGGCGTACTCCCGATCTGCGCGGGAGACACCGTACTCGTACCGTTCGAGGTCGGAAACACACGTCTTTCGGGCGACTTGTCCCTCGTGCGCTGCAAGCCGCCGGCCCGCATGCGTAGTGCTGAGTACCGACCCGGCGACCCATTGCGCAACGGCCTTATTCCGAACGGCACGTCGCGAAACTAGATTTTGTCGGTTGAGCATTCTGGGACCGGGCGGAAGAGGAGAGTTCGGCACGTGCGGTGGGGAAGGCATCCGCGGAGCTGGGTGTGGAAGATCGGACGGACGTGCTCGAGATCTTCGCTCACGTGTAGCCGTGCTGCGTGATCTTGGCGGTCAAGGTCGTGACGGCTCGACGCTGGTCGAGGTGCCGGCGCACATCGACCGTCGGAACAAGAGAATGATTGTCTTCCAGGTGATGCAAGCTCGTGAGTCCACCCGCCGACGCGTCGAGCTGCTGCTGGCAGAAAGGAACCGATGATGAGCGAGAAGGAGTCGCAACGAGCGACGCTGCCGGTCGACGGCGAGTTCTGGACAGCCTGGGCCGAGCGCGCCGAGTCCGACGACTTCAACACCCCGGCCAGCGCCCATGCCTTCGAAGGCGACGCTGCTGAAGAGGAGATCGGCGGGCTGCTTGACGAGGTTTTCAGCGATGGCGAGCTGGCTTCGATCGGCCGGGGCCGGCCAGCACTGAATCGCCCGGCCGGCAGCGGTGAGTCACCCAAGCGGCAGGTGCGACTGTCGCGTGAGCTAGACGCGGCGCTGACGGCTGCGGCCGTTGAAGACCGGCGACGGCCAAGCACGATCATCCGTGACGCGCTGAGCGAGTACTTGGCCAAGAAGGCATCCTGAGCATGGGGTTCTGGGAGGGCGAACGCCACGAGCTTGCCGGTCCAGTGATCTGACGCCGGCTGGCGGTCGAGGGTGTCATGCGGGTGCTGGGGAAGGCATCCGCAGAGCTTGATCTGAAAGATCGGGCCGGCATCCAGTGGTTGCTTTTTGGGGTCGTCGTGTATTTGCCCGAAGTTTGCGGTGCAGCCGATTCGTGAGGATGCGTTGTTGACCGGTCATTTGGAGTCGACGAATGATGCGTGTGCGGTTGCGAAGATCGCGGGGATCATGCAGGTGCAGGCGGTGCGGCGGCAGTATGGGTTGCCGTGGATTTCGGCGATGCTGACGAATTTGTATGGTCCGGGGGTTAACTTCTCCAGGGTGGGTCGCATGTGTTGCCGGCGTTGATTCGCCGGTATGACGAGGCGGTGGGCTCGGGGGCGGCATCCGTGACGAATTGGGGGACCGGGACGCCCGCGGCGGGAGCGTTTGCATGTCGATGATATGGCGGCGGCGTGTCTGCATTTGTTGGAGCACTACGACCAGGCCCAGCAGGTGAATGTGGGTGCGGGTACGGATGTGACCGCTCGTGAGGTTGCGGAGACAGTGGCGCGGGTGGTCGGATACGCCGGGGAGACGTTGTGGGATGCGTCGAAACCGGATGGGACGCCGCAGAAGTTGTTGGATGTGTCGAAGCTTGCGGCGGAAGGCTGGATGGCGCCCCGCCTGAGCAATAGGAGAGAGGAACTATTCCTTGGGATTTTCCCAACAGATCTTGCTAGGGTGTTGGTATGAACGCAGAGATCGGTGCACGCGTTCGCGCGCGCCTCCATGAGGTGGCGGCAGACCTCAAGCAGGGAGAGGTCGCTGAGAAAATCGAGATGACTGCCGATAGCTTCTCCCGCGCGCTGAGCGGCAACCGTGCGTTCGCCGCCGTGGAACTCGCGCGCCTTTCCGAGTTCTTGCACGCCTCCACTTACTGGCTGATCACAGGGGAGCGGGATCCGTCCGAACCCTTGGTTGTGGCCCGCCACACATTCGACCAGCGCACAGGTGCCCGGCACGTTGACTGGGATGGGCTACAGAGCGTCGTCGACGATGTCACGCTTGCGTACCATCAGGTCGAACTTCTCGACAGGGTACCCAACGTGCCCTCTTCCGCTGGCCAGGTCCGAGACCTTTTAGGTTCCGACTTCGTTCGCGATTTCGCGGACCGGGTTGAGAACAATCTCAACGTGGATGTGGTGCGTGTCGATGGGTTGCCTTCTGCCGCAACCTTGCGCTTTCTATCGCGCACGGTGGTCATTATCGGAGAGACGCCGAATTGGTTCTACGAGAACTTCTCGCTCGCTCATGAAGTGGCACATGTCGCCCTGGGACATGAAGTATCAAATAAGCATTCGACGGCGGTGCAAGAATCCGCGGCAAATGAGTTCGCGGCTGAGCTTCTCATGCCGGAAGAGGTTGTGCGGTCTATCGACTGGGAGCGCGTCAAACTATCGGATGTAGCCGACCTCGTATGGGACTGGGGTATCTCTACTGCCGCGCTGAGTGCGCGGCTCGATGCGCTGACAATAGCGGTAACTCCGGCGCTGGCAGACGCGCTTGCGTCGTTGAAGACTCAGGGTCTGCTCCGACGATATTGGGCACCGCCGGCTGGCCCGATCGACGAGATCACGCGGCGCATGGATGCTGCCGCGGCGCGTCGTTTTCCTTTATCCCTGCAAGAGGCGCACGTGCGGGCGATCGCGGAAGGTCGCGTTAGGAAAGATACGTTGGCATGGATGCTGGGTGTTGCTCCGGAGTCCCTCGAAGTGGACGAGCCGGGACTGACCGAGGGTGACGTCAACGCGTTGGCGGACGCGCTCGGTTTTTTACCAGCCTGAGCGCCCGACCGTGGCATCGCTGTTCTTTCCTGACACTACTGTTCTCGTGCATTTCGCCCTCATGGGCCGGATGGAAACTTTGCGTTTGGTCGTGCGCGACCGCGGTTCATGGTGTGCAAGCGTCGCGCACGAGTGCGACCTCGGTGCGCGCAAACCGGGCCAAGAGTCAATGGGGCTCGCCCGCGAGATATTCGGGGAGCCGCTGTATCTGCGCGACCGGAAGGAACGGATCGATGCGCTGGCACTTCGGGGAACCTTCGCAGCCCCGGGGGATCCGAAGACCAAACACCTTGGCGAAGCAGAAACGCTCACCATCATAAACAATCGTCAAATCAACGCGATGTTCGTGACAGACGACGAGGCAGCCGCGCTGCGAGCCACCCTGCTTGGCATTCCTACATATACCACCTGGGATATCCTGAAGCTTTGCGTACGAACGGGCCTGCTCACCACCGAAGAAGCTTGGAACGGGATACTCGTCGTACGTGGCAATCGAGGTCGGCGACGCCCGTACCTTCGCGACCGACAATCGTTCGAACGTTGGTGCGAAAGCTGACCAGGGTTCGAGCGTGTGCGCGCCTGGGCCCAGTCGGTTTGCATCTGGTCAGCCCCCGGCACCACCGGCGCGATACACGACCTTAGCCGCGACGAAGCCGGGCGAGTAATCGCCGGAACTCGAAGGCGACGACTGCACGGCTAGGGCGGCCCGGCGAGGGCGGCACGGCTACGGGAGGACACCTGCGCAGCTTGACTTGAAGCGTCGTGTGAGTGATGCCGACAGGAAGCAGCGGACCAGCGCGAATCAGATGGTGGTTTCGCCCGTCTCCACCTGCTTGGCGAGCTTCTGCAGGGCCTGGCCGGCCAGACGCATGAACTGTGCGGTGGCCGGGGAAATCGCCCCGTTGTGGCGTGTGATGAATGCGTAGTGCTCGATGATAGGCGGATCGAGTGGTGCCCACGTCAAGCCGCGTTGGGCTAGCAACGGCCGGCCCACGTGATACGACACGAGAGAATTTCCGACGCCTTCGGCGGCGAGATCGAGCACATGGATTTGGAACTCCACCTCGATCAGCGGCTGCAGGCTGATGCCTTCCTGTTGCGCCAGTCGGGCCAGAGACACCCGCAACGGGTCGGCGTTGGCCCATCGAGCCTCGGAGAGGATCAGCGGGTAGTTCGCCAGGGTGGCGACATTAACCGGTTTGGCGGTGTGCTCCGGATTGTTCGATACGTACACCACCTGGTCACTGAAGATTGACGGTGTCACGTCGAGTTCGCTGTCATCAATTGGCAACTGCACGAGGCCGGCCTCGATGTCGCCAGCACGCACCGCATCGGCAACATCGGAGGAATTGAGCCCGGTCACCCGAATGCGCACAGAAGGGTACAGGTTGTGAAAGTCGCGGATCAGGTCGGTGAGCAAATACAGGTGAGCGCTACTGAACGTGCCGAACGAGACGGTGCCTTCCTCCAATGTCCGTAGGCGCTTGCCGTGTTCGGAGAGCTCGCGGGCACTCGCGAGCGTGCGCTGCGTCAGCGGGAGTAACTGCTTGCCGGCGTCGGTAAGTAGAAGGCGTCGCGACGTTCGGGTGAAAAGTACGACTCCGAGCGACTGCTCAAGAGTGCTGATCTGCTCAGACAGGCTCGGCTGTGCAATAAAGTGTTCCGCGGCTGCGCCCGCGAATGTCCCGACCCGTGCGGCCGTGACGAAATACTCAAGCTGCCGAATGGTCGGTAGTGCCATGTGCGATCCCTTTCTTACGTAAGGTTTAACCTATGCCTGCCATCCGCTATTAGGTATTGTCCTGCTTTCCGCTTCTTGGTGCACTTAGGGATACGTACCAGACCAGGAGGTCAGATCGCAATGGTGGGAACTGCAGGCACAGTCATCGTGACAGGAGCTGCGTCGGGAATGGGGTTGGCCACAGCTCGCGTTTTTCTGCGCAACGGATGGCGCGTGGTCGGTCTCGACATCGTCCAGACCGTGGTCGGCGACATTGAACCCAGCATGTTCCTCGCCGGTGTGGCCGACGTTCGGTCTCGCCAAGACGTGACCCGCGTCATCGACCAGCTGCTGCCGCCGGGCGAACACATCGACGCCGTTGCGAATGTTGCCGGTGTCTACCCGCCGACAACGCTTGACAGCTATGACGAGGACACATACCGGCGAATCTTCGACATCAATGTGCTTGGCATCCTTAATGTGACCGCGGCCGCGCGGCCTCGAATGCTTGACGGCTCGGCCATCGTCAATTTCGCATCGGTGGATGCTTTCACCGTCTCTCCAGGGCAGCTCCTGTACGGGGCGTCCAAGGCCGCGGTCGTCATGCTCACCAAATCGCTGGCGCTGGAATTGGCTCCAGCAGGCATCCGCGTGAACGGTATTGCACCCGGTTGGGTTGCCACGCCCGGTAACGCCGCAACCGAGCGGATGGCCGCCGCAGCCGCGGGCATCCCGTTGGGTCGCGTCGCGCAGCCGGAGGAAATCGCAGAATGGGTCTTGACGTTGTCGTCCCGGTCCAAAGTCGCATTCATGACCGGTGAGACGATCGTGCTCGCCGGAGGGGACGTGATGCGATGAGTCGCAAAGACACTGTCATCGTTACCGGTGCGGCTCGTGGTCAGGGGGCCGCGCACGCGGCGCGTCTTGCGCACCTCGGCACCCGCGTCATCCTGACGGATGTTCTCGACGACGAAGGAGAGAAGACCACCGCGGTATTGCGTTCTTCTGGCGCCGAGGCGGACTATCGGCACTTGGACGTTACGGATGAACGCTCGTGGGCTGCCCTCGTCGATGAACTTGCGGTGACCAAGGCACGTGTACGCACTCTCGTCAATAACGCGGGAATTCTCAAGTACAACATGATCGTCGACACGACGCTGGATGCGTGGACCTTGCATGAACGAGTGAACGTACATGGAGCGTTCCTTGGCATTCGCGCTTTCGGTCCCGTTATCGCAGACGCCGGGGGAGGCTCAATCATCAACGTGTCGTCCACCGCGGCGCTGCGTGGGTCGGACGGTTACGCGGCGTACGCGTCCTCAAAGGCGGCAGTGATCGCGCTCGGGCGAGTAGCCGCTGTTGAGTTTGCACCACTTGTGAGGGTCAACACGATCTGCCCTGGCGGTGTGGCCACGGCGATGAATGATGAGGAGCCGGATGGCGGAACAAGCGCGTCAGCGCCGCTCGGGCGACGAGCGCATCCAGACGAAATCTCACCCCTAATCGACTTTCTCGCCTCTCCCGCCGCTTCGTTCATCACGGGCTCGGTCTACACCATCGACGGTGGGCTGACCGCCGTTTGAATCTTCAATACTGAACATCATCCGATCGACAACTCATTACCCAGAAAGCGAAACAATGACCAAAAACATCGTCATACAGCGCGCGGTTCGTGCAGCAGCGTTGCTCAGCATTTCCGCTCTTGCGCTGGCTGGTTGCGCAACGACGTCCTCCGACGCCAGCACCACAGCCGCCGCGGCGGGCTGTACGCCTGCAGATCCCGGCTTGACAACGTACACAGCAGGTGTGCTCACCGTCGGAGTCCCACAGAACCCGCCATATACCGTGCTCAACGGCAACAAGGCATCCGGCTACGAGATTGACATTGTGAACAAGCTCGCGGCTGCTGAGTGTCTTCCGGTCTCATACATACCCGTCACGTATGGCAACGGCATCGCGATGATCAACAATCAGAAGCGTGCCGATCTCATCACCGGAGGCTGGTATGTCACTCCGGCACGCGCTCAGCAGGTCGGTTTCACCTCGCCAATCGACTACGACGAAATGGCAATCATCTCCAAGTCGGGGATTGACACCGTGAAGGGCCTCGAATCGATTGGCGCAGTCGGCAGCGCCACCGGATTCTCGTGGCAGGGCGATATGACGAAGGTTCTCGGCGACAACTTGAAGTCATACCCCGGCACCGTCGAGATCAAACAGGATTTGCAGGCAGGCCGTATTCAGGCAGGCCTCGACGGGTACGCCGTCGCCGTGGACGCATACAAGGGAACAGACTTCAAAGTCGAGATCGCCAAGAAAGATCCGCGAATCGCGATCACGATCGACCGCCCCATCACCGCGTTCCCGATCAATAAGAGCAATAAGGCCCTGAACGATGCGCTCAGCAAGCTCATCGATCAGTACCGCAAAGACGGCACGCTTGCGAAGATCCTCACGGCCCACGGCCTTTCCGCGTCGTTGGTTGTCCCTGCCGATGTGGCGGCGAAATCCCTGCGCTAGCGGGCCCGTCGAGCCTGCGGCATGACGCCGCAGGCTCATTACCCCGGGAGGGGCTATGAATGCACAGCTGATTACCGAATCCAACAAAGTCAATCACGCTGGTGTGACAATCTCGCACCTTTCCAAAAGCTTCGGCACGAATCTGGTCCTCGACGACATCTCCATCAGAGTCAAGCCGGGCAGTGTCACGGCTTTGATTGGGCCGTCTGGATCGGGCAAGAGCACACTGCTGCGGTGCGTGAACCTTCTCGAAAAGCCAGACAAGGGAACGATCACCATTGGAGCGCAGAGCGTTGATGCGGGAACAAGGGTGTCGGAGCGTGACCTCCTCGCCTTGCGTCGCCAGGTTGGAATGGTCTTCCAATCCTTCAATCTCTTCCCGCATTTCACTGTGCTGCGCAACGTTACGTTTCCGCAACAGAAGATCCTCGGCATCAGCAAAGAAGAGGCGGAAGCCCGCGCGCTCACTCTGCTCGAGCGCGTCGGGTTGAAAGACAAAGCCCTTCAGCATCCGGCGCAGTGCTCAGGAGGTCAGCAGCAGCGCATCGCCATTGTGCGGGCACTAGCGCTGAATCCGCGCGCCATGCTGTTCGACGAACCGACCAGCGCGCTCGATCCCGAGGTGGGAGTGGAGGTGCTCGCCGTGATGCGCGAACTGGCGGAGGGCGGGATGACAATGATCGTCGTCACTCACGAGATGCAGTTTGCCCGTGATGTCGCGGATCACCTTGTTGTGATGGCCGACTCGCATTTGATCGAGGAAGGCAACCCAGCTGAGATTCTGGCGAACCCGCAACAGGAACGCACCCGACGATTCTTGAGCGCTGTTCTAGGTCGATGACATGCAAGTATTTCTGGCCGTCATCGTCGGCCTTCCACTGACGCTCTTGGTAACGGCCGCAGCGTTCGCGATTGGACTGCTGGGTGGCATACCGCTCATGTTGGGTTTGCGCTCCAAGCATCGGATCGTGCGCCTTTCCTTTCGCCTGATCGTCGACCTCATTCGCGGTGTGCCGATCATCGTTTGGCTGTTCCTCATCTACTTCGGCATCGCGATCGGTGCCTTCCGGTTCAGTTCACTCGCTGCCGCAATCGTCGGCCTCGGCCTCATCTCCTGTGCATATCTCGCCGAAATCTACCGCGGCAGCTTCACGACCCTGCCCCGCGGGCAGTCGGAAGCCGCGCAGGCGCTCGGGCTCGGCGGCCCGACCATCTTTCGCCGCATTCTCGCTCCGCAGGCGCTGCAGACAGCAATGCCATCCTTGACGACCTATCTGTTGGCCTTGCTGAAGGACTCCTCGATCGCCTCGACGATCGGCGTTCTGGAAATGGTTGGTGCCGCCACCATCTATTCACGCCAACACTCCGGAAGCGACGGTCTGACCCCGTTCTTGACCGCGGCTGGCGTCTACATCGTCGTGAGCGTGCCCTTGGCAATCGTTGCCCGGCGACTTGACTCGAAAATGTCGAGGGCCCGCTGATGGATATCGCAAGCTATCTTCCTCAGCTGGGCCAGGGGCTGATCGTCAGCCTGCAACTGACTGTCATATCCGTCTTCTTCGGCTTCATCGTCGGTCTGGTATTCGCGGTTGGCGTGGCATCGGAGAACCCCTGGATACGCTGGCCGGTGCTCGTTCTCGTCGAGATCGGCCGCGGCATTCCTTCGCTCGTAGTCCTCTACATCGTCTACTATGGGCTTCCCGCGATCGGGCTGCTCTTCGAGAGTTTCACTGCCGCCGCGATCGGTCTCACCTTCACCGTTGCGGCGTACTCCTCCGAGATGATCCGTGCGGGCATTCGCTCGGTTCCTGTTGGCCAGCACGAAGCGGCCGCAGCGCTCGGCCTCCGCTGGGGAGGCACGTTCGGCCGGATCGTGCTGCCGCAGGGCCTGCGCGCGTCGATACCGCCACTGATGGGCCTGGCCATCCAGTCGTTTCAGGGCACCTCGCTCGCATACACGATCGCAGTGGCCGAGTTGATGAGTCAGGCCTATCAGGTCAGCGCCGTGAACTTCCAGTACCTGCAGGTGTACGCCGTCACAGGCCTGATCTACGTTCTCATCGCCGTGCCGGCGACTTGGCTGTCCGTCTTCGCTGAACACAGGCTTGCCCGCGGCGCATTCTGACATTGCAACGACAGCGTGCGCCTTGTATTGGCAAAACCT
Organism: Rathayibacter sp. SW19; assembly: GCF_030866825.1. NCBI lineage: Bacteria > Bacillati > Actinomycetota > Actinomycetes > Micrococcales > Microbacteriaceae > Rathayibacter > Rathayibacter soli. The sequence goes on from NZ_CP133020.1 coordinate 1,336,660, forward strand.
TTATCTGCCGTCAGAAACTTAACATTTACCTTTTGTAGCCGCCTCATTAGCGTCGTTAATAGCTCCACACCACCACACGCACCGATCCAAAGGACACGACATGACCCGCTATTGCGTCATCGGCGCCGGCGCCGCCGGCGTATCAGCATTGCAGCAGCTGCTGCAGGCTGGGTTCAACGCTGACTGCTATGAGAAGACCGATCGAGTAGGCGGTCACTGGCACACCGATTACGACGCTTTGCACCTGATTACCTCGAGAGACACGACCTACTTCGAGAACTTTCCGATGCCGGCCGACTACGCGCACTTTCCGCGTCGCGATCAGGTGCGCACGTACATTGAGTCTTACGCCCGTCACCACGCGCTCTACGAGGCCATCCGATTCGATACTGCGGTCGCATCTGTGGTGCCGATTGTCACGGATGGTCCAGTTGGGTCCGCCGGATGGACCGTCACCTTGGACACCGGTGAGAGCATCAACTATGATGGCGTGCTCATCGCCAATGGGCATCTTTGGGATCAGAACATCCCGCGCATATCCGCCGACTTCACTGGCAAGCAGATCCATTCAGGTTCATACCACAACACCGACGATGTCGAAGGGACTCGGGTCCTTGTGGTCGGAGCCGGCAACTCCGGTTGTGACCTGGCGGCCGATGCTGCTCAGCATCGGTACGAGGTGGATATCGTGATCCGCACGGGCACCTACTTTCAGGCGAAATCCTATTTCGGAGTTCCGCGGTCGGATATCCCCTGGCTGAGCCAGTTTCCCGCCGACGAACGGGACATGATCGCCCGTCTGCTCTCTCGCGTAACGCTCGGAGACTGGAAGGACTATCCGGGCATGCCAGAGCCTACGCGCGATCGGTCCGAGGAGGGCAGCACAACCGTCAACAGCCTGCTGCACTACTGGGTGCAGCACGGGCGCATCGCGATTCGCCCAGGCCTCGATCACATTGTCGGTCGTCGGGTCTTCTTCAGCGATGGCACAGATGGTGAGTACGACACCATATTGTGGGCGACCGGATTTAAGCCGACTCTGCCGTTCCTTGCCGACGAGCTCGTCGAACGTCGACACGGCGTTCCGTTACGCTTTGCCGGCGGCATTATCCCGAAAGGATTGGAAAAGCTGTACTACATCGGTCTGGCTTCACCGCGAGGGCCTCAAATCCCCGTGTATGGAGAACAGGCCAAGCTCGCGCTCCGAATGATCGCGCTGCACGAAGAGGCATCCGATGGGTTTGCGGGTGTTGCGGCCTACTTGGGAGAACTGCAGGGCGAAATGTCGCGCATTGACATCGTTCGTGCTGTGTGGAATGAGCAGATGGCCGATACAGCACGCCTCCTCAACGCGTTCACAACTGCACAGAGCACCAAGCACGCCGAAGCGGCAGTGGTGTAAGGGAGGCGCCGCACGATGATTCCGAAGTTGCATCGCTCCGATCCGAGCAATCGATGCCCGCGATTACGGGGCCGCCAGCGTCCTGGGGTTGGCGTTCTAGCGCGGTCTGGAGTGGGCGCATGAGACACGGAATCGTCATCCTGCCGCAGGCACCCTGGAGTGAGGCGCAGCGCACGTGGCAGGGCGCGGAAAGGCTCGGTTTCGATCATGCCTGGACCTACGATCATCTGTCGTGGCAGAGTTTGGCCGATCAGCGCTGGGGCGCGACGATTCCGACGCTGACGGCCGCGGCATCCGTCACCTCGACGATCCGGCTCGGCACGTTCGTGACGTCGCCGAACTTTCGGCATCCGGTGCCATTCGCCAAGGATCTCGCGACCGTTGATGACGTGTCCGGCGGCCGGTTTCTGCTCGGTGTCGGCTCCGGCGGCACCGGCTTCGACGCAGACGTGCTCGGCTATCCGGAGTTGACGCCGCGGCAACGGCACGAACGCTTCGTCGAATTCGTGCGCGGCCTAGACACGCTGTTGCGCTTCGAGCAGCCCGGCTCCGGCGGGATCAGTTTCGACGGTCAGTGGTTTACCGCGCACCAAGCGCGCATGGTCGGCGAACCTGCACAGCTTCCGCGGATGCCGTTCGTCATCGCCGCCGACGGGCCGAAAGGCTTGAAACTGGTCGCCGAACTCGGCGACGGCTGGGTGACGCTCGGCCGGCAATCCGACTCCCTCGACGCCTGGTGGCGGAGTGTTGCCGAACTGTCCGCCCGTCTCGACGAGACGTTCGCGAACGCGGGCCGCGCACCACAGAGCATCGACCGCTATCTGAGCCTGGATGCCTCGCCGCAATTCGCCCTCGAAAGCGTGGACAGCTTCACGGATGCCGTCGGCCGAGCCACCGAGCTCGGCTTCACCGACGTAATCACCCACTGGCCGCGCGCCGACGGGGTGTACGCCGGGCGAGAAGACGTCCTGACCGAGGTCGCTGCTCGGTTCGGACGTTCGAAGTGAGCGATTTGCATATTGTCATCCCGTGCCCGTCAGGATGGCTCAGTCATCCGTGCCCTCGGTGAGCGCTCGCCCATCGGTGCGTAGCGATTCGCTCAGTGGATAATCATTGTCGATGAGAGAATCGAGTTCGACGGGGGCGGTAAGGAACTGCGCCGAGTTGCCTGTGCGGCGCCGTACTTGATCGGTTGCGGCATCGACCAGCTGTGCGCGTTCCTCGGTGAGTGTATCTTGCCGCCTCATGACGAGGAGATCCAGGTCGTAGCCCGTGATTGCGGCGTCCTTGGCGAACGGGCCGTAAGGGTTGGTGCGCCGCGCGTGGTCGCCGAAGAAATTGACGACGAAGTCTTTGGGTTCCGAGTCGAGGACCGCAGGCATCTTGAGTAGCTGGCTGCTCATGGGCCTGACGATGTGCCCGCAGGTTGGTGAATAGCGATAGGCGCGACCGATCGGCTGGACATCGACGAGGCCGACATGCTCGAGGTCGCGGAGGAAGAGCTCATTTTCCTCGCATGTCGCGTTCAACCCAGCGCGTGCTTTCGGAGTTGAGTTCGTGCGGTGGGAGCGAGTGCGTCGCATCTCGCTGATCAAACTACTTTGCCGCATCTACGTCGGTAGGTGGGGGGGTTTCGCGTTAGGGCTCAGGTTTGCCCAGCGATATGCATCACGGTCGTCGCGCTCCCACTGTTGCCGGTGCCACTCGTTCCATTCTTCGTTAGCCATTAGCGGCTCCTTTCGGTCTCCCTCTACTATCGGCCGCCTGCCTCGTCTACTTCGACGGTCGGTTTTTCCGTCCGAGGATGACCTCTTTCCCGAGTGTCAGGTCGTGACCGGGGACCGGCTCGTCGATCGCTACGTTAAGGAGCGCTAGCGTTGCGGGGCAACCCGGGAGTGAGCACGAGCGCAGGTCGGCCGGGTACATCCGGTGCCGGCACACGTCGGATCCGTATTGTCGGTCGTCGTGGTCTTGTCGGTTCTGCGATCTGGCGGCGGCTGGAGGCTGAGGGGTTTACGGGGTTGGTGGGGAAGGCATCCGCGGAGCTTGATTTGAAGGATCGGGCGAGCGTGTTCGCGTTCTTCGCGCAGGTGAGGCCGCGGTATGTGATTGTGGCGGCGGCGAAGGTCGGCGGGATTTTGGCGAACAACACGTACCCGGCGGATTTCATTTCGGAGAACCTGCAGATCTAGGTGAACGTGCTGGATGCGGCCGTTGCGACGGGTGCTGAGCCGTTGCTGTTTTTGGGGTCGTCGTGTATTTACCTGAAGTGCGCGGTGCAGCCGATTCGTGAGGATGCGTTGTTGACCGGTAATTTGGAGCCGACGAATGATGCGTGTGCGATTGCGAAGATCGCGGGGATCATGCAGGTGCAGGCGGTGCGGCGGCATATGGGTTGCCGTGGATTTCGGCGATGCCGACAAATTTGTATGGTCCGGGGGTTAATTTCTCCAGGGCGGGTGCGCCCGTATGGTTTGTTGAGACAGTCGTTAGGAGGATCTGTTTCAAATGACCGATCGGAAGAAGTACACGCCGCAGTTCAGGGCCGACGCTGTCGAGTTGGTGATCGCTTCGGGCCGGCCGATCGCGCAGTGCGCGGTCGATCTGGGAATCAACGAGGGCACGCTGGGCAACTGGGTGCGCGACTGGCGGGCAGATCATCCCGAGGCCGGGCGGGAAGAGCGCGGCCCGGTCGAGTGGGCCAAGTTCCAGGCGGTGCAGGCCGAGAACGCGGAGCTGAAGCGTGAGGTTGAGTTCCTTTAGAAAAGTCAGCGCCTTCTTCGCCGCGAAGCAACGGTAGAGGACGTGTTCGCGTTCATCGCCGCGGAGAAGGCGAACTATCCGATCACCTGGATGTGCACGAGATTGAACGTGTCCAGGGCGTCGTTCTACCGGTGGGTCAAACCGTCTGGCCCCTCCCCGCGGGCGGCACGCCATCAGGAGCTGGCCGGGCACGTGGCCCGCGTGTTCAAGGATATCGGCGGCAAGGCCGGGCGGGACCAGATCCGGCGGCTGCTGGCCCTGGAGGGCATCCGGGTGGCCGCCGCGACCGTCGGGGCGATCATGCGTGAGCTCGGTGTGAAAGCGATCCGGCTGCGGGCGTGGAAGAAGACGACCAGGCAGGATCCGCACGCCCGGACGGCGCACATCCACAATCACATGCTCGATGAGAACGGGAAGCGGTCCTTCACCGCGGTCGCGCCGGGGCAGCGCCTCTGCGGGGATATCACGTATTTGCGTACCGGGGAGGGCTGGCTGTATCTGGCGACGGTGATCGACTTGTTCAACGGGGAGATCATCGGCTGGTCGATGGCCGATCATATGCGCACCCAGCTGGTGATCGACGCGTTGGCCATGGCCCGTGACCACGGCCGGCTGGATCGGGCCGGGGCCGTGTTCCACTCCGATCGCGGCGCCCAGTACACCTCGAGCGCCTTCCAGGACTGGTGCGCCGGTAACCGGATCACCCAGTCGATGGGTGAGGTCGGCGTGTGTTGGGATAACGCGGTCGCCGAGTCGTTCTTCTCCCATTTTAAAAGACCGAGATGTTCTACCAGCGCTCATGGCCGACCCGGATGCATGTGCGCACCGCGGTGATGGACTACATCGAGACCTGGTACAACCGTCGCCGACCGCACGCACGAGCCGGCGGTATCCCACCGGTGATGGCCCGAAACGCACACCAAACCCGCTACCACGCCGTGGCCGCGTAACCAAGAAGGAAAACACAACAGACTGTCTCAAAAACTTGACGAACGCACTGTTGGATGTGTCGAAGTTGGCGGGGGAAGGGTGGAGAGCGCAGATCGGGTTGGAGGACGGGCTGCGGGGGACTGCGGCGTGGTACCGGGGGCAGAAGGGGGCGGTTAGGGAGTAGGGACGGTCGTGCCGACTCACACAGTCGACACGTCGGGTTGCAATCTCGTCGATCACTTCTTTGCAGGGTGGCGCTACTGCGGTTTCGAGCAATGCAATCGTCCGGCTGGACCCGGCGACCACTGGCGCGCACGGGCTGCATCCCGACGATCTGGTTGCGCATGGTCCCGCGGAAGTTGTCGGGTGCGAGAGCGCCGGTACGGCCGCGGCGTCGACGAACACGGTCAGGTTCGGATGGAGATCCGAGTCACTTGGCCCGACGCGGTGCTGATCAATGTGCCATCAAGTCGGATCGCTGTCATGTTCCTAGCGGACTTGTGCTGAGGGCTCGCTCGGCTGCCACGCGGTAGCGATGTCTCAGGTCCGTTGCCCAGCTCGCGGACTGCAACGGCGTGGTTTCACTACGGGAGGGCCTTGCCCAGATGGGAAGCTCGCCGTCAACGGCCCAAGCGGCTTGTCGTGCCGCGCCGCGAGCCGCATATTCTGCAGGTTCAGGCCAAGCCACCGGGCGCCCGGTCAAATCCGCAATCGCTTGGCGAAGCGCAATCGACCGCGACCCGCCACCGACCGCCGTGATGGTGTGCACGAATGCTTCTGCTTCCTCGAACGTTTCGATCGCGTCGGCGACCGCGCAGGCCACACCCAGGACGGCTGCGCGTGCGATGTTCTCGGCAGTGAGCGCCGTACGCGTGAGACCAAGTAGTGCTCCTTTCGCATTCGGTAGAAGTGGTGTGCGCTCTCCGTCCAGATAGGGTGTGAACGTAATACCATCGGCGTCTGGTGCGCCCGCGGCTGCTAACAGATCGAGTTCGTTAAGATCGATGCGCAACATGCGTGCGACCGAGGATAGTGTTCGCGCACCGTTCAAAGACACGATTATCGGAAGATACCGCCCAGTGGCGTCAGCCATGTTCTCGATGTGCCCGCGGCGATCGTACAGAGGCGAGCGCGACAATGTCGAGACAGTCAGACTCGTGCCAATCGACACCACAGCCTCGCCGACTTGCGAATCGAGGCCGAGGTGCGTTGCTGCGTTGTCGCCGCACCCGGCGGCGAGTACCGTTCCGTTGGGCATGGTGCCCGCTGCCTCCTCCGGCTGCAGGACGCGCGGGGCCCGGAATGTACGACCGAAGGCGAGGCGCATGATGTCCTCTCGGTAGCTGCGTTCCACGACTGACCAGTACCCAGTTCCGGATGCCTCGGATCGATCCGTGGTTGGCTCATAGCCAGAATGCGTGCCGCCCAGAAGCCGCCAGGTGAGCCAGTCGTGAGGCATCAACACTTGCGCGACCTGGTCCGCGGCCTCCGGCGAATGCTCTCGCAGCCACTTCAGCTTCGATACAGGGTGTGCAGCGCCGGGCAGAAGGCCAAAGGTTCTGAGCCATCGCGACTCGCCCCACTCTGCACGTAGCGCGAGCCCCTGCGATGCGGCACGGCTGTCGTTCCAGAGAATGGCATCGTGCACAGACGCGCCGCGCTCATCGAGAAAAATAGTAGTTTGTTGCTGCGCTGCTACGGATAGTCCACGCACGTCATTGCCGGTTGCGGCACCGACGCCATGTAACGCTTCCCACCATCGCGCCGGGTCAATTGCCGTGCCATCTGGATGCGGCAGAGCGCTCGAATGTAGAAGTTCGCCACTGCGGGAATCGACAATGATGTACTTGCAACTCTGTGTGGAGGAATCAACGCCTGCAACGGGGCGGGTGCGTGCCATTGCTGTTACGAAGCCAGGAGGCGCTCGGCCGTTGCGCCATCGGTTACCAGGCCACTAACGAGTCCCGCGGTCAGGACGGCACGGATGGCCCTGGTTTTGAGTGGGCCGCCGGCGACCGCGATCCGTGTTGGGATAGCTCGGATTTGTTGCTCAGAGATTGCGATACACCGGTCGTCGAGGTCATGGATGATCTTGCCGGCATCGGTAACCAGGGTCGACGCCAATTCGGCGACAACACCCTTCGTGAGGATGTTTCGTCGGTCGGCTTCCGAAAGCGCCGGGTTCTCAATCATCAGCGAGTTGCGCGGCACCCACGAACCGACCGAGCCGACTGCGATCGTCACTCGACGGAATTGATCAAAGGCTTGCTTCACGTCCGGCTGGCGTCGGGTCCCAGCGGCAGCCTGCGCGTCACTCATGACTAGCGAAGCGTAAATAGGCCACGGGCGCACGCCGTCGAAGGCACTGACTCGCCGAATCACTTCCAGCCCGCTTTGCTGTATAGGGCCAGCGATCCCGGCGAGTTGCACGACGCTTCGGCAAGGAAGTTCGTGCATCGCGTGGGCCATCGCGTTCAGTGTGCGCCCAGAGGTGAGACCAAGCACGTCGTCCTCGCTGAGAATCTCCGATAGCAGTGCCGCTGCAGTCGCGCCTAGCGCGTTCTGGATTCTTTCTTCGGACTCGATCGGAACAGAGGCGACGACGGCGTGGTCGAGACCGAATCGTTCCTTCAATCGGATCGACAGGCCGAGATCGACGCCGGTCGTACTGGCGATCTCGAAGCGCACAATCCCAGTCTCTGCAGCCTCTTCGAGAAGCCGCGCGATCTTGAATCGGCTGAGTCCAGTCTGCTCGGCGATCTCGATACGGGTGCGCCCATTCAGGTAGTACTCAGTTGCGATTTGTGCAATCTGAACCTGCCGTGCCGGGCCTGGGTGTTGCGTCATCGAAGCCTTCCTCAGCATTTGAGCATAGCACTTGCACTAAACACTAATGCGCTCAAATGAGCAAACTACTTGCACGGATGAGAACATGATGTTCATACTGGTCCTGCCACGCAACCACATCGAATGACACTGAGCAAAGGACAAGGCATGCCTGACGCACCCGCAACCGATGTGGCAATGCTGACCTGTACAGGGGTGCGCAAGTCCTTCGGCGGAGTGCCCGTGCTCAATGGTGTCGACCTGCGACTCGAACCCGGGACGGTGACAGCTCTCGCCGGCGAGAACGGGGCAGGGAAGTCGACGCTGATGAAGATCGCATCGGGCCAGTACCGTCCAGACGAAGGAACTGTGCATGTTCGAGGTGCAGAACTCAGCGCTGGCAGCACCCGTGCGGCGATGGAACTTGGCGTTGCGATCGTCCCGCAAGAACTGGCGTCCATTCCGGATCTCTCGGTCTACGAGAACCTCTTCGTTGGACGAGAGAAGCGCGCCGCCCTGGGCACGCTGGACCGTCGCGGCATGATCCGTGTTGCGCGTGAGCAGCTTTCCGATTTCGGCTTGGACATCAACCCGCTGACGCGCATGGTGACGCTTCCGATTGGGGTGCGGCAGATCATCGAGATTATCAAGGCGACCAATCGCGGTGCCCGAGTGCTCCTGCTCGATGAACCGACCAGCGCGATCGCTGCGCGTGAAGTCGCGCATCTCGCGAGCGTGGTGCGCGCATTGCGGGATAAGGGCGTTGCTGTCCTCGTGACGACGCACAAGATGGAAGAGATCAGGGCCATGGGCGACCGGGTTGTGGTGTTGCGAGACGGCACGTTGATCGTGGACAGCGCTCTAGAAGACATTACTGATGACGAAATCGTGACAGCGATGATCGGGCGGGAACTGGATCAACTATTCCCTGTGCTGCCGCCGGCGGCGGACGACATTGTGCTGGAGGCGTCCGACCTCGTGATCGAGCAGGGTGCGGCACCCATCTCGTTTCGAGTACGCAAAGGGGAGGTCCTGGGACTTGCCGGTCTCGTCGGAGCCGGGCGTTCTGAACTCATCGAAACGATCTACGGCATCCGTAAGCCAGTCTCCGGTTCGGTCTTTGTCTCGGGCAAACGGCTGAGGCAGGCGAATCCGGGTGCGACGATCGCGCAACATGTGGCGTTCGTGCCTGAAGACCGCAAAGGTGCCGGCGCTGTGCTGTCGATGAGTGTGCTTGACAATGCAACGCTGCCGCGTGTGGCCGCGTTCATACGATTCGGTGTCCTCCGCGGGCGGCGGAGGCGCACCGAAATCGGTGAGGCGATGAAATCGATGCGTCTGAAGAGTGATGGCCTCGGGCAGCGCCTAGAACATCTGTCTGGTGGCAATCAACAAAAGGTTGTTTTGGGGCGCTGGCTGACAGGCCGAGTTGATGTGCTCCTGCTCGACGAGCCGACTCGTGGTGTGGACATTGGCGCGAGAAGTGAAATCTACCGGATCGTGACCGAACTGTCCGCCTCGGGAATGGCGGTGGTCATGGCATCCAGTGACCTGCCCGAGATCCTCAACTTGTCGCACCGCGCCCTGATCATGCGCGGCAAGGGAGTCGTCGGCGAACTTTCCGCGGCGCAGCTAGCCAAACCGACCGCGTCCGACACGATCTTCCGCCTCGCATCCGGACAGCTCGCGGACGCATCTGAATCCTTGCCCGCATCGTCAAAGGAGACAAACCGTTGACCACATCAACTACATCACCCGCCGCTGCCAGAATCGGAGCCCTGCGCCCGAGAATCAGCAATTTCGTGATTCGCCACATCATGGTGCTCGTGATGATCTTGATCATTGCGTATTTCGCTTACCGGAGCGCGCGTTTCGCCACTGCGGACAACCTCGCAACGATCCTGATCGCTGCGGCACCATTTGCACTCATCGCGCTGGGGCAGACGCTCGTCATCCTCACAGCAGGCATTGACCTATCTCCGGGCAGCATCATCGCACTCAGTGCAATGTCCGCCGCGTGGGCTGACCAAAATATTGGCCACAATCTATTCATTCCGTTGGCAGCGGCATTGGTCGTCGGATTTTTGGCGGGAGCTGTCAACGGTATCGTCATCAGCTGGCTGAATGTGCCGCCATTCATCGCGACGCTCGGCATGCTCACCCTTGCCTCCGGTCTTGCGTATGCGATCGGCAACGGTGCTCCTATCAACGGTTTGAGCGCTAGCTATGGTGGCTATGCGAATACTGAGATCTTCGGCATCACCATCCCAGTGATCTTGATGATCGTCGCAATTCTTGTCTTTGCATTTTTGATGCAGCGCACAGCATACGGCCTTCGCATTTACGCAATTGGCGGCAATCGGTTGGCCGCAGAAATTGCCGGCGTCCGTTCCCGTCGCACCTTGTTCAGTGTGTATGCGATCAGCGGCGTTTTGGCCGGGATCTCCGGTTTGATGCTTTCCTCCCGCGTTATCACGGGTGCCCCCAACTTGGGTAGCGGCTACGAGCTGGATGCTATCGCCGCGGTCGTTATCGGCGGCGCCAGCCTCATGGGGGGTCGCGGCACGATCTGGGGCACAGTCATTGGCCTCCTGCTGATTCAAACGATCAACAACGGCCTTGACCTGCAATTGGTTCCTGCCTATTGGCAGGACGTCATCAAAGGCGCGATCATCGTCGCCGCCGTCGGAGTTGATGTGTGGGCCAGCCGACATCGACGCTGACCCGGTCCGCTCTGCACCGATTTAACGAGTTTCTCTTCACCGCAACCAAGAAAGAAGAACAGGAAAAGGCATATGAAAAAGCACACACTCGGCGCCGTTGCCGCGATCGTCGCGATCGGCTCATCCCTCATACTCTCCGGGTGCGGGGCTGGGGACCCGACGGCAGGGTCCAAGACGGTCACGGTCGGCGTTTCGGTGTACGACATGTCGTCGTTCATCACGCAAGGTAAACAAGGCATGGAAGCCTACGCGAAGGCCAACAACATCACACTGGAGTGGAACTCGGCCAACAACGACGTATCGACGCAGGCGAACCAGGTTAACCAGTTCGTCAATCAGCATGTCGATGCGATCATCATCGTTCCGGTTCAAGCCGACTCGTTGCAGCCTCAGGTCGCGGCCGCTAAGGCCGCTCACATCCCCGTAATCGCAGTCAACACGGCACTTTCCAGCGCGAAGCTCGACGCAAACGTTCAGCCTGACGACGTTGCAGCAGGTGAACAAGAAGCCACCATGATGGTGAAGGCACTCGGCGGAAAGGGCAACGTCGTCATTCTGCAGGGACCACTCGGGAGTTCACCTGAAATCAACCGAGGGCAAGGAATCGACAACGTTCTCGCGAAGAACCCAGACATCAAGGTGCTTGCCAAAGACACAGCGAACTGGGATCGCGACCAAGCGGTAAACAAGATGAGCAACTGGGTGTCGGCCTTCGGGAGTCAGATCAATGGCGTTATTTCCGAGAACGATGACATGGCAATCGGTGCATTGCAGGCGCTGAAACAGGGCAAACTCACCGGCGTCAAGGTCGTCGGCATTGATGGAATCCAAGACGGATTGAACGCTGTGAAATCGGGCCAGATGATTGGCACCTCCCTGCAGCATGGAACCGTCGAACTGGCTACAGGCCTAGCCGTGGCAGAGCGCATCGTCAAGAAGCAAAAGGTCAACACGAACCTGGTGTACACCATGCCTGCGATCACTTCGGACAACGTGGACAGCGCGATCAAGAACGTTGTTACCGACAATTCGGTGTTTCTGAAGCAGCTCCCCGCGCTGATCGACAAGAACCTGAAGTCCGGCGATATCGCCTACGAAGGCCTTCCCGGTCAGAAGTAGCCAGCAGAAGTTGGAAGAGGTGAGCAGCTGATGACTGTCATCTACAACGACCCGGCCGATTTCGCCGACGACCAATTCGCAGGTTTCCTGGACCTGTACTCGGACCGTTTGGTGGGTGTTCCCGGGGGTACGGTCGGGTTCCGCAGCGGCGAACCGATCGTCGTCGTTATCGTCGGCGGCGGATCCGGTCACTACCCGGCATTCTGCGGGCTCGTTGGCCCGGGATTCGCCTCAGGGGCGGTCGTCGGAAACGTCTTCACCTCTCCTTCAGCGGCACACGTTTATTCGGTCGCGAAAGCGGCCGAACAGGGTCGGGGCGTGGTCCTGACGTTTGGGAACTACGCGGGCGATGTCATGAACTTCGGTATTGCCGCCGAGCGTCTGCGAAGTGAGGGGATCGATACCCGAATCGTGTTGGTTACTGACGATGTCGCGTCGGCCGCGGACCCTACCGGCCGGCGTGGCATCGCGGGAGACTTCGCTGTTTTCAAAGCGCTAGGGGCGGCAGCCGCCCAAGGACTGGACATTGACGAAGTAGAACGCATCGGGCGCGCTGCAAATGACGCCACCCGCAGCTTCGGCGTGGCGTTCAGCGGGTGCACGATGCCGGGTGCCAGTGGGCCTCTCTTTGCAGTCCCCGAGGGGAAGATGGGCGTCGGGCTGGGCATCCACGGCGAGCCCGGCATCCGCGATATCGCCGTGACCGATGCGCGAGCCCTCGCAGCCATGCTGGTCACCCCTCTACTTGAGGAGCGACCCCGCACGGGAAGCTCGCGGGTAGCGGTGATCGTCAATGGTCTCGGAACGACGAAATACGAGGAGCTGTTTCTGCTGTGGAGCGAAATTGCGCCGCTACTGCGCGCCGCAGGCCTTGAGCCGGTCGCTCCCGAGGTCGGCGAGTTGGTAACCAGCCTGGACATGGGTGGATGTTCGCTCACACTGATGTGGCTCGATGGTGAACTGGAGAGAATGTGGCAAGCAGACGCCTACACGCCTGCGTACCGCAAACAGCACAGCACCCTCCTGGCACTACGCCCCGTTGATTTAGTCGCCGAATCGAGCGCGGCCGTCGAGATGCCCTGGGCGTCTGACGCTGCGCGTCAGCTCTCGCCTGCTGTGGCGTCGGCATTGCATGCAGTTGAGGCCGAGCTACGTGAGCATGAAGAAGAGCTGGGTCGGATAGATGCGGTCGCTGGCGATGGCGACCACGGCCGCGGCATGCTCAAGGGAGCCGCGGCGGCGGCCGGTTCTGCCGATGCCGGTGCCGACGGCGGTCCGGGGTGGATGCTCATTCGGGCCGGGCGAGCGTGGGCCGCCGCGGCGGGAGGCACCTCGGGCGTGCTGTGGGGGGCCGGCCTGGAAAGCGCTGGACGTTCACTCCGCGACGATCGGGAAAAGTACACACTCTCGAACGCGGTGGATGCGGTCGATGCATTCGTCGACGCCATCGTTGGTTTGGGGCGTGCCGAACTTGGCGACAAAACATTGGTCGACGCGCTCGTGCCCTTCGCATCTAGCCTGCGCCAGCAATCTGACGACGGATGCGATTTGACCACGGCATGGCACCGCGCCGCCCTTGCCGCGGGCGAGGCTGCAGCGGAAACAACTTGGCTGAGCCCAAAGAAAGGACGCGCCCGGCCGCTGGCCGAAAGGAGCGTCGGCACGCCCGACGCGGGCGCAACGTCCTTCAGTCTGATCGTCTCGACCATCGGTGAACTTCTAGTTCCCCAAGAAAGGAAATGAACGTGACTGAGAAAAGTCTGCGTGTCGTGATCGGCTGCGACGATGCTGCTCTCGACTACAAGGAAGTGCTGAAAGCGGACCTGGAGGCAGACTCGCGCGTGACGTCAGTCATCGACGTCGGCGTAATCCGGGACGAGCACACGGACTACCCACACATCGCTGTCACCGCGGCCCGGCTGGTGGCGGCCGGGGAGGTCGATCGTGCTCTACTGCTTTGCGGAACCGGCCTCGGCGTCGCGATCGCCGCCAACAAAGTGCCGGGCGTGCGCGCCGTTACCGCGCACGATTCATATTCCGTGGAACGCAGTGTGTTGTCCAACGACGCACAAGTGTTGTGCATCGGACAGCGGGTCATCGGACTTGAGCTCGCGCGGCGCCTTACAAGGGAGTGGCTAGGGTACCGATTCGATCCATCCAGCCCATCGGAAGCCAAAGTGCAGGCTATCAAGGAATATGAGGCGCAAGCATGAATCAATCGTTCAATGGCAGCATCGTTGTTGTCACTGGCGCCGCGAGCGGCATCGGCTATAGCGTGGCGCACCACTTTGCGGCTCGGGGCGCACGCGTGGTCGGTGTTGACCTGAGCCCACGCGTGGATGAGTTGATGATCGGCCTACCCGGAGAAGCACACCAGGGCATCACGCGGGACCTTACCGATCCGGCCGCAGCCGCCGATGTGATCGCATCCGTCGTGGAGTCAATTGGGGTGCCGACCGTGCTCGTCAACTCGGCCGGCATCGCGCTACTCGACTCCGCAGTCGACGTGTCGCCTGAACGCTGGCAGGCGACAATCGACGTGAATCTCAGCGCAAGTTTTTACATGGCGCAGGCGGCTGGTCGCGTGATGCTCGCGGCGGGCTTTGGCCGCATTATTAGCCTTGCTTCACAGGCCGCCGTCATCGGCCTCGACCAGCACGCCGCTTACGCCGCGAGTAAGGCGGCGCTTGTCGGCCTCACCCGGGTGCTCTCATTGGAGTGGGCGGGTCGTGGCGTCACCGTCAATGCAGTGTCCCCGACGGTGGTTGAAACGCCACTGGGAAAAGCAGCCTGGGCCGGCGAGAAGGGAGAGCGTGCGAAGGCCGAAATTCCGGTTGGCCGATTTGCTCGTCCAGAGGAGGTCGCTTCTCTCATCGGGTATCTCGCCAGCGCCGACGCCGCGATGATTTCGGGCGAGAACGTCCTCATCGACGGCGGTCGTAGTACGGTCTAGTCGAGCAGCAATGTCGGCCACTCGTGCATGCTGCCATCGCGCCGAGAATGGCAGGTGATTTCTCGTGCCGCTCAGATATCGCCTGTACGCGTCGCAAGGACTGTTACTCGCCTGCCCCTCATCCAGCAACTGTCTTGGCTCGGCCTGGCCTGCGATCAACGCTGGACCGTTGTTCGCCCAAGGTTGCGCTGTGTTTGACGTCGTCGGCTGGTAAGTTTGGCGATCCGGCGTCGACGAAGAGGCGAGCGATTCATGCGGTTAGCGGGGGGAAGCATCCGCAGAGCTTGATTGAACGCTCGGGCCGGCAGCTGGCCGCCGCTGTTCTTCGGATCCTCGTGCACGTATGCGAACATCGCGGGCATCATGCAGGTGCAGGCGGTGCGGCGGCGGTATGGGTTGCCGTGGATTTCGGCGATGCCGACGGTTTTGTATGGTCCGGGGGATAACTTCTCGCGCATCGGGTCGCATGTGTTGCCGGCGTTGATTCCGCGGTATGACGAGGCGGTGGCCTCGGGGGCGGCATCCGTGACGAATTGGGGGACCGGGAGCCCGCGGCGAGAGTTTTTGCATGTGGATGATATGGCGGTGGCGTGTGTGCACCTGTTGGAGCATTATGACGGGCCGCAGCAGGTGAATGCGTTCGTCAAGTTTTTGAGACAGTCTGTTGTGTTTTCCTTCTTGGTTACGCGGCCACGGCGTGGTCGCGGGTTTGGTGTGCGTTTCGGGCCATCACCGGTGGGATACCGCCAGCTCGTGCGTGAGGTCGGCGACGGTTGTACCAGGTCTCGATGTAGTCCATCACCGCGGTGCGCACATGCATCCGGGTCGGCCATGAGCGCTGGTAGAACATCTCGGTCTTTAAATGGGAGAAGAACGACTCGGCGACCGCGTTATCCCAACACACATCAGACTGAATCCAATCGTTCTCCACAGCCACGCCTGACGCAGGATTGTTGTCTGCTCGGTCGACATAGTTTTCGTCGACGACCAGAAGCACGTGCCGCGACTCCGTGACCTCACGCATGAAGCCGGTCAAGTTCGATCCGTAGTCAACGTTTCTATCGAGCGCGACGTTGTAGCCGAGGAGATGCAACGAACTTGCGAGGAGGCACGTCCATTCCCGGTGGGCATCGCTGGTCCAGGCGTAGGAGATCAAGAGATCGAACGGCATGGCGTACTCATTTCACTGGTGCAGAGCGGTCGATCCTCGCTCTGCTATCTCGGATCTAGGGCGTCGGCGTCCGAGCGTTGCCTTGAGATCGCCCCTCGAATGTACAGGTCCATGTCGAACTGCTGAAGTGGGGTGTCAGGCGCGATGCCGCCCCGCATGGTTTGGTTCCGGTGGAAGGTACTTCTCGTCCACCAAGCCCCCGTCGACCAAGACTTTCACCATTTCGGCCGCCCCGTCGTCTGTGACAAGCGACGGGTTTGTTTCGAGCATCTGGCCTACTACGTCCGATGCCTGTTCAGCCGAGAGAGCCTGCATTGCAGATAGCAGTTGCTGGAGGTCGCCATCAACGATGCGAGCGCCGGCCACAATGCGCAATTGCTCGTTACTGTATGCGGCGGCCAGTAGTGCAGAGAGGATGCGTTGCTGCGCTTCGTTCAAGGTCATGATGGGCGAATTGACCTTGGGCGAAACCGCGATGGCACCAGATGGGTTCGGCTCGTGAACTTCGACAGGTATCACGAGTCCATCAGGCTCGGATGTCGCATCCTTGCGGCGCCTTTTGGAAAGCCGCAACACCGTCGCCTTCGCAGAGCTCCACCCCGACCGAACGGCCGGCGTGAAAGTCCTCTTGTACCAACGGTGGACGTGTGGAGCGGCTGCTATTGTGACCTCGATTGTGAATACGAGCAACTTGAGAAGCGCTTCGAGTTCCTCCTCGGAGAGCTGGTGCTTCGACTCCGTACGCCTCTCCGAGTGATTCCAGGAGCCGTCATCGTCGTATGCGGTCTTCTCGTCTTCGCTGATGGGCGTGAAGCGCGCTTGGTCGACAAGCTTTCCATCGGCGTAGGCGTTGGCGGCGTATGCGTCGCCCTGCTTAGAACGTCCGAGCTCGGACCCGTCATCCCATTCGACCCACATCTGCTCTCTAGGCATGGGCTGCCGTCGGAGCGAGGATGCGCGCAAGCTGCATTGCACGGCGTGCGCTCGGGTCGCGAAAGATCATATTTCAACGCTACCGGTGGTCACCAACAAGCTGCACGGCCCCGTCTGGGTGTCAGAAGGATCGCTCGCCGGAAGTATGCAACCACTTTGGAAGCTCTCCTGCTCCCCTCATTCAGATTTGTTGCGCTTGCTTGTTTGTGTGCACCGCTGGATGCGTCCGCGCCTCACTGCTAACTCCAGGGATGAGGGGCGCATGCGTCGCGAGCAGATCCTGCAGGGTCTCCTTGAGCGCGTAAACGAGCGGCTCTGGAGAGTGCCGCGGTTCGCCCGCACTTCGAATCGGAATGTCGGCCGCGGAATCACCGTAGCGGCCGCCGAATGGCAAGCAGTGTGGTCGAAATGAAATAGGCGGCAACCAGGCCAGGGGAGACCTCGATCGTCTCGACCGTGGCTGGCGACCGCAGTTCAGGCCTGATCGGCCTGCTTGGTGGAACGCGCGCTGCTGCTCGGCCTGGATTGTGATGAGGGCGCAGATACCGCGCCGCCGCCGAAGATGGCGGCGATTGCATTGCGCTTTGTCTGTGCCTCGCGCTCGATCTCGGCACGCGCAGCCTCGGCGCGTTCCTTGATGGCTGGATCGGTCTTAGACCGTTCCACCCAGCTCTCCAGGGCGAACCGAGTTTCCGTGGTCACGGAGCGGTTGTTCAGCTGGGCGAGGACTTCGAGCTGTGCTCTGGTCTCATCGTCCGTCCGACCTGACAAGACCCGGTAGCTCGCCGCATATCCGGGTGCTTCAGGATCACTCATGAGAGTGGCCTCCTCGATGGGGTGCGGCCGGCGAACCGGGCTGGTTCTCCAACAAGCCGCATGGCACCGAGGAGCTGACTGCCACCTCCCTCCTGGTTCGCCCATGCTCTTGAGCACGTCTTGTTGTAAGCCGCTTGGAGTGCTCTGCAAGCGTCTCATCGGGTGTCCCGAAGCGTTGCTAGCGCGTGGAGACGAGGACGCAGGCGGGCAGGGGGCAACGCGGCCTAGGTTCTGCTTATGATAGAAGTCAAACATATGATACGACATGTATGATATATTTAAGTTCACCTGAAGTCGAGATGAGCGGGGACGAGGAGCGCAATGGACAACAAGGACGTGCAGGTAACGGTGCCGGTGCCGGTAGATCGGGTTAGCAACTTCTATCGGTGGTTCGCAGATTGGCGAGAGGGCGGAGCGGAAGCGCCGCAGGTAAGAGAGATCACGGTCGCCGAGGCGTCCACTGGGCCATTTCCGCACACTTATGCCAGTGATCACCTCGTAGCGAAGGCGGTCGACTGGTGGGGTCGTCTGAACCAAGACGAGCGCAATGTCTGGCGCTTGTGGATCAACGCGTCGCCAGAACTGGTTTCGGATCAGGAGATGGTCGAGAAGGTCGGTCTCAAGAACACGGGCAGCATTCGCGGCAAGATCAACCGAGTGGAGGGCAAGGGGCGGCTTGCTGGGTTCCCCGTGGGGTGGCAGAGCGACAGGGTTGACCCAATCAGTGGGCATCGGATGTACGGCCTGCGTGACATGAACATCTATGACTATGACCCGAAGCCCGGCATCACCAAAGAGGAGTACGCGGCAATCTTGCGCAAGATGCTGGAGACCGTCGGCGAGGTGTGACAGATAAGTGGAGCCCTCGACATAAGGCCATCGACCAACGCGCAGTCAGCGATTCCACGTCCGAAGATGAAACCGGTTCGCTGCGACGAGTCAGAACTGGCCAGATGTACGATCGTCCACGCTGGTTACGACCCCTTGGCCTACTACGTCGAGTTGACCCTGCCAGACTTTCGTCGAGCTACTTGATGATGCGGATGAGATTGTTGCTTTCGTCGGCAACGTAAATCGTGCCTGAGGAATCGACCGTGATGCCAGCAGGAGCATTGAATTGTGCGGCAGCGCCGGTGGCATCGGCGCAGCCTACGGAGCTGGACCCGGCCAGGGTCGTGACCACGCCGCTTGGCGTGATTTCTCGAATACGGCTACAGGCTAGGTCTGCGATGTAGACAACCCCGGGCGGGTTAACCGTCATGCCCCCGCGTATCAACGTCAGTATTCCGGCGTATAGTCTGCAACTGGTGATGAGACGATGCTTACCCAAGGTTCGATTCTCTACGGGTATGCCGACGGTGACTCTCCTGGCGGGGCGTGGACGGGCGCTCCAAATGGCTCCACGTCCACAGGGCCGGCGCCGAGCGTTTGACGGCGCTGACCAATCACTGCTGCTGGCAAGTCATCATGACTTCAGCCGCTGTATAGATCCGTCGTAGGCGCGCGAGCTGATGGCCGTCGCTACTTGATTATGCGGATGCTGTAGTTATAGGTATCCGCCACATAGACGTTGCCAGATGCGTCAACGGCGACTCCGTATGGGTTACTGAACTGCGTCGCTGTGCCGGTGCCGTCGGCGTAGCCTGCCGTTCCCGATCCTGCGAGTGTCGTGACCACACCACCATTAGGTGGTAGCGGCGTGCCGGAAATACTTGTGGTTCCGGAGCAATAGCCCAATTGCGGTACGGTGCTGGTATTCGTGACGACACATGTCATGCCGTAGCCGCTTTCTTGCAAGCCGTAGCTCGAACCGTCGCTGCTGACGTTGTAGGTGAAGGTGTAACCGGTGCTAGATTTCAAGCCTTGGCCGTTGCTGGCATCGCCGGCACTGCCTGGGCACTGACCATCGGTTGCGTTACTCATCTCCAGGGCAGCTACACCATTAGAGAGATCGCTTTGGAGGGCAACTTCATGTGCCTTCTGCGTCACGCCGTTGTGGGCGATGATGGTGATCGCCGCCAAGATGGCAATGACGACGATGACAATGAGTAGGTCCACGAGACTGAAGCCGCGTTGTTTGGTTACCCGAGCTGGTGTCTTTCCTAGATCCAACGGCATATCTGCCCATGACTATGAGCCATAAGCACTATCCGTTCAAGGGCTGAGCTGCCGTAGTGTTTACCGATTTTGATATGTCGCGAAGCCGCAAAAACACGCAGTCCTGTGAATAACTCAGTTATGCACAACCCGATCGATGTGAATAACACCCTTGTAGTTCCCTGCGCCGGACGTACCCTGGCCAAAATTGCCCCGGAATGACCGGAGAATGGCCGTTCGCGGCAGATGTCAGGCTCGCTGTACATCTGTGGACAGATTGCACTTGAGGCGCGTAGATGAGCGAATGTCAGCTCTGGCCGGTACAATTAAAGCAACGAGCCTCGATCAACCCGAACGATGTTCGCGGCAGATCGAGGTCCGTGGTGTCTTGGTACGACAACTACGACCTTAGGTGCTCCGATAGCGCCTGTGCGAATCCGGGGACGCCTGTGTCCGCGCGCATCTGCATCCATTCCGCTGGACCGTGGCGACGCAACACAGTCACGTTCTCCTGGAAGTCGCCTACCTGGCGGGCAGATGCCAGGAGAAAGGTCGTGCTACATGAGCATGTACACCGTCACCAAGGTCCGCAAGGAACTCTCCGCGGACGGCACCCATCGGCACATAGAGGGTGTGATCACCAACATGAGTGTGCATTACACTCGCAAGCAAGTTGTCGATAGCATCACAGCCGGGAACACCTGGCAGACCAGCGCGGGCGGGTACGCGGCAACCGTCCGCCAAGTCAGCTACTGCCCGAGGTCGGCTTGTATGGCTTCACCCTACATTCAGACGAATCCGGACAGTACCAAGCTCGACAACCTCGAGAACCTGCCGGAGGGCTGATGCTGTTGGGCGCCCGCGGCGGTCAAGTCCGTGGGCGCCCTTTGGCGCATTCCGGCCGGGTCTACTACCGCTGAGGATTTCGGTCGCGCCAGTCCCGCCATTCGTCGTAGTTCATGTCGGGAATCTCGACTGGCGGCAGCGGAATAGTCCGCAGCGGATCAGACTGCTCGACGTGTCGCGTTGCCTGTGCCACGTACTTTTTCAGATGGTCGAAATGTTCGCTTCGCTCTAACTGAGTAGCGGCCGCACGAAGTTCGATGAGAAACGCGTTCAGTTCGCGGTGACCTCTTGTCCTCGATCTTGAAATCTGGCAGGCAGGTTTGTCCCAAGGGCGCGACTGCGCGTCAGTAGCTTCTGAGTGGTACGTTGAATCCGTCGGCGATATCGACTGCGACCGCATTGAGTAGTGGCACAGCCACAGCGCCGAAGTCGTCGTTGACTCGGAGTGCAGGACCCGACACTGAGACCGCGGCACGCAACGACTCGTTCGGAATTGCCACCGCATAGCACCGCATTCCGATCTCCTGTTCCTGGTCGTCAACCGCGTAGCCGCGTCGTCGGATAACTGCGAGTTCTGCCAGAAGGGCCGAGACATTAGCAAGACTGAAGGTCGTGAAGGCATGCATCCCCTCCCTCCCGACAAGACTGCGCACCGTGACGTCGTCAAGCTGAGCCAGGATCGCCTTGCCGACACCGCTTGCGTGAGCGGGTACGTGCTTGCCGATCGTTATCGCCATTCGCAGCGCGTGCTGGGTTGGTGCTTGCGCGACGTACAGGACGAGGTCGCCATCAAGTACAGCCAGACTCGCGGTCTCGTGGAGCATGCTAGCCAGCTTTGTCAACTGCGGTTCGGCCGACGCCCAAACTTGTTTATTAGCCGCTTCGCCGAACCGTGCCAGCCGGGGGCCGAGCGCATAACGCCGGAAAGCGGTGTGCCGCATGTACCCCCGGTCTACGAGAGTACGCAATAGCCGGTCGACGATCGGCGGCCCGAGCCCGGACGACGCGGCCAACTCGCTCAGGCTCGCCTCACCGCCGGCGTCCGCGATCAGTTCGAGCAGCGTGAAAGCCTGCTCGACTGAGCGTGCCCCCGCGCCCGCCGGCTGCTTCGTCACATGGTCAAGAACTTCTGCCACCGCAACACCGATCATTCACTTACTCACGACTATGCCGGTAAGGGATGCCACTTCCATCCGCCGCGACACCTCTTGTCGACCATTTGTGGTGATGAACGCTCATGTGACACTCCGGTCTGAAGCCTTCAGGACAACAAGCGCCCCCATTTTTGTTCCAAGCCCTTCAGTCCGAGCATGGTTAGGCATTTCCACAGGGTCACAGCGACTGAATCGAGCACAGGAAGGTTCGTCTCGCGTTCGACCTGCTCGACGATCGGCGCCCCATACAAATTGGTACAAAGGTAGATGATCGTGTCCGGCCGCTTGCCATCCCTTCCGCCAGCAACTTCATGCGACGGGACTATGAGGTCTTCAGGCGCAACACGGGCAAACGATTCGTTCACGACGAGCCCCAAATGCCGTTCGGAAATCACATGTAACCCCTCCTTGGCGTACTGCTGTGCGATGGCGGCGTTCACGTCGAGCGTGTACGGGCTCACAACGGCGATCTCAGATATCCCGAACTCCTTGTATGCGTCGAAGTAGGCTAGCGCCGAGGTAGTGGCAGGAATTCCGGTGGCCGCAGTGATGTGCGCCACCAACTCACGATCGTAAGCCGCGCCGAGCCACGAACCGGACGTTCCGTTCCAGGCGATGACGTCGACCTCAGCTGGCTTTAGTAGTGTCGCCGCCGCGATCATGGTCGACAGATCGAACTGGTGATCCGAATCTGCGTCCATCGCAATTCTGGTGACATCTATCCGCGCAAAGTGCAATGTCACATCCGTGCGTGCGCCGAGGATCCGGTAGGACTGGGGTTCCAGGCAGGTGTTGGACGACGGGACGATCATGCCAATGCGGGCGGGACGATCTGACATCAGTGCCCTCCGGTCGCAAGTAAGTCGGCGATCGTCTGACGGCCGTCACTCAACTGGGCGCTTTCGCGAACGCCCTGCCGCTTGAGGAATCTCCCGACGGGCCCGGGATCGATGAATTGGCCATCTTCGAGTACCACCCGCCCGGCTGAAACCACTGTGTTGGGCCAACCTGCCAGTTCCATGCCGTCGAAAGGGCTGAAATCGGTGCCCATGTGAAGTGCCGCGCCAAATACGGTGCGGACTTCCTTCGGGTCAAAGATGACAAAATCGGCGTCATATCCGGCAGCAATCACTCCCTTGTTCTGGAGCCCGTTGATTCGAGCTGGACCGGCGGCGAACACGTTAACGAATTGCTGCATCGACATTCCTCGTTCTTTCACGAGCGCAGTGAATGCGGCGGGCATCCGCGTCTCAACTCCAGGCAGCCCGTACGGCATGAAGTTGATGTCGTCCTTGTGAGATTTCTTCTGGGCCATGTCGTAGCAGGAGTGATCGGAGGAGATCGTGTCCACGTCTCCCCTCACCGCTCGTTCGAGAAGCAGATGAACGGACTCTATGCCTCGCATCGGAGGGCAGCAGGCGAACCGTTCGGCCGCGGGCAAGTCGTACACGCGTTCATCGCACATCAGATAGTGCGGGCAAGTCTCGGAATACGCGATCATGCCGCGTGACCGAGCGTCCTGCACAAGCCGTACGGCTTCCGGAGTGCTCTGATGTACATAGTAGACAGCCGCTCCAGTGTACTCGGCCATCGCCAGGGTCTCGCGTACTGACGCCGTCTCCGAAAGCTCGGGTCGAGTGTGGTTCAGATTTTCAATGGAGGTCAACCCTAGTGACGTACTCGACTCTGTACAGTCGAAGATGATCGGATCGTGCTCTGCGTGAACGTAGACAAGGCCATCCAGACGCACCATCTCTTTCATTACCTTGATGATCGTGTCGTCATCGGCCATCGTCGAGTTCCGATTCGTCGTGTACAGCTTGACCGAACGGATGCCGTGGGCGGCCATAGCCTCCAGCTGAGCCGGAACCGTCTCATCCCACTTCAGCACGCAGCCGTGCAACCCGACATCGCAGCGCGCGACTTGCGCCAAATTCATTTTGTGCTCGGCGGCATGAAGGGGTGACTCGCTTCTGTCGGCGGGAATTCCGAAGTCGATGATGGTGGTTGTTCCACCCCACAGTGCTGCGATCGAGGTGGATTCGAAAGTGTCACGGGTCTTGTACGGCCCGGTTACCTGCTCCACGTGGCAGTGTCCGTCAACTCCTCCCGGGATGACCAGCTTCCCGGCAGCGTCCAATATCCTTCCCGCCAGGGGTAAAAGCTCCGGCCGAGTGTGCACGTCGTAAATCGCACATATTCGCCCCGCCTTGACCGCGATGTGTCCCGCCATGGTGTGCGTGGAATTGACAACGACTGCGTTGACTATCAGGAGATCGACTGGCGCGTTCATTCGCGTTCCTTCCCGGCGGCGGGCGTGCGAGCCATCCCTGCGGTGAGTCCCTCGTTTGGCAAGATTGGAGGGCAGGCCAAAGTTCCCGCACGGTGGATTCTGCATCCAATGTCGACCAACGGTTCACACGGTTTGGCCCCGGCTGAAATACCGCCGACGATAGGAAGGGGGAGGCTTCTTCCGAACTTTCGAGCCCGGCCGGTTATCGAGACGCCGGCCCAACTCCCGTGATCGGCACTGCCCTCGGCCACCGCAGCCTCCGACAAAATTCGCGGCGTGTCTTCGAAGTCGGTGCGAACAGATCCAGATCTCGTCAACGGATCTGTCAGCGAACGAATCGGTGCTAACCGTGAACGCACGCCATCACGATTCGTGCCCGCGCGGTACCCAGCTTGGGGAAGACTCGAGATCGCGATCCTCGACGACCGCATGCTCTGCAGCTCGGCCGTGGACAGGGCGGCCATGGCAATGTCACCCACAGGAACAACCACGAGCTCTTTGAGCGCGCTCTTACGAGGATCACGGAAAACCGTGGCCACCACACAGTCCCCGTGCTGGCGTTCCTCAGCGCGGATCGAGACGTCTTCACTGCTGTTCGGATCAACAACAAGGAGCTTCACCTGGGTACGTACCCCTCTGTCAATTCGCCGACCATTCTGCGCGACCCTGAATACTCACACGCCTCAAAGGCACTCCGATCAGTCATCGACCCGCGGCAGTTCCCGCCCGGGCAAAAGGTCCGGGTCCGCCGAAAATCCCGATTCCCGGTGTTCTCGATCATCATTCGCATTCTTCTCGCACCCTGTCGGATCGCCTCGGCCATGATCGACTCCAATAAGTCGCCATTGCGCAATAGATTATTACTTTTGGGATGCCAAGGCAATGGCACAGGACGCTCGGCCAAGCCCTCAAGCATTCAGTGCAGAACCGAACAACGGCAGCACGCCATTCAGTTGAACAAATAGTCCAAGGTTCGCGCGCGATAAGACTGGACGTGCTTCTCGGCAACGCGGCGCGCCTTGCGGGGATCTCCTGTGGCGATGGCTTTGGCCAGCCCATCATGTTCCCGATAGACCTGTTGGAAATCCAATACCTGACGAAAGATCCAGTGCAGACGCCCCAGGAGCGGTGTGAGCGTCGCTTGGAGATTGCCGTTCTGTGAGAAGGCAATCAATTCATCGTGGAAGGCAGCATTCGCCGCGTGTGCGGCATCGAAATCCAAAGCAATCACGGCAACGTGGGAACGGCGAACGTACTCATCCAGATCGCTGACTGCACCGTCTGCGACGCGTTGCGCGGCCAACCTCGCCGCAAGACCCTCCAATGCCTCACGAAGATCGAAGATCTCTACGACCTCATTGCGCGTCAGCTTCTTCACGACAACGCCACGTGTGGCCAGCAATTCAACCAAACCCTCATGAGTTAGCAGTCGGATAGCCTCACGAACGGGCGAGCGCGATACCTTAAATTCTACGGCAAGATCCCTCTCGACAAGGCGAGTGCCGGGAACATATGTTCCATCGAGGATTCGGGACCTGATCTTCTCACTTACAACTTCCCGCAGCGGAGAGCCGTTCTGGTACAGGGCGCTTGACGACTTCATGGCCCTCCTACAAGGTGATAAATCTATTCTTGGTTGAACAGTTGTTTTGGGGCTTGGGCACCCACGACCGGAGCAATTATACGGTTTCTTGTTATCCCATCACCCAGCCCCGCAACTTTGTCAATGCATCGAAACCGCATACCGCCCCGGCGAGCTTGAGTGATATCGCAACATTCAGTTATCGGCCGAATGCCCTCTGTGAGGTTGCAGTCGGATGGCCACGACCGTGTTGACAGCAACTCATACAAGACACTCGCCGCATGCGCCCGATCGTTACCGTCTCAAAATTGGTCTTGACAATTCGGAACGAAATGAGGTTGAGTTGGGATACCGAATTTCGAACCCGAAGAAGTGTGATGAAATGGCGAGAATGCTTAAGAAGTTCCGGTCCGCTGGGGCCGGCGGCAGCGAAGTACATCCAGTCGACGAGTGGTTGCCGCCGCATAAGCTATTCGTGTTGGGGTTCCAACACTTGCTCGCAGCGTATGCGGGAATCATTGCACCACCCCTGATAATCGGGTCCGCGTTGAAGCTGTCGTTCCTCGACATCACGTTTCTAATCAGCGCGAGCCTTCTGGCGTCTGGGATAACAACGCTGCTCCAGACTCTTGGTATCTGGCGTATCGGTGTTCGCCTCCCGCTTGTGCAGGGGGTCTCCTTCTCCGGGATTGCTTCCATGATCGCTATAGGCAAGCAACACACCGACCCGCTTGTCGCATTTCAGGTGATCGTCGGCGCGGTACTGGTCTCGTCAGCGATCATGTTCTTCTTTACACCGCTGTTCGCCAAGCTCATCCCGGTGCTGTTCCCTCGGGTTGTACTGGGTTCGGTGGCTACCGTGATCGGTCTTACCCTGATTCCCATCTCGATCGGCTGGATGCAGGGCTCGCAAGGCACGCCCGGCTACGGTTCGATGAAGAATATTTTCCTCGGGTTCTTCGTACTGATCTTGACCGTCGTCATCACCCGATACGTTCCAGGGTTCACCAAGCGTGTCGGCATGCTTGTCGCTATGTTGATCGGCACGATCATCGCGATCCCGATGGGGCTGACTGACTTCTCACAGGTACCGAGTGCCAAGATCTTCGCGGTGCCGGGCTTCTTCCAGTTGGGTTTGCCACGATTCGACGTGGCGGCAATCATCTCGATGATCATCGTGATGCTCGTCATCATGACCGAAGCGACAACGGATATGGTGGTCATCGGCGGCATCGTGGGAAAGAAGCTGAGGCCACGAGATATTGCTGATGGCCTCAGGGCCGATACTCTCGGATCGGTGCTGAGCGCAACACTGAACGGATTCCAAGCCAGTGCATACGGACAGAACATCGGGCTCGTCGTGGTCAGTCGGACCAAGACGCGGTTTGCAGTGGCAGCATGCGGAATACTCCTTGTCATACTGGCGTTGTTCCCGATCACTGCGGCGTTTATCGCGGCCATTCCGCTTCCTGTACTTGGTGGGGCCGGCATCGCAATCTTTGGTTTGGTTGCCGTGAACGGCGTGCAGTACCTCGCGAAGGTCGACTTCTTCAGTGAGCGTGGCACGGCCAACGGCTTGATAGTCGCCGCCACTTTGACGATGGGTATCCTCCCCAGCGTTGCCCCTGCCTTCTACGCCCAGTTCCCGGAGTGGGTACAGACAATCTTCAGCTCCGGTATCGCTGCCGGCGCAATAACGGCCATAGTGCTCAACCTCATCGTCAGCGGGTTCCGTGGAACGGCCGAAGAGATCGAGGAAGCCGAAGAGATTGAGGAAGCCGAAGTGATTGAGGGAGCTGAAGGGAATGCGAGTGAGCCTCCCAGCGATGTCGCTCCAGCCTCTTGAACGAGGCAAACAACTCTTCGTTGAGAGTTCAAGACATGCAATGGGGACCTGGTGCGGTCACGAGGAACACCCCACTGAAACGTGCCAACGCGCGCCCGTGGCCGAGCAGTATTCCTTGTGGCCGCGATGTTCCTGTAATCCGCAAACCTCGGGCCGACGCTAATCGCGGCCAGTCCGGTACTTGCACAGATCAAGATAAACCCTGGTCTAAGTTGTGCGCGGGCCTCGCTACCGACAGCGTCGCCAGAGTTGTTCTTCGGGCTCGGTGCCTGAATCGTCACGCCCATCCGGCGACGGATGGGAATGGAGTACACAATCCTCACGGCCGTGGCCTTGTCAATCGCCTGAAACCTCATTCGGCTCGGTCAGAAGTGTTCTGCACCTTTAGGCGGAGCAGTGGCGCACCGAGCGGCGATCGGCATCGGCAATCTGGGGCAAGCCGTCCAAGGCATGACACGATTTCCCCTGCGAGTCTGACTTATCGTTCAGTTCTACGAGATATCTCCCGTCGTTCTGGCTGCAGTCACGATGGGAACCACAGTGCTACCGCATCTATTCACCGGTCGGGGCCGCCGCGGAGGATTCGTGATTTGGATCATCGCGATCAACGCCGCACTGCTGCGGTGACTGCCCCTGGTAATGCGCCGACGCGACCACAATGCAAGCTCAATGGCAATAAAAGCAGCACCCCTCGCGTAGTGACGCAAATCGCTCGCCTGGGTAATCATAATCGTCACTGCTTCGCAGTCGGTTATCTGCCACCGCGCGATCGCCTGGTTCCCGTCGATCCTCCAGGACCGCGGGGCTTCGCCACCGATGCCAAGGATCCTCCTATCCGTGGCTACGCTCATCGCAGCATTGGCCATTCTGATAGTTGCCACGCCCCCGGCATGGGCATCAGGCGAGCGTGCCCTGGTCGCCGCGCTTGCCGGTTTCGGTTCGGGAGGCCTTCTGTTCGCCCGGACGGCAGCACCGCGTCTCTGGATGGTGCTGCTTGGCGGAGGGCAACGTGGCATCTTTCCGCTTGTCCTCACACTCTTCGTTCTCAGCGCGACAGACTGCTACGCGGTCATCTCGCAATCCTGAACGGAGGGTCACGACGACCGCCGACCGCGACCAAACGATCGGGCGATGGGCCCGATCCGTTAGCCACAACACGAACGAGGAGGACCTATGAGGCTTCTAACATTTACCCGTGAAGGAAGCGGGCCGCATGTAGGCGCGCTGCTGACGGATGAGACGCTGCTCGATCTCACCCAGGCGGCCGCTGGAGATCCTGTCTTCAGTTCCCTTCTCAGCCTTATCGACTCGGGTGATTCCGGGATCGCCCGCGCGCAGAATTTGCTGAGTTCGCACGAGTTCGATGAACACGCGCTGCCGATTGGCGCCGTCAGGGTGCTCGCGCCGATTCCACGACCGCGAAAGAACGTCTACTGCGTGGGCCTTAACTTCCGCTCACATGTGGAGCAGAACGCGGCAGCGCTCGGGGAGCAGGCGCAGATCCCAGAAGTGCCACTCTTCTTTTCGAAACCAGTCACAGCGGTAATCGGGCCAGGAGACGCCATCGTCCTCGACGAGCGGCTCACTACCAAGCTGGACTACGAAGTCGAGTTGGCGATCGTCATCGGTCGGCGCGGGAAATGGATCAGTGCAGCCGACGCCCCGTCGCACATCTTCGGCTACACGATCGCTAACGACGTAAGCGCACGAGACCTACAGTGGCGCACCAGCCAGTTCCTTTATGGAAAGGGGCAGGACACCTACTGCCCGTTGGGCCCCATAATCCGCACCGCCGACGAAGTTGACGTCAGCAGCCTTACTCTTGATCTGCTCGTCAACGACGATCTGCGTCAGAGTGAGTCCGCCGGCAATATGCTCTTCTCACCTCAAGAGGTAGTCGGGTGGCTCTCCCAGGGAATCACGCTCGAGCCAGGCGACATCATCACGCTCGGGACTCCTGGAGGGTGTGGATACCAACTGTCGCCGCCCCAATACCTGCAGTCAGGCGACGTTGTTGAGTGCCGGATCACCTCACTCGGCAGCTTGGTCAACCGCGTCGAGAACGCATAATCAGGTTAGCTACCACGGTCAACTACCACAGAGAGGAACACAACATGAAGATCGGTTTGCACAGGATGGCGATGGCACACCCAGGTGATGTCAGTGAGCTTAAGAAACTAGTGGAAAGCGGTGACCTCGACCCGGCGAAAATCGTCGCGACCATCGGCAAGACAGAAGGAAACGGGGGCGCAAACGACTTCACTCGCGCACTAGCCACGACGAGTTTCTCAAACTATCTTGGCAAGGTTTTAGATCGGAACCCCAGTGATGTGACTGAACAAATCGCTTTCGTGTGGTCAGGTGGCTGCGAAGGAATTCTATCGCCCCACGTTACGGTGTTTACTCGCGACGACACCGCTGGCGCGATCGTTGCCGATGGCGGCCGTCTGGCTTTGTCGGTCCAGCGCACTCGTGATCTACTGCCCGAAGAGGTCGGTCGCATGGCGGAGGTCAACGAAGTTGCGGCTGCCGTCCACCGGGCGCTCGAGGACCTCGGCTGCAACCCCCAGGAGGTGCACTATGTCCAGGTCAAGGGTCCGTTGCTCACCCCGTCGAGCCTCGCCGACGCTCGGCGACGGGGCGTCGAAGTCGTGACTACCGACCCGAACCGCTCCAAGGCGTATGCGCGCGGTGCAACCGCCCTCGGCGTCGCCGTCGGACTCTCCGAGGTACCGTCCTCCGCGATCACTGACGACGTTATCGCCACCGACATGTCGCTGTACTCGAAGGTCGCATCTACGTCCGCGGGAGGCGAACTCGTGAACTGTGAAGTGCTCGTCTTCGCAAACTCCCCGCAGTCGTGCAGCGACTTCCGGATCGGCCACGCTTCACTCAAGGACCCCATCGACATCGACGGAGTGCGTAACGCACTCCGAGACGCCGGGCTGAATTTCACCTGCGACCCGTCAACAGCAGATCAAGAGCGGATCGCAGCCGTGTTCGCCAAGGCGGAGGCGCCAGTAGACGGCCTGCTCCGCGGTCAGCGCACCACCATGCTTTCGGATGCGGACATAAACTATGAGCGCCACGGTCGCGCAGCTGTCGGGGCCGTCATCGCGAGCTTGACGGGTGACTCCCGTATCTTTGTCTCAGGGGGTACCGAGCACCAGACCCCTCCGGGGCATGCGCCGATCGCAGCGATCGTGCGTACCTGACCTGAAGTCTTGGTGCCGATTCGGCGCCTTTCGACAAAAACGCTGAATCTACAATCGCCGGTTGGAACGTGCTCGGACGCACCATCGAGCACGTTCCCGAACTATCGGCGACACTGGCTCGTGGTCGCAGCGGCACATCGGTGAGTATTCGATGGAGCACCCCTTGCATCCACGACTACGGCCTCAACTTGTGCAGACGCCATATCTGAATTCTGTCCCGAGGGAGGTGCATATGCCGCTAGGGCTTTTTGCACTCGCTGTCGGTGGCTTCGGAATCGGCCTCACCGAGTTTGTAATAGTCGGCCTTCTCCCCGAAATTGCCATCGATTTCCAGGTCAATGAGTCCGGCGTTGCAATCTTGATTTGGGGCTATGCGGTCTCGGTAGCAGTAGGAGCTATCTTGCTCACCGCAGCCGTGACAAGACTCCCACGTAAAACGGTACTCGTGGGGCTTATGGTGCTATTCATTGTGGGGAATTTCGTATCGGCCATCTCAGGGACGTTCGAACTGATGCTGACCGGCCGCATACTCGCCGGATTGATGCACGGCGCATTTTTCGGAATTGGCAGCGTTGTTGCGTCAGGAATGGTTCGGCCGGAGAAGAGTGGAACAGCCATCGCCGTCATGTTGAGCGGGCTGAGCATCGCGAATGTACTAGGTGTCCCATTCGGAACATTCGTCGGACAAAACCTAGGCTGGCGATCCACGTTCTGGTTGATCGCGATAATCGGACTAGTCGCTCTAATCGGAATCGTCATCGCGGTTCCTCAACCGCGCACAGCCACCGAGGCAAATCTACGAAAGCAACTTAGCGTTTTCCGACGACCACAGGTCTGGTACTCGGCCGTGATCACAATTCTAGGGTGGGGAGGGATGTTCTGCGCCTTCACTTACGTCGCCTTCACCCTGACCTCGGTGACGGGCTTCTCGACCACCGCGGTGCCTCTGTTACTTGTGGCGTTCGGCATTGGATCGGTGATTGGCAATCTGATCGGCGGCAAGGCGGGCGACAAGAACCTCAACAAGACGCTGATCGTTGCTCTGAGCTCGCTTACCGTTGTCCTTGGTGTCTTCGCGCTCACCGTCGGGAGCAAGGTCATGTCAGTTATCTGCCTTGTACTAATGGCAGGCTTCGGCTTCGCGATCTCTCCCACCTCACAGATGCGAATCCTCAGTTTTGCCAGCGACGCACCGACTATGGCATCCGGCGCAAATATCGCTGCGTTCAACGTAGGCAATGCTCTTGCCGCCGGAATCGGCGGGCTAGCGATCACTGCCGGACTTGGCTTTGCCTCACCAATTTGGATCGGCGCGGGCCTCTCCGGTACAGGCTTGCTGATATTACTCCTAGCGAGTCGGCTTGCGCTACGTGACACGGTCCGACCCTGATAGACCAAATGTCGCGTGAAGGCATTCGGTCGCGCCGCGGCTACGCGGCAATATCTCGGCCCTCGGCCTTGCTCCGACCGATTGAGCCGGGCGATGAAGCAATTAAGGAATTCCGCGCGTTTGCACGGCTGCATGTCCGTGCGTCATCGCCGCTGGCGGCGCAGCTCGTCACGAAACTCGGCGACGGCTGGCTGGCGTTTGGTCCGTGAGCGGGTTTTCTAGGCGCGTGGCGGTGCGGGGTGCCGAACTGTTCACGCAACTCGACGAGAGCCTGAACTGCGCCGGCCGCGAACCACGGTCGCTTAAGCGTTACTTCAGCCTGGATGCGTCGCCGCAGTTCCCGCTCGAAAGCGTCGACAGCGTCGCGGATGCTGTCGACCGGCGTCGCCGGCGGCGGCTTCACCGATATGATCACCCACTGGACCCGCGCAAACCGCGTGTACTCGGGGACGAGAAGAGGTACTGGTCGAGGCTGCGTCCCGGTTTTGAGACTTCGAGGGAGCGATCCGCCTGTGGTCAGCACCGCCCGGGTGCGGCGCTACCGATCGGCTGAACTACGACGGTGGACCTGTATGTCATGAAAACTGCATCATGTGATGCGGTCTGCGTGTCATTTGACACGTATGGAGGTTCCAAACATCTGATGCCGTGCAACCCAAGTTTCACTGTCGCGTACTTCAGCTATGTGCTGGTCTGGCGCTCGGCTGGAAGCTGTGGCGTTTATGCGATTGGCCGGAGGAGGCATCCGCAGAGCTCGATCTGAAGGACAGGGTCGGCACCTAGCTGTTGCAGTTCCTGGGTTCGCCGCGCATCTATTCGAAATTTGCGGCGCAGCCGATCCGCGAGGATGCCTCGTGGACCGGGCATTTGGAGCCAACAAATGATGCATATGTGGTTGCGAAGATCACCGGGATGACGCGGACGCAGGCGGTACATATTGACGGGGATTTAGGTAACACCAACGGATCTGCATAGTCCGGGTAGCAAGTTCTCCTGGAGGGTGTCGTATGTGTTGCCGGCGTGGATTCGCCGAGATGATGAGGCCGTGAACGCGGGGCGACATCTGTGACGAATTGAGGGACTGTGACGCGGCAGGGGAGTTGCCGCACGTGGATGACATTGCATACCCATCCGGGTCTACGACGGCAACTTAGTGTCTTCGTTCTTGGGGGCCGGCATTGGCGTTCGGGGCCACCTGCCGATGCGGTGAGTAGGGGACTGGTCTCCAGCGGCGATCGCAGGGCGACAAATAGTCGGTTGGTGGGGCAAAGCATCCGTTCGACATCGTCGTGGCGAGTTCCAGAAACGCCTGATCCGGTGCGCCCCGACCGTAGCACCCCGCCAGTCGACCCCTTGACAGGGATACCCAGGTCTGGCCGATTGACGTAAAACAGGGATTGGTCTAATTCAGTTCGTCTTCATAGGAATTCATTGGAGAGTTCAAGCGTCGTTCCGCACTTCTTCCACTGGTCGCCGCCGTCATCTTCGGCATGACAGCAGCGCTGATCCGGGGCGCTTTGTATGCTGCGCCTCCGGCATCCGCCGCCACCGCAACCATGCCGCCCTCGAACCCCTACACCGACCTGCCAGCGGTGTACCCGGTGCCGAATTCGATCACCGCACAGGGCCACTCCGTGACACTTGGCTCATCCGTCGCGGTCGTTGCGACGGATGATACCAACGCATCAGCCGTCACGGCACTGGGCGCCGTGCCCAAGTCCGGCGGCGTCGGCGACGTCTACCAGGTCGCCGACGCCGCTGCGGTGGGGCTCCGGGATTCGGCCGTCTATCTCGGCAGCAGCACGGCCAACCCGGCAACGCTGCAGGCGCTGCAGACGCTCGGCGTGCCGGATGCCAGCGACTTCGCGGCCGACGGCTACGCGCTCGCGACCGGCAAGGTGAACGGGCGCGCGATGATCGTGCTGAACAGGCAGGACGTGGCCGGAACCTTCTATGCCGTGCAGACCATGCGCCTACTCATTACCACGCAAGGCAACCACCCGGTGGTGCCCGGTGTCACCGTGCGCACCTTCTCCAGTCCGCTGGATGACCTCAGCTACACCACCTGGAATTGCGCGGCGGACAAGACGAAGTTCGGCACGGGCGACGGTGCTGCCGGGCAGGCGCAGGCGTACCTGTTGACCCAGGTGCAGAAGGATTTCATCGACATGCACCCCGGGCATCCCGAATCGAAATGGTGCCCACCGAGTATTCGGGCCTCGCCGTCACCCCGTACAAGACCGCGATCAAGAACGATTTGTCGGCAGGGATGCCGGGCTCGACCGGTATGGCATCACCGCCAACCCGATGATCCAACCCGAAGCCTCGAAGATCGACCTGTTCAACGTGGCCGACTATTCCTGGAACGGCGGCGCATACGACCCGCAGGCATCCTGGCAGGCGAGTTTGACCGAGCTGGCGGGCGGCAATGCGCAGGCGCGCGCCGCGCTTGCCGCGCTGATCGAGTTGGCGGCCCGCGGCCGTATCGAGATCTCCGTGAGCGGTCTCGATACGCGTGCTCGTTCCTCGCGCGCTACTCGACCGGCGGCTTTTCCTCGCTAGTCGACCGGCGGCTTTTCGTCGCTACTCGGCGGGCGGAAGCGCCATTGGCGGGGCCGGACTGCGGTCGTTGTGCGGAGCTCGCGAGGTGCGGCATGCGCTTGGTTGGCGGCTTCGGTGGCGGTGCCGCGGGCGCATCGTGCAGCTGATTGAGGTGCCCTCGCGAATCTCAGCGCATTGTCAGGTGCGCCGGCTCTGGAACTGGGTTAGGGTCTGTATACCCGAAGGATACTCAACTCATGATTTGCACCTGCATTTGGGCCGATCCGACTGCCCAGAATGAGCAGGCCGGTCATTCCGACCCGCCTAGTTCGCCCGCCCCGACCAGTCGGATCGGCCCGACCAGCCGTCTGGGTGTGCCCCGCCCGACCGTGATCGACCCGTACTGCTATCACGCGCGCGAGTTCACGGACGCCTGACCGCGAACATCCGAACCGACAGGCCGTCGTCAACGCGAGAGCGTCGCGCTGCAACCGGGGTCTCCAATTTCGAAAGGCGCTCGGCCGCGTTCTGAGCACCCGGTGCCCCGTGGATCAACCGCCCCGCTGGCGGTCCGGAAGCGCGCAGAGCTGACTCGCTGCCTGCGAGCGACGTGACGCGGTTGGAAGTTCTGGCCGCGATCGCGCCGGGGAAGGTGCCCCAGGATTTGAGGTGCTCGTTTTCGGTGTTTCAAATCCGCCTTACATAAGGCAGATTTAACATAGCGACAACCGGCATCCACTTTGCTGGCGCCGCATCCACTTTGCTCGTGCTGCTGCCACTTTGCATTGCCGCCGCAATCGCGCATTCGCCCGAGTGCGGAACAAGCGATCGTGTGTCCATCGCAAGTCGCAGGGGAAGAAGCGCGCGCGAACATCCGCCCGAAAACCTGCGCTCGAAATTTCAAGTGATGTATGATTACATCATGCTGCGGACTCAAATCTCACTAACCCCCGAGGAGCGGCGGCTGCTTGACGCGGAGGCAGCGCGGACGGGTCGGTCCATTTCTGCTCTCATCCGGGATGCCGTTGCCAGCAGCTACGGTGCGGGGCGGGATGCCGCCGCCGACATCGGGGCGATCGATGCGGCGCTTGGCGCGTGGGGCAAACACGGCATTGACGGTGAAGGGTACGTCGAGCGACTCCGCTCAGGCGGCCGTTTGGGCGAAGCGGTCGCGCGATGACTCTCGTCGACACTTCGATCCTGATCGATGTGCTTCGGGGGGAACCGCTGGCCGCTGCCGTGCTCCGCACAGCGCGCGAAGCCGGCTCGCTGCACGCGAGCGAGGTGACTCGATTGGAAGTTCTGGCCGGTATGCGTGCTCGGGAAGAGGATGCAACGCGAGCGCTCTTCGGTGCATTCGTTTGGCATCCGTTGGACGAGCGGCTGGCCGAGATCGCCGGCGAACTGGGGCGACGCTGGCTTCCCGGCAATCGCGGCATCGATTCCGCAGATCTCGCCATCGCCGCAACTGCAATCGCGCTCGATGCCCCGCTTCTCACCCGCAACGTGAAGCACTTCCCGATGTTCCCCGGATTGTCCGCACCGTATTGAGCCGAACTAATCCAGAGAACTTAGCACTGCGCTCAGCCAACTGCGGCGAGCGTAGCGCGCGCTCCGTTCTCGAGAAGGGATGCCCGCGCGGCGATAAATGCAGAACGTAGCCGGGGATCCTTGCCGAGGTCACCGAATACGACGTCGAGGTCTAGGAACGCTCCCGGATGCCGCCTCTCGTCGACCGCGGCCGCCCGCAGCTGCGGCAATCGTCGGTCGTCGGGCGAGACGCCGGTGGCGGCATCCGGATCCAGGTTGACGCTCCACGCCGCGAGGGTCAGCACCGCCCGCTCGATCCCGCGGCCAGGGCCAGGGCCGAGGCCTGCGGCGAGCTGCTCGCGCACAACGGGCAGGAGGAACTTCGGGATGCGATCGGAGGCATCCACGATTTGCCGGGCGAGCGTGTCGCCGACGGCTGGGCTGCGGAAGCGCTCCAGCAGTTGGTCGCGGTATTCGTCGAGGTCGATGCCGGGCACCGGGGGCAGCGTAGGGATGGCCTCGAGCGTCATGTAGTCGCGCACGAATTCGCCGAGCTGCGCGTCGGTGCAGGCCTCGTCGACGGTGGTGAACCCGGCGAGGATGCCGAGATGGCTCATCACCTGGTGCGATGCGTTCAGCATCCGCAGCTTCATGAGCTCGTACGGCACGACGTCGGGCACGATCTGCACACCGACCCGCTCGAGCGGTGGGCGACCGAGGGTGAAGTTGTCTTCGAGCACCCACTGGGCGAACGACTCGGATCGCACCGGCCACCGGTCGCGGACGCTAAAGGCGGCTTCGACGGCATCCCGAACAGCATCGGTCGTCGCCGGGGTGATGCGGTCGACCATCGAGTTCGGGAACGCGACCGACGCGTGGATCCACTCGGCGAGTTCGGGGTCGATCCGGGCGGCGAAGCCCGTCACGGCTGCGCGGGCGACATGCCCGTTGCCAGGGAGGTTGTCGCACGACATCACAGTGAAGGGAGGGATGCCGGCATCCCGCCGCCGCTGGAGTGCCCGCACGAGGAAGCCGAGCACGCTGCGTCGGGGCGCCGTGGGCTCGGCGATGTCGGCGAGGGTGGCATCGTCGTGCGGGTCGAAGACACCGGTCGCATCGGACACTTCGTAGCCGCCCTCGGTGATCGTCAGAGAGACGATCCGCGTCGACGGTGACGCCAGCTGCCGTGACACCGCATCGGGGTCGTCCGGCGCGAATAGATAGCGCACGATCGAGCCGATGGTTGCGGCTTCTTCGGCTCCGTCTGGGGCCACGGTCACGAGTGTGTACAGGCCGTCTTGTGCGGCGAGCGCGTCGCGCATCGCGGCATCCTCCGGCCGAACACCGACCCCGCAGATGCCCCACTCGGTCCACTCGGTGTTCCCGGCTCGCAGCAGCCGGTCGAGGTACATCGCCTCGTGCGCGCGGTGGAAGCCGCCGACGCCGAAGTGCACGATCGACGGCGTGACTGCGGCGCGGTCATAGGGGACGGTGAGGGCGGTCATGCGGAATCCTTCCAGGGAATCGCCCCGCGACAATCCGAGGGCGCGGGGGAATACGCCGCCCGCGAGTGCTCGTGCACTCGCGGGCGGCGGTCATCGATCAGCCGATACGGCGATCAACTGCAGGACGACTTGTACAACGCCGCCTGTCCGGCGGAACTGTCCAGATTGTCCTTGGTGACGATCGTGAAGCCGGTCTGGATCTTCGCGGTGACGGACTTGCCCTGCAATGCGTTGAGCGCCTGCGCCACACCGTCCTGGCCGATGGTGCCCGGCTGCTGGGCGATCAGCGCCTGCACCTGGCCCTCCTTCAGCTGTTGCACCTGCGCGGGGCCGGCGTCGAATCCGACGAGCGTGATACCGGTCTTGCCGGATTGCTGGATGCCGGTCGCAGAGCCCTGCGAGGCAAAGAGGTTAGCGGCGAAGATGCCCACGATGTCGGGGTCCTTCTGCAGCGCAGCCGTGACCAGTTGCGCGGCCGTGGCCGGCTGGTTGTGGCTGTACTGCACTCCGAGATAGGTGAACTTCGAGTCCTTCGCGGCAGCCTCCTTGAAGCCCTGCTCACGCTGGTCGGTCGTGGTGATGCCGGGGTCGACGCTGATGACGAGCACCTTGCCGCCATTCGGGTGCGCCTGCTCAATGGCCTTGAAGGCCGCCGCGCCACCGGCGAGGTTGTCGGAGGAGATCTGCGACACTGCAACCGACGGGTCGGTCAGGGTGGTGTCAACGAGCACGACCTTGATGCCGGCGGCCTTGGCCGCAGCGATGGGCGCCTGCATGGCCGTCTGGTCGGTCGGGGCGACCAGGAGGGCATCCGGGTGCGATGCCACGACCGAGTCAACGATCGGCTTCTGTAGCGTCGGGTCGAACTTCGCCGGGCCCTGCGTGGTCACAGTGACGCCGGCGGCCTTCGCTGCTGCCTCGATGCCGCACTGCATGGTGATGTAGAACTGGTCGCCGATGACGCCCGGCACGAACGCCAGCTTGTAGCTCTTCGCTGCGGAGGAACCGCTGGTGCTTGAGCCTCCGGAGCCTCCCGAGTTCGAGCAGCCTGTCAGGGCCAGGGATGCCGCCGCGCCGATGGTGAGGGCACCGAGTATCGCTTTCTTCCACTTCATGGTGATGTTCCGTTTCTCTGGTAGGGATGGGAATTAGGGATGGTGAATAGGGACGGTAATGAGGGATGGGCTTGTCTGTGAGGTCAGGTGGATCTTCGCCTGAAGATCTTCTTCCACGCGCCGCCCCTGCCACCGCGAGCGGCTGCGGAGCGGCGCACCTGGTCGGCGTACACCGCGGCGATCAGCACGGCACCGACGGCGACCTGCTGCCAGTACGGCTGCACGCCGGTGATGACGAAACCGTTCTGCAACACGGCCGGGATGAAGAGGCCGACAATGCTGCCGACGATGGTGCCGATGCCGCCGAACAGTGACGTGCCGCCGATGACGACCGCGGCGATGACGTTCAGGTTTGTCAGCGACTGGCCCGCGATTGCGGT
Organism: Rathayibacter sp. SW19; assembly: GCF_030866825.1. Lineage (NCBI taxonomy): Bacteria > Bacillati > Actinomycetota > Actinomycetes > Micrococcales > Microbacteriaceae > Rathayibacter > Rathayibacter soli. Next base: position 1,375,790 of record NZ_CP133020.1, read on the forward strand.
CGTGGCGAACTGTGACAGCGAGAGGATGCCGGCGACGCCCGCGAGCCCACCCGTCAGGGTGTACACGTAGATGAGGTGACGGTCCACCTTCACGCCCACACGGCGGGAGGCTTCCTCGCTGGACCCGACGGCCCGCGTGTACAGGCCGAACTTCGTGAAGTTGAGCATGATCGCACCGATCACCACGATCACCGCGGCGATGACGACGATGACCGGCAGTGTGCCGAAGACGTTGCCGTACCCGATGGACTGGGTCAGCACGAGCGGCACCGTGCTGATGTCAACGCCGCCGGTGAGGATCTGCGCGAAACCGAGAGCCGCGCCGAAGGTGCCCAGGGTTACGATCAGCGACGGGATCTTCGCCTTCGCGACCAGCACGCCGTTGATCCAACCCCAGGCGCTGCCGGCCACGATCGCGACGAGGATGCCGACGATGGCGGTTCCCCAGCCCTGCCCGCCCATCGCCCGCATCACCATCGCAGAGACCACACCCGAGAAAACCAGAACCGAGCCGATCGAGAGGTCGATGCCTGCGGTGATGATGACGAAGGTCATGCCCACCGCAAGCACGGCGAGGATTGCCGCATTCTGCAAGATGAGGCGGAAGTTCGACCACTGTGCGAACTGCGTCGGCGCGACCACGGCGAACGCGATCACGATGAGCACGAGGATCAGGAAGATCTGGAAGGCCTGCGCGGAGAGAATCCTCTTCCACCACGGCGCCTGGGGTTCGTCTACGGTGCCGATGGCCACCGTCTCGGTGGTGGGCTGCTGATCGATCACGACCGGCCCTCCTTGATGATCGCACCGGTCATCAGCCCCACGAGCTCCTCCATGTTGGTCTCCTTGGCGTTCAGCGTCGCCACGCGGGTGCCCAGTCGCAGCACCTGGATGCGATCGGCCACCTCCATCACGGCGGGCATCGAGTGACTGATGAACACCACCGCGATCCCGTTGTCGCTAACCCGGCGAATGGTGTCGAGTACGTTCGCGGTCTGTCGCACGCCGAGCGCCGCCGTCGGCTCGTCCAGGAAGACGAGCCGGCTCGCCCAGTGCACGGCGCGCGCGATCGCAATCGCCTGCCGTTGCCCACCGGACATCGATCCCACTTCGGAATTCAGCGATCGCACGGTCGCGCCGAGAGCGTTGAAAGCCCCAGCAGATCGCTTGCGCATCTCCTTGTTGTTCATGAACCCGAACGCGCCGGCGATGCCGGATGCCTTGAGCTCACGACCGAGATACATGTTTTGCACGGGATTCAGATGCGGGGCCAGAGCCAGATCCTGGTAGACCGTCTCGATGCCCAGCGCGCTCACGGCTGACGGGGTGGACATGTCCACCTCTCGACCGTCGAAGCGGATGGTGCCACTGTCGACCGCCAGGCTGCCGGACAGAGCCTTCACGAGGGTGGACTTGCCGGCGCCGTTGTCGCCGATCAGCGCAACCACTTCACCCGGATAAATGTCGAAGTTCGCCTCGTTCAGCGCACGCACATGCCCGAACTGTCGGGAAAGACCCAGTGCCTCCAGCACGGGGACTCGATCATCGGCCATGAGCAGCTCCTTCGCAGTTTCTCGTGTTGTGTGAGTAAGCTACGCTGTTCATGACACCGGTGTCAAGCTATTGGATGCCGATGTGATCACAGCGTGATCAAAGCGCGATCAAACTTCGATCAACCCAGGATGGAGCACCTCCATGACCGAATTCAACGGCCGTAGCATCCTCGTCACCGGAGCTGGCGGCGGGATCGGCGGCGAAGTCGTGCGCCAGCTCGTCGCCGCAGGCGCCGACGTTCTGGCGTCCGGCCGCACCGCAGACTCACTGGAGGCGATCGCCGCCGAAACCGGATGCCGCAGCCTCCCGTTCGATCTCGAGTCGGAGGATTCGGTGCGCGCCGCCATCGAAGGCGTCGACCTGTACGGCGTCGTCAACTGCGGCGGCTGGGGCGGCGAGATCGCCACGCCCATGGAAACCGACATCGACGTCTTCGACCGCGTGATGCGCGTCAACGCGCGCGGATCACTGCTCGTGACCAAGTACGCCTCACGGGAGATGATCCGAGTCGGCACGGGCGGCGCGATCGTCAACGTGTCAAGTCAAGCCTCGCTTGTCGCGCTCGCGGGCCATATCTCCTACGGCTCGTCGAAGGCTGCCCTCGACAACATCACCCGCGTCTCCGCGTTGGAGCTCGGCGGTTATGGCATCCGCGTCAACAGTGTCAACCCCACCGTCGTCATGACGCCGATGTCGGCCTGGTACTGGGGACGCCCTGATATCGAAGGGCCGTTCCTCGACGCCATGCCGTTGCACCGCTGGGCCACCGAAGCCGAGATCGCTGCGCCGATCGTGTTCCTGCTGAGCGACGGCGCATCCATGATCTCCGGGGTTTCGCTGCCCATCGACGGCGGCTACACCGCCCGCTGAGCGGGCCGGTCAACTCACACTGAGCCAGCCGATCAGCTCACAAGCAGGAGGCGCAATCCGCCCGCGACCTGCTCGACGCGCACGCGGTCGAGACCGTCGACGACAGCGGATGCGGCAGCCAGCTCGTCAAGCGATCCGGTGCCGGTGACGGCGAGCACGTGGCATCCGGCCGCCCGCGCCGACGCAATGCCGGCCGGCGCGTCTTCGATGACGAGGCAACGGCCGGGGTCGACGCCGAGGCGCTCGGCTGCGATCAGGTAGGGCTCCGGGTCGGGCTTGCCGTGCGTGACTTCCTCGGCCGTGACCCACACGGCGGGCCGTGACAGGCCGGTGGCTTCCATCCGCGCCGACGCGATGGGCACGGTGCCCGACGTGACGATCGCCCGGCGCTGCTCGGGCAGCGACGCCCAGAACGCCGGCGCGCCGCGCACCGCGCGCACACTCAGCGCATCGGCGACCTCCATGCGCTCGATCCGCTCGAGCGCTTCGATCTGGCACTCCGGCTCGATCAGCGCGGACACGAGCGTTCGTGCCGGGCGACCGTGGTTGGCATGAAGCGCGTCGGCCGACACGCCGTAATGGTCTGCCCAGCGTCGCCACGAGCGGGCGACGGATGCCGTCGAATCGATGAGCGAACCGTCGAGATCGCACAGCACTGCGTCGTACGTCGAGCTGAAGATTATCGCGTCTGCGGCAACAGGCATCCGATCGCCGAGCGCGGGAAAGAGCCGCGCCAGCTGCTGCACTGTGCTGAGGTCGGCGTCGAGCTCGATGACCGGCACGCGCACGTCGGGCGCCGGCTGATCCGGGCGAAACTCGTCGCGAGCGGCATCGCGATCTGATCGGCGTGCCGCGAACAACGCGGGGTCGCCGACGATGCGCACCACCTGGAGGGGACCGCAGGCATTCTGCAGGTCATCCCACGCCACGCCTCCGCCGAGTTCAGCCGTGAACGGGGCAACGAGCACCGCTCCGCCGGTGGTGGCGATCACATCCCGCGCCACCGTGCGCAAGGCCGCATAACGCCCGTTACGGATTGCACCGGCATCCGGCCCGGTCAGCCAATGTTCGCTGGCGGGCAGGGCGTCGAGCAGCGGATTGGTCACGCTGTCGAGGTCGATCAGCGGCAGTCGCAGTTCGAAGGCGAGTGCCCGGCCGAGAGTGCTCTTGCCGCTGCCGGCCTCACCGCTGATGGCAATCGAACGGGGCGCCACTTGACAGGAATCGTGCACAGGACCCACTATAGAGGCATTCATGACACCGGTGTCATGGTTTCAGGCACCTGCGATGAGAGGAAGCGTTCCATGCCCGCACCGTCACCTCTCACCGCGGGCATCGACCTCGGCAGCACGTCATTGAAAATGCTGGTGTCCGACGCGGACGGCAGCCAGATCGCGTGCGAACAGGTGCCGACCCCGTGGCGCACCGGTCGGGGCGGGACCACCGAATTGGATGCCGTGGCCCTGCGCACCGCCATTGACGACTTGGTCGCCGCCACCGGTGCTGCGCTGCCCGCCGACACCGTCGTTGAGGCGATCGGCATCGCAGGCATGGGCGAGACCGGATTCCTCGTCGATGACGAGCTGAACGTGGCCGCACCCGCGTTCGCGTGGTTCGATCCGCGCGGCGCCGCTGAAGCCGCATCCTTTTCGCCCGAACTGCGGGCCGAGTTCGCCGGGCGCACCGGCCTGCCGCTCGGCGCGCAGGTGTCGCTGGCCAAATTGGCCTACGAGCGGAGTCGCGGTATTGCCCTTGAGAGCTTCCGCTGGCTGAACATCCCCGAATTCGCGGCCGCGCACCTCGGCGGCGACGTCGCCGCCGAATACTCGCTGGCGTCCCGCACCGGTTTACTCGACCAGAACACGGGGGAGCCGTGGTCGCTCGCACTAGCCGAGCTCGGCGTCGGGCGAGAATTCATCCCGCCTCTGCGAGGAGCAGGAACGTCGTGGGGGGCGGCATCCGCTGTTCGTTCGGGGCCGTTCGCGGGCGCGGCGCTCACCGTCGCCGGCCACGATCATCTCGTGGCGGCTGAGGCGATGGGTTCGCTGCAACCGGGCCGTTATCACGTGTCGATGGGCACCGCCGAGGTGATCCTGCGTGTCACGGACCGGCCGCTGTCGCCCGAAGCCCGCGGCCGCCTTGCGGGCAGTCTGATCAACGAGGTGCGCCATATCGTGCCGGGACGGCACGTCATCGTCGCCGGCGTCAAGAGCGGCTTGTTGCTGCGGCGGGCACTGCAACTCGCCGGTGTCAGCGACCGGGCGGGGCGTGATCGGCTCGACGACGACGTGTGCGAACTGCCCTACGAGGGCGCACTGCCCGACGGCGCCCTGGTGGCATCCGGCGCCCGCAACGACGACGGCGTGCTGCAGCTGGAAATCCGAAGCGACGGCGTGAGCCCGGCGGAGCTGTTCGGCGCGGTGCTGAGGCACAGCAACGACGAGATCCGCATGCTTCTGAACGCCATCGAACGTGAGCTGCCGCCCGCCACCACGACCATTCTCACCGGCGGCTGGGCGAGCATGTCCAGCGTTCGGCGTGCACGCAGCCGCGTGCTTCCTGACCTCACGGTCTCATCACGCGAGCAGGACACCGCCCATGGTGCCGCGCTGCTCGCCCGTACCCTGCTAAGGAGCAGCCCATGAACGACCTCACCACCATCGAACGCCGTGCCCTGCAGCGGATCTCCACTGACCGCGGCAACATGCTCGTCATCGCCGCCGACCAGCGCAACAGCATGAAGGCTGTCGTGCAGGATGCGCCGGAAGCGGGCATCACCGCTGCCGAGCTCGCCGTCATCAAGGCCGATCTGGTTCAGCACCTGGCCAATCACGCCCCGGCAATTCTGCTCGACCCCGAGGTGGCGCTGCCCGGCATCGTCGATGATCGCGTGCTCACCCGCGACACCGCGCTCGTCGTGGGAATGGATTCCTCGGGTGCCGACGTTGTCGACGGCCTGAAATACACGAACTTCGTACCCGGCATCACCGCCCGGCAGGTGCGTGACTTCGGCGGCGATGCCGCCAAGATGCTCTACTACACGCGCCCCGACCGGCAACCGCACGATGCCCGCCTGCTGCGCGACTTGGACACCGCCATCGCCGACTGCGACCGTGAGGGCGTGCTTTTGGTTGTGGAGCTGCTCACCTATCGCCTGGAGGAGGAGACGGAGCACGAATACCAGGCCAAGTTCACCGACCTCGTCGCCGACGGGGCGCGCCTTGCTATCGAGCATGGCTCGAAGGTGTTGAAGCTGCAGTATCCGGGATCGGCAGACGGATGCCGCTCCGTGACGGATGCCGCGGGGGGCGTCCCCTGGGCGGTGCTGTCTGCGGGCGTCGATCACGAGACCTTCCTCGGCCAGGTGCAGGTCGCGATGGCGGGCGGGGCATCAGGCGCGATGGCCGGCCGCGCCGTTTGGAAGGACGCCCTGTCGTTCGATCCGATCCGTCGCGAGGAACTGCTCACGGGCCGCGCGCTGCCGCGTCTGTACGAATTGCAGGCGGCCGTCGATGGGCTCTGACGATGGGCACTGACGATGGGCACTGACGATGGGCTCGACACGCGGCGCGCGCGCAGATGCGCAGCCGGTACTCTGGCGAAGGCACGATTGACGTCGGGGGTGCCTGAGCGCTGCAGTTCGGGGAGGGGGAGACTATGGCCACAATGCGTGATGTCGCAGCGCGCGCCGGTGTGAGCGTCAAGACCGTGTCGCGCGTCTTCAATAACGACCCGCACGTGCTGCCGGAGAAGCGTGGGCTCGTCGAACAGGCCATGCGCGAGCTCAACTACGTTCCCAATGCGCTGGCGACCACGTTCCGCTCCGGGCGCACTGCGGCCCTCGGCGTTGCGGTGCCGGACGTTGTCGACCCGTTCTTCGCCGCGATCGCCCGCGCGATCGATGACGTGGCATCCACATACGGCATGTCGACTCTCGTGACCAGCCTCGGTGAAGATCCCGCCACCGAGCAGGGAATCGTCGAGCGGCTTCTCGGCCGACAGCTGACCGGCCTGATTCTCGCGCCGGTGAGCACCGACCACGGCTGGCTCCGGCGCTGGCAGGAGCACACGCCGATCGTGTTCGTCGACCGCGCGCCGCAAAACCTCGTGACGGATTCCTTCACCGACGACGATCGGGGCGGCGGCTTCGCCGCAACGTCGTATCTGATTGCGAAGGGCCACCGCCGCATTGCCTACCTCGGTCGTGACCCGCTGTTGGTTACGGAGTCCGATCGGCGTGAAGGCTACCGGCGGGCCCTCGCCGAACATGGCATCCCGTATGACCCGAAACTTGTGATGGAGCACATCACCGAGCGGCACGCGGCTGCCGCCGCCGTCGCGAAGCTCACCGCGTTGGCCAACCCGCCGACCGCGATCTTCTCGGCTAACGCCCGCACGTCGATGCCCCTCACCGCGGCACTGCGCGGCAGCCCGCTCGCGGTCATCGGCTTCGGCGACTTTCCGATGGCGGACCTGCTGACGCCGGCGCTGACGATCATGGACCAGAATCCGTCGCGCATGGGCCAGCTCGCCGCCCAGCGCATCTACGATCGGCTGGAGTCTCCGACCGCCAGCTTCCCGCTGCACACCGTGCTCGACGTGACGCTCGTCGAGCGCGAATCGGCCTGAGCCGACGACGGATGCCCAGCCTCAGCCAGCGGGCTCGGCAAGCGGCCACGTTGGCTCGGGATCGACCGTGGTGACGGCATCCGGAAGGTCGCGAAGGGACGTGACGAGCGTCGCCTGCTGACTGACCGCAAGCGTGCCGAAACGCGCCGCCATCGTGCAGCCCGCGACCAGGTCGAGATTTACCGCCGATCCGGCACCGAGGATGAAGCCGGCGAGTGAAGCATCGCCTGCTCCGGCCGTGCTCGCCAGCCGTTGTGCGTGGGCGACCGCGTGCACCACCGTGTCGTGCGAGACGACGAGTGCTCCATCTGCGCCGATGCTCACGTACAGCAGGTCGATACCCCGAGCGATCACCACGCGCGCGGCCTCGACCACATCGCCAAGCGTGCGCAGCGCCAGGCCGCCGAGCGCATCCGACAGCTCATGAACGTTGGGCTTGATCAGGTCGATGCCCGCTGGGTCTGCGATCAGGTGCCGCAACGGCTCCCCGCTCGTGTCCACCGCCACTCGCAGCCCGCGGGCGGATGCCGTGGTCGTGAGGCTGCGGATGTCGGTGAGCTGACCGTCGACGGCGGGCAGTGAACCGCCCACGACGAGCCAGCTTGCGCTCGTCGCGGCGATCTCGGCATCCGTCGCATTGACGACGTGCTGCCACTGCCGCGCTGTCATCGAGCGAACCGGCCCGTTGACCTTGGTGGTCACTCCGCCGGCGTCGACGATCTGCGTGTTGATGCGGGTCTGACCCGGCAGGAAGACCGGCCGCAGCACATCGGCATGTGGCGATGCCGCGGCCAGCGACGCATCTTCGGAGCCGAGCACGACGACCGCCGCAGCATCCATCCCGCCCGTTGCAAGCGCGACGGCAACGTTCACGCCCTTGCCGCTGATTTCGCGCACCGACGATTGTGACCGAATAAAGTCACCGCGACGCAGCGTGTCGACACGATAGGTGAGGTCGATTGCGCCGGCGGGAGTGACCGTGACGACGCTCATGCGCCCTCATCATTCGCGCCCTGATCATTCGCGCCCTGATCATTCGCGCCGACGTGGGTGTGTTCGAGGAAGTCTTCGGTGGCGTCGTGGAAGGTGGCATGCTCCCGGCAGGCCCAGAGCGCGAACGCGGCGGCGCCGAACGCGGTGCCCTCTTCGACCGTGTCGACGCGGATGTCGGGGAGGATCTCGGCGCGTGCCCGCACGACGCTACGCATCGACGCCCAGCCGCCGGTGAGCACGGTGGACGTCGGAGTCGGGATCTCGCGATGCATCACGGCGAGAAGTTCCCCGCAGAGATCGTTGCCGTGCCTAAGGACCGCGCCGAACAGCTCGGCCGGTGACAGGTTGTCGCTGCGCGCCGTGATGCGCAGCACGCCGTCGCGGTTCTCGCCGCCAAGCACCTGCAGAGCGTCTTCGACCAGGGCTCCGGTCGCGGGCAGCGCCATGACGGCTTCGTCAATTTGTGCGCGGCCTTCTGCGTCGGTGATGCCGACGAGTTGCAGCGTGCGTCGCATCAGCAGGCCGGCTTTGGTGCCGGCGAGCAGGGCGTGCAGGCCGGGTAGCGGATAACGGCCGGTGGTGATTCCCGCCGTGGCGAGGCGCTCGCGGGCTGCGAAGGTCAGCGGCTTGTCACTCAACTGCACGAGCGCTTCCGCGGTGCCGATCGAGTCGTAGAGCTGATGCCCACGGGTAGCGCCCGCGGCCGCCGCCGAGACCAGGTGATCGTGACCGGCGATGGTGAGCTGCGCACCGCGGAACGGCTGCGGCACTCGGTCGGTCGTGATGTTGCCGATCGTGCGGCCGGCGTCGACACGGGCGCCGAGGATCCTCGACTCGAGCCCGAGCACTTCGACGGCGGCGTGCCACAGCTCGCCGGTGTCTTGGTCGATCAAGCCGGTGCGCGAAACCAGTGAGCTCTCGGCAACCCGGGGCGCGCCGAGCGCATGGGCGATGAACTCCGGCAGGTTCAGGAAGGTGGCATCCGACAGGTCGATCCCGCGCGCTTGCAGGTGCAGGAGTTTTGAGAACGATGCCATCGGCCCGACCGGTAGCCCGGTGCGCCCGGGAAACTCGGCCCGGAATTCCGGCGGAGTGGCTGCCATTTCATGGCCGCCGCGGGGGTCGAACCACGCCATGATCGGTGCCTTAGCCGCACCAATCGGATCGAGCACGACCCCAGCCTCAGCCATGCCCGAGGTTGCCGCGGCGACTACCCGATAAGGCCCGCGGGCAGCGAGGGTTGCATCAAGCTCGCGGATGAGAGCGAAGACGAGATCGACGAGTACCGACGCGTCGAGCTCAGCTTGGCCGCCGTTGAGATTCGCCCACGGGGTGCGCCGGCTGGCGACGGCGACGCCCGTGCCGTCGAGCTCGGCGGCCAGCACCTTGACGCTTGTCGAGCCGACGTCGATGCCGACGACGTAGTCCGTCACCGAGTAACTCCGGCGGGCCAGTCGACTCCGGCGGGCCAGCTGGCGGCGGCGCTCGCGACGAGGATCGCGGCATCGCCCTCAACGTGCCAGCCACCGAAGCCGGCCGGAACCGCATACACCTCACCACGCTCAACCGAGACGGGTTCGCCAGCGCCGACCAGCTGCCCGGATCCCGCTGTGACCAGGACGACGCCGAATCCAGCCTCGACAACATCGGTGCCGGTCGATGGGGTCGCCGCGGCCTGGCGCAGTCGGAAGAAAGGATCCGCGACGGATGCCAGCACGGTCTGGAGAACGGAGCCCGCGGGATCCGCTTGCGTGGTGATCTTCGCAAGACGGTCCGCGCCGAACGCGTCGGTCGAGACCGCCTGCATCGCAGCGTCGAACCCGAGATCCAGATGCGACTCTTCTCGCCTGGAGGTGGTCACCGACCACTCCAGCAGGATCGAGAAGTCGGTGGGTTCCTGCACCTCCGCGACGAAGATTCCGCCGTCGATGGCGTGCACCGTGCCGGCGGGCACGACGACGCCGATTCCGGAACGCGCCTCGATGCGGTTCATGTTGTCAAGCATCCATTGGCCGTCCTGCGCGTCGCGCCGGCGGTCGAGTTCCGTTCGATCGACCGGATGCCGCCACCCGACGTAGAACGCGCACCCCGGCTCAGCGTCGAGCACGAACCAGGCCTCGGTCTTGCCGTAGGGGCAGCCCAGGTGGCTGGTCGCGAAGGGCCGGTCCGGGTGCACGTGCACGGGAAGTCGCTGCCGAGCATCCAGCAGCTTGACCAGCACTCCCACGTCGCCTGCACCGGCATCCGAAGTGCCGACCCACCCGTCAGGGTCGGCTGCCACGAGATCGCGCAGCAGCGCACCATCTTCCGTACGCGACAGGCCGATATCAGACTCGCCGAACCTGTGCGTCGTTGAGGCCAGCCATTCCTCAGGCTGGTGGTCACTGGTCACCGCGGCGCCGCGCAGCGCCGCGAGGCGATCGCCGCCGCGGTAGAAGTGCTGGATGGGGGCCGGCGGCATGCGAAGCGGACTCAGTGGGGACATGGGGCCATAATAGAGGTATGACACCGGTGTCACAAGGGATGAGCCACCGTACGCACCGGCGACTACCATGACTGACAGCATCCTGGTCCGCGAGCACCGGGGTGCGATTCGAAGGAGAAGCACCGTGACACCTCACCGCCTGAATCGACTCTTCAATCCGGTCTCAGGCCGCGCGCTCGACGTCGCTGTCGACCACGGATTCTTCGGCGAATCGAGCTTCCTCGGCGGCATCGAGCGCATGAGCGCCGTGATCGACACGCTTGTCGAAGCGAACCCCGATGCCATCCAGCTCACGATGGGGCAGGCCTCAAAGCTGCAGTCCCGACCCGGAAAACTCAAGCCCGCGCTCGTCATGCGCACGGACATCGCCAACGTCTACGGCGAGCCTCTCGACGAGCACATCTTCAGCCACCACGTGCCGCACGCCATCGAAGAGGCGGTGCGATTGGATGCCGTGGCCGTCTGCGCAAACCTCATGCAGTTGCCGGGGCGGTCCGAGATCCGCGAGGCGAACATCCTTTCAATCATGGAATTGCGCCGGGCGGCGACGCGATTCCAGATGCCGCTCATGATCGAGCCCCTGGTCATGCAGACCGGAGCGAAGGCCGGCGGAGGCTACATGGTCGACGGCGACATCGACCGAATCGTCGCTCTCGTGCGCCAGGCTGCCGAACTCGGTGCCGATCTCATCAAGGCCGATCCATCCGAGGATCTCTCCACATACCATCGAGTTATCGAGATCGCCGATGGCATCCCCGTTCTTGTGCGCGGCGGTGGCCGAGTCGACGACCGCACGCTGCTGGAGCGCACGGCGCGGGTGCTGGATGCCGGAGCCGCCGGCATCGTCTACGGGCGCAACGTGATCCAGCACGAGAATCCGGCGGGCATCACCGCCGCTCTCATGGGAGTGCTGCACGCCGGGCTCTCTGTCGACGCGGCGCTGAAGCTGGTTAGGGGTGATGGGCTGTGACCGCACGCGAGGTGGGCATCGCAATCATCGGCGGCGGACTCATGGGTCGCGAGATTGCGGCGGCGCTTCAACGGTGGCCGGCGCTCGTCGATCACCCGGTTCGGCCCCGGCTGCGCGCGGTGTGCGACATCAACCCGGTCGCTCTCACGTGGTTCGACCAGATTGAAACCGTCACACAGAAGACCACTGACTACCGAGAGCTGCTGGCAAACCCCGACGTCGACGTCGTTTACGTCGCTGTGCGTCACGACCTGCACGAGCAGATCTACGGCGACGTGATCCGCGCGGGCAAAGACCTGCTTGCCGAGAAGCCGTTCGGCATCGACCGAGATGCCGCGACCGCCATCCTCTCGATCATCGCCGAGCATCCGAAGAGCTTCGTGCGCTGCTCCAGTGAGATGCCGTTCTATCCGGCCGCGCAGCGGGCGATCGACTACGTTCGCTCCGGAGCCGCCGGCCGCATCATCGAGGTGCGCAGCGCTTTTCTGCACTCCAGCGATCTCGACCCGAACAAGCCCATCAACTGGAAGCGGCAGGCGAAGTACTGTGGCCAGGCGGGCGTGATGAACGACCTCGGCCTGCACGCGTGGCACGTGCCACTACGTCTCGGCTGGGAACCGGAGTCGGTGACCGCGATACTGCAAAATCTGGTGCCGACGCGCCCCGGACCTGACGGCGAACCCGTCGTGTGCGACACCTGGGAGAACGCGACCGTGCACGGCTGGGTGCCGGTCGGTGACGGGGGATTCCCGCTGACCGTTGAGACCAAGCGCATCGCGCCCGGCTGCAAGAACACCTGGCTGTTCGAGGTGATCGGCATGGATGGCGGCGTGCGGTTCTCCACCGCGAATCCGAAACGGTATGAGATGTTCAGCCTTGTCGAGGTGCCTGGCACCGGCCGTGAGCAGTCGTGGCAGACGATCGAGGCGGGCAGCCAATCGGTCTGGCCGACGGTCACTGGCGGCATCTTCGAATCCGGCTTCTCGGATGCCATCCTGCAGATGTGGGCATCCTTCCTCGCGGAACGCGCCGGCGAGTTGGGCGAGCGGTTCGGCACCGCTACGCCCGCCGAGGCCGCCCGCACCCACGATCTGTATGCTGCGGCGACCGAGGCGCACGAGACTGGGGTCAGGGTCGCGCTGCGACACTGACACGTTGCGTCGGCGGCGTGGTTGCGGTCGGCGGCGGCGTGGCACCGGGATCGCGAGAGTTCGCCGGTGGGCGGCAGCGCGCTGTGGTTGATGCTCGGGTCAATGGGACGCGACGGCGCTGCCTGTGAGTTCGTGGCGAGATTGCGTGTAAATGAAGCAGTAGTAGGTGCGCGCTCCGGATGCCCATTGGGCGCTGGTGTTCGGGTAGCGCAGGTCGATTTGGACGTCGAGTACCTGCGGTAGGCCGCCCGCCCTGCTGATCGAGTAGGCCGCCCGCGGCCGAATCGAGATCCTCGCGAGTGGTCTCGATACGCGTGCTCGTTCCTCGCGCGCTACTCGACCAGCGTCTGTTCCTCGCGACTCGACCTGCGGTTGGTCTTCGCAACCGCTGGGGGATGTGCCCGCGAATTCGAGGTGCCGGTTTTCGTTATGTTGAATCCGCCTTACATAAGGCAGATTCAACATAACGAAATCCGGCATCCACTTTGCCGCGGCTGCGCCGCCCTTGGTCGAGTAGCGCGGTGGAGCTCAGGCAATCGCGTCAGCGATTGCGCGACCCCAGCGCCGAGCGAGCCTGCGAGCGAGGGTTGGAGCGCAGCGAGCGAGCGCATCGAGGCCTGCGCACGTCGGCATGCGGATCTCCACGGCCAATCCGAAGCGGTATGGGTTGTTCAGTCTCGTCGAGGTGCCCGGACCGGCCGTGAGCAGTCGTGGCAATCGCCCGAGGCGCACGAGACGAGGGGCTGGGTCAGCTCCCAGCGCCCGATGGCTGGGTGAGACTGACGCAGCTGCCCTGGTTTGTGAACAGCGTGCCGAAGTTCTGCCAACCGCCGTCCTTGCAGTCATTCTTGGTCAGTTGGACGCTGTCGAGGCGGAAGTACGCGCCGGTTCCGGCAGCGGTGGGCGTCCACAAGACTCGGTTGACCATGTCCAAAGAATGCTCGCCCGGCGCGACGTAGAATGTGCCCTGGCTGTACCCCGGGTCGAGGATCGCAGCGTCGGCCCGAGCGCTGGCAGGGAAGTACAGCTTGAACACGCAGACGACGTCGGGGACGACCTTACTGGTGTCGCCGAGCAGGGCACCGTTATCGTAGACGCCGAACTGGTCGCCGTGGCAGAACGCGTCGGTCACGGTGATCTTGACGACAGAGGTGCTCGTGAAGTTCCACGGACCCTTGGTGCTGCCGATGCCGATGCCGTCGGTGATGAATTCCTGCCAGCCCGCGTCGACCGAGACGTCTGTGGCGGGATGCGGGGTGCCGACACCGACGCCGGGGTCGGTGGTGGCCTGCGCCGCGCCGACGCCGACGGTCATGAGCAGTCCAACGAATGCCGCACAAGTGACTAGCAGCGACATCGGCGACCGAGATTTGGTTCTGTTTCTACTGGTGATATTCATGATGCCTACTTCCTTGTAAGGACGGGAATGGGCGTGCACCGAGGAGCGGCCCAAAATTTGTAACAAACACTTCTATGTGTTTTAGAGACCTTACGTGTGGGCCATCCAGAAAGTCAAGGGGGCGGATGCAAGCGGCCAACGTCTGGTCGTTGAGTGGTGAGCGCTGGTGAGCACAGGGGACCCCTGCCATGAGGTCTCGCTACCGTCGATCCCTCATCTGCACCTGGCAAACGCCAGCCGCAACCCGACATGTGGAACGGCGCAATTGCGAACCGGCACGAGGCGCGGCAGTACTTGACTATGTCGCCGCAGCGCGATTCAGCCCTTCTGCCCCTTTGTCACGATAGAAGAGGCGGCGTCGGTGATCCCGTCGGCGGTGGGGGTGAGCTGCCCGGTGCTGTGAGCGGCCGTGCTATTCCCGCCGGGCTGCGTCACAGCATGAAGCTGAATTGGCAGTGCTGCAGAGAGGGTTGCGGCCAGCAGTGCGCCGGCGGCCAGTGCGCCGATTCGGCGCTGGATCGTGCGCTGCCGACGGCCCGGCCCGCCGATGTGCCCGGCGTCGGTCGCAGAAAAATAGGTGGTTGTCGCTGATGGGGTGAACATGGTGTGCCCTTCATGGGTCGGAGAAAGACTAAGCCGTCGGCAACAACGCCTCTAGCACTAATCCAACTCTTTTTTAGAGTCCTCTTAGACTCCGACAGTCAACGCTCGTTGTCAAGGCTCACGTTTCGTCTGCGGTGTGGCGGCCAGTGATCGGGCGCTTGCTGGCGACCTCACTTGCGCTTGCGCTGGGTTTCAAACCCGGCCTTGGGATTGCGGCGTTTTGCGTGTTCTGGATGGTGACGCAACAACGGTTGGGTCGAAAGGTCAGCTCGGCCTGGGCATCCGGTTGGTCGCCGGAATCCAAGACTCCCCGGATGAGGTGCAAGTTCAGACCGCACACAATGTCGCGGTGTTCTTGGGAGAGGGCGTGGAAAGGGCAATTGCACAGTTCGATCGTTCCGTCGTCGTCGGCTCTGGGTTGGTAGCCACAGCTGCCCAAAACCGTCAAGAGGTCCCTCCCGGCCGAGTCTGCGCCGATGCTCTGACCCGTCGCGTATGCTGCCCCATTCACTGCGTCACGCACGGCACCGCTGGGGTCACGGTCGACCGAGGAGACCAGCAATCGGGCCAGCAGTTCGTAGTCGCGTGGCGGCACGCTCAGGGAGAGGTCTTGTTCGGAGCGACTGTAAATCTTCGCGGGGCGGCCGGCGCCGGGCCCGCTGCGACCGGGCGGCCGAGCGTAGTCGGCGCGCAACAGGCCGGCCTCCACCAACTTGTCCAGGTGGTAGGCGACCAGCGTGCGGCTGATGCCGGTGTCTCCCGCGACCTGATCCCGGCCAGCCGGCTTGTCGCGATCGCGTATGTACTCATACAGCCGGCGACGCACCGGATCGTCCAGACTGCCCAAGCTCGCCACCACTCCCGGGTCGAGCGGAGACTCATTACCGGCCATGGCCAAATTCTATAACTAACAATCTTGACAAGAACTTCATTGGGTATACGCTCTAAAAATAATAATGATTAGTGATAGTAGTAAGACTTCGTGATTTGGTGTCGCTGCTATCGACAGAGACGGGAACAGACCATGCTTCACGCATTGACCGCAGGCCGCTTGAGCGCAGACGAACCACCCGACGGATCGCGACCCGATGGGTTACGACACCGGGCGACATGGAAGCGGTTGGCAGCGGTGCTGGCACTGGCGTCAGCGCTCGCGATGGGCGTGGCAATGATGGCCGCGCCGCAATCCGCTCACGCGACATCCGCCATCGACGGGCAATGGACAGTCGTGCATGGCGGGACCGGGCAAGTGTCCCTCAACGCTGACGGCACCTACACCTCCACCTGTCAGGTCAACCCCGACTATGCAGACGCCTGGTGCCCGGCGCCCTCTGGCACCTTCCAATACAGCACCATGAGTACCGCGTCGGTCACCTTCACCGGTGCCGATGGCAGCACGACCTCGTACCGGGTCTCCGGTCTGGTCTCCAGCCCCGACACAATCACCTCGGTGTTCGGCAGCCGCACATACTCGCCACTGGTGATGAAGAAGGGCAACAACTTCGTCTGCACCGATTGGAGTGGCACCGGCACATCGTTCACCCAATGGGGCATCAGCCCGGAGGTCCAGTATGACGCGGCTAGCAGCCTTCTCTATGCGACCGGCTCACACGACCTGATCGGCCCGAATACGATAGACACCCAGGTGAACCTTGCCGAGACCGCACCGGACTACTTCCAAACTGGTTCGTGCGCAGGAGGAACGTACACGCTGACTCTCGCATCCTTCATCCACGTCGACAGTTTCAGCGATGCCACGGTCGGTTCTTCAACGCCGGGAACGTGGACACCACAGGCTACCGTCGCGATCAAGGATCTGGCGGGCGTCCCGGTTTCGGGCGCAACGGTTGGGGCATACTCCGCTGCCGTGTCGATGACGAGTTGCATCACGTCGGCGGACGGAACATGCACCTTGAGCGGCGCTACCCTCGCGGATACCGTCACGAGTGTAGACCTCAGGATCATCTCCACCGGCGTTGTCAAGGCCGGAACGCAATTCATGCAGTACCCCGCGCCGTCTAGCCTGCTGTACCTCACGATCAACCAACCGACCGGCTCGACACCGCCACCCGCATCTGCGGTCGATCACATCGGGGACCTGGACAACGCCACCACAGCTGTCTCGTCCAAGAATCAATGGCGGCCGCAAGTGACTGCCACCGTGCTGGATGCGGCCGGAGTGGCCGTGTCAGGCGCAACCGTGAGCGGAACATTCACCAACTACAAGGGAACCGTGACCTGCGTCACGGCCGCCGACGGCACCTGCACACTGGGGAACATCTCTTTCCCAACCCGCACCACATCGACGGTGTTCACCGTCACCAACGTGGTGAAGGCGTCGTCAACATACGCGCCGACGGCGAACACCGATCCGGATGGCGACAGCAATGGAACGACCATTACGGTGAACCGCCCATGACGGGAAACAGCAGACACTGACTGCTGGTACTGACTGCTCGCCCGAAGAGCAGTGCTCAATGACGAGCACAAGAAGACGAGATCTCCCTGAGTTGTGAACTCAGGGAGATCTCGTCATATCCGCCGAACCGAAGACGACCAACCGTCCAGGCAAGAGCTCATCGCCAATGTAGGAGTGCGCTACGCCTTCTTAGGCCCGGCTCCGATCGACCACACGCGTGGTGGCGTCGTGCCGTTGACCGAGTGATCGCCGACAATGCGAGCCTTGAACACCCAGGGGTTGTGGTTGGCCGCCGTGCGCGCATTGCGCCAGTGCCGATCGAAGTTCTTATGCGTGCTCACCCCGGATGCCGCCAGCGCATTGAAGATGTTGGACGTTGCTCTCGTCGCGAGATCGGTCAGCACGACCTGTGCCTTTGCCGATTCGAGTTCCGCGACATCGTTGCGGCGCTCGTCCTCGAGCTCGTCGCCGAGGAATGCACCCTCGTATGCGCCCTGAAGGGCGCGGGCGGCGCGCTCGACAGTGGCTTCCGCCGCATAGGCCTGGGCGGAGACCTCGCCGACCACTTGCAGAATCTGCGGGTCGGCCGCGAACGAATCGGCGTTGCCGTGGGAGAAGATCCGGGTGCGATTGCGCACCTCGGTGGCGATCTCACGCTCGGCTGCTGTAATGCTGCCCGCCAGTACCGCCAGGAGCACGACCTGATAGAACGCCGTCTGATACTTGAATCGCGTGTCGAAATCGATCACATCCTCGGCCTTGACTACCGCATTCACGAACGTGCTGGTTCCCGAACCGGTCGTCTGCTGGCCGAAGCCGTCCCAGTCATCCGCGTGGCTGACGCCGCTCTGGTGGGCGTTGACCACGGCGATAACCTTGGCACCGTTGTCCGTGCGCTGCGCGAACGTGTCGATCCAGTCCGCGAAGATACTGCCCGTCGAGTAGTACTTCGTGCCGTTCACGTAGAACTCGCTGCCATCGCCACCGGGGATCGGGCTCACCTTGGTGATCACATCGCCGATGGCCACTGTGCCCACCTCTGTCCACGAGTTGCCGGCGATCTGCCCGTCGGCGAACCGCCTCAGCCAGACGTCGCGCTGGCCGTCGCGGGCGACCAGCCGGTCTTCGACGAACGCGAAGTGCCCGCGTAGCGCCTGGGGAATGTTCGAGTCGGCTGCCGCCAGTTCGGTCAGCAGCCGAAACAGTTGCGGCAGGCTGGCACCGAAGCCGCCGTACTCGACCGGCACCCGCAGCGCGCCGAACTTGGCGTTCGTGAGTTCAGTGATCTCGTCGTACGGAAGACTGTGGTCTCGTTCTCGAGCGGATGCGCCCTGCGCGATCCGCGCAAAAATCGGCCGGAAAACTTCTGCGATCGTCTCATATTCGACCTCGGTGGTCGGGATGAATGTGGGTGCAATTGACATGGTGCTGGCCTTTCGTGTGGGAGTTCGGTACGGCGGTAGAGGGTGGGGGAGCTGGATAGGGGAGCGCTGGCTGCGCGGAGTCAGGCGGGCAGCGAATCGGCCGAATCCTCGACCGGAACTGGAGCGGGAATTGAAGCAGGAACAGCAGTGGGAACCGCGGCTGAGGTGCGTGGCGCGCGATTCGCCGCCGGGGCAGCGAGGAAGATGGCGAGAACGAACAGCGCAGCAATGGCGACGAGCGCGATGATCGCGGCGGGCGCATCCGTCGGCCAGGTTCCGGTCAAGCCGAGGATTGCCGGGACGGTGGTCGTGACCTGGCTGGTGAGAATGAGAGCCCAACCGGTGTATGCGGTGAGGCCGGTCTTGCCCAGGGCCAGGAGGAGAAAGAACAGCGTCCACAGGCCGGCCCAGCTGAGCCACAGAACGCTCAGCAACGGGTTGGTGGCTATGCTGGCCGCAGCGTAGAAGAGGCCGAGTGCCGCGACGAGCCCGCAGAACCAGCCCAGGCCGACCGAGCCGAGGCCGCGCAGGGAATCCAGCCCGACGTAGGTGTAGGTCAGGCCGAACAGAAAGACGCCGCTCACACTCAGCAGTGCTGTCGAGTTTCCGTTCGCCGCCACGGCGAGCAAGGCGCACAACAGCAGTTGCGTGCCGCCGATGAGGAGGTTGAAGTATCCGCTGTCCCGCGCGGGGATGCGGCCGAGCAGCCCCAGCCCGTTGACGAGGAGCGCGGCGCCGGAAAGTATCAGGCAGATGTAGGACACAGCGGGTTTCCCTTTCGTCGGTGACGCCTGGGTTCAGGCGTTGCGTGTCGCCAACCGTACGGCCATCGCGCGGCGGCGCCAAAGGTTCCTGACGTCGTGTGACGCTGAGTTGCGCTCTGTGACGCTTGTGACGCTCTCGGGCGCACGGATTTGCGCTGGTGCGTGTCGTCAATGCGCAGTCTTGCGCCCGTTTATGAGATCACTGATCCCGTCGGCTCACGGGCCCCACGGGCCTCACCGGCCTCACCGGACGGACCGGATTCACCGGCCTCACCGGACTCACTGACTCCGCGGATTCCACACATCGGCGCCAGGCCGATTCCTCCGCCGGCCGTGTCAGTCAGCGCGCCTGCCAGCCGTTGCCTGACACACTCAGCGGATGCAGCGTCAGTCGAAGCCGCCGTTCGTCGACCATGGCCTGAAAGAACTCGGCTGGGTTCGGGTGCGGCACATCGCTGATCGAGTTGTAGAGGGTGAGCAGGTCTTGCCCGGGCTGGTCGCCAGGCTCGGTGCTGATGGCGCCAACTTCGGCCGTACACAACACGGACGCGAAGGCCCAGAAGTTGGGACCGAGCACGTGCATGGTTGCGCGCGGGTCCCGCAGCAGGTTGCGGGTTTTCGCCCGCGACGCCGTGACCGAGACGTGAAAGTCGGTGCCGTCGAAAGCGGTGCCAACGTTCGAGGACTGCGGCGCACCGTTCGCTCGGATGGTGATCAGAACGGCCTGGTGCCGGCGCGTCAGCCAGGTGCGCACCTCGTCGGTAAGTTCGGCCATCGTGTCTCCTCTTCCGTCTTCTACGTTGCACCCATCTTGCACGCCGGGCAAGCGCGCGAGCGCTGTCTGCTATGAATGATGGGGCGGCTCGATGCCGTCGAAACGCATTACACGTCTTGGGGAAACTTCAATGAGAATATCGGTCATCGGCTGCGGATATCTGGGCGTCGTTCACGCGGCCGCGATGACCGAACTCGGCCACGACGTTGTCGGCATCGACGTCGATGAGCAGAAGATCAAGCTGTTGTCGGCGGCGCATCCGCCGTTCTTCGAGCCGGGATTGCCCGAAGTCCTCACCTCGGCGATGGCAACCGGCCGCCTGCGCTTCTCCACCGACATTGCGGATGCGCACGGCTCGCAGGTGCACTTCGTCGCCGTGGGCACGCCCCAACTTCCCGGCAGCTACGCCGCCGACCTCACCTACGTGAACGCGGCGATCGACGCGCTGCTACCGCAGCTGAGTGCGGGGGACCTCGTCGTCGGCAAGAGCACGGTGCCGGTGGGCACCGCAGCGCGCCTGGCCGGGTTGGTTGAGGCATCCGGAAGCGGGGCATCACTCGCCTGGAATCCGGAGTTTCTGCGCGAGGGCTTCGCCGTCAAAGACACGCTGGCGCCCGACCGCTTGGTCTATGGGGTGGCGCGCCGCCCCGCCCCCGTTGGTCGAGTAGCGAGCGCTAGCGAGCGTATCGAGACCCGGCCCGAAGGTCTCGATACGGCCGCAGGCGGCCTACTCGACCAGCGGGAGGCGGGCGGCCTACTCGACCAGCGGGGGGCGGGCGGCCTACTCGACCAGCGGGGGGCGGGCGGCCTACTCGACCACCAGGAGGCGGGCGGCGAGCTCGACCAGGGGGCAGTCGACATCCTCAACGAGGTGTACGCGAAGGCCGTCGCCGCTGGCACGCCCGTCGTCGTCACCGACTACGCGACGGCCGAGCTGGTGAAAGTGTCGGCGAACGCGTTCCTGGCCACCAAGATCAGCTTCATCAATGCGATGGCCGAGATCGCGGAGGTGACCGGTGCCGACGTCACCCAGCTAGCGGATGCGATCGGTTTCGACGCCCGCATCGGCCGTCGCTTTTTGAACGCCGGCGTCGGCTTCGGTGGCGGTTGCTTGCCGAAGGACATCCGCGCGTTCTCAGCCAGGGCTGACGAGTTGGGCCGTGGTGAGTCGGTCGCGTTCTTGAAGGAGGTCGACGCGATCAACCTGCGCCGGCGGCAGCGAGTGGTCGACCTGGTGCTCGAATCTCTCGATGACGAACCGCACCTGAAAAAAGTAGCCGTGCTCGGGCTCGCGTTCAAACCGAACTCCGACGACGTGCGCGACTCGCCGGCGCTGGATGTGGCCGTGCAGCTGCACGGCCGCGGCGCCACCGTCGTCGCGACGGATCCGGAAGCGATTCCGAACGCGCGCCGCTTGAACCCGCAACTGACATTCGTCGAAGACGCCACCGACGCGTTGACGGATGCCGACGTTGTCGTGCTGGTCACCGAGTGGGCCCAGTTCCGCCAGCTCGACCCTGTGGCGCTGCGCTCGATCGTGCGCCAGCCCGTGATCATCGACGCCCGCAACTGCCTTGATGCGGCCGCGTGGCGAGCCGCCGGCTGGACCTATCGAGGGCTCGGCCGGCCGTAGCAACTTATGTTGTCGCCAGTTTGCTGTTGCCCGTTCGCGCACTCAAACCATGGCCTCGCCGCTGCGTCCCAGGTGCGCTCTGGTTGAATGGTCCAGTGACCACCCACGATCCCGCCGTTCCGCCCCTCGTGGCGTTCGACCTCGACGACACCCTGGCGCCGTCCAAGTCGCCTTTGCCGCCGCCGATGGTGGCGAGCCTGGTCGCGCTGTTGGGGGCGACATCCGTCTGTGTGATTTCGGGGGGACAGTTCGGGCAGTTCCGTGCGCAGGTGATCGAGCGACTGACGGATGCGACGCCCGCCCAGCTCGCCCGGCTGCACCTGATGCCGACCTGTGGAACGCAGTATTACCGTTACGTCGATGGGGAGTGGGCGCAGCAGTACGCGCAGAACCTCACGGACGACGAGAAGTCGCGCGCCCTCGCTGCCGTCGAGGGTTCGGCGCGGTCGCTGGGGTATTGGGAGTCGGAAACGTGGGGGCCGATTCTCGAGGACCGTGGCTCGCAGATCACGTTTTCGGCTCTGGGTCAGAGTGCACCCGTGTCGGCGAAGACCGCGTGGGATCCGTCCGGGTCGAAGAAGAACGCTCTGCGCGCGGAAGTTGCAGCCTTGCTTCCCGACCTGGAGGTACGGTCCGGCGGGTCGACCTCCGTGGATATCACCCGCAAGGGCATAGACAAGGCCTACGGCATGCGTGCGCTGTCTGACCTGACGGGTATTGCGCTGACGGACATGCTCTTCGTCGGCGACCGCCTCGACCCCGATGGCAACGACTATCCGGTGAAGGCGCTGGGCGTGCCGTGCGAGGCGGTGACGGGTTGGCCGGACACTGTCGCGTTGGTCGAACGCCTGCTGGCTGCCGTGCCGGCTACGCCTGCGTGAGCTGCGTCATCCGCCCAGAGCTGCGTCATCCGGCAGAGCTGGGTCATCCGCCCGAGCTGGGTCATCCGCCCAGCATTCGATATCTGCTTTTTCCTTGTTTCAAATCCGCCTTACATAAGGCGCATTCTAAATAGCGAGAACGCAGCTGCTTTTTCCCGGAGCGCAGTGGATTTCCGAGAGGCAGTGGACGACCCGCAGGTGCGGCGACGCTGATTGCCGAGATCGGCTGCGCGTCACTTCGACCCGACAGGCAGGCGCGGGGCGGCGTTGTCCACAGCTGGGCGGCGTGCGGGCCTGACTGGATTGCGACGCTGCTAGCTTCTGCTGTATCGGCCTGGGAGAATGGGGGTGTGTTGCAGATGACGGAACCGCAGGTGTGGACGCTGATCGGTGTCTTCGGTGCGGCGTTGTTCGGCATGCTCACGTTGATGTCGACGATGTTCGTTCGGGTGATTCGAACCGAGGTCGGCGGGCTGCGCAGCGAGATGCTTGGTGAGCTCGGCGGGCTGCGCAGCGAAATGCGTAATGAGATCGGCGGGCTGCGCAGCGAAATGCGTAATGAAATCGGCGGATTGAGCGGCGAGGTGCGTGGTGAGATCGGCGGGCTGCGAGGCGACATCGTTGGTCTGCGTGCCGAGATGAACGCACGGTTCGAAACGGTCGACCGTCGGTTCGATTACCTGGAACGTGATGTGCAGGCACTGACAAAGCGCGCCTTCGGCGAGTAGTGCGAGCACGGCTCAGGCGGTCGACCGCGGCGCCGGCTCAGGGGGCAGTCGCGGACGGTGACGGCGACGGCGCCGGCGTCTTCAGCAGGGCTGCCAGCACCGGCTCGATGTGCTGAGCAAGCTCGGCGTGGCCGGCATCCGTCGGGTGGAGGCCGTCAGCACCGATCGTCACCGACGGGTCTGCGACGAGCCAGCCGCCCGCGATCGGGTCCGCAAAAGTCAAGTGTGCTTCGGCGGCAGCGTCGCGCACCGCATCCCTGCTGGTCAGGATGCCTTCTGGCGGCGTGCTGTCCACCCAGAACGTGGCGATCACCAGGATGCGAGCGTGCGGAGCATCGCGACGGATGGTCGCGAAGGTGGCAAGGGCGGCATCCTTGATCTGGTCGTACGGTTCGCTCGCGTCGTCGTCGCTGCCGAGGATCACGACCGCGGCGGCATCGTGCGGCACCTTCTTGGCGAGGTCACCGAACGTCGCGAGACCAACACCGGGGTGCACGTAGCCGGACGAGCCCGCTGTGATGACCGTGTCAGAAACGTGCAGCTTTTTCGACACGATCGCCGGCCAGCGTGAGCTCGCCCCTGAATCCATTTCCGATCCGCCGGTGAACGAGTTTCCCACAAATGCGACAACCGGGCGCCCGGCCGGCTCATTGTGCTCGACATGCGGCTGCAGCAACGCCCAGGCAGCGACCACGGCGCCAACGAGCACGACTGCAGCCGCCGGGACCACGACGCGGAGCGCCCGGCCGCGCCATCCGCGATCGGGTCGACCGCTGTCGCCCGAACTCGAACTCGAACTCGAACTCGAACCCGAACCCAAACTCGAACCCGAACCACCATCGAGCGGATGCTTTGCGCCATTCCGAGGGTGCCGCACGATCCTGCCCCCTCACCCACACCTGCCGGCTCTGCTACGGGAGCAGAAAGGCCACGAGCACTGTCGCATTCCAACACGTGCCGTGGCCTGATCTGTCGGGGTGGCGGGATTCGAACCCACGACCTCTTCGTCCCGAACGAAGCGCGCTACCAAGCTGCGCCACACCCCGATGGCCTCCTGCGAGGCCTCAATAAGAATACACGGTACGCGGGCGGCTCAGTAACCAACGGGCAGCCTCGTTGATATGGCCCGAGACGCTTCCGGCCAGGCGTCAACCGCCGCCCTTGCCGCCCTTGCCGGGGTTACCCGGGTTGCCGCCGTTACCGTTGTTCCCCTGCGCGGGCGCCGGCGCCACCGGCGCCGTCGTCTGCTTGGGCGGCACGTACGGCGCTGCGAGCAGGTTCGAAGGAGGAACGGCCAGTGGGCCGCCGCCGTATGCGGCATTGAGTGCGGCCAGGATCGGCCGGGCGATGTGGAACTTCACGTCGCCGCCGCCGACACCGTTGAAGTACTGGCTGCGCAGCGCCACGTTGCCGGACACGTTGCCAACCCAGGTGGCCGTGGCGACCTTCGTCGTGGAGGTGACCAGCCAGTTCTCCTGCGAGTTGTCGGTGGTGCCGGTTTTGCCCATGATCGGGATGCCGTCGCGCGGGTTCGCTGACGTTGCGGTGCCGGCCGTCATCACGTGTTGCAGTGTCCACTCGACGCCGGCGGCGATGTTGGCAGGCAGACCCTGCGTGCACTTGGTCTTCGGCACGGCGTGCGGCGTGCCGTCGGCGTTGATCACCTTGTCGATCGCGATCGGCGTGCAGACGACTCCACCGTTCGCAATGCCGGCATAGGCCGTCGCCATCGTCATCGGCGAGATGTAGTTGGTGCCGAGGATCAT
The DNA here is from genome assembly GCF_030866825.1 of Rathayibacter sp. SW19. Taxonomy (NCBI): domain Bacteria; kingdom Bacillati; phylum Actinomycetota; class Actinomycetes; order Micrococcales; family Microbacteriaceae; genus Rathayibacter; species Rathayibacter soli. Next base: position 1,400,834 of record NZ_CP133020.1, read on the forward strand.
CGACGGGCCGATGAACCACGGGTTCGTCGCGGGCGAGGCTGAGTGCACCAGCAGACCCTGGGCCGCACTCGAGATATCGCAGACATTGGTCTTCGTGCCCATCTGCGCGAACGCCGTGTTGACGGAGTTCTCGGTCGCCGACAGCACGCTCATGTTGCCGCCGGCTTCGCCCTCGTCGTTGTCGACCGGCCACGGTCCGTAGAACCCGCCCGTGCAGGTGCCGGGGAACTGGCTGCCCTGGAACACGTGTCCAGACGACGGCGCGTTCACCGTCTCATAGATCGTGTGCCCATCTTCCAGCCAGGCGGCCAGGTCGAATGCCTTGAACGACGATCCGGTCTGGAAGCCGTTCGACCCGCCCTGGTCGTAGTCGGTGGTGTAGTTGATCGAGGTCGAACCCGGCGGAGCGCTGGCCGTGTCGTTGTACGACTTGTTCTCGACCATGTTGACCACACGGCCTGTGCCGACCTCCATCGCCACGTTCGCCGAGCCGAGATCGAGGTTTGGATCGGTCGACGGTATGTAGGCGTTGATCGCGTTTTGCGCCGCATTCTGCAGGTCGAGGTTCAGCGTGGTGTAGACCTTGAGCCCACCCAGGTTGAAGAAGTTGGTGCGGTCCTGCGGCGTCGCCCCGAACGCTGGATCGGACTGCATGATGCCCTCGACGTAATTGCAGAAGAAGCCGGCGTCATATGCCTGTGCGCTCATACATCCGGAATCAACCGGGTGGATGCTCGGGGTGATTTTCGTTTTCACCGCCGCGTCATAGTCCGCTTGAGTGATCTTGTGGTTCACGAGCATCCGCTGCAGCACGTAATCACGGCGGTCTTTCGCTGCTGCGAAACCGTTCGCGGCGGTGTTATCCAGGCTGCTCTTGGACGGCTTGATCGAGCCGCCGTCGATGCGCAAATAGTTCGGGTTGTTCAGAATCGCCGTGAGGGTTGCCGCTTGCGGCAGGTTGAGGTCCGCTGCGGACACGCCGAAGTAGTACTCGGCCGCTGCCTGCACGCCGTATACGGTGCCGCCGAACCCGGCGATGTTCAAGTAGCTGAGCAGAATCTGGTCTTTGCTGTACTGCTTGTCGAGGCCGATCGCGTAACGCATTTCTTGAACCTTGCGCTTGATCGTCGTGCCTGCGGCCTCGGTGTAGCAGGCGTCCTGCGCGGCCTGCTGTTTCTTGAGAACCGCGGCGGACGCATCCGCATTGAGAGGCATCGCATCGCATACCTGCACGAGCACATTCTTCACGTACTGCTGCGTGATGGATGATCCGCCCTGCACGCTGCCGCCGCTCGCGTTGGACAGTGCGGCGCGGATCGTGCCGACGAGGTCGATGCCGCCCTCGCTGTAGAACCGTGGATCCTCGGTCGCGACCGTGGAGTCTTTCACATACTGCGAGACGGCGTTCCACGCCACACCGACGCGGTTCTGCGCATAGAACGTCGCGATCGGCACCTCTTTGCCGCCCTGCGTCGCATAGAAGGTCGTGGTCTGCGGCAGGGGACCGATCTTCAGATATTCGGGGATGCCGTCGAAAGCAGAGACGGTTCCTCCCGCGGCCATGCTGGCGACGGCAATTGCGGGGGTCACTCCGGCGACAACGAGAACTGCGGCCACGGCACTGACGGCCACAAACCCGATCAATCCTCCGAGGGCGGCACCCAGTCTGGGACGTTTGCGCGAATCGGACATCGCCCCAGGCTACGCCTGCAACCTATCCAACTGCTCCGCTCACACTCGGAATGCGTTCAGATTTGCCTGCTCCGCTCCCCGCCCCCCGCGCCTCGCGCGTCGCTGGTCGAGTAGCCTGCGAGCGCCAGCGAGCGGGCGTATCGAGACCAAGGGCGGCCCCGGTGCAGGACGAGGGTCTCGATACGCGTATTCGCTGCGCTCATGCGCTACTCGACCACCGGTGGGGGGTCTCGATACGCGTATTCGCTACGCTCATGCGCTACTCGACCACCGGTACCGGCACTCTCGCTGGTCGAGTAGCCTGCGAGCGCCAGCGAGCGGGCGTATCGAGACCAAGGGCGGCCCCGGTGCAGGACGGGGGTCTCGATACGCGTGTTCGCTGCGCTCATGCGCTACTCGACCACCAGGGTGGGGTCTCGATACGCGTATTCGCTGCGCTCATGCGCTACTCGACCACCGGTGCTGGCACTCCCGCTGGTCGAGTAGCCTGCGAGCGCAGCGAGCCGGCGTATCGAGACCAAGGGCGGTCGCTCATGCGCTACTCGACCACCGTTACCGGCGGCGTGAGCGTCATCAACGTGGCTTCGGGCCGGCACGCGAAGCGCACCGGCGCGTAGATCGACGTTCCAAGCCCGGCAGACACGTTCAGGTAGGCGGAGCGCAGCGCGTGCGGCCACCTGCTCAATCCCTTCACCTGTGCCCGCGGAATGTCACAGTTCGTCACGAGCGCGCCGTAGCCGGGGATGCACACTTGGCCGCCGTGCGTGTGCCCCGCGAAGATCACCTGGGCGCCGTAGGTGACAAACGTGTTCAGCACGCGCTGGTATGGCGCGTGCGTGACCCCGATCGACAGCGCCGGGGCGGCGGGGGCGGCCTCGTTGTCTGGCCACGCGGCATCCGTTTCGTCTTCTTCGCGCAGATCGTCGAGGATGGCCGGCAGCAGGTCGAGGCGGTCGAACCGGCGGTGCGGGTCGTCGACGCCGAAGAGCTCCAGCCGGGTGCCATTGACGGTCAGCTCGCCGGCGGCATTGTTCAGGTCGAGCCAGCCGAGGCTGGTGAAGAAATCGGTGAGGCTCGCCAGATCCAGAGACGCAGGCTTGCGATGGTTCAGCGACGGCCCGGAGAAATACTTCATCGGATTCTTCGGCGTCGGCCCGTAATAGTCATTCGACCCGTTGACGAACGCGCCGGGGATGCCGCGGAACGGCTCCAGCGCATACTGCACGCCCTCGAGCCCGCGTTCGTGCCCGAGATTGTCGCCGGTATCGATGATCAGGTCTGGTTTCAGGCCAGCCAACGCGCGGATCCACTCCTGCTTGCCTCGCTGCCACGGTGCCATGTGCAGGTCGCTGATGTGCAGCACCCGAATCGGCGCGGCGCCCGGCTCGAGCACCGGCACGCTCACCTCGCGCAGCGCGTACCAGTTGCGTTCGATGAGCGACCCCCAGGCGAAAGCGAGAACGGATGCCGCCCCCAGCGTCGCCAGCGCCCCGCCCGCTGCGCCGGTGCCGGCTCTGCGCAGGCCGCTGCGGCGCGTGCCGGATCTGCGCAGGCCGGAGCGGCGCGTGTCGCTTCGTGAGCTACTGCGCATCGAGGGATTCTCCAGTCGGTCGTTGCAGGCGGTCTTCGTCAGCTCGGATGCTCGAGCCCTTGGCCACTCAACGAGTTGAAGTTTAGCGGCGACGGGTGACTTCGATCGCCCTCGTTTGTGGCCGACCGGTTACCCGCCGTTGCCGCCGCCTCCACCACCGTTGCCTCCGCCACCGTTGCCGCCGGTGTTGCCGGCCTTTGCGGTCAGCGTCACCTTCGTGCCCGGTTTGGTCGGTGTGCCGGGCGCAGGATCTGTGCTTGCGATGATCGCGTTCGGATCACCGCCGGTGTAGGAGTAGCCGAAGCCGGCGCCGGTGAGGGTGGCGATCGCATCCGCCGCCTTCTTGCCGGTGACGTCGGGGAGCGCGACGAGGCTGCCGTTGCTCGTGTAAACGGTCACCGTGCTGCCGAGGCCGCTTGCCGAACCGGCCGCTGGGTCAGTGCTCGCGACTGTTCCGGCGGGCAGTGCCGAATCGACGGGTCCGCCGTCTTGATAGGTGAAGCCCAGACCCTCGAGTGTGCTTTGCGCCTGAGCCGGCGACTTGCCGGTCAGATCGGGAACGGTGATCTGCTTCGCGTTCAGGACGGAGGAATCCGGTTTCGGGAACGCGTCGCCACCGTATGCGGCGTTCAGCGCCTGCAGGATCGGCTTAGCGACGATGAGTTTCGCATTTCCGCCGTATTGCCCGCCTAGCCGGATGCTTCGGATCGGGGTCTTGGTCCACGTGCCGTTCGAGCGCAGTGTCGCCGCGACATTGCCGACCCACGTGGCGGTGGCGACCTTGGAGGTCGAGGTGACCAGCCAGTTGTCATACGAGTTGTCGGTCGTGCCGGTCTTGGCGAAGATCGGCACGCCATCGCGCGGGTTCGCACTCGACGCGGTACCGCCCGATATCACGCCCTGCAGCGCGTAGACGACGCCGGCGGCGACCTTCGGGTCGACCGGGTTCGTTGAGCACACGCTCTTCGGAACAGCGATCTCCTTGCCGGTCGGGTCGGTGATCTTGTCGATCGCAATCGCGCTGCACGCTTTACCGCTATTGGCCAAACCAGCATAAGCGGTGGCCATCGCAATCGGCGCGATGTAGTTGGTGCCCAGAACCGACGACGGGTTCGCGAGGAACGGGTTGGCCTTCTCGTCAGCACCCGTCACCAGAAGCTGTTGCGCCGACTGCTTGATGCCGCAGAGATCGAGCTTGGTGGACATCATCGCGAAGACCGTGTTCACCGATTCGGCCGTTCCGGCCATCACCGACATGCGACCTGCGGCACCGTCGTCGTTCGTGACGTTCCAGTTGGGCCCGCCGATGTCGTTGCAGGCCGGCCCGCTGTGGAACGCGGACTGCGGATACGAGTGGCGGGTGCCGTCGATGATCTCGTTGAGCGAGTGCCCCTCTTTCAACCATTCGACCAGGTCGAAGGCCTTCCAGGTCGAACCGGTCTGGAAGCCTTGCGAGCTGCCGTAGGTTTCGTCTTCGTTGTAGTTGACCGCCGTCGTGCCGGGCGTCGGCGAATCCGTGTTGTTGTATGGCCGGTTCTGCACCATCGTGACGATGCGGCCGGTGCCGACTTCGACCGACACGTTCGTTCCGCCGATATCGGTGCCGTCCAGCGTGGCCGGGACGACGTTGTTCAGCGACTGCTGGGCGACGCCCTGCAGATCAAGGTTCAACGTCGAGTAGATTTTCAACCCGCCACGGTTGAACAGGCTCACCCGCTCATCAACGGTTTTGCCGAACGCCGGGTCATTGAGAATCGTGCGCTGCACCAGATCGCAGAATGCGCCGGCATTCACAGAGTTGGCGGTCATGCATCCGGTTTCGACCGGTGTGATCGTCGGCTCGATCTTCGTCGCCTTTGCCTCATCACGCTGCTTCTGAGTGATCTTGTGGTTGACGTACATGCGGTCGAGCACATAGTTGCGGCGGTCGAGGGTCGCCTTGAACCCGTTCTCGGCGTTGTTGCCGGGGTTCGTTGCTTTGTCCTGGTCGATGCGCAGGTTCGCCGGGTTGTTCAGGATGGCGACCAGGGTCGCGGCCTGCTGCAGGTTGAGATCCTTCGCCGAAGTGTTGAAGTAGTAGTGCGCCGCAGCCTCAACGCCGTAGACCTTGCCGCCGAAGCCAGCAATGTTCAGATAGCTCTGCAGGATCGCATTCTTGGAGTACTTCTTCTCCAAGCCGATCGCCATCTTCATCTCTTTGAGCTTGCGGTCAGGCGTGGTCTCGGTGGCATCCTTGTAGCACGTCTGGTACTGCTTGTCTTGCGCGGCCTGCTTCTTCTTCTGCACGTCTGCATTGGAGTCTTCAACGACGATGTTCAGGACTTCGCACTTCTGCACGAGCACGTTCTTCACGTACTGCTGGGTAATGGACGAGCCGCCCTGCACATCCTTGTGCAGAACATACGTGCTGAGCGCACCGCGAAGCGTGCCCATCAGATCGATGCCGCCGTGCTCGTAGTAGCGCGGGTCCTCCGTTGAAACAGAGGCATCCTTCATCGTCTGCGAGATGTCTTTCCAGCCGACTTCGACACGGTTCTGTGCGTAGAACGTTGCAATCGGAACTGGCTTACCGCCCTGGTTCGCATAGATCGTAGAGTTCTGGGCCAGACTGTCGATCTTGAGGTACTCGGGGAGCCCCTCGAAAACACCGATGCTGTCGTTCGCGGCCATCCCTGTGACGGCGATTGCCGGGGTCACCGCCGCCGTCACCAGAAGACCGGCGACGACACTGATGCCGACAAAGGCGGCAAACGCGCCGAGCGCACGGGTAGCCGTGGGTTTTTGGGCAGACATAGGAACTAGGGTAAAGGACGAAGGCTGTTAATCCGCATGGCAACGGGCGTCCGCGCGCCGTCAGGCCCGGGTAGGGCGCTGATTTGGCCCGTGCCGAACACCGCGTTTGCTCTGGAATGACGCCCTCACAACGTTGTTTGAAAAGGGAGCATCATGCGCCGCTGGGAATATCTCACCACACCGCTGATCGTGCACAACACGGCCGCCATCCTCAACAATTGGGGGTCGGAGGGCTGGGAACTCGTGCAAGTGGTCACCGGGCCGGAGGGCGGCCTCGTCGCGTATTTGAAACGTCCGGTCGCCGGTTCGGAGGCCACTGAAGAGAATGGAGCAGCGTGATGGCTGACAGCAATGGTTCCGCGAGCGGTGGTTTCGAGGCCCGCCTCGTCGAGTTGGGCATCGTCCTTCCGGATGTCGCCGCCCCCGTCGCCGCGTATGTCCCCGCCGTGATCAACGGCTCACTCGTGTACACGTCGGGTCAGCTGCCATTCACCTCCGGCGCGCTGCCCGAGACCGGCAAGGTCGGAGACGGCCACGGCTTGGTGCCGCCGGACGATGCACGCGACTACGCCCGCACCTGCGCCCTCAACGCACTGGCGGCCGCTCGCAGCGTGCTCGGATCGCTGGACCGCGTGACGCAAGTGGTGAAGGTGAACGGTTTCGTGGCATCCGATGCCGGGTTCACGGGCCAGTCGACGGTGATCAACGGGGCATCCGAGGTGCTCGGCGAGATCTTCGGCGAGGCTGGGCGCCACGCCCGCGCGGCCGTCGGCGTCGCCGTTCTCCCGCTGGACTCGCCCGTCGAGGTCGAGCTCGTTCTCGCCTTCGAGTAGGGCGGAAGCCGCGTGCCGCGCCGGCCGCGCTACCTGCGCGACCTGCGCGACCTGCGCCGGTTGCAGTGCGGTGCGCCAGTTGAAGTGGCGCACGGCACGTGAGGTGGCGCACAGGGCATGCGGCGGCTACGTCTGACGTGCGGAGGCCGCGTCACACAGGCGGCGGCAGTGCGCGCGGCGCGCCCTACTGGACCGTGTCGGTGATCACCTGCATCACCGTGGTGTCGGCGAGAGTCGTCGTGTCGCCGACCTCGCGGCCCTCGGCCACGTCTTTGAGCAGGCGGCGCATGATCTTACCGCTGCGGGTCTTGGGCAACTCGTCCACCACGAAGATCTGGCGTGGGCGAGCAATCGCGCCGATTTGCTCGGCGACGTGTGCGCGGAGGATGGCGGAGACATCCGATGAGCTGGCGGCATCCCGCTGGCTTTCCTTGATGATGACGAACGCGACGACGGCTTGGCCGGTGGTCTCGTCTGCCGCGCCGACGACGGCGGCCTCAGCGGTGAGCGGATGTGCGACCAGCGCGGACTCGATCTCCGCCGTCGACAGGCGGTGACCGGAGACGTTCATCACGTCGTCCACGCGGCCCATCAGCCAGATGTCGCCGTCCTTGTCGCGGCGGGCGCCGTCGCCGGCGAAGTAGACGCCGTCAAAGCGCGACCAGTAGGTCTCTTTGAAGCGCTCGGGGTCGCCCCAGATTCCGCGCAGCATCGAGGGCCACGGCTCGGTGGCGACGAGGAGGCCGCCCTCGTCGGGCCCGACGGACGCGCCGGTCTCATCGACTACATCGATCGAGACGCCCGGGATCGGCGTCTGCGCGCTGCCGGGTTTCGCCGTCGTGACGCCAGGCAGCGGCGAGACCATGATCGCGCCGGTCTCGGTCTGCCACCAGGTGTCGACGACCGGCGTGATGTCACCGCCGATGACCTCGCGGTACCAGACCCAGGCCTCCGGGTTGATCGGCTCGCCGACCGAACCGAGCACCCGCAGCGAACTCAGGTCGAACTGCTGCGGAATCTGCCGACCCTGCTTCATGAACGAACGGATGGCGGTCGGCGCGGTGTAGAAAATCGACACCTTGTACTTCTGAATCAGCTCCCACCAGCGCCCGGCGTGCGGCGTCTCGGGGGTGCCCTCGTAAATCACCTGGGTTGCGCCGTTCGCTAGCGGGCCATAGACGACGTAGCTGTGTCCGGTGACCCAGCCGACGTCGGCAGTGCACCAGTAGACATCCGTCTCGGGGTGCAGGTCGAAGACCGCCTTGTGCGTGAACGCGCACTGCGTCAAATAACCGCCGGAGGTATGCAGAATGCCCTTCGGCTTGCCGGTCGTGCCGCTGGTGTACAAGATGTACAACGGGTGCTCCGCCGGGAACGGCTTGGCAACGTGGTCCGCGTCGACCTGCGCGAGTTCGTCGCTCCACCACAGGTCGCGGCCTTGCACCCAGCCGATCTCCTGTCCGGTGCGCTTGACGACCAGCACGTTCGTGACGCTGGTCTCGCCAGCCGCGAGCGCGGCATCCACCGCGGGTTTCAGAGCGGATGCCTTGCCCTTGCGGTAGCCGCCATCCGCCGTGATGACAACCTTGGCGCTTGCGTCGTCGATACGCGAGCGCAGGCTTTCGGAGCTGAAACCGCCGAACACAACCGAGTGCACCGCGCCGAGCCGCGCGACGGCCAGCATCGCGACGACCGCCTCCGGGATCATCGGCAGATAGATCGCCACCCGATCTCCTTCGCGGATGCCGAGACTCGTCAACAAATTAGCCGCGCGTTTGACGTCCGCCGTGAGTTCGGCGTAGGTGATGGCGCGACTGTCGCCGGGCTCGCCCTCCCAGTAGATCGCGACGCGGTCGCCGTTGCCGGCGAGAACATGTCGGTCGAGGCAGTTGTATGCGACGTTCAACTCGCCGTCGTCGAACCACTTGGCGAACGGCGGGTTGGTCCAGTCGAGGGTGCGGGTAAACGGCTTGTGCCAGTGCAGCAGGTCTCGGGCTTGATCTGCCCAGAAGCCGAGGCGGTCGCTTTTTGCTCTTTCGTAGAGGTCAGCGCCGGCGACGGCCTGTGCTGCGAACTCCGGCGTGGGCGGGAAGCGCCGCGCCTCGTGCAGCAGGTTGTCGATCGTGGCGTTGTCGATCGTGTCGGCCATTCGTGTTCGCTCCTTTGCGGCGCGCACATGCCCGGATTGGGTCAGTGCTCGGATTAGGTCAGTGTTCGCGTGGGTCAGTGTTCGCGTGGGTCAGTGTTCGTGTGGGTCAGTGTTCGTGTGGGTCAGTGTTCGCGTGGGTGGTAGTCGTGTGGCTCGGGCTTGGATTGGGGTCAGCGCTCGCGTTGAGTCAGTGCTCGGATTCGGTCGAATCGGGCCGGATTGGGCACGACATTTATCGACAATAGCGTGAGTGAAGGAAGCCGCGAATCGCACACACGGCTGGCTCAAAGTTGCCGTGAATGTTTTGGAAAGAGTGCTTGCCAAACCCCCCAAATGGCGTACACTGACCTGTGGCCGAATGAATATTCTGGCGTGCGGCGTAAGTGATTCCCCCCAATCCAACGTCGCTGAGGCGGCACCTGTTCCCCCCAATAGGTGCCGCCCCCCTTTCGTTAAAAGGCTATATGCCGCGGCGCCGCCCTGGGTCGCGCCGAGCGCCTCCCGGGCGGGCGCCGCGTGCGTCGCGGGCTGGCGCTGACCGTGCCCCGCGCTGGCGTCGCGTGCCCCCGCATTGGCGGCGAGCGCCCCCGCGTTGCCGCGCCGTGCGCCTCACGTTGGCGTCGGGTGCGCCTTGCGTTGGCCTCGCGTGCGCCTTGTGTTGGCGGCGAGTGCGCTCATGTGGCCGTTTCGGGCGCTGTGGATGAGTACTTGACGACCACTTGGGCGCACTCGGCAACGAGAGGGGCAGATGTCGGGCCGCTGGAGCCGCATGCGGCACCCGGTGGGCGTCGTCTTGGCCCCAACGTCTGGTCGCGGCGGCGCATTGTCCACGGATGCGGCAGCTCGCCTTCGCCGGACATCGCCAGCGATCTAACCTCACAATATGACCAAATCCAACGCTCAACTCGACGCTCGAGCGCCGGTCAACGGGTCGCCACGCGACCCGCCGCCGTTCGTGCCTGAACGAGCGTGGCAGAGCGACTTGGAGCCGAGGCAAAGCTCTGGTGTTGCGCGTGAGCGTCGGATCGACCGTGATCAGCCCTCAACGTCGGTCGCGGTGCCGCTGCGGTCACGGGTGACGGCGCCGGCGTCGGCAGACCGCGGAGAGCTGCTGCTGGTAGGCTCGACCGCTTCGCAACGGGTTAACGCTGGGCCGGCCGCAGGCGTCTCCGCGGCAACCGGCTCGATTGGGGTCACCTCGTTCAGCCACGGAAGAACCGGTCTGACAGAAGCCAAGGTCGCCGCGGGCACGGCCGCAGCTACAGCTACTGCCGCGGTCGCCGAAACAGACATGGCTGCAGCCGGGGACACGTTCACAGACACAGCCTCAGCCGGGGACGCGTCCGTGAATACACCCACAGCCACGCCCGTGCCCGCAGAAGTAACTGTCGATGCCACCAACGGGGTCGATCCAGCCGATCCGGCCGATCCAGCCAATGCAGCGAACGCGCCTGATGACGTGCCGGCCGACGATCAGCTCGCGCGCTGGCTGGAGTTCGGCCCGCTTGCGCCGTATCTGGCGAATGAACAGGTCACCGATCTGTTCGTCAACGGAGTAGCCGGACTTTGGACGGACGACGGCAGAACACTGTCCCGCCAACGATCGTGGTGGGCAGACGAACGATCGCTGCGAGAACTCGCCGTGCGGCTGATTTCGCTCGGAGGCAGACATATCGACGAAGCGACCCCGTGCGTCGACGTGCGTCTACACGACGGCATCCGCGTGCACGCCGTGCTTCCGCCGATTTCGACCACGGGAACGCTGCTGTCCGTGCGCATTCCGAGGCAGACCCGATTCACGCTTTCTGAGCTTGCCGACGCCGGCACCGTAGCGCCACGGACGCGCGCAAGGCTGCTTCGCGCTATTCGCGGGCGCGAGAACATCCTGATCACGGGTGCAGCGGGCAGTGGAAAGACGACGCTGTTGTCTGCGCTGCTGGGCGAAGCATCCGCCGTGGAGAGGATCGTGACGATCGAAGATGTCGCGGAGTTGCGGATCAATCATCCGCACGTTGTTGCCCTTGAGTCCCGACAGCCGAATCTCGAGGGCGCCGGCGCGATCGGCCTGGACCGGCTCGTTCGCGAAGCGCTGCGGATGCGTCCTGACCGGCTTGTGCTCGGCGAGTGCCGCGGTGCAGAAGTGCGCGAACTGCTTGCCGCGCTGAACACCGGCCACGACGGCGGTGCGGGCACGCTGCACGCTAATTCCCTGGCGGATGTTCCCGCCCGCATCGAGGCGTTGGGTGCCCTCGCCGGCATGACCCAGGATGCGATCGCTCGCCAAACCGTCAGCGCAATCGGTCTGGTCGTGCACCTTGAGCGCACTGATGGGATTCGCCGCGTGACCCAGATCGGACGGTTCCGTCTCGATCAACGTGGTCAGCTCATTATCAACGAAGAGGCTGAGGGGGCATCGTATGAGTCGCCGCAAGCACGCGCCGCCGATTGAGGATGTCGGCGATGTAACCGCTCGGCTGGCTGTGCTGCTCGCGGCCGGCGTTCCACCCGCCGCCGCATGGCGGTACCTCCTGCCGGAGATCACGGATGACGAGCGGGCGGATGCCATCTCGCGCCCGCGGCCACCCGGCGCACCCGTTATTGCGGCCGCGATTCGCGCCGCAGGCGAAGGCGACAGCATCTCGGCAGCCGTCGCTCGCAGTGCGGGTGGCGAAGAGCCAGGGCTGCGATCAGCTTGGTGCGGGTTGGCGGCGGCGTGGTTCGTGGCGACCGAGTCGGGGGCACCGCTCGCGCAGTGTCTGCGGCAACTCGCATGCGCGTTTCAGGCGCTCGGGCAGACGCAACGCGACTTGCAGGTTGCGCTGGCCGGGCCGGCGGCAACGGCGCGGCTGGTAATGGCGCTGCCGGTCGTCGGGGTTCTGTTCGGCCTGGGGCTCGGCTTCAATACCTGGCAGACACTGTTCGGCAGCGCCCCCGGGCTGGTTTGCCTGACCGTTGGCGTGCTGCTGATGGTTGTCGGTGTGTTGTGGAATCGGCGGATGATCCGGCGAGCGACACCGACGGATGTCACGCCCGGTCTCTGCATCGATCTCACCGCGATGGCAATGGCGGGCGGCGGATCGGTCGATCGTGCGCGCAGACTCGTCGGCGAAGCGGTCAACAGATATGGCATTGTCGATGCGCATGCGAGCTTGATCGATGGGGTCGTTGACCTTTCCAGTCGGGCGGGAGTTCCGGCCGCAGAGCTACTGCACGGCGAAGCGGATCGTGCCAGGCGTGAGGCGCGCACGACAGGGCAAGAGGCCGCCGCGACCCTCGCGGTGCGCCTGATGTTGCCGCTTGGTGTGTGCGTTCTGCCCGCATTCATGCTGCTCGGTGTTGCCCCGCTGCTGCTGGCGATCATCTCCTCCACAGTGGCCTCGATCTAAATGTTGTGCACGGATCGCCGGACCTGGCATCCGCGACGCGCGTCCGGTGGGCAAGCTGGATTTGCTCGCGTCGCCCGACAGCGAATCCGCAGTCCGCGGAGCCGCAACACGAAAGGGAAATCTCATGAAGAAACGAATCTCGCCGGCGGGGGCATTGCAGCGGGCGGCCACCGCTCTCCGGCGTGAGGACGGTGCCGCAACCGCCGAATACGCCGTCGCAACAATGGCTGCGGTCGGCTTCGCAGGACTGCTCGTCGTGATTCTGCGCGGGGATGAAGTGCGCGGCATCCTTACGGATCTGGTGCGCCGTGCACTGTCGGTATCGCTGTGAACGGGGGAGCGTGACCGCCGAATTCGCCGCCCTCATGCCGGCCGTTCTGCTGATCCTTGCCTGCTGCCTCGCCGCGGTGACCGTGATCGGACAGCAGGTGCGCATGACGGATGCCGCTGCAGACGGCGCCCGTACACTCGCTCGCGGGGACGGCGCGGATCAGGCCGCAGCTCGCGTGCGACAGTCCGTTGGCGACGTCGTCTTCGGCACTGACCGCGACGGCGACTTCGTCTGCGTGCAACTCAGCGCTCCGGCATCGTTCGGGCCTGCCGGGCTGATCGGCATCACAGTCAGTGCTCGGAGCTGCGCACTTGCGGGAGGCCTCTAATCATGCAACCAGCGGATGCCCTGGGCCGGCCCCACATACCCGGCGCTGCGCCCGGGCCCCCACGCGAGCGCAGCGCCGGCCGGTCACTCGCGCTCGATTGCGGGCGCAGCGCCGGCCGGTCAGTCGCGCTCGATTGCGAGCGCGGTTCCGGCACGATCCTCGCGATATCCGTCATCGCAGCCGTGATTGCGCTCATCGGCATGCTGGTGCCGGTCGGCGTCGCGCTTGCGATCAAGCAACAGGTTTCAGGTGCCGCGGATGCCGCAGCCCTCGCAGCTGCAGACACGGCATCCGGTCTCGTGGCTGGCTTCCCTTGCGAGAACGCTACTCGGGCTGCAGCGTTGAACGGCACGCAGTTAGCCCGTTGTGAACTCGATGGATTGATCGCGACCGTAGCCGCAAGAACTGGGTACCTCGGATTTGAGATCGCCGTCGAGGCACGAGCGGGACCACCGGGCAGTTGACGCCCGCGAATCACGCAAGCTCCGCGTTCCCGGCGTGCTGGACGGACTCACGCAGCAGGCGCGCCCGACCGACTCCCGCAGCAGGCGCGCCCGACGGACTCACGCGACGAGCGTGCCCGACGTGCCCGACAGCATCCGTCAGTCGAAGACAGCCTCGAGATAGCGGTAGTCGACGGCGCTGGGGCGACGGTCGCCAGCGTCGTCCGACGCGAATTCGACGCCGGCTGCGCGAGAATAGAGGTATCGTTTGCCGCTAGAGTCCGCCGGAATCTCGATGCGAGGGCGCGGGTCACCGCTGTCGAGAAACTCGGTGGTCACCGTCTTGCCCTCGAGCGGGCCGTCGGTCAACTTGGCCGTGTAAGTGCCGAAAGATGAAGTACCCATGTACCTCATTGTCCTCGTCGGAGGCAATACTTCAAGGGCATCGAGCGGGCGTGAATTAGGCAGACAACCGGTGTGAGTGTGTATCGTGTGCCTGACGGGCGGCGTCGCCCAATCGACTCAGTCATGGGGGACGACGCCTGGGGGCCCGGATGCGGGCGGGGCATAGTCTCCTCGACTGGCCACCCGAAAATATGGATCGACAGTAATAAAGAGGAGTCCGGTGCCAGGCACGCAGAAGTTGGTGATCGTGGAGTCACCGACGAAGGTGAAATCGATCACTCAATACCTCGGAGACGGGTACACCGTGATGGCTTCGGTCGGGCACATCCGTGACCTGATCGAGCCCAAGGCACTTTCGCCCGAACAGAAGAAGGGCGGGCTCGGCAAGTTCGGCGTCGACATCGAGAACGGCTTCAAACCGTACTACGTCATTTCGGAGCAGAAGAAGAAGACCGTCGCAGACCTGCGGCGCGCACTCAAGAACGCGGACGAACTCCTACTCGCAACTGATGAGGACCGCGAAGGCGAAGCCATCGCCTGGCACCTGCTCGAGGTGCTCAACCCGAAGGTTCCCGTCAAGCGCATGGTCTTCCACGAGATCACCCGCGAAGCTATTCAAGCGGCGCGGGAAAACACGCGCGACATCGACGACGACCTGGTCGATGCTCAGGAGACGCGCCGCGTGCTCGACCGTCTCTACGGCTACGAAGTTTCACCCGTTCTCTGGCGCAAGGTCGGGCCCGGACTCTCGGCCGGCCGCGTGCAATCGCCGGCCACCCGACTGGTCGTCGACCGGGAGCGTGAGCGCCTGGCGTTCGTCGCCGCCGGATACTGGGACCTGCTTGCCGGGTTTTCGCCCGACGAGAATGCCGCGCCGTTCGAATCCCGGCTGGCGAGACTGAATGGCGAGCGTGTCGCATCCGGTCGTGACTTCGATGACCGCGGGCAGCTCAAGAGCTCCGCGACAGTGCTGGACGAGGCCGCGGCGCAGGCGCTCGCCGATGCATTGCGCGAAGACAGCACTCACGTCGCCGTGAGCAAAGTCGATTCCAAGCCCTATTCGCGGCGTCCGGCGGCACCGTTCACGACATCGACTCTGCAGCAGGAAGCCGCTCGCAAACTGCGGTTCTCCGCGCGGCAGACGATGAGTGTCGCGCAGTCGCTGTATGAAAACGGCTACATCACCTACATGCGCACCGACTCGCCGTCGCTGTCGAAGCAGGCGACGAATGCCGCCCGCTCGCAGGCCGCGAAACTGTACGGGCCCGACACCGTGCCGGAGAAGCCGCGCGTTTACAGCGGCAAGAGCAAGAATGCGCAGGAGGCACACGAGGCGATTCGGCCCTCCGGCGAGGTGTTCCGCACGCCGAGCGAGGTTTCGGGCGCGTTGCGTGGCAACGACTTCAAACTGTACGACCTGATCTGGAAGCGCACCGTCGCCTCGCAGATGGCCGACGCAAAGGGCCAGACGGCATCCGTCGCCATCGAGGCGACCGTGGTCGGCGGCGTGCTCGATGGCAGCGTCGCCGAATTCGCGGCGAGCGGAACCGTGATCACATTCCGCGGTTTCCTGCAGGCATATGAAGAGGGCAAGGACGAAGAACGCAATGCGGATGCCGCCGCCGGCGACGCAAAGCTGCCCCCGTTGGCCGTCGGCCAGGCGCTGGCCGTCACCAGTGTCGAAGCCAAGGGGCATGAGACCACCCCGCCGCCGCGCTACACCGAAGCCAGCCTGGTCAAGGCCCTTGAAGAGTTGGGCGTCGGCCGGCCGTCGACGTATGCGGCGATCCTCTCCACGATCGTCGACCGCGGCTATGTGACGCCGCGCGGCCAGGCGCTCGTGCCGAACTGGGTGGCATTCGCCGTTGTGCGCTTGCTCGAGGAGTATTTCGGCGACCTGATCGACTACGACTTCACGGCGGAGCTCGAGGACGACCTCGACCGCATTGCGGACGGTTCCGCACGCGGCGCCGACTGGCTACAAGGCTTCTACTTCGGCAGTGACGCCCACCAGGGCTTGCGCGGAGTCGTCGACAACCTCGGCGAGATCGACGCGCGCGAGATCAACTCGGTGCGCATCGACGATGAAATTACCCTGCGGATCGGCAAGTACGGGCCATATCTCGAGGTTGTCGATCCCGACGCAGCACCGGATGCCCAACCTCGCCGCGTGAATGTACCGCTCGAACTCGCGCCGGATGAGCTCACACCGGCCAAGGCCCACGAGCTCATCAACGCGCCGGTCGCCACTGATCGCATCATCGGCGTGAACCCGGCGAACGGCAAGAATATCGTCGCGAAGGACGGTCGGTTCGGGCCGTATGTGACCGAGCTCGATCCGGAAGCGCCGGACGAGGTGGGCGCTGCCGGCGGCGCTGCTGCAGTTGGTGCCGGGGCTGCCGCTGTTGGTGCTGGTTCTGCGGTTGCGGGCGCTGGTGTGTCTGGTGCCGCCGTCGCGAGCGAGATGGTCGATGCCGAGACCGGCGAGATCGTCGAGGTTCCGGAGAATGCGAAGAAAAAGAAGACTGCTGCGAAGAAGGCGCCGGCGGTCAAGCCGCGTACGGCATCCCTGTTCAAAAGCATGGAGCTGGATGCCATCGACTTGGACACGGCCCTCAAACTGCTCGACCTGCCGCGCACCGTCGGGGCGGATCCCGAGTCCGGCGAAGAGATCCAAGCGCAGAACGGTCGCTACGGCCCGTATCTGAAGAAGGGTGCAGACACCCGGTCGCTCACCAGTGAGGATCAGATCTTCGACATCGACCTGCAGGGTGCGCTCGACCTGTTCGCCCAGCCGAAGTATGGTGCCCGGCGCGCATCCAGTGCGCTCAAGGAATTCGAGGCCGACCCGGAGAGCGGCAAACCGATCCGAGTGAAAGACGGCCGTTTCGGGCCGTATGTCACGGACGGTGTGACCAACGCGACGATTCCGCGCGGCGAGACGGTTGAAGAGGTCGACTTCGACCGGGCGGTGCAACTGCTTGCGGACAAACGCGCAAAGGGCCCGGCGAAGAAACCGGCGGCGAAGAAGCCTGCCGCCGGTAAGAAACCCGCTGCGAAGAAACCGGCCGCGAAGAAACCGGCCGCGAAGAAGCCCGCGGCGAAGGCGCCGGCCGCCGCCAACGGGGCGACGACGCGCACAATCACCGCGCGCTCGAGTGCAGCCCGGGCTGCTGCCGCGAAAAAGCCTGCAGCCAAGACCGGGGTGTCGACGAAGGCGCCCGCGGCGCAGTGAGCGATCCCATCGGGCAACCGTCGGTGCGTGATCGGAGCGGCGCGGACGCGGCATCCGGATTGTTTATCACGCTCGAGGGTGGCGACGGTTCCGGTAAGTCGACGCAGGCGACGCTGCTGGAGAGTTGGCTCGTGCCGCAGGGGTATGGCGTGCTGCGCACGCGCGAACCCGGCGGCACGGAGGTCGGCCTCGAGGTGCGCGAATTGGTGCTGCACCATCGCGGCGACATTGCGCCGCGCGCCGAGGCATTGCTGTACGCGGCGGATCGGGCCCATCATGTTGAGACTCTGGTGCGGCCGGCGCTCGCACGCGGCCAGATCGTGATTCAAGATCGGTATTTGGACTCCTCGATCGCATATCAAGGGGTCGGGCGGGCGCTGGACCCCGTCGAGATTCGCAATCTGTCGCTCTGGGCGGCCGGCGGTCTCCTACCGCAACTGACGATCCTGCTCGATCTGGACGAGACCGTCGCCCGAAGCCGGCTGGACTCGTCGCGGACCCGCTACGACCGGCTCGAGGCCGAAAAGGCCGATTTCCACGCGCGAGTGCGTGCCGCCTACCTCGACCTCGCAGCCGCAGAACCTGAGCGCTTCCTGGTTCTGGATGCCGGCCAACCTGTCAACGCGCTCGCCGCCACCATCCGCGCTCGCGTCGAACCGCTGCTGCCGTAGGGCGCTGCGCTCCGCTGCAGCCGTCGGACGCCGCGCTCCGCTGCTGCCGCGTGCTGTGCGGCTGTCGCTGCAGCGTCGTGCTGCTGCTGCGCCGTGCTGCCGGTGCCTGATCCTGCGCAGGATTCAGGTTGGATGGCCGGATTTGGGGTGTGTCGCGTGTTTGACCCCCGGTCCAGCCTGAATTCTGCGCGGCAGCAGGGCGCAGCCGGGCAGCCGCGTGAGCGCGCAGCTGCGTTGGGCTGTGCTGCCGGTGCCTGATTCTGCGCAGGATTCAGGTTGGATGGCCGGATTTGGGGTGTGTCGCGTGTTTGACCCCCGGTCCAGCCTGAATTCTGATCCGGCCGAACAGGCTGGCGCGGTGACGCGGCTGCTGTTGAGCACAGTGATGCGGCCGCGACGTCGCGGCGGTGTTGCTGCGCAGCTGCGCGGCGGTGCGCCGAGCTGGTGCCTGATGCTGCGCAAGATTCAGGTTGGATGGCCGGATTTGGGGTGTGTCGCGTGTTTGACCCCCGGTCCAGCCTGAATTCTGCGCGGCTGACGGGCCGCCGCCGCGGGCTGACGGGCCGCCGGGTCCGACCGTTGCTGACGGGCCGCCGCCGCGCGGCAGTGTCTGCGGCAGCCGGTAGCCTTGAACCATGGCGGTTTGGGACGAGCTGACGGGGCAAGCCGACGCCATCGCGGTGTTCAAGGCCGCCGCCGCTGTTCCCACGGTCGCCACCCCTGCAACACCCACTGCCACCCGCGCGCCCGGCGCCACCCCCGCGCCCAGCGCCCCCAGCACCCCCGCCCCCACCGCCATGACGCACTCGTGGCTGATCACCGGTCCGCCGGGGTCGGGCCGGTCGAATCTCGCGTTCGCCTTCGCGACGGCCCTGCTCAGTGATGGAACGCCGCGGGGCGACTCAGTGGCGCATGCGCAGGTGGGGGCGCGCACGCATCCGGATCTGAATGTGCTCGGCACGACCGGCGTCATCATCAAGCGTGACGACGTGCGCGAGATGGTGAAGTTGTCGCACTATTCGCCGTCCGTGAGTCGCTATCGCGTAATCGTCGTCGAAGACGCTGACCGCATGACCGAGCAGACCTCGAACGTGCTGCTCAAAGAGCTGGAGGAACCGCCCGAACGTACCGTGTGGATCCTCTGCGCGCCGAGTGAGGCCGACCTGCTGCCGACCATCCGTTCCCGGGTGCGCACCGTGCGGCTGCGGGTGCCCGACATTGCGGATGTCGCGGCCCTGCTCGTCTCCCGCGACGGCGTCGACCCCGCACTTGCAGAACGCGCTGCGCGGCACGCGCAAAGCCACATCGGCATGGCCCGCCGCCTCGCGACCAGCCCAGACGCGCGCGAACGCCGCGACGAGACGCTGACGCTGGCCCTTGGCATCCGCAGCGTTTCGGATGCGGTGCAGGCCGCCGCCCGCATGCTGCAGATCGCCGGGGCCGACGCCAAAGCCCTCACCGAAGAAACGGATGCCGCCGAGCGCGAAAGCACGCTCCGCTCGCTCGGCGTCGCCCCGGGTGGCACACTGCCTCTTGCCTTGCGCGCGCAATTGCGGCAGCTCGAAGAGGACCAGAAGCGGCGAGCGACGCGCAGTCTGCGCGACGGGATCGACCGCATCCTGGTCGATCTGCTGTCCGTGTATCGCGATGTCATGATGCTGCAGCTCGGCAGCCGTAGCGCGCTGGTCAACAGTGAGCGTTTCGCCGAGCTGAGCGCGTTGAGCGAAATCACTGCACCCGCGGATACTCTTTCCGTCATGGATGCGATCGCACAGGCGCGTACACGCATCGACGGAAACGTCGCCCCGCTGCTTGCGCTGGAGGCCATGCTGATTTCCGTTGTCCGAAAGGGGACATAGGTGCCGATCCGCCCACACCGCAGCCTGCGACGTCGCTGGACCGCGCGCCCTCAGCACACGCACGGCCGCCAGCACACGCACTGCCCCCAGCACACGCACCGCCCCCAGCACACGCACCGCCCCATTGCGCGCCTCGCGGCTGCGGCGCTCGCCGTGTCACTGGTCGCCGTGCTCGGCGCGTGCTCGCCGCTGTCGTTCCTGCCGCACAACAATTCCGGTTCGAGCATGACCTCGACACCGGCTGCCGAGCAGGTTCCGGCCGATCTCAAGCAGTACTACGGCCAGACCATCACCTGGACGCCATGCAACAAGACCATGCAGTGCACGAGCGCGACCGCGCCGCTGGACTGGGCGCACCCCACCGAAGGAACCATCAAGTTGGCGCTCATCCGCCAGCCCGCAAAGGGCAAGAAGCTCGGCTCGCTCCTGGTGAATCCCGGAGGCCCTGGTGGTTCCGGTTACGACTTCGTCAAAGATTCGATCAACTACGCGACGGATGCCACGCTGCAAGCCAACTTCGACGTCGTCGGCTTCGACCCTCGCGGCGTTGGGCATTCGACCGCCGTGAAATGCTACGACGCGAAGCAGATGGATGCCTACCTGTACGACATCACGCCGGGCACCCCCGGCTCCGCACCGTGGATTGCTGCGCAGACGCAATCGTCGGTCGCATTTGGTGAGGCGTGCAAGGCGAACACGGGCGCACTGCTGTCGAAGGTAGACACCATCAGCGCGGCCAAAGACCTCGACCTGCTGCGCGCCGTTCTCGGTGACAAGAAGCTCAACTACCTCGGCTACTCGTACGGCACCTACCTCGGCGCGACCTATGCAGACTTGTTCCCCGGCAAGACCGGGCGACTCGTGCTCGACGGCGCCCTCGACCCGGCCGCGAGCAATTTCGAGGTCACCAAAGTGCAGTCCGAAGGCTTCGAGAGTGCCCTGCGCGCCTACCTCAAAGACTGTCTGGCCAACAACAAGAAGTGCCCGTTCACCGGCACGGTCGCATCCGGCATGACGACGATCGCCAATCTGATCGCGTCGGTGCAGGCCAGCCCGATCCGCAATTCGGATGGCCGTGAGCTCGGTGCGAACACGCTGGTCACCGCAATCATCTACCCCCTCTACGACGCGACGGCGTGGAGCTACCTGAGCGACATGTTCACCAGCGTGATGCAGGGTGACGCGTCGTATGCGTTCCAGCTGGCCGACGGCTACAACGGCCGCAACACCACCACCGGTCAGTATCAGGACAACTCCACCGAGGCGTTCATGGCCATCAACTGCCTGGACTACACCTACAACGACGACCCGGCCGTGATGCAGGCGCAGGCAGCCCAGCTGGCCGCCGCGGCACCGGTGATCGGACCGTACATGGCATACGGGGACATCGGATGCGCCAACTGGCCGTACACCACCACCGTGAAACGCGGCCCGATCCATGCCGACGGATCGGCGCCGATCCTTGTCGTCGGAACCACCAACGACCCGGCGACGCCGTATGTCTGGGCGCAGAACCTCTCCAAGGAACTGCGGAACGGGCACCTGATCACCTACCGCGGTCAGGGCCACACGGCGTACAACAAGTCGAATTCGTGCGTGAACAACGCGGTCGACGACTTCTTCGTGAAGGGGACGGTGCCGAAGACCGACCCGATGTGCTGAACTCCCGTTTCGAAGCGCGCGTTCATATGTGCGCGGATGCCCGCCTTGATACGCCGTTCGCGGAATGCGCGGATGATTGCGCAGATTCCCGCCCATGAAAGTTGCGACACTGCAATAATCGACTCATGACGATGACGGCGGACGTTGCGGGCACCAACGCCCAGACAGGGCCCGGGCTGCGCGAACGCAAACGGATTGCGACACGGCGTGCGATTCAGCGCGCTGCGCTCACGCTGTCGAAAGAGCACGGCTTCGACCGGGTGACCGTCGACGACATCAGCGAGCAGGCACTCGTGTCACCGCGCACGTTCTTCAATTACTTCCCATCGAAGGAAGCCGCTGTGATCGGCGACATGCCGATGCTGCCTGACACTGCGGCTGTCGACGTGTTCGTGACGGACGGTACTGATCAGACGATCCTCGACGGCATCCGGGACCTGCTCATTGACGGTGTCGAGAACAGTCTCGGGGCGGAGGAGCGCGACATCCACAAGCTGCGCCGCGCACTGCTGAAGGACAACCCGCAGCTGTTCACCCTGCGCATGGCCGGAATGAAGCAGCTCGAGGCCGATCTGACGGCGATCGTGCGCCGCCGACTGGAACACGACGACGCTGCGCTGAGCGCAGGCGAACGGCTTGACGAGGAGAAGCTGGAATCTCAAGCGCGGCTGATCACGCTGGTCGCATTCGCGGGCATCCGTCACGCGTGGTGGTGCTGGGCGGATGCCGGCGGCACGGATGCGCTCGTCTCGCGGCTGCGCGACTCGTTCAGCGAGCTGCAGGCGCTGAGCCTTCGGAACAAATCGCACTGACGAGGTTTCGCCACCGCCGGTCGAGTAGCGAGCGCCTTCACCCTCGTCGGTCGAGTAGCGAGCGCCAGCGAGCGTATCGAGACCGAGATGCTCGGCATTCCTCGCCGGTCGCGTAGCGAGCGCCTTCACCCTCGTTGGTCGAGTAGCGAGCGCCAGCGAGCGTATCGAGACCCTCCCAGTGCGGCTAACGGGCCTCCTAGAGAAGTGTCCGCATTTCCGCCTACCACCAAGGCGCGAAGCGACCCCCACGCTCGATACGCCTGCTCGCCCTTCGGCTGCGTTCAGGGACCGAAAGCTCGCGGGGTACTCGGCCAGCGCGGGGATGGCCGTAGCGCTTTCGGTCGGCCCGCAAGGCCCCAACCAATTTCCGCGCGGGGCCGGGCCTCATGTAGACTCGTCCGCGGCTGTAAGCCAGGCCGCCTTAGCTCAGTCGGTAGAGCGATTCACTCGTAATGAATAGGTCATCAGTTCGATTCTGATAGGCGGCTCAACAGGAGATCACATGACCAACAGTCTGCGGTGGGGAATCCTCGCCACGGGCGGGATCGCACACACATTCGCGCGCGATCTCACGGCCAACGGATTCCGTCTGCAGGCCGTCGGATCGCGTTCCCCGCAATCTGCCAATGCATTCGCCGCCGAATTCGGCATCCCGACCGCGCACGCGAGCTACGAGGCGCTCGTCGCGGATCCGGATGTCGACATCGTTTACGTGGCCACACCGCATCCGCTTCACGTTGCGAACGCGAGTTTGGCTCTGAATGCGGGCAAGCACGTGCTCGTGGAGAAGCCGCTCACGATCAATGCGCTTCAGGCGCAACAACTCGCCGACCTGGCCGCCGAGAAGCACCTGTTGCTGCTCGAAGCGATGTGGACCCGGTTTCTGCCGCACATCGCGCGCATTGACGAGATCATCGCAGCAGGCACGCTCGGCCGTCTGCTCTCCTTCTCTGCAGAGCACGCGCAGAAGTTGCCGGACGACCCCGCCCACCGCATCAACGCACTCGAGCTCGGCGGCGGCGCCCTGCTCGACCTCGGCGTCTACCCGATCTCGTTCGCAGCGCACCTGTTCGGCGAGCCGGAATCGGTTCGAGCGGATGCGCGCTTCCGCGACACCGGCGCGGACAGTGCGGTCGCAACCGTGTTCCGGTATGCGGGCGGAGGACTCGCCACCACGTTCTCCGCCAGCGACACGCGCGGCGCCAATCGAGCCGTAATCGAGGGTGCTGATGCTCGGATCGAGATCGACGCGGTGTGGTACGCGCCGACCGATTTCCGTGTGATCGCCAACTCGGGTGATGTGCTCGAAACCTATGAATCGGATGTCGTCGGCGGCAAGCAATTCCAGGCGGTGGAGGCCGAGCGACTGATCGCTCAAGGCTTGACCGCCAGCCCACTGATGCGGCCGGATGAGTCGGTGTCGATCATGCGCACGCTCGATGAGATCCGCAGCCAGATCGGGCTGGTCTACCCCGGCGAATAGCCCCGTATGGGGTTCATTTCTCCCAGAATCAGCGGTTACACTGCTCGGATGCACGAAACCGACCCGGTCCCACCGCGCCCTGGCGACGGCGAAACGGGATCGGATGCCGTCAGTCCGGATGCAGTCAGTGCGGATGCCGTGAGTCCGGATGCAGTGAGTGCGGATGCAGTCAACCCGGCCGTGGAAGCTCTCGCGGCCGACGCTCCCACCGAGTTGATTGCAGCGCCTGTCGCATCCGCAACACGTCGAAGGCGGTTGGACCCGGCCCGGCGCGCGACGTTCGGCGGTCTGCTGGCGGCGATTCGCAAGCATCCGCGAGCGTGGATCATTGCAGGCGTGACCGCCGGATGCGTGCTGATCGGCGGCGGAACGGTGGCACTCGGGGCGCTGACCGGCGCAGCGGCAACGCCGGTGGCCGCGGCAGGCCCGAGCTCGTCGGCGACACCGACCGCAACACCCACGCCGACCCGCCCCGTGCCCACGCCGGTGTTGGCTGCGAGCAAGGTGCGCACCTGCTCGGTCGCGTCGCTCGCGCAGGATGCCCGACTCGGCACGCTGGAAGCCCAAGTACTCAACCCGACGACAGGCGAGGTGCTCTTCGACCGTAACGGGTCGACCCCGGCCGCTACGGCGAGCGTCATGAAGATCCTCACTGCTGCGGCCGCGCTCAGCGTGCTCGGCCCGAACTATCAAGTGCCGACCACGGTGGTCAAGGGGTCCGTGCCCGGGCAAGTCGTGCTGGTCGGCGGCGGCGACGTCACGCTCTCGCGTACCGCGACCGGCGATAGCGCGTTCTACACCGGCGCACCGCATCTGGATGCACTCGCCGCGCAGGTGAAGGCGGCGTGGGCGGCGGATCCGTCGAACAATGGCCAGCCGATCACATCCGTTGTTCTGGATGCGTCGCTGTTCGGCGGACCGGTCTGGCAACCGAGTTGGGATGAGCACGAGGAACGCGTCGTTGAAGGCAGCACGTCGTACATCACGGCGCTGCAGGTCGACGGCGACCGCGACGACCCGTACGCGATCGAATCACCACGCAGCACTGACCCAGTCGGCCGCGCCGGGGCCGCCTTCGCCAGCGATCTCGGCGGCAATGTCAATGTCAGCACCGGCACGGCGCCGGCGGGTGCAGCTCAACTCGGCCAGGTGCTCTCGCAACCGGTGACGGCACTGCTCAGCCAGGCCCTGTCGGTGTCGGACAACACGATCATGGAGATGCTGGCGCGGCTGGTGGCCATCAAGACCGGCTCCGGCAACACGTTCGCGGCGGAGAACGCGGGCGTTCTGAAGGGCCTTGCATCGTATGGAATCGACACGACCGGTATCACGGTCGTGGACGGGTCGGGTCTCAGCGGCGACAACCGGGTGCCGCCCTCATACCTGACCCGCCTCATGGTCAAGGTGCTGAACCGCCAAGACGGCCTCGGCGTCGTCTACGACTCGTTGCCGGTGTCAGGCCAATCCGGCACGCTCGGCCCCGGGTATGGCCGTTTCACCGGCGACAGTTCCGTTGCCCGCGGCGCCGTCAACGCCAAGACCGGCTGGATCAACAACGGGTACACGCTCGCCGGCGTTGTGCACGCGCAGGATGGCACCGCCCTGACCTTCGCCGTGTATGCGCTCGGCAACGTGCAGGACAACGCGAAGACCGCGATCGATGCCCTGGTGACGGGGTTCTTCCGCTGCGGCAACAACCTGTCGAACAACTGATCGGGGGGAGGGGCCGTCGGCGGTAGCGGCGGTTGCGGTGTCCGGCAGCCTGTGGTGTCCGGCAGCCTGTGGTGTCGGTCGGGCGCGGTGTCGTGCGGTCGCGGCATCCGTCGGTCGCAGTTCCGTGGCTGTGGCCTGTCTCTGCGCGGAATTCAGGTTGGACTGGGGGTCGGCGAGGCCGGTATCGGCGTGTCGGGCGTTCTAACCTGAATTCCGCGCAACTTCGCCGCGCAGCTTCGCGGGGCGGACACAACCATAAGGCCCGAGCGGCCCGCGCGTAGCATTGAAGGTATGTCTCGAGCGCTTCTGATCGTCGACGTGCAGAATGACTTCACGGAGGGCGGAGCCCTCGCCGTAACCGGCGGCGCGGCGGTCGCGAGCGGTGTGACGGCGCTGTTGACGGGGCATCCGGAGTTGTACGCCACAGTCGTCGCCTCGCGCGACTGGCACAATCCGAACGACGACAATGACGGACATTTTGCGACGGATGCCGCCCCCGACTTCGCGACGACCTGGCCGCCGCACTGCGTCGCAGGAACTGCGGGAGCGCGCTACCACCCAGCGCTCGACGACAAGCGAATCGACGTGCACGTGCGCAAGGGGCAGGGCATCGCAGCTTACTCCGCCTACGAAGGCACGACGGATGACGGCGAGGAATTGCATGCGGTGATCGCTCGGCGCGGCATCACCGACCTGGATGTTGTCGGCATCGCCACCGACTATTGTGTGCGCGCGTCGGCACTGGATGCGATCGCCCACGGCACTCGCGTGCGGGTCTTGACGGATCTGATCGCCGGCGTCGCGAATGACACGAGCGCGGCCGCGTTGGACGAACTGGCGCGGGCCGGTGCCGAACTTACCACGAGCTCGAAGGTCGGATGAACTGCGCCTGGCTCGGCTGAACCAGCCCGATTTCATCCGTTCTCGTGGATGTTGTGCTGAGATTCCTCGGCGTACTAATTGGTCAGATTGCTAACCGGGGGAGGTTGATGACTGCTGGTTCTGCTCACTCTGATCAAGCCTGAGTAGACGAATTGCTCGGTCGACGGAAGCATGCCAATCTGGCGATGATACTCGCTGACCGAGCAAGGAGGCGCGGATGCACGCGACACTATCCCGGACCCCTGAAGCGGCCGTGGCCCCAGCCGTCTCCGGCGACCGCCTCGCGCTGCTCGAGACCCTGTATGAGCGGATGCTTCTTGCCCGCGAACTCGACCTCGAGTCCGTCGCGATGCAGCGGCAGGGCATTATTCCCGGCTACGCGCCGGCGCGCGGTCAGGAAGCTGCGCAGGTCGGCAGTGCCAGCGCCCTGGATCGTGCGCGGGACTTCGCCTTTCCGACCTACCGCGAACTCGGCGTCGCCGTTGCTCTCGGTGCCGACCTCGTCGGCTATCTGGCCTCGCACCAGGGCAGTTGGCACGGAGGCATGTATGACTTTGCCGCCGCCCGGCTTGCACCGATCAACGCCGTTGTGGGCGCGCCCGCGCCGCACGCCATGGGCTGGGCGTTGGGGGAGAAGCTCGCCGGCCGCAGCGGTGCGTCGATCGCGTACTTCGGCGATGGCGCGAGCTCGCAGGGCGACATTCACGAGGCGATGAACTTCGCCGGCGTCTGGAACCTGCCGGTCGTCTTCTTCTGCCAGAACAACGGCTGGGCCATCTCCCTGCCGACCAGCGGGCAGGTCGCGGGCGGTTCCGTCGCGGCGCGCGCCGCCGGCTACGGCATGCCTGGCGTTCGCGTCAATGGCAACGATGTGCTTGCGGTCTACGACGAGGTGACGGACGCGCTGGCTCGCGCCCGCTCCGGCGGCGGCGCCACAGTCGTCGAGGCGATGACCTACCGGATCGGCCCGCATTCCACTTCAGACGACCCCGGCCGCTACCGCTCCCTTGCGGAAGAACACGACTGGCAGAGTCGTGATCCGCTGGTGGCGGCGGAGGCGCGGTTGCGGGCATCCGGTGTGGCTGACGTCGTGTTCGACGAGGTCGCAGCGTGCGTACGCGCAGAAGTCGAACGCGTGCGACAGGGCACGATCGCGTTGAAGAGTCGGCCGACAGCCGAAATGTTCGATTTCGTCTTCGCAGACCCGCCCGCCGTGTTCAAGGCCCAACGAAACGCAGCGATCGCGGAGGCCGACGATGACTACTGATGTCACAAGCGCTGATCTGAAGGACGTCGCTGTCGCAGATGTCACCCCCGCCTCGCCCACGAAGCACACCGTGACGATGCAGCGCGCGATCGTGATGGCGCTCGCCCGGGCACTGGATGAGGATCCGACGACGCTTGTGTTCGGTGAGGATGTCGGCAAACTCGGCGGCGTCTTCCGCGCGACGGACGGCTTGCAGGCACAATTCGGCTCGAACCGGGTTTTCGACACGCCGCTGGCGGAGTCGGCGATCATGGGCATGGCGGTCGGCCTGGCGATGAACGGGTGGCGCCCGGTCGCGGAGATCCAATTCGACGGATTTTCTTACCCGGCGCTCGATCAGATCGTCAACCAGGTCGCCCGCATGCGCAACCGCAGCCGCGGGGCGTTCGACATGCCGATCACGCTGCGTCTCCCGAGCTTCGGCGGCATCAACGCGCCCGAGCATCACGGCGAGAGCATGGAAGCGCTCTACGCTCACGTTCCCGGTCTGAAGGTCGTTGCGCCGTCAACGCCCGCCGAGGCGTATCGGCTGCTGAGGCAGGCCATCGCCGACCCAGACCCGGTGATCTTCATGGAGCCGAAGGCGCGTTACTGGCACAAGGGTGTCGTCGACACGGCGGATGCTGCGCCCGACCTTCCCGTCGGAACCTCGCGCATCGTTCGACCCGGCAAACATGTGACCCTGATCGCTTGGGGTGCGATGGTTGCTCGCTGCCTGCAGGCTGCCGAGCTCGGCGCGGAAGACGGTGTCGAGATCGAGGTGCTCGATCTGCGCTGGCTGAAACCGATCGACGCGGCGGGGCTGGCGGCATCCGTTTCGAGGACCGGGCGTGCGGTCGTCGTTCACGAGGCGCCACTCACCGCTGGGCTCGGCGCCGAAGTGGTCGCACTGCTGATGCGCGACAGTTTTGGCGCACTGAAAGCCCCGGTCGGGCGGGTGGCCGGGTACGATGTGCCATATCCGAGCCAGTCGCTCGAGGAGCGTTACCTGCCAAGCATCGATCGCATCCTCGGCGCTGTGCAAGAAACGTTGGAGTATCGCCGTGGCTAGTGTGACATTCGACCTGCCGGATCTCGGCGAGGGGCTGATCGGTGCGAAGGTGCTCGAGTGGCTGGTGTCGATCGGTGATTTCGTGGAGCGCGGCGAGCCCCTGGTCGAGGTCGAGACGAGCAAATCGTCGATCGAGCTGCCGTCGCCGCAGACGGGTACCGTCATCGAATTGCACGCAGGCGAAGACGACGACCTGCTGGTCGGGGAACCGCTGGTCACCTTCGAGATTCCGGACGAAGAGGCGGGGATCGTCGGAACCATCCCCGAAGAGGCGGCCCCGAAACGTCGGGTGCGGCTCAGCCTGCCGGACGACTGATGCTCTACGTCGTTCGACCGTCCGGCGAGACGATCGCGTTTCGTCGTGACCCGGGCGAGGATCCGGTGCTGCTCGTGCACGGCTTCGGATCGGATTCCGCAGACACCTGGGAAGCCACCGGCTGGCTGCGGGCGCTCGCCGAGGCAGGTCGCGGAGCCGTCACGGTCGACCTGCGCGGACACGGTGCAAGCAGCAAACCGCACGATGTCGCGGCGTATCGCCCGAGCGTGCTGGCGGACGACCTGATCGCGGTGCTCGACGCGGAAGGCCTCGAGCGCGTCGACGTGATGGGCTATTCGATGGGCAGCCAGGTCGCGCGTGCGCTGGCCGCGGGCGCGCCCGAGCGGGTGCGCAGGCTCGTGCTCGGCGGCATCGGCGCGGAGGAGCAATTGCGGTCCTGGGGCGTCGAGACGATTCACCGCGTGCTGATCGAAGGGTTGGACGCCGAGGACGCGACGGCGACCGCGATTCTGCGGGCGGCGGCATCCGGTGTCGGGGCCGACCGCGAGGCGCTTGCCGCGTGCGCACTGGGCATGGCATCAGAAGTGCCTGCGACCGGCCCGCTACCGATGCCGACATTGATCGCGGTCGGCGAGACCGATCCACTGTCAGCCGGGGCGGATGCGTTGGCTCGCGCCCTCGGCGCTGCCTACGTCTCCGTGCCCAAGCGCAACCACGTAACAACGCTGAGCGCGCGGGCGTTCAAGACCGCCGTTCTGGAGTTCCTCGGGTAGGAACGCGGTCGGTGCCCGGGCCATGGTGACAGCTGGCGCGCGAGAGAACTGGGGCCCGCTGTCGACCTTGCGGTGCACGCCGCGTCGATGCTCATGCTGCTCTTGCTTGGGCAATTCATGGACCTAATCGATGTGTTCGTTGTCAACGCGGCGGCCCCTGGTATCGACGAAAAGCTGCGCGCGTCGGCTCCTGCCTGCAAACCAAAGGGCCGGGGTCGCTCGGATGGACGTCGTCGGCCTGGTGCTCGGTGTCCTCGCAGTGTTGCTCGTGATTGCTCCGTCGGTCTTCGGTGCAGCCTCCGGGTGCCGGTCGGGGCCCGGCGGCATCGTCCGCGGATTCGATGTGCTCATTTTCGTTGTTTCAAATCCGCCTTATGTAAGGCGCATTTGAAACAACGAGAAGCGGCATCCATGTCTCGTGGGTGCGGTTCATTCTGCTCGAAGAGCGCGTGCGGTCGAGAGCTCCCGGGTCTCTATACTCGGGCGCGCCCTTCGGCGTTCGGGCCGCATTACAGTGGACCGCCGAACCGCGCAATGTACGACGCGAGTTCGGCGTCGGTGATTTTCGCGAACAGAACCGGTGGAACCGTGAACGGGGTGCCCGCCGGCACCGTGTTGAGTTGGCGCGCTTGCGTCGGCGTGACCCAGGTGCGGATGCCGGCGCGCGCGGGAAGACCCGCACCGGCGGAACTTTCGCGGCCGAGGGCATCCGAATCACGAGTGAAGACGGCGCGCATTGCGGCGGCGGACGCCGGAATGAACGGCTCCGAAACGACGGAGTAGAGGTCGATCAGATTCATCGCGATCCGCATCGTCTGGGCGGCTTCGGCGGCATCCGTCTTGATCTGAAGCCATGGTGCCTTCTGATCGAGGTAGACGTTGCCGGCGCTCCACAGGTTGCGCAGCGCGCCTGCCGCTTTGCGAAACTCGAGCGCATCCAGGTGCGCTTCATACTCCGCGAGAAGGCCAGCGACCTGCTCGCCGAGTGCGTTCTCGGCGTCGCCGGCAGCGGCGCCGGCGGGCACGGTGTCACCAAATCGTTTGGCCGAAAACGTCAGCACCCGGTTGACGAAGTTGCCGAGCGTGTCGGCTAAATCCTTGTTGACGGATGCCGCGAACAGCTCCCAGGTGAACGACGCGTCTGCGGATTCCGGCGCGTTTGCCATCAGAAAATAGCGCCAGTAGTCGGCAGGCAGCAACTCCAGTGCGGTGTCGGCGAAGATGCCGCGCTGTTGGGACGTGGAGAACTTGCCGCCATAAAAGGTGAGCCAGTTGAACGACTTGACGAAGTCGACCTTCTTCCACGGCTCCCGGGTGCCGAGCTGGGTCGCCGGAAACATCACCGTGTGGAAGGGAACGTTGTCCTTTGCCATGAATTCCGTGTAGTGCACGGAGTCGTCAACGTCGTACCACCACGAGCGCCAGTCACGCGCGTCGCCGGGCGCGGCATCCGCCCATTCCTTGGTGGCTCCGATGTACTCGATCGGCGCGTCGAACCAGACGTAGAACACCTTGCCGGCAGCCGCGAGTTCGGGCCAGGTGCCCGCCGGCACAGCCACGCCCCAGTCCAGGTCGCGGGTGATGGCGCGGTCGTGCAGCCCTTCTGCCAGCCATTTGCGTGCGATCGACGATGACAAGATCGGCCAGTCGCGGCTGGCAGAATCAATCCACGCTTCGACCTCGCCGGCCAGTTTCGACTGGAGAAGGAAGAGGTGCGAGGTTTCCCGAACCTCCAGTTCGCGGCTGCTGCTGATCGCCGAGCGCGGCTCGATCAGATCGACCGGGTCGAGCACGCGGGTGCAGTTCTCGCACTGGTCGCCGCGTGCCCGGTCGTAACCGCAGTACGGGCAGGTACCGATGATGTAGCGGTCGGGGAGGAAGCGCCCGTCGACGGGCGAGTAGACCTGGCGGATCACCCGCTCCTGAATGAATCCGTTCTCGAACAGTCGGCGGGCGAAGTGCTGCGTGATCTCGGCGTTCTGCGCGGATGAGCTGCGCCCGAAGTAGTCGAACGAGAGCCCGAACCCGGTGTAGACGGCCTTCTGCGCCTCATGCATCTGGGCGCAGAAGACATCGACCGGCAGCCCGGCTTCGGCCGCGGCGAGCTCTGCCGGCGTGCCGTGTTCATCGGTTGCGCAGATGTAGAGCACCTCGTGACCGCGCTGACGCAGATAGCGAGCGTAGACATCTGCTGGCAGCATCGACCCCACCAGGTTGCCGAGGTGCTTGATGCCGTTGATGTACGGGAGGGCCGATGTGATGAGCTGACGTGCCATATGCGGCATCCGATTCTGTCTGCGGTGGGAAATCGAGCGAGGTCGTCGTCGCCGGCAGCCCCTCGTATGGTATCCATTCCGTCCACCGCGACGCCCGCGCGTTACGGATGCGGCACGCAGCCCTTGCGAACTTTCGATAGATTCCTTACGATTGCGTAAGGAGGATACGATGTCAATCGCGAAGATGACGAGCAAGGGTCAGATCACGGTGCCGCGCAACGTGCGCTCTGAGTTGAAGTTGGTGCCGGGGTCTCGTCTGCAGTTCATCTCGGACGGTGCCGGCGGATTCGTCGTTACGCGCAAGCGTCGAAGCGTGACCGAGCTGAAGGGCATCCTGAAGTATGACGGCGCACCCAAATCGCTCGAGGATATGGAAGCCGGAATCGCCAGGGGCGCAGCACAGCCGGACGGCCAATGATCGGGCTCGATACGAACGTTCTCGTACGCTACATCACTCAGGATGACCCGTTGCAGGCCGCGGCAGCAACGCGCGTGATCGAAGCTCTGACAGTTGAAGAGCCAGGGTATTTGACTGGCGTTGTGCTCGTGGAGTCATACTGGGTGCTTCGGACGACGTACGGATTCTCTCGGGAAGACGTCGTCAGCGCGCTCGGCGCGGTTGTCGCCACCGACGAGTTCGTCGTCGAAAACGAGACCATCGTGCGCAATGCCCTCATTTTGGCAGGATCAACTGGAGCTGACTTTGCGGATGCCGTGATCGTCGCCTCCTGCAGGCACGCCGGCTGCGCCGATGTCGTGACCTTCGACAAGAACGCGGCGAAATCCCTCGGCGTTCGACTGCTCTCGTGACCACGCGACAGTGACCGTGCGCGGTGTGGCTACACCTGGTCGCCGAGCTTGAACCCCTGTGCAGTGTCGCCGGAGCGGGTGTAGGAGAAGCCGTCGGCGCCGACTGTGACCTCTGACTCACGGGCGTGCGTGCGCTCGACGACCGGCTGCGGTTGCCCGTCCAAGTTGAGCACCGTCGACGCTTCCGCGTACCAGCTGGGCACAACGGGGTTGCCCCAGAAGTCGCGGCGCTGGTTGTCGTGCACATCCCAGCGGATGACCGGGTTGTCCGGGTCGCCGGTGTAGTAGTCATGCGTGTAGATCTCGATGCGGTGACCGTCTGGATCGCGCAGGTAAAGGTAGAACGCGTTCGAGACTCCGTGGCGGCCAGGGCCGCGCTCGATCATGTCCGAGCGGCGGATGGCGCCGAGATGATCGCAGATATGCAAGATCTGGGTGCGCTCGTGCGTCGCGAAGGCGACGTGGTGCAGGCGCGGGCCGTCGCCGCCGGTCAACGCGACGTCGTGCACGGTCGCCTTGCGGTACATCCAGGCGGCGTAGACGGTGCCGGCGGAGTCTTCGATATCCTCAGAGACCTTGAAGCCGACGCCCTCGTAGTAGCGCTGGGCGAATGGCACGTCGGGTGTGGTCACGTTGAAGTGGTCGAGCCGGGCGATGGCACCGGCGCCCTGCAGGTCGTAGCGCTGGGTGAAGCGTTCAACGTGCTCGGCGTCGTAGAAGAACTCGATCGGAAAGCCGAGCGGGTCCTCGATGCGAACCGCCTCACCGATGCCGCGGGTCGCGCCGGCCGGCCGGCGCTCGACCCGCACGCCGAGCTTGCGGTAGTAGGCCTCCGCGGCATCGACTTCCGCTGCCGAGTGCACCCGGTAAGCAAGCACAGACAGCGCCGGAACCGGTCCGACACGCAGGATCAGCGAGTGGTGCAAGTACTCCTCGAACGCGCGCAGGTAGATGGCGTTCTCGTCCTCGTAGGTGACGACCAGTCCGAGCACATCGACGTAAAACGCGCGCGACGCGGCCAGGTCGCTCACGATGAATTCCGCATAGGCGCAACGGATGACATCCGGTGGCGGAGCGGACGGGGAGGGAAGGCTGGGTGTGGCAAGTGGGTTCGTCATTGAGGTGTCCTTAATGTTGTGATGATCGAGTAACTACCGGTCCGGTGATCGAGTAGCGAGGAACGAGCGTATCGAGATCTGCTCACTCGGTCTCGATACGCGGCCTCGTACCTCGCTCGCTACTCGACCAGCGGTGGGACTCGCTACTCGACCAGCGGCGGGACTCGCTACTCGACAAGAGGCGTTGCGCCGAAGCGCGCCGTGTGCACGTCGCCGAGGGTGATGTGCACGGATTGCTGGTCGGTGTAGAAGTCGATCGAGCGGTAGCCTCCCTCGTGGCCGAGACCGGATGCCTTCACCCCGCCGAACGGGGTGCGCAAGTCCCGCACATTGTGCGAATTGAGCCATACCATGCCCGCTTCGACCGACTGGGCAAAGGTGTGGGCGCGCTTGAGGTCGCTGGTCCAGATGTAGGCGGCGAGGCCGTAGCGCACCCCGTTTGCAAGCGAGAGCGCTTCGGCATCCGTGTCAAACGGGGAGATGGTGACGACGGGGCCGAAGATCTCCTCCTGAAATATGCGGGCATCCGGTGCGACATCCGCGAACACGGTGGGTGCGACGTAGCTGCCGTTCTCGTGTCCGGCCGGCAGCGAGGCTGGTCGCCCACCGCCGGCGAGCAGCCGCCCCTCGCCCTTGCCGATTTCGACGTAGCTCATCACCTTTGCGTAGTGCTCCGGATGCACAAGCGTGCCGACCTCGGTCGCCGGATCGTGCGGGTCGCCGACCACGATGTTGGCAGCCCTCGCGGCATATCGTGAGCAGAACTCGTCGTAGATCGAGTGCTCGACCAGGATGCGGCTGCCCGCAGTGCAGCGCTCGCCGTTCAGCGAGAACACGCCGAACAGGGTCGAGTCGATGGCGGCATCCAGGTCGGCATCCGCGAAGACGACGGCAGGCGACTTGCCGCCCAGCTCCATCGACAGCCCCTTCAAGAACGGTGCAGCGTTGCCGAAGATCAGCTGGCCGGTCGTGCTTTCTCCGGTGAACGAGATCAGCGGCACATCCGGATGCTTGACCAGCGCATCGCCCGCCTCCTCGCCGAGCCCGTTGACCAGATTGAACACACCGTCGGGCAACCCCGCGTCGCGGAAGATCTCCGCCCACAGGCTGGCCGACAGCGGCGTGAACTCGGCCGGCTTCAGCACAACCGTGCAGCCGGAGGCCAGCGCAGGGGCGAGCTTCCAGCTCTCCAGCATGAACGGCGTGTTCCACGGTGTGATCAGGCCCGCAACACCGATCGGCTTGCGGTTGACGTAGTTGAGCTGGCGGCCGGGCACCTTGAACGCATCGTCAGCCTGGGCGACGATCAGGTCGGCGAAGAAGCGGAAGTTTTCCGCCGCGCGCTGCGCCTGCCCGAGCGCCTGGGTGATCGGCAGGCCGGTGTCGAAGGTCTCGAGTTCCGCGAGTTTCGCGTCTTCGGATTCGACAGCATCCGCAATTCTGTTGAGCACGCGCGAGCGAGCGCGGGGCAGCATCCGCGGCCAGGGGCCGTCGCGGAAGGCGCGGGTCGCTGCGGCGACGGCGAGGTCGATGTCCTCTTTCTGGCCGGCCGCGGCCTTTGTGTAGGGCTCGCCGGTCACCGGGTCGAGCACGTCGAAGGTCTTGCCGGAGACGCTGTCGACGAATTTTCCGTCGATGAAGTGCTGAATTCGGCTGGGCAGATTGTCGGGGATGAAGTGGCTCATCGGTGTCGATCTCCTTGAACGGCGGTGGCTTGAACGGGGGCTGTGTGATTGTCGGCTGTGTGAATGTCGGCTGTGTGAACGGCAGTTGACGGATGCTTGTGCTCGGTTTGGTAGGTCAGGAACGCGTCGAGCGTTGCCGTGCGATGCGCGCGGGCGGCCAGTTCGATCGTGAGGGGCTCCGCACCGCTTTCGATCAGGCGCAGCAGGTCTTCGTGTTCGACGACGGATTGACGGGCGCGACCCGGAACGAAGCCGAAGGTCGAATCCCGCAGCACGCGCAGCCGGTTCCAGCCGCGGTGCACGAGGTCGAGGATGTGCGGGTTCGTACACTCTTCGAAGAGCACGGCGTGAAACTCGAGGTTGAGCTCGGTGAATCGGTGCGGCCGAAAGTCGTCGAGGCAGGCGATCATCTCATCGTTGATCGTTCGTGCCCGCGCGATGTGATCGGCGGTGACGAACGGTGCCGCGAGTCTCGTCGCCGCACCCTCCACAAGGGCGAGCGTCTCCATCGTGTAGACATATTCGGATTCGTGCACCATCGCGACCTGCGCGCCGACGTTGCGTTCGTAGGTGACGAGGCCCTCTGCCTCGAGCCGTCGAATGGCCTCGCGCACAGGCACGACGCTCATTCCGAGGTCACCGGCGAGCTGGGCGAGCACGAGCCGATAACCGGGGGAGTAGTTGCCGCCATTGATCCGGTCCCGAATCCAGTCGTACGCGAGTTGCGACTTGCTCGGGGCGCTCGCCGTGTCGGCTACTATTGACGCGGCCGACGGTGGGGCTACGGCTGTTGAAGCAACCTGTGTTGAAAGTGCTGGCGTTGTCGTTACTGCTGCTGAAGCCACTGCGCGTACCGAGCCTTCCATTCTGCGTTCATGGGGAACAGGCCGTCCACGGCAGCACCGGCCGCCACCTGCTCGGCAACCCAGGCGTCTTCGCGCTCCTTGGCGTGCGCTTCGTCGATGACCTCGGCGGCGATTGCGGCCGGGATGACGATGACGCCATCGCCGTCACCGACGATGAGGTCGCCTGGCTGCACCGCGGCGCCGCCGCAGTCGATCGTGAGGTCGGTCTCCCACGGCACGTGTTTGCGGCCGAGCACCGACGGATGCGGTCCCTTCGAGAACGTAGGAATCTCCAGTTCTGCGACCACGTCGTAATCGCGCACGCCACCGTCCGTGACGATTCCGGCGGCTCCGCGCACCTGAGCGCGAAGGGCGAGCACGTCGCCGACCGTGCCGGTGCCGAGCTCGCCGCGTGCCTCGATCACGAGCACTTCGCCGGGGTTCACCGCGTCGAAAGCCCGTTTCTGCGCGTTGTAACCGGCGCCGTGGCTCGCGAACAGGTCGGGGCGGAAGGGGATGAACCGCAGTGTGCGAGCCAACCCCGCCAGATGCGCGCCCGGCTTGTTGCTGTGCACACCCTCGATGAAAATGTCATGGTAGCCGCGCTTGCGCAGCGACGCGCTGAGTGTGGCAACGGCGGTCTCCGCGAGCTTCGCGCGCCATTCGTCTGTCAGTACGAAGACCGGCTGTTCGGTGGTCGAGTAGCGAGCGCCCCCGTCGGTGGTCGAGTAGCGAGCGCCAGCGAGCGTATCGAGACCCGTATCGACACCCGCGTCCTCACGCTTTTCGGTGGTCGAGTAGTGAGCGCCAGCGAGCGTATCGAGACCCGCGTGCGCAACCCCCGCGGCGGCAACCCCCCACGCCTCCGCCCGCTGCGTCTCATCCACGCTCGGCTGCGCGCCGAAGTCGCCGAACGGCACGGTTCCCTGAGCGATGGTGGTGCGCAGTCGTCCGGACGTCGGTGCGCCCGGCGCGGTGGGTGCATCCACCTCGACTTCGACGACATCGCCCGGCTGCACCACCGAGGAGCCGGCCGGTGTGCCGGTCAAGATCACATCCCCTGGCTCCAGCGTGAGCAGCTGTGACAGGTCGGCCACCAGCCTGGCGAACGGGAACAGCAGTCCGCTTGAGCTGTCATCCTGCACGAGCTCGCCGTTCACCCAGGTGCGCACGCGCAGTGCGGCCGGGTCGATGCCCTCGGCCGGGATCACGACCGGCCCGAGCGGAGTGAACCCGTCGCCGCCCTTCGAGCGCAGGTTTGAACCCTTGTCCGCAACGCGAAAATCGTATACGCCGAAATCGTTCGCCGCCGTGACGCCTGAGACGGCGGCCCAACCCTCGCCGGGGCTGACTCGGCGGGTCGTGCGGCCGATGATCAGTGCGATCTCGCCCTCGAAGGCGAGCAATTCCGTGCCGGCTGGGCGTTCGAGTGTTCCGCCCGATGCGGCCACGGATGTTGCGGGCTTGAGAAAGTAGGACGGCTGCGCCGGCGTGCGCCCACGCTGCTCGGCGCGCGAACGGTAGTTCAGGTGCACCGCTATGATCTTGCCCGGCCGTCTTTCGTTCCCTGAGCTTGTCGAAGGGGCGGCACCGGTTGTTGCGGATTCGCTCATGACGTCATCGTCTCCGTTTCAGGTAGTATCACAAATCATATACGATCGAATGGGATTCGTAAATAGCTGCTATCGCTGGTTGATACGCTGCACCACTCGACCGACACCGCTGGTCGAGTAGCCCGCGAGCGAAGCGAGCTGGCGTATCGAGACCCGTACTTCGCGCTGCACCATCCGCGTCTCGTACGGGTCTCGATACGCGTATTCGCTGCGCTCATGCGCTACTCGACCGCCGGGGGTGCTGGCGCACGCTACTCGACCGGCACCGCTGGTCGAGTAGCCCGCGAGCGAAGCGAGCTGGCGTATCGAGACCCGTACTTCGCGCTGCACCATCTGCGTCTCGATGCGGGTCTCGATACGCGTATTCGCTGCGCTCATGCGCTACTCGACCACCGGGGGTGCTGGCGCTCGCTACTCATCCGCGGTCGGGCCGCTTGCGGCATCCGGTTCGCTGTCGGCAGGCAGGTAAGCAGCCGCGAGGGCTTCGGCACCGCGCGCCAGCAGCGTTACATCCGATCCGACGAAGACGAAGTCGGCCCCGGCGGCCAGATAGTGGTTGGCCATCGCCGGTGCGAATGCGTTGACGCCGACGTGTGTGCCCAGCCGTTTCGCAACGGTGATGGTGTGCTCGACGGAGGAGACGACATTCGGATGGTCCTGCTGGCCGAGGTGCCCCATCGACGCGGCGAGGTCGGCCGGCCCGAGGAAGATGCCGTCGATGCCTTCGAGGGCGGCGATCTCCTCGGCGTTGCTGACCGCCTCCGCGGTCTCGATCTGCACGAACAACGACACCAGTTCGTGTGCGCGTGCCAGATAGTCGTCGACGCGGCTCCACCGCGATGAGCGGGCAAGGGCGCTGCCGACGCCGCGCACGCCGAGCGGAGGGTAGCGCATCGCGCGCACCATGGCGCGGGCCTCGTCAGCCGAATTGACCATAGGCGCGAGCAGATTCTGCGCGCCGGCGTCGAGCAGTTGCTTGACGAGCACGGTGTCGGCAGACGGCAGCCGCACGAGCGGAGTGATCGGGTACGCGGCGACAGCTTGAAGCTGCGCCAGGACCGACTCGAGTGTGTTCGGCCCGTGCTCGCCGTCGATGAGCAACGCATCCAGGCCGCTTCCTGCGCAGATTTCGGCGACGAGCGGACTCGTCGAGCACACCCAGATGCCGATCTGCGGGCGCGTCGACGCCGCGAGTCGATCGGCGAACGTCGGCGGCAGTTCTACTCGAAACGACATGTGATAGCTCCCAGGTCCCCATAGTCGGCGTGCACAGTGTCGCTCTTCGACACCCACATCGGCCGGGTGAACGATCCGGCCAGAATGATCTCGCCGGCCTCGAGCACGGTGCCGTGCTGGGCGAGCTTGTTGGCCAGCCAGAACACCCCAGCGGCCGGATGCCCGAGCACCGCGGCTGCAACCCCGGACTCTTCGATCGTCTCATTGCGATACAGCAGTGCAGACACCCAGCGCAGATCGACCTTGTCGACCTTCACTGGGCTCCCGCCGACGACCATCGCGCCGAGGGCCGCGTTGTCTGAGATGGTGTCGACAATCGTGCGGCCGGCCAGCTCGACGCGGGAACTCAGGACCTCCAGCGCCGGAACGACGTAGGCGGTGGCATCCAGCACGTCGAAAAGGGTGCAGTTCGGGCCGGCGAGCGGCTTGCCGAGCACGAACGCGAGTTCGACCTCGATGCGCACATTGGAGAATGCGTCGAACGGGATGACGGACCCGGTTTGGTAGACCGCGTCATCGAAGATCACCCCGTAGTCCGGCTCGGTAATGCCCGTGGCCACCTGCATCACCTTGGAGGTCAGCCCGATCTTGTGGCCGGCGATGCGGCGGCCGGCGGCCAAACCGCGTTCCTTCCAGACGTTCTGCACGGCATAGGCGTCGTCCACCGTCATTTCCGGATGCCGCGCCGTGATGAGCGGCACAGTCGCGTGGTCTCGCTCAGCGGCGGCGAGTTCGTCGGCGATCGCTTCAATGATCGAATGGTGCAGCACGTGTTCTCCAACCTCGTTGTCGGCGGTCTCGTAGACGCCAGCACCGGCGTTGCCGCCGCCGTTGTTGTCGTCATTGTCGTCTGTGTTCGGCCCTGCCAAGCTGACAACTTGATCGTATACGATCACTCGCTCGCTTGGTCAGGCGTCCTGAGCTACAGCTGCGCTGGCGAGCGATCCTCAGCCGTTGATCACCTGCGGCACGCCGAGTGCCTTGAGCCCGTCGACGCCGAACTCGAGGCCGTAACCGGATTGCTTCGCACCGCCGAACGGGATCATCGGGTGCACGCCACCATGCGAGTTGATCCAGACCGTGCCCGCCTGGATGCGTGCAGCCACCTCGCGCGCCTTCGCCGCGTCAGCCGACCACACCGACGCGCCGAGCCCGACATCGACCCCGTTCGCCATCGCGATGGCATCTTCCACATCGGTGTACCGAATAATCGGCAGCGCGGGGCCGAACTGCTCTTTCGCGACGAGCGGGTTGTCGTTGTCGATGTCCGCGACCAAGGTGGTCGGGTAGAAATAGCCTGGCTGGTCGGCTTGCGGGTTGCCGCCGAGCAGAACACGAGCGCCGGATGCCTTCGCCGCCTCGACCAGGCCGCTTACGATATCGAATTGCGCCTTGTTCTGCAGCGGGCCGAGCACATTGTTCTCGTCCAGGCCGACGCCCATCGGCACGGCAGCAGCGAAGGTCGTCAGCGCGTCGCACACGGCATCGTAAATGTCGTCGTGAACGTAGAGGCGCTTCAGCGCCGCACAGGTCTGCCCGGTATTGATGAAGGCGCCCCAGAACAGGCCCTCCGCGATTGCCGCGGGGTCGGCATCCGCAAGCACGATGCCGGCGTCGTTTCCGCCGAGTTCGAGCGTGAGGCGTTTGATGCTGTCCGCCGAGCTGCGGATGATCGCCTTGCCCGTGGCCGTCGACCCGGTGAACATGACCTTGCCGATCTGCGGATGCGACGACAGCCGCGCGCCGACCTCGCGGTCGCCTGCGACCACTGTGAGCACGCCCTCTGGCAGCTCCTGATTCATGACGGCGGCCAGCGCGAGCACGCTGAGCGGCGTGTATTCGGAGGGCTTGACGACGATCGTGTTGCCCATGCGCAGCGCCGGGGCGATCTGCCAGACGCTGATCATCATGGGCCAGTTCCACGGGCCGATCGCGCCGACGACGCCGATCGGCCGATAGTGCAGCTCCGCGTGTGTCTCGCCATCGTCGATGACCACCTCGGCGTCGAGAGGTGTGGCGGCGGTTGCACGCAGCCAGGCGGAGCATGCGCCGACCTCGAAGCGCGCGTTGGGTCCGTTGAGGGGCTTGCCTTGCTCACGAGAGAGTAGCTGGGCGAGCGCTTCCGCAGAACGGTCGATCGCGTCGGCGGCGCGCAGCATGAACTCGATTCGCCGCTCGTGGCCTAGCGCGGCCCAGCCCGGCTGGGCCGTTGCGGCCGCCTCGACCGCGCGATCGACGTCATCCGCGGTGTGCACAGGGACGATGCCGACCACCTCGCCCGTCGCAGGGTCGTGAATCTCGCGGGTCACGCCCGACGTCGGTGTGATTGCGGCGAGCAGGCCGTCGTGGGTGTCCAAGGTGTCCATGGTGTCCTCCACTGTGAGCGCGGCGCGGTCAGTCCGGTGTCGTCGGTCCGGCAGCTGAGTCCGGCCAATGAGTCCGGTACATCTTCCACGATAGGTGCGACAGTGTGGGGCGTCTTGCCGTG
Organism: Rathayibacter sp. SW19; assembly: GCF_030866825.1. Lineage (NCBI taxonomy): Bacteria > Bacillati > Actinomycetota > Actinomycetes > Micrococcales > Microbacteriaceae > Rathayibacter > Rathayibacter soli. The sequence continues at coordinate 1,442,541 of NZ_CP133020.1, forward strand.
CCCGGCACAGGTATTGACGATGCGCGAAGGTTGCTTACCCAGTGAGCCAAACACGTTGCGTCTCGCGGTGGTTATTGAAGACCAGGCGCTGTTCCCCGACAGATATCCCAACATGCTCGTCGTTCCGTTGACCCGCAACGAGGGTCTGGCACATCGGTCCTTCGCTGAACAGATCGAGCCGACGGTCGAAAACGGGGCCGAGACGACATGCTGGGCCTTGGCCCACCACATCACCAGTGTGTCTCTACGACGCGTTACCCCGACCGACTCGCGCATTACTCCCACCCAGTTGGCAAACATCCGAAAACGAGTCACCCTTGCGATAGGGGTCTGAGGTCCTGGCGCGAGTCTGCCGGCGAGAAGACCAGGCCCAAGCGCTTGCCGCCTTGCTCGTGGCTCCGCCACCCGCCGCCACGCCAGAACTGTCGACGGAGGCGTCCAGACTGTCCAGTGCGACGCGACGGATCACAGCCCCGCGCGCGGCAGTGCGGGCGGCTCGGCGCCCCACAAATTCAGGACACTGAGTGGATCAGAACTGCTCCGGCAACCGCTCCGGCAGCTCGAACGCGGCGAACAACTCAGAACCCTGGAAGGCGTCGATGCGTGCCACGCCGCCGGGCGCGAGCGTGAGCACCTGGAGGTTGAGCAGCTCGAACGCGGGGGCGCCGAGTTTGCGATACATCGCGAACGCGGGGCATCCGTTGGCCGTCGTGGGCACCAAGTGGTAGCGTCCCCCGTGGGCGAAGCTCCTGGCCAGAAACGCGGAGGCTTGATCGCGTCCGGCGAACCAGGCCGGTTGTGGCGGCATCTGCAGCAGCACGTCCTCACGCAGCAGCCGAGTGAGTGCGTCGATATCGTGTGTCTCGAACGCCGTGACGTAGCGATCGAGAAAGTTGCGTTTCTCTGCCTCGGTCAGCTCGCCAGAACTGTCTTCGGCCGGAGCGACGTGGTCGAGCTTGTCGTGAGCGCGCTGAAGTGCACTGTTGATTGCCGCGGGCGTGGTTCCCAGCAGGGTGGCGGAGTCGGCTGCCGAGAATGCAAGTACGTCGCGAAGGATCAACACCGCTCGCTGCAGCGGTGCGAGATGTTGCAGCGCGGCGATGAAGGCGAGCCGGATGCTCTCCTGAGCCTCAACCACCGCTGCCGGGTCTGCGGGATGGCCGGCACTGCCAGGGAAAGGCTCGAGCCACGGCACCTCGCGGTTCGGCTTCATGCCGACAAGATTGGCGACGATACTTGGCTCGGAGAGGTCTACCGGAAGCACTCGGTGCCGCGCATTGCTGAGCGTGTTGAGGCACTGGTTCGTGGCGATGCCATACAGCCAGGTACGAACGGAGCCGCGCTCCAGGTCGTAGGTGTGCGCGGAACGCCACGCCCGGATCATGGTCTCCTGTACCAAATCCTGCGCGTCATGCAACGAGCCGGTCATCCGATAGCAGTAGGCGAGCAGTTCACGCCGATATGGCTCCGCCGTCTCTACCATCTCCGCGGCGAGTGACGACATCCCTACATGATGACACAAAGATTCTTGTCAACGACCGATGAATCCGGGAGCGATCGGCGGTATGTATTCGTGACCACTCAAGGACACGAACGAAGGAACGATCGTCATGAATGCACGTCAACGCTGGACATTAGCAGTCGCATCCCTCGCCTCACTGATGGTGAGCCTGGACGCACTGGTCGTGGCAACGGCCCTGAACACGATCCGGATGCGTTTGGGCGCGAGCATCGAGGATCTGGAGTGGGTGGTGAACGCCTACACGCTCGCCTTCGCGGTGCTGATGTTGACGGCGGCCGCAATCGGCGAGCGATTCGGCCGTCGACGGGTCTTCACCCTCGGCCTTGTCGTGTTCACGGCCGCGTCGGCGGCATGTGCGCTTGCTCCGAATGCAGGCGCACTCATCGCGGCACGCGCAGTTCAGGGCGCGGGCGCCGCTATGGTCATCCCCACGGCGCTCGCGCTCGTGAGCGTCGCCTTCCCGGCCCAGCGGCGAGGCGCAGCCATGGGGATCCTTGCCGGGATCACCGGAATCGCCGTCCTCGGCGGCCCCGTGCTGGGAGGCGCGGTCGTGCAGGGCATTTCGTGGCAGTGGATCTTCTGGCTGAATGTTCCGCTCGGCATTGTGCTTGTGGTGGTGGGCCGAGGACGGCTCGCAGAGAGCACCGGGATAGCTCGCAGCTGGGATGTCGCGGGCCTGGTGACCTCCGGACTCGGGGTGTGCGCGCTGGTCTGGGCCGCGGTGCACGCAACGAGCGCCGGATGGACGTCGCCGACTGTGCTGCTCGGTCTTGGCTGCGGGGCTGCGCTGCTCATCGCCTTCGTCGTGGCGGAACGACGCGTCAAAGCGCCCATGTTGCCGTTGCGACTGTTCGCGCGGCCCGGATTCGGCTCAGCCAACCTCAGCGGATTGCTGATGTCTGCCTCGATCTTCGGGGCTGCATTCTTCCTGGCGCAGTATTTGCAGGCGGGCCTGCACTTGAGCGCGCTGGCTGCAGGCCTCCATCTTCTGCCGTGGACCGCCTCGCTCTTCGTGATCGCGCCCATCGCGGGGGCGCAGCTCAACCGGATCGGTGCACGCACGCTGACCTGGACGGGATTGCTGGCGCAGGCGCTGGGATTCACCTGGATGGCGCTGGCCGCCGGCTCAGGAGCGGGATACGACGCAATGATCGCACCGATGGTGCTCGCCGGAGTCGGAGTGTCGGCGGCGATGCCCGCCGTTCAGAACACGGCCGTCAGCGCGGTCGACCCGGCAGACATCGGCACGGCGTCCGGCGTGTACAGCGCGATGCGGCAGCTAGGCGGCGCCGTGGGGGTCGCCTTGCTCGCAACCGTGTTCACCACGGCAGGAGGAAACTTCAGCGCGCCGCAGACTCTCGCTCCCGCATTCCAGGCGGCCTTGATCGTCGCGGGCTCTCTCTCAGCCGCTGGCGCGCTCGCGGGAGCATACATCGGTAGGGTCCGGGGCAGGTCACGCACAACGGCATCCACGACGACTACAGCAATGGCATTGCCCGAACGGCAACAACGTCAGAATTGACGGCGATGTGCCTTAACGCTCGCCCCATACACCCTCAAGCACTACGAGGCTTGCCTTTCCGCGATCCCGCCCACGGTCGTGTACGCGAGCACGAACTCACCACCGACCTCGTCGATCGCGGCCCCCATACCGGCCAGAAGGGCTTCGAGTTTATCCTTGGGCAGGCGGTTGATGCCGCCAGCGGTCGATGTCTGCGCCAGCCATGCGTCTCGGCTGATGGTCGCCTCCCAGTCGAAGGCGACGCGCTCGATCGGACTGAAAGCGTTCGTGGCGCGGATCCCGGTTTCAGCCCTGTCGATCATCCCGTTGTAAGCACCGCGCTGCGGCGGCGTCGCCCATGGGTTGAACGGCAGCCCGGTATCGAGCGAAGCCAAGGCCTTCCCGAACTGTGCCGCGAGTTCGACCGGCGGGCGCGCCTCGTTCCAGAACAGCACCAACAAGCCGCCGGTCCGGAGCACGTCCGCGGCCCTGGCAGCCCCTGCGAGGGGGTCGACCCAATGCCAGGTCTGCCCAGCGATGAGACCGTCGAACATGCGGCCGGCAGCGTCCCACTCCTCAAACCGGGCTACCTCGACGTCGAAACCCTTGAGGCGGGCGAACTCGGCCATCCGCGGGTCAGCCTCGACACCGAGCACGGTGAATCTGCGATCGCGGAATGGCAGCGACGAAATACCGGTACCAATGCCGACATCAAGGATCGCCCTGCCGGGAATGCGGCGGGCGATCTCGTCGATGAACGCATCCGGGTAGTGCGGCCGGGTCCGATCGTAGCGAGCGGCATCGTCGCCGAAGGACTCGGCCATCTCGCGCCGTTGGTGCGATGCTCCTCCCGAAGTGGGAGGCGGTGAAGGTAGAGTGACCATGCGCCCACTCTAAGTGGGCGATCGCCCAGAACCAGATCACTGCCGTAAACCGCATGACGGCCGAACTCGTCGACCACGCCGGCTCCGGCACCGTTGTCGGAAACCTTTCCGCCGCGCTCTCCGAACTGTTCCGCCCGCTCGGGCTCGCACTCATTCGCCTTATTCTGTCTCGGGACGAACTCCGTGCCCGCCTGCGTCCGGGCACGAGACCAGGCATCCCGTTCCTCGCTGAAGCCGTCACTGGGTTCGGCACTTACCTGACTGCCGAACAACGCGCCGGCCGCATCCTCGCCGGTGCGCAGCCGGACACACTTGCGCAAGCCATAGTCGGGACCGGGCATCTACTCTTCGCCGGCGAACTCGGCGGACTGCCAGACGAATCCGCAGTACGCGAGATTGTCGAGGCGATCACGGTCGGCGCAGAGGCAGCCTAGTAGACCTGACAGCGCGCATGGCATCTCGACGGAGTAACCAAGAATTTGACCACAAGGCACCGCTCGCGTTGACCCACAGACATTGGCTCAGATGCTAGTCTTATATATGAACAAAGGCAATCCTATATAAGGGAGGGCATTATGCCGATCACGAGTGTTGACGTCGATGCAGATATTCTGCGCCAGGCGAAGCAAGCGTACGGGGTGCGCACAAATCGGGAGGCGATCAACCTCGCCCTCCAGGAAACCGTGATGAGACAGCGCCAGCTCGTTGCGATTGAAGAGATCGCAGCGATTGAACTGGATGAGTCGGCAGAAAAGGTCACGTATGAGCGTTAGCGACTCGCGCACTCGTTTACCACAGCGCGAAGGGACCTCTCAGGCCGTTACACGTCCCGGAACATCTGCCCCGAGAAGAGTCCAGCACGACCCGGCAGCCCAACCGGGCTCTGGACACGCCAAGAATGCCGCATTCATTGTTGACAACAGCGTCTGGGCACGCCTTAGCACGACCCCCGTCGTCAAAGCCGCCTTCGAAACCGTTGTTAGTCGTTACAGTCCCAGAGCAATCATGATCTGCGCTCCGGTCGTTGCAGAAGTTGGATTCAGTGCCCGAAATGGCGAAGATCATACGAAGCTCATGAAATCCCTCGGAGCGTTCCCCGACTGCCCTGTTGCACCCACGTCCCTTGAAGTCCTCAACATCCAAAATGCTCTCTGGACAGGCGGGCTGGTGCGTTCCGTCGGCGCGATGGATGCCCTCATCGCGGCATACGCGATGGCCAACGACGCGGCCGTCCTTCATCTCGACAGTGACTTTGACTATGTCGCCGAGGTCGTGCCAACCTTCAAGCACAGGTGGATCGTTCCGCGGGGATCAATTTGACTGACGGGATCAAGCACTGACGACAGCATCAACACGGAAGCCACAGCGGCGCTATTCGGTGCTGCCGACCGACCTCAGAGCAGCCCGGATTCGCTCGGCCTCCGCGGGCATCCGGTTGGCCAGAACGTTCCACAAGATGTCGTAGTCGACTTGCTCGTCGTCGTGCGCGACGATGTTGCGCGTAGCCTTCATGCTGCGCCAGGCGACATCCGGGTGCTCGCCGATGAACTCTGCTGGCAATCGGGCAACGGCTTCGCCGATCTTGTGCATGATGGCCTCGGCTGCAAGCCGCAGCGCCTCGTCGGAGTCGTAATTCGTTCTGCCTCGGGCGACGAGGCGTGCGGCGGTATCGGTGAATCCGATGAGATCTCGAAGTGTGCGAGTGACTCGCATCCGGTCGGATGCGTCCGCACCTCTCACAGCGCGCCGGTCAGAGGGCAACTGCTTCGTCCCGGATCGGGTTCGGACCGGCGCGCAAGCCTCGTTCGGAGACGACGTCGACGCGCAGGCCGGTGAGTTCTTCCAACGAGGCTTTCAGGTCGGCCAAGTCGAACAGATCGGCACCGGGATCAAACCGTACGAGCAAGTCGATGTCGCTGCCGGAAACGTCTTCGTGCCGCGCAATCGAGCCGAACACGCGCACATCCCCTGCCCGATGTTCACGGGCCAAGGCGAGTACCGATTCGCGATTCTCGGCGAGAACTTCCGACGGACGTGGTGCCGCGACAGCACGGAGCCGACTCAGCATGGCAGGAGATGCCGTGCGCGTTCCGCTCTCGTAGGCGGCGATATTCGGCTGCGCAACTCCGGAGCGCTCGGACAATTCGTCCTGCGTGAGGCCTGCGCGTAGGCGGAGGCGCCGCACCTCGTTCATGGCGGCAATCATATCATCTGCTATAACACGCGGATGGTGGATTCGCTGCCGGGCGGCCGCCGACCTACAACGCCGGATCGAGGCGGTCGGGGTGCACAGTCACACTGAGCAGGCGACCGTAGGCGCCGAACGTGAAGTGCATCGGCGTTCTGCCGGTCTCGTCCAGGCCGAACAGCACCCCGTGCGAGCGGATGGCGCGCACGTTGCGGTGGTCGGCCACCGTGACCGACGCGCACGGGATCACCTTCTCCCGCCAGGCGAACACGTAAATACCCTCACGCAGCCGGTAGACGGTGTTCTGGTCGGTGTCGGCGAGCCCCTTCTCCGGGCCGGCCAAGCACTGCCAGGTGTACCACTGGGGGCTCAGGTAGATGTGCTCGTAGGCATGGATCGGGCTGTAGTCCCAGACGACCCGGCGGCCGATGAGTGCGTTGGTCGGGGCCGGTTCCTCGCCGGTCGTTTCGATACTATCGATGGTGCCAGGGACGAATGCCTGCCAGACGCAGGTGTTGTCATCCGCTCGCTCATGGATGGCCTGAACGACAGTGAGCGCGCGGCCCGAAGCGAAGTCGAGGAACAGCGAAACCGCGTTCTCCGATCGGGACCGCGTCTGAAACTGCACATAGAACAGATCGTCGTCGACCTCGATCGCCTCGTATGCGTCGTCACCGTCGGCCGTTCCATGCGGGTCGGTTGCGACGGCTTCGTAGTGCCAGCGCACCCGATCAGCTGTGAACTCATGAGCGATGACAGACCCGGGTTCGCTGCCGTCGCCGTTCGTGATGACGACCGTGCGACCAGCCAGGTCGGGGGATAGCGGCGCCTTATTCGCGTCGAAGCCGGGCGCCAGGCCGTCCAGCGGCAGCCAGGTCGACGTGTCGGTCAGAGTTGAGTTCGTCATGGGGGGTCCTTTTCGGGTTGCGAGGATGCTTCTGATTCTGGGCAAGCCCCGGGTTGTACGTCGGCCGCTTGCGAGTCAGCTGGTTGTGAGTCGGCTGGAATCAGTGTTCGCAACTGCACTCGCCACGGGCGGAACAGCATCCGGATGCCGCGGCCGACACCTCGGGCACGTCCAGCGCCGGGTTGCGGTCGAGGAAGCCGTAGGGCTTGAACAGGAAGCCGGAGTAATCGACCGGCATCACCGGCCAGTCCTCCGGGCGCGGAATGTGGGTCGGGCCGAACGTGTGCCAGAGCACGATGTCGGTGTCCTGAAGGCTGCGATTCGCCGCTGTCCACGCCGGGATGCCCGCGCCGCCGGCGTGACCGTTCGGGTAATCGCCCGCCGGAAAACGCTCGGCCGCGTCGAATGCGGTGGCCCACAGGTGCTTGGTCGCGAACGTCGCGCGAGCGAACACGGTCGAATCCCGTTGTGCCATCAGGGTGGCGCTCGGCTGCGGAACCAACTGATACGCGGTCGGTTTGCCGACGGCGTTGCGCCGGTGGGAGCTCGTCACTTCCCAGAGCCGTGCGGTGGGAGCGTTGGCGAGCCGGCCGGCATCCGCCTCGGTCGTCAGCGGACGCTTCTGCCAGGTGAACGCGTTGCCGTATGGATTGTCCTCGCCGATGGGGACGCCGACGACGTCGACTTCGGCGACCGAATTGTCTTCGCCGTCGATCGCGACGTCGAGGCGTGCGCAGAACAGGTGCTGGTGCACCGGCGCGAAGAGTCCCGGTGCGATTTCCGGTGCGTGTGGGTTGGCTTCGCCGGGAGTGCCGGCGCCGGCGAAGACGATGCCGGTGGCCTTCGCTTCGACCTGGATCGTGCCGTCGAGGTAGAAGTACCAGAAGAACCCGTAGTCGTAATTTCCGACCGTCGAGAAATAGCTGACGACCAAGCGGCGGGAGCGGCGCACCTCGGGATGGCCGGCGAGGTCGGTGTGCTTCCAGAGGATGCCGTAATCCTCCTCGTGCATGCAAATCACCTGCGGGATTTTCACCGGGTTGCCGTGATCGTCGGCGACGAAACCGTCGAAGTAGTGGATAACACCCAGGCAGTCGCAGCCGAGCGCGAGCGGGTTGGCGTTCTTGCCGAGCAGGTATTCGCCGGCGTCGAAGTAGCTGATCCAGAACCGGGTCGGCGTGGTGTCGCCGTAGGGCACAACCATTTCAGGAACGGATGCCCGGTACAGCACCGGGCGGTCCTCGTCGCCGTCGCGGAAGCTGACCTGGTTCAGCACGAGACCCTCGCGGGCGTTGAAGCCGACGCGGAACTTCCAGTTCTCCCAGCTGACCGCGGCGCCGTCGACGTGGAAGCTCGGGCCTTCAGGCTGGCTGATCTCGATCGGCTTCAGGCTGGTTCGGGCTGGACCGATGGTCGCGGCGTCGTACTTGCCGTCGTGCTGGGGCACGGGGGTGTCGCCGTCGTCTTCGATGCGCAGCACCCGCCCGAGCGTGAGATCGATGTGCACGATCAGGCCTTCGACCGGGTGCGACCACGGGCTGTCGTTCGCGTCGGCACGCAGGAAAGTCAGCGAGCGAATGGCGCGGTGCCCCGCTTCGTCGGCGCGGCCGAAGAAGCCCGGAGCAAGCGGTGCGCAGAACGCGTGCTCGATCTGGTCGGCGAGGCCGCGACGGGTCATCGCGGCCTGCCAACCGGCATCCGCCTTCGCGATCTCGGCGGCGCGCTCGTACTCCTCGAACAGGTACTGCGGCTGGCCGTAGGGCGCCTGGTCTGTGGTCAAATCGGTGTGCGACTCGACCACGCCGGCCGTGACGTTGACGACGGCCTCCGCGCTGCGGCCGGTTGCGGTATCCAGCAGCACGAACAGCAGCCGGCGCTCGATGGCGTCGCCGTGCTGGAACGCGGCGACGACGGATTTGGCCGGCTCCACCGGCAGCACGTTCGGGAATCGCGTGGTCTCCCCAACTCTGCCGGCGTCGACGAGAATCTGGCGTCCGAGCGCGAGCTCCTCGGCTGTCACCGGGTCAAGCGGATGCGTCACCGTCGTCGGCGTCGAAAGGAGCGTCGAGTGCGTGTGGCTCGAGTGATCGTGGCCCGAGTGCTCCTGGCCGGCCTGCTCGTGGCTTTCGTGGGTCATCGTGGATCCTTAGCTGTCGTGCGTCTCTTCAATATTCACTGCGCGCCGCGAGGCGGGGAAGGCCTGGCGCGGGCTGTGCAGTTGCAGACAACAACCGTGCCCGGTGGGCCAATGGTTGCGATGGAGGCCGGCTGCGCCCGATGCCAGTATGGATCGCAAGGAGTTGACGAAGATGCAATTGGAGCATGCGCTGGCGCAAGCGGTCGAGACAATTCATGGTTGGCAGGCCGAATTCGGCGCGTTTGCGGCGCATCCGTCGCTCGTCGTCGCCGACGGCGCGTTCGACGCCGCCTACGCCGAACTGTTGGAACGACTGCGAGACAACTACCCGTTCTTCCACCCGCGCTATGTCGGCCAGATGCTCAAGCCGCCGCACCCCGCGGCCGTCGCCGGCTACGTCGCCGCCATGCTGATCAACCCGAACAACCACGCCCTCGACGGCGGCCCGGCCACCGCGCGGATGGAGCGCGAGGTCGTCGCACAGCTCGCGGGCATGTTCGGATTCGGCTCCGCTCCCGACGAGCACCTCGGGCACCTGACAACCAGCGGCACGATCGCGAATCTGGAGGCGCTGTTCGTGGCCCGCGAAACGCATCCGGACAAGGGCATCGCATACAGCGCGGATGCGCACTACACGCACAGCAGGATGTGTCACCTTCTCGGCGTTCGCGGCCATGCCGTGCAAACGGATGCCGTCGGCCGGCTCGATCTCGACGCGCTCGCCGACCTGTTGCGCGCCGAATCGATCGGCACCGTCGTCTTGACTGCCGGAACCACCGGCCTCGGCGCGATCGACCCGATTCCTGAGGCGCTGGCACTGTGCCGCGAACACGGCGTGCGCGTGCACGTCGATGCCGCGTATGGCGGGTTCTTCCGGCTGATTGCCGACGACACCGCCGACGGGGTCGCGGCCGCACCGTTCGAAGCGATCGCGGAGTGTGACTCCGTCGTGGTCGACCCGCACAAGCACGGGCTGCAACCCTACGGATGCGGTGCTGTGCTGTTCCGCGATCCGGCCATCGGCCGGTTCTACAAACACGATTCGCCCTACACGTACTTCACGTCGGAGGAGCTCCACCTCGGCGAAATCTCCTTGGAGTGTTCCAGGGCGGGTGCCGCAGCCGCCGCACTGTGGCTCACGCTGCAGGTGCTGCCGCTGACGGCGGACCGACTGGGTGCGGCCTTGCGCCCGGGTCGCCGCGCTGCGCTGCACTGGGCCGAGTTGATCGAGCAGACGGATGCGTTGACCCTGTTCCAGAAACCGCAACTGGACATCGTGACGTTCTTTCCGACCGCTCACAGCCTGAGTGAGGTTGATCGACTCACCGAGCGGGTCTTCGAGGCGGGCATGGCGCTGCCACCCGACGAAGCCATCTACCTGGCGACGTACACGGCGCCGGCGTCGGCGTTCGCCGCGCGCGGGCACGACGTGCAGGCGGATGCCGACACTGCACGCATCCTACGCAGCGTCGTCATGAAACCGGAGAGCGAAGCCGTGCTCCCCGACGTGCACGAGCGGATTCTCCAGGTGCTCGCGGAGCAGGGTGTGTGACGGGCGGCCGGTGGAACTCGAGCGCGGCCGCGCTGAGAAAGAAGGAGTCGAGATGACGTTCACGGGCGCATCCGTCGAGAACAAGATGGTGGTCGTCTCCGGCGGCGGCACCGGGATCGGCGCCGCCGTTGCGCGCCGGTATGCGGCGGAGGGTGCCCGTGTGGCGATCCTGGGTCGTCGCAGTGATCCGCTCGAGCTGGTCGCGGCCGAGACCGGTGCCCTGCCCGTCGTCGCCGATGTCAGCGACACGGCGCAGACGCGTGATGCGATCGCGCGAGTTGCGGATGCGTTAGGCGCGATCGATGTGCTCGTCGCGAATGCGGGTGGTCACGGTTTCGCCACGGTCGGGGAGACCGCCGACGCCGAGTGGGATGCCAGCCTGCGAGCCAACCTGAGCAGTGCCTTTGTGCTCACGCGTGAGGCGTTGCCGCACCTGATCGAGTCGAAAGGCCAGATCGTGATTGTCTCGTCGCTGGCCGGCTTGTTCGCCGGGCCGAGCGCGGCAGGTTACACGGTCGGCAAGCACGCACTGATCGGGCTGACGCGATCGCTGGCGCGCGACTATGGCAAGAACGGGGTGCGGGTCAACGCGGTGTGTCCCGGTTGGGTGCGCACGCCGATGGCGGACGAAGAGATGGACGAGTTCGCCCGACATGCCGGGATCACTGGCCGCGACGAGGCGTATGCGCGGGTCACCGCGGATGTGCCGCTCGGCCGGCCTGCGGAACCGGTGGAGATCGCATCCATTGTGCGTTTTCTCGGTTCGGGGGAGTCGTCGATCATGACCGGCACGGTTATCGTGGCCGACGGCGGCGCTCACATCGTAGATCTGCCGACGCTGCCCTTCGAACACGCCGGCATGTAGGCATCCGTCGTCCTACCCGGTGGTCGAGGAGGCCGCTCACGGGTCGAGCCCGGTCGTCGAGGAGGCCGCTCGCGGCCGTCTCGAGACGCGGCCGTCTCGAGACGCGGCCGCCGGTCTTGCTGTGGTCGCGGACCGCGCATCGCGCTACAGCCCGCCCGCGATGTCGCTCTCTGACACATGCTGCGGGTCGACCAGGGTCTTGTTGAAGTTCTCCAGGTCGTCGCTGAGGCCGGCATAGATTGTCGGCTTGCGCTTCTTCAGGTAGATGCCGAAGATGATGCCGCCGACGAGGGCGACCAGCAGCAGCAGCGGCAGCAGATTGACGACCAGTGCGTCCGACCCGGCGACGATGCTGAAGTTGGCGATCGCCATCGTCACGATGCTCGCGAGTGCCAGGAATCCGACGCCCGGGGCGACGAATGTCGACCACCACCGCGGGTCATGAGCGCGCCGGAAGTGCACGACGATCGCCAGGGCAGCCAGCATCTGCAACACCAGCACGCACAGCGTGCCGAAGCCGATCATGCTCGGCACCAGTGACCCGATCGGGTCGAGCTGCGCCCAGGCGAAAAGTCCGGCCACGATCGCAGCAAACGAGGCCTGGACGATGCCGGCAAGTTGCGGGGTGCCGTTCTTTCGGGTGCGAGCAAGCGCGTGTGGCAGCACGTGTGCTCGGCCGAGTGAGTACAGGTAGCGGGTGGCCGAGTTGTGGAACGCGAGCATGGCCGCGAATAGGCTGACCAGCAGCAGGATCATCATGATGTCCGTCATGACGGTGCCCAGGTACTTCTCCGACAAACTGAAAATCAGGTCGCCGTTGGGCAGGTGCTTGAGTGCGACGGCCTGTGCCTGGGCGACGCCCGTTGCGCTGACGACGGCCCAGCTCGTAAACCCGAGGATCGCGCCGATCAGGCAGATAGCTGTGTAAGTGGCCCGGGGGATGGTGCGGAGTGGATTCTTGGCCTCCTCGCTGAACAACGACGTGGCTTCGAAGCCAAGGAAGCCCGTTGCGGCAAGAAGCAGACCGATGCCGAGTGAGCCGGAGAAGATCGCGGTCGGGCTGAATGCCTCGAAGCTGAATCCGGTCTGGAACAGCACCGAGAAGTCGAAGACCACCAGGATCAGCGTCTCGAGTATCAGTGAGACGCCGAGTACCTTGGCGCTGAAGCCGATTCCCTGGCGGGAAAGGATGAATGCGACGATGATCGACGCGAGTCCCCAGATGTACCAGTGCATGTTGAAACCGGTGAGGTCGGCGATTACCGTCTGCATGAAGAATCCGCTGGTGCCGATCGTGCCAACGACGAAGAAGTTGTACCCGATCGTGGCGATGAACCCGGCCACGAGTCCGCCGGTGCGGCCGAGCCCCCTGACGACGAACGCGTAGAAACCGCCGGCGTTGACCAGCTGCTTCGACATCTGCGCGTAGCCGATGGAGAACAAAAGCAGCACGATGGCGACGATGAAGAACGAGGCCGGTGTTCCTCCGCCGTTGCCGAGGGCGATCGCGATTGACGCTACAACGACGATTCCCGTGAGCGGTGCAACGGCCGCAAGCACGAGGAAGACGATGCCCGCCACTCCGAGGGCATTCGCCTTCAGCACGCCCGCGGTGCCGGTTGATGTTTGTTTGACCTCAGTCACGATGCTCCTTTGCACAAAACGACGGATAAAGTCGTGCGGCGCTCACCGCAGCACACCCCATTCATGGAATGCTGCCGCACTCAGCGCGTGGTTGCGTTGTCGTCGCGTGCACGTCGCTAGCGCACCAGTGCAAGGAGGCGGATGCGACTCTAAACCGCACCCGTGCGCCACTTTGCGAGTCATGCGCCACTTCAACTGGCGCAGGGCGCGGCAACCGGCGCATCGCCGGGTGGTGGCGGATGCCGCGCGGCTACGCGGCCGCGCGTGCCATGTTGCGCAGTTCGCTCGGCGATTGGTCGAACGCGGCCTTGAATACGCGGCTGAAGTGCGCGGCATCCGCAAAGCCCCAGCGGGATGCAATCGCAGCGACAGGGCGATGCGCATAGATCGGGTCGATCAGGTCGCGGCGGCAGCGCTCGAGCCGTCTGGATCGAATCCACGCCGAAACGGTGGTGCCCTGCTCGCGGAAGATGCCGTGCAGATGGCGGGTCGAGATGAAGTGCGCGGCCGCGATCTGGGTAGGACCAAGCTCGGGTGAGGACAGGTTGGCGTCGATGAACTGGCGAATCTGCTGCATCAGCGCTTGATGGCCGTTTCCCGCCGAGTTGTCCAGATCGAGTTCGCTGGCCAGCATCGTGGTGACGAGATCAAGTGTGCTGTGCACCAGTCGTGTTCCGGTGTTTCCGGCAAGCTGGTCGAGATTGCCCACCAGCTGAGCGAGGAACGGGGCGATCATCGCACCAAGACCCTGCTTGCCCGACATCGTCACAGCGGTGACCTGGCCGACCAAATCCGGCGGGAGCTCAATCAGGTGCTGCGGAAACATGACGACCATGGTGCGGAAGTCGTCGTCGAACACGAGCGAGTACGGCCGGTCGGTGTCGTAGATCGCAAGATCCCCGGGCTGGAGCACCGATTCTCGGTTGTCCTGAATGAGCAGGCCGGTGCCCGCCAGTTGCAGGCTGAGCTTGTAATAGTGCAGATCGCCGCGTGCAATGAGCTCGGGCGTGCGCTCCACGACGTGCTGCGAGGCCGTGACCTCGCAGACGTGAACATCATCAACACTGCTGGAGCGGATGCGTCCGAAAAACGGGTCGGGGCGATCGCTGGTCACGTGCAGAGGAACGAACGACTCGGAGACGGCCGTGCGAAACTCGCTGATGTTGGTGGCGATCGCCGTGCTCACAACCGTCGACCGCGCTCGAGTCAGCGACGAAGCGGGTCGAACGCTCGACAGCGGGTTCGCCGGCATTGCAAATCACCTCTTTGAGGACGCGACGACGTTGTATACGATCTGTGACGTTGATCATATCAGCAGCCAGAAGCGTCTTGGCGACTGCTCTCTCTCTCGACAGTGACACCGGGATACACTCTGAGCGCTGAATTGATACCTTAGGTCAGTACAGGATAAGCAAGTGCTGCAATGCAAGCTAGTGCGCCAAATGGCCCTCTCCGTGTGCCCATGAGTCGTTTCAAGGCGAACCCTGCTGCAATCGCTGAATAAGCTGCGGCGGTGACCGCTAACGGGCGGCCAAAGTTGGTTCTGACGCCAGTCGATCAAGCGGACGCGGCCAAGCCCGATTCCATCAAAGGGCAACTCAAACTCTTTGCGCAGCTGCAAGTTCCGCACGAAGTCGAGCAAGAGCTGGAGCAGCTTTCTTGTTCACGCGATCAGGATGTGGTGGATGTTGTCACTGACGAATATGACTGTGTCTGACATGAGAGCGATCAGCGCGCTCTGGACGACATTTTCAATGACATTGAAGACCGTTGCTCGTGTGTCATCTTGAGGGCGGCTGCCTCGGCACCAGCTCTGCGAATCGCAACACCGCCTGCTCAGCGCACGCGACATCGTTCTTAGACGTGGAACCGCTTACGCCAACGCCGCCGACGATGTGTCGTTCACGAAGCAACGGTATGCCGCCTCCGAAGATCACATAGCGGCCGCCTCCGTTGGCTTGGAGCCCGAACAACTCGCCGCCGGGTGCAGCAAGCACACCGAGCTCTTCGGTGGGTATGCTGTGCGCAACGGCCGTGAACGCCTTGTCTGTGGCGAGTGTGGCGCCAGCGATCTCGGCGCCGTCCATGCGGCCGAAAGCGATCAGGTTTCCGCCCGCATCGACGATTGCCGCCGATATTGCAGTGTCTCGGCGCGCTGCCTCTTGGTGCGCTGCAGCAATGAGTTCGAGCGCAATCGACAGGGTGATTGCGAGTGTCATGGCTGTGGCTCCGGTTCAGATTCAGAGCCTTCTCGATCTGCTGGATCGTCTGTTGTCAGGTGGAGGCCATCATCGGCGTCACCAGCAGCAAGTGTTGCGCCTGCGCGAAGCAGAACTTCAGGTCGGCGCTTGCCTAGCTGTACTGCGATGATCGCGGTGACGACAATAAACAGCAGCACGAGGTACGGGAAGAAGACTAGAGGCGCGGCAGGCGCAGGATAAACCTGGCCGTAGATCGGGATTGCGAGCAAAAGTATTCCCAATACCGGCAGTACCGCGTGCCGCAGGATCGAGCGCTCCGCTCGTCGCGCACTCGCGAAGTACCGGATGGCGGCGATATTCGTCAGGATGTAAACCGGGATGATTGCCAAGGTGAGAATCGAGCCAAGGTATACGTACGCGTTGAACGGACCGGAGAGCAGGCCGACTCCGAACGTGAGTACGACGGCGAAGATGCCAACGAACCAAATTGCGGTGGTTGGGGTGCGGTGCACCGGGTGCACGTGCGAAAGTCGCTTAGGCAACATCCCTTCGCGGCTCATAGCGAAGATGATGCGAACGACTCCGTTGTTCGTGTTCATCGTGACGGCGAAGATGCTCGATATGCCGGCGAGTCCGACCAGGAGATTGAGCCACGGGGCATACTCATTTGCGAGCGTGGTGAATGGCGCGACATCCGCCACCAGCTTGTGAACGCCATCGACGCCGAAGCCCACCATTTCGCTGTAAGTGGCGAAGACGTAGATCAGGCCTACAAAAAGCAGAGCAAAGAACATTGCCCGGGGCACGTTGCGACGCGGACGGCGAACTTCTTCGCCAAGCGTCGTTGCAGCCTCGAAGCCAACGAACGACAGGATAGCGAATACCATTCCCAGTGCGAGTCCGGAAACACCAGTCGGCGAATTCACCGGATTCAACGGCGCAAGCGTGAGCCCGTGTGCACCTCCTTTGGCCAGTATGATCGCGCTCAGAACGATGATGACAGCAACTTCCGCAAGGAACAGTACTGTTGCCGTGCGAATCGAACCGACGATGCCCCGAAGGCAGAGAAAGATCATTAGCACGGTGAAGAATGCGGAGATGATCAGCCAGCTGATGTGGATGCCGTAGCCTGCAAGCACGTCCTCGGTATACGTCCCGATGAGCGCGAGCTCTGCCGGAACCAACAGTGCGTATGCGAGAAACATCAGTGCGCCCGTGACGAAGCCGCTGCGCGGCCCGATGCCGCGGGATACGTATGTGTAAAAGGATCCGGCGCTCGGAAGTACGCGCGACATTTCCATGACGCCGTTTGCAACAATGAGCATGACCACGAGGCCAAGACGAAAACGAACGGTGTCGCGACGCCAGCGCTGGCTGCCGAAACTTGTGGGTTGAAATAGACCGACACAGCCGGCCCCATGAGTGCTGCAGACATGATCACCGCGCCGAGGAGCCCGATGGCATTCTTGCGAAGGCCCGGCCCGTGCTGTTCGCTGAAATCGGTCATTTTGCACTCCCTCGTACGCGCCTGCTCATATGCGCATCAACGCATCCGCCGCTGAGGCTACAACGCGCCATGAATAAGCGTCAATCACTCGAGACGGATTGCATGGTTATCCCTGACCCGAAGACAAATTGGAGGCTGGTGCCAGGGTTCGCGCACAGCGAGGAGGTGTAAAAGCGTCGTTCGCGATTACAAGTGCGCGCCCGGCCTTATGACAGGAACGGCGGCAGCTCAATCAGACCCTGGAGACCCATGACGATCGTCGTGCGGAAGTCGTCGAGATGCTTTCGCGCTCTCGCGATCATATAGAGCACGCAACGCTCGATGCCTAAAAGTGCGATGCGGGACACGAACGTGATCATTCAAGGCAACCCAGACGGCATCATCGACGACATCGAGAACTACTGCGCGCCTTCGAGCCCGAGCACTCAACCGGTGGACCGAAGGATTCCAAATGGGTCCATCAATCTCCATGCGCCTTGCCCGGCACACTTCACATCAATGCGTCGATCTGGGCCGTCCAACACGATCCACGATCGACCCGCCTTCGAAGTACGTCAACTGCCATTCGCATTGACGCCACCGAAAGGCAACGCCCGAACGGTTGCGAACATCGCGACGCGACGCTCATCGGCTCGCCTGTGTCTCGCCGCGCGAAGCTCCGCTCGCAATCGCTGAATAGCGACCGTGTTGTCGGCGGGCACAGCGATGAGGATCCCATGCGTCTCAGTCATTATCGACTCCTCTCGATTGGGCGATGTGGAGCGGCACTCCACGTCGTTATCGAGTAGACGGAGCCGCGATCCGGCTCCCGCCAGGGCTGAAATCGTTGCACGCGGCGCTGTTGTTGGAGCGGCTGTTGTCGGATCGAACGTTGGCGGATCAAATCTGGTGGATCAGATGTGTTCGATCGGCATGTCGGATCTGCGCTTTCGGCTCCGACCCATCTGTGAAAGGGTTGCGTCTATGCGGAGGGAGGCGGCGATGCCCGAAGCGCAGATCACTATCTTCGATGCCAATGTGCGCGCCGTGATCCCGCTCGTGACCGCGGCACTCGTGCGCCGATACGGCAACTTCGCGGCCTGCGAAGACGCCGTTCAGGAGGCGCTCGTCGAAGCGTTCGACAGCTGGCCGACGCACGGCCGCCCGCGAGATGTCAGGGCGTGGCTCTACACGGTCGCGCGGCGCCGCTACATCGATTCGGTTCGATCGGATGCCGCCCGCCGGGCTCGCGAGGACCACGATGCATTGCTCGACCCCCGGGGCGCGGAGATTTCGACACACGACGACTCGCTTGCGCTGCTGGTGCTGTGCTGCCACCCAGCCGTGCAGCCCGTTTCACAGGTCGCGCTGACACTGCGCGCGGTCTGCGGCCTGACGACCGCACAAATCGCTGCCGCGTTCTTCCAGTCAGAGGCGGCCATGTCGCGGCGGATCACGCGAGCCAAGCGCACCATCGATGACGCCGGGCGACGCTTCGAATGGCCGAACCAACACGAGCTCCGCGATCGCGCCGAAGCGGTGCGCATGACGCTGTACCTCATGTTCACAGAGGGGCATGCGCCAACAATCGGCCAGTCGCCGGTCCATGCCGAGCTCATGGCCGAGGCCATCCGGCTCACCCGGATGCTTCGTCAGGCTCTGCCCGACGACCAGGAGACGACGGCAGTGCTGGCGCTCATGCTGCTCAGCGACGCGCGCACGGGTGCGCGCGTCGACGCCGACGGACAGCTCATCGCGTTGCCTGACCAAGACCGTTCGCTGTGGGATCAGGCAAAGATTCGCGAAGGGCGCCAGCTCGCAGCCGACGCGTTTGCGGGTGGCCCGCTCTCACCAATTGCGATTCAGGCAGCGATCGCTGCCGTACACGCGGCCGCAGCCGATGCGAGCAGCACCGACTGGCCGCAGATCCTCGCGCTGTATGACGCCCTTGTCCGCCTGCAGCAGGGGCCGGCCGCTCAGCTCGGCCGTGCGGCAGCGCTGGGCATGTCCGTTGGCCCGCTCGCCGGCCTTGCCGAGCTCGCCAGCCTGGAATCTGACGAAAGGTTTGCCCATTCGCATCGGCTGTTGTCGGTGCGCGCGGGGCTCTTGGAACGCTCGGGGGCTATCGATGCCGCCCGTGGCGCGTATGCCGAAGCAGGCATGCGAGCGGACAACGTCGCAGAGCGACGCTGGCTTGAGGCGCAAGTGCGTCGACTGCAAAGCACCACAAAAGAAGAGGAGAAAGACTGATGAGCACTGAAAACACCGATAACCAATACCTGATGCTGTACGTCAGCGCTGAAGACGGAGAGCCGTGGAGCGCAGAAGACGACGACATCGCCGATTGGCTTGACAGCGTCGATCCGGGCGGCATCCGCGTTCTCGGAGAACGCCTGACGGCCGCCCAGGACGCCCGAATGGTCGCCAAGCGCGCCGGTGCCGTCACGGTCACAGAAGGACCCTTTGCCGAATACAAGGAATGGTTCGCAGGATTCGATCTGATCAACGCACCTGATATCGAGACCGCGGTCGAAATCGGGTCACGCCATCCGTGCGCGCGCTACGGCAACGTGTTCGTGCTCCCACTGATGAACAGCACAGCGTCGCAGGCACTCCTGACCGAGACGAAGGAAGCACGGAGCCTCGCCGGCTGATACAACCGGGATTCGCCGCGCGGCTTCTGAGTGACCTTGCCGTGCCGACCCGTCACGTTTGGCTGCAAATTCGGCGCCTGGGCAGCCAAACGTGACGGCTCGCGACGAGCGGGGTGGGGCGGGGCGGGGCGGGGCGGGCACGAGGTTGCGGGCCGCTGTGGGCGGCCCTATGATTTCCTCATCGATATTGGAACGTAGAGTTCTATTATCGAACTTGAGCGATGACGGTGTCACACAATCACACCGATTGAGGCACCGCGCCGATCACGTCAATCGCGGCACCGCGCCGTCGACGGCGGAGTGAGGAGAATCCGTGCAATTCCATCACCATGGATACGTGTCAGGCGAGCCCCGGATACAGCCAGCTGCGGGAGCCGGTCTCAATCGCCCCGACGAGCTGCCCGACGTGATGGACGTGTTGATCGTCGGTGCTGGCCCCGCCGGCCACATCGCCGGCGCGCAGCTCGCGCAGTTCCCGGGCGTCACCACCCGGCTGATTGAGCGTCGTGGCGGACGGCTGGCGCTCGGACACGCCGACGGAATTCAAGCCCGCTCGGTCGAGACGTTCCAGGCGTTCGGTTTCGCCAGCGAGGTCATGGACGAGGGCTACCACATCACCAGCATGGCGTTCTGGGGGCCCGACCCCGAAGATCCGACGCATATTGTGCGTACGGGTATGCCCGCTGATGATCCGACGGGAGTCAGCGAGTTCCCGCATCTCATTGTCAATCAGGCCCGCATCCAGGACTACTTCGCCGAGGCAATGGCGAACTCTCCCACCCGTATGAAGCCGGACTACGGCTGGGAATTCGTGGGACTGGACATCGAGGGCGACTCGGAGGAATACCCGGTCACCGTACGATTGCGCGGCACCGCGGGCGCACAAGAAGGTCAGCAACGTACCGTCAGCGCGAAGTATGTGATCGGATGCGACGGGGCGCGTAGCGCCGTGCGTTCCGCGATCGGGCGCACTATGACCGGCGACCAATCCATGCACGCGTGGGGTGTCATGGATGTGCTCGCAAACACGGACTTTCCGGACATTCGCACCAAGTGCGCGATCCAGTCGCACGACGGTGGAAACATCCTGCTCATTCCACGTGAGGGCGGCTTCCTGTTCCGCATGTACGTCGACCTCGGCGAGGTCGACGAACACGACAACGGTGCGGTGCGGGCGACCTCCATTGACGAGATCATCGCGCATGCGAACCGAATCCTAAAGCCGTACACCCTCGACGTACGCCACGTTGCCTGGCACAGCGTCTACGAAGTGGCGCACCGGCTGACCGACCGTTTCGACGATGCACGCGAGGATGATGCACGCGAGGACGATGCACGCGATGACGATGCGAGCGACGACGACGCGCGCGGCGACGGCCAGCGCGACGATGGCGGGCCCGGCAGGTCCGAGTTGCCGCGCGTCTTTATCACAGGTGACGCCTGCCACACGCACAGCGCTAAGGCCGGCCAGGGTATGAACGTTTCGTTGCAAGACGGCTTCAACATCGCCTGGAAGCTCGGCCACGTGCTCGACGGCCGCAGCCCGGCCGCACTGCTCAAAACGTATTCGACCGAGCGGCAGGTCGTCGCCAAGGAGCTGATCGACTTCGACCGCACGTGGTCGACGCTGATGGCTACCAAGCCGGAAGATCTCGCGAACCCTGATGAAGTCGAAAAGTTCTACATCAAGACATTCGAGTTCCCGGCCGGATTCATGACGCAGTATGCGCCGTCGCTGATCACCGGCGACGCCACCCACCAGGAACTCGCGACGGGCTTCCCCGTCGGCAAACGCTTCCGGTCTTCACCGGTCGTGCGTGTCTGCGACACCTATCCACTCGAACTGGGCCATCAGGCGCGCGCAGACGGACGCTGGCGCATCTACGCGTTTGCCGATGGTGCGGCCGCGGGCGAGGCATCCGCTCTGACCGACTTCGCCGAGTGGCTGGCCAGTGCGCCTGACTCGCCGGTCACGCTGACGCCGGCGGCCCTGGATCGCGATGCCTGGTTCGACGCGAAAGTGATCTACCAGCAACGCTTCGACGAGGTGGATATCACCCGCGTTCCTACTGTTTTCACACCGTCTGTCGGCCAATTCCAGCTCGTCGACCGGGAAAAGGTCTATGCCGCAGGCACGGGACCAGGTGGCACAGGTAGCGACATCTTCGACGAGCGCGGCATCGACCGCGCCGGCGCCATCGTGGTGGTGCGCCCCGACATGTACGTGGCGAATGTGCTGCCGCTGACCGCGACCGCTGAACTGGCGGGATTCTTTGCACCGATCCTCCAACGCGAGGCAGTCGCGAGCGATTGAATGCGGCGCTGCGGATTCCACCGTGGCGTTCGCAGTGCGCATAGTGCTCGATTCCCGAGTCATTCCGACCTATCGCGCACTATGAATCCTGGCAGCGCCGCCCGGTGCTTCTGCTCAGCGAAGTGCTTAGCGTGCGCAACTCGCCAACTGCTCAGCGCATCGACTCGGCGATCGTGGTTGCGGCCCGCATGAGGCGCGCGCCGAGTTCGTCGGCGTCGCGATCAGTCGCGACGTACACGATCGCTGCGGCGGCGGGTGCCTGTCCGGCGATGACCAAGGGGGCCGCAACAGAGCGCAGACCGGGAATGACTTCGTCGTGGCTGACCGCGTAACCGAACTGCCGGGCTTCGAGCGCCTCATCGCGCATCTGAATATCCGGGCCGAGCGCAGCCCACTGCTGCACCGTCAGCCGGGACTGGATCGCTATGCCCGGCGCACCGGCCGACAGCGGATGCCTCGTTCCCGGATGCTGCGCAACCGTCGCGACCGCATGCCGCGGCTCCACGCTCACCAGCGTCACACATTCGTCGTGGTCCAGCACGACCAGGAAAGCGGTCATCGCCAGTTCGTTGGCGACGACGGTCAGTTCCGGGAGCGCGGCAGATTGCAGATCGTGGAACACACCACGCGCCAGCGCAGCCATCCGCGGACCCAGCTGTACGAGCCCGGCCGAATCGCGGATGACCAGCCGGTGATCCTCCAACGTGCGCAGAATCCGGTATGCGATCGACCGGTGCACGCCGAGGGCGAGCGCCAGGTCGGCGATCGACCGGGGTTCGCCGTGCTCAGCAAGCAGCTCGAGCATCTGGATGCCGCGGGACAGCGTCTGGGAATGGGGAGCCGCGCCCGACGCGGCGCCTGGCGCCGCGCCCGACGACACTGCCGGACCCGAAGACACTGCTGGACCCGAAGACACTGCTGTACCAGAAGACACTGCTGGACCAGCCCCCGACCTTCCGTCCGGCGAGTTCGTCGTCGTGTCGTTGAGTCGCATCCGCCTCATCCTCCGGATTGCCGTCGCGCACTGCACGCGCACGAGCGATCGTTCCGATTCGGAACGCGATGTTCGATTATAGATCAAACATCGCGATTGCTGACAGAGTCGCGCAGTCCGACGAACATCGTCTCGTGCAGCACGCGCACATGGTGCTCGATGATTGCGACAGCGGATGCCGCGTCCCGCTTTCGCAGCGCCTCCACCAGCGCCGCGTGCTCCTCGTTCGCACCGTGCAAATAGTCCACCGGGTAGGGGAGAAAGTAGCGGTAGAGCGCGTAGAGCACCTCGTGGTATTGCGGCAGTGCCCAGTCGAGCCCGCTGGACGCCGCGACCGCCAGATGGAATTTCTCGTCGGCCGCATGATAATCGGTCCAATTTTGAGCCTGCGCACCGGCGCGAACGTGTCGATCGAGTTCGTCGAGGTTCGCCGGCGTCGCGGTGCCCGCAGCCCGCTGAACGAGCGCGCACTCGATGAGTGCACGCCGGTCGATCAGGCGGTGGACCACCGCGGCATCCGCTCGATAGGTCGTCACGGCGTCGATGGCAGACGCATCAGCTCGAGCGGCGACGAAGGTGCCTCCGGTGCGGCCGCGCCGGCGCTCGAGCACGCCGTCATCGGCGAGACTCTTCAGCGCGCGGCGCGCCGTGATCTCGCTCACGTCGAGCGCGGCCGCGACTTCGGCATCGGAGGGGAGCTGTTCGCGCTGCGCCAGGAGGCCCAACTCGATCGCGAGTGCGATTCGGGCTCGAACCGTGTCCGTTGCGCTCAGGCGTGTGATGCCGGAGACGGCCGGAGCGACCAGTGCCGGAACAGCGGTGTGCTCCCTCATTCGACCTCCAATCGGCTGTGAGAACTATTTCTTCAACAATATGGCGTCGGCCCTAGACAAAAGCGATCATTATGATCTATTTTAGCTGAGTCAGACGTTGTCGTCAGAAGGAGCATCGATGTCACGTAGCTTGCGCATCGCCGCAGTGCAGGCCGCACCGCTGCCCATCGGTGCGTCCCTCGAAGAGTTCGCGCTCAGCGTGCGCTCGATTGTTTCGGAGCATCCGGGGCTGCAGTGCGTCGTATTCCCGGAGCTGCACCTGTTCGGTTCCGAGGGCGAGCCGCAAGAGGAGCGAAACGCGCTGCTGCGCGCATCCGCAGTATCGCTAGACAGTGAGTTGATCGATCAGCTCGGCGCCATCGCCCGGGACGCGGGTGTCTGGTTGATTCCGGGAAGCATCTGCGAGCGCGGGCCGGCCGATGCACTGAACAACAGCGCGCTGTTCAACACCGCCCTCGTCTTCTCGCCGAGCGGCGAGCTCGTGGCGCACTATCGCAAGATCTTCCCGTGGCGCCCCTACGAGCCGTATGACCTGGGCGACACCTTCGTCGTGTTCGACATGCCTCAAATCGGCCGGTTTGGGCTGTCGATCTGCTACGACGCGTGGTTTCCCGAGGCCACCCGGCACCTGGCCTGGATGGGCGCAGAAGCCGTCATCAACATCGTCAAGACGACCACGCCGGATCGAACCCAAGAGGTCGTCCTGGCGCAGGCCAACTCCATCGTCAACCAGACCTTCACCGTCAGCGTCAACTGCGCCGGCCCCATCGGTGAAGGCCGCAGCCTGATCGTCGACCCGGAGGGCCGAGTGCTGCAGTCCTCCGGCGTCGCCCAGCCCACCATCCTGGTCGAAACCATCGACCTGGATGCCGTCACTCGCGTTCGTGAGCACGGCACTGCCGGCTACAACCGAATGTGGTCGCAATTCCTCCCCACCGACGCGCCCCTCGAGCTGCCGCTGTACGGCGGCCGAATCGAACCGGCGCGCTGGCACCCACACACACCTCTCCATTCCACCCCCTCTATTGTTGAACAGGACGTCATCGCATGACTGCTACTACCCCGCACCTCAAACGGGCCCTCGGGTTGCGCTCGCTCGTACTCTTCGGGCTTGCGTATATGGCACCGCTGATTGTGCTCGGCACATTCGGTGTCGTCGCCACCGTGTCGAAGGGCGCAACGGCAGGCGCGTACATCCTCGCGCTGATCGCCATGCTGTTCACGGCATCGAGTTACGGCCGGATGGCTGCCGCCTACCCAGTATCCGGTTCCGCGTATACCTATGTCGGCAAGGTCGTCGACATCCGGGCCGGATTCCTCGTCGGTTGGGCGGTGATGCTCGACTATATGTTCCTACCGATGGTCATCTGGTTGATCGGCGCGGCATTCCTCAAACAGGCGGCGCCGAGCGTGCCGAGCTGGGTTTGGATCGTCGCATTCATCGTGGTGACCACCGGTTTGAACATTCTCGGCATCAAGGTTGCAGACAAGGCGAACTTCGCGCTGATGACATTTGAGATCCTGGTGCTGGTCATCTTCGTCGTGCTGTCGATTATGAACGTTATTGCGGGCGGCCACGGGATGACACTTGACCCGTTCACGAACCCTGACTCATCGTTCACAGCGATCTCGGGTGGCGCAGCGATCGCCGCATATTCGTTCCTCGGTTTCGACGCAATCACAACCTTCACCGAGGAGACGCGCAATCCGACCAAAACCGTGCCCCGTGCCATCCTGCTGGTCGCACTTATCGGCGGCATCATCTTCGTCGTGGTTGCGTACTCCACCCAGCTCGTACACCCCGGATTCCACTTCGCAGATGAGTCCTCCGCCGCGTTCGAGATTGCGGCGAAGATCGGCGGATCCTTATTCAGCGCCGTGTTCCTGGCCGGGTTGGTCGTGACACAGTTCGCATCGGGGATCGCAGCGCAAGCATCCGCATCGCGCCTCTTGTTCGCAATGGGGCGCGACGGCGTGCTCCCCAAGCGGATATTCGCGCAGATCAGCAAGAAGTTCCAGACGCCGGTGCTCAGCCTGCTCGTCATCGGAGTGATCGGATTCATCGCCCTGTTCCTCGATGTGGCGACGTCGACCTCCTTCATCAACTTCGGTGCGTTCACCGCATTCACGATGGTGAACGTGTCTGTGGTTTTCTACTATTTCCGGCAACGGAGGGCGGGCGTGCACACCAACGTTGTCCTCTATCTGATCGCTCCGATCGTCGGTGCCATAATCACGCTCTATCTGCTGACCCAGCTCGATATGGACGCGCTCATCCTCGGCAGCAGTTGGCTCGTGCTGGGCATCATCGTGCTGGCAGTCCTCACTCACGGCTTCAGGCGCCGCCCCCCGGAGATGGACTATGTCGAGGTCGAAGACGAAGAATTGCAAGCCGTCGCACAGTGAGCCGGTTTCGCCGTTAGCTATGGTTTCGGTGCCCCGTCTCACCGGTCACCGGTTGGGGCGGGGCACCGTTGTGCACGGGTGCTGGTGAGTGCGGTGCAGGCCCGCTCGGGTCCGGACGCTCCGGTCCGAGCCGACGCATGCATCGCTCGGCTGCGGCCTACCATGGTACCCGGGTAACGAAGAGAGCTGGGGAAATCAAATGAGAGTTGGCCTCGTGCAAATCGACGCCGGCGTCGACAAGGCCCGCAATCTTGACCTGGTTCGTAACGGGGTGGCGGATGCGCGCGCTGCTGGAGCACGCCTCGTCGCGTTTCCCGAGTTCTCAATGTATGAGAAGAAGGTCGTCGACGGAACATTCGCCGGCGCAGCCGAACCCCTCGACGGGCCTTTCGTCACCGCGCTGTCTGCGATCGCCGCCGAGCACGGTGTGACACTCGTGGTTGGCATCGTCGAGAGCAATCCGGATGATCCTCGGCCGTTCAACACGCTTCTCGTAGTGGACGAAACCGGGCGGGTGCAGGCGAGATACCGCAAGATCCACTTGTTCGACTCCTACGGTTTTCACGAGTCTGCGTGCATCGCACCGGCGCCGAGCCTTGAGCCGGTCGTGTTCGACGTCGACGGCATCACCGTCGGGCTGATGACCTGCTATGACCTGCGCTTTCCCGAGTTAGGCCGCGAACTGGCAGATGCGGGCGCCGAACTGGTGCTCGTGTGCTCGTCATGGGTGCCGGGGGAGGGCAAGGCCGGCCAGTGGCGCGTGCTCGCCCAAGCCCGGGCCATCGAGAATTCGTACTTCGTCGGTGCCGTCTCGCAAACGCCGCCGGTGTCGATCGGGCGCAGTGTGCTCGTCGACCCGCTGGGCGCGGTCGTCGGCGAGCTCGACGAACCGCCCGCGCTCGGCACGTTCGACCTCGACCCTGCGGATGTCCTCGCGGCGCGCGAAAAGAACCCCGCGCTAACGCATCGGCGCTATTCGATCAGTCGAGAGGCATCCGCTTCGTAAGGATCGCACCAAAGAGTCGCGATTCAGCCACACGCCCACCCGTTGCGCCCGTTGGACCGGGGTGCGCCAGTTCAACTGGCGCACCGCGCACCAAGTGGCGCACGGCTCGTGTTTCGACTCGGCGTCAGGGCTGAAGTAGAGCCCCGGTGGCGGCCAGAATGCTGCGTCCGGTGCCATCGACGAGCTTGCGCACGGCCATGGCGCGCGCCTGATCAGAGGACTGGTAGCGCAAGGCGGGTGCCGGGTCTGCGGCGATCTCACGGATCACTTCAGCGACGGATTCTGCGGATTGCCCCACCGAGCCCATGCCGGTGATCCGTTCGTTGAAGCGATTGATCAATTCCGCGTACGGGTCAGCTTCGGCGATGTTGTCGACGTGTCCGCCGACGTTGGTGAAGAACGCTGTTTGCACCGGGCCGGGTTCCAACACCGAGATGAACACGCCGAACTCGCGCATCACCGTTGCCAACCCTTCCATCAGACCTTCGACGGCGAACTTGGCGGCGTTGTACGCGTCGCTGAACGGCAACGCAACGATGCCGTTCAAACTGGTCACGGTGATGACGCGACCGGCTCGCGCTTCGCGCATGCCGGGCAGCACTGCTTTCGTGACGCGTGCGACGCCGAAGAAGTTGAGGTCCATCGACTGTGCCAGCTCCTGCATGCTGAGCTGTTCCAACGTTCCGCGATGGCCGGCACCGGCGTTGTTGACCAGCAGTTCGACTCTGCCGCGATCTGCGAGGATCGAGCTGATACACGAGTCGACCGACTCATCGCTTGTGACGTCGAGGGCTCTCACTTCTGCGCCGTCGAACTCGTCGACGATCGCACGGAGCGATTTCGCCGATTCCGGATGTCGGGCGGTCGCGATGACGCTCCAGCCGGCCATGGCCAGCGCGCGCGTTGTCGCCAGCCCGATTCCGCTGCTCGCGCCCGTGATGACTGCTGTTGATGGCATGGTTCTCCGCCCCCTGTCGCTTGTTCGTGTCGCCGAATGGCTCAACTCGATGGGCGGATTCCACGATGCGATCCGGGCAGGGAGTTTCATAAGTTTAGGCGCGCAGGATCGCGGGCGGCGTGCGGCATCTCCGCAGGCGTTCGCCATCGCCACCGGCGTGTGCCGTCGCCGACTTTGATGGTGCGCGCCCTCGCCGACGTTTATGGTGCGCGAACTGCGCTGGACCGCGACCCAGCGCAGAGGACACTTCGCGCACCAGAAACACGGATGGCCAATGGCCGGGGAGCCGGAGCACGGAGTCGACGCTCGGGGATGGCCCGGGCGCGGATTGGAATAGCTGTGGTCCTCAGCCGGTTGTGCGTTCTATGGCCAATTGGAACGATCAGCTCATCGAAGAATTTCGCGCGAACGATGGCAAGGTCGGCGGCAATTTCGCTGGCGCGCCGCTCGTTCTCATTCACCACACCGGGCGAAAGAGCGGCCACGCGTACGTCTCGCCGGTGATGTACCTGGTGGACTCGCGGCCGGACACCATCTATGTCTTCGCTACCAAAGGCGGCGCGCCGACCAATCCGGAATGGTACAAGAACTTGATCGCGGCCGGGCAGGCCGAAGTCGAAGTTGGCACTGAAACCTACCCCGTCACGGTCGAAGACGTGACCGGCACCGAGCGCGACCGTATCTATGCAGAGCAGGCACGGCGGAATCCCGGCTTCGCAGACTACGAGAAGAAGACCGTGGGCGTGCGCACCATTCCCGTCGTAGCGCTCACCCGCGCCTGACCGGCACTCGCACCATGATCGACTACTCAAAAGAACTGCCAGACGATCTGCCTGTGCCGGTCGATGACGGCGCGGCCGACCACCTCGTCGGTCGCACACTGCCGGCACTGACGCTCACCACCTCGGACGGCACTCGCGTGGACCTCGCCGCGCTTCAGCCGGGTCGGACCATCATCTACGCATACCCGATGACCGGCGTTCCAGGCACCGACCTTCCTGAAGGATGGGACGCCATTCCGGGCGCTCGCGGCTGTTCGACCGAGGCGGCCGATTTTCGTGACAACTTTTCGGTGCTGCACGACGCGGGTGCCGTGCAGATCTATGGGCTCTCGAGCCAGGACCCCGCTTATCAGCGCGAGGTCGTCGAACGTTTGGGCCTACCCTTCTCGATGCTCTCTGACCAGGGCTTCGCTCTCGCCGACGCGTTGAACCTCCCCACCTTCGCTGCCCCCGGCCACGACCGGCTCTACACGCGACTCACCCTGGTTGTCCGTGACGGTGCGATCGAGCATGTGTTTTACCCGATCTTCCCGCCCAACACCCACGCCCAGCAGGTGTTGGACTGGTTGCGCGCGCACTCCTGAGGTGTCTTCGGATTCGACACTCGTGCGATTGATCGGTCAGTGCCCAGCGCTCTGGCCGCCGTCGACGTGCAGAATTTCTCCCGTGACAAATGACGCGGTCTCGAGGTAAACAATCGCGTTCACAACATCATCGATCTCACCTATTCGGCCGAGCGGGTGCAGCGCGGCGAGGCCATCGTCCGAGTCCGCTGGCCGCCCCCACGTGCGTATCACGCCAAGCGAGACCGTGTTGACTCGAATGCCGCGTGCCGCATATTCAATGGCTAATGACCTCGTGGCTGCGTTCAAACCGCCCTTCGTCAACGATGCGAGTGCAGACGGACGCCCTGAATTGGCGTGATCCACCAGGCTGGTCGAGATATTCACGATGTGCCCCCCGTTCTGCTCAAGCATTGCGGGGATGGCGCTCCGGCAGAACTCGAAGAACCCACGTACGTTGACGCCGACCATCGCGTCGTAGTCGTCGTCGGTGTAATCCGTGAACGGTTTGCCGATGAAGATGCCGGCGTTGTTGATCAGCGTGTTGACACGGCCGAACCGCGCCACGGTTGCGCTGACCACCCGGGCGGCGGCGCCGGGTTCTGCGACGTTGCCTGGCACGCTCAGCACGCACGGGTCATTGGACGCGGCAATGGACCGCGCTGTTGCGGTGACCGCGTATCCAAGCCCGCGGTAGGCGGTGACCAAAGCGGCACCGATTCCGCGGGATGCACCGCTGATGATGGCAACTTTTTGCGGCTCGGTCCCCGGCACGGTACTCATAATCCGATCATCGCCGTCCGTGAGACTGCGAGCCGGAGCCATCATGCTCGGGGTCGTTCGGATGAGGCGCCAGGGGTGTCACGGTGTCATGCCGCCAGACGCGCAAGGGCATCGAGGCGAGTACCTGCTCCAGCTCGTCCTCGTCGTCGGCGCTGAATAATCCCCAGGTGCGCCATTCGCCCGGCGCAAGCGGCGGTCGCCACAGTCGCAGCAAGTGTCCTTGGGCGGCCAGCTCTCTGGAACGCGCAGCCTCGCTCGCGCGGATCGCCGCGACGACGTCTTCGGTAGTGCCGTCGGGGACGGTCGTCACCATGTCGACTAAGAACTCCATGGCGCGTCCACATCGCTCTGTCCCGGGTTGATTTCCTCGAACCTGGCAGGGGTCTCGGGCCGGGCGGAGTCGTTGATCGACGTGTTCATGTGGTCGACAGACGCGACAGCCACGCCGACCAGTCGCCGTCTGGGTCGGTGGTTTGGCCGACCTCGATCAAATGGTTGTCAGGGTCACGGATGTAGCATCGGATCTCGAATTCATGCACCTTCGGCGGCGTCAGGAAGTGCGCTCCGCGGGCGCTCCATTCGGCGTAGACGGCGTAGATGTTCTCGACACGAATGTTGAGGAAGCTGCTGACACGGTCGGGGTCGGTCGGGGCCTCCAAAGTGACGGTGGGTTTGTCGTCCGTCGGGCCGCCGCCGACATTGATGATGATGAAGCTGTTGGCCAATGCGACGTAGGTCACCTCCCCGTCGAAGACCACTGTGCCGCCAAGAACGTCGGTGTAGAAATGTTTGGAGCGCTCGACGTCGTTTGACACGATGAAGTGGGCGAGCACGATACCTGTTTCGGATGGGGTGATATTGGCCATTCGGTGCCTCCTGAGTTGTGGGGCTGCTCACCCCGTTCGTGACGCGGTCGGAACCCGATCGTGCAAACCTAAAGAGTCCTCTTTACAGGCCGACCACCAACGGAAGAGTGGCGAGCTACCCTTTGACGTGTCCGCCGGCCTCCCATCCCTGCGCGACGACGCCCCCAAAACCAATACCCGTTGTAAATGCTGTGGATCACAAGACCGGGCTTGAGCACCGGCGCGTGCGGGATCATCGGATTGTGCTCAGGGTCCGTGTATTCCTGGATGTCCAGGTCCTTTTGAATGGTGGGACCGGGATCGGACAGGAAAGTCCACTGGGCGCCGACCGAGGCGCGAAATTCTTGCGTCGTGTGATGGTCATCCGTCGAGATCGTGACGATCCGGGTGTAG
Organism: Rathayibacter sp. SW19; assembly: GCF_030866825.1. Classification (NCBI taxonomy): domain Bacteria; kingdom Bacillati; phylum Actinomycetota; class Actinomycetes; order Micrococcales; family Microbacteriaceae; genus Rathayibacter; species Rathayibacter soli. The sequence continues at coordinate 1,473,980 of NZ_CP133020.1, forward strand.
CCGACGGCGATTTTCGAATAGTTCGCGGCGAGCTCCAGATGCTGCTGGTGCTCCTTGGGGCAGTAGTGACCCCGCGCCAAGGTGAGGATCAACGGGTCGTCGCCCTGTAAGTCGCTCAGCGTCCGCAATGTGTTGGTGCGGTCTGGCAGGGTGTAGTCCGGAAAAGTACCGCCTGCCTTGATGTTTGATCGCATGAATCGCCTCAGCCGAGCACGGCGAAGAGCTTCCGATCTCCTCCACGCGCGGGTCGTTTCGTTTCCTCGATACCCGTTGTCGCGTCGTGGCAACGCAACGATCTTCTACCCTGCCACCCCCGGCGTCAACCGCGTTTCTCGTTGCGCAGCGCGCGCAGCTCGACCGCGGTCTACACTGATGCGGCAACACCGTTGCGGGTGCCGCTGACAGAGGGGACCGCTGATGTCACTGCCCAAAAGACATCCCAAGCACGAAGCCGGTCTGAAGCAAGGCGACGGTGCTGCTGTCGCGAGATATGAATACCTGCTTGCAATAGCCCAGCCGGACATGATCGATAAGATGCACGTTGAGGCCTTCGGCCGGTTGTCGAGTGAACAGTTGAGAGTGATCTTCACTCGTTTTGTTGAAAATGCGACGACCGTCGCAGACAGGCCGATCGACGCCGAGCCCACCACTCTTGCGCGATTTGCGACCGACGTCGAGGTTGCGCGACCCGGAAGTCTTCTTCGAATCCTCGGCCCGCAGGCGCGGGACGCAGAAGGCGAACGCACGCTGCTCGCGACGATCGCCGAGGTGATCGTCGCTTCTCCGCTCGCGGCAGTGCTATTTCCTTACCGCTACGGCAACAACTCCGGCCTCTCGTCTGAACTCCAAGAAGACGAGTTGGGGTATTAGGCACGAGGCTGCCCCACTGGACAGGATCGCGCGTTGGCACCGATGCGACTCGATCGGCCATGGTGGCCTATTTCTCATTGATTTCATGCCTCTGCGGTCGTAGGCTGTCGACCGCTTGGCGCGTATAGCTGCCCGTCGTCGTGGTGCGGCCCATTCGTGGCCGAGTTGACGTGGCGCAGGGGAAACCATTATGCAAAAAAGCGAGTATGACGTCGTCATCATCGGCGGCGGCGCGGTGGCGGAGAACGTTGCGGAGCGCGCAGTCCAGGGTGGGCTGACCGCGGTGCTGGTGGAGCATGAGCTGGTTGGCGGGGAGTGTTCGTTCTGGGCATGCATCCCCTCGAAAGCCCTGCTGCGGCCTGCGCAGGCGGTGCGGGAAGCGCGTGCGGTTGAGGGTGCGGCCGAGGCCGTCGCGGGCAGGATTGATGTCGGCGCCGTTCTGGGCCGGCGGGACCGTCTTGTGCACGACTGGTCCGATCAGAGCCAGGTCGATTGGGTCGACGGTGCCGGCATCGCGCTGGTGCGTGGCCACGGGGAGATCGTGGCGCCCAAGCAGGTGAAGGTCACCGCGGCCGACGGATCCGTGTTGGTGTTGACGGCTCGCACGGCAGTCGTTGTTTCGACGGGCTCTGACCCGGTCATTCCCGACACCCCGGGGCTGCGTGACAGCGCTCCGTGGACCAGCCGTGACGCGACCAGCGTCAAGACCGTGCCCGAGAGCCTTGCGATCGTCGGGGGTGGAGTGGTCGGTGCCGAGATGGCGACCGCGTACGCCGGGTTCGGCTGTGCAGTCACGCTGATTTCCCGTGGCGGTTTGCTGGCGAACATGGAGCCGTTCGCGGGCGAGATGGTGGTTGATTCGTTGCGTGCGCTGGGCGTCACGGTGCTGCTCGACACAGCAATCTCGACGATCGGCCGGACCGCAGACGGTGTCAAGATCGAGATCTCACCGGGCGACCCGATCGTCGCAAAGGAAATCCTGGTTGCAACCGGCCGCAAACCGCGCACTGAACATATCGGGCTTGACAACGTCGGGCTGACTCCTGGCGACTGGCTGCCGACGGACGACACGATGCGTCTGCCCGGCTTCGACTGGCTCTATGCCGTCGGTGATGTGACTCATCGTGTGCTTCTGACTCATCAGGGAAAATATCAGGCGCGGATCGCTGGTGACGTGATCGCCGCCCGGGCGAATGGCGAGGTCGTGGATGATCAGCCGTGGGGTGCCCACGTCGCGACCGCCGACCACGAGGCGGTTCCGCAGGTCACCTTCACGGAGCCGGAAATCGCATCCGTTGGTCTCACCGCCGCGGCGGCGAAAGCCGCTGGATACACGGTCAGCGTCGCGGACTACGAGATCGGCTGGGTCGCAGGCGCGGTTGTTCGGGCGGACGACTACAAGGGCAAGGCGAGGATGGTTGTCGACGACGACCGCCAGATCATCCTGGGAGTAACGCTCGCCGGCCCGGATGTCGGCGATCTCCTGCACGCCGCGACCACCGCCATCGTCGGACGGGTTCCTATCCAGCGGCTGTGGCACGCAGTTCCTTCATACCCGACGGTGAGCGAGATCTGGCTTCGTCTGCTTGAAACCTACCGACTGAACACAAGAAAAGTGAGCGAGAAGCCGACATGACCGCGTCAATGACGCTCGAAGTCTCGGAGATCAAGACGCGCCTGCCGGGCCGATAATCACCGCATCCCACCAGCCGCCTCCGACTCGCCCAGCACCGCGGCACGCGCATCAGCCGCGTCAGTTTCGACCGCCAGCTGCGCTGCCCACAACTCTGCGCGCGTTTGAAACGGTGAAAGGTCGCGGCCCAGCAGACGTTCGATCGTGCCGATGCGTGCGCGCACCGTGTGTCGATGCACGCCGAGTTCCCGTGCGGCAGCCTCATACTCGCCATTGTGCGAGAGCCAGGATCGCAGTGTCGCCATCAGCTCGCTCTGCTTGACCTGATCGTGGCCCAGTAGCGGCGCGAGCACCTGCAGCCCGACCTCGCGTGCCTGCGAACCGTCGAGAAGGGCCAGCATCCCTCGCGCAGCGACGTCGGCGAAGTCGGTGACGGCGTCGCCGACGCGTGCACGGTCGAGAGCGTGGTCGGCCTGGGCGAGCGCGCGGCTCAGCTCCGCCCATGGTTGCGGCTCAGAAACGCCGATGCGTAGGCCAAGCTCGTCCGCGAGTTCAGCCACGAGTGCCGGCGAGTCTGCGCTGACGCACAGCACCATTCGCGGGCCGTCCATCGCAAAGAACAACCGTCCGCTGGCATCCGCTGCGCGCAGTTCAAGTTGTTCCGCGATGGCCTCCATCTGCTCGACGGGCAGATCCGCGACAGCTGCGATCACCGGCTCGAACGGCAGCGCCCCCCACATCTCCCGCGAGATATTTTCAGCCAATTCAATCTCACCGTTGGCCAAGAGCCGCAGCAGGCCCGTGCGCAGGTGGGCGCGCGCACGGTCGAGCGTGTGATTCTGCTCCAGAGCGAGCCCTGCAAGGGCGACGACGCTCGTAACAACCTGCTGACCGGCCTCATCCAGGCCGGCCGATCCGCCGACCGACCCGCCGAACACCAGGATGCCGCGCAGCCGACCGCGCGCTCCGAGCGTCTGCAGGGTCAGCGTTTCCGCTCCGACCGACACGGTAGCGCTCGCCCGTTGCCCGCGACGCAGCAGGCGAACAGCCTCGGCGCGCACCGCCACGATCGTGCCGGCTTCGACCGTGCCGGCTTCGATCGTGCCGGCTTCGATCGTGCCGGCTTCGATCGTGCCGGCCTCGATCGTGCCCTGGTCGACGAGGTGGGTAGGCGGAACTGCGCTGTGCGGGAACATGCGGTCGAGCGTTCCTGCCGCGTCGAACAGTGCCACCCAATGGTCCAGTTGCCGGGACAGTTCGCTCAGAGTTGCGGAGAGCCCATCCGGGCGCGTCGCTGCCACCGAGATCGCCCGCTGGGCGCGCAAAGCCCATGTGCTTCGCGCGTAGGCATCTTGCGCCGCGATGTCGGCCGCCAGGCGTGCGACCGCGATGAACGGCGTGCGATACGGAACTTCGAACAACGGCAAGCCCTGCTGTCGGCATGCGTCGATGAGCGATTGCGGCATCCCCGCGCGCACCACATCGGCGCCGAAGCCGAGGCCGACAATTCCGTGCGTGATCAGGCGCGATACGTAGTCGTCGACGCTTCGCTGTGCCGACGTCGAATCGTCGTCAGCCGGGAACTGTGTCCCTGTCGTCAGCAGCACCTGGCCTGGCGACAGAAACGGTGTCGGATCGGGCAGGTCTGAGCTGTGAACCCAGGACACCGGCAGCCCGAGGATTCCTGTCGGCAACTGCGCTTCCGGCGTCAGCAGGCGCAGGCCGAGCGCTGGGTCCCCCAGCAAGCGGCGCACGGTGGCGGGCATCGGTTTCCTCCGAAACTGGCGTCTGTACAGGAAGGCCAAAGCTGCGATTAATCTTGTACAGAGTGTATAGCGTCAGAGTGACTTCGGCCTGCTTACCATTACGCATCGGCATCGGCGCGGATTCAGCGCGGTGCGTCCCGCTTTCTCACCGTTGGAGCAGCAATGACACTCGTCGCAGAAACCTCCGAGCGACTCGTAGGGGGCCCAGGCCTCCCGCAGCGCCGCAACATCGTCACCGCGATCCCCGGGCCGAAGTCCACCGCATGGCTGGCCCGCAAAGCAGAGGCCGTCGCATCCGGAGTCGGTCACACCATCCCGGTATTCGCCGCCGCGGCCGGTGGCGGAGTGCTCGTCGACATCGACGGCAACTCGTTCATCGACCTCGGCTCTGGCATCGCCGTCACCGGCGTCGGCAACAGCGACGCCCGCGTCGTCGAAGCCGTGCGCGCCCAGGTCGAACAGTTCACCCACACGTGCTTCACCATCACCCCCTACGACTCCTATGTGCAGGTCGCGGAGGCCCTGAACCGGCTCACCCCCGGCGACCACGCCAAGCGCAGCGCCCTGTTCAACTCCGGCGCGGAAGCCGTCGAGAACGCGGTCAAGATCGCGCGGCACTACACCGGTCGCCAGGCGGTCGTCGCATTCGACCACGCCTACCACGGGCGCACAAACCTCACGATGGCACTGACCGCGAAGAACCAGCCGTATAAGAACGGCTTCGGCCCGTTCGCCCCCGAGATTTATCGGGCGCCGATGTCCTACCCGTTGCGCGACGGAGGCCTCGACGGCGTCACCGCCGCACGCCGCGCGATCACGATGATCGAGAAGCAGGTCGGCGCTAGCAATCTCGCGGCGCTGATCATCGAACCGATTCAGGGCGAGGGCGGGTTTGTGGTGCCCGCCGACGGGTTCCTGCCGACGCTGCTGACCTGGGCGCGCGCCAACGGTGTTGTCTTCATCGCCGACGAGGTGCAGACCGGGTTCGGCCGCACCGGCGACATGTTCGCGTGCAATCACGAGGGCATCGTTCCAGACCTCGTCGTCACGGCGAAGGGCATCGCGGGCGGCCTGCCGTTGTCTGCGGTCACCGGCCGATCCGAGATCATGGACGCGCCGCAGTCCGGCGGCCTCGGTGGCACCTATGCGGGAAGCCCGCTGGCCTGCGCGGCAGCGCTCGCCGCCATCACCGCCTACGAAGAGGACGATCTGCTTGCCCGCGCGAGCCACATCGGCGAGGTCATCGCGCAGCATTTCGGCGCGGTCAAGCAGACGGATGCCCGCATCGGCGACCTGCGCGGCCGCGGCGCCATGATGGCGATCGAACTCGTCGACCCGGCCACGGGCGAACCGGATGCCGCGCTCACCTCGCGCGTCGCAACCGCAGCCCATCAAGCGGGCGTGATCGTGCTCACCTGTGGAACCTTCGGCAACGTCATCCGCTTCCTGCCGCCGTTCACCATCTCGGATGAACTGCTTCGCGAAGGCCTGCAGGTCGTGTCTGATGCGCTGGCTGCCGCATGACGCTCATCGAGGAGACACCCAGCGCGACGATCGAAACGCGAGGGGCGGCGACTGTCGGCGCCGCGGCATCCGGGCTTGCGGCATCCGGGCTTGCGGCATCCGCCCGGGTGGCCCCCTCGCCGGTGGCCACCCCGCTTGTGGACGCGCACGCTCAGCTCGCCGAAGCGGTCCGCTTGCTCGGCTATGACGAGGGATTGCACTCGATGCTGGCCACTCCGCGTCGCGAACTCACCGTGAGTGTTCCTTTGCGGCGCGACAACGGCGCGAGTGAGCTGCTGATGGGCTATCGCGTGCAGCACAACTTCTCGCGCGGGCCGGCGAAGGGCGGGCTGCGCTATGCGCCGAACGTTTCGCTCGACGAGGTTCGCGCGTTGGCGATGTGGATGACCTGGAAATGTGCCCTCGTCGACTTGCCGTACGGCGGTGCAAAAGGCGGCGTCGCCATCGACCCGCGGCAGTTCTCGATGGCAGAACTGGAGCGAGTGACTCGCCGCTACACGAGCGAGATCATGCCGATCATCGGGCCGGAGCGCGACATCCCCGCACCCGATGTCGGCACCAACGAGCAGACCATGGCCTGGATGATGGACACCTATTCCGTCAATAAGGGCTACACCGTGCCCGCCGTGGTCACCGGCAAGCCGATCAGCCTGGGCGGTTCCCGAGGTCGCGCCAGCGCGACCTCGCGTGGGGTGACGCACATTGCGCTCGCCGCGCTCGCGCATCGTGGGATGAAGCCGGGTGCCACCTCTGCGGCCGTGCAGGGGTTTGGCAAGGTGGGGCGCGATGCCGCTCTGTTCTTGGCGGAAGCCGGCGTGCGGATCGTCGCGATCAGCGATCAATACGGGGCAGTGAGACGCGACAGCGGCCTCGACGTGCCTGCCCTGGCAGCGTTTGTGGCCGAGACGGGATCGGTCGTCGGATTTCCGGGAGCAGGCGCTTTGCCGGGTGAGGACCTGCTGGAGCTCGACATCGATCTTCTCGTGCCGGCCGCCGTCGAGGGCGTTCTGCACGAAGGCAACGCGGGGCGGGTAAAGGCGAAGGTGATCGTCGAGGGCGCGAACGGCCCCACGTCGCCGAGTGCAGATCGCATCTTTGCCGAGAACGGCCAGCTGGTCGTACCCGACATTCTTGCCAATGCCGGCGGAGTGATCGTGTCGTATTTCGAGTGGGTGCAGGCGAATCAGGCCTATTGGTGGAACGCCAGCGAGGTTGAAAGCAAGCTCGAGAACAAGCTTGTCGGCGCATGGGACGAGGTACTGGCATACGCTGGCAGAAGACGGCTCTCATTGCGCGCCGCCGCGACCTGCTTGGCCGTCGAGCGCGTGGCGGAAGCACACAAACTGCGCGGACTGTACCCGTGAACAGGCAGTTGCCTGCTCGGCGCACAACGGCGGCAACGCGCGCAACAGCCGGAACGCCTGCAACGGCCGGAACGCCTGCAACGGCGGCAACGGTCGCATCAGACGCAACAGAAGCAACGACGAGGGAGTAATCATCATGGCAGTTACCGAGCAAGAGCTGCTCGCCCGGGTTCCAGACCGCTTGTTCATCGGCGGTGAATGGGTGGCGGGCTCGGCTCCCACGCCGATCCAGGTGCACGATCCGGCGACCGGCGCCGTGATCAAGACGATCGCGAATGCGAACCCGGCCGACGGCATCCGCGCGCTGGATGCCGCGGTGGCCGCAGCGGAATCCTGGGCAGCCACCCCGCCGCGCGCACGTGGTGAACTGTTGCGCCGTGCATTCGACCTGCTGCAGGAGCGTCGCGAAGACTTCGCCCTGTTGATGACGTTGGAGATGGGCAAGCCGCTCGCGGAATCCAATGGAGAAGTCACCTATGGTGGCGAGTTCCTGCGCTGGTTCAGCGAAGAGGCCGTGCGCATCACCGGGCGCTACGGCATCAATCCGGAGGGCACCGGGCGGATGATCGTGTCGCAGCACCCGGTCGGGCCGTGCTATCTGATCACGCCGTGGAACTTTCCGCTCGCGATGGCCACCCGCAAGATCGCACCGGCGCTCGCCGCAGGCTGCACGGTCGTTGTCAAGCCGGCTGAACTGACGCCGTTGACAACGCTTTATTTCGCGAAGCTGCTCGAGGATGTCGGGCTGCCGGCCGGTGTGGTCAACGTGCTGACGACCTCTACGTCGGGTGCGGTTTCTGAGCCGATCATTGCGGATCCGCGGTTGCGCAAGCTGTCGTTCACCGGGTCGACCCCGGTCGGCCGGGCGCTGATCAAGCAGGCCGCGCAGGGTGTGCTGCGCACCTCGATGGAGTTGGGCGGCAACGCGCCGTTCGTCGTGTTCGAGGACGCCGACCTGGACAAGGCCGTTGACGGGGCGATCGCGGCGAAGTTCCGCAACATCGGTCAAGCCTGCACGGCCGCCAACCGGTTCATCGTGCACGAGTCCGTCGCCGACGAGTTCGCCGCCCGGGTGACCGAGCGGGTGAAGAGCTTCGGCATCGGTCGCGGCACAGAGGCGAACGTGACGATCGGCCCGTTGATCGACGATCGCGCGGTAGCCAAGTCCGACGAGCTGGTCAAAGATGCGCTGTCCCGCGGTGCGTCACTTCTCAGCGGCGGCCACGCGATCGACGGTGCCGGAACGTTCTTCGAGCCGACCGTGATCGACAACGTGAAGCCGGGCAGCGCCATCCTGACCGAGGAGATCTTCGGCCCCGTGCTGTCGATCACCCGGTTCAGCGAGGAAGACGAGGCCGTCGACGCTGCGAACAACACCGAATATGGACTCATCGGCTACGTGTACACTCGCGACCTGGCGCGCGGTCAGCGGATGATCGAACGCCTGCAGACCGGCATGATGGGCTTGAACCTCGGCGTGATCTCCAACGCGGCAGCACCGTTCGGCGGGGTCAAACAGTCCGGGCTCGGTCGCGAGGGCGGCTTCGAAGGCATCCACGAGTACCTCTCGACCAAGTACACGCTGACGCCAGACCCCTTCGCCTAAGCGATCAGAGCCCCGGTCGCGAGCGGCGTGACGTCGCAGACCGCGTCGTCGGCTTTTACAAAACGACGGACTATTTCACAGACACGCCGACGCATGAGTTTCGCACACGGCCTGTCGCCGAAATAGTCCGTAGTTTTGTAAACGGCATGTGCGACCGGCGTGGGCTAGCCGTTGTTGCCGACCGTGCAGGTCTGCTCTGCGGCCGTCTGGCCGGTCACGTTGCTCGGCAGAGCAACTGCCGTTGAGGTCGGGGCGGGCGTTGCGGATGCTGCGGGTGCGGACGGCGAACTCGTCGCGGTGCTCGTCGGTGTGGTGCTCGCCGGTGCGGGCGTCGCGCTTGGGCTCAGTTGCGCCGCACGGCCGGGGATTCCCGTGAGCTGCAACGGTTGGTCTGCCTGAAGCGCCGTGTTCACGATTGCGGAGGAGGACGCATCCGGAATGACGCGGTTGGTGTCGGCGGGGTCGGCATCCGTTGGATATTGCAAAAAGACGATGTTGCCGAGCCCGATGTTCTTCAGGGCGAGCGCAATGCTCACCATGCTGGTCGGGCTGGTCAATGTGTCGGAGAGCACCATGTTCTGCGTGGCTGCCTTGGCCAGCGCATACAGAGTGACCGGGTTGCCGAGCACGCCTGCGCTGGCGATCTTGCGCACAAGTGCAGACAGGAAGACCTGTTGACTGCTGATGCGGCCGAGGTCGCTGCCGTCGCCCACGCCGTGTCTGCTGCGCAGGAACGAGAGCGCCATCGCGCCGACGAGTGTCTGTTGCCCGGCGGGGAGGTTCAGCTGGGGGTTCGTGTACGGGTCCGTCACCGGTGTGGCCAGGCACACCGTGACGCCGCCGACCGCATTGGACATCGCCGCGACGCCGTCGAAACTGATCTCGGCCGCGAACGGGATCGTCACGCCGGTGAGCTGTTCGACCGTCAGGACGGTGCAGGAGAGCCCGCCGACCGACAGGGTCGTATTGATCATGGCTTGGTCTTGCGGTGAAGACGAGCCGCCACCGGATTGCGGACAAGCCGGAATCGGCACCTCCATGTCGCGAGGAAAACTGATCACACTGGCACTCTGGTGATTCTGCGCGATGTGCAGCAGGATCGTCACGTCGTTGTTTCCGGCGCCAGAACTGCCGTTCAACTCGTCGGCACTGGAGAACGCACCGCCCTGACCGGTGCGGGTGTCCGTTCCAACCAGCAGGAGGTTGACGCCACCCTTGATCGCCGCGACGTTCGGGATCGGCTGCGCAGTGTGCCCGGGCAGGGTTGCCAGATGCACGCCGGGCTTGACGCTGCTGACGACATCCCAGGCGGCGTATGCGGTGATCGAACCAGCGCTGACCGCCAGAACGGCGAGCACAGCCACGGCGATCTTCGCGATGCCGACCAGCGGCGCCGATCGGCTCAATCTGCCATGACGCACGGGAATAGTTCCGCGCACCCGCGGGCGCCGCAGAGGATGATCGTTCATCGTCTCGCACCCTCCCAGTCGCAACGCAGAATTGGGCGCCCGTGCCTGAGGGCGACCGTCACAAAACGGTAAACCGGGGATCTGGGCACAATCCGCTCGCAAGCGTCTGTGGCCGCACACTGTCGCACGAACCGCGGATGCCGTTAGCTCCGCACCCACATTTGCCCGCGTGATTCCGGCGATTTCTGCCTGTTGTCGTCTCTGAGAGGATTCATACAAAATTCATCACTGGCAGTTGCGGTATAGCAGCGATCCGGGGCGGGCGGACGCGGGCGGCCGATGCTGGTCAGCGGATAGGCTGACGGCACGATGACAGCGAGATCCACGACCGCCGCGCCCCGGATCACGACCGTGCGCCTGCCCGAGCTCGCATCGGGCGATGTCCGCGACCTGGACTACGACGTCAGTGTCGATGCGGAGAGCTGTCGGGATGCCGATCTGGCAGGCCGCAACCTCGCCGGATCCACCTTCAGCGACTGCGAGTTCATCGACGTGACCCTTGACGATGCCGACCTGCGTGCCGCGCGATTCAACGACTGCCGGCTCACACGCATGAACGCACCCGTGCTGAAGGCGTCGCGGTCGAGTTGGCGCGGAGTCGAAGTCATTCAGTCGCGCGTCGGCTCCGGCGAGTTGTACGACTCTGGCCTGAACGCAGTGCTCTTCAGCCATTGCAAGATCGGCTACCTCAACCTGCGCGGGTCGACGCTCCGCGATGTGCTGTTCTCGGACTGCACAATCGATGAGCTCGACCTTGGCGGCGCGAAGGCGACGCGGGTCGCGTTCGCTGACTCGAGCATCCGGTTGCTGGATGCGACGCACGCGACGTTCGCCGATCTCGACGTGCGCGGGGCCGAGCTGCGCGGCATCCGGGGCATCGATAATCTGCGCGGTACGACGATGACCGAATATCAACTTGCGGAGCTGTCACCGTTGTTTGCGGCTCACCTGGGCATCACGATCGAATAGCTGCGCGCAGCCTGGCGACTACCCCTCCATGCGTCTGCTGTTTACAAAACGACGGACATTCTGGGCGACGCGCCAGTGGAAGGTACAGGCGCCCGGCGTGTCGCTGAAAAGGTCCGTCGTTTTGTCAACCGAAGGGTCGTGCTGGCGAATCTTGCCGGCGGCGCAGGGTCTTGCGGGTCATGCGGAGAAATCGCCTCGCGATTAGGCTGGAAGCATGAGCAACGATGCCGTGATTATCGATGTGGTGCGCACTCCAAGCGGGCGCGGCAAGCCCGGGGGAGCGCTGAACGGCGTGCACCCTGTCGATCTGCTCGCCGATCTGCTCGCCGAATTGGTGAGACGCAACGACGTGGACCCCGATCTGATCGACGATGTGATCGCCGGATGCGTCGGGCAGGCCGGCGAACAGTCGTTCAACGTCGCCCGGAATGCGGCGCTCGCCGCAGGCTTCCCCAAGCACGTGCCCGGCACCACGATCGACAGGCAGTGCGGTTCGAGCCAGCAGGCCGCGACGTTCGCCGCGCAGGAGATCACGACCGGCATGCACGACATCGTGATCGCCTGCGGTGTCGAGTCGATGAGCCGGCTGCCGATCGGCATCACGACGCTCGGCCGTGACCCGTACGGGGACCGACTCGCCGAACGTTACCCCGACGGGCTCGTGAACCAGGGCGTCTCGGCGGAGCTCATCGCGCACAAGTGGGGTTTCGACAGGGAGACTCTCGACGCCTTCTCCGCGGTCTCGCACCAGCGTGCGGCCCAGGCGTCGTCGCGCGGTGATTTTGCCCGGGAACTCGTGCCCGTCACCCGACCAGACGGCACCGTCGTCGACACCGACGAGACCGTGCGGCCGAGCACGACCGTCGAGGGCCTCGCCGGGCTTGCGCCCTCTTTTCGAACGGATGCGCTCGCCGAGCGGTTCCCCGAGCTCACCTGGCAGATCACCCCAGGCAACTCGTCGCCGCTGACCGATGGGGCATCCGCTGCACTGATCATGAGCGAGAAGCGGGCCGGCGAGCTCGGGCTGACGCCGCGTGCCCGGTTCCACGCGTTCACCGTAGTGGGCAGCGACCCGCTGTACATGCTGACCGGCGTTCTGCCCGCGACGGCGAAGATCCTCGAACGCACGGGCATGAGCATCGGCGACTTCGATGCATACGAGGTCAACGAAGCGTTCGCGCCGGTGCCGCTGGCTTGGCTGCACGATTTCGACGCTGATCCGGGCAGGCTCAACCCGGTCGGCGGCGCGATCGCTCTCGGGCATCCGCTCGGCGCGTCCGGAACCCGGCTGCTCGGCACCCTGCTGAACCAACTCGAGCGCACCGGCGGCCGCTGGGGGTTGCAGACGATGTGCGAGGGCGGCGGAATGGCCAACGCGACCGTCATCGAGCGGCTGTGACCGTGGCGGCTATTGTCGCGCGACTCTGATCGAACAACTCTGCACTGACCGACTAATACCACGGAGGTTGTCATATGCACATTGAGGAATGTTCCGCGATCGTCACGGGTGGGGCGTCCGGGCTCGGGTTCGCCACGGCGCGCACGCTGGCGGATGCAGGCGCATCCGTCGTCATCGTCGACCTGCCGGGTTCACCGGGGCAGGATGCCGCCGAGCAGCTCGGCGGTCGCGCCCTGTTCGCGGCCGCTGACGTCACCAACGAGCACCAGGTGCAGGCTGCCGTCAGAGAAGCATCGGACATGGCGCCGCTGCGGATCGTGGTCAACTGTGCAGGGATCGGCACCCCAGGCAAGGTGCTCGGCCGCGACGGCGTGCTTCCGCTGGCGGACTTCGAACGAGTGATCAGGATCAATCTGATCGGCACGTTCAATGTGATTCGGCTGGCGGCGGCCGCGATGGTTCAGACCGAACCGCTCGGGCGGCCGGACGTGCCGGGAGACGCCGAGCGCGGCGTGATTGTCAACACGGCATCGGTCGCGGCGTTCGACGGTCAGATCGGTCAACCCGCTTATGCGGCATCCAAGGGCGGCGTCGCCGCGATGACGCTGCCGATCGCCCGGGAGCTGGCACGCAGCCTGGTGCGGGTCGTCACGATCGCACCGGGCATCTTCGACACGCCGATGATGGCGGGCCTCCCGGAGGCGGCGCGGTTGTCGCTTGGCCAGCAGGTTCCGCATCCGTCTCGCCTGGGCAACCCTTCCGAATACGCGGCGCTGGTGCGGCACATCGTCGAGAACCCGATGCTGAACGGCGAGGTCATCCGACTCGACGGTGCGATCCGCATGCAGCCGAAGTAGCGCGGGTCTCGATACGCGTATTCGCTGCGCTCATGCGCTACTCGACCACCGAAGTTCGTCGGTCGAGCAGGCGTATCGCGACCGCCAACACGGGTCTCACTGCGGTGGCTCGCTACCCGACCACCGGGGTTCGTTGGTCGAGTAGCCAGCGAGCGCGGCGAGCGAGCGTATCGAGACCGCCAACCTGAACCTCAATAAGTCGCTCAGCGACCAACCACCGGGGCACGAGTGTCACGGCAGTTCCGCGTGCTCCTCCAGGAACGCGTAGACCTCTGAATCGTCGACGCCCGGAAACGTTCCGGTCGGCAGAGGCGACAGGATGTGCGCGTGCAGGCGCGCGCTGGGCCACGCCTGATCGGCCCAGCGGTCGGCTAGGTCGCTCGAAGGGTTGCGACAGCAGGACGGGTCCGGGCATCGGGACTCGGCGCGCACAGTCGTCTCCCGCCCGCGGAACCACTTCGCCTGCGCGAACGGCACGCCGACCGAGATCGAGAATCCGCCGGCGGAGGTCGTACCCGTCTGTGTCGCACACCAATACGTGCCCGCCGGCGTGTCCGTGTACTGATACAACTCCGTCGTGCGATTCGTCTGCGTCAACGCCGCGCGGGCACTCCACTTCTTACAGACCAGCTGGCCCTCGATCGCGCCGGTGACGTCGGCCGGCAACGGGAGTCCGTCGTTTTCGTAGCCTTTGTACAAGGCGCCGTCGTCGCCGACCCGCAGAAAGTGGAAGGTCATGTCCAGGTGTTCGGTCATCAGATTGGTCATCCGCAATGCTGCAGACTCGTGGGTGGTGCCGAACGCGTCGCGAAAGTCCTCGACCGCGAGATCCTTCTCCTTCTTCGCGTTCTGAAGGAACGTCACTGAGGCGTCCAACGGCATCAGGCACGACGCTGCGAAGTAGTTGATCTCCAGCCGCTGCCGTAGAAACTCCGCGTAGCTGTCCGGCCGCTCATGCCCGAGAATGCGGTGCGCCATCGCCTGCAATGCCATCGAACGCAGCCCGTGCCCGCCGGGAATCGATGCGGGCGGCAGATAGATGCGCCCATTGGCGAGGTCGGTGACCGACCGTGCAGAATGCGGCAGATCGCTCACGTAGATCAGTTGAAACCCGAGCTGTTCGGCCATCACGCTGACCTCACGGTGCGTGAGCGCTCCCGTCGTATGACCGGATGCCTTCACCCGCTCCTGCGCGATCTTCTCGATCTGGGGCAGATAGTTGTTCTTGGCGCGCATCTCTTCGCGCAGTTCGGTGTTCGCCCGCCGAGCCTCTTCCGGCGTCGCGATCGCGAGTTTGGCGTGTCGGGCCAGCTCGCGATGCAGGCCGACGATCGCCTCGAGCGTCTGCGTTGGCGTACCCCGCGTCGGCTTCACCATCGGCAGGCCCAGCGCACCATACAGGGATCCGCGCTGCGCCCGCGCGAGCTCGATTTCCAGCGCCGCCCGGGCATCCGGAGCTTCGTTCACGAGCAGATCGTTCAACGCCACGCCGAGCTCTGTTGCGATCGTCTGCAGCGCAGACAAGCGGGGTTCGCGCCTGCCGTTCTCGATCAGTGACAGCTGGCTGGCTGCGATTCCGGATGTCGCCGCAAGCTGATCCAATGTCAGCCCGCGTTTGCCGCGGAAATGGCGGATGCGATGGCCGATTGTCGCGATATCAGGGCTGCTTTGCTCCATCTCTTCACAATAGCGAAAGAATCGCGATTCTTGAGTGCCAATATCGACCGTGCGACGGCGATTTTGGCCGCATTGTGGGTGTAGGCCACCGAAATTCAACACCTCTGCAACGAAAAACGTCGCACTGTCAACCGTCGAAAGGAACCCCGATGACGATCCTTGACTCCCCTCGCAACCACACAGCCTCGACCCCTGAGCCCTACCCGCGCGGCACGAGCGATGCCAAGCTCAGCGCCTGGGTTGCTGATGTTGCCGCGCTCACGCAGCCGGACGCGATCGTCTGGTGCGACGGCTCACTGCGCGAGGCCGACCAACTGACCCGCCTGTTGATCGCGGAAGGCAAGCTGATCAGGCTGAACCCGGAGTGGCGGCCGAACAGCTTCTTGGCCCGCACGGACCCCGCGGATGTCGCACGCGTCGAAGACCGCACCTTTATCTGCTCGAAAGAGGAGATCGACGCGGGGCCGACGAACAACTGGCGCGAGCCGAGCGAGATGCGTGCAAACCTGCGCGAGGTGTTCGCCGGCAGCATGCGCGGCCGCACGATGTATGTCGTGCCGTTCTCGATGGGGCCGCTCGGCGGGCCGATCTCGCAGCTCGGCGTCGAGATCACCGACTCCGAGTACGTCGTGATCAACATGGGAATCATGACCCGGATGGGCGCCGGCGCCTTGAAGTTGATCGAGGCGGGGCAGAGCTGGGTTCCCGCTGTGCACAGCGTCGGCTACCCGCTGATCGACGCGAACGGGGTTCGTCGCGACGAGGTGCAGTGGCCCTGCAACGACACGAAGTACATCGTTCAGTTCCCCGAGACGCGCGAGATCTTCTCCTACGGCTCCGGCTACGGCGGCAACTCGCTGCTCGGCAAGAAGGCCTTCGCATTGCGGATCGCCTCGGCCATGGGTCGCGATGAGGGCTGGCTGGCCGAGCACATGCTGATCATCAAGGTGACCTCGCCGGCCGGCGACGTGCACCACATGGCAGCGGCATTCCCGTCCGCGTGCGGCAAGACGAACCTGTCGATGTTGCGTCCGACGCTTCCCGGCTGGAAGGTCGAAACACTCGGCGATGACATCGCTTGGCTGCGACCGGGCCCGGACGGGCGCCTGTGGGCGATCAACCCGGAACGCGGCTTCTTCGGCGTCGCGCCGGGCACCGGCGTATCGACGAACGCGACCGCGATCGACACCATGTGGGGCAACACCATCTTCACGAATGTCGCTCTGCGTGACGACGGAGACGTCTGGTGGGAAGGCCTCACAGACACGCCGCCCAACCACCTGATCGACTGGCAAGGCAACGACTGGACGCCGGATTCGGGGCGCCCAGCTGCGCATCCGAACTCGCGCTTCACTGTCGCGGCCGACCAGTGCCCGACGATCTCCGACGATTGGGATGCCGCAGGTGGCGTTCCGATCGACGCCATCATCTTCGGTGGTCGACGGGCAACAAACGTTCCGCTCGTCGTCGAAGCGAAAGACTGGAGGCACGGTGTGTTCATCGGTGCAACAGTTGCGTCAGAGCAGACTGCGGCGGCCGAAGGACCGGTCGGGCAGCTACGTCGCGACCCGTTCGCGATGCTCCCGTTCTGCGGTTACAACATGGCAGACCACTGGGGGCACTGGCTGAAGATGGGCGACAAGCTCGGCATCAAGGCGCCGGCGATCTTCCAGGTGAATTGGTTCCGCAAGGGTGAAGACGGCCGATTCCTGTGGCCGGGTTTCGCTGAAAACTCACGCGTGATCGCGTGGATTGCCGAGCGTCTCGAGGGCGAAGTCGGTGCCACCTCCACTGCGATCGGCCGTCTGCCGCAGCGCGACGAGCTCGAACTCGAGGGGCTCGACGTGTCGGACGCCGACCTCGACGCACTGTTCGCGGTGGACGCAGAGTCCTGGCTGGCAGAGTGCGACATGACCGAGGAGTTCTTCGCTCAGTTCGACGGGCGCGTTCCCGCTGCGCTGAACGCCGAGTTGGCTGCGCTGCGCTACCACCTGAGGCACTGAGCCACGGGTGTGCGCGGATGCACGCCGTGCGCCACTTCGCGCGGCGTGCGCCAGTTCAACTGGCGCACACTGCTCAAACTGGCGCGCTGAGCGCGCCCGGCGGCTTATTACGGCGACTTCACTGCCGCGCGCACGGTTCGACTGCTCGTGGCCGAACGGTTCGCAAAGCGCTGCTGGAGAAGCACGGCGATGACGATGATCGCGCCCTTCGCGATAGCCTGCACAGACGTCGACAGATTGTTCTGCGTGAACACGTTCGTCAGCGTTGAGAAGATCAGAACGCCGAGTACGGTACCCATGATGGTGCCGCGTCCGCCGATCAGCAAGGTTCCTCCGACAACGACGGCGGCAATGGCGTCGAGCTCGTAGAGTTGGCCGTGCGTCGACGTGCCGGCTGTCGTGCGACCGAGCATCATCACCCCGGCGATACCCGCGGCCAGCCCGGCCAGTGCGTAGAGGTACATGGTGTGTCGCTTCACGTTGATGCCGGCTAGGCGGGCCGCTTCGAGGTTGCCGCCGATCGCTACCGTTCGGCGCCCGAACGTTGTGCGGTTCAGGAGAAACCAGCCGGCGAGACTGACCAGGGCGAAGATCCAGATCAGGATCGGTACGCCAAGAAAGTTCGCGGTGAAGACATCTTTGAAACCGCTGACGGTCACGAGCTGCGTGGTTCGGTTGGCCAGGAGCTCGGCCAGCCCGCGTGCACCGACAAGCATGGCAAGAGTTGCGATGAAGGCGACCACCCCGCCGTATGCGACGACCACCCCGTTGACGAATCCGACCGCTACTCCGACCAGCAGGGCGACGAGCACCATCGCGATCCAGCTGGTCTGGTCGGCGAACGCCTGCACCCAGGAGAGCGTTGCGACAACCGTGGTGAGGCCCATGACAGACCCCACCGAAAGATCGATGCCGCCCGCGGTGATGACAAAGGTCATGCCGATGCTGATGACGCCGATGACCGACGCCAGCCGCAGGATCACCAGGATGTTGCCGACGCTGGCGAATCGGTCTCCCGCGGTCAGAACACCGACGATGATGAGCAGCAGGAGTGCGATGATCAAACCGATCGAGCGCCCGCTCGACCCGCTGAAGAGCCGGGTGAGCAGACCGCGAGTGGCGTCCGCCGAGTCTCCCGCGAGTTCTCCGGAGGAATCGCTTGAAGGACGCGTGTCGACAACCGTGTTGGTAGCCGGGTTGTGCTCACTCATACGTGGGCTCCTTTCATGACCAGATCGAGCACGTCGTGCTCGTCGATGGCATCGGCTCGCGACGTGTGGATGACGCGGCCCTCTGCGATTACCAGTACGCGATCGGAAAGGCCGAGTACCTCGTCGATTTCGCTCGAGACGACGACGATGGCGGTGCCGTCGTCGGCGAGTTGGCGGATCAAGGCATAGATCTCAGCGCGCGCACCGACATCGACTCCGCGAGTCGGTTCGTCGAGTAGCAGCACACGCGTGCCGTGCACCAGCCATCGGGCGAGCAATATTTTCTGTTGGTTGCCGCCGGAGAGAGTGCGGGTCACTCGTTCGGGGTCTGCGGGTCGCAGTTCGAGCGCGACCAGCTGCTCGTGGGCGATTTCGCGCTCGGCCTTCTCATTGACGAAGCCCGCTTTGGCCCAACGGGCGAAACTGGCCAGCGTGACATTCCTGTAGATCGGTTCGTCCAGGATCAGGCCCTGACTCTTGCGCTCTTCGGGGGAGAGTCCCATGCCGGCCATCACTCCGGATGGCACAGAACCGGCAGTGACGGGACGCCCCGACACGGCGACGGTTCCGGATGTGGCTTTCCTGGCGCCGTAGATCGTCTCGAGGATTTCGGACCGCCCCGAACCCACGAGCCCCGCGAGCCCAACGATCTCGCCCGCGCGAACGGTCAGGTCGACGTCGGAGAAGACTCCGGCCAGTGCCAGGTTCTGCACGTCGAGCACCACGGGAGCGTCTTGATCGAGATCGGTGGCCGGCGGGAAGACGTTTTCAACCGTACGGCCGGTCATGAGTTTGATCAGGTCGGCAGTCGGGGTGGAAGCGACGGGCAGGCTCGTGGCCACCGAGCGTCCGTCTTTGATGACGGTCATCCGGTCGCCGATCTGCCGGATCTCCTCGAGGCGGTGTGAGATGTAGATCACGGCGATGCCGGATGCGCTGAGCTCGTGCACCACTCGAAAGAGGTTCCGCACCTCCTGGGCGTCGAGCACGGCCGACGGCTCGTCCATGATGATCAGCTTGGTGTCGTGCGAGAGCGCGCGTGCCATGCTGACGATCTGTTTGTTCGCGGCGGAGAGGGTACCGACTTCGCGGTGAGGTGAAATCTTCGCGTGCCCGAGCCTCGCCATGAGTTGGCGGGCCATTCGAGTCGTCGTGCGCCGATCCGTTACGCCTGCCACAGCGTGTTCGTGACCGAGAAAGATGTTCTCCGCAACGCTGAGGCCGTCGACGACGTCGAGCTCCTGATACATCGTGGCGATGCCGAGCTGCAGCGCTTCCACCGGACTGGCGATCGCGATCGGTTCGCCGTGCCAGAGGATTTCACCACTGTCCGGCGGGTACACGCCGGAGAGAATCTTGATGAGAGTGGACTTGCCCGCGCCGTTCTGCCCGAGCAGGCAGTGCACCTCGCCGGGAGCACTTCGAGGTCGACGCCCTTGAGCGCTTGCACCCCGGCAAACCCCTTGGTCAGCGAGCGCACCGTCAGCAGCGGTTCGTCGGGAGCAGTTTTTGCCATGCAGACAACATAACAGGACAAATCATTAACTGCCAGACCGGGTATTGGCAGAATTGCTGAGATTCAGCGACAAATCGTTTGTTCACCGAAACAAACAATTACTTCGATCACTGCTATCACCTGGGTGTAATGAGGTGGCACATTCTCAAAATGCCTGATATGTTGCCTGGAACGTCAAAACGGATAGCTCGACCGGCACCGTGCATCAGGACCGGTTGATAGCTCCGCACCGGCAAGCAACAGCACCTGCACCAACCACAAGCGTCACAACACTTGGAGGAAACACAATGGTTCCATCACGCCCACAACGCCGCCGATTGCTCATGGCAGCCGGCGCAGCACTGTCCGTCGGGGCACTCCTGACTGCGTGCACGCCCGGGTCGGCTGACCCCGAGGCCGGCACGTCGAAAAGCCAATCGTCCGAGTCCGGCAAGTCCGGTGGCACAGTGACGATCGGGTTCTCCGGGCCCGCCGCAGACCACGGCTGGCTCGGCGCCATCAACAGCGCTGCGCTGAAAGCAGCGGAAGGCTTCGACGACGTGAAGCTTGTCGTGGCAGAAGGCACCAACGACGCGAGTCTGCAGATCAGCCAGGTTGAGACCTTCATCAACGACAAGGTCGACGCGATCGTGTTGCTGCCGACGGATGGTGCCGCGCTGACCGATGTGGCTATCAAGGCGATGCAGGCTGGAATCCCCGTCATCAACGTCGATCGTGAATTCAGCAGCACCTTTGCTGCACGCACGACCGTTCTCGGTGACAACTACGGCATGGGCGTCAGCGCCGGCACTTACATCTGTCACGAGCTCGACGGTAAGAAGAACGCCGTGGTCGCGGAGATTGCCGGTATCGACAGCCTGCCGCTCACCCAGGACCGCAGCAAGGGCTTCGCCGACGCATTGAAGGACTGTGGCCTCAAGGTCACTAACCGCGTAGCTGCAGACTTCACCGTGCAGGGCGGCGAGGCGGCGACTTCCCAGTTGCTCGCATCCGCTCCGAAGATCGACGCCGTCTGGAACCACGATGACGATCAAGGAATCGGCGTGCTTGCGGCCATCGACGCCGCAAACCGCGGTGAGTTCTTCATGGTCGGCGGTGCCGGCTCCAAGAATGCGATGGAAGCAATCAAGGCCGGTGACTCCGTGCTGAAGGCGACGGTCATCTACCCGTCGACGCAGGCTGCCGACGGGATTGCGCTGGCACGTCTCATCGCTCAGGGCCAGCACTTCGGTGACCTCGTTACGAAGGGTGTGCCGAACCGCGTTGTGCTCGACGCACCGGTCGTTACCAAGGAGAACGTGGACACATATATCGGGGCCGCATTCGCGTCCTAAACCCGTCGATGAAGGGGTGCTCATGTTTGCGCAGGAGCACCCCTTCTTCGTACCCACCCGCCGTCTGACCGGCCACCTACCCGACCGGCCGCCTACCCGACCGGCCGCTGCCCAACCGACACTGCCCAACCCGCCCTTCCCAACCCGCCCTTCCCAACCGACACTGCCCAACCCGCCCTTCCCAACCGGCCCTTGCCAACCCGCCCTTCCCAACCGAGGAGCTCAACATGACCAGACCAATCACCTTGTTCACCGGCCAGTGGGCTGACTTGCCCTTCGAAGAGGTAGCACGCCTGGCATCCGGGTGGGGCTACGACGGCCTGGAGATCGCCTGCTGGGGTGACCATCTCGACTCGACTCGGTGGAACGACGACGCGTACGTCGCCGGAAAACTCGCCGTGCTCGAGAAGCACAACCTCAAGGTCTTCACGATCTCCAATCACCTAACCGGGCAGGCGGTCTGCGACGACCCGATCGATGAGAGGCATCGCGGCATGCTTTCCAACGCGGTGTGGGGCCATGGCGAGCCGGAGGGCGTGCGTCGGCGTGCGGCCGAAGAGATGAAGAACACAGCCCGACTCGCCGCAAAGCTGGGTGTCAAGACCGTCGTGGGCTTCACCGGTTCGAGCATTTGGAAGTATGTTGCGATGTTTCCGCCGGTGTCCCAAGAACTCGTCGACGCCGGCTACGAGGATTTTGCTGCTCGGTGGAATCCGATCCTCGACGTCTTCGACGAGGTTGGTGTGCGTTTCGCCCATGAGGTGCATCCAAGCGAGATCGCCTATGACTACTGGACCACCGTGCGGGCGCTCGAGGCGATCGGACACCGCGAAACCTTCGGACTCAACTGGGATCCGAGCCATTTCATCTGGCAGCAGCTGGATCCCGTGGATTTCATTCTCGAATTCGCCGACCGCATTTACCACGTCGATTGCAAGGATGTGAAGCTCCGGCTGGGTAACGGCCGCAACGGTCGCCTGGGCTCTCATCTGCCCTGGGCTGATTTGCGACGCGGGTGGGACTTCGTCTCCACCGGCCGTGGGGACGTTCCGTGGGAGGCGAGCTTCCGAGCGCTCAACAGCATCGGCTACGACGGCCCGATCTCGGTCGAATGGGAAGATGCCGGCATGGACAGGTTGCTGGGGGCACCTGAGGCGCTCGAGTTCGTCAAGCAGAACGCGTTTGCCGCGCCCGAGGCCGCTTTCGACGCAGCTTTCAGTTCGCGGTGAACGGATAGTTGCGGGTGGCCGCGTCGAACCGCCGCGTCGAACCGTGGTAACCCCTGTGGAGCGCGGCCACACCGTGGAGGACTAACATTTATCCGGCTCATGTGCATTGCACGTCTCAGGGCCGTCTGAAGAGGTGAAATGATTGGCAACCAGGGCTGACTCGGGGTCACGGCAGCTGCGCCAGCGCAACACTGTCGACGATGTTCGCAAGAACAATCTCGCCATCGTTCTGGGCATCGCACACCTGTCGGGGCGGGTCTCCCGAGCCGAACTCACCCGGGCAACCGGCTTGAACCGTTCGACCATTGGTGCGCTCGCCGCGGAACTTGTCGAACTCGGCCTTGTCGAGGAGCACGATCCGGGGGCGCGTAGCCATGCCGGGCGCCCCAGCCCGATCATCGCCCCGCGCGATGATGTCGTGGCGATCGCCGTGAACCCGGAAATCGATGCGGTGACCATCGGGCTCGTGTCGCTTTCGGGCCGCGTCCTGAAGAGAATCCGGTACAACACGGCGCGGGTGCCCTCGGTGGAGGAGGTTGTCAACATCGTCGCAGCGGTCGTCGCGGGGATGCGCGGAGAACTCGACAGTTCGTTCCATACGGTCGGAGTCGGGGTAGCTGTGCCCGGAATCGTTCGCGAACGCACCGGGGAAGTCATCCTTGCGCCGCATCTCGGCTGGCACGACGTGCCGTTCGCGGAAATGCTCAGCGCGGCCCTCGAGCTGCCGGTGACCGCCGAGAATGACGCGTCGGCCGGCGTCATCGCGGAGAGCAGTTTCGGCGCCGGTCGCGCCGTGCGCAATCTCATCTATCTCAACGGCGGCGCGAGCGGGATCGGCGGCGGAATCGCCATCAACGGTGCGTTGCTGACCGGGGCGAGCGGGTATGCCGGCGAATTCGGCCATACCCTGGTGAATTCAGTTGGTTCGCTCTGCCATTGCGGTGCGACCGGATGCCTCGAAACCGAGGTCAGCAGAGCCCCTCTGCTGTCTGTTCTCGGTCTTGGCGACGCGGAGAGCGACAACCTTGAGGCACTTCTGCTCGAACAGTTCGCCCGCGCAGGCGGACCGAACGCCGAGGTGCGCGAACTGGTGCATCGACAAGTTGATTTTCTTGCCGTAGCGCTCAAAGACATCGTCAACGGGCTGAACCCGGAACTCGTGTTGTTCGGCGGGTTCCTCGGCACCCTCTATGCGGCGGCACCGCAGCGGCTGGAGGCTGCCGTGCGGGGCGCCTCGATCGTCGGCCCGCGCGACGATGTGCGATTTGCTCGAGCGGAACTCGGATTGGATCTGCTCATGGTCGGTGCCGCCGAGCTGGCTTTTGCGCCGTTGCTGGCGGATCCCGCCGGCGTGATGGGACCTGCCGTCGACACGGTCGCGGAGGCCTGACGCGGATGGCGCGGGTATTGGTGGTCGAACACGAGACCGATGCGGGCATCGGCCTGGTCGGCGAGCGGATGCGTGCGGCGGGCGTCGAACTGCACACCGTCGGCCCCGAGACGGCCGGCCCAAGCACCAGCCGCGAGATCCCGGAAACCGCAGACGGCTTCGACGGCGTCGTGGTGCTCGGCGGCCGACCCGGCCCGACCGATGACGAAACGGCCCCGTGGCTGCCGACCGTGCGCGCGTTGATGGCTCAGTGCTTGCGCGACGAGGTTCCGCTCCTCGGCATCTGCCTGGGCGCGCAGTTGCTGGCCGTCGCTGCGGGCGGCTCCGTCGATCGCATTCCGGCTGGCCCGGAGATCGGCCTCGGCGAACTCACCGTGACGGATGCCGGCGCCGACGACCCCCTGCTGCACGACCTTCCCGCACCCTTGCGTTCGCTTCAGTGGCACTCGCTCGAAGTTCAGGAGCTCCCCGCCGGCTCGGTGTCCCTCTGCACGAGCGACCACTGCGTGAATCAGGCGTTCCGGGTCGGCCCGGTCGCGTGGGGGCTGCAGTTCCACCTCGAAGCGCTCGCGGAGACTGCCGGGGCGTGGGGGAGCGACGACGGTGACACGCTGGCCTCGGTGGGCACGACATCCGCAGCCGTGGTCGCGACGATGCGACAGGCGGAGCCGACGCTGCGCACGATCTGGTCGACGGTGGCCGATCGATGGTCGCAGCTCGTGCTGTCAGTCGCCGAGCGCTGAACCGGCCGCCAGTCGGCCGCCAGACGGCCGCAGCCGTCTGTCGCGCGTTCCCTCAGCGCGCGCGCTCCTTCGCGACCGCTTCGCGCACCCCGGGTGCGACCTCGCGTGCGAAGTACTCGATGGTCTGCGCGTCGTCGGCTGCCAGGATGAAGCCGGAGATGCCGTAGTCCACACTCATGCCGGTCAGCTCCTCCACCCACTGTGCGGGAGGGCCCTGCAAGAGTCCGCCGTTGGTCGCTTCGAAGGCGCCGCCGATGTTGAGCAAGCGCCGGATGGCGCGTGGGGAGCGACCCGCAGCATCCGCCCCCTCGTCGATGTGCGCGTTCAACGCCGCCAAGTCGGCGGGTCCGCCTTTCAGATAGCCGAGCGAGGGCAGCCAGCCGTCTGCCGCGCGACCGGTCATCCGCAGAATGCGCGGCTTGTATGCGCCCACCCAGATGCCGATGTCGTGGGCGGGGGTCGGCCCGCGCTTGGCTCCGTCCACCGTGTAGTACTCGCCCCTGATGTGAACACCACCCGGCTGGTCGGCTCGCCAGATGTCACGGATGATGCTGATGCCCTCTTCGAGGGCCTCAACCGATTGCCCTGGGGTCAGCCGGCGACCGCCCATGGCCACGATGGCATCCCAGAAGCCGCCGGCACCGAGGCCGAGTTCGAGCCTGCCGCCGCTGAGCAGGTCGAGACTGGCAGCGCTCCGGGCAAGCAGGGCCGGCTGCCGCAGCGGAAGGTTGGCCACGTTCGGGCCGAGATGGATGCGCCCGGTGAGCGCCGCCACAAACGACAGCAGAGTCCACGTGTCGTGGAAGCGCGGCTGATACGGGTGGTCCTGGAAGGTCACCAGGTCGAGGCCTGCGCGGTCCGCGACCGTTGCCAGCTCGACGGCGTGCAGCACGGGCTTGTTCATCGGGGTGATGAAGACCCCGAATTGCAAATCGTGTCCGTAGTCGGTCATGATGTCGTCCTCATCTCATCTCGCGCCGTGACGGCGGGCTCAGACCAGCAACTGATGCTTTGCGAGGTCGCGGTACAGGGGTGTCGAGACCACAAGTTCCGAGTGCGTCCCGACCCCGATGACCTCGCCGTGGTCTAAGACGACGATCTGGTCGGAGTCGACGACGGTCGACAGTCTGTGTGCTATCACGATCAGCGTTCGATCGACAGCCACAGCATCGATCGCCTCACGCATCAACTGCTCATTTCTGCCGTCCAGGCTCGAGGTCGACTCGTCCAGAAGCAGGATCGGAGGGGCTGCCAGCAGCGCTCGGGCGATCGCCAGGCGCTGACGTTCACCGCCGGAAAGCATGATGCCACCCTCGCCGACCGGTGCGGCCAGGCCCGCCGGGTTGCGTTCGAGCACCTCGGTCAGATTCACGGCATGCAGCACATCGATGCACTGCGCATCGGTCGCGTCTTCTGCGGCGAGCGTGAGATTGTCGCGCAGGCTGCCGGCGAGCACGGGCGCGTCTTGCTCCACGTAGCCGATCTGTGCCCGCAGCGCCGTGCGTTCGAGCGTGCGGATGTCCAACCCGCCCAAACGCACCACCCCTGACGCCGGATCGTAGAACCGTTCGATCAACGCCAAGATCGTGCTTTTCCCGGCACCGGATGGCCCGACCAGCGCCGTGCGCTTGCCTCGCGGTGCCTCGAACGTGACCCCGCGCAGCACCGCAGTGTGCTGGCGTTCGCGGCTCCGGCGCGGTGCGCCCGTGACCGCGTCGCGATTCGACCGGGTTGACCCGATGCCGGCAGCCTCCTCGGCCTCCGCGACGATGTCGTGTCCTTCGAACGCGGCGACGGAAGACGCGGCGACGGAGTCGGCGGCGACGGAATGGGCGGCGACGGAAGCTACGGCGCTGGAAGCTACGGCGCTGGAATCTACGGCGCTGGGGCTGGCATCGGCGAGCCGGGCGGGCGCATCCGCGGCGGCATCCGCAAGCGGCTTCGCGGGCGCCGCGTATGCGAAGTGGACGTTCTCGAGTGCGATCGCCGCTGTATGAGGATTCACGGAGCCGTTCGCCGGTCCGACGATGATCGCCACATCGGGTGCGATGGCGCGATCGAACTGGCTTTCGCTCGGCAAGTCGACGATCTCCTGGATGCGGCCGAGCGCCCCCAGTGCGGCGTTCACACTCGTGACCGCGCCGAACGCTTGGCCCAAGGGCAGGATCATCATGAACAGGAACAGAATGAACGCCACCAGGTTCGCGACCGTGATCGCGCCGCTGGCGACCCGGTAGCCGCCGACGCCGAGCACGACCAGGAACGACACCTGCATCGCGATCCCGGCCACAGGCACGACGAGAGCCGAGATTTTCGCGACCTGGATTCCCATCTTCCACGCGCCGAGCGCGTCGGCGTCGACGCCAGCGATCTCGCGCTCGGTTGCGCCGGCCGCGCGGATGGTGCGCACCGCGGTGATCGCACGCTCGACGGATGCCGCCAGGTCGCCGACCTTTGTCTGCGCCTTCAGGCTGGCCACCCGGATGCGACGGGACAACGTCACCACGACGACGATTGAGACCGCGATCACGAGGACCGTCAGGCCGAGTAGCACGGGGTCGATGATGAGCATCGCGACCAGGGCGCCGATGAACGTCAGTGAGCCGCCGATCGCCTCGACCAGACCCTGGGTCAGTACCGCGCGCAGCAGTGTGGTGTCACTGCCGACGCGGGAGACGAGATCGCCGGTGCGGCGAGTGTCGAACTCGCTGATCGGCAGGTTCAGCATCCTGCCGACCAGCCGGCGGCGTGAAGAGAGCACCACGCCTTCGCCCGTGCGTTGCAGCAGGTAGTGCTGGTAACCGGAGATCAGCCCAGAGATGATCACCAGGGCGATAAGCGCCCAGACGAGCCCGCCGAGCGGGTTTCCGGCCTGCACGATCGAGATCACCTGACTGACCAGGAGCGGCTGGGCAAGGCTCGCGGCGGCGCCGAGCACGCTCAGCACGACGACGACGGCCAGCACGCCCTTGTGTTCGAACAGGTACGGCAGCAGCTGGCTGAACTTCGCGCGCGGCCCGGCCGGGCTTTCGGCGCGGCGGCGATGCGACGCGCGAGGAGCGGTCGATTGGCTCATAGGTCTTCTTCGTGTTCTCTCGGGGCGGAACAATCTCTCGGGAGCGCAGCAGTGTGTCGGGGGAGTGGAAGTTGCCGCTGCGCCGCGTCGCGTTGGAGTGCGACGGCAGTACCATTATCGTCACGGGACCTCCGGGAAACCCGACGGATGCCGATCGCAGCCGTTGCGGGGGTTGCAGATCCGACGACGAGGAGAACACCGGCGTGAATGAGGTCATCGGTGCTGTCTTGCCCAGTGCGTTGGCGATAGCGCTCAGCCCGGTTCCGATCATCGCTGTGATTGTGATGCTGCGTTCTCCCGACGGCAAGGGAAAGAGCGTCGCGTTTCTGATCGGATGGCTGTTAGGCATCCTTATCGGCGTCGTCGCGTTCACCGCGTTGGAGTCCATCATCCCGGCCACCTCTCCTGCAGCAGCGCCCGTCATCTTCGGTGTCATCGCGGTCGTGATCGGCGTCGCGCTGGTGCTGCTTGCAGCCGGTCAGCTTCGCACCCGGCCGGGTGAAGGTGAAGAAGCCGGACTTCCGGGTTGGCTGAACGCGATCGACTCCCTGACGGTCGCGCATGCCGGAATATTCGGTCTGGTGTTCGCGGTCGCCAAGCCGAAGAATCTTCTGCTTCTCATCTCAGGCGGGCTGATCATGGGCGCCGCGGGCCTTGAGTTCTGGCAGTTGGCGATCAGCACGAGTGTTTTCGTGATCGTTGCGGCGTCATCTGTGCTGATTCCGGTGATCGCCTATCTGATCGCGGCGTCGAAGCTCGACGGGCCGCTGGAGAATTTGCACGAGTGGCTGGTCGCGCATAACTCCGCACTCATCGCTTCCGTCATGTTCATCGTGGGCATCGTGCTGATCGGCGCGGGTATCAGCGCGTTCTGAACGGACGCACGCGGTGCCGAGTGCGCGGTGCCGGCCACCGGCATCCGCTGCGATTGTCGGGGGCGACGACTACAGTTTTGAACTGTGTCAGCGCCCGTCATCACCGCCACAAACCTCGTCAAGAAGTTCAAAGACTTCGCCGCCGTCGACGGAATCTCCTTCGAGGTCGCACCGGGGGAGTCGTTCGGCTTGCTCGGCCCCAACGGCGCCGGAAAGTCCACGACGATGCGCATGGTCGGCGCCGTTTCCACGCGAACAAGCGGTGAGCTGCGCATCCTCGACCTGGACCCGAATGCCTACGGTCCGGAGATCCGCTCTCAGCTCGGGGTCGTGCCGCAGGCCGACAACCTCGACACTGAATTGCGGGTGCGCGACAACCTGATCGTCTACGGTCGCTACTTCGGCCTGCCGATCCGCCGGGTGCGGCATCGTGCTGATGAGTTGCTCGCGTTCGCTCAGCTGGAAGACAAGGCGAAGTCGAAAGTCGACGATCTCTCCGGCGGAATGAAGCGACGCTTGACGATCGCGCGTGCGTTGATCAACGACCCCAAGATCCTGCTGCTCGACGAGCCGACGACCGGTTTGGATCCGCAGGCGCGACACATTCTCTGGGATCGCCTGTTCCGGCTCAAGGAGCAGGGCACCACGCTCGTGTTGACCACTCACTACATGGACGAAGCAGAGCAGCTGTGTGATCGGCTGGTCGTTGTCGACCACGGCACGATCATGGCCGAGGGCGCACCGGCCGCGCTGATCCGTCAGTACTCCTCGCGCGAAGTGCTCGAACTGCGATTCGGATCCCAGAAGAATGCCGAGGTTGCGACCCGGTTGACCGACATCGGTGACCGGATCGAGGTGCTGCCCGACCGCATCCTCGTCTATGACGCAGACGGCGAGGCCGCGTTGAAGCGGGTGACGGAACGTGGGCTTCAGCCGATCACAAGCTTGGTGCGGCGATCGAGCCTGGAGGATGTGTTCCTGCGCCTGACCGGGCGGAGCCTGATCGAATGACGAATCCGTCCCGGTGGTCGAGTAGCGAGCGTCCAAGATGGTGGTCGAGTAGCGAGCGCCAAAGATGGTGGTCGAGTAGCGAGCGCCAGCGAGCGTATCGAGACCCGTATCGAGACCCGTATCGAGACCCGTATCGAGACCCGTATCGAGACCCGCATCTGCAGGCAGCGCCGCCCGCGAGCAACGCGCAGCGCGCCGTCGCGGCCGGCATGAAACCGCGCCGGTTCGGTGCCTGGTATGTCGCCGAGCACCGCTTCCGCGTGATGCGTTCGTACCTGCAGACGGTGCTGGTCACGGGCATCGGCAACCCGTTCCTGTATCTGTTCGCGATGGGGGTCGGGCTCGGCAGCCTGGTCAGTAACAACATGGGCGCGCAGTCGATGAACGGGGTGAGCTATCTCGTCTTCATCGCCCCGGCGCTGCTCGCGACGGCGTCGATGACGGCGGCATCCGAAGAGTTCACCTACCCGGTGTTGCTCGGTTTCAAATGGAATCCAACCTTCTTCGGCATGAACGCCGCGCCGATCAGTCCGGGGCAGATCATCGACGGCATCGTCTACTCGGTGATCGCGCGGCTGCTGGGCACCTGCGTGATCTACTACGTTTTCATGCTGCTGTTCGGTGCCGTTCCCTCGCCCTGGGGGTTCATCGCGATCTTCGTTGCAGTGTTGACCGGGCTCGCGTTCGGCACGCCGGAGATGGCCTACATTGCGACCATCGAGCAGGATAGCGGTCAGGTTGCCATGCTGATGCGTTTCGTGCTGCTGCCGCTGACATTGTTCTCCGGCACGTTCTTTCCGCTGTCGGTGATGCCCGTCTATTTGCAGTGGATTGGCTGGATCTCCCCGCTCTGGCACGGCACAGAACTATCGCGCGTCTTCGCATACGGGCTGCAGGAACCGCTCTGGCTCACCCTGGTGCACGCCGGCTATCTGCTCGCGCTCGTCGCGGGCGGATGGCTGTGGTCGCGCCGGATCGCGGCGAAGCGGCTGAACAAATGACGGGATGGACAAATGACGGGGTTGAGCCGATGGCGGGGTTGAGCTAATGACGGGGTTGAGCCGGTGACAGGCAAGACGCAGGTCGATGCGTCCGCGCCGCTGACGGCATCCGTTCGTGCGGGGCGTCCGCTGAAATCGCTCTATGCCGGCAACGCGACGTCGGTGCTGCAGCGAGGTTGGCTGGCAACGCGCAGCACCAACTGGCTGGTGATGCTCTCCGGCTTCTTCGAGCCGATCTTCTACCTGCTTTCACTCGGTATCGGGCTTGGGTCCCTGGTCGGCACGGTGGCCGTTGCGGATGGCCGACCAATTCCGTATGCGGCTTTCATCGCGCCTGCACTGCTGGCGACGGCCGCGATGAACGGTGCTGTCTACGACTCGACCTGGAACGTGTTCTTCAAGATGCGGTTCGCGAAGCTGTACGAGGGCATGCTGTCCACCTCGCTCGGACCGCTGGATGTCGCGCTCGGCGAGATTCTGCTCGCCCTGGCGCGTGGCGGAATCTACGCGATCGGATTCATGATCGTCATGCAGGCGATCGGGTTGAATCTGTCGTGGTGGGCGCTGCTGGCGTTGCCCGCTGTGCTGTTGATTGCGTTCGGGTTCGCGAGTTTCGGCATGGGGATCACCAGCTACATGAAGACATTTCAGCAAATGGACTGGATCAACTTCATCATGCTGCCGATGTTCCTGCTGTCGGCCACGTTCTTTCCGCTCAGCGTGTATCCGCCCGCGATCCAATGGATTATTCAGGCGATGCCACTGTGGCACGGCGTCGAGTTGATCCGCGGCCTGACCACGGGCGTCGTGAATGTGGCGCTGCTCTGGCACGTGCTCTACTTCGTGGTGATGATTGTGCTGGGTCTGATCCTGACCACCCGTCGCCTGCGCACCCTCTTCCTGGATTAACCCACCCTCGCGCACCTCGCCCCGACCAACCCATTTCCGCACCTCAGCGGCAGAGGCGACGGGGAGGGAGGGGGAGGGCAGTCAGGTGTCGATGTCGACGTCTTTGGTCTCGCGGCTGATCAGGAGCGCCACGAGGGTCAGCACGGCCATTGCCGAGAGGTAGAGGCCGACCCAGAACGGGCTGCCGCCGCCCGCAGACCATAGAGCGACGGCGATGAACGGTGCGACCGCTGCGCCGAGGATCGAGCTGACGTTGTATGAGATGCCCGAGCCGGTGTAACGCACGTTGGTCGGGAACAGTTCGGGCAGCAGGGCGCCCATGGGCCCAAACGTCGCGCCCATCAGGGTGAAGCCGAGGATCAGGAACAGCATCACGCCGACGAAACCGGCGCCGAGCATCGGCACGAACAGGAACCCGAACACGATGATGCAGATCGTCACCCAGATCAGGGTTTTGCGTCGCCCGAACCGATCGGCCCAGGGGCCGGAGAGCATGGTGAACGCTCCGAAGAACACAACGCCGACGATCGACATGATGACGAATGTCGTGTAGTTGTAGCCGAGGCCCGGAAGCGCGGCATCCGTAGCCGAGGTTCCATAGCTCAAGACGAACGTGGTCATCAGGTAGAACAGCACATAGGTGGCCAGCATGAAGAAGGTGCCGAGGATCAGCTGACGCCAGTTGTCTTTTAGCACCGCGGCAAGCGGCAACTTCTTGACCTTGCCCCTCTTCACGGTGTCGGTGAACGCAGCGCTTTCGACCAGGTGCAGCCGCACCCACACGCCGATGATGACCATGACTACCGAGAACCAGAACGGAACCCGCCAGCCCCAGGCGAGGAACGCATCCGACGGAGCGCCGCCGGTGCCGGGAAGCACGGCGGCGATCACGAGGAACAGGCCGTTCGCGACGATGTAGCCGAGCGGGGCGCCGAGTTGCGGGAATGTGCCATACCAAGCGCGTTTGCCGGCCGGGGCGTTCTCTGTCGCGACGAGGGCTGCACCGCTCCACTCTCCGCCGAGCGCGAAGCCCTGCGCCAGCCGCAGGATGACCAGCAACAGCGGGGCGAACCAGCCCGCGAGCGCATAGGTGGGCAGGAAACCGATCAGAAACGTCGCGATGCCCATCGTCATCAGTGAGGCGACCAGCGTGACCTTGCGTCCGTGTGTGTCACCGATGTGGCCGAAGAAGATCGCGCCGATCGGGCGGGCCACCATGGCCGCTCCGAACACCGCGAACGACGCCAGAAGCGCCGTCGTCGGGTTGCCGGTAGGAAAGAACAAATGCGGAAACACGAGCACGGCTGCCGTCGCATAGACGTAGAAGTCGTAGAACTCGATGGTCGTGCCGATCATGCTCGCGAGGATCACGCGACCGCGCGGGTTGGCCGGTTGGGACGGAACGACTGTCGCGGACAAGGGGGTCGTCATGAGAGAAACTCCTGCGGACTTCATCGAATGGATGCGGTAGACACACTATTCCTGTTCGACCGTTCGCGGAGAATGATCACCCGCCGGCACCAGGGTGAAGCACGAGAGGGCGGGTTCGTTAGGCTGGTGCGATGGATACAGTACTTTCAATTCTTCACGTGGCTGGTGCCGTCTTCATCGTCGGGCCGATGGCCATACTTCCGATGACCGCCATGCGCTCGGTGCGAGCCGGCGATGGCGCTCAAGTTGCCCGGCTCGCGAAGTCGACCAACCTGTTCACCCTGCTGTCACTGCTCGTCGTCGTGTTTGGCTTTGGCGTCCTCGGCATGGCGAGCGGGAAGCATATTCCGACGTTCGCCAGTACCTGGATCTGGCTGTCGATCGTGCTCTACGCGATCGCGCTGATCCTGAGTCTGGTGCTTGTCGTTCCTACCATGCGCAAGGCAGCGGCCGCGCTGCAGACATCGGGCACCGCCGGGGCGCCAGCCGGGTCCGGCAGCGCAGCGGATGCAGCGCCAGCCGCCAGCAGGTACCCCGCGATCGCCGCCGGCTCGGGAATCGCATCGCTCCTGTTGCTGGCCGTCGTCGTGCTGATGGTCTGGAAGCCGTAGCCCGAATCCTCCGTGCGGCTGTTGGGTCCGCACAGCCGTGCGCACTCTTGGCCTATCGCAGGTTGAACAGCAGCGTCGTGCCGACCGAGAACACGACGAATACGACGATCACGATGATGGCGATGAGGGCGAGCCTCCGTCGATTCATCATGGCCCAACGCTAGCGCGTTTGGTCGCGCACCGACGCCAGGATGCGCGCGGTCGCCACTGCCGCGTTGGCTGCTTCTGCGCCCTTGTCTTCCTTCGATCCTGCGAAGCCGGCGCGGTCAAGGCCTTGCTGCTCGTCGTCCAGGGTGAGCACGCCGAAGCCGACCGGTTTTCCGGTGTCCAACGCGACACGGGTCAGGCCATCCGTCGCTGCCGAGGCGACGAAGTCGAAGTGCGGAGTCCCGCCGCGGATGATCACGCCGAGGGCGACAACGGCATCCGCCCCGGATTCCAGGGCCGCCTTGCAGACGACAGGCAGCTCAAAACTGCCGGGCACGCGCAGCACGTCGAAGGACGCACCGCTGGCGGTCAGCGCCCGCGTAGCGCCGTCGAGCAGGCCGGTTGCGATCTGCTCGTGCCAGGTTCCTGCGACCACGGTGACGCGCAGTCCCGTTCCGTCTGCGGGTTCTGCTGCGGTGGGTGCTCCTGCTCCGCTCATGCGCGTGTTCCTTCCGGGGCGATCGTGGTGGTGAGCGGAAAGGGCAGGGTGTGCCCCATCCGGTCTCGTTTGGTCTCCAGGTAGTGCTCGTTTTCAGCGCCGGCGCCGACGATCAGCGGTACCATCCGCTCGACGGCGGTTCCGTGCGCCTGCAACTGGCGTGCCTTTTCCGGGTTGTTGGTCAGCAACCGCACGGAGTGAATGCCGAGGTCCTCCAGAATTGCGGATGCCGCGCCGTAGTCACGCGCGTCGATCGGCAGGCCGAGCGCGAGGTTCGCGTCGAGGGTGTCGAGCCCCTCTTCTTGCAGTTTGTATGCGCGCAGCTTGTTGATCAGTCCAATGCCACGACCCTCGTGCCCGCGCAGGTAGACGACGACCCCGCCGTCGCGCTGGATCGTGTCGAGGGCCGCGTTCAACTGCGGCCCGCACTCGCATTTGAGTGAGCCGAATGCCTCGCCGGTGAGGCACTCCGAGTGCACGCGCACCAGCATGCCGGTCGCGGACGTGTCGCCTGCGACGATCGCCACGTGGTCTGCACCGGTCATTCGGTCGCGATACGCCCTGATCTTGAATGGCCCGTGCGTGGTCGGCACGGTGGTCTCGACCTCGAAGATCACCCGCGCGGATTCCGGAATCGCCTCGACCGGTGTGACTCCGACGGGAGTGTCCCCGTGCATTGCGTCAAGATACTCGATCAACGCTTCGATCGTGATGACTGGGATGCTCTCCCTCTCGCCCAACTCGATCAGTTCCGGCAGGCGCATCATCTCGCCGTCGTCAGCGACGATCTCGCCGATCACACCGACCGGGGTCAGGTTCGCCAGTTTGAGCAGGTCGACGGTGGCCTCGGTGTGGCCGCCGCGTTCACGCACACCGCCGTCGCGTGCGCGCAGCGGCAGGATGTGGCCGGGGCGGTGCAGGCTGGTTGCCGTTGCAGCCGGATCGGCCAGAACCCGCAGTGTGTGGGCGCGGTCCGCTGCGCTGATGCCGGTGCTCAGCCGGTCCGCAGCGTCCACGCTGACCGTGTAGTTCGTGCCGAGCACGTCTTCGTTGTCGACGACCATCACGGGCAAACCGAGAAAATCGGCGCGTTCGTTTGTCATCGGTGCGCAGAGAAAACCGGAGGTGTTGCGCACCGTCCAGGCGATCCATTCCTGCGATGCCAACTCTGCTGCGAGGATGACGTCACCCTCGTTCTCGCGGCTCTCGTTGTCTGCGACGATGACCGGTCGCCCAGCGCGCAACTGCGCCAGGGCTTCGGGGATTGTTGCGAGGCTCATTTCTCGCTCCTTGCGTGATAGCGGTCGGATTCTGCTGTGTCGTTCGTAAGCGCGGTGTCGCTGATAAGGGGTGTGACGTTGGTGAGCGCTGTGGCGTGGGCGCCTGCCGTGGCGCTGATCGGTGACGACGCGAGCGCGCCGACCGAAAGCATCCGTTCGACGTGGCGGGCCAGGATGTCCGTCTCGATGTTGACGGCGTCGCCGACGACGCCTTCCCCGAGCGTGGTGGCCGTCAGCGTTTCGGGGATGAGGGAGACCTCGAACCAGGCGTCGCGCAGACCGGGGGCATCCGAATCGGCGCCGACGGCGCTGACCGTCAGCGAGATGCCGTCGATCGCGATCGACCCCTTGCGCACGACCAGCGGTGCCAGCTCAGCGGCGAGGCTCAGTCGCACAATGCGCCAGGCGCCGCCATCCGTCGTCGAGAGGATGCGCGCGGTGCCGTCGATGTGCCCCTGCACGATATGGCCGCCGATGCGGTCGCCGACGGCGGCAGCCCGCTCAAGGTTGACCCGGCGGCCGATAGCCGCGGTGCCGAGAGTGCTCATCGTGAGTGTCTCCGCCATGACGTCGGCGGTGAAGCTGTCTGCGGTGTGGTCGACGACGGTCAGGCAGACGCCGCTGACTGAGATCGAGTCGCCGTGACGGGCGTCCGAGACGACGAGCGGGCCGCGCACGGTGATCCGTGCGGCGTCTGCCGTGCGCTGCACGTCGGTGATCTCGCCGACCTCTTCGATGATTCCGGTGAACACGGTTAGGCACCTCTTGTCTGGTCAGTCGTGTCTGCTGGGTCTGTCATGTCTGCTGGGTCTGTCTGGTCTGTCTGGTCTGCTGGGGCCGTTGGTCGGCTCGCCACCGGCCGCGCGACGACGAGCAGGTCGTGGCCGAGTTGTTCGATCGCGGAGAACTCCAGTCGGTGCTGTTCTGTGATGGTGCGAACGCCGATGTCGCCCAGCGCCATGCGGTCTCCGCCGAGCAGCGTCGGTGCCAGGTAGATCAGGTATTCGTCGACGAGGCCGGCGCACACCAGGGCGCTGGCGAGGGTCGGGCCGCCTTCGACAAACGCACGCCGGATGCCCCGGTGCCGCAGGTCGGCAAGAAGCGCGTCGAGGTCGTGGCTGCGCGCGAAGACCGGCGTGCGTGGGTGACGTCGCACAGCGGCATCCGCCGGAATCTCGCGGTGCCCGATGATCACCGGCACGGGTTGCCGCGGCAGGAGTTCGCCGCCGTCGCCGCGGGCGGTCAACGCTGGGTCGTCAGCGAGGACGGTTCCAGTGCCGACGATGATTGCATCGGATGCTTCGCGCTGCTCGTGCACGCGTTGCCGCGCGGCCGTTCCGGTAATCCACCGGCTTGACCCGTCGGCCGCCGCGGTGCGGCCGTCCAGGCTGCTGGCCCATTTGAGGGTGATGAACGGGCGGCCGAGGCGGGCGGCAATAAGCCAGTCGCCGAGGAATGCGGTCGCCTCTGCCTCGAGAACCCCCGAAATCACCTCGACTCCGGCTTCGCGCAAACGGGCGGCTCCGCCCGCGGCTGCGCGGTCGGGGTCGGATACTGCGAAGACGACGCGAGCGACGCCCGCCGCGATCAGTGCTTCGCTGCACGGTCCGGTTCGCCCGGTGTGGTTGCACGGTTCGAGGGTGACGATCGCTGTTGCCCCGCGTGCGTCATCGCTTCCAATCGACTGCAGTGCGGCGACCTCGGCATGCGGCGTGCCGGCGCCCTGATGCCAGCCCTCTGCGATGACGGTGCCCGAGGTGTCCACAATGACGCAGCCCACGCGGGGATTGACACCGCGGTCCGGTCCGCGAGAGGCGAGCTCGAGCGCACGGCGCATCGCCACGTCGTAGCGCTCGCTGCTCATCCGGTCTCCGTCAGGTTGTCTGAGACGGGCTCCGGGGCTGGTTCGGCAGATCGCCGCTCACGCACGAGTCGGCGGGCGCCGTTCGTGCGTGCGTGCTTCCTCCCATCCGGACTGAGAGCGGATGCCTCGTAAGGCATTCACTCATTACCGTCGGTGCCGGAATTTCACCGGCTCAACCTTGCGAGACCATGGTCGCGCAGAGTTCGCGGACTATCACCGCCGGTTCGGACTTTCACCGACCCCGGAGCACGTTTGCTTATGCACAGTCTAATCAACGCCGGGCCGCATCGTTTATTCCGGCGTCTCCGGTGGTGCTTTGCTCTCTGCGCCGGGTTGCTTTCTGCGTCCGATCGCTTTCTGCGCCCGATCGCTTTCTGCACAGGGCGGAGCCGAGCCCGCCAATGTTGAGCGTCACGATTCACCACGGTAGAGCGATTGCTCATTGGCGCCCGTGGCGCCATAATGGAGCCATGCCCAGCATACAAATCAAGAATGTTCCAGAGCGCACCCACGCAGTGTTGCGTCAGCGTGCTGCGGCAGCCCATCAATCGCTTCAGGAATATCTCCGAAGCAAATTGGTCCAAGACGCAGCTGCCCCGACTCTCGAGGAGATCCTCGACCGTGCAGGCGGCAGAGCCGGTGGACGTGTGCCGATTGCTGCGGCGGCCGAGCTGCTGAGGGAGGAACGTGATCGTCGTTGACGCCAGCGTTCTGGCTCCCGCGCTCGCGGACGACACGTCCGATGGAGACGCCGCGCGAGACGTCTTGCGCGGCGAGACGCTCATCGCGCCCGAACTGATCGACCTCGAAGTGGCTTCCGTCTGGCGACGGCACGTTTCGACCGGACAGCTTGACCCTCGCAAGGCGGACCTCGCGTTGAGAGACCTCGACGTCTTGCCGCTTCAGCGGGTGTCACATCGGG
The DNA here is from genome assembly GCF_030866825.1 of Rathayibacter sp. SW19. Classification (NCBI taxonomy): domain Bacteria; kingdom Bacillati; phylum Actinomycetota; class Actinomycetes; order Micrococcales; family Microbacteriaceae; genus Rathayibacter; species Rathayibacter soli. The sequence continues at coordinate 1,512,166 of NZ_CP133020.1, forward strand.
CACTGCTCACGCGTTGCTGGGCTCTTCGTGAGAATCTGACGCTTTACGGCGCCGCATACGTCGCCCTCGCAGAACTTCTGGAGGTCGTGTTGGTCACGGGCGACAAAAAGCTCGCCAAGGCACCTGGCCTTCGCTGCCGTATTCGCGTGATCGGGTGACTGGTGGCACCACATCCGTGGGTAGCACCGCGAGAGCAACTCACGAGAGCTGCCGGCTGCGGCGCTACGCCTCAGACTCGATCAGGGCGTGCGCCGTCCCCTCGTCCACGATCAAGTCTGTGACGATGCCGGCGTTCAGGGCTCCGCGCAGGCTGGCCAGCTTCGCTTTGCCCGAGACGACGCAGATTCGGCGAGCCACGCGGCGTAGCAGACCGAGATCCGGCCCGGACGATCGGGCATTCAGCAGAAGGTCACTGTAAGACCCGTCGATACGGTAGAACACGGTCGCGACATCACCGACCACACCCTGTTTGGCCAGTGAACGAAAATCTTCTCGGTTGAGATAGCCGCCGCTGAAGACATGGCTGGGCACCTCGGCTGAGGGCGAGCCCAGGCCGAACAGTGCGACATCCATGTGCGCCTGAATGTCGAGCACTCGGCGGATGCTGCGCTCGCGCCACAGCGCCCGTTTCGTTTCCGGGTCGTCGAAGAACGCTGGAACCGGAAACTGCTGCACGTACGCCCCGTAGGCCTCCCCGAATCGGCTGAGGATCTCACTGGCATACAGGATGCCGGTCGTGCGATAGTTCGCTGCGCCGTTCAGCTGCACGATCTGCGAATTGTGCGTCTGCTTAGCGGTCAGCTGCCTGCTGATCGCGCTGACCGTCGACCCCCAGGCGACGCCCATGATCATGTTCGAGTCGAAGTATCGGCCGAGAATCCGTGCAGCGGAGATCGCCACGCGCTCGAGCCTGTCGACGTCACTGGTCTGATCCGGAACCGGAACGATCTGAGCGGCGACAGAGTAGCGCAGCATGAACTCGTTCTCCAGCCGGCCCGGTGCGCCGAGCGGTGACTGAATGCGGATGTCGACCAGCCCCGTACTGCGGGCGAAACTCAGCAGCCGGGAAATCGAGGAACGCGACGTGCGCAATTCGCGCGCGATCGCATCCATCGTCAGATCTTGCATGTAGTACAGCTGCGCGGCGTGCAGGGCGTCCTGAACGCGAGTCGAAGAATTCGCCTGTTGTTCTCGATCGATTCGCATTCCCGTGCCCTCTGAGTGCACATATGTGCAGCATGCTTGACCGAACGTGCAAACGTGCTCACGATCTATTCAGTCAGAGAAATCGCTGCGATGCAAGCGGCGAAGCACACGAGAGCGGAGCATAACGATGCGGGGCCATCAGGAACCGGCGGATGCGGACGAGAGCGGCTCGCGCGCACGTTCGATGGATGCACTACGGTCGCGACCGCGAGCAGAGGTCCTGATCGTGGGCGGGGGCATCAACGGGATCGCCACGTTTCGCGATCTCGCCCTGCAGGGCGTTGACGTGGTGCTCGTCGAGCGCAGCGACTGGTGCTCGGGCGCATCCGCAGCGTCGTCGCACATGATTCACGGCGGCATCCGATATCTGGAGAACGGCGAGTTCCGGCTCGTGAAGGAATCCGTGCAGGAGCGCAACGGACTTCTTGCGACGGCGCCGCACTACGTCAAACCACTGAAGACAACGGTGCCGATCTTCTCGACATTCGCAGGGCTGCTGGCTGCCCCGCTGCGCTTCATCACCCACGCCTCCGGCAAACCGAGTGAACGCGGCGCCGCCCTGATCAAGACCGGCCTGGTGCTCTACGACTCCTTCTCGCGCGACGGCGGTCGCTTGCCCCGACACGCTTTCCGCGGCAAGCGGCGCTCGCTGACGGAATTGCCACAGCTCAACCCCGCCGTGAAATACACGGCGACCTACTTCGATGCTTCAGTGCACGATCCGGAACGGCTGGCGCTGGACGTGCTGCAGGACGGGCTGGACGCCGCGGGCAGCGCCGGCAGCGCGGGCAGCGCACGCGCCGCCAACTATGTCGAGGCGATCGGCCTGGACGGCGACGGTGTGCAGCTGCGCGATGCACTCACCGGCGAGACTTTCCGCGTCACCGCAGAAGTCGTCATCAACGCGAGCGGCCCGTGGACCGATCTGACCAACGGCGCATTCGGCGCCGAGACGGCGTTCATGGGCGGCACGAAAGGTTCGCACATCGTTCTGGACAACCCCGAGCTGCTTGCAGCGTGCAACGGCCGCGAGCTGTTCTTCGAACACAGCGACGGGCGCATCGTGCTGATCTACCCGCTGAACGGCCGCGTGCTCGTCGGCACCACGGATCTCGAGGCAGATGTGCAGGCTCCCGCAGTGTGCACAGAAGCCGAAGTCGACTATTTCTTCGAACTCATCCGCCACGTGTTCCCAACGGTGAGTGTGAAACGCGAGGATATCGTGTTCCGGTTCGCCGGCATCCGCCCGCTGCCGAAGCATGACGACACGCAGCCGGGTTTCGTTTCCCGCGACTATCGCATCGAGCGCGACACCGCGCCGGCAGCCCCTGGCGTGACGGTGCTGAGTCTGGTCGGCGGAAAATGGACGACGTTCCGAGCGCTCGCGGAACGGCTCGGCGACGAAGCGCTCGAACTGCTCGGGCGCACTCGGGGGCGCAGCACGGCCGGGTTGCCGATCGGCGGCGGCGTCGGATTTCCTACAACGGATGCCGCGCACGCGGTATGGATCGCAGCTCACGCCGACGAGATCGGCCGTGAGCGGGCCGAGCAGTTGCTCGCCCGGTATGGTACGAAGGCGGCCGCGGTGATCGAGGCATCCGTCGGATGGGACGGCGGGATGCTGCCGGACGCGCCGTTGACGCACGCGCCCGATTTCGGCGTGCGCGAGGTCGGGCACATCGTGCGCGCGGAGCACGTCGTGCACCTGACCGATCTGGTGCTGCGGAGAACGAACCTGGCCTTCACGGGGCGGGTTACACGGGCGCTGCTCGAGGAGCTCGCATCCGTCGCCGGTGGTGTGCTCGGCTGGAACGAAGCGATACGCGAGGTGGAGATCGAGACAACGACGTTGCTGCTGGCCGAGCGACACGGTGTGCACCTATACGTTGCACGGCCAACCGCCACAGCTTCTATAGGGTGAGCACATGACCAGGCCATCGAAGGCCCGGCCATCGAAGGAGCTGTCCAAGTGAGTAACTACGTTCTCGCGATCGACCAGGGCACCACGAGCACGCGTGCGATCGTGTTCGATCGTGCCGGGTCCATTGTCGCGACCGGGCAACTGGAACATCAGCAGATCTTTCCACGCGCGGGCTGGGTGGAGCACGATCCGCTCGAGATCTGGAAGAACACGCGCGAGGTCATCGGTCGCGCCCTCGGCAAAGCGAACCTCACGCGGCACGATATTGCAGCAGTCGGCATCACCAACCAGCGCGAGACCACCGTGGTATGGGACAAGAACACCGGCAAACCGGTGTGCAACGCGATCGTCTGGCAGGACACGCGCACGCAGGCGATCGTCGACCGGCTCGCGGCCGACGGCGGTGTCGATCGCTTTCGCGAGGTCGTCGGGTTGCCGTTGAGCACGTACTTTGCGGGTACGAAGATCGCCTGGATTCTGGAGAACGTCGACGGTGCGCGTGCTCGTGCGGAGGCGGGTGACCTGTTGTTCGGCACGACGGACACCTGGGTGCTCTGGAATCTGACCGGCGGGCCCGATGGTGGGGTGCACGCCACGGATGTGACGAACGCGTCTCGCACGATGTTCCTCGACTTGCGCACACTGGCCTGGCGGCAGGACATCCTCGACGTTTTCGATGTGCCTGCGTCGATGCTGCCAGAGGTGCGGTCATCGTCCGAAATTTACGGGATTGCCGAGAGCTCGAGCCTGCTGCGCGAAACGCCCATTGCGGGCATCCTGGGAGACCAGCAGGCGGCCACGTTCGGGCAGGCGGCGTTCGACGCCGGCGGGGCGAAGAACACCTATGGCACGGGCAACTTTCTCATCGTCAACACAGGGGAGCAGATCGTGCACTCGCCGCGCGGACTGCTGACGACCGTCGCCTATCGGCTGGGCGATGACGCACCCCGCTACGCGCTCGAGGGCTCGATTGCCGTGACCGGTTCACTCATCCAGTGGATGCGTGACAACCTCGGCCTGATCTCGCACGCGAGCGAGATTGAAAAACTCGCGGCCAGCGTCGATGACAACGGGGGAGCGTATTTCGTGCCGGCGTTTTCGGGGTTGTTCGCCCCGTACTGGCGACCGGATGCCCGTGGCGCACTCCTCGGTCTGACCCGCTTCGTGAATCGAGGGCACATCGCCCGGGCGGCACTCGAGTCGATCGCGTATCAGACCCGCGACGTTCTGGACGCGGCCAACGCGGACGCGGCCGTCCCGCTGACGGAGTTACGCGTGGACGGCGGGGCGACATCCAATGATCTGTTGCTGCAATTTCAGGCGGACATCCTGGGTATTCCGGTCGTGCGGCCGGTGGTGGCCGAGACGACGGCGCTCGGCGCTGCGTACGCGGCGGGCCTTGCGGTCGGCTTCTGGAGCGGACTCGACGAGTTGCGCGCGAATTGGCGCGAGGGCAAGCGCTGGGAGCCGACGATGGCAGTGGAGGAGCGCGATCGGCTGTATCGCGGCTGGCAGAAGGCGGTCACGAAGACATACGGCTGGGTCGACGCCGACGTGAAGTAACAACGAAGGATGCTGGATGGCTCTCCCCGAAATCCTCGCCCGACCACCGACGCTGCCGCTCGTGTGCGCGCCGATGTTCATCGCGTCAGGGTCGGAGCTTGTGACTGCGCAGTGCCAATCCGGGGTGATCGGCGCCATCCACACTTCATTGTCGGCGCGAGAGCTGATCGCGCGCTTTGCCGAACAATACGATCAGGCGGCTTCGGCGTTGGAGCAGCAGACCGCCACAGCACGCGCACGACGAGCGCATGAGTGAAAGAGCAGTGAACATGACAGAACCACAGGCATCGGCAGACGTGGTGGTTACGTTCGACGCAGCGGTCACGACGATCCGGCTCAACCGCCCAGAGAAGATGAACGGGCTGACGACCGCGGTGAAGACCCGGTTGCGAGACTCCCTGCTGGTCGCGGCGGACGACACCGCGGTGCGCGCCGTGGTCATCACCGGCACCGGGCGCGCGTTCTGCGCGGGCCAAGACCTGGCCGAATTCGCGGCGCATCCGAGTGGTGATGAGGTCGCCGCCACGATCGCCGACTATTACAACCCGATCGTGCGCGCGATCACCAGCATGCCGAAGCCGGTGATCGCGGCACTGAACGGCACGGCGGCAGGCGCTGGACTGTCGATCGCGCTGGCCTGTGATCTGCGCATCGCTGCGACATCCGCGAAACTCACAACGGCATTCGCTGACGTCGGTTTGGCCTGCGACACCGGCATCTCGTGGACGCTGCCGCGCATTGTAGGCCGTGCACGCGCGCTTGACCTGCTGCTGCGGCCCCGGGCAGTCGACTCGGAGGAGGCACTGCGGCTTGGACTGGTCAACGCGGTCGTGCCGGACGCGGAGTTCGCGGGCGAAGTCGCGCGCCTCGCCGCTGAGTTAGCTGCCGGGCCGACGCTGGCCTTGGGCGCGATCAAAGCAGCCGTTAACCACAGTGAATTCTCCAGTCTTGATGACGCGCTCGCGTTTGAGGCCGGCGGGATGGTGCGCACTGCGGCGTCGCTCGATCACCGCGTCGCGCTCCAAGCGTTCCCTGAAAAGCGGCGGCCGACATTCACCGGCGCCTGAGCGCTCCGGTGGTCGAGTAGCGTCGCGAGGGACGAGCGCCGCGTATCGAGACCCGTCACCGTACGGCGGAAGGCACTTGGTCTTGGCGCCTGCTCGCGGGCTACTCAACCACCGGCGATGCCTTCAGCGCCGGTCGAACGCGGCGGGCAAGGCATCCAGCGAGGTGACACGGATGACTCCGGCGGCCGCCGCCGCTGCGTCTGCGGTTGCTGACGCCACCGTTGCGCCGACGCGATCGAGCCAGACGCCGGTGAGGCCGGCGCGTGCTGCACCGATCGCATCCGTCGCCAGCCGGTCGCCGACATACGCGGCGTCGGCCGGTTCGACGCCGAACAGAGCGCAGGCGTGCTGGAAGATCCGCGCATCCGGTTTTGCAATGCCGAACGCACCCGAGGTGACAATGTGTTCGAAGCGAGGCGTCAGCCCGACCCGCTCGATCTTGCGCAACTGGTAGTCGAGATCGCCGTTCGTGATCAAACCGATCCGGATGCCGCGCGCGGCCATGCGGTCCAGGCACGGCAGCGCGTCCTCCTGCAGCCGCCAATTGTCGATGTAATGAGTGAAGAACTCGGTGTACCAGGCGGATGCGGCAGCGTCGTCGAGCACCACCTCGTGTCGCGCGGCAAAGTCGCGCGCACGCGCGATTCGCTGGCCTTCGTAATCGAGGTCACCAGCAAGATACGAGTGGTAGTGCCGTTCTTCAAGCTCGGTCCAGAAGGCGATCTCGGCCTCCGGCTCGCCTCCCGTGTATGGGCCGCCGAGCACTCGCGAGTACTCAAGAATGCCGGCATCCATGGCCCCTCGATGGGCGAACAGAGTGTCGTCGAGGTCGAACAGAACGAGTTGCGGCCCCGTGACATTTAACCTCGGGTCATTTGACCTTGGTGCCTTCGAACTCGGGGCCCTTGAACTCGGGGCGTTCGAAAACGACGGAGAATCTCGCGGCACGCCGCTGGTCATTGCACACCTGCCTGCGTGTCGCCGAAAATGTCCGTCGTTTTGCAAGCGCCCCTCTGACGGCGGGTGGTCATCACGACGTGACCAGTGTGTCGGGCGGCCAACCCGTCGCTCGCGTGCGGTCATCGGTGGAGAGCAGCCCTGCACTCCATGCGTCAACGCGCGTGCCGCGCTGCACTCCGCCCAGGCGTTTGACTCCTTCGAACTGGAAGCCGGCGCGCCGCGCGACCGTCGCAGACGCAGCATTTCCGGCGATCGCATGCCATTGGATTCGTCTCAGCCCGAGTCCGGCAGTCTCTGCGCCACTGTCGCCATCGTTCGCGGCCGGTGCGAACCCGAAGTCGCAGACCAGTTGCACGGCCTCACCCATGATTCCCTTACCACGTGCGGAGGGTCGGAGCCAGAAACCCAGCTCCCCGCCGCCGTGCGCGATTCCGTGAAGGCCGATCATTCCGACGAGCGCTTGCCGTGCATCCGTGCGGATGCCCCAGATCGCGCCGGTGCCCATTCGCCAGCCGGGCTCGACCACTCCGCGCACGAACTGTTCGGCGTCTTCGCGCGAATACGGCGACGGCACCGTGGTCCAGCGCTGCACATCAGCGTCTTGGCAACACTGCGTGATCGTGTCAATGTCGGCGACGCCCGGTGCTCTCAGTTCGAGTCGTGCTGAGGAGAGCACGATCGGTTTCATGTGTCGCGATCCTCAGGCGCGGCCCAGCAGGCCGACGCGGTCGTAAACGGTCGCGAGCGTCTTCTCGGCCACCGCGGATGCGCGCGCCGCGTTGGCCCCGAGCAGGCGATCCAGCTCCGCCGGGTCAGCCAGCAACTCAAGCGCGCGGGCGCGCACCGGCTCGAATTCGCCGACAACGACATCGGCAAGGTCCTTCTTGAAGTCGCCGTAACCTTTGCTGGCGTACTCGTCTTCGAGGGTCGCGATCGTGCGACCGGTCAATGCCGAGTAAATCGTGAGCAGGTTGGCGACGCCGGGCTTCGCGGCGCGGTCGAACCGCACCGCGCCGTCGTTATCGGTCACCGCCCGCATGATCTTCTTGCGCGTGACGCCGGGCTCGTCGAGCAGCCAGATGATCCCGGCCTGCGAATCGGCAGATTTGGACATCTTCGACGTGGGATTCTGCAGGTCGTAGATACGTGCGGTCTCCTTCTGAATCACCGCCTCCGGTATCACGAATGTCTGGCCGAACCGCGAGTTGAAACGCTCGGCGAGGTCACGCGTGAGTTCGACGTGTTGGCGCTGGTCTTCGCCGACCGGCACCAGCTCGCTGTCGTAGAGCAGGATGTCCGCGGCCATCAGCATTGGATAGGCGAACAGTCCGACCGTGGTGCCTTCTGCACCGTAACGCGCCGACTTGTCCTTGAACTGGGTCATGCGCGATGCCTCGCCGAACCCGGTGATCGTGTTGAGGATCCAGGCGAGTTGCGCGTGCGCGGGCACCTGTGACTGCACGTACAGCGTCGACGCCGACGGGTCGATGCCGGCGGCGATGTACTGCGCAGCCGTGCGCCGAGTGTGGGCTGCGAGCTCGTTCGGGTCTTGCGGAACCGTGATGGCGTGCAGGTCGACCACGCAGAAGAACGCCTCGTTCTCCTGCTGCAACTGCCTCCACTGCAGCAGAGCGCCGATGTAGTTGCCCAGATGAAGCGAATCCGAGGATGGTTGAATGCCCGAATAGAGCCGGGGTTTGTCAGTCATGAGTTGTCCTTAGAAAAAGTTTGTGATTCCCCGATTGGTCGAGTAGCCCGCGACGAAGGAGCAGCTCCCGTTGGTCGAGTAGCCCGCGACGAAGGAGCAGGCGTATCGAGACCCGCGTGCATCGCTGCCCTACAACGCGTAATCGACGACGACAGGTGTGTGATCGGACCATCGCTGGTCATAGGCGGCCGCGCGGTCGACCGTATAGTCCACAACCTGTGTTGCGAGGGCGGGGGTGGCTGCCTGATAGTCGATGCGCCAGCCGGTGTCGTTGTCGAACGCCTGACCGCGCCAGGACCACCAGGTATAAGGCCCGTCGGTCTCGCCTGCCCACTTGCGGCCGATGTCGATCCAGCCGAGGCCGGCGCCCGCGTTGTAGGCAGGGTCGTCCTCCGCACCGAAGAACCGATCGAAGTACGCGCGCTCTTCCGGCAGGAAGCCGGCGCGCTTGACGTTGCCCTTCCAGTTCTTGATGTCCAGAGTGCGGTGGCCGACGTTCAGGTCGCCCATGATGACAGACAGCGGATTGGATGCCGCGAGCGCGGGCATCCGCTCGATCATGGCGTCCAGAAACTTGTACTTCTCCACCTGCTTCGGCGTGTCTGCCTCGCCGGAGTGCACGTACGTGCTGACGACCGTGACGGGCCTGCCGTTCACCTCATAGTCCGCCTCGAGCCAGCGGCCCGAGCTGTCGAAGTCGGCAGCACCCAGTTCGACCCGGTGAGCGGATGCCGCTCTTCGGCTGACCAGCGCAACCCCGGCCCTGCCTTTTGCCGTCGCGGGGTCATGCAGGATGTGCCAGCCGTCTCCGAACAGGCCCTCAAGATCTTCGGTCGACGCGCGGACCTCCTGCAACGCGATGATGTCGACATCGCGGCTGTTCACCCAGCTCTCCATGCCCCTGCGGAAGGCGGCGCGGATGCCGTTGACGTTGACGCTGGCGATGCGGAGCGGTTTGTGGGAAGAGGCCATTCCTACAGTTTATGGGGGGCGTCCGACGTTGCCGTTTCAGGTGCGAGCTCGGCTGCCGCAGGCTTTCGGCGACGGCGCTTGGCGACCGGTCGGTGGACGGGAAGCCCCCGCCTTTCCAGCGCGACGGAGATCCACGCGGCCCCGATCAAGATGACCTGGCAGACCAGGTTGAACCAGATCAGCAGGCCGAGCACCGCGGCGAACGACGCGGCGAGCGGATTGTTGCTCGCACCGCGCAGCACCAGACCGCTCAGGGTGCTCAAAACCGCCAGAGCAACGCTGCCGGCTGCGGCGCCGGCCAACAGCGCTCGCCAGGGGATGACCAACCGGGACAGCACGCGGTACATCGTGGCGAGGGTGACCGTGTTCAGCGCAACGACGATGACAAAGCTCACTGCCCGACCCGCAAAGGTCGCCCAGAATGAGTCGGCCGGAACATCGAAGAAATTCAGCGCCGTGCCGAGCAGCGAGGTGCTGAGCAGGGAGACGGCGGCAGCGAGGGTGAGCAGAATGCCGAATCCGAGGGCGAGACCCAGGTCGCGCAGCTTCTGCAGGATCACGTTGAGAGTGTCGTCGGGAACGTCGAACATCGTGCGAATCGCCTCGCGAGTCGATGCGAGCCAGCCGATCGCCGTCCACAGCAGTCCGATCGCTGCGATCAGGCCTGTCCAGCCGAGGGTTCCTGCGAGCCGCGACAACGCCGCCTCCGAGATGACGCCGTCCGCGCCGATCAGGCCAGGCACACCCTGATTGATCAGCTCGATCAGTGCTTTCAAGAGTTCCTGATTCGATGACAGCCACAGGCCGGCCACGGCGAAGACCAGCCACAGCGCCGCGAGCACCGCGAACAAGGCCTGATACGACATTCCGGCCGCGAGTAGCCCGCCTCGCTTGCCGCTGAAGCGCGTGAACGCCCGCATCGGAGTGGTCGCCTGCACCCAGTGCACGATACGGGTGACGCGAGCGATCAGACGGCGGATGCCTGTCGGCGCGGCTGTGTGCGTATCCGCACCTGTGTCGGCATCCGCACCTGTGTCATCGCCCGCGTCCTTCGCCACGCCTGCAGCCTAGTCAAGGCGGTCGTTGCCACGGCCGAGGCGCGTTGGCGGCTCCGCGAGCTCTGCGCGGTCAGCGGCGATCGCGCCGAGCCGGGAATGTGCCTTGGTGAGCCGGCGGCTGGCGAATATCCTGCCGAGCCCGCGTGCTTTCTCATACTCGTGCTGCGCCTCGGCCACATCTGCTTCTGCCGAGTTCAAGCGGGCCAGGTATTCGGTGCGGGCGCGATCCCGCTCGAGCTGCTCAGCGGTGAACGTGACGGGCGAGATGCCTCGGTCGCTCATGCCGACGGCGATCCACGAGGCTGCCAGCAAGATGACGCGACAGACCAGGTTGAACCACAGCAGCAGTCCGAAGAACACCGCGAAAGACGCCAAAAGCGGGTTGCTCGACGCACCGCCGATCAGGAATCCTGCGGCGGTGCTCAACACGGACAGGCTCAGCCCGCCGAGTGTCGCTCCGACCAGGAGGGCCCGAAACGGAATGGCAACGCGCGAAAGCACCCGGAACATGATCGCCAACACCAGCACATTCAGGGCGGCGACGACCACGAAGCTGGCCCCGCCCGCGATGGCCTCGGCCCAGAACGAATCGCTGGTGATGCCGATCCAGGTCAACAGGGTCGTCAGAATATTGGTGCTCGCAAGCGATAGGGTCGCCGCGACCACCAACACGACCCCGAAAGAGAGCGCCAGCACCACATCGCCGAGACGTGCAAGAACGAGATTCACCTTGACGCTGCCCAGGTCGAACATCACTCGCACGGAGAGCCGCACCGCATTGAGCCAACTGGTTGCCGTCCACAGCAAACCGATACCGGCGATCACGCCGGTCCAGCCCAGTGCGCCGCCGAGCGAGGCCAGCTCTGCCTCTGAAATCGCGCCGTTCGGGCCGATCAACCCGGGCACAACGCGATCGATGATGCCGACGATCGCCTCTTGAAACGCATTGTTGCTCGCGATTCGAAACCCGGCGATCGAGAACCCCAACCACAGGGCAGCGAAGATCGCGAAGATCGCACGATACGACATTCCCGCCGCCAGCAAATTGCCGTCACGGCTTGTGAATCGCAGGCCGACCCGATACAAGCGGAACCGGCCCAACCAGTTCACAGCGAGGGATGCGCGCGCGACGTTCTGCTGCACCGTCTGCTTGACCGGGGCGGCAAGTTTGTCCAATTGCTCAAGGGCTGGCTGGATGCTGTGCCAGCGCGGATCGCCCTCCTGCCGGCCCGGCTCGTTCTGGTCGGCCTCGTCGTGTTCCGGTTCGTGCTTTTCGCGGTCGCGGGAACCCCGGGCGCTCGGGCCGGCGGCGCGCTCGTCGTGGTCGTGCGACCGGGCGTCGCGGGCGGGCTGCGAACTCACAGGTTCAGCTTAGGTCGTGCGTGCCGATTGGGGCGCGCAGCACCGGTTCGCCGGGCCTAGGCTGGTGTCGTGGTGGGGACGAGCATTCGACTGCACGGGGTGGGTATCGGCCATGGCGCCGCAGTCGGCATTGTGCTGCGGATGCCGCCGCCGTTGCCGGATCCGCCGGACATCCACTCGTTCGCCGAACCCTACGCGGAGTACGCCCGCGTCGCGAAGGCCCTTTCCGTCACGGCCGGAGACATGCTCGACCGCGCGGAACTCGCCAACGGCGACGCCAGGGACGTTCTGAGGGCCCACGCACTGATGGCGCAGGACCCGGCCCTGATCGAGGACGTGCACGAGCGCATCGATGCGGGCAAAACTGCGGAGCGCGCCGTGTTCGAGGCCTTCCAGACGTTTCAAACGGCGCTGCAGGGCGTCGGCGGCGACATGGCGGAACGAGTGGCGGACCTACGCGACGTGTCGCGTCGCGCAGTCGCGCAGCTCAGCGGCGTCGCCATGCCCGGCGTTCCCCGCTCCGACGCGCCATTCGTGCTCGTCGCCCAGGACCTCGCCCCGGCAGACACAGCACTGCTCGAACTCGACAAGGTGCTCGCGCTGGTCACCCGCGACGGCGGGCCGACCTCGCACACGGCGATCCTTGCACGATCGAAGGGGCTCATCGCCGTGGTCTGCGCACCAGGCGCCGATGCACTGATCAATGGGCAGCTGGTGATCGTCGACGCGGATGCCGGCCAGGTCACGGCTGATCCCGCATCCGAAGAACTGAAGCAGGCGCTCAGCCGAGCGACGGCGGCTGCGCCCGCTCGGCCGATTACGCCCGGTTCCCTGAAAGACGCAACCCCGATCCCGCTGATGGCCAACCTCGGTTCCCCGCAGGATGCCGCGGCTGCGGTCGCGCTCGGAGCGGAGGGCGTCGGGTTGGTGCGCACCGAGTTCCTGTTCCTCGATGCCGGGTCCGCGCCATCCGTCGAGACGCAGCGGGCGCAATACATCAAGCTGCTCCGCGCGTTCCCGGACAAGAAGGTGATCGTGCGTGTGCTGGACGCCGGTGCGGACAAGCAGCTCGCGTTTCTCGGGCACACCCACGAGGAGAATCCGGCGCTTGGGCGCCGCGGCATCCGCGCACTGCGAGAGCATGAGCAGGTGCTGCGCGACCAGCTGAGCGCGCTTGCGCAGGCACAGGACGCGACCCAGGCGCGGCTGGGGGTGATGGCGCCGATGGTCGCCGACGCAGAGGAGACCCGCTATTTCGTAGAGCTCGGCCGAGAGTTCGGCCTGGGCTCGCTCGGTGTGACCATCGAGGTGCCCTCCGCCGCTCTCTTGGCCGAACAACTGGTCGGGCTCGTGGACTTCGTCAGCATCGGCACGAACGATCTCACCCAGTACACGATGGCAGCAGACCGCATGCTCGGTTCTGTGTCCGCGTATCAGAGCACGTGGCATCCGGCGGTCTTGCGGTTGATGAAGATGATCGGAGACGCGGGCACGGCTGCTCGGATCCCGGTCGGCGTGTGCGGCGAGGCGGCGGCCGACCCGTTGCTTGCCGTCGTGTTCGTCGGACTCGGCGTCAACGAACTCTCGATGGCACCGGCGGCCTTCAGTGACGTGCGGCACGTTCTCGGCGATGTCAGCATGAAGGTTGCACGCCGCTGCGCCGCTCGCGCGCTCGAGGCGACCAGTGCGCTTCAGGCACGGGCGATGGTAGTGCAGGAATTAGAGAGCGGTCATGCGTGACCGCGCATTATCGCCTGCTTGACCTCGGCGATCGCCTGCGTGATCTGGATGCCGCGGGGGCACGCCTCCGTGCAGTTGAACGTTGTGCGGCAGCGCCACACGCCTTCCTTGTCGTTCAAAATGTCGAGGCGAACACCGGAGGCGTCGTCCCTCGAGTCGAAGATGAACCGGTGTGCGTTGACGATTGCGGCGGGGCCGAAGTACTGTCCATCGGTCCAGAACACCGGGCATGACGAGGTACATGCCGCGCAGAGAATACACTTCGTCGTGTCGTCGAACCGGGCGCGTTGCTCGGCCGACTGCAGGCGTTCGCGACCCTCCGGCGGGGTGCTGTGCGCCTGCAGGAACGGCTGCACGGCCCGGTACGACTCGAAGAACGGCTCCATGTCGACGACGAGATCCTTCTCGAGGGGCAGGCCCTTGAGAGCTTCGATGTAGATCGGCTTGGAGATGTCGAGATCTTTGATCAGGGTCTTGCAGGCGAGCCTGTTCCGTCCGTTGATTCGCATCGCATCCGAACCGCAGACGCCGTGTGCGCAAGAGCGGCGGAAGGTCAGTGACCCATCTTGCTCCCACTTGATCTTGTGCAGGGCGTCGAGCACCCGGTCGGTCGCGTACATTTCGACGTCGAAATCTTGCCAGTGCGGCTCGGCATCCACGTCGGGGTCGAACCGGCGGATGATGAACGTGACGGTGAATGACTGAATGGGCGCTTCGGCTGCAGGAGGGGTCTCGAGGACGGCGTTGGACATCAGTACTTCCTCTCCATGGGCTGATAGCGGGTGATCACGACGGGTTTCCAATCGAGCTTGATGTGGTCTCCCGCGGTGGACGAGTGCGGGTCGCCGGTCAGGTAGGCCATCGTGTGTTTCATGTAGTTCACGTCGTCGCGCTTCGGATAGTCGTCGCGCTGGTGCCCGCCGCGGCTTTCCAGGCGGTTGCGCGCTGAGTAGACCACGACTTCGGCCAGGTCGAGCAGGAAACCCAACTCGACAGCCTCGAGCAGGTCGGTGTTGAACCGCTTGCCCTTGTCTTGCACGCCCACGTTCCTGAACCGGTCGCGCAGACGGTGAATGGTCTGGGTCACCTGGTTGAGTGAATCGTCGGTGCGGAAGACCTGCGCGTTGCGGTCCATCTCCTCCTGAAGCTCCTTGCGGATCGCGGCGATCCGTTCGGTGCCCGTCGAGGCGCGCATGCCTTCCAGCATGATCCGGATGCCGTCGGCCGCGCCATCCGGCAGCGGCGCGAATTCCGCGGTCTTCACGTATTCGATCGCGTTCTTGCCTGCCCGCTTGCCGAACACGTTGATATCCAGCAGCGAGTTGGTGCCGAGGCGGTTTGAGCCGTGCACGGAGACGCACGCGCATTCGCCGGCGGCGTAGAGTCCTGGCACGATCGTTGTGTTGCTCGAGAGCACTTCCGCGTTGTTGTTTGTGGGGATGCCGCCCATCGCGTAGTGCGCGGTCGGCATGACGGGCACGGGAGTTGTCACGGGGTCGACGCCGAGATAGGTGCGGGCGAACTCCGTGATGTCCGGGAGTTTGGTCTCCAGCACCTCTGCACCGAGGTGGGTGCAGTCCAGCAGCACGTAGTCCTTGTGCGGGCCAGCGCCGCGTCCCTCTGCGACCTCCATCACCATGCTCCGTGCGACGATGTCGCGCGGGGCAAGGTCTTTGATCGTGGGGGCGTAGCGCTCCATGAACCGCTCGCCAGACGCGTTGCGCAGGATCGCGCCCTCACCACGGGCGCCCTCCGTCAGCAGGATGCCGAGACCGTACAGGCCGGTCGGGTGGAACTGGAAGAACTCCATGTCTTCCAGCGGAAGGCCCTTGCGCCAGATGATGCCGACGCCGTCACCGGTCAGGGTGTGCGCATTGGAGGTGGTCTTGAAGATCTTGCCGAAGCCGCCTGTTGCAAAGATGACGGCCTTGAAATGGAAGACATGCAACTCGCCGGTCGCGAGATCGTAGGCGACCACCGCGGTCGGCTTCCGGATCGTCGCACCGTCGACGTCCTCGACGTCGACCATGATCAGGTCGAGCACATAGAACTCGTTGAAGAAGTTGATGCCGAGCCTGACGCAATTCTGGAACAACGTCTGCAAGATCATGTGGCCGGTGCGGTCCGCCGCATAGCAAGAACGGCGAACGGCCGACTTGCCGTGGTCACGTGTGTGGCCGCCGAATCGGCGTTGGTCGATCTTGCCCTCAGGGGTGCGGTTGAACGGCAGGCCCATGTTTTCAAGGTCGATGACCGCTTCGATGGCTTCCTTTGCCAAGATCTCCGCGGCATCCTGGTCGACGAGATAGTCGCCGCCCTTGACGGTGTCGTAGGTGTGCCACTCCCAGTTGTCTTCTTCGACGTTGGCGAGCGCGGCGGCCATGCCGCCCTGAGCCGCGCCGGTGTGGGAACGCGTCGGATACAGCTTGGAGATCACAGCGACGTTCGCGTGCGGGCCCGCCTCGATCGCCGCGCGCATGCCTGCGCCGCCGGCGCCGACGATCACGACGTCGAACTGGTGGTGGTGAACGCCGTCGATGACGGTCGAGTCCGTATTCTGGTCAGTCACGTAAGGTTCCGCAGCTTTCAGTGGGCGTGGCAGGTGGGCGTGGGTGTCGAGCGGTGGGCTGTCATCGTGCGCGGATCACTTTCCGATCGTGGCGCAGAAGTCGGGCAGCAGGTTCGCCGGCGTTCCGGACGGGCACGGGTTGAACACCGTCACCGTGTACGTGCCGATTGCAATCAGAATGACGACCGCGGCGAGCACCGCGAACTTGAGGATGCGATTCACCGTCCCGTTGCGGGCGTAGTCGTTGATCAGGGTGCGCATGCCGTTGCCGCCGTGGATGAGCGCCAGCCACAGCATCAGGCCGTCCCACACCTGCCAGAACGGGTCTGACCACTTGCCGCCGACGAAGGCGAAGTCGATGGCCTTGATGCCCTGGCCGAGAACCAGGTTCACGAACAGGTGGCCGAAGATCAGCACGACCAGCAGAACACCGGAAACGCGCATGTACATCCAGCCCCATTTTTCCCAGTTCACGCCGCCCTTGCGAACGGGGCGCGTAGGGGTGCGGGGAGCATCGATCGTGGTCATCTCAGTGCCCTTCGCTGAAAACGTTCGCCAAGTGGATCGGCACGAAGCCGGCCATCAGCACGACCCAGAGCACGATGACGATCCAGAACATGACCTTCTGGTACTTCGCCCCCTTGCCCCAGAAGTCGATCAGGATGATGCGTAGACCGTTCAGCGCGTGGAAGGCGATCGCCATCACCAGCACGGTCTCGCCGAGCCCCATGATCGGGTTCTTGTAGGTGCCGATCACGGCGTTATACGCCTGTGGGCTGATGCCGAGCACTGCCGAGTCGAGGATGTGCACGAGGAGGAAGAAGAAGATCGCCAGCCCTGTGATGCGGTGAAACACCCAGGACCACATTCCCTCGTGCCCCCGGTAAAGGGTGCCTCCTGGCCTTGATGTCTTCGGCGCCAGAGTTCCTGTCGCTTGATTTGCCACGAAACAACCCTCCCTGGTTGTCATCGGATGCCGCGAGTGGGGATCCGCAAGAAGTGACGCGTGATGCGCGCCCCCAGTCTACGACCCGCCCCGGCTGGACGTTGCTTAGGCAAGCCTAACTATCTCGATATCGAGATATATTTGCGGTCGTTGGCCGCCGGCATCCGCTCGCACAGAGCCCGTGCGCTACAGCCAGTTGCGTCGCTTGAACACGAAGTACAGCACACTGCTGGTCAGAATCATCAACCCGATCGCCATCGGATAACCGAGTGGCCATTCGAGTTCAGGCATGCGTGTGAAGTTCATGCCGTAGATGCCGGCGATCAGCGTCGGCCCGAACAGGATGGCCGCCCACGAGGAGATCTTCTTCACCTCTTCGCCCTGACGGTTGCTGCTTTCGGCCAGAGAGACCATGTTCTCGTTCTGTCGTTCGGAGACGAGCGTCGAGTTGACCGTCAGCATGTCTCGCAGTAGCTGGCGGAACGCGTCGACCCGTTCGTTGACGAGTGTGAGGTGGTCTGCGACGTCGCGCAGGCTGCGCTGCAGCTCCTGGCCCACCCCGTATTTCGCACTGCCTTTTTCCAGTGCGTTCATGACAGCGCTGAGCGGATGCGTCGCCCTCTGAAACTCGATCACCTCGCGTGAAAGTTCGTAGATTCGCCGCGACACCCGCGCGTCGCCGTCGAAGACCTGGGTTTCGATTTCGTCGACATCGTTGGCCACGCCGGCGACCACCGGAGCGTAACCGTCCACGACCGCGTCGATGATCGCGTACAGGATGGCCTGGGTGCCGAGAGCGAGCAATTCCGGATCCGCCTCCATCCGTTGCCGCACATACGACAGGTCCGGTGACTCGCTGTGGCGGACCGTGATCACGAAGTTGGGGCCGACGAACGCGTGCAGTTCACCGAATGCCACCTCCTCGAGCGAGTCGACATAGCTGGCTGCGCGCAGTACGACGAACAGCACGCCGTCGTAGCGTTCCAGCTTGGGCCGTTGGTGGGCACTGATCGCGTCTTCGATCGCCAGTTCGTGCAAATTGAACTCCGAGGCGAGTTCGTGCAATTCTGACTCGGTGGGGCGGTACAGCCCGATCCAGGCGACGCCGTCGGGAGTGTCATGCAACGCGCGAAAGGTCTCGGCCAAGGTGACCGGAGACGAGATGCGAGTGCCGGCCGCATAGATGGCGGTGTCGATCAGGCTGGGGCGCTTCGACTCCGCCGGCTCGGTCGGAGTCTCGGCTGGCGCGATGGGTTGCATCCGCCGGTTGCGCTGCACGAACGGCATTGTGATGCCGCGCCTGTTGCGACCTGCCATCTCCCACCCCCTGATTTCCCGGCCCACTGCCAGCCCGCCGTTACCCCGCCGTCACCCCATTGTCACCCAGGAGCCTCCGGCCAGGCGAAGCGACATCGACCAGCGGCTATCCTGTGGGCATGACCGCATCGACTGGCCCACTCGACCGTTTCTATTGTGTGATCCCGGCTGGCGGGGTCGGCTCACGGTTGTGGCCGCTGTCGCGGGCGGATGCGCCGAAGTTTCTGCACGATCTGACCGGCTCGGGGCAGACGCTGCTGCGCGACACCTGGGACAGGCTCGCACCGATCGCAGGCGACCAGCGGATCATGGTCGTCACCGGGCGCGCGCACCGTGCGGCTGTCGAATCGCAGTTGCCGGATCTGGCGGACCCGAACGTCGTTTTGGAGAGCGAGCCGCGCGATTCGACGGCAGCGATCGGGCTGGCGGCTGCAATTCTCGAACGCCGTGAGCCGGGAGTGATCATCGGTTCCTTCGCCGCCGACCATGTCATCAGAAATGTGCGACTGTTCCATGCTGCTGTGACGGAGGCGATCGCGGCCGCCGATGCGGGCTATATCGCGACGATCGGCATAGAGCCGACGGAGCCTGCGGTCGGCTTCGGCTACATCCACTACGGCGCAGCATTGAGCATCGATGGGGCGCCGAGTGCCCGGGCAGTCAAGTCCTTCGTTGAGAAACCGGTGCTGCGCACGGCGAAGAAGTTCCTCGCGGACGGCACCTATCTCTGGAACGCCAGCATGTTCATCACCCGCGCCGATCGATTGCTCGAAGAGATCGGCCGTTCCGAGCCGGAGTTGCTCGCCGGGCTCACCGAACTCGCCGCGGTGTGGGATGACCCGGCGTTGCGCGGCCCCGCTGTCGATCGCATCTGGCCGGAGCTGAAGAAGATCGCCATCGACTACGCCGTGGCGGAGCCCGCCGCCGCAGCCGGGCGGCTTGCCGTGATCCCGGGCCACTTCGACTGGGACGACGTGGGCGACTTCGCGTCGCTCGCGAAGCTGAACAATGGGGGCCGCAAGTCGGATCTGGCGATCCTCGGCGCAAACGCACGGGTGCTCTCGGATGCCTCCAGCGGCATCGTGGTCAGCCAGAGCAATCGCGTGATCAGCCTGATCGGAGTGAAGGACATTGTCGTCGTCGATACCCCGGATGCCCTCCTGGTCACCACGAGCGAAAATGCGCAGCGGGTCAAGGCTGTCGTCGACGCGCTGAAGCTCTCCGGCTCCAGCGATGTGCTGTGACCCGCACTCGGGGGACACTGGGCACGCAGCGGCTTTGATCAGATGAGCAGCGTGTGCGCTGTGTGCTGCTCATCTGAGCAGGCGATAGTGGCCGATGGCCGAAAAATGACCCGAATATAACGCTGATGTAAAGAAAAGACGCCGTCATTCACCGGGTTCGCCACGTTCGGTAACGTTTGAGCAAGCGTGCGCGCACTCGCGCAGCCAAGCGATTTTGGAGGACACCTTGATTGTAAAAGCTCGAAAGGCCGCTCTTATCGGCCTTGCAGCCGCGAGCGTTGTTGCGATGCTTGCCGGCTGTGGATCAGCTCCCAGCAGCAGCTCGACGACTGGAGCGGCAAAATCCAAATTCCTTCCGTGCATCGTCTCGGACCAGGGTGGGTTCAACGACCGCTCGTTCAACCAGCTCGGTCTGGAAGGCGTGCAAGCAGCTGCGACCAAGCTCGGCACCAGCTTCAAGGAGGTGCAGTCGAAGACCGCGAACGACTACGCGCCGAACATCAAGAGCCTGATCAGCCAGGGCTGCAACATCATCGTTGCCTCCGGCTTCAACCTCGTCGCGCCAGTGAAGGCCGCGGCGACCGCGAACCCGAAGGTCAACTTCGTCATGGTTGACGACAACAGCATCACGCTCCCGAACGTGAAGCCCGTCGTCTTCGAGACGGATGAGGCCGGATTCCTCGCCGGCTACGCAGCAGCGAGCTACACGAAGACCGGCGTCATCGGCACCTACGGCGGCCAGAAGCTTCCGTCTGTGACGATCTTCATGGACGGCATTGCCGACGGTGTGAAGTACTACGACACCCAGAAGGGCAAGACCGTCAAGGTCATCGGCTGGGACGTCGCCTCGCAGGACGGACAGTTCACCAACAGCTTCACCGACCTGAACGTGTCCAAGACGCTCGCGGAGAGCATGCTCGGCCAGAACGCCGACATCCTCGCCCCGATCGGTGGCCCGATCTACCAGGGCGCCGGTGCGGCGATCAAGGCCTCCGGCAAGGATGTTGCCCTCCTCGGCAATGACGCGGATGTCTACCTCACCGATCAGAGCGGCTTCAAGGATCTGTTCCTCACCTCGATCATGAAGAACATCAAGCCGACGGTCACCACGATCGTCGAGCAGGCCGCGTCGGGCAGCACATTCGACAACAGCCAGTTCGTCGGCACGTTGAAGAACGACGGTGTGGGCATTGCTCCGTTCCACTCGTTCGCCTCCAAGGTCGACTCCGGCCTGCAGGCCGAGCTGGACACGATCAAGGCCAGCATCATCGACGGCACGATCAAGGTCGAATCGCCTTCGGGATTCAACAAGTAATCAAGGCACGCGACCTTCATGCGGGAGGGTCGGCTTCGGCTGACCCTCCCGCTCGCGTGTTGCATCCATTTGATCCACGATGACGTGGGTCGCAGAAGGTAGATTGACATCCATGGAGCTAGAACTTCGCGGCATTACGAAGCGGTTCGGGGCCTTGGTCGCAAACGACCACATCGACCTCACCGTTAAGCCCGGCGAAATCCACTGCCTACTCGGTGAAAACGGGGCAGGCAAATCAACCCTGATGAACGTTCTCTACGGCTTGTATCAGGCCGACGAGGGCGAG
This sequence comes from Rathayibacter sp. SW19, assembly GCF_030866825.1. NCBI lineage: Bacteria > Bacillati > Actinomycetota > Actinomycetes > Micrococcales > Microbacteriaceae > Rathayibacter > Rathayibacter soli. The sequence continues at coordinate 1,533,400 of NZ_CP133020.1, forward strand.
ATCCTCATCGACGGTGTCGTGCAGCACTTTGCGGGCCCCGGCGATGCGATGGCCGCCGGCATCGGAATGGTGCACCAGCACTTCATGCTGATCCCGGTCTTCACGGTCGCAGAGAACGTGATGCTCGGCCACGAGCCGACCAAGTTCGGCGGGCGACTGGATCTTGCATCGGCGCGTGCGCGCGTGCGTGAGATCTCCGCGCAGTTCGGTTTCGACCTGGACCCGGATGCGCTGATCGAAGATCTCCCCGTCGGCGTCCAGCAGCGAGTCGAGATTATCAAGGCGCTGTCCCGTGACGCGAAGGTGCTGGTGTTCGACGAGCCGACCGCTGTGCTGACACCGCAAGAGACCGACGAATTGATGATCATCATGACGCAGCTCAAAGAGCGCGGCACGGGCATCGTGTTCATCACCCACAAACTGCGCGAGGTGCGAGAAGTCGCCGACCGCATCACCGTCATCCGACTCGGCAAGGTGGTCGGCGAAGCCGACCCCAAGGCCTCGAACGAGGAACTGGCCTCGCTGATGGTTGGCCGGTCGGTCGGCCTGTCCGTCGTCAAAGACCCGCCGAAGGTGGGCGAGGTCGCACTTGTCGTCAAAGGTCTCACCGCCGTGGATGCCCGCGGTATCGTCACCATCGACAACATCAGTTTCGACGTCAAGCGCGGCGAGATCCTGGCGATTGCCGGTGTTCAGGGCAACGGTCAGACCGAACTGACGGAGGCGCTCCTCGGACTGCAGAACCGCGTCTCCGGTCAGATCACCCTGGACGGCGAGGAACTGATCGGACGCAGCGTGCGCAATGTGCTCGACGCCGGCGTCGGTTTCATTCCAGAGGACCGCAACGAAGACGGTCTCATCGCCGAGTTCACGATTGCGGAGAACCTGATGCTCGATCGCTCCGATGGTGCTCCCTTCGTCAAAGGCGGCGGGCTGCGCCTGACCTTCCGCGATGACTTCGCCAAGGAGAAGATCGCCGAGTTCGATGTGCGTGCGCAAGGCATTGACACGCGAGCAGGGCAACTCTCGGGCGGAAATCAACAAAAGGTCGTGCTCGCGCGCGAGTTGAGTCGCGACCTCAGGCTCTTCGTCGCCGCTCAGCCGACGCGCGGGCTGGATGTCGGTTCGATTGAATTCGTTCACGAGCGCATCATCGCGACGCGCGACTCCGGCGTACCGGTGATCGTGGTCTCGACCGAGCTCGACGAAATCACCGCACTCGGCGACAGAATCGCCGTCATGTACCGCGGAAGAATCGTCGGAATCGTGCCGGGGAGCACCCCGCGAGAAATCCTCGGTCTGATGATGGCCGGCGAGAATCCGCCGGAGGCAATTGCGCTGGAAACTCAGGGAGCATCCGTATGAGCGAGACGACCGGTCAGGAACCCGAAGCCCCGGAGTTGCCCACCGCCCTCCAGCCGGATGCGGTCGAGGTGCAGGCAGAGGGTCTCGAGAAGGATCAGATCCCGCATCAGCAGCTGGCACCAAAGGCGAGCGAACCCGACCGAGAGCCGGAATCGCGCTGGACAGAAGCGCTGCGTGCCGCAACGACCGGCACGTTCGCGATCTCAGTATTGGCGATCTTCCTGTCACTTGTTGCCGGCGCCATCCTCATCGCCGTGACGAACCCGCAGGTGCAACAGGCCGCCGGATACTTCTTCGCGGCCCCGGGAGATACGTTCGCCGCCATCGGCAACGCCGTCGGCGGGGCTTATAGCGCGATGTTCAACAGCGCCATCTACAACTTCTCCGCTCCGACATTTGCGCTCGGCATCGAGTCGTTCACCAACACCTTGAGTATTTCAACGGCGATCATCGCGGCCGGGCTCGGCATCGCGTTGAGCTTCCGCGTCGGACTGTTCAACATCGGTGGTCAGGGGCAGATGCTCATCGCTGCGGCCGCGGCGGGACTGATCGGCTTCGACCTGCACCTTCCGGCCGGTCTCCACATCATCGTCGCTTTGGCTGCGGCGCTGGTCGGAGGCGCACTCTGGGCGGGTATTGCAGGCTTCCTCAAGGCGCGCACCGGCGCTCACGAGGTGATCGTGACGATCATGCTCAACTACATCGCACTGTATCTGCTGAGCTACCTGCTGACGACACCAGTGCTCCAGGCACCGGGATCGAATGACCCGAAAACACTGCCCATCCTGCCCTCGGCTCAATATCCTCCGTTATTCGGACACTCCTACGGCATCGACATCGGCTTCATCATCGTGATCCTCGTGACGATCGTGGTGTGGTGGCTGATGGAGCGCTCGAGCCTCGGATTCAAATTCCGAGCCGTCGGAGAGAATCCAGCAGCAGCGCGCACCGCCGGCATCAGTGTCAAAAGCATCTACGTCTGGACCATGGTGATCTCCGGAGCCTTGGTCGGCCTCGCCGCGGCATCCCAGGTGCTCGGTACGACACTGCTGGGCGGCTTCGGCAGCGACATCGACGCCGGAATCGGCTTCACAGCGATCACGGTCGCCCTGCTGGGCCGGTCCCGTCCTTTCGGCGTCTTCGTCGCAGGCATCCTGTTCGGTGCTCTGCAGAACGGTGGTCCGTCCATGCAGGCCGCCGTCGGAGTGCCGGTCGAGGTCGTCGCCGTCATCCAGTCCGTTGTCGTTTTGTTCATCGCCGCACCGCCGCTGGTGCGGGCTATCTTCCGTTTGCCTCCTCCGGTCGCCAAACGCACGTCTAAACGCGGCAAGGCCGCGAGTAAGGTGGTTGCGGGATGACCGCCGTGACGCCGCCCGCCGGCACAGCTTCAGCGCCCAGCGCCGCATCAGCATTCAAGGCCGCCACCGTAGTGGTGACCAGCTGGAAACTGCCGATCATCTTCGGCATCTTCAGCATCGTCAGCATCGTGCTGTTCGTGGTCTTGGGACGCCCCGGCAATTCGACGTTCTCGTTCGCTACAGGCACCGATTTCGTGCACTTGCCGAATATCACGGTCTCAGCAGTCCCCGTCGGAATCGCCGTGTCGATCATCGCTGTGCTGTTGACCATTGCCAGCGCAATCTACGTGGCGAACGGGCGCAAGGTTCCTCGCTGGATCGGGATCGTCTTCTCGCTTGTGGTCTTGTTCGGCTTCCTCACCTGGTCCGTTGTCGGTGAGACACTGCCCATCGCCGGCCTTCTGGCGGGCGCACTCGGGCTGAGCGTTCCGCTGATCTTCGGCTCGATGGGCGGCGTGCTCTCCGAACGGTCCGGCGTGGTCAACATCGCCATCGAGGGTCAGCTGCTGGCCGGCGCATTCACGTCGGCGTTCGTAGCGAGCATCACTAAGTCGCTGACCGCAGGGTTGATCGCAGCGATGGTTGCCGGGATGCTGGTCTCGATGCTTCTGGCGGTCTTCTCGATCACCTATATCGTCGACCAGGTCATCGTCGGTGTCGTCTTGAACGTGCTGATCGCCGGCATTACCGGGTTCCTGTATTCGTCGTTGCTGGCGAACAACACGGAGGCGTTCAACCTTCCGCCGAGCCTGCCGACGGTGCCGATACCGGTGCTCAGTTCGATTCCGCTGATCGGGCCTGTGCTGTTCAAACAGACGCTGATCGTCTACCTTGCCTACATCGCCGTTGCCCTCGTGGCCGTGTTCCTCTTCTGCACACGGTGGGGGCTTCGTGTGCGGTCAGTCGGCGAGCATCCGCAGGCTGCGGACACCGTCGGCATCAACGTGAACCGCACTCGGTTCTGGGCGGTGACGGCCGGCGGCGCAATCGCAGGCCTCGGCGGGGCATACTTCACACTCGGCTCCGGTGTGGGTTTCGTGCAGAACATGACTAACGGTGCCGGATATATCGCACTGGCTGCCGTCATCTTCGGCCGGTGGGACCCGATTCGCGCCACCATGGCTGCCCTGCTGTTCGGCTTCGCAGACAACTTGCAGAGCGTGCTGAGCCTGTTGAACGCGCCGGTGCCGAGCGAGTTCATGAACATGCTGCCCTACGTCGTGACGATCTTCGCCGTAGCCGGCCTGGTCGGATTCTCACGTGCTCCGGGGGCCGACGGAAAGCCGTACATAAAATCATGAGCTCGGACGAGAACGCACCGTTGTCGGGTGACATCGATTGGGGTGCTCTCCGCGAGGCGGCGCTTGACGCGATGGGCAACGCCTACGTGCCGTACTCGCAGTTCCCGGTCGGCGCCGCCGCACTGGTCACCGACGGGCGCATCGTCGCCGGTTGCAACGTGGAGAATGCCAGCTACGGCGTCACGCTGTGCGCAGAGTGCGGGCTCGTCTCCGCATTGCACATGAGCGGCGGCGGCCAGCTCGTCGCCTTCACCTGCGTCGACGGCAACGGCGAGACGCTCATGCCGTGCGGTCGTTGCCGCCAGCTGCTCTACGAACACTCAGTCGCGGGCATGTTGCTGGAGACCGTTTCCGGCATCCGCACCATCGACGAGGTCCTCCCGGATGCCTTCGGTCCTCGTCAACTCTCCGCGTACCGGGCTTCAGACCACTCGGCGGCCGAACGCAGAGACTCCGACCACTGAGGCTTCACCCACTGAGACTCCGCCTACTGAGACTCCGACCACTGAGACTCCGCTACTAAGGACATGATGACTGATCCTGCTGTTGAAGCCTTCGACACTGTCGACCTGATTCGAGCCAAGCGCGACCACCGGGAGTTGTCTACACCCGAAATCAATTGGCTCGTCGACGCATACACCCGCGGGTTCGTCGCCGATGAGCAGATGGCCGCGCTTGCCATGGCGATCCTGCTCAACGGTATGAACCGGCGCGAGATCCACGACCTCACCCTGGCGATGATCGCCAGCGGCCAGCGGATGAGCTTCGCCGGCCTCGGCAAGCCCACAGTCGACAAGCACTCGACCGGCGGAGTCGGCGACAAGATCACCCTGCCGCTGATGCCCCTTGTTGCATCATTCGGCGTCGCGGTACCGCAGCTGTCAGGCCGCGGACTGGGCCACACCGGCGGAACCCTCGACAAGCTCGAATCCATTCCGGGCTGGCGTGCCGATCTGACCAACGAGGAGATGTTTGCCCAACTGCGCGACTACGGCGGTGTGATCTGCGCGGCCGGCTCCGGGCTGGCCCCGGCGGACAAGAAGCTCTACGCCCTGCGCGACATCACCGGCACGGTCGAGGCGATCCCGCTGATCGCGTCGTCGATCATGTCGAAGAAGATCGCGGAGGGCACAGATTCCCTCGTGCTCGACGTCAAATTCGGCTCTGGTTCGTTCATGGGCGACATCGCGCGTTCGCGTGAGTTGGCCGAGACGATGGTGGCGCTCGGGCAGGATGCTGGAGTCGCGACATCCGCTCTGCTGACCGACATGAACGTGCCGCTCGGCCTGACGATCGGCAATGCGAACGAGGTGCGCGAATCCGTCGAGGTGCTCGCCGGTGGCGGACCTGCGGATGTCGTCGAGCTCACGATTGCGCTCGCCCGAGAGATGCTGACCCTCGCAGGTCAGCCGGACGCTGATGTCGAAGCGGCCCTGAAAGACGGCCGCGCGATGGACAGCTGGCGTGCAGTCATCCGAGCCCAGGGTGGCGACCCGGATGCCGCGTTGCCGATTGCACGCGAAACTCACGTTGTCGTCGCGGACCGCGACGGTGTGCTCGTGCAACAGGATGCGCTGCCGTTCGGCATCGCAGCCTGGCGCCTGGGTGCCGGCCGTGCCCGGCAGCAGGATCCCGTGCAGCATGCCGCAGGAATCGACTTGCACGCCAAGCCGGGTGACACTGTGCGCGCGGGCGAGCCGCTGTTCACGCTGAGTGCGGATGAGCCTGCGCGCTTCGAGCGGGCGCTTGCCGCGCTCGACGGCGCCTGGCGCATCGGCGACGCGGCCGAATACACGCCGCGAGGGCCGATCGTCGCCGAGCGCATCGCCTGACCCCCTTCGCCGGTCGAGTAGCGAGCGCCACCGAGCGTATCGAGACCCGGGTCTTGTGCGGTACAGAGTCTGGTTTCGAGACGCACTGCTCGCTGCGCTCGCGGTGCTCCTCAACCGGCGGTAATGCTGGTTGAGGAGGCCGCCCGCGGCCGTCTCGAAACCTGTGTCTTGTGCGGTACACGGTCTGGTTTCGAGACGCACTGCTCGCTGCGCTCGCGGTGCTCCTCAACCAACAACTTCTGCTGGTTGAGGAGGCCGCCCGCGGCCGTCTCGAAACCACTACTGCTCCTCAACCGGCGGCACTGTTGGTCGAGTAGCGAGCGCCGGCGAGCGTATCGAGACCCCGGTAGTCAGCCGATCGTGCGCACCGCATCGACCACGTGGTTCCAGAACTTCGGCGCGTCCAGGTCGACGGCGACCTGAGTCGTGCAGTCTGCCGGTGCGGGGGAGCGGAAGTCCGCAACCGTCATTCCGAGGGTGAGGGTGCCCGTGAGCTCAACATCCAGTGGCGCCGTGCGCACGGTCATCACCGTCGGATCGATCACATACGCCACGGCGCATGCGTCGTGCACCGGTGGCGAGTCGAAGCCCTGGGCATCCTTGTACGAGTGAGCGAAGAACGCAAGCAGATCGACGACGAGCCGCCCCGGACCCGTGTCGATCGCGGTGAAGCGCTCGACGACATCCGGGGTTGCCAACGCTTGGTGGGTGAGATCCAGGCCGACCATCGTCAACGGCCAGCGCTCGTTGAAGACGATGTGTGCGGCCTCGGGGTCGACGATGATGTTGAACTCCGCGGTCGCGCTCCAGTTGCCTGTCGCGTAGCCGCCGCCCATCAGCACCACCTCGCGCACCCGGTCCACGATGCGCGGTTCGCGGCGCGCGGCCATCGCGATATTGGTCAGCGGGCCGGTCGGCACCAGCGTGATCTCACCGGGCGTGTGGCTCATCACCGTGTCGATGATGAGGTCGACGGCGTGGCGGTCGTCCAGCGACACGGTCGGCACCGGGAGCTCGGGCCCGTCCATACCGCTGTCGCCATGGATACTTTCCGCGAACGACCGCGCCCGCACGAGCGGGCGGTCCAGGCCCGCCGCGATCGGCACATCGGTGATGCCGGCAATGGTCGCGACGGCCAAGGCATTTCGGGTGACTTTCTCGAGCGTCTGGTTTCCGGCGACCGTCGTGATGGCCGCCAGTTCGATCTCGGCGCTGCCGTGCGCGAGCAACATCGCAATGGCGTCGTCGTGCCCGGGGTCGCAATCGAGAATGATCGTGCGTGACATGGTGCGATCTCGTTCCATTTTCGTGGGTGAAATTAAACTTTGTATATGCAAGACTAGACGAATGACAACACTTGCCCAAGAGGGTGCAGCGCGAATCGAATGGATCCGTTCTCGGATGACCATGCTCGCCGAAATCCGCTCCGAACTACAGCAGACCACACCGTTCGCCGGCCATCGAATCGGCATGTCACTGCACTTGGAGCCGAAGACAGCCGTTCTGCTCGAGACGCTGGCCGCCGGCGGTGCCGAGATCGTTGCCACCGGTAACCACGGCTCCACTCAAGACGACGTCGTCGCGGCCCTCCGCGAAACCGGCATGACCCTGTTCGGGCGCCGCGACGACAGCATCGAACAGCACCACACCAACATCGCAGCAGTGCTTGATTCGAACCCGGACATGCTGCTCGACAACGGCGGTGATCTCGCTGCCGGAATCGTGGCTCGGGATGCTGCTGCGCACGTCATCGGCGGAACCGAGGAAACGACATCCGGCGGCTTGCGCCTGCGCGGCGAACTGGCGGGGCGTGTGCCGTTCCCGATGATCGTGATTAACGACAGCATGCTCAAAGCGATCGGCGAAAACCGGCACGGGGTCGGCCAGTCCGTACTGGAGAGCTTCATGCGCATCACGAACGTCATGGTGCCGGGCCGGCACGTGCTCGTCATCGGCTACGGCTGGTGTGGCCGCGGCATCGCAGAATCGTTCCGCGCGCTCGGAGCTCAGGTCGCGGTCGCCGAGGTCGACGAACTGAAGGGCTTCGAGGCCGCGCTCGACGGCTTCCGCGTCGGCAGCACGGCCGAACTTCTCGGCTGGGCGGATGTGGTGATCACCGCCACCGGGCAGCCCGGCGTTCTCAACGCGGCTGACTTTGCTCACCTGCGCGACGGTGTCATCCTGGCGAACAGTGGCCACTTCCCCTGGGAAATCGACGTGCCGGCGCTTCACGCAGCCAGCACCGGTTCACGCACGATTGCCGACGCGCTCGAACGCATCGACCTGCCAGACGGGCGTCATGTCATCCTGCTTGCGGAGGGCCGCATGGTCAACCTCGCCGGGCGCGACCCGAAGGGCAACTCACTCGAGGCCATGGATCTCGGCTTCATGCTGCAGGTGCTCTCGCTCGAACGTGTCGCGACGGTGCACGACGCTGCCGGGCACGACTCGACCGCGCACGACTCGACCGCACACGCCCTGCTCGCAGGCCCACAGCCGGTGCCGCGCGACATCGAGCGGCGCATAGCCCGCGCGTTCCTGAGCGCCCTCGACAGCGCACGCTGATCCGGCGCGGATTGACACAAGCCGATGCCCGACTACACCGTTCCCGCCCTGGAGAAGGGGCTCGACGTGCTCGAACTGCTCGCGAACACGGCGACCCCGCTCGGCCAGTCCGCGATCGCGGCGCAGCTCGGCCGATCGACCGGTGAGCTCTTCCGGGTGCTGCAAACGCTGGAGAGCCGCGCATACATCTCACGGGACGCCGATAGCGGCCTGTACCTGCTGACGACCCGGCTGCTCGATCTCGCCGGTAGGCAGCCCGCCCTGCGCGGTCTGATCCTGCGGGCGGCCGGCCCGATGAGCGCGCTCGCGAAGCGCACGGAACAGTCCTGCAACCTCGCGGTGCTCGACGGCGCAGAGGTGCGCATCATCGCCCAGCAGGAGAGCCCTGCCGACTTCGGCTTCCGGGTGCGTGTCGGTGCAGCGTTCCCGCTCGGAACGACCGCGACCGGTGCAGCGCTGTTGGCATTCTGCTCGCCGGATCAGCACGACGCGCTGCGCGCTGCGCTGGCCGAGGGCGGCGTGGCGAACGAGGCTCTCGATGACCGGATCGAACGCATCCGCTCGAGAGGATACGCCCGCGAGGAAGACGCCCGTCAGGCGGGCATCCTCGATCTGTCCTTCCCGGTTTTCGGAGCGGACGGAACGGCCGTCGCCGCGCTGACCGTGCCCTACGTCGCGACGAGCTACAGCGCGCACGATGCCGATGCGGTGACGGCTGAAATCGAATCGGCTGCGGCATCGATCTCGTGGCCGCTCGCCTCGTAGACTTGACCCGGCGCGCGTACTCGTGCGCAGCAGAGCGTTGAAGGAGCGGACTGTGAACACTGTGCCCGAAGAGTACCTGCTGGCCGGCGGGGAGAGCATCAGCACCCTGCCGAAAGTGTCGCTGCACGACCACCTGGACGGTGCGCTGCGCCCGCAGACGATCATCGAGCTGGCAGACGCGGTCGGCCTCGAAATTCCAGAAACGGATGCCGTCGCCCTCGGTGACTGGTTCACGTCTCAGGCAGATTCCGGGTCGCTGGTCGAGTATCTCAAGACCTTCGACGTGACGATCGGCGTCATGCAGACCCGTGAAGGCCTGGTTCGCGTCGCCCGCGAATACGTGCAGGATCTCGTCGCAGACGGCGTTGTTTACGGCGAGGCGCGCTGGGCCCCTGAGCAGCACCTCACCCGAGGGCTCACCCTCGATCAGACGGTCGAGGCCGTGCAGGAGGGCATCGAAGAGGGCATTGCGGATGCCGCCGCCAACGGCCGCGAGGTGCGCGTCGGCCAGCTCGTCAGCGCCATGCGCCACGCGCATCGAGGCCTCGAGATCGCGGAACTCGCCGTGCGACACCGCGACAACGGTGTCGTCGGCTTCGACATCGCCGGGCCCGAGGCGGGGTTCCCGCCGGCGAACTTGCGCACGGCGTTCGACTATCTCGCTGAACACTTCTTTCCCGCGACGGTGCATGCGGGGGAGGCGGACGGGCTGGACAGCATCCGCAGTGCTTTGATCGACGGCCGGGCGCTGCGGCTCGGGCACGGCGTGCGGCTGGCCGAGGACATCGTCGTGGAGCGACAGGACGACGAGAACACCTACGTGTCGCTCGGTCTGCTCTCGCAGTGGGTCAAGGATCGTGAGATCGTGCTGGAGACCTCCCCGTCGTCGAATCTGCAGACCGGCGCGATCGCGCAGTGGGGCGACGACATGGTCGACCACCCGTTCGACCTGCTCTACCAGCTCGGCTTCCGCGTGACGGTCAACACCGACAACCGACTGATGAGCGGAACGACGCTCAGCCGCGAGCTGGCGCTCTTGGCCGAGACGTTCGACTACGACCTCGACGACCTGCTCGCGTTCCAGCTCAACGCGGCAGCAGGCGCATTCCTGCCGCTCGAGGAGCGCGAGGACCTGGCCGATGCGCTCGCTGCCGGCTTCGACGACGTGTGACGGCGGGCCGCCGTGATGATGTGGGCTGAGTACAGGCTGCGTACGGGCTGCGTGCTCGGCTGAGCGTTCGGCTGAGTGTCAGCCTAGACTCAGCGGGATCGCATCCGTTGTGACGATACGCTGAAGGTATGCCTCTCCCACCGTTGCCGGATGCTGCAATCTCCCTCGGAGTTCGAGCGTTGGATTGGCGCGATGCGGTTCGACTGGCGGGTGAGGCGTTGAGCCGTTCCGGCGCGACGCGCGCCGAGTACACGTATCGGATGGAGCAGCTCGTCGACGACTATGGCGCGTACATCGTGATCGCGCCGGGGCTTGCCCTCGCGCACGCCCGGCCGGGGCCGGATGTGCGTCGCGACGGTCTGAGCGTCGTGACGCTGTCGAGCCCGGTCGTTTTCGGGCATCCGCACAACGACCCGGTCTCGATTGTGATCGGGCTGGCCGTTGCGACACCGGATGCGCATGTCACGACGATCGCGGCCCTCGCGAACGTTTTCAATGACCCGGATGCGACCACGCAGCTGGCCGCCGCCAGCGACCCGGACGAGGTGCGGCGCATCTTCGCGATCGATCAGCGCGAAGCTCAGCCTGATGGAGTCATCGGATGAAGATCGTCGCCATCTGCGGGGCGGGGGTCGGCACCTCCGGCATCCTGAAGGTGAATGCGGAACGTGTGCTCGAGCGGTTGAATATCGCAGCGGACGTCACGGCATCGGACGTCGCAAGCCTCGCCACTACCGCGGCAGACGCACAGGTGATCCTGACGTCGCCTGAGCTGGTGGACCGCATCGGACCGACCAACGCCGACATCGTCGTGATCGAGAACTACTTCGACCTCGACGAACTCGAGGGCAAGCTCGACGAGGCCCTCGGCTGACCCTCCCGCTGGTCGAGTAGGCCGCCCGCGGCCGTATCGAGACCTGGTGAGCCGGTGTAGGAGGGTCTCGATACGCCTGCTCGCTGCGCTCGCGGGCTACTCGACCGGCGACTGCCGGTGGTCGAGTAGGCCGCTCGCGGCCGTATCGAGACCTGTGAGCCGGTGTGGCCCGGTGGTCGAGTAGCGAGGAACGAGCGTATCGAGACCCGGGAGCCGGTGTGTGGGGTCTCGATACGCCTGCTCGCTGCGCTCGCGGGCTACTCGACCACCGAGCGATACGCCTGCTCGCTGCGCTCGCGGGCTACTCGACCAGCGAGTACCGCTGGTTGAGGAGCAGCCGACGAAGGAGGCCGCGTCTCGAAACCACGACCCTGCCGACGTATCAGGCCTGCGTCAACGCCTGCATCGCCGCCCCGAGGGCCGCGACCCGCGACTCCGCTACCGCGCGGCGCTCCTCGACGGTGCCCTCGTCGCTCGACGCGTCGATATAGATCTTCAGCTTCGGTTCGGTGCCGCTCGGCCGCACCATCACGCGCGACCCGTCCTCGAGCAGGATGCGCAGCACATCGCTCGGCGGCAGGCTCCCGAAGCCGTCACTCAAGTCGTCGATCTGTGTGACCCGCACGGAACCGAGCGAGGCCGGGGGTTCGCGTCGCAGTGCGGACATGATCCGCGTGATGTCCGCCAGATCGGTGACCCGGATTGAGATCTGGCCGGATGCGAAGAAGCCGAACTTCTGCGCGAACCGGTCGAGCTGATCTGCAATCGTGAGACCCTCTGCCGCCAGCGAGTTCGCCAGGTCGAGAAACGCGACGGCCGCCGAGATCCCGTCTTTGTCGCGGATCGTGTCCGGGTTCACCAGGTAACCGAGAGCCTCCTCGAAGCCGTAGATCAGTCCGGGGGCGCGCGACACCCACTTGAAGCCGGTCAGTGTGTCTTCAAAATCGAGGCCGTACGCGGTTGCGACCGCCTTGAGCGCCGGCGAGGAGACGATCGAGCAGGCGAGTGCTCCGCCCGCCGCGGAGTCGCCTGTTGCCGCAGCCTCGGCGAGCTCCGCCGCGCGCCAGCCGAGCAGGGTGCCCACCTCGTTGCCGCTCAGGCGCCGGTAGCCGTCCGGCGCCGACGGATCAGGAATTGCGACGGCGAGCCGATCGGCATCCGGATCATTCGCGATGACGAGGTCGGACCCGGCCTCGCGTGCAGTGGCGAACGCGAGGTCCATCGCGCCGGGCTCTTCCGGGTTGGGAAACGCCACCGTCGGGAACGCCGGGTCGGGGTCGATCTGGGCGGTGACAACCGTCGGGGCAGCGAGGCCGACCCTGGCGAAGGTCCGCTCGGCGGTGCGCCAGCCAACGCCGTGCATCGCCGTGTAGGTGAACGAGACGGCGTCCAGCGGTGCGATGGACGCTGCGACGGATGCGGTTGCCTCGATGTAGCTTGCCTCGACGGATTCTGGCGCGACTTCGTAGGCATCCGATCGGGTGAGCGTGGCAATGCTGCCCTCAGCCACGCGAAGGATGTGGGCGGCGATGCCGCTGTCGGCCGGCGGCACGATTTGCGAGCCGTGATTCTCGTCGCCGAGATAGACCTTGTAGCCGTTGTCGTTCGGCGGGTTGTGACTGGCGGTGACCATGACACCGGCGCTGACGTGCAGGTGGCGCACCGCGAACGCGAGAACGGGGGTCGGCATCATGCGGGGGAGCAGGACAGCGCGGATGCCTGCGCCCGTCATCAGCTCGGCCGTGTCGCGTGCGAAGACCTCGGAGTTTTTGCGCCCGTCGTAGCCGATCACGACGGAGGGCCGCGTGCCCTCCGCGTGCTCCATGAGATAGGCGGCGAGCCCGGCGGCCGCCTGCGCGACGAGCACTCGGTTCATCCGATTCGGGCCGCCCGCGATCTCGCCGCGGAGGCCCGCCGTGCCGAACGCGAGCCGGCTGTCGAAGCGCGAGTGCAGGTCATCCGTCGCCTCAGTTGAGCCGGCTTCTGCCGCGATCAGCAGCGCTTGCAGTTCGTCGCGGGTTTCCGGGTCGGGGTCCTGCGCGATCCAGTTGCGCACGCGCTCGAACAGGTCGGCGTGCCCTGTGCCGCTCACAGTGCGTTCACAATCCGTGCGAGCAGTGCGCTGATAACCGGTTCCGCGGTGCGGCCCGCCTCGATCACTTCTTGGTGGCTGAGCGGCGTCTTCTGGATGCCCGCGGCCAGGTTCGTGATGAGCGACATGCCGAGGATCTCCATGCCGGACTGGCGGGCGGCGATCGCTTCCAGCGCCGTGGACATGCCAACGATTTGCGCGCCGATGGTCTTGGCCATCTGCACCTCGGCTGGTGTCTCGTAGTGCGGGCCGCGGAACTGGCAGTACACGCCTTCGTCCAGGCTCGGGTCGATCGAGCGGGCAAGGTCACGCAACCGCGGCGTGTAGAGGTCGCTGAGGTCGACGAACGTCGCGCCCTCGAGCGGTGAATCCGCCGTCAGGTTGATGTGGTCGCTGATCAGCACGGGGGAGCCGGGTTTCCAGGTCTCCTTGATGCCGCCGGCGCCGTTGGTCAGCACCATCACGGTCGCGCCGGTCGCGGCGGCAGTGCGCACACTGTGCACGACCCTCCGAGTGCCGTGGCCCTCGTAGTAGTGCGTGCGCGCACCGATGACAAGCGCCCGCTTGCCGCTTTCCAGCAGGATCGAACGCAATGTGCCTACATGACCTTCGAGCGCAGGTTTGCCGAACCCGACGACATCCGTGGCTGCGATCGTGGCGGTGGTCTCGCCGATCAGGTCGGCCGCCTTGCCCCATCCGCTGCCCAGCGTGAGGGCGATGTCGTGATGTTCGACACCCGTGAGTTCCGCGATCCGGGCCGCGGCGTCACGGGCGACAGCGAACGGATCCACCTGCGGATCGTCGAGCGGGTTCTGCGTTGATTCTGGCATTGTCCCACTCTAAGCGAGTCACAAAACGACGGACAATTTCTTCGACGCGCCTGCGCAGATGAGCAGCACGCGGCGTGTCACGATAATTATCCGTCGTTTTGTAAACGTGCCATGTTTCGCACTGTGCCGTGGCTACGCGACAATAGAGCAATGGCCTTTGAGTTCGAGCGCAAGCAGAGAATCACCGTCGTGGGGGGCGGGCCCGGCGGGTACGAGGCCGCACTTACCGCGGCACAACTCGGAGCGGAAGTTGCGCTCGTCGAGCGGGCAGGCGTCGGCGGTTCCGCCGTGCTCACCGACGCGGTGCCGTCGAAGACGCTGATCGCGACCGCGGATGCCGCCCACGCCATTGGCGAGGCGGCCGACCTCGGCGTGCAGTTCTTCAGCAGAAACGAGACGGGCAAGCCGGTTCGCCCCGAAGTGGCGGTCAACCTCGCCGCCGTCAACAAGCGCCTGCTCGGCCTCGCCCGGCAGCAATCGGAGGACATGCGCTCTGAACTGGTGCGCTCCGGCGTGCACATCATCGCAGGTGAGGGGCGACTCGACGGCCCCGGGGCGGTCATCGTGTCCACGGCCAAAGGCAAGAACGGCACAGACTTCGACCGGATCGAATCCGACACGATCGTCGTATCGGTCGGCGCGAGCCCGCGCCTACTGGCCAGCGCGATGCCGGACGGCGAACGCATCCTCACCTGGACGCAGCTGTACGAGCTGCAAACGGTGCCCGACCACCTCATCGTCGTCGGCTCCGGAGTCACCGGCGCCGAATTCGCTTCGGCCTACATGGCACTCGGTTCCAAGGTCACGCTGATCTCCAGTCGCGAGCGAGTGCTGCCCGGCGAAGACGCCGATGCCGCAGGTGTGATCGAGAAGGTCTTCAAGCGCAACGGCATGACGGTGCTGTCCAAATCGCGCGCCGAATCCGTCGAGCGCACGGAAGACGGCGTGCTGGCGACCCTTTCTGACGGACGCACGGTCGAGGGCAGCCACTGCCTGATGGCGGTCGGTTCGATTCCGAACACCGCCGGCATCGGCCTTGAGGATGCCGGTGTTCAGCTGACCGAATCCGGCCACATCCGCGTCAATCGCGTTGCACGAACCTCGATGCCGAACATCTACGCGGCCGGGGATTGCTCGGATCTGCTGCCGCTGGCATCCGTCGCGTCGATGCAGGGGCGCACGGCCGTGTTCCACGCGATGGGCGACGCGGTCAGCCCGATCGAACTCCGCAACGTCAGCTCGAACATCTTCACGCAACCCGAGATCGCGACCGTCGGCTGGACGCAGAAGCAGATTGAAGAGGGCATCGCGCAGGGCGACATCTACAAGTTGCCTCTCAAGTCGAACCCGCGAGCGAAGATGATCGGAATGAAGGACGGCTTCGTCAAACTGTTCGCGCGCACCGGCAGCGGCACCGTGATCGGCGGCGTCATCGTTGCGCCGCGCGCCAGCGAGCTGATCTTTCCGCTCGCGCTCGCGGTCGAACACCGCCTCACCGTCGACCAGGTTGCCCGTGCGTTCACGGTGTATCCGTCGCTGTCCGGCTCCATTTCGGATGCCGCGCGCGCGATGCATATCGTGCTGTAGGCAGTGCTCTAGGCCGCTCTGTAGACAGCTGCGCGAGCGGTGTCGACGCACCCATCCGCCTGGATTTGGGCTGCGAGATTTCTGCGAATCTGTACAGGAAAGCCGTCCGAGCATATGAATTCGCTATCAGTGTGAGCTGATCCGTGAGGCGGGAGAGTATTTTTCTCAGCGGGTACCGCGAAGTACAACCTCGTGGTTCCTGCCCGCGATCCGGGACGGATCCCGACCCATAAGGAGACGACGATGTCGAGTGTCACCAGCAAACGCCCTACTGCAGGTCCGGAGGTGAAACTCAAGAGGCACGTTGGACCGATAGGCCTGCTGTTCGCAGCGATCGGTTCGATCATCGGCTCCGGATGGCTGTTCGGTGCGTTCAACGCGTCGGCGATTGCCGGCCCGGCCGCCATCTTCTCTTGGTTGATCGCCGGCGTCATGATTATCTTGATCGGTCTGTGTTACGCGGAGCTCGGGCCGATGTTCCCGATCTCAGGCGGGGTGGTCCGCTTTCCGCACATGGTGTGGGGCTCGTTCGGCAGTTACACGATGGGCTGGATCACCTGGATTGCTTCGGCGGCGGTGCCGGCCATCGAGGTGGAAGGTGCTCTCACGTACGGCACCAAATACGCGCCGTTCACGGTGCTGGCCAAGGATGGCGGCACCTCCGCTCACGTGCTGACACCCCTGGGGATGGTCGTGGCGATCATCCTTCTTGCCGTCTTCGTCGTCATCAACTACTTCGGTGTGCGCCTGTTCGCTCAGGTGAACACCGTGCTGGTCTGGTGGAAGATCTTCGTGATTGCACTGGTGATCGTCGTCTTCATCCTGACGGCGTTGGCGACCTCGGGTGCGCAGGCGATCGGCAACTTCGGGTCCAATGGGTTTGCGCCCAAGGGATTCGCCGCCGTCTTCGTCGCGATCTCCACAGCGGGCATCACGTTCTCGTTCCTCGGCTTCCGGCAGGGCATCGAGTTGGCGGGGGAGACCACGAACCCGAAGCGCAACATCCCGCTGGCCGTCATCGGGTCGGTTGCGATCACCGCGGTGCTGTACGCGCTGCTGCAGGTCGCCTTCACGATGATGGTTCCGGCCAAAGCGCTATCGCACGGCGGATGGGCGGGCCTCTCATTCACCAACGATTTCGGGCCGCTCGCCGCACTCGCGACGATCGCCGGCATCGGCTGGTTGGCCTACGTGCTGTATTTCGATGCGATCATCTCGCCGTTGGACACCGGCCTCATCTACACCACAGTGACCTCGCGCGTGTCGTACGCCGTGGGGCGTAACGGCAACGGGCCGCGCTGGCTGGCAACGAACAACAAGCACGGGGTGCCGATCTGGAGTCTGATCCTGTCGTTCTTCGTCAGCATCATCTTGTTGTTGCCGTTCCCGAGCTGGCAGCAGCTGGTCGGATTCATCACCAGCGCGACGGTGCTGTCGTTCGGCACCGGCCCGCTTGCACTCGCGGTGATGCGTCGCAAGCTGCCCAACCATGAGCGCCCGTTCCGGTTGCCCGGTGGCGACATCATCCCGTTCCTCGCCTTCTACAGCACGAACATGATCGTGTACTGGGCCGGCTGGGCGACGAACATGGACCTGATGATCGCCATTCTGATCGGTTACGTCTTCCTTGTGATCTACCAGCTGACGAGCAAGCGGCCGGACCGCCCGCCGCTCGACTTCAAGTCGAGCGCGTTCTGGGTGCTGCCGTGGCTCGCGCTGATGACACTGGTGAGCTGGCTGTTCGACCCGGCGAGCCACCCGGACATGTTCTTCTGGGTGTTCCTGATCAACCTCGTGATCACAGCGGTGATCTACTACATCGCCGTCAAGATCACGCTGCCGACCGAGACGATCAAGAAGTACATCGAACAGGCTTCACACGAGTCCGAAGTCGAAGAAGAAACCCTCGCGGGCGGCCACATCGGCTGACCCTTGTGGGGTCTCGATACGCTCGCTAGCGCTCGCTACTCGACCACCGGAACTGTTGGTCGAGTAGCCCGCGAGTGCAGCGAGCGGGCGTATCGAGACCGAGGGCGTCCGGCGTCACAGAGTCGGGTCTCGATACACGTATTCGCTGCGCTCATGCGCACTCGACCACCGGTACGAGCGAGCGGGCGTATCGAGGCCGACGAACGCTCTCAGACGATGTTGAGCAGGCGGTGGCCCGAGGACACCGTCGAGCCGACCTCGGCGTTGAGCTCGGCGACGGTGCCGTCCTTATGGGCGGTCATCGGCTGCTCCATCTTCATCGCCTCGAGCACCAGCATCAGGTCGCCCTTGACAACGGCGTCGCCTTCGCCGACCACGAGTTTGACGATGGTGGCCTGCATCGGCGCTGTGACCGAATCGCCGGTCGACGTCACAACCGCGTGTGAACTGCCGCGACGCTTCGGCGACGGGGACGCTGCGGCGTGCGCGCCGGCCCGGCCGAGCAGCCGGGTCGGCAGGCTCACCTCGATGCGCTTGCCCTCCACCTCCACGACGACGCTGTGCCGGACCTCCGCGGGGCGTGCCGCCTCGGCTTCGCCGCTCCACGGTTCGATCTCACCTGTGAACTCGGTCTCGATCCAGCGGGTGTACACGCTGAACGGTTTGCCGTCTGCCGGGGCGAACGCCGGGTCGTTCACCACGGCGCGATGGAAAGGCAGCACGGTCGGCAGCCCGGCGACCTCGAACTCGTTCAAGGCGCGGCGGGCGCGGTCGAGAGCATCCTCGCGGGTCGCGCCGGTCACAATCAGTTTGGCCAAAAGCGAGTCGAACGCGCCCGAGATCTCGTCTCCGGACTGCACGCCGCTGTCCACGCGCACACCGGGCCCACCCGCGGGCTTGAATACGTGGATCGGCCCGGGCGACGGGATGAAGCCGCGCCCGGCATCCTCGCCGTTGATGCGGAATTCAAAGGAATGGCCGCGTGGTGGCGGGTCGTCATAGTCGATCAGCCCGCCCGCAGCGATGCGGAACTGCTCGCGCACCAGGTCGATTCCGGTGACCTCTTCAGAAACCGGATGCTCGACCTGCAGCCGCGTGTTCACCTCAAGAAACGAGACGGTTCCGTCTTTTCCGATCAGGAATTCGCAGGTGCCGGCGCCGACGTAGCCGACAGCCTTCAGGATCGCCTTCGACGCTCGGTATAATTCCGCGGTCTGCTCCTCGGTGAGGAACGGTGCCGGTGCCTCTTCGACGAGCTTCTGGTGTCTGCGTTGGAGGGAGCAATCGCGGGTGGAGATGATGACGACGGTGCCCGCGGCATCCGCCAAGCACTGCGTCTCGACGTGACGCGGCTGATCGAGATACTTCTCGACGAAGCACTCGCCGCGCCCGAATGCTGCAACAGCTTCCCGGGTGGCTGACTCGAAAAGTTCAGGGATCTCCTCACGGGTCCGCGCCACCTTCAGCCCGCGCCCGCCGCCGCCGAATGCCGCCTTGATCGCGATGGGCAGGCCGTGCGTGTCGACGAAGGCGAGCACCTCGGCGGCGCCCTCGACCGGGTTCAGGGTTCCGGGCGCGAGCGGCGCGCCGACGCTTTCCGCGACGTGCCGGGCAGAAACCTTGTCGCCGAGGCGTTCGATCGCGTCCGGCGACGGGCCGATCCAGATCAGGCCGGCACCGATCACTGCGCGGGCGAAGTCGGCGTTTTCGGCGAGGAATCCGTATCCGGGGTGCACGGCATCCGCCCCGCTGCGCCGAGCGATCGAGAGCAATTTATCGACGACGAGATAGGTTTCGGCACTGGTGGTGCCGCCGAGAGCGTACGCCTCGTCTGCGAGTCGCACGTGCAGAGCGTCACGATCCTGATCCGCATACACCGCGACGGATGCGATCCCGCTGTCTTTCGCCGCTCTGATCACTCGAACGGCGATTTCGCCCCGGTTGGCTATGAGGACTTTCGTTATTCGCGGCACAGTTCCCTAGCCTATTCGGCTGCACGGCCGCCGTTTTGGTTGGTGCCCACAAAAATGCTGCACAACCCGGTGGGATGTCTACAAACGATTCCAGAGACTCGTCCAGTCGTAGCCGAGCGTGCGGACGAGCGTGCGCAGGGTTGACAGTGAAAGTCCGACGACCGTGCTGGGGTCGCCGTCGACGTTCGTGATGAACGGACCGCCCAGGCTGTCGATGGTGAATGCGCCGGCGACCGCGAGCGGCTCTCCGGATGCGACGTACGCGTCGATTTCACCTTCGGTGACATCACTCGCGAACGTGACGGATGCGCTTGCCACCGCACCAACCGCCGGCCCGGCACCTGCACCTGCACCTGCACTCGCACTCGCACCCGCACCCGCACCTGCACCTGCGGCGGCACCTGCACCTGCGGCGCTGTGGTCGATCAGCCAGTGGCCGGAGTGCAGCACGCCGGTGCGCCCGCGCTGCTGGTGCCAGCGTGCGCGGGCGACCTCGGGCTCATGCGGTTTGCCGTAGCTGACGCCGTCGAGCTCGAAAGCGGAATCACCGCCCAGGATCAAGCCGTCAATTGGTGCGCCGTCGACGAGAAGGTCGGCGACGGCTTCTGCTTTTGCGCGGGCGAGCAGCTGCACGAGCTCGGCTGAACTCAGTGGCTTGCCCGTGGCCGCTTCCGCAGCTGCCACGGCGGCAGGCTCGTCGACGTGCGACGGCACGACGATCGGTTCGATTCCGGCCGCCCGCAGGAGTGCAAGGCGAGCGGGGGAGGTCGAGGCGAGGTACAGGCGCATCTCTTCAGGTTACTGACCGCGCCGTACACCGGTGGTCGAGTAACGAGCGCCAGCGAGTGTATCGAGACCTGGTGACGGTGCAGAAGGTCTCGATACGCCGGCTCGCTTCGCTCGCTGGCTACTCGACCACCGGGTAGGGCGCGGGTGTGGAATGCTCGACGGGTGGCCAAAAACAGAAATCATCGGCGTCCGGCGGTAGCGGCAGAAGAGTCCGCCCTCGTCGGTACGGAGATCGAGCTCGATATCACGAACGTCGCGCACGGAGGCGTGTTCGTTGCCCGGCACGAGGGCCGCGTCGTGTTCGTCGGCGACACGATGCCGGGTGAACGCATCCGTGCTCGCGTGACGGAGGCTCGCCACGGCAGTTTTTGGCGCGCAGAAGCCGTCGAGGTGATCGAAGCATCACCGCATCGGCGTGCACACGTGTGGGCGGCAGCATCGATCGACCGTGCCGCTGAGGAGCGCGCGGGCGGCGCTGAGTTCGGGCACATCGACCTGCAGTACCAGCGCGCACTGAAGTCGCGGGTGATCGCCGACGCCCTCAGCCGCATGGCTCACATTGAGCTCATGCCCGACGTTGAACCGGTGCCCACCGCACCTGTCGCGGACGTACCCGCCGGGTCCGCGCCCGCCGCTGCGCCCGCACCCGCCGCCGCGCCCGCGCTCGCCGCCGCGCCCACGCTTGCCGCGACCTCCGCCCCGGGCGGCCTGGGCTGGCGCACTCGAGTGCGCCTCCAGGTGGCGCAGGACGGCACTGTTGGGCCGTACGCCGCCCGATCCCACCGGGTGGTGCCCGTTGACGACCTCCCATTGGCCACGCCCGTTGTCGCCGCTGCGGCGCCGTTGCGCGGGCGGTTCGAGGGTTCTGCATCCGTCGACGTGATCGGGCCGAGCACGGGCGGCGAGATCGTGCTGGTGAACGAACGCGAGCGCAAGGGCGCCGGGGCGAAAGGCAAGCGGCCGGCGCCGCATCCGATTCTCGAGCGGGTCGGTGAGCGTGAGTTCCGGCTGGATGCGCGCGGCTTCTGGCAGGTGCACGCGGGTGCCCCCGCCGCGCTCACCGCGGCCGTGCAGCAGGCGGTGGATGCCGCGCTGTTCGATCCGGATGCCGCCAACCTTGATCTCTACGGCGGCGTCGGACTGCTCGCGGCAGCCGTCGGCGATCGCTTCGGCCCGTCGACTCGAATCACGTCGGTCGAATCCGATTCGACGGCCACGGACTTCGCAGCGGGCAATCTGGTGGATTGGATCGGCGCGGCCGCCATCACAGACCGCGTTGACCGGTTTGTTGCGCGGTCGCTGGCGCAGGCATCCGCTCACGAACGCGATCGTCAACGGGCAGCGACTGTAGTGCTGGATCCGCCGCGGTCCGGGGCCGGGAAAGACGTCGTCGACGCGCTGGTGGCGCTGTCGCCTGCGCAGGTCGTCTATGTGGCCTGCGACCCCGTCGCGTTCGCTCGTGACGCCGCGCTGTTCGCTGCCGGCGGCTACCAGGTGAGTGCGTTGCGGGCGTTCGATCTGTTCCCGCAGACGCACCACGTCGAACTTGTTGCCCGGCTGACCCGATGAGCGGCGATCCGATGGGTACGATGAGTCGCATGGTGCGCGTAGCGATCGTCGACGACCACGAGTCTGTGCGACTAGGACTGCGTGCTGCCTGTCAGGACGCCGGATTCGAAGTGGCAGCAGCAGGCGCGAACGTGGCAGAGCTCGAACGCAAACTCGGCGGCCGGGAGTGCGACATCGTCGTGCTCGATCTCTCGCTCGGCGACGGCTCGGTTGTGACGGACAATGTCAAGCGGCTTCAGGCACACGGATTCGCCGTGCTCGTGCACAGCATTGCCGATCGGGTGGCGAGCGTGCGCGAGGCGCTGGCGGCCGGGGCGGCGGGGGTGATCCCGAAGTCCGCGCCGACCACCACGGTGATGGCCGCGATCGCGACAGTGGCGTCCGGCAACGTGCTGAACAATGTGGAGTGGGCGAGCGCCATCGACGCGGACAATGACTTCGCCAAGGCCCAGCTGGGCCGACGCGAACGTGACGTGCTGCACCTCTATGCCTCTGGGCTGCCGTTGAAAGCGGTGGCCGGGCAATTGGGCATCGCGCATTCGACGGCGCGCGAATACCTCGACCGGGTGCGCGCCAAATACGTCGAAGTCGGCCGACCGGCACCGACGAAGGTGGATCTGCTGCGTCGCGCCGTTGAGGACGGTATTCTGCCCGGTCTTGACGCGGATGCACCCAATGGCCATTTCTGACCCAGTGATGCTGCCGCAACCGCTCGGCGTTCCGACGACGGGCAAACCGCTGAGCCGTGCCCGCATCGAACGGCTTTTCAGCAGGGTTGTCGCCGTGTTCGGTGTCGTGTTCGCTGTGCAGATCATTCCCGGGCTGACGGATGCGGTGCGACTGCTGGCAGAACCGTGGACGTTGGTCAGCGCGTGCGTTCTGCTCGCGACCATGGTGTGGGTGGTGGTGGCGGCCCTGGTGCAGCGCGCTGTCGCGGTGAGTATGGGCACGGCCGCGATCGTCTATGTGCTGTCGCTGCTGACCTGGCCGCTGCTCGTGACCAACGTCGCTGCGGTTCCGCCGACACCCTGGCTGTGGTACCTGTGCACGGTGGCAACGGCGTATGCCGCGATTGCGTTCACTCTGCCCGTCGCGGCGGCCTACACGGTGCTGACGCCAGTTATCTACGGTGTGCTGCGGGCCTCCCCCTACGGTGGCACTTCCACGCTCACGGGCGCCATCCTCGACGTCATCTACGCGGTGATTCTCGGCGGAGCCCTGTTGATCATCGTTACGATGGTGCGCCAGGCCGCATCGGGTGTGGATTTCGCGCAGGCGGCCGCTCTCGACAGGTACACGGCGGTCGCACGCGAGCATGCCAGCGAGGCCGAGCGCGCTGAGGTCGATGCCATCGTGCATGACAGTGTGCTGACCACTCTGCTTGCCGCGGCGGGAGCGCGCTCACCGGAAGCAATGGCCGTGGCTGCGCGCATGGCAACGCAGGCGATCGGTCACCTGGACGCCGCTGCCGACGCCGTGCCCGCCGAGGGCGCGGTTCTCAGTCTCGACCGATTGAGCGAACGCATCTCGTCTGCCGCGCGCTCGTTCTCTGCGCCGTTCGCCGTGACGCAGGCTGAGATGACGGATGCCCCGATCCCGACCACCGTCGCGGACGCCCTGCACGCTGCGGCCGTGCAGGCGATGGTGAACAGCATGCAGCATGCGGGTGGAACAGACGTGCACCGTTCCGTATCGATCGTCGCGTTGCAGCCGCACGGCGTGCAGGTTTCGGTCACGGATGATGGAGTCGGCTTCGATCCGGCGACGCTCGGGCCCGAGCGGCTGGGGCTGCGCGTCTCGATCCAGGAGCGGGTAGCGCGGGTCGGCGGTCAGGTCGTCGTGCGCTCGGCTCCTGGACACGGCACAACCATCGCAATGAGTTGGGGCGGTGAGGCCGGCACGGGTGATGCGGGCCCCGCTGACGCGGGCACTGTTGACGCGGGCACCGGTGAGGTCAACATCGATGAGACGGGCGCTGCCGAGACGGGCGCTGTCGAGGCAGCAGGCGACGAGCCGTCGCGCGGCGGTGAGCCGGCATGATCACGATTCCTCGGGCGCTGCTCATTGCGTTGGCTGCCCTGTTCTCGGGCTACCACGTGTTCCTGGCGCTCTATTCGATCGGCACACCGGAGCACGTCGCCCCGATCATCGTCGCGATCGTGCTCTACGCCGTTGCGACAGCGGCCACGCTGTGGTCGACGAAGGCCGCGCGGATGCCGACCTGGCTCGCCGCCTTCGACTTCGCCGTGGCCGCGGCGCTTCCGCTCCTCGTGACGAGCCAGCTGGATGCGTCGGCACAGAACGGCTACGCCACCTGGTACGTTGCGGCGGTCGGCACGCTGATGACGATCGTCGCTGTGCGGCGCCGGCAGCTGTTCGCCTGGCTCGGCGTCGGGTTCCTTGTCGTGCAGACCGTCGTGTGGACCGGCAGTGTGCTTGCCCTCGGCGGCCTGGGGGTGGTCGGCAGCGTGGTCTGGGTCGCGGCGGCCGTGCTGCTCGCCCACGCGCTGACCAAAGCCGCGCGCGACGCGCAGCAGTTCATCTTGGCCGAACGGCAGGCTGCTCAGTGGCAGGCGGCGCAGGAGGCGCATCTGTCTGAGAGGCAGCACCGGCTGGCACACACCTACCGGATGGCGGCGCCCCTGCTGACGGAGATCGTGCGGAACCGCGGCGACCTGACGGCGAGTCAGCGCAGGGAGTGCAGGCTCCTCGAAGCGACCATGCGTGACGAGATCCGTGGCCGGCAACTGCTGAACGATGAGGTGCGCACCGAGGTCGGGGCGGCCAGGCGTCGCGGCACGACCGTGACGTTGCTCGACGAGGGCGGCCTCGACGATCTGGATGCCCCGGCGCTCGAGCTCGTGCTGCACGGCCTCGCCCGTGCCGTTCACACCGCGCGTGTGGACACGCTGATCGTGCGTACGGTGCCGCGTTCATCCGAGATCGCCGTCACGGTTGTCGGCTTGCGCACAGTCGAACAGGGTGAGTCCGCGGAAGAAGTCGAAGACGAGGTCGAGCTGTGGCTGGAGATCCCGCGCACTCAATCGGACGAATCGGATCAGCAGGCATCCGGGCGTCCAGCGGCAACAGGTCGTCCATAGGCAACCGGGCGCCCTGGGACAACCGGGCGTCCAGAGGCATCGGGCGTCCAGAGCCATCGGTCGTCCGGCGGCATCGGGGCAAAAATAAAGAGGGCCGGCATGAAGCCGACCCTCTTGTAAAGCCCCGAGTCGGGGCGATAACCCGAATATCGCCCCGACTCGCCCCCAAACATTCGCCCGCTTACCCTAGTCGGCGAATGATTGGCGGTGTAACTCGATGAGAGACACCTAGCAGTACTAATATCCCTGCTTCTATGCGTGGCGTATAGTCGTCATTTTGGGGGACCACTGGGGGACAATATCACGATCCGCAATCACCAGTCTGCAAGAACTGCGTGTGTTGCGCAACATTCGACGTGGTCGATCGGGGTACAGAGCCGCCGCGATCGACGCTCAGCATCGCGCCGATCGAACCTCATCGATCGGCGGAGAAGCCTCGCCACCCTCCGGGGCCAGGCGTAATGGGCGTGCGCAGTCGGCGCTGGCTGTGTTGCCAGGCAGAGGGCGGGGTCGGGGCATCCGCTTCGATCGACGCCTGTGCGTCCAGCGCTGCTGTCACGACGGCGGTAACGGCAGCGATCTCGATGGGCGAGAGGTTCGCGGTGTGGAAGGCGATGTCCAGGGGAGTGTCGGCATCCGCAGAGTGTCGTGCATTCATCGGCGTGTGTCTTCCTTGATCAGCGTGCGCTCTCGCGAACTCGGCGTCTGTCTCGCGAACCCGGCGTGTGTTCCGCGAGGTCGGCCAGTGGCGCGTTAGAGCGGAATGTTCCCATGCTTCTTCGGCGGTTGGTTGGCGCGCTTGGTTCGGAGTGATCGTAGCGCCTTGATGACGGCGACGCGGGTTGCTGCCGGTTCGATGACCCCGTCGAGTTCACCGCGCTCGGCTGCGAGGAACGGGCTGGCCACGTTGTAGGTGTATTCGTTGGCGAGTCGCGTGCGCACGGCGGCCACGTCTTCGCCGTTCTCCTCGGCACGTTTGATCTCACCTCGGTACAGGATGTTGACGGCACCTTGCCCGCCCATCACGGCGATCTCCGCGGTCGGCCACGCGAGGTTGATGTCCGCACCGAGCTGCTTGGAGCCCATCACGATGTAGGCGCCGCCGTAGGCCTTACGGGTGATCACCGTGACCAGCGGCACGGTGGCCTCGGCGTACGCGTAGAGCAGTTTCGCGCCGCGGCGGATGACGCCGGTCCACTCCTGGTCGGTGCCGGGCAGGTAGCCGGGCACATCCACGAGGGTCAGGATCGGAATCGAGAACGCATCGCAGAACCGCACGAAGCGGGCCGACTTCTCGCCGGCGTCGATGTTCAGTGTGCCGGCCATGGCGTTCGGCTGGTTGGCGATGATGCCGATTGAGCGGCCCTCGACCCGTGCGAAGCCGATCACGATGTTCGGGGCGAACAGCGGCTGTACCTCGAGAAAGTCGCCTTCGTCGACGAGATGCTCGATGATCGTGGTCACGTCGTAGGGCTGGTTGGGTGAATCCGGGATGATTTCGTTGAGTTTGCGGTCGGCATCCGTGATTTCGAGCTGTGCTTCGCTCTCGTAGACCGGCAGTTCGGCGAGGTTGTTGTCGGGCAGAAAGCTGATCAGCGTGCGGGCGAAATCGAGGGCATCCGGTTCGTCGCTGGCCAGGTAGTGGCTGACACCGGAGATCTTGTTGTGGGTGAGAGCGCCGCCGAGCTCTTCCATGCCGACGTCTTCGCCGGTGACGGTCTTGATCACGTCTGGGCCGGTGACGAACATCTGGCTGGTCTTGTCGACCATGATCACGAAGTCGGTCAGCGCGGGGGAGTACACCGCGCCGCCCGCCGCCGGGCCCATGATGATCGACAGCTGCGGGATGACACCGCTGGCCGCGGTGTTCTTGCGGAAGATCTCACCGTACTTGCCGAGCGCGATCACACCCTCTTGGATGCGTGCGCCACCCGAGTCCAGGATGCCGATGATCGGCACGCCGGTCTTCAGCGCGTGGTCCATCACCTTGATGATCTTGTCGCCGGCGACCTCGCCGAGCGAACCGCCGAAGATGGTGAAGTTCTGCGAGTACACGGCGACATTGCGGCCGTGGATCGTGCCGACGCCGGTGACGACGGCGTCGCCGTACGGTCGGTTCGCGTCCATCCCGAACGCGGTGGTGCGGTGTCGGACGAACTCGTCGAACTCGACGAACGAACCCGGGTCCAGCAGCAGGTCAATCCGCTCGCGCGCCGTCATCTTGCCTTTGGCATGCTGCTTTTCCACCGCGGCGAGCCCGCTTGCGGTCACGGCTTCGTGGTAGCGGGCCTTGAGATCGGCGAGTTTTCCTGCCGTCGTGGCGAGATTCTCGCTCACCGTTGATTCGTTCTGCGTCACGCCGTTCACTCTACCGGCAGGTGTGTGGGCCAACTCGTTGTCGGAATCACACAAAGCTGGGGCTTGCAGTTGGTCCGTGGCCTGTGTGGCGCTCGCCGCAGCCTGCCCGCCTCGGCCGTCAGCGGTTACAAAACGACGGAGTTATTTGGTGACGCGCCGGCCGAGTGGCTGGGCGAGTGGCGTGTCTGCGAACATCTCCGTCGTTTTGTAACCGCAGCGGGGGCTGCAAGGGAGAATGGAGGTATGGACTTTCCTCAGAGCCGAGCCCTTGTTCCGCGACTGAGCGTGCTCGAGTACGCTGGCTCGACCAATGACGAGCTCGTTCGCGCTGCGACCGGGGCGGATGCCGCATCCTGGCCGGAGCTCTCGGTGATCGTCACCGACGACCAGCGCAGCGGGCGCGGGCGGCTGGATCGCGTCTGGAGCGCCCCAGCGGGCACCTCGCTCGCGATCTCGGTACTGCTGCGGCCCAGCACATCCGCACCGGAGTTTTCCGTCGACAGCGTCGGCTGGATTCCACTCCTTGCAGGCCTTGCAATGACCCGCGCGGTGCGCAGCCTCGGCGTTGACGCCACCCTGAAATGGCCCAACGATGTGCTGGTCGGCGGCAAGAAGCTGTGCGGCATCCTCTCCGAGCTCCTGCCGGATGGTGCCGGTGTGGTCGTCGGGGCCGGGCTGAACGTGTCCATCACGGCCGATCAACTACCCGTCGATACGGCGACCTCGCTGGCGCTTGCCGGGCTCGCCAACCCCGATCCGGATGCCGCGCTCGCGGCCTACCTCACCGAACTGCAATCCCTCTACCGCGGCTTTGTGGCCGCCAATGGGGATGCCGAGGCGAGCGGGCTGCACCGCGAGGTGGCATCCGCCTGTGACACGATCGGCCGAGCCGTGCAGGTTCACGTGCCTGGGGGCGCGCCGCTCACCGGCATCGCGACGGGTTTGGACGAGCTTGGGCGTCTCATTGTGGACACGAATGACGCCCTCACGGCGGTGGCCGCGGGCGACGTCACGCATTTGAGGTATTAATGACTCATGACCACTGTTGAGGCGAGCCTGGCGCAGCCGGCCGAGCGCGTGATCGCGCGGCTACGGCCGCACGCGCGAATCCTCTTCTGGCCGAGCATCGTTCTGATCGCCTGTTGCGGCGCGGTCGGCTATTGGGGTGGCAACCTGCCGGAATTCTGGCAGAACCTGGCCGTATTCTGCGCTGCCGCCCTGATCGTGCTGCTGCTTTTTCTTCTGCCGCTCGCGTTCTGGCTGAGCACGCGTTACACGATCACGACCCGGCGGATGATCCTGCGAAGTGGCTTCTTTGTGCGTGTGCGGCGGGAAGTCATGCACAGCCGCGGCTACGACGTCACGGTGAAGAAGAACTGGTTGCAAGCGGCGTTCGGCTCTGGTGATATCCGGATCGAGTCCGGCGTGGACCAGCCGGTGGTGCTCAAAGACGTTCCCAAGGCCAATCTCGTGCAGGGCGCTCTTCACGACCTGATGGAGAACAGCCAGAACCTGCTCAACGCGCGTCGCGCGCAGGAGCAGGCGCAACAGCAGTCAGCGCTCCCCGACCAGACCGGGGTCTTCGGCCGCCGCTAGGGCGGAGGCGGTCGGTGTGCTCGCCGTCGCTGCCGCGACCGCATCTGCCACAGCCGCTGCGGATGCCGCGTCCTGGGCTGCGCGAAGCGCGTGCGGGCGGCGCGGGGAGAAGACCCACCAGCGGTAGAGCGCGAACCGGAACAGGGTGCCGAGCCCGAGCCCGACCACATTGTTCGAGATGTTGTCCGCGAGGGGTGACGTGAACCCCATCAGGTAGTGGGAGATCCACACGCACGCGAGCGGGATCAGCATGCCTACCAGGCTGACGGCGAAGAATTCGACGCCCTCACGGGCGGTATTCGTCTGTCGGCCATCGGAGAATGCCCAGAACCGGTTGCCGATCCAATTCACGGTGATGGCGACGATGGTCGCGACGATCGTGGCATACAGCGGCCCGTAGTGCTCTACGCTCGGGTTGAAGATCGTCGCCCGCAGTGCGTTGAACACGACCAGGTTCACAATGAAACCAACACCACCGACGGTGCCGAACTTCAGAAGTTGCAGCACGAACGCCGAACGCGCTTTGCGAGGGGCGATGCGTTCTGACATGTTCTCTACCAGCCTGATGGACGAAGATTAAGGAGCGTTCGAAAGCCTACGCGGGTTCCGCAGCCGCGCGCTGTGAGTTTCACTGCTGCTTTCTGAATGATCTCTAAGACAACGATAGGAAGTCGCATCGCAATGACCACACGCAAGATCGTCGGAGTGATCGGCGGCGGCCAACTGGCCAGAATGATGATTCCGGCCGCCGTGAATCTTGGGCTTGAGTTGCGCGTGCTCGAAGAGACGGTCGGCATGTCCGCCGATCTGGCCGCCACCGCAGCCGGTGACTACCGTGAAATCGAGACCGTTTTGGCCTTCGCCCGCACTGTCGACGTTGTGACGTTCGATCATGAACACGTGCCGCAGTCGGTGTTGCGAGCACTGGTCGACGAAGGCATTGCCGTGCATCCCGGGCCAGACGCGTTGCTCTATGCACAGGACAAGCTGCTGATGCGCGAGAAACTCACGGAGTTGGGCGTGCCGGTGCCGGATTGGGCGCGGGTGGAGAACTCCCAGCAGGTCGGCGCATTCTTGGCGACGCACGGCGGGCGCGCCGTGGTGAAAACTGCTCGCGGCGGGTACGACGGCAAAGGCGTTCGCGTCATCTCCGAAGCGCACGGAGCCGACGATTGGTTCACGGCGCTGGCGGAGGACGGCCGCGGCGGTGGGCTCCTGATCGAAGAGTTCGTCGACTTCCAACGGGAACTCGCCCAGCAGGTCGCTCGACGACCATCGGGCGACGTCGTCGCCTGGCCGCTCGTCGAGACGGTGCAACGCGACGGCGTGTGTGCAGAGGTGATCGCGCCAGCTCCGAGTTCGGCCGGGCGACTTGCCGAAGTCGCAGAGGACATCGCGGTGCGCGTCGCCACGGGACTCGGCGTGACTGGGGTGCTTGCCGTCGAACTGTTCCAGACCACGGATGACCGGCTGCTCGTCAATGAACTAGCGATGCGGCCGCACAACAGCGGGCATTGGTCGATCGACGGCTCGACGACAAGCCAGTTCGAACAGCACCTTCGCGCGGTGCTCGACCTGCCGCTTGGCGGCACGGGCATGCGCGACGACTGGTCGGTGATGGTCAACATTCTGGGTGGGCCAACCGGGCAGAGCATGGTCGAGAGATACGCGGATGCGTTCGCGGCGCATCCGCTCGTCAAGGTGCACAGCTATGTCAAGGAGTCGCGGCCGGGCCGGAAGGTCGGCCATGTGACCGCCAGCGGTGACGACCTCGACGAGGTGGTGTACCAAGCGCGTGGCGCAGCCGCGTTCTTCCAAGGCTGAGCCATAGCATGGAGGCCATGCCTCTTCTGAATTCCGCGCAGCCCGTGGTCGCCGTCGTGATGGGTTCGGATTCCGACTGGGCTGTCATGAGCGACGCAAGTCAGACACTCAGCGACTTCGGCGTCGCACATCAGGTCGAGGTGGTTTCAGCCCACCGCACACCGGAGAAGATGATCACGTTCGGCAAAGAAGCCGCCGGACGCGGCATCAAGGTGATCATCGCTGGGGCGGGGGGAGCAGCACACTTGCCCGGGATGCTGGCCGCGGTCACGACACTGCCCGTCATCGGTGTGCCCGTGCCGCTGGCCAGGCTTGACGGCCTCGATTCGCTGTTGTCGATCGTGCAGATGCCTTCCGGTGTTCCGGTCGCCACGGTGTCGATCGGCGGTGCGACCAATGCGGGGCTGCTCGCCGTGAAAATTCTTGCGACAGCGGATGCCGCGCTGACTGAAAAATTGGCGGCGCACGCTGCCGGGCTGGCGGCATCCGTCGAGCAGAAGAACGCGAAACTCCTTTCGGCGCTATGAGCAGCATCGCAAGCCCGATCCGTTATCCGGACACCGGTTCCACACAGCTGATGACGCGCCGCGGCTGGTGGCTCGTGGTGCTCAATGTGCTGATCCCGGGGTCTGTGCAGGTGCTTGCCGGAAACCGCAGGCTCGGCCGCTTCGGTCTCGTTTCGACGCTGACACTCTGGGGCCTGGCGATCGTGGCCCTCGTCGTCTATCTGCTCTGGCCAAGTGTGATCTACACGCTCTTCACTCAAACTTTGATGCTGTGGGCCGTTCAGATCGTGGCCGTTGGCTACGTGGTGTTGTGGATTATCCTGACCCTGGACACGCTGCGGCTGGTGAGGCTGGTCAAAGCCGCGCCGGCCGCGAGGGCGCTGATTGCGGCATTCTCTGTGCTGCTCCTGGTCGTTGTCGCGGGCACCGCGGCGTACGGCGCCGTGATCGCCGGCGGTGCACGTGGGGCGCTGAGCGGTATTTTCTCCGCAGGGCCGAGTCAGCCGCCGGTCAACGGCCGGTACAACATCATGCTGCTCGGCGGGGATGCCGGGCCTGACCGAGACGGCATGCGACCGGACAGCATGTCAGTGGTGAGCATCGACGCCGACACGGGCAAAGCGGTGACGATTGGCCTGCCACGCGATCTGAATCCCACGCCGTTCTCGGCCGATTCACCGATGCACGCGCTGTATCCGAACGGCTACGGCTACAACGACAAGTGCGATGTGGATGTCTGCCAGCTCAACTCGATCTACACCGAGGTCGAGCTCTACAAGGCGAACCTGTACCCGAACGCCACCAAGCAGAACAGCGAGCCGGGTATCGAGGCGATGCGGGACGCGCTCGAGGGTGCGACGGGGCTCAAGATTCAGTACTACGTGCTCATCGACATGCAGGGCTTCGCAGACCTGATCGATGCCCTCGGCGGCGTGGACATCAACGTGACGCAGAAGTTGCCGATCGGCGGCGATGAGAACCTGAACGGTGTCGTCAGCTGGATCATGCCCGGTGAGCAGCACATGAACGGCTACACGGCGCAGTGGTATGCGCGTTCGCGGCATGGCACGAGTGATTACGACCGGATGGCGCGGCAGCGGCAGCTGCAGGACGCGATTCTCAAGCAGGTCAATCCTGTGAACGTCGTCACGAAGTTCAACGACATCGCCAAGGCCGGAACACAGGTCGTCAAGACGGATATTCCGCAGTCGATGCTCGGCTACTTCGTAGACCTCGGTATGAAGACCCGCAAGCTGCCGGTGACCAACCTTGAGTTGGTGCCGCCCCTGATCGACACGACCGACCCGGACTACACGGAGATCCACCAGTTGGTGCAGAAGGCGCTGGCGCCGGCGACGCCGTCGCCGACGGCTGGTTGAGGCCACTCCGTCAGAGGTCCGCGTGCAGCTGCCAGACGAGTTGTGCAGAGTCACGCCAACTGAACGCTCGCACGCGATCCTGACCGAACACGCGGAGACGGCCCGCCAATTCGCCATCGGAGAGCACTAGCCCGATGGCATCGGCGAGCCGTTCGGGATAACTGCTGCCCGTTGCAGTACGTTCGACGGCGATGCCCGCTCCGCCGGAGACCTCGAGGAGAGCTGGGTCGTCCGAATGAATCACGGGCGTGCCGAAATGGAATGCTTCGAGCACGGGCAGCCCAAAGCCTTCGGCGAGACTGGGATACACGAAGACGCCGGCTCGATCCAGGACGACCGACAGGTCCCCGTCATCGAGTGGACCCAGTGTGAGCACCCGTCCTTCAGGCAGGCCTGCTTCCATCGCGGCAGTCGAGACACGTTGCCCGTGCCACTCCTCGGGCCCGACAACGACGAGGGGTAGCCCGGCGGCACCTGGCAGACTCATCGCTTCGATCAACGAGCCGAGTGCCTTCCGTGGATTCAGCGAACTGATGGCGAGCACGTAGTCGCTCGGCAGCCCAAGATCGCGAGCTCGAGCGTCACTGTCCGAGGGCACGCGTAGGGTCGATCCGACCGCACCCCCGATTACCCGGATCCTGTCACCGAAGTCGAGCGCCGCATCGAGCTGGCGTGCGACGGCGTGTGTCGGAACGATGACAGCGTCAGCATGCTTGAGCGCACGCTTTGCCATCGCTTTTCGCCATCCGCGAGCAGAGGTGTGCATTTCAGCACCGTGCATCCAAGGAACGGCATCATGAATCGTGACGGCAACTTGCCCACCATGGTTGAGACGGTCGTGTTTGAACAACGGGGCGAGCAGGCTCGGCGAATGCACCATACCGTTGCCACCGATCGGCACCCGAACGCCATACTGCCAGGCCCTGGCAAGCTCCTTCGGTGGCAGGGGCGCGGTCGTCAGGTGAGCGAGCCCTGGAAGACGATTGCGGATCTTGGCAAGCTCGTCCTTCGGATGTGCTGCGACGATTGCTTCGACCTCACACCTGGCCGGTGCGGAGGCGATCAGCTCACGCGTCAGTTCCTCGCTGTACCGGCCGATGCCGTTAGGAACCAGCGCGGCCATTTGTTCCGCGATCACCTGCAGCGTTGTTGTCATTGATCTCCAAAAACTAAGCGTAGGTGCCGATCACAATGTTTGATTGTGAGGGTAGCAGGCAGGCAACCACCCGGACCGGTATGGATCAACCGCCGCGCGTCAGCCGCGAACGCAGCGCCAGTCCGACGCGCAGCGCGACGCGCAGCGGCCACAGATACCAGGAGCTGTACTTGCGTGCCAGGTATTGATATGCGCTGTGGTGGTGCACCGTGCGCATGGCTGATGCCGATGTCGCCGTGGAATGTGCGCCGGTGTGTACGACGGACGCCGTCGGCATGTATACGTTGTGCCAACCGGCCTCAGCTAACCGTTTGCCGAGATCGACGTCTTCAAAGTACATGAAGTAGCTTTCATCGAACCCGCCGATGGCATCGAAAGCCGCGCGTCGTACCAGCAGGCAGGAGCCGCTGAGCCACCCGGTCTGTCGCCAGGACGTGCCAGCAGGCCGATTTTGGCCGCGGTAGCGTTTTGTCCACGGGTTGCCCCGCCACACATTGGCGAACAGGGCATGCCCGATGCCGGTACGCAACGAAGGAAGCTCGCGCGCAGAAGGGTAAACCTTGCCACGGCCGTCCCGGATCAGCGGACCCAATGCCCCGGCGAGCGGCAACGATTGAGCCGTGTCGAGAAGCCGCTCGAGTGCGTGCGTATCGATCCGCACATCGGGGTTCGTGATCAGCACCCACTCGATGGCGTCACTCAGCTTGCGTACAGCGAGGTTGACGGCGGTGCCGTAGCCGAGATTGCGGCCGGCCTCGACAATCTCGATCGAGAGGACGGAGGATCCGATCTCGATAGCGTCATCCGGCGCGTTGTTCACAACAACGGTGTGCGCA
This sequence comes from Rathayibacter sp. SW19, assembly GCF_030866825.1. Classification (NCBI taxonomy): domain Bacteria; kingdom Bacillati; phylum Actinomycetota; class Actinomycetes; order Micrococcales; family Microbacteriaceae; genus Rathayibacter; species Rathayibacter soli. The sequence goes on from NZ_CP133020.1 coordinate 1,568,156, forward strand.
GGTAACACAGTGCCCGTCTCGAGAGAACGAACGAGGTCGGCCAGTGCGTCCCCGGAACGAAAACTGACGGTGACGCACGCAAGAGCATCATCGACAGCACCGCCAGAGGGGCGAGCGGAGGTTTGCTCAGTCGTCACTCGAGAGCACCCGTCGCCGCAGCCTCGGCCAGCGCCTCGCGCCAATCGCGCAGTGGGCTGAGGCCGACTGCGGCCCAAGCGTCGTGCCCCAACACGGAATAGGCGGGGCGCAGAGCAGGTCGAACGAACGAAGAGCTATCCGTCGGCAGCACGCGTGCCGGGTCCAAGCCAACGGCCGAGAAGATCGCCTTGGTGAAATCGAACCAGCTCGCCTCGCCCGAGTTTGTGCCGTGATACACGCCGGCCGGAGCATCCGCGTCGAGCAGCTGCACGATTTGGGCGGCGAGGTCACCGGTCCAAGTCGGCTGCCCGAGTTGGTCTGTCACCACGCTTACCGTCTTGTGCGACCCGGCCAACCGGAGCATGGTCTTGGCGAAGTTAGAGCCATGCTCGCCGTAAATCCAAGCCGTGCGGACTACGTAGGTGCCGTCCGGATGCGCAGCGATCGCGAGACGCTCGCCATCAGCCTTAGTCCGGCCGTATGCGTTGATGGGGTCGCGGGGAGCGTCCTCCGGGTACGGTGTGGTCGCGTCCCCACGAAACACATAGTCCGTCGAAACCTGCACCAGTCGTGCGCCGATCTCTGCCGATGCGATCGCCAGATTCTGCGCGCCCGTCGCATTTACCGCGTGTGCATCATCTTCGTGAGTTTCGGCGTCATCAACTTTTGTATAAGCAGCGGCGTTGATGACGGCGTCGTGCCCGGCAACAGCGGCTCGAACCGCGTCGGGATCGGTGATGTCCAGATCGGCGTGACCGAGCGCGGAGACGTCACGGCCGACCAATGCGGCCTGCAGATCGCGGCCCAGCATTCCGGATGCTCCGGTGACGAGGTAGCGCACGCTCACTGTCCTTGTGCGGTGTAGCGGGCCTCGGTGACGTCTTTCTGCGGCGACCACCAAGCTTCGTTGTTCTGATACCAGTTAATCGTGTCTGCCAGGCCCGCCCGGAAGTCCGAGAATTGAGGTGCCCAGCCGAGCTCACGACGGAGCTTGCTGGAGTCGATCGCGTAGCGCAGATCGTGGCCGGGTCGGTCGATGACGTGATCATAGGCATCTGCCGGTTGGCCGAGTTCGGTCAGGATCAGTTGCACGACGTCTTTGTTGTTCTTCTCACCGTCTGCGCCGATGAGATATGTTTCGCCGATGGTGCCCTTGTCGAGAATCGTCAGCACGGCGGAGGAGTGATCGTTGGCGTGGATCCAGTCGCGCACGTTCTCACCGGAGCCGTAGAGTTTCGGGCGCACGCCCCGCAACACGTTGGTGATCTGGCGCGGGATGAACTTCTCCACATGCTGGTATGGGCCGTAGTTGTTGGAGCAGTTCGAGATCGTCGCCTGAACGCCGAAGGAGCGCACCCAGGCGCGCACCAGGAGGTCGCTCCCGGCCTTGGTCGACGAATATGGGCTCGACGGGTTGTACGGCGTGCTTTCGGTAAAACGTTGCTGGTCGTCGAGCTTAAGGTCGCCGTAGACCTCGTCCGTCGAGATGTGATGGAAGCGCGTGTTGTGCTTGCGAGCAGCCTCAAGCAGCGTGTACGTGCCGATGATGTTGGTGTCGAGAAATGGGCGGGGGTTGTCGAGCGAGTTGTCGTTGTGACTCTCGGCGGCATAATGAACGACGGCGTCGTGGCCCGCAAATAGGTCGTCGACGACAGCAGCGTCTGCAATGTCGCCTTTGACGAACTTGAACCGGTCGGTAGGGAGACCTTCAAGCGAAGTAAGGTTGCCGGCGTACGTGAGCTTGTCGAGAACCGTTACGTCGTGATTGGTGTTCTGCAGCACATAGTGCACGAAGTTGGAACCGATGAAACCGGCTCCGCCGGTGACGAGAATCTTCATTGTGTGAGGGGATGCTTTCTGTCCGCGAATCGCCCGTCGAGTCTACCGGAGCGCTGATTGTTAGACTCGGCGGGTGCAGATCCGTGAGTTAGCAGTTCCCGATTCCTATGAGATTACTCCTCAACTACACGCCGACGATCGTGGTGTGTTCCTGGAGTGGTATCGCTTCGATCGGCTCGAAGAGACGATCGGGCACTCGTTGAATCTTCGGCAGGGCAACACGTCCGTCTCAAAGCGCGGGTCGGTGCGCGGCATCCATTTCGCGGACATTCCACCGAGTCAGGCCAAGTACGTGACAGCTACACACGGCGCCGTGCTGGATTACGTGATTGACATCCGCGTGGGTTCTCCGACGTTCGGCAAATGGGACTCCGTGTTGCTCGACGACACGGATCGTCGAGCGATATATGTTGCCGAAGGCCTTGGGCACTGCTTTGTTGCGCTCACCGACAATGCGACAGTGAGCTATCTCGTGACGGACGTTTACAACCCCTCGCACGAGCACGGCATCAATCCGCTCGACCCCGACATCGCGCTTGTGTTTCCGCCAGAGGCCGGCGAGCTTCTGCTGTCCCCGAAAGACACAGAGGCAAGTGGCCTCACTGACGCCGCAGCATCCGGCTTCCTGCCTACTTGGGAAGCGGCGCGCAGCTTATATGCATCCCTGGACAGTGCCTCTCTCAACAGCAAGGACGACTAGATCATGCGTGGCATCATCCTCGCCGGCGGGTCAGGTACGCGGCTGTGGCCGATCACCAAGGGCATTTCAAAGCAGCTCATGCCGATCTACGACAAACCGATGATCTACTACCCGTTGTCGACGCTGATGATGGCCGACATCAAAGAGATCTTGATCATCACCACCCCTGAATATAACGAGCAGTTTCGCGCATTGCTTGGTGATGGCTCCGATCTCGGCATTCACCTGGACTACGCGATTCAGCCGTCTCCCGATGGCCTGGCGCAGGCGTTCATCATCGGCGAGGAGTTCATCGGCGACGAATCGGTGGCATTGGTGCTGGGCGACAACATCTTCCACGGGGCTGGCCTGGGATCGTCATTACGCGCGCATGGTGATATCGACGGTGCGCTGATCTTCGCTTACCACGTCAGCAATCCGACGTCGTACGGCGTTGTCGAGTTCGACGCCGACTTCAGGGCGGTCTCGATTGAAGAGAAGCCGGATACGCCCAAGAGCAACTACGCCGTGCCTGGCCTTTATTTTTATGACAACTCGGTCATCGAGATTGCTAAGGCGATCGAGCCGAGTGCCCGAGGCGAGTTGGAGATATCAACAGTCAATGAGAGGTATCTCACCGCGGGCAAGCTGCAGGTGCAGGTTCTCGATCGGGGAACAGCATGGCTCGACACCGGGACCTTCGAATCGATGATGCAGGCGTCTGACTACGTACGGGTGATCGAAGACCGGCAAGGCTTTAAGGTGGGTTGCATCGAAGAGATCGCGTGGCGCGCTGGGTGGATCGACGATGCGCAGATGGCGCGGCTGGCCGAACCGCTGTTGAAGAGCGGATACGGTGCATACGTCAAAGGGCTATTGAATGGTTAGCGGTCGGGTCGGTTGTTTGTGCCCCATGAATGCACAGGCACCGATTGGTAAGCTTTCACGCTGACTGTCGGCCGAATCGCGCAGTAGCGAGATCTGAGAAAGAGGGGTTGCGGCGCGCGTGTTGAACAGAAGCATTCGAGTCATCCGGGAACAAGGCGCCAAGGCGTTCTTTGCCAAATCGTCGCGGGTGGTGCTCCGGCCTTTTCGCATTCTCCGCGACGAAGGCCCGCGGTCGCTGACTGCCCGGCTGTTGGGCAAGGCCTACCAGCGGGTGAGCGTGAACAGTCCGATGATGCTTGTTGCGATGGATGACGCGGCCGGGGTGGACTGGACCCAGCCGGCAGCGCAACTGGCCGATCCGATCACGGTCGCTGATGGCCCGGTAAAGATCGCGTGGATCATGTCACCGCCCGGAAAAGAATCGGGTGGCCATCAGAATCTCTTCCGTTTCATCAAGTTTGCAGAACAAGCTGGTCACCGCTGCACCATCTACCTGTACACGTCGAGTGGTGGCGCGGTCAGCGTTCCTGAGGTCAACGCGATGTTGTCGTCGACCGACGCTTATCCGCACCTTGATGCAGACATCCGTATGTACGACACGCGTAAAGGTGTCGACGCCGACACCCAAGCGCTATTTGCAACCGGGTGGGAGACTGCTTATCCCGCATACCTTGACGGCTCGCGTGCCCGTCGGTTCTACTTCGTTCAAGACTTCGAGCCGAGCTTTTACCCGTTGGGCAGCGAATCTATTCTTGCCGAGAATACCTACCGCTTCGGGTTCCACGGCATTACTGCGGGGGGTTGGCTTTCCCACAAGCTCAACGCGGAATATGGGATGAAGACCGACCACTTCGACTTCGCGGTCGACAAGAGTCGCTATAGCGTCACAAACACGCAGCGGCGCGACGAAATCTTTTTCTATGCCCGACCAGTGACGCCTCGGAGGGCGTTCGAACTCGGAGTACTTGCGCTCACCGAGTTCGCTCGGCTCAGACCGGATATCACAATCAACATGGCCGGCTGGGATGTGTCGAACTGGAACATCCCATTCGACTACAAGAACCTCGCAAGCTTGGAGATCTCGGAACTCAATGAGGTGTACAACAGGTGCGCGGCAGGGTTGGTGATGTCTCTGTCGAACATGTCACTGCTTCCCTTGGAATTGATTTCGAGCGGTGTCGCACCAGTGGTCAATGACGGAGCGAACAACCGGATGGTGTCCGACAATCCGTACATTGAGTATGTGCCACTTTCTCCGATCGCCGTTGCGAAGCGCCTCGTCGAGGTTATTGAAAGGCCCGACGCGCCGCAACGAGCGGTCGCAATGTCTCAGTCTGTCGCAACTGTCGACTGGGCGGATTCCGGCGTTCAGTTCGTCACAGCGTTTGAGCAGGCGATGCGTGGCTAAGGCGCTCGTCATCGGAGCCAATGGCTTCATCGGATCGCATCTTGTCGATGAGTTGGCACGCGCTGGCCACGAGGTTACCGCGTTCGACCGGTTCAGTTCCCGTACCCCGACGTTTCAGGCGTCCGACGTCCGGCTCTGCGTTGGAGAGTTCTTGAGCAGAGCTGATTTGGACACAGTCGTGCAGGGGCAGGATTTGGTTTTCCATTTTCTGTCGACGACGTCGCCCGCGACGGCTGAGGCGGATCCGACGCTGGACATCCGCACCAACCTGGCTCAGACCGTCGAATTACTCGAATCATGTGCCAATGCTGGAATTGCGCACTTCTACTTCGCTTCGACCGGCGGCGCCATCTACGGCCAGCAGGGTAGGAGTGAGTATGCGGAGACGGATCAAACGATGCCGATCTCGCCGTATGCCATCGGAAAGCTCGCGATTGAGCGCTACTTGCGATATTTCGATGCAACGCACGGACTCGCATCGACGACATTCCGTATCTCTAATCCATACGGCACCCGTCAGCATCCGCGTAAGAAGCAGGGTCTGATTCCGATCGCGCTGCGCCAGGTTCTCCTGGGTAAGCCGGTCATCCAGTATGGCGACGGATCGATGGTGCGTGATTACGTGTATGTTGCAGACCTTGTACGGATGATCGTTGCGACGGTCGACCGGGAAACGGCATTTGACGTTTACAATCTCGGCAGCGGAATAGGATATTCGGTGTCCGAGGTGTTCGAGTCTCTACGCCGTGTCAGCGGAATCGACTTCTCGATTGAACATCAACCGACACCGCCTACCTTTGTGGATCGAGTGGTTCTCGATACGAGACGCTTTCGTTCAGAATTCGGTGGCGAAACCCTCACCTCACTCGACGATGGCGTGCGATTGACACTGGCAGAAATAGAGGAAGAACTCGGTGTCTGAAAACCCAACCGTCACGGTCGCGATTCTCACTTACAACGGCGAGAGGTATCTCGGCAAGATCCTGAACCGACTTGCGAAGCAAGAGTTTGCGGAGTCGTTCGAAATTCTCGTGATCGACTCCGGCTCTACTGATTCCACCCTCGAAATCATTTCAAGTCATCCCGAGGTGCGGCTGATCCAGATCCCCAACAAGGAGTTTGGACACGGCCGCACGCGCAATTTAGCGGCGCAAGAGGCAAGGGGCGAGTTTGTGGCGTTTTTGACGCACGATGCTGTCCCGACCACGAAACACTGGCTGACCGAACTGATTGACCCATTCCACCGATTCCCGCAGGTCGTCGCAGTGCTGGGCAAGCAGGTCGCGAGGTCGAAGGCGTTCCCACTTCAGAAGTATGAAATCCATGGAATGTTTCGAAATCTCGGTCCGGACTTTGGCACAACGCTCTTCTATGATTTGCCATTTCTCAAGGACGTGGCGGCGCTGGACGCAATGTCGTACTACTCCGATGTGAACTCTGCAGCCCGCCGGAGCTTCTTGACCGATGTTATTTCTTATCGTGACGTGCGATACGCCGAGGATCAGATGTTCGGTCGGGACCTCATCGAGGCGGGATACACGAAGGCGTATGCCCCACGTGCGATGGTGACGCATTCAAATGACCTCACTTTGAAGGAGTATGGTCACCGAATCTTTGACGAGACAGTTGGGCTGCGACAGATCGGCCACGCCTTTCCACCGATGGGTCGGCTGGAAGCCGTCAAACATACCGTGCGAGGCACACTCGGTGATTCTCTCAGAATTTCGCGAGACAAGGCATACTCGTGGCGCAGGAAGCTCTATTGGCTCGTCGTGAATCCGGCGTATCAGCAGCGCAAATGGAGCAGCTACCGACGCTCGACATTAGTTGATCTAGAGGATCACGGCGCGATTCGGGCCGGGTCGCTTGAACACCGGCGTAAGAACCGGCACGACGCTGACTTATCCGCAAGGTAGTCGACTAATCCAGCCGGATCGGGTTGGTTGGGATCGGAAATCACTCAACAGAAACCCGCGGAGCGAGGCGCAGCAAGCCGTTGCCATAATCATCGCCGACGATGTCGAAGGAGCCGGCGGGCGTCTTCAGATCGAAGTTCTGGCCCGCGAGGTTCCCGAGTCCTACGTTGACGAGGTATTGCCCGGGCGCCAACGGGAGGTCAGGGATCTCGAACGTCAGGTTGTGGCGGCCTATGGTATTCGGTAGGTCAATCTGTTTGAACGTCGTCATGTTGTACAGCTGAAGGCCAAGAGTGTTCTCAATTGAAAAGCCGACGCCCCAGTGAGGTGTTGGATCGTTGATGTCGACACCCAGGCGCGCGATGAGCGTCGTCGTTTCACCATCGATGATCGTCTGAGTTTCGAACGATGCGACCTCGTATGCAAGTCGGGCGCGGGACCCATCTGCGGCCTTTTGAACGCTCTCCCGAACTGCCTGATACCCGCTTCGGAGGATGCGGATGCCCTCGCCCGGATCGCCGTCATGCTGAACACGGCCACCATCGAGGACAACCACGCGATCGCACAGGCTGCCGACTTGTTCCGCCGAATGGCTGACCAGAATGATCGTTCGGCCTTCGGTCTGGAATTGGGAGATCTTCTCCATGCACTTGCGCTGGAACGGCTCATCACCGACAGCGAGCACCTCGTCTACGAGAAGCAAATCGGGGTCGACATGTACTGCCACGGCAAAGGCGAGTCGTACATACATACCTGAGCTGTAGAACTTGACCTGAGTATCGATGAATGATTCAATGCCCGAGAAATCCACGATTTCATCGAAGTAGCGGTCGGTTTCCTTGTGCGTGAGGCCGAGGATCGCAGCGTTCAAATAGACATTGTCGCGACCCGTGAGATCCGGGTGAAATCCCGCACCGAGCTCAAGCAGCGCCGCCAGTCTGCCACGCCGAGTGACGGAGCCGATTGACGGTTGGATGATTCCCCCGATCACCTTGAGCAGGGTGCTCTTGCCTGAACCGTTATGACCGATCAGCCCGACCGTGCTGCCGAGGTTGACCTGCAGATCAATGTCGCGGAGTGCCCAAAAGTCGTCACGATGCCGCCGGGACGCACCGAAATTGACGATGCGCTCTTTGAACGATTTGTCCTTATGCAGCAGAAAGCGCTTGGACACATTGTTGACGCTCACGAGTTGGGGAGTTGTCATCGATTAGAGTTCCTGTGCGAAGTTGCCCTGCAAGCGCGCGAACGCTCGCTGCGCGAGCCAGAGCAGGACGAGGCTGATTACGAGGGTGATGATGAGCCGGATCCCAAGATCGCTCGGCCAGGATTGAGCCAAGTCACCGGTTGCGCGCGTTCCGGCGGCCCACACGGCCTTCTGCATTGCGATGACGGCAACCGTGACGGGATTCGCGAGATACAACTGCTCGATCCAACCACCGTGAAGCAGCCTGTTCACGTAGGTGAAGGAATACACGATCGGCGAAGCCCAGAAGAGGATGATAATGAAGATTTCGACGAGGTGTTCGGTGTCACGCAAATAGACATTGACGGCCGAGAGAACGAGCCCGAGTGCTGTCGAGAAGACGACGAGCGTGACCACAGCAAGAGGTGCCAGCAAGAGCTGCCAACCGAAGACGAACGGAAAACTGGAGAGCACAACGATTGCAATTACGAGCACCACCAGCTGGACCAAGAAGTTGAACAGCGCTCCGCCGATGGCGCTTAGCGGGAAGATCTCACGCGGAAGATATACCTTCTTGACCAGGCCCGAGTTGGACATGATGGAGGTGGTGCTCCCCGACACGATCTCGGAGAACAGTCCCCACATTGTCAGACCGACAAAAACAAAGATTGCGAAATCCGGCGTGCCCCGAGCTGCTCCAAGAATCTGCCCGATGGCGAAGTAGTAAATCAGCAATTGGGCCAGCGGGCGAAAGAGGCTCCAGACGACGCCCAGACTGCTGTCCTTATAGCGAGCCTTCAGCTCACGGCGGACTAGTAGGCCGAGAAGCTCTCGGTGCGCCCAGATGTCCGCCAGCGAGCCGCCGGTTCCCCTGAACAGTCCGGAACGCTGCCCGATGAGTTGCAACGGCTGACGCTCGATCAGTTCGGCTCGTGCGTTCGCGTCGGTCAATTCGACGTGCGGGACGGAGTCGGTTTTGCTCATACTGGGTTCCTTGTGATCGACAGCCCGCCGGGTCGCTCGCTCATTCTGAGCACGTTCAAACGGGGCACCTCTTCGGGAAGGTTGTCGGGCAGTTGAAAGCTGGAAGGCGGACTGTGCCGTCGCGCATGTAGCGGAAGCACACGTAATCGTATCCCGAGGACCTCGGAACACCCACAATCCGTTGCCTGATCTGGAACTCGCATCCGCGTCAAGCTACTCACTGCAGCTTTCATATCAACTGCATCGACGCTAGCCTGATAAATGCCGTGAGTCTAGCCGACCGTTGTCGGCCTACCGCGATCTGGGGGCATCGTTGGAGATAACCAAACAATCGTCGATCATTGCAATCGTGATGGTCGGCACGTTCTTGCTGGTTTCCGGCTGTACACCTATAGAAGGTGCACCGCGGCCGGCCGGGTTGACAGCTTCACCTTCCGCAACCAAACCCTCGGCGAGCGCCGCGCAGGACTCACAAGTTGGAAGCACTATCGAGCCCGTCCTCGTAGTCGCGGGCGTGGATGTCGATGGCCAGCATGTCACCGCATCCGGCTATGTGTCAGGGGTCGTGGAGGATGGCGGCACCTGTGTTTTCACGTTCAAGGGCGCGACGACAAGCGAAAGCGTGATCGTCGACAGCACAGGCAAGGCGGATCGGATGTCTACGTCGTGTGGCTCGGTGCAGGTGCCGATCGCGCGGTTCGGTCGCGGTAGCTGGTCCGCGGTGCTTGGCTTCACTTCTGGCAATCGAGTCGTTGAGTCGACTCCGTTGGCAGTGGAGATCCCGTGAATCGCCGCACGAAGTACACCGTTCCTCTACTCGCCGTCATTGGGCTCCTTGGCGGGCTTCTCGGCGCAATCTCGTCGGCTCCGCAGGTAGCGCACGCGGCTGTTGGCAGCAAATTTGATGCGGGAGACATCATCAGCGACGCGCTGTTCTTCGACGGTGCGGCGATGTCGGCGACGGACGTACAGTCATTCCTCAACAGCAAAGTATCCACGTGCCGTAGCGGCTACACGTGCCTTAAGGACTATCGTCAATCGACGACGACGAAGGCAGCCGAATCCGGTCGCTGTGCCGCCTATATCGGTGCCGCGAACGAGTCGGCCGCGGCCATCATCGCTAAAGTCGGTTCCGCATGCGGGATCAGCCAGAAGGCGCTCATCGTCCTGCTGGAGAAGGAGCAGAGTCTGGTCACGGACGATTGGCCCGGCGCGGGTCAGTACCGCAGCGCCACCGGATATGCATGCCCTGACACGTCGGGATGCGACGCCGCGTACTATGGGTTCTTCAATCAGGTGTATAGCGCCGCGCTTCAATTCAAACGGTACGCGGCGAGCCCGACCGCTTGGAACCATATCGCAGGTCGGGTGAACAACATCCGTTACAACCCGAACGCTGCTTGCGGCACGGGAGCCGTCTTCATCCAGAATCAAGCCACCGCGGGCCTGTACAACTACACGCCGTACCAACCGAACGCGGCAGCGCTGGCCAACCTCTACGGCACCGGTGATGGCTGCAGTTCCTATGGCAACCGGAACTTCTGGCGCTTGTACACCGACTGGTTCGGTGCAACGACGGCTGGTACCAGCTTGGTGAGGACAGCTTCAAACGCAACCGTGTACTTGACTTCCGGGACCAACAAATACCCGGTGCCCAGTCTCCAATTGCTGAACGCTCTAGCGCCACTTGGCCCGTTGGGGTACGTGTCGCAGCAGTATCTCGACTCATATGCCACCCAGCAAAACGTCGGCAGGATCCTGCGTTCACCAGACGGCACCATTTACTTCTATGACTCGGGAATCAAGCTTCCTTTCTCGTCCTGTGGCCTCGTCGTCGACTATGGCGGCAAGTGCGACACGTCGGGATTCGTGCAGCTGACCGCGGAACAACTCAGCCAGTTCGCGACGGGGCCCGCCATGGGCCCAGTGCTTGGAACCACAGCAGGATCGCGATACTTCATCACTGCTGGTACCAAGCGGGAGATCCTTGATAGTCAGTCGCAAGCGGCCGCGGGAATTCCGGCTGGCTACAACGTTCTCACAGAGGATGCCGTCTCCTCGTTGCCGCTCGGTGCACCAATTATCCGTGACGCTGTCTTTACGACGCAGCGAGGGAGCGCGAACTCCTTCTATCTCGGCAATGGACTTAAATATGTGGTAGACCCTGTGGTTGCCAGTGGGGTCGGACTCCCGCAACGCTCAGTTGGCAGTCTGAACGCGGATAGCTTGGCAAAGATCACGTCAGGGGCGGCGCCGTTCGCCGCGATCGTTCAGGTGCCCGGGTCAACGAGCAAGCAGATCCTGGCGGACGGTGGTCGATACGAATGGGCAGGTGCAACCGGGACCGCACTCACGGCGGTTTCTGTGCCGCAGAGTTTTGTTGATTCGTATGCAGTGAAAGGAACACTCGCGGTCGGATCAATGATAAAGACTGCATCATCGGGAACCGTCTATATCGTCATGGACGGCAAGATACTTCCCGTCGGCGCATGGGAATCTCTCGTAGCGCTGGCCGGTGGCAAGACTCCGGTCATCGTGACGGTTCCGGACCAACTTATAGCGGCGCTGCCGAAAGGTCCCGTCGCATTGACGAGCAACACGTTGGTGCGGTCGCCTGACGACGCAACCGTGTATCTGATTGACGGCGTCACCAGCAAGATCGCGTTGTCCAACTTCGCGTTTGCGACCGAGGCCGGAATCACCGGATTCAGTTACACAACGCAGGCGCGCCTGGACGCGTATCCCCGGCAGAAGGCCTTGCTTGGTTTCGGCCTGACCTGCGGAGCCACGAAGTACGTCAGCGCAGGCGGAAGCGTGCACTCGGTGAGTTCAAGTCTGCTCGCACAGTTTCCCTTCACCTACGTCACCTTGGATGCCTACACCTGTCAACTGCTCAAGATCGGTGCAACGGCTACCCCCTTCATCCGCACGCCCGACGGCACTATCTACTTCTTGGGTGGGGGCCAGAAGCACGCGATCACGTCGATGGCGAGGTTCAACGAATTGAGCCAGGGTCAGGCGTGGCTGGCAGTGGATACACTGTTCGCCAGCGGGATTCCATCGGGGCCTCAGACGTAGGTACGTACTTGCAGCCCGGCATCGTGCTTTGTGCGGCCGGTAGGCTTCTGTGGTGATTGCAAACCGAAGGGGCGCGAAGCGCGGCACACGATTCCGGTTGATGATGCTTGCGCCGATCTGCATGTTGATCGCGCTGATGTGCTGGGCAATCGCGTCGCCGGTCGGGAGTAGCCCTGATGACGACTTCCACCTCGCTAGCGCTTGGTGTGGGCTCGGCGATCGACCGGGATTATGTGAGGCAGCCCCGGGGCACCCGAACGAACGGATGGTGCCGTACCACGTCGCCTGCAACCCCGTGTACCCCAGCAAAAGCAAGCTGTGCGTTGAAGGGACAACATCAGCGAGCGGGATGATCACGACTGACCGGGGTAACTTCGTTGGGTCTTACCCGCCCGTTTACTACGCATTCATGGGCATCTTTGCCAGCACCAACCTTGAGGTGTCGGCAATTGTGATGCGCGTGGTCAACGCTTTGCTGTTCGTCTGCCTGACGAGCGCCCTCTATCTCCTGCTGGGCGGCAGTCGCCGACGAACGCTCATTTGGATGTGGATGATCAGCCTCGTGCCGCTCGGAACGTTTCTGATCGCGTCGAACAACCCGAGTTCGTGGGCTGTTATCGCCGGAGGGTCGCTGTGGCTGACAACGCTCGGCTATCTTGAGGCGGAGGGAACGCGGCGCTGGCCCTTCGGGATCCTTGCCGCAGTATTCACCTTGATGGGAGCCGGCGCTCGCGCCGACGCGGCGATTTATGGTGTTGTCGCAATCGGCATAGCGTTCGTATTGACCGCTGAAAGAACTCGGCGCTTCTGGGTCAAAGCGGTCCTTCCGATTGCGCTGGTGTTCGCATCGATTGCCTTCTACCTCACATCGCGCCAATCATCAGTGTCGGAGTCCGGACTTTCCGCACACCACGACGCCGTGGTGACGAACGTGCTTGCCCTCATCTGGAACAACTTCATACAAATTCCAAACTTGTGGGCGGGTGCGCTCGGCACCTGGAATCTGGGGTGGCTTGACGTTGCGATGCCTGCAGCCGTCTGGACGCTCGCGATTCTTGCGTTCGGCGCGATGACATTCGTGGGGCTCACCTCGCACTCGGCTCGGAAGCTGATCGCTTTGGTGCTCGCACTGGGGATGCTTGTGGCGGTTCCAAGTTGGGTCCTCCTGCAAAGTCGCGCGCTTGTGGGCGAGGAGGTACAGCCGCGCTATGTGCTGCCACTTCTGATTCTGTTCGCCGGGATCGCATTGTTGCAGGCAGGCCCGCGAGCCATCGTGTTCACTCGACTCCAGATAGCGGCTATCGCGTTGGCCGTCTGCGTCGCAGGGGTTGTCGCTTTGCATGCAACGATTCAGCACTATGTTTCGGGCGCTAGCGCGTACGACTGGAATCTCAATCACAGCGTTCATTGGTGGTGGAGCGTCGCGGCCTCGCCGATGGTGGTCTGGCTGATCGGTGGTGTGGCATTCGCCGCGGCAGTCGTGATCAGCCTCAGGGAAGTCACTATTGGTTCGCGGCGCACAAGTCAGGACGACGCCGTAGTCGGGGCTGTGCCGATCACGCGGTAGATTGCATCGGGCCACGCGCGTGCCGAACTCACACGTCGGCCGTCGATGATGACAGTGAGGCCCGGTAAGTCGGTCGGGCCAATCCCGCGATAGTCGGCGTGGTCAGTCTGGACGATGGCGGCGTCCACGGCCTCACCGAAGTGATAGGGCTCGAACCCCAATTTCCTCAACTCGTCATCGGTGTACATCGGATCGTGCACGCGCACATTCGCGCCGTGTGACCGCAACGCAGCCACAGTGGGGAACACCCCTGAAAACGCCGTCTCCTTCACTCCGCCGCGGTAGGCGGCACCGAGCACCACGACGTTCGCATCGTTCAACGGTCCGTATGCACCTTCGAGCATTGCGACCGCGTGTGCGGGCATGCCGGCGTTTGCTTCGCGTGCTGAACGCACGATGGTCGCATCCGGATCATTCCACAGGTAGAGGCGCGGATAGACGGGAATGCAGTGCCCCCCGACGGCGATTCCGGGGCGGTGGATGTGGCTGTAAGGCTGCGAGTTGGACGCCTCGATGACCTGATAAATGTCAATCCCGGCAGTCTCTGCAAAGAGGGCAAACTGATTGGCGAGGCCGATGTTCACATCCCGATAGGTCGTTTCTGCAAGCTTGGCAAGCTCCGCGGCTTCGGCGGATCCCAAGTCCCAGACCCCGTTGGGTCGTTTCAGGTCCGGTCGTTCGTCAAAATCGAGCACGCTCTCGTAAAAACTGATAGCGCGCTCTGCCCCACGCGAGGAGAGTCCACCGATCAGCTTGGGGTATTTGCGCAGATCGGCAAAGACTCGCCCGGTCAGAACGCGCTCGGGTGAGAAGACGAGATCAAAGTCAACTCCCTCTTTCAAACCGGATGCTTGCTGCAGCATTGGCTTCCAGCGCGTTCTGGTCGTGCCCACTGGCAGCGTTGTCTCGTATGAAATTAGCGTTCCCGATGTCAGGTGTGCGCCCAGCGATGCGGTTGCGGTGTCCATCCAACCGAAGTCGGGGTGCGCATCCGCGTCGACGAAGAGTGGAACCACGAGAACGACTGCATCCGCGTCAGGTACGGCATCCGCATAGTCCGTCGTTGCGCGCAGCCGTCCGCTCGGCACCAGTTGCCTGAGTCGATCTTGGAGTCCGTGCTCACCAGGGAACGGTTCGATCGCGCTGTTGATCAGTTCGACCGTGCGGGTGTTGATGTCGACGCCGACTACTTTGTGGCCCTTCGAGGCGAACTGAACAGCCAACGGCAGTCCGATCTTGCCCAGTGCGATGACGGCAATATTCATGCTACGTTGTCTCTTTCAGTTGTCTTATTAGGGCGCTCAATTCCCGGTTAATTCTAGGATGCATTGCAAGACGGCCGTGTTCGGCGTCGGTGCCGATCGGCACGGGTTCTAGCGGCTGATGCCCATAAAGTCCGCCAACACCCGCGCAGACATCGAGCCGTCGTGCAGCGTTCGCACGAAGTGCTCTCCGGCTGCCGCGACGTTGCGATAGGCGTCTGGGGCAGTCATAATTTCTCGCACGACACTCTCGATGTTCGTCGGGTTCGCTTCCACGATCGGCAATTCGAGTCCCGTCGCCCCACGCACCTCGTCACGCACCTGCGCTGTGACGTGGCCGACGACGATGCGGTTCGCTGCCATCGCCTCACATGCAGCCACGCCGTAGCACCCGATACGG
Organism: Rathayibacter sp. SW19; assembly: GCF_030866825.1. Lineage (NCBI taxonomy): Bacteria > Bacillati > Actinomycetota > Actinomycetes > Micrococcales > Microbacteriaceae > Rathayibacter > Rathayibacter soli. The sequence goes on from NZ_CP133020.1 coordinate 1,583,501, forward strand.
AACTGGTCGAGCACAATGTCGGCGTCGGCATACTGCTCAGGCATCTTCGCAGCGGGCACGCCGGTGATTAGGCGATACTCGATCAACCCCGCTGCGTCAAGGCCTTCCATCGCAGCGGCGATCAGCTGCGTGCCCTTGACCGGCCCTGCACTGGGAATGTGAACGACGCGGGGGAGCGCCCGCTTGAGTGGTTCGTGCCTGCCGATGGCCCACCGATTAGCGTTCACAACCACGGGGCACCATTGGGCGTCGGGAGCGTCGATCAGCAGGTCCGGCGTGGACACGAGAACAGGCCCGCCGAGTCGCCGGATCAGCTTCTCATTGGCCGCAGCGGTTGCTTCTAGCGCGCGGCTGCGCTCGTCGTCGCCGAATGGCGACCAGGGATTGTTCAGTCGGTGCCGACTCGGCAGCCTGATGTCCGTGCCGTGGCACATGAACGCGACACCCAATCCTCGAGAACGCAGCTCGCTGACCTCTCGGAACAGGTCCCCGCCCCAGTGATTGCCGAGCAGCGACGTGAATGATTCGATTAGAACGTGCGTGTACTGCTCGATGCTCGCGAGCTGCGCCGTTTGCCATGCGCCGGAGGCCTGATACGTTGCCACTGGAACCCGGTAGTCGGCCGCAAACCCGAAGTCGCCGGGCATCACGAACGCCGCGTTGCGCGCAGCGACGTCCGGATATAGCCGCTCAGCTGCTCTGGCCCATTCGAAGGCCTGGCCGGCGTAATTGGCCGGTCCGATGTAGAGCCGCGTGTGTTTGCTGGGAATCTCAATCGCCGCGGGAACGTCGGCGCCGGAAGCGCGCAGCGCCAGCCTGCTCAACCAGGTGTCGCGCGCGGCGATGGAATCGAACGCACGTCGCACGGGTCGCGGCCAGTCGGCACGACCGCGCACGACCCGGCGCACGAGGGCGTTAGTGCGCCTGCTGAGCCAGCCACCCATGCAGTCTGTTCCTTTTCTTCTCTATTTCTTCTGTATCGATATTCTTGCAACGATGACTCGTATTAGGCCGGAGTCGTGCGGTCCACACAAACGTGGCCGGAGAGGCCTTCTGCAACCTGGCGCGCGCGGGCCACCCACGTGTGCTTGTGCCGCTCTTCCTGGACGTGCAGGGCCACACGTTGGACGACATCGGCATCGTCGCGCAGCTGTGCCAGCAACGCTGCGAAGTCTTCGGCACGATAGGGCAGCGCCCAGCCGAGTTCGTTCTCCGAGATAAACTTTGCCGAGAGCGTGCCTTCCGACGCGATCACAGGGCGACCATGCCCGATGTACTCGTACAGCTTCATCGGCGCTGCGAATTCGCGATAGGCAATCGGTTCAAGAAACAGCGAGCACAGCGATGACCGCTGGTAGTACTGTTCCAATTCGGCGCCGCGGGCGTGCACGATCTCGACGTTGCGATTGATGACGTCGTTGTACTCGTGTGCTCGCGCCTGCCACTGCTCCGCTGCAGTGCACACGATCAGCCGGCTGCCCGGGGTCATGCCGACGCCACGCATCGCCTCATGCAAGCGGTAGTAGTCCCCGAGTCCGCCGACGTAGAATACCGTGAGTTCGGCATCGGGGCTACCGTCTGGATCGACCACGATGCAACCGGGTGGCAGCGCCTCATGTTGAGACCGATTCACGAGCGGAACTTCTGCTGCCATTCTCAGCGAAGGCAAGTAAACACGGGTGGCCCACCGCCGGTATACCAAGAGGTCGTATCGGTACAGCGTCCGAGTTCCGATCGCGATCAGTCGGTTAACCGAGCGGAGGTACTCCGGGAACTTCCAATACACATCACGGTAGAACACCCCAAGCGGAATCCTCTGCCGCTTCAAATATCGAAAGAGTCCTGCGTCGAGAAACGGGTGCAGCGGTAGATGGTGCGGGTCGGTCATCGTCGTCGGCATCGTTGAACTCTCCGCATAGGCGAACGCAATCGCCCCCCCACTGCGCACGAATTCTTTGACTCGGCGGATCCCGCGCTTGCGCTCCTTCGAGTATCCGGTCACCTCGAGCACGTTGTAGCCGAGTTCGCGAAATGCCTCGAGCATCCGTACCGGTCGGATGCCGCTCGCCGATGTTGCTGCCGCGTTGAGCGGGTACGGCGCGTGGTAGACCATTGTCGTCATCGGTGCTGCTTTCGCGCTCGCAGGGACGTTGCGGGGAAGCCATTGCGAATGGCGCGTTCGTAGGCCTCGAGGTAAAGGGCGTTGAATGCACCCCGTCCGCAGTGGTCGATGCAGATGGCGCGAATACGGTCACCGTCGTAGCGTGCGAATGATTCTCGCATGGCCGCCAGCGCATCACCGAGCCGTTCGCGATCATTGACATCGAACAGGAGTCCGACCTCATCCGTCACCGCATTCAGGCCAGCCCAGGTACGTGAGGAGATCACAGGGAGCCCCGATGCCATCGCCTCCCAGATCACAGTGCCGAAGGCTTCCTTCTCGCTCGGAAGCACGAACGCGTGAGCAGCGGCGAATTCGGCTGCGATCGCCTCGCGCGGAACGGCACCAATGAAGTCGACCTGTGTTGAAACTCCGCGCCGTTGTGCTTGCACTTCGAGGCTTGCTCGCTCGGCTGAGTTGCCGGCAATTCGGAGCGCCGCGCGCTCATCTCCGGCGAATCGATCGGCAAACGCGTCGATGAGCAGATCGACCCGCTTTCCAGGATCCAAGTGCGAGACGTGCGCAAAGACGAAGGGGGGCTGGTGCGGTGCCTTCCGCACGGCGGATGCCTCAAGTTGCGGACTCAGGAGACCCGGGAAGTACTCCCAAGGCTTGTCCGCCGAACCGTACGCGACGGTCAACTGTTTTGCGAACTCAGCGGCTACGGCGATCCGCCGATCGGCCGCGCGCGCCGCAGTGACGCCGCGCCGACGAAACCAGCCACGCGTAACGCGTTGCATCGACGACGGACGATGTTCGGTGATGATGAACGGGATACCGAACTCGGCGGCCAACCGGTGTGTCAGGATGCCACCGGGAAAGAGGGCGTGGGCGTGGAGCACATCCGGCGTTCCATTGCGCGCGACGTATGCGGCGAATGCATGCGTGAGGCGGCGGTAATGCACGGCGTAGTTCAGACTATGGGCCTTGGGCACAGGCAACACGGCGTCGGCGCGGGCCGTGAGGATTCCTTCGTCATCCTCGAAATCGATCTCACGACGGCGCGCGCGCACTGCCTGCGTCGAGTAGATCGGGATTCCGCGGACCGCCAGCACCCCAATCAGGGCTCCGCTGGATGCCACTGCTTGCGCCTGCTCGCGGAAGAAACTTCCGTTGAAGTCTTGCGGTGTTTGAGGGTACCAAGACGGCACGAGAAGAATGTGCACTACGCAGCCTCCGATTTGAGCACGGCTGTTCCATCGTCACGATCGTGCCGTTTGGCCACCCAGAAAGCCATGACAATGAACACACACAGCATTGCCGCCATGGCCCAGCCGACGGCGGTGATCGCCAGCAGCATGTCTGAGCGCAAAAGGGTGAGGATGGTCAGTGGGACAACCATGTAGACGACCGAGAATGCGAAAAGGTATTGCTGCGCTTCTGCAACCACGAACAGTGTCGAAATCGGCGAGGTGATCACGTTCATGAACAGCCACGGCACGAGCGCTTGTGCGTAGTATCCGGCATCGCCCCACTGCGGCCCGAGCACTATCGGGAACAGCCAGGGCGCCAAGAAGTAGATGAGACCGAACGGAACGACTCCTAACAGACCGGTGCGCACCACACTCCGACGGGCGGAGGCCAGCATGGAGCCCTTTTGGGTCACTGCAAACCGTTGGAAGAACACCTGAGAAAGTGCGCCGCTGATCAATGCTGCCGGCACCTCCAGAAGGCGCCAGGCCATCGAGAACTGGCCCAATGCTGCGACGGAATAGACGCCGATCAAGATGTTGATGCCGTTCAGACGAACTGCATCGATCAACGCGGTCGGACCATTCAGCAGAGGCATTTTCCGGTACCGCTTCATGATGCTCCGTCGAGAGTGCGTTGACTCCGCGCGAAGCTCCTTTACACCGCGCGTTTTCCATCTGAGCGTGGCTACAGCCGCGCCCTGGCCGATAATCGAGCCAACGATCAGGCCGCCGACACCCGCAAAGCTCGCGAATCCCAGCGCAAGTTGAGCGAGCGCGGTAGTGCCGCTTTGCTGGATGCGGTTGATGCTGATCTCGCGATAGCGCTTTTTGCGGTTGAGCCAATAGATGAGCCCGGAGAGTTCACCCAGCGTGAATACGCTGACCCCAGCGACCCACAGCCAGCCCTGAATTCCAGGCGAGTTGAACAGATTGGCGAGCAGGGGTGCCGCGATCCCGCACGCGAGAGTCGCCAAAACACTGACCACAATGACGACCCGTGTGACCACGCCCTTCAGAACGGCCGCGTCAGAGTCGGACTTCGGCAGCATGATTGCCAGGTCATAGCGAAGCGTGGCGATCACGGTGATGATCGCCACGATGGATGAGTAGACGGCGAACTGCCCATACGCAGTCGGCGAGAAGATGCGGGTCAGCACGGTCGTCAGCGCCAGCACGATGACTTGTGCTACGACGGTCCCGGCCATGAGAATCGCGGCATGGCGCAACAACTCGCTACGGTCAAGGAACGCCTTCGCCCAAGAAAGCATCTCACTCCCGCCGCCCGGAGCACCGAGATTGTGGTCCCCTCATATCGATCTGGCAGTATCTTACACGGGCAGCATTCGAGCCCGGCCGCTCAAGTTGGCACCGCGGTTCAGGCGTTCTTACATCGATCAAGGGAACTCGTGCAGGAAGCAACCGTTCGGGTCAGGCGCGGATTCTGGGTGGAGCACAGCTCCGTGAGGCCGGGTCGGCGAATCTACGTGCGAGGCTATCCGCAGTCAAACGGGCGTGATGTCAACTTCGCCGCGACTGCTGGTCCAATTTCCGCCGAGGACGTCGCGGGCTGGGCCGGCAGCTTCGCTGTGATCGTGATCGATGCGACAGAGATCACATTGATAACAGATCAGATCCGCAGTGTTCCGGTTTTCTACCGGCGCACCGAGCGTGGCTGGTGGGTGGGAGACGACCCGGAAGCTGTGCTCGACGGTTGCAGGGTCATCGACGTCGAAGCGGCGCGCTGGTTCCCTCACGCCGGTTTCGTCACAGGCAGTCGCACGCTGTTCGCGGGCTTGAGCCAGGTGCGCGCGGGCGAGCTCGTGGTGCTGAACGGCGAGCCCCCTTACGAAGCGACCCAACGGCTCTACCGCCGATTCTCCTATTCGCAGACGCAGCCCAACCGGCCCGATGAAGTCAAGTCGCGATTCGACACGGCGTTCACCGCGGGTTTCGATCGCATGCTGGGCAGGGTGAACGGGCGTCAGCTCGTAGTTCCTTTGAGCGGTGGGCTCGACTCCCGATTGCTCAGTGCGCGCTTGCATTCGATCGGCTACGACAACGTCGTGAACTTCACGTACGGACGTCCGGGGTCGAGCGAGATCGCCGTGAGCAAGCGCGTGGCGGAATTACTCGAACAGCCCTGGCACTTCGTGCCGTACGAGCCAACAGAAATCGCGCACGCGTGGGCGACTGAGGAGGCTGGCCGGTTCATCGAATACGGCCACTCGGCCAGCGCGGTTCCGCACGTTCAGGACTGGTATGCGCTGTCGGTTCTGAAGCAGCGCGGGGTGCTCGATGCCGACGCCGTTATCTTGCCGGGGCACACCGTGGTCGGTAACATCAACGCGCCCGGGCTGTTGGATGAGCCCGGCCTGGTGAGCCGCGAGCAAATGAAGGAGGTTCTCGCGGACTACCACTTCTCGCTGCTTGGGCGTAGCCGCGAGGTGCTTGCCCATCCCGAAATCGACGCGCTCCTCGAGCGCTTTCTGGCGGACATCGAGTACGACGGCACGCCCCGATCACGTGCCACGGCGATGGAATACTTCAACGTTGCCGAGCGCCAGGCGAAGTACATCAACAACTCGGTGCGTGTCTACGAATTCTTCGGCTTCGACTGGGCACTGCCCATGCTCGACACGGAGATGTACCTGATGTGGCAGTCGCTTGACATCGACATCACTCGAGATCGCAGCTGGTATCAGAACTATGTCGACCAGGTCTTCGCCGCGCAGACCGGAACGGAAATCGGTTACTTCGCGCCGACGTCTGTGCGAGAGTCGACACGGGGTGCCGTCAAGTCGGTGCTACGGGCGGTGGGCCTGGAGGAGGCCGCCCAGCGGGTGCTCACGACGCGCGCCGTACTGCATCATCACATGACGTTCAATCGCTTGATCGGGCCGATGAGCCAGGCTCAGCTCGGCTGGCGGACTTTGCGCGGCCAGTCACTGGTCGGCATCTACGGTCAGCTCTTTCTCCGAGACGCCTGGAATCCGTATACGCGCGTGTTCCATTGAGGCACTGGTCGCTTGGACCCATGCGGTCAGGCGCTAGGCTCGAATCCATGCGTGTTCTCAGCGTGGTCGGTGCCCGCCCGCAGTTTGTCAAACTGGCTCCGATTGCGCGCGCTATGGCCGGCCGCGCCGAGCACATCGTGGTGCACACCGGCCAGCATTATGACGAACTGATGTCAGATGTGTTTTTCAGGGATCTCGGCATTCCGGCCCCGGACGTCAACCTCGCGATCGGGTCGGGTAGGCACGGCGAGCAGACCGGCGCCATGCTGCGCGCCATCGAACCGGTTTTCGAGCGCTACCAGCCGGACTGGATCTTGGTCTACGGCGACACGAATTCCACGTTGGCTGCGGCCGTTGCGGCCGTGAAGTTGCATCTGCCAGTGGCTCATCTCGAGGCTGGGCTGCGGTCATTCAATCGACGGATGCCCGAAGAACATAATCGCGTACTCACGGACCACGCGGCAGACCTTCTGCTTGCTCCGACCGAGGTGGCGATGTCTCACCTGCGCGACGAGGGACTGGCCGCGCGCAGCGTTCTCGTTGGAGACGTCATGACCGACGTATTGTTCCGGGTGCGTGACTTCGTCTCTGCCGCGCCTCGGCTGCTGCCTGAAGGTGTGCGGCCGGGCGACTACTATGTCGCGACCATTCATCGCCCGGACAATACTGACGATCCTGAGCGGCTGCGTGAGATCGTGAAGCAGCTTGCGGCCGTGGACCGGCCGGTCGCGTTACTTGTTCATCCACGACTGGCCCACGCAGCGGCCGACCAGGGAATCGATTTGGCGCAGGGCGCCATTCGGCCAACCGCACCGTTGGCCTACCCGGAGCTCGTGCATGCGGTGATGCATAGCGTCGGTGTCGTGACGGACTCCGGCGGGTTGCAGAAGGAAGCGTTTCTGCTGCGCGTGCCGTGCACCACAGTTCGTCCGGAGACCGAGTGGGTGGAGACGGTGGAACTCGGCTGGAATGTGTTGGTGGGAAGCGAGCTGCAGCGCATCACGGCGTCGGTTTCGCGTCCGTGGCCGGCTGACACCGATGCAGCACCGTACGGGGACGGCCACGCTGCCCGTCGCGTTGTCACGGCGCTCGACGAGCACTGTTGATCATCGTGCTGGTCTAATCACCGGGGGCGTCTGATCACCGCCAGCGTCGCCGCTGCTGCCCTTGCAGCGGATGCCGTGACGGACGCGTTGAGCCGCACCCATTCCACACTGCTCGCGCGCATTCCCGCAATAGGCTTCGCTTGTGGGCTGGCGATCGCGGCGCGCATCGCAGTCGCAACGGAACCGACCTCATGGTCACAGCGCCAGCCCAGTCCGTTTGCCTCGACCAGTTCCGCACCTGCGCCGATGCCCGCAAAAATAACGGGCGTGCCGCACGCCGCGGCGGCGTAGATCTTGGTCGGTTTCGCGAAGTCGTAGCCGAGACCGGGCTTGATGCTGGCGAGTGCGGCTGTGGCACCACGCAGCCACTCGGCCGCCGTGGCGGGCGGAACGACCCCGCCGAAGGTCACGCAGTCGAGATGGAGTTCGGTAGCGAGCGACTTCAAGGCTGGTTCTTCGGCGCCGTGTCCGAAGAACCGCAGGCGGGCGTCAGGAAAGTCGGCGAGCAGTTCAGGCATGGCTCTGACGAACACGGACGGATCTTGCCACTCGGACATGATGCCGCTGTAGACGAACGTGATCGGGCCGTCGGTGACGGCAGGCCCGTCAGGTCGGAATACCTCGGTGTCGATTCCGTTGCCGACGATCGCGATTCGCTCTTCTGGAACTCCGAACTCCCGCACCTTGTCGGCGACTTCGTCGGAGACCGCCAGCACGTTGGTGGCTTTGCGTAGCACAGTTCCCTCAAGACGGCGCATGATCCCGATGAGCACGCGAGCGGCGCCTAATGCGATCAGCCCGTCGGTCCAAATGTCCGCCGCGTAGTAGACGTACGGTCGGCGTGACAGCCACGACGTGACCGCGACGACGAAGCCGGTCGTCGGCGGCGGCTCCGAAACGACGATGTCCGCTCTGCGGAAGAGCAGTCTGAAGAACAGCGGGAGATCGAAGCTCATGTACTGCACGTAGCCGCGCACGTTTCCGCCAGCATCTCGCATTACCGGCATCCGCGAGACATCGACGCCGGCGTCGTCCCAAGCTGGGGCGCCATGCTTCGGTGGCCGCGTTGTCACGACGGTGACGGCTGCGTCGGCTTCTGCGAGCCCACGCGCGAGGGCCCGGAGGCGGAACGCTGCAGCAGCCACTTCTGGGGCAAATAGTCGGGTCGCGATCAGCACCCGAGTAGGACGCGTGGCCACGCTTACAGTTTCACGGCGGCCGATTGCGCAGCTGACTGCAACACGGCCTCCGCTACCCGCACGGTCTCGAGCCCCTCGCGCATCGTAACGATGTCGTTGCGGATGCCGAGAATTGCGTCGCGGAATGCCTCATGCTCCAGGCGTAGCGGCTCCCGCTTGGTGAGGGCGAAACGTGTCATCGAACCTTCGGAGACCCCGCGAAAGGCCGCAACGGAGTCCCACTCTGTCGTCGTCGTTCCGTTTTCGAAGTACGAAAGATCGCCGCTCAGCGTGTCCGCGACGAAGGCGCCGCGCGTTCCCGTCACGACCGTGACGCGCTCCTTCATGGGCGACAGCCAATTGACCAGATGATTCGTGATTGTGCCGTTGCCCAGTTTGCCGGTGAATGAGACCATGTCCTCGTATTGCCTGCCGCTGCGAATGGTCGTGTGAGCCGATACGGTTATGAAGTGGCTCTGCGCCAGCCACGCCGTGAGGTCGATGTCGTGGGTGGCGAGATCTTTGACCACTCCCACGTCGGCGATGCGCGCCGGGAACGGGCCCTGACGACGCGTCGCGATCTGATAAACGTCACCCAGATCGCCCGCCTCGATGCGTTTCCGCAGGCTCTGGAGCGCCGGATTGAAGCGTTCGATGTGCCCGACCGCGCCGACCAGGCCACGCGCCTCGAACGCCTCGACGATACGGGTGCCTGCCTCGACATCCACCGCGATCGGTTTTTCGACAAGTGCGTGCACGCCGGCTGCCGCGAGCGCTAGTGCGACCGGTTCATGCAGCATAGTGGGAACGGCCACGGCGGCGGCTTCGACGCCGACCTCAATCAACTCCGCAACCGAACCACAGACTGTCAGATCGCCCGCGACCCTGTGCGGGTCGCCGAGTTGGTCGGCAACGGCCACCAGGTCGACGCCATCGATTTCGCGAATCACGCGGGCGTGGTGTCGACCCATCATGCCCAAACCGATCAGTCCCATCCGGATGTCCGCCATCATGCGCCTGCCCGCACGAGCGCGTTGACTGCCGCCACGATGCGGTCTAGGTCTCCCTGTACGAGCGAAGGGTGCACGGGCAACGACAGCGCCTGCTGCGCTGCTCGTTCGGTTTCAGGCAGATGTTCTTCGCGGTGGAAGGACGGCAACCGATGATTCGGAATCGGATAGTAGACGCCGGTGCCGATCTGATACTCGTTGCGGAGTGCAGCAGCCAAGCCATCGCGATCCTCGGCCACTCGAATCGTGTACTGGTGATACACATGTGAGGCACCAGGCGCGACAGGGGGAGTGGTAACCCCACGGAGGTTCTCGCTGAAAAACGCCGCGTTCTGCTGGCGTTGCGCCGTCCAGCGGCGCACCTTGGTAAGTTGCACCCGGCCGATAGCAGCGTGTACGTTCGTCATTCTTGCGTTGAAGCCGATGAGTTCGTTCTCGTACTGCTTTTCCATGCCCTGATTGCGCAGCAGCCGCACCCGACGGGCGATCTCGTCGTCAGCCGTCGTGACCATGCCCCCTTCACCCGAGGTCATGTTCTTCGTCGGGTACAGGCTGAACATTGCGAACGCACCGAAGCTGCCGGCGGGCGCATCGCCGAGTGTTGCTCCGTGTGCTTGTGCGGCGTCCTCGAACAATCGAAGCCCGTGCCGAGCGGCGACTGCAGCCAGCGCCGGAATATCCGCGGGATGCCCATAAAGATGCACTGGCAGGATCGCGACGGTTTTGTCAGTGATGACGGATTCAGCGGCGGCGGCATCTAAGCAGAAATAATCGGGCTCGATGTCGGCGAACACCGGTGTCGCACCGGTCAGCGCCACCGAGTTTGCGGTCGCAGCGAACGTGAACGACGGCACGATCACCTCATCGCCGCGCCCAATGCCCGCAGCGAGTAAGCCGAGGTGGAGGCCAGCCGTGCCGGAATTGACGGCAATGGCGTGTCGTCCGTCGACCAGTTCACTTGAGAATTCCCTCTCGAACGAGGCTACTTCTGTTCCTTGTGCGAGCATTCCCGACGCAAGCACCGCATCGACGGCCGCGCGCTCGTCGTCGCCGATGATCGGCTTCGCTGCGGGAATGAAGCTACGGTTTATGCTCATACGGGTCCTTCAAAGACATGTCCGATTTTCGCCAGATCACGGTTACCACGACGTCCCCCGCCGTCGCGAGGCAACGGATTGGGAGTCGGTCGACGGATTTTAGCGAATCGGCGCATAACGATTACGAAGCTATCATGCGGCCTTGGTGATCTGCGCGGTAAGTGGGGCCGCACACACTCGCGCGGTGAAGACGAATTAGAATGGACGGCGTGCAATCTGGCGCGCCAGTCGGCATCGCCTCAGGATCGAACGTTGCTTGGATCGTGAACCGGAGGAGAGATCACCATCGAGACGCCGGTTGAGCGACGTACGTGGCTCGTCATCCCGCTCTACAACGAAGCCACTGTCGTTCGGTCCGTCGTGGCAACGGCCCGGGAAACTTTCCCGTTAATCGTGTGCGTCGATGATGGTAGCACCGACGCATCCGTCGCGGAAGCACATGCGGGTGGAGCTCGCGTCGTGCAGCACCCGATCAACCTCGGTCAGGGCGCGGCCCTTAGGACTGGCCTCGATTATGCGCTGCAAGACAGCGGCGCGGACTATTTCGTCACGTTCGACGCTGACGGCCAGCACCAGGTTAGTGACGCTCTGAAGATGGTGCGCCGCCTAGACGCGGAACCGCTCGACATCGTCGTCGGTTCACGCTTCCTGGATAGGAAGACCAACCTGGCCGTTATCAAGCGCGTGGTTCTCAAAGCGGCCATCCTTTTCGAGCGGCTGAGCACGCGTGTGCGTCTCACGGACGCACACAATGGACTGCGGGCCATGAATCGCCGCGCCGCGACTTCGATACAAATACATCAGAACCGCATGGCGCACGCGTCGGAGATCGTGTTCGAGATCCGCAGGCAGGGACTGCGTTATTCAGAGCAGCCCGTGCACGTCATCTACACGGACTACTCGCGCTCGAAAGGGCAGTCTGTGTGGAATCTAGTCAACATCCTCAATGATCTCTTCATGAAGTAGGTGATGTCATGGACACCGGCCAGCTGGCAATCAAAATAGTGCTCATCGCGGCTTTTACTGCATTCGCCGTGTTTCTGATGCTGCCAGGGCGAGGGGCACGTCATCTGGCGATCCGACGTCTGGCGATGCTCGCCATACTCGCGTTGACGGTGCTTGCAGTCGTGTTCCCGGTGACGATCAACTATATGGCTCACCTTCTAGGGGTAGGGCGTGGCACTGACCTGCTGCTTTATGGCCTGATCGTGATCTTCATCGGCAACTCGATTCTGGCGCAGCGTCGCCATCGGCAGACGGAGCGACAACTCACTGAGCTCGCTCGAGTCATTGCTATCGATCGAGCGCCATCACCCGAAGACCCGAGTGAGTTGCGCGTCAGGGACACGGGCAATAGCCTGCGCCCCTAACGGGCAGAGCCGTCGCATAGAATCGGCTCTCATGCGGATTCTTGTTACGGGCGGTGCCGGTTACATTGGTGCTCACATTGTGCGTCTCCTCAAGCAGCGCGGGGACCATGTTGTGGTTGTCGACGATTTGAGCACTGGAGAGATAGATAGGCTCGAAGGTAGCGCCGTCGAACGGATCGAATTGCAGACTGACGAGGCGACCGCCCGATTAGAGTCCATCTTGCGCGAGCAACGGATCGAATCGGTGATACACCTCGCGGCGCGTAAACAGGTTGCCGAGTCGGTTGAACGCCCTGCCTGGTACTTCCGTCAGAACATCGGCGGGCTCGCCAACCTCCTCATGGCGATGGAATCAGCGCACACAGGCATCCTTGTCTTTTCTTCCTCGGCTGCCGTCTACGGGGCTACGGAGGGCACAGCGATCTCCGAGTCTGAGCCGACATCGCCGATCAATCCGTACGGCGAGACAAAGCTCGTTGGCGAGAGTCTCGTCTCTGCGGCCTCGCGGTCATTTGGGCTGACAGCGAGCAGTCTGAGGTACTTCAATGTCGCGGGTGCGGGATGGCCAGATCTGGGAGATCATGTCGGGCTTAATCTGCTTCCGATGGTTTTCGACCGGATCGATGCCGGAGAGGCGCCAGCCATCTTCGGTGACGATTATCCGACGCCCGACGGCACGTGCGTCAGGGACTATGTGCACGTCCTCGACCTCGCCGAAGCGCACATCGCGACTCTCGATCGGCTCGCAACGGGCATGAGCGGACACTCTGTCTTCAACGTTGGAACGGGACGAGGGACAAGCGTCCGGCAGATGGTCGATGCGATTTCGCATGTTTCAGGCTCATCACTCGATCCGCGCATCGTCGGCCGGCGCCCAGGCGACCCGGCAGTGGTTGTGGCCTCGCCGCGTCGCCTCACCGAAATCACTGGCTGGGCAGCGCGGCGCAGCCTGGTCGACATCGTCCGGTCTGCGTGGGATGCACGCGCTACGACGGTTCGATCCGACTAGCCCGAGCCAGCGTCATCGCCAATCAGACGTTGGGTCCGGACGGGATTGCGGAGGCGAACAGCGGCACAACATTCATCCACGGCTGGCCTTGGCTCAATGCCTGATATTTCTGCATTGACGTGATGGCGTGCTTTTGGCCGCCATTCAAGTAATAGATTGTGCCGTCCGGTGTGCGGATGAACACTGTTGCCGGGGCTCCTATCGTTAGCAGTCGGCATGTGTATTGATCGAGCGGGACGTATGTGAAGGGGAACTGCGGCAGTGAGCTCGAGGACACCGCATGTACGCTCCCGCCCGCGCTCACATAGTTAGTAGTTCCGCAGGTCAATCCAAATCCGAGAAGGTTCTTCGCACGAGGATATGCATCGAGCCGAGCTTGCGTCGTGTAACTGAATGCCGCGATTCCCGCTTCGTTGGCGAAGGCGAAGTTTGACATCGCGATTTTGTCAGTCACGCCATTGATCAGATACACGGTCGCATCTGCCGCGGATCTGACCAGGGTGTTGCTGGTCAATGCCACTGGGCCCTGAGGAAGGACGCTCACCAGTTGGCTCGGCACCGTCAGGATGGTCGGAGTACCGCCGCCAGCCAGCGCAACGAGCGACACCCATGCGCCGACCGGCAAGATTTGTGATTCCATCACGATATATACCGTCGCCGAACTGGCAGTTTTGATCATTGACCCGGGCGCGATCGACCCCTCGCTTGGATAGCTGTCGATGAAGGTCTGCGGAACGGTAACTGCCGGTAGGGCAGCCGACGATGCGCCAGCCCAGTCGTACCTGCCATCGCCCGCCAAAACACTCTTGGTTGCCGAGCTGCTCGGCTGAACAATTCCGCTGAACGAGGATGAACTAGCCGGAATCAACGCGAGGCTCTGAGCGTAAAGACTTCCGGCGACGCGTCGTGGTGCGTCGCTGCTCATCACAGCTCCGGTATCGACCGGATAGCGTGCGTTGTTTCCCAGGTACGAATAGCTGCTGGTTCCACGTTGGACGACGAACACGGCATCTCTCACGATCGGTGGTCCGAATGGCAGGTTCGCTACGGCCGCTTCGGTCAGAATGTTGTACCCGCCCGGAAGACCGGCCGCCGCCTGAGACTGGTTATCAAGGATCTCGCGCTTGGTGGCGCCGGTCACGTAGTAGCGCGCACCAGCAGTTGTTCCGAGCACGGGAGTCATCGCAGGGCCACTCGCAAACAGGTTCAATTGACTGTCTGAGAGTTGTACATAGCCGGACGCATTACATGCGCCGCCGTAGTCGGCTACCAGTGCGCACGACCCGAACGGGAGCTTGATGCCGACATCCGTGAAGTAGATCGTGCCGTCAGGCGATCGAAGCACCCGGCTCGCGTTCTGTTGGGTTGCATATCCGTCAAGGAATTGTTGTGAGACGTAGTAAAGCGGACCGAGTACCGAGAACGCGTTGAAGAGGTCCATGCTCGGAATCGGGTACTTGTTCCCACTAGATATCAGGTACACCGTGCTGTTGTCTACGGTGCGGGCAAGACTCATGCCTCCCGCAAATGCCTGCAATTGTGCGAATGTTCCATTGAACACATCTTGATCGCCGGGAAACAACCCGGGCTGACCGTTCGCGTACGTCGCATCCGCGAATTGCCAAATCGAGTAGTTGGTCCATCCGGCGGGAAGGGTTCCGGGGCCGCTAGCGACGTTGCTCGGCCAGTTCGCGATCATGAGGGGGTTCGCCGAAAATGCAGCCGTGTTACCGGTACAAGACGACCACCAGCCGGTCGTTGAGTAGATAGCTGGTAGCCGACCCGTTCGGGCTTTGACCGTGTTCGAGAAATCGGTGATCCGGGCGACCATTTGACTCGGACTCATGTTGTAGCAGGTTTGACCGTACGGATTGTATTCAATGTCGAGAAGCGGCGGTAGGGTGCGGCCGTCGTTTGTCCAGCCGCCGCCGTTGCTGACGAAGTAGTTGGCCTGCGCCGCGCCGGATGATGTGTTCGGCGTGGCAAAGTGATATGCGCCACGCACTAGACCGGCGGCAGCGGAATCGTTGTATTGTTCGCTGAACTGGCTGCTGGTGTAGTTGGTGCTCTCAGTCGCCTTGACGTAGGCGAATCGTCCACCGTTGGTCCAGATCTGACGCCAATTTGCAGCGGTCAACACCTGCCATCCACTGACATCCAAACCCGGAGTGCCGGGTGGGATTTGGCTGGTCGTTGCCATGAGCGACCTGGCGGAGAACTTGCTCTGGGTTCCAGCGGTGAGACCGGGGTTGTTGGCGGCGACGGTCGACCCCATTGCGTGGTTGTGTGTCGCATTCATCTCGGCCAGCGACGGATCAGGAGCTGGCGTCGCGGGGGTGGGACCTGGGGTGGGCACCGGGCTCGAGGTTAATGCAGCATCGGGTGCCGTCGGGACGACCGTTTGACTGGGAGCGGGTGATGGCGTAGGGGCCGAGGTGGCCGACGATGTTGGGGTCGACGTCCCGCTCGACGTGGGCGTAGCTGTCGCAGTCTGTATGTCTGTCTGGTTCTTGCCAGGGGCCACAGGCGCGGCATTCACGTCGCTGGAGATGGGTCCGACAGCGATGCTGACCGCCGCGGCAAGGGCTACGACGAAATAACAGATTGACCGCATTGTAGGTTCCCCCAAGGACCGCGTGTCTCACGATGGGCTGGCAAGACGACTAGGCGCCAAAACCTGCCGCACCGATCCAGTGCAACTGCAACTGTAGGTTGACCCTACAACCAAGTGGCCAGTCGACCGTGCTCCGCCGCAGTTTCGCATGAGTGCTGTGCCGGAAGGGCCGGGATGACTCGAGTGTTGGCATCGGTCTCGTGCGATAGATTGCAGTGTGGTCAATGAACAACGCGCGCCTCTAATGAAGCTGTCGCTGATCGAAGTGCATTCGCCGTCATGAACTCAATCCACCCGAGCGCGCAGCTTATTGGTGAGGTGAGCATCGGCGCCGGGAACACCATTGGGCCGCTTGCCGTGATCATTGGCCCCGTTACGATCGGTGACGATAACTGGATCGGTACCGGTGCGCTCATTGGGGCACCACCGGAAGTGCGCGATTGGCCACACCCGGTGGATGCGATGCACCCCAGCTCGGGCGGAGGCATTGAGCTCGGCTCGGGCAACATCGTCCGAGAATATGTTCAAATCCACCAGGGGTGGAGCGACGTGACGCGCGTCGGTGATCAGAACTTCGTGATGAATCAGTGCTACGTCGCCCACGACTGCCAAGTGGAGAATCACACAACTCTGGCCTCGAGCGTATTGCTCGCAGGTCACGTGCGTATCGGTTCGGGCGCGAACCTCGGACTCGGGGCACAGGTGCACCAGCGAATATACATAGGCGTCGGGGTCATGCTCGGCATGGGCTCTGTCGTCACCCGCAATATCCCGCCGTTCGCGAAGGCATTCGGTAATCCAGCACGCATTCGGGGCGCGAACCGCATCGGAATGGAACGAAGCGGCATGCGCGCTGCGTCGATCGATGCGGCGTTGCGGGCATACACGGGGTCGCCGAATCGTGATGCCGTCGCCGCGCTCGCGTCGCTGGACGACATGCAAGCAGCGATCGAGGCCTGGAATCGGTTCGGCGTGCCACGCAGTTAGCGCGAGCGGGAATCTAAGCGAACCGAGGTGCCGTCACGAGCACCGCGGCCGTGAGCGCGACCGAATAGCCGAGGAGCACCCACACGGCCCAGCGGTACTTGATAGTCATCCCCGCCAGCAGGATGACTCCGCCGAGTATAGGTGCTCCATAACGTGGTGGGAGCGGGAAGTAACTTCCGCCCTGCACGAGGACGCTGATAGCCAGGAGCGGCCCGGCCATCAGAGCGATCGCGACAACGGCAACGACGACTGGGGTGCGCGTCGCGCCTTTGTGTAGTCCCCAGAAGGCACCCAGCACACCGGCGATGCAGATCCAAGAAAGCGGCACGACTACCCACGGCGGGATCCGATATGCCAGTTGGGTCGTTCCCACAAGGACTACATTCGACGTGATCGTGTTGGGAAGAAAATTCCATATTTGTGCGGCCAGGCTGTTGAAATCAAGAGGTGCCACGAGGCCTTGTTCCGGTGGCGGGCCCACGGCGATGGCATTGCGAATCGCCAGCCAAACGAGTTCCACGACGATTGCCGCTACGCCGGATAGGGCGGCTATTCCTGGCAAGGCTAGCCATCGTCGCTCCGGCAGGCCAGGGCGCGTCGTCGACCAGCCGGACCAGGTCGTCGACTTCCGCTCCCACAACCACTGAATCAGCAAATACAATCCGACGAGACCGATGGCGAGGATGTTTGTGCCCTTGAATGTGATCGCGATCGCGGATATCAGGACCACCCACCATCCGGACCACTGAGCTCTCACGAACTTAATGGCGGCGATCAGGGCAAGAACGCCCAGGATGAAAGAGGGCGCGTCTGTGCTGATATAGGTGTAGGTCCACCATGAGAACGGTGAAGCGATAACGGCAAGTCCGAGAGCCAGAATCGTCAGCGGTCTGATCTTCCACATTCGCATAAGGAAGAACAGGAGAACCATGCCCATCGCTTGCCATAGGGGGCCGGTCAGCCGCCACGACGTGACAAGGTCTAACCCCGTCACCAGATGAATTGCGCCGCCCACTACCCACGTGATGCCGAAATAGATCGGCGTGTATAGATCCGCGGATGTCTTACCTTCATACGGAAACTTCTTGAGCTGAGCGGCATAGTCGCTGCCACACTTTGGCCCCATCGGGCCGTAGACCTTGACGCCGTCGCAGGCCATGATCTGGAGCGCTTGCTCGCCGATGTTCTCGCCCCGATGGACAACGCCTTGAGTCGGGAGTTTGTACAAATAGTCGACATACACCCATTCGTCGACGGGGGAAAGCTGCGCCGTGTGCAGGAGCGTGATGGTACCCGATACGCCTAGGGCCGCGATGACCAAGACGATTGGAACCCAAAAGGCACGGATCAGGCGAGATCTGCGAGTATGGAGTGATGGTGTGGTCGGTGCGTCAATCGTCACGCGCAGGTGACCTTTCAAGTTCAAGAAAAGTGGCAGCCATCAGCGTACCGTGTGGTCGTCGGGTAACTCCTGCGGCCCGAGGACGTTTCGTGTTCTCATACTTCGGAGCATGCTCCATGTGATGGTTGCCAGTGTGAAGCACATGATGCCAGTCAGAGCTTCCCACCCGAGCGGCGGTTGCCACGCGGGGTGTGTGACCATCGTTATCCAGGACGGGCTTGCTCCGACGACATATCTTTTGAGAGCCCATACATACGATGCGATCTGCGCTACTCCAAGCATGACAAATGCGAAAGTCAGAGCGCGACTGCCAGCGGCGCTGAACAGCGCGCGCGGTAGTGCCGCGTCCAATGCTGCGCCTGCGACGAGAAGCAGACACACCACCAGGGCAAGCATGTAGCGCCCTTGCCAAATGAATCCCATCTGGTGCACGATGGCAGCCTGCGAAAACGCCGGAATGAGCACGAGCCCGACCACAACCAGCAGCACGGCGGCGCGGGCGCGCCCTCGGCAGAACATGAGGGCCGACGTGACCAGCACAGTTATCAGCGTTGTCCAGACGACAACGGCCAGCGCGGGTGCCGGGCGGTCGAGCCAGCCAAAGTTGCCGATCCAGTCGCGCGCAAAATCGAAGAATTGCGCGATCATCGTGGTGAACGCAGCAAGTACGCCGGTCTTGGCTCCCGTGGTCGGCCTCGTAGCGGTTGTGATGGCCGGCTTGAGGTACCAGACAAGGGACGCGATGACGGCCAAAGCGCTTACACCGCCAGTAACCCACGTTGCCGAGCGCTTGAGAAGATCCTTGAGAACAATCGCGTGGCTGAGCATAAGAGCACAGGTCAGTGCGACGAGAATCCAGACCAGGGCGATGTTTCTGGTTCCTGCGAGAAGGGCAGCACTGCAGACAACAATCGCTCCTCGTTCCCATAGCATTCGCGTCGTCGAAGGCGTCCTCATCACCGCGATCATCGTTGCGGTTAGTGCCCCGGTGGCGGCTATTTCCACGCCGTTCGGGTTGACGGATCCGCCCAAGAAAAGAACCATCGGCGTGACTGCGATAGCTGCCGCTGCCACTGACCAACGTGATCTCGGCAATTGCCGCACAGCCATGAACATGAAGGACAGTAGCGCGGCACAGACGACCGCACTCATGAGGCGCATGGCGTACAACGCAGGTGTGCCGCTGAGAACGAGAGACGGGAGCCCGACTATCGCATAGAAGACGGGGCTATTGATACCGGCAGTCGTCGGCGTGGGTGACTGTCTGTCAGCATCTTGTGGCGTCGGTGGTTGGCAGTCCGCCGATGTGTTCGGCTGGTATGCGAAGCACGCAAGATTGTACGAGTTGGACGCCCACTGCGGAACCACCACCTGGATCTTGGATGGGTCGGCCGGGTACACGCGACCGGTCAGATCACCGTGCGCAACCGCTACAGCGCGGACAATATGCGACGGCTCATCCGGGGCAGACGATATGGGCATGCCCACTGCCCAGAGCCCGAGAAGTGTGAACAAGACGGCAAACGCAACAAGAAAGTTCCGCCAGCGACTGTCCGAGGCGCGCGCGGTTCGTGGGCCGAGCGGGATTTGCGTCATCACTAACCGCTGTTCATCCGGAGCCGAGTAGAAGGCGACCCACGTCGGGCCACCACTTAGGATAGGACAGACTCGGCCATGCAGTCGGACCCTGCCCGCCCGATTGGTGCCTGTGCGGGTGGTCATTGGGAAGGAGTTGCGTGCCCAGACTCTTGCGTTCGCTCCCCATTGGGATTGCGCCGATCTTGCTAGCGACGGTTGTTGCCGGTGGTTCCGGGTACATCGTCAACGCGATCGTGCCAATATTTCGAACACAGGCGGAATATGCCGACTTCAGCATTCTGTGGTCGGCGCTCTACCTGATCATTGCGGCGCTTTCCGGCGTACAGCAGGAGGTGACGCGAGCGACCAAGCGACGCGCGGTCGAGGATCCGACTGTGGCGGCGAGCCCCGTGCGCGGTTTCGCTGTTGTTGCTTCAGCGGCCACCGGACTTGTCATTCTCATCACCGGGATCTGGTGGTTGCCCGCCGTGGTCGGCGGGAACGGCTGGGCGCTCGCCGTTCCGCTGGCCATCGGAACGGCGTCGTACATTCTTGTCGCGGTTCTGTGCGGCACGATGTACGGACTCGAACTGTGGAAGCTTGTCGGTCTGATGATCGGCGTCGACGGTGTTCTGAGATTGCTCGGCGTCGTCGTCGCACTTCTGCTTGGGGCGGGGACCGTCGGGCTGTTCTGGGCGGTCGTGCTCCCGTTTCCCCTCACGCCATTTGCGCTTTGGTTCTTCGTCCGAAAATCGATTGTCAAGAAGTCGGAGCTCGATGTAGCTGCCCCTGCGCTCACTTGGAACGTGCTGCGCACCATCGTGGCGTCGGCAGCGACCGGTGTTCTGATCAGCGGGTATCCATTACTTCTAGCCGCGACGTCGCCATCGACTCCGAAGCACGAGTTGGCCACCGTCAATCTCTCGATCAATCTCATCAGAGCGCCGCTGGTGATCGTTGTACTCTCGTTGCAAAGTTATCTTGTCGTGCGCTTTCGCACCGCTGCGGGTGCAGCGCTGAGCATGTTTCTGAAGGTCGCGGGCATGATCATTGCAACGACTATCGTGCTCTCGGCGTTGGCCTGGCTACTCGGCCCATTCCTGCTCGGACTGTTCGGTCGAGGCTATGTGCTTGACGGCTGGGTCGTTGCTGCGCTCGTTGGCGCGTCGGGGATGCTTGGCGTGCTGTGCGTCAGTGGGCCGCTCGCACTTGGGCTCTCACAACACGGCGTGTACGTGACCGGCTGGGTTCTTGCTGCCGTGACATCCATTCTTCTGCTGCTGGTGCCTGGCGAATTGGTACCGCGGATGCTCATATCGCTTGCAGTTGGCCCGGTTGTCGGGGTTGCAACTCACGTCGTCGGTGTGGTGCGGGGAACCCGCAAGCCTCAGTCGCTGGAGAGATCGCTCCCGGGCTGAGTGCCCGGTGGAAGATGAGATTCAGCGCGTCGTATTCGCATCTCCTGCAATGCAAGTTTTTCGGCGAGTGTGCGGGTTTGTTCTTCGAGCTGTGTGAGCTCGGCGCTGTGTTGGATGCAAACCAAGAACAAGATCGCTATGCTCACGAAGAAGACGAGGTTTGTCGGCACCTGAACGCCGACCAGGTTGGCAGCCCAGACCAGCGTGGCCGGGAAGACGCCGACGACCAGCGCAAGTAGCCCGGCAATGAGCCACCAGATGGCATGGCGCTCGCGCAGGCGTCGGCGTCGCAACATTTCGATGACAACGGCAAGCGTGATGAGTGAAGCGAGTATTCCAAAGATGTAACTCGTGATGCTCATGCTGGTTCTGCACTTTTCAATTCGATTCGCGGTCGGATAAGCGCGAAAGCCAGCGCCATGCAAGCCCGACCAAGGTACGCAGCCGACTTGAAAGGATTGTGAGATGGTCGACCGCCAGCACGGGGTCGCATGGCCACAGGAACCTGCTGTATTCGACAGCCCGCGCGGGACGCGATTACGAGCGCTTCGATCGTATCTCCGAGGTATTCAGCAGGGTAATGGTCGGCGAACAGTTGCACAGCACGCGGCCCACTTGCCTTGAATCCGGAGGTTGCATCCGTCAGTTTTGTGTGTGCGAGGCGGCTGAGTACGCGTGCGAGCACGAGCATTGCCCATTGGCGCGGTCCCCGCACGGCGTAGTCACCTTCGCCCGCGAATCTTGCTCCGATTGCGATGTCGGCATCTTCGAGCGCGGCGAGCAAGGCTGTTACTCCAGAGGGATCATGTTGGCCGTCGGCGTCGATCTGCACAACGACGTCGAAGTCGTTCTCAAGTGCGTATCGAAAGCCGGTGCGCATAGCGCCGCCGACTCCGAGGTTGAAGGGTAATTTTGCCACCCGAGCCCCCGCCCGCAGGGCAACAGACGAAGTTCGGTCATGCGAGCCGTCGTCTACGACGAGACACGCGACACCAGGCAATTTCGCAAAAACCTCATGGACAACCGCGGCAACGGACTGTTCCTCATTGAACGCGGGCATGACGATCAGAGTCCGCGAGAGAGGGAGGGCCATGACGACGATCTTATCAACGCGGCATCCCGTCTATCCTTGTACTGCCGCAGGCAGGCGGGGTATGGCCGACGCGTGCGGCGGCTCGACGTTTGATCGAGTGGGCACAGTCATTTGCGAAGGGCCAGATGGAAACCTCAGACATTCTCGTGATTCTCCCGACGCTAGGCGACCGGATCGATACGTTAAGAGAAACTTTCGAGTCGATCGTCGAACAGCGCAGAACGGTGTCACTGACGCTCGCAGTGGTACTCCCCGCTAGTGCAACAGAAGCCCGGCAACTCGCGGAATCATATGGAGCCGTGATCGTCGACGATCCGAAAGAGGGAATATCGGCCGCGATTAATCGGGGTCTGGCCGCACGGACGACCGAGCGCTTCTATGCCTGGGTCGGCGATGACGATCTCTTTCGGCCGAGTGGCCTGAAAACCCTGAAGGCGCTGCTCGACCAGCACCCTGACGCCGTGCTCGCGTACGGCGGATGCGAGTACATCGACCCGACCGGCAAGATCCTCGCGATGAGCAACGCCGGCGGGTTCGCCAAGTTCCTGCTGCCGTGGGGCCCGGACCTCATCCCACACCCAGGAACGATGATCCGGCTGGACGCGCTCGAGTCAATCGGCGGATTCGACGTAACGCTCAAATTCGCAATGGATCTGGACGCGTTCTTGAAGCTACGCTCGCATGGCCGTTTCGTGTGGACCCGTGTCGCCGTCTCGGCGTTCCGGTGGCATCCGGATTCGCTCACGGTCGCCAACCGGTTGGACTCGAGTTTGGAATCGGAACGTGTCAAACGCAACCATCTGCCCCGCGTCTTGCGCCCGATCAGTCCCGCATGGAACTACCCGATTCGCTGGGCGTCCGGCATCGCGGCCTCTCGGATCAGCGCTCGCGCATAACTATTTCGAGCGCAACGACGAGAGGTGCTCGAGGTACCACTCGTAGGTCGATCGGATGCCGTCCTCCAGTGAGGTCGATGCTTTCCAGCCGAGATCGTTCAAACGACTCACGTCCAGCAACTTCCGCGGAGTGCCGTCAGGCTTGGACTCGTCTTGTACCAGTTCACCCTCGTATCCGACGATTTTGGCAATGGTCTCAGCCAGTGCTCGAATCGACAGATCCTCGCCCACCCCGACGTTGATCGTCTGCGGGTCGTCGTAGTTCTCGAGAAGGAAGAGGACCGCATCCGCAAGGTCGTCGACGAACAAGAATTCGCGAAGCGGCCTGCCTGATCCCCAAATCGTGACGGACGGGTCGTTCGCCACTTTTGCCTCATGAATCCGCTTCAGCAGAGCGGGCAGCACGTGGGAATTGCTCGAGTGGAAGTTGTCACCGGGGCCGTACAAGTTGGTCGGCATTGCGGAGATCCAGCTCCGGTTGAACTGGCGCCGCGAGGCTTGCACCTGCATGATGCCGGCGATTTTCGCAATCGCGTAAGCGTCATTGGTCGGCTCCAGTTCGCCGGTGAGCAGTGAGCTCTCTTTGATAGGTTGCTCTGCGAACTTCGGGTAAATGCAGGACGACCCGAGGAATAGCAGCCGGTCGACGTCGGCGGCGTTGGCCGCATCCATCAGGTTGACTTGGATCTGCAGGTTCTCGCTCAGAAAATCGGCCGGGAAGGTGTTGTTTGCTTGGATGCCGCCGACTCGAGCGGCTGCGTCAATGACCACATCAGGCCGCGTGTCGGCGAGAAAATCGCGAACTCGCTCGCGGTCGCGAAGATCCAGCTCCGACGACGATGCCCCGATCAGGTTCGAGAAGCCAGCAGC
The DNA here is from genome assembly GCF_030866825.1 of Rathayibacter sp. SW19. NCBI lineage: Bacteria > Bacillati > Actinomycetota > Actinomycetes > Micrococcales > Microbacteriaceae > Rathayibacter > Rathayibacter soli. The sequence goes on from NZ_CP133020.1 coordinate 1,607,497, forward strand.
TTCGAGCCGGCGCCAAATGGCTGAGCCTGCCAAGCCGCGGTGGCCCGCCACATAGATCCGTGCGTCCTTATTGAGTTCGTTTACCACTTAGTTGTCCACCAGTTTCGGTTGTGTTTGGCTGCTCGACGCATACAACGGCCTCGCCCGCGCAAAACTTCCGACCGCGAAAGTGGTGGTCAGCATGCGGACGCCCCAGACAAGCGTAAATCACGCGGATCATGGTAGTCGCAAGTGCGATTGAGCCCTGCGCTAGGATTGCTACGTTTTGACGATCGAGCCGTCGCCTCGACACGACACCGGGCGAAGGCTCATGTTCCGCACTGGATAATGAACCCTATGACTTCCACGAACAACAAGCGCGCCCTGATCACCGGCATCACCGGTCAGGACGGCAGCTATCTCGCCGAGTTGCTTTTGCAGAAGGGTTACGAGGTACACGGGTTGATTCGTCGGTCCTCCACCATCAACACGAGCCGCATCGATCACCTGTATCAGGACCCGCACGAAGAGGATGCCCGGCTGTTCTTGCACTACGGCGACCTGACCGATGGCTCGCGACTGGTCACACTGCTGGCCCAGATCCGGCCCGACGAGGTCTACAACCTGGCCGCGCAGTCACACGTGCGCGTCAGCTTCGACGAGCCGGAATACACCGGTGACGCAACCGGGCTTGGCACGACGCGACTGCTTGAGGCAATTCGCATGACGGGACTGCATTGCCGGTTCTATCAAGCCAGCAGCTCTGAAATGTTCGGCGCAACGCCGCCACCGCAGAACGAGGAAACACCGTTCTATCCGCGCTCGCCCTACGGCGCTGCCAAGGTGTATTCGTATTGGATCACGAAGAATTACCGCGAAGCATACGGAATGTTCGCGGTGAACGGGATTCTGTTCAATCACGAGTCGCCGCGCCGTGGGGACACGTTCGTGACGCGCAAGATCACGCGTGCTGTCGCGCGCATCGCCGCCGGTACGCAGACTGAACTGTTCATGGGCAATCTTGACGCTGTTCGCGACTGGGGCTACGCCCCCGAATACGTCGAGGCGATGTGGCGGATGCTGCAGCACGATGAGGCATCGGATTACGCCGTCGCAACGGGCGCGCGCTACACCGTTCGCGACTTTCTGCAAATCGCGTTCGAGCATGCTGAGCTCGACTGGGAGAAGTACGTCAAATTCGATGAACGCTACCTGCGCCCGACCGAGGTCGATGCGCTCGTCGGCGACGCTTCGAAGGCCGAGCGTCTTCTCGGCTGGACGCCGAAGACGCTGACGCCCGACCTGGCACGGCTCATGGTCGATGCGGACATCGAAGCGCTCGAGGCGAGCGGGCGCCCCTGGATAGACCGAGTCGCGTTCGCGTGAACTCTGCGCCGCACGCGGGACCGACAGACCTACGCGTAGCGTTGTCGATGTTGACGCTCGTGCCGGGCAGCATGGGCGGCAGCGAAACGTACGCGCGCGCGCTCACCCGCACGCTGCCCGAGGACCCGCACGTGCATGTCGAGGCCTTCGTTCCGCCGAGTGCGCGGGGATTCAGCGAGGCCGCACAAGAACGCGTGATCGACGGCATCCGGATCGGGCGCAGCACGCCTCAGCGACTTGCCGGAATCGCGAGAATCAACATGCACGCTGCGTCTATTCGTAGGACGATGCAGGAATTCGACGTTGTTCACTTTCCCTTTACGCTGCCGATGCCGAAGCCGCCGAAAAGCAGCGCGTTCGTGCAAAGCCTGTTGGACGTGCAGCACCTTGAGCTACCGGCGCTCTTCAGCAAAGGGGAACTGATGTTTCGGCGACGCTACTACGAGGGCGCCGCTCGACATGTAGACGCCCTGATCACGATCAGCCACTTTGCGAAACAGCGGATGGTCGAGTTGGCGGGGCTGGATGCCGATCGCGTGCATGTGGCCCAACTGGGTGTTGACGCCGACCGTTTTGTGCCGAATTTCGGCGCACGTGGTGACTTCGTGCTGTACCCAGCACGGCCATGGCCGCACAAGAACCATGCTCGACTCTTCGAAGCGATGGAGCTCGCGAGGCGCGCTCGACCGTCGCTGCGGTTGGTGCTGACAGGAGGCGGACTCGAGTCGCTCGGTACGGTGCCGGAGTGGGTTGATCGGCGCGGGCTCGTCAGTGAGCAAGAGCTGGGCGAGTTGTATCGCACGGCAAGCGCACTCGTGTTTCCCAGCTTGTACGAAGGATTCGGACTTCCTCCGCTGGAAGCGATGGCATCCGGATGCCCGGTCGCGGCATCCAACGCAGGCTCGATTCCGGAGGTGGTCGGGACGGCCGGCGTGCTGTTCGATCCGCATGACCCCGCGGACATCGCCCGCGGCATTCACGAGGCGATTGCACGCACAGCCGAGTTGTCGCACGCCGGCGTCGCGCACGCCCGCACGTTCACCTGGGACCGTTGCCGCCAAGCCCACGTCGCTGCCTACCGAAGTGCACTGGAGAGGTGACGCCCGATGACGACTGAAAGCGGGCAGGACGTCGTTCTCGTCACCGGAGCCGCAGGGCAGGATGGCGGTTACCTGGTTGACCGGTTGCTGAGCGAGGGCCACCTCGTGCACGCCATGTGCCATTCGACGCAGGGAGCGGAACGCGTCTCAGACCGGACACCGGCGGCCCGGACCCACGTAGTGGATCTTGCGGATGCCGCGGCCGTCGGCGTGCTCATCGCCGCCGTCCAGCCCACACAGATCTTCAATCTGGCGGGTAACAGCTCGGTCGCTCGATCCTGGGACTACCCGGCGCAGGCCGCGGACGTTATCGGAGTCGGACCTGTACGCATCCTGGATGCAGCCTGGCGGCTGCAGACCACGCGCGGGCATGCTGTTCGATTCGTGCAAGCCTCGAGCGCTGAGGTGTTCGGTGACACCGAGGTCAGCCCGCAGGATGAGACCACGCCGCGCGTTCCGGTAACACCGTATGGTGCGGCGAAGGCGTTCGCGCAGGATCTGGTCGGCATGTACCGAAGCCGCGGAATGCATGCCAGTTCGGCGATCCTCTACAATCATGAGTCGCCGACACGGCCGCATTCTTTTGTTGCACGCAAGATCACGCACGAGGTCGCGCGCATCGCACTTCGGCAATCTGACCGACTCGTGCTCGGCAACATCGACGTTGAGCGCGACTGGGGTTACGCGCCCGACTATGTCGATGCGCTCCTGCGCATCGCGCGGGCCAACAGCGCGAACGATTACATCGTGGCCACGGGCGAGGCGCACACGGTGCGTGACTTTGTCGATGCCGCGTTCCGATCGGTCGGCATCGTCGAGTGGGATGACTATGTCGTCATCGATCCGGCACTCTATCGACCAGCCGACCCCAAGCGATTGGTCGGTGATGCCACGAGACTCCGCGGGCTTGGCTGGAGGCCAACAATCGGCTTCGACCAACTGGTTCGGCTTATGGTCGAATCTGATCTCACCCAATTGCGCGCAGAATTGGATGCTTGACTGCCGGCGATCGGTAGGCTCACGGGGTGAGCACCCCACAGCCGACTGCATCCCCGACCATCTCGGTCGCCCTGTGCACGCACAACGGTGCCGCGTATTTGCAGACGCAACTTGTGAGCATCCTGGAGCAGACGCGTCCGGTCGATGAGATTGTCGTCAGCGACGACGCGTCGACGGACGCGACCCTCGAAATCGTGCGCGCGACACTCGCCTCGATCGGCAGTGTGAAAGTGACCATTTTGCATAACGACCCGCCGCTCGGTGTTACCGTCAACTTTGAGCAGGCGATCCGGGCGACCACCGGTGACATCGTGATCCTCTGTGACCAGGACGACGTGTGGCACCCGAACCGGGTTGCCGCGGCGGTGCAGGGCCTCGCAAACGGCGCGCTGCTGCAGTTCTCGGATGCTTCGCTCATCGACATGGACGGGTCACCGCTCGGCGGCTCCCTGTTCGCCGCCCTCGAGATCGACGCTCAGACGCGGGCTGCGCTCGTCGACGGGCGCGCGTTCCAGACGCTGCTGAAGCGAAATCTGGCCACAGGGGCGACGGTCGCGTTTCGACGGGAATTGCTCGGGGAGGCACTGCCGATTCCGGCGGCTTGGGTGCACGACGAATGGTTGACGATCTTTGCCGCGGTGCGCGAGAGTGTCGCCGTGTCGACCGAACAGCTGATCGGCTACCGGCAGCATGGTGCGAATCAGATCGGCGTGGTCGAACCGACGCTGCGCCGCAAGATCGCCCGTGTGCTGCAGCCGCGCGGCGATCGCAACCGCGGGTTGGCGGAGCGCTCTCGGCTGCTGCTCGAGCGGCTCGTGGCGCTCCAGTCGGAGCCCGGCGTCATCGACCGCGCACGGCGCAAGGTCGAGATCGAGACGTTCCGTGCGCAGTTGCCGGCAGCACGCATCCGTCGGGTGCTCCCGGTGCTGCGGCGCGCGGCATCCGGCGACTATCAGCGGTACTGCAGCCAGGGCCTCATGGACGTCGTGCGTGACCTGCTGCAGCCCGCCTGAGGCGACCGTGCGAGATTGGCGCGCCGGCGCGCCCGCTACGACCGCCGCGGCGCCGGTGAGAGGCCCGCGTGCGAGGTGTGCGGCAGCGCATTGCGCCAGCTCATGCCCTGAGCACCCTTGACCGCGCAGATCACCAGCAGCAACCAGCCGTATTCGATCAGCAGCGAACTCTCCGCGAACGCCGTTGCGAGCATCGCGACGAGCACGAGCGGCGGCCAGACGTAGATGACGCTGCGCTTGTTCGAGCCGAGCAGCCAGGACCGGGCGAAGGCCAGCGCGATCATGACGACGAACAGTGCAAGGCCGATCAGACCGACCTGCAGATAGAGGTCCAAGTAGGCGTTGAGGCCGTTCGCGTGCAGGGTGCCGACGTTCGCGTCGATGATCGAGTATGGCGGGATGTGCCGCCAGAAGCCGATCCAGCCCCAGCCTTGCAATGGGTTGGTCGGGATCAGATCCCACATTTGAATCCAGACGTTGTAGCGCACCTTGAGAACGCTGCCGGCGCTGAGCAGTTCGATGATCCGCGCCCGCGTGAGGTAGCCGACGACCAGGGCGGCCACTGCGAACACACCGAGCCCGATCTGCCAATAAGTGCGGTGTGCGGCTTTCACCTTGCGAAGGCCATACAGCGCCAGCGTCGCCACCAGCACGAGCACCGCGACGGCCGCGGTGACGGGCGAGTTGCTCAACAGCGTGCAAGCTGCGGCCAACGCGATCGAGAAGATCGCCCGGCCACGCTGCACCGAACGGGTGCGCAGTTCGACCAGGAAGGTCACGAGGCCGATCAGGGCGACGAGGCCGAGCTGGTTGCGCGTGCCGAAGATGCCCTGCAGCGGCCCACCTTCTGCAATGTTGCCCTGGATGCCGAGGAACGCGATCGGCAGGTTGATCAGCAGCCCGCTCAGCACCTCCAGCGCCAGCGACAGCGTCAGTAGCACCCGCAGCACGTCTCCGACGGTCCGCACGATCTGGATCGCGTCGCGCACCAGGGCGAGGTAGACGGCCAGGAAGGCGAACGCCACCTGATAGATGATCGCGGCCAAGGTCGCCCACTGATAGCCGCTCCAGATGATCGACAGGCCACACCAGCCGACGAACGCGAGGATCGAGATCGGCAGCAGACCCTGCCATTCGATCGCACCACGATGAGCGATGAACGAACCGATCGCCAGCACGGTCAGGGCGGCCAGAATGCCGAGCAGCCCCGGCCATCCGATCATGCTTCGGATGGCATATGTTCCGAACGCCGTGCCGACGATCGTCAACGACAGTGCCGACGCCAGCTGTGCGGACTCGAAGAACGTGCGAATCCGCTCCGGAACGTGCCAGCCTGTTCGGTTAGCCGGCACGGTGCTCGCGTCTTATCGAGGTTCGCTCGCGTCTCATCGCACTCTGCTCGAATCTGACGGATGCCGCAGCCATGGTTTCATCCTATGGCCGGTTGGCCGGTCGGGACCGTTAGTCGCCAGCCCGTCGCTCCGTCGCTATGGCCGATCCGCTTTGGTCTTGACCGCAAGCAGAACGAGCAGAGCCCACCCGCCTTCGGAGAGCATCCGGCTTTCTGCAGCGCTCTGCGCGATCAGCGCGGCGATTAGCAACAACGGCAACAGGGTTATGGCTGTGTAGCGCGCCGTGTCGGCGGGGCCGGTTCGCGGCCGGTCGACCGCGGCGAACCAACTGCGGCCGAGTGTGGAGCCGACGAGCAGAATGAAGATGATCAGCCCGATGATGCCCAGCTGCATCCAGACGTCAAGGTAGGCGTTGTGCGCCTGCAGATAGGTGACGCCCTTGCGGATGGCAAGCGTCTTGAACGGTTCGACCCAGGGCGCCCAATAGCTGATCCAGCCCCAGCCGAACACGGGGCGCTGCAGCGCCAGGTCGGTGACCGCCTTCCAGATGGTCAGGCGTCCGGTGAGGTCCTCGCTCTTGCCGAGCAGCTTGAGAATCGGACCCCACAACACGACTGCGGATGCGATTCCCACGACGATCACGCCGAATGCGGTCGCGTAGACCGGTGCGCGCTTGCGCGGGTCGCGGCGGCGCGTCCACAACGCAAGAAGCAGCACCAACGCCACCAGAATGGCCGCGATGATCACCGTGGAGGAGCGTGTGAGCAGGAACGTGACGACGGCCGCGATCAGCCAGGTGAGGCCCCAACCGCGTTTCACGGTGCGGTCGGCGAGCTGCACGCTGAACACGATCAGCGCGAGCAGCGTCGACATCGCCAGCAGGTTGCTGTTGCCCTGGATGCCCTGTAGCTGGCCGCCGTGGAAGAGCAGGCCGCGACTCCAGTAGAAGGCTTGCGGAATCGTGTGCTGGTCATAGTGCACCCAGAACGGCAGAACCGGGTGGCGAACGAACGCGGCCACGATCAATTCGAACAGGAGCGAGAGGCCGATCAGCCAGCGCAGGGCGGTGCCGAGTGCCCGCAACAGTTGCTTCCAGGTCAGGCACAGGGCCAGGAACACGCCGGCCGCCGTCGTGCACCACTGGGCGGCGACGCCGAGGGCGCTCGCTCCCGGGTAGAACGACCAAGCGATCGACACCGTCGCCAACACGAGGAACAGGGCCAGCGTCTTCGGCATCTTGCGGAATGGCAGCCAGCGCGCCGGCGGCTTCGGTCGCAGCACGATGAGCCAGACGACGCTGCCGATGGTGACCAGCGCGGCGAGCGTGAGATAGCCGCCCCAGCCGATCAGGTTGCGCCAGAAGTCACCCGCGAACAGGGTGAACAGGGCGAAAGCGGCGAACAGGCCGAGTGCGCTGCCAGAGCGGGTGTGGGCGCCGATGCTGGTGCTGCTGCTGTTGTTGTTGCTGCTGCTGCTGGTGCCGGCGCTGGTGCCGGCGCCGGTGGCCGGGCTGCGGCTCGTGTTGCTGCGGGAGCTGCCGCGGGCGTTGGTGCTGCGGCCGGTGGCGGCGCGGCGCCGCCCGGTGCGCGGCGTGTCGTCGGATGTCATGTGATCAGAATATGGGGCGGGAGCGGCGCGGGTGTGCCGCGCGAGGCATCCGCTCGTCTGTTGGTCGGTTCGAAAACGACGGAGATTTTGCGCGACACGCTGGGCGCGGCGGTCATTCAACGGTGCGTCGGTGAAAAGCTCCGTCGTTTTGGAGCGGTCGCGTATCGCTGGGACTGCCTTTTGGGTTTCGGATGCGCTCAGACAAAGGCGGCGTGACCCGTGATCGAGCGGCCGACGATGAGCGTGTTCATTTCGCGGGTGCCTTCGTAGGAGTAGAGGGCTTCCGCATCCATGAAGTGGCGCGCCACGTCGTAGTCGATGACGATGCCGTTGCCGCCGAGCAGTTCGCGGCACCACGCGACGGTCTCGCGCATCCGCGTTGTGGTGAACGACTTCGCCAGGGCGGAGTGTTCGTCGCGCTGCGTGCCGGCGTCGAGCATCTTCGACACCTGAACGACCATGCCGATCGACGCGGTGATGTTTCCGAGGCTCTTCACGAGCAGATCCTGCATCAGCTGGTGGGCGCCGATCGGCTTGCCGAACTGCACCCGCTCCTTCGCGTATGCGACCGCAGCGTCGTAGGCGCCGACCGAGTTGCCGACCGCCGCCCAGGCGACCTCGGCGCGGGTGGCGCGCAGCACCCGCGCGGTGTCCTTGAACGAGTTCGCGTTCGACAGGCGCAGACGCTCGGGCACGACGACGTTCTCGAGCGTGATGTCGGCGTTCTGCACGATGCGCAGGGACTGTTTGCCCTCGATGCGGGTGGCGGTGTAGCCGGGCGTCGTCGTCGGCACGATGAATCCCTTGACCTGGCCGTCGTCTGGATCCTTCGCCCAGATCACCGTGATGTCGCTGAACGTGGCGTTGCCGATCCAGCGCTTGGAGCCGTTCAACACCCAGCTGTCACCGTCACGCTTCGCCGTCGTGCGCAGCCCCTGAGCGGAATCCGAGCCGGACTGCGGCTCGGTCAGGCCGAACGCGCCGATCACATCGCCGCTGGCAAGCTTCGGCAGCCACTCTGCCTTCTGCTCGTCCGAGCCGCACGCGTGGACGGCGCCGGCAGCCAGGCCGTTCTGCACACCGATGTACGTTGCGATGGAGGCGTCTACCCGCGCCAGCTCCAAAGCGGCGAAGCCGCGGAACACCGTCGAGTTCGGGAACGGAGCGGTCTCCGGCCACGCCCACGACGCAACCCCGAGGTCGTGCAACGGCTTGATCACCTGCATCGGGAACTCCGCCCTCTGCCAGAACTCGTTGACGATCGGCTTGACCTCCGTCTCGAGGTAGGAACGCAGCGTGGTCAGCGCTTCCTTCTCGCGGTCGGTGAGTTCGTTCTCGTAGCCATAGAAATCACTCGCGAGCGGCGTGAATGCCATCGTTGCTCCAGTGGGGTTGTGGGTCGTGTGGGTGGGTTGGTCGTTACGTCGGTCGAGCGCGACGGTGTCAGCCTACGGAAGTGGCCGCGCCGCACCAAGACGATTGGTAGTTTGGTCTAACCAACTCGAAGGGACTTCACGGGATGTTTGTGCGCATCGACAACACGCCGCGCGACTATGCGTGGGGCTCCAAGACTGCCATCGCGCAGTTGCTCGGCCGGCCGGCATCGGGAGGGCCCGAGGCGGAACTGTGGTTGGGGGCGCATCCGGGATCGCCGAGCCGGATCGTGGACCCGTCGCTGACCGGTGGCGCGACGAACCTGGCCGAGTGGGTCGCGCGCGACCCGCGGGCTGCGCTTGGCGGGGCGGATGCTCGCGGTGCGGCGGATGCGGCCGGTGCGGCCGGTGCGCGCGGTGCGGATGCTCGTGGTGCGGGCAGCGCAGTCGGTGCAGATGCACCGCGCCTGACGTTTCTGTTGAAGCTGCTGGCGGCGGCTGGCCCGCTGTCGTTGCAGGCGCATCCGTCGTCGGTTCAGGCCGCGGAGGGGTACGCGCGCGAGAATGCCGCTGGTGTGCCGTTGGATTCGCCGGTGCGCAATTACAAGGATCCCTTTCACAAGCCGGAACTTGTCTTCGCCCTCAGCGAGCGATTCGAGGCGTTGTGCGGGTTTCGGCCGCTGGCCGATTCGATCGCGGACCTCGACAGACTGATCGCTGCCGCCAGCGAAGCGCTGCAACCGACGGATGCGCTTACCGCGTTCCGCGCGCGCCTCGCGGTGCAGACCGACGCGCCGCAGGTGCTGCGCAGTGTCGTCGCGTGGCTGCTGGGGTCGGGCGCCGGCGTTGCGGGTGCCGCGGGTGTCGGTGGCGTGGGTGTCAGCGCGGCGGGTGTCAGCGCGGCGGGTGTCGGTGCCGCAGGTGCCGGTGCTACCGGCGCGGATGCCGAGGCTGGAGCCGCCGAGGCGAGTCGAGCGGGCGGCGCGGTTGCCGCTGGTGCCGGTCTCGGCAGCGGGACGGCCCCGAACGTGTCCGCATTGGTGGCTCAGGTTGTCGACGCGGCCGCGCGGGTTGTCGCGACCGCGGTGTCCCCGGCGGCAGGAGCCCCAACCCCGTCGGACGACCTTCTGCCATTTGCGACGGTGGGGGTTCTCGCATCCGCTTACCCGGGGGATCCGGGGATTGTGCTGTCGCTGCTGCTGAACCGGGTGAGTCTGAAGCAGGGTGAGGCGCTGTATCTGCCGGCCGGGAACATCCATGCGTATCTGAACGGGCTTGCAGTCGAGCTGATGTCGGCCTCCGACAACGTGCTGCGTGGCGGGCTGACGCCCAAGCACATCGACGTGCCAGAACTGCTGAGTGTGCTGCATTTTGCGCCGCGGGCCGTACCGTATCTGCGACCGGAATTGCACGGGGACGACATCGAGATCTTTCGGCCGGATGTGCCCGATTTTCAGCTCGTGCGCGTTGCACTGGGCACGGATGCCGACGATCCGGAGACGACGGAATCGCGCGTCGCGCTCAACGGGCCGGCTATCGTGCTCTGCACCGACGGCGGGCTGCGGCTGCGCGGCGCGCTGGGTGAGGTGACGCTGCGGCGGGGTGAGGCGGCGTATGTGACGCCGGATGAGGCATCCGTCACGATCGTCGGCGATGGCACGCTCTTCATCGCGACAGGCAACGCGTAGCGCCGCGCTGGGCCGGGCCGGGCTTGTTTTGGCGAGCTGGTTTCGGGAGGGCTCGTTTCAAAACGACGGAGTATTTCGGTGACCCGCCGCGAGCCGGCACTTGATGCCGTCGTGTCGATGAAATAGTCCGTCGTTTTGAAAGACCAACGGCGACCGCCAGTTTGACCTCAACAGGTTGGTGCGGATCCGATCGATCCACAGATTGGTCAGTTGGCGGCTCAGGCACCGCCGCGTTCAGCAAGGCTGGAAGCATGCTCAGCATCCCGGCAGCGATCAGGAAGAACGGACTCTTTCAGCGTCGGCGCGACCTGCTTGCGCTGGGCTATTCCGACTTCCAGATCCGTAAGGAGTTGCACGCTGGGCGCATTATTCGGGTTCGGCAGGGGCACTACTCGCTTCCGGATGCGGTGCCCGACGCACTCAAGGCGGTGCGCATCGGTGGACGTTTGACCGGACTGAGTGCCTTGAAAACGTACGGTCATTGGGCTCCGAAAACCGACAAGTTGCACGTCGTCGTACCGTCGGATGCCCGTGCATTGCGGTCCGCGACGGACAAGCAAGTCAGGTTTTCCACGCTGAAAAAGGAGAAGGCGAAGCAGTTCGCCATCAGTTGGACCGATGATGCGACGCTGAGCAGGAGCCCAAGCCCGTGGCGCGTCAGTGTGGTCGACGCGCTCGTGCATGTCCTGCGCACGGCAGATCGAGAAACGGCTATCGTCTGTCTGGATTCTGCACTGAACGTGCAGCAGAGAACAGACGAGGGCAAGAGCCATCTCGAAGGCATCAGTCCAGCGCAGCTGGATGAGGTCTTCGCCCGCGCACCGGCGAGGGTGCAACCCTGGCGTGCAGACGTCGATGGTCGCGCGCAAAGCGGAGGCGAGACCAAGTTCAGACTCGCGTGCGAAGAGGCCGGTATCCATTTCGTGCCGCAGAGTCCCGTTCCAGGCGTCGAGCACCACGACGGCCGGATCGGGCCGCACACCTACGTCGAGCTGAACAGCGTCGAGCATCACCTCAATGTCGAACAGTTCGAAGAGGATCATCGCAGGCAGGCGCAGTCGACACTCTGGGGCAACCGAGTCTTGAACTTCACCAACAAACAGGTGAAGGACGATTGGGATTTCTGCCTGGACGTCATGTCGCAGGCACTCGCAGAAGACGCTGCGCTGACCAAATCGACGGAGGTTTGCCGCGGCGGGCCGCCGATGCGCGGCCGTTCCCGGCGTGGCGCCGAAAATCCCCGTCGTTTTGAGAACGATCGACCCAACTGGAGGAATTCGAAACGACATCGGAAGAAGCAACGCGCGAAGGCGCGGGCGGGGATGCCGGTCGAACGCACAGTGGCAGAACAATGAGCTTGTGTGCCCAACAGGCGTACAATTGTGGCATGGCCACCGTTCCCGAAACTATCCGGCGCAAGCAAGCCCGCCTTGCCGTACGCCTAACACCAGACCAGGATGCGCTTATCCGAGACGCAGCGGCTCTCTCCGGCCAGTCGCTAACCGACTTCGTCACAACGGCAGCCGTCGCTCGCGCCGAAGATGCCCTCGCCGACCGTCGCGTGTTCAGGCTCGACGACTTCGCCTGGGCACAATTCGACGCGATCCTCGATCGCCCGGCACAGCGCATTCCCGAGCTCGCGAAGTTGCTGGCGGAGCAACCGCCGTGGGACGAGTCTGAGTGAAGCTGCACGCTCCGCGCCCGATCGAGGCGGCAGACAGCACCGTTGGCTTCAACTCGGGCGAAGATTCACTCGACCGCTACCTGGTCGAACGCGCACTGGCCAACCACGTCGCCGGCCTGGCGCGCTGCTACGTCTGCACAGAGGACCAAAACAACCAGGTTGTCGGCTATTACACCTTGTCGGCCGTCGCGGTCGAACATCGACAGCTTCCCGGGCGCACCCGACGCAATTCGCCGAATCCCGTGCCCGCCGTTTTGCTTGGGCGGCTTGCTGTCGATCGCACGGCACAAGGCTCTGGCCTCGGCAAACTCCTCGTGCGCGACGCTCTCCTCTCCACGCTCGCGGCGGCAGATCACATCGGTGTTCGCCTCCTTATCGTTCACGCGCTTCACCGGGAGGCAGCCGCCTTCTACACTGCACTCGGATTCAAGCCCTCCCCAACCGATCCGCTACATCTCTACGTGCTGCTCGGCGACGTCCGTGCATCACTCGAGGCCTGACCTGCCAGATAGCCGGAATTCCATGCCGCGTAGGAGTCGCTCGCACGTAACGGATTCCCGCCGATCTGGAGCGGGTGCGGCGCACGCGACGCTAGGCGGCGCATCCGGATGACGCAGAGCAGACGGGAGCCGATACAGTAGCGGTGGCTGCGGCGGGCGCGGCGAAGTGGAGGTCGGGCGATGGCATGGCTGGTGACCGGGGGAGCCGGGTATATCGGATCGCACATCGTGCGCGCGTTCCAGGGCGAGGGCATCGAGACGATCGTCATCGACGATCTCTCCAGCGGCCATGCGAACTTCGTGCCGCCCGCGATCGCGTTCTACCGGGGCTCGATCCTCGACGGTGCCCTTTTGCAAGAGATCTTCGACCAGCATGAGATCACCGGGGTCGTGCACGTCGCCGGATTCAAGTACGCCGGCGTCTCGGTACAGCGACCGCTGCACACCTACGAGCAGAATGTGACCGGCACAGCAACGCTACTCGCGGCGATGCAGGATGCCGGTGTCGGCGCGATGGTGTTCTCGTCCAGCGCCGCCGTATACGGCACGCCGAACACCGATCTCGTGACCGAGGAGACCGCGAAGGCACCGGAATCTCCCTACGGCGAGTCCAAACTGATCGGCGAGTGGCTGCTGCGCGATCAAGCGGTTGCCGCCGGGTTGCGGCATGTCAGCCTGCGGTATTTCAACGTCGTCGGTTCCGGTGCTGATGATCTTTTCGACTCGAGCCCGCACAACCTGTTCCCGCTAGTGTTCGACGCCTTGCTGGCCGGCCGCACGCCGCGCATCAACGGCAATGATTACCCGACGCCGGACGGCACCTGTGTGCGCGACTACATTCACGTCGCCGATTTGGCGCTTTCGCACGTCGCGGCCGCCAAACGACTGGATGCTCACGCCAGCATCGAACCCGTCTACAACCTCGGCAGTGGCGATGGCGTCTCGGTCGGCGAGATCATGACGACCGTCGCCGAGGTGACCGGCATTGCCTTTGTGCCGGAGGTGGGTCCGCGGCGGGCCGGCGACCCGGCCCGGATCGTCGCATCCGGTGAACTCGCTGCGCGCGATCTGGATTGGCGGATGCGTTACTCGCTGCGGGAAATGGTCGCGAGCGCGTGGGCGGCGCGCCGCGCGGCATCCTGAATCGGTTGTTTTCCGTTTTGGCCCGAAATCGCGCAGCGACTTTTACAAAACGACGGAACCATTTGCCGACGCGCCGAAGTGTTGCAGACAGGTTCGGCGTGTCATCGCCTTTGTCCGTCGTTTTGTAAAAGGCGACACCAGCGGGAGGGTTTTTGAGGCCCACAGCGCAGCTCAGCGCAGGCAATGGGGGTAGAACGTTCGCACGTAGCGGAATCGTTGCGACTCTTCGGCGCGTCGCGAAGTCTCCACGCGGGGTTGAGGCTTTACCATTTGCGACTTGACTCAGTCGAACTACACCGATGTAATTAGTGCGACGCATTGAAAAATGTGTCGGCAACACAAATGGGGTGGGGAGATCGATATGGCAATACCTGAATATCGCTCTGGGGTACCCGATGACTGGTTCGTTGATCCTGTCCGGTTGGGGGTGCCTGGGGTTCGTGGGGCGAGCGAAGAAGAAGACAATCCTCTGGCATGGCAGTCCGACGCGCTGTGTGCACAAACCGATCCGGAAGCTTTTTTTCCGGAAAAGGGCGGGTCCACACGCGATGCGAAGAAGATCTGCGCATCGTGCGAGGTTCGGGCGCAATGCCTTGAGTATGCGCTCGCCAATGATGAACGGTTCGGCATCTGGGGCGGGCTGTCCGAACGCGAGCGGCGCAAGTTGCGCAAACGAGCCGTTTAGCCGCCTAATTCCAGGCTCGCCCTGGCGCGTCGATGGGGAAGTGCCGGCGGGCACCTAGGCTGACTGGCGATGGATCCGACAGTCACCGCAATCGTCGTCGCCCGCACGGGGGCTGAGCACCTCACCCGCACCCTGACGGCACTGACGGCGCAAACGCGACCCCCCGATGCGGTGATCGTCATCGCCGACGGCTCATCGGATGCTGTCGCGAAAGTCGTCGCAGACGCCGCACCGACCCATTTCGTCGTCTCGCCGGAAAAACTCCCGTACGGTGCGGCCGTCGCGGCCGCGCTCCGGTTGGCGCCCGCACCGACCACCGAGCACCAGTGGTTGTGGCTGCTCGCTCAAGACACGGCAGCAGAACCGGATGCGTTGCGCCGCCTTCTCGACACCGTCGAGGTGTCGCCGTCGGTTGCCGTTGCCGGGCCGAAGATCGTCGACTGGGACGATGACGCCCTGATTCGCGAGCTGGGCGAATCGATGACGCCGCTCGGGGCATCCGTTGCCCTCGTACAGGACGAACTCGACCAGGCTCAGCACGACGGACTCAGCGACGTGCTCGCCGTCGTGCCGGCCGGCATGATCGTGCGGCACACCGTGTGGGATGCCATCGGCGGCTTCGACCCGGGGCTTGCCGTCGTCGACGACGGACTGGACTTCTGTGTGCGGGCACGACTGGCCGGCCACCGTGTTGTGCTGGTGCCCGACGCATCCGTTGCCAGCGCCGGGGATGGCATCGCCGGCCCGAGCCGTTCAAATCGGTGGGCCAACCGCCGCAGGCTGTACCGTGAACGGCGAAAAGCCCAACTGCATCGCCGCATGGTCTACGCGCCCGCGGCGATGCTGGTGTTGCACTGGTTGAGCCTTGTGCCGCTGGCGGTGATCCGCTCGATCGGCTGGTTGCTCGGCAAGCAGCCGGGCGCGATCGGCGGTGAGTTGGCGGCAGCGTTCGCCGTCGCGTTCGGTGCCAGCGGCATCGGCCAGGCTCGCGCGGCGCTGGCGCGTGTCAAGACCGTCGGCTGGAGCGCCATCGCACCGTTGCGCATCCCGTTGGCCGAGGTGAGGCGGGCGCGGGCGTTGCGTCGCGAGTCCGAACTCATGCGCACCCGCGGTGAGCGAGTGGAGTTCAACTTCTTTTCCGGCGGCGGCGCGTGGACAGTGATCGGCATGCTCATTGTCAGCATCGGCTTGTTCGTGACGTTGCTCGGCAGCTCCCGGATCGGCGGCGGCGCGCTTCTTCCGCTAAACGATCAGGTTGCCGCCCTCTGGCAGAACACCGGATACGGCTGGCGCGACATCGGCCTCGGCTTTGCGGCCACTGCCGACCCGTTCACGATCGTGCTGGCCATTCTCGGCTCCTTGACGTTCTGGCAGCCGTCGTTAGTGCTTGTGCTGCTGTGGCTCGCGGCGTTACCACTCGCAGCCCTGGGGGCATGGTTCTGCGCCACCCGCATCACCACGCGGCCGGGTCTGCGGGCGCTGTTCGCGATCCTGTGGGCGCTCGCACCGATGCTGCTGGATGCGTTGCAGTCCGGTCGCCCGGCTGCCGTGCTCGCCCATCTGCTGCTGCCGTGGCTGTTCTTCGCCGGGTATGCCGCGCGACGCTCCTGGGCGGCATCCGCCACGACGGCACTGCTCACCGCGGCCGTGCTGGCGTGCGCACCGTCGCTGGCGCCGGCGCTCGCCGTGCTGTGGGTGATCTGGCTCGTCACCAGCGGGCGGCGCATCGCGCGGGTGATCATGGTGCCGCTGCCCGCGATCGTTCTATTCGCGCCGCTCGTTTTGCAGCAGTTGATGCGCGGCAACGGGCTGGCCGCGTTCGCAGACCCGGGAGCGCCGCTTGCCGCGAGCCATTCGACCGGTTGGCAGTTGGCTCTCGGCGGAGCGGATGCCGCGCTCGGCGGCTGGGGCTCGCTTGCGGCATCCGTCGGGCTGGCCGGGCAGGCGCCGACGATCATCGTCGCGGCACTGCTGGCCCCGATCGTCGTGCTCGCGTTGCTCGCCCTGTTTCTGCGCGGCACCATCAGGGCGACGCTGAGTCTGATCGTCGCGCTGCTCGGTTTCGCCACCGCGGTCGCGGCCGGGCAGCTGATTCTTGCGTCCAACGGGTCGCAGCACGTGGCCGTGTGGCCGGGCGCGGGGCTCAGCCTGTACTGGCTCGGGCTCAGTGCGGCCGCCGTGCTGGGGCTCGCCGCGCTCGGCCGATTCGCCGTGGCGCCGGCGTGGGTCGCTCTCGTTGCGTTCGTCGTCGCGGTTGCGCCGCTGGCCGCTGCGCTCCCGCTCGGCAACTCGGCGGTGGCGGCAGCCGGCACCAGCACGCTGCCGGCGTATGTCACGGCCGAAGCCGGTCAGCATCCGCGGATCGGAACGCTTCGCTTGACACCGCAGCCCGGCGGCGAACTGGCCGCGCAGGTCGTGCGTGGCATCGGCGAGACCCTCGATGTGCAGAGCACCTTGAGCAACACACGGCAGACACTGAGCCGCGACGAACGCGCGTTGGCGGTTGTTGCGGGCAACCTGGCCTCCTCCAGCGGAATGGATGCCGCCCCTGCGCTCAAGCGCTTCGGCATCGACTTCGTGCTGCTGGCACCGCCCGCCACTGTGCCGCACGAATCGGTGCAGCCGCGCGCGGCCGCGACGACGACGCGCGCAGCAACCGCGTTGGACGGCAACCCGTTGCTCGCAACGGTGGGCACGACCGAGTTCGGGCAGCTCTGGAGCGTCACGGCGTCGCACTCGACCGAGGCCGCAGCGATTCCGGCCGACGCGGGCGGTTGGCTGCGCCCGCTGTACTTCACGGTGCTTGGCATCGTGTTCGGTGCAGTGCTGCTGCTGTCGATTCCGACAGGGCGCGCAGAACGTGGTGTGCTGCGGCGGCCGACCGCCGCCGAAATCGGTGCGGTCACGACGCGTGTCGAGCCGGAGCCGGAGCCTGAACCCGAGCCCGAGCCCGAGGCTGAGGCTGAGCCGGACAATGGGCCCGAGCCGGAGCCCGAAGGAGAGCCCGACTCGGAGGCCGAGCCCGCGTCCGAACGTGCCACAGACCCCGAGACCGAACCCGCGTCCGAAGCGGAAACAGACCCCAACTCCGACGCGGCACCCGAGCACGAGCTGCAAACCGGAGCCGCGCTGAAGTCGGCGGTTGCGGCTGGGCCGGGGGCGGCATCCGTCACGGGCCCTGAAAAGGCGGCACAGAAAGCGGCACAAAAGGCCGCGAGGAAAGCCGCCAAGAAGGCAGCCCGGGCGCTCGACGAGGGAGGCGCAGATGCCGAGTAAGCGCGCATTCGCGCACGGCAGTGTGCGCGCGGTGGCCGGGTTGGTCGGCATTGGAGTCGCTGCTGCTGCCGTGATCGCGGCCACGTGGCTGCCGCTGCCGAGTGTGACCGCCGCGATCCCATCGCAGACGGTCACGCCTGTGCCCGCGGACCAGCAGAGGACCTGCCCTGGCCCGTTGCTGGAGTTGGCAGCCGATTCGACGGATGCGACCGCCTCAAGCGCATTCGGATCGCCGGCCTCGGTATTCGATGCGAGCCCGGGTGAGGCGCAGACGTCGTCGCTGAAGACGCCGGACGATCATCTGGGTGGACACTTTGGCGCTCCGAAAGTGGTGTCGGTTTCGGCAAAGCCGGGCGAGAGCGCTGCGCCGCTGATCGCGGGAGCGCAGTCGCAGACGGCGGTACAGGAGGATCTCGCCGGGTTCGCAGCCGCAGGCTGCGGTGACGCGAGCCGAAGCAGTTGGCTGGTGGCCGGCGCGAGCGATCTCGGGCAGACCAGCCTGGTGTTGTTGAGTAATCCGACGGCGGTGCAGGCATCCGTCAATCTCAGTGTGTACGCGGAATCCGGAGAGATCCAAGCGCCGGGGGCGCAGGGCATCCTGGTCGATGCGGGCAGCCAGAGGGTCATTGCGCTAGCCGGGATCGCGCCCAATGTGAAGGCGCCTGTTGTGCATGTCGAGTCCACCGGAGGCAGCGTCGTGGCGACCCTGCAGCAGAGTGTCGTGCGCGGGTTGACTCCCGGCGGAGTCGAACTGGCCGCACCGACCAGCGCCCCTGCGAAACATCAGGTCATCTCCGGCCTCGTCATCGCAGGGCTCGCCGCGCAGGCCGGCGCCGTCGACGGCTATGCGGACACGATGCCCGCGCTGCGCGTGCTCGTTCCCGGTGGCAAGCCGGCGACGGTGCGAGTGGGAATCACCCCAGAGAAGGGCACGGCCGGGGGCACGTCGACCCAGGCGACCCTACAGCCGAAGACCGCGCAGGAACTGCCGCTCGACAACCTGGTCAACGGGTCGTTCACCGTGACCGTCGACGCCGACCAGCCCGTTGTGGTCGCTGCGCGAGTCTCCACGTCGGGGCCGGCAGGCAATGATTTCGCTTGGTATGCGGCATCCGATGCGCTGGTCGGAGACACGATGATCGCTGTTGCACCGGGCCCCGGCGCGACGGTGCACCTGACGAATCCGACCACGACGGATGCGACGGTGTCACTTCACAGCACAGCGGGCGCCAGCGAGCAGACCGTCACGGTGGCCGCCAACTCTGCCGTTGCTGTCGCGGTGCGCACGGGGCTCACCTACACGCTGGGCGGCGTGAAGGGACTCTACGCGTCGGTCAGCTATGGAGGCAGCGGCCTCTCGTCGTCGTTCCCGGTCGAACCGCCCGGCGCGCTCGCGTCACCGATCGCGGTGTATCCGAAGTAGGCGCCGCTGGGCTCTTGCGCTGCTTGTGCTGCTTGTGCTGCTTGCGCGGGTTGTTCGGGTTGTTGGGGCTGGCTGTTGCGGGTCGTTAATGGTGCGCAAGGTGTCGTTGTCTGCGGTCGGGCGGCAGAGCACTCTGCGCACCACAAACGCGAAGTGGGCGGGTTTAGTAGTGGCGGAAGCGCTCGGGCGCGAGATCCCAGGGATCCTTGCCGAGGAGTTCGGCGACAGCCCGGAAGACACAGCTTTCGACCAGCAGACGGCGGTGGAACTCGT
Organism: Rathayibacter sp. SW19; assembly: GCF_030866825.1. Lineage (NCBI taxonomy): Bacteria > Bacillati > Actinomycetota > Actinomycetes > Micrococcales > Microbacteriaceae > Rathayibacter > Rathayibacter soli. The sequence continues at coordinate 1,626,979 of NZ_CP133020.1, forward strand.
CGTTGCGGTGGAGCTTGCTCAACCGCTGGATCGGCACACGAAACAAGAGTACGATGCGCTCGGCCGGATCGACGCGCCAGCGTTCGACCTCATCGTCGCCGAGCGCGGTTGCCGGTGCCGCAGCGACCTCGAAGCGCACGTCTTCGAGTTCCTTCGGCCAGAGGCCCTTCAAGTAGTCGGCTGTTGATGCGACCGTCATGTCGAAGAAGTCGATCCTGTTGTGCAGCATCGGCAGGTGCGGGCCGGTGATCGGGCCGCGAGCGCCGCGGCCGTGCCGGTTGCGCGTGACCACAGGGGAATTCGGCAACTCGACATGAGCGGCACGGGAACGAGGCATGTCGCAATCCTACGTCGAGCACCGCGCGATAGTCTGGACGGCGATGCCGAGACGATTGTGTTCGCGCGTGGCCTGTGCCGAAGATGCCGTGGCCACCCTCACGTATGTCTACGCGGACTCGATGGCCGTTCTCGGCCCGCTCAGCATTACACCCGAGCCGCACAGCTACGATCTGTGTGCCGGGCACGCGGAACGGCTGTCCGCACCGAAGGGCTGGCAGATCATCCGGCACGCGGTCTTCGGCGAAACCGGTTACGGCGGCTGAGTTCCCGTCGGGCGCGGGCCAGGACCCGCCGAGCCGGGCCGAGTCTGAGGTGCCGGCCGACGGCATCCGTTCGGTGTTCAAAACGACGGAGAAACACGGCGACGCGCCGGCCGGCGTACGAGTTGCGCGCCGTGTCGCCGAAGAAGTCCGTCGTTTTGGTGAACGGCGGGAACCGAGGCTGGGAGAATGCGAGAATGGGGCAATGACTTCGTTGCACCCTGATCTGACCACGCCCGAGTCCGAGACAACAGCCACGCCGGCGAGTCGGAGCGCGTCGCTGCCGTATCGGGTCGCCGACCTGTCGCTGGCAGAATCCGGTCGCCACCAGCTGCGACTTGCCGAGAATGAGATGCCGGGCCTGATGGCCTTGCGCGCCGAGTTCGGCGAATCGAAGCCGCTGACCGGCGCGCGCATCGCCGGCTCCCTGCACATGACCGTGCAGACCGCCGTGCTGATCGAAACCCTCGTTGCCCTCGGCGCTCAGGTGCGCTGGGCCAGCTGCAACATCTTCTCCACGCAAGACGAGGCGGCGGCCGCGGTGGCCGTCGGACCCACCGGCACGGTTCTGCAGCCGGTCGGCGTGCCCGTGTTCGCCTGGAAAGGCGAGAGCCTCGAGGAATACTGGTGGTGCACCCAGCAGATCTTCGACTGGAGTGCCGAGGCGGCAGCATCCGGAGCCGACTGGCGCGGCCCGAACATGATCCTCGACGACGGCGGCGACGCGACGATGCTCGTGCACCTCGGCCGCCAATTCGAGCAGGCCGGCGCCGTTCCCGACCCGACGGATGCCGACAGCCACGAGTATCGCGTCGTTCTGGAAGCTTTGCGTGCGTCGCTGGCCGCCGACGCCGGCCGGTGGACGCGGATCGCCGCCGACATCCGCGGCGTGACGGAGGAAACGACGACCGGCGTGCACCGGTTGTACGAGCTGGCTCGCGACGGCAAGCTGCTGTTCCCCGCGATCAACGTGAACGACTCCGTCACGAAGTCGAAGTTCGACAACAAGTACGGCATTCGGCACTCGCTGCCCGACGGCCTCAATCGCGCGACCGACGTGCTGATCGGCGGCAAGATCGCCTTCGTGGTCGGCTATGGCGACGTCGGCAAGGGCGCAGCAGAGGCGCTGCGCGGTCAGGGTGCACGGGTGATCGTCAGTGAGGTCGACCCGATCAACGCCCTGCAGGCGGCCATGGACGGCTTCCAGGTGGCACGCATCGAGTCGGTCGTCGGCGAGGCCGACATTTTCGTCTCCTGCACCGGTAACCTCAACGTGATCACGGTCGAGCACATGCTGGCGATGAAGCATCAGGCGATCGTCGCGAACGTCGGGCACTTCGACAACGAGATCGACATGGCGGGGCTGGAGCAGGTCGCCGGCGCCACGAAGATTCAGATCAAGCCGCAGGTGCACGAGTGGCGGCTGCCGACTGGGCGCAGCATCCTGATTCTCAGCGAAGGACGCCTGATGAATCTCGGGAACGCGACCGGGCATCCGTCGTTCGTAATGAGCAACTCGTTCTCGAACCAGGTACTCGCGCAGATGGAACTGTGGTGCCACCCGGAGAACTATCCGCTCGGGGTCTATGTTCTGCCGAAGATCCTCGACGAGAAGGTGGCGCGTCTGCACCTGGACGCGCTCGGCGTCGAGCTGACGACACTCACGCCGCAGCAGGCCGCATACATCGGCGTCGAGGTCGACGGGCCGTACAAGGTCGAGCAGTACAGGTACTGACCGTCCGGCCGGCCGGAACTGACGTCCGGCCAGCTGGCGGTCGCCTGCGGTTGCTGCGGCCGGCTCAGCGGTCGGGGAACGCGTGCGGCAGGCCGGTCAGCACCGCGTCGACACCCTCAAGGCGGCGTCGCTCGAGTGTGAGCGCGTTGAAGTCGCGATCCCGTCGCACGGCGCTGACGGCGGCCAGGAAGAGTTCGGCTGAGGTCGCAGGCAGCGGCGACACGTAGGCGGCGGCCTCCTGGGCGAGCTCTGCGGCAATGCCGTAACGCGCTGCTGGGGTCATCGCGCCGGCCTGCCGCAGAAAAGCGGCAATGCGCCGGGAGAGACGATCGGGCAGCTTGGCGACATCCGCAGTTCTTGCCCAGCCTGCTAGTGCCGGCGGGACACCGTAGACCGGTTGCACCACGTGCGGAACTCGCTCGTGCTGACTGTACGTGCCGGCCAGCAGATCGCCGAGGCGCTTCGAGCGCGGGCTGAGCAGGCCGACCAGCGCTGCGATGCCACCCAAGGTCAGGTACAGCTCGAGCACGCCGGTCAGCGCTCGGATGAATGCGTGCCGGGTTTGCGCGGCCCCGCCATCGTCGCGTACGATCCTGGCGCCGACAGCGAGCTTGCCGAGCGACCGTCCACGGGTGAGGATCTCAACGCTCATCGGTGCGATCACCAGTGAAATCACCAGACTCGCGATGACGAGCGCCGTGGTCAGCGACTGATCGCCCGATGCGTTCGCGACGAGCTGGATCAGCGCAAGCAGGGCGAGAAACAGACCGACGTAGACGATCCAGTCGATTGCTGCGCCGGCGCCGCGCAACACGAAACCGGCCGGGCGCACGTCGAGGCCGACCGCCTCGCCGGTCATCAGCTCTGAGTCTCTGTCATCCTCGAGCGCCGCGGTAACACCCCATGGCGCTGCTGCGCTGGGGCTGCGGGCCATCATGGCTATCATCTAAGCAGATGGATGTCGACGCGTACACGGCCGCACACCGTGATGATTGGGACCGGCTGGACGCCCTCGCGCGACAGCGGTCGTTTTCCGGCGTTGCGGCCGACGAGCTAATCGACCGCTACCAGTCCGGGGCGACCCAGTTGTCCACGCTGAAGACCTCTGCGGGCTCGACCGTGCAGGGCGATCGACTGTCGATCGCGCTCTCGCGCGCGCGGCAGCGCTTCACCGGCACACGCAGCAACGTACTGTCGCAATTGCCGCGGTTCTTTGTGCGCCAACTGCCCGCGGCGCTGTATCGACTGCGCTGGCTCACCCTGGCCGTGGCCGTTGCCTCGGCGATCATCGCCGGGCTCTACGCCTGGTGGGCGCTCAGCAACCCGAGCGTGCTCGCCAATTTCGGTTCGGATGCCCAACTCCGGCAACTCGTCGACCACCAGTTCGTCGACTACTACTCCGAAAATCCTGCCGCATCGTTCACCGGCCAGGTCTGGACAAACAACGCGTGGATAGCCGCGCAGTGCATCGCATTCGGCATTCTCGGCGTGTACGTGCCCGTCGTGGTGCTGCAGAACGCGCAGAACATCGGCGTCACCGGCGCCGTCATGTTCGCGTACGACAAAGGCGACGTGTTCTTTCAGTACATCGCACCCCACGGGATGCTGGAACTCACGTCGATTTTCGTAGCGGCGGCGGCGGGCATCCGCATTTTCTGGGCGTGGATAGCGCCGGGCGCCCGAACGCGCGGGCAGGCCCTTGCCGAAGATGGCCGGGCGCTGTTCACCGTGGCGATCGGGTTGGTCATGACCCTGTTCGTCTCCGGGATCATCGAAGGGTTTGTCACACCGTCATCGCTGCCGTGGCCGATCAAGATCGGGATCGGCGCGCTGGCGCTCGCGGCGTTCTTGTTCTACATGCTGTTCGTCGGCGGCCGGGCGTCACGGGCGGGCGAGACCGGCGACCTCGGAGAGTTCGAGGCCGGCGCCCGCCGCATCATCGCCGGTTGACCGCGCCGACCGCCGTCAGCAGCGCCCGCAGCCGTGCCCGCCGCCCCGCACAGTGGCCGAGTGCGTCCAAGTGGCCGGTCTGGGTCTGATTTGGTGGGTGATAACGGCCACCTGGCCGCGCTTGGCGAATCAGCCGACGGCATCCGGGGGCGGGAGAAGGAGGGAGAGGGTGGGCATCGGGCGGAGAGGGGAGCGCACACAAAAAGACGGAGATTTTGGCTGACCCGCCGGTAGCGGATGCTGCCACTTGGCGTGTCGCCGAGAATCTCCGTCTTTTTGGTTCGCGCGCGGTTGTTCAGCGCATGGGCCGGCGGGCCGTCAGGCCTTCTTAGTGCCCTCGAACAGGCCCTTGAAGGTCGCGCCGGCGATGATCGCGCCGACGATCGGGGCGACGACGGTCGCCCAGACCTGGGCGAAGGCATCAGGACCGCCGTAGATCGCCGTGGCGATCGCACGTGCCGGGTTGAACGAGGCGTTCGAGACCGGGATGGCGATGAGTGCGAGCAGTGTCAGGGCGAGGCCGATCGCGAGCGGGGCGAATCCCTTGGGGGCGCCGTCGCTGGTCACGCCGATGATCACCCAGAGGAAGACGGCGGTCGTGATGATTTCGATCAGGAGCACGGCCACCAGGCTGTAGTGCCCGGGGGAGATGTTGTCGAAACCGGTTGATGCACCCGCGAACTGCTTCGTCAGGTTGAGGTCCTTGCCGCCTGCGAGGATTGCCAGCAGCAGGCTCGACGCGATAATACCGCCGATGAGCTGCGCGACGATGTAGCCGCCGACGTCCTTCCAGGAGAAGCGTCCTGCGACGGCGAGCCCGATCGTCACGGCGGGGTTGAAGTGCGCCCCGGAGATGTGACCGAGACCGTATGCCCCGACGACGACGGTCAAACCCAGGGCGAGCGAGACGCCGACGAAACCCACGTTCAGCCCGCCGACGCCCTTGTTGAACCCGGCCGCGAACAGCACGGTCCCGACGACGCCGAAGACCAGGATGAAGGTTCCGACGGCTTCGGCGGCCAGCCGGGAGCCGAACGTCGGGGTGAGTGTGGGGGCGGCAGCAGTGGATGCGTCAGCCATGACCTCTTCTTTCGTAGATGCGAGAAGTGAGTACGCCGCAAACATGCGGTATGACAACGACGTTATTGGATGCGGGCAGGTGTGCGTGCCTAATCGGCCCGTATGTCGCAATAACGCCGCCGCAACGCAGTCGAATAAGGCCTCCGCCGCAATGCGACACACGGCATTGACCGCGCATTCACAGCCGACCGGCGGCTTTCAAGGCGAGGTAGCGGTCTGCGACGGCGGGCGGCAACTCTGCTGGCGCGCCGGTGACGATCTCCGCACCGAGCTGCCGGATGGCGCCCCCGACACGTGCACTGTCGAGCAGCGCCCGTTCCGCTGCGGCCGCTCGGTAGACCTGTTCCCTGTCGTCACGTTCGGATGCTGCGGCCAGCACCCCGGGATCGGTAACGGATGCGACCAGAACCGTGTGCCTCTTCGTCAGCTGCGGCAGCACCGACAGCAGCCCCTCGCTCGCCCCCGGCGCCTCGGCAGCGGTCAACAGCACGACCAGGGCCCGATGACTGGTCACCGCGCGCACCTGTGCGGGCACGGCGGTCCAGTCCATTTCGATCAGCTCGGGGTCGATCCCCGCCATCACGTCGACCATGCGGGAGAGCAACGTCGCACCAGTGGCACCCTGCACGCGCCCGCGCACCCGCCGGTCGTAGGCCAGCAAGTCGACGCGGTCACCGGCACGCGAGGCGAGCGCTGCCAGCAGCAGCGCGGCTTCGAACGCTGTGTCGATGCGGGGTTCGTCGTCGATGCGCGCGGCGGAGGTGCGACTCGTGTCGATCAGGATGACGACGCGGCGGTCACGCTCGGGGCGCCAGGTGCGCACCATGAGCTTCGAGTCCGCAGCGGAGTTCGGGTCGGTGCGGCGCGCCGTCGCTCGCCAGTCGATCGAGCGCACGTCGTCGCCGCGCACGTACTCGCGCAACGAGTCGAACTCCGTGCCCTGCCCGCGGATCATGACGCTCGTGCGTCCATCGAGCTCACGCAGCCGCGCCAAACGGGACGGCAGGTGTTTGCGCGAGAGGAACGGCGGCAGCACACGGATGCGCGCGGGCGCTGCCAGCGTCGCCTGTCGGGACCAGAGGCGCAGCGGCCCTGCCGACCTAATCGTCACCTGGGCGACCCGACGTTCGCCGCGGCGCACCGGCGTCAGCGTGAGCGAAACGAGGCGTCGTTCACCGGGCGGAATCTGCACCGGCAGTCGCGTCGACGACGCGCCTGCGGACGGCTGCCAGGCGTCGCGGATGCGTGCGCGCAGCATCCGCGAACCGACGTTCGTCACATAGAGCAGGCTCGTCACGCTCTCGCCGAGCCGCACCCGTGCAGGAAGCTCTCGGTCGAAGGCGACGGCGCGCGGCGACGCTGCGACGATCAGGTCGATCGCCCCGAGCAGGCACGCGAGCGCCAACCAGCCGAGCAGCACGAGCGCGGCCGTGCCGGCATCCGCTCCGAATGCGACGACCGGAACGATGCCGAGGCAGACCAGCGCAACAAAGCGGCCGCTGACGGTCACGGAGCGGTCGCCGCCCGTGCCCAACGCGGCGCCCCGCATTGTGCTGCCGCGTCCAATGTCGCCACGCCCGATGTCGCCGCGCCCGATGTCGCCGCGCATCGTGTTGCCCAGCATCGTATTGCGACACGGCGTGCTGCCGGCCACTGTGCCCGCGTGGCACTCACAGCGGCACCTGCACCTGCTGCACGATCGAGCGCAGGATGGAGTCCGCCGAGACGCCCTCGAGTTCGGCTTCCGGCCGCAGTTGCAGGCGATGCCGCCACGCCGGCAGCACCATGGCCTGCACGTGGTCGGGGGTGATCCAGTCGTAGCCGCTGAGCCAGGCCCAAGCCTTTGCGGATGCCAGCAACGCCGTCGACCCACGCGGACTGATCCCCAGCCGAACGGATGGACTATGCCGCGTCGCGCGCGCCAGATCGACGATGTAGGCCAGTACGTCCGCTCCTGCACCGACGGATGCTGCCGCCTGCTGCGCCGCCGCAAGCTCGGCTGCCCCGAGCACTGCCGTCACACCGGCGCCGGCCAGGTCGCGAGGATTGAATCCGGCCGCGTGCCTGCGCAGGATCTCGAACTCGGCGTCGCGCTCGGGCAGGTCGAGGCTCAGCTTCAGCAGGAACCGGTCGAGCTGCGCCTCCGGCAGCGTGTACGTGCCTTCGTACTCGATCGGGTTCTGCGTCGCCGCGACGATGAACGGCTGCGGCAGCGGACGGGTGACGCCGTCCGCACTGACCTGCCGCTCTTCCATCGCCTCCAGCAGCGCCGACTGCGTCTTCGGCGGCGTGCGGTTGATCTCGTCTGCCAGCAGAATGTTCGTGAACACCGGCCCCTCGCGAAACTCGAACTCGCCGGCCTTGGCGTCGTAGATGAGCGAGCCGGTCACGTCGCCCGGCATCAGGTCCGGGGTGAACTGCAACCGCTTCGTCTGAAGGCTCAGCGCCTGGCTGAGTGCACGCACCAGGAGCGTTTTCGCGACGCCGGGGACACCCTCCAAGAGCACGTGACCGCGTGCCAGCAGGGCGATGATCAGACCCGTGATCGCACCGTCCTGACCGACGACCGCCTTACCCACCTCAGTGCGCACCTGCGCGAGGGCGCCGCGCAACGGGTTCGGGACGGCTGGCGCTGGGGCGGCTGGCGTCGAGGTGGCTTGCGTCGGGGTGGGGTCTGTCATGGGTTTATTCTCCCGTGCTCGATCGATCGGGGCGGTTGTCGGATTCCGGATGCGCGGCACCACGTGTCTCTGCCGCGACCGCGTCTTCCAGCCGGCGCAGTTGTCCGGACAGCCGCATGAGTTCGGTGTCGGATCGCGGTTCCGCGTACAGCAGCACGTCGCGCACCGGGAATGCGTCGACGTGGGTCAGGGCGGCGGCGGCATCCGCAATTTCGGTTGTTGTTGCCGTGTGCGGGAGCCCCAAGCGGGCGGCGATCCGGCCGGCAGCGCCGATGCGCAGGGCATCGAGTGCTCGCAGCCGGGCGGAGGAGCGTTGATACAGCCGAGCGCGGCCCTCCATGGTCTCTTCCGCGCGCACGACGACGGGGAGATTCTCGATCACGAGCGGGCCGAATCGGCGCCCGCGCCACACGGCGGCAGAGATCGCTGCGGCGATCATCAGTAGCACTGCGGGCGTGACCCAGCCCGGCGTCAGCACGCCGAGGCTCGGCGGGCCGGTCGCGTCAACGTCGGCCAGGGTCGGCAAATACCAGACGAGCGTGTCGCGTGAGCCGAGCAGGTTCAACGCGAGGGCGGCGTTGCCGTCGCGCAGCACATTCTGGTTGTCGAACACGCTCGTCGACCCGATGACCCACTGGGCGTGACCGGTGCCATCCGCTCTGGCGCCATCGAGTCCTGCCAGGGCGAATTCTCCATCTGAGGTCGGAAAGCAGCCGGTGTAGGCACTGTTCAGCACCCGATAGACGGCCTGCGGAGGCGAAATACGCCCGGCCTTGACCGCTGCCGGCAACGAGCAATGCGCGAGCGGCGCAGTTGCCGCGGATTTCGGGGCACCGGCCGCGGTGACGGCGGGTGACAGCGTGTGAAGGGCGGTGAAGCCGGGCCGCACGAGCACCGTCGTCGTTGCGAGGTTGTCGAGGGTGCGCAGCTTTTGAGCGCTGAGGTAAGCATTCGGATCGTAGATCAGGATGGTGCTGTCTGACGCCGAGCGCACGGCCGCAGCCGCTTGGGCCAGTGTGCTTGCCGTGACGACGTGCACGCCTTGCTGCCGGAGCACGTTGGCAACGGCCATCCCGCCGGTTGGCGCCGGATTGTCCGCGCCGAGCGCCGGCCCTGCAGCCCGCTCGGTGCCGCTCAGCAGGAACGCACCGATCGCAGTGGCCAGCCCGATCACCACGAGGATGATCCAGAACCGTGCGCGACGCGACCGGCCGCGCAGCGTCGGAGACAGCGAAATCGCCGGGCTCGCGATCGCGGGGCTCGCGGGCGCGGTCATGGCACGGCCTGAACGGATTGCAGCTGTGCGAGGTTCTGCGGATGCGCTGCGTTCAGTCGCGCGTCGAGCTCGCGCAATTGCTCGTAATCCTGGGCGGTGCCTGGCTGCCCGAGGTAGCGCACGCTGTCGAAGATGCTCGCGCCGCTGGCCAACGGTTCGCGCAATTCGGGAAAGGCGTCCGCGGCGCGGGCGGCGACCTCGTGCGCGGTCGTGCCCGGCTGCACGGCAACGATGGTGCGCTCTGCGAGCCCGCGCGTGATCGCCCGGAACACACCGATGACCGCTTCGCGCCACAGCCCGGCCCGGGCGGACGCGGCGGCGGCTGAGCGCAGTTCGGCCGCCGTGCGCGCATCGTCTGGGTCGAGAACCGCGTGATCCTGCGCGCCACGCCGGTTGAGCCGGGGGACGCCGAAGACGATCAGCGCACCGGCAGCGAGGCAGACCAGCACGACGATGCCGACGATCGCGAACGTGCTGGTGACGCCGGATCCCTGTGCGAACAGTGAGGCAAGCCAGTTTTGTATGGCCTGCGCTGCGAGGTCGAGCCAGGTCGGCTTCGCCGCCTGGTAGGCCGGGTTGCTCAGCTCCTTGACGAGCAGGTCGTGCGCGTGCGGCGCATCCGGATCGACGGGAACGCCGGTGGCCGAGCCGACGACCGTGAACAGGGTGCCGAGTGCGCTCATGCGAACGGAGGTGCCGCCGGGCCGGGCCCGCCGAACGGGTACTGTGCGGATGACGCGGCCGAAGCGGTGAACGAGGATGGTGCCGCGAACGGGTTCTGCGCACCGACCGTGCCGACCTGACGGTTCTCGACGAAACGCTGCAACGTGAGTTCCAAGCCCTCTTTGCGCATCCGCAGGTCGATGTAGATCAGCGCGGTCACGGCAGATTGCACGATCGAGGTGATCGAACTGATCACGAGGCTGATCAGGATGGTGACCAGATAGGAGACCGCGATCAGCACGATCGACGCGGCGATTCCACCGGTCGAGTCCGTGCCCGTTGGTGCGACGAGCACGAGCACGAACGAGAACACGATCGAAATGGCTCCGGAGACCACCTGGCTGGCGATGTTCAAGATGACGGCCATCAGCGCCTGAACGCCGAACGTGCGCCAGAAGTAGCCCTGCGTGAGCGACCAGGAACGGCCGATCGACGCGCGGATCGACGCGCGCTCGAGCACGATCACACTGGGCACAAGCGAAATCTTCGTGCCGATCCAGACGGCGAGCACGGCGAGCCCGAGAAAGGCGAGAATACCCACGATCACGCCCGTGGCGATCCCCGCCGGGCCGAGAAGCACGAGGCCGGTGACGATACCGCCCAGCACGGCGGCCACAACGAGCACCGCAGCGGCGATCAGCAGTACCCACGCGATCAGCGCCCAGCGTCGCCCGACGATGCCGCGCCAGAGCGCCCGCATCGACAGTTTCTCGCCGACGGTGCCGCGGGCGACCTCGTTCACGATCACGCCCTGCAGGAGAGCCGAGCCGATCAGGCTCAACATGACCGGCACCAGGGCCGACAGCGCGATTGACACAATCGCTCCGGCCGTCACAGCGTCGCGGTCGGCCGCACTCGCCATGTCGATGCGGCCGACCGCGAGTGCGACGGCTGCTCCGACGACCAGCAACGACGCGATAACCATGACGGCCTGGATCAGAAGCGCACTGCCGAATGTCGGCTTCGGGTTGCGACGCAACACTTGGAACGGCGCGCCCATCAGCGTGCCGAAACTGAGCGGCCGCAACGGGATCAGGCCGGGCTTCGGTGGCGGAGTCCAGCCGCCCGGCGCGCCGGAACCCGGCTGTGGACCGTACCCCGGTGGTGGCGGCCCGTACCCCGGTGGCGGTGGAGCGTATCCGGGTGGCGGCCCGTACCCGGGTGGTGGCGGTGGATAGCCGGCCGGTGGGGGCGCATTCGGTGGCTGTGGTGTGTTCCCGCCGAAGCGGGGTGCGTTGGCCGGGTCGTCCGGGGCTTGCCAGCTTTGGTCGTCGGTCACCTCAGCCCTCTCTTCGCGGGCGTCTCACACTCGCGTTATCAGATCAATGCTGGCATATCGTGACGCCCGTTGGGGGTGCTCTGGGCCGCTCCCAGACAGTCTCGACTACTCTTATGCCAGAAGTTCGATGGTTCGTGCCACCCGAGTCGCACGAACCCTGCCATGAAGTTGGGACTATGACCGCTCGCATTCTGGTTGTCGATGACGACACTGCTCTTGCAGAGATGATCGGCATCGTGCTGCGCACCGAAGGGTTCGAACCGCACTTCTGTGCGGATGGCGCTCTTGCCGTCGATGCCTTCCACACCTCGAAGCCCGACCTGGTGCTGCTGGATCTGATGTTGCCGGGGCTCGACGGCATCGAGGTGTGTGCGCGCATCCGCGCCGAATCGGGTACGCCGGTGATCATGCTGACGGCGAAATCCGACACAGCAGACGTGGTGAAAGGGTTGGAATCAGGCGCGGACGACTACATGGTCAAACCCTTCAACCCGAAGGAACTCGTCGCCCGCATTCGCACGAGACTGCGGCCTGCTCCGACTGGGCCGACATCCGAACAGTTGCAGATCGGCGACTTGGAAGTCGACATCGCCGCGCACGAGGTGCGCCGAGGGCCGACGGCGATCAACCTGACACCGCTCGAGTTTGATCTGCTACTTGCTCTTGCCTCGAAACCGCAGCAGGTTTTCACCCGCGAAATGCTGCTCGAGCAGGTATGGGGCTACCACTACAAGGCGGACACGCGCCTGGTGAATGTACACGTGCAGCGCTTGCGCGCGAAGGTCGAGGACGACCCGGACAACCCCAGGATCGTGATGACTGTGCGAGGCGTCGGCTATCGGGCCGGTGCTGTCGCCTAGCGGATCATGACGGCGAACGCGCGTGGTCAGGGCGACGCAGCGCAGGGCGACGCAGCGCCGCGCGACGCCCCTCTACGCGGCAGGCAGGGCAACGCCTCCGCGCCCGGCAGGCCGGGCGATGCCGACCCGCACGTGCGGCAGGGCAATGCCGACCCGCAGGGCCGCACGGCCTGGCGCACGGTGCGCGACTGGCGGGGATGGCGTGAACCGGTTGCCACGATTTCCGGATTGTGGCGGGGCTCGCTGCAGTTCCGCACCTCGTTCATCACGGTCGTTCTCGCGGGCGTTGCCATTTTGGTGACCGGCCTTGTCGTCTCATACAGCGTCGGAAGCGATCTTTATCAATCCCGGCTCGATCAGGCATTCCGGGATTCGGGCAGGGCACGAACCAGCGCGCAAGCCACGCTTGACGCGGCGGATGCGACAGACCCCGCTGCGGTGCAGGACCTGTGGGAATCCGCGCGCAGCGGCATCCAGACGGCGACCTCGACGCGGCTCGTCGCGGCGTTTCGGGAGCCCGGCCAACCCAGCGACCCATTCGCACCGACCGACTTCGCAACGACCGGGCTGCCGTCGAAGTTGATCACACCGGAATTACGCAAACAGGTGCAACAGGCCGATGGCAGGCTTTATGGGCAGTCGGTGGCGCTGCCGACATCCGACGACAGCACCGATCCGGGCATCGTCGTGGGCACAGAACTGGTACTGCCGAGCGCTGGACGATATGAGTTGTACATCGGCTACGACCTGAGCGACTCCGAGCAGACACTGCTGTTCGTGCAACGCACGCTGCTCCTGGCAGGCCTCGCGCTGATTCTGCTGATCGGAGCAGTCACCTGGGTGGTGGTGCGGTTCGTCGTCGCCCCGATCCGATTTGCGGCCGAGACGAGCCAGCGTTTGGCCGGCGGCGATCTCGAAGTGCGCATCCCGGAGCGGGGTGAGGACGTGCTAGCCACGCTCGCGCGATCATTCAACGGCATGGCCGACAGCCTGCAGAAGCAGATCACCCAGTTGGCGGCGCTGTCGCAACTGCAACAACGATTCGTTTCGGATGTCTCGCACGAGTTGCGCACGCCGCTCACGACAATCCGGCTCGCCGGCGACGTCATCTACGACCAACGGGAGGCGTTCCCGCCGGCGACGGCCCGCACCGCGGAACTTCTGCACACGCAGGTCGAGCGCTTCGACCGACTGCTCTCCGATCTGCTGGAGATCAGCCGCTACGACGCCGGGTCCGTTGCGCTGGAATTGGAGCCGACGAACCTGGTGCGCCTGGTTGAAGAGGCGACCGACAGCATGAGCGCACTCGTGGCGAACGGCGGGTCTCCGTTGCGGGTTGACGCCCCCGGGGGCTATTTCGATGTCGAAATCGACGCGCGCCGCATCCGTAGAATCGTCTGGAATCTCCTCGGCAACGCGATCGAACACGGCGAGGGCAAGCCAATCGTGCTCACCGTGGACAGCAATGAGACCGCCGTTGCAATTTCGGTGCGCGACTACGGCCTCGGCATGACGGAGCAGGACATTTCGCACGTGTTCGACCGGTTCTGGCGGGCAGATCCGTCTCGGCGGCGCACGATCGGCGGCACGGGGCTGGGGTTGGCGATCTCGCTGGAGGATGCGAGCGTGCATGGCGGTGTGATCGAGGTCTGGTCACGCCCCGCAAAAGGCTCGTGCTTCCGGTTGACACTGCCGCGCGTGCCCGGCTCACCGATCGAGGCGTCACCGCTGCCATTGCCGCCGCTCGATGCGGAGGTGGCCGCATGAAGGCGAAGCGGATGCTCGCGGCACTGACCGCGCTCCTCGTGATCGGCCTGACCGGCTGCGCAACGATCCCGCGCTCCGGGCCGGTCGAACAGGGCCTGCCCGTTCAAGGGCAGGACGCCGGGTTCGGCCCCGTCGATTATCTGCCATCCGGCCCGTCGAACGGCGCCACGCAGAAAGAGATCTTGCGCGGCTTCGTCGATGCGGCCGTCAGCCCACAGAACGGTTATGCGGTCGCGCAGGAGTTTCTGACACCGAAGTTCTCCTCAACGTGGAACCCGGATGCGTCGGTCACGATCGACACGGGAACCGGGCGAACGGAGTCCGTCATCGACAAGACGCACTTGCAACTCAGTGTGACGCCGACCGCGTTCGTTGACGTCGACGGTAACTATCGTCGCTCGGAGTCTTCGACCGCTCTGACCCAGCCGTATGCCTTTGAGAAGGTGGGCGGGCAGTGGCGCATCTCCAAAGCACCCGACGGTGTCGTCATCGACGCGACGCGCTTTCCGAACGTCTTCAGTGCACACACGCTGTATTTCTTCAGCCCGGACTTTCGCTATCTGGTGCCGGACGAGCGCTGGTTCCCGTCTCGCGCTTCGACCCAGACCCGGGTAGTCAAGGCACTGGTCTCCGGACCGGCGAAGTGGCTCACAGGAGCTGTCGTGACCGCTTTCCCGCAGGGCACGAAACTGGCCGTCGATTCCGTCAGCATCTCGGCAGACGGTCAGGCGCAAGTGCCGCTGAACAGTGCGGCGAACGGGTCGGGCAGTGCGACCGCGCTCACGCTCGGCCGAATGAAACTGCAGCTCACCCAGAGTCTGGCGAACGTCTCGAGCGTCACAGGGGTGACAATCAGCATCGCCGGCGTTGAACGCTCCGTCGCGGACCTCGGCAGTTCCACTCCGCTGCAGGATCCCGTCGTCGATGTGAACCCGCTCGTGCTCAAGGGCGGAGCGTTCGGCTTCCTTTCCGGCAGCACCGTTTCTGCGGTGCCGAACATGTCTGACAAGATCGTCGCCCTGCAGCCGAGCGCTGTGACGCTGTCCGCCGCCCACGACACGGCGGCCGTCCTGACCGGGCGCGGCGTTTACGATGTGCGTTCCAGCGTCGACACCCCGAAACTCGTCGATTCGCGGCCCGGTCTGATCGCGCCGTCTTTGGACAACCTCGGCTTCGTCTGGTCGGTGCCCGCCGACGATCCGAGCGCACTGCAGGTCACTGGAGCGGACGGAACCTCAAGTGTTATCGACCCTGGCTGGCCGGATGCGTCTGCGATCCGATCGATCGCCGTCTCGCGAGACGGCACGCGCGTTGCAGTGCTGGTGCAGACTGCGAACGAGCAGCACGTGATGGCAGCCGGAATCGTGCGCGGCGACGCCAACCGGCCGGACCATCTGACCGACCCGGTCGATTTCGGTGCCGTCACCGGCAAGAATGCTCGCTCACTCACCTGGCTGGACGAGCTGTCGGTCGCGTCACTGGCGACAGACGCCAATGGCGAGACGACAATCGTCACGCAGGTGATCGGCGGCGATCAATCTGTGAGCTCGGGCCCGGCGGCAGGCAATGTGCTCGTCGGCGGTAACAATGCGCCACCGTACTGGGTGCTCGCGCCGCAGCAATCGCTCGAGGGGCCTCGTGGCACCGGATGGCAGCAGAAGAGCAGCGGCATCGCCCTCCTGGCCACCCAGCTGGGCAAGCCCTCCTGAGACCTGCATTTTGCGGCTCGACTAGCTGAAGGGGCAGGCGGTTTGAAGGAGATAGGCAGCTGTGAAGGATCGATCTGCTGAAAGCATCCTTCAAACGCCACTATCTCCGTCGAACGGCGCTGCCGGCACCATTTCCCGCCTCGGGGTCCGACGGCGCTGGTGGTCGGACTTCCCCCCAACAGCGGCACGCCTGCGGAATGTGTGCACGGTTGCGGTGTGAGGGTAGGAGCCCAGGCATCCGGCCCGGCAAACTGGTGCGATGCCCCTGCTTGACCTCACGTCGTTGCGCGGTGCGGCGCTGGACGCGCTGGCGGTGTTTGCACCGACAACGTGCAGCGGATGCGGCCTCGACGACCGCGCACTGTGCGAGCCGTGCGCGGCAGCGTTGCAACCGGACGTGACGGCGGTGGCGGTTGGCGACGAGCGGACCCTTGTGGTGCATTGCGGGCTGCGCTACCAGGGCGTTGCGCGGCGCGTGCTGCTTGCGGTCAAGGAGAGCGGTCGAACGGATGCCGCGCCCGCGCTGGCCCGCGCGGCGCGCGCCGCCGTCGCTGGTGCGCTTCACACCTGCGAGCGCGCCGGCGGTACCGCCGATCGCCACCCGGCGGCGATGGTGCTGCGCGGCCGTGTTGAATTGGCAACGATCCCGTCGACTCGGGCGGCGTTTCGGGTGCGTGGCTATCATCCGACAGAACTGGTCTTGGCGCACGCGGGCCTGCGGGCGTCGCATCCGTTGCGGGCCGCGCGTCAGACGCTGGACCAGGCGGCGCTGGGCATCGATGCGCGCAGCGCAAACCGAGACGGTTCGCTGCGGGCACGGCGCACATTGAGCGGTCGGATCTTTATTCTGGTCGACGACATTCTCACGACAGGTGCGACGCTGCGCGAAGCCAGGCGGGCGATCGAGGCGGCGGGTGGCGTGGTGCTCGCGGCGGCGGTTCTTGCGAATACCGAGCGCAGGCAAAGCCTCCGCTGAGCATGTGCTGTGGACCCGCGGTGCTACCTGATGACTTATCGAGACTGCGGCACTACGGTTGGTGAAAAGGCGTGGAAGATTCGCCCTGATCGGCCGGGCGAGTCTCACGTCGGATCTGGGAGGACGTCATGGAAATCAGCATCGTCGGACGCAACCTGGGGATCACGGATCGCTTTCGCGACTACGCGAACGAGAAGGCTGAAAAGGTTTCTCATCTGGCAGATCGTGCCCTTGCTCTCGAGATCAAGGTGAGTCGCCACAACGAGAAATCGACCGGTCAGAACGGCGAAGACCGGGTGGAGATGACCTTGTACGGGCCGGGTCCGGTGGTGCGAGCTGAGGCGACAGGCACGGACAAATACGCGGCATACGATGTCGCCCTCGGCCGGCTGCTGGAACGGGTGCGCCGAGCGAAGGACCGAAGAAAGGTGCATCGCGGGCAGCATCGACCGACCTCGCTCCGCGAGGCGTCCACTGGCGGGTTCAGTGCTGTGCACATCACGCCGGCACCAGTTGCCGTACTGGAACAGGTGCGAACAGGCGCGGTGCCCGTGCAGGAGTCGAATGTTGAGGCAGTCGAAGAGGCGGACGACTACAGTCCGGTCGTCATCCGCAAGAAGGTCTTCGCATCTGTGCCGATGACCGTCGACGACGCCCTGTACTACATGGAACTCGTCGGGCACGACTTCTACCTGTTCATCGATCAGGAAACCGAACGGCCGAGCGTCGTGTATCGGCGCAAGGGTTGGGATTACGGCGTCATCGCCCTGGATGACGAAGCCGATGAACTGCAGGAGGTCGCAACAGCCAGCCGGAAGCTCGCTCACTGACCGACTTGTTGGTCGAGTAGCGCGCCCGTTTCGCGCTACTCGGCCAACACAAGAGCCACACCACTAACATTGCTATAGTTGCCGGCTGCGGTCGGTGTTCGCGCGTCCGACCAGACGTGAGGCGCCAAACGGCGCCCGAGTGAATAGTGGAGTGCATCCGTGGCCTCAGTTCTCGAAAAAGTTCTTCGTGTCGGCGAAGGTCGAACACTGCGTCGTCTTCAGGCCTACGCGAAGGCGGTCAACGCGCTTGAGGACGACTTCAAACAGCTCTCGGACGACGACCTGCGCGACGAGACGGTCGAATTGCGCGAGCGGTACGCCAACGGGGAGTCGCTCGACGACTTACTGCCTGAAGCCTTTGCCGCCGTGCGTGAGGCCTCCGTGCGCACGCTTGGAATGCGCCACTTCGACGTTCAGATCATGGGCGGCGCCGCGCTGCACCTCGGCAACATCGCCGAGATGAAAACCGGTGAAGGCAAGACGCTCGTGGCCACGACAGCCGCCTATCTCAATGCGATTGCCGCCAGAGGCGTGCACATCGTCACAGTCAACGACTACCTGGCGAACTATCAGAGCGAATTGATGGGTCGCGTCTTTCGTGCCCTCGGCATGTCGACCGGGGTGATTCTCGCCGGCCAGACCCCGGAAGAGCGGCGCGAACAGTACGCGGCCGATATCACCTACGGCACCAACAACGAGTTCGGATTCGACTACCTGCGCGACAACATGGCCTGGCAGGCATCCGACATGGTGCAGCGCGGCCACTTCTACGCAATCGTCGACGAAGTCGACTCGATCCTCATCGACGAGGCACGCACGCCGCTGATCATCTCGGGCCCATCAAGCGGCGAAGCCAACCGGTGGTTCAACGAATTCGCGAGCTTGGCCACTCGACTGGTCGCAGAAGTCGACTACGAGGTCGACGAGAAGAAGCGCACCGTCGGTGTGCTCGAGCCCGGAATTGAGAAGGTCGAGGACTACCTCGGCATCGACAACCTCTACGAATCGGCGAACACCCCACTGATCTCCTTCCTGAACAACGCCATCAAGGCGAACGCGCTGTTCAAGAAAGACAAGGACTACGTCGTGATGAAC
This sequence comes from Rathayibacter sp. SW19, assembly GCF_030866825.1. NCBI lineage: Bacteria > Bacillati > Actinomycetota > Actinomycetes > Micrococcales > Microbacteriaceae > Rathayibacter > Rathayibacter soli. Next base: position 1,645,539 of record NZ_CP133020.1, read on the forward strand.
GGTGAGGTTCTGATCGTCGACGAACACACCGGCCGCATCCTGATGGGTCGCCGCTACAACGAGGGCATCCACCAGGCGATCGAAGCCAAGGAGGGTGTCGCGGTCAAGGCGGAGAACCAGACGCTGGCGACGGTGACTCTGCAGAACTACTTCCGCCTCTACAAGAAGCTCTCCGGCATGACCGGTACGGCCGAGACCGAAGCTGCCGAGTTCATGTCGACCTACAAGATCGGGGTCGTGCCGATCCCGACCAACAAGCCGATGATTCGCATCGACCAGCCTGACCTCGTCTACAAGAACGAGGAGGCGAAGTTCGGCCAGGTGGTCGAGGACATCGTCGGGCGGCACGAGAAGGGTCAGCCGGTGCTGGTCGGCACGACGAGTGTCGAGAAAAGCGAGTATCTCTCCCGCCTGCTGGCGAAGAAGGGTGTTCGGCACGAGGTGCTGAACGCGAAGAACCATGCCCGTGAGGCGGCGATCGTCGCGCAGGCCGGGCGGCTCGGCTCTGTCACCGTCGCCACGAACATGGCCGGTCGCGGAACAGACATCATGCTCGGAGGCAATGCCGAATTCCTTGCCGTCGCCGAGCTGAACGCGAAGGGCCTCAGCCCCATCGAGACGCCGGATGAATACGAGGCGGAGTGGGATACCGTGTTCGATCGGGTCAAGGCCGGCGTCGGTGAAGAGGCCGACAAGGTCATCGAAGCGGGCGGCCTCTATGTGCTCGGCACGGAACGCCACGAGTCCCGGCGGATCGACAACCAGCTGCGCGGTCGCTCCGGCCGTCAGGGCGACCCGGGGGAGAGCCGGTTCTACCTGTCGCTGACCGACGACCTGATGCGACTGTTCAACGCAGGCGCAGCGCAAAGCCTGATGAGCCGCAATAACGTGCCCGATGACCTGGCCATCGAATCCAAGGTCGTCAGCCGCGCCATCCGCAGTGCACAATCGCAGGTCGAGGCGCGAAACGCGGAGATTCGCAAGAATGTGCTCAAGTACGACGACGTGCTCAACCGGCAACGTGAAGCGATCTACGACGATCGCCGCCGAGTGCTCGAGGGCGACGACCTGCACGAGCGCACTCAGCGGTTCCTCGACGACGTGATCGACGACATTCTCGAGGGTCACACCGGCGAGGGCACAGCGGAGGACTGGGACTTCGACGCACTGTGGAACGAGCTGAAAACGCTGTATCCGATCGGCTTGACGATCGATGAGGTGGTCTCCGAGGCGGGAGCACGCGGCAGGATCAACCGTGACTTCATGCGGCGCGAGATCCTGTCGGATGCGCACATCGCCTACCAGCACCGGGAGGAGCAGCTCGGATCGCCCGCCATGCGCGAGCTCGAACGACGCGTCGTGCTGTCGGTGATCGACCGACGCTGGCGCGACCACCTCTACGAGATGGACTACCTCAAGGACGGCATCGGCCTCCGTGCGATGGCACAGCGCGACCCGCTCGTCGAGTACCAGCGCGAAGGCTACTCGATGTTCCAGCAGATGATGGGCGCCATTCGCGAGGAGACGGTCGGCTTTCTGTTCAACCTCGAGGTCGAGGTCACCCAGGCATCCGGCGAGGTGACCGGTGTCGCTGCGAAGGGGCTGACTCAGGAGGAGTCCGATCAGCCGCAGCTGAGCTACACCGCTCCGAGCGACGCCGGCGGCGTGGAAGTGCGCAACGCACGCGGTCAGATCGAGCGCGGTGCAACCGACCGCGCCGAACGAGCGCGCCTGCGCGAGGTCGCGGCCAGCGAGCAGGCCCAAGGACAGCAAGCTCAGGGTCAGCAGGCCCAAGGTCAGCAAGCCCAGGGTCAGCAAGCGGCGCAGAGCCAGCAGTCGGGTGGGCGCGGTGCATTCGGTCAGAAGACCGATGCGGTCGCGACAGAGGCGCCCACGAACCGCGCGCAACGCCGTGCGCAGGAGCGCAAGCGGCACTGACCTCGGTCGCCCGAACGGCATTGTTCGAACTTTCGAATGATGTATGTTCCGGCGCGCTACGCAAGGCTGGGGGTGTCCCTCCGACGAAATGGATTCCCCGTGAAGAAGCTCTTCTATGCCGCGTTCGCCTACATGGTGCTCGGCGTCTTGTCCGGCCTGTTCTACCGTGAATTCACCAAGGCCAACCATTTCTCCGAAAACGCGTTCACGCAGCTGGCCGTCGTGCACACGCATCTGCTCGTGCTCGGCTTCATCGTCCTACTGATCGTGCTGCTGTTGGAGAAAGTTTTCACTCTGTCGAAGAGCCCACTGTTCTCCTGGTTCTTCTGGGTGTACAACGCCGGCCTACTGGTCACGGCCGGAATGATGGTCGTGCACGGCAGTCTCACCGTTTTGGGACAGGATTCCGGCAGCGGGATGTCGGCCATTGCCGGAATCGCCGGGATGGGGCACATCCTGCTCTCGATCGCCCTTGTGCTGTTGTTCCTCGCACTCGGCAGCCGCATCATGGCGGAGACGAAGAAGCCCGTCGCAGCTGGATCCGACGGCGCGGCGGGTGCCGACCGTTCGGCGGGTGCCGACGCCGCGGCGGGATCCGACCGTTCGGCGGGTGCCGACGGCGCAGCGGGATCCGATCGCTCAGCGGGTGCCGACGCCGCAGAAGGTGTTTCCCAGGGCGTTACAGCACGCTGATCGCGCTGGCCCGCCAGCGGCTGTCCAGACCTTCCAAGCGGATGGCGATGGAACGCACGCGCACCGGCGTTTGCACGATGACGACCGCTTCGACGACGCCGTCGACCGGCTCGGAGACCAGGGTGCGCAGCACGGTCAGCCGAGGTCGATTGACCGGCCGACCCGTTGCGGCACGCGCACGGGCGGCCAGCACGACGCGTTTGAGCAGCGTCTCGTAGACTTCCTGCGTCACCCAGCGGATGAGCTGATCCAGCTCGCGAGCACCCGCGAGTACTTCCAGAACGGATCGGGTCAGGTTGACGAGCAGGGGTTCCGGGTCAGGCAGGTGTGCTGCCCGTGTGGACTGGACGCCGAAGTACTCGTCCGCTTCGGCCGGTTCCAGGTTGATCAGCGCCTCGGTGCTCGCAGAGCCGCGATTCGACGCAGGTGCCGGTGCTTCATGGGGCCGGCCCGGGGCATCCGCCGGTTCGTCCAAGGCGGCGGCGAACCCCGTGGCTGCATTGCTCATCTATTTCTCCCGTGTGGTCGGAGCGGACTGCTTCATCGCACGAGCGGATGGCACCTCCGCGCCCCCCAAGCGGGGGGAGCGTGCTTGGAATGACACTCAAGCAGTCCGCTGTGCGCACTGTCCACGGCGTTGGTGCCCTGTGGATAAGATCTGCGCGAAATCGCGTCGACCGACTACGGTCGGTTCATGCGATGGGACAACCTCTTCGACGATCTCGAGAGCCAACTTGAACAGGAGCACGACGCCGAACAACTCGATCTGCTGGCAGAAGAGGAGCGGCTGCGTCTCGGGCGACTGTCGCTGCGCGACCGCATCCTGTCGATCAGCGGCGTGGCGGGGTCGCAGGCTGGCGCGAGCCTGCGCATCCAGTTGATCACGGGGAGCGTTCTACTGCTGCAGCCGACAACGTTCGGCAAGGACTGGCTTGCGGCCGAGCTGATCGGCGGCGCACCGCGAGCACAGTGCGTGCTGCCACTCGCGTCTGTCGCTGCGATCTCTCTCAGCCAAACGCAATTGCGCAGCAGCTTGGAGTCGGTCGTGGCGAGCCGCGAGGGCAAACTCGTAGACCGCATCGGGCTGCCGTTCGTGCTGCGCGACCTGTGCAGGCGACGCAAGAACCTCGAGCTGGTCACAACGGCCGGCTCCGTGCATGGCACCATCGACCGCGTCGGACGCGATCATCTCGATCTGGCCGTGCACGAACCGGGCAGCACCAGGCACGCAACGAACGTGACGGATATCCGGATGCTTCCGCTCGAGCGGATCGTTTTCGTCCGGCTTTAAGTCGATCTCGTACTGCGGTGTCGCTCTCAGGGTTGCGGCCGTCAGGGTTCTGGCCGGATGATCCGCCCGCCGGAGAGCTCTGGAATGTTCGCAAAATCGGACTGCTCCCACAGCGAGCGTCGGCGAGCCTCTTCGTACATGGCCTCGATATAGGTCTCGAGCACGGCACGTTCGACCCGCCACTGCCCGGATCCGCCGACACGAATCGCCGGCAGCTCGCCCGAGCGCACGAGTGCCATCACGTCTGCAGCTTCGACGTTGAGAATCTCTGCCGTGTCAGCAACCGTCAGGAAGCGGCCGACGGCATCGGGGTTGTCAGCGCTCATGACTTGATTATGGCCTGCGGCGGCCGCCCGAAGTCGGCCTGTGGATAACTTTCCCACGGCTTCTTCAGAATTGGCACCATAGGAACAGGCCCACCCGGTGGGCACTTCCTGTGAGCGACGCCCGAGGAGGCACGATGACCACACCAGCAGCGCCCAATCGCGCGCGCCGACCGTTCTGGTTCGACCCACGATTCGCGATCGGACTGCTCCTGGTCGTCGGTTCCGTCGTCGGCGTCTACACGATCATCGCCGCCGCCGATCGAAGCACCGACGTGTACACCGCGCGCGGACCACTCGCCGCGGGCGACCGTGTCGACGCCGCAGACTTCGTCGTGACGCCGGTGCGCCTCGGAACGGCGGATCGCCTCTATCTGCGGCGCGGCGAGTTGGGTGAGCACACGGTGATCCTCTCGCGCAGCCTCGCAGCAGGCGAACTCGTTCCCACGTCTGCAATCAGCGATGAGTCGAACGGATCGCAGACCAGCGTGGTGCTGCGCGTGCAAGGCGAGCTCGCGGCATCCGTCGGACCAGGCTCGAGCGTCGACGTGTGGTCGGCCGCGGTCAAAGAGCATGCGACGTATGCTGCGCCGACGGTGCTGGTCGGCGGGGCGACGGTTGTGCGTTTGATTCAAAGTGACGGCCTGGTGGCCGGGCGAGACGGTCGGTCGATCGAGGTGCGAGTACCCGGCGGCTCTGTTGCCGCCGTGCTGCAGGCCATCGCGAACAACGATGCGATCTCGCTGGTTCCGGCACCGGCCTCGAGCGGCGTCGACCGTTGAGCGCCCTCGTTCTCGCGCTGGATGCTGCGGTCGAGGACCGCATCATCGCCGATTTGATTGCGGCCGGCCACATCGTTGTGGCACGCGTGCAGAGCGCTGGTGAGCTGACGGATGCGGTCGCTCGCGGCGAGGCGGAGGTCGCCCTCGTATCGGCATCCCGACGTCGGCTGACCGAGCGGGTGCTCGCCGCGTGCGATGAGCACGGCGTGCGCCTGGTGGCGCTGACCTCGGGCGAACTCGAACGCAGGCACGCGGCGACGCTCGGGCTGTTCGAAGTCGTTGAAGAGAACGCTTCATTTGAAGAAATCGAACGACTCATGCGCGCAGGCACCGAATTGCCCCTGCGGATGGCCGCAACCTCCGCGGCGCCACGGGCGGCCGGCACAACGATCGCCGTGTGGGGGCCGGCCGGAGCGCCTGGCAGAACGACGCTGGCCATCAACCTCGCCGCCGAGATCGCCGCCCACGGGCACACCGTTGCACTTGCGGATGCCGACAGCTACGGCGGCACCGTCGCCCCGGCTCTCGGCATGCTCGACGAAGCCCCCGGCTTCGCGGCTGCCTGCCGGCTCGCGGGAACAGAAAGCCTGACGCGCCAGGAGCTGGAACGCATCGCAACCCGTTACAACTCGCCGCAGGGCGCATTCTGGGTGCTGACCGGGATCGGCAGACCCTCGCGCTGGAGCGAACTGTCCGCGGAACGAGTCAGCACGACGATCGCGGCGTGCGTGCAGTGGGTCGACTATGTCGTCATCGACACCGGCTTCAGCCTGGAGAGCGACGAGGAGATTTCCAGCGACCTGTTCGCTCCGCGCCGCAACGCGGCGACGCTTGCTGCGCTGCGGGCCGCCGATCGGGTCGTCGCAGTCGGGCTGGCGGACCCCGTCGGAATGTCCCGTTTTCTGCGCAGTCACGTCGAACTCATCGAGGTCGTGCCCGATGTGCGGATCAGTATCGTGATGAATCGTGTGCGGGCAAGCGCGGTCGGCCTGAATCCGCGCGGGCAGGTGGCGTCCACCCTCGGTCGGTTCGCCGGCCTCGAAGCTGCTGCGCTCCTGCCCGAAGACCGGATCGGCCTCGACACCGCGGTGCTGACCGGCCGCACCCTGCGCGACGCAGCACCGAAGTCTCCTGTGCGCGCTGCGCTGATCCAACTGATCGAATCGGAATTGCTGCCCGCTCCCGTCGTGGAGCGGACGCGCCGGTCGGCCCGGCTCAGCCATTCGCGTCGCAAGAATGCGCGCATCGTGACAACGTGAACGGGAGGCCACGCCGCATAAGCTAGGCGTGTGTCAACGCTCAATGAACTGGTGATCGCCCACGGCCGGTCGACGCAGGCTGATGTGGACTGGCTGCACAAGCTTGTCGGCGACTGTCAGTTGCTGGCCGACCTGGCCTTCGCCGACATCGTGCTCTGGGTGCCGACACAAGACAACGACTTCGCCGCCGTCTCACATTCCCGGCCGTCGAGCGCCGCGACGCTGTTTTATCGCGACTTCGTCGGGCAGTCGATCCGGCCCGAGTGGCGGGCTCAGGTCACAGAGGCCTTCGAGACCAGCCGGCTCGTCGACTCCTCGATGCCGGACTGGTACGAAGAGATGCCGACCCGCGTGCTTGCGATCCCGGTTGTGCGCCGATTGTCTTCGCACAGCGCGGAGACCACGGCCGCGCCGATCGCCGTCATTACGCGGCACAGCAATCTCAGTGAGGCGCGCACGCCGAGCCGTCAGGAACTGACATTCAATCTGTGTGCGAACGATCTGTTCGGCATGATTGCAACCGGTGATTTTCCGGATCTGGGGGCGCCGACGGGGCCACGGCGCGGGGCGCCGCGCGCATCCGATGGTCTGATCCGGCTAGACGTCGACGGGGTGACCACGTTTGCCAGCCCGAATGCGCTTTCCGCTTTCAATCGCATGGGGTTTCCAGACGAACTCGAGGGTGAATCGCTCGCCGAGGTGACGACCAGCCTGCTCAGCGGGCAGATCGTCGTAGACGAGTCCCTGCCCCTGGTCGTCACCGGGCGCGCGCCGTGGCGCACGGACATCGAGGCGCGCGGCGTGACGGTGTCGCTGCGTGCGATTCCGCTGCGCAGTCGGGGAGAACGGATCGGTGCGATCGTTCTCAGTAGGGATGTCACCGAACTGCGGCATCAGGAACGCGAGCTCATCACGAAGGATGCGACGATCCGCGAGATCCACCATCGGGTCAAGAACAATCTGCAGACCGTCGCGTCGCTGCTGCGCATTCAGGCTCGGCGAACGCACTCGGATGAGGCGCGCGAGGCTCTCGCCCAGGCAATGCGCCGCGTTTCGGCCATCGCGGTCGTGCACGACACACTGTCGGAGGGCCTGTCGCAGAGCGTCGACTTCGACACCGTTTTCGACCGCGTGCTGAAACTGATCGCAGAGGTGGCATCCAGTCACAACACGACGGTGCACCCGGTCTCGTCTGGCAGCTTCGGAGTGCTGCCGAGCGAGTATGCGACGCCGCTCGCACTCGCCCTGACCGAACTGGTCACCAACGCGGTCGAGCACGGGCTCGCCGGGCGAGAGGGCCGGGTCGAGATCATCTCGGACCGATCGGACGAACTGCTGACGGTGAAGGTGGTCGACAACGGTTCCGGCCTGCCGGAGGGCAAGGTCGGAGCGGGGCTCGGCACTCAAATCGTGCGCACGCTGATTCAGGGCGAACTGAGCGGAACGATCGACTGGCACACCATGATGGGGCAGGGCACAGAAGTGACCATCGAGGTGCCGCTGCGCTATCTGACCGCGCCCCTGATTTAGTGCGTTTTCAAAACGACGGATAAGTGCGTTTTCAAAACGACGGACTTTTTGGCGGACTCGCCGTGCCCCCGAGAGGTTCGATGGCGTGTCATTGAATTTCTCCGTCGTTTTGGAGGATGCCGTTTTGGAAGGACGACGTGCGAGGCTTTACCGGGCGGTTAGGACGCGCGGCGAGCGCGGGCGGCACGCCGCTTGAGGGCACGACGCTCGTCTTCGGAAAGGCCACCCCAAACGCCGGAATCCTGGCCGGTTTCAAGTGCGTACTGCAGGCAGATCTCGGTGACAGGGCACCGGGCACACACGGCCTTTGCTTTGTCGATTTGATCGACGGCGGGCCCAGTATTCCCTACGGGAAAGAAAAGCTCGGGGTCAGCGGTGAGGCAGGCAGCCCTATCGCGCCAGTCCATGGAGGTGCTCCTTTATTGCGAGACATGGGTGTAGACCCAAGAATTGCGGTGTATTTCGAGTTGCAGGATGAAAGATCTACGTAGGCTTCTGATTTATCGCTTGAGACCTGCCCACGACCCTGTGAGCGTCAACTCGACCTCAATTATGGTCCCATACTGGTAGAGCCAAATCAATAGTTTTGTATGGGATAACCCTGTGAACACCAGCCGGAAACACGAGCGTGATACCGTGGCAGCCCCTGAACGACCCGCGCGCAGACCCGCATTGTTGATCGCGCTTGCCGTGCTCTTGTTCGCTGAGGGCGCCCTGATGGTCGCCGTTGTCGCGTGGCTTCTGCTGCAGTTGATGGCGGCCGCGCCGCACTCACTCGCCGGCGGCGTCGCCATCGTGGTGCTCGGCCTGATCGGCGCTCTCTGGGTGTTGTCGGCCGCCGTCGGTGCGGCTCGCGGACGCTCCTGGATGCGCGGTGCAGCCATCAGCTGGCAGCTGGTGCAGGCCGCCGTCGCGCTCGGCTGCTTCCAAGGATTGTATGCAGAGCCGGCACTCGGCTGGGCCCTGTTGATCCCCGCGCTCGTCGTCGTGCTGCTCGTCCTTTCGCCGTCGGTCACCCGCGCCACGCGGCGCGATCCTCGAACCGACGCAGACAGGCCACACGACGCAGACAGGCCACACGACGCAGACAGGCAACACGGCGGCGACAGGCAAGCCGACGGCCACACGGGCGGACCCGCAGACTGATTCCTCGAGGTGAGCGAAACGGTTAGGCGTCGACGCCGAGCAGCTTGCGCAAGCGGGCGACGTGCCCCGTCGCCTTGACGTTGTACAGCGCCAGCCGCACGGCGCCATCCGGCTGAACGACAACGGTCGATCGCAACACTCCGGTGATCACCTTGCCGTACAGGGTCTTCTCGCCGTATGCGCCATAGGCCTGGTGCACGGCCAGGTCTGTGTCCGACAGCAGCGGAAAGTTCAGTTGCTCTTGCGTCTGGAAGAGTTTGAGCTTTGCCGGAGCATCCTTGGATATGCCGAGCACCTGATAGCCGGCCGCTTTCAGAGAGTTCAGATTGTCGCGGAAGTCGCAGGCCTCCTTCGTGCAGCCGGGGGTCATCGCGGCCGGGTAGAAATACACGATCACGTTGGTACCCAAGAAATCGTGCAGCGATACGGATGCCCCCTCCTGGTCGGTCAGCGTGAAGTCCGGAGCAGCGTCGCCGGCGGAAAGAGGTGTCCTATCGGTCATGCCTCCACGCTACCTCGCGGCGGGCGAAGCAGCCGGGTCGCACTGCTGTCCGACAGCTGACGGCCAGCTGCCCGGAGGAGGTGTCCGTCGCCGGGATTCCTGAGTCGACCACCATTGTAGGATGCTGGTACGCGCGTTCGGGTCGTGGCATCCGCCATACCGTTCGGAAGGAGCGAAGATGGCTCGCCCCGAGGTAGCCCTGAACGACATGCTCTCGTTCACCGGGAAGACTGTTCTGATCACTGGAGCGGCATCAGGCATCGGGCGTGCGATAGCGACACGTTTCGATGAGGCCGGCGCACGTCTGCTGCTTTTGGATCGCGACGGCGTCGGTCTGGATGCCACGCTCGCAACGTTGACAGGGACCGGGCATGAGGAATACGAACTCGACCTAGAACACAAATCGGGAATCGATCTTTTCTGGGAGGCACTGCCCTCCGGGTCTCTCCCTGATGTTCTCGTCAATAATGCGGGCATCTACCCGATGGAGGATTTCCTTCGCCTTGACGAGGCGTTCCTGCAGCGCACCCTCGACATCAACCAGAACTCGACGCTGTGGATGTGCCAACAGTTCATTTCCCGCCGTGCCAAGCGTGGCGGGATCATTGTCAACACGTCGTCCGTTGAGGCGGTTCTGCCGTTCAAGAAGGACATGGTGCACTACTCCATGAGTAAGGCCGGAGTGATCTCACTCACCCGCTCTCTGGCACGCGACTATGGTGCACGGGGATTTCGCACGAACGTGGTGATTCCGGGAGGTATCACGACCTCGGGAACGATGTCGTTGGTGAAAAATGCGATCCTCCGATTCAAGTTCGATCTGGCTAAGACGGGATACGACTTTCAACAGCGTCTGGCCAACGGACGCTGGGGTAACGCCGACGATGTCGCGAAGGTCGTTCTCTTCCTGGCCAGCGACCTGGCAAGCTATGTTCAGGGTGCAGCGATCCCCGTCGATGGCGGCTTCCTCTCCTCCTGATACTGCCAGCCGGCTACTCCGGCGCGCGTGCCCTGCTCGGCGCGAAGGTGAGCAGCAGGCGTTGCAGCGAGTCCAGCCGGGCGCGGCCGCGCTCGCCCAACTCGCCAGCGGCGACGGCCTCGTTGATCGCGCAGTCTGGTGAATCTGGCAGGTGGGTGCAGCCTCGCGGGCAGTTTGCCGCGATTGCGTCCAAATCGGTGAACGCGCGCAGGATGTTCGCGGTGTCGATGTGGCCGAGGCCGAACGAGCGCACACCCGGGGTGTCGATGATCCAGCCGGTGCCTGCCGCAGACTCGAGTCGCAGCGACACGGTCGATGACGACGTGTGCCGCCCGCGCCCGGTCACGGCGTTGACGCGGCCGATCGCACGGTCGGCACCCGGCACCAGGGCATTCACCAACGTCGACTTGCCGACCCCGGAATGGCCGACGGCGACCGTGTCGTGACCGACCAGCGCGCCGGTCAGCTCAGCCAACGGCATCCGTTCTTCAGAACTGGTGAACACCGGAAGGTCGAGGCCGGCGAAGTTGTCCAGGAACGCCGCGGGGTCGGCGAGGTCGGTCTTGGTGACCACGAGCAGCGGAGCGATCCCCGCGTCGTACGCGGCCACGAGATAGCGGTCGACGAGACGGATGCGCGGATCCGGATTCGCCGCAGCCACCACGATGAGCATCTGGTCGGCGTTCGCAACGATCACGCGCTCCACCTCGTCAGTGTCGTCCGCGCTGCGTCGCAGCAGCGTTGCGCGCTCGCGGATGCGTACGATCCGCCCGAGCGAACCCTCAGCGCCGCTCAGATCACCGACGACGTCGACCCGGTCGCCGGTGACAACTGCGTGCTTGCGCAACTCGCTCGCGCGAGCAGCCGTCAGCCGGCGTTCTGCCCGGGTGCCCTCGTCGAGCATGAGGGTGTAGCGGCCACGGTCGACCGCGAGCACACGACCGATCTGCGCATCCTCATGATCGGGGCGGGTCTTCGTGCGCGGCCGGTTGCCCTTGGGGTTCGGTCGCACTCGCGCCGACGATTCGTCGTACTCGCCGTACGCTTCATCGTCGTCGTCACTCAGCCAGCTCATTCAAGCCCGGTTTTTTGGGGACCGTCGAGTTGTTGTCGACCGCCGATACCGCTCTGGCTGGCGCCCTGGTCCAGTTGAACACGGGCGCGATTCTGCTGCAAGCCGTCGTGATTCTGTTGCAGGAAGGTGCGCCACAGCTCCGCGAATTGCGGCAACGTCTTCGCCGTGGTTGCGATGTTCTCGATCTCGACTCCGGCGACCGCGAGGCCGATCAGCGCGCCGGTCGTGGCCATCCTGTGGTCGTAATAGGTGCGCCAGACCCCGCCGGTCAGCGGCTTCGGTTCGATCCGGAGACCGTCGTCGAGTTCCTCGACCTGGCCGCCGAGGCCGTTGATTTCTGTGGTGAGGGCTGCCAGTCGATCAGTTTCGTGGCCGCGAAGATGGCCGATACCGGTGATCTCGCTCGGCCCGTCGGCCAACGCGGCCAGCGCCACCAGAGTCGGGGCCAATTCTCCTGCACTGCTCAAATCGATGTGGACGGCGTGGAGCGGCCCAGCCGCGGTGACGGTAATGGCATCCGCAGTGCGCGTGACCTGCGCACCGAAGAGGGGGAGCAGTTCGGCCAGCTCAGCACCCACCTGTGTGGTGTGCTCCGGCCAGCCGGTGATGGTGACGCTACCGCCGGTGACCAGCGCGGCGGCAAGGAACGGGGCGGCATTCGACAGGTCAGGCTCAATGTCGACATCGCGGGCTTCGATCGTTCCCGGTGCAACGATCCATTCGCCCACGCTCGGCGAGTCGACGCTCACGCCGCGGTCCGCCAGCGTTGCGATCGTCATCTCGATGTGAGGCAGGCTCGGCAGGTGCTCGCCGGCGTGAGTCAGGTGCAGCCCGTTCTCGAACCGAGGAGCAGAAAGCAGCAATCCGGAGACGAATTGACTGGACGCCGACGCGTCGATGGTCACGTTGCCGCCCGCGACGCGACCCGAGCCGTGCACCGTGAACGGCATGCTGCCGCGACCGTCGTCGTTGATATCGACGCCGGCCGTTCGCAGTGCGGCGATGATCGCCTTCATCGGGCGTGCACGTGCTGTGTCGTCAGCGTCGAACGTGGTCGGTCCGAGGGCGAGACCGGCAACGGCGGGGACGAATCGCATGATCGTACCGGCTTGCCCACAGTCGATCGTGGTGCTTCCGAGCAACTCCTCCGGCGGAGCGACCAGCCAGTCCGGCCCGAATGAGCCGTCCCCGGGCTGCTCCGTTATGCCGACGCCGAGCGATTTCAAGGCTTCGACCATTCCATTGGTGTCGCGCGAGTGCAGCGGGGAGCGTAACAGCGACGGCGCATTCGCAAGCGCGGCCAGCACGAGTTCCCGATTCGTCAGCGACTTGGACCCGGGCAGGGAAAGCGTGGCGTTGATCGGCTCATGTGCAACGGGCGCGGCCCAGAGCTCGTTCGATTCGACGAGGGTGTTGTCGCCGTATGGGTCGAACTCGGGCTTGGAATATTTGGTGGTGAGCATCCGTTACAGAATATCGACGTTTGGGGCGAGCGGGAGGGAAAGTCTGTGACGGCAGCTGCGGTACTCGAGGCACCATCACGTGCATACGTCGGCGACGTAGACTGGCCGATGATGACGACTGTAATGGAAGACCTCGGGCCGTTGTTCGAGAGCCAAGCGATGCAGTACATGGACCAGTTGTACGCAGCGGCACTTCGGATGACCCGGAATCCCGCCGACGCACAGGACCTGGTGCAGGAGACCTACGTCAAGGCGTTTGCCGCCTTCAAACAGTTCGAGCAGGGCACCAATCTGAAGGCGTGGCTCTATCGCATCCTGACGAACACCTTCATCAACAGCTACCGTAAGAAGCAGCGCGAGCCCTATCAAGGCACGATCGACGAGCTCGAAGACTGGCAGCTCGGCGGTGCGGAGTCGACCACGGCTCGCGCAAGCCGGTCAGCCGAGGCCGAAGCCATTGATCACCTGCCGGACAGCGCAGTCAAAGACGCACTGCAGGCCATCCCGGAGGACTTCCGCATGGCTGTCTACTTCGCAGACGTCGAAGGATTCTCCTACCAGGAGATCGCCGACATCATGAAGACCCCGATCGGAACCGTGATGAGCCGACTGCATCGAGGCAGGCGGATGCTGCGGGACCTTTTGACGGACTACGCGCACGAGCGGGGACTGACCGCCGCGCAATCACCCAGGAGCACGACATGACGGACTGTGGCTGCCAGAAGGCCAAAAACGACCTTGAAGAATACCTGCACAACGAACTGCGCAAGGAAGACGCCGCAGACATCCGTGAGCACCTCGAGAATTGCCCGGACTGCAACAAAGAACACCAGTTCGGGCAACTTTTGACCGAGGTCGTGCAGCGTGCCTGCTCCGAGACCGCTCCGGAAGACCTGCGCACGCAGGTTCTGCTACGGATCAGGACCATACAGGCCACGCACTGACCTGATGGTGGTCGAGGGTTGAAGCCCGCGGCCGTCCCGAGACCCCCAACATTCAAACTTTCGGACGTCGTGTCGATCGCGCGCGGTTCGTAGCGTTGAGGTGTGACCCTAACTGACAACGAGACAGCTGACAACAAGAACTCGACATTCCCGAGTAATTCCCGCCCACGGAAATCGGGTGTTCCGCGTTGGCTGCGAGTGCTCATCCCGGTCGTGCTGATTCTGGCGTGGTTCGCCGTGTTCTCGGCGGGCGGTTCGTCGTTCAGTCAGGTCAACTCGGTGGCCCAGAATGACCAGATCGAGCACCTTCCGGCCAGCGCGGATGCCACCCAGGTGCAGAAGCTTCAGGCGGCGTTCCGCGGTGACGATGTCATCCCAGCCGTTGTCGTGTACCAGCGCGTGGGCGGGGTGACGGCCGCCGACCGTACCGCGATCGATGCCCAGCTGACCAAGCTCCAATCGCTGAACGGTGTGGCCAAGAATGCAGTATCGCCGGCGATCCCGTCCAAGGACGGAGCAGCCGTGCAGGTGATCGTACCGCTGGAGACGAGCATCAAACCCGCCGACACGGTGAAGGCCATGCGCACGCTGCTCGGCGAAAGCAGTCCTGCAGGCCTCTCGGTGTATGTGACGGGGCCTGCAGGGCTTTCGGCAGATATCGTCGGGGCGTTCAGCGGCCTTGACGGCATGCTTCTGATCGTGGCGCTCGCTGCCGTCCTTTTGATCCTGATCATCGTCTACCGCTCGCCGCTGCTGCCGCTGATCGTGCTCGGCACGAGCCTGGTGGCGTTGACCGCGGCGATGTTCACCGTGGTGGCGCTTGCCAAGGCTGGCGTTGTTGTGCTGTCCGGGCAAACAGAGGGCATCCTGATGATCCTGGTCATCGGCGCTGCGACGGACTATTCGTTGCTGTACGTCTCCCGATTCCGTGAGGCATTGCGCGACAACGAACGCAAATGGGACGCGACCTGGGCCGCGTTGCGCGGTTCCTGGCAGGCGATACTCGCATCTGCGGGCACGGTCGTCGTGGGATTGTTGTGCCTGATGTTCAGCGAACTGAACTCGAACATCGCACTCGGTCCCGTGGCCGCGATCGGCATCGGTTTCGCCTATCTGGCGGCCATGACACTGTTGCCGGCACTGCTGTTCTGGGCCGGTCGCACCGCATTCTGGCCGGTGCGGCCCGCACTCGGATCGCCGCATCAGAGCGTCGACGGCGCGCGCGGGCTGTGGCCCCGCGTTGCCCGACTGGTCTCGCGTCGTGCTCGACTGATCTGGGTGGCATGCACCCTCCTGCTGGCGGTTGCGGCGTTCGGTCTGCTCGGGCTGAAGGCCGACGGCGTGTCTCAGATGGACTTCGTCATCGGCCAATCGCAGGCGCGTGACGGCCAAGCCGTTCTCGTCAAGCACTTCCCCGGCGGAGCAGGCACACCGGCCATTGTGGTCGGGCCGAAAGACGACCTGAACGCGATGGCGAACACGATCTTGAATCAGCGCGGGGTGTCCTCGCTCAACGTCATCTCGAAGGATTCGCCGAGCGGAACGCTTCCGGTCACGACCGCCGGCGTGCAGAACCCGCCGGGTGCGCCCGGTGCTGTGCGGGCTGCCGCCGAACCGACGGTTGTGGACGGCCGCGTGATGCTGCAGGCGACCCTGGACGGCGCCAGCGACTCGACAGCGGCCGAGAACACCGTCAGGCAACTGCGCAGCAGCTTTGCTCAGTCGGGCAGCGATGTGCTGATCGGCGGTGTCGCAGCAACAGCGATCGACACCAACGATGCGGCGATCCATGACCGTAACCTGATCATCCCGCTCGTGCTCGGTGTGATCCTGGTGATCCTGATGCTGCTGCTGCGCTCGATCCTTGCTCCTGTGCTCTTGATCATGACCGTCGTTCTCTCCTACGCGGCCTCGCTCGGTCTATCTTCGGTGGTGTTCAATTCGATCCTCGGGTTCCCGGGGGCGGATCCGACCGTGCCGATGTTCGGCTTCGTGTTCCTTGTGGCTCTCGGAATCGACTACAACATCTTCCTGATGACGCGCGTTCGAGAGGAGTCGCTTGCGCACGGAACCCGCCAGGGAATTCTGCGTGGCCTGGTGGCAACAGGGGGCGTGATCACCTCAGCGGGAATTGTGCTGGCTGCGACGTTCGCTGCGCTCGGCGTGTTGCCGGTGTTGTTCCTGGCTCAGATCTCGTTCATCGTGGCACTCGGAGTGCTGATCGACACGCTGATCGTGCGATCGCTTCTGGTGCCGTCGCTCAGCCATGACATCGGGCGAGCCATCTGGTGGCCGAGCGCTCTATCACACCGCGAACCGAACTGACCCGAACCGATACCTGACCGAGCTTGACTGGAGCCAACAGGCCGCCGATGCAGGCTGACACGCTACTGCTTCGGCGGCTTCGGCGGGGTGCGGTTCACCACCCCGTCGCTCGGTGCCGGGATGACGCTGCCGTCCACTGTGACCAGAGCGGGCATGGGAACATTCAGAGGCCCCGGCCACGGTCCCGGCGCAACCGGTGTCGGCGTCGGTACCGGGGGTGCCGGTTGACTGATCGTCGTGCCCGGTGGCGGGGGCACGGGTCGGCTGAGCGTCGCATCGATCATCGAGGCCAGTGATGGTGCGTCATCCACCCGCGGTACGCCCATCGGCGGCAGGCCGAGGGCATCGATGATGGTTTTCGGAATGGAGGCGTGCGAGTGCCACTCTGGATCGATGCGCTGCGGCACGCATCCGCCGAACATGAGCAACGGAATCCGGGAGCCGCCGATCACGGCGAACCCCTGCGGATGCAGCTGATCGGGCACCGTCTCGATCACCGGAGTCCGTACGGAGTCCGCATAGCCGCCCCAGTCATCCCAGGTCAGGATGAACGTGGTGTTCTCCCAGCCGCCGCCGTCGATGACGGCTTGCACCCGCTGCCAAACGAGCTCTTGCCCTTTCGTGACGTAGTCGGGGGTGCTCACGTGCGGCGGATGCTCGTCGTAGCCGGCCGGACTCCAGACGTAGCAGACCCGCGGCAGGGTGCCCGCCTTCGCCATCGGTATGAACGCATTCGGCGGAAACACGTTCTCATTGCCGGGGGTCGTCGTGAGACTTGTGTAAAACTTCGTCGGGTAGCCGCTCTGGTCAGGGAACGCGGCCCAGGAGACCTTCGCCGCCTCCGCGACGGTGAAGATCGACGGAAGGTCCCAAACGGGCGCCTTGCCGACGAACGGCGGATTCTTCAGCGTCGGCATCTGACCGCCGATCGCGAGCATGTGGCCGGGCGTCGAGTTCGAGCCGGATCCGAAATGGTGATCGCTGAACACGAACTGTTTCGCAAGCCAGCTGTAGAACGGAATCACCGAGTCATTGTCGAGCTGGTCGGCAACGGCCGGGTAGTCGCCCATGGCGTAGTGCACCCACGCGTTCCGATCGTGCGGCTGATCAAAATCCGGAGGCGCAGTCAACAGCGTGCCGTGATCGGCGACATCGGCACCCCACGCCACCATTGTCGGAAAGTAGAAGTCGGTGGTCTTGTTCTCTTGGATGAACACGATCACCCTGTGATCGGAAAGTGGAGCGGCCATAATGTGTCCGTCCTGTGACTGTCAGAATTGTCAGAGCGTGAGTGCCCTGCGGATCAAATCGCTCTGCTCTGCAGCGTGACGCTTGGCAGACCCCGCGGCGGGCGAGGCGGATGCTGCCCGGGAGATCACACCGAGGGCGCGCGGTCCGAGCTTGGAGGTCTCAAGGATCATGAACGGCCAGGCGCCCTGGTTCTCCGGTTCGTCTTGCACCCAGAACAAGTCGGCGTCGGGATAAGACGCGACAACAGCCTTGAGCTCGGCCGCCGGCAACGGATAGTACTGCTCGAGCCGCACCAGTGCGATGGCGGGATTGGGGTTCTTCTCGAGCTCATTCTTGAGGTCGTGGTAGATCTTGCCCGACATCATCAGCACACGCGTGACGGCCGCCTTGTCCGTGATCCGTGCGTCGTCGATGACCGGCTCGAACCGGCCGGTCGTGAACTCCTCGACGGTGGAGGAGGCGCCGCGCAAACGCAGCATGGCCTTCGGAGTGAACACGATCAGCGGCTTGCGGGGGCGAGCGTATGCCTGTCGCCGCAGCAGGTGGAAGTACGATGCCGGGGTTGACGGACGGGCAACGGTCATGTTGTTCTCGGCGCACAACTGCAAGAAACGCTCGATGCGGGCGGACGAGTGGTCGGGCCCCTGCCCTTCGTAACCGTGCGGCAGCAGTAGTACGAGCGAGGAGCGTTGCCCCCACTTCTGCTCCGCCGACGAGATGAACTCGTCCACGATCGTCTGTGCCCCGTTGGCGAAGTCTCCAAACTGCGCTTCCCACAGCACCAGGGCATCTGGCCGTTCCACCGAGTAACCGTATTCGAAGCCCATCGCCGCATATTCGCTGAGCAGTGAGTCGTAGATCCAGAACCGGCCCTGATTGTCGCTCAGGTTCGCCAGTGGCAGCCACTCCTGGCCGTTGATGCGGTCGTGCAGCACGGCGTGTCGCTGCACGAACGTGCCGCGGCGTGTGTCCTGCCCGGCCATGCGCACCGGTGTGCCTTCGATCACGAGCGAACCGAGCGCGAGCAATTCGCCCATCGCCCAGTCGATGTTGCCGTTCCGGCTCATCTCGCGCCGCTTGACCATCAGCTGCTGCAGCTTGGGGTGCACCGTGAACCCGGCCGGTGGATTGTTGAACGCATCGCCGACGAGCAGAACAACCGCCTCGCTGACCCCTGTGGTCTCGGGCTCGCCCGAGCCGTCGTCCTGTTGCGCATCCGGACGCTCAAGGTCCGCAACCGCATGATTGTCGCCTGTGATGATCGGGATCGAGCCGGTCTGTGCAGCATGCGTCTCCAGGAACGCGCGCTCCAGGCGGTCCTGGAAGTCGCGATGAGCCTGGTCGTACTCTTCCTCTGTGATGTCACCGCGGCCGACGAGCGCCTCGGTGTAGAGGCGGCGCACACTACGCTTGGCTTCGATCAGGTTGTACATCAGCGGCTGCGTCATCGAAGGGTCGTCACCCTCGTTGTGCCCACGGCGCCGGTAGCAGACGATGTCGATGACGACATCCTTCTTGAATTCCTGCCGGAATTCGAATGCCAACTCGGCAACCCGCACGACCGCCTCAGGGTCGTCGCCGTTGACGTGGAAGATCGGCGCCTGGATCGTTTTCGCGACGTCGGTCGAGTAGACAGACGTGCGGCCTTCCTCTGGCGGCGTCGTGAAGCCGACCTGGTTATTGATGTTGACGTGAATGGTGCCGCCGATGCGGTATGCGCGCAGTTGCGACATCTGCATCGTCTCCATGACGATCCCCTGGCCCGCCATCGCGGCATCGCCGTGGATCAGGATCGGCAGCGTCAAGAACGTGCCTGCAGGCCGACGATCCTGTTTCGCGCGTACGATGCCCTGGAGCACGCCGTCGACGGCTTCCAGGTGCGACGGGTTTGCGGCCAGATAGACCGGGATCTCCTCGCCGTCGCGGCCCTTGAAGGTGCCCTCGGTGCCCAGGTGGTATTTGACGTCACCGGATCCGCCGATCGTGCGCGGGTCCTGCGTTCCTTCGAACTCGCGGAAAATCTGCCCGTACGTCTTGCCAGCGATGTTCGTCAGCACATTCAGCCGGCCGCGGTGGGCCATGCCGATCGCCACCTCGTCCATGCCTGCTTCCGCGGCGCCCTGCAGGATCGTGTCGAGCAGTGCGATCGTCGATTCGCCGCCTTCGAGACTGAAGCGCTTCTGGCCCACGTACTTGGTCTGCAGGAACGTCTCGAACGCCTCGGCTTCGTTCAGCTTGCCGAGGATGCGCAGCTGCTCGTCGTGCGTCGGTTTAGCGTACGGACGCTCGACCTTGGCCTGAATCCACTTGCGCTGGGCCGGGTCTTGAATGTGCATGTACTCGATGCCGATGGTGCGGCAGTAGGAGTCGCGTAGCACGCCGAGAATGTCGCGCAGCAGCATCTGGCGACGATCAGGACCGAACTGACCTGTCACGAATTCTCGATCGAGGTCCCAGAAGGTCAACCCGTGTGTCGCGATGTCCAGGTCGGGGTGAAATCGCTGCTTGTATTCGAGCGGGTCGATGTCCGCCATCAGGTGGCCACGCACCCGGAACGAATTGATGAGCTCCTGCACGCGCGCTGTCTTGTCGATGGCGCTGGCGAGGTCGACGCTGATGTCTGGTGCCCAGTGGATCGGGTCGTACGGGATGCGCAGCGCTGCGAAGATCTCTTCATAGAAGTCGCGTTTGCCGATCAGCAGCTCGTGCACGATCTTCAGGAACTCGCCACTGCCCGCGCCCTGGATGACGCGGTGGTCGTACGTGCTTGTCAGCGTGATCGTTTTACCGATCCCAAGTGTTGTCAGCGTCTTCAAGCTCGACCCCTGGAACTCGGCCGGGTATTCGAGGGCGCCGGCTCCGATGATGCAGCCCTGGCCCTTCATCAGGCGGGGCACCGAATGCTCCGTGCCGATGCCTCCCGGGTTGGTGAGAGAGACGGTGGCGCCTGCGAAATCGTCCGCGGTGAGCTTATTGCCGCGTGCGCGGGTGATGAGATCTTCGTAAGCCGCAAGATATTCGCCGAACGTCATCAGATCCGCGCGCTTGATCGCAGGCACGAGCAGGGCGCGCGTGCCGTCGGGCTTTGGCAGATCGATCGCGATGCCGAGACCGACGTGCGCGGGGGAGATGACAGATGGTTTGCCGTCGACGATGCTGTAGTAGACGTTCTGGCTCGGGAAATCCTTCAGGGCGCGGATGAGCGCCCAGCCGATCAGGTGTGTGAAACTCACTTTGCCGCCGCGTGCGCGCTTCAAGTGATTGTTGATCACGATGCGGTTGTCGATCATCAGCTTCGCCGGAATGGTGCGCACGCTGGTGGCGGTCGGCACCGTCAGGCTTGCGTCCATGTTCGTCGCAAGAGCCTTGGCCATGCCGCGCAACGGCGAGACGACATCCTGTGCCGTGTCTTCGATCTCGCCGGTAGCGCCGACCACCTGCTGCGGGGCTGTGACCGGAGCATCGGCCGGGACCGGCTGAGGGCGCGGAGCAATCGACGTCGTCCGCGCAACCGGCTGCGCGCCGATGACCGGAATCGGAGCGGTGATCGGATGCGTGTCCGCCGGATGCGTGTCCGCCGATGGCACGGCCGCTGATTCAGCGGCAACCGGCACCGCAGCGGGCTGTGCGACCGGGGCGGGCTGTGCCGCCGGCACAACCGGGGCGGGCGGAGCGACCGGTGCGAAAGCCTGCGTTACAGGCTCAGCCGCCAGTGCTTCGACGACGTCGGCAACGGCCGGAAGAGTCGGTGCGGCCGCCGTCACATCGTCGGCGCCGGGCGCCACAGCTGCGGCACCTGCACTACCGGGCTGATAGTTTTCGAGGATCGGCCACCAGGACTTGTCGACGGAGTTCTTGTCGACTTTGTACTGTTCGTAGAGTTCATCGACGAGCCATTCGTTGGCTCCGAACTCACTAGAAGCCCCGTGGTCGGCGCCTACTCCGGTCAACTGGCTCGACACAGTCGATCGCCCACTCTCCGTTGATGCTCTGCTGTTGCAAATCCGTGCGGTTGCACATCTATGTTGCTGCAATTCTGTGCGGTTGCGACGGGCTTGTGACCCGACGCCCCTGTCCAATGATCAAGCCTAATCCCATTGCACCTGCCTCGCTGTAAGGCTGCTGGGACGCTACCGTTGGTTCATGGAGTTCTATGGGACGACCCCGACACACGACCTGACCTATTCCGATGTGTTCCTGGTGCCGAGTCGCTCCGACGTGACCAGCAGGCTCGACGTGTCGCTGGCCCCAGGCGACGGCACCGGCGCGACCATTCCGATCGTGTCCGCGAACATGAATTCTGTGACGGGGCCGCGGTTGGCCGCAACGCTTGCCCGCCGTGGTGGGCTCGGGGTGTTGCCTCAGGACATGCACCTGCAAGACCTCGACGCGGCCATCCGCTGGGTCAAGGATCAGCCGGTCGCCTACGACACGCCGCTGATCATGAGCCCGAAAGACAGTGTGGAGGCCGCGCTACTGCGGGTGCCTGCCATCGCCGCTCACGGTGTGGTGCTCTTCGACGACACGGGAACCTACCTTGGTTGTGTTGCGGCAGAGGACCTCGCCGATGCGCTTCCGGATGCTCCGCTCGGCGATCTCCTGCATGGGGCGTCGACCGCTCTCGACGCAGACGACGTTCCAGATGGCCGTGCGGCATTCGACCTGATGAGTGAGGCGGGAATCGATTTTGCGCCGGTTCTGCAGCACGGCCGAGTGATTGGAACGCTCAACAGAACCAGTGCGTTGCGTTCGACCATCTACCCACCCGCCCTCGACGGGCACGGCCGGTTGCGGGTCGCGGCAGCGGTCGGGATCAACGGAGACGTTGCAGGAAAAGCGCGGGCGCTGGCATCCGCCGGAGTCGATGTGCTCGTCATCGACACCGCACACGGCGATCAGGGCGGCATGCGCACGGCGATCGCCGCCGTCAAGGCGCTCGGTCTCGGTCTGCCGATCGTCGCAGGCAACGTCGTCACTGGCCGTGCCGTGCGCGATCTCGTCGAAGCGGGTGCCGACATCCTCAAGGTCGGGGTCGGCCCGGGGGCGATGTGCACGACCCGGATGATGACGGCCGTCGGCCGCCCACAGTTCTCCGCCGTCTTGGAAACCGCGGATGTCGCGCGCGAGTTGGGTGCGCACGTCTGGGCAGACGGCGGTGTGCGTTACCCACGCGACGTCGCGCTGGCGCTGGCAGCGGGCGGGTCATCCGTGATGATCGGGTCCTGGTTCGCAGGCACGATTGAAGCGCCGGGCGATCTGCGCGTCGACGAGGACGGCGACCTCTACAAGGAGAGTTGGGGGATGGCCTCGACCAAAGCGGTGCACGAACGCTTCGAGCGGCTGGACGCATACGACCTCGCCCGCAAGGAATTGTTCGCGGAGGGGATCTCATCGTCCAAGATCTATTTGGACCCATTGCGGCCATCCGTCGAAGACCTGCTCGACATGATCACGACCGGACTGCGCAGTTCATTCACCTACGCTGGGGCGCGTTCTGTTGTGGAGTTCCACGAGCACGCATTGGTGGGCATCCAGTCCGCCGCCGGTTATGAGGAAGGCAAGGCGCTGCCGGTCAGCTGGTAGGTGCATCCGGTTTCGTTCCCTGAGCGCAGTCGTTCCCTGAGCGCAGTCGTTCCCTGAGCGCAGTCGAAGGGCCACGCGAGGAGTGAACGGCGGTCGCCGGTATAATCGACAGAACAATGGACGACCCTCCTCCTGCATCTTCGCCCAGCCATAGACCCTCGCCCGTGACCGGGGGCAGTGACTGCCGTGTATGAGTGGATTCTGCTCCTCGTCGGCATCGTCCTGACCGTCGGAACGGGCTTCTTCGTCGCCAGCGAGTTCGCGCTGGTCAATCTCGATCGGCACGACCTCGAAGCACGCCGCGATCGCGGTGAGACCCGGCTCGGCATGACGATCGCCGCACTGAAGATCACCTCGACGCACCTCTCGAGCGCTCAGCTGGGCATCACCTTGACGACGCTACTGACTGGTTACACGATGGAACCGGCGATCTCGACGCTGCTATCGCCGACGCTGGCGGCGTGGGGGGTCGCATCCGCCGTTGTGCCGGCGATCGCAACGACCGTCGCGATTGTCGTCGCAACGCTCGTGTCGATGATCATCGGCGAGTTGGTGCCGAAGAATATGGCCCTGGCGCTGCCGAGGGCGACGGCGAAGATCGTGATCCCGTTTCAGACCGCGTTCACGGCAGTGTTTCGCCCGGCCGTGGTGGTGCTGAACGGCAGTGCAAACGGCATCCTGCGCATGCTCGGCGTCGAGCCGAAGGAGGAGCTCTCCGGAGCGCGGTCGGCCGAGGAGCTGTCCTCGCTTGTGCGTCGCTCCGCCCGTGCCGGGCTGCTCGAGTCGGACACGGCGACACTGTTGAACCGCACCCTGCAATTCAGCGGACACATCGCGGCGGATGTCATGACCCCGCGCCTGCGCGTCGCCAGCGTGCAAAGGGGCGAACCGGCACAGGCCGTGATCGACCTGGCCCGAAACACCGGCTATTCGCGCTTTCCCGTCTACGACGAGGATGCGGACGACATCGTCGGCGTCGTGCATGTCAAGCAGGCGGTGTCCGTGCCGCGCGAACGGCGCACTGTTGTGCCCGTGTCTGCTTTGCAGAGCGACGCGCTTCGGGTGCCGGAAACGATGGGTCTGGACACGCTGCTCGGCGAGTTGCGCGGCCGCAGCTATCAGCTCGCGGTCGTCGTCGACGAGTACGGCGGCACGGCCGGCGTGGCGACACTGGAAGACCTCGTCGAGGAACTCGTCGGAGAGGTCGCCGACGAACACGACAAAGCTCGAATCGATGTGGTGCGCGGTACAGACTCCCTGACCTTTCCGGGCATGCTGCGACCCGACGAACTTCTTGAACGCGCGGGCGTGCAGGTGCCGGAAGACGGCCCGTATGAGACCGTCGCCGGCTTCGTCATGGATGCGCTCGGTCGGCTGCCGGTCGTCGGCGACGAAGTGCAGGTGCAAGGCGGCGCTCTGAGGGTCGAACGACTCGACGGTCGCCGGATCGATCGGTTGCGTTACACGCCGACGCCACAGGCAGAGGACGAAACGGCGGCGGAGGCCGATCGTGGCTGACTGGGCGGGCATCGTCTGGTTGTTCGTGTTGCTGCTTGCGAATGCGTTCTTCGTTGCGGCTGAATTCGCAGTCATCTCGGCTCGGCGCTCGCAGATCGAGCCGGCGGCCGACCGTGGAAAGGCATCCGCCAAGACGGCGCTGTGGGCGATGGAGCATGCGACGCTGATGCTGGCGACGACCCAACTCGGCATCACTGTCTGCTCGTTGATCATTCTGAACGTGTCTGAACCCGCGATTCATCACCTGTTGGAGGTTCCGCTCGGGTTGACGGCATTGTCTGCGGATGCGATCGGCGTGATCGCTTTTATCGTCACGTTGCTGATCGTCTCCTTTTTGCACGTCGTGTTCGGTGAAATGGTGCCGAAGAACCTATCGTTCTCGATGCCGGACAAGGCTGTGTTGATCTTCGCCCCGCCGCTCGTCGGCATCGCGCGCGTGTTCAAGCCGATCATTGTGGCATTGAACGCGACGGCGAACGGAATCGTGCGACTGTTCGGAATCACGCCGAAGTCGGAGGCCGCGAGCACGTTCACGCTGGAGGAAGTGGCCAGCATCGTCGATCAGTCGACGAGGGAGGGAGTGCTCACCGATCGAACCGGTGCACTGATCGCCGCGTTCGAGTTCACGGAAAAGAAGGCCAGTGACATCGCGCTGCCGCTGCACGGTCTGATCGGACTGCCGCCCACGGTGACACCCAACGAGGTTGAACGGGCCGTCGCCAGGCACGGGTTCTCACGCTATGTCATCCAGGACGCCCAGGGCGAGCCGACAGGTTATCTGCACCTGAAGGACGTGCTGGATCTGGAGACGGCAGGGTTCGACCAACCGGTACCGGCGAGCAGGGTGCGGCAGTTGATCTCCATTTTCGCGGGCACCGACGCTGAAGACGCGCTCGCGACCATGCGCCGATCGGGTGTGCACTTGGCGCGGACGGTCGATTCGGCAGGCGCAACGACCGGTGTGCTTTTTCTCGAGGACATCATCGAGGAGCTTGTCGGCGAGGTGCAGGACGCCACGCGTCGCGGCCCCGGCAACCGCTGAGCGCTTCGGCTTCGCTCAGCGACCGGGGAGTGGTGGTTGTCATTCCCTGAGCGCAGTCGAAGGGTCGCCGTGTGCCGCGCTTCGGCTTGGCTCAGCGACCGGAGTCGTCAGCGCTCCTTCCGCGGGCGCTCCAGCCGCTGAGCTCATCCACGCGGCCCTCGATCAGCAACTGCTTCTTCGCATGCGACCAACCCTGGATCTGCTTCTCCCGTCGGAACGCATCCTCGACCCGATCGGTGTTCTCACACCAAACAAGTCGCACCGGTGAACGGCGACGAGTGTAGTTGGCGCCGAGCTCATTGTTGTGCTCCCACAGTCTGCGCTCAAGGTCGTAGGTGCTGCCCGTGTAGTAGTGCCCGTCGGCGCACTCCAGGATGTAGACATACGGCATACGAAGCATTATGCCGAAGCAGAAGATGTGCGCGCGAAAGTTATCCACAGGGGAGCGGATGGTCGGCGCTTCGGCTTCGCTCAGCGACCGGGAGACTGGCGGACGGGCGCTTCGGCTTCGCTCAGCGACCGGGGAGTGGTGGTTGTCGTTCCCTGAGCGCAGTCGACGCTTCTATGGGTTTTGTCAAGTGTTGGCGTTGAGTTTTCGGAAGATTGAGCGTGCGATGTGGCGTTTGAGGTTGCGGAGGGTTTCGCGGCGGTTGTGGCCTTGTTCTTGGCGTTTGGCGGTGTAGGCCTTGGTGGGCTCGTCGTTGAGCATGCGGTGGGAGGCGATGATGTAGAGGGCGTGGTTGAGTTGCCGGTCGCCGCCGCGGTGCAGGCGGTGCCGGGTGGTGTTCCCGGAGGACGCGGGGATCGGGGCGACGCCGGCGAGGCGGGCGAATGCGGCCTCGGAGCGGATGCGGCCGTGGGCGGAGAAGGAGACCAGGAGTTGGGCGGCGGTGAAGGGTCCGAGACCGTTCTCTTCCAGTAGCCAGGCGGCCAGTGCGGTGACGTGGATGGTCAGCTTGGCGTTGATGGTGGCGATCTCGCCCTGCCGGGTGTGGATTTCCTGGGCCATCCGGGTTGCTTCGGCTCGGATGGTGTTCTGTGCGGGGGTGTCGGTGCTGCGGGTGCGCCAGGCGGCGACCTGGCCGATTTGTGCTTTCGTCAGTTTCTTGCGGGCGTCGATGCCGAGGGGAAAGCCACGCAGCAGCGCGGTCAACGCGTTGCTGGTGGCGGTTTTGTTCTTCTGCAGTGCTTTCCGGGAGGTCAAAAGGACTCGCAGTGCGGCCTGGTCGCCGTGGTGTGTGCGGGGGATCATCAGCCGGTCCACGGGCAGGGCCAGTGCGTGGCGGGCGGCGTGTTCGGCGTCGATGACGTCGCTTTTACCGGCCCGGCGGACACCTCGTTTCGGTGGTTTCGTTTCGGTGACTTCCACCCGGTGGGCACTCAGCAGGTCGGTGAAGGTTGCCCCGTAGGAGCCGGTGCCTTCCATCGCGACCAGGGTGTGGCCTGGTGCCTCGCGCAGCATCCACGCGTAGGCGCGGTCCAGCCCGGGTTTACTGGTCGGGAAAGTCGCCGACTTCAGCAGCGCTCCGGCACTGCTGAGCACGGCCAGGGTGTGGGTCCTGGCATGCGTGTCGACCCCGATGACGTGGTCGTACTGTTGCCAAACCAGTTGTGAGACGATGGGCACGGTAACTCCTTCTGTAGGGGGTGTTATTACGTGCCGGTCTGGTCGTCGAGCAGGCGTTTCTGTAATGAGTCACGGGATCTCTTACAAGGTCCCGGACGAGCTTCTATCAAGCCATGTTCACGCGGTCAGGCCGGCGCTTCCCGCCCTGCCTGGTGGACATGTCGACTGCAAGACACACGCTGCGCGCGGTCGGAAGGGCGGTGAGTCACACCAGACAAAGCTGAAAACGCCAGTCTGCCAGCCAGTACCAGACCAGCCACAACCATTACAGAAGGGTCGCCGTGTGGCGCGCTTCGGCTCCGCTCAGCGACCGAGGAGTGGGCGCTTCGGATTCGCTCCGCGACCGGGGAGTGGTGGTTGTCGTTCCCTGAGCGCAGTCGAAGGGTCGCCGCGTGCCGCGCCTCGGCTTCGCTCAGCGACCGAGGAGTGGGCGCTTCGGCTTCGCTCAGCGACCCGGGGCGGCGGGCGCTTCCGCTCGCTCAGCGAGCGGTGCCGAGCGATTCCAGGAATGCGCGCAAGTGCGCAGCATCCGTGTAGACGTGTCCGGTGATACCGAGAGCTTCGGCGCCTCGCACGTTCTCCTCCTTGTTGTCGACGAAGACCATCTGTGCGGCGCTGATAGCCAGTTTGCCCATGACGTGCCTGAAGATTTTCGCCGCCGGCTTGATGATGCCGAGCTCTCCGCTGACGAATACCCCCTCGAACAGGGCGCCGAGCGGCCCGTGCCGAAAATAGCTGCTGAAGTCACGACCGGCATTCGAGAGCAATGCCATCCGGGTGCGGCCGGCCCGCAGTTCGAACAGCACATCGAGGGTGTCCGCATCCGCGCTGAGCCAACTGCGGAAGTCGCTGACCCACAACTGATGGATCTTCGTGTCGCTGAACTGAGCGCCGACATCTGAGGCGACCAACTGCCAGTAGTCCGTAATCGCCAGCGTGCCCTCGTCGAGGCCGTTGCGGTGCCGCCAATACGACGGCCAGAACAGGTCGGGGTCGACATCGGCGATCGCCACCAGGGCGGCGCGGTCCGCCTCCGTCGGGGTCACCGAGATGACCTCGCCGTAGTCGAACACGATGACACGATCGGGGATCGAGATCGGCATGGGCTGCGCTCCTTCTTTCAGGAATCAACCTATCGTGAGCATATGAACCCGCCTGCACAGAACTGGACCCGCGCGGACGCGCGCGAATGGATTGCGGTGCCCGCGGCATCCGACGACAAGTATTCGCGCGGTGTGCTCGGTTTGGTCACCGGGTCCGCGCAGTATCCGGGCGCGGCGGTTCTCGGCGCCGACGCAGCGGTGCGCACCGGCGTCGGGATGGTGCGCTATCTCGGTGATGCGCGTGCGGCCGATCTGGTGTTGCACAGACGTCCCGAGGTGGTCACCGGTGAAGGGCGGGTGCAGGCCTGGTTGCTCGGCTCCGGACAGGATGCCGCGACGCGCACTCCCGCAGAGGCCGCACTGTTGGCGGATGCTCTCGGGCAGGCCGTGCCGTTCGTGCTCGACGCTGGCGCGCTCGACCTCGTTGCTGCCGCAAGCGGACCCGTGATCATCACCCCGCACTTTCGGGAGCTTGCCCGCGCCCTGGCAGCGCGGGGCATCGAGTGCTCGACCGACCAGATCGCAAACGATCCACCGCACTGGGCGCGGGCAGCGTCCGAGGTATTGGCTGCGACGGTGCTCCTGAAGGGTGCGACCACGTACGTTGCGGCGCCGAACGGGGAACTGCTGACCGTTTCCGGGGCGCCCAGCTGGTTGGCCACCGCCGGAACCGGAGACGTGCTCGCCGGCATCCTTGGCGCCCTGGTGGCAACCCACGCCCGCAACATCGAGGAGGGCGGTCATCGGGTACTGGTGCGCCTCGGTGCGACGGCAGCGCTCGTGCACGGGCTCGCTGCGGCCCGCGCATCCGCGGGCGGCCCGATCGCCGCGCTCGACGTCGCGGACACCGTGCCCGCCACGATCGCGAGCCTTCTGACCGGTGGCGCGGCCCAGCAGTAGACCGGATGGCCGAGACACTCCACTAGCATGGTCTGCATGGCGTCCGGCTCCGTATCCAACGCCACACGGCCGGGTCGGCCGCAGCGCTCTGCGAACGCGGTGCGCGCGGGGCGGGCGGAACGCGCAGGCGCGATCATCCGGCATCCGATCACACTGTGGAGCGCGTTCTTGCTCGTACACCTGGTGCTCGGCTACCTGTGCCTGAACGCAGACGGGTTGCCGCTCGGCGACGTCACACTCGTCTACAAGCCGTGGGCGTTGCAGGCCCAATCAGGCATGGCAATCGTTGGCCTCGACGTGCCGTGGGTCTATCCGCCACTGGCGCTGATCCCCATCCTGCTCCCGCTGATCGTCGGGCAAGACCAATACGCCGGCGGCTGGCTGGCGATGGTACTCATCCTGGACGCAGTCGCATTCGCGGTCTTGACGGTGCGTCGCGGACACCGCGCGACCTCAGCGGCGTGGTGGTGGCTCGCGTTTCTGTTGCTGCTGGGGCCGATCGCCGTGGCCAGGCTGGATGCCGTTTCAGTCGCGATCGTGATCGTTGCGCTGCTCTGGCTGCGCTCACGCCCCCGGGTCGCCGCCGTGCTGCTCGCAGTGGCCACCTGGATCAAAGTGTGGCCCGTCGCCGCCATCGCAGCCGTCTTCGTCGTCAGTCGCGACCGATGGCGGATGCTGCTTGCCGTTGCCTCGACCAGCGTCGTGATCGTGATCCTCGGCCTCACGTTCGGCAATGGCGTCAACGTGTTCAGCTTCGTCACGCAGCAAACCGGGCGCGGCCTGCAGATCGAGGCGCCGATCAGCGCTCCGTGGATGTGGGCTGCCGCGCTGCACAGCCCTGGCTCGTTCGTCTACTACGACCGGGCGCTGCTGACCTTTCAGGTGGCCGGCCCGAACATCGACACCGCCATCGCCCTGATGACCCCGCTGCTGGTCGCCATGGTCGTGCTCGTGCTGCTGGTGGGGGCTTGGGCGACCTACAGCGGTGTTCCCAGCCTCACCGTGCTGCCGTTGTTGATGCTCGGGCTCGTCGCGACGCTGATCGCGTTCAATAAAGTGGGGTCGCCGCAGTACATCACCTGGTTCGCTGCACCCGTCATTCTCGGAATCGTCTGTGCGGGTCGCGCGTTTCGAACACCGGCGATTCTCGTTGCCGTCACGGCGGCGCTCACACAACTGGTGTACCCGTATCTGTACATCTGGTTGCTCAACGTAGATGTCGTAATGGTCGCAATCCTGACCGTGCGCAACGTGATGTTGTTCGTGATCCTTCTCTGGAGTCTGTGGGCCCTATGGCACAGCGTGCGCGTGGCGGGTGAGGCTGCTGCCGACACGGCCGCAGAGGCTGCCGCCGAGATCGCGGCGCATGAAGGTGGACACGACGCATCCGCCGAGGCGGCATCTTGGCCGTATCCGGCAGTAACCGATCGAAAGGACTGAATGATGATTGTTGCTTTCTCTGTATCTCCCGGCGGTGACGGAAATTCAGACGGCTCGGTTCACGACGCGGTCGCGGCTGCGGTCGAGGTCGTGCGGGCATCCGGATTGCCGAATCACACCGGCTCGATGTTCACGGAGCTCGAGGGAGAGTGGGACGAGGTGTTCGATGTCGTCAAGCGTGCAACCGAGGCGGTCGGCGCGTTCGGCAGCCGGGTGTCGCTGGTGCTGAAGGCGGACATCCGGCCTGGCCACACCGGTGAGCTCACCGGCAAGGTCGAACGGCTCGAAGCCGCGCTTGCCGAGCGGCGCGGGAGGTAGCGCATGAGGCGGCCCCTGTCGCCCCGCCCATCATCTCACCCGCCGCATCACCCCGGGTCGAACCAAATCAGGTCGAATCGAATCACGTCGAATTGACACAGGTCGAATCGATTCGATAAATCAGGTTCTCGCCCTCTACGATGAATCCATGACCCAACAAACCGACGGGCCGACGACGTTGTCGCCGGCCCGTACTCGTCTTGCGCTGCTCGCTCTCGCCCTGGGCGGGTTCGGCATCGGGTCGACCGAATTCGTCGCGATGGGGCTCCTGCCCAACCTTGCGAAAGACCTGCTGCCCACGGTGTATAAGGCATCGAACGCGGACGGAATCGCGCAGGCCGGACTGCTCATCTCGGCGTACGCCCTCGGTGTCGTCGTCGGCGCCCCCACGATCGCGGCGTTCGCGGCCCGATGGCCACGCAAGAAGCTGCTGCTCAGTCTCTTGGTCGTCTTCACGCTTGGCACGATCGCATCAGCACTGGCGCCGAGTTTCGGCCTGGTCCTGGCTGCGCGCTTCATCGCCGGTCTGCCGCACGGAGCGTATTTCGGCATCGCATCCCTGGTCGCCGCATCGTTGATGGGGCCCGGCAAGCGCGGGCGCGGTGTTGCGTTCGTGCTCTCCGGGTTGACGATCGCCAACGTCATCGGCGTTCCAAGCATCACCTGGCTGGGTCAGCATGCCGGCTGGCGCGCGGCCTACCTCGTGGTTGCGGCGATCTTCGCGCTCACCTTTGTCGCGGTGCTGCTGGCCGTGCCATTCCAGGCGGGCAACCCGCGCGCGACGATGCGCCGCGAGCTGCGGGCGTTCTCACGCCTTCAGGTCTGGTTCGCGCTCGCAGTCGGTGCCATCGGCTTCGGCGGCTTCTTCGCCGTCTACTCCTACATCGCGCCGATCGTCACCGAGGTCTCCGGGCTGCCGGAATTCGCGGTGCCGCTGACCCTCGTCGTGGTCGGCCTCGGCATGACTGTTGGCAACTTGCTCGGCGGCGCAATGGCTGATCGGAGTGTGCAACGCACCATGCTGTTGTTCTTCTGTGTGCTGATCGCAGCGCTCGCCTGGGTCGGTCTGACCGCGCAGTTCCCGATTGCTCTGTGGGTCGGGGTGTTCGTGATCGGCGGCTCTGCGGCAGCGATCTCACCGGCCATTCAGACGAGATTGATGGATGTCGCGCGCGACAGCCAGTCGATCGCCGCTGCTCTCAACCACTCGGCTTTGAATATCGGAAACGCGCTCGGCGCGTACCTGGGCGGCGTAGTGATCGCAGCAGGCTTCGGGTTCAAGGCGCCGGTGTGGGTCGGGCTCGCCGTCAGCGTGCTGGGCCTCGGGATCGCGCTTGGCTCCTTCGGCGTTGATCGTGCTCGCGTCCGGCGAGGCTGGAAGGAGCCGCCGTCGACGGGCGCGGTGCCTACGGTTCCGATTGCGGCGGTGTAGCGCTTGGATGCTGTGAGTCCTGTGAGTCCTGTGAGTGTGGTGAGTGCTGTGAGCCTCTCGTACCGCGGAGTGGCGGTTGTTCAGTCGCCCTGCAGGAGGATCCCGTCCAGGATCGCCCGCTTGCGCAGGGCGACCTTCGTGCCGACGTCGTACCCGGCGACGCGGTACTTCTCCCTGATGCGCTTGAGATAGCTCTTGGCCGTCTCGTCAGAAATGCCGAGTTTGAACGCGACGGCCTTCACCGGCTCACCGGCGCCGTAAAGTGCCATCACCCGCCGCTCCTGCGCGCTGAGTTTGGGGGCGCCGCCGGTTTCGACCTGGCTGAGTGCGAGGTCGAGTTCCGCGGAAATGTAGGACTCACCGATGAACGCCGCGCGAATCGCCTCGACGATCATCTCGGCACCCTCGCTTTTGACCAGGTAACCGAGTGCGCCGGCCGCCAACGCTTCGCGCACGACGTTCGGGTCGGAGTATGTGCTCATCAGCACGGTCTTGACGCCGGTGGTCTTCAGCGTCGACAGCTTCACCGAGACCGGAATGTTGTCTTTCAGGTCCAGGTCGAGCAGCACGACGTCGACGGGAAACTGTGGATGCGTCAGGAGTTCGGGCCACGTCGTGACCGCTGCGACCATGCTGATGTCGTCCGCGGCACTGCGGATCCATTCGGTCAGTGCTCCGAGGAGCATCTTGTGGTCGTCGACGATGGCGATGCGGATCGGTTTGCGTTTGTCCGTCACAAGTTGTCCCTACTGTTCACGTGGCCGGGCCTCGTTCTTCCCCCAGAACCTTCACCGCGGTCGATTCGCTTTTGCGAACTGGTCGGCTTCGCCTCAGAAATCTGGCTGAGTCTCGATCAGGCAATCAACGTCGACTCGGAGTACGGGCCCCCGGCTGGATTCGGCGTAACGCCCGACCTTACCGATAGCTTGCCACACCGCTGGGTCTACCTGTTTTCGCGGCACTCCGAATGCGTCGAAACCGATTGCGATGGTGCGCAGTTCCCCCGCCTCGGACTCTCGTTGCTGCAGGTCGACACGCAGCGATTGCGTTCCGCGGGCGAGATCGCCCGCGAACAGCCAGATGGCCGCCAGGAGCGCGTCGCGTTGCGGTCGAGACAGTTGCGCCGCGAGGCCGTGAGGGTCTGTGACCGTCACAAGAGGCCCGAGTACGGCGGATTCCGACACGGCGTGATGCAGCCAGGTTTTGCCTCGGCCAGCGATCAGGTGCAGCCGTAACTCCATCGCAATGTCTGCCGCCGCCGTGGATGCGGTCGCGTCCAGCGGCAGCGTCGCCTGGCCGGTTGCGACAGAGTCGAGCATCCGCTCCGCATCCAGATCGAGCCGGGCCAGTTCCTGTGATGCCATCAGCCCCAGCGCATTGCCCGGAACGGACGTGGTGGCCTGCGCCTGCGCACGATCGGATTCCACCCGTACCAGCGACCGGAACGAGCGCACGACACTGACGCCGAGCACAGGGGGCAGGCCCGCGAGTACCATGACCACGACCCGCGGCCCGAGCGAAAGCGGGTCTCCGATTGAGGCGGTCAGGTAGACAACCGCCAGTGCCGCGCACAGGGCCGCGGTCGCAGCGAGCACCCAGCGCAGCCGCTGCGAGTTCGCGCACGCGAGGAGCAATCCTGACACCGCGGTCGCCGCTGCCGGATACGGGCCGTCGATCGTGCCGGTCCAGCTGCCGATCACGTCGAGGATCACGATGACGACGCCGGCTGCGACCACGATCGGGAACACCCAGTCGTCGAGCTCGCGCGCCGGCCACCGAGCGATCAGGAACGCCATCGTCGCAATCAGCAGGATCCAGGCGGCGACCGACGCACCCAGGGCCGGATACCGGTAGGCGTTGAGCGCCAGCGAGATGAGCTGCATGGCGATCACCGCGCATGCGGACAGGTTCAGGCCGCGGCCGAGCCGTTCGAGCGCGAGGGTCGACTGCTCGTCGCGCAACTCGGTGCCGAAACTCATTTCGGCACCTCCAAAACGACAGTGGTACCCGAACCAGGCGAGGAGAACAATCGCGCGTTGCCGCCCACGTCCCTGAGCCGAGCGACGATCGATTCTGCGAACCCGAGTCTTCCCGGGGCGACCGCCTCCAAGTCGAAGCCGACGCCGGCATCCGTGACCATGGCGCGCACGGTCGCCTCGTCATCCGTGATCGTCACATGCGCCTCATCGACACCGGAGTGTCTGCGCACGTTTTCCAGGCACTCCGCAAGAGCCAGCAAAAAGGCATCCAGTGTCTCGCTCGGCAGCAGCACGTGCCCGGTGCCGTGCCAATTCACCTCAAGCCCGATACGCCGGAACCGCTGTTTGACAGACTCGAGGGTGTTTCCGAGCGTCGATTCGTCGACCGGCTTGAGGTTGTAGTCGCCAGAGGCGGACGGCTCAGGGGTCATTCCCATGCGCAACTGCCGCAGTAGTGCGGCATCCTCCGCCGCTTGTTCGCGCAGCGCGCGCTCGCTGACGCCGACGCCGGAGTGAGCGAGCAACGTCAACGTGGCCAGCACCGTGTCGTGCAGGAGTCTGGCGTCCTGTCGGCGGCGTGCTTCCATCTCGCTCGCCGTGCGCTCTGCACTGTATGCCCGGCTCATACTGGTGATTCTGCGCACGGTCTGCGGTGCCATTCTGCCGAGCCAGCTCGCCAGCGAGACGCAGAACATCCAGCCGATCAGGGTGAGGCCGATCGCGCGAGGCGCCGGGCCGCTCGAGACGGCCAATGCGAGGCCAAGCGCGCCGATTGTGAAAACGAATGCGGCGATCAGCAGCCAGAGACTGCGCCGATCGATGCCCACCGAGATCGTGACGGATGCCACGCAGCCGCCCCCGATCAGCACGAGCGCGCTCGAGGTGGCCGGGTTCGCCAGCCCGCCGAGCAGACCGATCAACAGGATCGCCGCAATCGCGACCACGGCGACCGCGAATGGCTCGACGTGCGAACGTGAACGCGGCATCCGCACGGAAGACACGCCGATCACGACGAGGCATGCTGCGACAGCGACGTACAGCGCTGTGCTGGGCAGCGCCCCGGGCACACTGACGCAGACGAGCGCACCGCCGGTCATTGCCAGGCACATGCATCTGCCCGTTTCAGACAGCAACCGGCTGCTCTCACTGCGACTGCGTGGCATAGGCGCTGCAACATCCCCTCACACACCGCACGGTGCGCACCTGGATTCACCTTAGTCGTCGAGCAGCCGCCTCAGTTGCCTGCCGATCGCGTCATCTTCGATCAAAAAGGCGTCGTGCCCGAACGGCGAGTTGATCAGAGCGATCCCGGTGCCGTCGATGTTGCCCGCGACGTGTGCGGCAATTTCGATCTGGCCCTCGAGCGGGAACAACCTGTCGCTGTCGATTCCGACTACGAGCGTGCGAGCCGTGATGCGCTGCAGTGCCTGTGCAACGCTGCCACGACCCCTCGCGATGTCATGCGAGTTCATCGCTTCGACCAGGGTGATATAGCTATTCGCGTCGAAGCGCCGAGTGAACTTGTTGCCATGAAAATCCAGGTACGACTCGACCGCGAACCGCCCGCCCTGCCCGAGCGGGCTGATCTCGCTCTGCCAGGTGCGCAGGAACCGGGCGTTCAGCTCGCTGGCGCTTCGGTAGTTGAGCAGTGCCATTCTGCGTGCCAGCGCGAGGCCGCGGTGAGGCCCATCGCCGTCGGCAGCCTCGTAGTAATGACCGCTTCGAAACAGCGGATCGGTCTGGATCGCCTCGACCTGCACCGAGTTCAGCGCAAGCTGGTCTGCTGTCGAATACGGTGGGGCGGCAATCACGGCGAGATTGTCGACGCGTTCCGGATATTCGATCGCCCATTCCAGCGCTTGCATGCCGCCCATCGAGCCGCCCACCACGGCCGCCCACCGACCGATACCGATTGCGTCCGCAAGTGCGGCTTGCGCCGCGACCTGGTCGCGGATCGTTGTGAACGGAAAGCGCGGGCCCCACTCGTAACCGTCGGGGGCCAGCGATGCCGGCCCGGTTGTTCCCTGGCAGCCGCCGAGCATGTTCGGTGCGACGACGAACCACCGGTCAGTGTCGATCGCGAGCCCAGGGCCGACGATCCCACCCCACCAGCCTGGTGTCGGATGCCCCGGCGACGGCGTGCCGACCATGTGGCTGTCGCCGGTCAGGGCGTGAAGCACGAGCACGGCGTTGTCGCGCTCGGCATTCAGCTGACCCCAGGTCTCGTAGGCGATGCGCAGGTACGGAAGCGAGCAGCCGCTCTCGAACTCGAACGCCTGCACACCGGCGAAGAGGCGCCCGTCTTCGGGGTCGCTCTCACGCCACGCGCCGCTTGCGGGCGGTTTACCGAGCAGTGCGCGCGCGTCGGTGTCTGTGATGAAACGCGACGGCACCGTGTCCGCTGATGTCTGCCACTCCATATGGCCTAATTGTGCCCGTCTGCGAGGCCTGCCCGCGCCATGTTACGTACACAAGTGGTGTGGGGCGCCCTTGCGAGACCCGATCGGGACGGCGAAGGGCCGGGCGGCACGTGATGCGCCGCCCGGCCCCTCAACGGTGCGTCGTGTTACGCGGACGTGCGCGATTGCGCCACGGCGCGCGCGGCTGCGAGGCCGACCTCGAGGTCGGCTTTGATGTCGTCGATGTTCTCGAGGCCGACGGACAGGCGCACGAGCCCCGGCGTCACGCCGGCGGTCAGTTGCTGTTCCGGTGAGAGCTGCGAGTGCGTCGTCGAGGCCGGGTGGATGACGAGCGAACGCACGTCGCCGATGTTGGCGAGGTGGCTGAACAGGCTGAGGTTGTCGACCAGTGCGCGACCGGCATCCACACCGCCCTTCAGCTCGAACGAGAGCACGGCTCCGACACCCTTCGGCGTGTACTTGTTGGCGAGCGCGTACCACGGGCTCGACGGCAGACCGGCGTAAGCGACGGATGCGACGTCCTCGTGGCTCTCCAACCATTCGGCGATCTCCTGCGCATTCTGCACGTGTCGCTCCATGCGCAACGAGAGGGTCTCGATGCCCTGGATGAGTTGCCAGGAGCTGGCCGGGGCGATTGCTGAACCGAGGTCGCGCAACAGCTGCACGCGGGCCTTGATGATGTAGGCGAGGCCGTCACCAACGGCAGCGGTGTAGCTGACACCGTGATACGACTCGTCGGGAAGTGTCAGGCCGGGGAACTTCTCGACGTTCTTCGACCACTCGAAGTGCCCGCCGTCGACGATGACGCCGGCAATCACCGTTCCGTGTCCGCCGAGGAACTTCGTCGCGGCGTGCACGACGATGTCCGCGCCGTGCTCGAGCGGGCGCAGCAGGAACGGGGTGGCGATGGTGTTGTCGACGATCAGCGGGATTCCGTTGCTGTGTGCCAGCTCGGCGACCGACTCGATGTCGAGCACGTTGATCTTCGGGTTTCCGATGGTCTCAGCGAAGAACAGTTTGGTGTTCGGGCGCACGGCACGGCGCCATTCGTCCAGGTCGTCCTGGTCTTCAATGAACGTGGTCTCGATGCCGAGCTTTGCAAGCGTGTATTTGAACAGGTTGTAGGTTCCGCCGTAGACAGCGGCTGACGAGACGATGTGGTCGCCGGCCTGCGCGATATTCAGCACGGAGAAGGTGGTTGCAGACATGCCGGACGAGAGCACGAGCCCGCCGGTGCCGCCCTCGAGCGCCGCGACGCGTTCTTCGACGACCGCCGTGGTCGGGTTCTGGATGCGCGTGTAGATGTTGCCGAATTCGGCAAGCGCGAACAGATTCTGGGCATGTTCTGCGCTGTTGAACACGTACGATGTGGTCTGGTAGATCGGCGTCGCACGCGAGTTCGTGGTGGGGTCGGGCGCTGCGCCCGAATGAATCTGTTTGGTCTCGAACTGCCAGTGCGCGGCGTCGGTCATGGTGTCTCCTCGAGTCGATGGTCTTCGGGTGGGCGGGGCAGACTACGCCCCCTATCCTGCTGAGACTATGCACTGTTGTAATGAACGGCAAACACGGTCGCAATGCTTCGTAATCATTGCGGCCGCCGATCGATTCCGGATTGTGCGCTCGCACGCAGCAAAATAGGGTCATGGCGATTCGACGGGTTGTGGTGACTGGGGCGAGTTCGGGGATCGGGGCGGCCAGTGTCAGGCTGTTTCGCGAGCACGGCTGGGAGGTGGTTGCCATAGCGCGGCGCCGCGACCGGTTGGAGGCACTTGCCGCAGAAACCGGTGCCGGCATCATCGTCGCCGATATCACCGATCAGTCGCAGGTCGATCGTGTGCGCCTCGAGTTGGAGGAGAGCGGACCGGTTCACGCCTTGGTCAACAACGCCGGCGGTGCGATCGGCCTGGACAGCATCGAGAAGTCCGAGGCTGCGGATTGGCAGCAGATGTTCGACGTCAACGTGCTCGGAACGAAGCGGATGGTGAGTGCGCTGCTTCCGCTGCTGCGCAGGGCTGCGGCATCCGATGGTTACGCCGACATCCTCACAGTGACCTCGATAGCAGGGCACATCGCCTATCTCGGCGGTGGCGGCTACAACGCCGCGAAGTTCGCGCAACACGCCCTGACCGAAGTCCTGCGGCTGGAGCTGAACGGCGAACCGATCCGGGTGATCGAGGTGGCGCCTGGGATGGTGCACACCGAAGAGTTCGCGCTTGTGCGCTTTGGCGGTGATCAGGCCAGGGCCGACGCAGTTTACGACGATGTGCCGGAACCGCTCACCGCAGAGGACATCGCTGAGACCATCGTCAATGCTCTGGAACGCCCGTCGCACGTGGATCTCGACCTGATCGTGATCAAGCCAGTTGCCCAGGCCGCACCGACACGCTTCCACAAAGGTGCGCTGAAAGTGGCAGAACTCGGCTGAGCACATGACCTCGCGCGCGGTAACGTATTCGACGTAGCACCGACGACGGGAGAGCGACAGTGACGGAACCCTCTGACGAACGTGAAGTGCTGGGTTGGCTCGAGTTCGGAGACGCATCGCGCGAACTGGCGACGGCAGTGCTCGAGGCGGGATTCGAACCCGATTTCGTGATTGCGATCGCGCGCGGTGGCCTGCTGCTTGCCGGCGCAATCGCCTATGCGCTTGACACCAAAGCCTGCGGCGCGCTGAACGTGGAGTTCTACACCGGGGTGGACGAACGTCTGCCGGAACCGGTGCTCCTGCCACCGATGCTCGATAGCACGGCGATCACCGGAAAACGCGTGCTGCTGGTTGACGACGTCTCCGATTCGGGCCGCACGCTCGACCTGGTGGTGGCGCTGCTTGAGAAATCCGGTGCGATCGTGCAGACCGTGTGCTTGTACAGCAAGCCGCGCACGGTGCGCGAACCTGACTACGTGTGGCACAAGACCGATCGCTGGATCGCCTTCCCGTGGTCTGCGCTACCCCCGGTGACCGTCGGAGTATGACCGGCGCCAAGTCCCTGGCCGAGCTGGCCGCCGACGGAACGATGGATCCGGGGTGGGCGCACGCACTGGAGCCTGTCGCCGGCAATATCGCGGCGATGGGGGAGTTCCTACGAGCTGAAAACGCCGCAGGGCGCGGTTATCTTCCACGCGGCGCGAACGTGCTGCGCTCATTCGAATATCCGTTGGATGACGTGCGGGTGCTGATCGTCGGGCAGGATCCGTATCCGACACCGGGGCATCCGATCGGGTTGTCGTTCGCTGTCGACCGGCAGGTGCGGCCGATTCCGCGCAGCCTGCAGAACATCTACAAGGAGTTGCGTGCCGACCTCGGTGTTGTGCCGCCTGCGCACGGAGACTTGACCGCATGGGCCGCCGGCGGCGTGATGCTGTTGAACAGGGTGCTGACAGTACAGCCGGGCAACCCGGGTTCGCACCGCGGCCGAGGCTGGGAACAGATCACGGAGCACGCGATTGCGGTGTTGGTTGCGCGCACGGCGCCGCTGGTCGCAATCCTATGGGGCCGGGACGCCGGCACGCTGCGGCCGTTGCTGGGAGGTACGCCGATCATCGCCTCTGCGCATCCGAGCCCGATGTCTGCCGACCGCGGATTTTTCGGATCGAAACCGTTCAGCCGAGCGAACGCACTGTTGGCGGCGCAGGGTGCGGAGCCAATCGACTGGGCGCTGCCGACGTAACATGCCGGACATGCACGGCGACTACTCTGGAGCGCGTGCTGGAAGAGGAATACGAGACCCGCAGGCGTCTGCCGCCGCAGTTGCGCAAGAAGCAGCCGCCGGATGCGCCTTTCGAGTACGCCATCCGCGACGCACACGAAAGCGACCTGCCCGACGTGCGCGAGATCTACAACCACTACGTCGCAAACAGCACTGTCACCTTCGATGAAGACGCGATGACGTTGAGGGAGTGGCGATCGAAATTCGCGTACCTGCACCGGCTCGGGATGCCGTTCATCGTCGCCGTCTCGCCGCGCGGTCAGATTCTCGGGTACGCGCTGGTGTCCCCGTGGAAACAGAAGAGGGCATACCGCTTCACGGTGGAGAACTCGATCTACCTGGGTGCCGCGTCCACCGGCAAAGGTCTCGGGCGGGCACTGCTCGCCGACTTGATCGACCGCTCGAAGTCGGCAGGGCTCAAGGAGATCATCGCCGTTGTCGCGGACAAGGGCGCAGACGCGTCGATCCGGCTGCACGAGAGCTTCGGCTTCACAGAGATCGGCAGGATGGGCAAGGTCGGCTACAAGTTCGACCGCTGGCTCGGCACGATCCTGATGCAGAAGAGTCTGAAATAGAACCCACGCGCAATGGCCGATTCGTTTGTCGCGTATCGAACCAGAGCCCCCGTGATCAGGATTCTGAGTATTCGCTGGCTGCGCGTTATCAATCTGTTACTTTTGCTGGCCTTTCGCGCGGTGCCGTCGTAGATTGGCCTCACCGTCATCAACGGCTGACTCGAACGAGGTGGCCGAGGTGGTGTGATGAATTAATCGGGGCCCGCAATCTCTCGTCTGAGATGCGGGCCCTGTCCATCTGGGGAGGGCGTTGCTACCCCTCGGGGACACTGCCATCTTCCTGAAGCGCTGCGAAGACCTCGGTCAGCACCAGTTCGCCGCTATCGGCGTCGTAGTCGAACAACTCGGCGTACCGGCCCCAGTCGATCGCGATCTCCAACTGGCGCTTCGCGTTCGCATCGGACAGACCCCGGCGCAAGAGATCCAGGAAGAAATCGTCGCGGATCGAACCGTCGTCTGTGTTCTCCAGCGTTCGGCAGATCGTTCGCACCAGCGGCGCGCGTTCGACGACGAGTCGGGAGAACAGCTGTTTGCTGCGTTGGATGTCAGCGGTGTACCAGTCGCGTCCGGTCTCGGTCAGGAACGCGTCAACGCCGTCGAGCTCGAGGAGCCCGAGCATCGATGCGGCATCGACCAGCGGCAGCAGGTCGTCGACCTCGAACAGCAGTTCCGACGCGAGATCCGGCAGATCGGTCTGACCGTTGTGGGAGAAGACAATTCCCACGAGGCCGGCGAGCGAACCGGCGGTAGCCTCCGGCAGCAGCGTGGTCAGCGGTGTTCCCTTCTGCGGTTGTGCGTGCGCGCGGGAGCGTGCAGGCTCGTCCGTTGCCAACAGCTCGTACAGCTCGTCT
Source organism: Rathayibacter sp. SW19 (assembly GCF_030866825.1). NCBI lineage: Bacteria > Bacillati > Actinomycetota > Actinomycetes > Micrococcales > Microbacteriaceae > Rathayibacter > Rathayibacter soli. The sequence goes on from NZ_CP133020.1 coordinate 1,687,535, forward strand.
ACGAGCGCTTCGAATGCCAGGCCGCGCTTATCGCGTGGCCGGCCCAGACGCACGGGCACCTCGGCCTTGAGATGGCCTGGATTCGCTCCGAGCACCAGCACTCGGTCGGCCAGCATGATCGCTTCTTCGATATTGTGCGTGACAATGCAGATGCTCTTGGTCGGAAAGTCCTCGCGCGCCCACAATGCCATGAGCTCCGACCGCAGATTCTCGGCCGTCAGCACGTCCAGGGCGCTGAACGGTTCGTCCATCAGCAGCGCGTCCGGCTGGAGCACGAGCGCACGGGCGAAGCCGACGCGCTGCCGCATCCCACCGGAGAGTTCCTTCGGGTATGCGGTCTCGAACCCGTCGAGGCCGATCAGGTCGATGGCATCCAATGCGCGCTGGCGCCGCTCGTCCTTTGGCACGCCGCGGGCCTCCAGCCCCAATTCCACGTTGGCCTGAATGCTCAGCCACGGCATCAGTGCGAACGATTGGAAGACCATACCGACGGATGCGTTCGCGCCGGTCAACTGCACCCCGCCTGCTCGCACGATTCCATCGGTCGGTTCGATCAGCCCGGCGATGGTTCGCAGCAGCGTGGACTTGCCCGAACCGGACTTTCCCAGCAGCGCCACGATCTCCCCGGCATACAGCTCAAGGGAAATGTCGTCGAGCACGGACAACTTCGTGCCCGCCGCGCTTGTGAAGGTCTTCGACACGTGTTCGACCGTGATGATCGGAGCGGTGGCCGTCGCAGGGCCGCGAGTGGTGTTGGTCATGATGCCTCCTTCGTGTGCGTGTGGCGCTCTGACTTCGTGCGACCGGTTCGTCAAAACGAGAATCTGGTTTCGGCAAGCCGATACAGTCGCCGCCAGAACAGTCGGTTGACGCTGACGACGAAGACGCTCATCACCGCGACACCGATCAGCGTGCGTGCGGCGTCGCCGTGCATGCTTGCCTCGGTGATGTATGCGCCGAGCCCGATCGCGGTGAGGGTGTGGCCGTTGTAACTGACCACCTCCGCGACGATAGACGCGTTCCAGGCGCCGCCGGCCGCCGTGATTCCGCCGGTGACATACGCGGAGAAGATCGCAGGCAGAATGAGCGTGCGCCAGCGCAGGCCGCGGCCGAGCCGCAAATTGGCGGATGCTTCGCGCAGGTCGTTCGGGATCGCGCTGGCCCCTGCAATCACGTTGAACAGGATGTACCACTGCGCTCCGAGCGCCATGAGAAGAATTCCGCCCCAGTTCAGGCTGATACCGGTGGCGACGAGCCCGGCTGTCACGATCGGGAAGAGGAAGTTCGCCGGAAAACTGGCGAGCACCTGCACGATCGGCTGTGCCAGTCTGCTGACCCGTGGGTTCATGCCGATCCAGACTCCGATCGGCACCCAGACGATCGTCGCGAAGAAAAGCAGCACGATGACGCGTGCGAACGTCGCCAAGCCGAGGAGGAACGCGTGACCCCACTCTGCCAGGCCGACGGCGCTGGCCGTCCAGCTCAGCATTTCGATGGCACCCCAGAGGACGGCGGCGCCGACGATCGACCAGAACACGATGTCACCGGCGCGGCGGCGGGCGAGGTTCGCGCCCATCCGCACGTCTGCGATCCCGAACGGCCGGGTCGCGGCATCCAGAAGTCTGCTGACCGGTCGCAGGGTCAGGCCGACCAGGTGTGGCAGTCGTGACCGGCGGAGCACGTCGAAGACGAGGCTGCGTGGACCTTGCCCGCTCTCTGAGTCCTCGTTGCGGAAACGCTCGGCCCACGCGGTCAGCGGCCGCCAGAAGACGAAGTTGACACCGATGACCATGATCACCATGACAGCGCTCGCCAGGAGAATCTTGCCGATGTCCCCGTCGTCGGCCGCTGTGGCGACATAGCTGCCGATTCCCGGCAGCGCGTAGGTCTTGTTGTTGACGCTGATCACCTCGCTGGCGACGAGGAAGAACCAGCCACCGCCAAAACTCATCATGCCGTTCCAGACCAGCGGGATCATGCCGCCCGGAACGTCGAGGTTCCAGAATCGCTGCCACTTGGTCAACCGCAGAAGGCGGGCAGCTTCATCCAGGTCGCGCGGCTGAGTGATCAGCGACTGGTAGAAGGCGAACGTCATGTTCCACACTTGCGATGTGAAGATCGCAAAGATCGACGCGCATTCCAGCCCGAGCATGTTGTTCGGGAACAGGGTCAGCCAGACCGTCAGTGTCACCGAAAGGAACCCGAGCACGGGCACGGACTGCAGTATGTCCAGGATCGGGATCAGGACGGCGCCGGCACGGCGCGAGCGGGCAGCGGCCGTCGCATAGATCAGGCTGAAGATGACGGACACCGCAAGGGCCACGAACATCCGGAACAGCGAACGTGCTGCGTAGTAGGGAAGATCCCACGGGTTCGTCGACACGGTCGTCGGCGCGGTCTGCGCGGTGAACGGCGAGAGGATGCCGTGAGACAGGGAGATCGCCACGTAGAACGAGACAACAACAGCCATCAACACGATCGCATCGGCCGCAAGACGCCCAGGGGAGCGGAGGATGCCCACCTCGTGAGAGAACGGGCGCAGGAGTGTCATGGCGGCCTCCGGGGACACGGGCGAGGTGCCAGGGGCTGAGCGCTGTGCGTCGGCCTATGGCTGGGGTCGGGGTGAGATGCACGGACTATGACTGTCTGACTGCATGCGTCTCACCTCCGGTATATCGCGTGTTTGAACCCGGCAGAGCGCGGGCGGCCTCGCCAACTATAGATCGATCGGCGCTTATAGTCAACCAGTTGCGCAAATGAAGCGACTGTGCCAGCCTAGTCTGATCATGGACGTCAATCCGCTGTCCGTCACGGATGCCCAACTCGAGGTCGCTGCCGCCACGTTCGACCTGCTTTCGGTGGCCCCGAGGCTCAGCCTCGTCGTGCTCCTCGCGTCTGGCGAATCCGATGTCAGCACGCTGGCCGGCAGGAGCGGTCAGGCGATCCCGGCGACCAGTCAGCAGCTGGCCAAGCTTCGAGCTGCAGGCATCGTCGCAGCCAGGCGCGAGGGTCGCCGACAGTTGTACCGGGTCGACGACCCGCACATCCTGACCGTGATCGAGCAGATGTTCCGGCACATCGGGCCGGAAGGCACGATCGTGCCCGAAGCACCCGCGACCGGGAACGCTCGGAGAGCTCGCGCACGCCGACCGCGTTTCACGGCCGTCGGCGGCGCGTAGGGCGAGGTGGCTGCTGCCGTTCCAGCAGCCCATTCCAACAGCCCATTCCAGCAGCCCGTCACAACGTGATAGTGAACCCGTTGTGCCCGATCGCCACCAGTATGCTGCCGACCGTCGACAGCACGCCGGCGACCGCGAGCGTGCCTGGGTGTGCCAGAGCGATCGTGAATCGTCGAACGCGTGGCGCCGCATCCAGAAACGTGTCCGGCAGCTCACTGCGCACCGGCTCAGCCTTCCAGCCGCGCAACCGCACCAGGAACCAGGAGCAACGGATGATCAGCCCCAGCCAGATCAGTATCGCGACGAGCGGGGTGATCGCACCCATCAACTCGAAGCCGGTGCCGAGCACCTGCGTTTCCTTGTTCTCGCCGAGAAGCTGGATGAACGACGAGATCGAGGCACCGATCACGATCGAGATCGTCCAGGCGACGAACGCGAAAACGACCGTCACGAAGCGACCGACGAAGTGCGTCAGTATCGACTCAGTATGCAGAAGCTGGTAGCGCGGGGTTACCCACAGACACAATCCTGTCGCGATCAGCGGAGGGACCACCATCAGCGCGGTGGCCAGCGTGAACACCCAATTGGGGATGTCGGTGAGTTCCTCGGTCAGCGCAACAGCCGCCCAGACCGCCACCCACAACCAGATCAGGAGCAGGCCATGGCGTACGACGAAGTCAGGCAGCATCGCATCCACGCGGCGCGCGAAACGACTCGTCCCGCGCAGGCGAGGGCGGAGAAATCCGAGCGACTCCGGGCGCTGCGCTCGTTGTGGGGGCTGCGGCGTCGTCACGGTTTCACCCTAGCGGGCAGCCCTCGCCGCGTAGGCTCGACACATGGCCGAATTGCATGATCTCACCGCCCTCGAACAGTGGCAGGAACTGCGGAAAGGCACATTCTCGCCGCTGGAGCTGACCGAGCACTACCTGCAGCGCATCGAGCGGCTCAACCCGGAACTTGGCGCATTCGTGACCGTGACGGCGGATGCCGCGCGTGAGCGCGCCGCGCAGGTCGCGGCATCCGTTCCCACCTCTGCCCCGTTGTGGGGCCTGCCGTCGGGAGACAAAGACCTGTGGCTTCGCGCCGGCGTTCCTGCCGGATTCGGCTCACGATTGATGGCCGGCTATGTGCCTGACACGACCGATGAGATCGTGCAGACACTCGATGCCGCCGGTGCGATCAGCCTCGGCAAGACGAACGCGCCGGAATTCGGGTTGCCGTCGTACACCGAGTCGCTCGCAGCGCCGCCGGCGCGCAACCCGTGGAATCCGATGCTGGGCGCCGGCGGTTCAAGCGGTGGGGCTGCTGTGGCTGTCGCCAGCGGCATGCTGCCGTTCGCGCCGGGCTCAGACGGGGGCGGTTCCATTCGTATTCCGGCAGCGGCATGCGGGCTCGTCGGGGTGAAACCGTCACGCGGCCTCGTGCCCGCCGGAAGTGGCATCGACTCACTCGCGGGTCTCGTCGTCGACGGACCGCTCGCTCGAACGGTGGCGGATGCCGCGCTGCTGCTCGACGGAATGATCGCCCGTACGCACGGTCGCATCGATCATCATTTCACGCTGCGAGCGCCAGGCGCCGACGAACCGTATCTCGCCAGCGCGGTACGCGGCGAGGGCCGTTTCCAGCTCGGCGTGATGACGACCTCGGCCTGGGACAGCGCATACGAGATCACGATCGATCCACAGGCACGGGTGGCGCTCGATGCGGCGGTTTCCGAATTCGCGGCACTCGGCCACGGCATCGAGGAGACGGCGCTGACGGCGGAAGGGACTTATGCGGATGCCTTCCGCACGATCTGGCAAGCCGGCGCAGCCCGGATTCCCGCCGAAAACGCGGGCGAGGAACTGCTCGAACCGCTCACGCGCTGGCTTGTGCGGCAAGGTCGGAGCCTCAGCGCTCGCACCCTCAGTTCCGCTCTCTCGACGCTTGCGGCCTATGAGCGTTCGTTCATCGCTCAGTTGGCGGGTTTTGACGCGGTGCTGACTCCAGCGCTGGCGATGACGCCGCGGCCGATCGGCTGGTATGACAGCGAAGACGCCGAGCACAACTTCGAACAGCAGGTGCAATACACCCCATTCACCTCGATGGTGAACGTCACCGGGCTGCCCGCGATCGTGCTGCCGGTGTATCAGACCGCGGACGGGTTGCCGATGGGGGTGCAATTGATCGGGCGCCCAGGCGGCGAAGCGACGCTACTGGCGCTCGGCTCACAACTCGAGCGGCGCATCCGCTGGCAGGAACGGCACCCGGCGTTCTGGTAATGCTCGTGCGAGCCCACGCCGCCGCGCGTGTGCGCGCCACCTCAGCTGAGGTGCGGACTTCTGTCGGTATGGCCCCTGGCATTACGACCAAAGTCCGCACGTCGGCGGGTGCGGTCGGTGCGGCAACCTTAGGTAAGGCATGCCTATACTGAGAGCGAAATGTTTGAGCCAGACCACGCCACGCACACGAGTCGCACAGCGCATCACGACGACCGCGCCCAGTATCTCGTGATCGGTGACGAGACGTCGCTCGGCCAACTGCAAAGTGAGCTCGCGTTATTGCCTCTGTGTGCTCGCGGCCGCGTGTTCGTCGAAGTCGGTGGGCCGGACGACGAGTTTATTCTTGACGTTCCATTGCGGATGACCGTGACCTGGCTTTCGCGCTCCGCCCGTGCCGGCCGGCCGGGCACTGCGGCACGCTGTGCGCCAGGCGAGGCGGTGTCGCGCGCGGTGCGGGCCTGGACCGCCGAGATGCTGTGTGACGGAGCCGGGTCGACCAACGCGATTCTGACCGGTGACTATCGCGCAGTCGCCGACGTCTACGAACACCTGGTCGAGGATGTCGCCATGCCGGTCTCCTCGATCGCCACGCCGAGCGCCTTCCGCCTGTCTGGCCCGCACTAATTCAGGTCGCGTCTGTTGCAGCTCGCGTCTGTTGCGGCTCGTGCTGTGCCCGCCGCCTAGTCTTGCTTGAGTCCGACCGCGCGCGCAGAGACCGCCCAGAGATCGCGCGCGACTTGCGGGTCCCGCGCCTGCGCGTTCACCCGGCCGCCCGGTGTCAACTTGTCGAAATACGTGCCGGTCGGCGCACCGATCGGTGCGTTTCCGGTCAGCGTTCCGCCCGCTAGGGCGATCAGCGGTACGGCTCCCTGTTCAGGCCGGATCCCGTACCGGCTACCTGTAGCCAGATGCCCCAGCTTGATCAACGGTGATGTGGCACCGAAGCCGGTGACGACCGTGCCGGGATGGAACGAGTATGCGCGGATGCCGGTGCCGGTTGTCCGCTCGGCCAGTTCTCGGATGAAGAGCAGATCCGCGAGCTTCGACGCACCGTACGCACCCCAGCCGCCGAGCCACGGGCGGGTCTGCCAGTCCAGGTCGTCCAGGCGCAGGCGTGCCAACAGGTTGGCCATGCTTGCCGTCGAAACGACCCGGACAGGGGCATCCGCCGCCGAATCAATCAGCCGGGGAAGCAGCAGATTGGTGAGCAGAAACGGGGCCAGGTGGTTCGATTGGATCGTGCGCTCATGGCCATCGACGGTCAGCGCGCGCTTCGACACGAGCCCGCCGGCGTTATTGGCGAGCACATCAATGCGGTTGTAACGGGTCAGCAGTGCTTCGGCCAGAGCGTGGACGTCATCCAGATGATCGAAATCGGCGAGGTAGGCCTCGCCGCCGATCCTGGATGCCATCGCCCTGGTGCGTTCGGCGTTGCGCCCGACGACAGCGAGATGAGCGCCCTGGTCGGCCAGAGCCATCGCGGCAACCGCGCCGATGCCTGAACTGGCTCCCGTGAGCACGATGATCGGAGCTTCCTTGCTCACCGGTAACCGCCCTTCTCCAGCCCGGCCTCAACCTCGAACCGGTTCTTCAACGGGTCGCGCCCGGCGATCAGATACAGAACCGGCATCAGCATGCCGTAGCGCTGCCATTGCCTCTTGTGCACCGACTCGTGTTCGAGCACATCATCTGTGACATTCTCCTGCGTCAGGTAGCAGCCGCCGACGCAAGAGCCTCCGCGGCCGAAAGTCCATTTCGGCATGCCGCGGAACACGAACAGGCCCGCCCGGCGCTCGACGCGCCCGGTGCTCCAGACGAAGCCCCAGACCAAGCCGACTGCGGTGGCGTACGCGTATCCGGCCGCACTCAGCGGCGAGTCGAGAAGGAATGCTTTCACGCCGCGCACGCTGTTCTGCCTGCCTTCCGGTCGGCCTGCCATCCGGTCCACGGTCAGCGGCCGACGAAGTCTGGTGCGCTTCGGGTGAGGAACGCGCGCATGCCGATCGCGGCATCCTCGCTGGAGGCCAGCCGCACGAGGGTCGGTTGCAGTTCGGCCTCGGCTTCAGCGTCGCCGTCTCTTACCGCGCGCTTCGCGTTCACGAGGGCCGCTTGCACGGCCAGGGGTGCCTGCGCGGCGATGCGCTCGGCGATCGCGAGGGCGGTGTCGAATTGGTCGCCGTCTGCGACGACCTCCTGCACGAGTCCGATGCGATGCGCCTCCGTCGTGTCGAAGAGCTCGCCGGTCAGCATCCAGCGCATCGCGTTGCCCCAGCCGACCGCGCGCGGAAAACGTAGCGTGGCGCCACCGAACGGCAGGATGCCGCGGGTCACCTCGACCTGGCCGAACCGGGTCGAGGCGGCCGCCACAGCGACGTCACTGGCCAGAATCAGCTCGATCCCCAAGGTGAGACAGGTGCCCTGCACGGCGATCACGACCGGTTTGCTCAACCTGGTGCCGTCGACCTGCCACGGATTGATTCCACCTGCCGGCACCATTTCGATGCCGTCCCTGCCGATCCGCGGAGCCACATCGGCGAGGTCGAGGCCGCCGGTGAAGTGATCGCCGACGGCGTAGACCAGGCCGACCCGCAACTCCGGATCACGTTCGAGCTCGCCGTACGCGAGACTCAACTCCTGCAGCATTCCAAAGTCAGCGGCGTTGCGTTTTTCCGGCCGGTTGAAGCCGATTAGAAAGACATGCCCGCGGCGTTCGGTCAGGATGCGCGGTTCGGACTCTGCCGGGCGATCTTCAGTCATTCTCCAACGCTACAGCGGCGCCGTCAGCGCGGCGAGCGTGCGCAGGATGACCGACAGGTCAGCGCTCGCGGCATCCGGCGAGGACGGCGCGAAGCCGGTGACGGCCGCACCGCGCAACGGAAATCGTGCCCGAACCGCGCGGATCGTCTCGGCGAGAGCGTCGGGTGCCACCCCGAACGGCTCGGGGGAGCCGACCCCGTCGATCGCGGACGGATCCAGAACATCGAGGTCGACGTGCACGTACACGGAGGTCGCGCCGGTGGCCTCGAGCGCGGCGAGCGCGGCATCCGGAGTCACCAGATCTTCAACCGCGATCAGGCGGATGCCAGACTCCTCGATGTACGTGCTTTCCGCGTCATCGAGCGCGCGCGTTCCTGCCAGAACGACATGATCCGGTCTGAGCACGGCCAGCCCCCTCGACGCGAGGCCCTCGGCACCGTCGCCAAGCAAAGCCCGAAGCGCCATGCCGCCGAACGACCCCGACGGGGAGGATTCCGGCGTGTTGAGGTCGCCGTGGGCGTCAAACCAGAGCAGTGCGACACTGCCAGGCGCCGCTGCCATCACGACACGCGCAACGGCCGGAGCATCGGCCCCGCAGTCGCCGCCGATCAGTACGACGGTGTCGGGAAGGGCGCGCAATGCCGCTTCAACCTTTTCGCGCACGCCGAGCAGTGCGGAGTAACGGTGTACGCCGGTGCCGAGCGACTCTCCCGCCTCGGTCGGAATCTCGACGACGGTTGTGGCGCTCGAAGGCAGATCGCCCACAATCGCATTCGCACCGTCGATCAGGCGCATTGCGCGCGAAGAGCCGGAACCCTGCCACTCGGGCACGACGAGAAAGTGAGTCGACACGGGATTTACCCTACCCGTGAGCGGGCCACACTTGCGCCGCAGACCGGGTCACATGTCGCGGTAGCGCTTGGCGCTCGCCAACGCCGTGCGAAGCTCGCTCGCGTTCAGGCGCTTGACGTAGCCGGGGGTGTCGCGCTGAATACGCCAGCCTTCGGCGAGCGGGCCGGCGTCGACGACATCGAACCCGAAAGAATCGATCAGCGCTGTCACGGTCTCTTTTGCGGCAGCGTCGTCACCGGCGACGATCAGCGCGCGGCGGTTGTCGGTGCCAGCAGCTGAGCCGTCGGTGGTGAGATCCCCAAAAGTGATGTGGTTGAAAGCCTTGACCACCTTCGAAGTGGGCAGGTGCTGCTGCAGCAGCTCGGAAACCGTCAGGCTCTCGTCATCGAGACTCGCGATATTGCCGTCACGCTGCGGGTAGTAGTTGTTCGTGTCGATGACGACCTTGCCGGCGAGCGGCTCAACGGGCACATTGTCGACGTTCTTCAGCGGAATCGTGACGATCGCGATATCGGCCGCAGCAGCGGCATCCGCTGAGCTGGCGGCGCGAGCTTGCGGGCCGAGTTCTGCGACCAGTTCGGTGAGAGTGGACGGGCCGCGCGAATTGCTCACCACCACGTGATAGCCGTGCGCGACCGCAAGGCGTGCGAGTTGACTGCCGATGTGTCCAGCTCCGATGAGCCCGATTGTTGTCATGGTTGCGGCAACGGCCACGGCTCTCGCCCTATTCCCTTGGGTACCGTACAAAACGACGGAGATTCTCGGTGACACGCTGATTCAGGTCACCGGCCGCCGGCGGGTCGCGAAGAATCTCCGTCGTTTTGTTTCAGCGCAGGGCTCAGGGCGCAGCAGGCGCCTGTGCCGCCTCAACTGCTGGAATGGCCGGAGCGGCGGATGCCTTCAGCGCGGCCAAGCGGGCATCGACCTCGGTCAACTCGCCAAGATCGTCGAGCTCGTTGAACTGTGCATCGAGACTGGATGCCGCCAGCTCGCTTGCGCCGCGCGCTCGCGCCTCTTCGCGCTTGATTTTGTCTTCGAACCGACTGACTTCGCTGGTCGGATCCATGATGTCGACGCTCTTGACGGCATCCATCACCTTGTTCTGGGCTTCGGCACTCTTGGCCCGCGCAACAAGTTCGCTGCGCTTGGACTTGAGTTGCTCGAGCTTGTCTTTCATGCCATTCAGGCCGCTCTTGAGCTTGTCGACGATGACGGTCTGCGAAGCGATCTGCGGTTCGGCTGCTCTTGCCTCGTTCTCCGACTGAATCTGTCGCTGCAGGGCCACCTTGGCCAGGTTGTCGAACTTGTCGGCGTCGGCCGTGTTGCCCGCCGCCCGAAGCGTGTCGGCCTGCCTGCTTGCGGCCAGCGCTTTCGTGCCCCATTCTGCGGCTGCTTCGACGTCTTCCTTGTGGTCGTCTTCCAGCAGGCGGAGATTGCCGATCGTCTCGGCAATCGCGCTCTCCGCATCCGCGATGTTGTTTGTGAAGTCGCGGACCATCTGGTCGAGCATCTTTTCCGGATCTTCCGCCTGGTCGATCAGCGCATTGACGTTTGCTTTCATCAATTGGGTGATCCGCCCGAGAATCGACTGCTTTGCCATGGTGTTTCCTTTCGTCAGGTGTTGCCCTGGTTTCCTACAAAGTGGTCAGTGTTGCTGTGGTCAGAATCGTCCTCCGCCGCGGCGTGAACGAGTTCCGCCGCCGCCAAAGCTGCCTGCACTTCGAGAGCCACCAGCACTGCCGCCGCTTCCGCCGGAGCGAGGGCCACCGAACCCGCCGCCGCTGGTTCCGGACCCGCCGCCGTTGCCGCCGCCGAGGATCGAGTTGATGATGATGCCGCCGAGGATCGCTCCCATCGCCCCGTTGCCGCCGCCGATACCACCGCTGATTCCCCCGCCGGAGCCGTCGCCGAATGGGCCGCCGTTCGCACCGCCCTGGAACACGCCGACGTCGCTTTGTGCGAGCTGGATTGCCTGCGTTGCGAGCTGGCTTGCGCGCTGCGCCTGGCCGAGTGCGGAAACCGGGTCCGTGCCCGCCGCTGCCCGCGCCTGCACGGCAAGGCGGCCGGCCTCGGCAAGGCGGGTGCGGGCATCCGCACCCACTGCGCCGCGCCGCGCCGTGATGAAGTCTTCGGCAGCGGAGATCTGCGCCTGCGCCGTCGTCAGAGTGCTGTCCAACGACTGCTGTGCGCGTTGCCGTTCCTGCTGTCCGTCACGCACACCCTGAAGTACAGCGGCGATCTGCTGGTTCGCGGCCTGCAACCGTTGCATGATTTCGACGGGGTTCGGCCGATCAGCACTCAATTGTGCGTTCGCGGCATCCAGCGCCTGCTGCGTTGCGGCCGCGACCGTCTCCGCCGCCGGCGTGCCCGTTGCGGCGAAGGCGCGCGCCTGTGCGACGTCGCCGGACAGTTCGGCGATCACGGCCGGTATGGCCTGGGTCGCGTCCGTGAGATCCGTCGCTACCCGATCCACAGCATCCAGCAGCAGGCCCGCCTGGTCAACGGACTCTTCCGCCGCACGGATGCCGACAGCTGCGTGACCAGGATCGGCTGCGTCGAGTCTTGCCTGCGCATCCTGCGCCGCTGCCGCGGCGAAAGACAGCCGCTCGGTCGCCTGCACCGGATTATCGTGCACGGTGACGAGGGCTTCCGCTGCATATTTCGTGCCGAGCGCCGCGAGCGACTCGGATGCCTGTTGCACCCGCGCGCGGACCGCCTCGGTCTTCTGTTGCACGGCGCGCAATGCTGCAGGCCCGTTCTTGCCCAAATCGCGTAACTCGTCGAATGCCTTGGCTTGCTGGTCGAGGCCCGCGTTGGCCTCAGTGCAGAGCTGAATGATCTGCACGTTCCACGCGCGCTTGTCATCGTCTGTATCCGGGATTGAGTCGTCGAGCTTCTGCTTCAGCCTGAACGCCTGCCTGAGCTGATCCGTCGCGGTCGCCAGCGCGGCCGTGAACGGAGCCGCAGCCGCATCACCGTATTGCGCGATGGCGAACCCCAGTTCGTCGCCGCTGGTCTTGACGGCGTCGTCAGTCTGCACGAGGGCGCTTCCGGCCTGCCGCTCGAGGTCTTTGAGCGAGAGCCCGGCAAGCGGGTCGGTTGCCTCGACGGCGGGTTGCCTGGCCTCTTTCTTGCGGCCGCGCAACACGAAGAACAGGATGACCGCGACGGCTGCGAGCCCGATGAGCACAAACCAGAAGAAGCCCCAGCCGTTTCCGCCGCCTCCGCCAGTGGCCGCGCCGATGCCCTCTGCGGCGCCGATCGCTGCACCCGCCCAGTCGTCGTTATGCAGGGCAGGCTCGATGTTCTTTTGTTCGATCTGGGCGATTTGGCTTTCGCTGAGCGGCCCGGTCGAGTCTGCGGACAAATAGTACGAGCGACCCTGTGTCGCTATCGCCAGCAGGTAGTCGTTCGGGCCGAGGTCATTTTTTTCCGCCGTGGTGTTCGCCCATTCCTGAGCAGTCGGCGGGTTCGTGAACGTGTCGACATAGACCACGTACAAATCGATCCCCGTATTCGAATACAGCGTGTCGATGGCCTTCGTGACTGCGGCGGTCTTGCCTCCGAGCACCCCGGCAGGGTCGACAACGTGCGTTGTGTCGATGTCGACGGGGTCGGTGGCGGATGCTGCGGCACCTCCGGCCAGCACCATCGCCGCTGCGATCGCTACCGCCCACCACATTCGTCGAGTTCGCATCGGTTGCCTTCCCCGCCAGCCTTGAGCCGAGTTTAGAGGGGCCCGTCCGAGCGCGTCCAGCCGAATCGGGCCTTTGCAATGTCGTCGAATGCGCCGCCCGGTGGTCGAGTAGCGAGCGACAGCGAGCGTATCGAGACCTCGTGCGGGCCTCGATACGCTCGTTCCTCGCTACTCGACCAGCGGGATCGTTCGAGTCCACGACTGTGAAGAGGCTCTCCTAGCCGACGCTCGGCACCGAATGCGGCGAACGGCTTGCAACGGCGCCGTGAGCACTTCTGTGGCGCGGGCTAGGCCGGGATGCTAGCAACCATGCGATCGAAGGAAGCGTCGAGGTCTGCGTTGACGATCTGGTGATCCGGATGCGCGTCGAACCAGTCGATGATGTCCTGGGCGGCATCCGCAAATGTCACCGTCGTGCGGAACTCGGGTACGAGCGCCTTCACTTTGCTGTTGTCGAAAACCATCGAGTGCGCCTTGTCGCCGAGCAGGCCGGGGCCGAGGTCGGGGTAGATCGCCGCAATGGTCTCGGATGCGACGTGCGCCAGGTTCGGCTCGACACCTGCAGATCGTGCCAAAGCAGAGTAGATCTGGTCCCAGGTCGGCGCGTGGTCGCCGGTGATCTGGAAGCTGTCGCCGACGGCCTCCGGGCGGCCGAGCAGCCCGACGAACGCAACGGCGAAGTCGCTGGTGTGCGTGATGGTCCACAGGCTCGTGCCGTCGCCGTGCACGACCACCGGTTTGCCGGCACGCATCCGGGCGATGTCGGTCCAGCCGCCCATGGTGGGCAGCGACGTGCGGTCATACGTGTGCGAAGGACGCACGATCGTCGCCGGGAAACCGCTGTCGCGATACTCGTGCACCAGCAGATCCTCGCACGCGATCTTGTCGCGCGAATACTGCCAGAACGGATTGCGCAGCGGCGTCGACTCCGTGACAGGAAGCCGCGATGGCGGCGTCTGGTATGCCGATGCCGAACTGATGAACACGTACTGCCCGGTTCGCCCGGCGAACTGCGCGACGTCTTGGGCGACATGGTCTGGAGTGAAGGCGAGGAACTCGGCCACCACATCGAACTCGCGGTCGCCCAGCGCGTCGCGCACCGAGGCGGCATCCCGGATGTCTGCATGAATGGACCGGACGGCATCCGGCACCGGGCGGATGCTGCTGCGCCCCCTGTTGAGCACGGTCACGTCGTGCCCGAGCGCAGCCGCGCGCGTGACGCAGGCCGCGCTGATGACGCCGGTACCGCCGAGGAAGAGGATGCTTTTCTGGCTCATGCTCCGATCCTCTCATCTCGGTGGCTCACATTCGCCGCCCCCGACCGGCCGAGTGCGTCCAAGTGGACGGAATGACCGGGTGAGGCGTGCCCACAACGGCCATTCGGGCGCACTCGGCGGCAGAAACGGGCGCGCGGGCGTGGCTGGCGGCGCGGAGACAGGGGGAGAGGGTAGCGTCGAACGGTGAGATTTGACGACCCGTACGGATCTGACGTTCTGGCCACGAACTGGCGCGCCCGCGGTCTGCCGACCGTGCACACGGTGCCGGCCGAGCGCGAACTCGTGGTCGAGGAGGTCGAGACTGGCTTCTGCGGTGCCGTCACGCGGATCGAGAACAAGCTCGTGCACCTCGAAGACAGGCACGGTCGTGTGCGGGTCTTTCCGCTGGGCAACGGCTTCATGATCGACGGAAAGCCGGTCGTGCTCATCGCACCCGTCGCGGCTGCCGACGCGACGACCGGCCGTGGCCGCACTGCATCCGGCTCCTTCAGCGTTGCGGATGCCCGCGCTCGCGTGGCCCGCGCAAGCCGGATCTTCGTCGAGGGCAAGCACGACGCAGAACTGGTCGAGAAAGTCTGGGGCGACGATCTGCGGGTGGAAGGCGTCGTGGTCGAGTATCTGGAAGGAGTCGACGACCTCGATGCCGTCGTGCGCGAGTTCGCGCCGAGTGCAGACCGGCGCGTCGGTGTGCTCGTGGACCATCTGGTGCAGGGCTCGAAGGAGTCGCGCATTGCGCAGGCCGTGGCGCGCGGGCCGCATGGCGCGCACGTGCTGGTGGTGGGGCATCCGTTCATCGACATCTGGGCCGCAGTCAAGCCGGAACGACTTGGGCTGAAGCAATGGCCCCAGGTTCCGCGCTCGATCGAGTGGAAAAAGGGCATCTGCGCCGCGCTCGGCTGGCCGCACCAGACACAGACCGACACGGCGCGGGCGTGGAAACGCATCCTGTCGCGCGTGTCGACATACGCCGACCTGGAGCCGGCGCTGCTGGGTCGCGTGGAGCAGCTGATCGACTTCGTCACGGTCGGTTAGCCGCGCCCGACCCAGTGCGGCCGAAACGCCGCGGCGGGCAGCCCGCAGCGGGCAGCACGAATTGCGCACGGTTGCAGCCACGCGCAGAATGGCGAGGTGGCCTCCGTGCAGAGTGTGAGCATCCGATACATCGTCAACGACGTGGATGCGGCGATCGCGTTCTATCGAGACGAGCTCGGCTTCGAGGTGGTCATGCACCCGGCACCGGCATTCGCCATGATGTCGCGCGGGCCGTTGCGGCTGGTGCTGAGCCGGCCCGGCGGGGGAGCAGGCGGCGGGCAGGCGATGCCGGACGGCACGCTGCCGCAGCCGGGCGGCTGGAATCGTTTCTCGATCGAGGTCGACGATTTGGATGCGACAGTCGGGGCACTGCGCGGGCATGGCCGCACTTTTCGGAACGACATCGTCGAGGGCGTCGGCGGGCGACAGATCATTGTCGACGACCCGTCGGGCAACCCTGTCGAACTGTTCGAGCCGACGATCCCGGAAGCGAAGCTCGGAGATAGTCGATAACCTCCGCGCAGCGAAGATCCGATGAGCACCGAGCTGACACCCGTGGCCGAGCCGATGGCCGCACGACGCCTCGGGCGAGCGCTCGTTACGATCGGGTTGCTCGGTGCGGTGATCGGCAGTCTTGGCGCGCCGCTGATCACGCCGGTGGCCACCGGGATGCACGTGTCGCTCGACGCAGCGCAGTGGACGCTGACCATCACGCTGTTCTCCGGGGCGATCTCAGGGCCGATTGTGGCTCGACTCGGCTCAGGCTCGCGCCGGCGAGTCACGATCCTGGTCACCCTCGCGCTCGTCGCACTCGGCGGAGCATTGACCACGATTCCGTTCTCCTTTGCTTTCCTCTTGCTGGGGCGCGCACTTCAGGGGCTCGGGCTCGGCGTTATCGCGCTGCTGATGAGCGTTGCGCGCGATCAGTTCCCGGCGCGGCGATCGGCCTCGACGATCGCAACATTGTCGGTGGCCTCGACGGTTGGCATCGGTGTCGGGTACCCGCTGGTCGGGCTACTCGACCAGATCGCCGGGCTACGCGTCGCGTACGGACTCGGGCTGATTCTCTCGCTTGTTTCTCTCGTCATCGCCTGGCGAGCGCTGCCGGCGGATGCGCCGGTGCTTCGTGGCGGAGTCAGAGTGCGCGTGGATGTGGCTGGCGCACTGTTGCTCGGCGCAGCGATACTCGGGGTCCTGCTCGTCATCGCGCAGCCTGCTGTCTGGGGCGAGCCGTGGGTCGGCGGGTCGATCCTCGCCAGCGCGCTCGTGCTTTTCGGTGCCTGGGTTGTCGTTGAACTGCGCACGAGCGCGCCGTTGGCGGACCTTCGGCTGCTTGGCCAACCGGGAGTGCTTCGCGCGAACATCGGGATGCTCGTCGCCGGCGTTGGCATGTACCTTTTGTTCAGCCTGCTGACGCGTTACGTACAAACCCCCGTCACGGTTGGCTACGGGTTCGGACTACCCGGCGTGCTGGCCGGAGCTGCGCTGATTCCGTTCTCCGTATTGGGGTTCGTCGCCGGCAAACTCACGCCGATTTCCGCCAGGCGCTTCTCGAGAAAATGGGTCTACCTCGCAGCCGCCTTCGCCGTAATGATCGCCGCAGGTCTGTTCGCGTTGGTGTCTGATTCGCTGCCGGCCGTCCTGCTCGCTATGGCGATTCTGGGGTTCGGGGTCGGCGGCGTGTCCGCGATCATGCCGGCGCTTGTCCTGGTGGACGTTCCTCAGCCAGAAACCGCGAGTGTCCTTTCGATCAATCAGCTCGTCCGGAGCGTCGGTTTCAGCATGGGCAGTGCGCTGGCCGGCCTGCTGCTCGCTGCGGCGACACCTGCCGGCTCGGTGTTCCCGAGCGAACAGGGGTACGCGGATGCGGCGTTGTGGGTGATCCCGCTCCTTGCGTTCAGTGCCGTACCGATTTTCCTCACGCGTCGCGCGGGGGCCCGGTAAGACCGGCGTTACGCTGACCCGCCACCCGCCACGAACTATCCGCTCAATTTGACCTTGCGAGTCGATGCCGCGAAGAATCAAGTACGGCGCCCGCCCTCGAAGTTCGGCGCCGCCACGTGAACGGCCTAGTGAAAGGCCAAGTGAAAGGCCAAGTGAAAGGCAGGATACGGTGGGCACCTTCGTCGCAGGCCCGGTCGCGGATTCCACGTCTGACTCCGTTGCGGCACGCCCGCGCGACCTGGTGCACCAGCCGGAGATGTTCGGCCAGTGGGGCAAGCCGATGAAACCGGCAGACGGAATTTCGGTTGAAGACGCCCGGTTTGTGGCAGCAAGCGTGCAGCATTGGGTGGCCAACGCCATCCGCGAGGAGGTGGCCGCACGCAGAACGAACCTCGCATCGCTTCTGGAGACCTTGAGTGTGAGCTCGCCTGAACTGACGTTTCACCGCGCCGTCAGTCTCCAGCACGGAGACGAGCCTATTCAGCTCGCTGACTTGCTCGTCTGGGCGAGCAATTTCGAGAGCGTGCGCAGGATTCTCGTGTCGTCGCTTGGCGACAGCTCGCGCGGCTGAAGCCCGGACCGGGCGGCCGGATTCAGTGTTGCGGTGGTTGCGCGCACGCCGACCGCAAGCCAGGTGTCGCCGAGTCTCTCTTCGCGCGCCGGGTGACCTCGGCGGCGATCGTTCACGGGCGAAGAAAAGAGCTTGACGCGTATGTACCCAGATGGGTACATTAACGTCATGGATGCTGTGCTGCACGCCTTGAGCGACGCCAGTCGCCGCACGATGTTGGACACCTTGCGGCTCGGACCAGCCACGGTCGGGCAACTGGCCGAACGATTGCCGATCGCTCGGCCCGGAGTTTCTCGGCACCTGCGCGTACTTCGAGATGCCGGGCTGGTCGAAGCGCGCTACGAGGCGCAGTGGCGCGTGTACTCGCTACGCCCTGAGCCGCTCGCCGAACTCGACGCCTGGCTGGGCCAGTACCGCACCGTGTGGGAGCAACGCCTGGACGCGCTGCACACCGAAATTGCTCGAGGCAAACGCGATCAGGGTCGCCACGAACAGGGTCACCACGAACAGAGTCACCATGAACACAAAAACGACGATCAGAGGAGAACACCATGACATCCGCTATCAGTCATGTAACCGGCAGCTTGCGCGTCGAGAACGGCAGGGGAACAGTACGCATGGAGGACGTTTACGACACCACCGTCGTCGACCTGTGGTCGGCGCTGACTGAGCCAGACCGGCTCGCTCGCTGGATTGCCGAGGTCACGGGTGAACTCAGGCTCGGGGGGCTGTTCCAGGCTCGCTTCACCAGCAGTTGGGAGGGGCCCGGGCGAGTCGACGTGTGCGACGCACCGCGCCGTCTGATGGCGACCATGAGCCCCGGTGCTGATGACGAGACGGTGATCGAGGCAACGCTCGCCGACGACAACGGCAGAACCAGGTTGGTGATCGAGGAACGCGGATTGCCGTTGGACGAGTACGCGGATCACGGTGCCGGCTGGCGGGCCCACATCGAAGACTTGACCGCCTATCTCGACGGACGCGACGCCAGCGTGTGGCACGACCGGTGGATGGAACTCATCCCGCGGTACCGCGAATTGGCGCAGATGCCGGGGTGAGCGTCCAAGCCCGGAGTGCTGGCCCCGATGCGAGCTGGCCCGATGCGAACTGGCCCCGATGCGAGCTGACTCGTGCTGCGACAACGGGTTGCGTTCGCCCACCGAGTTCAAGCGCCGCGACGGGCTATTTCAGTGGGCCCGGCCGCCCGTGGCCCGGGCACACCAGACGCGGGTGGGAAGCCGTGATCGCTTGGATCGTCATCTCCGCCTGGGGGCGGGTGCTGGTCAGGAAGTTCGGCAGCCGAACGAGTCGGCCTCGCGAGATTCGAGCGGCATCGCCGATGAACGCCACACCACTCCAGCGCACGACATGGTGCCCCGGCGTGTGGCCGGGTGCGGGCACTGCGGTAACCCCTGGGGCGATCTCGACCTCGTCGTGGTCGGGTAGTTCGGTGAACTCGGGGAGGTCGGCACGGCCAAGGAATCCCGAGTTCAGCATCCAGCGTCGCATGCGTGTCGAGGGTGCTGCTTCGCGGCGCACGATCGCTATGTCTGCAGCCCCTAGCCACACTCGAGCACCCGTCGCGTTCTGCACGGCGGCTGCACCGCCCATGTGGTCGGCGTCGTAGTGCGTCAGCACGATGTCCGTTATCGGGCGGATGCGCGCACCAGCCAGTTCGCTGACGACTGCGCCCGCACTGGACGGGAGACCTGTGTCGACGAGGACGGAGCGGTCATCCAATTCGATGAGGTAGGCGTTGCCGGCGCGCGGTCGCTCGAGTTGATACAGGGAGCCGATGATGTCGCGCACGTTCAGATCGTAAGCCAGTTTCTGCGTTCCGAACTCGTTGATTTGTCGCAGCATCGCGGGTGCCGACGACGCACGCAATGTCCCTCGAGTCGATATCAATCCAGACGTAGACCACGATCCGTCCCCCACGACAATCGCGTCCCGGGCGCATCCAAGATACGGCCGTCGTCAACTCTCGGTGGCAAGAGCTCGACCGAGCGGGGTCGGTCACAATATGTGCCCCCAGTAGGATTTGAACCTACGGCCTTCTGCTCCGGAGGCAGACGCTCTATCCCCTGAGCTATGGGGGCCCGGGAGTGCTCGTCAACATTAGCATCCACCGGCGGATGCTGCGTCAGCCTTTGGGCAGGTTGCCCAGCACCGCAGCGACCAGCGGCTGCGGGTCCCCTGGTTCCGCGAAGTCCGCCGAACGCAGGACGACCCAGTAGCCGTTCGAGAAAGCCTGCACCTCGCCGATGCCGCCGACGACCGTGAAGTAACCCTCTACGGTCGGCGGAACACCGTAGGTCGGCACGACATGGCTGCTCGTCGCGGCCGTGTCCTTCAGCCCCGTCACGGCGGATGCGGCCGGGTGCGCGATCGCCACCTCGATGACGGCATTGCTTGTCTGGTTCAGGTACCCGCAAGAGACGCCCTTCATCGCGACGGCCGCGGCCGGATTCGTGTTCGCCTTCGGGCTGTAGCCGGGGTCCGTGCCGTAATTCGGATTGAAGTCGTACAGCTGCTGCGCAGTGACCACCTGATCACACGTCAGGCTGACCGGCGTCGGCGGATCCGCGGGTGTCGGGGTCGAGGTGACGGTCGCGGTGGAACTCGGCACACCGGCCGGAGTGCCGCCCGCAGTCGTTGCGGGCGATGACGGAGCACCGGTGCACGCTGCGAGCGTCCCGACGATGGTGAGCCCGACGGCAAAAGCGAAAACAGCGCCCGCTGCGCGCCGAAGACCTGGGCGCCGATGAGGTGAGTACTGGAGCATATGACGACCTTCGTGACACGAGAACGAAGTGCGCGGTCCGACGGTGGTCCGCTCATGCGACGCGAGGACGCGTGCTCAGGAACCCTATCAACTGATGCATGTGCGTTCCCGCATTTGCGATGCTGACGGCACGCCGATTCCAGCTTCCGACCGCGGAATCGCGCGGAACAATGCGCATCAGACGCCCAGCCGCCCCCCGGTAGAATCGATGCTCGTGACTCCCGAACAACTTGCTGCGACCCTGTACGACATCATTCAGCCGATTGTCGCGCGTCGCCGTGAGTCGAACGGCTCCGACCTGGCATTCGAACCGAGTGCGGTCGCGTTGGAACGCCCGAAGAATCGCGAGCACGGCGACTGGGCCACCAACGTCGCGATGCGGCTGGCCAAGCCGCTGGGAGCGAATCCGCGCGAGCTGGCCGCAGAGATTGCGGATGCCGCATCCGGAATCGACGGCGTCGCATCCGCAGAAGTGGCCGGGCCCGGTTTCATCAACTTCCGCCTGGACGCGGCGGCCGCAGGACTGCTCGCGAAGACGATCGTCGACGCGGGGGAGGCGTTCGGCACAGGTCATCTGTACGACGGCATCCGGATCAATCTCGAGTTCGTGTCTGCGAACCCGACGGGGCCGATCCACATGGGCGGAGTGCGCTGGGCGGCCGTCGGCGACAGTCTCGCGCGCGTGCTCGCGGCAGAGGGTGCTGAGGTCACCCGCGAGTACTACTTCAACGACCACGGTTCGCAGATCGACCGATTCGCCCGCAGTCTCCTCGCCGCGTACCTCGGCGAGGAGACCCCGGAAGACGGCTACGGGGGAGCCTACATCGGCGACATCGCCGAGCAGGTCGTCACCCGCTACGACGGAGACCTCGCGGCGTTGCCCCGCGAGGACCAGCAGGAAGTGTTCCGCTCAATAGGCACCGAACTGATGTTCGCCGAGATCACATCGAAGCTACACGGGTTCGGCGTCGACTTCGACGTCTACTTCCACGAGGACTCCCTGCACGAATCCGGTGCGGTCGACCGTGCGATCGAGCGGCTGCGCGAACTCGGCCACGTTTTCGAGGAGGACGGCGCCATCTGGCTGCGCACTACCACGTTCGGGGACGACCGCGACCGTGTCATCATCCGCAGCAACGGCGAGCCGGCGTACATCTCCGGCGACCTCGGCTACTACCTGAACAAGCGTGAGCGCGGCTTCGATCAGAATCTGATCATGCTCGGCGCCGACCACCACGGCTACATCGGCCGCATGATGGCTATGGTCGAGGCGTTCGGCGACGAGCCCGGCATCAACCTGCAGATCCTGATCGGTCAGATGGTCAGCCTGCTGCGCGACGGCGAACCGGTCAAGATGTCCAAGCGCGCAGGCAACATCGTCACCCTCGACGACCTCGTCGACGCCGTCGGTGTGGATGCCGGCCGCTATGCACTCGTGCGCTCCTCCAGCGACTCGCCGCTGGAGATCGACCTCGACCTGCTCGGCAAGCACACGAACGAGAACCCTGTGTTCTATGTGCAATACGCGCACGCACGCACCCGGTCCGTTGACCGCAACGCGGCGGCGTCCGGAGTCGACCGCAGCGCGTTCGCCCCTGAGCTGTTGACCCACGAGACCGAATCGGCGCTGCTCGGCGCTTTGCAGGAGTATCCGCGGATCGTCGCACTTGCAGCCGAATTGCGTGAGCCGCATCGCATCGCCCGCTTCATCGAAGAGATCGCCGGGCTCTACCACCGCTGGTACGACAACTGCCGGGTCATTCCGCTCGGCGACGAGCCCGTCGGTGACGTGCATCGCACCCGATTGTGGCTGAACGACGCAGCGGGCCAGGTCATCCGCAACGGGCTCGGCCTGGTCGGCGTGTCCGCTCCAGAACGGATGTAGCGGGGAACGAAGTATGACGATGAGCGGCATAGACCTGATCGGCGATCGGAGGGCGCGTTGACGGCCAGAGAAACCATCAGCGATTCCGCAACGACGGAAAGGTTCATACCGCTTCGGACGACCGCGCCGCGCCGACCCCGTTGGTTGCTCATTTTCGCGTCGGTATTCGCCGCCGTGGTCGTGCTCGCGGCATTCTTCTTCGTTGCGGATGCGATCATCCGGTCATCAGCCGAGACCGGCGTCGCCAAACAGATCAGTTCGGAGCTGCCCGCAAACGTTGTGGCAAAGGACTTGACCGTTCAGATCGGAGGCGTCTCAGTGATCGGGCAATATCTTGCCGGGTCGTTCGATGAGGTGACGCTGACCGCGAAACAGGTGACGATCAACGGCGTGCCGGTGCACGCTACGATCGTCGGTCACGGCGTGCCCACAGACCTGGCCAAGCCGACAAAGTCGATCACGAGCACGCTGACGATCTCCGAGGATGCCGCAAACAAGCTTGTCACGGTTCCCGGGGCGACCTCCCAACTTGTGTTCGGGGCCGGCACCATCGGCTACAGCGGTTCAGCGCACGTGTTCGGCTTCCCGATCTCGTTCGAAGCGACCGCGACGCCGAAAGCCGACGGGCTGGACATCCTGCTGGCACCGAAATCGGTGAAGATCACCGGCGGGCCAGCCCAGGTCGACCTTGGTGCCGTGGTCACCCAGTTGATCGGGAACAAACCGTTCCCTGTTTGCGTCGCGCAATATCTGCCGAAAGGTGCCACTGTCACCAATGTCGAGGTGACGTCGAATGCCGCAGTCGTCACCGTGTCTGCCGAGGACATCGTTCTCGACAAGGCCACGTTCGACACCCACGCGCGCTGTTCGTAACCAATTATCGGCGGGTCGGCATTCTCGGTAGACTTCGACACGTTCGCAATCGGCTCGCCGCCCGCGCGACCGACGGCTTCAGGGGCCAATCCGGGTCCGCTCGCCATCCCCTTATGTCTAGTCGTCTGATCTGCCCTGCGAGGTTTCATCCGTGGTCGCCAACCCGCTCGCCCCATCGTGGCTGCACGAGCCGGCCGACGCCAATGCGCTCGAGCCTGGCCTCTGGCCGGCCGCTAGCCGCAGGAGCGACGACGGTGCGTTGAGCATCGCCGGCGTGAGTGCGCAGGAGCTGGCCGCGCAGTTCGGCACGCCCCTGTACATCATCGACGAAGCGGATGTCCGTGCGCGCGCCGCCGACGCGCTCGCGGCCTTTACCGATGCGGTCGGCCGGATCGGCGCATCCGCGAAGGTTTACTACGCGGGCAAGGCGTTTCTCAGCACCCAGATCGCGCGCTGGGTCTCCGATGCCGGCCTCAACATCGATGTCTGCAGCGGGGGAGAGCTCGCCGTTGTGCTTGCGGCGGGGGTCGATCCGCAGCGGCTGGGTTTCCACGGCAATAACAAGTCGGTTGCGGAGATCGATCGGGCCGTGGCCGTCGGTGTTGGTGCGATTGTCATCGACAGCGAGCAGGAGATCGCTCGCGTGGCGGCGGCGGCGCGCAAACACGGTGTCGTGCAACGCGTGCGGCTGCGTGTGAACAGCGGAGTGCACGCGCACACTCACGAATTTCTCGCCACGGCCCACGAGGATCAGAAGTTCGGCGTGCCGCTGGACCAGGCGCAGCGACTCGGGTCGGCGATTCGCGCAGAATCGAGCCTGTCATTCCTCGGACTGCACTGCCACATCGGATCGCAGATCTTCGGCTCAGACGGATTCGCAGAGTCGGCGGCCCGCGTTTTAGACGTTCACGCGCGCCTGCTGGCCGACGGCCCAGTGCCCGAACTCAATTTGGGGGGCGGCTTCGGCATCGCGTATACGAGCGTCGATGAACCGTTGGTGCTCGCGCAGCTCGCCTCCCAGATCGCGGGCGCCGTCGCGGCATCGTGCGACCGGCTCGGCATCCCGGTGCCGACCGTCGCTTTCGAACCGGGCCGGGCGATCGTCGGACCGGCAGGCCTGACCCTGTACACGGTCGGCACGACCAAGCCGGTCAGCGTACTGATCGACGGGGCGAGCGCTGATCGTCTCTACGTCAGCGTCGACGGAGGCATGAGCGACAACGCCCGCTACGTTCTCTACGGCGCCGACTACTCTGTTCGCATTGCAAACCGAACATCGGATGCCGCGCCGGCGCTGGTGCGGATCGCCGGCAAACACTGCGAATCCGGCGATATCGTTGTCGATGCCGACTACCTGCCGAGCGATGTCGCCCCCGGTGATCTGCTCGCGGTGCCCGCGACCGGCGCATATTGCTGGTCGCTGTCGAGCAACTACAACTACCTGCCGCGGCCGGCCGTTGTTGCTGTCTTGGACGGCCACGCTCGCATCATCGTGCGCGGCGAGACAGAGGACGACTTGCTTGCTCATGATGTCCGCCTGCCCGCTTTGGAATCCTCATCGACAACCAAGGAGCAGCTGTGATCGCATACCGGGGCCTGAAAGTGGCCTTGCTCGGCGCCGGCTCGGTCGGCTCCCAGGTCGCGCGTTTGCTTCTCGGGCAAGGCGAGGAACTCGCATCACGTGTCGGTGCACCCCTGGAACTCGTCGGAATCGCCGTGCGCGATCTGGATGCCGCACGCGACGTTGAACTGCCGCGCGAGCTCTTGACGACGGATGCGTCCTCACTGATCCTCAGCGCCGACATCGTCGTGGAACTGATGGGCGGAATCGAGCCGGCGCGCAGCCACGTGTTGCAGGCGTTGAACTCCGGCGCAGACGTGATCACCGGCAACAAGGCGCTACTGGCCACGCACGGCCGGGAACTGTTCGAAGCCGCTGAACAGGTCGGCGCCCAGTTGTATTACGAGGCCGCGGTGGGCGGCGCGATTCCGATCATCCGTCCATTGCGCGACAGCCTTGCCGGCGATCAAGTCACGCGCATCCTCGGAATCGTCAACGGCACGACGAACTTCGTCCTCGACCGCATGGACACCTTCGGCGACAGCCTCGAAACAGCGCTCGCCCTCGCGACGGAACTCGGTTTCGCGGAGGCGGATCCGACCGCCGATATCGGTGGCTACGATGCCGCCCAGAAAGCTGCGATCCTCGCCAGCCTCGCATTCCACACAACGGTGCCGTTGGAGTCCGTGCATCGTGAAGGCATCACGGGCATCACCCTCGAGCAGGTGAACGAGGCACGTCGTGCCGGCTACGTCGTGAAGCTGCTCGCGATCTGCGAACGGCTCACCGATGCGGGCTCGGGTGAGACAGGCGTCTCGGCACGCGTATATCCGGCGCTCGTGCCGCGCGATCACCCGCTGGCCGCCGTGCACGGTGGCAACAACGCGGTTTTCGTTCAGGCTGCGGCTGCGGGCGACCTGATGTTCTACGGGGCCGGCGCAGGCGGCCTGCAAACGGCATCCGCTGTGCTCGGCGATGTGGTCTCTGCCGCACGACGGCATGTCGCAGGCGGGCCGGGCGTCGCCGAGTCGACCCACGCCAACCTGCCGATCCTGCCGATCTCCAGCATCACCACCCGATATCAGATCACGCTCCACGTCGTCGACGAGCCGGGCGTGCTCGCCCGAATCGCGCAAGTGTTCAGCGATCACGGCGTCTCGGTCGAGACGCTCGTGCAGTCGGCGGCGATCGATCGCTCTGCGCCCGGTGAACCCCCGGCGCCCGCCACCGCTACCCTGGTAATCGGAACCCACCAAGCGTCGGAGGCCGCGCTCGCCGCGACCGTCGCCGCCCTGCGCGAAAGCGATGCGGTGAGCGCCATCGCATCCGTTCTCCGAGTTGAAGGAGCCTGAGTTTGTCGGACAAGATCGTGAACAGGCAGTGGAAGGGCGTTCTGCGCGAGTATGCGGACCGTCTGGATATCTCCGACGCAACCCCCATCGTGACGCTCGGCGAAGGGGGAACACCGCTCATTCCCGCGCCGGCACTTTCGCAGCGAACCGGCGCGAACATCCACATCAAGTACGAGGGCATGAACCCGACAGGGTCATTCAAAGACCGCGGCATGACGATGGCGATCTCCAAGGCGATCGAGCATGGCGCGCAGGCGGTCATTTGCGCGTCCACCGGAAACACGTCTGCGTCTGCGGCGGCCTATGCGGCCCACGCCGGCATCAAGGCAGTGGTGCTCGTGCCCGAGGGCAAGATCGCGATGGGCAAACTCAGCCAAGCCATCGCGCACGATGCTGAACTGATCCAGGTGCAGGGCAACTTCGACGACTGCTTGGACATCGCCAGGGAACTGGCTGCGCACTACCGCGTGCACCTGGTGAATTCGGTGAACCCGGACCGCATCGAAGGCCAGAAGACTGCGGCTTTCGAAATCGTCGAGGTGCTCGGGGATGCCCCGGACATCCACATCGTTCCGGTCGGCAATGCCGGCAACTACACCGCGTATACCCGCGGTTACTCTGAGGAACTCGACCGCGGTGCGACGACAAAGCTGCCGCGGATGCTCGGCTTCCAGGCAGCCGGCAGCGCTCCGATCGTGCTTGGCCAGCCCGTCAAGAACCCCGAGACGATCGCAAGCGCGATCCGGATCGGCAACCCCGCGTCGTGGGAACTGGCGCTTGCGGCCCGAGATGCGACCGGCGGATACTTCGGAGCGATCGACGACACGAAGATCCTCGAGGCATACCGTCTGCTCGCGGCAGAGGTTGGCATTTTCGTTGAGCCGGCCAGTGCGATCAGCGTCGCCGGGCTGCTCGAGCGCAGCGCGGCCGGAGTGATCCCCGCCGGTTCGACGGTCGTGCTCACCGTCACCGGCCATGGGCTCAAAGACCCGCAGTGGGCGCTGCGCCGCGCGGACGGCAGTGATGTGCAACCAAAGGTTGTCGCAGCCGACACGGCAGCGGTCGCTGCGGTCGTCGGGCTTGACCCCGTTGCCCGCGCCGCAGAGGCCGACGCATGACGGTTGCGCAAGACTCGTCGCTCGGTGCGGATGCGGTCCGTGCGGATGCGCTCGGTGCGGATGCGGTGACCGAACGCGTTGCCGGTGCAGTGGTCGGCCGGCGGGTTACAGTGAAGGTGCCCGCTACCACCGCCAATCTCGGTCCTGGCTTTGACACACTCGGACTCGCACTGTCGCTGTATGACGAACTCGAGGTGAGCGTTCGCGCGGAGCCAGGGGTGCACGTCGAGGTGCACGGCATCGGCGAAGGCCAGGTTCCGACGGATGAGACGAACCTCGTCGCACAGGCGATTGCGCACGCTTTCACGCACTACGGCCTCGAACTGCCCGGCCTCGAGCTCATTGCGCACAACGTGATCCCACACGGGCGAGGCCTCGGGTCTTCTGGTGCGGCGATCGTGTCCGGCATCATGGCAGCCCGCGGGCTCCTTCAGGGGATCGTCGCGATGAGTTCCCACGAGCTTTTGACGCTCGCCACGGAGATGGAGGGGCATCCCGACAATGTGGCCCCGGCGCTTTTCGGCGGATTGACGATCGCCTGGGTCGACGAGAACGGCCCACAGGCCAAGAAGTTGATGGCGCACCGAGGTGTGTCGCCGTTGGTGTTCGTGCCGGAAACAGAGATGTCAACAGCACTCGCTCGCAGCCTGCAACCGCAATCGGTGCCGCACGAGGATGCTGTGTTCAACGTTTCGCGGTCCGCCCTGCTGATCGCGGCTCTCATCCAGAGCCCCGAACTCCTGCTGGCGGCGACAGAGGACAAGCTCCACCAGAGCTACCGCGCCTCTGCGATGCCCGAAACGGATCGGCTGATCACGCTGCTGCGCGCTTCCGGGTTTGCGGCCGTCGTGTCCGGCGCAGGACCATCCATCCTCGTGCTGTGCAACGATCCGGCACAGCGGCTTGCCGCAGCAGAACTGGTTGCCAAGCAAGCAGTAACGCCGTGGCAGGCGCTCATGCTGGCGGTCGATTTCAAAGGCGCAACCGTCACGGCAGTGCCCGCGAATGCCCCGGACGCGCCCGTCCGTGTGTGAGCAAGCCGGGCAAGGGATGGTGTTAGACTGACAACGCACCCGGTGGAAACCGCCCAACGCGAGAATCTGCTTTCCGGGTGAACCTCTAGAAACTTATTTGTGCCGCACCTGTTTGTGCGCCCGCGTCTCTCGCTGGCGGCCGTCGTGTGTGAGTCAGAATTCATGCGTCGGCAAACAGTTCCCTGCGGTACGCACTCCTGGCGAAGCTTTCATGCGCTCGCCGGAGGGAAGGAATCCTCTCAGTGACCAATGTCAATCTCCATGCCGCCGGTGTGGACCCGAATACCGATCTGTCGAATTTGCGTGTTGCCGAACTGCAGGCCCTAGCCAGCCAACTTGGCGTCACCGGTGTAGCGAAGTTGCGCAAGGGCGAGCTCGTCGACGCAATCACCGCGGCGCGCGGCTCGAACAGCGCGGCAGAGCCCGCGGTGGCAGAGCGCCCAGCAGCCGAGCCTGCTGAGGCAAAGCGCGCAGCAGCAGAGTTTACGCAAAGCGCGCCTCAGGCCGCCGCGATCGTCGCTGACTTGCTCGCAGCCGAATTGCGCGCAGTCGGTCGCTCCACCGCATCCGAGACCCTCTCGACCGACCGAGACGCGCACCCCTCGGTCGACTTGGGCGGCACAGAGCGGCCGCGCGTTGCAGCGCTCCAAGAAGCGCCAACGACAACGGGCCGCCGTCGCGGATCCCGCCGTGCCACCAGCGCGGACGCCGTTCCGGCTGCCGCCACCGTGCCGGCCGCAGGTCACGTCAACGCGGGCGAGACCGGCGTCACTGCGATCGCCGCAGACTCGGAATCGGTTCAGAGGGCCGAGGTGCCCGCTGTCGATCCGTCGGCGGCCGATACCACGGCGGCCGATACCTCAGCGTCCGAAACTTCTGCATCCGGCGCTACTGCAACCGACGCATCCGCGGCCGATAGGACCGCCGCAGACGCCCAGCCCGATGAGCAGCAGGCCGAGCAACCCCGTCAGGGTCGCAACCGCAACCGCAACCGTAACAAGAGTACGAACCGTGAGCAGAGTGGTCAGGGCACGCACAACGACCAGGCCGCAACGGAGCAGCCAGAAGCTGGCGGCCAGCAGTCGGGCAACCAGCAGACAAGTAACCAGCAAGGCGGCAACCAGCAGGGCCAGAATCGCAACCGTGGGCGCGGAGAACGCTCGGGCCAGCAGAGCGACCAGCAGTCCGGCGGTCAGCAGGGCAGCAACCAGCAGGGCAACCGCTCGAACCAGCAGAGTGATCGAAACGATGCGCAGACCGAGCGCGACGGTGACCGCAGCAGCCGCAATCGTTACCGCGACCGCAAGCGTCGCGGCAGCGCAGCAGGCGATGAGTTGGAGCCGGAGATCACGGAAGATGACGTGCTCATCCCGGTCGCCGGAATCCTCGACGTTCTGGACAACTACGCGTTCGTGCGCACGACCGGTTACCTGCCCGGCACGAGCGATGTCTACGTGTCGCTCGGCCAGGTGAAGAAATACAACCTGCGCAAGGGCGATGCCGTCGTCGGCGCGATCCGTCAGCCTCGCGAAGGTGAGAACACCGGGCGCCAGAAGTACAACGCGATCGTCAAGATCGACTCGATCAATGGTCAGAGCATTGAAGAGGCAGCCAATCGCATCGAGTTCAGCAAGCTGACTCCGCTGTACCCGCAGGAGCGTCTGCGGTTGGAGACGGAGCCCGGCAAGCTGACCCAGCGCATCATCGACCTTGTCGCACCGATCGGCAAGGGTCAGCGCGGTCTCATCGTGGCGCCGCCGAAGGCCGGTAAAACCATCGTGATGCAGCAGATCGCCAACGCGATCACCACGAACAATCCTGAGGTCCACCTCATGGTCGTGCTTGTGGACGAGCGACCTGAAGAGGTCACCGACATGCAGCGCACGGTCAAGGGCGAGGTCATCGCATCCACGTTCGACCGGCCGGCGGAAGACCACACGATGGTCGCAGAGCTGGCGATCGAGCGCGCCAAGCGACTGGTCGAGCTGGGCCACGACGTCGTCGTGCTACTGGATTCCATCACACGACTGGGCCGCGCATACAACCTGGCCGCACCGGCATCCGGCCGCATCCTGTCCGGCGGTGTCGACGCCTCCGCACTCTACCCGCCGAAGCGGTTCTTCGGCGCCGCTCGCAACATCGAGCACGGCGGGTCGCTTACGATCCTGGCATCTGCGCTGGTGGAGACCGGGTCCAAGATGGACGACGTCATCTTCGAAGAGTTCAAGGGCACCGGCAACAGCGAACTGCGGCTGTCGCGCCAGTTGGCCGACAAGCGCATCTTCCCCGCGGTCGACGTGAACGCATCCGGCACGCGCCGCGAAGAGATGCTGATGAGCGCAGATGAGGTCAAGATCACGTGGAAGCTGCGTCGCGCCCTTGCAGGACTCGACCAGCAGCAGGCCCTCGAAATCGTGCTGAACCGGTTGAAAGAGACCTCGTCGAACGTCGAGTTCCTGATGCAGGTGCAGAAGTCGATGCCGCAGACAACGGCCGGCACAGCGCACTCGCACGGCCACGACAACGACCACCGTTAGCGATGCGCAGGCCGAGCAGCCGCATGTTGGACTGCTCCACATGGCGCACCCTCGCTGAGCGATAGTCGATCGGACGAGTGATGGTGCACAGGCGCCATCACTCGTCCGTTTCGACATCAATCGCACAGTAAGGTACGTCCCGTGTTCGAATCCGTCAGTGTTCTGCTCGAGGAACACGAACAGTTGCAGGTGCAGCTGTCCGACCCCGCCGTTCATGCGGATGCCGCGCGCGCCAAGAAGATCAACCGCCGGTATGCGCAACTCAGTCAGATCAAGGCCGCATACGACGGGTGGAACGCGCTCGGTGACGACCTGGCGGCGGCCCGTGAACTTGCCAAGGAAGACGACACGTTCGCCGAGGAGATCCCCGGGCTCGAAGAGCAGTATGCGAGCGCGCAGGAGAAGCTGCGCCGCCTGCTGATTCCGCGCGATCCGGATGACGGCCGTGACGTGATCATGGAGATCAAAGGTGGCGAGGGTGGCGCGGAGAGTGCTCTTTTCGCGGCCGACCTGCTGCGGATGTATCTGCACTACGCGGAGTCCAAAGGTTGGAAGACGGAACTGCTCGATCGCACCGAGAGCGACCTCGGCGGGTACAAAGACGTGCAAGTGGCGATCAAGTCGAACGCCACGGACCCATCGCAAGGCGTCTGGGCGCACCTCAAGTACGAAGGCGGAGTGCATCGCGTGCAACGCGTTCCTGTGACCGAATCGCAAGGGCGCATCCACACCTCGACCACCGGCGTGCTCGTGTTCCCAGAAGTGGACGAGCCCGAAGAAGTCGAAATCAACCAGAACGACCTCAAGATCGACGTCTATCGCTCGAGCGGTCCTGGCGGCCAGTCTGTCAACACGACCGACTCGGCGGTACGGATCACGCACCTTCCGACCGGAATCGTCGTTTCGATGCAGAACGAGAAGAGCCAACTGCAGAACCGCGAGGCCGGTATGCGGGTGCTGCGCGCGCGCATCCTGGCGAGGCAGCAGGAAGAGCAGGCAGCTGCGGCATCCGATGCACGGCACAGCCAGATTCGCACGATGGATCGCTCCGAGCGCATCCGCACCTACAACTTTCCCGAGAACCGGATCGCCGACCACCGCACGGGCTACAAGGCGTACAACCTCGATCAGGTGATGAACGGTGCACTCGACCCGGTGATCGAGTCCGCGATCCGCGCCGACGAAGAGGCGCAACTCGCCGACCTCGGCGACCAGTCCTGACACTCTCCACCCACCCGGGCCCGGGCCCGGCACCCGTGCGGCCCAAGGCGCGCGAGGCGCCTCCGCCTGCTGCTTGAGTGCGGCCACGTGGTCGCTTCAGCCCGCTCTCGAGCGCTCATCACGACCACATAGACGCACTCGGCAAAATTTGTGGGTGTGGGTGTGCGGCTGCGTCAGATGTAGATGGCGGGGTCGAGCCAGGCCTCGTCGCGGGCGGCAACGCGTTGCGCGGGAGCCTGGGCGCTCGAGCGGGGGCGGGCAACACCAGGGATGCCGACGATCACAGAGTCCGCAGGGGCGGAATGCACAACCACCGAATTCGCGCCGATGACGCTGCGAGCCCCGATCCGGATGTCGCCGAGCACCTGCGCGCCGGCGCCCACCATGACGCCGTCCTCGAGCGTCGGATGCCGTTTGCCAGCGCCGTGCGACTTTCCGCCGAGCGTTACGCCGTGGTAGAGCATCACGTCATCGCCGATGATCGCGGTCTCGCCGACAACGACGCCCATACCGTGATCGATGAAGAATCGGCGGCCGATCTGCGCACCGGGATGGATCTCGACCCCGGTCAGGAAGCGGATGACCTGCGAGAGCAGGCGTGAGGGCAGTCGTAGGCCGGGAGAACGCCACCAGCGGTGGGCGACACGATATGCCCAGATGGCGTGCAGCCCCGAGTAGGCGAGGAACACTTCCGGACTGCTGCGCGCGGCCGGGTCATGCGCGCGCGCGTTGGCGATGTCTTCGCGCAGTCGTGACAGAATGCTCACGGCGTTGGCTCAATCGACCGTGTTCTCGTAGAGCGCGGTGGACAGGTAGCGTTCGCCGAAGTCGGGCACGATCACCACGATCGTCTTACCCGCGTTTTCTGGCCGCTTCGCGATCTGCACCGCTGCGTGCACCGCCGCACCGGCCGAGATGCCGCCGAGGACGCCTTCGTCGGTCGCAAGCGCACGGCCCATCGCGATGGACTCCTCGAAACTGACAGGGTAGACCTCATCGACGAGGTTGACATCCATCACGTCGGGAATGAATCCTGCGCCGATGCCTTGGATCTTATTCGGTCCGGCCGGTAACCCAGCGAGAACGCGCGAGGTGTCCGGCTCGACCGCGACGACCTGCACGTTCGGGTTGCGTTCCTTGAGCAGTCGTCCCGCGCCGGTGACGGTGCCGCCGGTGCCGACACCCGCGACGAAGATATCGACGGCACCGTCAGTGTCGTCCCAGATCTCCTGGCCCGTGGTGGCGTAGTGGATGTCCGGGTTCGCGGGGTTTGCGAACTGCTGAGCCCACACGGCGTTCTCGGTGCTGGCAACGATCTCCTTCGCCCTCTCGATCGCGACGCGGATTCCGCCCTCGGGCGGCGTCAGAACAAGCTCGGCGCCATACGCGCGCAGCACGGCGCGACGCTCGACGCTGGCGGAGGCCGGCATGGTGAGGATCGCCTTGTAGCCGCGCGCCGCCGCCGTCATGGCAAGCGCGATTCCGGTGTTGCCGCTGGTCGACTCCACGATCGTGCCGCCCGGTTTCAGCGCACCTGCGGCTTCCGCGGCGTCGACGATTGCAACGCCGATACGGTCCTTGACGCTTGCAGCAGGGTTGTAGAACTCGAGCTTCGCCAACACAGTGCCACCCGCGTCGCCGACAACCCGGTTCAGTCGCACGAGTGGAGTGCGCCCTACGACCTCAGTGATGTTCGAGTACACGTGTGCAGTCATGGTGCAACCTTTCACTGGGCGGCATTCGGTGGGCCTGAGTCTTCAGCATATTCTTGACGGGCGGCTACCGGCGTCGTGTTACGCACTGCGCTCAGTCATATCCCCGCTCCACCAAGGAAACGCTCCACCGAAGAGAACCCGTTCCAACCGCCTTTATTCCGGCCCCGAGAAAGCGCAGCAACCTGATGACCGATCTCGACGCTCAGGGTTCCACCGTCAGCGCCGCACTCACGCACGCCGTGGCGGTTTTGACGCAAGCAGGTGTGCCCAACCCGAGCGTGGATGCCGAGCTGCTGATCGGGCACGTTCTGAATGCCAGTCGGGGGCGCATTCAGGCGCTTGCGATGACGGATGCGGCGTTGCCGGCCGCCGAGGCGGCATCCGTTCTCAAATTGGTGGCGCGACGCGCAGCGCGCGAGCCGCTGCAGCACATCACCGGCCGCGCGGCGTTCCGGTCGATCGAGCTGGCCGTCGGGCCCGGCGTGTTCGTGCCAAGGCCTGAAACGGAGCTGGTGGCGCAATTCGCCATCGATGCCCTCAAGGCTACCGCCGGTGCCGAGCCGATCGCCGTCGACCTCGGCACGGGCAGCGGTGCCATCGCCCTATCGCTGGCGCTCGAGGTGCCGCACGCGCGCGTGTATGGCGTCGAGAATTCACCGCAGGCTTTCGAGTGGACGATCCGCAACTTCCGCCATATCGGTCGCGGAAATGCGACGGCAGTACTCGCCGACCTTGCGGATGCCCTGCCCGAGCTCGACGGGCGCGTGTCTGTCGTCATCTCCAACCCGCCGTACGTGCCGACGGACGCGATCCCTCGCGACCCCGAGGTGCGGCTGTTCGACCCCGCGCATGCGCTGTACGGCGGCGCAGACGGCCTCGATGTCGTTCACAGCGTCTCGCAGACCGCACTGCGTCTGCTTCACCCGGGGGGAACCCTCGTGATCGAGCACGGCGAGTTGCAGGGGGCGGCGATCCGTGAACTGCTCACCGCAGACGGATGGCGCGCCGCGGCCACGCATCCCGACCTCACGACACGCGATCGGGCGACGACGGCACTGCGCTGAGCCAGGCGTACTCAGACGCGCTTGTTCGCTGCCTTCTCCGCCAGTTTCGCGGCACGTTCGCGCGCTTTCGCCACGGCCTCCCGCTCACGCTTTTGCAGGTCACGCAACCGCACCTCCGCCTCGCGACGCTTCTTGGCGATCTCCCGCACGGCCGGATCTTTCGCATACACCTCGCCGCGCTCGCGCGCTTCGTCGTATTCGGGCGCGTGGTCGGCGTCGGTGGTCCCGCTCGCGCGTGAGGCGGGGCTGCGGGTATCCAAGCTGCGTGTGTCCAAGCTGCGCGTCTCCAAGCTGCGCGTCTCCAAAAAGTGCTGCACGCCGTCGAGCAGCCGCTCGAGCCCGAACGCGAAGTCGTCGAATGAGTCGTCGGTGTATCCGCCCGAGATGATCACCGGTCGCAGGTAGGGGAAACGTTCCTCCGTGACCAGTTCGCCCAGCGCCGCTGCAAAGGGCACCCCGGATACGGTTCCGTGATCTGCCACTGCTCCCACGGCCGAGTTGATATCGTGCTCGATGCCGCCGACTGTGCGCGCGTACCCGCTGACAAGCAGAATCGTGGCCATTTTCTCCTGGTCGGAAAGCGCGGTCGTCGCCAACGCGCGCAGTCCTGAGTCGACGGTGCGCAACTGGTTCGGTGTCATCGGCACGCCCGAGATCGGGATCTCCACGAACCACGGGTGGTTCCGGAGCGCGCTGAGGCTGGCGAGCGTCCACTCGCGCAACTGCGCGCGCCAGTCGTCGCCGCGTCCCGCGGGCGGCATTTCGAAGCCGGCAACGGCATCCTGCATCAGCAGCAGCAGATCGTCCTTACCGGTGACATAGCGATACAGCGACATCGTGGTGTAACCGAGCGAGGTGGCAACCCGGCTCATCGAGACGGCGCTCAGCCCGTCTGCGTCGGCGATCTCGATCGCGGTCTCGACGATGCGCTCGATGCTCATCTCTCGCTTCGGCCCGCGCTGCGGCGACTCCGCGACACCCCACGAGAGGGCTATGGCATGGGGGAGCGCATTGTCGGGGATCTCGCCCATCTGGTCTCCTTTGGCGGGCCGCTCGACGTCACGTTCGGTGCGAGCAGGTCGATACGAGCAGTCAGTCTAGTGCGACCGTTCGGGCGCACCTGGTAGGGGTCGTGAACCGCCCGGGCGGACACGACCGGTTGCCGTGTCCGCCCTCACGCGGGGTGCCTGCGCCACCTACTTCGCGACGCGCGTGCGGTACAGCCACGCCGCGGCGGCGTAGCCGACCACCAGGATGCCGGTCAGCCACGCCAGCGCAGGCCAGATGACGCCGGCATCCGGGCTGGTGCCGGTCAGCACGTCGCGCAGTGTCTCGATGATCGGCGTATACGGTTGGTGATCCGCGAAGCCGTGCAGCCAGGTCGGCATGGTGTCGACCGGAACGAACCCGCTTGAGACGTACGGCAGGAAAAGGAACACGAAGTTGATGCTCGCCGCAGCATCAACGCTGAGCACAAGCCCCGCAGCGCACGCCAGCCAGGTGAAGGCCAGAATGACCAAGACGGCAAAGGCGATCGCCTGGGTCCAGCCGCCGAGATCC
Organism: Rathayibacter sp. SW19; assembly: GCF_030866825.1. Lineage (NCBI taxonomy): Bacteria > Bacillati > Actinomycetota > Actinomycetes > Micrococcales > Microbacteriaceae > Rathayibacter > Rathayibacter soli. The sequence continues at coordinate 1,723,810 of NZ_CP133020.1, forward strand.
GCGGCCGGCCGCCAGCCGAGCAGCAGTGCGACGCCGATGACCGGCACGATCGCGGCGAGATTGCGCACGACACTGGCGATCACGTGGCCGAACAACACGGATGAGCCGAAAATCGGCAGCGTCTTGAACCGGTCGATCGTGCCGCTCTTCATGTCTTGGGCCACGGAGACCGCGGTGGCCGCCGAACCGAAGCCCAGGCACAGGATGAGCGTGCCGGGCACGACGTAGTTGACGTAACCGCCATCCTGTTGGATCGCACCTCCGAAGATGACGACGAACACGAGCATGATCGAGACCGGGATCGCGAACGCGGTGATCAGCCCGTCAACACTGCGCAGGGTTCTACGCAACTCCCGCCCGACCATCGCCGAAATGTCGGTGAGCGTGTCGGCACGGCCACGTCGCAGCGGCCGGGGCGCTGCGTTCCACATGTTTGGTGCGTTCGTGGCCGGAGTTTTCATGGCCGGGGATTTCGTGGCTGGCGCATTCATGATCGGCGCGCTCATGCTGCGACCTCCTGGTTCTGTTCGGTCTGGTTCTGTTCGGTCTGGTTCTGTTCGATTGACGCATCCGCTTCACGCGCTGCGTCCGCGGCGGATGTCACGTGCCCGGTCAACGCCAGGAACACGTCGTCAAGTGTTGGCTTGATGATCGCGATGTTCGCGACCGCAAGGGCACGGGCATCCGCAGTGGCGAGCAGATCGCGGATCGTGGCGACGGGCCCCGTCGTCGGAACACGGATGCTCAGGGTTTCGGTGTCTGCGACTGCCCGCGGCAGCGCGAGTGAGGTCGCGGTGTCGAAACTGCGCTGATCCTCGAAAGCGAGCTCGATGTGCTCGCCGCTCACGCGACTCTTCAGCTCGCTCGCCGTGCCGCCGGCGATCACCGTGCCGCCATCGATAACGGCGATCATGTCGGCCAGCCGGTCGGCTTCCTCGAGATACTGCGTGGTCAAGAGGACGGTGGTCCCTGCATCCGCGAGTTCGCGCACGACCGCCCACATCTGCGTCCGGCTGCGTGGGTCGAGCCCGGTGGTCGGCTCGTCCAGGAAAACGACGGGCGGGCGCGCGATCAGGCTGATGGCCAGGTCGAGCCTGCGCCGCATTCCGCCCGAGTAGGTGCGAGCCGGCCGGTGTGCGGCTGCGACCAGATCGAACTGCTCGAGCAACTCGCGCGTGCGGGCGCGGCCGACTCGGCCGCCGAGATGCGCGAGCCGGGCCATCATCGCGAGGTTCTCCTCACCCGTCTGGAACTCGTCGACGGATGCGTACTGGCCGGTCAGACTGATCACCCCGCGTGCCGCCCGCGGATTGCGGAGCACGTCGATTCCGTCGACGTGCACGGTGCCGGCATCCGGCTTGATCAGGGTCGTCAGAATGTTCACGGTCGTCGTCTTGCCTGCTCCGTTGGGGCCGAGCAGCGCGAAAATGTTGCCGGTCTCCACGTTCAGGTCGATCCCGTCGAGCACTTTCATCGTTCCGTAGCGCTTCTTCAGCCCGTGCACGGCGATCATCGGTCGCGTTGCAGTCATGGTCTCCTCCGTTGAATCTGTTTAGCTCGTACATTATGTGTATGTATTACACAATGTGTAGACCATACACAGTGACAGCAGATGCGTCAAGACCTTTTCGTGCCGTTGGGGTGCGCATCAAAACGACGGAGAAAACTGGCGACGCGCCGGTCACGGCTCAATTGGCTCAGTGTTGCGCAGAAAATCACCGTCGTTTTGAACGGTGTCGGGGTGATGCGGCGGGGTGAGGCGGCGGGGCGCCGGCTCGATCAGCGAGCGGCGAACGCCTCGAGCGCGGCCTGCAGGCCGGCGGTGTCGTAGCCGTGGTCGGTGCGACGCAGTTGATAGCCGTGCATGCCTGTGTCGATGGCGCCCTGCACATTCGCGGCAGAATCGTCGATCAGGATAGCGTCGTCCGCCCGGACCCCGAAGCGGCCGAGGGCCCGTGTGTAGATGCGACGCTCCGGTTTGCGAGCGCCGAGGATCGCCGAGATCAGATCGTTACCCTGGAACAGCGCGTGCGCCTCCGGTGCCAATTCCGGCAGGCAGTCGTAGAACGGGATCGGGTTGTTGGATAACAGCGAGGTTGTTCCGTGGCCCGCGGCCCAGCGGAGTGCGGCGATGCTGCCTGGGATCGCGGTCATCGCGCTGGCTCGGGAACGCCGCCACTGGTCGAGGCTGAGCTTTGCCCCTGTCACCAGGCGAAAGGCTTTCAGATATTCCTCGCTGGTTGTGTACACGCCTGCCTCTGCAGCGCGTTCGTGGCCACCGGCCCACCAGGTCGATGCGAGGTGATACTCGCTAGCCCCTGTCAGTCGGGCCAGGGCGGGCAGCCGCTTGCGGAAGTCGTAATCGTAGAGCGTGTCATCACAATCGAAGAAGTAGAGGTTCATCGCGTCCAGTATCGCCTGAGCAGCCTCAACTATCATTGTGCCGACATGCCCACACTTTACGACTGCTCCGTCAACACCGAACTTCTCACCGGCACCAGATTGGCGCGCGCCGCCATCGGGCGAGGCGAACTCATCGTCATCCCGACCGATACCGTGTACGGTCTCGCCGCAGATGCTTTCACCGCGACGGCCGTCGCACGGCTGTTGGCGGCGAAGGGGCGCAGCCGTCAGTCGCCGCCGCCGGTGCTCATCCCGGGCCTTCCCACGTTGGATGCCCTGGCCACAGAGATTCCTGATGAAGTTCGGGCGTTGGTGGCTGCCTACTGGCCGGGCGGATTGACTGTGGTGCTGCCAGCGCAGCCGTCGCTTGCGTGGGATCTCGGCGAGACTCATGGCACGGTCGCGTTGCGGATGCCGAGTAGCACGATCGCGTTGGAACTGCTTGCCGAGACCGGCCCATTGGCCGTTTCGTCGGCGAATCTCACCGGCGAACCGGCTGCACACACCGCACAGGATGCCGAACGCATGCTCGGCGATTCGGTTGCTGTCTATCTGGACGGCGGCAGTGTCGGAATGGTTGATCCGGACGGCGATTTCGCGCACGAGGCGTCCACCATCGTCGACGCGACGCAGCTGGCCGCGGGAACGGGCGGCCTGCGTATTCTTCGGCACGGTGTCATCTCGGATGGGCAATTGCGTGACGTCGTCGGTGACGTGCTCGAAGACGAGGGTGCGTCCGCGACGTGACCTTCCTGGTTCTGCTCGCACTGGCAACCGCCATCGTGACCTTCGGGTTCTCGGTGGTGGTCTACAAGCTGGCGCTGCGGTTCAAGCTGTATCCCGCGATCCGATCGCGTGACGTGCACACGCGGCCGACACCGCGGCTGGGCGGTGTTGCGATGTTCCTCGGCATCGTCGTGGCGTTCGGCATCGCTTATCTCGCTTCGTCTCGCATCTCGGTCGTCGGGGTCGTGTTCGCAGACCCCGCGCCGGTCTTCGCCATCCTCGGAGCCGCGCTGTTGATCGTGCTCGTCGGGATCGCCGACGATCTGTGGGATCTCGACTGGATGACCAAGCTCGCAGGGCAGTTCGTCGCAGCTGGACTGGTCGCCTGGCTCGGCGTGCAGATCTACTCGCTGCCGATCGGCGGCATGACGGTCGGTTCGCCTTGGATGAGCGTCGCGATGACGGTGATCGCGATTGTCCTGGTGATGAACGCCATCAATTTCATCGACGGGCTCGACGGACTGGTCGCCGGCGTCGCGCTCATCGCCAACGGTGTGTTCTTTCTCTACAGCTATTTGCTCACCGTGCGGACAAGCCCGTCGAACTATTTCAGCCTCGCCTCCGTCATCGCCGTGATCCTGGTTGGAGCGTGCGCAGGATTCCTGCCGTTGAACTGGCACCCGGCGAAGATGTTCATGGGTGACACCGGCGCAATGCTCGTCGGTCTGCTGATGGCGACCAGCGCGATCGCCGTGACCGGGCAGCTGAACACGACCGCCATTGAGGGGCTCGGGCGCTCGAACCTGCTTCCGACCTTCATCCCGATCATCCTTCCGTTCGCCATCCTGGTGATTCCGCTGCTGGACTTCGGGCTGGCCGTTGTGCGCCGGCTGCAGGCGGGCAAATCCCCGTTCAGCGCTGACCGTAAACACCTGCACCACCGACTGCTCGACATGGGGCATTCGCACCTGCACGCCGTGCTCATCTTCTACGGCTGGACTGCTGTCATCTCGATCGGCTGCTTGCTCTTCTTCGTGGCGCGTCAGATCTGGATCCCAATCGGGTTCCTCGCCGTCGGTTTGATCGTGTGCACGGCGATCACGCTCGCACCGCTCGGTCGGAAGAAGACCGGTCTGCCGCCGGCCACCGCGGGCGATGCCGCCCTCGCAGGCGAGCCCGCGCGTGAGCAGCCACCGCTTCAGCCCACAGTGAACACAGTGAACAAGGACGCACGATGACCAGCACGACACCCTCGCAGCCCGCCCCGAATTCGCGCACGGTACCAACGTCGAATCCGGTGCTCAAACGGGCTTTGAAGTACGGCGCCCTCCTGGCGCTGGCGATCGCGGTCGTGATGGGCGTCATCGGAGCCATCGTTGCGGGCGGTCCGGGTGTGGTCGGCGCGCTGATCGGCACCGCCATGGCCCTGGTCTTCACCGGCATCACTGCCGCAAGCATCCTGCTTGCGAACCGCTTCACCGGCACAGACCTGTTCGTTGGCGCGTTCTTCGGGATCGTGCTCGGCTCCTGGCTGATCAAGTTCGTGGTTTTCATCGTGCTGTCGATCGCACTGAAGGGGCAGCCATGGGTGAATCCGCTGATCCTTTTCATCAGCATTGTTGCCGGAGTGGTCGGATCCCTGGTGGTCGATGTGGTCGTCGTCGCGCGCAGCAGAGTGCCATACGCGAGCGATGTCACCCTGCCGCAACCGACGCAGGAAACACAGGGAGAAGACCAGCCCTGAGCGCGAATAGCAGGCGATCTCGATTCGTGGTGAGAGCGGTTTTCTAGTAAGGTAGCGCTTAGGTTAACCGCCTTGTGCCGCGATTTTTCGTGGGTCCGCGAGGCGTTTCAGAATCCTTTCATGTTCCTCTGCCGGGCTGTGAATGCTCGCATCAAAATCAGGAGATAGCGCTGTTAGCTAACGCTGTGCACCTGCTTGTTCAGACTGCCACTGACGTCCCGCCCTTCGTAGGGCCCTCTATCGACGAGTTTTTTCCGCCGGTCTTTCTGTTTCAGGGAACAGCATTTGAGATCAACAGGATCATCCTGGTTCGTTTCATTGCGCTGGTCGCGCTCGTCTTGGTCTTCTGGTTGGGCACCCGTCGTCTCAAACTCGTGCCGGGCCGAGGGCAGAACCTGATCGAAATGGCCCTCGACTTCGTTCGGGTCAGCATTGCGGAGGATCTGCTTGGCAAGAAAGACGGCCGCCGTTTTCTGCCATTGATCACCGCCGTCTTCTTCATGGTCTTCGCGATGAACGTCACGGGCGTCATCCCGGGGTTGAACGTCGCAGGAACTTCCGTCATCGGTGTGCCGGCATTGCTTGCCCTCATCGCCTACGTGGCGTTCATCTACGCCGGCGTCAAGAAGAGTCCGGGCAATTTCTTCCGCAACTCACTGTTCCCTGCCGGTGTGCCCAAGCCGTTGTATCTCTTGATCACACCGATCGAATTCATTTCCACGTTCCTGGTACGACCATTCACGCTCACCCTTCGACTCATGATGAACATGATCGTCGGCCACCTCCTGCTCGTGCTGTTCTTCACGGGCACCACCTGGTTCCTGCTGGAATCGCCGGGGATTTTCAAGCTGTTCGCAATCGGCACTTTCGCCTTCGGATTCGCCTTCACCGTGTTCGAACTGTTGATCATCTTGCTGCAGGCCTACATCTTTGCCCTGCTCACAACCGTCTACATCCAGCTCGCGCTGGCTGAAGAGCACTAACCGAGTCGGGCGCCCGCTCGACTCACCATCACGGAAGGAAACCAACGTGGACACCAGCGTTATCGCTGCGATCAGTGGAAACATCGGTACGGTCGGTTACGGCCTTGCCGCGATCGGCCCCGGTATCGGTATCGGCATCGTGGTCGGCAAGACCGTCGAGTCCGTCGCCAGGCAACCCGAACTCGCAGGCCGGCTGCAGGTTCTGATGTACATCGGTATCGCATTCACCGAGGCGCTTGCGTTCATCGGTATCGCGACGTACTTCTTCATGACAGCCTGACAACCATTCACGACGTAGCGATTAAGGAGGCATGATGCTTCACACAGGGCTCGTTGTGGTGGCCGAAGCGTCTCCCAACCCGCTGGTCCCGGCGGGAAGTGACCTGGTCTGGTCAGCAGTCTGCTTCATCATCATTCTCATTTTCTTCTGGAGGCTCGTGCTTCCTCGGATGCAGAAGATGCTCGACGAACGTTCGGCAGCGATCGAAGGAAACATCGAGAAAGCCGGAGCGGCTCAGCATGAAGCGGAAGCGTTGCTCGAGCAGTACACCGCACAGCTCGCGGACGCCCGGAGCGAAGCTGCAGGAATCCGCGACCAGGCTCGTGAAGACGGCAAGCGAATTCTCGAAGAGCAAAAGGACCAGGCATCTGCTGAAGCCGCTCGCATCACGGCATCTGCGCACTCACAGATCGAGGCGGAGCGCCACGCTGCGGCCATCTCGCTGCGCAACGAAGTCGGTTCTCTCGCACTGGACCTCGCATCCGGCGTGATCGGCGAGAGCCTGGAGAACGACAAGACGGCGGCGGGGATCGTCGACCGATTCCTTGCAGAGCTTCAGGCCGACGATGCGCGTAAGGCAGGATCGACCACCTAATGGGAAGTGCGACAGTCCAAGCATTGGCAGCCTCGCGGCAGGCGCTAGCGTCGCTCGGCAGCGGGGCCGATCTGGCAACCGCTCGCGAACTCTTCGCGGCGGAGCGCGTGCTCGGCGAGTCAGCGCAATTGCGTGCCCTGCTTGCGGACCCGTCGGCCGGTAACGATGCGAAAGCGGATGTGCTCGCGCGCGTTTTCGGTGCACATGTCTCCGCCCAGACTCTCTCGTTGCTTTCGGCGATTGCCACGCACCGCTGGTCGAACCAGAATGACCTACTGGCCGGCATCGAGGAGATCGGCATCCGCGCGATCGCCCAGTCCACTCCGGCGCAGGTGCCGCTGGACGACGAACTGCTCGCGTTCGGCCACACGGTCACCGGCAATGCCGAACTGGAACTGGCACTGCGCAGTAAGTTGGCGTCGCCTGATTCAAAGGCTGAGTTGGTTCAGCGCTTGCTGCAGGGCAAGGCGTCGGAGCAGACCATCGCGCTCGTCCGGCAGCTCGTGTCGCAGCCGCGCGGGCGAAGCATCCGGATCGCACTGCGACAGACGGCAGCGATCATCGCGGACCAGTCCGGACTGTCGATTGCAACGGTCACCAGTGCGCGACCACTCAGCGCGAATCAGCGTGATCGGCTCATTGCCGGGCTTTCCGTGCAATACGACAGAGAACTGCGCATCAACGAGGTCATTGACCCCGCTCTGATCGGCGGGTTGCGCGTGCAGATCGGCAACGACGTGATCGACAGCAGCATTGCCACACGCATCAACGACGTAAAGCTTCAACTCGCGGGTTAGCCCGAAGAGTTTCGGATTCTTTGAGAGACGTTCGGGACGACATCGTCCCACACAGATAGGGAACAAACATGGCAGAACTCACCATCAGCCCCGAGGAGATCCGGGATGCGCTGAAGGCTTTCGTTACGTCGTATGAGCCGAACAAGGCGAGTGCGACCGAGGTCGGCCACGTCATCGATGCTGCGGACGGCATCGCCCACGTCGAAGGTCTGCCCGGCGTCATGGCCAACGAGCTCATCCGCTTCGCGGACGGCACGCTCGGACTCGCCCAGAACCTGGATGAGAACGAGGTCGGCGTCATCGTGCTCGGCGAGTTCACCGGCATCGTCGAAGGCCTCGAGGTCACCCGCACCGGCGAGGTTCTCTCCGTCTCGGTCGGGGATGCGTATCTCGGTCGCGTCGTCGACCCGCTCGGCGCACCGATCGACGGCCTTGGGGAGATCGCGTCGGAGGGTCGCCGGGCTCTGGAGCTGCAGGCGCCCGGCGTCATGCAGCGCAAGAGTGTGCACGAACCGCTGCAGACCGGCATCAAGGCGATCGACGCGATGATCCCGATCGGCCGCGGCCAGAGGCAGTTGATCATCGGTGACCGGCAGACCGGCAAGACGGCACTGGCGATCGACACGATCATCAACCAGAAGGCCAACTGGGAGTCGGGCGACTCGAACAAGCAGGTGCGCTGCATCTACGTGGCGATCGGCCAAAAGGGTTCGACGATCGCGTCGGTCAAGGGTGCGCTCGAAGACGCAGGCGCGATGGAGTACACCACTATCGTCGCCGCCCCCGCGTCGGATCCGGCCGGGTTCAAGTACCTGGCACCGTATACAGGCAGCGCCATCGGCCAGCACTGGATGTACGGCGGCAAGCACGTGCTCATCGTCTTCGACGACCTGTCGAAGCAGGCGGAGGCGTACCGCGCGGTTTCGCTGCTGCTGCGCCGCCCACCGGGACGCGAGGCCTACCCCGGGGATGTCTTCTATCTGCACTCCCGATTGCTCGAACGTTGTGCGAAGCTCTCCGACGAGCTCGGCGCAGGATCGATGACGGGACTGCCGATCATCGAGACCAAGGCGAACGACGTGTCCGCGTATATTCCGACGAACGTCATCTCGATCACAGACGGTCAGATCTTCTTGCAGTCCGATCTGTTCAATGCCAACCAGCGGCCCGCTGTCGACGTCGGCATCTCGGTGTCACGTGTTGGTGGCGACGCACAGGTCAAGAGCATCAAGAAGGTCTCCGGTACGCTCAAGCTCGAGTTGGCCCAGTACCGGGCACTCGAAGCATTCGCGATGTTCGCTTCGGACCTTGACCCGGCCAGTCGTCGCCAGCTGGCGCGCGGAGCTCGTCTGACCGAGCTGCTTAAGCAGCCGCAGTACGACCCGTACCCTGTCGAGGATCAGGTCGTCTCGATCTGGGCCGGCACGAACGGCAAACTCGATGAGGTGCCGGTGGAGGACATCCTGCGCTTCGAGAGCGAACTGCTCGACCACCTGCGTCGCAACACGAAAATCCTCGACACGCTGCGTGACACGAACGTGCTCGACAACGACACCGTCGCCGCGCTGGACAAGGAGGTCGACGCGTTCAAGCTCGAATTCCAGACAGGAGAAGGCAAGCCGTTGATCGCACCCGGTTCCGAGCACTTCGAGGAGATCGCGCCAGAGGACATCGCCCAGGAGCAGATCGTTCGCCAGAAGCGCTGATCGAGAACGAGCAGGCTGAGCCAGCACTAGCAGAAAGGCAGAAGAGACATGGGAGCGCAACTTCGCGTCTACCGGCAGAAGATCAAGTCTGCCCAGACGACTAAGAAGATCACTCGTGCCATGGAGCTGATCTCCGCATCCCGGATTCAGAAAGCCCAGGCCCGTGTCGCCGCGTCGACGCCGTACGCGCGTGCCGTCACTCGAGCCGTCTCAGCGGTCGCGACGTACTCGAACATCGACCATGTTTTGACCACGGAGCCGGAGAGAATCGATCGAGCCGCCGTGGTCATCTTCGCGTCGGACCGCGGGTTGGCCGGTGCCTTCAACACGAATGTGCTGCGCGAGGCCGGTGAATTGACGGCCCGGCTGCACGCTCAGGGCAAAGACGTCGTGCACTATCTGGTCGGCCGCAAGTCGGTGGCATATTTCAACTTCCGCAAGCGCGCCATCGAGCGTTACTGGGTCGGTGGCACGGACAATCCGCAGTTCGAAGTCGCCAAAGAGATCAGTGCCGAGGTCGTGGCCCGCTTCTTGCAGCCGACGGACCAGGGCGGGGTGGATGAGATCCACATCGTCTACAACCGCTTCATCAGCATGCTCACGCAAACTCCGGAGGTCGTGCGTCTTCTGCCCCTTGAGGTAGTCGAAGGCGTTGAGGAACCGGAGGCCGGTGCCGCCCTCCCGCTCTATGAGTTCGAGCCTGAAGCGGAAACGGTGCTCGACGCGCTGCTCCCTGTCTACATCGAAAGCCGCATCTTCAATGCGATGCTGCAATCTGCTGCAGCCAAACACGCCGCCACACAGAAGGCGATGAAGTCCGCGAGCGATAATGCCGACAAGCTGATCACCAACTACACGCGTCTGGCGAACAACGCCCGCCAGTCCGAGATCACTCAGCAGATCTCCGAGATCGTCGGTGGAGCCGACGCGCTGGCGTCCTCCACTAAGTAACGTTACGTATGAGACCCGCATTCTGTTCAGGTATGCAGAGAGAGAACAAGACATGACACCGACCGCAAGCGCGCCGACCGCCACCGACCCGGCCGAGGGTGCGAGGAAGCAGGCCGGCGGCTCAGTCGGCCGGATTGCCCGCGTCACGGGCCCCGTCGTCGACATCGAGTTCCCGCACGATGCGATTCCCGGAATTTACAACGCGCTGAAGACCACGATCAACTTCACCGGAGACGAGGAAGAGGCGCACGAGATCACGCTCGAGGTCGCGCAGCACCTTGGTGACGACCTGGTGCGCGCCATCGCACTGAAGCCGACCGACGGACTCGTGCGCGGTCAGGAAGTGCGCGACACCGGAAGCCCGATCACGGTGCCGGTCGGCGACGTCACCAAGGGCAAGGTCTTCAATGTCACAGGCGAGATCCTGAACGGCGTGCCCGGAGAGACGATCGAGATCACCGAGCGTTGGCCAATCCACCGCAAGCCGCCGGCATTCGATCAGCTCGAGTCGAAAACGCAGCTGTTCGAGACAGGCATCAAGGTGATCGACCTGCTGACGCCATACGTACAGGGCGGCAAGATCGGCCTGTTCGGCGGCGCCGGCGTCGGCAAGACCGTGCTCATCCAGGAGATGATCCAGCGCGTCGCGCAGAACCACGGTGGTGTCTCTGTGTTTGCCGGAGTGGGCGAGCGCACCCGTGAGGGCAACGACCTCATCCATGAAATGGAGGAGGCAGGGGTCTTCGACAAGACGGCACTCGTGTTCGGCCAGATGGACGAGCCGCCGGGAACGCGTCTGCGGGTCGCGCTGAGTGCACTGACCATGGCCGAGTATTTCCGCGATGTGCAGAATCAGGACGTGCTGTTGTTCATCGACAACATCTTCCGGTTCACTCAGGCGGGTTCCGAGGTGTCAACCCTGCTCGGTCGCATGCCGTCTGCGGTGGGCTACCAGCCCAACCTCGCCGACGAAATGGGCGTGCTCCAGGAGCGCATCACCTCGACTCGCGGCCACTCCATCACCTCGCTGCAGGCGATTTACGTGCCGGCCGACGACTACACCGACCCGGCCCCCGCGACCACGTTCGCTCACCTTGATGCGACAACCGAACTTTCGCGCGAGATCGCCTCGCAAGGCCTGTACCCTGCCGTGGACCCGCTGACCTCGACCAGCCGCATCCTCGACCCGCGGTACCTCGGCGCGGACCACTACCGTGTCGCGACAACTGTCAAGCAAATCTTGCAGAAGAACAAGGAACTGCAGGAGATCATCGCGATCCTCGGTGTCGATGAGCTGTCAGAAGAAGACAAGATCACCGTGCAGCGCGCACGTCGCATTCAGCAGTTCCTGTCGCAGAACACCTACATGGCGAAGAAGTTCACCGGAGTGGAGGGCTCAACCGTGCCACTGAAAGACACGGTCGAGTCGTTCGATGCGATCGCTCGCGGCGAGTTCGACCATGTTTCTGAGCAGGCCTTCTTCAACGTCGGTGCGATTTCCGACGTCGAAGAGAAGTGGGCTCAGATCCAGAAGGAGAACGGGTAAGCATGGCGGCGCCGCTGAATGTGAGTGTTGTGTCGGCCGACCACGAGGTGTGGTCGGGCGACGCGACGATGGTGGTGGCAAAAACCGTCGAGGGCGAAATCGGTATCCTGGCCGGCCACGAACCACTTCTGGCGATTCTCGCGCACGGCGAAGTGCGTGTCACATTGCCCGGCGGCGAGAAGATCACGGCAGACGCCTCTGACGGATTTCTGTCTGTGGAGAACGATTCCGTGACGGTCGTCGCAGGTCGGGCGGAACTGGTCTAGAAGCATGGCACTGGCTACGGCGATGGAACGTCAATTCGGAGATGTCAGCATCCCGATACTCGTCGCGATGGCCGGTCTGCCGGCCGCGGGCAAGACGACCATCGCCGAGGTGATCGGTGCCAGATTGAACGCCACGATCGTCTCCGTCGACCCGATCGAGTCCAGCATCCTGCAGGCAGGCATCGATCCAGACCAACCGACCGGATTGGCCGCGTATCTCGTGGCAGGCACGCTCGCCGAACAGGTGCTGATGTCGGGGCGTACGGTCGTCGTCGATGCCGTCAACGCTGTTGAACCCGCCCGGCTGCAATGGCGCGAACTAGCGGCGCGCGCCGATGTTGCGCTCCGTGTGATCGAGGTGGTGTGTTCAGACGAAGGACTGCATCGTCGCAGACTCGAGAAGCGCATCCAGCGCCTGCCGCAGCTGCAGGAGGAGTCTCGCCGCGCGGTCGAACAGAGCCTTGAGGACTATCAGGAGTGGAAGGGTGCTGCCGCTTCGCTGCCGCGCATCACTCTGGACACCGTGGATCCGCTCGGGCAGAACGTGGCAGCGGCACTCGCCTTCCTCGACCGCTGACGTGACGCGGTGCTGATCCTGCTCCCACCGTCCGAGACCAAGCGCGACGGTGGCACGGAGGGGTCCAAACTTGACTATCGGCAGTTGCGCTACGGTCAACTGAATCGTCTGCGCAGAACGACCGTGCGGGCGCTTCGTGAACTCGCTCGCGACAGGGAGGCGTCGATCGCGGCACTCTCGCTCGGACCGACCCAACACGGCGAGGTCGAGCACAACCGGTCGGTCACCCGATCGCGCACCCGGCCCGCCGTCGATCGCTACACAGGCGTGTTGTTCGACGCACTCGATGCTCAGACGCTGCCCAGCGAAGCGCGCGCCTACCTCGGGCGCAATGTCGTCGTGCATTCGGCGTTGCTCGGACCGGTCGGCGCGCTCGACGCCATCCCGGCATACCGGATGTCTCATGACTCGCGGCTGCCCGGCATCCGGCTGAAGTCGCACTGGGCGGAATCGATCGCATCCGCGCTCGCAGCGGAGACCGGCCTGATTCTGGACGCGCGCAGCGAGGCGTATGCCCGACTCGGGCCAGCACCACGACGCGCCACCGCGGCGTTCCTGCGCGTGGTCACCACAGACGGCACCGGGCGGCGGCGCGCGCTGAACCACTTCAATAAGCACGCGAAGGGCGCTTTGGTGCGTGTTCTCGCGCAAGCCGGTGTCGAGTTCGAATCCGTCGAGCACCTGGTGGCATGTGCAGCGCAGCACGGCTTCCGGCTCGAACCCGGAGTCGGCAAGGGTCCGGGAGAGCTCGACGAGTTGTGCTTGATCGTGTGAGACGGCTCGCCCCCAATTGCGGGGGTAATTCGGAACGCATCGTTTACCTAGCAGCGGCATCATGGGAAACTGAGCTAAGCTCAGAATAGTTCGGTCAATACTGAGCAGTTATTCGTCGTGCGGAGTGAGCGGAGGACATCCGAGCTGAAACCGGGGCCGGTGTGACTCCAGAGGTCATGCGTCAGTGCCCCACGTTTGTCGGACCGGCGTGATCGCGTTCCCAGACTGCATCCCCTATGCGGCTGAGTGCGATCGCCCGATTGTGTGACACCTGTCGTCTATTGCCTGCGGTCGGGCACGTGCAATGACGATTGTCACTCAAGCGTCGGCGCGATCGCCAGGTGAGCGGCCGCCGGTCCGACCTCTCGCGAAGCGACGCTGCCACAACACACTTTCCGCATGTGACCGGATGGTCGCGGCGGACACCATGCAGCGAGGCCGGGCTCAAGCGGCGAGCGTGATGGCCTCATGCTCGAGCAGCCAGAGTTTGGTCGGGATGCCCTCTCCTCCGGTGTAGCCGACGACGCGCCCGGTCGAGGACAAGACGCGGTGGCAGCCGATGATGATCGGCAGCGGATTGGCCGCGACCGCGCCGCCGATGGCCCGACACGCCTCGGGTCTGCCGATATCAATGCCCAGTTCTCGATAGGAGGTGCGCTCTCCCCACCGCAAGGCGGCGATTCTCTGCCAGACCAGCCTCTGGAAAGGGGTGCCGGCATACGCCAACGGGATGGTGAATGACCGCCGCGTGCATTCGAAGTAGCCGTCAAGTTGTCGGTGCGCGCGCTCCAGAACGCGCGAGCTTCGCTCTGGTCTGTCGTCGTGAGGCAGCACTCCACCGCGCGCAATGGTGAGTGAGTTCAGTCGGGCGCCGTCGCTGGTCAGTTCGAGCCGACCGATCGGGCTTTCGATGCGGACGATGTGGTCGAATGTTTCGGTCATGCTGCGACGGTATCGGGGCGGATCGAACACCGCTCGCCGACCGTGCTTGTTGGGGGAGAACCAGCGCGGCCAGCTTGCTGTGGAGGGCAAGTCGAACCCCGGGTTCCAGCGTCGCGCGCGCTCCAGCCGTCCGAAACCGCAGAGGCGAGCCCGGGTGAGCCGACCGATAGCCTTGACGCATGGCAGAAATCGAGTACCGAAACCTCGGCTCATCCGGCCTGGTGGTTTCCACGATCGGAATCGGCTGCAATAACTTCGGCCGAAGCGGTACGGCGTCAGAAACTCAGCAGGGAACGAACGCGGTCATCGACGCGGCGATCGATGCGGGCGTGACACTGTTCGACACGGCAGACATCTACGGGGCCGAGCGCGGGCTGTCTGAGACGTTGATGGGCAACGCGTTGAAGGGCAAGCGCGAACGAATCGTGCTCGCCACGAAATTCGGCATGGACATGCAGGGTGCGAACGGCCCGGATTGGGGTGCGCGCGGTTCGCGGCGCTACATCCGACGTGCGGTCGAGGCATCGCTACAACGGTTGCAGACCGACTGGATCGATTTGTACCAATTGCATCAGCCCGACCCGAGTACGCCGATCGAGGAGACGATTGCCACGCTCGACGACCTGATCCGCGAGGGGAAAGTGCGTTACATCGGACATTCCAATCTCACGGGCTGGCAGATTGCGGAGGCCGAATTCACCGCGCGCCTCGGTGGGCATCCGCGTTTCGTGTCTGCACAGAATGAATACAGCCTCTTAGCGCGGGACGCCGAACGCGACGTGCTGCCCGCTGTCAACCAGTATGGGCTCGGCTTTCTGCCGTTCTTTCCGCTCTACAACGGATTGTTCACCGGAAAATTCTCACGGTCGGGTGGGCCCGTGGATAGCAGGATCATGATGATCCGCAAGCATCTCGCCGACAACGCCCCGTGGGACACGATCGAGCGCTATCAGCAATTCTGCCAGGCCCACGAGGTCAGCATGCTCGAGGCGACGTTCGGGTGGCTGCTTGCGCAGCCCGGGCTCACGAGTGTGATCGCAGGTGCGACGAAACCGGAGCAGATCGTACAGAATGCGCAGGCGGCGACCGCGTGGCATCCGACGATCGAGGACATTGCTGAGATTTCGGCACTGTTCACCGACTGAGCGGATCCGAGCAGCGGCCGACGGCCGGCGGCACAGCCATAAACTGCTTACGTGAGCATGTTGGATGTCGTTGCGCTGGTCGTTGCGTTGGTCGCCGTTGGAATTGCCGTGGTCGCAGCGGTACGCGCCCGCTCGGCAGAAGAGAAGGCTGGGATCGCGGCCGCTGCGGCGGCGCGTGCCGGCGAACGCGCCGAGGTCGCGTTGAGCGACGCGGTTCAAGCCGTCGAGCGTGCCGGTGACGCCCGCAGCGACGCCGCGACAGCGCTGGATCAGGCCACCCAAGCCCGGCAGAGCATCGTGCAGGCACAGGCGAACGCTGCGGCTGCCCAGGAGGATGCCGAGAAGGCACGGGCTGATGCCGACCGTGCGCGGCTCGACGCAGACACGGCCACCGGTGCGCTCGCCCAGGTTCAGCGCTCGATCGGGACCGACGGCGTTGACGGCCCCGGTGCGTACCCAGACGCGAGCCCAGATGCCAGCCCAGGCGCGGGCCCGGGAGCAGGCGCGGGCGAGCGAGGCGGACGCGGTGCGCTCCGCGCGGAATTGCCGCAGGCATCCGCTGTGCAGGATCCTGTCGCCTGGCAGCTGGAGCAGGTCAAGCCCGCGAGCTGGTTGATGCGCAACATCGGCTCGGCTAGCGCGCATTCTGCGCTCTTGACCGACGCCACCCAACCGCCGAAGTACGTGCGGCCAGATGAGGTGATTCCACGCGATGTGCCGCCGGGAGATCACCTGCAATTCCGCGTGCTGGCCTCGCGTGGCGGACCTCCGCCCCGTGTGCGCGTGATCTGGCGTGAAGACGGGGTTGCCGGACCGAAATCGTTCGACGCAACGCTGCTTGGCGAATGAGGAGGGCGTAGCCTCGAGACGATCGGTCATCACGGCACCAGGTGCGCGCCGTCACACCGCGAACGGGCGGATGCGCGAACACGCGAACACGCGAATCCGGCGACTAAGCGAACACGCGAACGCGCGAACACGCGAACAAGCGAACAAAGAAGAAGAAGGAAGAAGAAGAGATGGCAGCGGCAACACTGGGCAGCGCGTTGGAACGCGAGCACCGTGATATCGATGGCGGAATCGAGGCGTTTACGGCCGGCCTCGCCGTCGGCAGCACCGACACGGAGCCGTTGACCCGCGCAATGACCGGGCTGCGGCGCCATATCTACCTGGAGGAGGAGTTCCTGTTCCCTCCGTTGCGGGAACACGGCATGATGATGCCGATCTTCGTCATGCTGCGCGAGCACGGCGAACTGTGGGCGACGATGGATTCGGTGGAAGCACTGATCGCGGCCGACTCCGATGACGAGGCGGTGTTGGCCGCCTGCCAGGGTTTGCTGGCCCAGTTGGATGCGCACAACTCCAAAGAGGAGCCGATCATCTATACGCAAGCCGACACGGTGCTCTCCCAGGAGGCCAGCGCTGAGCTGAGTGCGTTCCTGAGCGCGGGACGGATGCCGGAGGGTTGGGTCTGCGCCAAGGCTGCCTGACCGAAGTTCTGCTTGCGGAGTGAGCGCACACTCACTTAGAATTCTGTGGTGGAAACCACAACACGCCGTGCAAGCCCGATGCCGGTCGAAGACCGTCAATCGATGATCGTCGACGCAGTCATCCCGCTACTGCTCGAACATGGTGCGAATATCACTTCTCGCCAGATCGCGGAGGAAGCCGGGATCGCGGAGGGCACGATCTTCAGGGCGTTCGGTGACAAAGAAACCCTGATCAGGGCGGCCGTGGAGAAGTACTTCGATCCGCAGCCGATGCGTGCGCAGCTTGCGCACATTTCGCCGCAGGATCCGCTCAGGGACAAGATCAAGGCTGCCATCGGCATTCTGCAGGCGCGTTTCAGCGGCGTGCTCGCCATGATGTCCGCACTCGGCCACAACGAGCGGCCCGAGTTCGCGCGCGACAAGTCTCGAAGCAATTATGCCGGTATCGTAGCTGGGCTGGTTCAACCCGAGCTCGATCGGCTGAACCTGCCGGCGGATCGCATCGGAGCGCTGCTGCGCCTTGTCGCGTTCTCCACGTCGATCCCTCAATTCAATGAGTCTGTCGGATTCACGCTCGACGAGCTCACCGATATCGTGCTCTACGGCATCGTCGGAGATGCGCCACCTGATGCGCCAAACTCGACGGATGCTGCGAGCTCGACGGATGCTGCAGATCCGGCGGATGCCGCGCATCCGACCACCACACGCCATCAGACCACGAACGAGGACGACACATGCTTCTGAAGCTTCTTAGGCGCTACCTTCGACCGCATTGGCGATTGTTGCTCGCGGTCGTCATCTTCCAACTCGCGCAATCCATCGCATCGTTGTATCTGCCGACATTGAACGCAGACATCATCGACAATGGTGTCATCAAGGGTGATACCGGTTACATCCTGCAGCTCGGCGGGGTGATGCTGCTCATCACGCTTGCTCAGGTCGCCTGTGCGGTCGCCGCCGTGTACTTCGGCGCGAAGGCGGCGATGGGCGTCGGCCGCGATCTGCGCAGCGCGGTGTTCAACCGGGTCGGAGAGTTCTCAGAACGCGAGGTGACACACTTCGGCGCACCGTCGCTGATCACCCGCAACACGAACGATGTGCAACAGGTGCAGATGCTCGTGCTGATGACCTGTACGCTGCTCGTCTCGGCTCCGATCCTGTGTATCGGCGGCATCATCATGGCCATGAACCAGGATCTCGAGTTGTCCTGGCTGATCGCCGTCAGCGTTCCCGTTCTGTTGATCGCCGTCATCCTGATCATCTGGCGCATGGTGCCCCAATTCCGCCGGATGCAGAAGCGCATCGACGCGGTCAACCGGGTGCTGCGCGAACAGCTCACCGGCATCCGCGTGATTCGCGCGTTCGTGCGTGAAGACATCGAGACGAAGCGGTTCGCGAAGGCGAACGCCGACGTCACGGAGACCGCCCTGAAGGCGGGCAGGCTTTTCGCGCTGATGTTTCCGACCGTCATGTTCGTGCTGAACGTCTCGAGCGTCGCGGTGATCTGGTTCGGAGCGTTCCGGATCGAGGACGGCTCCATGCAGGTCGGAACCTTGACGGCCTTCCTCAGCTACCTGATGCAGATTCTGATGGCTGTGATGATGGCCACCTTCATGTTCGTGATGGTTCCCCGTGCGGCCGTCTGTGCAGACAGGATCAGCGAAGTGCTGAACACCCAGTCAACGGTGCGCCCACCTGCCAAGCCCGTTCAGACACTGTCGGAGCACGGGTCGATCGAACTGTTCGAAGTCGGGTTCGCCTATCCCGGTGCAGAGCAGCCGGTTTTGAGCGAGATCAACTTCCGTGTCGAGCCGGGCTCGACGACGGCCATCATCGGCAGCACCGGCAGCGGTAAGACAACGCTGATCAATCTCCTGCCCAGATTGTTCGATGCGACAAGCGGATCCGTGCTCGTCGACGGAGTCGATGTCGCCGAACTGGATCCTGACCTGCTCTGGTCGCGCATCGGTCTCGTGCCGCAGAAGCCGTATTTGTTCTCGGGCACCGTGGCGTCCAACCTGCGCTATGGCAAGACCGATGCGAGCGACGAGGAGTTGTGGCGTGCCCTTGAGATTGCGCAGGCGAACGATTTCGTTCGGCAGATGGATGGCGGCCTGGACGCAGAGATCGCCCAGGGCGGCACCAACGTTTCCGGTGGGCAGCGTCAGCGCCTCGCGATCGCGCGAGCCCTGGTCAAGCGACCGGAACTCTACATCTTCGATGATTCGTTCTCGGCGCTCGATTTGGCGACGGATGCCCGATTGCGGCGTGCTCTCCGGCGAAACGAAAGCGACGCGACCTTCGTGATCGTCGCCCAGCGCGTGTCGACCATCATCGATGCCGACCAGATCCTCGTCGTCGAAGACGGCCGCATCGTTGCGCAGGGAACCCATGAGGAGCTCGTCGCGAGTTCGAAGACCTACGCCGAGATAGTTTCATCGCAGCTGACAGCCGAGGAGGCAGCATGAGCACCAACTCGTCAACCCGCAACTCGGCCAGGCCGCCCGTGCGTCGCGGGCCGGGGCGGGGAGGCCCGTTCGGTGGCATGGGGATGCCTGCCGAGAAGTCGATGAACTTCGGGCCGAGCGCCAAACGCCTGCTCGGGCGGTTGCGCCCTGAGGTCTGGCCGATCGTCTTGGTGACCGTTCTCACGATTTTGAGCGTCGGGTTTTCCGTGCTCGGGCCCCGGTTGCTCGGCGATGGAACCAACCTCATCGTTGCCGGGTTCGTCTCGAAGAGCCTGCCGGCAGGCGCCAGTCAGCAACAGGTGATCGACGGGATGCGCGCGAGCGGGCAAGGTCAGCTTGCCGACATGCTCAGCGGCATGCATCTGACCCCGGGCAGCGGGATCGACTTCGCAGCCCTCTCGAGCGTGCTGTTCTGGGTTCTGGCGCTGTACATCATGGCATCGGTGTTCTCCTGGTTGCAGGCGTTCGTGCTCAACGGTGTGACGCAGCGCACAATGTACCGGCTCCGTGAAGACGTCGAAGTGAAGATCCACAAGCTGCCGTTGAAATACTTCGACACGATGCAGCGGGGCGAATTGCTCAGCCGTGTGACGAACGACATCGACAATATTTCGCAGAGCCTTCAGCAGACGCTGAGTCAGATGCTCACGTCGTTACTGACCGTGGTCGGCGTGCTGCTGATGATGTTCCTGCTGTCGCCGTTGCTCGCCGTGATCGCACTTGTCACGATCCCGATCACCCTTGTGATCACCACCGTCATCGCCAAACGCTCGCAGAAACTGTTTGTTGCTCAGTGGACCCACACCGGAACGCTCAACGCGCAGATCGAAGAGGCGTTCACCGGGCACGCTCTCGTGAAGGTCTTCGGCAGGCACCGCGAGGTCGAAGAGGTGTTCCGGCAGAAGAACGAGGAACTCTACAAGGCCAGCTTCGGGGCGCAGTTCATCTCCGGGATCATCATGCCGGCCATGATGTTCGTCGGAAACCTGGTGTATGTCGCGATCGCGGCCGTCGGCGGACTCCTGGTGGTCTCCGGCAGCATGCAGATCGGTGATGTGCAGGCGTTCATCCAATATTCGCGCCAGTTCACTCAACCGCTGAGCCAGCTCGGGTCGATGGCCAATCTGCTGCAGTCCGGCGTCGCATCCGCTGAGCGGGTTTTCGAGTTGCTCGACGCCGATGAGCAGAGCGACGACCCCGACGAGCCATTGAGCCCCGAGGGCACTCGTGGGCGCCTTGCGTTTGAGAACGTGTCATTCAGCTATTCAGAGGACCAGCCGCTGATCACGGACCTGTCGCTGGTCGCTCAGCCCGGGCAGACTGTTGCAATCGTCGGTCCGACCGGTGCGGGCAAAACCACGCTGGTCAACCTGATGATGCGCTTCTACGAACTCGACAAGGGCCGAATCACACTCGACGGCGACGACATCTCGAAGATGACCCGATACGACTTGCGCTCGCGGATGGGAATGGTGCTGCAAGACACCTGGTTGTTCGAGGGCACGATTCGCGACAATATCGCATACGGGCGACCGGATGCGACCGAGAAGGAGATCGTCGAGGCCGCCAAGGCGACGTACGTCGACCGATTCGTGCGTTCTCTGCCGGAGGGCTACGACACGCTACTCGACGATGAGGGTGGAAATGTCAGTGCGGGGGAGAAACAGCTGCTGACCATTGCGCGGGCGTTCCTGGCACGGCCGAGCGTGCTTATTTTGGATGAGGCGACCAGCTCCGTCGACACTCGCACGGAACTGCTGGTGCAGAAGGCCATGAGCGCGTTGCGCAAGGATCGAACCAGTTTCGTCATCGCGCACCGGCTCTCAACCATTCGAGACGCCGACCTGATTCTCGTGATGGAGGCCGGGCAGATCGTGGAGCAGGGGACGCACACCGAGTTGTTGGCGGCGGGTGGCGCGTACTACACCCTGTATAACGCCCAGTTCGCAGGCGCTGCCGTCGACGACGTCTGACCTGACGCACTGCCTTCTTCCTGCGAACGACTGGGAAGGGAAGGCGCGGGAATGGAAGGCGCGGGAAGGCACGAGCCTGCGGCGAGTTATGCACAGCGCAGGCGGTCTGCGAGTTGTGAACAGATCGCGCGATAGCCCTCTACCCGTGCGCGTGCCTGCGACAGGCTGTTCGCATGCAGACGATAGTCAAGACAACTCAACCGCACGACCTGCTCGCCCTGGTGCCGCAACTCGTCGGCTTCCGCCCGCAGAACAGCCTCGTTCTCGTCGCTTTCGATGCCAAACGCACCTGTGGCGCGTATCGCGTTGATCTGCCGGAACCCGCTGCAGACGCCGCGTATAAGCGGATGGCGACGACGCTCATCGGCATGCTGTGCAAAGTGCGCGGGGCAGACGGTGTGGTCCCCGTCATCTACACCGATGACAGGTTCGACACCTGCGGGGGGATCCCGCGGGAGACGTTCGCGATGCTGTTGCTCGGCCGCGCCCGCACGGCCGGGTTCACAGTGAAGGACGCGCTGTGCGTTGCGGCCGACGGTTGGGGTTCCTATTTCGACGAATCGGATGCCCGCGACTCGCCGCGCCCGCTGGCCATGATCGACGAGTCGGCGGTCCACACGTCGGTTCCGGAAGGTGAGCGAGTGTCGCTGCGCTCGCCGCGAGAGCGTGCTGAGCTTCCACAGTCGGACCTCGCCCGGCGAGAACGAGTCACGCGCGCCATCCTGCGGCTGAGGGCACAGCCGCCGCCCCAGCTATCCCGCCCCGGTGAGGTTGGTGCGTGTGCAGAAGTTGTCGAAGAGAGCGGCTCGGTGGATACCGCGGAGGAACTCACCGAATTCGCCGAGTTCGTCCTGCAACTCGACGGTGCCACGATCTCACCCGACCTCGCAGCGCGGATCATTTTGACGGCCGAGCTTCCCAGTTTTCGCGATGTGTTGCTCTTCGAGTGGGCCTGGGGGCGCGAAATCGGTTTGCGAACCTGCCGCTTGAACCAGAAGCACGAGCGCGGCGAGATCATCACCCCTGAGGACGACGGGGCGCTCGGCCTTGCGGGAATCGGGATGCCTCGGCCCGATGTTGGCCGCATCGGCAGAGCGATCGAACTGTTGGGGCACCTGGCGGCGTGCGCACCAAAGTCGGCGCGCGCGCCGCTGGTGACGATGCTTGCCTGGCTGCACTGGGCACTGGGATCCGGTTCGACCGCGGGGCGATTCATCGCGCAAGCACGCGCGATCGACCCCGGCTACGGCCTGGCCGATTTACTCGATTCGATGCTGCAGAACGGCATGCTCCCCGAGTGGTCGTTCGAGCGGCCGAAACTCGACCCGGATCGGCGAGTCGTGACGATTCCGTCGACGCGCTGGCAACCAAGCAGCTAGCTAGTGGCCGATCAGAGGCGCCATCAGGCGCGCGGTCACAGAAGCACGGCGGGTGAGGCGTTCTTCGGCGTCGGCGACGGTCATACCGAGAAGGCCCGCATTGGCACCGAGAAAGCGCAGAGGTTCCGGCTCCCAGCGCGGTGACCGATGATTGACCCAAGGCAGACTCGTGAGCGCGGAATCAGTCGCTGTGATCAGGTCGGCCAGAGTGCGGCCGGCCAGATTGGTTGTGCTCACGCCGTCGCCGACGTAGCCTCCTGCCCAGCCGATGCGGGTGTCCGGTGCGAACCCGACAGACGCATGCCAATCGCGGGGTACACCGAGCGGCCCGCCCCAGCGGTGTGTGATCCGAGCAGAATGGGCCTCGGGGAACAGCTCGACGAGTGCGTGCCGCAGATGATGGGCGACATTCGTCGCCGTGTCGTAACCCGGGCGGATGGCACTTCCCCAGTGATAGCGCGCGCCCCGTCCGCCGAACGCAAAGCGGTTGTCAGCTGTTCGCTGACCGTAGATCAGCAGGTGCCGATAGTCCGTGAAGGTCTGTCCGTGCTCAATTCCGGTGCCTTCCCAGAACGATTCGGGCAGCGGTTCGGTTGCGATCATCAGCGAGTACAGCGGCATGACGGAGCGTCCGACGCTCGGCAAAGCGCTTCCATATGCTTCCGTCGCGTTGACGATTGCGCCTGCACGCACCGAGACCGGACCATCGCCAAGCGCATCGACGCGCCCAGGGCCGAAATCAGTGACGCGGGTGTGCTCATAGATTCGTACTCCCAGGCTCTCGACGACGCGGGCAAGCCCCCTGGCCAATGCTGCCGGCTGAATCCGTGCGCAGTCGGGCGTGAATGTCGCGGCGGACGCCGTGACAGACGGCGCCCGCCGCCGCAGCGCATCCGTGCCCCACAGCGTGACGTGGTCGACGCCGAACCGGCGAGCTTCTGCGACCTCTTCGCGCGCCGCGTCAAGGCCAGGACGATTGCGTACGAACGCGACGGTGCCGCCCTTCACAAAGTCGCAATCGAGTTGCTCCCGGGCGACGACACGACCGATCTCATCGACGGTGTCGATCATCGCCTGACGCATGCGCACGGCTGCTTCGATGCCGTGCAATCTGGCCAATCCCGTCGTGGAGACGGGGAACAATGCCGAAGACCAGCCGCCGTTGCGCCCTGATGCGCCGAACCCTGCGATCTCCTTTTCGAGCACGACGATCGAGAGTTCCGGGTGCGCGTGCGCCAGATAGTAGGCCGTCCACAGCCCGGTCAGCCCTGCGCCGATGATGCACACGTCTGCTGTCGTCTCGCTCATCAGCGCCGAGCGGGGGCGCAATTCATCGCTGTCGCGCGCCGCGAGAGAATCGAACCAGAAACTCACCGTGCGGTAGTTGTCGCTCGCCACGATCGTGTCTCACCTGTCTTCGTCGTCGTTGCAGTGATAATGGACGGCGCCGGCCCGGCACGCCGGCCCGGCACGCCGGCCCGGCGCGCCGCCGCAGAGGATCAGGGCGGGTACGCGGCGGCAGTAACGAGGGGTTGAGTTCGTGGTGCCGTGCGTTCCCGCCCTGAAGCGGACTTTTGCCGTGCGCGGTCAGCGGGACTAGATGCGGGTCCAAGCCTCGGAGAGCACGCCGTGCAGGATGCCGCGAATCTCGGCGAATTCTGCCGGTCCGATGGTCAGCGGCGGCGCGAGCTGGATGACGGGGTCCCCGCGGTCGTCTGCGCGGCAGTACAGGCCCGCGTCGAACAGTGCCTTTGAGAGGAAGCCGCGCAACAATCGCTCGGACTCGTCGTCGTCGAATGTCAGTTTGGTGGCCTTGTCCTTGACGAGTTCGATGCCAAAGAAGTAACCGTCACCTCGAACGTCACCGACGATCGGCAGGTCGAGCAGAGTCTCCAGTTCGGCGCGGAACAACGGGGAGTTGTCTTTCACGTGCTGGTTGAGCGCCTCCTCCTCGAAGATGTCGAGGTTCTCGAGGGCAACCGCAGCAGACACGGGGTGCCCGCCGAACGTGTAGCCGTGATAGAACGACGTGTCACCGTGCTTGAAGGGCTCGTAGATTTTGTCGCTGATGATCGTCGCGCCGATCGGCGAGTAGCCGCTTGTCATCGCTTTGGCACACGTGATCATGTCGGGGACGTAGCCGTAGTCGTCACAGGCGAACATGCTGCCGATGCGGCCGAACGCGCAGATGACTTCGTCGCTGACGAGGAGTACGTCGTACTTGTCGCAGATCTCGCGAACGCGCTTGAAGTATCCGGGGGGTGGTGGGAAGCATCCGCCCGAGTTCTGCACAGGTTCGACGAACACAGCGGCGACGGTTTCAGGGCCTTCGAACTGGATCATCTCTTCGATCCTGTTCGCGGCCCATAATCCGAAGTCGACGAGGTTGTCGGACGGCGCACCCACTTCGTCGGCGCGGTAGAAGTTCGTGTTCGGCACGCGGAACCCGCCTGGAGTCACTGGCTCGAACATCGCTTTCATGTCCGGGATACCGGTGATGGCAAGCGCCCCCTGCGTGGTGCCGTGGTAGGCAATCGCACGGGAGATGACCTTGTGCTTGGTGGGGCGGCCCTGCAGCTTCCAGTAGTACTTGGCGAGCTTGAAGGCGGTCTCGACCGCTTCACCGCCTCCGCTGGAGAAGAATACGCGGTTCAGATCACCGGGTGCGTAGTTTGCGAGACGATCGGCGAGCTCGATCGCGTTCGGATGTGCGTACGACCAGATCGGGAAGAAGGCGAGTTCCTCAGCCTGCTTCCGAGCAGCCTCGGCAAGGCGCTTGCGGCCGTGGCCGGCGTTCACAACGAACAGGCCGGAGAGCCCGTCGATGTACTTCTTGCCGTTGCTGTCCCAGATGTGATGGCCTTCGCCGCGGGTGATGATCGGCACGCCTGCACCCGACTCCATCACAGACTGGCGCGCGAAGTGCATCCACAGATGGTCCTTGGCCTTGCGCTGCAAGTCAGCGTTGTCGTACTGCGCCGTGGCACTGTCGAGTGTTGATGTGTTGCTCATGATTATCGTGTTCCCCAGTTGTAGAGCTGTTTGTGGAGTTTGAGATAGACGAATGTCTCGGTCGTCAGCACGCCCGGGATACTGCGGATCTCCGAGTTCAGCAGGGAGATGAGGTCGTCATCGTTCTCACAGACGACTTCGACCAGGATGTCGAAAGCGCCAGCTGTGAGCACGACATAGTCGACGGCCGGGAGGGCCGCCAACGCGTCAGCGACGGAACGGGTGTCCCCGTTGACGCGGACGCCGATCATCGCCTGGCGGTAGAAGCCGAGTTGCATCGGATCGGTGACTGCGACGATCTGCATCACACCGGATTCCGTCAGCTTCTGCACTCGCTGTCGGACAGCTGCTTCGCTGAGCCCGACGGCTTTGCCGATCTCTGCGTACGAACGTCGGCCGTCCTCTTGGAGCTGCTCGACGATCGATTTGGAGACAGCGTCCAACTGCACCGGCTTGTTCGAAGTCTGGCGTGCCGTAGCTGTCGTAGCTGTCATAGGCTGATTCTGACAGTCAGTTGGGCAGTAGGCAAGGGATTCCGTACATTTCGGTCCAATCTTCCAACGAAATCAGTAGACTTTCAGCATGACAGCGCACGCATTCCGTAATTTTGTCAATGGTGACCATGCGGACTCCCGTTCCGATGAGCGACTGAATATCATCGATCCGGCTACCGGGGAGGTGTACGCTACCACCCCGATCTCAACGGCGGACGATGTCGCAGAGGCGTATTCGGCCGCAGCTGGTGCGTTCGAGACGTGGGGCCAGACCACGCCCGGTGAGCGACAGCTTGCCCTGTTTCGAATCGCCGATGCGATTGAGGCCCGCGCGGATGAGTTCGCCGATGTCGAGTCGAAGGACACCGGCAAACCGCGAGCGAGCCTCGTCGAAGACGAGATCATGCTGTCAGTGGACCAAGTCCGGTTCTTCGCCGGGGCAGCGCGGAATTTGGAGGGCAAGTCCGCCGGTGAGTATTTGAAGGACCACACCTCTTTCATCCGCCGCGAGCCGATCGGCGTTGTCGGGCAGGTGACGCCGTGGAATTACCCGCTGAACATGGCGGTCTGGAAGTTCGCGCCGGCGTTGGCGGCGGGCAATACGACGGTGCTGAAACCCTCGGACACGACGCCGGCTTCGACACTCCTGCTCGCCGAGGTCGCGGCTGAATTCTTGCCACCGGGCGTACTGAATGTGATCACGGGGGATCGTGGCACCGGCGCCGCGATGATCGACCACCCGACGCCGCAGCTCGTGTCGATCACCGGTTCAGTGCGCGCCGGGATGGCCGTTGCCACTGCCGCGGCCCGCGATCTCAAGCGGGTTCATCTGGAGCTCGGCGGCAAGGCGCCCGTCATCGTCTTCGACGATGCGAATATCGAGCGTGCGGTCGAGGGCATCGTCGCTGCCGGCTTCTTCAATGCGGGGCAGGACTGCACTGCTGCGACTCGCCTGCTCGTGCAGGAGGGCGTGCACGACGAGTTCGTCGAGGCTCTCACCGACTACGCTCGAGCGCATGCGTCGACCGGAGCACCCGAGCGCGACGACATCCTGTTCGGTCCGCTCAACAACGCTGATCAGCTTTCCCGGATCAGCGGATTCGTCGACCGGCTGCCGGATCACGCAGAACTGCGCGTCGGTGGCCATCGGCAGGGCGATCGAGGCTATTTCTACGAGGCGACGATCGTCTCAAATCTGCGCCAGACCGACGAAGCCGTCCAGACCGAGATCTTCGGCCCTGTCATCACAGTGCAGAGCTTCCGCGATGAAGCGCAAGCACTGTCCTGGGCCAACGATGTGCAATACGGTCTGGCATCGTCGGTCTGGACCAGTGACCATGGTCGGGCGATGCGATTCGCGAAGGGCCTTGACTTCGGCTGCGTGTGGATCAACACCCACATACCGATCGTCGCTGAGATGCCGCACGGCGGCTTCAAGCATTCCGGCTACGGTAAGGATCTCTCCGGCTACGGGTTCGACGATTACACTCGGATCAAGCATGTGATGTCGTACATCGGCAACTAGTCGATCGGGCGTGTGACGGGCCGCTGCCGCCCGATTCATGGTTCAACGGGGAGGACACGCGTGAGACCGGGCTGTCTCTGGCACGTTCCGACGATCGGGCATGACGAATGGCTTTTCGTCGCAGGGGCGTCTTTTCTCGCGGCAGTCGACGCAACAGACGACAACTCCGGGCGCGCGGTAATCGACAGCCTGTGGCAGCGCGCCGACGACCCGGTTGCCTCTGTCGAGGACATCGTCGGCACGATTCCACTCGGCATCGACGACGGCGTGCGCTCGTTCGCAATCGTGGTTTTCGGAACAGAGCCAGTCGTCGACCAGGGCGAGCGCATGGTCACGGCGGTCGTTCGCGGTCGCGCCGTCGTCGATGTCTTCTCGGTCGGCGGAGCGCGTCGATTCGCATCCGGTTCGGTTCAGCCGTGGATGCTTGCGGACTTTCGTTCGGTGACCGCGGTCGTCGTCGGCGGTGATGACCGGCCGGCGCGATCGGTAGTCAGGCTCGGCAGCGCTGCGTTACCGTTGACCACGGGAATCGTCCGGGCGCAACAGTTGTTGTGGTCGCTGCAACCGCTCGGCTTCGCATCCGCTGAGTTCACCGCGTCCGACGGGGTTGGCGGCGAATCGGCGGCCGCAAGCGACGCCCGCAGCCAGCGGGAGGCTTCAGACGGCGGCGGCGCGGGTGCGGATCACACGATCCTGTCGGCCAGACGACTCGGGCCCGGTTCGGCGCTCGACGACACCGTACTCATACCGCGCCCTGGAGTTCGCGACCTGCCCGTGCTGCCGAATCAGAGCCGGCCGTCGAGCCCATTAGCGTCAGCGCATCGGTTTCGGCTCGGCGAGTCTGCGCCGCGCGCGTTGACCGAGCCGGTCGTGATCGGCCGCCGCCCGGTCGGCGGGCGGGTGCCTTCACCTGCGAAGACGCAGTTGATCGCCGTCGACTCTCCGGATGCTGCTGTGTCAGCTGTGCACCTCAGGCTCGAACAGCAGGGTGACTTCGTCGTCGTCACCGATCTGCACTCGCGAAACGGCACCGTCGTGCGACTGCCGGGTGGCACGGCAAGGAGGCTGCACCCGGGAGAGGCCGCCGTTGTGCTTGTCGGCACAACGATCGACATCGGTGACGGTAATATCATCGAAATCATGCCCCCGAAGACGGCTGAGCAATCGACTTCACCGGCGGGCCCGAAATCGGGGGAGCGCGCGTGACGCAGATTGGGCGCAGCAGTAGGCGGCACACCGTGCACGTGCCGGGTTCGAATGGTGGCGATGTCGTGCTCAGCTGGGCAGCGCTCAGCGACAAGGGCTATCGTCGTGCGGCCAACGAAGACAGCCTCATCGCACGGTCGCCGCTGTTCGCCGTCGCGGACGGCATGGGCGGCCATACGGCAGGCGATTTCGCCAGCGCAGCGGTCGTCACACGGCTGGCTGGTCAGGTTCGCGACGATTTCGTCGGCACGGAACAGATTAACGAAGCGTTACGCGCCGCCGTCGATGACATGGGCAGAGGCGTCGGCAAAACGGATCTGGGCACAGGAACGACCGTGACCGGGATCGGTCTGGCCCTGATGGACGGCGCCGTGTGCTGGCTGGTGTTCAACATCGGTGATTCGCGGACGTACCAACTGTTGGACGGCACCCTGACGCAACTCACCCTCGATCACTCGATCGTGCAGGAGCTTCTGGATGCAGGCGCCATCACACCGGCGGAGGCCGAGGTGCACCCGCACAGCAACGTCATCACGCGCGCAGTGGGCTTCAACGAAGACCCGATTCCTGACTATTCTTACCTTCCCGTTGTTGCTGGAGCGCGCTTGCTTGCTTGCTCCGACGGTCTGACGAAGGAGCTGACTGAGCACGGCATCCGGCACTTTTTGACAGAGGGTGAGTCGGCGCTGGACGCGGCGGGCGCGTTGATGGATGCCGCGCTCGGCAACGGGGGGCGCGACAATGTCAGCGTCGTCGTCGTCGACGTGCTGCAAACGCCGGAGAGCGCGCCGCGGGAAGGCGCGCACGGCGCACACAAGCACTGACCACCAGGCACCGACCACCAGGCACTGACCGCCACGTGCTGACCCCCAAGTTGGGGGTTCACTTCTGCCGCTGTGCCGCGCGGATCGGCTGAGAACACCAGTTGGCCCGCCTACAATGAGTGGACGTTTGTCGTACGACCCCTGCCGACCAGCGGGTCAGTTGACCGCGGCCACACCGAATGCCGACGGGCGGAAGGGGCACCATGGCCAGACGGTTGCCCTCGCAGCCGCCCAATCTTCCCGGATTCTCCTATTTGCGTGTTCTGGGCTCCGGTGGTTTCGCAGACGTCTTTCTCTACGAACAGAACATGCCGAGACGGCAGGTCGCCGTGAAGGTGTTGCTCTCTGAAGTCGTCACACCCCAGGTTCGACAGATGTTCCAGGCCGAGGCCAACGTGATGGCGCAGTTGAGCGCGCATCCGTCGGTCCTCACGGTCTATCAGGCCAGCGTCTCTTCTGACGGTCGGCCGTATCTGGTGATGGAGCTGTGCTCGCCTTCGCTGAACCAGCGCTATCGGGTGGATCCGGTGCCCGTACCCGAGGTGTTGCGTATCGGCGTGAAGATCGCGAGCGCCGTCGAGACGGCGCATCGCGCCGGAGTACTGCATCGCGACATCAAGCCTTCGAATATTCTGATGACGGCATATGGGCATCCTGTACTCGGCGACTTCGGCATCGCTTCGACGCTCGGTGAGGCCGAGTTGTCGGATGCGGTCGGGCTGTCGATCCCGTGGTCAGCGCCAGAGGTGCTGCTCGACGAGACCCCCGGATCGGTCGCCAGCGAGATCTGGTCGCTCGGAGCGACCGTCTATTCGCTTCTTGCTGGGCGATCGCCGTTCGAGCTGGACGGCAAAGACAATTCGCCTGCGGAGCTGATCGGGCGAATCCAAAAGGCGAAGCCGGGCCCGATCGGGCGGGCGGACGTGCCGCCGCGGCTCGAGGCCATACTTGAGAGGTCGATGTCGAAGCGGCCGGCGGCGCGGCAGGGAAGCGTGCTGGAGTTCATCAGGGAGCTGCAATCGGTGGAGGCAGAGCTCTCGCTCACCCAGACACAGCTTGAAGTCGCAATGGACGACTGGGCGGTTGCGACGGCATCCGACCCCGACGACCGCACGCGGGTCAAAGGGGTGATCGCGGTTGATCCGTCCGTCGGCAAGCGCAGACGTGCGGCGCGGCAGGCCACCCGCGGCTCGCGTTCGTCGTCGGCGCGCACGGCGGGGCGGGAGTCTGGCGGCTTCAGCACGACGGCGCAAAAGCACGAAGCAGGCAAGATGTCGCGCGCAACGACGTGGCTGATGGTCGCGTGCGCCGTGCTGATCGTGGTGCTGGGCGGGTTTGCGGCTGTCGTTCTGGTGCGCACCGCCGATGCCGGGCAGATCCCTGTCGTGCGCAATATCGACGGCCACGCGGCCGGCAGCACCATTGTGTTCTCCTGGAACGATCCCGGGCTACAGGCGAACGACGTTTACCAGGTGCGGGTGGATGACGCGGCACCGAGCGTGCAGCGGTCACAGGAATTCCGCGTCGACTCGACGGGCAGCCAGCGCGTGTGCATCACGGTCAGCGTCAATCGCGACGGCAAAGCCGGCGAACCGAGTGCGCGGAAATGCGTGGAACCGGGCGGCGGATCGTGATCAAGGCGTGGCTCGCGGCCCACAAATCATTGAGTGTCACAGCGCTGTCCGGCTTCACGATCCTGGCGGTCGTGGCGACCATCGCAATCACCTCCAGTGGCTACACGGCCCAGCAAATGCAATTGGGAGATGCTGCGGTTTGGGTCAGCAACCAGAGCAAGCAGCTGGTAGGGCGGGCCAACACCGAGATCAAGCAGTTGAACTCCGTCGTGGCGGCCGCCAGCTCGGCGACGGATGTCGTGCAGTCCGGCGGCACCGTGTTGCTGGTGGATCACGGTGACAACACGGTGGGTACCGTTGATCCGGCAACGGCATCCGTCGGCAAGGCCGTGCCGCTGCCCGCACGCGAACCAGCGGTGAACCTGGTTGGCCCGCGCGTGGCCATCGACTCGGCCGCGACAGGTCAGGTCTGGCTGATGAATCCGGATGCGCTCGGCCAATTCGACGCGCAAACCGCACCGACACTCGACCTCGGCGGGCGGATCGTCTCGGCGGTCGACCCCTCTGGCCGGTTCTTCGCTTACCTGCCGGAAACCGGCACCGTCTACACGATTGACGCGGCAACGAACGATTCGATCGCCGCAACCGATCGAACGCGCACGGCCGACAAGAGCCATAGTGTCGCGGTGAGCGCCGTTGGGGGTCAATGGGCCGTACTTGACAGCACGGACGGCACGCTGTCAACAGCTTCAGGGCGCGTGAACCTGCCCGCCTGGCTTGGGCTCGACGTTGCGCTGCAACGGGCCGCCGACACGGGTGACGTTGTTTATCTTGCGTCGAACGCCGGCCTCGTAGCAGTACCGCTGAACGGCGGGCCTGCGCGGACCGTGCTACGAGGCGCGCTCGGCAAGCCGGCCGCGCCCGTCGTCGTCGACGGCTGCGTCTACGCTGCCTGGGCGGGCGGTTCCACCTACTCACGCTGTGGTGGCTCTGCGGGCGTTCGAGGCGTGCTGTCGCAACCGACGGCCACCGCGGCACTGTCGTTCCGTGTCAACCAGCACGACGTCGTGCTGAATGACACGGACAGCGGCCGATCGTGGGCGGTGCAACACGGGAATGCGCTGATCGACAATTGGTCCGATTTCGCCCAGAAGAATACGAATCGCGAGCAAACCCAGCAGAACGACCAAGAGATTCCACCGACCGTGGCAAAGGAGCAGCAACCTCCGGTCGCGGTGGACGATGTTTTCGGTGCCCGTCCAGGCAAAGTATCGACCCTGCCCGTGCTCCTCAACGACTACGACCCTAATGGCGATGTGCTGGTAATCGCTTCCATCGATCCGCCGCCCACATCGCTCGGCACCGTTGACATTGTCGCGAACGACCAGCAACTGCAGCTGACCCTCCCTTCGAGCGCGGCCGGTTCGTTCACATTCCACTACACGATCTCAGACGGCCGCGGCGGCACGGCCACAGCGGCCGTCACGGTGCAGGTGCGCACTCCAGAGGAGAACTCACCGCCCGTTCAAGTTCGCGCTACACGGGTGACTGTTGGCAGCGGCGGCCGAATGACAACGCAAGTGCTGAGCGACTGGTACGACCCGGACGGCGATCCGTTCTACCTGAGCAGCGCCACGATCGACGGCCCTGACAGCGTCACGTACACACCGCAGGGCACCGTCGTGTACTCCGATCGAGGCGAGGGCGGTTCGCAGAAAACGGTTGCGTTGACGGCATCCGACGGCAGAGCGACCGGCAGCGGCCGACTGCTCGTGACCGTGACGAATCCGCAGAATGTGCCGATCACGGCCGAGCCGTTCGTGCAGACCGCGACAGCGGGCGAGGAGATCACCGTTGCACCGCTGGCGCATGCCAGTGGCGGTTCCGGCACGCTTCGGCTCAGTGCCGTGCCGGCAATCGGCGACGCCGTCATCACAGCAGACTTCGACGCGGGAACGTTCCGATTCACCAGTGGCACCGTCGGCACGCACCTGGTCGATTTCACGGTGACCGACGGCATCACGACGGCGAACGGCATTGCACGGATCGAGGTGAAGGCGCCTCCGGACGGAAAGACGCAGCCGATCACCGTTCCGCACACGGTGTTCATTCAAGAGCAGAGCACCCACGAGGTCGATGTACTTGCAACGGACATCGACCCCGCAGGTGGGGTGCTGTTGATCACCGGAGTGACGAATGTGCCGCCGGCCAGCGGTCTGCGGGTCGAGGTGCTGCAGCATCAGCTTCTGCGCGTCACACTGACCAGGCCGCTCGACGCCCCGATCATGTTCAACTATCACGTGACCAACGGCCTCGCCGATGCCGACGGCACGGTGACCGTCGTGCAGATTCCCGCCCCAGCCGTGCGACAGCCACCGGTCGCGAACCCCGATTCTGTCTCGGTGCGTGTCGGGGACGCGATCGACATCCCGGTATTGGGCAACGACACCCAGCCCGACGGAGACGAACTGACACTCGATCCGACGCTCGCGACGCCATTGCCGCCCGGGGCCGGGCTGCTGTTCGCCTCCGGGTCTGTGTTGAGGTACCTTGCGCCGAACAAGCCGGGCAACTACACCGCCGCATACCGCGTCGACGCCCCCGACGGTCAGTGGGCCAGTGCACTGGTCACCATCGCCGTGCGGGAGCTCGACGCCGCATCCAACAATCCGCCTGTCCCCAAGACGGTCACGGCTCGAGTGCTCGCCGGCGAGTCAGTGCGCATCCCGATCCCGCTGAACGGGATCGACCCCGACGGCGACTCCGTGAAACTCGTCGGCCAGGAGTCCAACCCCGCCAAAGGCGCCGTCACGGCCATCGGTCCCGACTGGATCGACTACACGGCCGGGGATTACTCGACCGGCCTCGACACATTCAGCTACGGCGTCGTGGATGCACTCGGAGCGCACGCCAGCGGAACCGTGCGGATAGGAATAGCCGCTGCGCCAAGCGGGGCGCGCAATCCTGTCGCGGTTGAGGATGAGGTGACGGTGCGGCCCGGGCGCACGGTATCCGTGCAAGTTCTCGCCAACGACTCCGACCCCGACAACTCGCCGTTGACCATCACGAAAGTGACGCCGACCACTGGTGGCGGTGCGAAGGCGAAGATTGTCGGCGATGTCATACAAGTGATTACGCCACGGGCCGAGGGCCGCTATGGGTTCATTTACGAGATCCAGAATCAAACGGGCGGCACGAGTTCCAACTTCCTCACTGTTGTGGTGCGCAAGGACGCCCCGCTGGCGCGGCCGCAGGTCAGCGACACCGTGCTGGCGCTGTCAGATATTCTCGGAAAACAGAGTCTGAACGTCGACGTTCTTGCCAACGTGTTCTTCGCAGACGGCCCGGTCGGCAGCCTCAATGTGCGGGTGCTGCCCGGCTACCAGGAGCAGGCGCAGGTGACGGCGCGCAAGCGCGTGCATGTCAAGGTCACAGCCAAGTCGCAGATCATTCCGTTCTCAGTCAGCCATCCGGATGACGCATCCGTTGTTTCGTATGGCTTCATCTGGGTCCCGGGGACAGACGATGCGCTTCCGCAACTCAAGCGCGACGCTCCGAAGCTCTCCGTGCCCAGCGAGACCGCCCTCACGATCCACCTGAACGATTACGTCGTTGCGGTCGGGGGCAAGAAGGTGAGGTTGACCGACGCATCGACTGTGCACGCGACGCACAGTAACGGTGCCTCTCTCGTACAGGGTGACGATACCCTCGTGTTCACCAGCGCGGCTCGCTATTTCGGGCCGGCGTCGCTCTCGTTCGAAGTGACTGACGGCTCGTCTACCCGCGACCCGAACGGCCATGTCGCAACACTGGTTCTGCCGATCACGGTGACTCCGCGGCAGAACCAGCCGCCGGTGTTCACGGGCGGGCAGATTGATTTCGAACCAGGACAGCAGAAGGCGATCGATCTTCTGAAACTCACGCGCTATCCGTACGCCAAAGACCAGAAAGAACTGAGCTATCAGATCCTCGATCCGCGCCCGGACGGATTCGCCCTGAGCCTGTCCGGCACCACACTGGCCATCTCGGCCGGCGACAAGACGGCGAAAGGCACTACCGCAACCGTTCTCGTCAGCGTGCGTGATGCGCTCAACGACGGGCAGGCTGGCAGAATCAACCTGACGGTCGTGCCCTCGACTCGGCCTCTGGCAGTACCGGCACCCGACAGTGTGATCGCACGGCGCGGCCAGACCACGAGTGTTGACGTGCTCGCCAACGACAACGCGACCAATCCGTTCCCGAACTCGCCATTGCGCGTGATTGCCGTGCGCGGCCTCGAGAGTGGATCGTTGCCTGCCGGCGTTTCGGTGACCCCCAGCGCGGACAATTCTCGGCTGACGGTCAGTGTCGCGTCCTCGGCGCAAGCGGCTGACACCGACCTTCAATACGAAGTGGCGGATGCGACCGGAGACCCGAGCAGGTATGCCTGGGGAACTGTTCGCATTTCTGTTCAGGACCGACCCGATCCGATCGCGAACCTGCAGGCGACCGGTGTTGGTGACCGGAACGTCTCGCTGGCCTGGGCCGCAGGTGCATTCAACAATTCAGCGATCCTTGACTATCAGGTCACCGTGACCAGAGACGACAATGGCCAACCAGTCAGCACAACCACCTGCACCTCCACGACCTGCACCGTCCCAACGGGCGGCAATGGCCCGAACAACGCCGTGCGCATCGGTGTCACGGCGCGCAACGCGATCGGAGTGTCTGATGTGGTCAACTACGGCGCAGCGATCTGGTCGAACATCGTTCCGCCGGCACCGAGCTCCGTGACGGCCGTGCCGCTCGACCACGGTGCACGCGTGAGTTGGAGCGCCCCGGATGCCGCTTCCGGCGCCAGCGCGGTCACAAGTTACCGCGTGAGCATCGGCGGGGTTTCGGTCACGGTCCCGGCCAATACCTTCACGACGGAGCTCACCGACCCGAGTATCGCCAACGGCACCGCTGTCACGGCGAGCGTAGCGTCGATCAATTCATACTTCGGGCAGCAGCCGACCTGGAATAGTGCGACGGCCTCGGTCACGCCGGCCGGACCGCCGCTGTGGTCGGGCACGCCGGTGGCTTCCGCCGCAACGGACGGCAGCGGAACCGTGACGCTGAATTGGTCCGGACTGGTTTCCGGTAACGGGGCCGATGTCACGCGATTGACGGCGGCGGCGTTCCAGGGCGGCGTTGCGCCGTCATGTGACCAGGCCACAGGCGCCGTCTCGGGCGGCGGGCAGCTCCAGTCTCTTGCCCCGGGAGCGTCGACGGCGACATTCACTGTGCAAAGCGGCCAGCAGTGGTCGTTCGGCATTTTCGCCTTCAATGGGCAGGGCTGTGCTGTGTCCCCGATCGCGACCGCAACACCGCTCGCGCCGCCGGCCGCGCCGCGCTCGATCGCCGTTGCACTGCCGTCCGAACAGCGGCCGACCGGCAGTGCGGCGTTCACCTTCCTTGCTGCGTTGACGAATATCAGTGCTCCGGCGGGCACTAACCGGGCCACCGTCACTTATCAGTTCCGTTTCGTCGGTGCCTTCACCTCCGACCCGCAACCGATCGCGCGCGGAGACAGCATCGATGTCGGGCCACAGAACTACGGGCGATCGGCTACGGTGCAATTCCGCGCCATCTCAGACTACGGCAGCGGTGTGGTGCTGGCCGGTGCATGGTCGGCCGATGTCGCAGCGGGCGTCGCGGTCAATCTCGACGTCGGGGCGAGTTTCGCCGCCGACAGCGCGGGACATGGCGGAACGTACTCGTGGACGAAAGCGCCGACCGTCTACGATTCGATCACGGCGCAGTGCAGCGGTCAGGTAGCCGCCGTGCCGATGGCACCAACCGGCAGTTGCGTCGCAACGGGATCGGCGGGCGCCGGTCCGACACTGACCGTTGCGGCCACGGCGAACAACCAGACATACACGAAGATCTACAGGGGCTGAGATGCAGGACGCAATGACGAAGGATGCCGCCATGACCATGACGGCCGAACAGGCGCAGTGGTTCGCGGAGATCTTCGATCGGCTCGTCGGCAATGTCGAACAGATTCTGCTTGGCAAGACACACGTCATCCGCCTGTCGTTCACGGCATTGCTGAGCGACGGACACCTCTTGCTGGAAGACGTTCCCGGCACCGGCAAGACCTCGCTCGCGCGCGCCATCGCCGAAAGCGTCGGCGGCACGAGCAATCGGGTGCAGTTCACCCCTGACCTGCTGCCTGGCGATATCACCGGCGTCAACATCTATGATCAGCGCAGCGCCGCGTTCGAGTTTCATCCGGGGCCAGTGTTCGCGAACATCGTGCTGGCCGACGAGATCAACAGGGCCAGTCCGAAGACCCAGTCTGCATTGCTGGAAGTAATGGAAGAGGGCCAAGTGACCATCGATGGTATCCGGCATCCTGTCGGCGCCCCGTTCATGGTGATCGCCACGCAGAATCCCATCGAACAGGCGGGCACCTACCGGTTGCCTGAAGCCCAGCTCGATCGCTTTCTGCTCAAGACTTCGATTGGCTATCCAGACCATTCCGCGACCGTGCGCATCCTCGAAGGTGCAGACCTGAAAGCGCACGAACGGGTGCTGCACAGCGTTGTACCCGGCGACACTATCGTGACAATGTCCAAACTGGCCCGCACCGTTTTCGTCGATCCGACTATCAACGACTACGTGTCGAGACTGATCGATGCGAGTCGTACGGCGAGCGAGGTTCGCCTCGGCGGCAGTGTTCGGGCTGCGCTCGCATTGATCCGGTCTGCGAAAACAGCGGCTGCAGCGGACGGCAGGCACTATGTGGTTCCCGACGACGTCAAAACGCTGGCAGAGCCCGTGCTTGCCCACCGCCTCGTGCTCGACGCCGAGGCGGAGTTTGACGGTGTCACCACGGAGAGAGTGGTCGGCCAACTCCTGCTGGAGACCCCGCCGCCGAGCGAACGGAACCCGATGTGACGGATACCGGCCCTCGCACAGCTCTCGAGGTGACCAACGCTCGCACGCGGATCGTCGGCACCCGCGACGGCGTACTTGCGGATGCCCTCGTGGCCGTTGTGCGCCTCGTGCACGCGGCACGGGAGGTCGCCGCTGCGGCCTGGGTGCGCCTGAGCCGAGTCGTGACTCCAATCGGCTGGGCGGTGCTCCTGGTAGCAATCTGCGCCTTTCTAGCGGGTTATCTGCTCGGTTGGAGCGAGGCAGTTGTGCTCGGCTGGGCGCTGATTGCCGTGCTCGCCTGCGGTGTGCTCGCGGTGCTCGGCAACAGCACATCGGAGGTTCGCGTTTCGATGCCGACGAGCAGGGTCGTCGTCGGTGAGACCGCCGCCGGCGACGTCATGGTTCGCAATCGCTCACACCGGCGAATGCGCAGTGGCAGCATCGAGTTGCCGGTGGGTCTCGGCCTCGCCGAATTCGCCATCCCGGCTTTGCCGCGCGACGGAACGTTCAGCGAAGTTTTCCTGGTGCCGACGGTGCGCCGCGGCATTGTTCAGATCGGCCCTTTGCGCAGCGCTCGAGGGGACTCGTTCGGCCTGGTGCGACGCGAAATCGTATGGGAGAGCACCGCCACGTTATTCGTGCACCCCCGCACGATCGCGATTCCAAGCATGAGCACGGGATTCGTTCGCGACCTCGAAGGGAATCCGACCAGGGACCTGACAGCAGACGATATCGCCTTCCACGCATTGCGCGAGTACGCACCGGGCGATGAACCACGCACCATCCACTGGAGGAGCTCGGCGAAGACTGGCAGTTTGATGGTGCGCCAGTTCGAGGAGACACGGCGCAGCCATCTGATGGTCGCACTGAGCCTTGCAACGGCGGACTACGCGGACGATGACGAGTTCGAGCTCGCTGTCAGCGTGGCCGGATCGCTTGGCGTTCGAGCTGTGAGGGATGGGAGAACGGTTTCTGTCGTATCGAGTGAGCGCACCCCCGATTTCGCAAAGCACGTCGTGGTTGCGATGCGCCGGTTCAGCACAGTCAGCCCCACGCGCTTGCTCGATGACCTCTCCGGAATCGAATTGGCCGGCGCGCAGCTTCGGCTTCCCGAGCTGGCGCGGGTCGCCGCGGACAGCGCCGCCGGCGTATCCGTTGCATTCATGGTCTGCGGTTCCGCGTGCGGGCCGGCTCAGCTGCGCAACGCATCCGCTCATTTCCCGGTCGGTGTCGAGGTGGTGGCGGTCGTCTGCGACCCCGGCGGGGTGCCGAGCTTCAGGCGCGTCGGCGAACTGAGCGTGTTGAGCGTCGGCTACCTGGAGGATCTGCAGAAGAGCCTCGCGCGATCGAGGGCAGCGTGAGTAATCGCACCCGGTCGACGACACGGATGCCGACGACACGAATGTCAACGACACGTATGCTGACGACGACGCTGTTCGCGGCAGTCGCGGTGGCGTGCGCCTCCTTGACGCTGTGGCCCACCTACCACAGTGTGGAGTTCGTCATCATGGCCGCAACAACAATCGTGATCGGTTGTTGCATTGCCATGGGCGGCGCAATCTTTCGCTGGTCCAGCGCCATCGTCGCCACGCTGACGATCTGCGCCTATCTGGTCTTCGGGGTCGCCCTTGCGGTGCCCGGCGAGGCGATCGCAGGAGTATTGCCCTCCGGCCAGGGAGTGCTCGATCTGGTCGCAGGCGCTGCGCTCGGCTGGAAGCAGCTCGTGACCATCTCAACCCCGGTCGGAGCGTATCAGGCGCTCCTCGTGCCGGCCTTTCTGCTGATCCTGTTGACCAGTGTGGTGGCTGTGACGGTCGCGCTGCGAGCACGCCGCGGCGAGTGGGCGCTGATCGCGCCTGTCCTGCTGTTCGCGATCGGAATTGTGCTCGGCCCGCAGAGCGTCGACACGGGAGTCGTCGCATCCTTGGCGCTCACTGTCGTCTTGCTGCTGTGGTTGGCCCGGTTTAGGCGTATCCGTCGCTCCGCGGCGATGCGCGCCCTGCGTGAGAAGTCCTCTGAGCCGCGACGATTGTCAGATGGTGCACGAGCCGGCGCCCGTTCTATTGCGGCCGCCGGGCTCGTCGTTGTGCTTGCGGGCGGAGTCGGCGCTGCGGCCGCGATTCTCGTACCGCCGGCAGGTCAGCGCGACGTCGCCCGGAATGCACTCGCCCAACCGTTCGACCCGCGCGACTATCCGAGCCCGCTGACCGGGTTCCGGTCCTACCTGGAGCCTGCCCAGGTGGAGCGCCCGATGCTCACGGTTTCCGGACTGGACGGAGAACGGCGCATCCGTATCGCGACGATGGACACCTACGACGGCGTGGTCTACGCCGTGGGGTCAGCCGGCACGGCCAGCGCATCCGGCACGTTTGCGAGGGTGCCCGGCCAGCTGAGCCAACCGACCGCATCCGGTTCTGAACGAACGCTGCAAATCACCGTCGACGACTATCGTGGGGTGTGGCTGCCGGGAACCGGCATCGTGCACGACGTGCGCTTCGCCGGACCAGATGCGCAGCGGTTGCAGAATTCCGTGTACTTCAACAGTGTGACAGGCACGGTTGCGGTTGCGGGCGGAGTGCGGGCCGATGATCAGTACCGGTTGCAAACCTCAATCGCACCGGTGCGCTCGATCGCGCAATTGGCCACGCAGACACCGGGGAACGCCAACCTGCCGAAGCTCGGTGTCGTGCCAGACGGGATAGACCAGGCCGTGCAGTTGAGTGCGGGGGCCGATCAGGCGCCCGGTGCAAAGCTGACGGCGGCCCTCACTCATTTGGTGAACGCAGGTTACATCAGTCACGGCATCGGCCCGGCCGAGCCGGTGAGCAGGTCCGGACACGGTGCTGATCGGATCACGCAACTTTTGACCGACGTGCCGATGGTCGGTGATCAGGAACAGTACGCCGTCACCGCGGCACTGATGGCCCGCCAGCTGGGCTTCCCCGCGCGTGTCGTCTTCGGCTTCCTCGTTCCGGGCGGCACGTCGACGTCGTCGCCCGTTACGTTGACCGGGGCCGACGTGTCCGCATGGATCGAAGTGCAGACGAGCCAAAGCGGATGGGTCACGGTCGACCCGAATCCGGCGGTGCGCCCGATCCCTGCCAAACAGCCGCAGGATCCGAAACAGATCTCGCGCCCGCAGTCGGTCGTTCCGCCGCCTCAGGACACCCTGGATCGTCCGGCCCCCCCATCGCAACCCTCCCGTGTCGCGCCGGACAACAGCCCCACCCCGAACGCGCTGCTGAGCGCGCTGCTCTTCGTCGCGCAGATCGCGGGCTGGAGCATTCTGGGCATCGCGATTGTGCTCGCACCGTTTGCCGCGGTGCTCGTCGCGAAGGGGCGACGTCGACATCGCCGAAAGAATGCCGAGACGTCGGCGCGGCGTATCACCGGCGGTTGGCGAGAATTCGCCGACAGCGCGATCGATCACGGCTACCGCCCGCCGTCTTCTGCCACTAGGAGCGAGGTCGCGCATACCGTCGGCGGCGTGCGCCCCCTGGTGTTGGCAACAGTCGCCGATCGTGCAGTTTTCGCGCCCGATGAGCCGTCACAGGAGGAGGCCGAGCGTGTCTGGCGCGCCGTCGACGAATTGCGGGCATCGCTCGACAAGGACAAGACACGATGGCAACGTATTCGTGCTGCGGTGTCTTTGGCTTCGTTCGGTGGGTACCGTGGAGGAGATACGAAGGGGGATGTGAGCCGATGAACTGCCGAGTGTGTGGCAGCGAGCTGCCCGAAGGCGCGTTGTTCTGCGGGGAATGCGGCAGTTCGGTGACCGCCACACCGCTGCGTCGCAGTGCAGCGGAAGACCCGCGCCCTTCGGACACGACGATTATCGAACCGCTACCGGGCCCGACCGTGTCGGGGCCTCGCCCGAACGTTCGTTCCATTTCGATACCAACGCCTATCCCGACGCCTTCCGCGGTGGAACTGCCGGAGCCGGTCGGCTTCGTTGCGTCGGGTGTCGCCGGTCAGGGTGCCACCCGCGAGCCGGCCGATGCGACCGCGTCGCCGAAGAAATCGGATGCAGCGCCGGTCGCATTCACGCTCAACGCGAGCACGGGCGAGCGGATCGTCGTCACGGGCGCTGGCCTTCTCGGGCGTCGTCCGATGCCGCAGCCGGGGGAGAGCTTCGCGCAGTTGGTTTCGATCGCCGACACCGAACGATCGGTGTCGAAGACGCACCTTGAGTTCGGGATCGACACAGAAGAACTGTGGGTGTGTGACCGCTATTCCGCGAATGGGACGGTGATCCGGCTGCCGGGCCGTGCTCCGCGGATGTGCGAACCAGGCCGTCGCTATCGGGTAGCGCGCGGTGCCCGAGTCGAAATCGGCGACCAGTACCTCGACGTCGTCTGACGTCTCGGGCCGGCGCTCTTCCCCGGGTGCGCCACGATTGCGCTTTGGCTGCCCTCAAAACAGTTCCGGTGGCTGTCCTCAACAGGCGCCGGATTTCGCCTGTTTCCACCGAAATACCTCGGCCACCGCGGGCGAGCCGCGCACTGTGATGGGCTGTGCCCGTGGATGCTGTGATAACACCCGAACTCGATGACCGTCCGCTTGCTTTGCCGACGAGCGTGTCGCAGCAGTCACCGCCGCCGTTCCCGTTTGCGGCGAGCGTCGCGCCGCTTGTGGCATCGGGTTTGATTTGGGCGATCACGCAGTCGCCGTTCGCGCTGGTGTTCGCGGCGCTCAGCCCCGTGATCGCCGTCGCGTCCGTCGTCGACGGCCGCTGGCATGCCCGCACCGCGCGGCGACGCGCCAACGCCGCTCGCAAGCTGGCGCGAACCAGACTGGAGATCGAGGTGGGCGAACGTCACGAGCGCGAGCGGGCCGCGCGATTCGCCCTAACGCCCACCGCGCGCGACGTGATGCTGACGACGGCCAGAATTGGTCGTTGGAGCGCCGATATCGACAGGTTCGCCTGCGTGACGATCGGAACCGGGCAGGTGCACAGTGCGGTTCGGTTGAACGGGGAGCCGTGCACAGACGAGGACGAGGCGTTGTTGGCGAAGGCGGCGAGCCTCGACAACGCACCGATCGTCGCCGATGCAACACTCGGGATCGGTCTGATCGGATCGCCGACTCTCATCCGTGCCGTCGCCCGCGGCTATCTCCTTCAGCTTGCTCACACATTCTCGCCGCGCGTCGCGCGTATCGCGCAGCTCCCGGCAACGGGTTGGGAGTGGGCGGCGGAACTACCGCACTGCACAGCTGCGGGTGACGATGTCGGCGCACGAATATTCGTCCAGTCCTCAACGGAGAACTCCGCGCCGGTTGGCCGCGGATCCGATGCGATCATCATGCTGGCCGCATCACTCGACGAGTTGCCGACACCGTGCGCCGTCATCATCGAGGTCACAGGGCCGTGTTCGGTTCGCATCCTGCGGCACCCGGACGAGCTCGCATCGGATGCCGCCGTTCCGGAGTTGATCACAGAGGCGCAGGCAGCCGCATACGCACGCCGGCTCGCGGAACACGCTGCAGCCGCCGGTGTGCTCCGGGAGCGGCAGCAGTTGCCCGCCACCGTGGATTTCGGCACGTTGGAGCGAGGGCCGATCAAGGATAGCGGCGCTTCGCTGGCCGTCGTCGTCGGGTGCGGCCGTGACGGTCCATTGAGTCTGGATCTCGTCACAGACGGCCCCCACGCAGTGGTCGGTGGAACAACCGGCAGTGGCAAAAGTGAATTTCTCACCACCTGGGTCGCAGCCATGGCGGCACAGTACTCTCCGCAGACCGTTGGCTTTCTCCTCGTCGATTTCAAAGGCGGCAGCGCATTCACCGCGCTGACGCCCCTGCCGCACTGCGTCGGATTGATCACTGACCTCGGGCACGGTGAGGCCGAGCGGGCGTTGAAGAGCCTGCAAGCCGAACTGCAGCACCGAGAGCGCGTCCTCGCGCGATTGGGTGCCCGGGACATCGCGGAAGCCGCGGGGACGCTCAGCAGACTGGTGATCGTTGTGGATGAGTTCGCCGCGATGCTCGAGGCATTCCCCGAATTGCACGGTCTCTTCGTCGACATTGCCGCGCGGGGCCGTTCGCTGGGGGTGCACACGATCCTCTGTACGCAGCGACCGGCGGGCGTCGTGCGCGATGCTCTCCTGGCGAACTGTGCGCTACGGGTCTCGCTCCGTGTGAACAACGGTGTCGACAGCGTCGCCGTCGTCGGTACGGATGCCGCGTCACGGCTGTCAGCCGGGCAACCGGGGCGTTGTATCGTCGCCAGAGACGGCGTGAGCGAGCAGGCGCAGGTTGCGCGCGCATCCGCTGACGACATCGCTCAAATCGTGCGCGCGAGCCCGCACAGCGAATTGAGTCCTCTTCGGCGGCCGTGGCTCGACCCGCTGCCCAGCGTGATTCTGCTGGAAACGCTGGAGCCCGCGGCCGCGGGTTCCGTCGTCCTCGGTGTGGAGGATGTGCCGCCCGAGCAGCGGCAGTCCGCGGTCGAGACGAAACTGGCCGGCAGTCACCTGCTGGT
Source organism: Rathayibacter sp. SW19 (assembly GCF_030866825.1). Taxonomy (NCBI): domain Bacteria; kingdom Bacillati; phylum Actinomycetota; class Actinomycetes; order Micrococcales; family Microbacteriaceae; genus Rathayibacter; species Rathayibacter soli. The sequence goes on from NZ_CP133020.1 coordinate 1,768,571, forward strand.
CTCCGGGGTGAACGGGGCGGGAAAAAGCACGCTGATGCGCTCGATTGCCCAGCAGTGGCGGGGTGTGGTACGCACGACGTGTGACAGCGCGGAAGCGCTCTGGGATGCGCTCGAATGGGCGGACGACTGGTGTGCGACACACGGCCGTACAACCGCATCCGGGGAGCCGGTTCAACCGGATCAGACGGCCGTTCTGCTAATCGATGATCTCGACGCGCTACTCGGTCGAATGCCCCAGGAGTATCAGGATCTGGCGCTGGATCACCTCGTGCGGATTCTTCGAGACGGTACCGGCGCCGGAATCAGCGTCGTCGCGAGTGTCCAAATGGTCACAGCGGCGTTGCGTGCGGCCGCAGCGCTGTTTCCCGGCACCGTACTGCTGAGGCAGCCCAGCAGACAAGATCACGTGTTAGCAGGGGCGCCGGCCGCGCTCTATAACGAAGGCGCAGGGCCGGGATCGGGCGTGTGGAGAAGCAATCGCATCCAGCTTGCACAACCGGCCGCTGCCGCTGTGCAGCACAGCCCACGCGGGCGCAGGGCCGCTCCGGATGATGTGAACCGCGCCGCGCAACCGCCTGCACTGCGGTGGGCGGACGGCACGACGATCCTGGTTACGCGCTCACCTGCGACACGCGTTCGGTCACTGCGTGCCGATGCCACCGCTCCTGGCGGCGCGATAGTAGACGTCGGTGCCGTCGGTGCCGGTGCTCTGGACGGCTCTGTTCTCGATGGCGCAGTTCTCGACGGCCCTGTTCTCGATGGCGCAGTGGCGGGCTCGAGCACCGTGCGCGTTTCAGACGGCTCGCAAGCGGCGCAGGCGACCATTCTTGTTGGCAGCGTGGACGCTTGGCAGGCGCGTTGGGGCTTATTCGCCGCGCTGCGCGCCGATTGCGCGGTCGTGTTCGACGGCTGCGACGTCGCGCAACTACGGTCGCTGATGCAGACCCGCGAGATACCGCCCTTGATCGCCGGACCCGGCCGCGTGTGGATCTGTGCTCCGGACGGCACAATGCGTCGTGCGCGCTGGGCACACGACGCATCGTGACAAGCTCACGCCGCCGCTGCCCCCAAAACGTCAGGGAGTTCCTGCGCTGCGAGGCCATGCGCTGTCGCTACCGCACGGTTGACCACAGCACCGTCATAGGTGTTGAGGCCGCGTGCCAGTGCTGCATTCGCGCGAAGTGCGTTGCGCCACCCGTTGTTCGCGACCGCGCGAACGTAGGGCAAGGTCGCGTTGGTCAGCGCATAGGTTGAGGTGTGCGGCACGGCGCCCGGCATGTTGGCGACGCAGTAGAACAGCGATCCGTGCACGGTGAAAGTCGGATCCGTGTGCGTCGTCGGGTGCGAGTCGGCAAAGCAACCGCCCTGATCGACCGCGATGTCCACCAGTACGCTGCCGGGCTTCATTCTGGACACAAGATCGTTGCTCACCAGCTTGGGTGCCTTTGCGCCGGGCACGAGCACGGAGCCGATGACAAGATCCGCCTCGAGTGCGGCCTTCTCAATCTCGAATCCGTTCGACGCGATTGTCTTGATGCGACCTGCGTACTGTGCATCGAGTTCACGCAGTCTGTCAATGTTCGTGTCCAACACGGTTACTTCCGCGCCGAGGCCCACCGAAACACCGATTGCGTTTGAGCCGGCGACCCCTCCACCGAGGATCATGATGCGTGCCGGGTGAGTGCCTGGAACACCGGGCACGAGCAGGCCGGGGCCGCCGCTCGGCTTCAGCATCGTGTGTGCTCCGACGATCGGAGCCAACCGACCGGCTACCTCGCTCATCGGTGCAAGTAACGGGAGTGCCCGATTGGGCAACTGAACGGTTTCGTAGGCGATCGCCGTCATCCGTGCGTCGATCAGGGCGTGGGTCAGTTCAGGCTCGGCTGCCAGGTGCAAGTAGGTGAACAGCAGCAAGTCATCACGGAAGTAGCCGTACTCGGAAGCGATCGGTTCTTTCACCTTGAGAAGCAGATCCGCTGCGGCCCAGGAGCTCGCTGCGTCCGGCAGAATCGTCGCCCCGGCGGCGGCGTACGCCTCGTCTGGGATCGACGATCCGACACCGGCGCCGGCTTGGACGGACACGTCGTGTCCGTGTGCAACCAGATCGTGCACACCGGAGGGTGTGATGGCCACCCGGAACTCGTTATCTTTGATTTCGGTGGGGACCGCGATCCTCATGACTCTCCTTTGAGCGATACTGTGGCAAGAGATAGTGCGCCGCACTGCACGGCCCGCTGCAAGCGTAGCTCGCCAGACTGCGGATATCGACTGTTTTTTGTGCGTATTTCCACGGATTTCGTGATAATTGTGCACTCGAGTCATCGGTTTCTGCGTTTCGAAGGTGAATACCGCCATCGCGCTGTGCACGTATCGACGCAACGTACAACTGTGCTGCCGGCCCAGTGCAATTCGAAGGAGCGACCGCGATGGAACCGAGGCGACTGCCAGAAGACCCAATGATCCGTCAACTCATTCGTCATGCGCGTGCCGCACAACTGACGCGAAGAAGTGTTCTTGCCGGTGCGGGCGCCGGTGCGCTCGCCATGATGCTGGCGGCCTGCACGCCAGCAGAAGAAGACTCCGGGCCGCTCACACCGGCCAAGGACCTATCGTCGACGAACAAGAATGTGGTCTGGGCCAACTGGCAGGCGTACATCGATCAGGACGACAACGGAAACTCCCCGTCTCTGAACGCCTTCACGAAACAGGCCGGGATCAAGGTGAGCTACGACGTCACCGTCGACGATAACAACACCTACTACAGCACCGTGCACGATGCACTGGCGCAGGGAAAGAGCATCGGCGCAGATACGGTGTGCCTCACCGACTGGATGGTGGCGCGGATGGCGCGACTCGGCTATCTACAGGAATTCGACGCGGCGAACATTCCCAACCTGAAAAACCTCGAACCGCAGTTGAAGAACCCGGACTTCGATCCCGGTCGGAAACGATCGATTCCGTGGCAAAGCGGCTACGCCGGCATCTGCTGGAACAAGGGTCAAGTTCCGAATGGGCTCACCAACGTGAGCGACCTGTGGGACTCCTCGCTCACCGGCAAAGTCGGAGTGCTCAGCGAAATGCGCGACACGATGGGGCTGCTGCTTCTGGACGCCGGCGTCGATATCTCCGAAAAGTTCACCGACGAGGAGTTCAGCACCGCAATCGACCTGCTGGAACAGCAGGTAGCCAAGGGCCAGATTCGTAACGTCAAGGGCAACGACTACCTCGATGACCTCAAAAGTGGTGCGACCCTGGCGGCGATTTGCTGGTCGGGAGACATCACGCAGCTCAATGGCGAGGCCGGTGACAACTGGGTGTTCGCGCTGCCCGAGCGCGGCGGCACGCTGTGGAGTGACAACTTTCTGGTTCCGATGGGGTCCGCACGCAAGGCAAACGTTGAGAAGCTCATCAACTACTACTACGAACCCGCCGTCGCGGCCGAGGTTGCCGCGTGGGTGAACTACATCACCCCGGTGGTTGGGGCCAAGGAAGCCGCGGCGAAGATCGACCCGAAGCTCGCGGAGGACCAGTGGATCTTTCCAGACGAGAACACGCTGGCGAACGCCCACATCTTCCGCACTCTGTCGCCGGCTGAGGAACAGAAGTACCAAACCGAATTCGAGAACGTGATCCTCGGAACGTGAAGCCCCGTCCAGCCACGGGGCCTATCGCAGAATGGCGTCCACGTCGTGAATGATCGCCTCGACAACCGCCGCGGCGGTGTGTTCGCGGATCAACGAAACCCCCTGCCCGGCCCACAGTGACGTGAAGTCGGGGTTGCCGGTCGCCGCCGCGGCACGTTTGAGGTAACCCGTGATCCAGCCTTGCACCGGGAACGCGGCGTATTCACCGTTCAGCTCGCGACTCATGCGATTCGGGATGCCGCGCGCCAGGCGGCCGCTGAATGCTCGGGTGAGCACGGTCTCATCGATCGCGTGCACGGACGTAGATTGGGACTGCTCCCAGAGTGCCGTGCGATGCGGCGGATTCGCCGCCGACTCGTCGCAGGCGAGGAATGCCGTGCCGAGCTGGGCGGCAGAGGCGCCGAGCGCAAGCACGGCGGCGACTCCGCGCCCATCCGCGATCCCGCCTGCAGCGATCACGGGAACTCGAACCGCGTCGACGACCCGGGGCACAAGTGCAATTGTTCCAACGAGGGAGTCCTCAGCCGGCTCCAGAAATGAGACACGATGCCCGGCCGCTTCGAAGCCGGTTGCGATGATCGCGTCGACTCCCACCGCATCCAGTGCACGCGCCTCGGCGACGGTCGTCGCCGTGCCGACAACGCGGATTCCGGCGCTGTGGCAGCGGTCGACCAGGGCGGCATCCGGAACCCCGTAGACGAAGCTCAGGGCCGACGGGTGCGCAGCGATCGTCGCGTCGATCTGCTCGTCGAACGGAACGAGATAACGTTCGGGTCGCTCCGGCAACGGAAGACCCAGCTCGGTGAAGTATTGGGTAAGCGGTTCGAGGGCGAGATTGTACGCATCTGCATCCGCATCGGTTTCCGAGGTCGCGGCCGCATCGGCGAGCGAGCGCTCGGCCCCGGTGTCATCCAACGGCAGCCACAGATTGAACAGGAAGGGTTCAGAGGTCTGCGCCCGGATCTCGGTTGCCGTGCGGGTGATCGCATCCGGTCCCATTCCGTACAAGCCGAACGATCCGAGCCCGCCAGCGTTGCTGACCGCGGCGACCAGAGCAGTGGATGACGCGCCGCCGAACGCGCCGAGAACAATCGGCAGGTCGATGCCGGCCAGCCGCGTGAATCGAGTCTGTTTCCATTCGCCAGGCATTGGCGACTCCTCAGTTTCAATTGTCTATGCGCCCTGTTGCGCGCGGGATTTCGTGTGCGGCAGGTCAGACCGTAGCGCGGATGCGGCCGACAGGGCGCCCGCCGCCGAGCACATCGAGTCCGAGTTCACCGGCAAGGCTCTCCGGTGCCGACGCATCGATTGCGCCGGCCTGGGCGAGCAGGGTCAGCGCGACGATCGTCGTCGCCCGAGCGGCGCCATCGAGCATCTTGAGAGCGAGGGTCGTGCCATCGGCCGCAGCCATGATCATCACGCCCTCAGCCCCGCCTTTTGCGATCACGCCCAGCCGGTCGATGACGACCGTGTTGGCGCGTCCGCGCCCGTCGATCGCCCAACCGTTCTGGCGGATCGCCGCCGAGAGCAGCGCGGCGTTGCGGTAGAGCGCGAACGGCGAGTTCACCGACGACGTGGCGATGCGGTGGATGCCGCGTGCGAGGCCGGCAAGCGAGACAGCATGAATGGGAGCGCCGCATCCGTCGACAGCGCTCGCGACGATCTTCTCGCCGGTCAAGCGTTCTACGACGTCGCGAATGTGCAGTTGAAGCGGATGCTGCGGGTCGAGATAGCTGGCAAGAGGCCAGCCGTTCTGCACGCACGCCAGCAACATCGACGCGTGTTTGCCTGAGCAATTCATGTAGAGCGGTGCGGCTCCGATACCCGCACGCACGAGGTCATCGCGCGCGTCCCGATCCAGGGGCCAATCCGCGGTGCAGTGCAACGCAGACTCGGGCAGCGAGCCCTGTGCGAGCATGCTGCGCACGACGGCGATGTGTTCTGCTGTGCCCGCGTGACTTGCCGTGGCCAGAACTGCCGCAGGACCCTCGAGCGGGACGCCGCTGGAGAGTACCGCGACGGCCTGGAACGGTTTCAACGATGAACGCGGGAACACCGGAGCGGCAGGATCGCCGAGCGAACGCAACACCGAGCCGTCGGGTGCAAGCACAATGGCGGAGCCACCGTGTCGAGACTCGACGAATCCGCCCCGCTCGACGACGGCAAGCTCAACGGCGTCCGCGAAGGCGAACGTCTGGCCCACAGTGTGTTGAATCCCAGCGTGTTGAATCCCAGCGTGTTGAATCCCGGGGTGTTGAATCCCGGGGTGTTGAATCCCGGGATGGCGAACCGGCGGGCCGCCGATCGCTGGGTCTACGGTCACTGGGTCTACGGTCGCCGGGTCTACGGTCGCTGCGTCTACTGTGGCTGGGCTTTCGTTCGCCGGGTCCACTGTCACAGGGCCGCGAGGGCCTCGTCGATCACGCTGATCACTTCTGCGATCAGCACGTCGCTGACGGCCAAGCTCGGCAAGAATCGCAGCACGTTCCCGTAGGTGCCGGCGTTCAGCAGCAGAACGCCCTTCTGGGCAGCGGCCGCGACGATCGCGTTGACGGCGTCGGCGTTCGGCACCTTGGTCGTGTCCTTCGTGCCGGACTGCACGAGTTCGATCGCGAGCATCGCACCGATGCCGCGCACGTCGCCGATGATGTCATAGCGGGTCTGCAACTCGAGCAGAGCCGGCTTCAACGTCGATTCGATGCGCGCGGCCTGTGCGAGCAGGCCGCCCTCCTCGATCTGACCGAAGACTGCGACTGCGGCAGCCGCTGAGACGGGATTGCCGCCGAAGGTTCCACCGAGTCCGCCGGGCTGTGCGGCATCCATGATCTCGGAGCGCCCCGTCACGGCCGCCAACGGCAGGCCGCCTGCGATCCCCTTGGCGCTGAGCACGAGATCGGGTACGAGGCCGAAGTGCTCGCTCGCGAAATAGGCGCCCGTTCGGGCCATGCCGCTCTGGATTTCGTCCGCGATGAATACGACCCCGTTCGCCGTGCACCACTCCTGCAGCGCGACCAGGAAGCCGTCGGCCGGCACGATGAAGCCGCCCTCACCCTGAATCGGCTCTGCAACGACGCAGGCCAGATCCGACGCGCCGATGACCTTCTCGAGATAGGCAATGGTCCGGGCTGCCGCATCCGCACCGGAGAGCCCGTCGCGGTATGGGTACGAATTCGGTGCGTGGTACACGTCGCCGGCGAACGGGCCGAACCCGGTTGCGTACGGCGATGCCTTGTAATTCATGGCCATCGTCAGATTGGTGCGGCCGTGGTACGCGTGGTCGAGCACCGCGACGGCGCGTCGGCCGGTGTACTTGCGGGCGATCTTGACGCCGTTCTCCACGGCCTCAGCGCCGGCGTTGACCAGCACCGTCTTCTTGGCGTGATCGCCGGGAGTGTGCTCGGCGAGCAACTCGGCAACGCGCACGTACGACTCGTACGGCGTCACCGTGAACAGGGTGTGGGTGAGGTTGTGCAGCTGCTCGGTAGCTGCGGCGACGACCGCGGTGTCGGTGTGGCCGACCGTCGTCACGCCGATGCCGGCACCCATGTCGATGAACTGGTTGCCGTCGACGTCGACGACGATCGCACCGTGCGCGCGGGCAATGTAGACAGGAAGCGCCGAGGACACGCCTGTCGGCACGACAGCAGTGCGTCTCGCGTGCAGCGCCACGGATGCCGGCCCAGGCACGGCAGTCACGATGCGTCGCTCCTGTGCGACGTCGGACGCGGCTGGCGTCGGTGCTGTGGGCGTTGTTGTAGCGGTTTCGGTGGACGCGGGAGTCGTGAGTGTATCGGTCATGGTGCCTCCAGTTTACCGACCTGCGCGCAGCGGTATCTTGAGAGAATCAGCACGCAATGATCGAAATCTGAAGGGCAGCGCATGAATCTGGAGCACCAGTACGCCGTCAGGATGCAGTGGACCGGCAATCGAGGCACCGGAACGAGCGCGTACAAACAGTACGGTCGCGATCATGTTCTCAGTGCAGACGGCAAGCCGGACATCGCGGGCTCGAGCGATCGCGTGTTCTTCGGCGACTCGGACAGATGGAATCCGGAGGAGCTGTTGCTGGCGGCTCTGAGCCAATGCCACATGCTCAGTTATCTGCACGTGGCCGTTCGGCACGGCATTCGCGTGCTCGCATATTCGGATGCCGCTACAGGAATCATGCAACAGGATGCGTCAGACGGCGGCCGCTTCACGCTCGCCGTGCTCCGCCCTCGGGTGACGATCTCCGACCCTGCGCAGGTCGAACTGGCGCAGAGCTTGCACGAGGAGGCCGCACAGAAGTGCTTCATCGCGGCATCCGTCAATTTTCCGGTCAGGCACGAGCCGGAGACGTATCCCGCCGTGTGACTAGTGCGCCCCGGCTAGCGAGCAGAACGCCCCGAGCGCACGTCAGCGACGTTCGGGGTTCAGAACCGCGCGCTTGATGCGCTCGACGGTTCCGGATGCCGGTACCTCGTTGTAGACGCCCGCAAGCTCTTGCCCGCTGCACTTCTGGATGGCGGTCATGATCTCGTCTGTCGCAAGGCGGCGGGCTTTGCCGGAGGTCGCAGCGCCGCACGCGCTGACGTCGATTGGTTCCCCGAACACGACCGTCACCCTGCGCAAGCGCGGGATCGCCTTTCCTGGCGGCTGAAGTCGATCGGTGCCGATCAGGCCGACCGGCACGACGGGTGCGCCGGTTGACAGGGCAAGCCACGCGACGCCGGTGCGACCCTTGTACAGCCGGCCGTCCTGTGATCGCGTACCTTCCGGGTATAACGCGAACGCGCTGCCGGTCTCGATGATCTGCTTGCTCTGCTCAAGGGCGTCTTGAGCGGCCTGGCCTGCGCCTCTGCGCACACCGACCGCGCCGATTGCGGTGAAGAATGCCCGTTGGATGCCTCCGATGAGGCCTGTGCCTTCGAAGTAGTGCGCCTTGGCGAGGAACTGCACCCGCCGCGGCGCTGTGATCGGAATCACGATGCTGTCGATGAACGACAGATGGTTGCTCGCCAAAATGACGGATCCGTGTTTCGGAATGTTTTTGCGGCCCACAACGCGCGGCCGGTACAGCACCCGGGCAATCGCGGTGAGCACGACCCGCCCGAACAGGTAGAGGAAACCGGGTCGGCGAACTGGCAGATCGCTTCCGGATTCGGAAGTGTGGGTCACAGCCGTGGCACCCTCGTTGTTCGCTGGCATCCGTTCCAGGATAGTCGCGGTCATATTCCATCCCCGGAATGCGTCTCGCCTGAATCAGTCGGGGACGGAAACGACGGTGGCGTCGGTCGGGCACGTGTCTCCGCCGATGTAAAGCAGGCAACTGCCCCACCAGTCCGGCAGCCCGGGTGCTGTCGGATCGCCGAACCACTGCGCGTAGATACGGGAGAAGTTCAGGTTGCCATAGGTGGAACAGGGCGTGGGCGGTGCGCTGGGAGCGGCAATGGTGTCCAGATTCGGCTGATACGGGGTGTAGTTGTAGAGGTTCGCCGTCGCCTGGTTGCGAATCGTCACGATCGTGGAGCCGCACTGTGCGTTCGGACTGTATTGAATGCGCACGGCGCCGACGTGATAGCGCCAATCCGGCGAAGCGCTGTACTCGCGGAACTGCCAAGCCGCGTTGTAGAGCTGGTTGAAAAACCCGAAGTATTCGCTGACACACTCGGCAGTGTCTGGGCAAGCGTAGCCGGTGGCGCGTTGATAGCCGTACGTGCTCGGTCTTGTTACGAGTGACTGTTCTTTCTGCAAGAGCACGAGCAGCACTCGTGGGCTGATGCCGCATGCGACCGCGACCTTCGTGATGATGGCGCTTGCTCGCTCCGATCGGGCACCGGAGTAGGGTGCGCAGTGCGCGTATTCAGCCGGCCGGCTCGTAGTGGTCTCGCGATAGTCGGCGAGGCAGGACACCGCGTCTTTCGGGATGCAGGCTTGAGCACGGAGGAACGACTGGATCTGCTGCTGCGTCATGGCGTTGGCATCATAGAAATTGTCGTCGCTGATGATGAAACCGGGGTCGAATTTCTGTGCCACGCGAGCGGGCGCCGTAACCGCGGCTGCCACGGATGCCGGCGCGGATGCGGCAGTCGCGGACGCTGTACGCGTCGATGATGCCGGCGACGAGACCGCAGAAGCGGGTGCGAACGGGAGAACGACGGCGGTGGCGACGATTGCGACGGCGATGTATGTCGCCCGACGCACCGTGACCGGTGAGCGCATCCGGCGTTTGCTGCGGTCGCGGGATGCGCGCGGAGCTGGCGTCGGCGGCACCCGTTGAGCCTAGCGGTGGAGTTTGGGAGCCGTGCTGGAAGGCGGTGTCTGCTGACAGCAGAATTCGAATCGGAGTGGATGCTGCCTTCACAGCCGCCAGCCGGATAGCCTGAGTTCACGCGGTATCGTGACCGACTGGCGACCGTGACCGATGAAAACCGACGGAAGGACAGGCGCCATGCTGTTGCGGCATGCGATCGGATCCGCTTTGCGCAGGTTGCGGCTGCAGCGCGGCCTGACGCTCCGCCAGCTCTCGGAGCGATCGCGCGTGTCGCTTCCCTATCTGTCCGAGATCGAGCGCGGCCGCAAAGAGGCATCCAGCGAGATTCTGTCGACGATTTGCCTGGTGCTCGGGATTTCCGTGCCCGACCTGCTCCGGGCCACGGACGCCGAATACCTCTCCGCCGTTGAAGCGGCACCGAAGGTTCTGGATCTGACTACCCGATTCGGGGTGGGTTCGCCGATTGCGAGTGGAGAGCCCGCCGGGGAGACGGTGCGCCACCAGGCGGTCTTGCTGGCCGCCTGAGCGCAGTCCCGTCAGCCGAGTACGGCGAGCGTCTCCTCGATCACCGTCGCCGCGTCGTCGATGAGATCTTCGCTGATCACAACTGACGGCAGCATGCGCAGCACGCTGTCCCAGCTGCCGGAATCGAGCACGATCACCCCATGAGCGCTCGCATGCGCGATCACAGCGCTGAGCGCTTCCGGGTTCGGCTTGCGGGTGCCCGGGTGAACGAGTTCGACGCCGAACATCGCACCCTTTCCGCGTACCTCACCGACGACACCGAACCGCTGCGCCCAGTCACCAATCCGAGCATTCAGGGCGCGTTCGACACGCTGCGCCTCCTCGAGCAGGTTCTCGTTTTCGAACACGTCGAACACGGCAAGAGCGGCAGCGGTGGAGACCGGATTACCACCGAACGTTCCGCCGATACCACCGGGCTGCACGGCATCCATGATCTCGGCCCGGCCAGTGACGGCGGCGAGCGGGAAGCCGCCCGCGATACCTTTTGCGGTCAGCACGATGTCGGGAACCACGCCGAAATGCTCGATCGAATACCAGCGACCTGTGCGGCCCATGCCTGCCTGAATCTCATCTGCGACGAACACGATGCCGTTCGCCGTGCAGAACTCACGCATCCGGGTGAAGTAGCCGTCCGCAGGAATGTTGATGCCGCCATCACCCTGGATCGGTTCTGCGAAGAATGCCGCCACGTCTTCCGCGCCAATGTGCGTTGTGATGTAATCGATCGTGCGTTCGGCCGCTTCCTCCCCGGATAGACCGTCGCGGAACGGGTAACTGACCGGCACGCTGTACAGGTCTCCTGGCAGCGGGCCCATGCCGCTTCGCTCGGGCCATGGCCGATAGGTCATCGCCATCGTCAGGTTGGTACGACCGTGAAAGGCGTGGTCGAGGCTGAGGATCACCCGCCGCCCGGTGTACTTTCGGGTGATCTTGACCGCGTTTTCTACGGCCTCGGACCCCGAGTTCACCAAAATGGAATGCTTCTCGAAGTCACCCGGCGTGATCGCCGCAAGCTTTTCGGCCACCCGCACATAGTTTTCGTATGGCGTCACGGTGAACAGGGTGTGGGTGAGCTTGCCGGCTTGCTCGGCCGCTGCCGCCGCGATCGCGGGGTGAGCATGCCCGATGGTCGTCACGCCGATACCGGAACCGAGATCGATCAACCGATTTCCGTCGACGTCGACCAGCACTGCGCCTGACGCGTGATCCATGTAGATGTTCGCGAGGGTTCCCGCTCCGCGAGAGACGCTGGCGAGGCGCCGCTGCTGCAATTCGAGCGAGCGCGGCCCTGGCAGCTCGGTTACGAGGCGGCGGCTTTGAGGTACGGAGAAATCACGGGACATGTCGACAATGTTAGGCTTCGCTCGTTTCCATCTTGTGACGTGCCTATCGGCGGTCTCCCAGCACAGACAAATCCCGATCAGGCAGACTGGGTGCCCTTGCCCCAAAGAAAGCGATCTTCGTGCGTAAATCACTTCCCCTTGTCATTTTGGCTGCGTCTGCGCTCTTGCTGAGCGGATGCACCGCGGCCGGCAACTCAGCATCCGCTAATTGCAAGGGCGTCGCGTCCGGTTCCGTCTCGGACTCCGTGAAGGTCAGTGGCAAGCTCGGTGCCGAACCGAAGGTGAGCTTCAAGGAGCCTCTCACAGCGAAGACGACCGAACGCTCGTACATCACGACCGGCTCGGGTGCCGTCGCGACGAAGTCGACGACCGTCGACGTCGCGTTGGTCGCGTACAACGGCTCAACCGGCAAGGAGCTGACCACCAACGGCTACGGCACGAGCGCGAAGATCCCGATCACTGTCGGAGATGCGACGTTGATTCCGGTACTGAGCCAGGTCGTCAACTGCGCGCCGGTCGGGTCCCGTGTCGTGGCGACGTCGCCTGTTAAGACTGCGTTCGGCTCGGCAGATCCATCCAGCCTCGGCCTCAAGGCCACCGACACGATCGTGTTCGTGGCTGACATCGTCGACATGATGCCGGCAAAGGCCAATGGCAAGGACCAGAAGCCGCAGGCCGGCTTCCCGACCGTGAAGCTTGCAACGTCCGGCAAGCCGACTGTCACAATCCCCAAGTCGACGCCGCCGACCGAGACCAAGGTCGAGGTGCTCAAGAAGGGCTCCGGCGAAACGGTCAAGGCCGGCGACACTGTGACCGTGCAGTATCAGGGCACGAACTGGAGCACGAGCAAGGTCTTCGACCAGAGCTGGGGCAAGGCGCCTGCCACCTTCTCTACGACCGGTGTGATCAAGGGCTTTGCCACCGGCCTCGTTGGGCAGACGGTGGGTTCACAGGTCGTCATCGTGATCCCGCCGGCAGACGGCTATGGCGCGGCAGGCCAGCCGAGCGCAGGCATCAAGGGCACTGACACGCTTGTCTTCGTCATCGACATCCTGAAGACCACCAGGTAGGCGGCGGCCTGGTGGTCGAGTAGCGCGGGAGCGCAGCGAGCACGCGTATCGAGACCCCGTACGCAGGTCTCGATAGGCTCGCTGGCGCTCGCTACTCGACAGCGGCTGCCGTCGATACGATGGCCGCATGCGCAAAGTAGTCATTCTGGGCTCGACAGGTTCGATCGGCACACAGGCGCTCGACGTTATCCGTTCGCATCCGCAACGATTCGATGTCGTCGGGTTGGCTGCAGGCAGCAATCGGGAGGCTCTCCAGGCGCAGGCCGCCGAGTTTCACGTCGACGACACAGCGCTCGGGGTCGACGAGGCCGAACAACTCGTGCGCGACGTTGACGCGGACATTGTTCTGAACGGCATCACCGGGTCCGTCGGGCTGTGGCCGACGCTGGCTGCGCTTGAAGCGGGGCGCACTCTCGCCCTGGCCAACAAGGAGTCGCTGATCGTCGGTGGCGAGCTGGTGACCTCGCTGGCAGAGCCGGGCCAGATCGTGCCTGTGGACTCTGAGCATTCTGCGATCGCACAGGCGCTGCGATCCGGGCAGCCGCGAGAGGTGGGCAGGCTCGTGCTGACGGCATCCGGTGGCCCGTTCAGAGGGCGCACCCGCGAGTCGCTCGCGAACGTAACGCCGCAGGAGGCGCTGGCGCACCCGACCTGGGACATGGGGCTGATGGTCACGACCAACTCGTCGACACTCGTCAACAAGGGGCTCGAGGTGATCGAGGCGCACCTGCTCTTCGACGTGCCGTATGAGCGCATCGACGTGGTCGTGCATCCGCAGTCGATTGTGCACTCGATGGTCGAATTCTTCGACGGGTCGACGATCGCTCAGGCCTCGCCGCCCGACATGCGATTGCCGATCTCACTTGCTCTCGACTGGCCGAACCGCGTTTCCGGCGTCGGTCGTCCGTTGGATTGGACGGCGGCCCAGACCTGGACGTTCGAACCGTTGGATAACGAAACGTTCCCTGCGGTTCGGCTGGCGAAGCAGGCCGGGCAGGCCGGAGGCACGTACCCGGCTGTCTTCAACGCCGCGAACGAGCAAGCGGTGCTCGCGTTCCACGCAGGAAGCATCGGCTACCTGGACATCGTGTCAATCATTGAGCGGGTCGTCGACGTTCACGAGCCGGCGGACGAACTGAGTCGGTCCTCGCTGGCCGAGGCCGAGCGCTGGGCGCGCGCGAAGGCCGACCTGTTGGTCGCGCACTAGCGCGCCCGGGTGTCCGCTACGGCGCTGCCGGCTCCGGCGCTGTCGGCTCCGGCGCTGTCGGCTACGGCGCTGTCCGCTACGGGGTCGGCGTTCCGGTCGGTGTGGGAGTTGACGTCGACGCGCCCGACTGGCTGGTCATCAATCCGTTGACGAACGTGGCGAACGCTGTCGCGTCGCTGACCGAACCCGGGTACTTGACACCGTTGACGATCACTGTCGGCGTGCCGGATACGGACTTTTCAGTTGAGTTGGCAAGTGGCTTCGTCAGCGCCCGCGTGGTCGATGCCGAGACCCACGCCGAGAACGTCCCGTCGTTGACGCACTTCTCGATTGTCGATCCGGTTGCGCCGACGCCCTGCAGGATCGAGATCAGTTTCGAATTCGGCAAGCCGGTGCCGCCTTCCTTCGGCTGGTCTTTGAACAGCGCGGTATTCATCGCGAAGTAGACGCTCGGCTTGTAATTGGCGACGCAGGCCGCAGCGTTCGCGGCACGCGAGGAGTATTTCGTGCCGCTGGAGGAGGAATCGAGCATGGCAATCGGATGAATCTCCAGTGTCGCCAGGTTGTTGTCGAGCCAGGTTCCGAGCTGACTGGCGTTGGCCGCTTCGAACTCTTGGCAGTACGGGCACTGATAGTCGAGGTATACCGTGACGTGGGCCTTGCCGTCCTTCAGGTCCTGCGTGGTCGGGACCGGCTTTTCGCCCGACGCGAGAGCGGGCGTCGCCACCGCCGATGTTGTGCTGGTCAGCACGATTCCGTCGCTGACCATGTTCTTCGGGCCGGGTCCGGCGGGCTGCACCGCATTGACGACCACGAATCCCGCGACGGCAAGTCCGACCAGTACGACCGCAGCGATCCCGCCCTGCAGATACCACTTGCGACGGCGGGCCCGGACACGCGCCTGTTCACGTGCGATGCGCGCCTGCTCGCGCGCGATCGCCTGACGCTCCTTCTTGGTTGGGCCGTTTGCGCCTCTGCCAGTTCCCACGGGGTGCTGCACTCCTCGAGTTGTCGTCGTGCGTATTTGATTTCAGAAGCACGCTACCCCGGTATCTTATGGGTTCTCTTGTTATGGGTTCTGTGTGAGATCACCGGGTAAGAGGCATGCATCCACCGCACGGGCTGATTCTGGGCATCCTTGCAGTGCACGACTTGTAGCCTTGCCCTGTGGATTCCGTACTTCTGTTCGTGCTCGGCGTTGTGATCTTCGTGATCGGGCTCGCCGTCTCGATCGCGTTGCATGAACTCGGCCACCTCAGTTTCGCGAAGCTCTTCGGCGTCAAGGTGACGCAGTACATGATCGGCTTCGGCAAGACGCTGTTCTCGTTTCGCCGGGGTGAGACGGAGTATGGCGTCAAGGCAATCCCGCTCGGCGGCTACATTGCGATGATCGGAATGTTCCCTCCGAAGCATCCGGGGGAGAAGGCGAGGAACGCGAGTACCGGCTTCTACAACCAGATCGTGCAGGATGCGCGCACGGCGAGCGCCGAAACCGTCGCGGATGGCGAGGACGATCGCGCCTTCTATCGGCTCGCCCCCTGGAAGCGGATCATCATCATGTTCGCCGGGCCGTTCATGAATCTCGTGATCGCGGTGGTGCTGTTCGGCGTGATCGTCAGCGGTATCGGGGTGCAGCAGTACAGCACGACGGTCTCGAGCGTGTCGCAGTGTGTTCTGCCTGCGACCAGTTCGCGGCAGACCTGCGATGCGTCGGACCCTCAGTCGCCTGCTGCGGCAGCGGGCATCCGCGCCGGTGACAAGGTCATCTCGTTCGGTGGCAAAGCAGTGACCAGCTGGACCCAGATGAGTGAGCTGATCAAGGCCGCGCCGTCGAAGACGACCGCGCTCGTGGTCGAGCGGAACGGCAAGCGCGTCACACTCGAAGTCACGCCCACGCCGAGCACCCAGTACGTCTACGATAGCCAAGGCAACATCACGAAGAACGCGGCGGGCAAGGCAATCACTCAAGACGTCGGAGTCGTGGGCATCAGCCCCGGCACCGAGCTTGTGCAGCAGCCGATCGGCACCGCGTTCACAGCCGCCGGGGACAACATCGCAGCCGTCACCAAAATCGTGATCGACCTGCCGCAGCGGATGGTCGGCGTCTGGAATGCCGCGTTCGGCCCATCGCAACGCGCGGCAGACAGCCCTGTCGGCATCGTCGGTGTCGGCCGGATGGCCGGGGACATCGCCAGCAGTAGTGTGATCCCGGTCATCGGCAAGGTGCAGACGATGCTCAGCCTGCTCGCGTCGCTGAACATCGCGTTGTTCGTGATGAACATGATCCCGCTGCTGCCGTTGGACGGCGGTCACATCTTGGGTGCCGCGTGGGAGTGGATCAAGCGGGCGTGGGCGAAGATCTTCCGCCGCAAAGAGCCGCACCCAGTCGACATGGCCCGTTGGATGCCCGTCACCTTCGTTGTCGTTGTCGTGCTGGGCGCAATGAGCGTGCTGCTCGCCTACGCAGACATCGTGAAACCGATCACCCTCGGCTGACCGTCGCTGGTTGAGGAGCGCACGAGCGTAGCGAGTACGCACCCTGTTGGTCGAGGAGTGCACGAGCGCAGCAAGTACGCGCCCTGTTGGTCGAGTAGCGCACGAGCGCAGCGAGTACGCGTATCGAGACCCCCAACGCCGGCGTATCGGGCCTCGATATGTCTGCTCGCCCTTCGTCTTCGCTCAGGGACCGAAAACTCGCGGACTACTCGACCACCGGGTCAACGGGAAAGCAGCAGGGCGTCTCCCTGACCGCCACCGCCGCACAGCGCGACCGCCGCCCGGCCGGTTCCTCGGCGGGACAGCTCGAGCGCGGCGTGCAGCGCAAGGCGCGCCCCGGATGCCCCGATCGGGTGCCCGAGCGCAATCGCCCCGCCATGGACGTTCACCTTCGCCTGATCGATTCCGAGCTCCCGTGCCGACCACAGCGACACTGCCGCGAACGCCTCGTTGATCTCGACGAAGTCCAGCTCTGATGCGCCCCACCCCGCGCGCTTGAGCGCGGCGCTGATGGCGTTCGACGGCTGCGAGTGCAGCGAATTGTCCGGGCCAGCGACGGAACCGGACGCGCCGACGACTGCGAGGTAGGCGAGCCCGTGCGCATCCGCCCACGTTTTGCTCGTCACGACGAGCGCGCTCGCACCGTCACTGAGCGGCGAGGAGTTGCCTGCGGTGATCGTGCCGTCGACGGTGAACGCGGGCCGAAGTCCTGCCAGAGTCTCGACAGTGCTGTCGCCGCGCACGCCTTCGTCGTGTGTGATCACCAGCGGCTCGCCCTTGCGTTGCGGTACCGAAACCGGAACGATCTCGTGCTCGAACACGCCTGCCGAGGCGGCCGCAGCGGCCCGCTGATGCGAGGCTGCGGCGATCTCATCCTGCTCGCGCCGCCCGATCCCGAGCGTCGTGTTGCGGTGTTCGGTCGACTCGCCCATCGAGAGCCCGTCGAACGCGTCGGAGAGCCCGTCGTATGCAGCATGATCGATCGCGGTGAAGCTGCCGTACGACCAGCCGCGACGCGACCCCGGCAGCAGGTGCGGCGCCTGTGTCATCGACTCCTGGCCGCCGGCGACAACAACATCCGCTTCGCCGAGGCGGATCAGCCGCGCTGCATCCACCACGGCTTGCAGGCCCGACAGGCACACCTTGTTGAGCGTCATCGAGTTGACCGTCCACGGGATGCCCGCGCCGATCGCGCTCTGCCGGGCGGGATTCTGCCCGGCTCCCGCCTGCAGCACCTGACCGAGATAGACCGCATCCACCTGGTCAGGGCTGACTCCTGCGGCCTCGAGGGCACCACGCACCGCGATCGTGCCCAGTGCGACGGCGCTGAGGGTCGCGAACTGGCCGTTAACGCGTCCCTGCGGCGTTCGTGCCCCGCCGAGGATGACGACATCGGTGTCTGTCATGGTGACTCCTTCTTCTCACAGAATTCATTCGTGCACTCATCGTGCGAGTGCAACTGACCGGGCAACCGGATAGGCTGCGCGAACGGACTTCTCTAGCCAGTACTTCTCACTACCCAGTATCTCGCGAGTGCGCACTACACGCGGGGTACCGCAGCCGGTCTGCAAAGGAGCAGCGGATGACCGATCACGTTCAGCAGCAACTATCCGGGCGCACCGTGGTGGTCACCGGCGGCGCCAGTGGCATCGGTGAGGCCTGCGCACGCGCGTTCGCTGCGGCCGGTGCTCGGGTGACGATCGCCGATCTCAACGCGGATGCCGCGACTGCGCTCGCAGACGAACTCGGCGGCACTGCGTGGCCTGTCGATCTCTCCGACACTGCCGCCCTCGCCGAACTCAGCGGTGACGCTGCCATCGCGAACTGCGACATCCTGGTCAACAATGCCGGGATCCAGCATGTCAGCCCGATCGAAGACTTCGACCCGGCACGGTTCTCGCTGATCATCCGGCTGATGCTGGAAGCTCCGTTCCTGCTGATCAGGGCGGCACTACCCGGCATGTACGAGCGTGGCTTCGGTCGCATCATCAACATGTCCAGCGTGCACGGGCTGCGCGCATCCGCCTACAAATCGGCCTACGTCGCGGCCAAACACGGTCTGGAAGGGCTTTCAAAGGTGACCGCCTTAGAGGGTGCACCGCACGGTGTGACAAGCAATTGCATCGAACCGTCGTACGTGCGCACTCCGCTGGTCGAGAAGCAGATCGCGGATCAGGCACGCTTGCACGGCATCAGCGAAGACGAGGTCGTGCCCCAGATCATGCTGACGGAGACGGCTATCAAACGCCTGGTCGAACCCCGCGAGGTGGCCAGCCTGGCGCTGTGGCTGGCCGGCGACGACGCGGGCATGGTGACCGGAGCAAGCTACACAATGGACGGCGGCTGGAGCGCGCGATGAACGACTATCAAGAATTCCGGGTGCCCGCCGTAGGCACTGAACAAACCGGCGCTGAGCTGGCCGGCGGGCAGTGGCATTCCAACGCGTCAGGAGTGCCGCTGCTCGCCATCCACGGCATCACCGCGTCGCATCAGTCGTGGCGCACCCTCGCACGTGCTCTGCCGGATGTGCGTGTGGTCGCCCCCGACTTGCGCGGCCGCGGCCGCAGCAATCGGCTTCCGGCACCGTGGGGGATGCGTGACCACGCGGATGACGCCGCTCGCGTTCTCGACGCACTCGGCATCGAACGCGCGGTCGTCGTCGGGCACTCGATGGGAGGCTTCGTCGCAGTGCGGCTGGCCGACCAGCATCCGGACCGAATCGCATCCGTCGTGCTGATCGACGGAGGGCTGCCGCTGGCGGGCCCGGATGCCTCGGGCCCGGATGCACCGGCCGCGGATGCAACGCCGACGCTCGAGCAGGCGATCGCGCTGCTCGGGCCCGCAGCGCAGCGGCTCACGATGAGTTACCCGAGTCGTGATGCGTACGCCGACTTCTGGCGTGCGCATCCGGCGTTCGGCGACTGGAACGACGACATCGCGGCCTACATCGACTACGACCTCGAACCGGACGGCGACACGTTCCGATCCTCGGCTCGGCTCGAAGCCGTTGCGACCAACATCGTGCAAATGGGGGAGGGCGACGGCTACGCGCAGGCGGTGGCCGCGCTGTCGCCACCACTGGAATTCCTGCATTCGCCGCGCGGCCTGCTGAATGAAACGCCGCCGCTCTACCCGGATGATCGGCTGGCCGAATTGGCACGGTTGTTCCCCGCACTTCGCGTGCACGAGGTCGACGACGTCAACCATTACACGATCCTGATGTCCGAGCACGGCGTTGCGCAGGTGCGGCCCGTGCTGCAGGGCCGTCTCGACGCCGCGAACGCCGTGTGACTCCAAGGAGTCGCCCAGCGATCGCACGAGCTGTTACCAACACATCCACCGCCAACTCGAGGAGAAACGATCATGTCCCCATCCCTGTTCGACGGAATCGACGCCCACAGCGTCACGACACCCCGCTTGCGTGCCAACGTGCTGGAACGTCCCGCCGCGCAGGGCGCCGAGGCGGTGGCGACCGTCGTGTTCGTGCACGGCAACGTCTCATCCAGCCTGTTCTGGCAGCCGACCATGCTGGCACTGCCGGCGAGCGTGCGAGCGCTCGCGATCGACCTGCGCGGTTTCGGCGGCAGTGAGACACTCCCAGTCGATGCGACCCGCGGACTGCGCGACTACGCGGACGACGTGTGGGGTGTGCTTGATGCGCTCGGCATCGCATCCGCTCATCTGGTCGGCTGGTCCATGGGCGGCGGTGTCGTGCTGCAGCAGCTGCTTGACCGACCGGATGCCGTCGCCTCGGTCACCCTCGTTTCCCCGGTTTCGCCCTATGGTTTCGGCGGCACGGCGGGCGCAGACGGCCGCGTGCTGACCGCCGACAACGCCGGCACCGGAGCCGGGGGAGCCAACCCTGACTTTGTGCGGAGCATCCGCGACGGCGACACCAGCGTTGATACACCGACCACGGCCCGGTCGGTGTTCCGTTCCTCCTATGTCGCCGCCGGATACAGCTCAGAGCGTGAGGATCTCTGGGTCGAGTCGATGCTGACCACCGCGCTCGGCGACGGAAACTACCCAGGCGACTCGGTCGCATCCGAGAACTGGCCGGGCTTCGCGCCGGGGGAGCACGGCGTGCTGAACACGATGGCACCCAAGTACCTCGATCTCAGCGGAATCGTCGCGCTCGAGCGCAAACCGCCGATCCTCTGGGTGCGCGGCGAACAGGATGCGATCGTGTCCGACGGCTCGTACTTCGACCTCAACATGCTCGGGCAGGTTGGTGTGATTCCGGGCTGGCCGGGGGCGGAGGTCGCGCCGCCGCAGCCGATGGTGACGCAGACCAGGCACGTGCTCGACGAGTACCAGGCTGCCGGCGGTGCGTACACCGAGCTCGCGCTCGCGGACTGCGGCCACTCGCCGCACCTCGAGTATCCGGATGCCTTCGGTGCGGCATTGCGCGCCCAGCTCGGTCTGTGACAGCGGCTGGAGGCTGGCATCGCGCTCTGGCATAGGATGCCGAGAGTCTACATTTCGTCTACAATGAGTTATGACAGCTGAAACTACGACCGTGCGCGTTCGGCGGCCTGATTCCGAACGCCTTCAACTCATCGCCAAGGCTCGTGAGACCTCGGTGATTGATGTTGTGCACGACGCCCTTGACGCGCTGGAGCGGCGCGAGTTCTTACACGGGCTGGGTGAGGACTACCAGCGTTTGCGTAGTGATCCTGAACAGTGGGAGCGCTACGCGGCTGAACGCATCGAGTGGGATGCGCTCGCTTGATCTGGCGCGGGGAGGTCTACTCCGTGGATCTCGGCCGGCCGATCGGCCACGAACCGGCCTTCAGGCAGCCCGCCGTCGTGGTATCCGTCGATATCCTCAATAACGGTGCAGGTGGGCTGGTTATCGTCGTGCCGATCACGACGCGCGGATACGGGCTTCGAAGCCACATCGAATTGGAACCCGAGAATAGCGGGCTTGAACACACCTCATACGCCCGATGCGATCAGTTGCGGGTGGTCTCGGTCGAGCGGCTCACCTCTCGGCAAGGAATGGTCGATCCTGGCTCGATGCAAGAAATCGACCGGTCTTTGCGATTCGTCCTCGACTTGTGAAAGTCGACTGCTCGCGCCGGGCCTCTATCGAGTAGATCGAGGTACGCCGCAAGTTTCGCCATACCCTGCGGTGTTGTGTTGCCTCGGCCCATCACGGCTGAGCAGCTCGCGTGCGCGGGTTACCGGCTTTCGCGGCGCCGGCCAAGCAACCAACGCACGGCGAGAAAATCAACGAACACCGCTGCTGCAATCGCACCGATCGCGCCGATGCCGAACGCGGTCATGTTTCGGGTAGCCAGCATGACCATCGTCACGGCACCGGCGTTGACGACGACAACACCGAACAACGCAATCGTGGCAAACACCGCAACGTTCGACTTCTGATCCTGGGCCATCAATCCAGTATGTGTCATCGAGCATGTGCCATTCTGTGACGCCGGCCCGGACTCTGCGCGCTGGCCCGTTCGGCGCCCCTCCGGCTGTCGAGTAGCGACGCGAGGAACGAGCGCCGTGTATCGAGACCGGAGACTTTCGGCAGGCGACCCTTGGTCTCGATACGCCTGCTCGCCGCGCTCGCAGGCTACTCGACCAGCGGAGGCGGTGGTCGAGTAGGGACGCGAGGAACGAGCGCCGTGTATCGAGACCGCACGCTGTAGTGCGACGCCCTGGGTCTCGATACGCCTGCTCGCTGCGCTCGCAGGCTACTCGACCAGCGGAAAGGTGCGGTACCGGTGGTCGAGTAGCGACGCGAGGAACGAGCGCCGTGTATCGAGACCAGAGACTTTCGGCAGGCGACCCTTGGTCTCGATACGCCGGCTCGCCCTTCGACTTGGCTCAGGGACCGAAGCTAGCAGGCTACTCGACCAGCGGAAGGGGTCGAGGGTTCTGCTCAACGCTCAGCGGCGCGATCTACACTGAGTCGGTGGCAGCAATCAATCTGGGGATGCCGAAGGCTCCCGACGTTCTCGCCCCGCGACGCAAGTCCCGTCAGATCCGGGTCGGCAAGGTTCTGGTCGGCGGTGACGCCCAAATCAGCGTGCAGTCGATGACGACGACGCCGACTCCGAACATCAATGCGACGTTGCAGCAGATCGCCGAGTTGACGGCATCCGGATGCGACATCGTGCGGGTCGCCGTTCCCAGTCGTGACGACGCGGAGGCGCTGCCGATCATTGCGAAGAAGTCGCAGATCCCGGTGATCGCCGACATCCACTTTCAGCCGAACTACGTGTTCGCCGCCATCGACGCAGGCTGCGCCGGTGTGCGGGTGAACCCCGGCAACATCCGCAAATTCGACGACCAGGTCGGCAAGATCGCGGCAGCGGCCAAGGCTGCGGGTGTCTCCATCCGCATCGGGGTGAATGCCGGGTCGCTCGAGCCGAGCATCCTGCAGAAATACGGCAAGGCGACACCGGAGGCCCTCGTCGAAAGCGCAGTCTGGGAGGCGAGTCTGTTCGAAGAGCACGACTTTCACGACTTCAAGATCTCGGTCAAGCACAATGACCCGATTGTCATGGTCAAGGCTTATCGGCTGCTTGCTGAGCGCGGCGATTGGCCGCTGCACCTCGGCGTGACGGAAGCCGGGCCGGCGTTCCAGGGCACGATCAAGAGCGCGACGGCTTTCGGAATTCTGCTCGCGGAGGGGATCGGCGACACGATTCGCGTTTCGCTGAGCGCGCCCCCTGTCGAAGAGATCAAGGTCGGCCTGCAGATTCTGCAGTCCCTCAACCTGCGCGAGCGCAAGCTCGAGATCGTCTCGTGCCCGTCATGCGGCCGAGCCCAGGTGGATGTCTACACGCTCGCCGACGAGGTCACCGCCGGTCTGCAGGGCATGAGCGTTCCGCTGCGCGTGGCCGTGATGGGATGCGTCGTCAACGGACCTGGCGAGGCGCGCGAGGCCGACCTGGGCGTCGCATCCGGCAACGGCAAGGGACAGATCTTCGTTAAGGGCCAGGTCATCAAGACGGTGCCGGAATCGGAGATCGTGGCGACGCTCATCGAAGAAGCGAACCGCATCGCAGCCGAGCTGGCAGAGAGCCAGCCTTCCGGTGAGCCCACGGTGACGGTCGGGCACTGAGGCACTATTCGATCGCGTGCCGGAGGCCGGCGCGATTGCGGATGCTGCGTTAGTGACGCGCGACGTCAGGTGCGCTCGAGCAGGCGCGCTTCGATTTCGACCGCGATGTCCTGCACGTCGTCGAGCTCGCCTGACGCGACTCGCTTGGTGAAGAGGAATGCCTCGTCGCCCAGACGCCGCAACGCCTCCGCGTACTGAGTCAGGGTTGTATCGATGGCGCGATCAAGAAGGTCGCGTTTGCTCGTGGTCTCAATGTAACGACGAACTGCTTCGCGCGCGATCTCCTGCATCGATCTGTTCTCAGCGGCGGCGCGGAGTCGGAGGGCCTCGGTCTCGTCAGCTGTGAGTCGAAGTGTCATGGCCAAGAGCCCACGGTATCGCTTGTGATACCACGCCGCTGATCGAGAGATCTGTGGAATTCGTCACACCGGGGCGCGGCCGGGGGCGTCCGCGGACGCAGAGTCGGGGGCATCCGCCGGTTCGAGCTGCACGACGCCGGTGGGGATGTCGGCGCGCACCACGCGCACGTCGATGGTCTGTCCGGCCAGAACCGAGTCGGGCACGTGGCACGATGCCGTGACGATCGGATCCGTGAGCTGCACGCGCGCCTTGCCGTCACGCACCTCGAGCACCCACGCCGTCAGCTGCTGCCCGACACGGTCGCGCAGCATCGCGGCCTCCACACGCTCGATCGACCCGGCGGACAACCGTGACTCGCGTTCGATGCCGGCGTGCATCAGGGCCGGCACCCCGGGGAGGCTCTGCCGCACCCAGTCCGGCACCGCCGCGCCGGCCGACACGGCGGCGCACACCACGAGACCCCAGCGGTCGACCAGCCGCCTCAGCGGCGCGGTCACGTGAGCGTACGGCGCGGCGACCGCCGCCTGCATGGGGTTCGGCGGCGGCGCGCCGTCGAACGCGACGTAGCCCGCACCCCGGAATAGGGACACCGCCGCCTGCAGCACGGCGAGCGTCTGCGGGTCGTCGCGGTCGAGGCCGCGCAGGAACTGGCCGTACGGCATCCCACTCGGCCACGGGAGGCCAAGGGCAACGGTGCGCACCCGGAACGCGGACTGGGCCGCGTCATCGGCAGCGGGCATGGTGCGCAGGATGCCAATGCCCGCGTCGAGCATGAGTGTGGCCGCCGCCATGCCCGTCATCAGCGACAGCTGGGCGTTCCAGTCCTCGAGCGGCAGCGGCCGGCGCCGCTCGACGACATAGCCGCCGGCGGCGTCTCGCACGATCTCTTCGTCCGCGAGGTTGAGGCTCGCACCGCCGCGCAGCCGTTCCTGCTCCAGTCGCGCGCGGCCGATCTCGGGCAGGAGCGCAGCGGGTGAGTCGCTGTTATTGCGCTCGAGCGCGGCCTGCGTCGAGACGTAGTCGAGCTGTGCGCGCGAGCGCACCCAGGCTCGTTCGACGCGGTGCGCGAGCTCGGCGCCGCGGTCGTCGAGGTCGAACGTCCACACGAAGGCGGGGCGGTCCACTCCGGGAAGCAGTGACGCCTTGCCTTCGCTGATCGTGGTCGGATGCAGCGGAATAGCGCCGTCTGCGGCGTAGAGCGTTTCTCCGCGGCGGCGGGCCTCGGCATCCATCGCCCCGTTCGGCGCCACGAAGCCCGGCACGTCGGCGATCGCGTAGCGCACTCGCCACCCCGAGCCGAGTCGCTCCAGCTGCATCGCCTGGTCGAGGTCGCGCGACCCGGCGGGGTCGAGGGTGACGAACGGGATGCCGCGCAGGTCGAGCTGTGGGGGAGCGGCGACCGCCGCATCGGCCTCGGCGATCACCTCGGGCGGGAAGCCGTCGGGCAGCTGCAGCTGTGTGCGCAGGCCGGCCAGCGCGGCCGCGAGCGTTCCCTGGACGGTGGATGCCGTAAGCCGGGCGCGACGATGGGGCACGAGGTCAACTCTAGGCGCGACCGCCGACCTGAAGGCTTCCCACCGTGAACTCGAGCGACGCCGCGCCCGCGGTACACCCGGCTGTGCGAAAGTGGGGGAATGGATGCCGCACCCCTCGCCGACCAGATCGCCGCACTTCTCGATGCGGCCGGCGTCCGCTCGCAGCGCAAGCTGATCACGAGCATCCTGTCGACAGGCATCGAACTAGGCCAGGACGGCACCGACCGCCTCGACCTCAAGATCGTCTCGGCGGCGCTGACGGAGATGCGAGATGCCTTCCGTCTGTTCGCGCCCTACGAAGGTGTTCCGAAGATCACGGTCTTCGGTTCGGCCCGCACGAAGGAGCATGACCCGCTCTACCGGCAGGCAGTCGATGTCGCGTCAGCTCTGGCGGACAAGGGGTGGATGGTCGTCACAGGGGCGGGGCCAGGAATCATGGAAGCGGCGGCCGAAGGTGCCGGGCCGGACCGCTCGATAGGAGTCTCCATCAGGTTGCCCTTCGAGGAGAAGCCGAACGCGCTGATCGAGGCGACCGAAGACCGCCACGTCTCGATGAAGTACTTCTTCACGCGCAAGCTGATGCTGATGAAGGAGTCTGCCGGATTCGTCAGCCTGCCAGGCGGGTTCGGCACGCTCGACGAGACGTTCGAACTGCTCACCCTCCAGCAGACCGGCAAGGCGGAACCGGTGCCGATCGTGCTGCTCGACGGCACGGGCGGCACTTTCTGGGCCGGGCTGCAGCAGTACGTTGAGCGCGAGCTGGCGGCATCCGGAACCATCAACGCCGACGACTTCGATCGCGTGCTGATCACCGACTCCGTGGATGCCGCGGTGGCCGAGATCACCGGATTCTGGCGCAACTACGACTCGCTGCGCTGGGTCGACGACACCCTCGTGCTGCGCCTGCGCGAGCGCCCGACCGACGTGGAACTGGGCGAACTCAACGAGCGTTTCGCGTGGCTGTGCGCCTCGGGCGCGATCGAACGCACCGTGCCGCTTCGAGACGAGGTGCGCGACGACGACAAGCTCGACCTTGCGAGGATCGTGCTCCATCTCGACCAGCACCAGGTGGGTGAGCTGTACCGGCTGATCCGGGCGATCAACGCCCTGGGCAGCGCCCCGAAGAAGTGAGCGCGCTGCACCAGTGAGCCGCCGGTGTGCGACCCACATCACCATTTTGTCTTGGGGGCGGTAGGTCAGCCCCGCGTAGCCGCCGAGGCCGCTATTCTGAACGGCATGTCTGAATCCGCCGGGCCTTTGGATAGCGCGGCTCGGCCGGCGCAGAACGGCGCCGTAAAACACCCGGAATCCGTGCCCACACCGGGTCTTCAACGACGAGTGCTGATCGTGCTATCGCTCGGTCAGATTCTCGGCGGTGTCGGCATGGGGGCGGCGCTCTCCCTCGGCTCGCTGCTGGTCGTCGCGGTAGCCCATGCGGATGCCTACGCCGGCCTCGCCACGACGATGGTCACCTTGGGCGCAGCGGTGTTCTCGATCCCGCTCGCGCGGCTCGCCGGAATCTCGGGCCGAGCGCTCGCGCTGGCGTGCGGAACCACCATCGCCGCAGTAGGAGCAGTTCTCGTCATTGTCGGGGCAGCGCTCGGCAGCCTGCCGCTGGTCTTAGTCGGTTTCGGCGCGGTCGGCGCGGGCAGCGCCGTCAACCTGCAGACCAGGTTCGCCGCCGTCGACCTCGCAGCTGACCGCACGCGCGGTCGCGACCTCTCGCTGGTGATCTGGGCGACGACCGTCGGCGTCGTGATCGGCCCCAATCTCGCCCCGCCGGGCGATCAGATCGGTCAAGCATTCGGGCTGCCGCCGCTCACCGGAGCGTTCGCGCTCACCGTCGTGTGCCAGTTGCTGGCGGCCGCCCTGTATCTCGTGGTCTTGCGCCCGGATCCACTGCTCACTGCACAGCGCCTGGCGCGGGCCTCCGAGGCACAGGCGATAGCGCCAGCGCCATCGGTGCGACGCAGCCGATGGGCGGGTGTCACGATTCTGCGGAACAACCGCGCTGCCGCTGTTGCCGTGATCACCCTGGCGCTCAGCAACACCGTTATGGTCGCGGTGATGGCCATGACCCCTGTGCATCTGATGAACGCGGGCGCGAGCATCATGATCATCGGGTTGACGATCAGCCTGCACACGGCGGGCATGTACGCGCTGTCGCCGGTTTTCGGCATCCTCAGTGATCGTCTCGGCCGTCGAAGAGTGATCATCCTCGGGCAGGTTCTGCTCGTGGGTTCGCTCGTGACCAACTGGTTCGCCGGCGACAACCAGGTGGCGGTGGCCGTGGCCCTGGTGCTGCTCGGGTTGGGGTGGTCGGCGAGCACGATCGCAGCATCCGCCCTGCTGACGGAGTCGGTGGCCGTCACACAGCGCACCTCCGTGCAGGGCTTCTCCGACTCGTTGATGAATCTGTGCGGCGCGGCTGGTGGCGCTCTTGCGGGGGTCGTCTTGGCGTGGGCAGGCTACGGCGTGCTCAACGTGCTCAGCCTGATTCTCGTCGCAGCCGTGGTCTGGGCGCTTGGCGTCGCCGCTCGGGCGCGGCTCCGGCCCGCGCCGCTAAAGTAGAACGCGTGCCTACACGCCTGACGAACTATTTTCTCCGCACGCTTCGTGAAGATCCTGCCGACGCTGACGTCACCAGCCACAAGCTGCTGGTGCGCGCCGGGTACATCCGCAGGCAGTCAGCCGGGATTTTCGCGTGGTTGCCGCTTGGCTTGCGAGTGAAGGCGAAGATCGAACAGATCATCCGCGAGGAGATGACGGTCGCGGGGGCGCACGAGGTCCACTTTCCCGCACTGCTGCCCAAGGAGCCGTACGAGGTCACCGGCCGCTACGGCGAGTACGGCCCGCTGATGTTCCGGCTCTCCGACCGCAAAGACGCGGGCTACGTTCTTGCGCCGACGCATGAGGAAGCTTTCACCCTCCTGGTGAAAGACCTGTACTCCAGCTACAAGGACCTGCCGCTGGCGATCTACCAGATCCAGGACAAGTACCGCGACGAAGCCCGGCCGCGCGCCGGCCTGCTGCGCGGCCGCGAATTCACCATGAAGGACGCCTACAGCTTCGACTACACCGACGCCGGCCTCGACATCGCGTATATGAAGCAGCGCGACGCGTACGAACGAATCTTCGCTCGGCTCGGCCTCAGCTACGTGATCGTGCAAGCGGATGCCGGTGCGATGGGCGGATCGCGCAGCGAAGAGTTCCTGCACCCGACTCCCGTTGGCGAGGACACATTTGTGCGATCGGCGGGCGGCTATGCCGCGAACGTCGAAGCGTTCACGACGATCGCACCTGCCGCCCGCGGCTACGAGAAGCTCACACCTGCCGAGGTGCTCCACACTCCGGAGAGCGAGACCATCGAAACGCTGGTCGCGGTCGCCAACCAGAAGCACCCGAGGCCGGATGGTCGCGCCTGGGCGGCGGCTGACACGCTGAAGAACGTGGTGCTCGCGCTCGTGCACCTCGACGGCTCGCGCGAACTCGTCGTCATCGGGCTGCCGGGAAACCGCGAGGTCGATCTGAAGCGTGCCGAGGTCGCGTTCGCGCCGGCCGAGGTCGAGGCTGCGACGGAGGCCGACTTCGCACGGCATCCCGGCCTGGTGAAGGGGTACATCGGGCCGTGGTCAGCTGCCGGCCCTGTGCTCGGTGCAAAGTCGAGCACCGGCATCCGCTATCTGCTGGACCCGCGGGTCTCCGACGGTTCCGGCTGGATCACCGGCGCGAATCTCGACAGCAAGCACGTGTTCGGCCTGGTTGCTGGGCGCGATTTCACTGCGGACGGCACCGTCGAGGCGGCCGAAGTGCTGCCGGGCGATCCGGCACCGGACGGCTCCGGACCGGTCGAGCTGGCCCGCGGCATGGAGATCGGCCACGTGTTCCAGCTCGGCCGGAAGTATGCGGAGGCGCTCGGCCTGAAGGTGCTCGACGAGAACGGCAAACTCGTCACGGTGACCATGGGCTCATACGGAATCGGCGTCACACGCATCCTCGCGATCATCGCGGAGGAGAACAACGACGCTAAGGGCTTGATCTGGCCGGCATCTGTCGCGCCGTTCGACGTGCATGTGATTGCGACGGGCAAGGATCCGGCGATCTATGAGGCCGCGGAATCGATCGTCGCTGACATCGAGCGCAGCGGCCGTGATGTTCTGTTCGACGACCGGCCGAAAGTGTCACCGGGCGTGAAATTCGGTGACGCAGAGCTGATCGGTGTGCCGGTCATCGTCATTGCAGGTCGCGGCGTGGCAGAGGGTCTCGTCGAGCTGTGGGATCGTCGAACGGGAGAACGCACACAGGTTCCGATCACCGATATCGCGACGCGCCTGGCATGACGCAAAGCCCCGCTGTCGGGTACGGTAGAAGACTGACCCGTCACGGAGGTGAGCGGGCAATTATCTGAATAGAGGAGGCCGGCTGTGGACATCGACCTCAGTGTCTTGCGTTTGATGGAGCGAGAGCGGGAGATCCCGTTCGACGAACTCGCCCAGATTATCGAGCAGGCCATTTTGACCGCATACCTGAAGCACACCGATCAGGCGGAACACCACCACGGCCATGCGACGGAACCGGTACCAGCCCGCGTGCACCTCGACCGCAAGACCGGCCACGTTTCTGTTTTTGTTCCTGAATACGACGACGAGGGCGCCATCATCGGCGAGTCGGAAGAAGACCCTCGCGACTTCGGCCGTATCGCGGCCTTCGCCGCGAAGCAGGTCATCAACCAGCGGATGCGCGACATTCAGGATGAGGCTGTGCTTGGCGAGTTCCGCGGGCGCGAAGGCGACATCGTCGCGGGCGTCATCCAGCAGGGGCCTAACCCGCGGATGATCCACGTGGATCTCGGCAGTGTCGAGGCGATCCTGCCGCCGGAGGAGCAGGTTCCGGGAGAGGATTACGCACACGGCTCCCGCATTCGCGTCTATGTCACCAGCGTGGCAAAGGGGCTCAAGGGTCCGCAGATCACTGTGTCCCGTACGCATCCGGCGTTGGTCCGTAAGTTGTTCGCACTCGAGGTTCCTGAGATCGCCAGCGGCGTCGTGGAGATCGTGTCGCTCGCCCGCGAAGCGGGACATCGGACCAAGATCGCGGTGCGTGCGACCCAGCCGGGAATCAACGCGAAGGGTGCGTGCATCGGCGAACTCGGGCAGCGCGTGCGCTCCGTCACGGCCGAGTTGAACAACGAGAAGATCGACATCGTCGACTACTCGCCGGATCTTGCGACGTTCGTTGCAAGTGCGCTGTCGCCGGCCAAGGTGACAAAGGCGTTCGTCATCGACGAATCGCTCAAGGCCGTGCGTGCGCTAGTGCCCGACTACCAGTTGTCGCTAGCGATCGGCAAAGAGGGCCAGAACGCCCGACTCGCCGCGAAGCTGACGGGCGCGAAAATCGACATCCAGCCGGACTCTGTACTCGACCAGGACTCGTGATGTCGATTTTCGCGCCGAGCGGGAGACGCGCCAGCGTCGAGCTCTCGGTTGAATGTTGGGACATCCAGCCGGACTCTGTACTCGACCAGGACTGACCGCGCGAGCGGGCTGCGCTAGTTTCGGCGTCGTGGGCCACTTCAACTGGCGCATGACGCGTGCTGTGGCGCAGGCGCCGCGGAAGAGCACAGGGCGGCGGCAGGAGCTGCCAACCGGAGGGGGTAAGATGGAAGCCGTTAGAACGTGCATTGGGTGCCGTTCGCGCGCTTCCCGGTCCTCACTTCTGAGGGTTGTAGCCCGGGGCTCAGAACTCGTGGTGGATGAATCCGCCACCTTGCCTGGGCGAGGTGCGTGGCTGCATCCGAGAATCGAGTGCTATCGGAAAGCCGTGCAGCGCCGAGCCTTCGGGCGGGCACTGCGGACAACCGCAACACTCGAAACGACCGCGCTTGAAACAGTATTACTAGAGAACAGGCTGAACGGCACAGTGGCATCAAATGAGTGACAACTAATGAGCGGCTCGAAATGAGTCCCGTCCAGAACTAACGGTCTGCCCTTTTCCGGGGTCAGGCCCGGAAGAGGAGAATTGTGGCTGCAAAACCACGCGTACACGAAGTCGCAAGCGAGTTCGGCGTCGACAGCAAGGTCGCCCTGGCGAAACTCAAGGAATTGGGTGAGTTCGTCAAGGGCCCGTCGTCGAGCATTGAACCTCCGGTTGCCCGAAAACTGAGGGCTGCCCTCGAGGCCGACGGCGCAAAGGCGTCGGCGGCACAAGCCGCCGCGGCGCCGGTCGCCACCGCAGTCAAGACGGCTGCGAAGGCGACAGCCTCGGCTCCGGATGCGGCGAAGCCCGCGTCGTCCGGCGCGCCGACACCGTCATCAGCAGGCAGAGTCCCCGTTCCCGGTGCCCGACAGGCGGAGAAGGCGGCAGCATCCGTTGCGGCGCCCGCGGTGAAAGCCGAGGCGAAGCCTGCCACCGTGGCGGCAGAAGCCGCGCCGGCCGCAACGCACGAGCCGCAGGGCGAGCACAAGGTCGCTCCGGCCGTGCACCCCGGCGCATCCGCACCGCACCCTGGCACGCCCCGCCCAGGTAACAATCCGTTCGCGAGTTCACAAGGCATGGGGCAGCGCCCAGCCGGTGTGCCCCGACCGGGCAACAACCCGTTTGCGAGTTCGCAAGGCATGGGGCAGCGGCCGACCCCGGGCAACATCCCACGCCCGGCCGCCCCGCGTCCAGGTTCACCGCGCCCCGGTTCACCCCGCCCGGCCGGTGCCGGACGCCCCGGTGCCCCGCGTACCGGTGGCCCCGGTGGCGCACGCACCGGCGGCGGTTTCCAGCGCCCCGGCGGCGCAGGCGGCGCCGGTGCCGGCGGCTTCCAGCGCCCTGGCGGCGGCTTCGGCGGCCCGCGCCCATCCGGTGGTGGCGGCCGCGGTCGTGGCCCAGGCGGCGGCACTGCCGGTGCATTCGGTCGCGGCGGCGGCAAGAGCCGTGCCCGCAAGTCGAAGCGTACGAAGCGGCAAGAGTTCGAGCTGCGCGAGGCGCCGTCGCTCGGCGGCGTGAGTGTTCCGCGCGGCGACGGGAGCACCATTGTGCGGTTGCGCCGCGGCGCATCCATTTCGGACTTCGCGGACAAGATCGATGCGAGCCCGGGCAACCTGGTGACCGTGCTGTTCCACCTCGGTGAGATGGCAACGGCGACCGAGTCTCTCGATGAGGCGACGTTCGGCATCCTGGGTGAAGAGCTGGGCTACAAGATCCAGATCGTGTCCCCGGAGGACGAGGACAAAGAGCTGCTCGAAGGCTTCGACATCGACCTCGAGGCAGAACTCGACGAGGAAACCGATGAGGACCTCGAGGTCCGCCCGCCGGTTGTCACCGTCATGGGCCACGTCGATCATGGTAAGACGCGTCTTCTCGACGCGATCCGGCACGCCAACGTGGTCTCGGGCGAGGCCGGCGGCATCACCCAGCACATCGGTGCCTACCAGGTGGTCGCGGAGCACGACGGTCGCGACCGTGCCATTACCTTCATCGACACCCCTGGTCACGAGGCGTTCACCGCCATGCGTGCTCGTGGTGCGCAGGTGACGGACATCGCGATCCTCGTGGTCGCGGCCGACGACGGCATCATGCCGCAGACGATTGAGGCGCTTAACCACGCTCAGGCAGCGGCCGTGCCGATCGTGGTGGCCGTGAACAAGATCGACAAGCCTGACGCCAACCCAGCCAAGGTGCGCCAGCAGCTGACTGAATTCGGCCTGGTCGCCGAGGAGTATGGCGGCGACGTCATGTTCGTCGACGTGTCTGCTCGTGAGAATATCGGCATCACCGAGCTTCTGGATGCCGTGCTGCTGACAGCGGATGCCGGGCTCGACTTGCGCGCTAATCCAAACAAGGATGCCCGCGGCGTCGCGATCGAGGCGAAGCTCGACAAGGGTCGTGGTGCTGTTGCAACCGTGCTGATCCAGTCCGGAACGTTGCACGTCGGTGACTCGATCGTCGCAGGAACGGCCTATGGCCGCGTCCGCGCGATGATGGACGAGAACGGCGACCCGGTGGAAGCGGCACTCCCGTCCCGCCCGGTGCAGGTGCAGGGTCTGTCCAGTGTTCCGCGAGCCGGCGACACGTTCCTCGTCACCGACGAGGACCGCACTGCCCGCCAGATCGCCGAGAAGCGCGAAGCCGCAGAGCGCAATGCACAGTTGGCGAAGGCCCGCAAGCGTATTTCGCTCGAGGACTTCACGCGTGCGCTTGAAGAGGGCAAGGTCGAGTCGCTGAACCTGATCATCAAGGGTGACGTTTCCGGTGCCGTCGAGGCGCTGGAGGAGTCGCTGATGAAGATTGAGGTGGACGACAGCGTTCAGCTGCGGATCATTCACCGCGGTGTCGGCGCGATCACCGAGTCGGACGTCAACCTCGCAACGATCGATAACGCGATCATCGTCGGGTTCAATGTTCGCCCCGACCCGAAGGCGCGCGAGCGTGCCGCTCGTGAGGGTGTGGACATCCGTTTCTACTCGGTCATCTACAACGCGATCGACGAGATCGAGAACTCGCTCAAGGGCATGCTCAAGCCAGAGTTCGAAGAGGTGCAGTCCGGTGTCGCGGAGATCCGCGAGATCTTCCGCTCCTCCAAGTTCGGCAACATCGCCGGAGTCGTGGTGCGTAGCGGTACGATCACGCGCAATGCCAAGGCACGCGTCATCCGTGATGGCGTCGTCGTCGGCGACAACCTTGTGATCGAGTCTCTGCGTCGGTTCAAGGATGACGTCACCGAGGTGCGCACGGACTTCGAAGCCGGTATCGGCCTCGGCAAGTTCAACGACATCCAGATCGGTGACGAGATCGAGACGATCGAAATGCGGGAGAAGCCGCGCTCGTAATCGAACCCGTGCCGGCCCTTGGTCATCCGAGGGTCGGCACGTTCGATCGCACGCCTGCGAGGAGAGAAGGAACTCATGGCAGATCCGGCACGGGCGAGAAAACTCGCCGACAGAATCAAGGTGATCATCGCCAAGCGCCTCGAGCGGGGGTTGCGCGACCCGAGAATGGGCTTCGCCACGATCACGGACGTGCAGGTGACCGGCGACCTGCAGCACGCGAGCGTGTTCTACACGGTGTACGGCACAGAGGAAGAACGCAACGACACGGCTGCGGCGTTGAAGGCTGCAACCGGTATGCTGCGCAGTGAGGTCGGCAAGAACATCACAGCGCGGCTCACGCCGAGCCTGGAGTTCTTCCTCGATGCGATCCCGGAGAACGCCGCGCAGATCGAAGGCCTGCTACGCCAGGCACGAGACCGCGATGCAGAAGTGGCCGGGATCGCCGCAACGGCAGAATACGCCGGCGACGAAGACCCGTACGTGAAGCCGCGCGAGCTCGACGACGAGGACAACGAGCTCGGCGACCTCGGTCGCTGAGCGCAGTCGAAGCGCGGCAGGGCGTCGCCTGCGCCACCTGTAGCGCCGTGCGCCAGTTGTAGTGGCGCACAACGCACGAGTTGGCGCAGCGTGGGACCCACCCGGTCACTGAGCGCAGCCGAAGCGCCGCCTCGTCCCTAAACGAAGCGGATGCCGTTCTGCAGCCGGGTGCGCACCTCGAACAACTCGTTTCCATCCGGCCGCGGCGTCTTGGGCACGCCCATGCGCATGAGCGCAGCGACGAACGATTGCTTCGTGAGCACCAGCTGCGCCTTCTGGCTCTTGCCGACGATCGTGAATGAATCATCTGTTGCGTCGTCTGGGACGACAACGACCGCCACGCCGACGCGCACTCCGGTCGCCTTGCCGAGGGCGCGCGCGTCGGCCGCCAGTGAGCGAAGCGGCTGCCCGTCGACACCGTCGCCGGTCAGCTCACCGCGTCGAACGGTCACGCGCCCGCCCCAGTCCTCCGATTGAACGGCGAACAGGCCTGTCGGCCCCAGCACGACGTGGTCGATCTTCTGGCCGGGTCGACCGCCGGGCACCGCAACGTCGTGCCAAACCGTGTAGCCGATGCCGAGCGTCGTCAGCGACCGTGCCGTCGCCTCCTCAGCAAGGGCATCCGCCAATGCATGCCGGATCTCGCGGGGTGCGCTGCGCACGAGCGCCGGATCGTACGGGTCGGCGATCGGAACTCCGCGTCCAACCCATTCGCGCATCAGCGTGAGGAAGTGCTCGCGACGCCAACCGCCCGGATGCCCGTAGGTGCGGGCGTGCGGCCGCGAATCCTGTCGTGGAGGCCGATGCGCAGGGGTCTCCCAGACGTGGGTGCCCGAATCGGTGGATGCGGTCTGCCACGTTGCGCCGGAGGAACGGCCCCGGTCGTATTCGGCGCGGCTCTGCGATGTGCCGATGCGCTGCCAGGCGAGCTGCACAGCATGGAATGCCGTGGCCGTGCCACCGGCATCAGGATGCGTCGCCCGCAGCGCACGGCGATACGCACGTTTGAGCTCTTCCTGGCTGACGGATGCGGCGACCCCCAGCACCTCATACGGTGAGGCGGAGAGGGGACTTTCGGGCATTCGGGTTATTCACTTTCGCGTTGCGGCAATCGGTGGTCGTTCTTCGAGAATAGCGATTGCACGCTGCAAGCATGCTCAGCCTCCGGTTGACACTCGCTGAGTGACGTCCGCAACCATCGACGGGCAGTCCGGCGCTAGTGACCGGGCAGGACGTAGCCGCCCTGCGCCTGCACTGCGAGACCGTCGGCGAGAAGTCCGTCCAACGCGCGGGCGCGCTGTGTTGCATCCGCCCACAATGACTCGATCTCAGCGTCAGTAAGGGGACGATGGGTGGCACGCAGCTCGCGCATGATCAGGCCTCGCACGTGCCGGTCGCTGCCCTCGTACTTCTTCTGAACGACCTTGCGGGGTCCGCGATACTCCGGATAGCCGGCCGCACGCCAGGCACAGACAATCTGCAGCGGGCATATGTCGCAGCGCGGGGTGCGTGCGACACAGATGACCGCGCCGAGCTCCATCATTCCGGCGTTGAAGGTGCGGGCATCCGCATCGTCGTGGGGGAGCAGCGCGCTCATTGCCGACAAGTCGCGGCGCGCATTGGGCGGTGCTGGTTCGCCCTGCCCGTCGATCGCGCGAGCGATGACCCTGCGGATGTTGGTGTCGACGACCGGATGCCGCCTGCCGTACGCGAAGACGGCGACAGCTCGTGCGGTGTAGTCGCCGACGCCCGGCAACTCCAGAAGCGCGTCGATGTCGCTCGGTACGGCGCCGCCGTGGTGCTCGACGATCGCGACTGCGCAGGCGTGCAGCCACAGAGCGCGGCGCGGGTAGCCGAGCGACGCCCAGGCGCGCAGGGCCTCGCTGGGCGGCTCCGCGGCGAGGCTGGCGGGTGTCGGCCAGCGTTCGAGCCACTCGGTCAGACGGGGGATCACCCGGCTGACAGGCGTCTGCTGGAGCATGAACTCGCTGACCAGCGTGCCCCAGGCGCTGAAACCAGGACGACGCCACGGGAGGTCGCGCGCGTTCTCGCGGAACCACGTGATCACCATGCCCTGCATTGAAGACGCCGGCACGGCGAGCGCACTCGCGCCTGTTGCCTGCGAGGAGCGGCCACGCTGCGTCCCAGTAGCGACGCCGGCGGCCACCGCGGCGGGGTAAGGGTCTTCCGCAACAGGCACAGAGCAAGCGTATGCGCTCTCAAGTTCACGCGATGGCGTCGAACTGGTGTCACAGCACAGGTACGGCCGAAGCGGAATAGGCTCACAGTATGCAACAACTGGTCTCCACGCCCCTCGTCGACTTTCTCCGCGGCCTTCGCACAGAGATCGACCACAACTACGGCCACGGTCGGGTGATCGTCGCCGTCGACGGCATGGCCGGCTCGGGAGCCGGGGAATTCGCCGACGAATTGTCCCGTGTGTACGCCGAGACTGGGCGCGAGACCTTTCGAGCATCGATGGAGGACTTCCACCGACCGCGCGCCGACCGCTACCAGGCCGGCCGCACCTCACCGGAGGGCTACTACCAGGATTCGTACGACTACCGCACTCTGCGACGTGTGCTGATCGACCCGTTTCGGATGGCCGGCAGCACCGGATTCCAGACCGCGGCGTTCGATCTGAAGCGGGACGCACCGGTCGTGACGAGTTGGCAGACCGCGGACCCCGACGGCATCCTGATCATCGACGGCGTCTTCCTGCTGCGCCCCGAACTGATCGGAATGTGGAACTACACCATCGCAATCGACGTGCCGCCGGCTCTTGCATACGAGCGTCTTGCCCAGCGCGACAACCGGGATCCCGACCCGGCTTCTGCCGCCAACGCCCGCTACGTCGGCGGCAGGGAGCTCTATGTAGCTGAAGCAGCGCCGTTGTTCGCGGCCTCTGCAGTCGTCGATAACACCGACCCGGTGCATCCACGTCGCATTTTCCCTGACAACGGCTGCGCCTGCGCCTGAGCGAACTCCCGTTCCCCGAGTGCACTCAAAGGGTTGGCTGTGCATCTGGGCTCCCGGTTGTGCAGGTCGGCGCTTCGGCTGCGCTCAGCGACCGACCGCCGCGACGACCTCGTCGACCGACCGCCGCGACGACCTCAGCGACCGACCGCCGTGACGACCTCAGCGACCGACCGCCGTGACGACCTCGTCGACCGACGCGAAGCTGCCAGTGCGTTCGACCTCGTGCACGAGCGCGACCAGCGCAGCATTCACCGGCGCCCGCCGACCGTGCGCGACTGCCGCGGAAACGACGGCTCCGCTCAGGTAGTCGATTTCGGTGGCTTGACCGCGCTTGAGGCTCTGCAAAGTCGACCCGAGGTTCGGGGTCGCACCCATCCGCCGGGCCATCAGCGCGGGTAGTACTTGACCGACGGTCAACGGCATCCGCGCAAAAGCGCGCAGCGCCGCGTTATTGAGTCCTTGCAGCGAACCGAAGCGGATGCCGATGTCCATTCCGAGCCGCACCGCCTCGCGCATTGCGGCTGTGATGATCCGGCGCAGGTGTCGGCCGGCGATTGTCTCTTGCACGCTCAGCCCGGTGATGGCCGGCATCGCGTTGACCTCATTGATGATGAGTTTGGTCCACTGGCAGCCGACGAAATTCGCCGCCGCCTGCGTCGGCATCGCCGTGTCGAGCAGCGCCGCCGTCGTCCGGATGGCGGCGGTCGGCTCAAGCGTGCCCGCTCCGAGATACGTGTTGCCGGTCGCGGTCACCATGACCGATCCTGGCTGTGTGTAGTTTGCTGCGTAGAGTGCGAGCGCTCCGATGCAGGTCGAGTTCGGCAGCTTGGCCGCTGCTGCCTCCAGCCCCTCCAGACCGTTCTGCACGATCACGACGGGGATGCCCGCCAAACGGGACGAGTTCGTGTCGATCGCTGCCGCAGCATCCTGCGCCTTGGTGCAGATGAATGCCAGTTCGGGCGTGCTGGTGAGCGCTTCGTTCGCCGCAATCGCAGCCACGTGATCGCCCCACCTCCCAGTCAAGTGCAATCCGCCCGACCGGATGGCCGCCAGCCCCCGTCCGCGCGCCGTCACCTCGACCTCGTGCCCGGCTCGATCCAGCAACGCGGCGATCGTACCGCCAATGGCTCCGGCGCCGATCACTCCGATTCGCATGGAATCAGCCTATGCGGTGCGCTGGCCTTCGTAGGTCGAGTAGCGCGCCGGTATGGCACGGGTCTCGATACACTCGCTGGCGCTCGTTACTCGACCGGCGGTACCGGTGGTTGAGGATCGCATGAGCGTAGCGAATACGGGTCTCGATACACTCGCTGGCGCTCGTTACTCGACCGGCGGTACCGGTCTCGATACGGCCGCGGGCGGCCTACTCGAGCACCGAACTCCTACCGAGAGCCACTAGCTCGTCTTCCACTGTCTCCGCGATGGGCCCAGACGACGCGACACGCGGCCGACGGCCGTTCGGCAGGGCAAGTGCGATCACAGCGGCCGCTGCGAGCACTGCCGCACCGACATACACGGCGGGGATGGCGGCATCCACGTAGCCGGTCGGCGTCAGCTGGCCGCCCGCTCCGGTGAAGACGGCGGTGAGTACGGCGACCCCAAGGGCCGTTCCAATCTCGCGCAGAGTCGAGTTGGTGCCAGAGGCCTTGCCGTGATCTTCTGGCGGCATGTTGGCGAGAACCGCCGTTGCACTCGGGGCGAAGACGAGCCCCATGCCGATACCGGCGACAGCGAACGCCGGGAACAGCTCGTCATACGGCGTGGTGCGAGTCATCGTCATGGCAATCCAGGTCAGCGCGCCGGCCAAGAGCACGAGGCCGACAACGATCGGCAGCCGGGTGCCGATGCGCGGGGCGAGCAGACCGGCAAGCGGTGCGACGATCATCGGGGCCATCGTCCACGGCATGGTCATCACGCCCGCCTCCAGCGGAGTGTGGCCCTGCACGATCTGCAGGTACTGGATCAGGATGAACACTGCGCCGAAGATGCCGAAACTGAACGCGATGCCCACCAGGTTGGCGACGGTGAAGCTGCGGTCGCGGAACAGCCGCAGCGGCAGCAGCGGGGAGGCCGTGCGGCCCTCCCACCAGATGAAGACAAGCAACAGAGCAGTGCCGCCGATCAGGGTGGTGAGCACTTCGAAGCTGTCCCAGCCCGCGTCGTTGCCGCGTACGATCCCATACACGAGCCCGAACACGCCGAGGCCTGCAAGGGCGACGCCGACGACATCCGCCCGAACACGTTCGCCGAAACTGTTCGGCAAGACCAGGAAGATCAACGGAACTGCAATGATGCCGAGCGGCACGTTCAGCCAGAAGATGGCCTGCCAGTTCCAGCCCTGCACGACGGCTCCGCCGATCAGCGGGCCCAGAGCAACGCCCAAACCGGAGATACCGCCCCAGATGCCGATGGCGGCCGGGCGCAGTTTCTCGCTGACGGATCCGGCGAGCAATGTCAGCGACAGGGGCATGAGCGCAGCTGCGCCGACCCCCTGGATAGCGCGCGACGCGATCAGCATCCAGGGTTCTGTGCTGAGCGCACTGAGAGCGGATGCTCCGGTAAACACCGCGATTCCGATCACGAATACGGTGCGGCGGCCGAACCTGTCGCCGAGCGCGACCGCAAGAAGCATGAACGTGGCAAAGGCAAGGGCGTAGGCGTTGATCACCCACTGCAGCTCTTGGATGTTCGCCGAAAGATCACGGCTGATCACCGGCAGGGCGTTGGTGACGACGAGGTTGTCGAGCGTGGCCATGAACATCGGCAGGGATGCCGTCACGATGGCCAGCCAGACCGGCACACGGCGGATGCGAGACGAGGGCATCTTCACTCCAATCGATTAAGATGGTGGTAATCGAATGATTACAAGAGGACACGTTAGTTATCGACTGATAACATGTCAAGCATGAGTTCGACATTTGTTGGTGAAGGTTCGACAGAGAAGAGTCCGGCGGCCGCTGAACGCATTCCTGCGGGCGAGCGCCGCGAGCAGATTCTCGCGGCAGCGAGCCGCGTGTTCGGCGAACGCGGCTACGTGGGTGCCACCACCGACCAAGTGGCGCAGGCCGCGGGCATCTCTCAGCCGTATGTCGTTCGCATGTTCGGCAGCAAGGAGAACCTGTTCGTCGAGGTGCTCGAGCGTGCGCTCGACAAGCTCGTGCTCGCGTTCCGTGCGGCGATCGCCGACAGTACGGCGGCAGGCGAGAACGTCGAGCAACGAGGCGCCCGCATCGGCGCCGCCTACGCCGATCTGATCTCGGATCGCGGCATTCTGCTCTCGCTGATGCAGGGTTTCATCATGGGGCACGACCCCGTCGTTGGCGAGCATGCTCGCACGGGGTTTCTCACGATCTACGGTATTTTGCGAGACGAAGCCGGCTTGGAGCCGGATGACGTCGTGGATTTCTTGGCACACGGCATGCTCTTCAACACGTTGATCGCGATGAAAATGACGGACGCCTACGGTGCAGACGCGCAAGTGGACGAACTGATCGACTGCACGTTCCGAACCAAACTCGACCTTGTTCTGGGTGTTGTGGCACAGGCGAGCGCCACGACGTCGGCGCGCCCGTCGAGCGTGAAAACGGCGTGAGCGGCGCAAGCGGCGCAAGCGGCGCGAGCAGCGTGCGCAGCGGCATCCTGCTGATTGACAAACCGCAGGATTGGACGAGCCACGACGTCGTCGCCAGGGTGCGGCGCCTGGCCGGCACGCGCAAGGTCGGTCATGCCGGAACGCTCGACCCGATGGCGACAGGACTGCTGGTTCTTGGCATCGGCTCCTCGACCCGGCTGTTGACCTATCTGGTCGGAGCCGACAAGGAATACACGGCCACAATCCGGCTTGGCGCATCCACGACGACCGACGATGCAGAGGGCGAGTTCACCGGCGTCGCGTCGGCGCGGGCGCTCGCCGACTTGACGACGGATGCCGTCACCGCAGCTATTGCGCGCCTCACCGGGCGCATTCAGCAGGTTCCAAGCTCCGTCAGCGCCATCAAGATCGACGGTAAGCGGGCGTATGCACGAGTGCGCGGAGGAGAAGACGTCGTGCTGCCGGCCAGGCCGGTCACGGTTTCAATTTTCGAACTCCTTGAGCAGGTGGCGGTGGGTGCCGCCAACGCTGGCGCGGATGCGCTCGACCTCACCGTGCGGATCGAATGCTCATCCGGCACCTACGTGCGGGCGTTGGCGCGCGATCTCGGCAAAGATCTCGGCGTCGGCGGGCATCTGACGGTACTGCGCCGCACGCGGGTCGGATCGTTCGTGGTGGCTGCGGCATCCGATCTGGAAAGCGTCGATGTCCGAAGCGCGCTGATCGCGCCCGCCGATGCGGCGACGATCCTGTTCGGCCGCTACACTCTGACGCAGGAGCAGGCGATCGACCTCGGTCATGGCAAGAAGCTCGCTACGGCGTTCGAGCAGCCCCAGGGTGTGC
Source organism: Rathayibacter sp. SW19 (assembly GCF_030866825.1). Classification (NCBI taxonomy): domain Bacteria; kingdom Bacillati; phylum Actinomycetota; class Actinomycetes; order Micrococcales; family Microbacteriaceae; genus Rathayibacter; species Rathayibacter soli. Next base: position 1,810,852 of record NZ_CP133020.1, read on the forward strand.
CGCTGGCGGCAATCGCACCGAACGGCCGACTGGTCGGCTTGATCGAGTTCCGCGGGTCAACGGCACGCTCGCTTGTGAACTTTCCGCAGAACGACGGGCCGCCGCCGACAGTGACTGTCAAACCGGCAGGCACTGACCAGGCGGCAGGGACGGTCCAGCCAGCGGGCCTTGAGCAACCGGAGGATGACGCGTGATCGAATGGTACATGGCCGTGCAGATCGGTGTCGCCCTGCTGGCCGGATTGCTGTGCCTGGGGCTCGGCTTCGCCGGACGTGTGCCGAGCGACCTCAGCCTCGGCTCGATCGCGCTGGTGACCGTACTGCTGGTTGCGCAACTCGTCGTGACGATTGTCGCACCTCTTGTCGGCAACGAGCCGCGCGGCAACCTCGCGGAGTTTTACGTCTATCTGATTTCGGCGATCATCCTGCCCGTGGCTGGCGGCTTCTGGGCGCTGATCGAACGCTCGCGTTGGAGCACCATCATTCTGGGCTTGATCGGGCTTGCACTCGCGGTGATGTTGTACCGGATGGGGCAGATCTGGTTCGTGCAGGGCATGTGAGCGGCTGCAATCGCGAGTGCAGCGCCGCCTGCAATAATTGAGCAGCCATGATTCAACAACTGACGCAGCGAGTCCCCGCCCGTAAGAAGCCGCAGCGACGGATCAGTGGGTGGGGCCGGGTTCTCGTTCTCGTCTACGGGGTTCTTGCACTTGCGGCCACCGGTCGCAGCGTCTTCCAGATCATCGACCGGTTCGGCGAGGCTCCGGTCGCATTCTCGCTGTCTGCACTTTCTGCGCTGGTCTATATCGTGGCAACGATCGCGCTGATCACGCCCGGACGCACCTGGTACCGCGTCGCCTGGATCACGATCAGCTTCGAACTGGCAGGCGTGCTGATCGTGGGCGCGCTGAGTGTCTTCGCGCCAGACGTTCTCGGCGCTTCGACTGCGGATGCCTTCGGTCGCGACTCAACCGTGTGGTCAGTGTTCGGGATGGGCTATCTGTTCATTCCGTTGGTGTTGCCGATTCTCGGGATCACCTGGCTGGCAACGCACCGTCCGGCCGCTGGCGCCGGCACCCGCACGGACAGCGCATGAGGGTCTTTCGTTCGCCCGCCGAGGTGCCGGCGGATTTCGGGCCGAGCGCGGTGACGGTCGGAAAGTTCGACGGAGTTCACACCGGGCATCGCGCCGTGATCGCGGAGCTGGAGCGGGTCGCGGCCGCGCGGGGGCTCGCATCCGCCGTTGTGACGTTCGACCGGAATCCGCTCGAAGTCTTGGCGCCGGACAAGTGCCCTGAGTCGCTCGTGAGCGTTCCGCAAAAGCTTGACCTGCTTGCCGAAAGCGGGCTGGACGCGACGCTCATGCTGACGTTCGATCGGGCGCTCTCGCGGCGCACCGCCGAGGAGTTCGTCAAGGACATCTTGGTCGACGGGCTGGGTGCCGTGACTGTGATGGTCGGCAGCGATTTCCGCTTCGGGGCGGGTGGCAGCGGCAACGTCGTTGTCCTGCGCGACCTTGGCGAGAAGTACGGCTTCGAGGTCGATCTGATCGATGACGTGCGGCCGCCGGGGGGCGAGCGGGTCTCGTCGACGGGCATCCGGAGGTTACTTGCTGCCGGTGATGTCGCGCAGGCGGCGCGACTTCTCGGACACCTGCATTTCGTGCGCGGCATCGTCGTGCACGGTGCGAAACGCGGGCGCGAGCTGGGTTTTCCGACCGCAAATCTGTCGGCCGAACTGGAGGGCCTGATTCCAGCGGACGGTGTCTACGCGGGCTGGCTCGAGGTGGGCGACCAACGGTATCCTGCGGCAATCTCGGTGGGCAACAACCCGACCTTCGAGGGTGTGCCGCAGCGGCAGGTCGAGGCGTACGTGATCGATCGAGACCTCGACCTCTACGATCGCGTCGTGGCAGTGTCTTTCGTGGATCACATCAGGGGCATGGTGGCCTTCACCGGCGTGGACGCATTGATCGATCAGATCGGCGCCGACGTGGAGCGGGCCCGCCGCATCTTGGCATAGCGCTGCGCCGCAGCATTGTTGCACGGGAGGGCGTGCTGTCGACGGCCGATACGATGGGGTAATGCCGGATTCGGGAAGACTACCGCTCTGGCACGGCCGGTCCCTCGCGCTGCTGGCTATTCTGCTGATCGCGTTGAATCTTCGATCTGCGGTTGCCGCGTTATCGCCGATCATCGCCCACATCAATGCCGACATCCCGCTGAACAGTGTGGACGTCGGCGTGCTGGGCATGCTGCCGCCGATCTGTTTCGCCGTCTTCGGCTTTGCGGCGCCGTTCGTGACCAGGCGGCTGAGTCTCGAGGCGACCTCCGTGCTCGCGCTCGCCGCAATGCTCGTGGGCGACCTGCTGCGCGCGGCGGCCGGTTCGTTTCTGCTTCTGGTCGTGGGGTCCGTCGTCGTCTTCGCGGGCATGGGCGTAGGCAATGTGTTGCTGCCTCCATTGGTGAAGCGCTATTTCCCCGACCGCATCGGCCTGATGACCTCGCTGTACGTCGTTGTCATCTCGATCAGTACGTTCGTGCCGCCGCTGGTCGCGGTGCCGATTGCGGATGCCGCCGGCTGGCGAATCTCGGTCGGCGTGTGGGCGCTTGTGGTTCTAATCGCGTTCGTGCCATTCGTCGGCATGCGGCGGCAGGCTCGCATCGCCCGTGCGAACGGTGTCGAGGCGATGGAACTGCCCATCGGGGCCGCAGTGACCGGTCTGTGGCGCTCGTCGATCGCGTGGTCCATCATGGTGATCTTCACCGTCTCCTCGATCAACGTGTATGCCCTGTTCGCCTGGCTGCCGGCCGTGCTGACACAAACGGTGGGTGCCAGTCCGACACAGGCGGGCATCCTGTTGTCGTTGTACGCGGCGATGGGGCTGGTCTCGGCGATCTTCGTTCCGATGCTGGCCACCCGGATGAAGAACGTCGCGCTGCTGGTGTATTTGGCAGTGGCCTTCTACGTGGTCGGCTACCTCGGCCTGATCTTCATTCCGGGCACCGCAACCTGGCTGTGGGTCGCACTGGCCGGGCTCGGGCCGTTGACGTTCCCGTTGGCACTCGCGCTGATCAATGTGCGCACTCGTACCCATGAGGGCTCCGTAGCCCTCAGCGGTTTCGTTCAGGGGGTCGGCTACATCATCGCGGCGATGGGCCCCCTACTCTTCGGCGTGTTTCACCAGTTCAGCGGCGGCTGGACGCTCTCGATCGTCTTCCTGTTGTGCACCGCGCTCGCGGCAGCGGTTGCCGGCGTCGTCGTGGCACGCCCGCACATGCTTGAGGATCGACTGGGCGTCCGCCGCGACTAGGCTGCACACTCAGCCGCGGGCATGCAGGTGACGGTTCAGCAGCTTGTGGCTGCGAAGCTCATGCCCGCGGGGTTCAGGTCGGGCCATGATGGCGAGCCCCGGCCAGGCGCCCCTCCAGCTGAACGCAATGGACAGGTGCTCCCTGCGGGCGATGATGATGCCGACGGTCGAGGCGACGAGCAGCGGCACCAACCCGGAGAGGACCATGCCGGTGTCAGCGCCGAGTTGTTCGATCAACCAGCCCATGATCGGCCCGCCAATGGCCTGGCCGCCCAGCTGCACGAGAACGTAAAGTGCCATGACCCGACCCCGAATGCTGAGGCTCGACGAGGTTTGAATCAGGGTGTTCGCCGCCGTGAGGAACAGCATGCTCGCGGCACCGGCGGCAACGATCAGGAGCGCAAACGTGGCGATCGACGGCATCACACCTGCGCAGGCCTGGATCAAACCGAGAGCAATCGCACCGAAGATCGTGGTGCGTAGCCCCACCCGGATGCGCCGTGTCGACGCCAGCGCACCAGCCAGTGCGCCCGCCGCCACCAGGGCGTTGAACAGGCCGTAACCCCCGGCACCGACCTTGAACACAGAGTTCGCGAATGCGGTGAGAATGACCGGCATGTTGTAAGCGAACGTGGCGACGGCGGCCAGCACGATCAGGGTGTAAAGGATCGGCGGCTTCTTGACTGCGTAGCGCAGACCCTCGACGAGTTGCCCTTTGCTGTGCGGGATCTTCGGAGTGCGAATCAGTTTCGTCGGGTTCATCGCGATCAGTGCGAGCACGACCACCGCGTATGCGGCGGCGTTGAAGACGAACGCCCAACCGCTGCCAACCGCTGTGATGGCAACTCCTGCGAGGGCGGGCCCGATCAGGCTGCCGAGTTGGAAGGTGGACGAGTTCAGGCTGATCGCATTGCTCAGGTTTCGCGGGCCGACGATCTCGTTGACGAACACCTGTCTGGCAGGGTTGTCGATCACGGTGTCAAGCCCGAGCACGAAAGCGAGCGCCCAGATCTGCCACACCTGGATGCTGCCCGTCAAGATCAGCACCGCGAGAGTTGCAGCGATGACCGCGCCGAGACTTTGCGTCACGATGAGCAGCGGCCGTTTGCGGTACCGATCCGCGATGACGCCGCCATAGAGTCCGAAGAACAGCGTTGGCGCGAACTGCATTGCCACAGTCACGCCGACAGCTGTGACGCTGCCGGTCAGTTCGAGAACAAGCCAGTCCTGCACGACGCGTTGCATTCCGCGCGCCGTCGTCGAAAGCACTTGACTACCGGCGTAGAGGCGAAAATTGGGAACCCGGAGCGAAGAGAACATCTCGCCATGTGAATCACCTCGACTGACGACAGGGAGCGGCTCCGTCGGCAAGAGAGAGTCGGAGGGGGAAGTCACGTGTGGCGCTGAAGTGTCAGAATTCTTAGACGAGTTTCGTATTGTTCACTTCGAGGCTATGCGCGCAATACGTATTTTGATACCAAATCGAACCTATAACTGCTATTGGATTTGCGAATAGTCAGCATCGACGCTGCCCGTCGGGTCGAGTGCGATGTTTGGGGTCGTCAGGCAACCGTCGATCTGCTTGACTGGGAATATCGCAAATCTCCGACTTCACAAGGAGGGGCCGATGACTGCCGGCGCGGGTTCTGACCATGACGCTGCGACTGGCGCGGATGCCGTGGGGCGCCTGCCTGAGTCCCGATTCGGTGACCTCGTGGAGTTTTTCGCGTCGATGCCCGGCGTGATTCCTCCCGGTGTCGGGGACGGTTTCGGTTCGTCGGCGTTACGGATCGACGGCAAGATCTTCGCGATGCTGGTCCGCGCACAGCTCGTGCTCAAGCTGCCGACGGCGCGAGTGGACGAACTGGTTGCGGACGGTGCCGGCACTCGGTACGACGCCAACAAGCGCGTGCCGATGAAACAGTGGCTGATGCTCGATGTGGGCACGACACGCCCGTGGACACTGCTCGCCACCGAAGCACTGGAGTTCGTGCGCAACGGCTGAGTGCCGAGCTTGATGATCAACTCAACCCGGTGATCAGTGCTGTGCGTGCGCGTCGTTCCGGGGCACGATCGCAAGTCGCCGCATCCGACTCCCCGCGCGAATGCCGACGGTCAGGTGGTTCTTGTGCGCAAGGATCGCGCCTGCTACGCACGCGACGACCAAAGGGACTGCCCCGGAGATCACCATGCCGGCATTGGCGCCGAACGCTTCGACGAGTCCGCCCATGATCGGGCCGCCGATTGCCTGCCCGCCCAGCTGTACCAGGATGAACAGCGCCATCACGCGACCTCGGATACTGAGGTTCGACGAGATCTGCACGAGCGTGTTCGCGGCAGTGAAGAACAGCAGGCTCGCGGCGCCTGCTGCCACGATCATGATGGTGAACGGGGCGATTGCGGGAACGAACCCGGCAGCACCTTGGATCAGCCCAAGCACGGCGGCACCGAGAATTGTCGTGCGCAATCCGAATCGAACGCGACGAGCGGATGCCATTGCTCCGCCGAGCGCCCCGGCCGCCACCATTGCATTGAACAGCCCGTAGCCGCCGGCTCCGACGTGGAACACGTTGTCGGCATACGCGGCCAAAAGCACGGGCATGTTGAAAGCGAACATCGTGACAGCGCTCAGCACGACCAGCGTCCACAGGATCGCCGGCTTGCGCGCGGCGTAACGCAGTCCCTGAACAAGCTGCCCCTTGCTGCGCGGCATCGGAGGAATGCGCAACAGCCGGGCTGGGTTCATCGCGACTATCGTACAAACGACCACGACGCACGCGGCCGAGTTGATCGCGAACGCCCAGCCGCTGCCCACCGCCGTGATCGCGATGCCACCGAGCGCGGGCCCAATGAGGCTGCCGAGCTGAAACGTCGACGAGTTGACGCTGATCGCATTACGGATGTTGCGCGGTCCCACGATCTCATTGACGAACACCTGGCGGGCCGGGTTGTCGATCACTGTGACCAGTCCGAGCACGAACGCGAGCGCCCAGATGTGCCAAACCTGAATGCCTCCCGTCAGAACGAGTACGGCGAGCATCGCAGCGATGGCCGCAGCCGTGCTCTGCGTGATGATCAGGAGGCGCCGTTTCGAGTGGCGGTCGGCGATCACCCCGCCCATCAGGCCGAAGAACAGCATCGGTGCGAACTGCATCGCGACCGTGATTCCGACGGCGGCAACCGAACCGGACAACTGCAGCACGAGCCAGTCCTGCGTCACGCGCTGCATTCCCAGCGCGGTCGTTGCGATCACCTGGCCGCTGACGTAGAGCCGGAAGTTCGGAACACGAAGTGATGAGAACGTCTCGCGCCATGGCGGGCGATTCGCAATAACCGGGATCGGCTCAGTCGGAAGAAAGGTGTGTGTAGCGGAGGTCACGTATGGAATCCAGCGTCAAGTATCGTAGCGATTTCGAGTGCGTCTTGTACGACGCTATAGGCAGTGTGATTATTCCGGCAGTAAATTGGACCTATAACTACTATTGGATTATCGAATAGAGGTCGGGATGTTCGACCCTGCACTGCTCACCACGTTTCTCGCCGTCGCAGAGACGCGCAGTTTCACCAAAGCGGCGGCCCGTTTGCAGCTGAGTCAGCCGACAGTGAGCCAGCACGTGCGCAGGCTCGAGCAGGCGGCAGGCCGGACGCTGATCGCACGCGACACCCGGGACGTGCGTCTGACAGACAACGGGGATGCGATGGCGGGCTTCGCTCGAAGCATCCTGGCCGCTCATGCCGCTGCTGAAAGCTATTTCACCGGCTCCGCGATGCGCGGGAGGCTGCGCTTCGGTGCCGCGGACGACCTGGCGATCACGCAGTTGCCGCGCATCCTGCGGGACTTTCGCCAACTGCATCCGAACATCAATATGGAGTTGACGGTGAGCCAGAGCGGCCCCCTGTATCGCAGGCTGAAGGCGGGGCAGCTCGACTTGATCTTCATCAAACAGACGCCGGGGTCCACAGAGGGCAGCAGGGTGAGTACGGACACCATGGTCTGGATCGGCCTGGAGAAGACGGAGATCGACGCGGACGAGCCTGTACCTCTCATCGCGTACCAGGATCCGAGCATCAGCAAGCAGATGGCGATCGACGCGCTCGAGGGAGCAGGGCGCACCTGGAAGATCACGTGCAATACGCGTGAGGTTAACGGCGTGCTGGCCGCCGTGCGCGCCGGCCTCGGCGTCGCCGTGTTTCCGCGCACCCTGATCCCGGAGGATCTGCGCAAGGTGACCAACCGGCTCGGCCTGCCCGAGGTCGGCGAAGTGGACTTCACTCTACTGTCGAATCCGCTCGCCGCGAAGGAGCCCGTCGACGCGCTCGCCGCCGCCATCATGGGTCGCACGCTCATTCGCTGACCGCACTGCTCTGCTCAAATGAGCAAAGAGGGCAACGGATGTGGATGCACGCGCGATTCGCGCCTATTCTGGGATGGAGTGGCCGCAGTATGGTGACCCGATGCAGGAACGAGGATGGCAGTGACCGATACCGACGAGCTGCTGTCCGTGCGCGCCGCCGAAATGTACTACGACGAGAATCTCACTCAAGACGAGATCGGCACGGCGTTGCATCTGACCCGCTGGAAGGTCGGAAGGCTGCTCGCGCAGGCGCGAGCTCAGGGCATTGTGCGCATCGAGATCGTGCACCCGCGTGCGCGACGTGTGCTCGTTGAGCGAGAGCTGCGCGACCGGTTCGCGTTGCGTGACGTCGTCGTCGTGTCGTCGGCAGGAGTCGCGGGTGACGCCGAACTCCAGCGACGTGTGGCTCAGGCCGCCGCCGACTTCCTGACGGCATTGCGTCCGGTGCCGCCGACGCTCGGCGTCAGTTGGGGTCGCACCATGAGTGACGTCGCTGCCTGCCTGCCGGTCGGCTGGGCGCGCGGGGTCGGCGTCGTGCAGATCAACGGCGGGTTGAGCCTGACCCCGAGCGGCAGCCCGGCTGCAGCGACGGCGATGACCATTGCGCAGAAGGCGGCAGGCTCCGCGCACGTGCTGCCGATCCCCGCCATCCTCGAACACGTCGAGACGAAGCGTGGCATCGAACGCGATCGCGCCGTCGCTGGGGTGCTGGATCGCGCCGCGCACGCATCCGCATACCTGTTCAGCGCCGGCGAGGCGACCGACAACTCTGCTCTTGTCGTCAGCGGCTATCTGGCCCCTGAAGACGTCAAGGTGCTCGTCGGCAAGGGCGCGGTCGGCGACGTCGTCGGCCGCTTCATCGGGGCAGATGGCTACCCCGTGGATGCCAATCTGGACTCACGCACGGTCGGCCTGGACATCGAAGCCCTGCGCAGCGCGGAGACGAGCATCGCGGTCGTATCGGGTGAGGGCAAGCACGCGGTCACCCGGGCGTTGGTCACCAGCGGAATCTGCTCGATCCTCGTGACCGATGACCGCACGGCGGGCTATTTACTTGCGAATTCCGACGGCGAATCCGGCGAAGCTACGCAGGACGACGCGGCACAGAACGACGAACAACCCGATGAGGCCTTACAGAATCAGGTCTTGCAGAATGAGGGGCGACAGATGAGGAATGGGACGCGATGACACTCGATCTCGCCCGAACAACGGACCGGCCGATGCTGGCCAGGCAGCTCGTGGGTGGTGAGCTGACGGAAGCGAGCCTGCGTGGTTTTCTCCACGGCATCTCGGGGGTTGATGCGGTCGGGCTCGAGCAGCGCGCAGCAGCGCTGGGAACTCGTTCGATCAAGACGACTTCGAAGGCGTGGGCGCTTGACACCATCATCTCTCTGATCGACCTGACCACCCTCGAAGGCGCGGACACGCCCGGAAAGGTGCGTTCACTGGTAGCCAAGGCGATGATTCCGGATCCGTCGGATCTGAGCTGCCCGCGTGTGGCAGCGGTCTGCGTTTACGGCGACATGGTGCCGACGGCGATCGCCGCTCTCGGCGGTGCACACGGCGCTGACGCCGCCGGCCGCATCAGTGTCGCGGCCGTCGCAACCGCGTTCCCGAGCGGGCGGGCATCGTTGGCCGTCAAGCTCGCAGATACGGCGGACGCCGTCGCAGCGGGAGCGGATGAGATCGACATGGTCATCGACCGAGGTGCGTTCCTGGCTGGACGTTACGGCGAGGTGTACGACCAGATCGTCGCGGTGAAAGACGCCTGCCGGCGCACGAACGGCAGCGACGCGCATCTCAAGGTGATCCTGGAGACCGGTGAACTGAACACGTATGACAATGTGCGGCGGGCATCCTGGTTGGCGATCCTGGCCGGTGCGGACTTCATCAAGACCTCGACCGGCAAGATTTCGCCGGCGGCCACCCTGCCGGTGACCCTTCTGATGCTGGAGGTCGTGCGCGATTGGTACAAGCTGACCGGCGAGAAGATCGGCGTGAAGCCGGCTGGCGGCATCCGTACGTCGAAGGATGCTGTCAAATACGTCGTGACGGTCGCTGAGACAGCGGGGGAGGAATGGCTGCAGCCCCACCTGTTCCGATTCGGGGCATCCAGCCTCTTGAACGATGTTCTGCTGCAGCGGCAGAAGATCAAGACCGGCCACTATTCCGGCCCTGACTATGTGACGGTGGACTGAACATGAGCTTTCTTGACTATGCGCCGGCCCCCGAGTCGCGCGCGATACTGAACCCGCGCAGCGACTATGGCCTGTTCATCGGCGGCGAGTTCGTCGCGGGCAACGGCACCCCGTTCTCGACGATCTCGCCGGCCACCGAGGAACACCTGGCGACCATTGCAACCGCGAATGCGGCGGATGTCGATTCCGCAGTTGCCGCCGCTCGTGGCGCTTACGACCGTGTCTGGTCTCGCATGTCTGGTCGAGATCGGGGCAAGTACCTGTTCCGCATCGCCCGCCTGGTGCAGGAGCGCGCCCGCGAACTCGCCGTGGCGGAGAGCTTGGACAACGGCAAGCCGATCAAGGAGAGTCGCGACGTCGACGTTCCGCTGGTGGCGGCCTGGTTCTTCTACTATGCGGGCTGGGCTGACAAACTCGACTATGCCGGTTTCGGGCCTGCCCCGCAGGCGCTCGGCGTGGCGGCGCAGGTGATCCCGTGGAATTTCCCGCTGATGATGCTCGCGTGGAAGATCGCGCCGGCGTTGGCTGCGGGCAACACCGTCGTGTTGAAGCCGGCGGAGACCACTTCGTTGAGCGCCCTTCTGTTCGCGGAGATCCTGCAGCAGGCGGACTTGCCGGCCGGTGTCGTCAACATCGTCACGGGTGCCGGGGAGACCGGCAAGCTGCTGGTCGAGCATCCGGATGTTGACAAAGTGGCGTTCACCGGGTCGACCGCTGTGGGCAGGCAGATCGCGCGCGCAGTCGCGGGCACGCAGAAGAAAGTCACGCTCGAACTCGGCGGGAAGGCGGCGAATATCGTGTTCGACGACGCCCCGATCGATCAGGCCATTGAGGGAATCGTCAACGGCATCTTCTTCAACCAGGGGCATGTCTGCTGTGCGGGCAGCCGACTGCTCGTGCAGGAGAGCGTGCACGACGAGGTCGTTGACCGGTTGAAGACGCGCCTGCAGACCCTGCGGCTCGGAGACCCGCTCGACAAGAACACCGACATCGGCGCGATCAACTCCGCGGAGCAGTTGGAGCGTATTCGCACGTTGTCCGACATCGGCGAACAGGAGGGCGCAGAGCGGTGGAGTTCTGACTGCGTCATTCCGGATGCCGGTTTCTGGTTCGCCCCGACGATCTTCACTAACGTTTCCACCTCGAGCCGGATCGCTCGCGACGAGATCTTCGGCCCCGTGCTATCCGTACTCACCTTCCGCACGCCGGCAGAGGCGATCGCGAAGGCGAACAACACCCCCTATGGGTTGTCGGCCGGAATCTGGAGCGACAAGGGCAGCAGGATCCTGGCCGTCGCAGACAAGTTGCGGGCCGGTGTCATCTGGGCGAACACGTTCAACCGGTTCGACCCGGCGAGTCCGTTCGGCGGCTACAAGGAATCCGGCTACGGGCGGGAAGGCGGCAGGCAGGGACTGACTGCGTACCTGAAGCCCGCTGCGTCGCCTGTGGGTCGCGGAGGGAGCGCCAGCGAGCGTATCGAGGCCCGCCGCACCGCAGGGGATCTCGATACGCGCGCTGAGCGCGCTACTCGATCACCGGGCCGCACCAAGAAGGGGGCCGCGAAATGAGCCGTTTGGCCATTCCGAAGACCTACAAGCTGTACATCGGCGGCGCCTTCCCGCGCAGCGAGTCCGGTCGCACCTACGAGGTCGTCAGCGCGGAAGGACACTTCCTCGCCAATGCGGCCAAGGCGTCGCGCAAAGACGCCAGGGATGCTGTGCGTTCCGCGCGCGGCGCCGTGGCCGGCTGGTCGTCGGCGACCGCATACAACCGTGGCCAGGTGCTCTACCGCATCGCCGAACTCCTCGAGGGGCGCCGCGCCCAGTTCATCGACGAGGTCGCCCAGTCCGAAGGGCTCAGCGCGCGCGACGCGGCCGCCCAGGTCGACGAGGCGATTGACCGCTGGGTCTGGTACGCCGGTTGGGCAGACAAATTCGTTCAAGTCGCCGGCAGCGGCAACCCCGTTGCCGGGCCGTTCTTCAACCTGTCCGTGCCAGAACCGACCGGCGTCGTCGCGATCGTCGCACCGCAGACGCCATCACTGCTCGGGCTCGCTGCCACGATCGCACCTGCGCTGGTTGCCGGGAACACGGTGGTCGTGATCGCAAGCGAACGGCATCCGCTGGCCGCCATCAGCCTGTCAGAGGTGCTCGCCACCAGCGACGTGCCCGCCGGAGTCGTGAACATCCTTACCGGTTCCGCTGCCGAGATCGCGCCCTGGCTTGCATCGCACGCAGACGTCAACGCTCTCGACCTGGTCGGAGCCGGCGACCTGGATTGGGTAGACCTCCAGATCCAAGCGGCAGAAACGCTCAAGCGCGTACTGCCACCCGAGCAGGGCAGCGACGCCGCAGCAGCATCCATCGATCGGATCGTCGCCTTCACGGAGACCAAGACGGTCTGGCATCCGAAGAGCATGCTGTAGGTCTGCCCAACGCTGTGCCGTGGGGCTGGCGCCCATCCGCCATCCGGGTGATGATTAAGTCAGCGCCGCGACAGGAGGGTGGACCAGATGCCCGAAGCAGACCTGCTTGCGTTCGTCGGTGACAGCATCACGGCAGGCGGTCATTGGGAAGACTGGTTCCCGAGCGAATCGACCCTGAATTTCGGTGTCAGCGGTAGTACGACAGACGACGTGATCGAGCGGATACCTGACGTCGTCGCGGCGATGCCGACCTGCGTCGTCCTCATGGTCGGCACGAACGACCTCGCCTGGCGAAGGTCGAGCGAGTACATCGTGCGCAACATCGAGACGATTCTGGCACGACTACGCCAGGGGCTGCCGGCGTCCTACCTTCTCGTGCAGTCGGTGCTCCCACGCGAACGCGATTACGCCAATGTGATCAAGGACATCAACCGGCATCTGAGACAGTTCGCGCCGAGTCTGCGCGCACAATACCTCGATCTGTGGCCGGTGTTCGCACTCGAAGACGGATCTCTGAATCCGGAATATTCTGCGGACAGTCTTCATCTGGAAGACGCAGGATATGACGCCTGGCTGGCGGAGCTGCGGCCGGGGCTGGAACGGCTGCGGAGCCACCCGCCGATGAGCAGTTCGATACCGCTGCCGCCGGAATTTCTGTCACGTCGCGGCCGGATCAGCTGAGCGCTACTCCCCTTTGGGGGGCTAGAAGGGTCTGATCGCAGACGATAGGCTCACGCTGGGGTTGAGTAACGTTCAGTATCCAGGAAAGGCCCGACTTTGCTGAAGAACATTAACCCTCTGTTGTCTGGTGAACTCTTGACGACGATAGATTCGATGAAACCCGGAGAATGGCTAACCCTAGTAGGCCGCACTTACTCCGAACGATCAGCGGATTCTGCAATCGTCGACATGGGAGAAGCAACAATGGAGGCGGCTGCAATAGCCATATTAAGTATCATGCCGCTGGGCAAGGGAGAAGAGTCTCCCATTGTCTTCCTTGACGCGAGTGCCGAGGAGGGCGAACTACCCGACGTGGCGTTCGCCGTTCGCGGTATTGCCGCGGACGCAGAACTGCGAAGGGTGACGATGGCGTGCCTCGAACCGGATGCCTTCGCCGGCCTTGCTGAGCACTCCAAACTCACTGTGGTCGCGGGCGACGATACGTCGTCAACGGCGTTTCTGCTTCAAAAGGGGGCGCTGCTAGCGTAGACGCGTGACCGTCGCCGTTGTGGGAAGTGCCAACCTCGATCTTGTGTACCGAGTTGGGCGCCTCCCCGGCGGCGGCGAGACCGTGCTTGCGCGAGGGTACTCGGAGCATGCAGGTGGCAAGGGCAACAATCAGGTGATTGCTGCGGCACGAGCCGGAGCGAACACCTGCTTCATCGCGGCGATCGGAGACGACAGCCACGGTGACCTCCTGTCTGCCACGCTCACTTCCGCGCGCGTCGACCAGCTGGTGCGGCGGATCGCCGAGCCGACCGGAACTGCACTGATCACGGTCGACGACGCAGGCGAGAACAGCATCGTGGTCAATCCCGGTGCCAACGCGGCGCTTGTCGATTTGACGGCGGCCGAATGCGCAGCGATCGCGGACGCGGACTATCTGCTGATGCAACTGGAGATCCCGCTCCGCACAGTTGTCGCCGCGGCTGCGATCGCACACGAGAGCAACACCACCGTGGTGCTGAACGCCGCCCCGATGCAGGCACTGCCGACCGAGCTCACGCGCAACGTGGACATCCTGATCGTGAACGAGCACGAGGCACTCTTGTGCGCCGCCCAACTCGCTCCGGCGAACGTGTTGCCGCGCGCGATCTCCGTGGACGGCGCGCGTGACATCCTTGCCATCCTGCTGAGCGCGGTTCCCGCAGTCGTTGTGACGCTCGGAGCGGCAGGAGCAGTTGTTCTGACCCGAGAGCTGGGCGACGCGCCTGCCGCGCACGTTCCGGCGATGCCGGTCACAACCGTCGACACGACGGGAGCTGGCGACACATTCTGCGGCGCACTCGTCGCCGAGCTCGACGCCGGCGCCGACCTGATCGATGCTGCGGCGTTCGCGAGTGCGGCCGCGGCGCTCGCCGTGCAGCAGGCAGGGGCGGTGTCCTCGATTCCGACCCGTGAGCGTATCCTCGCGCTGCAAGCTGCGCCGATTCAGGAGCCGTAGACTCGTCAGCGACATGCCACGACCACCTGCACAACCTGTTTACACGCGGATGGCCCTGATTCCCGGGCTGCTGGGCGCGATCGTCCTCCTTGCCGGTCTTGCCGTGATCGGCGGCGCCTGGTACATCGGCGTTCTCTATGCGACCAGCATCCTTGCGTTGATCATGTGCGTGTTCGCCGCGCAGGCGAAGCAGTTTTGGTGGTACTTCGGACTGATCCCGCTCGCGGTCTTGTGGAACCCGGTGTGGCCGATCACCCTCGATGATCTACTGCTGCGGATGCTGCACATCGTCGGCGCAGCGGTGTTCGTCGCGGCAGGAGTCGCCATCAAGGTTCCTGAGCAGTAAGGCCGTCGGCGCTACCCGATCCTGTGCATTGCGTGGGAGAGTGGAGTCATGACGTATCGGGTGAAGCGCGTGTACGACAACCCGTCGAGTTCCGACGGCTTCCGGGTTCTGGTGGATCGCCTGTGGCCGCGAGGGCTCAGCAAGGAGCGTGCGCAGCTGGACGAATGGCTGAAGGACATTGCTCCGACCAACGAATTGCGAACCTGGTTCGGCCACGAGCCGGCGAAGTTCGCCGAGTTCCAAGCGCGCTACGGATCCGAGCTCGATCGGAATCCCGCCGTAGCGACGCTACGTTCGTGGGCTTCAGAACACGAGGTCGTGACATTGCTGTACTCGGCGCACGACCAGGAGGCCAATCAGGCCGTGGCCCTGCTCGAATATCTCGGCGAGGCGGAGTAGCACGCAGGTCGACACCCGCGTAAACTAAAGAGCGCGCGTGAGTCCGTCGTGACGACGGTGTCCGCTCAAGCACGGTCGATGCCCCAGCACGTCGATGAAAGTCGGCGGGTTCCTGGGGTTGCGGACGGCTGCGACATGGAGCTGAACACAGGCACGGTCCGTGGTCATCGTTTGGGCGCGTTTCGAGTCCAGGGCAGCGCGCCGCAGGTGCGACTCGTGCTTGCCCGCTCTCACAGGAGGAACATGCCTCGCTCCGGCGATCGCAGTACGCAGACCCAATCCCGGTCATCCAACCGATCGCGGCACGCCAACAACGACGGTCTCATTCCGGTGCTCGCGCGGCGTGTTCGCGAAGTCGAGGCGAAGGCTGCGGACGGCAAGAAACTCGGCCCGACCAATCGCACGAAATTCCAAGTGATCGCGCTGCTCATGCGCGAAGAACGTGCGCGGGCCAAAGCCGACCACGACCTCACAGATGCCGCCCGCCTCGAACAACTCAAGAGGCTTGACGGTATCGCCACAATCCTGGCAAAGACTGCTGCGCGTGACACCTCGCTGATCGCCCTGCTGGAAAGCACGGCATCCCCGAGCGCGAGCGCACAAAAGATGCGCCGCGATTGGCTGCTGGAATCCGGAACGCAGCTCAGCCCGGACGACCTGATCATCACCACCGAAGCCCCGAAGGTGAAACAAGAAACCGTTGTGCCCCCCGAGCTCGCGGACCGTCAGGTGATCCCGCAATCTGTACGAGCCAGGGTGATGTCGAACCCGTTCCTTGCGCCGGATTTCTCGCACATATCTGAAACGGCAGCCCACCCGCGGAGACGTCTGGACTCATGGGAACTGCTCGGTCCGCTGTTCAAATCCTTTGAAAGCGGGTCTGGCGGTCAGGCAGCCAGCATGGATCTGCCGCCCGCGCCCGCAGTTGACAGGTATTCTCCTCGCGGTATGGAACTGATGAAACACCAGGCGCGCGTGATCGAAAGCGTGCGTCTCGGCCACCGGAGTTTCCTACTTGCGGACGAGCCCGGCCTCGGCAAGACGGCGCAGTCCGTGCTGGCCGCCTCGGTTGCCGGCGCCTATCCATTGCTTGCTGTCGTACCGAACGTTGTCAAGATGAACTGGGCGCGCGAGGTGGAATTGTGGACGCCGCAGCGTCGGGCTACCGTGATTCACGGCGACGGCCAGGGCCTTGACGCCTTCGCTGACGTTGTCATCGTCAACTACGAAGTGCTGGATCGGCACCTTTCCTGGCTGAGCCGCCTCGGTTTTAGAGGCATGGTTGTCGATGAAGCGCACTTCATCAAGAACCTGCACTCGCAGCGATCGAAGTACGTGCTCGGGCTGGCCGACGCGATTCGGCACACGGCGCCAGCCGGTGACCCGCTGCTGATGGCCTTGACGGGAACTCCCTTGATCAACGACATCGACGATTTCCGGGCGATTTGGCAGTTTCTCGGCTGGATCGACGGGAACAAGCCGACGGCGGAGCTTATGGAAAAGCTCGAAGAAACCGGACTGACGCCAGCCGATGCAGCGTTCTATCCTGAGGCGCGCGCAGCAGTGATAGACATGGGCATCGTACGTCGCCGCAAGCTCGATGTCGCGTCTGATCTGCCGTCCAGACGCGTCGTCGACCTGCCGGTCGAGCTCGACGACGATCTGGGCCGCTCTATCCGTGAAGCTGAGCGTGAACTTGCAGCGCGCTTGGTCGCTCGATTTCGGCGGGCATCTGCAGCCGGGATCGGCAGCGCGTTCGAAGGCGACGCAGACGCGCACCGCGCTCACCTCATCCGCATGGTTGCGCACGCCGAACTGGAGGAGTCGAAGGGCACCACCAACGGTGAGAACGTGTTCACCATGGTGCGCAAGATCGGTCAGGCCAAGGCGGGTCTCGCATCCGACTACGCGGCGCAGCTGGCCCGATCGGTGGGCAAGGTTGTCTTCTTTGCCAAGCACATCGATGTGATGGATGCCGCGGAAGATCTGTTCGCCGCCCGCGACCTGCGGTCGATCTCGATTCGCGGGGACCAGACCGCGCTCGCCAGGCAAAAGGAGATCGACGCCTTCAATAACGATCCGTCCGTGTCGGTTGCGGTTTGCTCGCTCACTGCCGCCGGAGTCGGTCTCAACTTGCAGGCGGCATCCAACGTCGTGCTTGCGGAGCTCAGCTGGACCGCCGCTGAACAGACCCAGGCGATCGACCGCGTGCATCGTATCGGCCAGGAAGAGCCGGTCACAGCGTGGCGCATCATTGCGGCGCAGACGATCGACTCCAAGATCGCTGAACTCATCGACGCGAAACAGGGCCTCGCCGCCCGCGCTCTCGACGGCTCGGACGTCGAACCGGGGTCAGCGGACTCTGTGCAACTCGACGCGCTGATCGCACTCTTGACGGATGCGCTGGGCGCGGTGGCTTAGCCGTTTCATTCCCGACCGAGCCGGGCAACGCCGATGCCGGGCAACGCCGATGCCGGGCGACGTCGTTTCCGGCGACGCCCGTGCTAGGCCGCGTCAGTGCTCGGCAGAGTCAGCCGTCGTCGAGTTCGTCGTCATCGTCGATGTACACGACCCGTTCATCGTCGGGGAATTCGTCGTCGAAATCGTCGTCGAATTCTTCGTCTATCGCTCGTTCATCTTCATCTTCGAACGGGTCGTCCGCCGGCTCATAGTCGCCGCTCTGGGCGCTGATGAAGTCGTCGTCAAGGTCCCGCTCCACTCCGGAATCACTCATGAAACCAGGGTACGCCGCTGCCGTCGCACGGTCGAGAACTCGCTCGCACTGCCGCGCGTGCTCACCGACGCGTCCGCCCAATCGCGTCGCGTTAGCTTCGGATGAGCCCCAATTCACGAGCCTTGGCAACGGCCGAGGTGCGCGAGGCCGCGCCCAGTTTTGTGAAGATATGAACCAGGTGGGACTTCACAGTCGCTTCGGACAGAAACAGCCGCTCACCGATCTCGCGATTGGATGCCCCGGCCGCGACCAAGGCGAGCACTTCGCGTTCGCGAGGGCTCAGCTGGCCCTCGGAGGCCTGCACGCGCATGACCAGGCGGTTCTGAATGGCAGGAGCCAGAGCGCTCTCACCCGCGGCCGCCGCGCGCACCGCTGCGATGAGTTCCTCGGGCGGAGCGTCTTTGAGGAGATAGCCGCTGGCTCCCGCCTCAACGGCCCCGAGAATGTCGGCATCCGTGTCGTAGTTGGTGAGCACCAGTACGTGGGGCGGGCGCGCCTCCGCCCGGATCAGGCGCGTCGCCTCAGCACCTTGAAGGCCACCACCTTGAAGATCGCCGCCGAACTGCAGATCCATCAGCACGACATCCGGGCGTTCGCGCTCCGCGAGCATCACCGCGTCGCGTGCCGTCGCAGCCTCGCCGACCACGACCATGTCGTCTTCGAGGCCGAACAACGCGCGCAGCCCCGCGCGCACGACAGGATGATCATCGGCGAGTAACAGGCGGATCATGGCTCCTCCGAACGCATGGTCGAGTCGTCGTGTTCTGGTAGCGGTAGGGAGACGGCGACGGCGGTGCCCGATCCGGGCCGGGATTCGATGACGACATACCCGCCCAATTGTTCGGCGCGACCGCGAATTGCCCGCAGTCCGAACGATTCATGTGTGCTGCCCGGGTGAGCAGGCAGCGCGGTCGGGTCGAAACCTTGGCCGTCGTCGACGATGTCGATGCTGACGGAATCGTCCATGTAGCTCAGCGTGAGTTCCACTTGACTCGCGCGCGCGTGCTGAGTGACGTTCGCAAGAGATCCTTGTGCGATCCGCAAAAGGGCCGTCTCGACATCCATCGGCAGGGAGATCGGGTCGCCGCTGATGGTGACATGGATCGGCAGGCCTGCCGTCTCCGTCGTGCGCGAGGCCAGCCGGCGCAACGCCCCCTCGAGCGTCTGCTCTTCGAGCGCCGGCGGTGTCAGTTCCCGGATGAATCGCCGCGTCTCTGCCAGGTTCGTGGCCGCCGTCTCCCGGGCCAGTCGCACGTGGTCGATCGCCGGGTGATGCTCGTCGGCCCGTTCGACCGCGTGCAGCAGCAGCTGGATGCTGGAAAGCCCTTGCGCAACGGTGTCATGGATCTCGCGTGCAAGCCGGGCGCGTTCTGCGAGCACGCCGGCCTCGCGTTCCGTCGCAGCGAGTTGCTCACGAGTCGCCACGAGATCACGGATCAACGCCTCTCGCTCACGAGCTTCGCGGTAGAGCGCCTGATACCCGACGCCGATCGCGACAGCTACGGCCGCACCGATGATCGGCCCGACGACGACGCTGACTGAGAGCGCGATGTGCCAGGCGAGCGCGATGATCGCACATGCGGTCAACGCGGCGACGGCGATCACGTTCCATGGTTGCCGAATCAGGTGCAGCAACAGGAAGAAGAGCGGGAAAACGAGGTACGCGGCATCCGCCGTCAACGCCATCAGCGACAGGCACAGCACGACCAGCACGACCAGCCAGATCGGCCAGAGCAGTTTCGACGTCGAGAGGTGGAAGAACGATGCGGAGCCGTACACCACAAGCAGCGCGAGGCCGAGCACGATGACAGCGATGGTGCTGGAAGCGCCGGCCGCAGCGCCCGTGAGCATCGCGTGCACGACGACGAACAGGGTGAGCCCGACGAACAGGATGTGCAGCCCAACGCGCAGCGCGGTGAAGACCGGCGTCAGCGCTGAATGAATTTGCGCTGAATGAAATTGCGCTGAATGAATTGGGGCTGAATTATTCATTGCGGTCAGCCTAGCCAGTGGGTTGCCGGGCGGGCATCAATCGAAAGTAGTGCAGCGCGGAATCAGATCGTCGATGCTGTCAGCGCGGCGCGATCGAGCCGTCGCCGGCCGAGTAGCCCGCGCGCAGTCTCGTTCACGCAACGAACCCGGCCGGAATTGGTGCAGCAGAGCGGCCTGCGCTAGACAAGAAGTATGAGTCGCAGCAGCCAGGTGGAGATCGAGCGCAAATATGACGTGGCAACGATGATCGAGATACCCGATCTGGTCGGTGCGGGAACCATCGCAGTCGTCGAAGCTGTTGAAATCATCGACTTGGACGCGGTCTACTACGATACCGACGAGTTTCAGCTTGCCGCGAATCGTGTCGCGCTGCGACGCCGTGAAGGCGGCAGCGACGCGGGCTGGCACATCAAGATCAAGCAGCCTGAGGCCGAAGGCCGTACCGAGCTGCACTGGCCGATCGGCCAGCGCGCCGGTACCGGCGAGGTCGATGCGGTGCCAGCCGAACTCCAAGCCGAGGTTGAGGCGCTGACGGCCGGGCATCCGCTGCGCGCCGTCGCGCGAATCACGAACCGGCGCGAGAATCGCAGACTGCTCGATGCAGCAGGCTATCCAGTGGCCGAACTCAGCGACGATCACGTTCACGCTGAAAACCTCATCACGGCTGCCACTCGCGAATGGCGCGAGTGGGAAGTCGAACTGCTGGCGGCGGCACCCGATACCCGCGCAAAGCGCGCGGCGTTGCTCGGCGAAATCGAAGCCATCCTGCTGTCCTCCGGTGCGGTCGTGTCGCCCAGTTCGTCTAAGCTGGCTCGTGCCCTCGGTGTCGATGAAGCGACTTCGTAGGCCGCTTTTCGGATCACGCGCGTTTTGGTGCGAACCCGCCGCCTCGGGCAAGATCGATGCGGGGACTACGGAGGCAAATCGGTGAAAATCGGAATCTTGACCAGCGGCGGCGACTGTCCCGGGCTCAACGCGGTCATCCGGGGAGCGGTACTCAAGGGTGATCGTGTCTACGGTGCGGAGTTCTCGGGATTCCGATATGGTTGGCGCGGCGTCGTCAACGGCGACATCATGCCGCTGGACCGGCACAGTGTGCGAGGCCTCTCGCGGCAGGGCGGCACGATTCTCGGCTCAAGCCGCACCAATCCATTCGAGGGTGAGAACTCCGGCCCTGAAAATATTCAGCGGATGCTGGACGACAACGACATCGACGCGGTCATCGCGATCGGCGGCGAAGGAACACTCACCGCCGCCCGTCGGCTGACCGATGCAGGCCTCAAGATCGTCGGTGTGCCCAAAACGATCGACAACGACCTCGCAGCCACCGACTACTCATTCGGATTCGACACTGCTGTAGAGATCGCAACAGAGGCGATCGACCGGCTCCGAACGACGGCCGAGTCGCACCAGCGCTGCATGATCGTCGAGGTTATGGGTCGCCACGTCGGATGGATCGCGTTGCACTCCGGGATGGCAGGCGGGGCGCACGCCATCCTCATTCCGGAACAGCCGCAGTCGATTGAACAGATCTGCGCGTGGGTGGAGCATGTGCGGGATCGCGGCCGCGCACCAACGATCGTCGTGTCGGAGGGCTTCCACCTCGACACGATGGAGGAGGCGCACTCGCACAAGGGCTTGGACGCGTTCAACCGCCCGAGGCTTGGTGGCATCGGTGAAATGCTCGCGCCGCTCATCGAGGAGCGCACGGGCATCGAGTCGCGCGCAACAGTGATCGGACACATCCAGCGCGGCGGAGTTCCGAGTGCATACGACCGGGTGCTGGCGACGCGGCTGGGAATGTCGGCGATCGACGCCGTGGTCGATCAGCGGTGGGGGTCCATGGTCGCATTGAAGGGCACGGATGTCGTCAACGTCTCCATCGCCGATGCGACCGGTGGGCTCAACACCGTGCCGCAGTACCGCTATGACGAGGCCGCGCTGCTGTTCGGCTGAGCGCTGCTGTTCAGCCGGGCGCCACTGTTCGGCTGGGCGCCTCTGTTCGGTTGAGCACCGTCGCGCAGCGAGGCATTCGCGTTCGACTCAGCGCCCACGACTGCGATGATCGCCTTGACAACGGCGCGCACCGAAGCCCGATAGGCGGACTCGGGGCGTATGAGCGCGTCGATGTGCCGACCGAGTCGTACTCCCCGAATCGGGCGTAGTACGACGCCGGAGCGCGCTCGTTGCGCTCCTGTGTAGCGCGGAAGGAGCGCGACAGCGTCGCCGGCGCGCACAATGCTCGCGGCGGTGAAGAAGTCGTTGATGCGGTGGGCGATCGACAGACTGGCACCTGCCATTGCGCCGATCGTGTTCAGCGCGTCCATCAAAGGGAAGCCGTCATGCACGGCAATCCAGCGCTCGTCGCGCAGCTGTGCCGGCGTCACAGAGCGCTGTCCGGCGAGCCGATGCGTCGCGGGCAGTGCGACATCCAACGGCTCGAACGCGAGCGCTGTGCTGGCTACCGAGCTCGGCCATTGCGGACTCCCTGGCAGGCGGTGCGCGATAACGATGTCATGGTCGACCGTCAGCGTGGGGAACTCCTGCTGCGCAACATCCTCATCACTACAACTGACGGCAGGCCCGTCGGCCTCGCGCAGCTGGGCGATGAGCGGTCCGAACCAGGCCGTACCTGCGCTGTGGAATGCCGAAACGGTGACGATTTGATTCTCGTCGGCCTGGAATTCGCTGATTGCGTTCTCGGCCTGAGCCAGGGCGCTCGAGACCGCAACAGCTGCTCCGGCGAGTTGCCTGCCGGCATCCGTCAACTCCAGGACTCGACCGCGCTTGCGGGTGAGAGGGATTCCCGCTGCACGCTGCAGTGCAGCCAGTTGCTGAGAGATCGCCGACGGGGTGACGTGTAACGACTGTGCGACGGCGACGACACTTCCGCGATCCTGCAACTCGCGCAGGGCTCGAAGTCCACTGAATTCCATTTAGCAATTCTAAATGATCATGTTAGAGACTGAGCCTTGATCTAAGTGATTATCACGACGCACCATGAAACGTGCTGTTCTCGATCGTGTCCCGCTTCCGTGTCGACCTGCTGCTGCTTGCTGTGGCCGTCGTCTGGGGGAGCAGCTATCTGGCGACGAAGGACCTGACTCAGCATGGCGGTGTGCTGCCGGTGCTTGCGCTGCGATTTCTGCTCACGACGCTCGCGATGGTTATCGTCTGGGCGATCTGGCGGCTGCGTGGCAGCGGTCGCACACCCGGGCGGGTGGGCCTGCGGCATCCTGGCCGGCGTGAAATAGCGGTCGGATGTGTGCTGGGCTGCACCCAGGCCGCGATTCTTGCGCTGGAGACGTTCGGGGTCAGCCGGACGAGTGCGACGAACGCCGGTTTGATCATCAGCCTGACACTGGTGTTCACGCCGATCCTGGAATCGGTGGCCGCGCGCGCGTGGCTGCCACCGGCGTTCTTCGTCGCCGCGGTCGTCGCCGTCGTCGGCGTGGCGCTTCTCGTCTCCGACCGAGGCTTCCAACTGCCTGGGGTCGGTGACGCCCTGATGCTGGCTGCGGCACTCGTGCGCTCGGTTCATGTAACCGTGATGGCGAGACTGACTGCGGGCACCACACACAGCTCGCTCACGCTGACACTCGTGCAGTCGGCGGTCTGTGCGCTCGTATTCTCGCTGGCGGATGCGCGCGGGCTCGGCACCGCATTGCGCTCGTTCGGCCCGGCGGACTGGGTTGGCGTCATCTACCTGGCACTGGCTTGCAGCGTTTTCGCCTTTCTCGCACAGCTCTGGGCAATCCGACGCACGTCGGCTACCCGTGCGAGCCTGTTGCTCGGAACCGAACCGCTGTGGGCGGTCATCATCGCCGTCACTCTGGGTGCCGAGGCGATCGGGCTACTGGGCGTCAGCGGCGGCATCCTGATTCTGGTGGGTGCTTGGTGGGCACAGCGCATCGAGCGCAGACATCGCTTGTCGGCGCTCGATGCTCGCCCCGTCGATCTCGCACCGGCCGCTGTCACGTCTGCCGATGCGAATCCGTTCAGCTGACTGGCGTCTCGCCGAGCCCGAGAACGTCCAGAACCCAAGCGAGTTCCCACGCGCGTTCCCGCCAGGCCGCATACCGTCCGCTGACGCCGCCGTGGCCGGCGCTCAGCTCCGTCTTGAGCAGTACGGCGGCGTCGACTTCGCGCAGGCGCGCGACCCATTTGGCCGGTTCGACGTAGAGCACTCGGGTGTCGTTCAGACTCGTGACTGCAAGGATGCGTGGATAGCGCGCATCCTCTCGGACGTTCTCGTACGGCGAGTATGACTTCATGTATGCGTACACAGCGGGATCGTGCAGCGGGTCGCCCCACTCGTCCCACTCGATCACCGTCAACGGCAGAGACGGGTCGAGGATCGAGGTCAGTGCGTCGACGAATGGGACTCCGGCGAGGATGCCCGCGAATGTCTGCGGTGCAAGATTCGCGACCGCGCCCATCAACAATCCTCCCGCACTGCGGCCCTCCGCGACCAAACGGTCGCTCGTCGTCCAGCCCGCAGCGATCAACTGCTCTGCCGCTGCGACGAAATCGGTGAAGGTGTTCTTCTTGGCCAAGGTTTTGCCGGATTCGTACCAGGCGCGACCCAGTTCGCCACCACCGCGTACGTGGGCGATCGCGTAGACGGCGCCGCGATCCAGCAGGGCTAGACGGGCGATTGAGAATGCCGGGTCGATGCTCGACTCGTAGGATCCGTAGCCGTACAGCTCCAGGGGTGCCGGCACGCCCGGAGTGACGAGGTCGCGGCGGTAAACCAGGGAGATCGGTACGCGGGTGCCGTCAGAAGCGACCGCCCACTCCCGCTGCTGCGCATACAGGGTTGGATCGTAATCGCCGAGTACGGCTTGCTGTTTGAGCAGGCGTCGCTGGCCGGTTGTGATGTCGTAGTCGAACACGCTCGACGGTGTCGCCAGCGACCCGTAGCCGAGGCGCACCGTCGGTTGCATCCACTCCGGGTTGCTCCCGGCACCAACGGTGTTCAGGGGTTCGTCGAAGGTCAGTTCTTCAAGTGGTCCGTAGCCCGCCGCAGTGATCGGTATGACCCCCAGCCGGGACAGTGCGTCGCGCCGGTACTCCACCACCAGGTGATCAGAGAACGCGTCGACCGACTCCAACCGGATTGCAGGATCGTGGGCGAGGATGACCCGGCGCGGGCCGGTCGGGTCGCTGGCGGCGACATCCACCAGTTCGAAGTTCCGGGCGCCGTCGTTATGCAGGATCAGCAGGCGGTCCTCGCCTCCGACGACGGCATGCTCGAGTGAATACTCGACGCCGTCCTGGCGCGGCCAGACCACGCGAAAATCGCCGGTGGGATCGGCGGCATCCAACAGGCGGTATTCCGTGGTGATGTTCGAGCCGAGCTCGACAACCAGATACCGGCGACTCCTGGTGCTGCCGACGCCCGCCCAGAACCGTTCGTCCGGTTCTAAGAAGACGGTGGTGTCTGCGCTGGCGGCGGCGCCGACCTCATGCCGCCACACAGTGTCGGGGCGCCAGGCGTCGTCAACCGTTGTGTAGAAAACGAAGCGGCCGTCCGGCGAGAACACGGCCCCGTGCGAGGTGTTCGGCACTTCATCCGCGAGGTCATCGCCGGATTCCAGGTTGCGGACGCGAAGGGTGAACCGTTCGTCGCCGACCGTGTCTGTTGCATATGCCAGCAGCGTGCCGTCCGCGGAGATGTCAAAACTGCCGAGCGAAAAGAAGTCGTGACCCTCCGCCTCGACATTGCCGTCGAGCAGGATGTGTTCACCCGGCAGCGCAGGTTCGTCTGCCGGCGCGCCCGCGATGTTCGGCGGTGCCCAATCTGCGTTGTCTGTGATCGGCGCCCGGGCGTGCACAGCATACTGTTTGCCTTCGAAAGAGCGGGAGTAGTACCACCAGGCACCGCGCCGAGTCGGCACGGACAAATCCGTCTCCTGGGTGTGGGCCTTGATCTCGCCGAAAATGCTCTCGCGGAGAGCCTCCAGGTGTGCGGTCTGCTCGGCGGCGTACGCGTTCTCTGCCGTCAAGTGCGCGATGACGCGCGGATCGTCCTTCTCTCGCAGCCACTCGTATTGGTCGATGACGGTGTCGCCGTGGTGGATGCGCTCGTGCGGAACGCGCAGAGCGACGGGAGCGGTCGAGTGCTTCATGGATCCACCGTACCGGCCGCGCATGGTGGGAATCATCTGCGGCGCCAGATGGTTGCGCACACCGAGACAATGCGGCGCACTGGCGCCGCGCGAGAGGATGACCGTGTCGAGATTCGTGCAATATCAGCAATTCGGCGGCCCAGACGTCATTGAAGTCGCCGAAGTCGACCCGCCGCATCCCGGCGCTGGGCAGGTGCGGGTGCGGGTGCTCGCTGCCGGACTGAATCCGGTCGATTTCAAGATCTATCACGGCGGACCGGTTGCGGCGGCATACGGTGCCGTCGTGCCTTCCGGTGTCGGCAACGATTTCTCCGGTGTGATCGACGAACTCGGGGACGGCGTCACGGAATGGAGTCTGGGAGACGAGGTGTTCGGCAGTTCCAGGAATTTCGCCGAGGCAGATTTCGTCGTGGTCGACGCCGGCGTGCTGATCAGGAAACCGGCCGGGCTGCCATTCGAGGTCGCGGGCTCGCTTGCCGTAGTGGGTCGGACCGCGTGGGCAAGCGTCAACGCACTCAAGCTCTCCCCAGCCGACACGGTTCTGGTCAGCGCCGCGGCCGGCGGAGTCGGGGTGCTTGCTGCGCAGCTGGCGCTGGCGAGAGGTGCGACGGTCGTCGGCACCGCGAGTACCGCAAATCATGACTATTTGCGATCGCTCGGTGTTGTGCCGGTCGGCTACGGCGACGGCTTGGCCGATCGCATCCGCGAAGCCGCACCGCAGGGCATCACGGCCGTGCTCGACAACCACGGGCCGGCGACGATCGAGGTGGCGGTCGGGCTCGGCGTTCCGCTGAACCGGATCAACACGATCGCCGCGTACGGCTATGAGGGCGTGTTGGTGGTCGGCGGAGCCGCTGCGACGGCTGATGATCTGTCGCACGTGGCGCAGTTGCTCGCAGACGGTGAGCTGGAATTGCCGATTGACTCGATCTATCCGCTCGAGCGCGTGCGTGAAGCATATGAGAGGCTCGAGTCCGGGCACGTGCGCGGCAAAATCGTGCTGGTCACAGAATAGGTCGTCACCGAGTAGCTTGGCACCGAGCAGTTCGTCACCATTCAGCCTGTGACAGAGTGGGAACCTATGAGTCAGATTCCGCAATACACACTTTCCGATGGCAGCACGTTGCCGGCGATCGGGTTCGGAACCTACCCGCTGAAGGGCGACGAAGGGGTTCGGGCCGTTGCTTCTGCGATCGATGCCGGGTACCGGTTGATCGACACCGCGGTCAATTATCAGAACGAGGATGCCGTCGGCCGCGGAATTGCAGCGTCCGGGCTGCCGCGCGACCAGGTTCAGCTCACCACCAAGCTGCCAGGACGCGATCATGGTTTTGACGAGACGCTCGCATCGTTCGACCGCTCGTGCTCGGCGCTCGGCGTCGACTACCTCGACCTCTACCTGATCCACTGGCCGAACCCGAGCGTCGGCAAGTTCGTCGACAGCTGGCGGGCGATGATTCGGCTGCAGGAGCAGGGCAGGGTGCGCTCGATCGGTGTGTCCAACTTCACACAAGAGTTTCTGACCAGGCTGCAGGACGAAACAGGCGTGCTACCGGTGGTGAACCAGGTGGAGTTGCATCCGTTCTTTCCCCAAGTCGAGCTGCTGGCCTTCCACGAGCAGCACGGCATCCGCACAGAAGCGTGGAGCCCACTCGGCAAGCGCGCACCGATCCGCGAGGAGCATGTGATTGTCGCGACGGCCCGGGCCCACGGTGTGACCGAAGCCCAGGTGATTCTGCGATGGCAGGTTGAGCGAGGAGTGCTGCCTATCCCGAAGACCGCGAACATGCAGCGGCAACGTGAGAATATCGACGTGTTCAGTTTCCACCTCAGCTCCGAAGAAGTCACTGCGATCACGGCGCTGGGCCGCGACACAGGCCGCTTATTCGATGGCGACCCGAACACCCACGAAGAGATGTGAGCGGTCAACCGCAGGCGAGCCGCTGACGAAGCCGCAGGATAATGGGGTCATGATCTCGACAGAGCTCGCTCGCAGGCTCCGCGACGCAGGACTGCGCTGGCATCCATTGTCAGGAGACGCATTTCGCATCGATTCGGCCGAATTCGAATCCGACGTGTTCACTGTCAGCGAGATGACGATCGAGGCACACGAGTTCGACACAGGCACGATACTCGGCTTCAACGGCACGACGGAGTGGGCACTGGATTCTGTTGCGATCGAGCGTGCGCTCTGGCTGCCACGCGAAGACCAATTGCGGCAGTTGCTTGGTGCCGCGTTCCTGTCACTGACCAGACTGTCAGACGGGCGCTATCGAGTGCTGACGCTGCTCGAGGGCCGTCAGTCTGAATTCGTGGCGGATGAGCCAGCACAGGCTTACGCCCTCGCGCTGCTCGCGCTCGTTCTGCATTCGACGTCCCCTCTCGCCTGACGCTCGCCCGCGTGTCGCGGTGTTCGCCGTGGTGCCAGCCTCGATCCGCGTATTCCCAGCCCTCACAAGGATTCGACGCCTATCGTGATCGCTGTGCCGTACTCCCGACCGATGCTGAGTCGCGTTCCCGTTTGGGCCTGGCGTGCGCTCATGGCGCAGTTGCACGGTTTTCAGACGCGGCACTTCAACACCGAACCGATTGAAGCGGTCGACTATCGGCTCGACATCGACTATGTCGGAGACGCCATCAGGGCGCATCGCCTCGATGTTCTCCGCCCGCGCGGCACGAGCCAGCGATTGCCGGTATACGTGTACTTCCACGGCGGAGGATGGATCGCCGGCGACAAGCTGCCTTTGACAAAATACTGTGCCAGCCAGGCGGCGGAGGGCATGGTCGTTGTCAACGTCAACTATCGGATGGCAGGCCGCTTCGATATGAAGCACCTGCTGCACGACGGCAACGATGCACTCGCCTGGGTGCGCGATCACATTGCGGAATTCGGCGGCGACCCTGACAATCTGGTGCTTGCCGGCGACTCCGCAGGCGGTCAGATCGCGGCCCTGCTTGCCGCAATGTCGACGCGGGCCGAACTTGCAGACCACTACGAGTTGACACCGGCGTTGGCGCGCCGCAGTCTGACCGGGCTCGTGCTGCACTGCGGCGCGCTCGACTTCTCCGTCGTGTTCGAGCCTGGTTTCATCATGGGCCTCGGCTTCGTGCGGATGCTGTTGCCCGGCAAGGGCCGCGGACTCACCCTTTCCCGTGCCGCGCGTTGGCTCTCGCCGATCGACTGGCTCGATCAGAGTTTCGCCCCCGTGCTCGTCACGACAAGTGAACGTGACTTCTTCTATCGGGCGAACCTGAACTTCGTCGAGGCGCTGCGAAGACACGGCGTGCGAGTCGAGACGCTGATGTTCGACGGTTCCCGCCGCAATACGGAACACACCTGGCAGCAGAACTACCGCTACCCGGAGTCGCAAGAGGTGTACCGGCGACTGCAGCAGTTCGTGCGCAGCGTCACGAGCGCGCCGGTGACCGCGGTGGCCGCCGGGTGAGCCTGCGCTGACACCCCGCGGATCATCGTCTAGCTCACGTGCACCGACGGCCTGCGCTTCGCGTTCTTCTCCGCCTCGCGGAGCACCTCGCGCGTCACCGGCGCGACCTCGCCGGCGCCGGCGACCAGGAATCGCAGCATATTCGATATCGGGTTGCCTTCTGTCCATTCGAAGTAGACCTCAGGCACGACTCCGGTCAAGTCTCTGATCTCGAGCAGGATCGCAGCGATCGTGTTCGGCACGTTGCCGCTGTGTACCTCGAGCACCCGGAAACCGTGGCGTGAGACACCGCGAACGATGAGATCCTCCTCGAAATCCGACGAGTCGGACGGCAGGACCTCGAGGAAGATGATCGGAGAGCGCTGCGGAATATGACTGAAGCGGCGCTCATCCCTGCTCTTGTCCTGATACTCCTTCGCCGTGTCGTCGTCCCTGCGCTTGTTCGGCTCATGCGCGACGATTCGAATGGAATCGTTGTCTTCCGCATCTCTCAGCACGAAACCCGCGGCTTCGTCATCGATCGTGACAGAGGTCGCTCGCAACTGAAAAGATCGGCGCACGCGCGACACGAGCGAGACGGCCATGATTCCGAGGATGAACAGGCCACCGATCCGCACGCCGTCAGGGCGTTCGAAGATGTTGGCCACGGTCGTGTACACGAAGACGACCGCGATGATCGTGAACATGATCGTGCGCCACTTCTGGCGTTTTCGCCGTGCAGACAGAGCTACGGCAGCGGCGGCTGAGGTGATCAACACGAGCACCCCGGTCGCGTACGCGCCGCCCTGGGCGTCGACGTTGGCCTGGAAGATAAGGGTGATCAAAAACGCGATCAGGATGAATACGATGACAAGTGGCCGAACGGCGCGTGCCCATTGCGGTGCCATTCCGTAGCGTGGCAGATAGCGAGGCACGAGGTTGAGCAGCCCGGCCATCGCCGATGCACCCGCAAACCAGAGAATGAAGATCGTGCTCAGGTCATAGACCGTCCCGAATGCGGGGCCGAGGTATTCGTGGGCGAGATAGGCCAGTGCACGCCCGTTCGCCGCTCCTCCAGGCTGGAATTCCTTTTGCGGAATCAGCAGCGTCGTGGCGAGGCTGGAGGAGACCAAGAAGGCGCTCATGATGATCGCGGCGGTTGCGAGCAGGTGGCCGGTGCCTCGGATCCGCCCGCGCGGCGCATCCGCTGTGTCTCCAGGCGCTCCCGTGATCTGTGGCATCACGGCGACGCCGGTCTCGAAGCCGGACAAGCCGAGTGCGAGCTTGGGGAAAACGATCAACGCGATTCCGGCGACCAGCAGCGGATTGCCGTGCTGCGCTGTCAGGGCACCCCACCAGTCCGTGATCACGACCGGATGCTGCGCCACCTGCCCGAACGCCACCGCGACGACGACGACGTTCAGCGCGAGATAGACTCCGACCAGGACGACCGCAATTCCAATCGCCTCTTTGAAGCCTTTGAGGAACACGGCCCCAAGCAGAGCGATGAGGATCAGCGTGAGCGGCACCTGTGCTCCGTGGAACCACGCTGGTGCAAATGGATTCTCGATCGCGTGGGCAGTCGCATCCGCGGCAGACAGCGTGATCGTGATCATGAAGTCGGTCGCGGCGAATCCGAGAAGAATCAGCACGAAGAGTTTGCCCGCCCACCACGGCAGCAATCGTTCGAGCATTGCAATCGATCCGGAACCGCGAAAGCTCTCCTTCGACACGCGCAGATACACCGGCAGCGCTCCGCCCAGGGTCAGGATCACCAGCACGATAGTGGCGAACGGCGAAATCAGTCCGGCAGCAAGCGCCGCGATCGCCGGCTGATAGCCGAGTGTGGAGAAGTAGTCGAGACCGGTCAGACACATCACTCGCCACCAGGAGTGCGTCTTCTCCGGTGCGCGCGCGTGCGGGCCTTGGTGGGTTCCGTTGGGGTCGATCAGCCCGTCGAGCATCCATGCCCTGATTCCGCGACTGGCGGGCGCCGTGTTACTCACGTGGCAACACTACGTCTTCTCTGGTCGCAGCCCTATCAAGTTGACCTCGCGGGTTTCAGGTGTGAGTATCGAGTTGGCTACCAAGCGATGCCACCTCCATTACATGAAATCCCGATGAATTCGACACCTTCCCGTGTCGAAGGGCGGGATTGACTGTGCGCACCCACACAGAAAGACGCCGGTGGATCTCACCCTGATCGTGGTGCTGGTGATCGCACTGGCGCTGTTCTTCGACTTCACCAACGGGTTCCATGACACAGCGAACGCGATGGCGACTCCGATCGCAACGGGGGCGATGCGTCCGAAGGTTGCTGTCGCCCTCGCCGCGTGCTTGAACCTGGTCGGTGCGTTCCTCTCCACGGCTGTGGCCCAGACGATCTCCGGCGGCATCATCAATGAAGGACCCGGTGGCGTCAGCATCACCCCCGAAATGATCTTCGCCGGTCTCGTCGGCGCCATCATTTGGAACATGGTGACCTGGTTGTTCGGTCTTCCGTCAAGCTCGTCTCATGCGCTATTCGGTGGGCTGATCGGCGCCGCGATTGTCGGGGCCGGTTTCAGCTCTGTCAACTATCTCGTGCTCGTCGACAAGGTGATCCTTCCGGCGCTGCTTGCCCCGCTGATTGCCGGGTTTGTGGCCTATCTGTCGACAAAGCTCGCGTATGCGATCACGCGGCGCTATGACAATCGACCGGATGGCCGTGCCGGGTTCCGCTACGGGCAGATCTTCTCATCGTCGCTGGTCGCACTCGCGCACGGAACGAATGACGCACAGAAGACCATGGGCGTGATCACGCTCGTTTTGATCTCCGCGGGACTACAGGCGCAGGGCACCGATCCGCAGTTCTGGGTGATCTTCGCCTGTGCGCTTGCGATCGCTGCGGGAACGTACACGGGCGGTTGGCGCATCATCCGCACGCTCGGAACCGGGCTGACCGAGGTGAAGCCCGCGCAGGGCTTCGCCGCTGAGACGAGCACCGCAGCGACCATTCTCGCGTCGACACACCTCGGCTTTGCGCTCTCGACAACGCAGGTCGCTTCCGGTTCGGTGATCGGCTCGGGGCTCGGCCGCCGGGGCTCGTCTGTGCGCTGGCGTACGGCGGGCCGGATCGGCACCGGCTGGTTGATGACGCTTCCCTGTGCTGCGGTCGTCGGGGCAGCTGCCGCCTTCATCGCGCACCTCGGCCCGATCGGGATCGGGATCGTCGGGATCGTCGGTATCGGCGTCATCGTCGTCATCTTCGGCATCGCCAGTCGCAACAGGGTCGACAGCAAGAACGCGCTCGGCGGAGTCAACGAAGTGGCGCAGTCGGTTGACGCGGTGCGGATCAGGAAGGTCAAGCCGAAGAAGTCGACGGGAAAGCGCAGCGACAAGAGGGATGCCGCATGATCAACTGGATCTCGTTCTTCGTCGTCGCGTTCGCGGCTATCTTCTCAGCGTGCATCGTCGTTGTGCTGTTCTCGCTCGGACTGCGCCTGTTGAGCACGGCGGGCAAGACGCCACTCGCGATTCCGGCCGAGTTCACAGACGCCATCACGATCGTCACGCCCGCGGAGGCGGCGGCTGAGGCCAAGCGCATCCGCAAGGCCGCCAAGCGCAACCCACTGAGCCGTGCGCAACAACGGTTGGTGCTCATTGGCGCATACAGCTGCTTCACCTTGTGCGGTGCCGCAGTACTGTTCGGCATCTATCTGATCATCCCGGCATTGCACCACTGACACGCATTCCACTGAAGGTCGCGGGGGCGGATTCGAGCTGCCAGGTCGGGAGCCGAAGATCATCGAGCACCGCAGCTTAGGATTGCAGCCATGACTCAGGGTGATGTCGCCGGTATCGTCGCCGGCCTCCGCGATCGTTTCGATGCTGGTGCGACCAAGCCGGTCGCCTGGCGGATAGGGCAGTTGCGGGCCATGCGGGCGATGCTGACCACACACAGTTCGGCGTTCGAGGCCGCGCTGGCCGCAGACCTCGGCAAGAACGCGACCGAGTCCTTTCTGGTGGAGATCGGTTTTGTGATCGGGGAGATCGACCACACCCTGAAACACTTGCGCCGGTGGTTGCGGCCGCGTCGCGTGGGCGTGCCCGGCGCGGTGCTTCCAGCTCGGGCGTCGATCGTACGCGAGCCGCTCGGCGTTGTCCTCGTAATCGCCCCGTGGAACTATCCCGTTCAGTTGATGCTCACTCCGGTTGTCGGTGCGCTCGCAGCCGGCAACGCGGTCGTGTTGAAGCCGAGTGAACTCGCGCCGGCGACGTCGGCGGCGATTGCAGAACTGGTGCCCAAGTACCTGGACGCACGCGCGGTTGCAGTCGTTGAAGGAGCCGTCGACGAGACGACGCAGTTACTTGCGGAACGCTTCGACCACATCTTCTACACCGGAAACGCCCGCGTCGGTCGCATCGTGATGACCGCGGCCGCGAAGAACCTCACACCGGTGACACTCGAACTCGGCGGAAAGTCGCCAGTTTACGTTGACGACAGCGTCGATTTGGCCGCGGCCGCCGCTCGCATCGCCTGGGGCAAATTCATGAACGCCGGGCAGACCTGTGTGGCACCGGACTACCTCCTTGCCGCCGCGGATGTTGCGGCACGGCTCGAACCGCTTCTCACGAGCGCGATCGCCGACCTATACGGTGCCGATCCGCGGGGGAGCGCCGACTACGGTCGCATTGTCAACGGCGCACAGTTCGATCGTTTGGGCACGTTGCTTGGAGAGGGACGCCGGGTTGTCGCAGGCGCGTCGGATGCTGCCACGCGCTACCTTGGGCCGACCGTGCTTGCGGATGTCGCGCGCGATTCAGCGGTCATGCAGCAGGAGATCTTCGGGCCGATTCTGCCGATCATCACGGTGCGCGGACTGGATGATGCGCTTGCGTTCATCCGTGGCGGCGACAAACCGTTGTCTCTCTACGTTTTCAGCTCGTCGGATCGGGTGCGCAGGCGGTTCATCACAGAAACCAGTTCCGGCGCGATCGGATTCGGCATTCCGGCGGCGCACTTGGTCGTTCCGGGCCTGCCGTTCGGAGGCGTCGGTGCCAGCGGAATGGGTGCCTACCATGGCGAGCGATCGGTCGCAACGTTCAGCCACGAGAAGGCGGTTCTGTCCAAGCCGCTCGCTCCGGACACCATGCGCTTGGTCTACCCGCCGTACACCCAGAAGAAGGACAACTTCATTCGCGGGTTGCTGCGCAAGCTGGGCTGAGCGACGCTTCGCGCAGACTGTGGTGTCGCATCCGAAGATTCGGACGAACCGACAATGCGCGCGTCATGATTCGCTCGGGTAAAGTCGCTACCGTAGGAAAAGAGCCACAAGCGCTTTCCGTGAGGCAATGGAGCTAGCCAGTGAATACCCCCAACCCTGTCCTTCCGACGACGACCAACCCGGTCATTCCGGATGCGGCAACTGCAGAATCCGTACGAGTCGAGACTGACTCTCTTGGGCCGCGAGAGATACCCGCAGAGGCATATTGGGGTGTGCACACCTCGCGCGCTGTGGAGAATTTTCCGATCGCCAAACGGCCGATCTCGGTGTATCCCGAGTTCATCGTCGCCTTTGCCAGTGTCAAGCAGGCCGCTGCCCGGGCGAATGCGAAGATCGGCGTGCTGGAGCAGCACAAGGCCGACCTGATCGATCAGGCGTGCCAGGAGATCATCGATGGCAAGCTGCATGATCAGTTCGTGGTCGGTGTGATTCAGGGAGGCGCCGGCACCTCGACAAATATGAACGTGAACGAGGTGATTGCCAACCGGGCGTTGGAGTTGGGCGGGCACGCCAAGGGTGAGTATCAATTCATGCATCCGATCGATGACGTGAACCGGTCTCAGAGCACGAATGACACCTATCCGACCGCGCTGAAGATCGCTCTGGCGTTCTCGTTGAATCGGATGCTGGAGCAGTTGTGGTTGTTGCATGACGCTTTTGTGCGCAAGTCCGTCGAGTTCGCGCACGTATTGAAGGTCGGGCGCACGCAGTTACAGGATGCGGTGCCGATGACCCTGGGGCAGGAGTTCCACGGGTTCGCCACGACGGTGGCAGAGGATCACGCCCGGTTGAAGGAGACCATCTGGCTGTTGTCGGAGATCAACCTCGGTGCGACGGCGATCGGCACTGGCATCACGGCCGACCCGAGCTATGCGGCCACGGTCGTCGATCAGTTGAATCAGATCACGGGTCTGAATTTGGAGACGGCCCCTGACCTGATCGAATCGACCAGTGACGCCGGCGCGTTCATGTCGTTCAGTGCTGCGCTGAAGCGCAGCGCGATCAAGCTGTCGAAGATCTGCAACGACCTGCGGTTGCTCTCCAGCGGGCCCCAGGCCGGTTTCGGGGAGATCAACCTGCCGGCGATGCAGGCCGGTTCCAGCATCATGCCGGGCAAGGTGAATCCGGTGATCCCGGAGGTCGTCAATCAGGTCGCGTTCTCCGTTGCGGGATCGGATGTGACGGTGACGATGGCGGCCGAGGCGGGCCAGTTGCAGTTGAACGCGTTCGAACCGGTCATCGCGCACTCGCTGCTGCAGTCGATCACCTGGATGTCGCAGTCGTTCATGACGTTGCGGGTGAACTGCATCGACGGCATCACCGCGAACGAGGAACGCCTGGAGACGATGGTGGGTTCCTCAGTCGGGGTGATCACGGCGTTGACTCCGTATATCGGTTACGTGGCCGCTGCCGCGCTGGCCAAGACCGCGTTGCTGACCAACCACAACGTCGCCGACCTCGTCGTGGAAGCGAAGTTGATGAGTCGCGAAGAAGTCACCAGGCTGCTCTCTCCCGCGCGGCTGAGCGGACTGGAGACAACCACGATGGCCATCCCCGTCATCGAGGTCGAAGCGGAGTAGCCGAGGGTCTCGGATCGGTCCCTGCCCTTCGAGACGTCCGCCCTTCGGCAAGCCCAGGGATCAGGGACCGGGCCTCCTCAGGAACCGCGAAGCGTCGGTCCCTGAGCGTAGCCGAAGGGCTCAGATCACGCGACAGAATGTGGTCAGGGAGCCGATCTTCTCAATGGTGACCGTAACGGTCGAACGATCGCGCAGGAATACCGGGGGAGTCCGGGAATATCCGGCACCTCCGGGGCTGCCCGTTGAGATCAGCGTGCCCGGCTGGAGAGTCGCCGTGCGCGAGAGGTAGGAGACGAGCTGAGCGACCGAGCGCACCATGTCGCCGGTTGAGGCATCCTGCAGCACACGCCCGTCGACATTCGTGGTGAGCCACAGATCTTGCGGGTCCCCGATCTCGTCTGCGGTGACAACGACTGGTCCCGTCGGCGTGAATCCGTCGAACGACTTGCACCGGGACCACTGAGCCTCCGAGAACTGCAGATCGCGCGCGGTCACGTCGTTGACGACGGTGTAGCCGAAGACATAGTCGAGGGCTTCACGTTCGCTCACGTCTTTGGCCGGTTTGCCGATGATCACACCGAGCTCCGCCTCGTAGTCCACTTGGGAGGTCAGATCTTCTCGCCAGGTGATGGTCGATTCGTGACCGGTCAGCGAACTGGGCCACAGTGCGAAAATGGTTGGCGCCTTCTCCACCTTCAGAGCCAACTCGGAGGCGTGTGCAGCA
This sequence comes from Rathayibacter sp. SW19, assembly GCF_030866825.1. Taxonomy (NCBI): domain Bacteria; kingdom Bacillati; phylum Actinomycetota; class Actinomycetes; order Micrococcales; family Microbacteriaceae; genus Rathayibacter; species Rathayibacter soli. Next base: position 1,847,904 of record NZ_CP133020.1, read on the forward strand.
TAGTTGGCGCCGACCGCGATAATCAACGGTGGACGCCGAATGGCGGATGCGTGACGCAACTCCCGTACGAGTGAAAACCGGGTGCCCGATGCGGCTGCCTCGTCCACGGATGCGCGCACGCGCGCCAAGGTCGCGTCCCCCGAGTCGAGCATTGCTTGGAGGTCGCACGGGGCATCCGCCATCACCTCGTCGAGAAAGATCGCACGATCGTCGATGACGGTCGCGAGCCGGGCCGGGGACTCAGCATCGACGCCGAGGTGCGCAAATCTCACTCCTTCAGGCTAGTCGCTGCATACCTGCCGATAGATTGGAACCGTGCCTATTGATGCCCGCGCGCAGGCAGACGACGCCTCGAGCGATTCTCGCTGGCGTACGAATGCGGCCGCCGCCGAGCGTTTGGACGCCCGGCTGGGAGATATCGATTGGTTCCGCTTGCCGGAGGGCGCCGTGCGCGGCTGGTTCGCCGCGCCGAGCGGGGAGCTGGCCATGTTCTCGCTCGGCGATCCGGGCAACCCGCGCGTCGTGCTCGCACCCGGTGTCACCGGTTCGAAGGAAGATTTCGTGCTGGTCGCGCCGTTGCTCGCTGAAGCGGGGTACTTCGTACAGAGTTTCGACCTCGCTGGTCAATACGAGTCGGCGGATGCCGGCCCCCGGCCGGGCGGGGGGCATTACGACTACGCGCTGTTCGTCGGTGACCTGATCGCGTTCCTCGAGAGCGGCGCGCCCGCGCACCTGCTCGGCTATTCCTTCGCCGGTGTCGTCGCAGAGTTGGTGCTCGCCGTGCGCCCCGAGTTGATTCGCAGTCTGACGCTGCTGACCACGCCACCATTGAGCGGAGAATCGTTCAGGGGAGTGCGCTGGATCGGACCGCTGAGCCGCTTCGTCGGAGGGCGCACGGCAGCCGGCCTGATGATCTGGGGCATCGTCACGAACAAGAACAAGGTCGGGCCGTCTCGCCTTGCATTCGTGCGTGCTCGATTTGCGTCCACAACGCGCTCCAGTGTGAACGACATCCTCTCCCTGATGATGCGCGTTCCGGACCTGCGCCCTGCACTGAGAGCAGCGGGGGTTCCGCTCTTGGTCGCAGCCGGAAGTCACGACCTGTGGCCCGAGCGATTGCATACCAAGTTCGCGGCTCAGATCGGAGCGCGGGTCGCCCTCTACGCGACAGGGCACAGCCCATGCGAGACCGCCCCGCACCAGCTGGCTGCCGACATGCTGCGATTGTTCGACGCCGCACCCTGAACCGGACTGGGCACCCTGAACCGGACTGGGCAGGATCGGAAGCGACCCGGCTCAGGCTGCCCCGGTCAGCCCGTCCTCGTCTGCCGCAAGCCGAGCGCGCTCGAGGCGACGATGCCACGGTGTCTGCTCCGGCCAATGCAATCGCAACGTCAGGTAGGCCCAGCCGAGTCGGCGTCCGAGCGTGCTCCAGGAGGCGAACGGGCGCGCTGAAATGCCCACACGCAGCGTGTCGTCGAGCCTCACGACGGCGTCCAGTGGCAGGTGCATACTCAGATCGAGGTCGTCATGCACGGTACGAAGGTCACTGTGAACTCGCCCGCGCACCTCCAGCCACACGTCCCGGCGCATGGCGAAGTTCGATCCGAACACCGGTGTATTTCCGAGCCACAGTGACATCGCCCAGAAGTACCCGCCGATGTACAGATTCTGGCCGAGCAGTGTGACGAAGCCGTTTCCGTCGTAGAAGTCGCCGGGCCCCGTGAGTACGCCGACGTCTGGGGAGTCCGTGAACTCGGCCTCGATGTGCAGCAGCCAGTCGATCGGCACTCTGGAGTCCGCGTCGATCCGAGCGATGATATCTCCGCGCGCCGCGTCGTAGCCGGCGGCGGCCGCCGGCCAGATCCCCGTTGTCGGCTGACTGATCACGACGGCTCCGGCCGCCGCTGCGATCGCAGCTGAGTCGTCGCTGCTGCCATTGTCCACGACGATCACCTCGTCCGCCGGCCGCATCTGGGCCGCCAGGCACGCAAGCGCCCGCTCAAGCATGGCCGCGTCGTTCAGAACAGGTATCACAACGGTGATCGAGCCCAACGTGCGCACCTCCCCGCAAGGCGGATGCGTATCGGACATCCGGGGTCGTGTTCGTACAAACGATCCTACGCGCGCGAGCGCGGCGGCGCTCGAAATCGACCTCGGCGGGCGCGCTAGGCTCGATGAGACCCCCAACTTCAGAAAGCACACGGTATGACTGAGCTTGATCCCGCAATTCAGCCGATCTTCGACGAGGTTCTTCGCCGCAACGCAGGAGAGGCCGAATTCCATCAGGCGACCCGTGAGGTATTCGAATCGCTTGGCCGCGTGATCGTGAAGCATCCCGTCTATGCGCAGGCGTCGATTCTGGAACGTCTCTGCGAACCCGAACGGCAAATCATCTTCCGCGTACCGTGGAGCGATGACGAAGGGCGCTTGCACATCAACCGCGGCTTCCGCGTGCAGTTCAACTCGGCGCTCGGCCCCTACAAGGGCGGCTTGCGCTTCCATCCGTCCGTGACGCTCGGCACCGTGAAGTTTCTCGGCTTCGAGCAGATCTTCAAAAATGCGCTGACGGGAATGCCGATCGGCGGCGGCAAAGGCGGAAGCGACTTCGATCCGAAGGGTCGGTCCGATGCGGAAGTGATGCGCTTCTGCCAGTCGTTCATGACAGAGCTGTATCGCCACATCGGCGAATACCGTGACGTTCCTGCAGGAGACATCGGCGTCGGCGGCCGCGAGATCGGCTATCTCTTCGGCCAATACAAGAGGATCACCAACCAGTACGAATCCGGCGTGCTGACGGGCAAAGGAGTGGGTTGGGGCGGCTCGCTCGTGCGCACGGAGGCGACCGGCTATGGCGCCGTCTACTTCACTGAGCAAATGCTTGCCACCCGCGGAGAGAGTTTCGACGGTGCCCGAGTTCTGGTCTCCGGGTCGGGCAACGTTGCGTTGTACGCGGTCGAAAAGGTGCATCAGCTGGGCGGAACCGTTGTCGCGGTCTCCGATTCATCGGGCGTCGTATACGACGCCTGCGGGGTCGACATCGAGTTACTCCACGACCTGAAAGATGTGCGACGCGGCCGGCTCAGCGAATACGCGAACGAACGTGGCAGCGCATCCGAATACCGAGCAGGCGGAAATATCTGGAGCATCGCATCCGAAACCCACATCGACGTGGCGCTGCCGTGCGCAACGCAGAACGAACTGCACGCGACCGATGCCGAAACCCTGGTCAAGGGAGGGGTTGTGGCGGTGGCGGAGGGCGCAAACATGCCATCGACGCCGGATGCCGTGCACGTCTTCGCCGATGCCGGCGTGCTGTTCGCGCCGGGCAAGGCTGCGAACGCAGGCGGTGTGGCCACCTCGGCTCTTGAGATGCAACAGAACGCGTCACGCGATTCCTGGTCGTTCGACTACGCGGAGAAGCGGCTGGCCGACATTGTGCGCGGTATTCACGAGTCCTGCGCAACGACCGCAGAAGAGTACGGCGAGCCAGGCAATTATGTTCTCGGCGCGAACATCGCAGGGTTCATCCGGGTTGCAGACGCCATGCTGGCTCAGGGGATCATCTAATCGTGTCCGAGTTTCTCTCCCGGTTGCGCGCCGAGCTCGGCGACGCCGTCAGCGTGCGGGCCGATGAGTTGGAGGCGATGCGCACCGATCGATCCGGCTGGCGTTCGGAGTTCAGCTCGATCGCGCTGGTGAATGCACGCGACACTGCTGACGTGCAGACGACGCTGCGGCTTGCGACCGAGTTCGGCGTGCCCGTCGTGACCCGAGGTGCGGGCACAGGCTTGGCCGGCGGGGCGAACAGTTCGAAGAACTCCGTCGTGCTCAGCGTGGCCGGCTTGAATAGCATTCTGTCGATCGAGCCGCACGATGAACTCGCCGTCGTTCAGCCGGGCGTGTTGAACGGTGACCTGAACGATGCGCTCGCCGAGTACGGCCTGTGGTTCGCGCCCGATCCCGCGAGCCGAGCAATCTCTTCGATCGGCGGCAACATCGCCACGAACGCGGGGGGACTGCTCTGTGCCAAGTACGGGGTGACCCGCGAGGCAGTGCTCGGCCTCACCGTCGTGCTGGCGGATGGTCGCATCCTGCACACGGGGCATCGCACCGTCAAGGGTGTCACCGGCTACGATCTGACCTCGCTATTTGTCGGGTCGGAGGGCACCCTCGGCGTCATCGTCGAAGCAACCGTGCGTACCCTGCCGATCCCACGGGGCGACACGATCACGATCGGCGCCGTTTTTCCGGATGTCGCATCCGCCGCCCGCGCATCCGCAGCGATCACGGCAACGCGGCTTCGGCCTGCCGTGATGGAGTTGCTGGATGCGCCATCGCTCGCCGTGATCCAGGCATACATCGGCGACGATGTCATGCGTGCAAGCATCGGCTCAACCGGCGACGGCAGCTACCTGCTGGTGCAGTTCGACGCCGGAGCGTGCGAGGCTGTCAGGGCGGAGGCGGTGCGTTGCATCGAGAATGCCGGGGGCCGAGCACGCACTTCGACGGATCCGGAAACGGGCGACCGGCTACTGGCGATTCGCCGGGCGTTTCACCCGTCGCTCGCCGCCCAGGGCCAGGTTCTGATTGAAGATGTCGCCGTTCCGCGATCGCGTCTACCGGAGATGTTCAGCGCGATCCAGGAGATCTCGAACCGCTACGGGATCTCCATTCCGACGGTCGCCCACGCCGGCGACGGTAATCTGCACCCCAACTTCGTGTTCCAGGGTGAGCAGGTTCCCGCGTTCGTGTGGGACGCTGCCGGTGAACTGTTCGCCGCCGCCCTGAAACTCGGTGGCACGTTGACCGGGGAGCACGGCGTCGGCGTGTTGAAAAGGCGTTGGCTGCGTGAGGAACTGGGCGATGATTCGTATCAGTTGCAACGACAGTTGAAGGCCATGTTCGATCCGGCAGACATCTTGAATCCCGGAGTCATGTTCGAGGAATGATCCGGCGTCCTCTAACGTGAGTTCATGACTTTCAGTTCGGGGGATGGGTCATCCGACCACTGGAGGCCTCCCGCGCACGCCACGCCGCCGGCCGCAGGACAACCGGCCGCACCGCTCTGGCATCCGGCGACGCGGCCGGAACCAATCGCGCCGAGCGTTCTCCTCGTCGTGTTTACGGTTGTCGGACTCAGCGCGCTGGCGCTCGTTCTACTGATCGTGCTGGTCTATCTGTCGGTGGCGCTCGGCGCGGCGGCCGTGATCGGCTGTGGCATTCTGGCGTTGATTCCGCTCGCGTTGGTCGTGCTGGCGACTCGCTGGATCGACCGCTGGGAACCGGAACCGAGCGCTGCCCAGTGGTTCGCCTTGCTGTGGGGTGCTGGGGCCGCCGTGGCGATCGCGTTGCTCGTCGACCTGGGTTCGCAGGTCTTCCAGTATCTGCAAGGAGCACCGCCGCCGAGTGACTTCTTCCAAGCAGTCGTGCAAGCGCCGTTGGTCGAGGAGAGCGCAAAAGGCCTCGGCGTCTTCATCCTTTTCCTGGTCTTGAAACGCACCTTCGACGGCCCGGTCGACGGCGTCGTCTACGCTGCGTTGACCGCAGGAGGCTTCGCATTTGTCGAGAACATCATCTATTTCGGGTCTGCGTTGGCGGACGGCGGCGGGGGAGAGCTGGCAGGCACATTTTTTCTGCGCGGGCTGATGTCGCCTTTCGCGCACGTGATGTTCACCTCGTGCACCGGCTTGGCGTTGGGTATCGCCGCGCTCAAGCCGGGGGTTCTGCGCACCGCGATCGCGCTCGTGCTCGGATTGCTCACCGCGGTGCTCCTGCATGCTTTGTGGAACAGCGCGGCCTACCTTGCAGCAGATTTCATCGGCTACTACGTGCTCGTGCAAATGCCGATGTTCGCTCTCGCCATCGTGCTCGTGCTGTGGCTTCGGCGGCGCGAGGCGCGGCTGATTCGGCGACGACTGCTCGAATACGCGAATGCGGGCTGGCTCACCGGCCACGACGTGACCATGTTGGGCACGGCAACCGGGCGCAGGGGTGCACGGGCCTGGGCGAAATCTCGGCAACCGTCTGCGTCTGCGCTGATGAAGCGCTTTATTCAGGACGCGACACGACTGGCGTACACCCGCCAGCGGATCGTCAGTGGCCGGGATCGGCGGGGAGCGCTCAAGGATGAAAAACTGCTGCTGGCCGCGGTAGTCGCCGATCGCAACGAGATCATCGCACTGCGCTGACGTTCCGCACGATCGGTCGACGGGCCTGGACTGCGCCGTTAACAGACTGCGCCGTTAACAGACTGCGCCGTTAACAGACTGCGCCGTTAACAGACTGCGCCGTTAACAGACTGCGCCGTTAACAGACTGCGCCGTTAACAGACTGCGCCGTTAACAGACTGCGCCGTTAACAGACTCATCGTCCGGCGGTGCGGCGATGCCTGCAACTCTCCCGGACGACAAGTTGATCATTGATCGATGATCCTGATCTGACTACTAGAGTGCCTCTGTTGCAGGCAAAGCGCAAGGGCAACTCGAAGATCGGTTTTGGTCATGAGTTTGCGGCAGTGCCGCCGCGCGGCAGCCGTTTTGACGTGCGCCCGCTCGACGCGGTTGGATGGTCTCATGACCGTTGACCTGAATTCCAAGCCTGAGATCGATGCGCCGGAGGGCCCGGCATCCGGCCTGCTCGAGATCGACGACATCGTTGTCGGGGAGGGCGGAGAGGCTGTTCCGGGCGGCACGGTCACCGTGCACTACGTCGGTGTCGAGTACGAGTCGGGGGAGGAGTTTGACGCGTCGTGGAATCGTGGCACCCCGTCCACGTTTCCGTTGCTCGGCCTGATCGATGGCTGGCGCGAGGGCATTCCGGGCATGAAGGTCGGCGGTCGCCGCAAGCTGGTCGTGCCTCCGCGGATGGCATACGGCGAGACGACGGCGGTCGGACACCCGTTACAGGGCAAGACATTGATTTTCGTCATCGACCTGCTGGGTGTTGCCGAGACACCAGCCTGAAGCGCGCCGCCTCGTCGCATCCAGCTGCTACGGAGTCGGGGCGATCGCGTCATAGTTGCGGAACGTGTGCGAGCCTCGCATCAGTAGCCCGACGGCAACGATAATTACGAGCCCGCCGAGCAGCGGCGGCCACCACAGCGCTGCGATCGTGGTGAGCACGCCTGCATACAGATCACCGATTCGCGGGCCACCGGTGACAACCACCGTGTAGACGCCTTGGATGCGGCCACGCATCGCGTCCGGGGCCGCGGATTGCAGAATCGTCATGCGGAAAATTGCGCTGACGTTGTCTGCAGCGCCGGCGCAGACCAGAACGACCGATGCGATGATCAAAGCGGGGATGTTCGCGCCGGAGATCGATGCGGAGACCGGGCCGAACCATCCGGTCGCCATCGCGGCGAGTACGAGGCCGAACGCTGCGATGCAGACGCCGTACGTGACGATCGCCTTGCCGACCGCGCGTCCCTGGTAGCGCACGCGGCCGAGCGGCCCGGAGACGATGCTGCTGAGCAGCGCGCCGACGGCGTAGGCCGCCGTCAGGATTCCGACGGTGACGGCGCCACCGCCGAGCAGCATGACGCCGACAGCAGGAAACAGCACGCGCGGCTGGCCGAACGTCATGGCAATGATGTCGACGATGAACGACATGCGAATGTTCGGTGCTCGCCGGAGAAAGCGCACCCCCTCCATCAGTGAACGGAATCCTGGCTTCTGAGCGCCGGCCGCCGGCACGATCTTCGGCAGAGTTGCGATGCCGAGGAACGCGAACACGAATAGCACGACGTCGACGCTGTAGGTCCAACCGAACCCGACGGCGGCGACGAGCACGCCCGCAAGCGCCGGCCCAACGGTGACCATCACCCCCGTGCTGATGCCGGCAAGGGCGGATGCGGCCGGCAACAGTCGAGCGGGGAGCAGGCGCGGCAGTATGGCCATCCGCGTGCTGCTGATCACAGTCGCAGCGACAGCGTTGAGCGTCGTCAGCAGGTAGAGCGGCCAGACGATGTCGATCTGGAGCCAGGCCAGAATTGAAATCGCCGCCGTCGACGTCCACGCGACGATTGCCGAGATGAGCGCGATCTTTCTTCGGTCGAAGACATCGGCGAGCATGCCGCCGTAGATGCCGAACACGACCATGGGCACGAGCGCGAACAACGCGACCAGCGACACCGCGAGAGTGGACGCGGTGATGTCGTAGATCTGTAACCCGATTGCCACGATCGTCATCTGACTGCCGATACCGGAGATCGCCCCACCCAGCCAGAGCCGCGCGAACGGTGGGCTTTCTTTGAGCGGGGCCAGGTCGGCGAACAAGCTTCCACGCGTACGGGTTCGCGTCGTCTTGTCAGTTTCGGTCGGTTCCTTCACGGCATACCGAAGCTACACCCCGTCTGAGCGCTCTCGTGCGTCGGCGTCCTAAGCTGGCTCAGTGAGCAAGAGCGAGCCAGGCGCGGTCGCGATGAGCCGCGAAGAACCGGTGATTGACACAGAATACGGCCGCGTGCGCGGGCTGACGCGCGGGGGAAACTCTTCGTTCAAGGGCATTCCGTATGCGGCGGCGCCGATTGGTCCGCTGCGCTGGCGTGCACCCCGGCCGCCCGAAGCCTGGGATGGTGAGTTGGGTGCGTCGGAGTTCGGTGCCATCGCCCCGCAACCGGGGCTGGCGTCCGCACCGAAACCAGCGCCTGTTGGGCTGATGAACCGTCTGCCGGCCGCGAGCGAGGACTGTCTCACCATTAACGTCTTCACGCCGGCGCTCGGTGGCGCCGGGCTACCGGTGATGGTCTGGATCCACGGCGGCGCGTACTACATCGGGTCTTCTGCTGACCCTCTCTTCGACGGGTCGGGCCTCGCCAGCCATGGCAACGTCGTTGTTGTCACGTTTAACTATCGCCTCGGCGCGCTCGGCTTTCTCGATTTCAGCGGATTCAGCGGTGCGAGCGAATCGTTCGACAGCAACATCGGGCTTCGCGATCAGTTGGCCGCCTTGGCCTGGGTGCAGCGCAACATCGGCGCATTCGGCGGCGATCCGGACCTCGTGACGGTGTTCGGAGAATCGGCCGGCGCCGGGGCGATCACCACTCTCATGGCATCACCGAGCGCCACAGGGCTGTTCCGCGCGGCGATCGCGGAAAGCTCGCCGGTGGGCAGTGTCTATTCGCAAGAGCGCGCGCACCGGTTCGCCGCCCGATTTCTCGAGCTTGTCGACGTGCCCGAGCACGAGATCGACCGGTTGCGCCTGGTGCCGGTGGACCAGCTGACGCGCGCGTGCGAGCGGTTGGTGCGGAACAATCCCGGAATCGATCCGGGCACGATCGCGGTGGCGCCGGTCGTCGACGGCGAGTTGGTGCCGGAATACCCCCTGACCGCTTTCGAGGAAGGCAGGGCGCTGCCGATCCCGTTGATCATCGGCACCAACCGCAATGAGGCGCTGCTGTTCAAACTGCTGCGTTCGCCGATTCTGCCGACCAGCGTTGCCGACATCGAAGCCATGGTGGCGAATCTCGGAATCGCCGAAGCGTGGATGATCCCCCCGGCGTACGACGGCTATCCGAGCCGCGCGAGCGCTTTGCACATTTCAACGGATGCGGCCTTCCGCATGCCCACCATCTGGGCGGCGACCGCTCACAGCAGCTATGCACCGACCTGGTTGTACGAATTCGACTATGTTCGCCCCCTGGTCAAGGCGATCGGCTTCGGTGCGATGCACGGGGCGGAGTTGCCCTATGTCTGGGGCAATCCGGTCGGGTTGCCGTTGGCGGTTGTGCCGCTCGGCGGGGCCAGGACAGCGGCGGTTGTCGCCGCTCGCATGCAGACGCGCTGGCTGAGCTTCGCACGCACGCTCAACCCGAATCCGACCGACTCGACGACCGATGCGCTCGCCGTCGCAGGTTCTGTGTCGAGCGCGCCTCCGGCTCTGCAGAGCTGGCCGAGTTATGACGCTGTTCAGCGCAACACCCTCGTGATCGACAAGGTTGACCGCATCATTCGGGATCCGCGCCGCAAGCGCCGGCTCGCCTGGGGTGATGAAGTCATCTCGTTTCAATAGGGACCACCGGAGCACACGCGGTTATCGCGCGACTTCCTGGTGCACCTTACAGTGCAGCGGTGGCAGGCGCTGTGCGCGCGGCGTAGCGTGGATGGATGCGCGACATCCGACCGGAACGCGTTGCACGTCCACAGCGTGAGAGGAACCACGATGCCGACCGTCACTCGATTCCCCCAAGGAACGCCCATCTGGGTCGACCTGCAGAGCATTGATTCCGCTGCTGCAGCGGAGTTCTATGCTGCTTTGCTGGGCTGGGAGGTGCACGAGCCGGCGCAGTCCGGAGGCTATCGGCTCGCTTACCGCGGCGGGATCGCGGTCTGTGCGATCGGTTTGCTGCCGCAAACGCTTGCTGAGAAGGGCGCCGTTCCGTTCTGGACGACGTATCTCGCCGTTGACGATGCGGATGCCGCGACCAATGCGGTCGGCGAGACAGGCGGAACTGTGTTGTTGCCGCCCGGCGATCTCGGCAACGGGGTGCGGTTGTCGATCGTTACGGATCCCAGCGGTGCGGTCATCGGCCTGTGGCAGGGCACCGGGTACCCCGGGTCATGGTTGCGAGACGAGGAGGGGGCTGTCGGCTGGTTTGAGCTGCTGGCCGAGCATGCGGAGGAATCGCTGCCGTTTTATGAGAGCGTTCTGGGCGTATCCGTTTCGCGGATGGGATCCGACGCGGCGGAGTCTGTTGATGAGCTCGCGGAGGATGCCGATGCGGAAGCGGAGGATGCGGAGGCGGAGGCGCTGAGCGATTCGGACGATTCTGCGGAAGAGCTCGGGTATCCGATGCTCGACGTGGGAGGCGTCACGATCGCCGGAGTCGGTGCATCGGATGTTGTCGGCCTTCCACCGCATTGGCGCGTGTATTTCGAAGTCGCAAATCTTGCCGATCGCATTGAGCAGGTGCGCGAGCTGGGTGGCGCTGTGCTCGCGGAAGTCGCCTCAGCGGACGGCGTTGGATCGTGGGCCGCAGTTGCTGACCCGCAAGGCGCGGTGTTCTCGCTGATTCAGCCCGCAGCCGGGGAGTCCGAAGTTGACGGTACTCTTCCCGAGACGGAAGACGCCGAGCTGGCCGTCGCATGAACCGCCGCAGAGGAATGTCGCGGATTATGGCGCGGCCAGAGCCGATTAGAAGTTCGTTCGAGTAGTCTCGCACCGTGTTCACGCCAACCCAGTTGCAGAACGATCCACTCTTGACCGGTGACGATGAGATCATCGCCGATCTCGGCCGGACGATGCGCTGGGCCGCGCTTGGCTACGGGTTCGTCGGTGTGATCGCGGCGTGGTTCGTGGCGGCAGCCATTGGTCTAGGTCGGGCTATCGCCACGCCTTACGGCTGGGCTGCAGGGCTGACACTCGTGATCATCGTCGTGACCGTCTGGTATTTCACAACGGTGGATCGCATCTATCGAAGCACGCAAGCGTATACAGATTCTCGAACACAACGTCGTCTCGCTGCCCTCGACAAAGAGGCGGTGGTCGGGCTGCGTGGTGAACTCGGCAAATGGATCGGCGGTGCGATCGGTGCCCTTGTCGTTGTGACGTTCGTGGCTGCTGTCGTGGTGACGGCATCTAGGCCGATCAGTCTCGCCTGGCCATGGTTCTTTGTCGGGATTTCGCTCCTGCTCGCGTATGCGTACGGATTCTTCGCGCTGCACATGCACCTGATCGAGCGGGCTCGCGACGCTGCAGCGTCCGCCTCAGCTTTGGCCGAATAGCCCGCGACAGCCACCCCGGGCGCGCTCTGTTAGACTCTTGAGGTTGCCGTAGAACGGCCGCGGATAAAGAGAGCCCAGGCATCCCGCCCCGGGCACCGCGCAATGAGAGAAAAGGGGATCACATTTATGGCACTTGATGCAGATGTCAAGAAGGCGATCATCGAAGAGTACGCGACCCACCCCGGTGACACCGGATCCCCCGAAGTTCAGGTAGCAATCCTGACCAAGCGGATCAAGGATCTCACCGAGCACCTCAAGGAGCACAAGCACGACCACCACTCACGTCGTGGCCTGCTTCTGCTGGTCGGCCAGCGTCGCCGCCTGCTGGGTTACCTGCAGGAAATCGACATCAGCCGTTACCGCTCGTTGATCGAGCGCCTCGGCCTCCGTCGATAGAAGTCTCTGCGGTCCCTGAGCTTGTCGAAGGGCGGTCCCTGGTGAGAACAGGGTCTCGCTGACAACGCGAACTTCTTGCAATCGGGCCGTCACCTCAAGGTGGCGGCCCGATGTGCGTCCTCCGTGGACCGCCCGGTTGGAATACGCGCGGGTGCCGGACGGTTCCACGGCATGATGACTACTGTGACGAATACCACCGACGACGCTGCAACCAACAAAGCCCGACTAAGCCTGTCGGTGCTCGATCTGATCCCGGTGCGGGTAGGGCAGAGTTCGGCGGATGCCATCGCCGCGACCGTCGAGCTTGCGCAGCGCGCCGACGAACTCGGTTATCGACGCTACTGGGTGGCCGAACATCACAACATGCCTTCAGTCGCGTCGACGAACCCGCCTGTGCTGATCGGCATCATCGCGGGGGCAACCGAGCGGATCCGCGTCGGCGCAGGCGGGGTTATGCTTCCCAACCACTCGCCATTGGTCATCGCCGAGCAATTCGGCATTCTCGAGGCCGCATTCCCCGGCCGCATCGACCTCGGCCTCGGCCGGGCCCCGGGCAGCGACCCGGTGATCACAGCGTTGTTGAGGTCCAGCGGAGCCGTCAGTGATGTGGATGCGTTCGCCCAGAACATCGCGGACATCGCCGCACTCCTAAATCCTGCAGGCGCAGTTCTCGGATTGCAGAATGGGCAGCGCTACGAACTCAGCGCCACGCCGGTCGCTCACTCTGTTCCAGAGGTGTGGCTGCTGGGTTCCAGCGGCTATTCAGCGAACCTCGCCGCACATGAGGGGATGCGCTACGTCTTCGCGAATCACTTCTCCGGAGACAGCACCACGGAGGCCCTCGAGCTCTATCGGCGCGACTTCACGGCGTCCGAGACGGTTGCGCAGCCGACCACTTTCCTCACCCTGAACGTGTCCGTGGCAGAGACCGCCGACGAGGCCCGTGCCCTTGCTCTGCCGCAAATGCAGCAGATGGCGAAGCTGCGCACCGGGGCTGCATTGACACAGTTGCCTTCGGTCGAACAAGCAGCAGCGACAACTCCGACTCCGGCCCAATCCGATCTGATCGAGCGGATGTCCGCGAGCTGGATCATCGACAATCCAGCCAACGCGGCACGCCGCATCCGCGCGCTTGCCTCGCAGTTCGGTGTCGACGAGGTCATGCTGCATCTGGTGGCGTCTGCACACGAGGATGAAGCTGTGGCGTCTTCGCCGGCACGGCTGCGTGCCGTCGAACTGCTGGCAGCCGAAGTGCTGGGTTAGAGCCCAGCACTTCGGCGGCCATCAGTTGTTCACGCGGGGTTGATGATGCGACCCCAGGTGGACTTGTTGCCCCAGATGTTCTGGCGCAGGCCTTCCAATTGCAGGATCTGGCTGTGGTCGACGAACAGGTTGACCTCGTTGCCGTAGTTCTTGATGTACCACTCGTAGACGGGCGGGTCCGCAGACTCGAACATCACGTGCTCGAGGCCGACCCCATTGATGATCTCCGCAACCGGCCGGGTGTTCCACTCGACCACATTCTCGGTGATGCCTTCCGATTCGATCATGATGATGTCCGCGCCCGCTTCGAGGGCTTTGTTCGCCCGCGCGATCAGATCGCCGACGTCCTTCTTGCCCTCAGCGGCGAGTTCCGCCTCGCCGGAGTCTCCACCCGAGCCGAACTGGATGCCGAGTTCTGGCTTCGCCTTCAGCCCCGCCTTCTTGACGCGCTCGATCAACCGCAACAACCCCGAGGTTGGAACCGAGATGAACCCGGCCGAGATTTCGATCACGTCGAAGCCGACCTCCTTGGCCTCCTTCAGATACGCGTCGACGGCATCCGGACCGTAGCGAAGCACGGTTTCCAGCCATCCACCGGATGAGATGTACGCCTCATGTTGGTGTGCGAGGTCGCTGAACGCACGCACCTGCTCGCGAGGGAGGAGGGCGAACGATCCACCGGCCCACTTGACGCCGTCGACCCATTGGCCGGCCACGTCGAGCACATCGGCGAGGTGCCGCGTTCCATACGTCGAGTAGTACGGGCCGCGCACTTCGGTGAGCCCGACCGTGCGCGGCTTCGCCGGGCGGTAGGCGCGCGGGACGAAGTTGAACGCGACGTCGTGCGAGGTGGCGTTGCGGTTCGTCGCGGCGCCGTCGTCATGATCGTGATCGGATGTTGCGCTCCGGGTGGGAGCATCGGTGATGGTCATGGTGTGACCTTTCTTGTTTTGGTTTTGTGACGCACGGATCAGGCCGTACGGGTGCGGCTCACCTGGGCGAGCAGTGCGGTCAGAGCGCTGACGGGTTCGTGTTCGAGGTTCTGGATGGTCGCCGCGAGCTGGTCGCGGAGCGCAACCGTCGTGAACGGCAGCGCCACTGCATCGAACTTGCGGCGCGCGACAGCCCAGCTCATCGGGTTCGTGTGGAATCCCTCATACGAGTTCTGCTCAGATCGGAAGACCGCTCCGTCGTCCAGTGTGACTTCGAGGTCGGCGGGCATTTCGGCGGGGAAGCGAGCCGAGAAATCGTCGTCTGGCACGATCGTCACCGTGTGGAGCAGGCGCTGCACGTCGCCGGCGACGATCCTCTCCTGCGTGAATTGGGCCGGGCTGAGTTCGCCGTCGACGAGAGCGGCAGCAAGCAAGTAGGGGAGCGAATGATCAGCTTCCTCCTTGGTGCGCACCGTGCGCTTGTCGCCCTCTTCACCTCCGCCGATGATCGAGTACGCAACTGCGAATGTGCGCAGGTGAATCGAACGGATGCGTGCGGCATCGAACCCCGTTTGAGAACGGATGTCGATGGCGGCGTCGAGCGCGGACTGAGAGTGGATCTCGGCGTTGTGCCGCTTCACGATGGTCATCCGCACACGCTCGAGGTCCTCGGCGGACCAGTCGATCTCGAACGGTCCGGCGATGGACTGCATGAACCCCTTGTTGCCTTCGAAGACCAATTCCGGTCCGGTGATGCCGCGCGAGGCCAACAGTGCCGCGAAGGTACCCTCCTTTGCCGTATTCGGGTATGCGAGACCCTTCCAGTTGCTGAGCGAGCCCGTGCGTGTGACGCGCAGCGCGTTGTTCGCGGTGCCGGATATGGCGATCGCGTTCGCGATCTGGTCGGTCGGCAGCCGCAGTGCCTTGGCCACAGCCGCAGCGGACGCGTACGCACCCTGCACGGTGTGGTCGAATCCTTTTGCGCGCACCGGCGCGACGTCGCTGAGCCTCGCCTGCACTTGATACGCGACTGCCAGCGCTGTGAGAAACTCCGCGCCCGTGCCGCCGACGGACTCGCTCGCCGCAAGTACAGCACCGAGATTGTCGGAGGGGTGACACGTTTCGCCCGGCGCGAGGTAGGCATCCATGAAGTCGAGGTAGCGGCTGAGCGCAACGTTCACGAACGCTGCGCGATCGATCGACGCGCGCCCGCCACCGATCATCGTGGCTGTGGGCGTGCCGCCGAGGTCATCGACGAGCGCGCGGATGGCAACGATCGGCGGGGCGTCAAGCGCTCCGATCGCCACGCCGATCGTGTCGAGCACGCGAATCTTGAGTTGCTGCAGTGCATCCGCGCTCAAATCATCGAATGCGGCGTTGTCGACAAATTGGGCGAGTTGGCGTACCTGTGGCAAGGGGGGCACCCCTGTCACCGAGTCGACCCGGGGAACTTCGGATTCTGCTTGGCGGACATCGGTCATGATCAGCTCGGCTCCGTAGGCAATCGAGCCCCAGTGGAGGCTCATTAGGGTTGCCTAACCTCACTTCTCACTCTGCCACAAAGTATCTTGATGTCAAGATATATTTTGCACGCGAATTGCATCTTGACACCGCTCGCAACGCGGAGCACGCTCAGCACGTAACGCACGAACGGCTGCCGAACGCGACAGCCGTGACGCGGGAAGGGGCGATCGGAAATGCCACAAGCAGACCTGGTTCTCGAGGGCGGCGGAGTGAAGGGGTCGGGCCTGGTCGGTGCGATCACCGCTCTCGCGACGGCGACGGAACCATACACCTTTGAGCGTGTTGCCGGCACGTCGGCCGGCGCGATCGTCGCTTCGTTCGTGGCAGCAGGCATGAGCGCCGCGGAGATCAAGACGACGATGGACAACCTCGACTTCTCCCAATTCGAAGACGAGCCGAAAGAGTTCGCGCACATCCCCCACCTCGGCGGAGCGCTCGGCCTCATCTTCCATGAGGGGATCTTCGTCGGTGATTTTCTGCATCAGTGGATCGCCCAGACACTCGAGAGTCACGGCATCCGCACCTGGGCAGACCTCAAGCAGGACGACCCGGGCAGTTCCCTGCCACCGGACCAGCGTTACAAGCTCGTCGTAATCGTTTCGGATGTCTCCCGCGGCCTCATGCTGAGACTTCCGTGGGATTACCGCGAGCTGCTCGGGGTCGACCCGGATCAGCAGCCCGTCGCCGATGCGGTGCGGGCGTCCGCGTCGATCCCGTTCTTTTTTCGACCCTTCCAGATCAAGGCCGACCCGGCGATCGTGCGCCACGCCGTGGTCGTCTGCACCGATGGCGGCATGCTGTCGAACTATCCGATCGACATCTTCGATCGTGATGACGGCCAGCCCGCGCGATGGCCGACGCTCGGCGTCAAACTCTCCGCCCGCAGCAATATGAGTTCGAGCACGTGGAATCCGGATGCTGACAACTTCCAGCTCGCGAAGTCTCTCCTGAGCACGATGCAAGATGCGCACGATCGCGTATACATTGCGGACCCGGCGTTCGCCTCCCGCACGATCTTCGTGGACACGACCGGCTACACAGCCACGGACTTCCACCTGACGGCGGCAGACAAAGCGAAGCTGTTCGGCAATGGGCTGGGCAGTGGCACGCGTTTCCTGCAGGCGTGGAACTGGGACACCTGGAAGCGCGGCGACTACAACGCGATCCTCTCGGCGACTGCGGCGGCGAAGGGGACAGCGACCGCAACAGAGTCTGTCCCAGCGGCCTGACCAAGCGTCGGGCCACCGAGCACCGTGCCACCGATTGCTGCGCCTGCAGTCGCGGCACCGCAGCGCGATATCGTGAACCCATGCCCCACCGTCGAAAACCGCTCTGGCGCTGGGAGCCGGCCGGCTACATCCTGTTGTTCCTGCTGCTGTTCGTCACAAGTGCGCTGCAGGTGACCGGGCCCGCCCTCGCCTTCTGGATCCTGGTTGCGCTGAGCGTCGTCGCCGCACTGGTCGTCGTGGCCGGCCTGTTCAGCCCGGGTGCGCGTGGCCGTCTCAATCCGGATGCGTATGGGAACCTGTCAACGCTGAACGGTTTGACCATCGTGCCGGCCCCGGCATCCGATGTTCCGCGCACGGTTGTCGCGGACAGCATCCGTCACCAGAATGCGATCGACGCAGCGGCAGCATTCGGCGGTGATTCACTCAGTGCTGTGCTCGTACCGCGCGCAACCCGCTGGCTCGGCCGACGCTATCGCGTGGCCGTGCACCTGATCGCCGGAGCGAACGCGCGCATCTTCCACGCCGGATTCCTACCGCTAGAACTCGGCGAAGAGTGGGATGCACTGTTGGTGCCATTGCGCGCAGACGGGCGCTATCTGCGAGTACCGGCGGCCGTCATCGGTGATCACCGGCCGTTCAGCGTCGAACTGGATCTGGGTAGTGTTGCCGCGGCGCTGAGGAAAGCGAACGAGCAGAGCGCGTGATCACGCGTGGCTGCGAATCGCCGTGGTGCCATCGAGTTCGTCAGTGGCGAGCAGAGCAGGGCTTCGACGGCCCGGGACGACGGTGCGGCCGCCTCGTTGGCTCCCAGGCTGAGAACGCGCGCTCTGCTAAGCTTGACGAGGTTAACTACGCGCTCAGAGACTGAACGCGCAGTCCTACCGTGCGGAGCAGGCTGGCAGGAAGCTGGTCCTCGGTGGTGGTATCCGGAAAGCGCAAGCGTCCGTGTCCTTCTACTGGTGGCCAGCATGAGCCGGATGGTTCAAGTTTTGCCTACTTCCCTGCTCCAAAAGTACACACCCGACTGCCACACGGGCAGTCGCGTTTCGCTCGCCGGAATGGCGAGGAAAACACTTAAGGAGTAAGACCTCAATGGAAGGTCCAGAAATCAAATACGCCGAGGCCGTTCTCGATAACGGTCGATTCGGCACGCGCACGGTCCGGTTCGAAACCGGTCGCCTGGCGCAGCAAGCACAGGGCGCCGTCGCGGCGTACCTGGATGAAGACACGATGCTGCTGAGCGCAACCAGCGCCGGCAAGCATCCGCGGGACGGTTTCGACTTCTTCCCGCTCACGGTGGATGTCGAAGAGCGTTCTTACGCCGCTGGGAAGATCCCCGGATCATTCTTCCGTCGCGAAGGCCGGCCTTCGACGGAGGCCATCCTGGTCTGCCGTCTGATCGACCGCCCGCTTCGCCCGTCTTTCGTCGAGGGGCTGCGCAACGAGGTGCAGATCGTCATCACCGTGCTGTCGATCGCGCCGGGCGAGTTCTACGACGCGCTCGCGATCAACGCGGCATCCGCGTCGACGCAGATCTCCGGTCTGCCGTTCTCCGGTCCGATCGGTGGCGTGCGTCTCGCCCTCATCCCCGGTTATGGAGCCGCGGCTGACCAGTGGATTGCGTTCCCGACTGCGTCGCAGCTGGAAGAGGCCGTGTTCGACATCACCGTCGCGGGCCGTCTTGTGACGGACTCGCACGGCCAGGAAGACGTCGCGATCATGATGGTCGAGGCGGAAGCCACCGAGCACAGCTGGAACCTGATCAAGGCCGGCGCCACCAAACCGAACGAAGAGGTCGTGGCCCAGGGCCTCGAGGCGGCGAAGCCGTTCCTCAAGCAGCTCGTCGACGCACAATCGCAGATGGCGGCACAATCGTCGAAGGCGATTCTCGACTTCCCGGTGTTTCCGCCCTACGAGCAAGCCACTTACGATGCGGTCGCCGGCTTCGCCTATGACGAGCTTGTGCAGGTCTACCAGATCGCGGAGAAGATCGCCCGCCAGGACGCCGATGATGCTCTGAAGTCCCGCACCAAGGACTTCATCGCAGGCAAGGTTGCTGCGGGCGAACTACCCGAAGGTGCCAACGCGCAGGTGTCGGCAGCGTACAAGTCCGTCACGAAGGTAGTCGTCCGCGGTCGCGTGCTGCGCGAAGGCATCCGCATGGACGGTCGTGGGCTTGCAGACATCCGCCCGCTCGACGCCGAGGTGCAGGTCATCCCGCGCGTGCACGGTTCGGCGATCTTCCAGCGCGGTGAGACCCAGATCCTGGGTGTCACCACGTTGAACATGCTGAAGATGGAGCAGCAGATCGACTCGCTGAGCCCGATCACGAAGAAGCGTTACCTGCACCACTACAACTTCCCGCCGTATTCGACCGGTGAGACCGGCCGTGTCGGCAGCCCGAAGCGTCGCGAGATCGGGCACGGCTTCCTCGCCGAGCGCGCGCTCGTGCCGGTGCTGCCGAGCCGTGAGGAGTTCCCGTACGCGATCCGCCAGGTGTCAGAGGCTCTCGGTTCCAACGGGTCGACGTCGATGGGTTCTGTTTGCGCTTCGACCCTGTCGCTGCTGAATGCGGGCGTGCCGCTGCGGGCACCCGTCGCCGGTATCGCGATGGGTCTGGTTTCAGACACGGTTGACGGTGAGACGCGCTACGCCGCGCTGACCGACATCCTGGGTGCTGAAGATGCTCTCGGCGACATGGACTTCAAGGTTGCAGGCACGAGTGAGTTCGTCACGGCGATCCAGCTGGACACGAAGCTCGCCGGTTTGCCGTCGTCGGTTCTGGCCGGCGCGCTGCAGCAGGCGAAGGATGCCCGCACGACGATCTTGTCGGTGCTGAACGCGGCGATCGATCAGCCGGATGAAATGGCTCCGACCGCGCCGCGCGTGATCTCGGTCAACATCCCGGTCGACAAGATCGGTGAGTTGATCGGCCCCAAGGGCAAGACGATCAACGCCATCCAGGACGAGACCGGCGCAGACATCTCGATCGAGGAAGACGGCACCGTGTACATCGGCGCGGTCGATGGACCCTCCGCCGAGGCGGCTCGCGCGCAGGTCAACGCCATCGCGAACCCGACGAACCCGGAGGTCGGCGAACAGTTCCTCGGAACCGTCGTCAAGATCGCCACGTTCGGTGCGTTCATCTCCTTGCTCCCGGGCAAGGACGGCCTGCTCCACATCTCCGAGGTGCGCAAGCTCGCCGGTGGTAAGCGTGTCGAGAATGTCGAAGACGTGCTCGGCGTCGGCCAGAAGATCCTGGTTGAGATCACCAAGATCGACGACCGCGGCAAGCTGTCACTGCAGCCGGTGATCGCCGACGAGGCGCCCGCAGCTGCTCCGGTCGAGGTTTCTGTAACCGAGTAGGTCACACAGGTCTCTCGGGTCGCCTCTCGCCAGGCGCGCCCGGGAGAGACAGGCCCGTTCTGCTTCGGCAGGCGGGCCTGTTTTGTTGGTGAAAGTTTCTGTTGCCATCAGATGCACCCGGGCATACCTTGTGACAATGATGAAGAGTTCTCAGAAAAGGCTTGGAATTGCATCACGCCTGAGCGCGCTGGCCATTGTGGCGGGGGCGCTCGTTATTGGGATGGTGGCCGCCCCGGCCAACGCCGCATCCGTCGACACGGTTTCGACAAGCGCTGCCTCGACAAGTGCTGCCTCGACAAGCGGCATATCCACCGCAGGTCTACAACGGACATCGTGGTTCACGTCGGCGGGCAACTACGTCGCACTCGGGGACTCCTTCACCTCCGGACAGGGCGCACCGCCTTATGACTCGGGCCCGTGTCTGCATTCGCGCTATGGGAGTTTCCCAACCATCGCGGCGGCAGTCAGCCGCTATCGCCTGACAGCGAATCTCGGATGCTCTGGTGCGACAACCGCTGACGTGGCCGCACTGCAGTTGCCGGCTGTTCCCGCGAACACCGCTCTCATCACGCTGACCGTGGGTGGCATCGACGCCGGCTCGGACGCTGTGCTGGCGGCCTGCGCGCCCGATCCGAGCGCTCCGGCGTGCGCCGCAGCGCTTGCGGCTGCAGCCGGAGCACTGCCCACGGTCGGCCCGAAGCTTGTGGTTCTCTACAGGGCGATCGCAGCACGGGCACCGAATGCAAAGATTCTTGTGCTGGGCTATCCTCACCTGTTCAACCCGGGAGTGCAGCCACCGCTCGGTGATGCTGTCAACACGGCGAGCGACGTGCTGAACAGTGTCATCGAAGGAGCCGTTGCAGCCGTCGGAAACTCACGAATCAGCTACGTCGACACGACGGCGGCCTTCGCCGGGCACGGCATCGGCTCGCGGCTGCCATACATAAATCTGACGACGGTTCCGCTGTTGGCCACGGCCAACTTCCACCCGAACTACCTCGGCAATCTGCTGGCTTACCCATGGGCGCTTGCCCCATACGGCCTGTAGCTAAGGCGGCAGGATGCCCGTCCCGCGTTCTGCGGACGGGCATCCGTCCGCACTATTAGCGGTACTCAGCGCCGGCGTCCTAGCGGTGTGACCACGAGAGCGTCACCGCCCGGTACGTAGCGAGCGCCTCTTGCCGTCCTGGCCCGGCGCGATTCGTTCTGGTGAGCCTGTGGTCCGTGAAAGTCATCTCAGTGTCCGCGCGGAGAGCGGCGAGGGCGTTCTTCTGCGCGGTCACGACCTGGTCGTTGGTCGAGACGCGCGCGTTAGCCGACGAGCAATTCGGCCATGCATTCTGCTGTAGCGTTTAGCCTGCCCTCACCGGGCACTTTCTCGGTCGGTCTTACGGGAATCGACGATCCAGTGACCGTTTCGATATCGCAAATGTGCGAAGCCGCCTGGACGTGTCCCGGTGGGCGTCCCGGTTACGGGCGCACCCACCTACGCGAAGATATCGGACTACTCTGGTTACTCGATAGAACCGGTGCTAGCCCAGCGCATCATGATCTTGCCGATGTGATTAGCGATGCATGTCACCGACTCCCATTACACCAGCATCCGTCCATGAGGATCGCGGACCGGGTCACCGAGGCGTATTGGTTCGGCAGCCCGGAGCCGCGACGGGTGCCGCCGGAAGTCGGCAAGCGTCTGGTGCGCAAGCTCCAGCTGTTAGACGCAGCAGCGGATTTGCAGGGCCTGAGACCTCGCCGTCGAATCGGCTCGAGAAGTTGCGCGGCGACCAGGCGCGCATCTCGCGGATCCTCGGCGACATCCAGCCGCTGAGTGTCTGAGAATGGCGTCTACCCACTGGCGGGCAACTCGGAGCTTCACAGCCGAGGCCGCGGGTCCGCCGGACTGTCGCGTCTGACCCAGCTGGCTGAACGGTGTCGAGGCTACTCGAAGTCGACGATGGTGGCGTAGAGCGGGTATGCCTTGCGCAGGATGCGCGATTCAGGAGCGATCACGAGCGTGTCGCCCGTGATCGCTGCGAAATCGACGGTGCCGGTCAGCGTGGCTTTCGTCAGAACAAACGGCAGGCTCGTGCCGGTGACGATGTCGAGACTGTCAAGAAGGCCGAAGTGCAGATGCGCCCCCGTTGACGGGCCGGTGTTGCCGAGCTTGCCGATCACATCGCCGGTCTTCACCTCGTCGCCGACATGCACGGTCACGCTGCCCGTCTGGAGGTGGGCGTAGAAGGCGTAGACGCCGTCGTCGATCTTGAGGATCACCGCGTTGCCGCCGAAACTCTCCTTTGATTCGGCGGCTTTGGGCTCGAACGGGGTCGACTCCGCAATACCGTCCACGGCCGACACGACCGTCCCGTCGGCAACGGCGAGCACGCTCGCACCGAAGCCATAGAACTCCTGGTTGGTGTTTCCGCTGCCGTCGTAGACGCGGTCGCCCTTCACTTTCGCCCAGTCGACCGCGAAGGTCTCAGGTGTCGCCACGCGTCGTCCGTTCACCGGCAGCCGAAGATCGCGGTGCAGATTGGGTGAACAGCACGCGCTGGTGGCAAGCCAGCCGTTCCCCGTGAGCGGGGGTGCGATCTGGACAGCCGAGGTCCGGTCGACCCGGACTGTGATGCCATCCACCTGGGTCCGCTCGACGATCACAGCATTGGGACCCGCGGGAAGCGTGTAGTCGATCTGATTGGACACGTGGGCGGGGACCGGCTTACCGGTTGGCAGCACCAGATCGACCTCCACTACGGCGGCTGCCGATGCGGCGATGACCGCGGACGACGTGCCAGCGAACAACGACTGGGTCGCGGCCGCGAGGCGCGCTCCGTCGACCTTCATCAGGTCGTGGCCATCGGGGTCGACCACGGTCACAGACGTCAGAGTGACCGGGCCGCTGAAACCGTTGTCGAGGCGCAGGTTGTACTCGACGTGATTCGCGCCGTCGCTTCCTCGCACGATCTGGGCGGTGTCCATCGACTCCACAAGCAGTGCCGTCACTGCGTAGGTCGCTGTCGGTGTCGGGCCCGCGGCCGCCGCCGTCGATTCGGGTGCTCCCGACGACGCCCCCGACCAACTCGTGCAGCCGGCGCACATCATCGCCAGCGCGATCACCGTGACTGCGAACATCGTTCGATTCCGGGCATGCACGGCATCAATGTACTCCCGCGGCAGCGCGGGCGTTCGTTCGGGGGGCGATCGAGCCGAAGCGCGACGACCGCGATACGGCTCCACCGACATCACGGGCGGGCCATACCCAGCGTGGTGAATCGGGCGTGTCCGGGCAACGCTGGTTCCGGACGCCGCGTAGGCAAAAGACGTCCAGGCCGCCGCCGGTCGCCTGGCCGACGGCGGCAGACGTCAGAGACAGACGGAGGACATCATGACGGCATCGTCGCTGCACGTGGACCTGCTGGTCATCGGTTGGGGAAAGGCGGGCAAAACGCTCGCCAAGCGCTACGCCGCCACTGGAAAGACCGTTGCGCGGGTCGAACGATGCAGGTATTTTCGCTTCCTCGATCGGTTAGTACCTGAAGCGGACGTAACGGAGGAACTCACCTCCGGAGCATCCCATGAACGATTCCAACACAAATGGCTCTGTCCCCAGCAGGTTCCAGCTACGGGCAGCCTCCTGGGCCGAAAAGTGGTCTCAATTACGCCGGCCTGAGTGGTCGAGATCCTGCCTGCTGATCGTCAGGCTTGCGCCTGGCTGAGCCGGCACCGCGGTCACACCCGCCCCGGACGCGGGTGTTTTGGTGGAGTAGCGTAGGCCGGCCGTGATGTTTCTTGGCACTGAAACCGCTGTGCTGCTATTGGTTTGCTGGTGTGGTTTCCGGTGGCAATGGGGTTGGTGTGAGCGGGGCCGGCGTGGTGTTCGGTGTCTTTCTGATGGTTGTGATGATGTTGTGAATCGAGTTGGTGACCAGTTCAGGTTGGTAGAGGTGAATGTAGTGACTGGCGTTGGTCTTCGTGACCCAGGTGTCGCCGGGGAACAGGGCGGCTAGCCGGGCTTGCGCCTTGCCTTGCGCGGACCACAGTGCCGCCGACAGGGAACCGGGCAGACCGAGCGACTCCACGACCTGGGCCGTGATTGGCCAGATGTCTGCGCTCAGTACGGTCACTGGCACGGTGGGGGCCGTAGCTGTGCGCAACTGGGCGAACGTCGCCTCCAAGTTCAGGTTTTCGGCGCCGGCCGGGGTTTTCTGCACCTCTGGAGAGTTCAGTTTTTCGAAGTCCGCCACCTGTGCGGGCGATAGGTAGTCTGTCAAGTATTCAGACAGGGCGTCAACCAGAACCAGCCCCGCCATTTGGTCCGGATGCGCGTCGGCATACATCCGCACGACATCGCCACCGTAGGACTGCCCGACCAGAAGGAATGGTGCGTGTTCGCCGGAGGCTTTCAACAGGACGGCAAGGTCGGCTGCCGAACCTGCCGCGGTGACCGGTTGGCGCACGGGAGTAGAAGCGGTCTCCTGGTATCCTCCCGACGGCGTTGGACTGGACGTGCCGGGTCGGTCGTAGGCACACACCCGCGTGAACCGGCCGACCTGCGGGTAGACCGCTTCCGGGCTGGGCGCCAACGAATCGCCTGTGGGCAACACCGCCCAATTCGACGCACGCTCACCCATACCGGACGCAAGGACAACGATCGGCCTGCCGCTGCCATGACATTGCAGATACATGCTGCGGTCGTGGCCGATGCCCACCAACCCTGAACACACAGTGTCCGCGCACGCGTATGGATGCGACGACGCCGTTGTCACAGTCGCTTGCCCCGTGGTGGCAGTGGTCGTCACCGGTGCCGCCCGACTCCCACCAGTGCACCCGGTGACCCCTGCGACCACCACCGCAACCAAGACGACAGCCGATGCGAAACGCATCCGTCCGCGGACGGATCGCGCAACATGCAGGGGCATGTGCTCACTGTAACGCGACAGAAACCGTCAAATTGAAGTGGCCCCCTCTTCGCCATACTCCTGACGCAGGCCGGGGTGCGTCAGGGTAGGCCTCCCAACGCCATGAAAACCGGCGCGATCAACGTTCCGCTTACGAAAGCGCTTGCGATTCACCGTTCGAGTACTTTGGGAGCGTGATCGACTACACACAGATCTCCACGCTTTCGAGCTATGTGCTCGAGGAAAGCTACTTTCTTGAGGTGATCGAGAGCCGTGGCAAGGTTGAGCTGAAGGCCGACCTCGTTTTAGCTCGAGATCATCCCGACCTACTGCCTGCGAGAGCTGGTGAATGGGCCCGCTACCCTGAAGGCGTAATCCGGTTCACCGGCGTCAAGGATTTTCTCTGGACTGACCGCACAAAACAGGCGGTGGACGCGGACGGGACAAGATCCTGGGACGGGGTTGACAAGTTCACCCAACAATGTCAGACGTATACCTTGGAGGGCGACTTCGGTCGCATGATGATCGTCGCCGACCTCGTCGAATGCGAGCTAACCGGTCCTGCGTAAGCCACTCTTGGCGCGTCTTTGTTGACGATCGCTGTGCGACGGAGAATTCTCGATAGAGGTTCCTTGGGTTCGAGCGGTCCTTGCAACACTGGCGGAATGGGGTGTTCGAGGATGTTGATTGTCTCTTCGAGTGCGGCGAGGTCATCAGCCGAGCTCAGAACGGCGGCAGTGTGCCCATGCCGCGTGATGGTGACGCGATCATGAGTTCGTTCGACTTCCGAGACGTACTCCGACAGGTGGTCTTTGGCTTCGCCCAGTGGAACGGTAGTCATGACCTCGATCTAGGCCAAAAGTATGGCTAATCATGTCCAGCGAATGCGACAGCGGGCATCCGCCTGCACCACTGAAGCACTCAGTCGCGACGCGGCCCGCGGTCGAGCAGAGGACCCACCCGGAACGGGATCAACTCGCCCATGTCGAGCGACGTCTCGGTGCGCTCGACCCCGTCGCACGCAAGGATCATGCCGTTGACCCTGAACAGCTCATCGGTGTCGGCGCAGACAACCCGCACAATCAGGTCGGACGGCCCACTGACGCCGTGCGCCTGCACGATTTCGGGGATGCGCGACAGTTCCTGCACGATCGCGGCGAGCTTCTGCTGCTGCACGTGGACCGCAATGAACGCGGCAAGCGGATAGCCGAGCGCCTCTGGATTGATGCGGCGGTCGAACGGCAGGAACACGTTCGAGCGCTCCAGGGCGGCCATTCGCGCCTGCACGGTGTTGCGGGAGAGCCCGAGGGTGTCTGCGAGCGCGACGACCGTGCTGCGCGGCTCGTCCGTGAGGGCGGCGAGCAGCCGAAGGTCGGTGGCATCCGGGTTGGGCATGATGCGAAACTTTAGCACGGCGCTTCAGCCTGAGATAGTGCACATTGCTCAGTCGACACGCCGGTGATTGTGCGCACTGCACTTCAGACGTAACCTGAGAGTAATTCTGGCAAGGATGCTGGAAGCGAGTCGGTCGGCCACAAGCCAGATCAACTCGACACCGAGACAAAGGTGGCGTGCGATGATGCCGGGTGCCCGTCAAGGAGCAGAACTCCTTACTCGAGAAGAAAACTTGATCCAGTTGTTGACGCCGTCAGGCGTGCGACTGAGTGATCCGGACTACGATCCGTGGGTCGCCGACGTCTTCGGCGAGCAACTCGCCTCGCTCTACGAGGACATGGTCGTCGTGCGTCGCATCGACACAGAGGCGACCGCGTTGCAACGGCAGGGGCAGTTGGGGCTGTGGGCTCCTCTGCGCGGCCAGGAAGCCGCGCAGATCGGCTCGGCGCACGCGCTGCGCAGCGACGACTTCGTATTCTCCAGCTATCGCGAAAACGGTGTCGCCTACGTGCGCGGCGTCGACCTCACAGACTTACTGCGCGTGTGGCGCGGCTCGGTCTTCTCCGGCTGGAACCCGTACGACATCAACATGGCGACGCCGTCCATCATCATCGGCACCCAAACACTGCACGCGGTCGGTTACGCTCTCGGTTGCCAGTTCGACGGTGTCGATTCTGCGGCGATTGCATACTTCGGCGATGGGGCAACGAGCGAGGGCGACACGAATGAGGCCCTGATCTTCGCCGCGACCTATAAGGCGCCCGTCGTGTTTTTCTGCCAGAACAACCACTGGGCCATTTCAGAACCAGTTGGGCTTCAGGCGCAGACGCCGATCGCCGATCGTGCACCGGGGTTCGGCATCCCGAGCATGCGAGTTGACGGCAACGACGTGCTCGCAGTGCTCGCAGCGACCCGCATCGCGCTTGAGCGTGCACGCAAGGGTGACGGCCCCACGTTCATTGAAGCGGTCACCTACCGCATGGGCCCGCACACCACCTCTGACGATCCGACCCGCTATCGCAGCAAGGAGGAGCTCGCCGACTGGGCCGAGAAGGACCCGATCGAGCGGGTCGGATCCCTCCTCACGTCTCTCGGCATGATGACGGACGAATTTAGCGCGCGCATCACCGCGAAAGCGGATGCCGTCGCCGCCGAAATGCGCGCAGGATGCCTCGCAATGACCAAGCCAGAGCCGCTCACCGTGTTCGACAACGTTTTCACAGAGCCGACGACCTGGCTCGATCGGCAGAAGAGCCAGTATGCCGCCTATCTGCAGCAATTCGGCGGCGAGCAGTCATGACCGCTACGGAAATGACCCTCGCCAAGGCGCTCACCGCGGGCTTGCACGATGAGCTCGCCGCCGACGACAAAGTGGTACTGCTCGGTGAGGACATCGGTAAACTCGGCGGTGTATTCCGGGTCACGGACGGTCTGCAGAAGGAATTCGGCGAGCGGCGGGTGATCGATACGCCACTGGCCGAGTCCGGCATCATCGGCACGGCGGTCGGGCTGGCCTATCGCGGCTACCGGCCGGTGTGCGAGATTCAGTTCGACGGGTTCATCTTCCCGGGGTTCGATCAGATCGTGACTCAGGTCGCGAAGATGCACTACCGCACTGCGGGTGCCGTTCGGATGCCGATCACGATCCGCGTGCCGTTCGGCGGCGGCATCCGTTCGGTCGAGCACCACTCCGAATCGCCGGAGGCCTATTTCGTGCACACGTCCGGTCTGCGCGTGATCAGCTGCTCGAATCCACAGGACGCGTACGTGATGATCCGCCAGGCGATCCAGGCCGACGACCCTGTGCTCTTCTTCGAGCCCAAGCGCCGCTACTGGACGAAGGCTCCTGTCGAGCCGATCCTGCCGGCGGATGCGCCGAGCTTCGAGGCGGCGCGCGTCGTGACAGCGGGTACCGATGTCACGCTCGTTGCATACGGCCCACTCGTGATGACGGCGAAGGATGCTGCGGTTGCCGCAGCGGACGAGGGCATCTCGGTCGAGGTCATCGACTTGCGCTCACTGTCGCCGGTCGATTTCGCAACAGTGGAAGCATCCGTTCGCAAGACCGGCCGGTTGGTGATCACCCACGAGGCGCAACAGTTCGGCGGAGTCGGCGCCGAGATCGCCGCGAGCATCACGGAGCGCTGTTTCGAGTACCTGGAGGCGGCCCCTGCACGGGTGACCGGGTTCGACGTGCCCTACCCGCCCGCAGAACTCGAAGACGAATACCTGCCGAACCTCGACCGCATCCTCGACGCCGTCGACCGCGTGCTCGGCCGGCACAATTCACTGAGCAACTGGCGCCCTGCCGGCGACGGTGTCGCAAGCAATTCCGGCAGCAGGAGCCACAGCGCATGAGCGTGTTGAAAGAATTCGCTTTGCCCGACCTCGGTGAGGGCCTGACCGAGTCGGAGATCGTTTCCTGGCACGTCGCCGTCGGCGACACCGTGGCCCTGAATCAGATCATCGCTGAGGTCGAGACCGCGAAGGCACTCGTCGAGTTGCCATCGCCGTTCGCCGGCGTTGTCAGCCAACTGTATGCAGAGCCCGGAGCGACCGTCCAGGTTGGTGCTCCGATCGTCGCATTCGAGATCGACGACGACTCAGCGCCGGACGGGGGCAGCTCCAAACCGTCGGATGCTGCCAGCCAAGCGGATGCCGCTGCCAGCGTTGCGACCGTGCCAGCGAGCGCCGCTGCAGGACGACAGGCAGTGCTGGTCGGCTACGGGCCCGCGATCGAGACGGGTGAGCGGCCGCGACGCCGTGCGCGCGGCGGCGGCCCCGTGACGCCGACAGCGCCTGCCACCGAGCCTGTTGCCACGCCGGCTGCCGGTCCGGCACAGCAGTCGGCCGAGCGCCCGCGGTCCACGCCGCCGGTGCGCGCGCTCGCCCGCGATCTCGGCGTTGATCTCACTCTCGTCACCGGAACGGGGGAGCGTGGGCTGATCACCCGGGCAGATGTTGAGGCATTTTCTGCAGCATCCGGATCGGCGGTCGCGGCCGTCCAGCAGCGCGCAATCGGCGACCGTGCGGAAACTGCCCTGCACCGCGGCGGTGATCGCCCGCGTGAGACGCGCATGACGGTCAGCGGCGTCCGCAAACACACGGCCGCGGCGATGGTCGCGAGTGCGTTCACAGCGCCGCACGTCACGGAGTTCCTGACCGTCGACGTCACGCCGACGATGGAACTGCTTGATTCGTTGAAGGCCCGGCGCGAGTTTCGTGACGCACGCATCAACATCCTCACGATGGTGGCGAAGGCATTGTGCATCGCCGTCGCTCGAACACCGGCGGTCAACTCCCACTGGGTGGAATCCGCATCGGAGACCCCAGCCGAGATCGTGCAGTACGGCTACGTCAATCTGGGCATCGCGGCGGCGACGCCCCGGGGACTGCTCGTACCGAACATTTCGGATGCCGAGCAACTGACCCTGCTCGAACTCGCTGCGGCGCTCGGCGAATTGACGGCGACTGCGCGCGCCGGACACACCGCTCCCGCCCAGTTGACCGGCGGAACGATCACGATTACGAACGTCGGAGTCTTCGGTGTCGATGCCGGGACGCCGATCCTCAATCCCGGCGAGGCCGCGATCCTTGCGATGGGTGCCGTGCGCAGGCAACCGTGGGAGTATCGCGGTGAGATCGCGCTGCGCCAGGTGATGACCTTGAGCCTCTCGTTCGACCACCGCATGGTCGACGGTGAACAGGGCTCGCGATTCCTGGCCGACATCGGTGCGATCCTGGCTGAACCGGGCTTCGCGTTGACCATGGTCTAGTCGGCGCGTCACGCCGGGGCGGTCAGCGCGGCGAGCGCCAATTGCTCCAGGATCGACCCGACCAGCTCGGGGGAGAGTTGCGCGGCGCCGGAGCCGGGCGCGTGCGCGCTGTGCGGCGTGGAGTTGATCAGACCGAAGACGGCGTGAGCTCTGATCCGCAACTGCGAGGCATCCGTTTCCGGGTGTAAGCGCGTCAGCACGCGTACCCACAATTCGACATACATGCGCTGTAGCGTGCGCACCGCGATCCGGTCGGCATCGGTCAGGCTGGCCAGATCGCGATCCTGCACACGGATGACGTCAGGGTTGTCCAACGCGAAGTCCACATGGAATTGCACCAATCCGCGCAGCGCGTCGGCCGCGGTGTGTGAAGCGGCAATCACCGTTTCGCCGCCGGAGAGCAGGTTCTGGCTGACGCCCACGAGGATGGCCCCGAGCACCGCCTGCTTGCCGGAAAAGTGACGGTACACGGCCGGTCCGCTGACGCCGGCCGCCGCGCCGAGGTCTTCGAGCGAAACGCCGTTGAAACCGTGTTCAGCGAAGAGTGTGGCTGCCGCGTCGAGCAAGGCGTTTCGTCGGTCTGCCTTCGCTTGACTGCGCTGGGTGGGCAGATCGTTCACCGTCCCCGTCATCGCGTCTCCTCTCGGTGACCTCCACTATAGACAACTCAGTTAACACACGCTAACGTGGTTTGAGTTATTAACCCCTAACCGAAATTGACGTGCAAACATTGTCATGCACACACTGATATCGACCGCGGATGCCGCGGATCCGACCTTCGTCGCCAATGAAACGCAGCAGCGTGAGTTGGTGACCCAGCTGCGACAGCGTCTGGCGGCGACCGCATTGGGCGGCCCTGAGCGCTCGCGCGACCGCCACGTTGCGCGCGGCAAACTCCTGCCGCGCGCACGCATCGACGAACTTCTCGATGTCGCCAGCCCTTTCTTAGAAATTGCGCCGCTGGCGGCCAACGGCCTGTACAAGGACGACAGCCCCGGTGCGGGCCTGATCACGGGCATCGGTCTCGTGCACGGGCGACACGTGCTCATCGTCTGCAATGACGCGACCGTCAAGGGTGGCACGTATTACCCGCTGACGGTGAAGAAGCATCTGCGAGCGCAAGAAATCGCAATCGAGAATCGGCTTCCGTGCGTTTACCTGGTGGATTCCGGGGGTGCGTTCCTGCCGGAACAGGATGAGGTGTTTCCCGACCGCGACGACTTCGGGCGCATCTTCTTCAACCAGGCGCGGATGTCAGCCGCGAAGATTCCGCAGATCGCGGCCGTGCTCGGCTCGTGCACGGCCGGTGGGGCATATGTGCCCGCAATGAGCGACGAGACCGTGATCGTGCGCAATCAGGGCACCATCTTCCTCGGCGGCCCGCCCCTGGTCAAGGCGGCGATCGGCGAGATAGTCACAGCAGAAGAACTCGGAGGGGGCGACCTGCATTCGCGAGTCTCCGGCGTGACCGACCATTTGGCCGAAAGCGACGAGCACGCGTTGAGCATCGTCCGCGACATCGTCTCGACACTTCCTGCCGAACCCGCTCCGGTGTGGGACATTGCCCCCGAGGTGCCACCGGCCCTTGATGAGAAGGAACTCTACGGCGTTGTGCCTGTGGACGTGCAAGCCCCATACGACGTGCGTGAGGTGATCGGGCGACTGGTCGACGGCAGCGAGTTCCACGAGTTCAAAAAGGAATATGGCACGACTCTTGTGACCGGATTCGCCCGGTTGCACGGGCATCCGGTCGGCATCGTTGCTAACAATGGCGTGCTGTTCAGCGAGTCTGCCCTGAAGGGCGCCCATTTCATTGAACTGTGCGATCAGCGCGGCGTGCCATTGATCTTTCTGCAGAACATTTCCGGCTTCATGGTCGGCCGCGACTACGAGGCGGGCGGCATCGCGAAGCACGGCGCCAAGATGGTCACCGCCGTCGCCACAACCAGAGTGCCGAAGCTCACCGTGGTGATCGGCGGGTCGTTCGGTGCCGGCAACTATTCGATGTGCGGGCGAGCTTACTCACCACGCTTCCTCTGGATGTGGCCTGCCGCCCGGATCTCCGTAATGGGCGGGGCGCAAGCAGCGTCGGTGCTCGCCACGATTCGTCGAGAGCGTTTCGATTCACACGGTGAAGACTGGTCGGCCGCTGATGAGGCCGCGTTCAAGGCACCCATCATCGAGCAGTACGAGCGGCAGGGAAGTCCCTACTACTCGACCGCTCGACTGTGGGACGACGGGATCATCGACCCAGCGGACACCCGCACCGTGCTCGGCCTCGCCCTGGACGTCTGCTCGCGATCGCCGCTGCCCGACACCGCCTTCGGCCTGTTCAGGATGTGATCGTCATGACGAGAGAACACCCTGATACCCCTCGCACAGCTGCCGAGCGCTTCGACACGGTGCTTGTCGCCAACCGAGGCGAGATCGCCTGCCGGATCATTCGCACGCTGCGTCGCATGGGCATTCGCTCCGTCGCGGTGTACAGCGATGCGGACCGCAATGCGCTGCACGTGACAATGGCGGACGCCGCTGTGCTGATCGGCCCTGCCGAGCCGCGATTGAGCTACCTGAAGATCGACGCGATCATCCGCGCTGCGCAACGAACGGGCGCGGGCGCCGTGCATCCCGGCTACGGGTTCCTTTCCGAAAACGTGGAATTCGCGCGCGCCTGTGCGGCGGCCGGGCTTGTGTTCATCGGCCCAGGCGAGCGTGCGCTGGAAACGATGGGCGACAAGATCCGTTCGAAGAACCAGGTCGCCGGCCACGGCGTGCCGGTGACTCCGGGGATCGCGGAACCCGGGCTGGACGACGCAGCGCTGATCGCTGCCGCCGACGAGATCGGATTTCCGATCCTGATCAAACCGTCCGCCGGCGGTGGCGGCAAAGGAATGTACGAGGTGCACGGGGCGGCGGAATTGCCCGACGCGCTTGCCGCGGCTCGTCGGGTCGCTGCAGGCGCATTCGGCGATGACACACTGTTCCTGGAACGCTTGGTCGCGACGCCGCGGCACATCGAAGTGCAATTGCTCGCAGACGCGTACGGCCACGTGATCCACCTGGGCGAGCGCGAGTGCTCATTGCAACGCCGGCACCAGAAGGTCATCGAAGAGGCGCCGTCGCCGCTGCTGTCGCCCACAACTCGCGAGCGCATCGGAGAAGCGGCCTGTGCCGTCGCTCGCAGCGTCGACTATGTGGGCGCGGGCACGGTCGAGTTTCTCGTGTCTGATGCCGCGCCGGACGAGTTCTTCTTCATGGAGATGAACACGCGACTGCAGGTTGAACATCCTGTCACGGAGGCAGTTACGGGCATCGACCTCGTCGAATGGCAGGTGCGCATCGCCGCCGGGGAAAAACTGACGCTCGGCCAGCAGGACGTTGTGCTGAACGGCCATGCGATCGAGGCGCGCGTGTACGCCGAGGACCCGCATAACGCATTTCTTCCGTCCAGCGGGCGCATTGTCGCGCTTCGCGAACCGTCGCCCGGTGCCGGTGGCGAACCCGGCATCCGGGTGGACAGTTCCCTGACCGATGGCCTTGAGATCTCGCCGAGCTACGACCCAATGCTCGCCAAAGTGATCGCATGGGGAGCGGATCGGGGGCAGGCACTGTCACGACTCCAGCACGCGCTCGGGGACACCGTCGTTCTGGGTGTGCACACCAACCTGGAATTCCTGCGCGCCCTGCTGGCGGACGCCGCCGTGCAGGCCGGAAACCTCGACACCGGCCTGATCGAGCGAACACTGCCGTCGATCGCATTCCGTCCGGTGGAAGACGGCATGCTCATCGCCGCGGCCCTGGCGATGCACGCGGCCGCCTGGTCGGCCGGAACGGATGCGCCGTGGTCGCGGCCGACCGGATGGCGCGTCGGCGCTCCAGCGCCGGCTCGCTACGAATTCGGTTTCGCAGAGTGCGGCAATGTCAACGCGAGCGCAACCGTGGAAGTCTTCGGTGCTCCGACGGATGCCTCCGTGCGCGTTCTGCGGGCGGCCGGCGGCGAGCCGGCGCAGTTGCGTCCGGCCGCTTGGGTGGGCGAGCGCGCGATCGCCGGCTCGGCCGGCTCTGACAACTCCACCGGCCGTGCCGAATTCTTGGAGCCGAATCGGTTGGAGTTCGACGGTGTCACCCGCACATTCTGGGCGGCTCGTGAGAATGGTCAGCTGTGGCTGGCCGAGAACGGGGTCAGCGCAACATTGCAGGTTCGTGACCGCGCGCTGGTGCTTGCGGAGCAGCTGGCGGCACGCGTACGAGATGTGAGTGCAGTCAGCCCGCAGGTGCGCTCGCCCATGCCAGGCACAGTGGTCACCGTCGACGTCGAAGACGGCGACCAGGTGGAGGCAGGAGCAAGTGTCGCCACGATCGAGGCGATGAAGATGGAGCACCGACTGGTATCTCCGGTCACGGGAACGGTGAGCATCGGCATCCGCGTCGGAGAATTGGTCAAGGCGAATCAGATTGTCGCCACGATCGCCACAACCGAAGAACCGGCGCAGGGCTCGGACGCCTCAGCGACCGCGTGAAGGCTGGGATTCGAGACTGGGACAGGGCAGACTCGATCGTAGCCGGACTCGGCACGGCCAGACTCAGACACAGCCAGACTCAGACACAGCCAGACAGGGAGGTCGCAGATGATCGACAAAGTGGTCTCGAGCGCCGCGGAAGCGGTTGCGGACATACCGGATGGCGCATCCATCGCCGTGGGCGGGTTCGGGCTATGCGGCATCCCGTCCGCATTGATCGCCGCACTGCACGACGCCGGTGCCCGTGAGTTGGAGACGATCACCAACAACTGCGGGGTCGATGACTGGGGGCTCGGCATCCTGCTGTCTGATCATCGCATCCGACGCACCGTCAGTTCGTACGTCGGTGAGAATCAGGAGTTCGCCCGGCAATTCCTCGCCGGCGAGCTCGAGGTGGAACTCACGCCTCAGGGGACTCTGGCCGAACGGATGCGTGCGGGCGGTGCCGGCATACCGGCCTTTTTCACGCCGGCCGGTGTTGGCACGCAGATCAGCGAGGGCGGATTACCGCAGCGCTATGACGGCGCTGGTGGTGTCGCCCAGGCATCTGCGCCGCGCGAGGTGCGCGACTTCGACGGCATCGACTACGTTCTCGAAAGGTCGGTAAGGCCCGATTTTGCGCTGGTGCACGCCGCACAAGGCGATCGCTACGGAAATCTGATCTACCGCGAGTCTGCGATGAATTTCAACCCGCTGGCCGCCATGTGCGGTCGGATCACGATCGCCGAAGTCGAAGAGATCGTCGACGCGGGGGAGTTGGATCCCGGTCGCGTGCACACCCCCGGCATTTTCGTGCAGCGGGTGGTGCTCGCGGCCGGCTATGAGAAAAGGATCGAGCGTCGAACGGTCGCTTCCGATGCTGTGGCTTCTCCCGCTGGTGGCTCACCGGTGAAGGAGGCTCGCTGATGGCACTGACGCGATTGGAACTGGCTGCCCGAGTCGCTCTCGAGTTGCGGAACGGGCAATACGTCAACCTCGGCATCGGCATGCCGACGCTGATCCCGAATTACATCCCGGATGGCATCGAAGTGGTGTTGCACTCGGAAAACGGCATCCTCGGCGTTGGTCCGTACCCGACAGAAGAGAACATCGACGCCGATCTGATCAACGCGGGCAAAGAGACCGTCACGGTCAACTCCGGCGCAGCATTCTTCGACTCTGCGACGTCGTTCAGCATGATCCGCGGCGGTCACGTCGACTTGGCGGTTCTCGGCGCCATGCAGGTCTCCGCGGATGGCGATTTGGCCAACTGGATGATCCCCGGCAAGGTCGTCAAAGGGATGGGCGGCGCGATGGATCTCGTCTTCGGCGCCAAGCGCGTGATCGTCATGATGGAGCACGTCGATCGTGCGGGCAACCCGAAGATCCTTGACGAGTGCACCCTGCCGTTCACCGGACGGCGCTGCGTCGACCGCATCATCACCGATCTGGCTGTGATCGACGTCGTGCGGGCGGAGGGCGGCCCGGGCGCGCTGCGCCTGGTCGAGTGTGCGCCGGGTGTCGGAGTCGACGACATCGTCGCGGCGACGGGAGCCCCGTTGCAGATCGCTCGCGGCCTGGCCGAGGGCGGCGATGCAGAATGAGCGAACCCATGCCGGAGCACATCGTGACCCAGCGAGGCCTGTACTACGAGGAGTTCGAACCGGGCACGCTGTATCGCCACAGACCCGGTCGCACGCTGACCGAGGCAGATAACGTGTTGTTCACCACCCTGACCATGAACACGCAGTCGCTTCATCTTGATGCAGCATTCTCTGCCACGCAACCGTTCGGGCAGCGGTTGGTGAACTCGATGCTGACGCTCGCGACGTTGATCGGCAGCTCGGTCGCGCAGCTGACGCAGGGCACGCTTGTAGCGAATCTCGGGTTCGGCGAGATCGCGTTTCCGCATCCGATCTTCCACGGCGACACGCTTTATTCGGAGACTCGGGTCGTCGGCAAGCGACTGTCGGCTTCGCGTCCGGGTCAGGGCATCGTCACGCTCGCGCATACCGGGCGCAACCAGGATGGCACGATCGTCGCAACCGCGTCACGCTCGGCCCTGATGTGGTGTGAGGCTGCGCATGCGGCGGTGGGCGGCACACCGTGATGGCTCACGCACCGACGCCGAGACGAGCGCAATTCGTGTTCGGGCCCGCTTTGCTGTTCTGTCCGGCAGACAGACCGGATCGTTTCCGGAAGGCGTTCGATCGAGCGGATGCGGTCATCCTCGACCTTGAAGACGCCGTCGCTCCCGCTGCTCGCCCGGCCGCGCGCGAGGCGGTGCGCAACAGCGGTTTGGACGCAGCACGGGTGATCGTGCGGATCAACCCGGCGGAGTCCGCCGACTTCGCTGAGGATCTGCGCGCCGTCGCGGCAAGCGGCTACACGCACGTGATGCTGCCGAAGACGGCGTCGCCCGCCGACCTGCTCCGCATCGCGGACTTTGACGACTCGCTGGCCGTGATCGCGCTGTGCGAGAGCGCGGCGGGCGTCTCGGCTGCCCGCGAAATCGCCGCAGCGCCGAACGTCTCTGCCGTGATGTGGGGTGCGGAAGATCTCATCGCCTCACTCGGCGGAACGACGAGCCGATTTTCTGACGGCCGATACCGCCCGGTCGCTGAATACGCGCGTTCTGTGGTACTGATCGCGGCCGCCGCTGCCGGAAAAGCGGCGATCGACACCGTGCACCTCGACATCGCGGATGTCGATGGGCTGAGCGCCGAAGCGGAGGATGCCGCAGCCAGCGGGTTCGCTGCAAGTGCGTGCATCCATCCGAGTCAGGTCGACGTGATTCGTGGCGCCTACAGGCCGAGCCCAGACGAGGAGGCGGACGCACTCGCCCTTCTGGCGGCGGCCCGCGAGCACGGCGGTGTCTTCCGGATGGGGGACCGCATGGTCGATGCGCCGGTGCTCCGACACGCGGAATCGGTGCTCCGCCGCGCGCGTCGGTGATCGCGATGCGAAAGATTTGATAACAGTTGCCGCGAGCCCCGAGGCTTTGTCGGTGGCCTGACCTACGCTCGTAGTGAGGTGCACCGAAGCGATTCGTCGGGAGTATGTCCGCTCGGGGGTCGGGCGCGGAAAGGGGGGAATGTGGCGTTGCCGTTCTCCGTTCGTGCGCGCGAACAGACCGCGAACAGCCGGGCCGGTCGGCCGGGCTTGAGCGCGTTCGCTGCCCAAACGTCGCCGATGGAGCAGTCGTCGCCGATGGAGCAGTCGTCGCCGACGGAGCGGTCGCTTCCGACGGACCAGTCGCTTCCGACGGAGAAGCTGCCACCGACCGCCGCCGCGCCGGTCGACTTCGATTTGACCGGCCCGCTGTCGATCGTCGCCAAGCGCAGGGTCAACGAATCGGCATTGACCGTGTTCCCTGTTGCCCTGGGCGGCAGCACATTCGGCTGGACGGTCGATGCCGATACGTCGATGCACATCCTCGACCGATTCAGTGACCAGGGCGGCAACCTGATTGACACGGCGGACAGTTATGCGGGCGGTCGCAGCGAACTGATCATCGGCGGCTGGCTTCGGGCGCGCCGCAATCGCGATCACGTTTTGATTTCGACCAAGATCGGGCGCAATGCAGACAACCCTGGGCTGGGGTCGGTCAGCATGATCCGAGCCGTCGAGGCATCGTTGGCTCGTCTGGGCACGGACCACATCGACATCCTCGTATTCCATGACGAAGACAGCACAGTGCCGTTGGAAGACAGTTTGGCCACCGCGGAATGGCTGATCGAGACCGGGAAAGTACGCTACCTGTCTGCGGCAAACTTCTCCGCCGAGCGACTGATCGAGGCCCGCATCCTCTCGTCGACGGGACTACCGCAGTTCGTCAGTATCCAAACCCACTACAACTTGATGCACCGCGCCGAGTTCGAGGGTGATGTGCGCGTCGTCGCCTCCGCACAGTCGCTCGCGGTGATGCCGTATGCGTCACTCGCCGGCGGTTATCTCACCGGCAAGTACCGCTCAAGAGATGTCGTGGCGACAAGCGCGGCGCAGGCGGCGAACGCGCTCAGTTATTTGGGTCGCAAAGGCAACCGCGTGCTCACAGCGTTGAGCCGTGTTGCGGCAATGCATCGGACGACCTCAGCCAGCATCGCGCTGGCCTGGCTGCTCGCGAAACGAAGCGTCACGGCGACGATCGCAAGCGCCACCAGTCCGGAGCAGGTCGACGATATGATGACTGCCGCAGGCATCCGCCTCACCCGTGCTCAGATGCTCGAACTCGACCGCGTCTCCGACTGAGCCGCAGCCGAGGATCGCCCTACGCTGCCGTCAGCGTCCGTTCGAAGACCCGCAAGAGGGCGGCGCCAGCAGTCACCGGGTCGCCGACGTTGCCGCCGGAGAGTGCACCGTCGCGTGCAAGCAGCAGGTCGTCTGCACCCTCAGCGGGGTTCGGATGGTTCATGGACGTGAGCAGGTCGATGAGAGTCTGCCGATACCACTGCCTGTGCGCGGTCACGGCAACTCGCACCGGATGGGTCGGATCTGAGAACTGCGCCGCCGCGTTGATGTATGGGCAGCCGTGGAAGCCGACCCGCGTCGCCTCCATGACGATGTTGCGTGCCAGTGAACGCAGCACGGCCCGCGCATCTCCCAGTGACTCCAGCTCGCTCGCGATGAATTCGCGGGCGATGCGGTCGCGTCCTGTGACGTACGCAACGATCAGCAGATCTTTCGATCGGTAGTGTTTGTAGAAGGTCGCTTTCGTCACGTGGGCGGCGGCGATGATCTTGTCCACACCGACGGTATGGATGCCCTCTGTGTAGAACAGGTCGTCGGCAACCTGGAGGATCTTGATCTTCGCCGGTGCCGGTGGCCTCTCGACGCGAGTGTGGGCGGTCTCCATGGGGTTCCCTTTCAGGCTGCTCCGCGACGGGAGTTCGGGGTTCTTGCAGGCTCGGCTCGGCGCTGAGAAAACAGATCGACTCAGTATAACCAGACAGAATGGTCGGTGTGTCCGCATTTATGAGGACACACCCGGTGTGTTGAATCGCTAGCGTAGGGTTGAGGTGATGAACGGCGCCGTTGACCTTCCCCTCGGCAAGGCCGAACTCTCTTTTACAGCGTCCGGTGATGCCATCGTTCGCCGATCGGTTTTGCCGAGCGGTGTGCGCATTCTCAGCGAGCATGTGCCCGGGGCACGTAGTGCCACGATCGGTTACTGGGTTGCCGTCGGCTCCCGGGACGAGGAGGGTGCGCGGGTTGCACGCGGAAGCACCCCGGCGCGTTCTGCAAGCTTCGGTTCGACCCATTTTCTCGAACACCTGCTCTTCAAAGGAACAGCAAAGCGCAGCGCCCTGGACATCGCAATAGCGTTCGACGCTGTCGGCGGCGAACACAACGCCATCACGGCGAAGGAGTACACCTGCTATTTCGCCAAGGTCCAGGATCGCGATCTGCCGATGGCCGTCGAGGTCATTGCCGACATGCTGACGTCGTCACTGCTGGACCCTGGAGAGTTTGAGAACGAACGCGGGGTGATCCTCGAAGAGCTGTCCATGGCGGAAGACGATCCGGCCGACGTTGCGACGGAACGCCTCTTCCAAGCGGTGCTGGGAGATCATCCTCTTGGCCGGCCGATCGGTGGAAGCCCTGAGACCATCCGGGCGGCAACCCGCGCCGCCGTATTCGAGCACTACCAGGCGAACTACCGCGCTCGCGATCTCGTGATCACCGCGGCCGGCGCCGTCGATCACGAGCAGCTGGTCGCCGATGTCGAACGAGCGCTGCGCGACGCGAACTGGGCGCTGGATGCCGAGGCGAGCCCGGTGCCGCGCCGTCCCAGCGCACCCGCCGCAATCTCCCGTGCGCGGTCGATCGTGACCGTTCAGCGGCCGCTCGAACAGGCGAACATCCTCGTGGGGATGCCTGGACTGGTCGCGGCAGACGAGCGCCGCGGCACGATGAACGTGCTCAACTCCATCCTCGGCGGCGGCATGTCGAGCCGTCTGTTTCAGGAAGTCAGGGAAAAGCGGGGTCTGGCCTACGCCGTCTACTCGTTTGCCGCATCGTTCTCGGACGCAGGGATCTTCGGCCTGTACGCCGGTTGCGGGCCGGCGAAGGCCGCGCAGGTGGCAGAACTGATGCTGGCGGAACTTCAGCGGATGGCCGACACCCCGGTCACCCCGGAGGAACTGCACCGCGCGGTCGGTCAGCTCTCCGGCAGCACCGCACTCGCACTCGAAGATTCAGACACGCGGATGTCGCGCCTTGGCCGTGCCGAACTCACCCTTGGCGAATTCACTGATCTCGATGAGAGCCTGCGGCGGCTCGCTCTCGTCACCGTAGAAGACGTGCAGGCACTTGCCGCTGAATTGGCCCACAGGCCGATTTCGGTGGCTGCGGTGGGAACTGTCGATGACGACACGTTCTCCCGCATCGCATCCTGACGTCGGCCGAATGCACGACACGATCATGCACGACACACCCACGCACGACATAAGAAAGGCCGATTTTCGTGCCCCACTATTTGTATTTGGTACGTCATGGCGAACAGCAGGACGCCGAGTACGGCATGCCGGACGGGCCGCTTTCGGCCAAAGGACAGCGGCAGGCGGCACTGATCGCCGAGCGCCTGGGCGGCGTGCCGTTCACGAATGCGTATCACTCGCCATTGCGGCGGGCAGCTGAAACGGCCAAGATCATCGGCGAGCGGATGCCGGCGCTTCACCCAGAGCCGTCCAATCTGCTGTTCGACTGCATTCCGTCGGGGCCGAGCGCCGACATGCCCAAAGCCTTCGAGTCGTTCTACGGCGCCGTGACCGAGGCAGAGATTGAAGCTGGCAGCGCTCAGATGGCGGATGCTGTCAGCGAATTCCTCACACCGGCTCGCGGCGACCGCCACGATCTTCTGATCACCCACAACTTCGTGATCGGCTGGTTCGTGCGGCACGTGTTCGATGCACCGTCCTGGCGCTGGATGGGACTGAACCAGGCCAATTGCGGGCTGACGATCATCCGGGTGCGTTCGGCTAAGCCTCCTGTGCTCGTCGTGCACAACGATCTGGGTCACCTTCCGGTCGAGTTGCGCACCGGGATGCCGGAGCTGCAGCCTGTGTGACGCGCGTCGGCGACTGCTACAACCTCTTGCGAAACCAGGTCGTCGCATTCGGGTTGTCGTTGTATGCCGGGATCTCCTCGAATCCCGTCGAGCGATACAGGCCGTCGGCTGCCAGGAGACTCACGTTCGTGTCAAGCACGAGTTCTGTGGCGCCGAACAGGCGAGCGCGGGCCTCGAGCTCCTGCAGCAAAGCGCGCCCGGCACCTTTACCTCGTTCCCGTGGCTGAAGCCACAGGTGTTTCACCTCGTAGCGGGTCTCTCCGGCAGCGTCGGCCTTGATGCGGCGGATGCCACCGCAGCCAACCGCGTTGTCGCGGTTGCCGGGGCCGTCGGTCACGACGAGCAAGAACACCCCGGCGGGCGGGATGAATGCCGCCCGGTCCGGGAACGTCGTCCGATATCCGCCTTGAGCCACCGGGAAGGATCGGGTGCGGTCGGCGAAATAGTCGGTCAGCAGCGCGTGCGCGTGCGCATCCGTCACATCCGTGTCGATGAAGCGAAGCATGCTTCCAGCGTACGCATCCCCTGGTGCCGGATGCCGCCCGGCGCGAGGGTATGACGTCGGCGATTGGTATCGTGAAGCCATGACAATTCGAGTGGCGGTCGTCGGAGCGACGGGCAAGTTGGGCTCGGTCGCAACCCGCCTGATCGAGGCGGCTGCGGACCTGGAACTCGTGGCCGCCCTCGATTCATCGAGTCCGCTGCAGGCGATGCTCGGCACGGATTCGGCCCCCACCGATATCGTGCTCGATGTGACTCTGCCCGCGGTGAGCCCTGACATCGTCGATTTTGCTGTTGAACACGGGCTGAATGTTCTGGTCGGCACGTCCGGCTGGTCCTCGGAACGGATCTCGAAGCTCGAATTCGCACTCGGCGATGCGCCGAAGACCGGCGTTGTCATCATCCCGAATTTTTCTATCGGGTCCGCGCTTGCTACGGCGTTCGCGGTCGCCGCCGGTCGGTTCTACGACTCCATCGAGATCGTCGAAGCGCACGGTGCCGGCAAGATCGATTCGCCGTCGGGCACCGCGGTGCGTACGGCGGAGCTGATCACTGCAGCACGCGGATCGCGCGGACCGGTCGAAGCACCGCACGTCGACCAGCGCGCGCGGGGGCAGCAGGTTGCGAGCATCCCCGTGCACAGCCTGCGATTGCGGGGCGTTGTCGCCAGTCAACGGGTGATTCTCGGCGGCCCAGGTGAGGTCGTGACGATCAGCCACGACACCATCGATTCCAGCGCGTATGAGGCCGGGATTCTCAGCGCCTTGCGCGCGAGTGTCGGGGTGCGTGGTGTTCTGGTCGGCCTCGACCAACTGATCGACCTGTCCATTGCGCTTCCGCGCACTTCAGGTGTGAGCTCAGTCGACACACGCGGTGCGAAGGCGGGCCGGAAATGAAGGGCCGGATTGCCGCAATCCTGATGGCGGCGCTGCTGTTGGTTTATGTCGTGCTGGTCGGGCAGCAGGCCGTTCTGATGCTGTTCTCGGGCCAGGCTGCCGGCGTCGTGATGGGGTCTGCCCTGATCGTGTTCCCGCTGATCGCGATCTGGGCGATAGCGCGCGAGTTGGCGTTCGGGGTGCGCACGCAGAAGCTGGTGCACATCCTCGAGGCCGAGGGTGCACTGCCCGTCGATGACCTGCCGCATCGCGCCAGTGGTCGTCCGTTGCGCGACGCGGCAGACGCCACGTTCCCGGCATATCGTGCTGAAGTCGAATCGCAGCCGCAGAGTTGGCGCGCTTGGTTCCGGCTCGGACTGGCATACGACGCATCCGGGGACCGCAAGCGTGCCAGACACGCACTCCGCGAGGCGATCCGCCTCTACCGGGCCAGCGCCCATGCGACGGCTTGATCAACGAGCTGGTGGCGGAACGCGAACCCGTCGTTGACCAGCGCCGCGGCTGACACGTTCTGGTCTGCCAGCAAGAGTTGCCGACCAGCGTCGCCCAGGGCGAGCTCCACGACGCGTTCCGGCAGCGGCATACCGTATGGCCTGTGCAGCGCCGCAGCCAGACTGCGAAG
The DNA here is from genome assembly GCF_030866825.1 of Rathayibacter sp. SW19. NCBI lineage: Bacteria > Bacillati > Actinomycetota > Actinomycetes > Micrococcales > Microbacteriaceae > Rathayibacter > Rathayibacter soli. Next base: position 1,891,996 of record NZ_CP133020.1, read on the forward strand.
CAGGCGCTCAGCCCGGGCCGGGGTCGGACCGACGAGATTGACAGGTCCGGCCAGCTTCGAGGTGAGCAGATGGCGGATGGCTGCGGCCTCGTCATGCAGACTGATCCACGGCCAGTACTGCGCTCCCGTTCCAATCGGGCCACACAGCCCCACGAGGGCTAGCGCGCGCAGTGGCCGCAGCGCCCCGCCGCGCGCCAGCACCAGGCCGCTGCGCAACATGACCGTGCGGGTCGACTCCGGAGCGCGTCCGGCAGCAGCCTCCCAGCGGCGAACAACGCCTGCAAGATAATCGGAACCGGCCGCGGAGTCTTCGCGGAGCGGGCGCCCCGGCTGATCACCGTAGATGCCAACGGCGGATGCGCTCAAAAAGACGACCGGCGGCTGGGCGGCCAGCCGCATCGCATCCGTCAGCGTGTTCGTCGCCTGGAGCCGGGATTCGAGAATTCGCCGCTTGTAGCGCGGTGTCCACGGCAAGCGACTTAGCGACGCGCCCGACAGGTTGATGACTGCGTCAGCGCCGTCGATCAACGCGGTGTCGATGATGCGCGCACGGGGATCCCATTCGAACTCGCCCGCGCTGCGCGGGGGACGCCGCACGAGTCGCCAAACAGCGTGACCGTGCTGCTCGAGCTGCCGGCGCAACTCCGTGCCGATCAGGCCGGAGGCGCCCGCGATCAGAACGGTCATGACCGTTGGGGGCACCGGCGGGCCAAAGGGCTGCGACGGCTGCGCTGACGGCATCTCAGGCGAGGCTGGCCTCAAGGGTGATCGGGATGCCCGACAACGCCCGCGAGACCGGACAAGTGCGCCCTGCCTCGTCTGCCAGGCGCTGGAAGTCCTCGTCTGCGATGCCAGGGACCGTCGCGTTGACCAACAGGTGGCTGCCCGTGATGCCCTGCGCGGGGTCGAATGTCACGGCGGCTGTGGTCTGAATGCTCGTCGGTGGCGTGCCGAACGTTGCGAGGATGTTGGACAGCGCCATCGAGAAGCAGGCCGAATGGGCCGCCGCGAGCAATTCTTCCGGGTTCGTCACTCCGGTCTCACCAGAGGAGCGCGCCTTCCAATTCACTGGGAACTGTGCTGCCTCCGACGAGTCGAGGGCCAGCGTTCCTTCCCCGCTCATCAAGTCGCCGTTCCAGAGTGTCGTTGCCTCGCTTGTTATCGCCATGGCAAACCTCCCGCACATCGAGTGTGACCAAGCTTACTGTCGAGCCGACCGCGCTGATCCGAGGACCTGGGGGATTCACAGCGGATGCCACCGCGCCTCGTGCCCAGCGCGTTATGCGGTTGCCGAGTGTCGGCGCACCAGGCCCAGCCGCACGAGCAGCAGGTACAACTGGCAGCCGATGCAGTATCCGAACGCCGAGTTGAGAAACGCTGCGACGAATGCGGCAGCGGCCGCGATGATGAGACCGTAGGGCAGGCCGACGAGCTGAAGGACCAAGCCGATGGCCGTGACGATGAGTCCGACGGTCTGTGCGAATGTCGGCGGGGCCGGGTCCTCCAGCTCTGCAGGCGGGGCCAGCCGGGGCCGCACCAGAGTTTTGAACAGCACACCGTACGGATGCCGCGCCACGCCTGCCAGTGAACCCCACGCGAAGAGCGCGACGATGACGGTAAGGAGCACGAATGCCGCGACGCTCGCGCCGATCAAGCCGAGCACGATGACGATCAGGAGCAGAACCGCGGTGATCGCAGCCCCGAATCTCGGGCCACGCGGGTCGATGCCGACGCGGTTAGGGGTGAACTCAGGTTGAGACATGGGAACGTCCAATCAGATTGTCGAGACGGCCGATCAGTTCGTCACTGCGCGGAGCGCCGCCGATCCTCGCCCGCACAACCCCCGTCTCATCCAGAAGCAGTGTCGTCGGGGTTTGGAGAATGTTGAATCGCGTCGCCAACTGCGGGTGCTCGGTCAAATCCACGTCGATGTGCTCGACGCCGGGTCGCTCGGCGGCGATCGCTCCGAGCACGCGATATGTTGCGCGGCACGGCGAGCAGAACTCTGTGGAGAACTGCACAAGCGTCGCCCGCGATCCCAGAGCGGCGGGTGCCGGGAGGTCTGCGGCAAGCACGATCTCCGCTTTGGCTTCGGTGATCCGGCCGGTCCGTGATCGCACAACAAGACCGATCACGGTCGTGACCATCACCAATCCGATGACGAGCGCAACGGCGAGCATAACGTTCATGATGGAATCCACGCTACGCTCGCGCTGTGCAGAAGCGTGATCTGTGACGCAACATTACGCAGTGCGGGGCAAAACGGTGAGGGTTACCGCGCCTGGGCCGACCCGATAACCTAAAGACATGTCTGCGTCCCGGAACCCGTTCGGTCAAGTACTCGTCGCGCTCGTCACGCCGTTCACGGCAGACGGCGAAGTCGATTGGCCCGGCGTGGAGAAGCACATCGACGACGTCATCACGGCAGGCTGCGACGGTATCGTCATCTCGGGTACGACCGGAGAGACCTCGACCTTGACAGACCCGGAGAAACTGCGTCTGATCGAGGTGGCAAAGCATGTTGCTGCGGGCCGGGCCAAGGTGATCCAGGGCGGTGGGTCGAACGAGACGGCCCACGCGATGCAGCTGTACAAGGCCAGCGAGAAGGCGGGCGCCGACGGCGTGATGATCGTCACGCCGTACTACAACAAGCCAACCCAGTCCGGGGTGCTCACGCACTTTCGCATGATCGCAGACGCAACCGACCTGCCGGTCATCTTGTACGACATTCCAGGGCGCACCGGCATCCCGATCATGTACGAGACGATCTTGCGCGCTGCCAAGCACCCGAACATTGTCGCGATCAAGGATGCAAAGGGCAATTTCGCGGAGGTCAGCCGCGTTCTCAACAACACCGACCTGCTGTACTTCTCTGGAGACGACACCAACGTGCTCCCTCACCTGTCGATCGGCGCAACGGGCCTCGTCGGAGTGACTGCCAATATCGCGGCACGTCCCTATCGGCAGATGGTCGACGCCGTCAACGCCGGTGACCTGGCTGCGGCGACGCTTGCCCACAAGAAGCTCGAACCGCTGGTGCGTGCGGTGATGACACACGTGCCGGGCACGGTGGCTGCCAAATACATCCTGCACGGACTCGGGCGCATCGCGAGCCCGCGCGTTCGGCTGCCGCTTGTCGGCCCAGAGGACTTCGAGGCTGCGCAGATCGAAGAGGAACTCGACTTCGTCCACGACATCCCCGGCCTCGACTTCACAAACTTCCGGCCCGATCGCAACGCTGCGGCCGGCGGCGCTCTGCCCAAGGTCGCCGGAACGACACGCTAGGTGCGCTCTGAGCGCGACCACATGGCATCCATCACCGACTAGGAGGGCATATGCCCAATTCCGTATACGAACCGCCCGCCCTTCAGCTTGGGACATTGCGCGTGATCCCCACTGGAGGGCTCGGTGAGATCGGCCGCAACATGACGGTCTTCGAGATCGACGGCAAATTGCTGATTGTCGACTGCGGTGTGCTGTTCCCCGAAGAGAACCAGCCGGGCGTCGACCTGATCCTGCCGGACTTCACCCCGGTGCGCGATCGGCTCGACGACGTTGTCGGCGTCGTGCTCACGCACGGACACGAAGACCACATCGGCGCCGTTCCGTATCTGCTCCGGCTGCGGGCCGACATCCCGCTGATCGGTTCCGGGCTGACGCTCGCGCTCGTTGAAGCGAAGCTCAAGGAGCACCGTATTCAGCCGTACAGTCTCACGGTCAAGGAGGGGCAGCACGAGAAGCTCGGGCCGTTCGAGCTCGAGTTCGTTGCTGTCAACCACTCCATTCCGGATGCGCTCGCGGTCGCCATCACGACCAGTGCCGGTGTCGTGCTGCACACGGGCGACTTCAAGATGGACCAGCTGCCGCTGGACAAGCGGCTCACCGACCTTCGTGCGTTCGCGCGGCTTGGCGAGGCCGGCGTCGACCTCTTCCTCGTCGACTCCACCAACGCGGATGTCCCGGGCTTCACCGCCCTCGAGCGGTCCATCGGTCCGGTGCTCGACAATGTGATCGCCCGCGCTCCACGTCGGGTGATCGTGGCGAGTTTCTCGAGTCATGTGCACAGGGTGCAGCAGGTGCTCGACGCTGCCGCGGCGAACGGCCGCCGGGTCGCGTTGTTGGGCCGCTCGATGGTGCGGAACATGACGATCGCCGCCGACCTCGGCTACTTGAAGGTGCCCGAGGGCATTCTCATTGACTACAAGAAGGCTGCGGACCTTCCCGACAACAAGATCGTTTACATGTCGACCGGGTCGCAGGGTGAGCCGATGGCCGTGCTGGCGCGCATGGCCAACCTCGACCATCAGATCGAGGTCGGCGATGGCGACACGGTGATCCTGGCTTCCAGCCTGATTCCAGGCAATGAGAACGCCGTGTATCGCGTGATCGACGGGCTGACCAAGCTGGGCGCGACGGTGGTGCACAAGGCGAACGCCCAGGTGCACGTCTCCGGGCACGCCGCTGCCGGTGAACTGCTGTACTGCTACAACATCATCAAGCCGAAGAATGTGTTGCCCGTTCACGGGGAGTATCGACACCTGGTCGCCAACTCGAAGCTTGCGCAAGACACGGGGATTCCGGCGGAGAACACCATCCTCGCGGAGGACGGCACCGTCATCGACCTGAAAGACGGCGTCGCACGCGTGGTCGGCCAGCTCGATCTCGGCTTCGTGTACGTCGACGGTTCCAGCGTCGGTGAGATCACGGATGCCGATCTGAAGGACCGCAGGATTCTCGGCGAAGAGGGATTCATCTCGATCATCGTCGTGGTGGAGGCCGCGACGGGTCGCGTCGTGGTCGGCCCGGAGATCCACGCGAAGGGTTTCGCGGAGGATGACACGGTGTTCGACGCTGTCAAGCCGAAGATCGTGGCCGCGCTGGTCGATGCTGCACAGAACGGCGTGCGCGACTCGCACGCCCTCTCGCAGGTCGTGCGCCGCACCGTCGGCCGATGGGTGAACACCAGCTATCGCCGTCGTCCGATGATCGTGCCGCTCGTCATCGAGGCGTAGCGAAGCGGAGCCTCGCTGAGCAGCAAACACAGTATCGAGGCGTAGCGAAGCGGAGCCTCGGGGAATCGAATGCACGAACACCTTCTCAGCATCGCTCTCCATGACACTCGCCGCAGCCTCCCGGTCAATGACGGCGCGCGGAAGTACGGTGTAATCCATGGCTATGAGCACCAAACCGACCCGTAATTCTCGCGGCACAACGTCGCGAGGAGGGTCGTCTGGGCGCGCCGATGCGGCGAAAAGTTCGGCAAAATCGTCTGGAAGGGCGGCGACGCAGAAGACCGTGCGCTATCCGGCGGCGGAAGCGAAGCCAGGCTTGCTCGTGCGCCTCTGGATGGGTCTCGCTCATCTCACCGGCGGTGCAGCCCGGGCCCTTGGGCCGGAGAAGCTGGAGAAGGAAGAACGCCGTGACGGCCTGCCGTTCTTCATCGTGCTCTTGGCGATCGCAGGCGCTGTGGTCGAGTGGTTCTTTATCAACAATTCCCTCGCCCACTCATTAGACACCTGGAGTTTCGGCGGGCTGTTCGGTCGCGTGGCGTTCGCGCTTCCCGTGATCATGCTGGTTTTCGCGATCTGGTTGTTTCGGCATCCGAGCTCGGTGCACGACAACACCCGCATTGGAATCGGTCTGATCCTCCTTCTGGTCTCGGTGTCCGGCCTCTGTCACATCTTCAGTGGGCAGCCGCAGCCGAGCGATGGAATGCCTGTGCTCGCCCGCGCCGGCGGCATCATTGGCTGGATGGTTGCTGCTCCGTTGATCGCACTGATCACCCCGATCGGCGCCACAGCGGTCATCATCGTGCTGTTGCTGCTCAGTCTGTTCATCATCACGAAGACCCCGCCGAACAAGATCGGCGAACGGTCACGTGAGTTGTATGCGTATTTGTTCGGAGCACAGCTGCCCAGTGAGGAGGAGCGAGAGGCGGCGAAAACTGAGAAGCTCGAACGGCTCGAGAAAGCGCATCAGGTTGAGCTGGACGGCGTTGATGAGGAGGATGCAGCAGATACGAACCTCCCGTGGTGGCGTCGCAACAAGAGCCAGCGGGAAGAGGATCCGGCATTCGACACTCCGGTCGTGGAATCCGTGACCGACGTGCTCGGGGCGGGTGCGGCATCCGGGCAGGGCGAGTTCGCGTCAGCGCTCGAACCGGACCCGGCATCCGATCATTACGGAACGGAGGTGCTCGGGGAACTGCGGGTGGCAGAGGACGCCGTCAAACGGTTCACAGGGGAGGTTGCGCTCGGCGGTGAAACTTCGACAGGTTTGCGCGGTGACGGCGCGACAGATGTGCTGCCCGGCTTCGTCATGCCGGCCGCTGACCGTGGCGCAGAAGAGGACGGTGTCGGTTTCGATCTCGCCGGTGCGGCCCCGCTCGCGCCCGTTCCGCAAGCGCCGTACCGACTGCCTGCCGCATCGACGCTGTCAGTGGGGGCGCCCGGTAAGACCCGATCAGCGGCCAACGACGAGGTGGTTGCAGCCATCACCGACGTACTCGGGCAATTCCACGTGGACGCGAAGGTCACCGGTTTCTCCCGGGGCCCGACCGTCACCCAGTACGAGGTCGAACTCGGGTCGGGTGTGAAGGTCGAACGCGTCACCGCGCTCAGCAAGAACCTGTCATACGCCGTGGCGAGCAACGAGGTGCGCATCCTGTCGCCGATACCGGGCAAGAGCGCGATCGGCATCGAGATCCCCAACTCCGACCGCGAGATCGTCTCTCTCGGTGACGTGCTTCGGTCGGCCGCCGCGGCCAATAGCCACCATCCGATGACGATCGGCGTCGGCAAAGACGTCGGCGGCGGTTACGTTGTCGCCAATCTTGCCAAGATGCCCCACCTCCTCGTTGCGGGCTCGACGGGCTCCGGCAAGTCCAGCTTCGTCAATTCGATGATCACCAGCTTGCTGATGCGAGCAAAGCCGTCCGAGGTCAGGATGGTGCTGGTCGACCCGAAGCGGGTCGAACTGTCGATCTATGCCGGCGTTCCGCACCTGATCACGCCCATCATCACGAACCCGAAGAAGGCCGCGGAAGCGTTGCAGTGGGTCGTCAAAGAGATGGACATGCGCTACGACGACCTGGCCAGCTTCGGGTTCCGGCACATCGATGACTTCAACAAGGCCGTCATCAATGACGAGATCATCCTGCCCGCCGGCAGCGAGCGCACGCTCAAGCCTTACCCGTATCTGCTGGTCGTCGTCGACGAACTCGCCGACCTGATGATGGTCGCCCCGCGTGACGTCGAGGACTCGATCGTTCGTATCACGCAGCTGGCGCGCGCATCCGGAATCCACCTGGTGCTGGCAACGCAGCGACCGAGCGTCGATGTCGTCACCGGGCTGATCAAGGCCAATGTGCCGTCTCGGTTGGCCTTTGCGGTGACGAGCGTGACGGATTCCCGCGTCATCCTGGACCAGTCCGGCGCCGACAAACTGATCGGCCAGGGCGATGCCCTGTTCTTGCCGATGGGTGCGTCGAAAGCGATTCGTGTGCAGGGGGCCTGGGTCGGCGAGAGCGAGATCCAGCGGGTCGTCGAACACGTCACGGCGCAGGCAAGGCCGGACTATCGGCAAGACGTCGCCGCCGCAACGGAACAGAAGCACATCGATGCCGATATCGGCGACGACTTGGAGCTCGTGCTCGCGGCAGCCGAGCTGATCGTTTCGACACAGTTCGGCTCGACGTCGATGTTGCAGCGCAAGTTGCGCGTCGGCTTCGCGAAAGCCGGGCGGCTGATCGACCTGCTCGAATCGCGGAACGTCGTAGGGCCGTCTGAAGGTTCGAAAGCCCGTGACGTGCTCGTCCCCGCCGACCAGCTGCCGCAGGTACTCGCCCAACTGCGCGGCGAGGATTCGCCGCATTCGGCAGCCTCTTTCAGCGCTCCCGCTTCCGGCGCGCCCGGGTCCGCTGTCCCTGGGTCTGCTGCCGCTGGGCACGCCGACAGGTACGCCGACGACCCGGTTGCTGCGTCAACGTCCGGCTATCCTGAGGAGGAGGCGCCGTCGGACGAGGACGCCTGGAATCTGACCGGCAGGGAGTGAAAATGGGCAGTGGCGACTCCGCCTCTGCACCCGGGTCGTTGACCGGCGCAAGCAATTGGAATGTGCCGAACCTGATCACGGTCGTGCGCATCCTGCTGGCTCCGCTGTTCGTTTGGATGCTGCTGGTCGACAATGGCGCGGACGGCGCCCTCCGCTGGTGGGCCGGTGTGCTCTTCATCCTGGCGATCGCGACGGATGGCGTCGACGGTGCCATTGCCCGGCGCCGCGGCCTTGTCACAGAGCTCGGAAAGCTCCTCGACCCGATCGCTGACAAGATTCTGATCGGCGGAGCGCTGGTTTCGTTGTCCATCCTCGGCGAGCTGCCCTGGTGGGTGACCATTGTGATCATGGTGCGCGAAATCGGCATCACCGTCTATCGCTTCATCGTCATCAAGAACGGGGTGATCGCGGCGTCTCGCGGCGGCAAGCTGAAGACGATCGTGCAATCGGTCGCGATCTCACTGGCGCTGCTGCCGTTCTGGAGCGTCTTCGGTTCTTGGGTGTACTGGTTCGACGGCATTCTGATGACTTTGGCCGTCATCCTCACTGTCGCAACGGGGCTGGACTACCTCTGGCAAGGTGTGCGCGGCTCCCGGGCACGAAAGCAGCGAACCGAGACGAAGCTCGAATGAGTCAGCACACCGCACCGGATGAGACGGCTCGACTGATTGCCGAGCTGGCGACTCGCGGGCTGACGCTCGCCGTGGCGGAATCACTGACCGGCGGGGGACTGACGGCCGAATTTACCAGGCCCGCCGGGGCATCCGCCGTCGTGTTGGGCGGTGTGGTCGTCTACGCGACCGAGCTGAAGCACTCCCTGGTCGGTGTCGATGCCGCACTCCTGGCTGAACACGGGCCTGTGCACCCCGACGTGGCGGCGCAGCTCGCCGACGGGGTGCGCCGGGCGGCGGCTGTCGGTGGCCGCCCGGCCGATATCGGCGTTTCAACGACCGGGGTCGCCGGGCCGGACCCGCAGGGTGGGCAACCGCCCGGAACCGTTTTCGTGGGAGTTTCCACGAGCGCGGCCACCAGGGTGATCGCGCTGAATCTGAGCGGTTCACGTGCCGAGATCAGGGTGGAAGCCGTGCGTCGTGCCGTCGCGGCTGTTGCGGAAGCTGCCCGGGAATAGCGGGCGATCGGGGCGCGTTGCACTCGGTGTATTCACAAGAAAACTCCAGTCGTCGTCGTTAGAGTTCTGGCACAGGATGCGTGTACAGTTGAGCATCCAAGAACGAAGACCCGATAGGTTGGCAGGACATGAAAGGGAGGCTCCAATGATTCTTGTACGTCAGGAAATCGGCGACGTGCTCAGGGACTTCCGCCTGCAGAAGGGCCGCACGCTTCGTCAGGTCGCCAGCAAGGCCAGCGTGGCCTTGGGCTACTTGAGCGAGGTCGAGCGTGGCCAGAAGGAAGCGTCGAGCGAAATCCTCGCGTCGGTGGCAGACGCCCTCGGCACCCCGATTTCGGTCATCATGCGCGAGGTGGGGGACAGGCTTGCGGTACTGGAAGGTATCGATCCACTGATCCCGGACACCGTCCCAGACGAATTCGTCGCAGAGCTGGATGCGGACCTCGTTGCCCACTGATAGCCGCACGAGCGAACGGGCGCCCCGATTGCCGGGGCGCCCGTTCTGCGTCCGCTGCCGCGGTTCCCGGGTCGGTGCGAGGGTTCTCACGTGCGGCTGAGCGAATTGCGGCTTGCGTTGGCCGAGGAGTTCGGTGCCGCGTATGGCGCGGTACTGATGAATGATCTGGTACTCGGCGAATTGGGCTCTCGCACCGGTGACCAGGCTCTCGCAGCCGGAGTGCCGGCGCGGGACGTCTGGTTCGCGCTGTGTGCCGCAAAAGACGTGCCGCGCGCACGCTGGAATAGCGCAGGCAAGCCGGCTCCGCGAACTGGAGAGTAATCCGCGCGACACGCGGAAACATCATCTCGAAGATATGTTCGGGTTTTGATACTCTTACTCCACAGAGGCAGTCGAAGCGAGTTGTCCACCGTTCTCGGGGTGTTCGACTCGAATGTCGGACCCGCGGCGTACAGTCTCGTCACGAACACATAGCCTGCGAAGGGGAGATCCGAAATGCCATCACCAGCCGATCGCGAAAAATCACTCGAGAGCGCACTTGCCCAAATAGACAAACAATTCGGCAAGGGTTCCGTCATGCGGCTCGGCAGCGACGAGCGTGCTCCTGTCGAGGTCATCCCAACGGGCTCGATCGCCCTGGACGTCGCGCTCGGCATCGGCGGGCTGCCGCGCGGCCGCATCGTCGAGATCTACGGACCGGAGTCTTCGGGTAAGACGACACTGACCCTTCACGCGATCGCCAACGCGCAGGCTGCGGGCGGCATCGCCGCCTTCATCGACGCGGAGCACGCGCTCGACCCCGAGTATGCGAGCAAGCTCGGCGTCGACATCGACGCGCTGTTGGTGTCGCAGCCAGACACCGGGGAGCAAGCGTTGGAAATCGCAGACATGCTCGTGCGCAGCGGCTCGATCGACGTCATCGTCATCGACTCGGTTGCCGCCCTCGTGCCTCGTGCCGAGATCGAGGGTGAGATGGGTGACTCCCATGTCGGCCTGCAGGCACGACTGATGTCACAAGCGCTGCGCAAGTTGACCGGTGGGCTCAGCCAGACGAACACGACGATGATCTTCATCAACCAGCTCCGCGAGAAGATCGGCGTGTTCTTCGGGAGCCCCGAAACCACGGCCGGTGGTAAGGCGTTAAAGTTCTATGCGTCGGTGAGACTGGATATTCGACGCATCGAAACGTTGAAAGACGGCACAGAGGCCGTCGGCAACCGTACGCGCGTGAAGGTTGTCAAGAATAAAATGGCACCGCCGTTCAAGCAGGCAGAGTTCGACATCCTCTACGGCATCGGCATCTCGCGGGAGGGCAGTCTGATCGATTTCGGAGTCGAACACTCCATCGTCAAGAAGTCGGGCGCCTGGTACACCTATGATGGCGACCAGCTCGGTCAGGGCAAGGAGAATTCGAGAAACTTCCTGCTTGCGAACCCGGACATTGCGAACGAGATCGAGCAAAAGATCAAGGTGAAGCTGGGTATCGTCGCCGATCCGAATGCGCCGGCTGCCGTTACAGAGGACATCATCGACAACGTTGATTCCATCGGAGACAAACTCGCGAAGCGCAAGGGCGCTTAGGCGTTCCTGCAGATCTGCCGGTGATGTCATGATCGTTCGATTCCCGTCGGCCGAGGACTCCGCGGCCGGGCAAGAACGCACGGAAGGACTCGCTCCCGTCGCCTATCTGCCTGGGGCGCGGCCGAACGCCAAAACCGAGGGCGCGTTCAATCGCGTCGCGCGGCAACGCGTGCCGAAGGAACAATTCGAGGATGCAAAAGAGCGAACGTCGAAGCGTGCCGCCAACGTGTCGATCCATCAACTCGCACGGCGCGGAATGTCGAGGTGGGAACTGCAGCAGGTCCTGAAGAAGCGCGAGGTGGCCGACGACGCTGCGACTGCGGAACTCGATCGACTCGAGCGGCTCGGCTTGCTTGACGATGCCGCCTTCGCGCTCACCCTCGTGTACACCCAGCACACACGCAAGGGGCTCGGCCGTCAAGCGATCGCGCATGAACTTCGACGGCGACACATCGATCAAGACATCATTGACGATGCACTGTCCGAGATCGACGACGACGATGAACGCGAACGCGCCTTCGAGCTGGCGCACAAGCGCGTCGGCCAGCTCAACAGCGTCGATGACGAGACCGCGAGGCGACGGCTGAATGGCTTTCTTGCCCGCAAAGGCTACTCGTCGGAGATCATCAGGAACGCCGTCGAGTCGGCAATGGAAACCAGGCGGCCGGGCGTTCGGTTCCGATAGAACGCTGCCCGACCGCTCGCCGCATCTCGAACAAGACCGCGGTCGAGTGGCCTCGCGGCCCGCAAAACGTAGAATAGACGCACTATGACCACCGCTATGCCTTCCACGATCGCCGAAACGCGCTCTGTCATCGCTCGCTCCGATGCCGCCATCGACGAAAGCGGGCGGGCACGAACCTATGAGGTGCGCACCTTCGGCTGCCAGATGAACGTGCACGACTCCGAACGACTGGCCGGGTCCCTTGAGGCTGCCGGTTATGTCTCGGCCAACGGTAGCGAGGCGGACATCGTCGTCATCAACACCTGCGCCGTGCGCGAGAACGCCGACAACAAGCTCTACGGAAACCTCGGGTACCTCGCCTCGGTGAAACGGCGCCACGCGGGCATGCAGATCGCCGTTGGCGGATGTCTTGCACAGAAAGACAAGAACGTCATCCTCGACAAGGCACCATGGGTCGATGTGGTTTTCGGCACGCACAACATGGGTTCGCTGCCGAGCCTGCTGGAACGAGCCCGGCACAACAACGAAGCACAGATCGAGATCCTCGAGGCCCTCGAAACGTTCCCGTCGACTCTGCCTGCGAAGCGGGAATCGAGTTACAGCGGTTGGGTATCGATCTCTGTTGGCTGCAACAACACCTGCACGTTCTGCATCGTGCCCTCACTTCGCGGCAAAGAGAAAGACCGTCGTCCCGGCGATGTTCTCGCCGAAGTGCAAACACTGGTCGACGACGGAGTCATCGAGGTCACGCTTCTGGGGCAGAACGTCAACTCGTACGGCGTGGAGTTCGGTGACCGCTCCGCATTCGGCAAACTGCTGCGTGCGGCTGGAGCGATCGAGGGGCTGGAACGCATTCGGTTCACCAGCCCGCATCCGGCAGCATTCACAGACGACGTGATCGATGCGATGGCCGAGACACCGACCGTTATGCCGCAATTGCATATGCCGTTGCAGTCGGGCTCGGACCGCATCCTGCGTGCAATGCGCCGTTCCTACCGGTCAGAGAAGTTTCTCGGCATCCTCGACCGAGTGCGTGCGCGGATTCCGCATGCAGCAATCAGTACGGACATCATCGTCGGCTTCCCCGGCGAGACGGAGGGAGACTTCCAAGAGACTCTTCGGGTTGTGCGTGCCGCTCGGTTTTCGTCTGCATTCACGTTCCAGTACTCGATCCGCCCTGGCACCCCGGCTGCGACGATGGCCGATCAGGTGCCGAAGGAGATCGTACAAGATCGCTACGACCGACTGATCGCGCTGCAGGATGAGATCTCGTGGGAAGAGAACCAGAAGGTCGTCGGTCGTGAGGTCGAACTGCTCGTGGCAAACGGAGAAGGAAAGAAAGACGAAGCCACCCATCGCATGAGCGGGCGTGCCCATGACAGCAGGCTGGTGCATTTCGAGGTGCCGGCCGGCTCTGACGTGCCACGGCCGGGCGACGTGGTGACCGTGATCGTCAGTAAGGCAGCGCCGTTCTATCTGATCGCAGACGCTCCAGACGGTGCGCCGCTGCGCATTCGCCGCACCAGGGCAGGCGACGCCTGGGATCGCGTGCAGGCCGATTCGTGTGCCGTGCCTGCGCCGAGCGCACACGGACATGGTGGCGCAGGTCGCGTGTCCCTCGGACTCCCGACGCTTCGCCCGGTGCAGCCTCCCGCGTGAGCGCCGCGCCGGGTGAGTGGAGTCGGTCTTCGGCGGTCCGCGAACTCATCGTCATCGTTGGTGCGACTGGAACCGGCAAATCAGAATGCGCGCTTTCGGTTGCCGAGCGCATTGAGCAAATCGGTGGCCGCGCGGAAATCATCAACGCCGACGCCATGCAGTTGTATCGCGGCATGAACATCGGCACGGCGAAGCTGTCGCCGGCGGAACGGCGTGGCATAACGCACCACTTGCTGGACGTTCTCGACGTCACAGAAGACGCGAGCGTCGCCTGGTACCAGCCACGGGCGCGCGCCCTGGTCGAAGAGATCACGGCACGCGGCGCCGTGCCGATCCTGGTCGGCGGGTCCGGCCTCTACGTCTCGTCTGTGATCTACGATTTCGCATTCCCACCTCGCGATCCAACGGTTCGAGCGCGGCTGGAGAACGAACTCAACGAGCGAGGGCCGGGGTGGCTGCACGCACGCCTCCGAACGGTGCAACCGCACACCGCCGATCGCATCGACCCCGCCAACGGGCGCAGGATCGTGCGAGCACTGGAGGTGTTCGAGCTTTCCGGGCAGGGGCACGGCGGCGCGTTGCCCGTCAGGCCAACCGCCTGGCGTGAGGCCCGCCTCATCGGCCTGCACACCCCTCGGGGCGAGCTCACAGCGCGACTGGATGCGAGGGTCGAGCGGATGTGGGCCAGGGGCATGCTGGAGGAGGTCGCGTCGCTGATCCCGGCAGGCCTTGAGAGTGGAGGCACGGCGAGTCGGGCGATCGGCTATGCGCAAGCACTGTTGCAATTGCATGGCGAGTTGAGCCAGGCGGACGCAATCAGTCAGACGCAACAGTTGACCCGTCGTTATGCGCGGCGCCAGGTGAGCTGGTTCAAGCGATACGCAGACCTGGTCTGGTTCGATTCCGCAGACCCTGGGCTGGTCGATGGCGTGATAACCGCACTGACGATCAGACCATAGACTTGCACAATGGCGATCACGCTTCATTTCACCAAGGGCCACGGAACGGGCAACGACTTCGTCTTGTTCGCCGATCCAGACGGCGCCGTCGAACTCAGTGTCAGCCAGATCGCGACAATCTGCGACCGCCATTTCGGGGTCGGTGCCGACGGGGTGATCAGAGCCGTGCGTTCCGAAAACCTCGCGGAGGGTGCAACGGCGCTTGTCGAAGATGCGGACGCCGAATGGTTCATGGACTACCACAACGCTGACGGGTCGCCCGCCGAAATGTGTGGAAACGGCATCCGCGTCTATGTGCAGTATTTGATTGAGAACGGCTTTGCCACGCTTGCGGATGGGCAAACTTTGCCGATCGGCACCCGCGCCGGAGTGCGCGACGTGCAGCGCAGCACAAGAGGTTTCCAGGTCGACCTCGGCCGTTGGCGCCTCGAAGGCGGCGAGCCGCTCGTTCGTGCAAAAGAGGTGCCGGTCGCACGCCCAGGGCTCGGCATTAGTATCGGCAACCCGCATGTCGTGGTCGCCCTCGCGGACGAGTCGGAGCTCGCGGCAGCGGACCTCACCTACGTGCCGCAGCTCGACCCGGAACCGGTCGACGGTGCGAACATCGAATTCGTCGTTCCGATGGAGCCGCTGGTGAAAGACGGCGTCGGGCGCATCACCATGCGAGTGCATGAGCGCGGCGTGGGCGAAACGCTGTCCTGCGGTACAGGCACCGCGGCTGCGGCTCTGGCCATCCGCTATTACGCCGGAAGCAAAGCGCCGAACGATTGGCGGGTCGAGGTCCCCGGGGGCACCCTCGGAGTGCGGATGTTCGCGACGGAGGACGGCGAGCATGTCGGGCTGTCCGGCCCGGCCGAGCTTGTCTACGACGGCACGCTGGTGCTTGCCTGATTCGCTTGCACCGCAGCCCTTGCGCGCGGGGACGTCAGCCCTTGTGACGTACTCGCAGCACTCGATAACCCTTGCTCGTCGCCGAGCGGCTGACGTGAAAGCGGCCATCGAGCGTCGCCTGCAGCCAACGCTGCAACGAATCGGAGCCGAGGTTGCGCTGCACGACGAGCCACGCGTCCGATTCCGCATCCAGACGCGGGAGCCAGTGCTCGAGCATGCCGTGAAGTTCGTTCTTGCCGACCCGGATCGGCGGATTCGACCAAATCGTCGCAAAAGCTACTGTGTTCGGCACGTCCTGAGGCAGGGCCGCCGTGATGTTCGGCAGGCCCATCGTCTTAGCGTTGCGACGCACCAGGTCAAGTGCCCTCTCGTTCACGTCGACAGCCCACACACGCGCGTGCGGCGATGTCAACGCGAGGGTGAGCGCGATCGGCCCCCACCCGCAGCCGAGGTCGAGCAGATCACCACCAGGCGGTGCCGGTGGGGTGTTCGCCAGAAGCACCTGTGTCCCCGTGTCAATGCGCTCCGGGCTGAAGATTCCGTTCGCCGTCGTCAGTTCATAGGTCTGATCGGCAAGGCGCACCGTGAACGGTCGCAACCGGGCATCGCTTGTCGGGGCAGAGCTGAAATAGTGGTCGCCGCTTGCCATACGGGAAAGGTACCGCAAGTTCGGGCGGCTAGGGTTAACAGGAATGAGTGACAAGCGCGAGAATTCCGATGACCAGACACCGGCCGACAACAACGACGTGGTCGCCAGGGTGCTTGCGCACGCCGAAACACGAGCATCCGGCTACTCCCTGTTCAGTACGGGAGCACAGGCGCTGCAGCACGGCGACGGCGAAGGCTACGACGAAAGCATTGGCGGCGTAGACGGCGATCAACTTGACCGGCAGGAGCGCGCAGCACTGCGCCGCGTCGCCGGCCTGTCAACGGAGTTGGAAGACGTCACAGAGGTCGAATATCGGCAGCTGCGGTTGGAGAACGTCGTTCTGATCGGTGTCTACCAGCAGGGCAGCCAAACCGATGCGGAGAACTCGATGCGCGAACTTGCCGCGCTGGCCGAGACGGCGGGCGCCGTCGTACTCGACGGGCTCCTGCAGCGACGACCGCACCCCGACCCGAGCACCTATCTCGGCCGCGGCAAAGCGCAGGAGCTGCAGGGCATTGTCGCTTCGCTGGGCGCGGACACCGTCGTCGCAGACACCGAATTGGCACCGAGTCAGCGGCGCGCCCTCGAAGACGTTGTCAAGGTCAAGGTGATCGACCGCACCGCTGTGATTCTGGACATCTTCAGCCAGCATGCGAAGTCGCGTGAGGGCAAGGCGCAGGTCGAACTGGCTCAGCTGGAGTATCTCCTGCCGCGGCTGCGCGGCTGGGGCGAATCGATGAGCCGCCAGGCCGGCGGGCAGGTCGGCGGTGCGGGCGCAGGCATGGGCAGCCGTGGTCCTGGCGAGACGAAGATCGAACTGGACCGGCGGCGCATCCACACCCGCATGGCCAAACTGTGCAAGCAGATCACAGCCATGAAACCGGCCCGCGAAGCCAAACGCGCCAACCGCAAGCGCAACGCGGTACCGTCTGTCGCGATCGCCGGCTACACGAACGCCGGCAAGTCGAGCCTGCTCAACCGGATCACCAACGCCGGGGTACTTGTCGAGAACGCGCTCTTCGCGACTCTCGACGCCACCGTTCGCAAATCGGTGACGGCCGATGGCCGGCTTTACACCCTCACAGACACCGTTGGCTTCGTCCGCAATCTCCCGCATCAACTGGTGGAGGCATTCCGCTCCACGCTGGAAGAAGTGGCCGACGCCGACCTGATCGTGCACGTCGTCGACGGATCGCATCCGGATCCGGCCAGTCAGCTGGCAACCGTTCGTGACGTCATCCGCGAGATCGACGCGCGCGACGTGCCGGAGTTGGTGATCTTCAACAAGGCTGATCTCCTCGACGACGATCGCCGGCTCGTCCTGCGAGGGATCGAGCCGAACGCCGTCTTCGCATCAGCGCGCACCGGGGAGGGCATCGACGACGTTCTTTCCGCGATCGCGCGCCTGTTGCCGGACCCGTCGATCGAGTTGACGCTTCTGATCCCGTATGACAGAGGCGATCTGATCTCTGCTTTGCACGAACGTGGCCGAGTGATCGAGACGGCCTACGTCGAAGACGGCACTCGCGTTCGCGCTCTCGTGATGCCCGAGTATGCGCCGGCCTTCGAAACGTTCGCAGAGACGGATGCCGCCTCCCGGGCAACCGAGACCGCAGCACCGTAACAGTACGCAACGACCGCTGCAGCCTCACGCCGCCTTGGTATTCTTGATCCACAAACATCGGCATGCGCTTGACCGTTCGTGTCGATGTGGAGCGACAGCCGAGCCCGGCACCCGCCCGCGACCGGCCCTCGGGCCTGCGTTCCACAACGGACGCGCGCGGCCAACCGGCGTTGTGCGTGTCTGATCATCCAGGAGACGATCCACGCGCATGAGCCAGCAACAGCACGAAGACACCGGCACAAGCCGATGTCCGGCCGGCACGCCGTTTTCGTTCGAGTTGTACCCGCCGCGCACCGACGCTGCCGCCGCCAGGCTGCCGCAGACGATCGATCGCCTGGCCGCCGCGAACCCTGACTTCATCTCGGTCACATACGGGGCGGGCGGGTCATCGCGCTCCTCGTCGCTGGATGTTGTCCGCTACATCCAGCAAAACACGACCGTTGACCCGATGGCGCACTTGACGTGCGTCGGCTCATCCCACGCAGAAGCCAACCGCCTCATCCATGAATTCCTGGACGCAGGCGTGCGCAGCTTCCTTGCGCTGCGCGGCGACCCGCCAACCGGTCAGACTGCCGACGATCAGGCAGGGCGCCAGCCAGTGCTCGGCGATCTGCATAGCGCCGCAGAACTCGTGCAGTTGATCCACCGCGTGCAAGCGGAACGGGTGCCGTACAGCGAACTGTCAGTGCCGGGCCGCCCAGACCTGCGAACGGTGCGCAGCAGGCGCGAACGCGTCACGATTGCCGTTGCGGCCTTCCCGAACGGGCACCCGCGGTCGCGTTCGGTCAGCCAAGACATCGACACACTGCTGGCCAAGCAGGCGGCAGGTGCCAACCTCGCGATCACCCAATTGTTCTTCCACGCTGACGACTATCTCGCCTTCGCGCAACGGGCGAAGCAAGCGGGTGTCGAATTCCCGATTCTGCCGGGCATCATGCCCGTCACCAGTCCTGCCCGGCTCCGACGGATGCTCGAACTCAGCGGCGAGGACATGCCAAGCGAACTCGCCATCCAGCTCGAGATCGAGCCGACAGAGCAAGGGCAACGAGAAATCGGAATCGACCATGCCGCGCGCTTCGCAGCTCGTTTGATCGCCGGAGGAGCGCCCGGAATTCACCTGTACACGTTCAACCAGCACGACACCGTCCTCGCCGTTCTCGAACGATGCGGCATTCTCACCACCAGCACCGAAAAGGAACCAGCATGACGCGCACGACCCCCTTCCCAACCGGGACGATCCTCGGCTACCCGAGAATCGGGCGCCGGCGCGAACTCAAGAAGGCCGTCGAGGCGTTCTGGGCAGGCACGATCAGTTCAGCCGAACTTGAGCAGGCCGCAGCGCAGTTGCGCGCTGTGACTCGGGAGCGCCTTTGTGCACTCGGGCTGGGGCGTGCCGACTCGTCGATTCCGGCAAGTTTCAGCTACTACGATCAGATGCTCGACGCAGCGGTCACGCTCGGTGCTGTGCCGGAGCGTTTCAGCACTCTTGTCGGGGAGGACGGATCGCTCGATCTGGCCGGGTACTTCACATTGGCGCGGGGCGAAGGGAACCGGGCGCCCCTGGAGATGACCAAATGGTTCGACTCGAACTACCACTACTTAGTGCCGGAGATCGGGCCGGAGACCGTCTTCTCGCTGGCGTCCGACCGCATCGTGCGCGAGGCCGAGGAGGCCGCGAACGCCGGCTACCGCACCCGCCCGGTGATCGTCGGCCCCGTCACCTTCCTCGCGCTGAGCAAACCCAGCGATGCGGCTCCTGCCGGATTCAGGCCGTTGTCGCGGCTCGACGAGGTGCTGCCGGTCTACCAGCAGCTCCTGGCGCGATTGAGCGCCGCCGGCGTGCAGTGGGTGCAGCTGGACGAGCCTGCCCTCGTGAGCGAGAGCATTGCGGATGCCCGTGCGGACGTTCTCGAAGCGGCCCGCGCCGCCTACGCCTCGCTCGGCGAAGCGACCGATCGGCCGGCGCTGTTCGTGGCGGCCCCATACGGCAGCCTCGATGACGCTGTGCCCGTGCTCGCGGGGAGCAACGTAGAGGCGATCGGTCTTGACCTGGTGCGCGGGTCGGTCCCGGCGGTTGCCGATCTCGATGACCCCACGCGTACGGCGCTTCGGGCCAAGACGCTGGTCGGCGGGGTCGTGGATGGGCACAACGTCTGGCGTGGCGACCTCGAAGCGGCGTTCGGCAAGCTGGAGAGTCTGCTCGCGTTGACGGTTAACGTCGCCGCAGCCACATCGACCTCGCTCCTGCACGTACCGCACGATGTTGACGATGAGCCTCGGCTCTCCGACGAACTGAAGAGCTGGTTGGCCTTCGCCGATCAGAAGGTCGGCCAAGTCGCGGTTCTTGCTCGTGGTTTGGATGACGGGCACGAGGAGATCCAGAGTGACTTGGACGCGGCATCCGCGGCACTTGCACAGCGACACAACGCCACAGGCGTGCGGGTCGCGGCCGTGCGTGAGCGTATCGCCGGGCTGTCAGAAGCCGACTTCCACCGCGGTGCCTATGCGGATCGCGTCGTTGCCCAGAATGCAGCGCTCGACCTGCCGTTCCTGCCCACAACGACCATCGGGTCGTTCCCGCAGACCGGCGAGATCCGCCGGAGCCGTGCTCACTTCGCAAAAGGAGACCTCAGCGAGGCGGACTATCGCGAGGCCATGGAGGCCGAGATCCGTCGCGTGATCGACCTGCAGGAGGAGATCGGCCTTGACGTGCTCGTCCACGGGGAGCCCGAGCGCAACGACATGGTGCAGTACTTCGCCGAGAACCTCGACGGCTTCGTCGTGACCCAGAACGGATGGGTGCAGTCCTACGGCAGTCGCTGCACGCGTCCATCCATCCTCTGGGGCGATGTCTCGCGGCCGAACCCGATCACCGTGGGCTGGTCCAGCTACACGCAATCGCTGACGACGAAACCGGTCAAGGGGATGCTCACCGGCCCTGTGACGATCCTTGCCTGGTCGTTCGTGCGCGACGACCAGCCGCTGGGCGACACGGCCAACCAGGTCGCGCTGGCTCTACGGGACGAGATTGCGGATCTGCAGGCCGCGGGCATCCGGATCATCCAGGTCGACGAGCCGGCGCTGCGCGAGCTGCTGCCGCTGAAAAAGAAGGATCAGCCCGCCTACCTCGACTGGTCGGTCGGATCGTTCCGGCTTGCCACCGCAGGTGTTGAAGCGCAGACGCAGATTCACACGCACCTGTGTTATTCGGAATTCGGTGTGGTCATCGACGCCATCAAGAACCTTGACGCGGATGTGACGAGCATCGAGGCAGCACGAAGCCGGATGGAGGTCGTTGCCGACATCAAGACCAGCGGGTTTGATCACGGCATCGGGCCGGGCGTCTACGACATCCATTCGCCCCGCGTGCCGTCGGTCGCCGAGGTGACCGAACTGTTGCAGAAGGCGCTGGATGCGATCCCGCCGCGACAAGTTTGGGTGAACCCGGACTGCGGGCTCAAGACGCGCGGCTATGACGAGACTGTGGCGTCGTTGAAGAACATTCTGGAGGCGACGCGCGCCGTGCGCGCAAACGCCGTGGCGGTCTAACCCGCTTGCCTGCCTGTGCGCACGGTCCGTGCCCACTGACGAGATCGAAACGTGGGCGCGGGAGACTCTAAACGGAGCGGAGCACGGCGACGACCTTGCCGAGTACATCGGCGAAGTCGCCGACGATCGGTTCGAACGCACTGTTTCGCGGGAGCAACCAGGTGTGACCGTCGCGCTGGCGGAAGACCTTGACCGTGGCTTCGCCGTCGAGCATCGCCGCAACGATGTCGCCGTTCTCGGCATCGCTCTGTTGACGAACGACGACCCAATCGCCGTCGCAGATCGCGGCGTCGATCATCGACTCTCCGACGACTTTGAGCATGAATAGCGTGCCGTTTCCGACAAGCTGGCGCGGCAGCGGGAAGACCTCATCGATCTGCTCTTCCGCAGTAATCGGGATGCCGGCAGCGATTCGGCCGACCAGCGGCACCATGGCGGCGTCGCCGACCGGGGTCGAATTCTCGAAGTCCGCACTGTCGCCGGTTGTGCTGGGGATGTCGATCAAGATCTCGAGGGCACGCGGACGGTTCGGGTCGCGTCGAAGATAGCCGCTCAACTCGAGTTGGTTGAGCTGGTGTGTAACGCTGGACAGCGAGGCGAGCCCGACGGCATCGCCGATCTCGCGCATGCTGGGCGGATAACCGCGCTGGCTCACCGACCTCTGGATGAAGTCCAGAATCGACAGTTGCTTCTCACTCAGAGACTTGCGCCGCCGGGTGCCCCGCTGCTTCGGTTCGTCGCCCTTGCTCGCCACGTCGTGCGTCCCTTCTCGCCATGCGACCGCTCGATTCGGATGAGCAAACACCGTTCGGATAACCGAATGTCGGTGGTGCCTGGTTGCATGTGATCCAGACAGTCGAAACTGTATCTGCTGAACCGCCACAAGGCAAACACCTGTTCGAGCGTGTCTGAAACTTTTTTGACATTTGTACGAAGATAGGGTTGAAATCACGTGACTTCGAAGATATATTCGGAACAGAGTTTCGTATCCGGCGGTTCCGGCCGAACGCCGGATACGAATCAATTCACTCGGGTCGGCCTCACCGGAAACGGTGCGACCGGTTCCGACGAAGCGGCCAGGAGGCAGTCATGAGCACCGCGAGCATCGCACCGGCAGCGCGAATGCGCCTGCGTCTCACCCGACGCGGGCGTGTGGTGTTGACGGTACTGACCGCGACGCCGTTGCTCGCCGCACTGCTCGCTTTTGGGTTCAATGGGGCAGCGGCCGCAGCGTCCGGCGGTGGAAACACCACTTCGTTTTCGCACGTGACTGTGACGACCGGAGAGTCACTGTGGAAGATTGCCGAAACAGTAGCCCCGTCCGCCGATCCGCGCGACGTGGTCGCTGCGATCACCGATCTCAACCAGCTGTCCACGTCGGTGCTCGTGCCCGGCCAGCGTCTTGCCATCCCGGCTCAGTACGACCGCTGACCGCGGTTCTGTGGGCCCGGCGAGGCAGCGCCGAAGCTCTAGCATTGAGGGGTGAGTTCACTTTCTGATCTGCCACTGCGTGACGACCTGCGAGGAAAGGCTCCGTATGGGGCGCCGCAGAAGCATGTGCCGGTCGCGTTGAACGTGAACGAGAACACGCATCCGATCCCCGATGCCGTTGCGCGGGACATCGTTGCGGCGCTGTCGGATGCGGTCGGTCGCGCGAATCGCTATCCGGATCGTGAATTCACCGAACTGCGGCACTCGCTTGCCGGCTATCTCGGTCATGGACTTACGGCTGACAACATTTGGGCAGCCAACGGGTCCAACGAAGTCTTGCAGCAGATCCTGCAAGCATTCGCCGGGCCCGGAAGGAGCGTTCTTGGCTTCGCTCCGACGTACTCGATGTACCCGATCCTGGCGAACGGAACCGGAACGCGGTGGGTCGCGGGGGACCGCGGCGACGAGTTCAGCGTGTCGCCCGCGCATGCTGTCGAGTGGATCAATCGCACTCACCCCGACGTCATCCTGCTGTGTGCGCCGAACAATCCGACAGGAACGCCGTTGTCGTTGGATGTGATTGCCGCGGCATACGAAGCGACCGATGGGATCGTCGTTGTCGATGAGGCCTACTCCGAATTCATGCCAAAGGGTCAGCCGAGCGCGCTGACGTTGCTCCCCGGACGCGACCGCTTGATCGTCTCCCGCACGATGAGTAAGGCGTTTGCGTTCGCCGGCGTGCGACTCGGCTACCTCGCCGCTGACCCCGCGGTGACGGATGCGATGCGCCTGGTCCGTCTGCCCTACCACTTGTCCGTGCTCACGCAGGCTGCCGCGATCGCCGCACTGAAGCACGCCGATGAGATGCTCGCGATGGTCGACGACATCCGCGCCCAGCGTGACCGCATCGGGCAGGGCTTGACTGCGCTCGGCTACCTCCCGCACGACAGTGGCAGTAATTTCGTTCTATTCGGAGGTGTCGCCGACCCGCACGCGATGTTCGAGGCGCTGCTGGCCGACGGGGTATTGATCCGCGACGTCGGCATTCCCGGCCACCTTCGCGTGAGTGCTGGCACGCAGACCGAGACGACCGCATTTCTCGATGCGGCCGCACGCTTCAGCGTGCAGGCGAACAGTGTCATCGCGCCGCTAGGGTTGTGAATCATGAGCACCGGTACGCGCATCGCGCAGCTTCAGAGAGAGACGACAGAGTCGAGCATTGAGTTGTCCCTCGACTTGGATGGCTCGGGGATTGCGGACATTCATACCTCTGTGCCGTTCTTCGATCATCTGCTCACCGCGTTCGCGAAGCACTCGTTGACCGATCTCTCGGTCCGCGCATCCGGCGACGTCGAGATCGACGTGCACCACACGGTCGAGGACGTTGGGATCGTGCTCGGCAAGGCGATCGTGCAGGCTCTGGGAGACAAGAGTGGCATCGCCCGCTACGGCGACGCCCTCGTGCCGCTCGACGAAGCCCTCGTCCAGGCGGTCGTTGACATTTCAGGCCGACCCTACCTCGTGCACGCCGGCGAGCCCGCAGGTTTTCAGTACCACCTGATCGGCGGTCATTTCACCGGATCCATGGTGCGGCACGTGTTCGAGGCGATCGCGTTCAACGCAGCGCTGACAACGCACATCACAGTGCTCGGCGGACGTGACCCGCACCACATCGCCGAGGCGGAGTTCAAGGCGTTCGCGCGTGCATTCCGTCAGGCCAAAGCGCTTGACCCGTTCATCGTCGGTATCCCGTCGACAAAGGGCGCCCTGTGATTCAGCCCTTGGTCGTCGTCCTCGACTATGGGTCTGGGAACGTGCATTCGGCCGCGAAGGCGCTCGAGGCGGCCGGTGCCCGAGTACAGCTCACAGCCGACGCGGCGCGCTCTCGCGAGGCGAACGGACTCGTGGTGCCCGGTGTTGGCGCATTCCATGCCGTCATCGACGCACTGCGTGCGGTGCGCGGCGACGAGATCATCGACCGTCGATTGGCAGGCGACCGGCCGGTGCTGGGCATCTGCGTCGGTATGCAGGTGCTGTTCGAACACAGTGTGGAGTTCGGAACGGATGTGGACGGGCTTGGCGAGTGGCCCGGCGAGGTCACCGAACTGCGCAGCGAGATCCTCCCGCACATCGGCTGGAATACGGTCGAAGCTCCTGAAAGCTCCGTCCTTTTCGACGGCGTTCGCGATCAGCGCTTCTATTTCGTTCACTCCTTTGCGGCACATGAGTGGCAGATCGAGTCGGGCCGCGCCTTCCGGGAGCCGGCGCTGACGTGGGCGACGCACGGGTCGAGGTTCCTGGCGGCGGTCGAGAACGGGCCGCTTTCTGCCACGCAATTTCATCCGGAGAAATCCGGCGAAGCCGGCATCCGTCTGTTGCGCAACTGGGTGAACGGCCTGCGCTAAATTTGAGGCTTGTGCCGGAATAGGCGCGGTCACTGCTATTCGAGGATCGAAAACGACCATGAGTGAGTTCAACAGAACACCACGTCTTCTGCTTTTGCCCGCCGTCGATGTCGCGGCGGGCAAAGCGGTTAGGCTGACGCAGGGCGAGGCCGGCTCGGAGACCAACTACGGCGACCCGGTGGCCGCTGCGGCCGATTGGGCTGCCCAGGGCGCGGAGTGGATTCATCTCGTCGATCTGGATGCCGCGTTCGGGCGCGGCGACAACCGTGCCCTCCTGCGTCGGGTGATCAAGCAGGTCAGGGGCGTCAACGTGGAACTGTCCGGCGGTATTCGCGATGATGCGTCACTGGAATCCGCGCTGGAAATCGGCGCCAAAAGGATCAATCTCGGCACTGCGGCGCTGGAGAACCCCGAGTGGGCTGCCAATGTGATCACGCGTTACGGCGAAGCCATCGCCGTCGGCCTCGACGTGCGCGGCACGACCCTGGCGGCGCGAGGCTGGACAAAGGACGGCGGGGATCTGTGGCAGGTCATCGACCGGCTCGAAGAAGCCGGATGCGCGCGCTACGTCGTGACGGACGTCACGAAGGACGGCACCCTGCAGGGCCCGAACATCGAATTGCTGCGGGCTGTGACGGCACGAACGGCGCGGCCCGTGATCGCCTCCGGCGGCGTTTCAAACCTGGACGACATTGCCGCCCTGCGGGAGCTCGTGCCGTCCGGCGTCGAGGGTGCGATCGTGGGCAAGGCGCTTTATGCGGGCGCGTTCACACTGGCGGAAGCCTTGGACGTTGCCGGGGACTGATTCGCACGCGAGTGATGCGCGCGCCAGTGATTCCGCCGGCCAGCCCTGGGCCGGGCGGCACTTCAGCGCGAACACCTCGGCGACCGACGACGGCACCGTCACGCCGGCATTGGCTGTCGCACTCCAGGCATTTCACGACGGTCACGGCGGGCCAGAGGCTGTCGTGGACGCGTTCCGCGACGCGCGGTTGCTGGTTCCACTGGTCTCGCACCTCGCGGAGGCAGGCGTCGACGAACACGGTCGCCGGGTGGACAAGAAACAGGAACTTGCGATCGTCACGGTCGCCGGGCCGGAAGGCCGCAATGTCCTGCCGGTCTTCTCCTGTGTTGCGACCATGAGTGCGTGGAATCCGAAAGCGCGGCCCGTGCCGCAGAACGGAGCACGGGTGGCCTTGGGAGCCGCGAGTGAGCAGACAGAGCTCGTGGTGCTCGACCCGGGCAGCGACACCGAATTCGTGTTGCGTCGGCCGGCTCTGTGGGCGCTCGCCCAGGGTCAGCAATGGATTCCCAGCTACTCGGATGCCGCCGTGCGCGATGCGTTCACGACCTCGATTGAGCGCGAACTCGCCGTTCATGCGGTCGAACTCACGGCGGGTGACCCCGGATATCGGCTGTCTGCACCGGAGCTGGTCGTTCACTTGCAGCTGGCGGCAGGACTGAGCGAGCAGGAGCTCGATGTGGTGATGGCGCGACTGGCTGCGCGATGGGCTGCAGACGACGCAATCGCCACACGGGTCGATTCCCTCACGGTGCGGCTGACGACAGCGCCCGATTGATCGGGCCGCACTGGATCGAGGTCGAGCCTGACCGGCGAGGCCCGATGAACAGCAACGAGCCTGACTCAGTTGACCGGGCCGGTGTACTTCTCGCCAGGGCCCTTGCCGATCGGGTCGGGTATGACGGACGCCTCGCGGAAAGCCAACTGCAAGGACCGCAATCCGTCTCGCAGGCTGCGTGCGTGCTCACCACCGATGTGGGGCGAGGCAGCAGTGATCAATCCTGCCAAGGCATCGATCAGCTTGCGAGCCTCGTCGAGGTCGGTCTGCGTTTCGGGGTCATCGGCGAGACCGCACTTGACGGCCGCAGCGCTCATCAGATGCACGGACGCCGTGGTGATCACCTCGATTGCGGCGACATCCGCAATGTCCCGAGTCGCTGAGGCAACGGCCGCGCTCTGGTCGGCGTCCTGCACGAACAGCGCAGTCTCCTGCTCGAGCGGCTGGCCGGGGGCGTCGGTCATCATGGTCCTTTACGAGTTGCTGGCGATATCTGTTAGACTTTTGCAGGCTTCAAGACGTCAGTCTTGAAACGAAAGTGGAGATTCTCCCACCCGCGCTTGACCGCTTTACTAGGTTACCGGGTTGTTCGCACTCCGCCGACGCGATGAAAATCGTGTCGGTCGTCTGGGTGCCGTGCCGGAACGACGAGTGATCGTCATTGCCGGGTGCGCGAATTTCTTCTCTCGTCACGCGTCGACAACCGTCGGATGCTTGTGGCCGGTAACCATGCTCACCCAGAGGAGAAACGCATCAGCGATCCCCGTACCAATGACCGTATCCGCGTCCCCGAAGTGCGTCTCGTCGGTCCCGGCGGAGAGCAGGTCGGCGTCGTGAAAATCGAGGTCGCCCTGCGTCTTGCGCAGGAAGCAGACCTCGACCTGGTCGAGGTGGCTCCGAACTCGAAGCCGCCCGTCGCGAAGATCATGGACTACGGCAAGTTCAAGTACGAGGCTGCGCAGAAGGCCAAGGAGGCCCGGCGCAACCAGGCGAACACGATCCTGAAAGAGGTTCGTTTCCGCCTCAAAATCGACAAGCACGACTACGAGACCAAGCGCAAGCGCGCCGAGGGATTCTTGAAGGGCGGCGACAAGGTCAAGGCCATGATCCTGTTCCGTGGTCGCGAGCAGTCCCGCCCGGAGCAGGGCGTTCGTCTGCTTCAGAGATTTGCCGAGGATGTTGCGGAATTCGGTTCTGTCGAATCGACTCCGACCATCGACGGTCGAAATATGGTGATGGTCATTGGTCCCCTGAAGAACAAGTCAGAGGTCAAGGGCGAAGCCAATGCACAACGTGCTGCATCGAGGGCGCGCGGGGGACACTCCGCATCCGCTCACACGGCAGCTGAAGCGACGGGTACCACATCCGTCACCGAACAGGAGAAATAATGCCCAAGCAGAAGACCCACTCCGGGGCCAAGAAGCGCTTCAAGGTCACCGGCAGCGGCAAGATCATGAAGCAGCAGTCCGGCATGCGCCACAATCTCGAACTGAAGTCGAGCGATCGTAAGCGTCGTCTCAACCAAGAAGTGGTGTTGTCCAAGGCCGACACCAAGGTCGCCAAGAAGCTTCTCGGCAAGTAACGCCGGCACACACGTAAGGACGATAAGAAAATGGCAAGAGTAAAGCGGGCCGTCAACGCCCACAAGAAGCGCAGGGTCATCCTCGAGCGCGCAGAAGGCTACCGCGGCCAGCGGTCCCGCCTGTACCGCAAGGCCAAGGAGCAGGTCACCCACTCGCTCGTCTACAGCTACCGCGACCGTCGTGCGCGCAAGGGTGACTTCCGTCGCCTGTGGATTCAGCGCATCAACGCTGCGAGCCGCGCGAACGGACTCACCTACAACCGCCTCATCCAGGGCCTGAACCTGGCAGGTGTCGAGGTGGACCGCCGTATTCTTGCCGACCTCGCCGTCACAGAGCCTGCCACCTTCGCCGCGCTCGTCGAAACAGCCAAGAAGGCCTTGCCGGCCAACACTTCGGCTCCCAAGGTCGAGGCTGCCGCATAGCCTGCGCTGATATACCACCCGTCGAATGGCCCGCAACGAGCTCGTTGCGGGCCATTCGCATTCCCCGTGCGGCATACTTGAAGTGTGCTCGACAATCCACGGTCACCCCGCGTTCGCTCTGTTGCCAAGCTGGCCAGGAAGAGCGCGCGGGTCGACACGGGCAGCTTCCTGTTGGAGGGTCCGCAGGCCACCGCCGAGGCACTGACCTTCCGCCCGGAACTCGTCGTTGAACTGTTCGCAACGCCGACTGCACTCGAGCGCCACCCGGAGATCGCGAGGGCTGCCAGCGCCGCCCAGCTCGAGGCCGTGTTCGTCTCAGAACAGGTGCTCGAATCGATGTCCGACACGGTGACGCCTCAAGGCTTCGTCGCCGTGTGCCGGCAGTTTCCGACATCGCTCAAAGACGTCTTTGGGCTGAAGCCGCGCCTGCTCGCGATTCTGGAAGAGGTACGCGACCCGGGCAACGCCGGCACCATCGTGCGTGCGGCCGATTCGGCCGGTGCTGACGCGGTGATTTTCACCGGCCGGTCCGTCGACCTGTACAACCCGAAGGTTGTGAGGTCGTCGACCGGATCGATCTTCCACCTGCCCGTCGCGGTCTCCGCGACGCTTGCGGATGTCGCTGCTCGCGCTCGCGCGGCGGGTCTCCAACTGCTCGCGGCCGACGTCAAGGGGGAGGACCTGCTGCTTGCGCGGACCGAGGGGCTGCTGGCGCGTCCGACGGCATGGATCTTCGGCAACGAGGCGCGCGGACTCACCGACGCCGATCTGCAACTGACCGATCGCGTCGTCACGGTCCCCATCTACGGCAGTGCCGAGTCGATGAATCTGGCGACGGCGGCATCTGTTTGCCTGTACGAGTCCGCATTCGCCCAGCGCAGTTGACCCGGCAACGCAGCCGACCTTGGACATCAAGCGATTCTTCGGGCTCCAGCGCCTTAGCTAAACTTGTGAATCGTGTCTGAATCAATTGAAATCTCCGAGTCTGCAGTGGCCGCGGCGCTCGACGCCGCCCTCGCGGCGATCGCGGCGGCGACAGACTCCGAGTCGCTGAAGTTCGTGCGTGCGGCGCATACGGCTGAGCACTCGCCGTTGGCCCAGCTCAACGGGGCCTTGCGTAGCGTCGCCCCCGAGCAGAAGGCCACCCTCGGCAAACTCGTCGGGCAGGCCCGCGGGCGGGTGAACCAGGCGTTCGCCGCGAAGGAACTCGAGATTCAGGCAGCAGAAGACGAACAGCGGCTGGCAGACGAGACCATCGATGTCACCGCGGTGCCGTCGCGGCGGCGGGAGGGGGCGCGGCATCCGCTCGCTTTAATGCACGAGAAGATCGCGGACATCTTCGTCGGTATGGGCTGGGAGGTTGCGGAGGGGCCCGAACTGGAAAACGAGTGGTTCAATTTCGACGCCCTCAACTTCGACGAGGATCACCCGGCACGTGCACTTCAGGACACCTTCTTCATCGCCCCCGCAGAATCGCACCTCGTACTGCGCACCCACACGTCGCCTGTGCAGATTCGGGCGCTGCTCGAGCGGGGTGTGCCGTTGTACGTGGTGGCACCGGGCCGCGTCTACCGCACCGACGAGCTGGACGCCACTCACACGCCGGTATTCAGCCAGGTTGAGGGCATCGCCGTCGACAAAGGGCTGACCATGGCACACCTGCGAGGAACGCTCGAACACTTCGCACGGCAGATGTTCGGTGACGAGGCGAAGATCCGCCTTCGCCCGAACTACTTCCCGTTCACCGAGCCGAGCGCCGAAATGGACGTCTGGCAGCCGCACGCCAAGGGCGGCGCCCGCTGGATCGAATGGGGCGGCTGCGGCATGGTGAACCCCAACGTGCTGCGGGCGGCGGGAGTCGACCCAGACGAATATTCCGGCTTCGCATTCGGCATGGGAATCGAGCGCACGCTGCAATTCCGCTCGGACCTCAACGACATGCGCGACATCGTCGAAGGCGATGTCCGCTTCAGCAAGCAGTTCGGAATGGTGGTCTGATGCGCGTCCCCCTCAGTTGGCTGGCGGAATTCGTCGATCTCGCCCCCGGCACGACACCGGAGGACGTGCACGCCTCTCTCGTGTCGGTCGGGCTGGAAGAGGAGGCCATTCACCGCTTCGAGCTCAGCGGTCCGATCGTCGTGGGCGAAGTGCTTGAATTCGTCGAGGAGCCGCAGACCAACGGCAAGACCATCCGCTGGTGCCAGGTGCGCGTCGCGCCTGGTGAGGCGATCGCGGCTGACGGCGGCCCTGCTGTGCACGGCATCGTCTGCGGCGCACGCAACTTCTTCGTCGGAGACAAGGTCGTCGTGACTCTGCCGGGGTCTGTGCTTCCTGGGCCATTCCCGATCGCGGCCCGAAAGACCTACGGTCACATCTCCGATGGCATGATCGCATCGGCGCGTGAGTTGACACTCGGTGAAGACCACGACGGCATCCTTCGTCTGTCGGCACTCGGCATCGATGCGCCGGTCGGCACGGATGCGATCGCTCTGCTCGGCCTTGACGACACCGCGGTCGAGGTCAACGTGACCCCCGACCGCGGCTACGCACTGTCGATCCGTGGAATTGCCCGCGAATACTCGCACGCGACCGGCTCGGCGTTCCGCGACCCTGCGAAGCAGGACGATGCCGGTCCGGCTCCGGATGCCGCGAACTTCCCGGTTGCCATCGACGACGTCGCGCCAATCCGGGGCCGAATCGGCGCCACGGTGTTCGTGACGCGGGCAGTGCGCGGCATCGACGCGACCCGGCCGACCCCGGCCTGGATGATCGCCCGGCTGAAGCTTGCCGGCATCCGATCACTATCGCTGCCCGTGGACATCACCAATTACGTCATGGTCGAATCCGGCCAACCTCTGCACGGCTACGACCTCGACAAACTCGTCGGTGGCATCACGGTGCGCCGGGCGCTACCGGGCGAGAAGATCGTCACGCTCGACGATCAGACTCGGCTCCTCGACCCGCAGGACCTGCTGATCACAGACGATGCCGGCCCGATCGGACTGGCAGGAGTGATGGGCGGCGCGCGCACCGAAATGAGTGCCACGACCACCGATGTTCTCGTCGAA
Organism: Rathayibacter sp. SW19; assembly: GCF_030866825.1. Taxonomy (NCBI): domain Bacteria; kingdom Bacillati; phylum Actinomycetota; class Actinomycetes; order Micrococcales; family Microbacteriaceae; genus Rathayibacter; species Rathayibacter soli. Next base: position 1,923,720 of record NZ_CP133020.1, read on the forward strand.
GCAGCAAACTTCGACCCGGTCTCGATCGCGCGCAGCGCCCGACGTCACAAGTTGCCCAGCGAGGCATCCCGTCGCTTCGAACGCGGCGTCGACCCTGAGGTCGCGGCACCTGCCGCGGCCCGCGTCGTGCAGCTGCTCGTGGAGCTGGCAGGCGGCACAGCGGATGCGCTCGGCTCGCACCACGACACAACCTCGCCTCTCCCGGCAATTGACCTGCCGAACGGCTATGTCTCCGGCCTGATCGGAGTCGACTTCACGGAGGAGGAGATCGCTTCGTCGCTGGTCGAGATCGGCGCAGACATCGAGCGCGCGGACGCCGGGCTGCACGTCACGCCGCCGAGTTGGCGGCCCGATCTCATCGACAAGTCAACGCTGGCGGAGGAGGTCGCGCGGATCGTCGGATATGATCGCATCCCGTCCGTGCTGCCGGTCGCGCCACCCGGGCGCGGGTTGACTCGCGAACAGCGTCTGCGCCGAGCCGCAGCCGACGCGCTGGCCGAGGCCGGGCTCGTCGAGGTGCTTGCGTACCCGTTCGTGACGGCCGCGCAGAATGAAACCTACGGTTCGCCGACTGGTGGAGCGGTCACCGCCGTGACCCTGGCGAATCCACTGGATGCCAGCGTGCCGTACCTGCGCACGACGCTGTTGCCTGGGCTGATCGGTATCGCCCGGCGCAACCTGTCCCGCGGACTGAACGATCTCGCCCTGTTCGAAATCGGGCTCGTCTTCCGACCGGACGCCGGCGTGGTTTACGGCAGCGTGCAATTGCCCCCGGGCGCGGCACGCCCCACAATCGACGTGCTCGCCGCGTTGGACGCGAGTATTCCGCCGCAGCCACGCCACGTGGGTGCACTGTTCCTTGGCAACGCGCTGGCCAAGCAGCCCGGTCAGGCCGCTGTGCCATCCGGCCTCGCGGACGCGCTGGATGCCGCACGCCACGTGGCCGCTGCGCTCGGGCTCGAACTCACCCTCCGTCAGGGTTCGCACGTCGCGTTGCACCCCGGGCGCACTGCCGAACTGTTGTTGTCCGTCGACGGTACGGCCAGGGCGGTGGGCTTCGCCGGAGAACTGCTGCCGGCGCTCGCCGTCGAAGCGGATCTTCCGCGCGTGGTCGCCGTGCTCGAACTGAACGTGGACGCGCTGATCGCGGCCGCTCCGGATGTCGTCGACGCGCATCCGATCTCGACGTTCCCCGCCGCAACGCAGGATCTTTCCCTCGTCGTCGCCGACGCAACGCCGGCAGGCGACGTGTTGGCCGCTGTGAGAGACGGCGCCGGTGCACTGCTGGAAGATATCCGGCTGATCGACGACTATCGCGGTTCCGGTGTCTCAGACGGAGCCAAGAGCCTGACGTTCGCGCTGCGGTTCAGGGCCGCTGATCGCACGCTCACGGCTGCTGAGGCGAGCGAGGCCAAGTTCGCCGGTGCCGCGCGCGCCGGCGAGTTGTTCGGAGCGAGCATCCGGGAATAGTGCGGCTCGATTCGCGCAGCAGAACCTCCGCGCGCTATGCTCGCGGCATGCTACCGATTCGGCGCACCGCTGTGACACAGGTCTCGTCGACCCGTGCCCTGCGCCGACGCCGCGGCGAGCGCCGAAGCTAGGCGACGCATTCGTACGACCCCGCCGATATCCGGTCTCACAGGGGTCGCGTGGGCGCCGCCGTTCCTCACCGCTTCCGTGCACTCAATAAGGTAGAACCATGACTCTCTCTGTCGCCGTTGCCGGCGCTTCGGGGTACGCCGGGGGAGAACTCCTCCGCATCCTGGCGCAGCATCCCGACTTCCACGTGCGCACCGTCACCGCGCACTCGAACGCCGGGCAATCGCTGGCCGTTCACCAACCCCAGCTACGGTCATTGGCAGACCTCACCCTCGTCGAGACCTCGGCTGAGAACCTTTCCGGCCACGACGTGGTCTTCCTCGCCCTCCCGCACGGGGCGTCCGGCGCCATCACGGCCGCCCTCGATGCAGATCCGGCCAACGCTCACACCCTGATCGTCGACTGCGGGGCCGATCATCGCCTCACCGACCCATCCGACTGGGCGACCTATTACGGCGGCGACTATCACGCGGCGTGGGCCTACGGCGTGCCCGAGCTGCCGACCGTCACAGGCAAGCTACGTGACGGGCTCGCCGGCGCCACGCGCATCGCGGCACCCGGATGCAACGCCAGCGCGGTCTCGCTCGCGATCGCTCCCGGCATCAAAGCGGGGCTGGTCGAGGAGACGGACATCGTCGCCATGCTCGCCGTCGGCCCGTCCGGTGCGGGCAAGAAGCTGGCGCCGATGTATCTGGCCAGTGAGATCATGGGGTCCGCATCACCGTACGCGGTCGGCGGAACGCATCGGCACATCCCGGAGATCCTGCAGAACCTGCGGCTGGCGGGCGCGACCGCGCCGACCGTATCGTTCACCCCGGTGCTGGTGCCGATGGCACGCGGCATCCTCGCCACCGTCAGCGCGCGCATTGTGCCGGGGACCACACCGGAACAACTGCGCGCAGCATGGGAAGACACCTATCGGGGCGAGAGATTCGTACACGTTCTCGAAGAGGGGCGGATGCCGCGCACCGCCGACACCGTCGGCGCGAACACCGCGCTGATCGGCATCGCCGTCGACGAGGCGGTCGGCCGGGTCATTGCCGTTCTGGCATTGGACAATCTGGCCAAAGGCACCGCTGGGGCCGCAATCCAATCGGCGAACATCGCGCTCGGCCTGCCGGAACAATCCGGCCTCAGTGTGGATGGAGTAGCGCCATGAGTGTGACCACGCCAGCAGGATTCGAGGCGAGTGGTGTTTCTGCCGGTCTGAAGACCAGCGGGAAGCCGGACCTTGCCCTGGTGGTGAACCGCGGCCCGCTGCAGTCCGCCGCCATCGTCTTCACCGGCAACCGGGCTAAGGCGAATCCCATTCTGTGGTCTCAGCAGGTCGCCTCCGACGGCGTCGTATCGGCCATCGTGCTCAACTCCGGCGGAGCGAATTGCTTCACCGGCGCAGAGGGCTTCCAGACGACGCACGCCACGGCAGAGGCCGTCGCGGCGGGGCTGGGCACCTCCGCGGGCGACGTGCTGGTCTGCTCGACAGGGTTGATCGGCGAGCAACTCGATCGCGGAAAACTTCTCGACGGCGTCGCAGCGGCGATCGCGGCGCTGCGCCCCGACGGCGGTGCGGATGCAGCTGCAGCAATCATGACGACCGATACCGTCCCGAAGACGGCGACCCATGCGGGGGCCGGGTGGAGCATCGGCGCTATCGCGAAGGGCGCCGGCATGCTGGCGCCGGGGCTCGCAACGATGCTGGTCGTGATCACAACGGACGCCGTGCTGAACGCCCAGCAACTCGACACTGCCCTGCGCGGGGCAACCCGGGTCACCTTCGATCGACTGGACAGCGACGGCTGCATGTCCACGAACGACCAGGTCACGCTGCTGGCCTCAGGAGCTTCAGCTGTTCAACCGGAGCTCGCCGAATTCACGAGCGCGCTCACCGCGGTGTGCGGTTCTCTCGCCGAGCAGTTGCAGGCCGACGCGGAGGGCGCGAGTCACGACATCCGGATCGAAGTTGTCGGCGCGGTCAGCGAGGCCGAGGCCGTCGAGGTCGGGCGCTCAGTCGCCCGCAACAACCTGTTCAAAACGGCGATCTTCGGCAATGACCCGAACTGGGGACGCGTGCTTGCGGCAATCGGCACGACTGCTGCCGAGTTCGATCCGTATCGCGTGGATGTCTCGATGAACGGCGTGCGGGTCTGTCACGACGGTGCCCCGGATGAACCACGCGATCAGGTCGACTTGAAGCCCCGCGCGGTCACCGTGCTGATCGACCTACAGGTCGGGGCCGCACAGGCGACAATTCTGACCAACGACCTCACGCACGACTATGTGCATGAGAACAGCGCGTACGCAAGTTGAACGAGGCGAACGTGGAGGACGCTCAGAACGCCCACAGCGCGCACGAGAACGCGCACCAGAACACGCACAACGTGCCGCAGGAACCAGCCGCCGCGTTCGACCGCTCACAGCTGCACCCAGCCGACAAGGCCGCAACGCTGATCGAATCGCTGCCGTGGCTGAAGCGCTTCCACCACCAGATCATCGTCGTGAAGTTCGGTGGAAACGCCATGGTCAGCCCGGAGTTGCAGAAGGCGTTCGCGGAGGACATGGTCTACCTGCGCTATGCCGGGATCAAACCCGTCGTCGTGCACGGGGGCGGGCCGCAGATTTCGGCCATGCTGCAGCGGCTCGGTATCGAAAGCGAATTCCGTGGCGGCTATCGTGTCACGACGCCTGAGGCGATGGAGGTCGTGCGCATGGTGCTGACCGGCCAGATCAGTCGTGACCTGGTGGGGCACATCAACGAGCACGGCCCGCTCGCGGCCGGGATTTCGGGTGAGGACGCCGGCTTGCTTCTGGCACGAAAACGTTCGGTGGTGATCGACGGCGAGAGCGTCGACCTCGGCCAGGTGGGTGACATCGTCGGGGTGGACCCCGAGGCAGTGCACGCCCAGTTGCGCGCCGGCCGCATCCCGGTGGTCTCATCCATCGCCCCAGACATCGACCATCCAGGCGACTCACTGAACGTGAACGCGGATGCGGCGGCCGCGGCACTCGCGATCGCGCTCGGCGCCGCAAAGCTTGTCATTCTCACCGACGTCGCCGGGCTCTACCGGAATTGGCCGGACCGGGATTCGCTCGTGTCTAAGATCGATCTCGATGACCTTCGCGGGCTCCTGCCCACCCTGGAATCGGGCATGATTCCGAAAATGACGGCCTGTGTGGACGCCGTTGACGGGGGAGTGGCCAAGGCAGCCATTATCGACGGACGGGTGCCGCACTCGATCCTTCTCGAGATCTTCACCCAAAGCGGCATCGGTACGGAGGTAGTTCCAGCGTGAGTGCACAGCAGCTGACAGATCCAACGAAAGATCCGGCGAACGACATAACGAAAAATCGGGTGACAGCACCGCCGACGGCCGACGCCGCGCCGCGGTGGCAGGAGCGCTTCGACGCCTCGATCATGCGCTCACTCGCCATGCCGCAGTTGCTGCTGACGCGCGGTGAAGGCTGCTACGTCTGGGACGGCGACGGCAAAGAATATCTCGACTTCCTTGCCGGGATCGCCGTCAACGCGCTCGGCCACGCGCATCCGGTTCTGGTGGATGCCGTGTCACGCCAAATAGCCACTCTCGCGCACGTCTCCAACTACTTCGCCACTCCGCCGGAATTGGAGCTGGCGGAAAGGCTGGTCCGGTTGACCGGTGCCGTTGACGGCCGCGTGTTCTTCGGCAACTCCGGCGCCGAGGCTAACGAGGCCGCCTTCAAGCTCGCCCGGCTGAACAATGCGGGCGGCACGAAACGACGCATCCTGGCGCTGAACAATTCGTTCCATGGCCGCACCATGGGCTCGATGGCGTTGACCGGCAAACCGCACATGCGCGAACCGTTCGAACCGATGCCAGCCGGCGTCGAGCACATCGACACGACCCTCGACGCATTGGAGGCGGCATTCGATGAGCATGTCGCGGCGCTGTTCGTCGAACCGATCAAGGGTGAGGCAGGTGTGCTCGACCTCCCGGACGGCTTCTTGAAACGAGCGCGCGTTCTGAGCAAGCAATACGGCGCCCTGTTGATCGTGGACGAGATCCAGACCGGTATCGGCCGAACCGGACGGTGGTTCGGTTTTCAGCATGCCGAGATCGTGCCGGACGCGATCACGCTCGCAAAAGGCCTCGCCGGGGGTGTTCCGATCGGAGCGCTTGTGACGTTCGGCCGTGCGTCAGAGTTGTTCAGCGCGGGTCAGCACGGTTCGACGTTCGGCGGCAATCCGCTGGCCACGGCGGCCGGTAACGCTGTGCTCGGTGAGATCGAAAATGCCGAGCTCGTCCAGAATGCCGCCGTGCGCGGCGCAGAGTTGCGCGCACTCATCCGCGGCCTGCACTCACCGCTGGTCGGTGAGTTGCGCGGTGCGGGTCTGCTGGTCGGCATCGGTCTCACGCAGCCGGTCGCCGGCGCTCTTGTGGCTGCTGCCCTCGAACACGGACTCATTGTGAACGCGCCGAACGCGTCCACCATCCGGCTGGCACCGCCGCTGATCATCGGCGACGCCGAGCTTGCGGAGTTCGGCCGACGATTCGCCGCCGCGCTTGCAACGCTCGCACCCTCAGCTCACGACAACTCACTCCAGAAAGCACCCCGATGACACGACACTTCCTGCGCGACGACGACATCACCCCGGCAGAACAGGCGGAGATCCTGGCACTGGCCGCTGAGCTCAAACGCGATCGCTACGCGGTCGCTCCCTTGGCAGGCCCGCAGACCGTCGCTGTGATCTTCGACAAGTCATCGACACGCACCCGGGTGTCATTCGCGGTGGGGATCGCCGATCTGGGCGGTAGCCCGCTGATCATTAGCACCGCGAACAGCCAGCTCGGCGGCAAAGAGACTCCATCGGACACGGCCAGGGTGCTGGAGCGGATGGTCGCGGCGATCGTCTGGCGCACGTATGGTCAGGCCGGGCTCGAGGAGATGGCGCGCGGCACGACCGTGCCGGTCGTCAACGCGCTCTCGGATGATTTCCACCCCTGTCAGCTGCTGGCTGACCTTTTGACGATCACCCAGAAGCGCGGCGCGCTTGCCGGTACGACGATCACCTTCCTCGGCGACGGTGCGTCCAACATGGGCCAGTCGTACGCGCTGGCGGGCGTGACGGCCGGCATGCACGTTCGCATCGCATCTCCGATCGAATATGCGCCGAGCGCAAGCGTGGTCGCCGACGCGGACGCGATCGCCCCGCGAACAGGCGGATCCGTTGCCCTCTACACCGATCCGCTCGAGGCTGTTGCCGGCTCCGACGTCGTGGTGACCGACACGTGGGTCTCGATGGGGCGCGAAGAGGAGAAGGCGCATCGACTCACCGCGTTCGGCGCGTACAAGGTGACGAACGAGCTGATGGCGTTGGCGAAGCCAGATGCGCTGTTCATGCACTGTCTGCCGGCCGATCGCGGCTATGAGGTCGACGCCGACGTGATCGACGGCCCGCAGAGCGTCGTCTGGGACGAGGCGGAGAATCGCCTGCATGCTCAGAAGGCGCTGCTTGTGTGGCTGCTGGCGCAGAACGCACGGAATGCACAGACCGGGGAGGCTGCGGAATGACCGAATTGCCATCGCCGAATCGCGCCGGACAGGCAGGAGCACTCTGGGGAGCCCGGTTCGCCGGCGGACCCTCGCCCGAATTGGCCGCGCTGAGCAAGTCGACGCAGTTCGACTGGCAACTGGCGAAGTACGACATCGCTGGTTCCCAGGCACACGCCCGCGCGTTGGCCGCCGCGGGCTATCTGACTGCGGCGGAACTGTCCGCCATGCACGATGCCTTGGAGCAACTGCGGGCGGATGTCGAGACCGGCGCGTTCGTCGCGCTCGCCTCCGACGAGGACGTGCACGGCGCCCTCGAACGCGGTTTGATCGAACGCGCTGGTGCCCAGCTCGGCGGCAAGCTGCGCGCAGGACGAAGCAGAAACGATCAGATCGCCACCTTGATCCGGCTGTACCTGCGTGATCATGCCGGCGTGATCGCCGACCAGGTGATCAGGCTGATCGACGCTCTTTCGGCGCAGGCCGAAGCGCACCACGGCGCCGTGATGCCGGGGCGCACGCACCTGCAGCACGCGCAGCCGGTGCTGCTGTCCCATCACCTGCTCGCGCACTGCTGGCCGCTGATGCGTGATCTGGAGCGCATCAGCGATTGGGATGGGCGCGCAAACGTTTCACCGTATGGCTCCGGCGCTCTGGCCGGCAGCACACTCGGGCTGGATGCCGCCGCCGTCGCGCACGATCTCGGTTTCACCCGCAGCGTGCAGAATTCCATTGACGGAACTGCCTCGCGTGACATCGTCGCAGAGTTCGCCTTCATCACCGCGCAGATCGGCATCGACCTGTCGCGGTTCGCAGAGGAGATCATCCTCTGGAATACCCGCGAGTTCGGTTTCGTGACGCTCGACGACGGCTACTCCACAGGCTCTTCGATCATGCCGCAGAAGAAGAACCCCGACATCGCCGAATTGGCTCGCGGCAAATCCGGCCGGCTGATCGGCAACCTGACCGGGCTCTTAGCCACCTTGAAGGGGTTGCCGCTGGCGTACAACCGCGATTTGCAGGAGGACAAAGAGCCGGTCTTCGACTCGGTGACGACACTCGAGGTGCTGCTTCCGGCGTTCACCGGCATGGTTGCGACCATGCAGTTTCACACCGAGCGGATGGCACAGCTTGCGCCGACCGGCTTCTCGCTCGCTACGGATGTTGCAGAGTGGCTGGTCAAGCAGCGCGTGCCGTTCCGTGATGCGCACGAGATCACCGGAAGGCTGGTGAAGTTCGCCGAGGAGAACGGGCTCGAGTTGAGTGACGTCGAAGATTCCGCGCTCGCACGCATCTCGCCGCTGTTGACGCCTGAGGTGCGCGGCATCCTCACCGTGGAAGGCTCCGTGGCCAGTCGCGACGGAATCGGAGGAACTGCTCCCGTACGCGTCGCAGAACAGCGAGCCGAGCTGATCGAGCAGCTGCGTGTGCTGGCCGCCGGGTTCGAGGCCGCGCGCGTGGCTCGCAGCCGATGACGACGGCTCCGACGCGCGCAGGGGTCTTCGATCGCGACTTCTTCCAGAATGACGCCGTCACGGTTGCCCCCCAGCTGCTGGGCGCATTGTTGAGTCACGAGAGCGAAGACGGCGTCGTGACGGTGCGGATCACCGAGGTCGAGGCCTACCTCGGTGACGGCACAGATCCCGGTTCGCACGCCTTCCGCGGCAAGACGGCACGCAATGCCGTGATGTTCGGCGAGCCCGGCCACTTCTACGCGTATTTCAGCTATGGCATGCACGTGTGCGGCAACGTCGTGTGCTCGCCGAACGGGCACGCATCCGGAGTTCTGTTGCGCGGTGCAGAGGTGGTCGATGGCATTGAACTCGCCCGTGCACGGCGTGGCCCAAAGGTGCGCGACCGTGATCTGGCCCGCGGCCCGGCACGACTCGTCGTGTCGACCGGGATCGCCTTGACGGACAACGGCGTCGATCTTCTGACGCCGCCGTTCCAACTGCGGATGCCGCCGGCTCCGGTCTCGATCAGCACGGGCCCGCGCACGGGGGTGGGCGGCCCCGGTGGGGGGAGTGCCTATCCGTGGCGGTTCTGGATCACGGGAGACCCGTTCGTTTCGCCGTACAAACGGAGCCCGCGGGCGAGCGAGTAGCGCGCGGTGTCGGCACCCGCGAGCAGCGGGTCGACTACCCGACCACGAAGCGGAACAGCGCCCCGCACGCACACGCCCAGACAAGACTGACGAGCGTGCCGATGATGAACCGCTCGCGCGCTTCCGCAGCGTCGAGTTCCGTGAATCGCCCAACCCCCTTGACAGCGACGATCACAGCCAACGCTTCAGGAAATCCGGCCATGATGGCCGCGGTCGTCGCGAAACGCTCGAAGAGTCCGATCGTGGTTCCGCCGCGCAACACCTCGTGCGGTGCGGCACCGCTCGACGCTTCGGCAGCAGGGACCAGGATGCCGCCGTGGGCGCCGTCCGGCACGCTGCCGCGGGAAGCCATGGCGAGTACGAACAGCACTGCCTGCCCGCCTCCGACCACGGAGACCCCCAGCGCGGCGATGCCAATGAGTGCGGGCAACAGCCAGAACGAATGCGAGTGCGGAAAGCACGACAGGAAAACGGCTGCAGCGAGGGTCGCAGCGGCCGCCATGACGTAGCCGCGCCGCTGAATCCGAGTAGCGAGCACCGACAGGCAGAGACTGGCCAAGATCGCGAGAAGCATGGCCGTCCAATAGGAAAGCGGACCGATGGCATCCACGAGTTCGAGGGGGTTGTTCATGCGGATGCGTCCGTTTCGATGTCGGATTCACTGCCAGGCGGCATGAGTGAACGATGAAGATCGTGCAATAGCTTAGTGAGCGCGGGAATGGACGCGTTCTCCGCCTTGAGCTGCGCTGCTTGAGCGCGCGCGCTCGCGGCCGGGGCGGAAATGGAGAGCTGCGTCGCGGCATCCTGCTGGGTGATCCCGGTTCGCAGCAAGTCGTAGAGTTCCCATCCGGCCGGCGTGCGCCGGGCGCGGAGAATCATCACGAGGTCGATGAGTGCTTCGACGTCGCTCGCATTCACAACGCAGTCGGCAACTCCTTCGGCGCGCAGTGCGAACCGAGTGCGTGCCTTCTTCGCGTTGTCTACGGCATTGCGGGCAGCGAAGAAAGCACCCCCGCTGGCCTCACGTGTCGCGGCCGGCAGCGGGCGTCGCACATCGCCGAGCCCGAGTCCGACGCTCCAGTCGCCGTCGCGGGTGAGTTCGAGGGCGAGTTGCAGTGCGGTCGCCGCGTCATCGGTCAACATCTGGATCTCGTCGCCGGCGTTGCGGTCGGCTGGCAACAGCAACGACGAGCCGTGGTCCCGGTTGATTCGCGCGCGGGCTGCGCCGGCCAAATCCTCATGGGTGCGACTGTCTACCTGATCTGCGGTGATGACGAACATGGGGCCGCCCTTCAAATGATAAGCAACCAACTCTAACATTGATCATATTAGATACGTAGACTTAATCGGGTGCAAGTTAGAGACAGATCATTAACCTATCGATGCAAGGAAGGATCAGCCCGCTGATACTCTTGACCCGTGTCAGACCCGGCCATCCTCGCGCAGCAATCAAACGATCCGACCTTCAGCGATATCTGGGAGGAGATCAACTGGCGTGGCCTCGTGCACGTGTCCACGGACACTGGCGCACTCAGAGAACTCTTGACCGGGGAACCGGTCACGTACTACTGCGGGTTCGACCCAACAGCGCCCAGCCTGCACCTGGGGCACTTGGTGCAGCTGCTGCTGATGCGCCGCCTTCAACTGGCCGGCCATCGTCCGCTCGGACTGGTCGGTGGTTCGACCGGGCTGATCGGCGACCCACGACCCAGTGCAGAACGCACGCTCAACACCAAAGAGGTCGTCGCACAATGGGTCGCCGACCTGCAGGCGCAGGTTGCGAAATACCTCAGTTTCGAAGGTGACAATCCGGCCCGACTGGTGAACAACCTCGACTGGACCGCGCCTCTGTCCGCCATTGACTTCCTCCGCGACATCGGCAAGCACTATCGGGTCGGCACCATGTTGAAGAAGGATGCCGTCAGCGCGCGGCTCAATTCGGAAGCAGGGATCAGCTACACCGAGTTCAGCTACCAACTGCTGCAGGGCATGGATTTTCTCGAGCTCTACCGCAGCTACGGCTGCCTGCTGCAGACCGGCGGATCGGACCAGTGGGGCAACCTCACGAGCGGAACGGATCTGATTCATCGGGTCGAGCGCGTCACTGCGCACGCCATCGGCACGCCTCTGATCACCAACAGTGACGGTACCAAGTTCGGCAAGAGCGAGGGCAACGCGATCTGGCTGGACCCTGAGCTGACGAGTCCGTACGCGTTTTACCAGTTCTGGGTGAACACGCTGGACGCCGACGTCATCGAACGGCTCAAGGTCTTCACCTTCCTGACCAGGAGCGAGCTCGATGAACTCGCCGAACTCGTCGCGACGGAACCGTACAAACGTGCCGCCCAGCGTCGGCTCGCATACGAGGTAACCAGCCTGGTGCACGGGACCCAGGCGACGGATGCCGCGATCGCGGCCGCAGAGGCGCTGTTCGGAAACGGCGACCTCACAGCGCTCGATTCGTCGACGCTCGAGGCCGCTCTGCGTGAGTTGCCGAACACGACCACGGCGCCCGCTGCCCCGATCGCACAGCTACTCGTGGACACCGGGCTCTCATCGAGCCTGAGTGATGCGCGACGAGCGATTGCCCAGGGTGGCGTTTACCTCAATAACGTGACGATCGACGACCAGGCAGCGACCATTGCCGACCGCGTCGCGACCGGCGGGCTGGCGGGCGGATTGGCTGTGCTCCGGCGGGGTAAGAAGACCCTCGCCGGCGTTTTCATCGAGTAACGAACGGCGTTCGCGCGCACGACACGCCCGGGTGCGATGTTGGATTTGCGCGCACGGTCGGGCCTTGCGTAAAGTACTTACTTGTCACCCCAAAGGTGCGGGTAAGCCGAAGCGCTTCCCGGCCTCAAGCGGGGACTGATCCTCAGATTGCATCGCGGCTCGACTTGTACGAGCCGCTTGAAAAGTCTAGGATTGAAGATCCACTGACCTTTCGGTTCCGCATGGTTCGGATCGAGTGAAATACCGCACTGTGTTGCGGTTCGCATCGATTTGGAACGGCGAGTTGAAGTGTCGTGGTGAACAGAAGTTGCCCTTGGGTGAAGGCCGTAAGGCTGGAGGCAAGGTGCGTCTGGTCTTTGAGAACTCAACAGCGTGCACAATGTCATATGCCAAATACCTCGTGCCTGGCCTTTTTGGTTGGGTCGAGATTCCTTTGGAAATTATTTATAACAAAGCAAGTCAGTAATGATTTGTTCTGTCAGTTTCAAACTTGCTTTGATGTCCGCCTATTCCGGTGGTGTTGAGGCGTAATGTGTGTCAGTCGCTTCGGTGGTTGGCTATTGAGCATTTATGGAGAGTTTGATCCTGGCTCAGGACGAACGCTGGCGGCGTGCTTAACACATGCAAGTCGAACGATGAAGGGGAGCTTGCTTCCTGGATTAGTGGCGAACGGGTGAGTAACACGTGAGTAACCTGCCCTTGACTCTGGGATAAGCGTTGGAAACGACGTCTAATACCGGATATGACTCCTGGCCGCATGGTCTGGGGGTGGAAAGATTTTTTGGTTGGGGATGGACTCGCGGCCTATCAGCTTGTTGGTGAGGTAATGGCTTACCAAGGCGACGACGGGTAGCCGGCCTGAGAGGGTGACCGGCCACACTGGGACTGAGACACGGCCCAGACTCCTACGGGAGGCAGCAGTGGGGAATATTGCACAATGGGCGCAAGCCTGATGCAGCAACGCCGCGTGGGGGATGACGGCCTTCGGGTTGTAAACCTCTTTTGGCAGGGAAGAAGTGATCCTTTTTTGGGTTGTGACGGTACCTGCAGAAAAAGCACCGGCTAACTACGTGCCAGCAGCCGCGGTAATACGTAGGGTGCAAGCGTTGTCCGGAATTATTGGGCGTAAAGAGCTCGTAGGCGGTTTGTCGCGTCTGCTGTGAAAACCCGAGGCTCAACCTCGGGCTTGCAGTGGGTACGGGCAGACTAGAGTGCGGTAGGGGAGAATGGAATTCCTGGTGTAGCGGTGGAATGCGCAGATATCAGGAGGAACACCGATGGCGAAGGCAGTTCTCTGGGCCGTAACTGACGCTGAGGAGCGAAAGCATGGGGAGCGAACAGGATTAGATACCCTGGTAGTCCATGCCGTAAACGTTGGGAACTAGATGTGGGGGCCATTCCACGGTCTCCGTGTCGCAGCTAACGCATTAAGTTCCCCGCCTGGGGAGTACGGCCGCAAGGCTAAAACTCAAAGGAATTGACGGGGGCCCGCACAAGCGGCGGAGCATGCGGATTAATTCGATGCAACGCGAAGAACCTTACCAAGGCTTGACATATACCGGTAAAGGCTGGAAACAGTCTCCCCGTAAGGTCGGTGTACAGGTGGTGCATGGTTGTCGTCAGCTCGTGTCGTGAGATGTTGGGTTAAGTCCCGCAACGAGCGCAACCCTCGTTCTATGTTGCCAGCACGTGATGGTGGGAACTCATAGGAGACTGCCGGGGTCAACTCGGAGGAAGGTGGGGATGACGTCAAATCATCATGCCCCTTATGTCTTGGGCTTCACGCATGCTACAATGGCCGGTACAAAGGGCTGCGATACCGTAAGGTGGAGCGAATCCCAAAAAGCCGGTCTCAGTTCGGATTGAGGTCTGCAACTCGACCTCATGAAGTCGGAGTCGCTAGTAATCGCAGATCAGCAACGCTGCGGTGAATACGTTCCCGGGCCTTGTACACACCGCCCGTCAAGTCATGAAAGTCGGTAACACCCAACGCCGGTGGCCTAACCCGTCAAGGGGGGGGAGCCGTCTAAGGTGGGATCGGTGATTAGGACTAAGTCGTAACAAGGTAGCCGTACCGGAAGGTGCGGCTGGATCACCTCCTTTCTAAGGAGCAACTGGAGGCTTCGGTCTTCCAGGCGCCAGATTCGAACAGTCCGCCGCATTTCGTGGTGGAGCCTGGTTCGGCTGGTAGCTCATGGGTGGAACATTGACATTGGGATCAGGTTGGAGGCCTGTGTTTTAGTACGTCGACTTTTGGTTGATGGGAACGGACACTGGTCGGTTGAACTGGTTCGTGCACGCTGTTGGGTCCTGAGGGACCCGGCCTTACCGGCCCGCTGTTTGGGTGGGGGGTGGGAACTGGACCTTCTGGGCTTCTGCTTGTCGGCATTACTGGCCGATGGTGGGGGTGCCGCCCGTATTTTGAGAACTACACAGTGGACGCGAGCATCTTAGATTCAGGACGTGAGTTCTGGATCACAAAAGATTTTTAGGGCATTCCTTCGGGGATGTTCTGACTAATCATTGGTCAATTTTGCAGCATCCTTTTTTGGGGTGTTGTGCGATCGATTCGATATTCATGTGATTTCAAGTTTCTAAGAGCAAACGGTGGATGCCTTGGCATCTGGAGCCGAAGAAGGACGTAGTAATCTGCGATAAGCCTCGGGGAGTTGATAAACGAACTGTGATCCGAGGGTGTCCGAATGGGGGAACCCCGCTGGGTGCCGTGAGGTGGCCTGGTGACTCCCGTCTGAATGTATAGGGCGGGTAGAGGGAACGTGGGGAAGTGAAACATCTCAGTACCCACAGGAAGAGAAAACAATAGTGATTCCGTGAGTAGTGGCGAGCGAAACCGGATCAGGCTAAACCGTCCATGTGTGATAGCCGGCAGGTGTTGCATGGTCGGGGTTGTGGGACTTTCCGTGGTGGGCTGCCGTCCGCCGATCGTTTCAGCGCAGCATAGATGAATGGTCTTGAAAGGCCAGCCGTAGACGGTGCCAGCCCGGTAGTTGAAATGTTGTTGTTGGCGTGGAGAGGATCCCAAGTAGCACGGGGCCCGAGAAATCCCGTGTGAATCTGTCAGGACCACCTGATAAGCCTAAATACTCCCAGATGACCGATAGCGGACAAGTACCGTGAGGGAAAGGTGAAAAGTACCCCGGGAGGGGAGTGAAATAGTACCTGAAACCGTTTGCTTACAAACCGTCGGAGCGCCCTTTGTTGGTGTGACGGCGTGCCTTTTGAAGAATGAGCCTGCGAGTTAGTGATTTGTGGCGAGGTTAACCCGTGTGGGGTATCCGTAGCGAAAGCGAGTCTGAATAGGGCGTTTTCAGTCGCAGGTCCTAGACCCGAAGCGAAGTGATCTATCCATGGCCAGGTTGAAGCGTGTGTAAGAGCACGTGGAGGACCGAACCCACTTCAGTTGAAAATGGAGGGGATGAGCTGTGGATAGGGGTGAAAGGCCAATCAAACTTCGTGATAGCTGGTTCTCTCCGAAATGCATTTAGGTGCAGCGTTGCGTGTTGCTTGCTGGAGGTAGAGCTACTGGATGGCTAATGGGCCCTAAAAGGTTACTGACGTCAGCCAAACTCCGAATGCCGGTAAGTGTAAGCGCAGCAGTGAGACGGTGGGGGATAAGCTTCATCGTCGAGAGGGAAACAACCCAGACCATCGACTAAGGTCCCTAAGCGCGTGCTAAGTGGGAAAGGATGTGGAGTTGCACAGACAACCAGGAGGTTGGCTTAGAAGCAGCCATCCTTGAAAGAGTGCGTAATAGCTCACTGGTCAAGTGATTCCGCGCCGACAATGTAACGGGGCTCAAGCACGCCACCGAAGTTGTGGCATTGACATTAGTGGTAAGCCGCACATTTTGTGTGTTGGTTCAGCCGTGTTGATGGGTAGGAGAGCGTCGTGTGGCCGGTGAAGCGGCGGGGTGACCCAGCCGTGGAGGCTACACGAGTGAGAATGCAGGCATGAGTAGCGAAAGACGGGTGAGAAACCCGTCCTCCGGAAGACCAAGGGTTCCAGGGCCAGGCTAATCCGCCCTGGGTAAGTCGGGACCTAAGGCGAGGCCGACAGGCGTAGTCGATGGACAACGGGTTGATATTCCCGTACCGGCGAAGAACCGCCCAAGCTAATCCAGTAATGCTAAGCATCTGAATCCCTATTACCTTGACCTTCGGGTTGGGGGGTGGGGCCTAGCGTGCGACCCTATGCTGGTGCGGTTAGCGTGATAACAGGTGTGACGCAGGAAGGTAGCCGTACCGGGCGATGGTTGTCCCGGGGTAAGGATGTAGGGCGAACGATAGGTAAATCCGTTGTTCATGATGCCTGAGATCTGATGCATAGCCGTTAGGCGAATTCGGTGATCCTCTGCTGCCAAGAAAAGCATCGACGCGAGGTTCTAGCTGCCCGTACCCCAAACCGACTCAGGTGGTCAGGTAGAGAATACTAAGGAGATCGAGAGAATCGTGGTTAAGGAACTCGGCAAAATGCCCCCGTAACTTCGGGAGAAGGGGGGCCTGAAGCGTGAACCCACTAGCTGGGGGATGCGTGGATGGCCGCAGAGACCAGTGGGAAGCGACTGTTTACTAAAAACACAGGTCCGTGCCAAGTCGCAAGACGATGTATACGGACTGACGCCTGCCCGGTGCTGGAAGGTTAAGAGGAACGGTTAACCCTTGCGGGTGAAGCTGAGAATTTAAGCCCCAGTAAACGGCGGTGGTAACTATAACCATCCTAAGGTAGCGAAATTCCTTGTCGGGTAAGTTCCGACCTGCACGAATGGCGTAACGACTTCCCAGCTGTCTCAACCGCGAACTCGGCGAAATTGCATTACGAGTAAAGATGCTCGTTACGCGCAGAAGGACGGAAAGACCCCGTGACCTTTACTACAGCTTGGTATTGGTGTTCGGTGTGGCTTGTGTAGGATAGGTGGGAGACGGTGAAGCTTGGACGCTAGTTCGGGTGGAGTCATTGTTGAAATACCACTCTGGTCATACTGGATATCTAACTACGAACCCTGATCGGGTTCTGGGACAGTGCCTGGTGGGTAGTTTAACTGGGGCGGTTGCCTCCTAAAGAGTAACGGAGGCGCCCAAAGGTTCCCTCAACCTGGTTGGCAATCAGGTGGCGAGTGTAAGTGCACAAGGGAGCTTGACTGTGAGACAGACACGTCGAGCAGGGACGAAAGTCGGGACTAGTGATCCGGCAGTGGCTTGTGGAAGCGCTGTCGCTCAACGGATAAAAGGTACCTCGGGGATAACAGGCTGATCTTGCCCAAGAGTCCATATCGACGGCATGGTTTGGCACCTCGATGTCGGCTCGTCGCATCCTGGGGCTGGAGTAGGTCCCAAGGGTTGGGCTGTTCGCCCATTAAAGCGGTACGCGAGCTGGGTTTAGAACGTCGTGAGACAGTTCGGTCCCTATCCTCTGCGCGCGCAGGAAATTTGAAGGGATCTGACCCTAGTACGAGAGGACCGGGTTGGACGAACCTCTGGTGTGTCAGTTGTTCCGCCAGGAGCACCGCTGATTAGCTACGTTCGGGATGGATAACCGCTGAAAGCATCTAAGCGGGAAGCCGGCCTTAAGATGAGATTTCCAACCCCCACGGGGGGAGAGGCTCCCAGCCAGACGACTGGGTTGATAGGCCGGATGTGGAAGGCAGGACGAAAGACTGCCGCAGCTGACCGGTACTAATAAGCCGATGACTTGACAATCACTACCCTGATACATGTTGTAAGGCTGGTAACAGGGGACACGGTGTAACACCGTGAGATGACACGCGTCCACTATGTGGTTCCCGATCTACGGACGGGAAACCAAACACAACCAACACCATGGTTGAAACAAAAGAACCGTACACAGATTGATACCTGTTACGGCGGCCATAGCGAGAGGGAAACGCCCGGACCCATTCCGAACCCGGAAGCTAAGACTCCCAGCGCCGATGGTACTGCAAGGGCGACCTTGTGGGAGAGTAGGACACCGCCGGACTTAATTTACGTGAATGGCCACCCGGAAGGGTGGCCATTGCACGTTAAGCACTTCACAACAACACAGCGCCACCAACACGAGGGAGAGCACCCGTGGACGATCCGACCTCGGACGATTCGAAGGCCCGCGACGACGCAGCGCGCGCACGGAAGGGCGATCGCGATCACCGTCCCGGTGGGGCACAGGGCTCCGACGCCTCTCGTCGCGATTCCCACGGCGCTCGGTCATCGTCGGGTCGCCCGGCGCGTTCCGGCGAGCGCAAACCCTGGGAAAAGCGCGATGGTGCCTCAGGTGAACGCAAGCCGTGGGAAAAGCGCGACGGCGCTGCATCCGGTGGGAAGGCATCCGCTGGCAAGCCCGGTTCTCGCAAGCCCGGTTCTGGCAAGCCCGGTTCTGGCCAGCCCTGGGAGAGTAGAGGCGGGCGGCCGTCTGCTCACCAGCCTCGCGGCGGCGAGCGGACGTTGTGGACGCGCGACGGTGCCCCGGCCCGCGGTGATCGTGATGCTCATCGACGAGAGCAAGAGCTGACAGAAGAAGAGCGGCTTCGCTACGAACTGAAGTCCGTGCGCCCGCGACACGAGGATCCAGTGATCCCGGACGATGTGACCGCAGAGCAACTCGATCGGATCGCGCGCAACGAATTGAAGACACTCAGCAAGGACAACGCGGAAGGCGTTGCAAAACATCTGGTCATGGCCGCGCGTCTGATCGATGAGGATCCAGCGTTGGCGCACGAACACGCGGTCTCCGCCGCTCGACGTGCGGGGCGTATCGCAATGGTACGTGAGACCCTGGCGATCACGGCATACGGCGTTGGCGACTTCGCACTCGCACTGCGAGAGCTGCGCACATATCGGCGGATTTCGGGATCCAACAATCAGTTGCCGTTGATGGTCGACAGCGAACGTGGTGTCGGTCGGCCCGACCGCGCACTTGAACTCGGGCGTTCCGTGGATCGCTCAACCCTGCCGAACGACGTGCAGGCGTCCCTTGCGATTGCGATGTCGGGAGCGCGCCTCGATCAAGGAGACGCGCAGGCTGCACTTGTCGAGCTCGAGATACCGCAACTGGATCCGGATCGTGCGTTCTCATACAGCCCTGAACTGTATTTCGCATACGCTGAGGTGCTCGAAGAGCTCGGCCGTGCGGACGAGGCTGCACAGTGGCGCGACCGTGCCGATCGTGCCGATGCCGCTCTGGCGGCAGCTTCCGGCGAGGTCGATGACGAGACGATCGAAGTGGTCGAAGAGGAGCTTCCCGTCGACACTGGCGGCGAAGCAGACGACGGCGCGGAACCGGGAGACAGCCAGGAACCTGGAGAAAGCCAGGAACCTGGAGAAAGCCCGGAACCGGGAGACAGCCCAGAACCTGAGGATCACACGGAAACCGGTGATGACGCTGAAGCGCAGAACGCAGACTAGCGTGGTGTCTCCGCTGGACGGAGTGGATGTCATACTCGCGGATCTGGACGGTGTCGTGTACACCGGCGCTCGGCCGATCCCTTATGCGGTCGAGAGTTTGAACAGAGCCGCGTCGCGCGCGCGGATCGGCTACATCACCAACAACGCCTCCCGCACCGATGTTTCGGTTGCGGCTCATCTCAGGGAGTTGGGTCTGTCCGTTGAGCCGAGTGACGTCGTGACGTCACCTCAGGCCGCGGTGCGTCTGATGATCGACATGATTCCGGCAGGTTCGCGCGTGCTGGTGATCGGCGGGGAGGGCCTGCGCACGGAGGTCGCGCGTGCCGGGTTTGTGATCGTCGGTTCCGCAGACGACGCGCCTGCCGCTGTGATCCAGGGGTTTTCGCCCGATTTGGGCTGGCGCGACCTCGCCGAGGCGTCCATTGCGCTGGCCGGTGGCGAGGCCGGCATTCCCTGGGTTGCGACGAACACGGACTGGACGCTGCCGGTGGAACGCGGCATCGCTCCGGGCAACGGCACGCTGGTCTCTGCTGTGCACAGCGCCGTCGGCCGACTGCCCGTCGTAGCAGGCAAACCGGAGGTGGCCATCTTCGAAGAGGCCCGCACACGGTTCACGGCAGCGAGGCCGCTGTTTATCGGCGATCGACTGGACACAGACATTCTCGGATCAAACCGGGCTGGTATCGACGCAGCGCTGGTTCTGACCGGGGTCGACCATGCCAAACAGCTGATCGCTGCGGACTCGGACTCGCGCCCTCGCTACATCCTGGAGGATTTGCGCGGCCTGCACGAAGCGTATCCGGAGCCCGCCGTTGCCAAAGACGGAACAGTCACAGTGCGTGACGCGGTGGTGCGCGTCTCGGGGGGCGACGTGCGGATTCTCGCAGATGGTGCATCCGGGTTGAATCTGTTGCGGGCGGCGTGCGCAGCGATCTGGAATTCCGGAACGCCGATCTACGCGCTCGACGTGCCCGAGCGGCTTTACGCCTGAGCGCGCGCGTTTCGCGCTACCGTTGTGAGGTGGCCACCGAGAATCCGGATCAGGACGAAGCGATGCTCTCCCGCCTGCGTGTGATCGAAGATCAGCCGCTCGAGACGCGCGCCGACGCATACGCGCACCTGCACGACGAGCTGCGCGATGTGCTCGAAGGCGGGGACCTCCAGCGCGCCCATGACTGAGTCTCGGCTGGATGCAGCGGTCGCGGCGCTCGGGCTTGCGCGGTCGCGCACGCACGCGGCCAAGCTGATCGCAGACGGCGCCGTCACGGTGGATGGGACGGCCGTGCTGAAGGTGGCTACCAAGGTGACGGATACGCAGGTGATCGCGGTATCGGCGTCCGATCATTATGTGAGCCGGGCGGCGCACAAACTCATCGCCGCTCTCGACGCGTTCGATATCACGGTTGCCGGCCGGTTCGTGCTCGACGTCGGGGCGTCGACAGGCGGGTTCAGCCAAGTTCTGCTCGAGCGCGGAGCAACTCAGGTCATCGCCGCGGATGTCGGGCACGGGCAGTTGGCTCCGTTGGTGGCAGAGGACCCCCGCGTGGTGAGCGTCGAAGGCCTGAACGTGCGCTACCTGACCGCGGCTGCTCTGGCGGAGGCCACCGGTGTCGAGGAGGTGCCCTCGCTCGTCGTCGGCGATCTGTCGTTCATCTCGCTCACCATGGTGCTGCCTGCACTGGTCGGCTCGGCAGCGCCTGACGCCGACCTCGTGTTGCTGATCAAGCCGCAGTTCGAAGTCGGGCGCACCCGCATCAAAGAGGGGATCGTGCACGATGCGGATCGCCGCGAAGACGCCATCACCGGTGTGCTCTGGGCGGCATGGGATTGCGGGCTCGGCACAGCGGGCATCATGCCCTCCCCAATGCTCGGAAGTCACGGCAATCACGAGTATTTGGTCTGGTTGAGCGCGAGCGCGGGTACACATCCGACAGAATGGTTGCGGCAGATTCGAACGATGGTGGGAGTGTGACCTCGATGGCTGCACCAGCGCGCTACATTCTCGTCGTCTCGCACACCGGGCGCGACGACTCACTCGAGGCCGGTGTGCAGGTGTGCGGTCAGTTGATCGATGCCGGCGCGACTCCGGTGTTGAGCAGAGACGAACGCGAGGATCTGCTGGCCTTTGCCCCAGAGCTCGGCACCGTAGCCGTGCTCGGTGACGACGTGCAGCCCGAAGAGCTCGAGATCGTGATCGTGCTCGGTGGAGACGGCACGATTCTTCGCGCCGCCGAGATGGTGCGCGGTTGCGCCGCGCCGCTGCTCGGCGTGAATCTTGGCCACGTGGGCTTTCTCGCAGAAAGCGAAAGAGACGACCTGGCCAAGGCGGTCGCCCGTGGCTTGGCGGGTGATTACACAGTCGAGGAGCGCATGACCATCGAGGTTCGCGTCAAGCACGACTCCCGCGTCATCTACGAAAGCTGGGCGCTGAACGAAGCCAGTCTGGAGAAGGCCAGCAGAGAGCGCATGATCGAGGTCATCGTCGAGGTCGACGGGCGACCGCTCTCCAGCTTCGGCTGCGACGGCGTCGTGATGGCGACCCCGACGGGTTCCACAGCGTACTCTTTCTCGGCGGGCGGCCCCGTCGTCTGGCCGAGTCTGGATGCGCTGCTGCTGGTGCCGCTCAGTGCTCACGCTCTTTTTGCACGACCGCTCGTCGTCGGCCCCGAGTCATCATTGGCTGTCGAGTTGCTGGCCAGGGGCCACGTGCCGGGAATCCTCTGGTGCGATGGTCGTCGTGCGTTCGATCTTCCGCCCGGTGCGCGCGTGATCGTGCGTCGATCCAGCGTGCCTGTGCGGCTAGCGCGACTTCACCACGGGCCGTTCACCGATAGGCTCGTGCGCAAATTCAACCTTCCCGTCAGCGGCTGGAGAGGGCCGATCGGCCGTGATTGACGAAATCTCCATCCGCAACCTTGGAGTGATCGCCGACGCGGTGCTGCCTCTCGGTGCCGGATTCACTGCGTTGACGGGGGAGACCGGTGCAGGCAAGACCATGGTGGTCTCGGCGCTCGGACTTCTGCTCGGCGAGCGCGCTGACACCGGCTCCGTGCGCCAAGGCAGTGCACAGACGTGGGTCGAGGGCCGCTGGCGAGTTGCTGACAGCGGTGACGTCGCTGAGCGGGTGCGCGACGCAGGCGGAGACCTCGACGAAGCAGATTCCGCAGGCCTGGCGGAACTGGTGCTCAGTAGATCGGTTTCCAGCGAAGGGCGCAGCCGCGCGATCATCGGCGGTCGAAGCGCGCCAGTCAGTGTACTCGGAGAGCTCGCGGAGAAACTCGTCGTGGTGCACGGGCAGTCCGATCAGGTGCGGCTGAAGTCGGCAAGGGCCCAGCGTGATGCGCTCGATCGGTTCGCCGGCGCAGCATTCGGCGCACAGCTGGCCGCGTACCAGGAGACGTTTGGGCAGTGGCGCGTCGATCGCGAAGAACTCGAGGAACTGGTTGCCGATCGCGACAGGCGGCAGGCCGAAGCGGCAGAACTGCGCGCGGCAATGGCCGAGATCGAGGTTGCCGATCCGCAGCCCGGCGAAGACGATGAGCTCAGCGAGCGGGCGGAGCGCCTGACGAACCTCGAGGAGCTCCGTGAGGCGGCAGCGACAGCGCGTGAACAGATGTCTGCTGAGGATTCCGACCAACCGGATGCCGTTTCCCTGATCGAGTCCTCCCGCCGCGCGCTCGAGCGCGCGGCCGATCACGATGCGGCGCTCGCGCCGATCGCGGCATTGCTTGCGGATGCCGGTTACCTCGTCACAGACATTGCAGCCCAGTTGTCGAGCTATCTCGCCACGCTCGACACAGACGGCGCCCGTGAACTCGAAGTCGTGCAGGAGCGTCGGGCGCAACTGTCGGTGCTACTGCGCAAATACGGGCCGACGCTGGCAGACGTGATTGAGCGCCTCGACAACGGCAGCGCCCGATTGTTCGAGCTTGACGGCGACAGCGAACGGATTGAACAGCTGACATTGGCCGTCGACGTCGAGCTTGACCGGCTGACTGAGCTGGCGGGCGAACTGAGCGCCGCCCGCATCGCGGCAGGGAAGCAGCTGGGTGCTGCTGTTTCGGCTGAGCTCGGTGCACTGGCCATGCCGGACGCGCGCCTGAGCGTCGAGGTCACCCAACGCGACGAGTTCACACACTCCGGCCGCGATCACGTAGCGATCTTGCTGCAGCCGCACGCGGGAGCTGAGCCGCGAGCACTGAGCCGCGGCGCATCCGGCGGTGAATTGTCGAGAGTCATGCTGGCGCTGGAGGTCGTTCTGGCAGGCAGCGACCCGGTTCCGACGTTCGTGTTTGACGAGATCGACGCCGGTGTCGGCGGTGCGGCCGCAATCGAAATCGGGCGCCGGTTGGGCAAGCTCGCCGGAAGCGCGCAGGTGATCGTCGTCACCCACCTCGCCCAGGTGGCAGCGTTCGCAACGAACCACCTCTCCGTCGTGAAGGACAGCGACGGGGCAGTTACTGCGTCGAGCGTTCGACAGCTGAGCGGGGAAGAACGCATCGCAGAGATGACGCGATTGCTTTCGGGTCTGTCGGATTCTGCCAGCGGACTCGAGCACGCTCGCGAACTGCTGGAGCTCGCCGGTACCCGCAACCCGTGATCGATGCGACGCCCGAGCGCGCGTCGTTCGCATCGGGCCTTTGAGTTGCGGTGATAGCATGAAAGCCCGTGGTGGATAAATTAAACGCGGGCATTCCAAACGGCACAACCAAGCACATATTCGTGACAGGTGGTGTCGTTTCTTCGTTAGGCAAGGGGCTGACGGCCGCCAGTCTCGGCAATCTGCTCACCGCACGCGGGCTGCGCGTTGTCATGCAGAAGCTTGACCCGTACCTCAATGTGGACCCCGGCACGATGAACCCGTTCCAGCACGGAGAAGTCTTCGTCACAGACGATGGTGCTGAGACTGACCTCGACATCGGCCACTACGAGCGGTTTCTCGACATCAACCTGAGCCAGGCCGCGAACGTGACGACCGGTCAGATCTATTCACAGGTGATAGCAAAAGAGCGACGGGGCGAGTATCTCGGTGACACGGTACAAGTCATTCCGCACATCACGGACGAGATCAAGAGGCGCATGCGTTTGCAGGCAACCGACGAGCCAAAACCGGATGTGATCATCACCGAGATCGGCGGCACCGTCGGCGATATCGAGTCGCAGCCGTTCATCGAGGCAGCCCGGCAGGTACGGCATGAACTCGGCCGCGCAAACTGCTTCTTCGTGCACGTGTCGCTGCTGCCGTTTATGAACGCGTCCGGCGAGCAGAAGACCAAGCCGACACAGCACTCCGTTGCTGCGTTGCGTTCGTTGGGAATTCAACCGGATGCCCTCGTGCTGCGCAGCGACCGGCCCGTTTCCGAAGCAAATAAGCGCAAAATCGCTTTGATGTGCGACGTCGATGAGCAGGCAGTGGTCAACGCCGTCGACGTGTCAAGCATTTATGACATCCCGACGATGCTGCACGAACAGGGCCTCGACGAGTACATCATCAGCCAGCTCGGACTGGACGAGGGCGTGCTCGACCGGAGCAGCTGGGACGAACTGTTGAACGTCGTTCACGATCCGAAACACGAGGTTACGATCGGCCTCGTCGGCAAGTACGTCGACCTGCCCGACGCCTACTTGTCGGTCACGGAAGCACTGCGAGCCGGCGGTTTCGCCAATCACGCAAGAGTCAACCTGCGTTGGATTCCGTCGGACGAGTGCGATTCTGCAGAAGGCGCAGCGCGCATGCTCTCCGACGTCGACGGCATCTGCGTGCCAGGCGGGTTCGGCATCCGTGGCATCGAAGGCAAGGTCGGCGCCCTGCGTTTCGCACGCGAGAATCAAATCCCAGTGCTCGGGCTGTGTCTCGGCCTGCAGTGCATGGTGATCGAGTTCGCCCGCCATGAGACGGGGCTCGTAGGTGCCTCGTCGAGCGAATTCAACCCTGACACCGACTATCCCGTGATCGCCACAATGGCCGAGCAGGTGGAGATCATCGCAGGCGGTGACCTCGGCGGCACCATGCGACTCGGGCTGTACCCGGCTGCGCTCACCCCGGGATCGATTGTCGCGGAACTCTACGGCTCACACGAGGCGTCTGAGCGGCACCGGCACCGCTATGAGGTCAACAATTCCTACCGCGACCGGATCGCCGCAGCAGGGCTTGAATTCTCCGGAACATCGCCGGACGGCCACCTCGTCGAATACGTCGAACTGCCGCGCGAGGTGCATCCGTTCTATGTCGGCACCCAAGCGCACCCGGAGTTGCGCTCGCGGCCGAACCACGCGCATCCGCTGTTTCGCGGGCTGATCGCGGCAGCGTTGGACCGCCAGCAGGCCAGCCGCCTGTTCGAGGTCAAAGAGGATGCCTGACGCGCTGAGCGACGAGGCGGCATCGGTCGATATCGTGCGCAGCGACGTCGTGTATCCGGGTGTGGTCTGGGACATCCGCCGCGATGCGTTCGCATACAACGGCGGCACGATCGTGCGCGAGTACGTCGATCACACCGGCGCTGTCGCGATTCTCGCACTGGACGCTGACGACAACGTGCTGCTGATCAAGCAGTATCGGCATCCGGTGCGCACCCGCGAATGGGAGATCCCGGCCGGGCTGCTGGATATCGCGGGTGAGCTGCCTCTCGCCGCTGCTCAGCGTGAGCTTGCCGAGGAAGCAGACCTCATCGCAACGCGGTGGGACGTACTCGCCGAGTTCTACACCTCGCCCGGCGGCAGCGATGAGGCGATCCGGATCTATCTTGCCCGCGACCTGACAGCAACTGACCGGCCGTTCCACCGTACGGAGGAGGAAGCCGACATCCAGGTGCGCTGGGTCGGTCTCGACAATGTCGTGGATGCCGTGCTCGCCCGTCGATTGCAGAATCCTTCGCTGGCGATCGGCGTGCTTGCCGCGCATGCCGCCCGGGCGCGCGGCTGGCGCACCCTCGGTGCCGGCGATGCGGCGTGGCCGCGGCATCCGAAGAGCGCCCCAGTTCGGCAATCATGACACTCGAGACAGCGGTGGATTCGTATCTGCGGCACGTCTCGATCGAACGCGGACTCTCCGCGAACACCACTGCCGCGTATGGCCGTGACCTTCGCAGCTATCTGCAGTGGCTCGCGGATGCCGGGCGCGGCGACGTGTGGGCAATCACGGCACACGACGTCAGCGCCTACGCTCGTCACCTGGGCACCCGAGCCGACCGGCCGTTGACCGCGTCTTCGATTGCGCGGATGTTGTCGACCGTACGAGGGTTCCACCGTTTTCTGCTCGAAGAGCAGATCGTTCCAACCGACGTCGCACACGAGGTTGCCCCACCGAAACTGCCGTCACGGCTTCCGAAAGCGATCTCGGTTGACCAGGTGGCGGCGCTGCTGGCCACAACCGACGGTGACGATACCGTCTCACTGCGCAACAAGGCGCTGCTCGAGTTGCTGTATGCCACAGGCGCACGCGTCTCTGAGGCCGTCGGGCTCAATGTCGACGACGTGTTCGACACCGATATCGTGCGGCTGACCGGCAAAGGCAGTAAACAGCGGATAGTGCCGATCGGCAGCTACGCACGTGCGGCAATCGACGCGTACCTTGTGCGGGCGCGGCCCGTTTTCTCGCGGCGAGGCCGGGCTACGCCTGCCCTGTTCCTCGGAGTGCGCGGGCAGCGGATCTCCCGTCAAAACGCGTGGTTGATCATCAAACAGGCGGCCGAACGCGCCGACCTGAGCGCGCACGTTTCTCCGCACACGCTACGACACTCTTTCGCGACTCATCTGCTGGAGGGCGGTGCCGACGTGCGCGTGGTGCAGGAACTGCTCGGGCACTCGTCGGTGGCGACGACGCAGATCTACACCCTCGTGACCGCAGACACTCTCCGCGACATGTACACCAACGCGCATCCGCGATCTCGATGGCCCGTCGACTCGTGAGAACTTCGCTGTGACCGGGCCGCCCTGGTAGCGGCGATCCGCACAAAGTAGAGCGGCCCGGCTCGCTAGACTCGAATGCCAGAGGTACCGGGGCCAAGACAGTGAGCGAGGAGTCTTTCGTGGCGCGTAAACACAACGACGAGCAGGAGCTCCCAGGGCTGGATGACGCCTCTATGGCTGAGACCCTCGGCCCAACCGGGCGCCCGTTTCGTCGTTTCCCGGATCCGAAGAATTTGAAGGCTCACGGCCCGGCCCGCGTGATCGCACTCTGCAATCAGAAAGGCGGCGTCGGCAAGACCACCTCCAGCATCAATCTGGGTGCAGCGCTGGCAGAGTGCGGTCGGCGAGTTCTTGCCATCGACTTCGACCCTCAGGGTGCGCTGTCTGCCGGCCTCGGGGTTCCCACCCACGAGTGCATCACGATCTATGACCTGCTGTTATCCAGTAGCAAGGACCCTGCCGAGGCGATCCAGCACACGAGCGTGCCAGGGCTCGACGTGATTCCGGCGAATATTGATCTGTCCGCTGCAGAGGTGCACCTCGTCAACGAGGTCGCACGCGAGCAGATCCTGGCACGCGTGCTGCGCCGGGTCAGCGCGGACTACGACGTCATACTGATTGACTGCCAGCCATCGCTCGGCATCCTGACCGTGAACGCACTCACCGCAAGCCACGGCGTTCTCATCCCGCTCGAGTGCGAATTCTTCGCCTTGCGCGGCGTTGCTTTGCTGATCGAGACCATCGACAAGGTGCGCGAACGGCTCAACCCCGCGCTTGAACTCGACGGAATTCTCGCCACCATGTACGACTCGCGCACTTTGCATTCACGGGAAGTGTTGGAGCGGGTCGTCGACGCGTTCGGCGACCAGGTTCTCGAAACCGTGATCTCCCGCACCGTCAAGTTCCCGGATGCGTCTGTCGCAGCCGCCCCGATCACGCAGTTCGCGCCAGACAGCCCCGCCGCCGAGGCCTACCGCCAGCTCGCGCGCGAACTAGTTGCCCGTGGCGCCGTCGCCTAGCCTGTCGTCGCACGGCCTGTCGTCAGCGGATGCCGGCCCGGCGACGATCGATGCGGATGCGATCAG
The DNA here is from genome assembly GCF_030866825.1 of Rathayibacter sp. SW19. Lineage (NCBI taxonomy): Bacteria > Bacillati > Actinomycetota > Actinomycetes > Micrococcales > Microbacteriaceae > Rathayibacter > Rathayibacter soli. The sequence continues at coordinate 1,952,090 of NZ_CP133020.1, forward strand.
CCAGGGTGTGACCAACCCGGATGCGCCCGCTTCGTTCCGCGTAGCCGTCGGCGAATTCGAGGGGCCGTTCGATCTTCTGCTCTCACTGATTTCCCGGCATGAACTGGACATCACTGAGATCTCCCTGAGTCGTGTCACCGACGAGTTCATCGGCTACCTGCACGGAATCACGACGGCGGATGACCTGGACCAGGCCACCGAATTCCTTGTGGTGGCCGCGACACTTCTCGACCTGAAGGTTGCCGGGCTTCTGCCACAGGGCGAACTTGTAGACGCGGAGGATGTGGCGCTGCTCGAGGCCCGCGACCTGCTGTTCGCCCGCCTGCTGCAATATCGTGCCTTCAAGGAGGCATCCGCCTGGTTCGCAGACCGCCTCGAGGCCGAGTCGAGCAGACACACCCGCTCCGTGCGGCTGGAAGAGAAGTATCGCAAAGCCACGCCGGAGTTGGTGTGGACGCTGACCGCAGACGACTTCGCAGCCCTGGCGCTTCTCGCCCTCACCCCGAAGGACATTCCCATCGTCGGCCTGGACCATCTGCATGCTCCGTTGGTCAGCATCCGGGAGCAGGCCGCCTACGTCGTTGCGATGTTGCGCTCAGGTCAGCCTCACACATTTAGACAGCTGATCGCTGGTGCGGAACAGAGGGGTGTTGTGATCGCCCGCTTTCTTGCGATCCTCGAGTTGTACCGCCATTCGGCCGTATCGTTCGAACAGGTGGAACCGCTCGGGGAGCTGACACTGCGCTGGGCTGCGGAGAACTGGTCGGAAGAGAACCTTGCCAATCTGGGGGCAGATTATGACAGTTGAACTCATCGATGAAGCCGAGGCTGACGAGCCCGGGGGTGGGCAGCCAGGCCCAGCAATCAACATCCATCGGGCCCTCGAAGCGATCTTGATGGTGGCGGACGAACCGCAGAGCCTGGTGAATCTGGCCACGGCGGTCGGTGCTCCCGTCGCGGCCGTGCGTCAGGCCATCGATGCGCTGGTGGAAGACTTCGACGGCGTGACCGCACCCGTGCGTCGCGGCTTCGAGTTGCGCGAAGTCGGTGGCGGCTGGCGAATCTACGTGCGGTCTGACTACGACGGCCTCGTTGGCGACTTCGTGATGACGCAGAATCCGAGCAGACTATCGCAGGCAGCTCTCGAAACTCTGGCCGTCATCGCGTACAAGCAGCCGATCAGCCGGGGCGCGATCGCCTCGATTCGCGCTGTCAACGTCGATTCGGTTGTGCGCACCCTGCTCGGGCGCGGGCTGATCACCGAGGCATTTACGGATGCCGAGACCGGCGCGATCAACTACCAGACCACCGATCTCCTGCTCAGCCAGCTCGCCATCAACTCGATCGACGAATTGCCGCACATCTCACCACTGCTCTCCGACGGAGCGGACGGATTCGACGATGTCCACTGATCACATTGGCGGCACCGGCGCACGACGAGCCGCGGGCGGCCCGGATGACATGGCCGACGTGCAGCGCGACCGCTCCGGCCAACGGCTGCAAAAGGTCATGGCCGCCGCCGGCGTTGCATCGCGCCGTGTCTCCGAGGAACTCATTGCGGCCGGGCGCGTGGCCGTCAACGGTCAGGTCGTCATGGAGCCGGGTCTGCGCATCGACCCTGAGACCGATCTGGTGACGGTCGACGGCGTGGCCGTGCAGGTGGACCCGAGCCGGCGCTATGTCATGTTGAACAAGCCCGTTGGCATCGTCAGTTCACTGCACGACGAGCACGGCCGGCCGGACTTGCGTGTGTTCACGGACCGCTATGAGGAACGGTTGTTCAATGTGGGCCGGCTCGACGCCGAGACCAGTGGACTGCTGCTGCTGACCAACGACGGAGCACTTGCACACGTCTTGGCACATCCATCGTTCGGGGTCACGAAAACGTATATCGCAGTCGTCGCCGGACAAGTGACACCGCAGGCTGTATCGAAGTTGACCCGCGGCATCGACCTGGACGACGGACCGATCCGAGCTGACAAAGCACGGCTGCTCGAGCGCGGAGGCGCAGGCAACACCAGCCTGGTCGAGGTCACTTTGCACTCGGGACGCAACCGGATCGTGCGCAGGATGCTGGAGAACGTCGGACATCCGGTGATCGACTTGGTGCGCCGCCAGTTCGGCCCGTTGCACCTCGGCACGCTCCCTGCTGGGGCGATGCGCGACCTGACTAAAGTGGAACTCGGCCAGCTGCTCACAATTTCTCGGGACGGGTCGAACCCTCAGGAAAGGTCACAGCCGAATTCGAAAGAGACACCGTGAATGACAATCTCGCGCGAACAGCGGGGCCTGTTCGTGTCGTCGGGGCGGGTCTGCTCGGTGCCAGCATCGGGCTCAGCCTGCGTGCGCGGGGAGTGGACGTCGTGCTGGCCGATGCGTCCAGGGCCAACTTGCGCCTGGCGATCGACTACGGCGCGGGCCGTGCAACCGAGCCCGGCGATCAACCGAGTCTCGTTGTGGTCAGCGTGCCACCGGATTCGACGGCCGCGGTCGTGGCGGCCGAGTTGGCCAGGTTCCCAGACGCGGTCGTGACAGACGTCGCCAGCGTCAAGGTGGCCGTGTTGGAAGAGCTCGAACGGGCATCGCTCGACCTGAGCCGTTACGTCGGATCGCATCCGCTGGCAGGTCGGGAGCGCGGTGGTGCGATCGCCGGCCGGGCAGATCTGTTCATCGCGCGCCCGTGGGTGGTCTGCTCGCGACCCGAATTGTCTCGTGCCACGGTCAGCGTTGTGGAGTCGCTGGCACTGGACCTTGGCGCAATCCCTGTCGAAATGAATACCGTCGCACACGATGCAGCCGTCGCACTCGTGTCTCACGCCCCGCAACTCGTGTCCACGCTCATGGCGAAGCGGCTGGTCGGCTCGTCGGAAGCAGCGCTGGGCCTTGCTGGGCAAGGGCTTCGAGACGTCACCCGGATCGCCGCAAGCAATCCGGAGCTGTGGGTGCAGATCCTCGGCGCGAACGCTCCAGCCGTCGTCGATATTCTGCGCGGCTACCGTGAGGATCTCGACCGCGTGATCGACGCGCTCGACGACGTCGACGCATCCGGCGCCCGGCGCGCGCTCGCCGAAGAGCTCGCCGGCGGCAACGCTGGAGTGGCGCGCATTCCTGGCAAACACGGGCAGGACAGACGCTTCGCCAGCATCATCGTGCTTGTCGACGACACACCCGGCGAGCTCGGCCGATTGTTCACAGAACTCGGTGAAATCGGTGTCAACATCGAGGATCTGCGCCTGGAGCATTCACCGGGTGCGCAGATCGGACTCGCCGAGATCGCGGTGCTGCCGGAAGCGCAGCAACGCACCCTGGATGACCTGATCGAACGCGGCTGGAGGATTGCCGGATGAGCGCACCGACCACACCGATCGTCGTCGCGATCGACGGCCCGGCCGGCAGTGGCAAGTCGAGCGTGAGCAAGGCGGTCGCGCGCCGCCTCGGCTACGGATTCCTCGACACCGGTGCGGCGTATCGGGCTCTGGCCTGGTTCGTCGTGTCGCGTGGCCTGGACCCAACTGAACCCGAAATCGTCATCGCCGCACTGCCCGATTTCGACTATTGGATCGGCATCGATCCAGACGGCTACCGCGTGCAGGTCGGCGCGCGGGACGTGACAGACGCGATCCGCGAACCGGATGTCTCTGCTGTCGTCAGCGACATCGCGCGAATCCCGCAGGTGCGCGCGTGGCTGAACGATCTGTTCCGGCGGATCATGGCATCCGCCGATCGGCCCGGAATTATCGCAGAGGGCAGAGACATCACAACGGTCGTCGCCCCGGACGCCCCCGTGCGAATTCTGCTGACCGCAACTGAACAGGCTAGGATAGCCAGGCGTTCAGCCGAGTTGTCCGAACAGCCGGCGCAGACCGTCGGCGAGCAACTACATCGCCGTGACGAGGCGGATTCCCGTGTCGTGGACTTCATGAACGCTGCTGACGGTGTGACCACCGTCGATTCGACCGAGCTGGACTTCGACCAGACCGTGGATGCCGTGATCGCCGTCATCCGTTCGGTGGTCGAGTAGCGCGGCGAGGAACGAGCCACGCGTATCGAGACCCCATCCAGACCAGAGAGACCCCCAGATGACTGACACAGATGACTTCCCGGCTGGCCCCGATGACCTGGCGGCCCGCCTTGCCGACCTCGATGAGACGGACGCGGCCCAACGCGCGATCGCGCTGCGGGCAGGGCTGAACGACTACGACCTCGATGAGACCGACCTCGATGTGCTCGAGGCCGTCACGGAAGACCCGAACGCGATCACCTATCTGCCCGCGCTGCCGGTGCTGGCGATCGTCGGCCGGCCGAACGTCGGCAAATCTGCGCTGGTCAACCGCATCCTGGGCCGCCGCGAGGCCGTCGTCGAAGACACACCCGGCGTCACACGCGACCGAGTCTCGTATCAGGGGGAGTGGAACGGTCGTCGCTTCACCATGGTGGACACCGGCGGCTGGGAACCGGATGCGAAGGGGATCAACGCATCCGTCGCCGCGCAGGCCGAGATCGCGGTCGAGTTGGCCGATGCCGTCTTGTTCGTCGTCGACTCGAACGTCGGCGCGACAGCGACAGATGAGCACGTCGTGCGGATGCTGCGCAAGACGAAGAAGCCGGTGTTCCTCGCGGCGAACAAGGTCGACGACTCCCGGCAGGAGCCGGGTTCCGCAGCGCTGTGGTCGCTCGGGCTGGGGGAGCCGCATCCGGTTTCCGCGCTGCACGGGCGCGGGGTCGCGGATCTGCTCGACGAGTTGATGAAGGTGCTGCCCGAGGTGTCCGCCGTCGCAAAGCAGGAGGTCGGCGGCCCACGTCGGGTGGCCATTGTCGGGCGACCCAATGTCGGCAAGTCGTCGCTGCTCAACAAGGCAGCCGGTGAAGAGCGCGTCGTCGTCAACGAGCTCGCTGGAACGACGCGTGACCCGGTCGACGAGCAGGTCGAGATCGCCGGAAAGGTGTGGCGATTCGTCGACACCGCGGGCATCCGACGTCGCGTGCACCTGCAGCAGGGCGCAGACTTCTACGCGTCGCTGCGCACGAGCACCGCGCTGGAGAAAGCCGAGGTGGCCGTTGTCGTCATCGACGTGAGTCAGCCGTTGAGCGAGCAGGACGTTCGCATCATCGACCTCGTGCTGGAGAGCGGCCGCGCCCTCGTGCTCGCGTTCAACAAGTGGGACCTGCTCGACGACGAGCGCCGACGGATGCTGGAGCGCGAGATCGAACAGGACCTCGCGCACGTGGCTTGGGCGCCGCGCGTCAACATCTCCGCACGCACCGGCCGTCACCTGGAGCGGCTGGTGCCGGCCCTTGAGCTCGCACTCGAATCGTGGGACACACGGATCGCCACCGGCAAGTTCAATGCGTTCCTGGCCGAGCTCACCGCGGAGCATCCGCACCCGGTGCGCGGCGGAAAGCAGCCACGGATTCTGTTCGGAACGCAGGCCTCGAGCCGCCCGCCGACGTTCGTGCTGTTCACCACCGGGTTCCTGGATCCCGGGTACCGCCGCTACATCCAACGCAGGCTGCGCGAGCTCTATGGTTTCGAGGGCACACCGATCGTGCTGAACATGCGCGTGCGCGAGAAGCGCAAGCGCTGACAATAGCCGGTCCCTGAGCGTGCCGAAGGGCGCGAGGAGTCGGCCCGGCATCCGCTAGCCGAAGCGACCGCTCTTGACGGCGGATTTCAGCGCCTTGTAGTCGGTCTGCGACTGCTCTGCGTATGCCATCGCCCACTGCACGATCGCGTCGTCGAAGGTGGTGTTGCTGCCCAGATAACCCGCGATGTATGCGGCTTGCGGGCTCTGCGCGTGGGCGCGTGCCAATGCTGTGCCGCAGGCATCGACATAGTCGATGAAGCCGCGCGGATGCAGCAACTCGGCGTCGATCGACACGTTCTGATCTCTGAATTGGCGAACGTAGTATGCGTGTTCGCCGTCGTCGAGATAGCCGAGGAACGGGTCGGACACGGCTTGCAGGATGCGCTGATTCGCGACGACGCGAAAACCGTGCTGGTCGACGGGGGCAGCGACTTCGGGTGCCAGCGCGGAGGTTGCGCCGCCGAACTCGACGAGCGCTGATTTCACCGCCTCCTTGACCTGGAGCACGAGAGGTTCTCCGCCTGCACCGGTGAGCACGACGATGTAACAGCGGGTGCCGACGCTGCCGACACCGACGACCCGTCGAACGAGATCTGTGATGGTGTACTGCGACAGCAGCACGGAGATGTCAGGGGCGACCGTTGCTCGATAGCGCTCGATCAACTCGAGCACCCATTGCTCGTCGCGGTCCTTCACGTGGGTGAGAGTCGGCGGGTCTTCGACGATGACGATGTTGCCGTCGGCGTCGTGTTCGGTGATCTTCGCGATCACGCGTTCCGAGGTGCGTCGCTTCGCCGACTTCAACGCCTGGTCGATGACCTTCTGCGACGAAGGATGGAATCGAGGGTCGCCCTTCTTGACGTCGGCACGAACGTAATAGCGATCGACGGCGCCGAGTTCGAACATCTGACGCAGCCCGAGACGATAGGCGGCTGCCGCTCGGAGCGCGGCGGTGTCGGTGTGGCCCGGTTTCAGGCCCTTGTACTGCGCTGCGATAACGACACTGGTGACAAAGCGTTTCAGATCCCACTCCCACGGGCCGTACGCGGCCTCATCGAAGTCGTTGAGATCGAAAACCATGGTGCGCTGCGGCGACGCGAACAGGCCGAAGTTGGCGATGTGCGCGTCGCCGCACAATGCGACCTGCACCCCCGAGGTGCCCTCCGGGGCGAGATCGGCGACCTGGATCGCAGCGGTGCCGCGATAGAACGCGAACGGGTTCTGGAGCATCCGCTCGATGCGCAGAGGCACCAGATCGGGCAGTCGGTTCTGGTGTTGACGGGCCAGGATGCCGAGCGGATCGCGGTCGGCTGCTGCCACATACACACCGTGCGCGCTGCGCTGCATGTCGCCGCGTGCTGCCCGCCCCTGAGCCGTCAGTTCTGTCTGCGTCACCACGGGCTCGTGGTCGAATCGGAGCCTGCCCTGCGGTTCGTCCACGGTGTGCCTTTCTGAAGTGCTGGCCTGATCTTCAGGGTAGTGCACCGAATTCGCCCGTTGGGTAGCGCGCGAGGAACGAGCACGCCCTCCGGTGGTCGAGTAGCGCGCGAGGAACGAGCACGCCCTCCGGTGGTCGAGTAGCGCGCGAGAAACGAGCACGCCCTCCGGTGGTCGAGTAGCGCGCGAGGAACGAGCACGCCCTCCGGTGGTCGAGTAGCGCGCGAGGAACGAGCACGCGTATCGAGACCCGCTCCAGCACGCTAAGATAATCAAGTTGTCTTGGTGCGTCCTGTTCGCTGGTTGAACGGCTCTGCCCAAAGGCATCGGGCTGTAGCGCAGCTTGGTAGCGCACCTGACTGGGGGATAAGGGGTTTACCATGCTCTGGTCGGCCTGAACAACTGAATATCAATGCCACGGGCTGTGGCGCAGCTTGGTAGCGCACGTGACTGGGGGTCACGGGGTCGCAGGTTCAAATCCTGTCAGCCCGACAGAAAAGCCCTGATGAGAAGCCATTTTCATCAGGGCTTCGTCGTTTCTGCGATTGGTTTTCGTTGGTCCCCTTCTGGTCCCCTTGTTGCTGCAGAGGGACGGCCTGGTGCTCGCTTCGAGCCCTCTCAAGCTTGCCGCCTGTGGATAAGGGGACCAAAAGGGGACCAAAACCGCGCGCGGGCTTCTCCGGAGCACCGTTACAACGATCTCGACGGTCCCATGCGGCGTGCCTGACCGCTGCTCTTGGGTCTCGCGAGGAAGGCGTTTGCTTGCTCTGCGGCGGAGGCGAGGTGTCGGTCATCCGGGTGGAGGTAGCCGCGAGTCGTCTCGATGGAGGCGTGGCCGAGGATCTCCTGGAGGACGTGGAGCGGGACGCCGGCGTCGGCCATCCAGGTCGCCCCGGTGTGGCGGAGTCCATGCCTGGTGAGGTCGGGCAGGCCGAGATCGCTGACGATCTGGTCCCAGTTCGTCGCGTCCCGCACGGTCGCGGTCGTGAGTACCCCGCCCTTGGGGCCAGCCAGCAGTCGGTCCTCCGGGTCCTTCTCATCGGTAAGGCGTTCAAGGACTGGTCGCAGGGCCTCAAGGATCGGGACGCGGCGCTCCTTGCGGCTCTTGGTCGGCTTAGTGATTAGGCCACCCTTGCCGGGGTAGGTCTGCCGGGCGATGACGACGAGATTCTTGTCGAAGCGCACATCGCCTGCCTGGAGTCCGGAGACCTCGGAGGAGCGTGCAGCCAGGAGAGCTGCGAGCATGACGAAGTCCGAATAGGACTGATGCACTTTCCCGCACGCTTGGGCGAGCCGATTCAGTGTCGCGAGGTCGGGGATCGCGTGCGTTCTCGGCGAGGCCTGCCCGGCGGGCTGCGCGCGGAAGGCGTTGCGGTTCAGACTGCGCTTGGCGCGGTTCTTTGCCGGGTTGATCGTGATCAGCCCATCCCGGACCGCCTCGTCGAGGATACGCACGAGCGGGGCGATGGAGTTTTTGATCGTGGAGGCCCCATACCGCTTCTCCCATGCGTCGATGGTGCGGTCGATCACCCCGGCGGTGATCTGGGTCACCGGCAGGTGCCCGAGCGCGGGCAGCACCCGGAGCCTGAGCCCGTGCCCGTAGTTCTCGCCCGTTGAGGTCGCGTCCAGGCCACGCGCCCACCTGTCGCCGGTCGTGGTGACGAACTCGGTGAGGGTCATGGATACGTCCATGCCCTTGGCGGAGGACTGCCGCAGCGAGTCGAAGAACGCCTGCGCGGCTACTTCGTCCGCGACGATCTCCGAACGGATGATCCGGCGCTTGCTGGTCGGGTCGGTCCAGCGGGCGCGTGCGCGGATGCCGTATGAGCGGCGTTCCATGTCGGTGGAGATCTTCACGCCAACCGGCGGGATGGGCTTTGCTTGCGCTTGCGGGAGCGGCTCAGTCTTTCGGGGCATGGCCGCGCTCCAGGACGGCCAGCCAGGTGTCGACCACGTCGATCCGGTAGCGGGCGATCCCGCCCAGGCGCAGGAATGGCGGCCCTTGCCCGGCGGACCGCCACCTGGACAGTGTCGACTCGGACACCTTGAGATAGGCGGCGATCTCCCGGCTGTCCATCAGGGGAGAGACCGCGATCGTGCCGCCGGACTCGCTCACGGCCGATCCCCGGTTCTCGGATCGAGGCTGGCATAGAAGTCGTCCTCGGCCTGGCGGCGTGCGGCGATGTCGCCGAGGACGAACTGTACGAAGTCCTCGTCGCGGTTGGCGATGATCCGGTCGTCGGCGGGCTCGGCCGGGTCTTCGCCGGGCCATGCGGTCTGCCTCGTGGGGCGGTCGCGGTCCAGGCGGGTGCCGGAGCCGGCTACCCAGTCGCGCAACCGCTGGCGCGCGTCGACGAAGTCGCGGTGCCAGCCCAGTGGCGCTGACCCTTTCTGCTCGGGGTCGTAGGCACACAGCCAGTGCAGGTGCAGCGCGGACAGTTCCCAGACGAGTTCGGGGTGCCGATGCCAGAATGGCGGGATCACTGAGGCGGGCAGGCCGTAGGTGTGGCGGAGCCAGTCGACCCATCGGTTGAGTTCCAGCCACTCGGCTTCGGCCTCGTCGGCGGTGAGCAGGTTCCAGTTGATCGGGTGTGGTGGTTCGGGAATCAGAGGCCCGTCGAACTCGGCGGCGGGGTCGTCGCCGGGCAGTTCGTCCCCGGGCTGCTCGGGAAGGTTGGTGTCGTCGGTCATCGTGGCCTCAAAGCGCCAGTGCGGCGGGGCTCTGCCGCGACGTGGCCGGGGAGGCGAACGTGGGCGGCACGTCCGGTGTGCGTCGGGTCTTCTGTGCAGGGGCGTCCGCGGCGATCGCGTGCTCGGCCTGGGCGGATCGTTCGGCGCCGCTGGCGCGGCGGCCGATCTTCCACACCTCGAACTCTTCGCCCTCGATCGTCTTGCCGTCCCTCTCATACTTGACTAGACGGGTGCGCCCCTCGGCGGTGAAGCTGTCGCCCTTGCCGAGTAGAGCGGCGGCCTCTTCGGCGGCCTCGCCGTATGCCACGATTGGCATGTATTGGGTCGGCAGCTTCGTGAAGGTGCCGTCGGGCTCCTTCCGGCCTTGCCTCTGCCCGGCGCGCGCGTAGAACCTCGGCGTGCCGTCACGGGTCGGCTCCGTGCCCGGCTCGGTCGCGACATAACCGGAGAAGGATTGGTAGGTGCGGATCGTCATCGGACTGTCCTCCAGACATTCGGCGGCGGCTATTACGGGCCGCTCTTGTCAGGCAGGTGCTCCTGTGCTCTCCTACGTGCGGTGTTGCAGCAGCGCCTCGATGCCGGCCCGGTCCGCACGAAGCTCGGCGGCGTCGCGGCGGTCGGTCCAGGCGCGCATCCGGGTGACGATGGGCGGGGCCGCACGCAGCAGCACGAGCGCGGTCCCGAAGGGGAGGGTGCGGATCACGTCGGGTGGCATGATCGGAACGCGGCGGGTGGAGCGTTGTGCGGAGCGGGAGCCGTGGTCTCCGATCGTGGTGGAGTCGGTCGCTTCGTCGCGTTCGCCGATGAGGGTGGTCAGGTCGTGCAGGTCTTTGGAGTTGGAGGCTCCACCGAGGATGATCTTGACGATCGAGGCGTCCCAGATCGCAGCGGCCGCGTTCTCACTCCACTTCTCCCGTGCTTGGGCGAGTGATTGGAGCACGGGCATGGTCGTGATGCCGGTGCCTCCGCCTTCGGCCATTAGCGTCGGCAGGGACGGCAGCGGTGCGAGGTTGCCGACCTCATCGAGCGCCAGCAGCAGCGGCGGGTCTAGGCGGGCGCCGGGGCTGCTGGCGGCCAGATGCCGGGCGGTCTCCACAAGGTCTTCCACGAACGCTGCGACCAGGGCGGCGGAGTTGTTGGCCCCGGCTCCGGTCGCCAGCAGGAACAGGGTGCCTTTGGCTTGAAGGAATGCTACTGGGTCGAAGTTTTCGTCTTCGAGCGGACTCACGGCGTCGAGGACGCGGGGGTCGGCAAGGGCGGCGAGGGCGAGAGAGACGCCTTGCCAGATGGAGTCGCGGGTGCGGGGGTCGGAGTCGATCATCGCCTGCAACGACTCCGCCCATCCTGTCGCCGCCTTCGGGCTGGCGGTGAGGATCGCTACCGCGTCAGCGGTAGCGGAGGGGTCGAGGGTCCACCGGAACAACTCGCCCGGCGGGCGATGGTCGAGTGCTGCGGCATGGAGCAGGGCTTGGAGGGCGGTTCTCGTTTTGCCTTCCCAGAAGCCGCCGCCCTCGACCCCGCCCGCCGACAGGCCAGTGCCGGCGGCAAGGCTGGTCGCACGGATCATCGCGGTTAGCGGGTCCTGACAGCCGCGGATGGGCGACCAACGCAGTCCCTCGGGCACGCCTTCGGCCAGGTGTTGCGGGTCGAACACAGCGACCGGACCGATCTTCTCGCGGGCGCGCAGAGTCGCGGTGAGGTTGTCCGGCCGCGTCGAGGTGGTGACGACCGCGCCGGGTGCGTCCAGGATCATGTTGATGACAATGTGCGCGCCCTTCCCGGAGCGGGGTGGCCCGATCAGCAGGATCGAGTCCTCCACGCTGGCCCAGATGCCTTTGCCGCGTGAGGTGCCGATCCGGTAACCGACCTCCTCCGGCCGTGGCTTGTTCAGTGAGGGGCGCAGGGGTCCGGCCCGATGCAGCAGCGCCTTCTCCGAGCCGGCCTTCGTGACCTCGGTGCGGGTGGCGATCCCGGCGATCCGGTACGGGTCAGCGTTGATCCGCCTACCGCGTTCCCGGACGAACCGCCATACGCACCCGGCCAGGGCGGTCGTACCGAGGATGAGTACGGCGAAGGTAATCCAGTAGGCGACCGCGCTCAGGCCCGGCGCTCCGAGTGGCGTGGCGGGGTCGCCGGGATGCGTCAGGACGCCCAGCCCCGACTCGGCCCCACTTGTCGGCTGAGGGTTGCCGGTGATCCAGGCAGCGATCGAGCCGGCGCCGCGCAGGATTCCGGCCAGGGCGGCGGCGGCGATGATGAGACCGATGCCGAGATTGGTCAGCTCGTCCCCGAGTGGCCCGGCCGGGCGCGGCGTGCTCATTCGGGATGCCCGACCGAGAGGACGCCGGAGACACAGCCGAGCGAGATGGCCTCACGGGTTGACCTCGCCGCAAGCGGCTTGGGAGTGAGAACGCCGCGGGTGGTGCAATCGCGGGTGGCGTGGACGACGGCGACGGCGACCGCCAGCTCCTCGCCCGGCACGAACCTTTCGCCTGGCAGCACTAGCGGCCCTAGCAGCTTAGGAGCCGCTTGAGTCGACGCCCCCGGTTCGGGGTCGGGACGGCGGCGCTTGTCGGGGGTGATGATGTCGGTGAACACCGACCCGTCCGCCTCGCGCACCTCGACCCGCACGGGCGCGTGGTACTGGTCGGTGAGCTGGTCGAGGATGCGCGCGCAGTTCTCACGACCCCGGGGTGGCGCGAACGGCTCCGGCAGATACGGATTCCCGTCGACGGTGACGGTCATCATGCCGACCGCGGTCACATCCATGACGACATGCGGAAGCACGACCGGGACCCCCGTCTTCTGGTGGCCTCGGCGTGGCCGCTCGGAGGGGGTGGGCTTGGAGCGGGACCGGCTCATCGTGGGCTCTCAAGCTCATTAAGGAATCCCGACGAACCATCAGGAATCTGGGGAACATGAGCCCCGACTGCGTTCATGCGGGCGGTGGTGTCGAAGGTGGCGAGCTCGGCGGGGTGAAGCTGGTGCTGCACGATGAAGGATCGGCCCTTGATCCGCCACAGCCCTTGTCCGGTCCCGAGGCCGGGGAGGAGTTTCTGTTCGGTGCCGGTCAGCCCGAGCGCGGTTGCGGTGGTGCCGAGCTGGTCGGGTTCCTGCCGGTAGATCACTCTGGTCTCGGCGTTCGCCAGAAGCGACGAGGCCAGCGCCCGCATGGCGGAGCCTTGGTCGCCCACGTTGTCCAGGTCGGAGAGTTTGTGGAAGATCAGCATGTTGGCGATGCCGTAGGTTCGGGAGAGTCGCCATTGGGCGTCCATCCGGCGCAGCAGCGCCGGGTATTGCATCAGGCGCCAGGCTTCGTCGTAGATCACCCACCGTTGTCCTCCGGCCGGGTCGGACAGGGCCGACTCCATCCAAGTCGAGGAGCACGTCATCAGGACGGAGATGAGGGTGGCGTTCTCGGCGACGCGGGACAGGTCGAGGGAGACCATCGGCAAGGACGGGTCGAACCGCACGGTGGACGGGCCGTCGAAGAGCCCTTGGAGGTCGCCGGACACCAGGCGACGCAGGGCGTGGCCGACCATGCGGCCGTCCTCGGCCAGGCGGCCGTCCGTGTCGTCGGCGGGGCCCGGGGTCAGGATACGGTCGACGACCATCGGCAGAATCGGCACTTCCGATGACCGCACCGCGTCGGTCAGGGCGAGGTCGATGGCGGTGTGCTCCAGCGGGGATAGCGGCCGGTCGAGCACGGTCTCCGCGAGCGCGCCGATGAGATCGCGGCGGCGGGAGCTGACCTGCGCGGCCCACTCGGCATCCGACACACCCGTGGGCCGATAGCCGGCGTCGAGCGGGTTGAGGCGGTTGCGCAGCCCATGGCCGAGGACGATCGCCATGCCGCCGACCGCCTCGGCAACCGCAGTATGCTCGCCCTTCGGGTCACCGGGGACGTAGACGCGCCGCCCGAAAGGTAGAGACCGTGTGTAGAGGGACTTCGCCAGCGACGACTTGCCGGACCCGACGATGCCGGCCAGGACGATGTTCGGGGCGGTGATGATCCCGCGCTGATACAGCACCCAAGGGTCGTAGACGAACGACCCGCCGCTGTAGAGGTCTTGTCCGACGAAGACGCCCTGGCTGCCGAGCCCGCCTTCGGCCAGGAAGGGGTACTGGCCTGCCAGAGTCGCGGAGGTGTCCTGATGCTTGGGGAGCCGAAACCGGCCGGGCGTGCGCAGAGCCGCCGCCCCCGGCTCGCCTGCGGCAGGCAGGTAGGTGGTGCTCCGCCACTCGGCTTGCCCAACCTCCCACTTGGCCTTCGCCGCTTCCTTCCGCGCTTGGCGGGCGTCGGCCTGAACCTGAGCGGCAACTTGCCAGCGCGCTTTGCGGTACTTCCGCCGTTCGCCTTCGGGGCTGACGAGCACCGCCGTGTGCAGCCGAGACTCCTCACTTCCGGTCACAGCGACAGCGCCCTGCCGTGCTGCGGGGAGAGGGTGGGACCGGCGAACCAGTCAGCCGTCTCTCGACCGGCCGCACGGCCAGACGCCCGGCTGGGCTGTTCCGATGTGGGCGCCTGGTTGTCGACGTCGAGGAGGACTGGGTCGGGCAAGGCGTCGTACTCGCGCAGCAGGGAGACGTGGCCGAGGAACGGGTTGTAGACCAACATGTAGACATCGCAGCCGATGGTGCGGTCGAGCATCCCAGTCGGCGGGGAGTCGTAGACGTACCCGCTCTCGAGCGCGGCCTGCGTGGTCTCCTCCCCGAAGTCGTAGCCAGCCAGGTGCTCGATCGCGGCACCGGCGCCATCTTGGTCGAGCAAGTCCAGTACCTCGTCGGCCTCGGCGCCTTGGAGGAACACCACGCTGACCCACCGCCGCCCCGACTTCAGGCTCTGCGACCCTAGGTCCCGCGGCTGCGATGGCTCGGGTCCGTGCTCGGCTAGAAGGGTGAGCGCGGCGAGGTTCGCCCGCGCGGCCTCGGCGATCCCTTCGGGGAACAGGTTTGCGTTCTCGGGCGTGACGCCGGGGTGGTCGAGGGCGTACTGCTGTGCTTCTCCGGCGGCCGAGAGGTACCTGGCAAGCTCGCGGATCGCCCGGCCGGGCGAGATGGGGGCTCCGGCGCCGGTGAACAGGTCCCGGCTCGAGGTCGCCTGCCCGGTGGCGGCGTCGAGGATGCGGTAGGCGTAGCGCTGGTGCTCGCCCAAGGGGTCGTCGGGCCACACCGTTAGCGTGAGCGAGCCGGCCTGGGCCGTGGGGCGCGAGGTCGCTATGCGGTCCGTGCCGGGGGTGATGTCTGTGGTGTCCATGCCGGGCAGGTACGCAACCGCGGCCCACGCGCCCGGTTGGCATGGTTCAGAGCGATGGGACGCGGCTGCCGTGCGAGTGCCGAGAGTCGCGGGAGGAGGGATCGCTGTGGGACGGATCGGTATGGGACTGGTCGGGTGGTGTGTCGAGCCGTGCGGTAAGCCGGGCCATTGTAGGTGTCGGCTCCTGGCGGTCGAGGGCGGGGTGCAAGGCGATGCGCCCGGAGTGAGGCGAGGCAGCGTCGAGCCACCACTCCACGGCGTCCAGGAGAGTGCTGGCCTGGTGCAGCTCGGCGGCGGCGGCGAGGGTTGAGCTTGCGCCTGCGAGCTGGTTGCCGACGTCGTTGTGCGCGCGGACACGGTGGGCGATGTGGGCCCTGCGAGTTGGTCGAGCACCTGCCTCGGCGACCGTACCCCGCCGAGCAGATCGCCGATCACCTGGTAGGTGTCGGCGGGATCGTCGAAAGGGCGGGTCGCGTGGGCCAGGCCCCGCAGCGCCGCCGAGGCTTCTGCGGCATCTACAAGGGGCCATCGAAGTTCGGCATGAGCAGGTCTCCTCACCGGTCGGGCAGCCCTGGATGCGGGGACGCCAGGCAGGTGCGCCGACCGTGTCCAGGTTCAGACCGTGCGGCACAGCGGCAGTGCGGCGGCGGTGAACGCTTGGGCCTGCTGGCCGACGAGCCGCCGGGTCTCGCAGGAAGCTTGGGTGGCGGCCTGCTCGATCGCGGCCACGGCTGCATCGAGTTCGTCCGCGGTGGGGGCGGAGACGGAGATGAGGCCAGAGACGCGCAGGACGCCGTGCCCGGCGGTCAGGTCAGCCTCCTGCTGGAGCACGTCCTCGTACTCCGCGGTCGCGGCCGCGTCTTCGACCTGACCGATCTTGCGCCGCTGTGCCGCGTCGGAGATGAGCTCGGTCTTCTTCTTCCGCAGATCCCGTGCGGCCTGGTCTGCCCGGACCGGAGTGTAGTGCAGGGCGAGGGTGCGCAGGATGCCGTTGGACAGTATCAGTGGGGCGAGGAAGCCGGGGTAGACCTGCGAGCGCGGCCACTCGCTGATCCACAGCACTGCGTGGAAGGCACTGTCCGACCGCAGTCGTTCCCAGGTCTCGGTGACCGCGACCGGGCCAGCGGTAGCGAGGTCGCGGCCAAGTTGCCCGTGCCGTTCGAGTGCGGGTGCGGCGGCGGGGTCGTAGGCGGAGCGGAGGATGGCGGCGACCTCGCCGGGGGTGAGCCATCCGGTCGAGGCAAGTTCGGCGGCGCGCAGGGCGATGGTGAGGGTGGTCATCTCCTGGCGCAGCACCGCTGCGGCACCACGCATTCCGCCGCCGGAGGTCCTGATCTGCCGGGCGGCGGCCTTCATGTCCAGGGCCAGACTGATCGTGGTGGCGTGCCGCTCCCCGGCGGGACCGGCGCGTTCGATCAGTTCGCGGTAGGTGGTCGCGGCCCACGAGCCATCGTCGGTGCCGTGGGTACGCCACCACTCCGCCAGGCCCGTGCCAGAATCCGGGAGGGTGCGCTCGGAGACCTGAATGCGGGCGATCCGCCCGGAGCGGCACGCCGAGGCGAGGACGCGGCCCCAGCCGGAGACGCGGCGCCGCTGCTCGCCGGGATCGAGGAGCACGAACGCCGGATGATTCACTCCGAGGATCGCGGTGAGGGTCTGGGCGTGGGGGTCGTGGATCATCGCCGACCCAGTCTCCGGGTCCTCCCACTCCCGCAGCGGGGCGGCGTCGCCAGGCAGAGCCAGGGTCCCGGCGGGGCGGGGCTTGATGATGCGGCGGCGGCCGATGAGCTGGCCGCAGTAGGAGCGCCACACCCAGAGGGCGACGATAGGCACCCATTCGATAAGCTTTCTGCCGCCAGCCGGGATCGCGGCCAGCAGGGCGCAGGAGGCCCACACCGGCGAGGTGAGCAGGAGCCCCTTGCCTCCGGCCAGGTAGAGGCCTGCGACCACTAAGAAGACCGCCAGGGCGAGGACGACGAGCTGCGGTAGGGACAGGCCGAGCATGATGCCCCGGCGGGTTAGGCGGGAGAACTGCACCGGGTGCAGCGGGTAGGCCGAATAGTTGGAGTCGGCGCCGGCTCTGGTCATGGCAGCTTCACTCCTTCGGTGTGCTCGGCGGTGGGGTCCGCTGAGCCGGTGGCGAAGCGGAGGGTGCTGCCGGCGCGCTCTGGGTTGGGGCGCTGGGCGGCGGCGGGGCGGACTGCTCGCTGGCGGCCGAGGCGTGGCCCTCAGCCGCGCCTCCGATCGCGGCACCGGCGCGAGGTCCTGCGGTCGCGGCCGACTTGACCACGGCCGCGCCGGCGACGGCCGCCGCGCCGATCGGCCCTGCTGCGGCACCCGCCGCTGCCCCGCTTCCCGCACCTGCGGCTGCTCCACCGATGGAGGCCCCGCTAGCGGTGCCCGCGCTCCCGACGGCCGGGACACTCGCCGCCCCGCCACCACCCGCCGACGACGGGGTCGCGCCAGAGCCAGAACCGCTACCGCCATCGAGAACCTTTTTCGTCGCATCTGCCGACCCCGGCCGGGAGGGAATCGGAACGGGCCGGTTCAGGGACTGCTTCGCCTCCTGTTCGGCGGACATGGCGTGGTACATATCGAAGCCGGCGAAGTGCAGGAACTTGTAGCTGATGTAGGGGGCGAACGCGGCGATGAACATGAGCGCGACGCCGGCGATGGGCTGGCTGACCGAGGTCAGATCCGTGCTGATCGGCGCTGCAACTTGGGTGATCGCGACCAGGAAGATCACCACCAGCACGAGCTTGGACACGATCAGAGCGATCACGAACGAGGCCCACTTCGACAGCCAGCCACGGGTGGCATCCCAAGACGCCCCGGCCAGCGCGACCGGTCCGAACACGATCGCCACCAGCAGCAGCGCCTTCCTGATGAGCAGCGAGAACCAGACGATGCACGCTGCGGCGATCGCAAGCCCTGCCAGGAAGATCGTCAGGATCGCCCCGGCACCGGGCGCGGTCAGGTTGATAGCCGTCAGGCCTCCGGCGATGAGAGCGATCCGGCCGCCCATGCCGGACATGGTGTTGCCGGTGGCCTGCACGATCCCCACCGAGAGTTCGTCGGTGACCTCCAGCAGCAAGCCCGTGAGGGTCAGCAGAACGAAGGAGCCGAGCACGGATTTCGCCAGCCCCAGGGCGGCTCGGGTCAGGGCGGTGGGGTCGCGGTGGATCAGTCCGGTGATGAGCTGGAGACAGAAGAACAGCAGCATCACGAACACCGCGACGCCGAACAGGATGTCATACACGCCCACGTAGCCGGGTTGGGTGACATCCACGGCGGTCGTGGAGTCGAAAACGGTCCAAACCTCCTGGAACAGCCACGAGGCGGCGGCGCCCATCGCCTGGGCGAGCCAGTCGAACGGCGCGGTCACTAGTGAAGCGGCCGCGTCTCCGGCGACGTTGCAGACGGCCTGGATGACCGGCACATCACACACACCCATCCCTCGCTCCTTCCCCTCGGCTCGGGCCGGGTCAGACAGACTGGCCGACGTTCCAGAAGAAGTTGATGAGCGTCACCGCCGCGCCGCAGATGATCGCCGCGCCGCAGCTCACGAGGACGCCGAGTTTCCCGCGGCTGGCCAGGTGCGGATTGGAGGAGTTGGCGCCGAAACCCCACACCACCACCGCCGTGATCAACGCCAGGACCGAGAGGATCAGGCCCACGGTCATGACGGCGCCGACGATCGTGCGCAACTGCTCGATCCCGGGAAGCCCGTTGCTGTTCGGGGTGATGGTGATGTCCTGGGGGACGACGGCGACGGCCAGGCCTGTCAGCGAAGACACGAGCGAGAGGACGGACATGGGTTTGGGCTCCTTCAACCGACGGGGACGGATTCGTCTGACAGGTGCGCCCCGCCTGCACCGCAGAGGGTGGCCCGTCTGGGCCGCCGGTCCGTGCTACAGGCTGGCGCCGACTCCCAGGAGGAAGTTCATCCATGCCACCCCGGCCCCGGCGAGAGTGGCGGTCCCGAGGGCGACCCAGAGGCCGGTGCGTGCCTTGGTCGCGGCCTGGTAGTTGCCGTGCGCGGAGGACAGAGCCCAGGTCACGGCGCAGACAATGAGCATGAGCACGGCGATGATGAGCACGACGGTCAGCAGCGCGCCGATGACCGTGCGGAGCTGACCGGCGCCGTCCACGGCGCCGAAGTTGGGGAACACGGCGGTCATGGGGACGATCATGGGCTGGGACATCAAACGGATCATCAGGAGCTCCCTTCCGCGGTGCACAACGCCGGGGTGGTGTCGGCGCCGCTGATTCCTTGCGCGTCGTGCGCTTTGAGCCAGGCGTCGGAGTCGACAGCGGTGGCGTTGGTGCCGCCGGGGCGGATCTCGAAATGCAGGTGCGGTCCGGTCGAGTGCCCCTCGGAGCCGACATCCGCGATGTGCTGGCCCGCGGTCACGAGGTCCCCGACCTGGACGTAGATGTGCTCCTCGTGGCCGTAGGCGGAGGCGACGACCTGGCCGCCGACGTTGTGCTCGATGACGATGAGGTTCCCGTACCCTGCGGCCGGGCCTGCGGCGGTGACGCGGCCGGCCGCGATCGCCAGGATCGGGGTGCCGGCCGGGGCGCCGTAGTCGGTTCCGGTGTGGAAGCTCGGTTGACCGGTGATCGGGTCGACGCGCGGCCCGAAGCCGTCCGTTTTCACCCAGGTCCCGGCCGGGAGCGGGAAGACGATCTGGGTCGCCTCCGGCAAGTCCGAGGGCGCCGACGAACCGGGATTGCCGTTGCTGTCGCGTGCTCTGGTGAGTGTGGCGAGGATGGCTTCGGCGACGGGTTGGTAGTTCTGATACCTGTCCGGGTACGCGGAGACTTCGACGCTCTGGGCGGCCTGGCCGGGGTCCATCTGTTGCCAGCCGGGAATATCCAGCAGACCATGCGGCGACGGGTAGTTGGGTCCGGTCGGTCCACCGAAGAACGCCTTGGCCTGGTAGACCGGGTCCATCAACTGCGCGACCGTGCCCCACCCAGACTGCGGCCGCATCTGGAACATCCCGAGGCTGTCGTGGTCGGATCCGTTGCCGTCGTTCGGGTAGGTGGCCGAGTCGGGGTAGGCCGAGGTGTTGGCGAGCATCCGCAGGCTCGATTCGGTGAGGGCGCCCATGAGCGCGACCAGCGCGCCCTGGCGGCCGACACCCTGAACTTGGCCGGCGACGGTGATGATCGCCGCGGCGTGCGTGAGTTGGGTCTTGTCCAGCGTGACCGTCTGGCCGTCCTTGGTCGTGGCGGTCAGTGAGTCCGGCACCGGGCCGAGGCTGAGAGTGCTGGTGGTGCAGGCCGCGACGGCGGACGGATTGGCGAGCACTCCGATCAGCACCAGCAGTGCGGCCGGCCCGACGAAGACCAAGGCGGCAAATCCCGCGGCGAGCTTCTTCATCACAACTGCACCCGGTTTCAGCGCAGGGGCTTGCCGAGCTGGGACAGGCGCAACAGCCGGCACGTGGAGTACGTCGGCTGGCAGGTCTCGAAGACAGTGAACGACACCTGCCCCGAGGTGCTGACGGGCTTACCGTCCCAGACGCCGGCCCGGTGGCGGGTCCCGGTGATCGTGTAGGCGGTCGTACCCGGAAGCAGGGTGCCACGTCCTTGCTGGAGCGCTTGCGGCCAGACGGACGGCACCACGGCGGTGTCGATGGTGAGCCATTGACGGGTCTGGTACTGGCGCAGCTGCGCCCATGTCTGTTCTGTCGGGTAGTAGCTGGTCAGGTCGGCGGCCAGCCCTGGAGTCTCCTGCCCGGACGGGTCCCCGACCTCGACGCTGGCCTGTATGTAGTCCGCCGGCTCCAGTTCGCTGGTGGTGTTCCACGCGAACAGGGTCATCGCGAGGTGCCGGGCGAACTGCTCCGCATTGACGATCGGCGCAACTGTCGGGACCGCGGTCGGCACTGGCGAGTCCGGACCGGCCGCCATCGCGGTCGGGACGGTGTTTGCGCTGGTGTCGGCCGGTGTGGGCGTGCCGGGGTTGTGGACGAGTCCGTATGCGCCGACGCCGATCAGGGCGGCCGTAACCAGCCCGGCGATGACCAACACGATGACGGTGCGGTGGGGCCGGTGCCGGGACACTCTCTCGTTCATGCGGGGGTTCCTTCCGGGCGGCGTACTGACGCCGGGAAGGTGCACACCACACACCCTCTGCCGACGCGCGGCCGTTCGGCGGGTTAGCCGAGGGTTAGCCGGTAGCGACCGTCGGGGTGGCTTGTTCTCGGGCAGTGCGGGCCGCTTGCGCAAACGCGGTCGTGCCGGCCAGGGTCGCCAAGAATTGTTCCCATTGCCAGTCGGTGAGGGCGGCGCCGATCTGGGCGGCGTCGTAGCGGTTCCACCAGCCGCCCAGGTCGTCCCAGAGGTAGAGGAACGAGCGAAGCGGTAGCAGCACCGGCTCGCCGTCGTCCAGGCGACGCTGGGCGCCGGGGATGGGGTGCTTCCTCTTCTTGGTTGCGGCCTTCGCGCGCCGCAAGGCTTGGGCGGCGAGGCGTTCCAGGTCAGCGGCGTGAACGGTGGCCTCCAGCTCCCGCACTCGCGCCGCTCCGGCGGCCGCCTGCTGACGGATTCCGGCCGGCTGGGCCTGGTCGGTGGCGAGCTGGTCGAGCTCACTCAGCGCCAGGCGTGCGTTGACCCGTTGCAGTCCTGGATGCACCGGACCGCCGGCAGTGATCGCCTCCAGCTCGGCTGCGGCCTGTACCCGTACCGGCTCGGGCTGGGCCGGGTCGCCGGCGATCGCTTGGAGGCGGCCGGTCTCCTCCAGGCGGGAGTACGCCTTACGGCCGGTGATGAGCAGGGCCGCCTGCTCGCGGGCGTCCCCGCTCGCGGTGGATGGTGCCGCCGAATCGGCGGCACCATCTGACCTGGGATTTTGTCCACCGGCGGTGAACCGGGACGCCTCCTGCCGGCGGGTTGCATCCTCGGCCAACAGCACCTTCAACTCCCGGTAGAGGGCGGCTTGTTCTGTTTGGGTCAACGGTTTGTGCAGCACGTTGTCGTCTTGCTCCGCCAACAGTTGCCCGAGACGGGTGGAGATGCCGGAGCGGACCCACACGTTGACGGTCTTCCACCCCAGCCGTTTGATGGCGGCCAGGCGGCGGACCCCGCAGATCAGCATGCCGTCCGGGGTGATCGTGATTGGCTGCAGCAGCCCTTCCCGGTCGATCGACGCGGTGAGCGGATCGAGATCGCCAAGGTCCTGCCGGTGCCTGTTCCCGGCCCAGATGGAGTCGGTAGCCCGCTCCAGCTCGATGTGCCCGGGCGTGCTACCCATCTCGCTCGCCCCCCAGCGTTCGAGGTGCGGCCAGTGTGACGGCGAGCACGAGGTCGTCATCGCCAAGCAGGATGCGCAGCGGTTCGCCGATCAGCAGCCGTAGCAGCACACCCCGGCCCGCGGCCGTGTGTGCGAGGTCCGGGTCCGGGACGCCGAGGACGACGCGCAGCAGACCAGACCAGGATTCTGTGGTCATATCGAGTAAGACACGGGCCTGCCGGTCCCGCCGTAGTGCCTCGAACGCTGAGGCCCGGGAGGTGGACTCGGTCAGGCGAGCGCACACGTACTCCACCCCGGTGCGGGCGGTCTCGGCCGGCCAGCCCAGCAGCCTCAGCAGGGCGATCGTGTCGTCAATCGCGGAGCCCACACTGGTCGCTCCTTCGCCCGGAGCACGGGGCGGCGCGGCCTCGTCCTCACCGAACGCGTCGGCGGCAGGGTCGGTGTGGAAGGCTGGATGGTAGTCGGGTAGCGGGTTCTCCCGGTCGCTGAAGCGTTCGGCGTCGTGGAAGACCGAATACTGGGGGCGGCGGGCTTGATGGACGGCGCAAAGAAGTCCGTTCGCCCGCTCTTCTGCGATACAGGTGATTTGCACGGCGCGGGTGACCATCGCCCACGGGTCCTCCGCTCGCCGGGTTGAGGGGTTGCGCATCGCGTCGAACGCCGCCGCGGCGGCCTCCCAAGGGTCCAGCCCGTGCTTGCGGGCCAGCGCCGCATACCGGCCGGCCGCGTGCCGCATCAGCGCGGCAGCCTCCGGGTCGTCCCGCCAGGCGCCACTGCCCGCGGCGTGCAGGCGAGTCAGCAGGGCGCGCAGCCCTTCGGAGTCCTCAAACCGCCGGCGCGCCTGGCGCGGGTGGGCCTTGTTGATCATCGGTATGGCACCTCCTAGCCTGCAGGTGCGCGCACCGGCCCCCGTCACCGTGACCGTGCCGGGGGCGGGCATGGTCAGCTCACTGCAGCCCGATGCTGGAGCGGGCGGCACCCTGCGGTGACGTGCTGGTGCGCCCGAACGCGGAGGCCGGTGGCAGCCGGTGCGCCCTCGCGCTGATCACGCGCCGCGTCGTCGTGGCCGCATCCGCCGGCAGTCGGCGGGTGCGGCGGGCAAGTTCGGCGTGGAAGTCGATGCCGCGCCCGGCCACCCGGCTGCCGGCCTGCGCCAGTAGCTCGGAGGGCCGCACCCAGGCCACCCCATGTTGGTTGCTGTGGCGGGCCGGCTGGCCTGTCGCCGGTCGCGCCACGGAGGGGTCGTGGTACCGGGCCAGTGCGGGAACCTGGAGTTTGGCTGTCGCTGCGGCCGCTTCTCCTGCGGGGAGGTCGGCCTGGTGACCCGACTCACCATGCCGGTTTTCGTCGGTATTCATGCGTTGTTCTCCTCGTTCTCGTTGTGCTGCTCGGCGGTTTCTGGTGCGGGGAGGGCCGCGAACCAGCGGCCCACGGTGGAGGGGTGCACGCCGAGTTGCCGGGCGATGGCCTTGTTCGAATGTCCCTGGCCGTGCAGCCGTACCGCGACCTGGCGCGCTCCGGCCGGTCTCTCCGCTTCTCGGATCGACCCGTCCGCTGTCGTCGCCACGCCAGAAATGGCGGGCCTGGTCAGGACGACCGTGAGGTGGGTGATCGCCAGCAGCACCAGCGGGGGCACCGCCGCCACACACGCCGCCAGGGGACCGGGGACGTCCGCATCGGCGGCGGCGATCGCGTGCATGGCGTTGGCCGTCACGGACACCAGTGCACCTGTCGCCAGCAGCAGCCACGGATACCAGGCACCGGGTTGCCCGGCTAGGACGACGATGGCGACGGTGGCGACCACGATGATGCCGTCCACGATCAGCGGCCACGCCCACGCCTCCTGCGCCGCGATCCCCGAGCGGCGGGCCAGGTCGGCCAGAGCGGTGAAGGAGAGCCAGAACGCCCCCGCGGCGATGAACACGGTCCCGGCCACCGCCGTCGCCACCGCCAGTCGGCCGCCGCGACCAGTCGGCGCGATCACGAGAGCAGCCGGTCGGGGGTGACCCGTACCACCCGAGGTGGCGACTCACTCTGCCCGGCGCCCGGCGCCGTAGGAGCGGTGTGGGTTGCGCGGTAGGCGGAGCGGATCGTCGCCGCAATTTCCGGCAGGCCCAGGCCGGCGTGCTCGGCGGCCGGGCCGAGCGCCGCGACAGCGTCCGCAGGGGTCGTGCCGGCTTCCGCAAGACGGCACGCGGCCCAGAACAGGCCCCGGTTCCGCTCACCCTCACCCCGCGCGGCCACCCATCCGGCCAGCCGGCTCGCGTCGATCTCACGGGGACGACCGGCGGTGAACGCGGGGACCACGGGGCGGGGGTCGAGGAAGTGACGCAACCGGGCAGCGTCCACCGGCGCCGGCGTCGTGCCGGAGGCGACGACCAGCGCATATGCGACCCGGGGACCATCCGGCCGGAGACCGGCCGAGGGCGAGGCGATGACGTATCCGCCGGCACCACGGAAGTCCACCTGCACGCCCGCAGCCTGCCAGGACGGTTGCGGCCGTGCCGGGTCGGACGGAAAGTAGACATGCAGGCCACCGGACGGGGTGCGCGCCAGCGCCGCCCACCCGGACAGCAGACCCGCCGCCCGCGCCCGCCGTAGCGCGGCGTATCCGGACCCGGCGGGGTGCACATCCACATCGACAACGTCCACACTTGAGAGCGGCCCGGTCGGGATGCCGATATTCGCGCCCGGCCACCGCCGCCACCACGCCGCCACCTGCCGCGTATCGATGGTCGCGTCGTGGAAGCCGTGCCCGGTCAGCGGGCGCTTCCCGCCCGGCAGACACGGAAACACCGGCACTCCCGCCTGTGCAAACAATCGCGCCGCTTCGGGCAAACGCATCCCGGTTACCTCCGACAGCAGGTCGCCGATCACCATCACAAGCTCCTCGCCGCCGGCTCCGACGGCCGGCGACGCTCCGACTCGGCAACCGGCTCAGCTAAAACGGACTCCCGGCCGGTGCGCTGCGTCGTCGGGGTGTCGCGGACAAGGCCGGGAGGGTCCCCGTTGCCCAGCTGCACGGTAGGCAGGGCGTCGAGGATCGCGGCGGCGGTCTTGCGGACCCGCTCGCCGGTGGCCTGCACCACCTCGACCGGAGTTTTGCCCTCCACGGTGGCGGCCCAGCCGGAGACGTACGGGACCGTGTAGGAGGAGGTGTCCATGCCGTGTGCGGCGCCGACCATCAACGCCACCGAGTCGGCCTCCACCTCCCCGATCCCGCGATGCACAACCGCATCCTCATTGCCCGGCCCGTGCATGCGCACGTGAGCGAGCTCGTGAGCGAGAGTCTTCACCTGCGCCGCCAGGTCCATATTCTCCCGGACCGCGACCGTGCGCGCCAGGTAGTCGGTCAGTCCGTTCGCGCCGCCGATCATGCCCTCGTGCGGCACCCGCAACAGGGCAAACCCTTCCGCCGCCACCAACGCGGCCAGCCCATCCCACAGGCCCTCCGGCGCCTCTCCTTGCAGCAGGTTCGGGCGTGGCGTCTCGGGTAGCACGTCGCCGGTGGTCTGGGACAGATCCCACACGTAGGCGGGCTTCGCACCGACCATGCGGGAGCGGACAGTCTCGCCGGGCCTGGGTTTCTCGAAGCGCCCCAAGCGTCGCCAGGACTGTCCATCCTGTGGGGTGGCCGTGGCGAAGCGGCCGGTGACCGGGGCGAGGATCATGTACCCTGCCTGCCCCGCCGATATCTGACGGCCCAGCGTCTGCCACTGTTTGAAACCCGCCACGTACGACGGCGACGGCTCCGGTACCCGGCCCTTCTCGAATGCGTCCAGATGCTGCGTCCAGATCAGCAGCGTGTTGTTGAACGACCTGGCCCGAAACCGTGCCGCGAACTCCAACGCTCGCTTCCAATCCTCACCCGACACCAGCGCCTCTACCGCGCCAGCCAGCCGCTCATGCAAAACTTCGAGCTTCGCTTCCCGTGCCGTCCGCGACTCTTCGTTCGCCGCCATACCGACCTCCTCCCGGGGCCACTATGAGGCGGTGACCCTTGTGACCATGAGGTGCGTCAGGAAGACCAAAAAGATGCGACGGACGACGTTACAGGTGCGGCAACCGGCAGGCTCCACGATGAACCCGACGTGCACCATCCAGTCGGTCTAACCCGTTCTGCGCCTACAGCGTCGCCGCGGGACCCCCGGGCGGCCGGGCGCCGACGAGACATCTCTATGAGGTGCGACACGGACCTCATCGATTCGCCGCCCGGGCGGCCCGCGGAGCATGGAAATTCATCTCGCCGGATGGCCTCGCGTACAAGGGCCGGGCGCTCAGCACGGGTGTGGTGGTGGGCGAGCGCGTGAGTGGATTCGTGTGCCCGAGCGTGTTCCGGTGCCATCCGGTCTTCTCAACTTCAGTCCCTCCTACTCCTGTGAGGTGCGGTGAACCGGCGCGATCACCGCGCCGGAGTTACCGGACACGAACGGAAGTCAGATCGGCTGCGATCTAGTGCTGAAATACTTCTTGGCCTAAACTCTGGTCCGAGTAGGTGTTGAAGTCTTTCGACTACAGTTCAGTTCCTCGAAAACCGATGCTAAACTGTAGACGTAGTGTTTGCAAGAGGATTTCGTAGGTAGTTTATTTGGAGTCGGAGATGATGACGATAACCGGGTTGCCGGACTTTGCGCGGCGTCTTAATGCGCTTTTCGCGTCGACTCCGGACCCCGAGACGGGGAAACCGTTCACCAATGTGACGGTAGCTGAGGCGCTCAACAGCCAAGGAGTGGGCATCACACACGCGTATTTGGGGCAGTTGCGGAATGGACGAAAGAACGAGCCCAGCGCAAGCCTTGTGGGCGGGCTAGCGCAGTTCTTCAACGTCTCAGCGGAGTACTTCTTCGGCAGGCTCATTCAAGTCGATAGCAGCGAACTGGGTCGCCGGCTGCAGTTCCTCTCAGCCCGGCCCGATGCCAATGTCGATGTTGACGATCTGAGGGCTGTCGTCGTCGCCCACGGTGAGTCATTCGATGGTGAGACCTGGAAGAGTCTGCATAACGGCAGCGCGCCGACGCGCATGCGTCAAGACGTTCTGGAAGCCATCGCCGACTACTTCGACGTTCCCCACGAATACCTCACAGCCCCCAACCGTGACGATCGTGTGGATCTCATTGAAGCGCAGATCGAGCTCATCGACGCGCTGGCAGCCACGGGCAGCACCGGCCTGTCACTGCGCTCGGTCGGACAACCCACCCCCCACACCCTGAGAGCCATCGCCGCAGCGCTGAAAGCGACCCGCGACGACCTCAGCGATGAACATCGACGGGCCTGAGTCGTCAGGCGGCTTATGGGCTTGTCGATCTGAGATTGTCTGCAAACGTTGAGTACTCTCACACGCTGGCCCAAATGGCGACCCTGGTACCGCAGCACAGCGGTGCCTGGTCAAGGTCGGCTTGTCTCAGCGGAACGGGGCGAAAGCTCCAACATCCTCAAGTCACCGGACTGGCCCACCATTGAGCGCGCCATTAGCGATCTCCGCCTCGAACACGGTGTCGATTGGGACGAACTGGCCGCTCGGGTTGCCAGCAAGTCCGGCAAGGCCATCCGGATCCAGGCCCTGGGAGACGAGAACTGGACGAACACCACAGGCGCGCTGAGCAGAATGTCCGACGTTGACCTGATCCTGGTCCGTTACACCGACTCGGCCTTATACCGCACCCACAGCATTCTGCACGAATTCGGCCACATCCTCCTCGCGCATCCAGCCTGCCCTGCAGGCGGCGCCCTGCTTGGAGGTCAAAGCGAGGAACAGGCCGCCGAACGTGTTGCGTATCGGCTCGCTCACGCGCTGTACCGTCCCCGCGATTACGACGACCAACAAGTATTCGGGTGACTCGCATGGCCGAACTCCTCGAGCGAATCGCCACCCTTCTGCTGTGCGCCCTTGTGCTGTTGCGGATCCCTACCGCCATCCGCGACCCTCGGGCACGTCCCTTCTGGTTCGCAACCCTATTCGGAGCCATCGGTATGCTCTTTCGCGGGGCCCTGATCCCGGCGGCCGATATGGACGGCATCCTCGGTGGCCACAACTGGCTGAACCTCCTCCAGAATCTTGCAGCCACCGCAGCATTCTGGTTCGGCGCGCGCACCATTGCGGCACTGGTCAAGGGGCGGACCCCTCACACCTACTTCATCGCACTCGTCGCGGCATCTGTTGCGATCACAGTGCCGTTCGCCTTCATTCGCAAGGGCGATCACACCGACGGACGCGCTTTCATCTTGATGCACATCGACCAGTTCGCGATGTTCGCCTACGTCGTGATCTACATGAGCTGCGTCGGCGCCCTCGCTGCCGTGCTTCTGCTGGGGATCAGACATCGAAGCAGCAGGTTCTACATCCCCTTCCGCATCGGGGCAACCCTGGTTATCCTCGCGTGTGCGGACGAGATCGTCTTCGCCGCCGCCGCGCACTGGCGCCTGTTCCCGCCTGGGGTTTGGCAGTTCATCGATTGGCTGTTCGAGCCATTGTTCTATCCCGGGTTAATGCTAGTCACCCTCGCTTCCTTTCTATTCGCCGCGGCACGCAGTTGGCAGCGTCGCCGCGCACGCCACTTGACATTGATGCTCGATCCCCGAGCGCTACCGCGAGGGCGAGACGACGACGGCGAGTTGGCAACGCTGTATAACACTGTCGTGCGCCTCAGAGACCAGCAAACGGGCACCACGGGTCCCATGTCCACGGCGTTGGGCAAAGCGGAGTCGGTGCTCTCCCATTACCTTGTGCTTCAAGTCCCCAACTTCAGACGCCCTATAACCTATAGGCCACGATGATCGTATCCGTCGTCGTTGCAGCACTCGCGCTCGGGACACTCTGCGTCCTCTACCTCCGCGCATCCGCAGCAAAAGTCGTGCGGGCGCGGCAAGCTGACCCGATTGAAGTTCGCTGGGGCGACGGCCAAGCCGTCTTGCCCGCAAACAATCTGACTCGCGCAAAAGGCAGATATGGCCTGTGGGTTGAAGGCCCGCAGCCCACCGGGCACCTCCTCCTCGGCGACATCATCGACCATGACTCCAAGTCTCAAACTGTTTCCCGAAAACTGTTGGTGCGGACCCGGCTTCCGGAGCACGGCAACGCTGTCGGCCGCTTTACCGGGCAGATCTATCCCGGCCCTGACACCATCGCCCTCGGTCGCCATTCGGAGGTCGCCATTCCCGTTCCAGGTGGCGGCCTATGCCCGGCATGGATCATCAAGCCCACCACCGAGACGTCGGGAACCTGGGCGATACATATCCACGGCTTCGGTACGACCAGGCTGACCGCGCTACGGTCAGTACCGGTGGCCGACCGCCTCGGAATGACATCGATGATCCCATCCTTTCGAGGCGACGGTGACGGACCCACCGTCCCGGGCGGATCATCCAGCCTCGGTGTTGCCGAATGGCACGACATCGAGGCAGCAATCGATCTCGCCGCAAGAAACGGGGCCGACAACATCGTGTTGTTCGCGTGGTCCATGGGCGCAACAATCGCCTTCGAACTCGCCGCGCGCAGCACTCACCGCACAATGATCCGCGCCATCATCGCCATAGCCCCGGTCACCGACTGGCGCACAGTCATCCGTTTCGGCGCCCAGCGAGCCGGTATGCCGGCCCTCCTCGGCACCTTTACAGCTTGGGGGCTGGATCGGGTGTTCATTCAGCGCACCTTGAGAATACGGGCTCGGATCAACCTCAGGGTCCTGCGACAGGACGCCGATGACGCCGCCGACCGCATACCGATACTGATTATTCATTCGCGGCAAGATCCACGCGTACCCTTCGAGACATCGAAGCGATTCGCGCACGCGCATCCCGCATTCGTCCGGCTGGAAACCTTTGACAACGTCGGGCACGCCTGGGAGTGCAACGCTTCGCCTGATCGGTTCACGAACGTGATCTTGAAGTGGTTCGCAAACCAACAGACCTCCCCCTGATGGCGGTTCGTGCCCACTTCATGCAACGCCGGTATTTCCGCCCATCAGGTGCAATCTGTCACATATGTGAGGCGGATTCAGCCGGTCGTTGCAACGAGCTGAGTGAATTGCTCTGATGGTGTCATCCAGCCGAGGGTTTGTCGAGGGCGTTCGTTGAGGAGTCGGGCAACTTCGGCCAGCTCGTCCTCAGTTCAGCCCGCGCGGAGTGCCCGATCCCAGGTCGTGTCATCCATCGCGACCATCTCACGTGTGTTGGGGTTCTTTTGTTCCACGGGCTCCTTTTTCTGTGATCGGCTTTCGGGGTTCGCCAAATGATTAGTGCGTGTGCTTCATCAGCCGGGAGAAGAATCCGTCACGCTCAGGTTCCGTGGTCGGGTCACCGTCGTGCGCGGTGACGACCTGGACGCCTTTCCAGAACGCAACGTGGTCGCGGATCCCGGCGGCGGCCGGGCTTGGGTGCGGGTAGTACCAGGCGGCATCACGATTGGTCTTGCCATCCACGGTCACGGTGTAATAGCTCGCGGTTCCCTTCCACGGGCACACCGAGCTGAGTTCACTGTTCTGGAAGTATTCCTGGTTTACCGATGTGGGTGGGAAGTACTGGTTTCCTTCGACCTCGACCGTCTGATCCGATTCGGCCAGGACAGCGCCATGCCAGATTGCACGGTACATGATTGTCTTCCTTTCGTTGGGGTTGTGGCCACCTGTTCAGGCGGGACGGTTCCGGAGGACCCATACGGCAACGAGACCGACCAGATATGACACCCGGTGGGTAGCGGTGGAAATTGCGGACTCAAATCGGTGGATATCGGCCCACCAGATTCCCGGGGACTTACGGACCCGGCGGTCGTTACCGGTGTGGATCGTGTCGGTGGTCTTGGTCACGAGGTTCTCCTGGCGATCACGCCGAGCCCGGTGAGGTCGAGGATGGTGATGCGTCCGCGGGCCTGCCTGATGAGGTTCTGGGTGGCGAAGTCGACCATGACTTTGCTGGTGGCTTCTCGGGTTGCCCCCAGCAGTCCGGCGAGTTGTTCATGGGTGAGAGAGATGACGGGGCCATGGCCGAATCGTGCCGGGGGGGCTGTGCGGGCGAGTTTGACCAGGGTGCTGGCGGTGCGTGCGGGTAGGGGTCGTAGTGCCAGGTCGGTCAGGCGTTCTTCGAGACGGGCGATTTCCTCGCCGAGGAGCCGGGCGACGCGGGTGGCGATGCGCGGGTCTGAAAGGAAGTATCGTTCGACGTCGGCGGCGTTCAGCCGGCAGATGGTGGATTCTTCGATCGCTTCGGCGTAGTTGTCATACATCCGTTGGCCCAGTTGCAGCATCTCACCGAACACGGAGCCGGCTTCCAGGATGGCCATGGTCAACGCTTTGCCGTCTTCGGTGACCCGGAAGATGCGCACCCGCCCGGATTTGAGGATGAAGAGCGCGTTCACGGGTTGAGATTGGCTGAACACGAGTTCCCCGGCCCGGTAGTGGGTGGCGGGGATCATCAGGTTCATGGCGTCGATTTCGTCGGCGCTGAGGTCGGCGAACAGGTCGACCTCGCGGAGGCAGCTGAACGGGTCGCCTGGTGTGGGCTGCAGTGGGGCCTCCTCCCGTTTCTCGGGCGACCAAGCCGGCCGGGGGCCAGACAGGGCCGCAGTGATCTCGCTGCTGCAGCTTTCCGCCACACGCGCGAGTGCAACAGTGCCGGTGCGTTCAGGATAGGGCCTGGATACTCGGACGTCCTGTGTCATCCGCACTTCACCTCCACTTCGTGTGCTCGGCCGATCGTGCTTGAACGGTACGGCGTCATCCGGTCACGGTTCAGCGATCTGGGACACAGAAGCCGCGGAGAGAATCCGGCAGGATAAGACTGTTGTCGTGGGACAGATGATGAGGGAGAACGGCAGGATCACATTCCCAGTCGAGGTAGATGCCAAAGCCCGGTGCTGCCCGTACTGACACATTATCGCTACACACCATCGGGGCCTCACTTAGGAAAGGAAGACGCATGACTCGCATCCCCACTCACACCGTTGCCGACGCACCGGAGAAGTCGCGGGAGATCGTGGCGAAGTTCGAGAAGCGGATGGGTAGGCTGATGAACATCCACGCCGGCATGGCGGATTCGCCGGCCGTCATCGCGGCATATGACGGAATCCAGACGGCCATCGGCCGGCTCGGAACCTTCGACCCGCGAACCAGAGAGACGATCGCGTTGGCGGTGGGTAACGAAGACGGCTGCGATTACTGCCAGGCGGCACACACGGTCTCGGCGAAGCGCGCCGGGCTCAGCGAGGATGAGACCATTGCGATCCGGGCCGACCGGATCGATTTCGATGCTCGTCTGGCCGGCATCGCGGCCCTCGCCCGTGAAGCTGCCCGCAATACCGGATCTGTTTCCGAAGCGACCTGGCAGGAGGCATTAGCCGCGGGGTGGAGCGAGGCAGATCTCAGCGAGGCCTTCGTTCACGTCGCCGCAAATCTTTTCACCAACTATTTCAACCACTATGCCGGCACCGAACTCGATGTTCCGCCGGCGCCGGCTCTCCCGGAGAGTTGACAAGGGAGTGACTATGCAAGCGACTCCGTCGTTTCACGCTCACCGAGGCGTTCTCGCGGTGATGGCCGCGTTGGAGCTGCAGACGCGCCCGGTGCGCCCGGATACCCGGGCGGCATTGGAGCGGCGTTGGGCCGAGTTGCCAGAGCATGTGAAGACGCCTAACCAACTCCTGGGCCGGTGCGCACTCGGCTGCGAGGGCACGCACGGGGTGTTCCCCAAATGCAATCTGACGTGTTCTCCCTGTTACCACTCGGCAGATGCGAACAAGGTTCGCATCGATGGGGCACACACCCTGACCGAAGTCGCCGCGCAGATGGCATTCCTGAAACAGATTCGCGGACCCCGCGCGCACGCCCAGCTGATCGGCGGCGAGGTCAGTCTCCTCCCTCCGGAAGATCACGCTGCCGCACTGCTGGCCATGCGAGCCCAAGGGCGTGAACCGATGTCGATGACACACGGCGACTTCGACTACCAATATTTGCTTGACGTCGTTCTCGGACCTGATGGGGTTCCCCGGTTTGACAAGGTCTCCTTCGCGGGCCACTTCGATTCCCTTATGCGAGGCCGCAAAGGTGCCGTGCGCCCGCGCAACGAGGCAGAGTTGAATCCGTTCCGGGAAGCGTTCGCGGACATGTTTCTCGGCCTGAAACGCGAACACGGTGTGAGCTCCTATATTGCCCACAACATGACCGTCACACCGTCAAACCTTGATGAAATCGGTCAGGTCACCCGTGATGTGCTGGAGATGCCGTACGACATGATGTCGTTTCAACCGGCGGCGTTCATCGGCGATGACCGGCGGTGGAAGGAAAACTTTGACGAGGTCACCATCGACGGCGTGTGGGAACGCATCGAGGAGGGTGTCGGGCAGAAGCTGCCGTGGCAAGCGACGCAGTTCGGTGACCCGCGCTGCAACCGGTCAACGGTCGGGTTGCGTGTGGACGGAACCTTCGCTGCCCTGCTCGACCCAGGCGATGCGAAAGACTTGGCCGCCCGAGATCGGTTCTTGAACCATTTCGGCGGCATGATCTTCGGCGACGTGCCCAAGTTGATCCTCGCTGTCAAGGTTGCTCGCGCGCTGGCCGGCCACCCCGGGGACATCGCGCCCCTCCTGGGCCTGGCGCGACGGGTGATCCGTCGCGCCGGCGGAGTCCGCCGGCTTGTCCGCGCACTGAAAGCCGGACGGGTCGGCTTCAAAACGTTTGTGGTGCACAACTTCATGGACGCGGCCGTCGTGGCGCCGGCCTGGGCTCTGATGAAGCAGGGAGTGGTCAGCGACGACCCGGCGCTGAACGAGACCCAGGAACGGCTGGGATCGTGCATGTACGCGATGAGCCACCCGGAGACGGGCGAACTTATTCCAGCCTGTGTGCAGCACTCCGTGCTTGACCCGGTCGAGAACGTGGGACTTCGGCGTATTCTCCCGCTGACACCCTCGACAACAGCTGTCCACGCCCGCCCGGTGGGACTCACCCCGATCCGCCGCACCGGCAGCCACCGATGAGACGCGGTGCAGTGAGCCACAGTGCCAAAGCGAGTCGCCGCCGAGCTTTGACGACGGCCGCCATCGTGACGAGCGCGGTCTTGGGGCTTGCCGCATGCTCTGCCCCCAGCCCTTCGACGAGCTCCTTCACCTCGTGGAGTCAGGTACAGTCCGCCGCCAAAGGCGAAACCGTCAACCTGTGGATGTATGGTGGCGACCTGCAGGGCAACAGTTATGTCGACAACTATTTGATCCCTGCCGCGGCCAAAGACGGGGTAACCCTGAAACGGGTGTCGGTCGCCGATACCAAAGATGCGCTGAACCGCATCCTGTCCGAGAAACAGGCCGGCGTCACGCACGGTTCCGTCGATCTGGTGTGGGTCAACGGAAGCAACTTCGGCACCGGCAAGCAAGCCGACGCCTGGAAATGCAACTGGACCGCCCTGCTTCCCAACATGAAATACACCGATGCCCACGATCCACTCCTGAAAGATGACTTCGGGACCCCGGTTAGCGGGTGTGAGGCGCCGTGGCACAAGGCCCAGTTCTCGCTCGCCTACAATGCCGCCGTTGTCAAGGATCCGCCGCACTCGTTCGCGGGGCTTGCCCGGTGGATCACCGCGCATCCCGGCCGATTCACCTACCCTGCCCCGCCGGATTTCACCGGCTCCGTATTCGTGCGCGAAATGCTCTACAGCGTCTCGGGTGGTTACCGGAATGTTCCGCTCCAGTTCAGCCAAAAAGCCTACGACACGCTCACCCCGGCGCTGTACAAGGAACTGAACTCCCTGAAGTCGTCGCTGTGGAAGAACGGGATCACCTACCCCAAGGATTCCGATGCGCTCAACCAGTTGTATGCGGACAAACAGGTCGACTTCACCATGACGTACGGGCCCGCAACGCTGACCGACCTGGTGGCGAAGGGCACATACCCGCCAGACACCAAGGTGGCAACCTTCGATGAAGGCACGGTCGGCAACGCCAGCTTCCTGGCAATCCCCTCCACCTCCGGTGCCAGCGCCGGAGCGATGGTCGTCGCCAATCTCGCCCTGTCGCCCGCGCAGCAGGCGCTCAGCGCGGATCCGAAGATCTGGGGCCAGTTCACCGTCCTCGACCTGAGTAAACTGTCGGCCAGCGACCGGGCGAAGTTCCAGAAACTCCCCATCTCGCCGGTTGTCCCGAGGTACGACATTCTCTCGAAGAACGCGAACCCGGAGCTTTCCGCCGGCTGGGTTCCCGCGATCGATGACGGTTGGCGCAAGAACGTGTTGTCCCCATAGTGACCGAAGCGACCGTGGTAAGACGCGTCGGGCGACGGAGACGTGACCGTGCCCATGCGGCCCTGCTCGTTCTTCCGGCGCTCGTCCTCGTCGGCGTCGTCGTCGTGGGGAGCCTGGGGATGCTGGTAGCGCAAAGCGCCGGATTGTTGCCGTTCGTCGGGGAACCTCGGCTATCCGCGGACGCCTACCTCGCGAACACCGCGGAGCTTCCCTTGGCAATCGGAATATCCCTCCTCCTGTCGGCCGCGGGAACTTTTCTCGCGGTCGTCGTCGGGTTCACGGCGGCGGTTGTCATCCTGCAGGGTCGCTGGTGTGGAAGGCTGGTGGAGTGGGTCAGCGCCCTGACGATCCCGGTTCCGCATCTGGTCGGTGCCGCCACGATGGGGCTCCTGCTCAGTGACGGAGGATTCCTGGCTCGTCTCTTCCATGTTCCGGGCACGCAGTGGCCTGCCTTCGTCGGCGGCCCCTGGTGGAGCGCGACGATCCTCGAGTATGGGTGGAAGGAGTCCGCGTTCGTCGCACTCATCGTCGTGGGGACCCTGGCCGGCAGGGTGAACCATTACGACGAGACGGCTGCGCTGCTGGGCGCCGGCCGTGTCTCCCGGCTGCGCCATGTCCTTCTGCCGTTGGCGACACCGGCGCTGGCAGTTTCAGCCGTCATCGTCTTCGTGTACACGCTCGGTTCTTATGAGGTGGCCTGGCTTCTGGGTCGTGCCTACCCCGAACCGCTGCCGGTTATGGCCGTGCGGTTGTACAACTCGGTCACACTCACCTCTCGGCCGGAGGCGGCGGCGATCGCGGTCATCACCGTGATTCTGTCTGCGATCACGGTGCTGACCGTGTTCGGACTGCTGAAGAGGATGCGATTGTGGCGATAACTCTTCCCTCCCAGCGTGAGCGTGACACGCGCCGGTCGCCGCGGCTTTCCGGCCCTGGCCTGATTCGCCCGCGTGGGTTCGGCCGGGTGGGACGAGTCACCCTCACGGTGGGCCTGGGCTGCTGGTTCATGCTTCCGCTTGTTCCCCTCGTGCTGTGGGTTTTTGCCGACCGATGGTCGTTTCCGGATATTCTGCCGACACGGTGGGGCGGCACCGGTGTCATGGCGGCGATCAGTCAGGGTGCGGGAGAGGCGTTCCTCACCTCTGTGGGCTTGGGTTGTGCCGTAGCGCTCATCGCCACCCCGCTGGGTGCGATGGCTGCGCGTGCGATCGCCGTGCACCGGATCCGCGGCTCCGGTTGGTTGACCGTTCTCCTGTTCGCCCCCATCGCGTTGCCCGCGTTCGCCGTCGCGCTGGGTCTCAACGTGCTGCTGCTCCGGCTCCACACGCCCAGCGTCGTCGGCGTCGTTGTGGTGCTGGTTGTTTATGCCCTTCCCTATACGACGTTCACGATGCGTGCCGCCTACAGCGTTTACGACACGGACGTTGAGGACGAGGCACAGTTGTTAGGTGCCTCGAGGAGGCAGGTCGTCAGGCGCATCCACCTTCCGTTGATCGCGCCGGCGCTGGCGCGTGCCGCCTTCCTCGGTTTCCTGGTGGGCTGGAGTGATTATCTCGTGACTCTCTTGATCGGCGGCGGCCAATTGGTGAGCGTTCCCATCCTGGTGGCGTCCTCCGCAGCGGGAACCGGCAACACCTCCGTGACGGCTGTCCTGTCTGCGGCGGCAATCCTGCCGCCGCTGGTGCTCCTGGCCGTTCTGGAGCGCCCAGGGCGCCATCGAACCGGAGGAGGATCATGAGTGCCGCAGTCTGTTTGGAGGGGATCTCCAAGTCATTTTCACGCGGTGGAGCTCCGGCCGTGGACAACGTGTCGCTGCACGTCGAGGGTGGCCAGTGTGTTGCCGTGCTGGGTCCGTCTGGGTCGGGTAAGAGCACCCTTCTCCGACTGGTATCCGGCCTGGAAGTACCCGACAGCGGGCGTGTCACGGTGGCCGGGCAGGATGTCACGCATGTGGTCCCCGAGAAACGGGGCATGGCCATGGTGTCGCAGCGACCGCTCCTGTTTCCGCATCTGAATGTCATTGACAATATTTCATTCGCCGCGGTGGTCCGCGGGGCGCGACGGCGTGCGGCGCGGGCGGATGCGGCCCAGTTTCTGCACATGGTGCAGCTGGACGACTTTGCCGGCCGATTTGCCCACGAGCTCTCCGGCGGTCAGGCACAACGGGTGGCGCTGGCTCGAGCGTTAGCGGCCCGCCCGTCGGTGCTTCTCCTCGATGAACCGTTCAGCGCCCTCGATGTGGAGTTGCGGCTTGAGATGCACACCCTGCTGCGCGATGTGCGAAAACTCGTGAAGTCGACCGTGCTCCTGGTCACCCACGATCGAGACGATGCCGCGTCCCTCGCCGACACGATCGTCCTGGTCAGCGGCGGCCGGCTCGTGCAGCACGGCACCGTCGAAGACCTGTATCGGCGCCCCGTCTCGCTGGAGGCGAGCCGCCTCATGGGCGGTAAGAACGAAATCCGCGGCACGATCGTGGCAGGGGTTCATTACTCTGCCTGGGGTGCATTCCCGGTTCCGGGCGGCACACCGGGCGCGGACGGCAAGGGCACCATCGTTGTGCGCCAGGAGAGCGTCGAGATCATCACGGACGGGACCGGGGGCACCGAAGCCACCGTCAGCGACGTGCGTCCGGTGGGGGCCCGGCAGCTGGTGACAGTCCAGATCGCACAGGCCACTCTGCACGCGGAGACGACAGCATTTCGTGCCGTCCGTTCAGGGGACCTGGTTCATGTGCGGATCCCACCCGATGAGATCGCTCTGGTCGATCGGGCGGAATCCCCATTGGGCGAGCAGTCCGCACTGGAGGTCCAGAATGCGTGAAAGGGGTCGGCGATGGTCCGGCCGATCTGTGCTCTGGCGGCTTGTCGCCCTGATCGTCTTTGTGATTGCGGCGACCCTGATCGGGGTGTTCGTGCCGCTGCCGGCAGTGAATACTCTTCGTTCCGCAGTCACCTCCGCAGGCCTGCTGGGGGCGATCGGATTCGTACTCGGTTACGCGCTCACGACACTCGCGCCCGTCCCGAAGGCTGTTCTGAGCATCCTCGCCGGACTGATCTGGGGGTTCTGGGTCGGCGCGATCACGGTCTACATCGGTGCCCTCCTGGGCGCTGCTTGCGCGTTCTTTCTCGGCCGGTGGCTGGGCCGGGAAGCAATCGAACGATTCACCGGCACCCGGGTGGCGCGTGTCGACGACCTGTTGCGCCGCCGCGGCTTCCTCGCCGTGCTTGGGGCGCGGCTGGTACCGGTGATCCCGTTCACCGCCATCAACTACGTCGCGGGCCTGACCGCCGTCCGCCGCCGCGACTACGCCCTGGGTACTGCCGTGGGCATCATCCCCGGCGACATGGCCTATGTGGCAATCGGTGCCTATGGGTTGCAGCTCGGCTGGGAATTCTGGATCGCCGTCGGTGGCTTGGGGGCGCTGACGATCGGTGGAGCGCTCGTCGGCATCCGCGCCCGACGGCGGTCCGAAACGGCCACCATCCAGGAAACGAGCGATGACCATGTTTGACTCCACACTGCGTCGCCGCCTGGATCGCCCGCTGACCGCAATGGCCAGGGCGCTTGACCGGCCATGGATCACCCCGAACCGGCTGACGATGCTCGGGCTTGCGGCAGGTGTTGCCAGCGCCGTATCCGCAGGCTTCCAGCTTTGGCTGATCGCGGCGATCCTCTGGCTTGGTTCGCGCCTGGCCGATGGGTTCGATGGTGCACTGGCTCGAGTGCGTCGAAAGCAGGGACGGCTCCCGGAATCAGGAGCCGGCGGCTTTCTGGACATCACCTCCGACTTCGTCGTGTACGGCGCGACCGTCTTCGGAGTCGGCATCGGAACAGGCGTTGAGTTCGGCTCCCCGTGGTGGCCCTTCTTCGCCGTCCTCGTGGCTTACTACGTCAACGGGGGTGCGTTCCTCGCGTTCTCGTCTATCGCGGAAAAGACCGGCAGAACCATCGATGACGGGCGGTCGCTTTCGTTCTTCGGCCGGGTCGCGGAAGCAACCGAGACCATCATCATCCACACCGTATGGTTGCTCCTACCGTCGGTTGCCTGGATGATCGCGATCGTCTGGGCGGTTTTCGTCGGCGTCAGCGCGACCCAGCGGATTATTGCCGGGTATCGGGCACTGGCCTGAGACGGCGGACGGTCACCTCATCCGAACACGGCGGATAACCGCCAACACGCGTGTCACGCGGCGGAGTGCCCCGCCGCCTAAGCGTTCCCGCACGATGGACACACAGGCGTTCCACACCGCATCGTTGAACGTCGGATACGGGTGAGTGGTGCCGGCGATCTGGCCGGCGGTAAGCCGATTCTTGACGGCAAGGGTCACCTCGGCGAGGGACTCGCCGGCACGAGGGCCCACGATCGTTGCCCCGAGCAGGACTCCTTTCCGGTCGGTGACGATCTGGGTGAACCCGGACATCGTCGCTTCGGTGATCGCCCGATCGAGGTGGCGGTGATCAATGGTCACGACCCGGTGTTTGGAGGTGACGGTATCGGCGGCTTGCAGGCCGACGGCGGCGACCTCGGGCTGGGTGAACGTCACTCGAGGAACAACACGCCGGTCGATCTTCCGCTTCAGTCCGAGGATGGCGTTGGATGCCGCGATGCTGCCGTTAACACCGGCCGTGTGCGTGAACTGGGGGAGTGCGGTCACATCTCCGGCCGCCCAGATCCGCGTATTGGTCGTGCGCAAATTGTCGTCGACAATCACCGTGCCGCGGTCATCGACGCTGACCCCGGCGCTGTCCAGTGCCAGGGAGCCCGTGTCCGCCGCCCTGCCCACGGCCACGAGAACGCGGTCGAAATCCACAGCCGTGCCATCATCCAGTGTGAGGGACCCGGCATGTCCGGCAGTCGTTTCCACCCGCCGCACGGTGCGTCCTCTTCGGATATCAACTCCGTCCGCGACCAGCGCGGCAGAAACTATCGCTTCCGCCTGCGCCGATTCTTTCGGAATGAGCCGCGGACCCCGTTGGATGAGCGTTACGTGTGACCCGAGGCGAGCCAGTGCCTGGCCCAACTCGCACCCGATGGCGCCGCCGCCGACGACCACGAGCCGGTTCGGTTGTTCGGTGAGATCCCAGATGGTCTCGCTAGTCAGCGCGGCGAGCGTGTCCGCGCCGTCCGTGTCGAGGGTGCGGGGACGGCTCCCGGTGGCGATCATCGCCTGCCGGAACCGAATCGTCTGGCCGTCGACGATCAGGTTGCGCCTGTCGAGGAAACGGGCGGACCCGCGCAGGACGGTGACACCGTCGTGTTCGAGGGACTCGGCGGAGTCGACGGGGGCGATCGTGTGCATTGCGGTGTGCAGGTGACTCATCACCGCACCGAAATCGACCGTGGCACCTTCAGCGTGCACGCCCAACGATTGTGAGACGACGGCTGTGGATGCGGCGTGGGCGGCGGCGATCAGCGACTTCGACGGGACGCATCCCGTCCACAAACAATCTCCGCCGAGGCGAGCCGGTTCGATGAGCAGAACTCGCGCCCCGAAGCTTGCCGCGGTGCGGCTGGCTACTAGCCCCGCGGTACCTCCGCCGATAACCACGAAGTCCCACGGCTGCGCGAATAGTCTCGAATCGTAGATAGCGGCGCTCATATGGTTGAGCGTAGGCCAGGTCGTAACGGGCCGTCTGTGAAGGAGAACACCGTGCGGGCAGTGGAATGGTATACGGCGGGGGCCCGCTTCTATGACACCCTTTCAGGGGAGCGCTTGATCTATCGGGCCGGTCGTGTGGCCGGGATCCGTCTTCTGCAGCCACGGCCCGGTGATGTTGTGTTGGATCTGGGCTGTGGCACCGGGCTCAATTTTCCCCTGCTCGCCGCCGCGGTGGGGCCTTCCGGGCTTGTGATCGGGTTGGACCGAAGCCCCGAAATGCTCGCGGTTGCCCGACACCGCGTCACACGCAACAGTCTGCACATGGTGCGCCTGGTCGAGGCCGATGCGGCATCGTTCGATGCCCACACGGTCAACACCGTCATCCGACAGACGGGTCGGGAACCGGGAGTGGATGCGGTGCTCGCGACCTATTCCATGAGCGTGTTCTCTAACTGGCGCGCCGCCTGGCAAGCCAGTCTCGCCGTGCTTAAGCATCCCGGCAGGGCTGCGATTGTCGATATGCAGTCCACAACCGGGCGCGCAACCATTCTCAGCCCGTTGGCGCATCTTGCGTGCCTGCTGGGCGGTTCCGATATCCATGCGCATCCCTGGGCCGCCGTGGAGGCGGACTGCACGGACGTCGTCGTGGAGACCCTGCGTGGCGGTCACATCGTTGCGGCCGCGGGAACGCTTGCCTAGTTCGCCGATCGGAGCATGTCGGCGAGCTCGGTGATCGATCGCGCGACGAGGTCGGGGGCGGTGAAATAGCTCGGATACGGTTCATCGTCGCGATTGATCCACGCGGTGCGCATCCCCACACGGTGGGCGCCGTGGATATCCCACGGATGCACGGCGACCAACAACAATTCCCCAGGCGACAACCCGGAGGCGGCAAACGCAACATCGTATGCCGGCCCCGCCGGTTTCCATGACGACGAGCCCTCCACGGAGAGAAGCTGCGAGAACTCGTCCCGAATGCCGGCGTCGGAGAGCAGCTTCTCGGCAATGTCGGTGGGACCGTTAGACAGGGTTATGAGGCACAGGCCGGCGGCCGTGAGGGAATGAATACCCTCGACAACATCGGGGTGCAGCGAGAGATTCCTCATCCGTTCGAGGATGAATGAGGCCGCCTGATCGATCGGGCCGTTCAGCGGAACGGATCCCAGCACCGCCGTCAAATGGGTTCTGGCGACTTCGGCGAACGGTTTGCTTTCGCCCACCGTCGAAAGCACGAACCCATCACGCAGGAGCCCGGCAAACCACGTTTTCGCCGATGCGGCCGGTGCGCCGACGGCTTCGAACGCGTCCGCCATCGCGGACATGTTCGACAGCGTCCCATTGACATCGAAAACGACGACCGTAACACCGATTCTGTTGTGACCGCTCATCAATGCAGTCTGTCACCACGTCGCGGTGAGAGCGCGGTGAACCTCGTTTGCTGATCGTGGCCACTGTGGCAATCCCGCTTGTGTGACCTGCATTGCAGATGCGCATTCAGCATCGCCGTATGGTGGCCCGTGGCGTGTCGGTGACAGGAGAATCTAACGTGTGGTGCGATACCGGGCCCTTCGGCCAAGTGAGGATCGAGCCTACTACCCGGCAGCAGTGGCCTCCACTGTGGCTCGTGCTGGCGGTTACCCGGCAACGGAGTTGATCACTCCGTATCGGGCGGCAGCGTCACCGTCCGACTCCGTGCTCCCGGCACGGCTGTGGGAAGGCGCGGCCGTCGCGGCGGTTGTCGCCGTCGGCTGGCTGTTGCTCGCCTTGAACCAGCCCACGACGACATACCATTTCGCGCCGCTCGTCCTTGTCATCGCGCCGGTTGCGCTGATGCGCATGCGTGTGAACCGATCGTTGCCGTGGCGCTCCGTGCTGACCGGGACCGGAATTGGCGCCGTCCTCGCACTGGTGGCCGCCGGGATCCTGTTCGCTTCCCACGCGCTGCGCGGGCCTGGACTGGTTGCGGATATCGGTCCGGTGGCCGAGATTTTCATCGCGATCATCCTCGGCATGGCGATCGAAATAGCCTCGACGGCGGTGAGGCGCGTCTTTGTCACGAAGTGAGGACACCGAGCTTGGGTTGCTTGCGTCCGGTCGCGGCCGGATAGCGTCAGCCGCCATCTGTGAGGAGGACACAAACGACAGCATCAGGGGTGGCCTGTCGTGGAATCCGGACAGCCGTGCCGCAACCAACGAACTTCTTCAGGGCCTTCGAACCGAGCGATGGCGATTCGGCGCGTGGCTACATTTC
This sequence comes from Rathayibacter sp. SW19, assembly GCF_030866825.1. NCBI lineage: Bacteria > Bacillati > Actinomycetota > Actinomycetes > Micrococcales > Microbacteriaceae > Rathayibacter > Rathayibacter soli. The sequence goes on from NZ_CP133020.1 coordinate 1,995,402, forward strand.
CTCGACCGGGCAACCAAGCGATCTCTTCGACAAGCGCTAAAACACAAGAGGGCCTTCGCCGAAACAACCGCCCTGCACGCGACGCTCGGCGCTCTTGCTGACCCTCGTCGCCGCGGATGGGTTGTTGCAAGCTGGATTCTGGCCGTCACCCACCTCGGCATGCTCGAAGAGCACACCTCGATCGGACTGCCGAATACGCTTACCCTCATCCGCGCCAGTCTGCCCGCGCTGCAGAAGCGTCTGGGAGTGGCGGTGCCTGTTCTTGCTCTTGTTACAGACTTCCTCGATGGCAAGATCTCCCGTGCCACCGGAACCGTGACCCGATTCGGAAAACAGGCGGACTTTCTGGCCGACGCCGCCGTCTGGACGTGGTTCACCATTGGTCACGAGCACAGCCGTTGGCTGCGTGCCGCCACGTTCGCCGCCTGGCTGGTCCCGGTTGCGGCGGTGGCCGTATCGAGTTTTGCTGGCGGCGTAATGAAGGATGTTCCGCGATCGCGTTGGATCCGACCTGCCGCCGCCGTGGAGGTCCTGATCGGTCTCCGGATCATGTACAGGCTCATTCGTCGCACGGGTCGCTGATTGTTGCCAACGGATAGACCCGAAATCTGCACTGATAGCTAAAAGACGTCTCTCATGCATCCCGCCCAGGATGACGACATCCGTCGATTTCGGTATTCGTCGCCTGCGATGGGACCCGGCAGGCGTCCTTCATTGCACCGGAAATGTATCGGTGGCGGAGGAACCACCCCAGCACGCCGACTGCCAGGGCGCCAGCGGCAGCCACGACCCACGGGTTACCGACGGCCGCACCGATGATGCCAAAGGTCGCCGTCAGACCCAGTGCGCCGGCACCAATCAGCAACGGCACGCCGCAGCACAGCACTGGCAGAAGCAGAATACCGACGGTGGCCGCAATCGTGCTGAAGCTTGTACGTGCGGGGGTATCCGACATCATAGTTCCTCTTTTCTGGTTCGGTCCACGATCGGCTGGAATGGTCGGTCCAGGCGGTGAACCTTATAACTTCGAAGGTCGTGTCCTGTTCACTCGCAAGTCTTGACCTTCCCCCACGGGGGAAGGTCAAGACTGAATTACATCCTGTACAAACGAGAAAAGGAACCCCATGGAAACCACTGTGAACATTTCTGGCATGACCTGCGCACACTGCGTCGGCTCGGTCACCAAAGAACTCGGCTCGCTGGAAGGTGTAGAAAACGTCGACGTCGAGTTGAACGCTGGCGGCATCTCCCGCGCCACCATCACCTCCACTATTGCGCTTGATTCCGAACGCATAGGCGATGCTGTTGCCGATGCTGGGTACCACCTCGTTGCCGCGGGCGCCTGAAAGGCGGAATTCCGATGAGCGCAGGCACGCCTGTTTCTGAATTGAATACCTCGCATTGTCGAGAATCCACTCGAGCACGCCGCCGGGCTGAAAGGAGACCTGGCCTTCTACGATGAGAAGGTCAATGTGCTGCTGGACCGAAAACCGATCGGCACCGAGTAGGCGGCTGCCGCCGCCGTGCCGGGGGCGCAGTTACCGTCCGCCGAGCACGGGTGCCCCGAGCGCGAGGACCCAGACCGCCCCGGCCGCCAGCGCGGCGAGCACGAAGGCCAACACGGCTGCTGCCCGTGGCGTCCACGCCCAACTGCGCAGACTGCGGGGTCGAAGGCCCCGGACAGCGTCGAGAGACCAGCCGCCGAGGCGGCGGCCGAGAGCGGCGACACCGGCCGGCCTCAGACGTGCTCCGAAGCTGTTGGCCAGCACGAGTGAGACGGAGGCGACCATCGCGATCATGGCCCAGACCGGTCCGATGAGCCCGGTGACCGCCAGAGGCACCCCGATACCGTTGAAGATGAAGGCAACGCCGAGGTTCTGCTTGGTTTTGCGGAACGAGTCCACGCCGATGTCCCGGGCGTCGGCGAGGGCGGTCAGCTGGTCGCGTACCAGCACGATGTCGGCGGACTCGATCGCGATATCCGTGCCGGCCCCGATCGCCACCCCGATGTCGGCCTGAGTGAGCGCCGGCGCATCGTTGATGCCGTCGCCGACCATCATCACCCGAAAGCCCTGCTGCTGTAACTCTCTGACGGCTTGCGCCTTGTCGCCAGGTAGTAGCCCGGCGCGGATGTCGCTGATGCCGACCTGTTCGCCCACGGCGGCGGCGGTGCGCGCATTGTCGCCGGTGAGCATCACCGGTTCGATGCCGGCTCTCCGTAGTCGTGCCACGGCCTCGGCCGCGTCCGCTTTGACCGCGTCGGCGATCCCGATCAACCCGAGGAGGCGGCCTTCCCTGGCGACACCGACAACCGTTCGGGCCTCGTGCTCGAGCCGCTCCCGTTCCTGGGCGAGTGTGCCAAGCCCATCCGGGGCCGTCCAGCCTGGCCGGCCGACGCTGAACCGGATGCCGGCGGAGACAGCACTCACCCCGAGCCCGGTCTCCGAGAAGAATTCGTCGGCGTTGCTGATTTCCAGGCCGGCGTTGAAGGCGGCGTCGAGGATGGCTCGACCGAGGGGATGCTCTGAAGTGAGTTCGGCGGTGGCCGCGGCGGCGAGGACCTCCTCCCGGGTGACACCGGCGGCCGGGAGGAGGTCCGTGATCGTCGGTTTGCCTGCGGTGAGCGTCCCGGTCTTGTCCAGCACGACCCGGCGGATCTGACTGAAGGTTTGGAATGCCTCGCCCGAGCGCATCAGGATGCCTTGTTCCGCGGCCTGGCCGCCGCCACGTGCCATCGCCAGCGGCGTCGCCATGCCCAGCGCGCAGGGGTAGCCGAGCACCAGGGTGGCCAGGGCGGCGAAGATCGCCCGCGGGGTGTCCAGGTGGCCGGTGACGGCCCACGCGCCCAGAGTCCACACCAGCACGGCGAGCACCGCGGCGGCGAGCACGATGGGCACGTAGACCACGATGATCCGGTCCACGAGTTGGATGATGCCGGGCTTCAGCGCCCGGGCCTGTTCGATGTTGCGTGCCACCTGGGCCAGGAAGGAGTCCTCGCCGACCCGGGTCACCTCGACGGTCAGGGTGCCAGTCTGGTTCACGGAGCCACCGATGACCTCGGTGCCGGCCCGTTTCTCGGTCGGCATGGATTCGCCGGTGACCATCGACTCGTCGATGGTGGAGCTACCGGATGCGACACGGCCGTCGAGCGGGACGCACTGGCCGGGGCGGATGCGGACGAGATCGCCGATGCGCACCATCTCGACGGGAACCTCGCTCTCCGCCCCGTCGCGGACCAGCCATGCCGTGTCCGGTTGCAACTCGAGTAGCCGCCGCACCGCCTGGCTGGAGCGGTTGCGTACCAGGGAGGAGGCGAAGCCGGAGAGCAGGTGGTAGGTGGTGATGAAGACCGCGGTGGCCAGGAAGTCACCGGCCGGGAAAGTCTTCGGTGCGACGAACAGGCCGAGCAACCCGCCGAACAGGCCGCCGAAAGCACCGGCCTCCAGCAGTACGTGCTGGTTGAGGATGCCGCGCCGCGCCGACTGCCAGCCCATGGTCAGGGTCGGACGGGCGACCACGAAGATCATCGCCAGCCCCAGCCCCAGGATCAGCCAGGGCCCATAGACGAACACCTGACCGGCGATGGTCACCGCCGGCGGATGGCCGCTCCAGCTGAACACCATCAGCGCCAGCGCCAGCGCCGTCATCCCGAGTCCGGCGAGGAACCGGTTACGCTCCTTGGCAAGCTCGGCCTCGGCCTCCTCGAACGTCGCGGTCTTGCGCGGGTCCCGCACCGTGTAGCCGACCTCGCGCAGGGTGCCGACGATCTCGGTCGGGGTGATGCTGTCCGGGCGGTAGGTAACCAGGCCCTCTTCGTGGGCGAGGGACACGGCAACGGAGTCTACGCCGGGTCGGCGCGTCAGCGACTTTTCGATGGTGGACACGCAGAACGAACAGTGCAGGCCACCCAGCTTGAGCTGAAGATGGGCCCGGCCGTCCTCGTCGAGACGCGGAGGTTGGGCAAGCCATGGCTCAGCATCCGCCAGAGTCGGCGCTGTCCGTTCAGTCATCGACGTCGTGGCCGGCATCGGTGACCTGACGCGTGACCGCATCCCGGGCCAGCTCACTCTCGGCGAGCACGCGAACCTTTCCACTGCGGTAATCGGCACTGACGTTTCGCACTCCCTCGAGACGGCTCACAGCACTGGCGATCCGCAGCTCGCACTTCTCGCAGTCCATGCCGCGCACCTGCAGATGGATGTCACTGGTCATGAGTTCCCTCCTGGGGTTCGATGTTATTAACACCATCGTGCAACCTTGCCGGAGTGGGAATGTCAAGGGGCTGTGGGATGCCGCTCTCAAACGGCGCCTTCGATGATGTGGCAGACTACGGCGGGTTCGCCGCGGTGCCGACCCTGCCGTGCTGCGTGGCGAGCACCGTCCAGTGAACGACGCAGTCGGCGCAGGTCAGCGATGGCACGGTCGATCTGCCCGATGTGGCTGTCCAACAGATCCGTCACCCGGTCGCAGGGGACTGCTCCGTGACGCTGGAGGTCCAGTATCTCTGCGATTTCGGCGAGGGTCAGGTCCAGGGCCTTGGCTTGGCGGATGAACCGCAGGATCTCCACGTCTCCCGGGGTGAAGACCCGGTAGCCGCCCGCTGTCCGTTCCGCTGCAGGCAAGAGTCCTTTGGACTCCCAGAGCCGCACCGCCTTGGCACTGACGCCCGCGGCCTCGGCCGCCGCCCCCACCGTCATCGTCGTACCGGATGTCATTGTCATGGTGGGCACTTCCCCTCATTCGCACGTTTCGTCTCGTCCACGAAACCCGACTTGACCTTACCCCTGCGGCAAGGTTTTAGCCTGTGGTCACGAAGAAAAAGATGTGTCCAGAGGACCCAAATGAAGGTCCTTGAGGATATGCCGGCCCGTTGCAGGCGTGGCTCTAGCCACCCGAGCAGGGTGAGAATCACGAAAGAGACAAAAGAGACAAACGGAGAGTTCGGATGGATCAGGAAGGACCTAACGCGCCGTCCGTTGAGGACCTGGGGTGCGGCGGAACGAATCCTGCCGGGCCCGCCGAAGGCTGCGGCATCGCCGAGGGAGTGCCGGGATGTGATTCTGGGCCAGTGGGGCGGCTCCGCTTCGTCATCCGCGAAGCCCGGGCAGCCTGGGCCCGTCGGCGCGCCACGATGGCACCTGACTTCCGCAAACCGCACCCGAGCAGCAGTGAGGGACAGGGAGGATACCGCCGGTGACGTTCCTGGCAATCGCGGGGCAGAGCCTGCTGGAAGCTTTTTTCATGTTCTGGGGCACCTTGTGGGCGCTGATCTTAGGGTTCACACTGTCCGGTGCCGTTCAAGCCTTCGTCTCCCGTCAAGAGATGCGGAGGGCAATGGGAGACCATCGGCCGCGCACGGTGGTGCGAACCGGGTTGCTCGGTGCGGCCAGTTCGAGCTGTTCCTATGCGGCGACGGCGTTGGCCAAGTCCCTGTTCCAGCGCGGCGCGGACTTCACGACCGCGATGGTTTTCATGATCGCCTCCACCAATCTGGTCATCGAGCTCGGCATCGTGCTGTGGCTGCTGATCGGCTGGCAGTTCGCCCTCGCCGAATTCGTCGGTGGCGCCATCATGATCGCCCTGTTCGTTCTCATCGCACCCAGAATTTTTCCCGCCGCCGAGTTGGAGGCGGCTCGGGCGCGTCTGAACAGTCGCGCATCAGCTCAGGGCCTGTCCGACGAATCGGACGCTGCTAAAGGTCAAGTTGTGGGCCTGTGGCGGCGCTTGCGGTCCAAAGCAGGATGGGCGGATGCGGCCGGTTACGCCGTCTCGGACGTGATGATGCTGCGGCGTGAGCTTCTGATCGGATACCTGGTCGCCGGGATCCTCGCGGTGGCGGTGCCGGCTTCCGCCTACAGCGTGATCTTCTTCTCCGGGCACGGATTCCTTACCGATCTGGAGAACGTGATCGTCGGCCCCTTCGTCGCGTTCATCAGCTTCGTGTGCTCGATCGGCAACGTGCCGTTGGCTGCGGCGTTATTCAAGGGTGGTCTCAGCTTCGGCGGCACGGTCGCGTTCGTGTTCGCCGACTTGATCACCCTGCCCTTAGTGCTGATCTACGGCAAGCTCTACGGCCGCCGGATCGCCTTACGGATCTTCTTCTCCTTCTGGGCTGTGATGAGCGCCGCCGGCTTGGCCGTCGACCTCCTGTTCCGACTGGTGCGCATTCCCGCGGTGTCCCGGCCGGTCCAGATCGCGCCGACCCATTTTCAATGGAATTACACGACGTATTTGAACATCGTCTTCATCGTGGTGGCCATCCTCGTGTACGAGCTATACCGCCACCGGGCGCGCCTCGGCGAAACACAGAAATACGCCAAGGACGTAGTTTGCGGAATGCAGGTCGAACGCGCCCACGCGCCGGCCACCCACAACCATGACCGCACCACCTACTACTTCTGCTCTGACCGCTGCCATGACAAGTTCGTGGCGACGCCCGAACGGTATTTGGAGGAGCCGGACAGCGACGCAATGGGCAGCATGCCTCGGAGAAGCATGAAGCCCCTGGGCTCCGGAAGAGCTACCGACCCCGTGTGTGGAATGAATGTCGACACTGCTCATCCTGCGGCCACCCACCCTTACGGCGGGAGCACCTTCTATTTCTGCTCCCAGGGGTGCCACGATCAGTTCGCGGCGAACCCAGAGAAGTTCACGCCGACGGAAACCGTGAACGAGCAGGGACTCTGAACCGGCTGAGAAGACCCGTCACTTGACCTGCGGGCTTTGCGCTGCAGACGCCAGCCGTGCTGTCGGAAGCGGAAGGGCTTCTGCGCCATCTGCGACGACAACAGCTCGGCCAGCAACCCGTCAAGACGACCATCGAGGCCCGAAGAAATTCATCGCTCAATGTGGAGTGCCGTTGCTCACGTCTTCAGGACTGGGGTGCGTTGCCTGGTACTCCGCGTGGAATGCTGAACAGGCATTACACCGCTCTACGAAGAGAGAAGCGCGCATAAACTAAAACGGCCGTCGGTGGCCCGTCCTCGTCTCGCTAAGCGAGGCGGCTGACAACGTTTTCAGGAGGACTCAGTGCAGCAAGCTTGGCGAGGGAGAGGTCAGCCCGACACGAGGTGCCCGGCTGCGTCTGGCGGTGTGGTAATGGCCCTGGCCTGGATGAGAAAGAACTCTCTATGCTGGTCGATCGCCCACTCGATTTCTTGTGGCGTATTTTGGCATGGCTTGCGACCCGGGCTGCCAACCCGGCTAGCGCCGGTGCCTGGTGTCCGTTAATGACACCGTTTCCCGCTCGGGTGCTGGTCGTGTGGCCGTTCCGGATAGTCCACTCCTCGCCGGCGGCTGTATGCGACGCTGGGGTTCGTCACAGCGACCGGCCCAGCCAGATACCGAGCCCGGCTACAATGACGGCGACAGCGATCATCCCGAACGAGTTAGCCACCGCGAGCCAGACTCGACCCTCTTGCAACAACCGCAAGGTCTGAAAACTGGTTGTACTGAATGCCGTGAACCCGCCGACGAGGCCCACTCCGATGAACAGACTCCACTGATCGGGAAGGACACGTCCCGCAGCCAGCCCGGACACGAGTCCTAGCACAAACGAGCCGGTGACATTGATGATCGACATCGCCACCGGGTAGTTGGGGCGAACATGCCGGTGAACAACACCGTTCAGGGCAAGGCGGAGGGCCGCCCCGATTCCACCGGCCACTGCGAGCAGGCAGGTCGTCATGATCGTATCGGCTGCCCCCGTCATCGGTGTCCGACTCGGCGCCGGTGGGATGCGATGATGATGCCCAGCCAGGCCGCTACAGCCCCCGCGGCAATGGTGGCCAGTGCGTACGCAGCGGCCAGCAGAATATGGCCATTCTCGGTAACCGTGACGGTGTCGACGGCGAGTTGCGCGTAGCTGGTGAAAGCGCCGAGGAACCCGACACCCACCACTAACTGCACCGCACGGCGCCGTTTCGACTCTGTTCCTTCCGCTAGGAATTGCAGCAGAACGCCCAGTAGGAAGGGGCCGAGAATGTTTACCACGACTGTGCCCGCCGAGAGGGTCTCCCAGCTCGGGGCGACCGTGGTGATTCCGAAGCGCGCTGCGGTGCCCAACGTTCCGCCGACGGCGGCCAGGGCGAGGGAGTTTGGGCGGATCCGGATCATGACGGATACCCCGGCGATGCTACGAGCAATCTCGGTATCGCTGTTGATCGGCAATGTCGCACGCGAGCGGTGCCGAAGCAGCATCGCCGGATACCGCCGCGGCCGAGCGGGAACGGGATTAGGTTCAGCCTTCATCGGCCGGTGACGCCCCCTGGATCTTGCGTGAGGCTCTCCAGCCCGTGGTTCGCGGCTCCACACAACGAGGACTCGGCAGTGAGCATCCGCGACTGCAGCGCATCCGAGAACTCAATCAAGCGCATTATTACAGTATCCCAGGTCCCCTAAGTCTGTTCATCGATGCAGGGGGAACCACGTTCACCTGAGGAGTTGGCGTCCTGCTGCGACTGTTGACTCCGTTCTGTTCGAGCGATGTGGCAAAGAAACCGGGCCGACCCTGCACAGTTGTGCTATCACCCGCATGTGCGTGCAATCGCTAGCGATCTCACTACCGTCTCGGGCGCGGGTGGCGGATTCCGGCGACTGTAGTGCCTGACGCGAAGTTCGTGGTAATTGCTGGACCGTTACCCGGTGCAGCGAAACCTCGCCCGTTATTCTCCGAGTTGGCCCGGTGAACGTTCCGGTCAGACACGGGCGTTGGGTGTCGGCGGAAACAGGGCCCCGGTACTGGTCTCGATGCTTGAGAAATTCGGAGTGCTATCGGCGTTGATGTGGCCGTTGCTGTGCGGCCGAAGCCGGGCTCGCCTTCGGGTGTGATCCGAATCCGCGTAAAGTCGAGTCAACCCGATGCCATGCGCGCGGGGGTCAGTATTGTCCGGTTCTACTGGGGTCGGTAGGGATCAGAGGTCGAGGATTTTAGCGCTGAACGTATCACCATCTCCGATGCCGACCCCCGGTATCGGCACTCCGATGCAGATGATGAATGGCCAGGGCATCATGTGGATGCCGACCCGGCCGCCAACAATGCAGAACTTGATGGGTTGGCACCTGCAACCGGTGCCCATACTCCCGATGTTTGCCGCGCTGCTCCTACTGCTCTATCTGTATGGGGTATGGAGGTTGCACCGGCGTGGAGTGCGTTGGCCGCTCCCGCGAGTGCTTTGGTGGTTACTCGGCGTGGCTATGATTTGGGAGGCCACCGCCACTGGGCTAGACGGTTACGGCATGGAATTGTTCAGTGTGCACATGGTCCAGCACATGGCCCTGAGCATGTTCGCGCCAATCTTCCTCGTGCTCGGCGCACCGATGACCCTGCTGCTCCGCAGCCTCCCGGTCGCTCTCAAGGGCCGTTGGAGCGCGCGTAAAATTCTGCTTCTGTTCCTGCACAGTCGCTTTGCACGCATCGTCACCAATCCGGTTGTCACTGGCGGTCTGTTCATGATGAGCCTGTACGGTCTTTACTTCACACCGATCTTCGACTTCCTCATGCGCACCATGTGGGGTCACAACATCATGCTGCTCCATTTCGTGCTGATCGGGATGTTGTACTTCTGGGGCATCGTGGGAGTGGACCCGTCACCGCGTCGATACTCCCAAAGTCCCAGAAACTTCAGCGACGCAGCGACGCGCATCTTCGAGTTGTTCGCCACGACTCCGTTCCACGCCTTCTTCGGCGTCGTCGTTATGATGTCAACCGCGCTCATCGTGCACTGGTACACCGTCCCAGTCTCCGGCTGGGGCATATCGCCCCTCTCCGACCAAGCCGTCGGGGGTGGGATTGCGTGGGTTACAACGGAACTGCCGACGCTCATTGTGCTTAGTGTCTTGTTCTGGCAGTGGCAAAAATCAGAAGTTCGACACGAGCGTGTCGCCGATCGCAAGGCATTGCGCAACGGTGATATTGAGCGTGTCGCCTATAACGACTATCTTGCGTCATTGGCGTCCCATGACGACAGAACGCCGCCACATCCGTCATGAGCTGGTATTTCGACAACGCTGAACCGAAGGCTAGACGCCGAAGGACCCTGGCCGTCAGGCGGTAGTGCGAAGTTGGCGAATCGGAACGTCGAATGCGCTTGCGAACTCAATGTACTTCTTCGTGATCTTGACCCACCGTGACTCAGTATGCCTGGGCACCCGACAAGACCAACCGCGGGATCGAAGGTAGTTCACATCGCCCGTCTCGAATCCTCAAGCAAGCTGGGAATGTGGTCCATGAGCACACAGATTCAACATATGCGCTTATGCAACTGTTGCGCCGGTGCAAGACTTAACGACGTACGCAGTGACACGGCGAGATCCAACTTCTGAGCGATGCCGGACAGATCGCCGACGTGGGGGACTCAATCCGGTTCGGATACGTCCGCTGGAGATCAAAGAGATGGTGGCGCGTGAAAAAGGCGGAATTGGCGGATACGCGCACGATCGAGGCAACCGTGATCGCTTCCCGTGCACTGCTCGGCGTCATCGCACGATCGATGGCGGCCTCACTTGAGGTCGTCACGCTGCCACAGTTCCGCGTGCTCGTCGTCCTCTCGACGTCCGAACCCGTCCGAATGGGCGTGCTGGCCGAACGCATGCGTACTCTGCCCTCGACGTTCAGCCGATGGATCGATCGCATGGTCGCAGCCGGGTGGGTGCAGCGGACGACCAGCCCGGACAGCCGACGCGAGATACTGATCGCGCTGACACCCGACGGACGCGATCTGGTCGACGACGTCACCGATCGGCGGCGGCAGAACATCGCGACGATCCTCGCGACTATGACCCCCGACAACCAGCAAGCCGTGCAGGTCGGGTTCGAGGCCTTCGCCGCGGCGGCCGGCGAGACCACAATCGAGGACCTGCTCACTCTTGGCATTTAGCAGCACACACCATCCGACCCGATCGCGCCACTGCACCCGCGACCTGGGCTCGTCATGACCGCCACAGTACCGATCGTGTACGCGTTCACGCTTGGCTTGATCGCGGCGGTCAACCCGTGCGGTTTTCCGCTACTGCCGGCCTATCTGGCACTCTTCGTCGCGGACGACTCCGGCCATACGTGGGCACACCGCACCGTACGGGGCCTTACGGCCGGCGCCTGCGTCACGGCCGGATTCGTGGCCGCGTTCGGATGCGCAGGCTTGATCGTCGAATCGGGAATACAGCTGATCATGGACTGGATTCCGTGGGCCATGATCGTGATCGCAGCCGCGATGGTCGCCCTCGGCGTCGGGTCGCTAGTCGGAGGGCACCTGCGTCTGCCGCTGCCGACACCGCGTTTCGGCACCGGATCAGGCGCCGTGGCGATGGCGGGCTTCGGCGTAGCATACGCCGTCGCGTCGCTCAGTTGCGCGCTACCTCTCTTTGTGGCGGGCGTCGCCGGAGCCTTCACCCGGGTGGGCGCGGTTGCCGGTGGAGCAACCTTCGTCGCATACGCACTCGGTATGGGAGTATTCGTCACCGCGGCGAGTCTGATCGCCGCCCACGCCGGACCCGGCCTGATCCGACGGCTTGGCGCCATTGGCCGATTCATCCCCCGGATCGCAGCCGCAGTCATCACCGCTGTCGGCTTGTACCTCGTCTACTACTGGATCAGCGACCTGGTGAACCCGCTGTCCACTCCCGGACCTGTGCGCCTCGTCGACGCCGTGCAATCTTCCATCAGCTCTGCGCTTGCCGCCGCGCCCGTACTAGTCGGCACCCTCGCCGGCGCACTCGTCATCTCCGCGCTCGCGTTGACGGCATGGGTGGTCTACCGACGCACGCCTACCCACACCTCCGACAAAGAAAGATATACCCGATGACTGAACCAACCCCAACGCCGAATGGCAGCACGCAGGATGCAGCGACACATCGGCCGCGAAACTCGTGGATAGCCTGGGCAGCCGGCGGCGCTGCCCTCACACTCGCGCTCATCGGCATCATCGCCGTCGGCACCGCACACGGATCACCCGCAAACGCCGCCGATGTCATGCCGGGAATCAACCAGGCGAGCGCATCGGTGCTGCAACTCGACCTCCTCGACGGCAAACCATTCTCAGCGCCGCCCTTTTCTCTCACCGACCAGAACGGGCGCCGCGTTTCTCTGGCACAATTCGCGGGCGAATCGGTCGTGTTGACGTTCAACGACGACGAGTGCACCGACCTGTGCACATTACTCGCGCAAGACGTCGTCGCCGCCAACCGAGACCTGGCCGGTGCGACCACGAAGGTCGCGTTCGTCTCGATCAACGCCAACCCGTATTACCCGCAGGTTTCGGCCGTGAAATCCTGGACGGACGCGCATGGGCTCGGACATGCCTCGAACTGGTATTACGGAACGGCAGACCCGACACAGTTGAGTGCACTCTGGAGGAGCTACGGTGTCCCTGTCGAAGCGGATGCCGCCACCAAGACTGTCGTGCACGGCACCGAGGTCTTCTTCATCGGTCCGGCCGGGCACGAACGCGCGCTCGGGCAGTTCGGGACGGAGTCTGCCGATACCGCAGTCTTCGCCCACACCATGGCTCAGGCCGCTATCGACCTCTTGCCTGCACGCGACCGCAGCGCAGTGAGGGGTCCTGCGGCGACAGCGCCGCAGCCCGGCGGCGCGCAGATCGGCGCGACTCCGCCGGCCGTCACTCTTCCCATGCTCGACGCATCCGGTTCGAAGCTCTCGACATCAATCAACAGGGGAAAATACCAGGTCGTAAACTTCTGGTCGAGCACGTGCACCGCGTGCGTGAGCGAGATGCCCGACCTTCAGAAAGCATCGCAGGATCTCGGATCGCAAATCGCCTTCGTTGGCATCGATGTGTCCGACACGCCAGACGCCGGCCAAGCGTTCGCCAAACGCTCAGGGACAACCTACCCACTCCTGGCCGACGCGAACGGGTCGGTCGCCGGCCAATTCCAGATCTCCGGGCTCCCCTACACGGTGATTCTCGGGCCCAAGGGTAAGGTCCTTGTCCGCCACCCTGGCACGTTCACGACCGAACAACTCGAATACGTCGTCCAGAGCCTCGACCCGAAACTCGGCGGCGCACAGTGACGCCGACTCGACCCGTTTCCCGGTTTAGTGATCTGCGAACAAACGTTACAGCGAGCTCTCGGCCACTGCCGGATCCCGGTCGATCGTTCCGTCGACGTGGTGGGTGCAGGCAGGGCGGTTTCTAATGATCGACGCAACAGTTGGATGAATTTTGGCTGTTGTGGGCCTGTTTGGCAGGTTATCGCAGTGCGGCTTCGGGCGTGTCGGTGACTGTCTCGGAAAACTACAGCGCTCCAAGACACTTGCATGATCAGCAACTTCGTCCCGTGAGCGTGAGCGATCCATGATTGCTTTTCATGTGCTAACTCATGTGCTACCGACCTTGTAGGCCCGTGAATCCTGATGGTTTTGTCCACAGGCCGATCACTCCGGTAGATGTGGGTCGAGTACTTGTCCACGTCCACGCCCAGCCGCACCAGTTCCGCCCGGTTGTCGTCGATGAAGGAGCGCAGCAGCCGCTCGTAGTTCGACAGGCTCATCGGCCTGCCGGTCTTCGTCGGGAACAGCAGCGCGTCCGGACCGGGTCCCGCCAGCGCGAGGCGTCGCCGCACGGCGTCCGCGGCCAAGACAGGGAGGGCGACACGGCGGCGCTGGCGGGTGCGCTTGGGGCGTCCTTCCGGGTGATGCCCTGTGTCTTGTTCTGCACGATGGTGCCGTCGATGAGGATCGTCGGCGGGGCGGTGGTCATGTTCACGTCGCAGCGGCGCAGGCCGATGCACTCGCCCACGCGGGCGGACGTGCCGAGCATGATGTCCATGCCGTCCACGAGGGCGCGCCAGTTCGGGCGCGGCCCCATCCCGTCAGTCTCACGCCAGTGGGCCATGAGTTCGCGGATCGCCTCGATCTGCTCGGGTGTGAGCATCGCAGTCTTCTTCGGCGGTGTCGGCAGCCGGGTGACGTCCCGCACCGGGTTCGTCGGGATCGCGTCCTCGCGCACCGCGAAACCGCAGATCAACGACAGCACCGACCGGGCCTTCCGCGCGGCGGAGAGGCCGCGCTCAGCCAGGAGGTTCTGAATGATGCGGTCACGGCGTCCGACGGTGAGTGTACCGAGTGTCATGCCGCCGCCGCGCTTCGGCGATCGTGGAGGACTTCGACACGATCGCCTTCGTGTGTGTCGTTAGCACATTCGCGCGGGAGAGTAGTTCGTGACGGGCCGCGTTCTCGGTGGCGCCGTCGGCGCGGAGCTGTACCAGCTCGCCCGTGTCGTCACGCATCCGGGCACGCGCCCGCCACTTACCATTCGCGAGCGGTGTCACCTGCACCTGGCCGATCTCCCCGGCGGCAATCCTCGGCCTAGCCACGGCGCTGCTCCCGCGCCCAGGCGAGCACGTCGTCGTGGTCGTACTTGACGTGCCTGCCGAGCTTCAGCCACGGCGGCCCCGACTTCGTCAGTCGCCAGCCCTCTAGCGTGCGCTCGGGCACACCCAGCAGGCGGGCGACCTCGGCCTGGGTGAGGAACGCGGGCTCGACTTCGATATCTGCATCCATGCCAGATAGGTGCGTAGCCCGTGCCAGCACGGAACCGTGGGGACGAGCGCGTACCTCATCAGCAGAGACAACCGTGAAACGCGCCCCACGGGGGTTTCTGGTCACCAATCTGGTCACTAGAGGCCAGATCAGGCCGCTCGGAGGCGCGAGGAAGGAGCCGGACTTCCTGGGGAACTCTAGCGATTCACAGCTGGGGTACCAGGATTCGAACCTAGAACAACTGATTCATCGGCACTGCCAGGACATAGAACACGCCCCGATCCTCCAGCGCTTTACGCAATTTGTAGTACTGTCCGTAGACCGCATCGCCGGTGACCCAGCGAGCCGGCACTCCCGCGTCCAACGCCTTCTCGAGCATGTCGATGGCCAGTTCCGGTTTCGTTTTGAAGCCGCGTTCGGCGGGGATCCCGGCGGCGTCACACCGCTCCGGGTCCTCGGCCCAGAGTTTGATGCTCCTATAGTTGCCAAGCGGCGATTTGCGTGGGTGTTCGCTGTTTGAGCCGGGTAAGGCATTAACGGCTATAGCGTCACGGACACCGTCCCATCCGTTCAGGGTGGACCTGTCCTCGCCACCTGAGCAAAGTGACGTGCGCGGCAGTATCTTCGCTCCACCGAGAAAGCGCCCCCACGGGCGCGCGGGGATGCTCAAGTCAAGTTGCTCGCGAAATGAGTCTCGTCGAACCGATCCCAGAATCTGTCTAGTGACTAAAAAGTTTGTCGAAGCTGATGTTTGGGAGACAGTGCGGGCCGTTCCGGGCGTCGCCGCTGGCAGTGTTGGTCCGCTTGCTCATGCCTGCAGCGGGGCCAGCACGTCGAAGGCCGCTACGAAGATAGCGCCGCTTGCTACTGCAAACCACATCTGGGCACCTCGCGGAAGACAGCAGGGTCACGATCAGAAACGATCGTTTCGGACTTTGGCGGGTCCGTCCAATTCTTTGTACATCAGAGTTTGAGGTCTTCGAGGGCGGCGAGGTAGGCCTCGTTGTAGGTGGGGAATTGGGCGACTTGATCGAGCAGCCTGTCGATGGGGATTTGTTCGCGGATGGCGAGGGAGGCTTGGTGTATCCATTCGCCGGCCAGGGGTGAGACTGCCCACGCGCCGATCAGGATTTTACGATCCGCATCGGCGAGTAGTCTGAGGTGTCCTCGGGGGTTCTCTTCGTAGGTCCAGGGGCGGGCGATTGCGTTGGCCAGGTCCAGTTCCGTTGCCACGGTGTGCAGTCCTTGTCGGTCGGCTTGAGCCTGGGTGATGCCGACGGCGGCGATTTCCGGGTTGGCGAATACGACCCGGGGGATACCGTTGTAGGAGGCTTCACGGGTACCGCCGAGGATACTATCGGCAGCGATGCGTCCTTGATACATTGCGACGTGGGTGAAGGGCATGATCCCGGTGACGTCGCCGATCGCCCACACATTCTGGGCGGCGCGGCAGTGTTCGTCTACCCGCACTTGTCCACGCTCGCCCAGCTTCACTCCGGCTTGTTCGAAGCCGAGATTCTGAGTGCGAGGAGTGCGGCCGGTTGCGAAGATGACAACCTCAGCGGTGATCTCGCTGCCGTCGTCGAGTTCGATCACACTCTGATCCCCGGCGCGGTGTGCCTTGCGGGCAGTCACGCCGAGTCGGATCTCGATTCCGGCCTCGGCGAGGTAGGTGGAGGCCAGCTCGCCGACCCGGGGTTCTTCCCTGCCCAGGAGTCTGTCACCGCGGTGGATCAGTGTGACCTTCACCCCGAAACGCGCCAGGAACGTGCTGGTCTCGATCCCTACGGCGCTCCCGCCGATGATCACCACACTTTTCGGTAGCGCCGTGGCCGTGAAGGTTTCCCGGTTCGTCCAGGCGGTGATCTGATCCAGGCCCTCGAGTTCGGGGATGACCGGTTCCGAGCCGGTGGCGATAATGATCTGGTCCGCAGTGATTTCCTGGTCCCCAGCTTGAATACTGCCAGGGCCGGTGATCCGGCCGGCCTCTTTGATCACCAGGGCGCCACGGTGTGCGTAGCCATCGATCTGTGCCGAGTCATCCAGGTTGCGGATCATATAGTCGCGGTACTTACTAGCTTCAGGCCAGTCCAGCTCCGCCCCCGACACCCCGGCCGCCCGCTGCACCTCGGTGCGTGCCTCGGCCGGGCGCAGTACTGTCTTGGACGGGATGCACGCCCAGTAGGCGCATTCCCCGCCGATAAGTTCCCGCTCGATGACCGCGACCTTCTTCCCGGCTTTCAGTAACCGGCTGGCAGCGACCTCACCGCCGGGTCCCATGCCCAAAATAGCAACATCAACATTCTCGCTCATCGCGCTCTCACTTCCATCAGTGGTTCGTGCAGGTGGTTCAATTCAACAGCAGCAGCAGGTGTCTGTGCCCAGGTCGAGCGGGTTCGGTTGCTTCTCCGGGGTCTTGTTGAGGAGATTTTCGGCCATGGTGGTGCCGAGCTGGTAGGCCTCGGTAACGGGGATGATGGTGCCGCCGGGGTGGGCGGCCAGCCATGGTTGTGCTGCTTCGGGGGAGGCGAAGAAATGGACCTGGTTGCAGAAGGCGGAGCGGATGGTACTCATGTCTTCAGGGTTGACCAACGAGACGACCGCGCTAACTGGTTCGACAGCCGTGGCCCCACTGGTGTTGACGGTGACCCGTACCGGGACGCCGCAGGCCTGGCAGGCGGACTCGATGCGTGCCGAAGCGCCCAGAATGGCGGGGAAGATCAGCGTGTCCAGGGCGCACCAGGTGTAGAGCAGTATTCCGCCGATCTCGATGTGATGCGGGGTGGGATTCAGGGTCAGGCCCTGGCCGATGATCCGTCCGGCATCGTCGTATTCGGTATCCGGAACGCTGGCCAATGCGCGGATGACTTCGGGCACCGCCTTGCCGGTCGCCGCCGCAAGGGCGCCGACCTCGACCGGTTGACCCAGTGCGAGGAGCCGCAGCAGCGGTACCCAGATGTCGGCATCCAGCCCGGTGGCCGGTGAGGTGAGACGCTCGGCGAGGTTCAGCGTGTTTGACATGGTGATATTTTCCGTTCTATTCGTGGGTTGGCGCGGTTATGCGGCGCAGCAGGAGAGTTTGGAGACGTCGGTGTTGAAGGATTGGGCGGCGATTTTGATGCCTTCGGCCATGGTCAGATAGGGACTCCACATGTGGGCTACCTGGTCGACGGTCATGCCGGCCTCCAGGATGTAAACGCCGGCCGCGGCAATTTCTCCGGCATCTTTAGCAACGGCGGTGATACCGAGGATGCGCCCGGTGGTGTGGTCGGCGACGATCTTGATGAACCCGCGAGTGTCCCGGTTGACCAGCGCACGGGGTACGTACTCCAGTGGCACGACCCCGCACTGGCAGCGGATACCCGTCCCGTTGGCTTCCTTGTCCGTCATTCCCACCGCCGCCAGGGCGGGGCTGGTGAAGGTGACGCGCGGGAGATGGGAGTAGTCAACTTCGCGGCCGGCATTGTTGAAGGCGTTCTCCACGACCAGGGCGCCGTGGTTGGCGGCGACGTAGACGAACTCGCGGTGCCCGGTGACGTCCCCGGCAGCCCAGATCCTCGGGTTCGAGCTGGCGAGCATGTTGTTGACCACAATCTCGCCCTTCTCCCCGGTTTCGACGCCGACCGCGGTCAGGTTCAGGCCGTCGGTGACCGGGCGTCGGCCTGTAGCTACAAGGAGTTTGCCGGCCCGGAATTCCTGCTGCCCACCATCCACTGTGGCGGTCGCGACAACCTCTCCGCTGGACTTGTCAGTGCGCACCGCGGTCACGGCGGCCCGGCGGACGACCCGGATGCCCTCGTCGGCGAAAACTCCGGCCAGCGCGTTGGATGCTTCCGGTTCCTCCGCCGAAGCAAGCCTAGAGCGCACCAACATGGTCACCTTCGAGCCGAGCCTGGCGAACAGTTGCGCCTGTTCCAGGGCGACATACCCACCACCGAGGACCAGCAGCGACTGCGGGAGTTCATCGAGCTCCATCGCGGAGGTCGAGGTCAGATAGTCCACCTCGGCCAATCCGTCGATCGGAGGAGCCCACGGGGCCGAACCAGTCGCCACGAGGTAATGGGTGGCGCGTATTGTTTCCACGGCCTCGTCGGCGCCCGTGACTTCCAGCGCGGGATCGTCAGCGGTTCCGGAGAATACGGCGTTGCCCTGCCGCAGTTCCCACCCGTAATCGGCGATCAAGTCAACGTATTTCCCGGCCCGCATTGTTTCCACGAGCTGGCGTTTACCGTCGATCAACTCCGGCATGTCCACCGGCCCGGCGGAGGCAACGATGCCGGGGAACCGGCCCGAATCCAAGGCAACATGGCGTGCGTCAGCGGCCGCCAACAGGGCTTTCGAGGGCACGCAACCGGTGTTCACGCAGGTGCCACCAATCGTGCCACGCTCAACCATCACGACCTTCTTGCCGAGGCTGGTGGCCCGAATCGCGGCGGCGAACGCACCACCGCCGGAGCCGATAATGGCGAGGTCGAACACGGGTGCTGACAGATCGGACATGAAACCTCCACAGAAGGGCTGAAATATGGGAACCAGTTGGGCACAACGTCCGTCGCTGATCCTGCTATCTATCACTTTGCACCTTGCCCTATAGTGGAATGTCAAGAGCGGAATTGCGTGAGAACGGATCGGAAGGTGCATTATGCGCATCGGTGAAGCAGCAGAGGCCACAGGGATGACGACGAAGACCCTCCGGTTCTACGAAGACCGAGGACTCTTGCCATCGGCCCGGCGGGCACCCAATGGCTACCGCGACTACGGAAACGAGACGATAGCCCGCCTGGATTTCATCCACCGGGGCCGGAACGCCGGGCTCACCCTGGCCCAGATCGGTGGCATTCTGCGGGTCCGCGACGCAGGCGAGACCCCCTGCACCCACGTGGTGGAATTACTGGGCCGACAAGTGGCGGACCTTGACCGGCAGATCGCCGAACTGGTGGCGCTCAGAGCCACCATTGCCGAATATCACGACACGGTCGCCGCGGCCGATCCCGTCGCCTGCGACCCCGAACGCATCTGCAGCTACCTCTAACTCGCCGATCCGATAGCCGAGGGCGTCAGCGACAGCAATCAGTAGTGAAGCACCACTGTTGGGCCGGCCGCGCTCAGGATTCCAGCAGCACTAGCCCCAACCGACAGTAATCAGCGCGACCCAGCATCGAAAGCACCACCGTAACGACGGTGGCCAACACCGGCTTCTAGTTGCCATGCTCTTCTTTCCAGCTTGGTCTTGACATTCCACCATGGTGGATGGTGAAGACTGAGATTCGTTGTTCGGATTAGAAAGCGGAGGACGAACTTCTCATGGAAACCACCGTCGATACCCGTTGGTCGGCATCGATGCTTGAGGTCATGTCGTGACCGTCGCACCGCACCCGAGTTGGCAAACTGCCCGAGAAGCCTGCCAGGTCGTCGTTTACCGTCCGCACCTTGCGCAGACCGTGCCAATCACGCTCATTGTTGGTGCTGTCCTGTTCGCCATCAACCAGCTCGACGTGGTCCTGGCCGGACACGCCACCCTCACGACCTGGGTCAAGGTTGCCGTGACATTCTTGGTGCCCTTCGTCGTGGCCAACGTCGGAGTGCTCGTCGCTTGCCACCGGCTCGTTACAAACAAACGCCAACCAGTTAGTCCTGCGGTGGAGGAGAGTCGGTAGGCGTCAACAGGACGGTCACTGTCCGGGTGGTCAGTTCTGCGCCCTCTGCACCCAACGTGGTGAAATTACTCGCCCGGCAGATCCCGAACTCGTACTCAGAGCAACTGTCGCAGGATGGCGCGACGCCGTTGCCGCGTCTGATCCAGGTAGTCGTGACCTCGAACGCATCCGCAGTTCCCTCCGACGCGGGCAGGCGAAGATTTTGCTCAGGGTCGCTGGTGTCCCGGGTTCAGGGCAGGGGCGCAGCAATTGTCCTCGCCGGCCAGCCGGCGGGATTCGTCCGTTGTCTCCGCCCGACGGGACGTGGTCCGGCGCAGCATCGCGCCGGTGAGGATTGCCACCACTAGCCCGCCGGCAACGATAAGCATCAACAGTTGGTTGCCGCCCACCCAACTCGACAGGGGACCCGCGATCCCGGACAAGATTGTCGTTCCGGCTGTGCCGCCGAAAAGTTGGGGCAGCCAATACACGAGCAGGTACCCGCCGGATAGCGCTAAGACGGCGTCGGTGATCCGGCTCATGTGGGGCATCAAACGGCGCAAGTATCTACTGATCACCGTGCTAGCAAAGGCGGTCACCACCGAAAGAGTGACTAGAAGGATGCTGGAGCCTGCCGCGTAGGCGGCAAACACTAGTAGCACGGTTCCCCACCCGGTGCCGGTGAGGGCTTGGGTGACCACCGCCAAGAGCAGGGCCAGGCTGCATGATGCCGACGCCAGTGCGTAGCCGACCCCGAATGCGAACATCCCGCCCGCTTTACGCTTCTGCCCCACCGAACTCAAAGACGTCATCCCGAGCGAGATTCGGAGGCCGATCAGCATCCCAAGACCTAGCAGAACAAACACGGCGCCCAGCACCGCGGCCAGCCACGGGATCGCCCCGATCAGCGAGCGCATCCCGACAGCTAACAGCAGACCGAACACCGTAAACGTTCCGGTGAACCCCACCGTGAGGGCCACACCCGACTTCAACCCGCCGACCAGCCGCCCCCAGGTTCCACGCGTGCCGACTGCGGTCGCCGAGCCAGTGCCGTAGGCGAGAAAGGCGGGTAGGACAGCGAAACCACACGGGTTGAGCGGGGCAAGCATTCCGGCCCCGAACGCCAGAACCAGAAGCGCGCTCATCAAGCACTAGCCTTGGCCACAGCATCACGGATCTGCCCCGCACTGGGCTCCACACCACGGAACACCACCTTGCCGGACCCATCCAGCACAATCGCGGTGCCCAAATCCTGCACACCATATGCGTCAATCAGGCCCGCGTTGGTATCAAGCGCATACGCCATCGAGGTCGCATGATATTGGGAAAGGAACGCTTCGACCTGAGGTCCTGTCTCGTCAGGTGACACATCCACGGCCACATAATCGACCTTCTGTGCGGTACTGCTTTGAACATCGGCCAGCACCTTCGCCGTCGGCCCGCACGAGGAACAACCGACCGCGAAGAAGTACACCACGGTCGGTTTCGACCCCGGCACCGTCACCTTCGCACCGGCCACCGTCTGAGCAGTGAACGGAACCGCAACCGACGCAGCGGCCGGCGAGACAGCCCCGGCTGGGGTTTGAGCCGCCTGGGGTACGGCACACCCGGTCAAGCCGAGGCCAACGCTAACCAGTACGCCGACAACGATCAGCCACGAGGGGCGGAGTCGCACCACTCGTGACATCCGTTGACTCAAAGAGACTGCCCTCACCGCTGTTCGGCCTCCGCATGGTCAGAGATGCCTTGGTCCGCAGCGGTCTTCCGCGGCACACAGCAAGCATCGACTTGCCCGCCCCGTTGTGTCCTGCGACGCAAAAAAACCACTGACAGCCCCACCACCGCAGCAATCGCCACGGCGATAACCCACGGGTTACCCACGACTGAACCGACAGCGCCCAGAACCCCTGCAGCACCAGCCCCGATCAACAATGGGGCACCGCAGCAAACCACCGGAAGAAGCAGAATACCGATGGTGCCCAACACCGTCGTCCCACCGCCACGTTTCGAACCTGTCATCATTGCCGTTCCTTCCCAAGCACGGGACTATGGCCCCACCACTCGAAGCAGTAGTGGGGTGAGAACTGCTCTCGCCAACAGTCTCATCCTTGCCCTAGAGGAGAATGTCAAGCTGATCTTTCAAGCGCAGCCTCGTCGGCCAAGTCAAGTGCCGCAGCTCGTGCGTAGGAGGTTCCGCTTGCGGGCCGTGAGAACCGACATCGGTGGGCGCAGTCCAGGCCGGGCGCACTTGGGCGTGGTGCGGTTCGGGATTTGCCCACGGATTCGTGCGTTTCAGCAGAAGCGCCGCCCGGTCTTCGGGCGGTCGCGCGCACCCGTTGACGGTTTTAGACCAGCGGTTTAGGCTAGTGGTTTAAAGCGGCCGCCGGAGAGGATGCGTCATGAAGGTCTTGATCGTGGGTGCCGGGATCGCCGGCCCGACGCTGGCGTTCTGGCTCAACAGGTCGGGCCACGAGGTCACCATCGTGGAACACGCTCCCAAGTTGCGCAGCGGCGGTTACCTGGTCGATTTCTGGGGTGCCGGTTTCGATGTGGCGCAGCGGATGGGCATCGTGCCCGAGTTGCGTACGCGCGGCTATGTGTTCACGGAGGCGAGGGCGATCGATCGGAGCGGTCGCAAGATCGCGTCGTTCAATCCCGAGGCCGTGATCGAGTCGAATAAGCGGTATCTGAGCATTCCGCGAACCGACCTGGCTTCGGTGATCTACGACTCCCTCGGCGGCGCGGTGGAGCTGATGCTCAGCGACACCGTGCGAGACCTCGCCGACGACGGTGAGCGCGTTCGGGTCGCCTTCGAGAGCGGGAGCGCCCGCGATTTCGATCTCGTCATCGGCGCGGATGGCCTGCACTCGCGGGTGCGCAGGCTTGCTTTCGGGCCGGAGGAGCAATTCGAGAAGTATCTCGGCATGGTGGTGGCCGCGTTCGATGCGGAGCGGTATCCGGAACGTGACGAGCTCGTGGCGATGATGTACGCCGAGGTCGGGTTTCAGGCGATCCGACTCTCTTTTCGCGACGACGCCACCCTGCTCCTGTTCAGTCTGCGGCATGACGGCGACGTGCCGGTCGAGCGCACGGCACAGGAGAGCTTGCTGCGGGAGCAGCTGGGCGACAAAGGGTGGGAGGTTCCCGAGATGCTGGCGGCAATGCCCAACGCGAAGAACTTCTATTTCGACTCGGTGAGCCAGATCCAGATGCCGTCGTGGTCGACCGGCCGCATCGCCTTGGTGGGCGATGCCGGCGCGTGTCCGTCTTTCTTGGCGGGTCAGGGCTCGGCGCTGGCCATGGTGGAGGCGTACACGCTGGCGGCGGAACTGGCACGAACCAGTGACCACCGCGAGGCGTTCGCCCGCTACGAGGAGCGGCTGGCCCCGCTGATACGCTCCAAGCAGGATGCCGCCCAGGGCTTGGGTGTGGCCTTCGCCCCGAAGAATAGATTCCAGCTTCTCGTGAGGAATACGGTGTTGAAGATGATGGGGCTTCCCAAGGTTGCCGAGATCGCGATGGGCAGGAGCTTCCACGACCGGGTCGAACTCCCGTCCTTCCCGCAACAGAATTCGAGGCGCTGACCGAATGGTTCGACCCCGATTCACGAAATTGCCTGCGCCGCAGCAACAGGCGATCGTGCAGGCGGCCCTCGACGAGTTCGCGACGCACGGGTTTCACGACGCCTCGCTCAACCGGGTCATCGATGCCGCCGGAATTTCCAAGGGGTCGATGTATTACTACTTCGACGGCAAAGAGGATCTGTATGCCTACGTCGCGCAGCTCGGCCTGGCCGGGCTGTTCGGGCAGGTTGGTCCACTGCCCGACCTGGGCGTGGGGGATGCCGACGCCTTCTGGTCGGTTCTGGGCGACTACTACCTCCGGCTGATGCGAGCACTCGTCGCGTCACCGCAGTTGGCGGCCATGTTGCGCGGCTGGGCCGCCGCGGCGAAGAGCCCCGCCTCACAGAAGGCGCAGCAGGAACTGGAGCAGTCATCCCTCCCATGGATCGCGCAGGTGCTCGCCACCGGGCAGCGGGTGGGAGCGGTGCGCGACGACGTCCCACCCACCCTGCTGATCGCGGTAGTGATGGGCATGGGAGAGGCGGTGGATGTCTGGCTCATGTCCCAGCGGGCCGACGATGACGCACTTCCCGGCCTGATCGCGTCGCTGATGAGCATGATCAGGGGAGCAGTCGGTCCCTGACTGGATAGCCGTCCATGACTACGCCGCGGCGAGCCCGGAGTCGCTCAGTCGTCAAGCAGGGCGAGCCGCTACCGGCTTGCCCTGCGCCAGCGGCTGAGCCGTCGACGGGGAGCTTCCTGGTGTCGCTCAACGCGTCTGGGTACATTCTCCTCGCGGTGCGGCTCGGCAGGTTGTAGAGGAACACGCCCGGCATCTCGACCAACGCCACGATCACAGCTCTGGACGATGGTGAAGAAACGGATTGCGCTCTTCAGCATCAAGGTTGACGAACTGCCCGCCTGCGGATCCCTTACTGGGGAACGAATTTGTCGCGCAGCACGTTCCTCTTTCGGAACGCACAGCCCCCGAGCAATTCATGCCCCAGTACGATCCCTGCGCCCTAACCTCAACGGCCAGACCCCTTGCCCACCCAAGCTGAAATTCTCGCCTTGCCCCTGGCCACGATCCTTCCTATTTCGAATGGTCGGATGCCGCGGTCCAATACCCGATACTCGTCATCCGGTGTGATTCGAAGAGGACCATGGTGTGCTCCCGGAACCGCCGGAGTAGGTCGTTCATCTTGCCCTCAGCGACGGTATAGGTGCGCAGTTCATAGTCCATATCAGCCTCAACACGTTATGAGTTATTGTTCTTCCCGGGCATGTCTATCCTTCCCGCGGCGACGTATGGGACCCGGCTCACCGGGCTCGGCTTGCGGCGAGCTGGCCAGAGTCTCCTGCTGATTGGTGCGACCGTTCCACGAGTTGTTGCGCCATGGTGCTGGCCATCTCGACCAGCGCGGCGTCATGGGTCTGTTTCGCAGAGGTGATGGCTCCGTCATAGAGCACCATAATTTGCGGAACGACGGGGTCGCCGATGTGCGTTCCCAGCAGGTGGGCAATGTGGTTACCCACGGTGAGCCGGTAGTCCTTAACGATGTTTCGGATGGTCTCATCGTTCGGGCACTCCACGATGGCGTTGGTGAAGGCACAGCCGTGAAAGGTGCCGTTGACTACCGCGTTCGCAACGATGGAAAACATTCGGGCGACACGCTCGGACGGATCGGCTGTCGGCGAATCCGCCGTCTCTGCGTTGCGCTTCCAGGCCGCCTCCTGGCCGCGGAGGTACGCCGCCACCAGCGCCTGCTTGTTGTGGAAGTGATAGTACATGCTTCCCTTGGCCGCCCCGGCCTCGGCAATGACCCTATCGATGCCGGTGGAATTGATTCCCTGTGAGTAGAAAAGCCTGGTCGCCGTCTCGAAGAGGCGCTCACGAGACTTCTTGGTGGTAGTACCCATCGCAGCATCCATGTTGACAATGTTAGACGAATCTGTCTAATGTCAATAGACGGGTCCGTCTAATATCTAGCCGGACAGAAACTGGAGTAATCGTGTCGGAGTTCAAAGTCGCTGTAGTCATCAACCAACCCATCGGTGCTGATCTGTCCCGGGTGTACCGGGGCTTGAAAACGGCGCTCGAATTCAAGAAGGCCGGCGACGAGGTCGTGGTGCAGTTCGATGGGGCCGGAGTGGAAAGCCTCGCCGCGATCTCGAGCAAAGAAAGCAAGTTGAATCCGCTCGCTGTGGCACTGGCCGACAACATCATTGGCGCCTGTGCCTTTTGTGCTCACTCCCACAAAGTCGAGGACCAGATCCGCGACGCGGGCTGGAACCTGCTCACGGACAACGACGGTGAGGCCAGCAACCGCAAGCTCCTCGTCGACGGATATCAGATCCTCAGCTTCTAACACGAGAGTGCGTGCGGCTCACCGACCTCCCAGTCGATGGGTCGCACCGGCGTCATCGCTTACCGGGTGTGGGGGTCGAGCGCGAATATCCAGACCGCTCAGAGGCCAGTGTTGCGAACGAATAAATCGGGACAACAGCGGTCCGCAGCGTCAGTGCTCATAGGTGCAACTCGCGCAGGCAGGGGTACAGGATTGTCGGCGCGGGCCAAAACGGTAGGCCGACCCCGACCACGCCTCTTGCAGATCGAGGTCGACCGTGTCCAGTTCGGATATTCGACGGCGCGAGAGGGGCTGGCCTATCCGCAGCACGAGCGGGAGAATCGGGGCGTGGGCGCTCCATTGAACGACCGGCAGCGTGCGGTTCTGAACTGGATAGCGGCGGGACGCCGTGCGGGCGATGAGCCGATTCCGACGTACAAGCATTCGGCTACCGCGTTGGCGAGCCGTGGGCTGATCGACCTCGACAACCGGTATGGGACGTCGTGGCGGGCCAGGCTGACGTCGCGGGGTCGATATTGGCTGGAGCATGGCGAGTACCCGCCTGTCGGGATGGTCCTGGAGCCGCTGATCGAAGTCGATGAGGAAGCCGCATCTCCTGGCGAGGCGGTGTCGGATGCGGAGTTCGTGAACTGGCGACGCGTACTGCGCTCGGACTGGAACTCCGGCGGCCAGGCGCTGTCATACCTGGAAGTGGCCGAGGAGTGGGCGCTCCACGCGGCGTACCAGCCGACGAAGGACATCTCGGAGCAGCAAGCGCTCGCAGACTTCCGAGACATGCAACGGCTCCGGCCGGAGAACGCGGCCGAGGCCGACGCGGCGTGCGAACACTACGGACGGGCGCGAGAGCAGGTGCAACACGACGCTGTTCGGGCGCAACAGGCCAGAGAGTCAGGTGTTGCGCCGCGCAAACGACGCGGCAAGGAACGCAACCTCACCGTCCGGGCGCTGGCACGCCCCGAGCCCGACCTCCATGCGCTCGCCCGGGTGCTAATCCAGGTCGCGATCGACAAGGCCAAGGCAGACGAGCAACCCGAAGACGACGCGGACGATCAGAACGCCCGAAGCGCCGCGCCACGGCTTTCGTCAAGGGCGAGCGAGATGCTGCGCAACCTGCCCGAGATGCGCGGGGAGTCAATGCTGGCACCCGAACCCCGATCACGTACCACGTCACCACCTGCCAACCCACCGAGAGCGCGGCCGGTGCCGCCGGATGTGCAGGCGAAGCTCGAAGAGGCGCGGGCCTGTCATCGGGCAGGGACGTATCTGGCCGCGGTACTCGTCGCACGGGCGGCGCTCGCCGATGCCCTCGACGGCGTCGGCGCGCCACGCGACGACGACCTGACGCAACGATTGGACCGCCTCGCCCAGGAGGGGCGGCTCAGCCGCGATCTTGTCGCCCGCGCGGCCGCGAGCCGGCCCATGTCGATCGTGCCTTCCCGTCCCGAGGTGACGGCGACAGAGAGCGCGACCCTGCTCGACATCACCATCGACGTCGTCACTGAGCTCTACCAGGGGTCGACCGCCCGCTGAATCCGGTCACTGACCGGCACACCTGAGAGGTATGACGGTCTCGATGCGGGTCATGTCGGCGGGCGATGGCTACAAGTACCTGCTACGGACGGTCGCCGCGGCGGACGGTGACAGGTCGCTCTCTACCCCGTTGACGAGGTACTACAACGCCGAGGGCACGCCGCCCGGCCGGTGGCTCGGAGCCGGTGTTGTCGGCCTCGGCGGCGGTCAGATCGTGGAGGGTGATCAGGTCTCCGAAGCACAGCTCCAGCTCCTTGTAGGCATGGGTCGCGACCCGATCACCGGCACGTCGTTGGGCCGTGCCTACCCCGCGTACCAGCCTGTCGCGGAACGGGTCGCTGAGCGCATCTCGGACTTTGACCCTGCTCTGGGGCCGGTCGCGCGCGCGGAGGCGGTTGCCGCTATCGAGGTCGAGGAGGCACAGCGCGGCACGCGGCGAGCGGTTGCCGGATACGACTTCACCTTCTCCATCCCGAAGTCCGCCTCGGTGCTCTGGGCGGTCGCAGACGCGGGCAAGCAAGCGCTGATCGCACAGGCGCACCACGCGGCGGTAGCAGAGGTGGTTGCGTACATGGAACGGGAGGTTGCAGCCACCCGCACGGGCGCAACCGGACGCGACGGCGCGGTTGCGCAGGTGGGCGTTCGCGGGCTGATCGCAACCGCGTTCGACCACTACGACAGCCGGGCGGGCGATCCGCACTTGCACACGCATGTCGTCATCTCGAACAAGGTACAGACCGTTCTCGACGGCAAGTGGCGCTCGCTGGATGGGCGGCCGATGCACGCGGCGACGGTTGCGCTCTCGGAGTTGCATGAGGCCGTGTTCGCCGACCACCTGACTCGAATGTTCGGCGTCGAGTGGGAGGCCCGCGACATGGGCCGCGACCGGAACCCGGCGTGGGCGATCGTGGGTGTGCCAGAGGAGCTGCTGGCAGAGTTCTCCACGAGGTCGCGGCACATTGACGTCGAGACAGACCGTCTTATCGAGCAATACGTGACCGAGCACGGGCACCGTCCGTCGCCGGCGACGATCATGAAGCTCCGCGCCCAGGCGACACTCTCGACGCGGCCGGAGAAGGCAGTGCACTCGCTGGCCGACCTCACCGCCGACTGGCGGCGGCGGACCGGCCGCATCCTCGGATCGGATGCGACCTCGTGGGCGCAGGGTGTGACTGCGAACGAGGAGCCGCTACTGCTCCACGCGGACGACATACCGTTGGACGTGATCGCCTCGCTCGGGGGAAGCGTTGTCGAGGCGGTCGGTGAGAAGCGCTCCACCTGGCGGCGGTGGAATCTGACCGCCGAGGCGGCCCGGCAGACGATGCGCTACCGGTTCGCCAGCACCGAGGATCGGGAGGCGGTCGCCGGCCTGGTCGTGGACGCCGCCGAAGCCGCATCACTACGGCTGACGCCGCCCGAGCTCGCATCCAGTCCGGCGGTGTTCCAGCGGCCGGACGGGACGAGCGTGTTCCGGCCGAAGTACTCGACAGTGTTCTCCTCAGGGGAATTGCTGGCGGCCGAAGGCCGCCTCCTCGAGCGCGCCCGCGCCACCACTGGCCCGACCGTGCCGCTCGCGACGGTCGAGCGGATCGCGGCACGGCCCGACCGGAAGGGACAGATGCTCGGTGACGACCAGGCCGCTGCGCTAGCGAAAGTCGCCGTCTCCGGCCGCGTCGTCGATGTCCTCGTGGGTCCGGCTGGGGTGGGCAAGACGACCGCGATGAACGCGCTTCGCCGGGCGTGGGAGGCCGAGCACGGCCCCGGCTCGGTGGTCGGGCTCGCACCCTCCGCGGCTGCGGCGCAGGTCCTCGCCGATGACCTCGGCGTCCAGACCGAGAACACGGCGAAGTGGTGGGACACGCACGAGCGCACCGGCGAGACATTCCGCAAGGGCCAACTCGTCATCGTGGACGAAGCCTCTCTCGCCGGCACGCTCTCCCTCGACCGCATCACGCGCCTCGCAGCCGACGCCGGTGCGAAGGTGCTCCTGGTGGGCGATTACGCGCAGCTCCAGTCGGTCGACGCCGGTGGGGCGTTCTCGCTGCTCGTGCACGACCGTGAGGACGTACCCGAGCTGGTCGACGTCCACAGGTTCATGAACCCGTGGGAGAAGATCGCCTCGCTCGGCCTGCGCCACGGGCGCTCCGAGGTCATCGACGCCTATCTGGAGCACGGCCGAATCATCGGTGGGGCGACGGAGACGATGATCGACACCGCCTACACTGCATGGCACGCAGACCGGCTCGCCGGACGCGCGACCGTGCTGGTCACCGACTCGAACGAATCCGTCCTCGCGCTTAACCAGCGCGCCCGCACCGACCTGATCCTCGACGGCACCGTGAATGCGCTGCGCGAGGTCGAGCTGCACGACGGCACGAGGGCCGCGGTCGGGGATTCGGTCATCACCCGGCACAACGACCGGCGTCTGCGCGCCGGCCGAGGCTGGGTTCGCAACGGAGACAGGTGGACGGTCACTGAGGTTCGCGATGATGGTTCCCTCACTCTCCGCCTGGCCGGCAAACGGTGGGGCAGGTCGGTCGTGCTCCCGGCCGGGTACGTGGCCGAGCACCTCGACCTCGGCTACGCGGTGACTTCTTTCCGCGCGCAGGGCATCACGACGGAAACAGCGCACGTCCTGGTCGACGCTTCGATGACCCGGGAGAACCTGTACGTCGCTCTCACTCGCGGCCGTGAGGCGAACATGGCCTACGTCGCCGTCGACAAGCCCGACGACTCGCACGAGGGGCCGCATCCCGGAGACAACATCGAGGCCACGGCGAAGTCGGTGCTGTTCGGGGTGCTGCAGCACGTCGGTGCCGAACTCTCCGCCCACGAGACGATCACCGCCGAGCAAGAGGCATGGGGGTCGATCGCCCAGCTCGCCGCCGAGTACGAAACACTTGCCGCCGCCGCGCAACACGACCGCTGGGCGAACCTCATCCAAGCCTCCGGCCTCACTGACGACGAAGCAGAGGCCGCGATCAGCTCTCCGGCATTCGGCGCGCTGACCGCCGAGCTGCGCCGGGCCGAGGCCAACCACTACGACACCGAAGCGCTGCTACCGCGCCTCGTGCGAGCACGACGGTTCACCGACGCCGACGACATCGCCGCCGTCCTCCACTATCGCGTCGCCAAGGCCACCGAGCGGCCCGCCGGCTCCGGGCGTGTCCGCAAGACCCCGTGCCTGATCGCTGGCCTCATCCCCGAGGCCACCGGAACCATGAGCCCCGCGTTCCGGCGGGCGCTCACCGAGCGGCGCGACCTCATCGAAGCCCGCACAGACGCAATGCTCGACGCCGCAGTCAGCGAGGGTCAGGAGTGGATCGTGGGGCTCGGGAGCCAGCCGAAGCAGGCCCGCGCCGCGCTCGCGTGGCGGCAGGCAGCCCGCGTTGTCGCCGCGTACCGCGATCGCTACGGCATCAGCGACGCATCCACGTTTGGCGCGCCGACTGAGAGCGACGCGCAAAAGATCGATGCCACCCGCTCGCGTGCCGCGCTCGATCAGGCTCGGAGGCTCGCGGACGCCGAACCTGCCGACCAGGAACCCGTCTACCGCACCGGGCCAGAGCGGGTCGGCCCGACCCTATAGACGCAGCCACCACCGACGGTACCGACCGCGCACCTCTTACGCACGGCGCCCCCAAGTCGTATTCTGAGGAGGAGGCAGCGTTCCAATCTCTGCAGGTCCTTCGGGACAGTCCCTTCGGGGCCACTCATCATATTCTGCCTCCTCGACGGAGAAACACGTCTGATGAGAGGCCTGATCATGCTCCGATTGCTCTGGGCGCTGAGCGTCCGCGCCCGCTACATCCTGCGGCGCTACATGCCTACGAACATCCTGCTCGACCTGATCCGCACCCGCCGCGGCCTGAAATGGGGCCTTCCAGCGATGCTCCTCGCTGCCCCGTACCTGCTCGCCGCGAGCATCTGCACCAACCTCATCGCTGATGGCGGCCCTGGCTGGCTCAACCTGCTCGTGGTCCTGTTCGTATGGAACGGAGTCAAGTTCCTAGTTTTCGGACCGATCAGCTTGATTCTTCTGGCCCGCGCCCTGATCGCAGAACACCGAGACGAGGCTCGACGAATCGAGACCGAACCCAGCCACTCTCGGCTTTCGGTCTAGCTTTTTCCGCCGACGCCGCCACACCCGGTGAAAGCTTGTCATGGTGATTGCGACAGACCGGGCCGCCGTTCGTGCGGTTATCAACGACGCTCGACGGCGTCCATGGGAGAATGAAGCTCTGGGTCGACCAGGCTTTTCTGAGGATGACAACGTGGCATACCGCTATCAGGATCTCGATGACCAGAGATTCCAGAAGCTGTGCCAGTCGCTCCTCGTCATCGTCTTTCCCAACGTTCAATGTCTGCCGGTGCGGCAGTCAGACGGAGGCAGGGACGCCGTCGTCCGACAACCTGGGAAACCTAGCGAACGGGTCATCTATCAGGTCAAGTGGACAGCCGACCACCGTGCACACCCGGACCCCGTCAAATGGCTCGAGGACACCATCGCTGGCGAGCACAAGAACATTCAGCGGTTGGTGAAGGAGGGTGCACAGCAGTACGTCCTGATGACCAACATGCCGTCAACGGCGCATCCGAAGGGCGGAAGGCTCGATCGCCTTGACAGGACGCTTGACACGCTCAGTAAGTCCTACGGCATACCGATGAGTTGCTGGTGGCGCGATGAGCTTGACCGTCGCATGGACCTCGCGCCCGATGCGTTGAAGCTGTCCTACCCTGACGTCCTGACCGGATTCGATGCCTTCAGAGCTTGGCTCGAGAATTCCCGCGAGAACCAGCGCGCACGCGAATTGGACAGAGTCCTCAAGGCAGTGCTGGCCACACAATGGGCCAACGACCGCTATATACGCTTCAAGCAAGCAGGCCTCGAGAACGCCGACATCGGCAACCTCTTCGTCGACGTCCCATTGTCGCTACAGGAAAAGATAGATCAACAATCTCGTCCCCTCGTCGACGTCATTGGTGCAATGAACGGTGCGGCGCTGTACTACCTCTCAAAACCTCCATCAAGATCTGTGGTCCTCGGCGCACCCGGGCAAGGCAAGTCAACCCTCGGGCAATTCGTTTGCCAGGCTTACCGCGCCGCATTGCTCCAAGACGACGCATATTTCGCCAACGTCGGAGAGAAATTTCGACCGGAGAACTCCCGACTGGCTTTCCGCGTCGAGCTGCGCGAATACGCCCAATGGGTCGAAGGTCTCGACCCATTTTCCGACCATGACCCTCAATCAAGACGACCGCGAGGCGCCCCTCGCACCGTTGAGGGCTTCTTGGCTCACGTCATGAGCTTGTCGGGCGACGGATCATCCGTCTCGGTCGCTGACGTGCGCGACATTCTCGACCGCTATCCGACTCTTCTCATCTTCGATGGACTCGACGAAGTTGCGAACTCGATCACCCGTGAGTTGATCGTCAAACAGATTGACGAAGTGAGCGCTCGACTCAAACAACTCAACGCTCAACCATCGATCCTGGTGACGGCGCGGCCGAGTTATGACGCACTCGCTGAGCCCTCACGATCTGAGTACGCGTATCTCGAACTCCAACCGCTCAACGAAGCCCTTCGAATCTCCTACCTACGTAAGTGGGCCACACACCGCCAGATCGACGGCAAAGACCGTCGGGACTTGACTCGCATCTTCCGAGAACGCTCCGCGGAGCCCCACGTTTTGAGCTTGGCTACCAATCCGATGCAGCTGACCATTCTGCTGTACCTCATCAACCGGCGATCCGAGTCCGTTCCCAAGGATCGGACGGGGTTGTACCGGGAATACATGTCCTCATTCCTCGATCGGGAAGCCGAAAAAGATAACGTCGTCAGGCAACACCGACTCCTCCTGGAGGAGGTGACTGGATACCTCGGCTGGTACCTCCAAGCATCGGCCGAGTCCAACACAGCGCAGATCAGATTGACCCAGAAAGACCTCGCAAAAACCCTGCTGCTCTACCTGCATGAGGAGGGCAAGGACGTAACCCTCGTCGAGGAACTCTTCACCGCGATGCGGGATCGGGTCTGGGTGATTACCAGCCGCGTCCAAGGGACTTACGAATTCGACGTCCAACCCATCCGCGAATTCTTCGCGGCCCAGCATCTGGTGAATACCGCGCCGCTCAGGACAAGCAGTGGCGGAGCGGACAAGATCGATCGGTTTAAGGCAATCGCCTCGCGGCCCTATTGGCTCAACACCACCCGTTTCATGGCAGGCTTCTTCGTCCAAGGCGAATTATTCGCGCTCAAGGATGCACTGGACCAACTCCGGGAAGAGAACCCGCAAGACTTCTGGCCGCTCCGTGTCGCGCGCACACTCGTACAAGACGGCGTATTCGACGCGAAACCGCGAGCGAGATCTCTCGCGGTCACTGCGAACAATGATGCGCTCGGTCTTCGGCTCTTGACTCGCGACTTGACGGCCAGCGACACCCAGCCGTACCCGCCAGATCGTGGCGGTCAAGAGGTAGTCGATCTGCTGCGAAAGGCAATTGAAAGAGACCCGGCTCACTTTGTGAGCCTGGAATACGCTTGGTCACTTGTACGACACGACCAGCCCGTCGAGTTCTCTCAGTGGTGGCTTCAGGGCTATGAGAACAGCTCGTCCGACCTTCGGTGGGCATGGCTCCGGCTCGGGAGCGTTATACAGATCGGCAGCTACCTCACCACTTCAGATCTGAAGTCGGTCCAGATCACTAACGAAGACGATGCAGCGTATCTCCTCGCCGCATCGATCGAACCCGCAGATGGCTCCGCCGTCGAAGCGGCGATGATCCGCTCCGTGCTATCGGGACGCAGTACATCGGTCCGAGTCGAAGGAGTGTCTCTGCCCGCTGACCTCTTTCGTGTCGCCAATCCCGACAGGCTCATCGCGAAACTGCCCCAGCCCACCGCAGACGTGCCCTACTCGTATGCAGAGGATGCCGCGGAGGCGAACAAGGCAGCGGCTCGCCTACGCAAGCGCGATGATAAGTACGAGCGTTTGCTGACGGCCTTGCGAGGCGGGAAAAGTCAAGGTGGCACCACCACCATCTGGGGAAACAGCGCACTTGAACTCACGAAACTCTACGGCCAGAACTGGCTTGCTCGTGAGATCGCGATCATCGGCGCCTCCGCGACGGGACTCAACATTGGCGGTGACATCGATACCGGCCGACCAGCCTTCGGCCCCGACTCGCACCCCGGCACTCTTCTCCGAGACATTCGCTTCGGCCGCGGCAACATCGACTGGTGGACCGTCCAGCACACTCAACTCATCGACATCATCGACCACGCCTCGTGGGCACTAGCCGCAATCACCTCGGCCACTCCAACGGTCCTTACCGCCCTCGCGCCAAGAATTGAAGAGTCCATCGGTGACCTTCCCGCGCCCTGGCAGACGACGATCGCAGAAGCATCACTGCGGATAGCCGACCGACAGGCCGCGCGCAAAATCTCGTACACCTGGGTCGACCAGATCGCATCGAAGCATCCGGCGACAGCAATCCTTCTCGCGCACCACGTGCCACTGAACGAGAGGGCACTCGGCGTCAAACTCCTCACTACACCACCAGAGGGCACCCTCGCCGAAGATCCATCCACACGGGCACCCATCCTCAGCGCCTACTGGTCACTGCCCAATCCAGACATCGACCTTTCACGACTTCATCTGTTCCGATCCTCCCGATACCCAATCAGAGTTGCACCCTCCGACCGCGGACTGCTTCAGAACCTGCGAGACGACGTACACGCCAACCCCACTCTCTATCCATGGGAAATCATTGCAGCGGGCAGTCGGAACATTGATTCCCAGCGACCCGACAAGGCGGTGCTCCAGCTCGCGCAAGACGATGGCTGGTTCACCAACCCGGAGCTGTGACAGTCATGAGTGAACCCGGCCAGCAGCAACCCATGCTTTCAGGCTTGTTACCGTGACGACGCAGGACTGCGCTGGCATTGCCGTGGGCGACCTGGCGAGCGCAATCGTCTCTGTCCAAGCCTCGCTCAAAGAGTTGCATGTTCGGAGTAGTACGACGGCGATACGGTTGCCGAACAGCGAGGGTCAATTTCCGGATTCGGCTCTTGCTGACGTTCCGCCGGTTGTGGTCGATGCCAATGTCCTACTGAGTGACGTTCTTCAAAGTTGCGTCCGCGAAGGTCGGCACACGACGCTGGTTGCGGCCGCCAACGCCGGTCTGTTCCGTCTTTACTGTGCCGAGCATGTGATTGGGGAGGTGCTGCGGAAGCACAAGGACTTCGCGGCGCGAAAGACGGTGTCATCCGAGGTGTTTCTCGCTGTTTGGGAAGAGCAATATCTCCCTCAGCTTCGAATCATTCCTGGCGTCCTCCCCGAGGAGTTGCTGTCGGCGGCGGAACGCGAGCGTATCGAGACGCTACGGGCGATCGATCCGGACGACATCCCTTCGGTCATTCTGTCGCTCTGCCTTCCGGCCTACTACTTGTCGCAGGACACCGATGCAGCCGCGGCTGTCTACGACGAATACCGCGACGGAAAGCAATTGGAACCGTGGCTGAAGACGCTCTGGGCTGGGGGCGATGCAGGGCAGATGGGGCTGCTGCTCTCCGGGGCCGAAGTGCTAGCCAATCTTTCAGCGTCCGGGGTCTGGGAGTTGCTGAAACTGTCCGCGCGGGCTATGCCTGCCTGGTTGCAGGTTGCCTCGGTCGTGGTAGGAGTTGCGGCAGTTGGCTACTCGATTCGCGTCATGCCGGACGAACGGAAGCAGGACTTTCGAGAGTTGGCGCGGCACGTAGCGACGCTGATCGCGGCGATGGACGCAGAATACAAGCGGGCTCGCAAGGTGTTCGCTCAGGCTGCTCCTACAGTCCCCACTCCAGCCCAACTTGAGACGGAGCTTGCACCTGACCGAGTGCTCTTTCGCGCGTGTTTACGGGCGCTGGCCCGATCACGCTTCAGTGCCTGCACGGCACGTGAACTCGCAGCCCTGCTTCCTGCCCTTCCCGTGGCCCAAAGCGAAGCAAAGGTCAGAGCGATTCTTCGCGACAGCGACTGCTTCCTGGAGGTGAGACATGGCCGATGGCAACTCGGATGGCCGGAGGAGCGGTTTGAGATGGTGCAAAGCGATTCGAAGATATAGGAAACCGGCACGGCATGCGGGGGAGCGAAATGTACGAGCATCTGCCGACTCGTAGGATTCTCCAATGGTTCTAGGTGCGGTGCTGGGGAAATGGTGGGTGCCGGAGCGGCCTGATCGACGGGTTTCCGGATCGCTTGCGGCCGGCGACTCTTTCGCCCAACTCAGCCTCATCGGCGACCTGGAACCTCCCTCGACTGGCAACGGCTTCGCGCTCTTCGGCTTATATGAGTATGACGTTGTTCATGGCTACGAAGCCGCTCCGTTCAGAAAGTTCACGCTATTTGAGTGCAGCGGGACGATCACGCCGAACTTCGAGCCGTCGTACTTCGACACCCGGCAGGAACTCACCGTCAACGCCGCGGTGCTAGTCGGATGCCACATGGACAAGTTCGATGCAAGAACCGTCTCCGCAGCGAGAGCACAGATATTCGGACTGGACCATTGGTTAGGCGCGGGAACCTACATCGACGAACTCCATCGAACAGTGGACGAGAAATCCGGTGCGATAAAGTGGACGGCCGAGACGCGGTCTGCCGATTTCGGAACGATCACTCTCGCCCAGGGCATGCGCATCCGAGCAATCGATACAGGCTCGCGCGAATCGAGCCACGCCCAGGACGGCACGATCTTCACCGTCGCGGACAACGTTGCGATTGAGATCTCCTACGACACCCCTGTAACAATTCACGACTCGATCGAGGACGCTCGGATCTTCCTCGGGCTGGTGACCCTGTTCACTGGATCAACGGCGTGGATACAGAGTCGGAGCATCCTGCTTCAAGGGCGAGGCGATACCGCCTTCGAATTGCTCGAATCCGGACATCGCGCCCTGGCAGAGTCATATGGTCGTAGCAACGCTCTGATTGAAGGAGTGTTTTATGGTCAAGTTGTTTCCGCCGGATACTCGGACGCTGTTTGTGGATTTGGTCTGCTCAGGGGTCTCGCTGACCGAGGCTTGTGGGCGTGTTGGCGCGTCGAGGCGTACGGGCCATAGTTGGTGGCGCCAGTCTGGGCGAATGAGTATGACTGTGGGTCGTGATGGTGGATTGGTCGATCCGTTCGTGGAGCCCGAGGGTGTCGGTGGTCGGATGCTGTCGTTGGCGGAGCGGGCGGTGATCCAGTTCGGTTGCCGTAAGGGGCTCAGTTACGCCGAGATCGGGGCGGAGATCGGGCGGGACAAGTCCGTGGTGTGGCGTGAGGTGAACCGGAACACGTCGCCGAATGGGGTGTATTACGCCTCGGTGGCGAACACGAAAGCGCATCAGGGCCGGCGCCGGCCGAAGGATTTCAAGCTGATCCAGAACGAGGCGTTGTGTGTGCAGATCGCGGGGTGGATGGATGAGGGTTGGTCGCCGAAGTTGATCTCGGCGATGCTGGCGGTGACCTTCGGCGATGATCAGACTATGCAGGTGAGCCACGAGACGATTTACCAAGCCCTGTATGTCCAGACCCGCGGCAAACTGCGGGCGGATCTGGCGGAGAAGCTGAGTTTGAAACGGACCAAACGCGTCTCCCACGGCGAGGACCGGCGCCGAAACAGCCCGTATAAGGACGCGTTCACGATCAGTCAACGACCGGCCGAGGTGGCCGATCGGGCGGTGCCTGGGCACTGGGAAGGCGACCTGATTATCGGTGCGGACGGGACGGCGATCGGAACGCTGGTGGAACGCAGCAGCCGGTTCACGATCCTGCTGCACCTGCCCGGCTGCCATTCCGCGGACGCGGTGGCCACCGCGATGATCCGCGAGATGGGACACCTGCCGGAGCATCTGCGCCGGTCGGTGACCTGGGACCGCGGCACCGAACTAGCCGACTACCAGCGCATCCAGCTCGCCTTGGACACCACCGTGTTCTTCTGTGATCCGCACTCGCCGTGGCAGCGGGGCACCAACGAGAACACGAACCGATTGCTGCGGTTCTGGTTCGAAAAGAGCTCCAACCTGTCCAACCACAGCGCCGACGACCTCAAACGAGTCGCCGCGATCCTCAACCGCCGGCCCCGCCCCACCCTGGACCTTCAGACCCCAGCCAACCGGCTGGCCCAGCTGCTCACCGCAGCATGAAACCCACCGCGTTGCTAAGACCACTTGACATTGCCCTAGATACTCCAAGCTTGATCGAGCTTAAGAAGCGGGAGCTGCTCCATTCGAACGAAATTGATCTTCAGACAGTCCTTCCGAGATGGTTCCAATTCAACAAAGACGGCGGCCGGATAGGCGTCAACGTGCTCCAGGCAGCCGACTATAAAGACGACCAATATGTCGAGACCAATTTTCTGAACGCAATGACAGCTCTCGAATCTTTATACCTTGCGCTGTCCAAACATCACCCTGCGGCGTTTCCGCGGACGAGACCAAGCCAGTCGGATGACGTCGCGGCGAAGATCGGGCAAGCTCGGCAAGCACTCACACCCGATCTGCACGTCGCGCTGCGATCCACGTCCAAGCGCGATCTCCAGCTGAAGGAAAAGATCTCGACCCTGCTCGCGTGGGTCGGACCTACCCAATTCGCTGTCATCGTGCCAACCCAAAATCAAGCTGAATGGATCGCAAAAGCCCACGCAGCCCGCAACGATCTAACCCACCTCGGAAGCTTCACCGCTCACGTCGACACCAGTGGACTGAACGCACTTCAGCTTGGAATTCGGTGGCTTCTGAAGCTTGCCCTGCTCAAGCACCTCGGTATTGCCGACGAACTCCTTGTCCGAGTCGCTAGGTCGGCAGACGGTCAAGCGGCCAGCTACTCGTTCACAAATTACCTTATGCCCAATCTCGGGTAGACAATGCAAATCAGGCGCGATCAGCCGCCCAATTCGGTTGTTGCCGCTAGACAGTGAGTTCGATCATCCGACACCGAATGAGCACGTCAAACCCGCGGCGGTGTGCTGATCAGAAGATATCGAAGGGACAGCCTCGGCCCTGTGTGCATCGCACGATTTCGGCGAGGGCAGTTCGTTGAGCTCGCGTGGGAAAATGAGGCGACGACTGAGATGGGACGGCCCGCGCTAGGGAACCGCATGCGGATGTTTGGGGTAGTTCAATGCGACGCTCCTACCGGACGACTGAGACACGTCAGGGTGAGTGGCGGTGGAAGGGTCGTCTTGATGATCGGTGTCGAGGTCTCCGTGGATAACGCAATCGGTTTTTAGGCCTGGCTCCACCTCACGAATCGCGACAACCGCACGCGTCACGGTAAAACTGTTTAGATGACAAGGTCCTCGGCCATTTCGACATCCGATGAGTCCGAGATGCGAATCATTCATTCCGTGGTGCAAGCAGTCGCGGCAACATCACGCACAAGCTTGGACCTCTTGGCTCTACCGTTCCCTTTCAGTCAGGTCGCTCTTCTTGACCCGGAACAGTTTGCGAAGGCTGCGAAGGAGCGCCGGATTACCATGTGGGGCGGGCGGGATCTGGACCTCAGCGGACTCGAGGAGTTGCATCGCCGCGGTGTGCTCGTCCCGATGTTCTGCGTGAGCATTGATGATGCGGATCCGTCTCGGCGGCGGGACACGAGTGCATCCCTCACCCCTAAGCATGTTCATTCGACGGTGGTTTCAGAACTCTACCGAGCAGCACAGGAAGGGCGCGTGATGGACCCGGGCGCGGAAGACTTCGAGCAGTGGCCGCATGAACGAGTACGCGCTTCTTGGCCATCCGTAGCGCGAGGGTATCTCTATTCGCAGCACCAGCTTCTTGGCCTCGAACGGGCGCGTTCACTGGCCAGCTCGCTCCGCCCAACCCTGATCGCCAATCGGCTGGTCGTCCATCTTGACGAGGTTGATGTGCCCGACCAGCATGCATTGAGCGCCTGCGCGTCGTGGCGATCGCTAGCCATAACGCTTTCTGCCTTGGATACAAGGGCATGGCCGCACATTACGCGAATGATCGCGGGCAGTGAGACTTGGCGATCTACCACGCTTTCGCAGCCACCGCAGGAGCTGTTGGGCTGGCTCGGTCTCACCGTCAAAGAGGTGCATCGGCAGGCCGAGCTGTTGCGCTCGTCGGCTAGCTTCGATGATGTGCTCGGCGATTTCTATGACCTCATCCGGCGGGCGAACCCGAAGACTTGGGAGACTCTGCAAGGGGATGCGCGGACGGCAATGGATAGCCGTATGGCGGCCGAAGTGCTGGATCTCTTCGCTCACGAACTCACCGACGACGAAGACGATCTGGCCTCGGCGGGAAGCGAACACCTATCGATGCAAGGCCTGAGCGTTCGTGAGCCCTCAATAGATCGTGTTCTCACTAGCCTCCAGCTATCCCCGCATCCGCCGCTCGTCCTTGCGGTCGAAGGACAAACGGAGATGCTCATCATTCCCAGAGTGATGGCGCTCTTGGGCATGAAAGTCGATCCCACGTGGATACGACTTGTGAACTTCGGTGGCACAAAAAAGGACCTGTCCCTGCTCGCTGGCTACGCCTCATCGCCCGCGCTCGGGTCCGACCACGGTCAGTTCGTCATGCTGGATCGTCCGGTTACCCGCTTCCTTGTCCTCACCGACGCGGAGAACAAATATGAGACGCGGGCGGATCGTCAACACCAGCGAAAACTCCTACTCGATTCGATCGCTGCGACACTTCCCGGCGATCTGCGGCCCGACCTCTACACGCGTGGTGCACGAATCGTCGAGATCATCACGTGGGGCCGGCTTCCGTGGGAATTCGCACACTTCAGCGACGCTCAGCTCGCGGACAGTCTCATCAAGGCGGCTGGCAAGCCACATCCCGCCGGCCGCGACCGGCTAATCGCGGACATCCACCAACAGCGCACGAAAGATCCAACGCCGGATATCGACGATGCTTGGAGAAAATCGGGAGTCAGCAAACCGGAGTTAGCGGATGCCCTTTGGCCGATTCTCGAAGCCAGAATTGAGCGGGCGATCACCAGAGGAACCCTCGGCCCGCCGGTCATGAAAGCAGCCTTGCGCGCTTATGAATTGGCCAATTTGTCTTACGGATTGAATGTCTCCGTCAAACGCCACTGCGTGAGAGAACATCACAAATAGAACCTGACGCTCAACACAGGCCGACGTCAAATTTCGATAGTGGGCTATCCATTTCACTGTCACCTTCTGATGGCCTCATTCGAGGCTTGTTGTGGCCCGCCACGGTCTGTCTTGGGGCGGCTGGGCCAGGCTGGCCGGCCGGGATCGTGGGCCGTTCACACCGGTCGGCTTGACTGCCTTCGGTTGCGGGTCGGCCACGAGCTGCCGGTAGGTCAGTGGCGGGGCTGCGGCGGCATATTGGAGCAGGCGGTAGAACAGCAGGCCGCGGGCGCGGGAGTGGCGGCGGTTGAAGCGAAAGCAGAACTCGTCCAGATACGACTGCAGATGATCGGCGTCGACCCCTCCTTGGTGGGTGCCCAGCAACCACCGCTTGCACAGCGCGGCGACCCGGTGCATGGCAGGAAGCAGCTCATGTGCCTCGTGGCCGGAGACCGGGAGCGGCTCGTGCACGTACCAGTCCAGACACGCCTTCCGGTAGGCGGACCAGCCGTCGGTGACGACCGTGGAGCCCGGCTCGATCGTGGCGGTCAGGAACCGGCGCAGTGTCTTGGCCGAGGAGTTTGGTATAATGCTCATCCTGGCTCGCCCGTAGCCGCGCGGATCGTGTAGCTCGACCGCGATCACCACCATCGTCTTGCCCAGCGCGCCGCGGCCACGCGGCCCTGGCCGCTCGCCGCCGAGGAAGGTCTCATCGACCTCGACCCGTCCACTCAGCAGCTCCCGGCCGGGCCGCACCATCGCGCTGCGGTAACGGTGCAGCATCGCCCACGCCGTCTGATACGAGCCCAGCCCCAGCAGCCTCTGCATCGTCAACGCCGACTCCCCGCCCGGATCGGCGGTCATGTACCAGGCCGCAGCGAACCACACCGTCAATGGCGTACGCGTGTCCTGGAAGACCGTCCCCGCGGTACGCGAAACCCGCTTGCGGCACCCGCCGCACCGCCACACCCGGCCCCTGGCCGCCGAGGTTGCCTCCCGCCCGCAAGCCGGACAAACCCGCCCGGACGGCCATCGCAGCCAGTCCAGATAGTCCATACACGACTCGTCATCAGGAAACCACGCCCGCAACTCCGAGTACGAACCGGGATACTGCAAACCGCGCGACGGCACAGGACGATCCTACCGACACGTGGCAGTGAAATGGATAGCCCGCTTTCGATAAACATTAATCGAGCCGGGCCAGCGTCACAACCCGTCATTGATTCCGCTGAAGTAGACGTCGAATAACTTGTCCGTCAATTCCTTGGGCGCACCTTCATCGAGCAAGATTCGTGCGACAAACGCCACGGTGCCGAGCGACAGGAGGAGCAATGATTCAAGCTCTGGGTCGGCGACAAATGGCTTGCCGTGCTCAAAACCCTTCTCGCCCACGGGAGCGTAGCTGATCGCGAGATTGCCGGTAGCGTGGGTGTTCTGAGTTTCCTCCCGCCAGCCCCGAAATAGTCCGACGGCGGAGGGGGTCGCCTTTGCCAGATCCGTGATGCTCCTGGCTTGTTGTCGTACTTTAGGCTCAGAAACATCGGTAATGACGGCCTCGAGGTCAGCGAAATTTGGGAGGTCTTGAAGTCCCATCTCGGCCAGGTGTCCCAAGTGGCTTTGCGCTTGCTTCTTTTCCGCCTCGATCATCGCGTCAATGGCTTGGCGCCGGTCGGCTGTCGCATGAAGCCATTGAAGCCTGAGGACGATCTCGAACAATGATCGACGGTTCGGCGCGGCGGCATGATCGAGATCGTTTTGCGAGGCGAGCGCGATAACTTGGATTTCGGCGAAGGTGGCACTCAGCCATCCAATCGCGAATTGCGCTACCGACGACATTGGCGCAGTCGAGAAATCGAATGTCGCCATTCTCTTCGCTACTTGGCTTAGCTGCTTGGCTCGGATTTCCCGGGCGGGGCGCGCGCGTCGTTCCAGCCTGAGCTGCCGGGCTCGTCTACCGCTCGCCATGGCCTCACAGTAGCGCGGGTCTTAGAAACGCCGCGCTGGATCTCCGCGGAATGATGATGCGTGTAGTTATGAGAACTCTCAACCATCATGGTGACATGGACGAGGACGCTCGCCCCCATCCGCAGGGAGCTTCGTGCAGGGGAGCGTTCGCCCGCAGCACGAGCAAGAGGTTCGGGATCGCTAGTCATGACGTTCGCACGCTCGACCAACTGCTCGAGCGTGGGGAGACCAGCGAGTCCAGATGGTGTCGGATAGATCCGGCAGGCCAAATCGGCTATTCGTCCAGCAGCAGGGAACAGGTCCTCGCCATCCACGGTGATGGTTGGGGATCCTGAGCGGGGAACCGTTGCCACATCTCCTGCCAATTGGGACAGCCATTGATGTACAGGATCTCCACCTTCATGAATCAATCCTCCCGTGTTCAGGTTGTTAATGACGAAGAACAGTTTTACGGGGCGATAAGGCTCGCGATGTGGGGGACCAGATGGGGACCAAAATCATGCAATGCATGCAATGCATGACGTGAATTGAGGCGCTCTGCGTAGCTCTGCGCCCCGAAAAACCAACGAAATGGGTTTTCAGAGCTACCTGGGGGTCAGGGGGTCGCAGGTTCAAATCCTGTCAGCCCGACGGACGGCCGTTTACGGAACCGGCATAAGACGAATCGCCTCGGAGGTTTCTCCGGGGCGATTGTTGTTTTTGCGCTCTTGGGCGAAAGTGCGCACCTGCCTGCGGTACGCCGGTCGACACTGCAGTGAACTGAACCGATTCCCTCCGCGGAGGCCGCCCGAGCAGCTAGTCCTTCTTCATCATGACACCGTGCGGATGGTGGCGTAGGCGTCAAGCAAGACGGCTTCCTCCGATATCGTC
The DNA here is from genome assembly GCF_030866825.1 of Rathayibacter sp. SW19. Taxonomy (NCBI): domain Bacteria; kingdom Bacillati; phylum Actinomycetota; class Actinomycetes; order Micrococcales; family Microbacteriaceae; genus Rathayibacter; species Rathayibacter soli. The sequence goes on from NZ_CP133020.1 coordinate 2,039,924, forward strand.
GGACCATCCGCGGTGAGGCTCTGTTCGTCGGCGGCGACCTCGATCAGTTGGCGCAGCTCATCCTCGGGGAGATTCGCGCCGAACGCGGGATGGCCAGGTTGCAGGACGATTCCAGCGTCCAAAACCCCGATGCGAATGGGGTCGAAGCCGATCGCATCGACGAACTCCGCCACCCGCGCGACATCCGCGTCGTCGTCGCCGGAGATCGCGATCGCCTTGCGGCCCGGTGCGCCATTAGGCCTGTTTTCCTCTTCCAGATCGTGGTAGCCCATGTGGTTCAGCGCCTTCACGATGCGCGAGCCGGGCAGGAAGTCCTGGACGATGCGGCTCGTCGAGGTTCGGGGATCATTCAGGTCGTCCCGGATTCCATCGGTCTCCCACCAGTAGTTCATCGCGTCGATCACGAGCTTGCCTTCCAACTCGGCCACAGGCAGCCGACGGTACTTTCCGAGCGGCAACGCGAGAACCACGATGTCAGCGTCACGAGCGGCATCCTCCGGACGCACCGCACGCGCGCCCGGCACCAATACGTCGATCGTCAACTTGATCCGCTCCGGATCACCGGAACCGGCGATCAGCACCCGATCGCCGGCAGCGAGCGCGAGGCGGGCAAGCACCGTTCCGACCTTGCCGGCACCCAGGATGCCGATCGTGCGGCTATCGCGGCCGTCGCGGATGTCGCGGATGTCGTGGATGTCGGCGATATGACTCATGGTTGCTTCCTGTCGAGGTCTCTGGTGTCTGTCACGCGTGCACGGCTTTGCCGCCCTTGACGATCTGCGCGGTTCCGCGCCCGGCCAGGTGCCAATCGCCGGGCTCCTCAGCCAGCAGCTCGCGTACTCGTGGCGCGACACGCTCCCCGAACAGGCGGATGCTTTGCTCGCGTGCCTCGCGCGGCAGATGGGTGAGGTCGTATTTCAAGTCGAAGCGCGAGAGGTGGTTGGCCCGCACGATGGCGGCGATCTTTTGCGCGACGGTCTCCGGGGCCCCGACGTACAGCGACCCGGTCTCGACCTCCGCCGCGTATCGCTCCACGGCCGGTGGATAGAAGCCGCGCTCCTTGCTCATCCGGGTGATCACAGGCTGCCAGTGCTGCCAGTGCACGCTCCGTGCCTCGTCATCGGTCTCGGCGATCAGGCCGAGGGAGTGCTGGCCGATCGGCAGTTCTTCGTGTCCGAATTGGGTGAGCGCTCGCAGGTACAGCTCGGCGTGACCGGCGAAGCGCTCCGGGCGTCCGCCGATGATCGCCATCATGAGGGGGAGCCCGTAGCGCGCGGCACGGATGACCGAGTCCGGGCTGCCGCCGATACCGATCCACGCAGGAATACCGCCCTCTGGCATCCGTGGGTGCAGCCGCACCTCGTCGAGAGGGGCGCGATATCTGCCGGACCAGGTCACGCGATCCTCCCGCATGAGCCGGACGAACAGGTCGAGCTTCTCCTCGAAGAGCTCCTCATATTCGGCGATGTCATAGCCGAACAGTGGGAATGACTCGATCGCGGATGCCCGCCCCAGCACGAGCTGGGTGCGCCCACCGGAGATGCCGTCGACCGTGGCGAACTCCTGGTAGAGCCGAACGGGATCTTGTGTCGACAGCACGGTCACCGAGGTGCCGAGGCCGATTGTCGATGTGGCCTGTGCTGCGGCCGCGAGCAGCACCGGAGTCGCGGAGTCGACCGAGTTCTCCTTGTAATGCTCGCCCACGCTGAAGGCGTCCAGCCCTACCGATTCGGCCAACTGCGCCTCCTCGACAAGCAATCGCACCGACTGGGCGTCCGACATCACCCGGCCCCGATCCGTGGCGACGTCACCGAACGAATTCAACCCGAATTCGAGACGCGCCCTTTGCTCCGTCATCGTCCTTACGACCCTTCTCATGTTCCACACCCTGAATTGACGTGTCAATATCGTTGCGACGATAGAGTTGACGTATCAATTCCCAAGGAGGGAAGATGACCGAGACAAGTCGCACGATGCCCACGCGCGAGCAGTTGCGCATCTGGCGGGACTACATCGAGACGGGCGAGGTGCTCAGGGCTCGCCTGGGGGGCCGGTTGCAGGGCGCGTCGGCACTGTCGTCCGGCGACTATCAGGTCCTCCTGGCTTTGACCGAGGCTGCGCAATACACCCTGCGCTCCTCGGAGCTGGCCACACTGATCGGGTGGGAGCGTAGTCGTTTGTCCCATCACTTGGGCAGGATGGAGAAGCGCGGCCTCATCCGCCGCACCCCCTGCGCGGACGGTGTGCACGGAATCGACGTGACTGCCACCGAGCCGGGCAGGCACGCGTTTCGCGCCGGTTCCGTGCCGCACTTGCGCGCTGTGCGGGAGCTTTTCATCGATGCGCTTACCTCGGCGCAGCTTGCGGAGGTGGAGGCGATCACGGCTTCCCTGCGCAGTCACCTGGGTCTCGACGCGGCGTCGAACCGGAACCGGTAGGGGCCGCTCGCTCCGCCGTTTCCTCGCAGAGCCCGATCCCGTGGTCGAAAACTGTCATGCGGGAAATGAACTCAGCAAACTGGCCGGCCGTCTGCGAAATGAACAATGAAGCGGATGCTGCGACCGTTGATCTGACTATTCTGTGGTTTTCGCGGCCAAACTGGTGGGGATGAATATCAGCGAGGAGCCAGTTATGAAAGCCATCGTCGCGACCGATCGGAACGCAGGAACTGCAGGGCTGGCGCTGGCGGAGCGGCCCGAACCACGAGCATCCGAAAACGATGTGATCGTGGCGGTGCACGCATCCGGTTTCACGCCCGGAGAATTGGCGTGGCCAGGGACATGGCAAGACCGGGCGGGGCGCGACCGGGCGCCGTCGGTCCCCGGGCATGAGTGCGCCGGGGTTGTTGCCGAGCTCGGGTACGGAACAACTGGGTTCACGCTCGGGCAGCGGGTATTCGGTCTGACGGACTGGACCCGCGATGGCACTCTGGCCGAATATGTCGCCGTCGAAGCGAGGAACTTGGCGCCGCTTGCGGCGGACATCGACTTCGTGGTCGCGGCCAGCCTGCCGATCTCCGGATTGACCGCGTGGCAAGGGTTGTTCGACCACGGCCGACTGCGGGTCGGCCAGCGGGTGCTGGTGCACGGCGCGGCCGGTGGTGTCGGCTCCGTAGCCGTTCAGCTCGCGCGCGCCGCCGGCGCCCACGTGATCGGCACCAGTCGCACGGGGGACAAGCAAGCCGTGTTGGACTTCGGAGCGAACGAGTTCCTCGATCTCACAGACGACGGCTGGGCAGACACCGACAAAGTCGACCTCGTCTTCGACGTCATTGGCGGCGACATCGGGGCACGCTCGACCGACCTCGTTCACAAGGGCGGCACGCTCGTCACGATTGCCCGGCCGCCCCGACGGTATCCGGAGAACGGCCAGGCGATCTTCTTCGTTGTTGAAGCGAACCGCCGGCAGTTGGGCGAAATCGCTCAGCGTGTGCGCGACGGGCTACTGCGTACACCGATCGGCACGGTCGTATCAATCGACGATGCCGCAGCCGCGTTCAACGCACCCGATCGTAAACGCGGAAAAGTGATCGTGCGAGTGCGCGACTGATCGGTTGCGATCGAGGCGTTTTCGCGCAGGCGTTCGGACGGATCTGGGGACTCGTGAAGTTTGCCTGGCCACTGAGTGCCACCATTGTGCAACGCTTGATGCATGGATCTGGAGGTGTCGCCCGCGCTCACGATTCCCGCGTCGGAACTGGACTGGCGGTTCTCTCGTTCGTCTGGGCCGGGTGGTCAACACGTCAACACCTCGGACAGCCGTGTCGAGCTCACCTGGAGCATCGTCGACTCGGACGCACTCTCCGAAGGCCAGCGGATGCTGCTGGTCGCGCGTCTCGAACCACGCCTCGTCGCCGGAACGATCACTGTGACCGCGTCAGAGCGCCGCTCCCAGCTCCGCAATCGCGAGATCGCCTTGGGCAAGCTTGCTGATCTCGTCAGCATGGCTCTAGCTCCCGAGGCTGCTCTCCGTCGCGCGACCAAGCCCACTCGGGGCTCGGTCGCGCGACGCCTGGCCGCGAAGGAGCAACGGTCGGCAACGAAACGGCAACGGCAGCGGCCGTCCCCCGAATGAGCACCGACATTGGGGATCGCACAGAGCGCTCACCCGGCACACGCTTCTGGATTACGATGCCGATGCGCGACGGTGGTGACGTCCGCTATCGGTTGCCGTCACAGAACTGCGGCGTGCTGGGCCTGCTCCAGCGGGCATCCTAGAACCGCTGAGAAAGTGACTAGGCTGACACCTTGCCGCTTGCCCAGTGTGGTGTGCCACGGGCAGCAATGGCTGTTCCGACAAGAGCCGCCGCAAGCATGATGGTCACCGCCGCGATCCCCGTACCGACACCGAGATTCAGAACCAGGATGGCGCCGACCACAGCTCCGATCAACATTGCGAGCACCGTCAGCAGACGTCGCGCTGCCGTCGCCAAGTCGCGTTTGCGCAGATCCGATCCGATGCCCGTCAGTGTCATGGTGAGGACGGTCGTGGTCATATCGGGCACCGCGAGCTGGCGTACGACCGCGTTTTGGATTCCGAGGGCGAGACTTCCGACCGCCAGGATCAGGAGCTGACGGGCGGCCCATGCACGGGATGCGCGAAGTAGCTGCGGACCGCTGAAAGACGTGCAGATTCTTCAGGCATGATCTTCGTCGATTCGTTACGTCCTGCATGCTTTTTTCATATACTGTACACAGTGTCCAGTAATAGTCAACGAGCCTCTCGGCGTGGCCGTCCGCGCAGTGAGAACGCGCGACGGTCCATACTCGACGCTGCTGCGGGGCTCGCACTCGAGGGCGCCGCGGGTGCAGGCGTCGATGCGATCGCGGCCCGAGCAGGAGTCAGCCGCACCACCGTGTACAAGTGGTGGCCGTCCGCAGCCGCCGTACTGCTCGAAGGACTCCTCGACCGCACCCGCGACACGATCGAGTCTCCCGCTTCCGCGACGACGCGCGAGGCGCTGGGTGACTACCTTGGTCGGCTCGTCGTGCTCGTCCGGGACACGTCGGCGGGCGCTCTCTTCAGAGGGCTGACTGCGGCAGCTGTCACGGATTCGGCCGTCGCGCAGGCGCTTATCAACGATTGGATCGCGCCGCGCCGCGCCGCGGTAATCGAGCTGCTCGCCCAGGGTGCGCGTCGAGGCGAGGTGCGCGCGGACCTCGACTATGCTGCCGTCGCCGATGTGTTGTTCGGCCCGATCTACTACCGGCTGATGTACCAGCATCAACCGCTGACGGATCAGCTGTCGGCGGAAATCATGAAGATATGCTGGCCGGGCATTGAAGCGCCAGACCATACAGCCGGACCGACAAACAAAGAACGAAGAAAGAGGATCAACCGATGAAAACCTTTACCCCACCACTGACCACACTCGACGCCTCGAACATCATTCTGGGGCTGATGCGGATCTCCGATCTCGACGATCAGGCCATTCGCGCCCTCGTCGGCGCGGCACGCGACGCAGGTATCAACTTCTTCGATCACGCCGACGTGTACGGCGGCGACCACGGGTGCGAGCGGCGCTTCGGCGACGCGATCACCTTCACGTCGGCCGAACGCGAGTCAGTCATCATTCAGTCCAAGGTCGGGATCAGAAATGGGTTCTGGGACTTTTCGACAGAGCACATCCTCGACTCGGTCGACAAAACGTTGTCTGCTTTGCGAACGGATTATCTCGACATCCTGCTGTTGCACCGTCCTGATGCGCTGGTTGAACCGGATGAGGTCGCTGCGGCCTTCGACTCTTTGCAGGCCTCCGGAAAGGTACGCAACTTCGGGGTATCGAATCAGACTCCGGGCCAAGTGGAACTACTCAAGCGTTCCGTCAACCAACCGCTCGCCTTCAATCAGATGCAGCTGAGCATCACCCATGCCCCCATGATCGCAGCAGGCGTCGCTGCGAACATGGCCGGGCTGGACCAGTCCATCGACCGTGACAATGGCATCCTCGACTACAGCCGGCTGAACAACATCACGGTCCAGGCGTGGTCCCCGTTCCAGAAGGGATTCTTCGACGGCGTCTTCATCGGTGACCGTGAGAACTTCGGGCCTCTGAACCATGCGCTCGATGAGATCGCTTCCGCCCACGGCGTGACACCGACCGGCATTGCAGTTGCCTGGATCCTTCGGCATCCCGCCAACATGCAGGTGGTGCTGGGCACGACCAAGCCGGAACGGGTGGCACAATCCGCCGCGGGTTCGGAAGTGCGGCTGGACCGTGAGGAATGGTATCGGCTCTTCACGGCGGCCGGGCACGTGCTTCCGTAAATTGGATTCAACCTCTCGTGCCGATCTGGTGGTCGAACGCCGGCCGATCTGAGGCCGCAACCAAGGCGATATCTGCGACGGTAGGTGCACAATGAAAGGAGGAAGGTTGGTGCACGGTGACAGAAATGGTTGGGCTTAGCGGACGGGCCGAGCGAATGCAGGCGGCGTTGTCGCCGGTACTTGTGATCGGGCCGGATTTCCTTGCCGGCCGACGGGACGCCGACGACATGGCACAGACCATGGTGCGGGCAGTGCAGCAGTTCGCCGACGGTGAGCGTGCTCGCCAAGAAGCAAGCGCGGTGCCCGAGATAGACATCGATCCAGCTTCGGCGAGCCGCGAAGCCCAAAAACTCCAAGGTGCGCTCGCCGAAATCTACACCTGCGGTTCCGGATATCTGGCGGATCGCTGCGACTCCGACTGTGTCGCTCGCACAATGGCACAGATTATGGACGAATTCGGCGAACTGACACCGCGCACACCGTGACGATGGTTGCGCCGACGAGGTTGCGCCACACGCTTGTCTCGCCCACCAGCGCATCGTACGGCGCGTTGGCGACCACCAGATTCCGCGTCGCGTCGTACACGGCAACCGGGTTGCCGGCCAGGCGTCGAGCAGCCGCGGTTGTCGTGGGTCTGTCAGTCCCATGACATGGCGGCGACTGCGTCGCCGTGAGATCAGGAACGATGCTGGATGCCATGACAACGACACTGATAACCGGCGTGACGGGTGGGCTCGGGTCCGGCCCCGCGCCCTTCGGTCACATCTGCACGTCCACGAGTTCGAAGATATCCAGACTGAACCGGCCCTGTCCCTCGGAGAGAAACGGGAGTCCCGCACTGAGCGCCTTCGCGCCTTCGAGGTCGGCGGCTTCGACTATCGAGTAGCCTTGCAGCTCAGTCGGCGTGCGATCGCTGCCGTCGTCGCCGATGCTTGCGCGTTCACCGAACGGCGCGCCGCCGTCGACGAGTGCTGCGCCAACGGCACCCATCCAGGCGCCCCACGCTGCCATTTGCTGCGCCGATTCCTCTTCGGTGAATTGGTCCATGGGTGTTGCCGGACCGTTGTAGATGAAGATGTACTTGCTCATGATGTTCCTTTCGTCGTGCGGGGCTGATGGCCCACGCAACTCGGGGTTGCCGGCTCGGTTTTGCCGGCTTAGCGCGGCCGTTTCAGCGTTGCCGATCGAGTGTCGTGTCGCCGACATTCTCGTCGAGCCAGTCGACGAGGGGCCGGGTTGCCGACAGTATGGCGGCGACGTGGTCTTTGGCCGCGGCGGTCTGCATCCAGCTGTCCGTGCTGGGCCATCGCGCCCAGGCGGCGAGGTCCTTTTTGCGGAGGAGATCGGCGCGTGGGTGATCTTTTGGATAGCCGCGCGGCACCGTCTTGAGAGCATCGCGGGATGTGACCTTGACCCCGGCGCCGGCAAATTCGGTGCCGGTGAGTTCGGCGATCAGCCGCTGGAGTCTCTCGCCCTGCGCGCCATTCGCGACTGCCGTGCGGTATCGATCGATCTGGTCTGACGCCATCGTGTAGTATCCGGCACCCACGCCGATGCCGTGCGCGGAGAACTGTACGTATCCGCGGCCGATCGTGGCGCCGATCGCTGTCTTGTACGGCGATTTGTCGGCGCTGAATCGGATGTCGCGATTCGGACGGAAGATCTTGCTCTTGCCGAATTCAGCACCGAGTTCGCCCAGAAGTGCTTGCATCGGTGCGAGAACGGCCTGGTCGTACACGCTTTTGTTCTCAGTCCAGTAAGCCTTCGAGTTGTCGGCCTCGAGGCCGCGGAAGAATTCAGTGGCGACCGCCGACCAGCCGTCGAATGCGGACATCCCAGACGCCTTCCTCTGCTTTCGCGGCCGCGGCGGTGTACCCCGAAGTCCGCTCCAGCAGGCTCATCTTCGCACCGAAACGCCCGCAAGGGAAGCGGTAAAAGCGTGAGATACGGCGAGCTGCACGGGACTTTCGACCCTTGCCGATCGGCCCGTGCCCAGGGACCCTGGTGGCATGGAACTCTCGGCAGAATCAAGAGAAGCGACCGTGGCCGTGGATGGGAGTGCTCGCAGCCGTGCTGCCGTGGACTGGGCGGTGGAACGTGCCTACCGAGGAACGCGCAATCTGAGGCTGATCACTGTGATCGACGAGGTAGTGGGAGTCCAGGAACCGCACCTACAAGCACAACTCGCACGTCGTGCCGATGAGTTCTTGCAGGCCGAGCGGGCACGCGTCGCACAGAATTATCCGTCGATCACGGTCGCCACTGAACTGGTATACGGGGGAGTCGCTCACGCGCTTAAGCGTGCCTCCGCGCAGTGTGACCTACTGGTCGTCGGGACCCATAAGAACGGGCTGCTCAGACAAGCGATCCTCGGCTCTCTCGGCATCCGGATGGCAAGAATAGCCGCCTGTTCCGTGGCTGTCATCCCGGAGACCGTTCCTGCTGGGAGCGCCGTCGTCGTGGGGCTGGACAGCACGGATCAGTCCCGCACAGCAGCCGAGTTTGCTGCCGCAGACGCGGCAGCGATGGGCAGCGAGCTGGTTATGGTTTGCGTCGGCTATGCCCCCAATCCGCTCTACTCTGACCTCATTCCCCCCACCCTGCCTGCTGAGGAGCGAGCCGAAATTTTGGCTCGGACGTCGGAACACCTGCTGCGGCTCTTTCCTCAGTTGGCAATCCAGACGCGCAGCGAGGAAGGGTCACCGCAGAAGGTATTGCTTCAGGCCTCGCAGGATGCGCGCTTGCTCGTCGTGGGCCATCACGATCGGTCGGCGGTCACACAACTGTTCGAGGGCTCCGTCGCGCACGGCGTGCTGGTCGGCATGTCGACGCCGGTTGTTATCGTACGCGCGAAGAGTTCCCCCCGCAGAGAACCGATCGAATCCGCGCCGGCCTCGGACGCGCGCGCCTGAATGACCGCGCCTCCGGACTGACTGTAGCAATTCGAACGTGACGCACGATCTGAGAGTGACAGCACGGTGAACGAGCCAACAAAACCTGACAGCGACGTCGATGACGTCGATCAATCGGTGGCGGGCGGCAGCATCGTGGTTGGCCCCGACGGGTCGAGCGGCGCAGCCGAGCCCCCTTTTGTCGCCCTCGAACTGGCAGAAGCACTGAAGGCGCCCCTTGTTATCGCCCGCTCATGGAGTAACGACACGGCACCGAAGGCGCCAGAGGAAGAATTCGGCTATGTTTCCTCGTTCGTGGAGATCACGGCTGTTGTGGACAGCGAACTGAGAGCCGATGCGAGAGCGGCGGTTGAAGCGCATCCCTCCGTCGTTACCGAGTATCGCGTGGCGCTCGGCCAGCTGGCGGAAATGTTGATCCGTACTGCAGCGCGGGCCAGGACAACCCGGAGCGCCGGTCAGGACCTTCGACTCTGGCGGGTGCCGCACGCGGATCGGATTATAGTGTGATGGACGAGAATCAGACTCCGAACGAAGGCCTTTCATCAGCGAACGCGCCAATGGGAGGTAACGCGAACAATCGACGAATTGTCGTGGGCGTGGACGGTTCAGAGTCGTCCATCGCAGCATTGCGCCGCGCGAGTCGCATCGCAGCCGCGCTGGGTGCATCGGTCGAGGCGGTGACGGTCTGGCACACGCCCCTCAGCGCCGGCGAGTATCCGCTTGCATTCGATGTGAACCCCGAGGAAGACGCGCGCAGCATTCTCAACACAGCGCTGCACGCGGCGTTCGGTGCACAACACCCGGTGTGGCTGCACGCATTCGTGGTTGAAGGCAACACACCGAAGGCGCTGATCGACGAGAGCGAAGGCGCCGAGATGCTGGTTCTCGGGTCACGTGGTCATGGCGGATTCGTCGGTCTGCTGCTCGGCTCCGTGAGCACAGCCTGCGCTGAACACGCTCGCTGCCCCGTGCTCATCATGCATACGGCCGATGCCGCGGTGACTGCGGAACGGTGAGCGGTCTTCGAACAGGAGAAAGAACAGCGACCATGGTCAATTCGCGACTCAACGCGACGCCGGCAAACACGGCACGCGCGTCCTGCGCCACTGTGCCGGGAAGAAGATGCTCACAGAGCACTCGAACGGTTCGTCACCCACGATTTCGGCGAGATCATCACGACCGTGTGCGGGCGCGGCGGAGTCGTGACTCTCCCCACTTTCACGGTCGGTCGGGTTCTGCACCATCTGATCGCATACGGGCCTTATCGACGCAACGCAATCATATTCACAGGATTTCAGGCGGGTGGCACTCGGGGAGCAGCGCTCGGCCAGACCATCAACGTTCGCGTGAGCGCATTCATCCGAGTACCAGTAGGAAGGAAACACTATGAAAGCCGCCGTTGTCACCTCGTTCACCGCACCGCTCGAGATCCTCGAGCATGAAGTCCCGGAGCCTGGATCGGGCGAGGTGCTCGTCCACTTGGAGGCGTGCGGGCTGTGCCACACAGACATTCACGCCGCCCACGGCGACTGGCCTGCAAAGCCTCGCTTGCCGCTCATCCCGGGGCACGAGGGTGTTGGAATCATCGAAAAGCTCGGGGCGCACGTCACGAATCGTGCGTTAGGCGAGCGAGTTGCGATTCCGTGGCTCGGCTACGCGTGTGGCGAGTGCCGGTACTGCATCGACGGCCGTGAGACGCTGTGCGAGAAGCAGCAGAACAGTGGTTACTCCGTCGATGGCGCTTTTGCAGAGTATGCCGTCGCGAACGCTCGCTTTGCGGTTCCGGTGCCGGAGGGCATTTCGCCCGTCGAAGCTGCACCACTGACGTGTGCAGGCGTGACAACATACAAAGCACTCAAGGTCGCCCGCATTGTTCCAACAGAACGCGTCGCGGTTTTCGGTATCGGTGGGCTGGGGCACCTGGCGGTGCAGTATGCGCGAATCATGGGCGGCTCCGTGATCGCTGTCGACATCGAAGACGCCAAGCTCGACCTCGCCCACGAGCTCGGCGCCGAGCAGCTCGTGAACGCGTCGAAGGTGGACCCAGTAGCCGCCATACAAGCGCTTGGCGGCGCCGATGTCTCCGTCGTACTTGCAGCCTCGCCTCGCGTGTTCGAGCAGGCTTTCTCTGCGCTGAACCGTGGCGGTCGCCTTGTCTGCGTCGCCCTTCCCGCTGACGAGCGGATGACCATCTCGATCTTCGACACGGTGATCAAAGGCATTTCCATCATCGGTTCGATCGTCGGCACCCGGCAGGATCTCACCGAGGTGTTTGCGCTGCATGCAGCCGGACGCACCAGGATCGTCGCCGAGGGGCGTCATCTCGAACAGGTCAATGAGGCTATGACCGAAGTGCTGTCAGGCAAGGCGCTCGCACGCCTCGTCTTCGAGTACTGACCATGGACGAAGAACTCACCGGATGGTCTCCGCGGGGGCCGGTCACCGAGTTGTCCGACGCGCACTGTTGGAGTCGACTGCGCCGCGCCGGCTTCGGGCGGCTGGCAGTCAGCATTGATGGGTATCGGGAGATCTTCCCGCTCGACTTCCACGTCGACAAACGCAGCGTGGTCTTTCGCACCGCAGACGGCACCAAACTCCGCGAACTGATCGCCAACCCTCACGTTGCGCTCGAAGCAGACAAGCACGGCACGCGGGCGCTCGTTCGAGCGTCACCCGCACCCGGTGATTCACTCCGAACACGATCGTACCTGAGCCCGGTCAACTCGTGCCGACGTCGAAGAGCGCGATAACCCATCCGTTCTACGCTGACCGACCGGTGAACCGTGACGCACGCCGGTGCACTCGATGGAAATAGCCGCGTCGGCGACGGGGCGGGGGAGCCGTTTCGAACTGCTGGGCCGGCCGACTGAAGAACCACTTCTTCGCCAATTCGACGCAGACCAGATATGCGACAACCATGGCGACCAGGGCGAGGAAGAACGGCACCGGTATGGGCTGGAAACCGAGCAGACCCGAAACGGGAGAATACGGCAACCAGATTCCGACTGCGACCACCGCCAGTGAGGCGAGGGTCAAACCGAGCGATGGCTTGCTGCGAAAGAACGGGATGCGCCGGGTGCGGATTGCGAAGATGATCAGTGTCTGCGTTGCGATCGACTCGATGAACCAACCGGCCTGAAACTCGCTCTGCGATGCGTGGAAAAAGACAAGCATGAGGGCGAAGGTTGCGAAGTCGAAGAGCGAGCTGATCGGTCCGAACAGCAGCATGAACCGGCGGATATAGCCGATGTTCCAATGCGCCGGTGCCTGCAACTGCTCGCGATCGACCCGGTCACCGGGGATCGCGAGCTGGCCGGAGTCGTAGAGCAGGTTGTTGAGCAGGATCTGCCCGGGAAGCATCGGCAGGAAAGGCAGGACAACAGACGCGATCGATGCGCTGAACATGTTGCCGAAGTTGCTAGAGGTGCCCATCAGAACGTACTTGATCGTGTTCGCGAAGATGCGGCGGCCTTCGGAGACGCCGTCAGCGAGCACTGCGAGGTCTTTGTCCAGCAGCAGCACGTCGGCTGCATCCTTTGCCACATCCGCGGCCGATTCGACAGAGATGCCAATGTCGGCCTGGTGCAGCGCGAGCGCGTCATTCACTCCGTCGCCGAGGAAGCCGACCGCCCGGCCGGAATGCCGGAGCAAGCGGATGATTCGCGCCTTCTGTTCGGGGGAGACCCGCGCGAAGATCGTCGCCGTCGCTGCCGCGCGTCGCAGCTCATCATCGCTCAGCGGCTCGATGTCGATGCCCGACAGGATGCCGCCCGACGCGAGCCCGATGTCCGTCAGCAGCTTCTCGGCCACCCGGGCGTTGTCGCCCGTCGCGATCTTCACCGCCACCCCGAGTTGTGCCAGCGTCTCCAGCGAGGCACGGGCATCCGCTTTCGGGCGATCGAGAAACACGAGGAATCCAACCAGGGTGAGACCGTTCTCGTCGGCCGGTGACAGCTGTCCGATGCCGGATCCGCTCTTGACCGCGACCGCGATCACGCGCGCGCCCGACGCGTACTGCTCGTCCAAAACGCCCTGAGCTGCAGGTGGCACGACCGAGCAGCGCCGCAGCACGTCTTCCGGTGAGCCTTTCGTCACGAGTTGACGCTCCTGCGTCGGTGCCTCCACGAGCGCCGTGGTCATCCGCCGCTCGTGGTCGAACGAGAGCAGATCGATGCGTTCATAAACGGCCGGATTGGTCGCATCCGACCGGGGTGCCTGCCACAGGGCCGAGTCCAACGGATTGAGCGCGAGCACCGTGCCGGGAGGCGTGCGGTAGTCGGTTTCGGTCGCGAGTAACCCGAGAAGGAAGACGCGATCGGGCGTCGTCATCGCGTCTGTCGAGAGCGCAGCGGTGAAGCTGATCCGTCCTTCCGTCAGGGTGCCGGTCTTGTCGGTGACCAGAATGTCCATGTCTCCGAGGTCCTCGATGCAGACGAGTCTCTTGACGAGCACCTTTCGTTTCGCCAGTGCGCGGGAGCCAGCGGCGAGGCTCGCACTGACCACGGCAGGAAGGAGCTGAGGTGTGATTCCTACGGCGATGGCCAGTGAAAACAGCAGCGAATCCAGCGGGGGGCGTTGCAACAGCACGTTCGCGACGAAGATCAACGTGGTCAGCACGACGGCCACTTCGAGCAGGAGCACCGAGAATCGGCCAAGGCCTCGCTGGAACTCAGTCTGCGGTTGCTGGGTCGCGAGCCCGCCGGCGATGCGCCCGAACTCTGTGCGGGCACCCGTTGCCACCACGACTCCGGTAGCGGTTCCGGATTGCACGACCGTGCCCATCAGCATGCACGGGGTGAGGTCTCCGATGCCCGCGCCACGTCCGATCGGCTCCGGCGTTTTCGTGGTCGGCAGCGACTCGCCGGTCATGATCCCCTCGTCGCAGGACAGGTTGTGGGCGAGAATCAGGCGCATGTCCGCGGGCACCACGGCACCCATGGAGAGCTCTACGACGTCTCCGGGTGCAAGGTCTGTGACATCGACCTTCGCCGTGGCGCCATCCCGCAGCGCGACGACGGTATGCCTGATCTGATCGTGCAGCGCATCCGCCGCCCGCTCCGCCCGGAACTCGTTCACGAAGCCCAGACCGATGCTTGCGGCCAGGATCACAGCAATGATCGCCGCGTCGGCCGCCTCCCCAAGAAACACCGACACACCGGCGGTCACAAAGAGCAACACCAGAATGGGGCTCTTCAGCTGCCGCCCTAGCACACGCCACGGTCGAGCCCTGTGTGCTCGCAATACGTTGCGTCCTACGATCGCGAGCCGCTCTGCCGCCTCTGCGGACGTGAGCCCTTGCGCGCGCGAGTTCAACGCACTGAGTACTGCGGCACTGTCCTGCGATGCAACGTGTTCCAGCGCGAGCGGAGACTCCAGGTGCGGTGTCGATGTCGTCTGGCTGTTCATTGTGGTCTCATTTCATCGCACCGGCGCATCGAATGGTAGGACTTTCGACCCTGTTTGCGCTTGTGGCGCGTTCGACTCATCAGGTGAGAGCGGATGGTTCGGCCCGGTCGGCGCGGAAGCCGTCGCGTTGCTCCGGTGCGAACAGGACCAACGCCCCTGTGCCCGTCGTGGACATCGACGTAGTCTCGGTGCAAGGAGTTCCATAGGAGGAGGCAATAATGCGTCGAGTCGAGGGGCCGGTCGAGCGGCTTTCTGAGGAGGACTGCTGGCAGCTTTTGCGCACAGCGACAGTGGGACGGGTTGCTACGAGCGCGGGTGGCGTACTCGATATCTTCCCCGTCAATTACTATTCGGACGGCACGAGCATCCTGTTCCGCACCGCGCCGGGGGACAAACTCGTTGAGCTGACCATCAACGAAAACGTCGTGTTCGAGGTGGATGGCTATACCGAACCGATCGCATGGAGCGTCATCGCCAAGGGAACTGCTGCCGTGCTCGACCGGCAGGAAGACGTCGATCGGGCGGAGAAGGTGCCGTTGAATTCATGGATCCCGACGTTGAAGAGTATCTACGTGCGTATCGTCCCGCGGAGTCTGACTGGGCGACGCTTCGAGCGCGGGCCTGAACCAGAATGGATGTGAATGATGCCCTCTCGGGCGCCAGCCAAGCGCACGACGCCGGCTGCCGGCACTGCCCGCCAGAACGTCAGGCCGAGCGGACCGGTGATCAATAGTACGGTTGCCGTACGTTGGTCGGCTGGCTCGTTACTCATCTGCTCATCGTGTGGCCGCTCGATGCCGCGCGCATTGTTCAGCCGACATCCTGATTCCCGGGCGTAGCTGAGACACGTAGCCGAGAGGCGCGGCGGATTCAGGGACTTTCGACTCTGTCTCGGGGCCGCGTCCGGTGCCAGGCTGGGCGCATGAACAATGCAGCCACGGACACGCAACAAGGCGCACTAGCAGGCTCGTCTTCGTCGGAAACAAAACCCAAAATCGTCGTCGGACTGGATGGGTCCGCGTCATCCGACGCCGCGCTACGTCACGCGGCACGGTTGGCCACGGCGTTGGATGCCTCGCTCGAAGGCGTTGCGGCATGGACGTACCCGATCGCGTTGAGCCCGTATCCCGTCACGACGTTGCCCAGCTTTGAAGATGCTGCACGCGAGACGGCTCGAGAAGCTGCCGATCGAGTCTTCGGCACCCGCTGGCCGGACTGGTTCACCATCGTCGTTGCGGAGGGCAACTCCGCACAGGTTCTGATCGCGCAGAGCGAGGGTTCAGAGCTGCTGGTTGTCGGTTCCCGTGGCCACGGCGGGTTTGCCGGCCTGCTTCTGGGTTCGGTCAGTGCTGAGTGTGCTGCGCACGCGAAATGCGCTGTACTCGTCGCGCGCGAACCGGTTGCTTCCTGAAATGGTCGACGCTTGGCCGCACCGCGACGCGCAGACCCTCTCCGCTGAAGCGCTGCAGAAGCTGAACACGTGGTGGCGCGCCGCGAACTACTTGTCGGTCGGGCAGATCTACCTGCTGGACAACCCGCTGCTTCGCGAGCCGTTGATCCGCGACCATATCAAGCCTCGCTTGTTGGGGCACTGGGGTACGACCCCGGGCCTCAATCTCATTTATGCACACCTGAATCGCGTCATTCAGGAGCGACGCTTGAGCACCATCTACATTGCGGGTCCGGGTCACGGCGGGCCCGGCATGGTGGCCAACGCATATCTGGACGGCACGTACGGCGAGGTGTACAACAGCATCGACCGCACGACGGATGGCTTGCGCAAACTCTTTCGGCAGTTCTCGTTCCCGGGAGGGATACCCAGCCATGTCGCGCCGGAGACGCCCGGTTCGATTCACGAGGGTGGGGAACTCGGGTACGCGCTGTCGCACGCATACGGTGCCGCTTTCGACAATCCCGACCTGCTCGTCGCCGCAGTCGTCGGTGACGGCGAGGCGGAGACCGGCCCGTTGGCCACCAGCTGGCATTCGAACAAGTTCATCGACCCGGTGCAGGATGGCGTCGTGCTGCCGATCCTGCACTTGAACGGGTACAAGATCGCCAACCCGACCGTGCTCGCCCGCATCCCAGAGAACGAACTGCTCGACCTGATGCGCGGTTACGGCCACACACCGTATCTGGTGTCTGGCGGGTTCGACGGCGAGGATCCCCTCGAAGTGCATAAACGCTTCGCCGAGACACTCGACACCGTCCTGAACCAGATCGCTCAGATCAAGGCGGATGCCGCGGCCGGCTCTCTGACGCAGCGCCCGGCTTGGCCGATGATCATTCTGCGCACCCCGAAAGGGTGGACGTGTCCAGCCGAGATCGACGGGCATCCGGCGGAGAACAATTGGCGCTCCCACCAGGTTCCGCTGTTAGATGCCCGCGATACGGAGGCGCACACCCGATTGTTGGAGAGTTGGATGCGTTCCTACCGGCCGGAGGAACTCTTCGATGAGAACGGGAGCGTGGTCGCCGCAGCCACCGCGCTTGCTCCGGAAGGCGACCTGCGAATGAGCGCAAACCCGGCGGCGAACGGCGGTCTGTTGCGTCAGGAATTGAGACTGCCGGACTTCCGGGACTACGCCGTGGACGTTCCGACACCGGGCGGGTCGGTCAGCGAGGCCACCAGGGTTCTCGGCGGCTGGTTGCGGGACGTGATCTCGGCGAACCCGAACAACTTTCGGATCTTCGGCCCGGACGAGACCGCCTCGAACCGGCTTGATGCCGTGTATGAGGTGACTGACAAGCAATGGAATGCCGAGTTTTGGCCGATCGACGACGATAATCATCTGGCGCGAGCGGGCCGCGTGATGGAGATGCTCAGCGAACACCAGTGCCAGGGGTGGCTTGAAGGCTACCTTCTGACCGGACGCCACGGCGTGATCAACTCCTATGAGGCCTTCATCCACATCGTGGATTCCATGTTCAATCAGCACGCCAAGTGGTTGAAGACGACACGGAAGATCCCATGGCGCCGCCCTGTCTCCTCGCTGAATTATCTGCTGAGCTCCCATGTGTGGCGGCAGGACAACAACGGGCTCTCCCACCAGGATCCGGGTTTCATCGACCATGTCGTGAACAAGAAGGCGGATGTCGTTCGCGTCTACCTGCCGTTCGATGCGAACACGCTGCTGTCGACCTACGATCATTGCCTGCGCTCGGTTGACTATGTGAACGTGGTGGTCGCCGGCAAACAACCGGCTGCGAACTGGCTCACAATGGAGCAGGCGGTCGAACACTGCACGCGCGGGCTGGGACTGCTCGAGTGGGCCGGTACGGAACGATCCGGTGAGGAACCGGATGTCGTGCTAGCGGCTGCCGGAGACGTGCCAACCCTTGAGGTCCTGGCTGCGGCGTCCATTCTGCGTGAACGGGTGCCTGCGCTGAAGGTGCGTGTCGTGAACGTCGTCGACCTGATGCGCTTGCAGAGCGTGGGGGAGCATCCGCATGGGTTGGGCGACAGCGAGTACGACGCGATCTTCACCCGGGACAAGCCTGTGGTCTTCGCCTATCACGGGTACCCGTGGCTGATCCACCGTCTGACCTACCGGCGCCACGGGCACGACAATCTCCATGTGCGCGGCTATATCGAAGAGGGAACCACGACCACGCCGTTCGACATGGTCATGCTCAACGACCTCGACCGGTATCACCTGGTCATGGATGTCATCGACCGCGTGCCAGGACTTGGCGCACGGGAGGCGATCCTGCGCCAAGATATGCAAGACGCCAGGCTGCGTGCCCGCGCCTATACGCGAGCACACGGAGAAGACATCCCCGAAGTAGCCGCTTGGACCTGGCCCGGAGTCGCCCGCGGCACGTTCAACAGCAACGACGACGTCGGCAGCGACAACGTCTGAACTCGGGACTAAAGCCTCTGACCGAGCCCATCGTCGGAATCTAATCTCGACAGTGGAGAGGTTGTCACCATGGTGCTGCTCGAATTGTTGAAGGCGTCAGATGTCGGCGGGGTCTTTCTGAATTGGGGAATCTTCTCAATTCAGTTGGGCAACCTGATCGTGATCGTCGCCATGCTGGTGCTTTTTGTGCTCGCGTTGATTGTGCCGTTCCCGGGGGGAAGGCGCACGAAATGAGCGACCATACTGAAGCCGAGACAGATCGATCCTGGACGGGTCGCAGTCGACGTTGGATGGTGAAACGCCTCCCGCCGGAGAAGCTACTGCCCAACACTCAACCGAGCTACGTCGCATCGTGGATCTACGTTTTCGGCATGGGTGCAATCGCAGCACTCATCTTCATCATCGCCTCTGGTGCGGTTCTCAGTCTCAACGGACCGATGTGGTACCACCTCTCAGCGCTCGGCCACTTCGTCAACAGCGTGCATCTGTGGAGCGTCGAATTCTTCTTTTTCTTCATGGTCATCCACCTGTGGGGCAAGTTCTGGATGGCCGCATGGCGAGGCCACCGGGTTCTGACGTGGATCACCGGAGTGTTCTCGTTCCTCGTCTCGATCGTCGCGGCATTCACGGGCTACCTGGTGCAGACCAACTTCGACTCCGAATGGATTGCTTTCCAGGCCAAGGATGCGCTGAATGCGTCCGGCATGGGCGCCTGGTTCAACGTCGCCAACTTCGGGCAGATGTTCATGTGGCACATTCTGCTGCTGCCCGCCGCAGTGGTCGTCATCGTGGCCATGCACGTCATACTCGTTCGGGCACGCGGCGTGGTCCCACCCCTCGACGCCGCAGTGACCGACGCCCAACTCATCACCGAGGAGATCTCCGATGTCACGACGTCCTCAGCCGGATCCTGACCTTGCCGCGCGGCCGTGGAGCGGCGCGGTGCGCGACTACGATCTTTTCAAAGAACTCACCGTTGGTGTCATTGTCGTTGGTCTGATCGTTCTCGGGTTCGCAGCGTTCGCGGGTTCTCCGGACGACTCGACGGTGACCCTGCAGTCCTGGGCGAAGGCGAGCTCGAACGACTTCGTCGCGACCGCAACGGCGGAACTCGGCCGCACCTCGAACACGGCGTCATATGGGCCGCCGTATTCGACCACCCAGGGTGCTACACAGACTCTCGGTCCGATAGATCTTCAGAGCCTTTCGGGGACCCGGCTGCCTGTCGACACCGCTCGCGATTTTGTCGTCACACCGTTGCAGAAGCTCCATGTGGTGACCGCGGCGCTCAATCGCTGGCAGGCCGCCAGCGTGAGCCAGCAGGACAAGTGGGCATCCGCATATTCCGACGCTCTGGCTAAGGCGCCGGGAGGCAGCCCGGCGAAAGTCGCTCACGGCGCATACGGTCCGGTGCCGGCGCTGACAGCGGGGCTGCTCGCTGCGGCGAATCGTGGTTCACTCGACGGACTAATCCAGGGCGAGGGCGGCATTTTCAACACGAACCCCACTCTGACGATCCTCTTCCTTGGTGACGGCAACTACTTTCCCGGCCTCGCGGCAGCCCAACACCTCACGGGTGACCAATGGGGAATGATGAACGAGACCGGCAACTACCCGGGCCAGTCGTGGCTGTGGTTGTTCTCGTTCTGGTATCAGATCCCTGCGATCGGCGGCCTCGCCAACGCCGACCTTGTCGTGGTCGGCCTGATGCTACTGCTCTCGGCCCTCCTCACACTGGTGCCCTTCATCCCCGGCCTTCGCTCTATACCGCGACTCATCCCGATCCACAAGCTGATCTGGCGGGACTACTACCGCAACCGTTGACAGCGCACAAGACGTAAGCCGTCAAACGCCGAGCGCCGCGAGGCCGTGATAAACGGCAAAGACCGGCCAGACGATTGCTTTGAGCAGTCCGAGAACTACGGCCCAGAAACTGCCGTGCGACTGAGCGATGAAATAGATCGCGGCTCCGATGTAGGCGAGGAGGAAGAAGAATCCCCACGCCCCATTGCGCTCCACGAAGCGCGTCCGATCAGCCATGGTGTGCCTCCTGGGTCATATTGTGACGGTGCTCTTGTTTCGCGGCAATCGGCATTTTACTTACGATGGTCATCGAGGGTGAATGTCGATGGCGGAGTTCGCGCACACGACGACCGGGCACGGGGTGCCGGCCACGACAGCGCGGCTGACCGACCCCAGAAAGAACCGTCCGACACCGCGATATGCACGGTTCCCGACCACGAGTAGGCGTGCAGTCTGGGCCGCGTCGAGCAACACCTTCGACGCCGGACCACGCGTGAGCCGCCGGAGCACCTGGAGCTCGGGATGACGGGTCTGGAAATCGACGAGTGCGCCGTCGAGCAGTTCGGCGTACATGACTTCCAGCGACTGGAGGTAATCGACATCTGGCACGGTGGCGTCGAGCCACACCGGAGATTCCTGCCAGGCGAGCACGGCTTGCACAGCTGCACCAGTTCGATCGGCTTCCCGCGCAGCAAATTCCAAAGCGGCGTGCGATGCGGGCGAACCATCGACCCCGACGACTATATCGCCGTCGTTCGAATTACCGCCCACCGGGATGACCCCGACTGGGCCGCGGGCACGTGCAGCCAGCTTGGCGCCTATCGACCAGCGATACCGGAAACCGCCGCCCTGCCGCCGGTCCGACCCGACAACGACGAGAGTCGAGTCGCCGGAGTGGCGAGCGAGTTCGGCGACGGTGTCACCGGACACCAGTTCGCTATCGAATTTCACGTGCGGATGCTCGTTCCGGGCCCGTGCCAGATCGTCCTGGAGCCAGGCGAGGGCACCTACTGCGGGCGACTCAGGCGAAGCGGTTGGATCCGACGACAAGTCCGCGTCCGTGACCTGCATCAGCAAGACCGTGGAGTCTTGCGAACGCTCGACGGTCCAGCGCAAGGCCGCCCAAGACGCCTCGCCTCTGTCCCAGCCGACTATCACCGTTTGCATACTGATCCTTTGCTCGATAGGACACTACGTAGAGTCAAACGCGATGCAGGCGACTTATACAGGGTCGAACGTCCCGTCGGCTTGTTCGGCACAGGTTCGCGCAGCCGCGATTTCTGCCACTTGGGGACTTTCGGCCCTGGTGACTCACAGCGCCCTGTCCCCACCATTGATGAACATGCTGCGTTCCGTTAAGAGTTTCGGGCGCGCATCCCTCGAGATGAGAGGCGACGAGGAGAGATGGCAAGAACAATCTTGGTGGGCGTGACGGGCACCGAGCCCAGTCGCGCGGCGTTGCGCTGGAGCATGAAGCGGGCGGCCGCGATCGGCGCAGAAGTGACCTTATGCTATGTGCTTGATGACGGATGGGCGACCATCGGCGCGCGGATGCTGAGCGAACTTCGCGAAGACGCGAGCCGCCTGCTCGAAGGCGAAGCAGACTACGCGCGGTCGATCGCTCCCGAGGTGGTCGTACACACTCAATTGCTTCGCGGCAGTCTGATGAAGGAGCTTGCCGCAGCGTCGAAGAGTGTCGATTTCGTGGCCGTTGGCACGCACAAGACGGGGTTCGTGAATGGCAAAGTCTTCGGCTCACGGAGTCTGCTTCTGGCTGCAGAGGCCCATGCGCCCGTGGCGGTTGTCCCGCAGGGGTCGCCACGTGATGGGCGAGGCGTCGTTGTGGGCGTGGATGATTCCGCAGCAGGTCGGGCGGCAATCCGATTCGGCGCGAACGAAGCCGAACGGGCGGGGGAGACGCTTACCCTCATCCGGGCAGACGACCTGCCCGACATCCCCGTGCGGAACGACGCAATGCACCGCGAGCTGCGGCAGCATGTTGAGTCGCGCGCATCGACGCTGTTGGCGGATGCCGCCGATCGGGCTCGCTCGGTATCCCCGACCGTCGAAGTCAGGACTCGCAGCGTGCCACGGCCGGCGGCGGCAGTATTGGCAGACGCGGCGGCCGGTGCTGCGCTCCTGGTCATCGGGAGTTCACGCAGAGATGAATCCGGACAATCGATGGTGGGCTCGGTGAGTCACGACGTGCTGATCAATCTCACAGGCCCGACGGTCGTCGTGCATCCAGGCGATGTTGACTGAACGCTGAGCTTGCTGTCGCGCGGGAGGATCCGAACTCCGCAATTCAGTGACGCGGCCGGATGAGTGTGTCCTCACTTTGTGCGAACCAACCTGCAGGGCGCATACTAGGGCCGTTACGGTCGTCCACTATCGAGTGCACGTCGGTCAATTGTGCTGATTGGCTGATTGCCTATCTCGATGGCTGAGTCTTGGAGAGCGCGTGGCAGAGGAAGGCGTACTGAGTTTTCCGGATGCACCACGTGTTGATTTGGACCGCGCACTCGGTACTTTGGTCGAACTCGCCAATCACGTGACCGCGACGCAGGGGCGTCTGCGAGCGCTGCTCAGAGCGAACCTGGCCGTCGTGGAACACCTTGACTTGCCGGTGGTGTTGCGCAAGATTGTCGAAACGGCTTTGGAGCTTGTCGACGCCCAATACGGTGCGCTCGGAGTTCTCGCGCCAGACGGCAGCCTGGAACAACTGATCCACGTCGGCATGTCGGAGGCTGAAGTCAGGGCGATCGGGCATTTGCCGGTCGGGCTGGGTCTGGTCGGCGCACTCACCGACGAGCAGCGACCTATCCGGCTCCGGCACCTGTCAGACGACCCTCGCTCAGCGGGATTTCCCGTGGGCCATCCACCCATGGACAGCTTCTTGGGCGTTCCCGTGCGCGTGCGGGGCGAGGTGTACGGCAACCTGTACCTGACGAATCAGGCTTCGGGCGAGTTCACCGACGAAGATGAGCAGCTCGTCGTGTCACTTGCGTCGACGGCAGGGTTCGCGATAGACAACGCTCGCCTTTTTGCCGACTCTCAACGTCGGCAGGCCTGGGCCACAGCCTCCGCGGAAATCACCGCCTCACTTCTATCCAGTCAGCAAGGAGACTTCCTCGATCTGCTTGTCTCCCGCACACTGGCGCTCGCGGACGCCGACCTCGTGTCGATTGTTCGACCGATCCATGACGCAGAGCACATGATTGTGGAAACCGCGGGCAGCAAAAGCGATGATGCGGCGCAAGGCGTCGTGTTCGCATCTGCGGGGTCGATCGCTGCGAGCGTGATAGAAGCCGGGCAGCCGCGACTTGTCAATGAGGTTGAGGCGAGCGGGTATACAGCAACGCCCGGTCGGAAGCCCGGACCGACCATGGCCATCCCGCTGGTGGATTCCGACGGCGCCCGCGGTGCACTCGTGGTTTCACGCGAGACAGGCGGCGGCAGATTCACCCCCTCCGACTTGGAGCTCGCTGCAGATTTCGCCGGACGAATCAGCCTTGCCATGCAACTGGCCACAGCACGGGCAGACCAGCAGAAAGTGATGTTGCTGGAGGAGCGCGGCAGAATTGCCCGCGATTTGCATGACCATGTCATCCAGCAACTTTTTGCCATGGGGCTCGAACTGCAGAGCGTCGCAGGGGCTTTGCCATCCGGCCCGATCTCCGACCGGATCAACGGATCGATCGACACGCTGGACGCCACGATCACTCGGATCCGCACAGCGATCTTCGCCTTGTCCCGTTCGCGAAGCGACAATCCGACGGTGCGGCACCGGATCATCGATCTGGTCAACGACTTGGCGGGCGCGTCGGCATTGAATCCACAACTTGAGTTCACAGGGCCGGTCGACCTGGTCATCACAGACGCGCTCGCCGAGGATATTGTGGCCGTCACCCGCGAGGCACTCACGAATGTCGTGAAACACGCATCGGCAGCAAACGTTTCGTTGCACATCGCGGTGGCGGACGGTCGCGTTACAGTCGACGTCATTGACGACGGACGAGGCGAGACTGATGCGAAGCACCGCAGCGGGCTGGGAAACCTCGAAGCGCGTGCTGCTGCGCGCGGCGGGCATTTCTCATTCGACTCGCGCCCCGGCGAAACCCGCGTCAGCTGGTCTGTGCCGATTGTCGAGGCGTCGGAACCTGCCAGCGTCAACGATCGGAGGTAACGCCGTGAGAGTCTTCGTCGTCGATGACCAGGAGATCGTGCGACGCGGCGTGATCGACCTCTGCGCCGCAGAGCCGGACATCGAGATCGTCGGCGAAGCCGGCACTGCGGCGCAGGCGCGCTCACGTATCCTGGCGACCCGGCCCGATGTTGTGTTGCTGGACATGCGTTTGCCAGATGGCGACGGCATCGAGGTGTGCCGCTACGTGCGATCGCAGGATCCGAACATCCGATGCATCATTTTGACCGCATACGACGATGACGAAGCGATTAATGCCGCTGTGCTTGCCGGTGCGTCCGCCTACGTGCTGAAGGAGGTGCGCGGGAATCGATTGATCGAGAACCTGCACACTGTTGCAGCTGGGAGGTCTCTGCTCGGGTCTGCCCTGAGTCGCAAGGTCGTCAACCGCATCCGCGATGAGCATACGCGCGATCCTCGGCTCCAAGCCCTGTCGGCCAGGGAGAGCGAGGTACTGAGCCTGATCGCTGACGGCTTGACCAATCGCCAGATCGGCGAAACTCTGGCGCTGGCCGAGAAGACCGTGAAGAACTATGTGTCAAGCCTGCTCGGCAAGCTTGGTTTGGAGCGTCGCACGCAGGCAGCCGTGCTGAGTGTGGAGTCGCGGTCGCCGACCAGCCGGTGAACCGGTACCACGCGCGGTGTCTTGTCATTCGGGTCTAATGACCCTAGCGCGCCCAGTACTCGACGCCTACCGTTGAAGTATGACTATTCTCCGAGCTGAGCAAAAGCTTGCCGAACCGCAGGAAGTCATCGCCCGCAGTTCCGACACGCAACCATCCGATGCGCAACCGTTCGATGTGCCGCCGTTCGATGTGCCGCCGCCCGCCGCGCACGCATCCGGTCCGCAACTCTCCGACGCGGGAGTCGGTCGAACCTTCACACTGCGCGTTCCGGGCGTCGGGATCGACGGGATCCACCCGGTCCGCGTGACTGTGACCCCGTGTGCCGAAGACATCGATCGCGTGAAGTGCGACGGTCGGGTCTTGGGCTACATCTACCGCACCGGGCGGGTCTATGTTGCACTGAGCGGTCGTCGGCTCGATCGCGCGGAAGAGTGCGGTCAGTCCCTGCTGTGGGACAAAGCGGCGTTCGAATTGTTGCGAGAGGATCACATACACGCCCGTGTGTGCTAGGTGCCGGACGAGGCAGCAAAAGCCTCTCGCGGCAGTCTCGTCAGCGGACCGGATTTTCTTGCCGGTCGACTTACTGTCGACGATTTGGTGCAGACCATGGTTCGCGTCGCTCCTCTGAGAGAATGTATGCATGGTGAGTTCTGTTGAGGTGACCTGGCAATTGGATGGCATCTCGATGGAGGGAACTCTTGTCCGCCCGGACGGCGCGGGGCCGTTCCCCACGGTGGTTCTCGTCGCGGGCAGCGGTCCGACCGATCGAGATTGGTGTTCACCACTGTTGCCCGGCAACAATGGCAGCGGCCGTCTCTTTGCGGATGCGTTTGCTCGCGCCGGCATCGCATCCCTGCGTTACGACAAGCGGGCTTCCGGCCCTCACGCCCGTGAGAACGTTCCGAAATTGATCGGGAAAGTGAGCATGCGCTCGCATTTGGATGAGCTGGTCGCGGCCGTCGACGTGCTTTCGCAGTGGGACTTCGTGGACTCCGCGCGGATTGCCGGGCTGGGCAACAGCGAAGGAACGCTCCATGTGCTCCACTACGCCACAAGCATCCAGGCGGTGCCGTTTGTCGGGGTCGTGCTGGCGGCACCGCCCGGCCGTCCGGTCCAGGCGGTGCTACTGTCGCAGCTCACTACGCAGTCTGCCCAGGTTCCCCGAGGTGCAGAGTTGATGGCGAAGGTGGAGGAAGCTGCTGCACGCTATAGCGTCGGACAACCGATGGACGTCGACGCCGCCGTGCCCGACAGCGTGAAGATGGTGCTTGCCAGTTTCGAAGCCCCGGTGAACCTGCCGCTTGCCCGCGAGCTCTGGGTCGAATCCGCGTGCGAGTCGCTGGCCAAACTCCAAATCCCCGCGCTCGTGCTAATCGGCGGCAACGACGTTCAGATCGATATACGCGCCGACGGGGACCCGCTTCAGAATGCCGCCAGAGGGCTGGCGAACGTGTCATTTGCATTCCCACCGCACGCGAATCATGTGTTCAAGGAGGACCCGCGCAGTCGGGTTGAGGTCGTCGCAGCACCCGGTGGCAGCTATAACGACCCCGACACACGATTGGACCCTGAAAGCCTGGAGGTCATCCTCGGCTGGCTGGAGGCCGTCTTCAACTCAGACAGTCGCAGCCCTCGACGTTAGCTGATCTTGCGACTGGAGATTGCGCTATCGCGCAGTGAGCCGGGCACTCGCCCACGGATCACGACCTACGCCGGTGTTGACCAGGGTTCGAACATGCGCGACGATAGTCACAGGTGGACGAGATGACCCCGTTGTCGCACCCTCGAGTGCTGACCTAACAAACCGTTCAACGGTAATTTGGCGGCATCTCGCCCGCCGCCAGAACCTCATGCTTCAGCAGCGTGTGAGGCGCGAGTGAGGTAGTCCCAGAGTTGCGCGACGTGCGCTGCCATGTCGACGCTGTCATCGAGCATCCACTGGGTTTGGAGTCCGTCGATCGCGGCGATGAGAAGCATTGCGATGCGGTCGGGATCGAGTGAACTCGCCAGTTTTCCGGCGCGTTGTTGCTGACGGATCGCGGCCGCCACGGTGAACCTGAACGTCGCGGAGCGTTCCCGAAAATACTCGTGCGCCGGGTGGTCCGGTTCCGTCGCCTCCGCCGAGAACTGCGTGTACAACCGCACGAGTCCGGGAACGTCGGCATTGTGCCGGACCACGCGGAGGAGGGCTCCGATGATGTCGGCGCCGGTGTCGGTGCCAGTGCCGCTGCCAGTGCCCGTGGCGGGCCCATGGTCGGAGACGCCGTATGCCTCGACGTCGAGCTGGTCGCGCTTGCGCAGCACCTCGATGAAGAGATCCTCTTTTGTGCCGAAGTAGTGCAGCAGGCCGGTTTGGCTGAGGTCCACTGCCGCCGCAAGCTCGCGGATCGATGCTTTGCGATAGCCCTGGCGAGCAATGACGTCCAGGGCGGTGGTCAGGATCTGGTCGCGTTTTGCGATGCCTTTCGCATAGGAACCACGTGCTGCCATGCGATCAGCCTAGGACATTGAGCCTTACTTGATCCTTAAAACAGAACGCGATACTGTTTTCAAACCTTCAGCTTGTGAGGAGTATCCGTGGACAGCAGTGCTAGTGGCAACGAGGCGTTCGTCGAGGCGCAGACTTTGGCGGGCCGGGTGCGCGGTAGGTGGCGTGGCGATTGCGCCGTTTTTCTGGGCATCCCGTTTGCCGAGCCCCCTGTGGGCGCCCTGCGCTTCGCCGCTCCCGTGCCACGTGCGTCATGGGATGGCGTTCGCGACGCGCTCGAATTCGGCGCGACGGCCCAACGTGGCGGGGATGCAGAGCCCACGCTGATTCCTGAGCCGTCGATCCCCGGCCCATCCACCCTGAACGTCAACGTGTTCACACCGTCACCCGGTACGGATGCCGCCCTGCCTGTGCTCGTCTACATCCACGGCGGCGGATTCTTCGCTGGCTCTCCCGCGAGCCCGTGGTATGACGGTGCGGCTTTCGCCCGTGACGGAGTGATCACCGTCGTGATCTCCTACCGCCTGGGCATCGAGGGCTTCGGCTGGATCGAGGGCGCACCGCACAACCGCGGTGTGCTCGACTGGTTGCTGGCCTTGGAATGGGTGCGCGACAATGTCGGCTTCTTCGGTGGCGACCCCGGTCGGGTTACAGTCGCAGGCCAGTCCGCCGGTGGCGGCGCTGTGCTCACGCTACTCGGCATGCCCAGCGCGCATCCGCTGTTCCGCGCTGTCTACAGCATCTCGGGCGCGACGGCCGACGTCGCGCCCGAGCGCGCCAAGGATTTCATGAAGGGCATTGCCGCCAGCGCCGGCGTCGAACCGACACGGGCGGGGTTCGAATCCGTGCCGGAACTGAAGCTCCTGGAACTGCAGAAGAAGACCATGGAGCCCAAGGGCAAACAGCTGGACATGCTGCGCTCCTTCGCCGACGACGGGCTCGCCCTCGGACCGGTCATCGACGGCGAACTGATCACTCGATCCACCCTCGACTCGATTCGTGCCGGGGTCGGTGCAGAGATCCCGCTCGTACTCGGCGCGACCGACGATGAGTTCTCGATCGCATTCGCAGACGCCAAGAAGCAGCTGCGCTGGGTACCGGCCGGTTTCATGCTCGGCAAGGTCGGCTTGAGGGGAGAGCCCCGCCGAGCGTACCTTGCCGCCAACACAGACGTCAGGAAGAACGGCACCGCGGCGGTGCTCGGCCGATATCTGAGTGACAAGCTCTTCCGCACCTACATCCTGAAAATCGTCGACGCGCGAGCGGATGCCCCCACCTGGGCTTACCGCTTCTCCTGGCGGTCTCCGGTGCACAATTTTGCCTTCCACTGCCTCGATGTGCCGTTCTTCTTCGACTGTCTCGACGCAGATCGGGTCGTCGATGTGGCAGGCACGAACCTGCCGCAATCCGTGGCGAACGACGTTCACGTCGGTGCGGTTGGGCTCGTCACAACGGGTGACCCGGGCTGGCCTCGGTACGGCAAGACGGCTAAGGTGCAGGTCTTCGACACGCCAACCGGTGTTGTCGAGAACGGCTACGCTTCAGTGATTCCGCTCCTGTGCACGGCGCTCCCGTGGACGTCGCCGAATGTTGCCAGCCGAGCGGGCCAGTGAAGTCGACGAGTTTGCGCGCACCGAGCGCAGCGGAAAGCCGGGTGCTCGCCTCGCCATCGAGGAGAGCCCAGGCATCCGGGGTCAGCGGGGCGAGTTCGCGCAGAAGATGATTCATGGTCCGGCCCTCTCAGCAGTAGTGGTGTTCAGCGAGCCGATCCCCAGCGAGCCGATCCTCAGCGAGCCGGAGTCCAGCGATTCGGCATCGGCGTCCGCATCCGGGTTCGCATCCTCCTCAAGTGTCGACAGCATCATTGCTGAAGGGGCGAAGAAGGTGCACCCTGTCTGTACCGCGGAGAAATCGAGCAGCCGATCGTGCAAGCCGGGAGGGTCTCCGATGAACATGCGTTCCAGCATCCGTTCGATCACCCACAGGTATCGGCTGTATCCGATGAAATACGTTCCGAACTCGGCGCTGCCGGGCCGGCCGAACGGCATGTTGTCGCGCAGAATGTCGTGCTCACCCTGCTCGTCGGTGATGGTGCCCAGGGTCTTGTGCGATTTCTGACCTTCCACAGCATCATCGAGTTCCACGTTGTCCAGTTTCCGACGCCCGATGATCGCCTCTTGTTGCTCCGCAGTCAAAGCCGCCCACGCGGCGAGCGGATGCAGGTACTTCTATACAACCACGTAGCTTCCGCCTGCAAACTCCGGGTCTTCCTCACCGACGAGAGTGGATTCGGGCTGATCTGGCCCCACCGGGTTAGCAGTCCCGTCGACGAAACCGAGAAGGTCGCGAGCGTCGAAATAGCGGAATCCGGTCACCTCGTCGACGGTCGATACGGCTTTGCCCAAGGAATCGAGGAGCAGGCGTTCAAGTTCGAAGCACAGGTCGGGTCGCTCGGCGCGGATGTGGAACAGCAAATCGCCCGGTGTTGCGACGGCCGTGTGCACCTCACCGACGATCTCGCGGAACGGATGGAGTTCCGCCGGTCGATCGTGGCCGGTCAGGTCCGGCCAAATCCGGCTGCCGATCCCAACGGTGCACGACACTCGTCCTTGCAGATCGCGGAAGCCGACCGTTTTGACCAGTCCGTCAAGATCGGCAAGCACGGCGCGCACGGTGTCGATCGCATCCGCGTCGTCGGTGACGCCGAGCACCAGGAAGACGGCCGAGCGCGTGAGTGGTGCGTCGACGCTCTGCGGCGCGATCGGAACGCGGTCCATCGTCATGGCTCAGTCCTCATCGACCGTGACGAGTTGTGCTGAAATATCCGTGTCTTCGCTGACATGATACGACGCGCAAACCCGGTGGTAACCGTCCGCGATGATCAACGGCGCGCCGCTGAGGCTGCCGCGTATGAGCAACACCGGGCTCAGCTTCTTGCCCTGCTTGACCCGTTCCAGATCCTTCGCGACATATGGGTCGTCAGGGGGCAGCAGGGGCAGGCGCGCAGCGCGAAGCACGTCTTTCGCCTTGTGTGGCACGACGGGCTGTTTGGCCAGCTCTTTCACGATCGAGCGGGCACGATCAGGGTGGGCGACGAGGCTGAGGTACGAAATCGCCGCGGGATAATCATGAGGTTCAGGCTCTTGCGCCCAGCTGACTTCCATGTACGCCTCCTGCATGCTTCGACAAGAGTATGCCCGCGCAGTGGCGAGCGCTCTACAACACTGACCTGATGCCGACTTCGGCGAGCGCCATTGCGACGGCCCGTCGACCGGACGGATCGAGCCCCTGAACCGGCCGAGGCAGGCTCGGTCCTTTGACCAGGCCCAAATATTCGGCGATGGCGGCAGCAACGCGGTAACTGCCGTACTGGCGCAATAGCGTCCAGATGGGCCGCATGCGATCAGAGCACGTGCGTGCCTGCTCGGCGTTGCCGCCGACCGCGGCACGAGTGATCTCGAGGCAGGGTTCTGGGACAGTGCCCGCGATCGCGCTGTACCACGTCTCGCAGCCCGCCAGCAGCCCGGTCGCGCCTGCCTCGTCGCCACTGACCCCGATGCCGACGTCGGCCGGTATGAGCGCTCGAAGGCGCGCGACGCGTGCCGTCGCTTGAGCTGTGTCGAGCGCGACGGGAGGAATCTTGATCGAGACGATGCCGTCGAGGCGGGCGATCCGGCCATGCAATTCGTCGGAGAAATCGACGTGAGTGGTACCTGGGTTGTCGTACACGATGATGGGCAGCGATGCGAACTCGGCGGCATCCGCATAGAGGTCGAAGACTTCGTCGTCAGTCAGGTGCTGATACGTCATCGCCGGTAGGAGCAGCCCCGACGCACCTGCGGCCTGAGCATCGTCGATGTGCGCGAGAACGTGCCGAGTACGCACGGCTCCGACTCCGACGATCACCGGGACGCCCCCGGCATTGTCGACGGCGATCGTCGCTGCGCGCGCACGCTCTGCGCGATTGAGGTATGCGCAGCTCCCGGTCGAACCCAGCGCACTGATCGAGTCGACACCGGTATCCGCGAGTCGTCGGACGAGGCCGGCAAAGGCGGCCTCATCGATGCCGTTGCCGGTGATGGGCGTCAATGGGAATGCGCTCAGGCCCGCGAACACGTCAGGCCTTTATCTGGCTTCATGAGTTCGATCTTCTGCCTGCGTGCGTGTGCTGCGCAACTGTCGATTCGCTGCCGCCCGCGGCGCGCCTAGACTTCGGATATGGGCAACTGGAACTTCTCGGAGTCGATCACTATCGCGCGGCCACCTGAGGAGGTCTATGCGCTGGTGTCGGATATCACGCGCATGGGGGAGTGGAGCCCCGTGTGCACAGGCTGCTGGTGGGATGACGACGCCCGCGGCGTCGGTGCCTGGTTCACCGGTCACAACGAGACGCCTGAGCGCACCTGGGAAACTCGCTCGCAGGTCGCGGTAGACGACCCAGGGCGCGAATTCGCCTTCAATGTCGGCGGTGATCGCACGCGCTGGGGCTACACGTTCAAACAGAATGCGGCGGGCACGCAACTGACGGAATCGTGGGAGGTGCTTCCTGCCGGGGTGCGTCATTTCACGGAGCGTTACGGAGCGAGCGCCGAAGCCGAATTGCGGCTGCGCGAAACCAGCGCACACACGGGCATCCACGAGACATTGGCGGCTCTCAAGAAGGCTGCAGAGGTGCGCTAACCGATTTCGGAATCGCGGCATGCGACTCGCCGAGAACTGAAAACATTCGGTATTGCCGCCGAGGGGTCATCGGTCGTACGTTTAGCAACGAGCGGCCACTGGCGACCGTCAGCGACCGTACTTCTGACGTCTGGAGATCCTAGATGCGTACACATGTCCTCGAAGTTTCCTTGATTGCGATCGCAGCAATGGTCGTGGCGCTCACGGGCGCTGGCCCGGCCAACGCCGCGCCTCCATCGAAACCGATACCGAACTCGGCGCCAGGCTGGCTCGCCCACGGTAAGAATCTCGGTCCCGCTCCGGCCAACGCCCCGGTCGACGCTCGCGTCTACCTCGCACCGAACGGCGGGATGGGCGCGCTGCAGACAGCTGCTGCCACGGCATCGAGTCAGCACAAGTTCCTCACACCGTCGCAGTACCACGCGAAATTCGATGCCTCCGCCGCAACCGTCAGCGCCGTGAGTGCATGGCTGACCGGCGCCGGCCTGCATGTCAGCGTGGAAGCCAATCACCGCTACATCGACGCCTCCGGCAGCGTGGGAGCGGCGAACAAGGCGTTCGGCGTCTCGATCGCGAAGTTCACCCATGACGGCTTGAGCGTTCAGGCGCCGACGGGCGCAGCGAGCGCTCCCGACGCTGTTGCGGCATCCGTCATCGCAATCACAGGACTCGACACGACGGTCACGGTCGTGCAACCGCAGACACAGAAGCCGTCGCCGCCCTCCGCCGGGTTCCGCAACGCGCCGGTCTGCTCGCAGTGGTACGGCGACCAGAGCCCGACGACGCTGCCCACCCCGGACGGCACATCGTTGCCAACGTTCAACGGAACCGCATTGCCGTACGCGCCGTGCGGGTACACCGGCCCTCAGTTGCGCAATGCCTATGAGGCGGGCGCGTCAGCCGGTCTCGATGGGCGCGGCGTGACAGTCGCGATCACCGATGCATACGCCTCGCCCACGATCGAATCCGATGCGAACCGTTACGCGACAAGCACCGGTGACCAGCCGTTCGCCACGGGACAGTACACGCAGAACCTGCCAGGAACCTTCACGCAGGTGAACAGCAACAAGTCGCCGAAGCAGTGCGACGCGTCAGGGTGGTACGGCGAACAGACGCTCGATGTCGAGGCAGTGCACGCCATGGCGCCGGCAGCGAACGTGCGCTACTACGCGGGCAAGAGCTGCCAGGACTCCGACCTGCTCGACACGTTCAACCGCATCAATGACGAAGGCGTCGCGAACATCGTGACCAACTCGTGGGGCGGCGTGGGCGATGTGGTTAAGCCGGCACTGTTTCAGGCCTACGAGGCTGCGTTCCTCCAGGGCGCCGTCGAGGGCATCAGCTACGTGTTCTCCACCGGGGATGCGGGAGATGAAGCTGCCGCCCTTGGTACACCGCAGACCGATTACCCTGCGTCTGATCCATATGTGACAGGCGTTGGCGGCACATCGACGGCGATCACTCAAGCGGGAGTCGTCGGCGAGACCGGCTGGCAGACCACCAAGTACTCGCTCGTCAACGGTGCGTGGGCAGTATCCATCCCGTTCCAGTACGGCGGTGGTGGTGGCTACTCGTCGAATATAGCGGAGCCCGCCTACCAGGTCGCCGCTGGAATCAACAGCCCGAACGGTGGCCGTGCTGTTCCCGACGTCTCGATGGACGCCGACCCGACGACCGGGATGCTGGTCGGACAGACGCAGACTTTCCCAACCGGTGTGTCATATGACACCTATCGAATCGGAGGGACGAGCCTCGCATCGCCGTTGTTCGCAGGTATGACGGCACTCAAGATCCAGGCCAGCAGTCACCGCTTCGGTCTGCTCAACCCGATGATCTACGCGGATCACTCGGGATTCAACGACGTGACAGGTGCGGGCATCGATGCGGGCAACATCCGCGTTGATTTCGCCAACGGAGTGGATGCGAGCGGCGGGTACCTGTACTCGGTGCGTTCCTTCGGCACCACGAATACGTCACTGACGGTCGGAGTCGGCTGGGACTCACAGACAGGCTGGGGCAGCGCCCGGGCCGCCTGGCTCACGCCGGCACCGTAATGCACTGAGCGCGGAGGGGCTCGGCGGTTGCCGAGCCCCTCGGTGATGTCCGGGCGCGAACACGTTCAGGTCGCTCGGCTCTGAGGACCGCTTGATTCGCCGGCCTCGGCCCACGCGGTGCCGAGTGCGAAAAGAGTCTCGGTTCCGTAGTGCTCCATGGCTGACGCGATTCGGCGCCGACCGGTACGAGGAGTGATTCCGAGCCAGCGGGAGGCCGCATCAAGGGTCGCTCCATTGCGCATCAACCGCAACAGTGGGTCCCAGCTTCGGTCGGCGCCAGTCGTGGGCACCGCTTCACGCCAGAGCTGCTCGAACAGTGTGCGCACCATCGACGTGATCGATTCGCTGTGTAATGCCATCACGCTGGTCGGCCACGCTTCGCCCCACTTGAGTGGTATTCCGATCGTGTGATCGTCGTGGATCCAGAACCAGCTCGGTGGGCGTGGATGCATGCGGATTTCGATTCCGGCCGCTGCGAATCGGGCCAGTTGGGCCTGGATCGACGGATGCCTCGTCTCGGCCGCGGTCACGATCGCACGAGCATGTGCGCCGCGCGTAGCCATTCGCTCGATGAAACGCTGCTGCTCGGCCACGTCGGGCAAATAGAAGCGATGCAGATCCGGTAATACGGCGGCTGCGAAGAGCGGGGCACCATCCGGCAATTGCCGTCGCCACAGTTCAGTTCCAGCGTCGGGCCCGTGCAGCAGCTCGACGCCGAGAGCGGGCGCATCGGGGCTCACGCCGATCGCCCAATCATTGACGAGCCCGGGCAGGTCCCGCACGAGGTCCTGGATCTCTGCGAGACCGTCTAACAGTCGCTGCTCGTGTTGTGTAATCAATGCCGTGACTCGGTCCGCTACAAGACGGTCCGGGGATCGGTAGTGGATCACATCGCCGTCGAGACGCATCAGACCTTCGTGCTCCAGCTCTGTCAGAAGAGCCACGACGTGATCAAGAGGGCGTTCGACGAGCGCCGCGAGTTCTGCCGTTGTACGAGGGCGCGCACGTAGTGCCGTGCCGAGCAACGTTCTTTCAGTGCGGTCCATGGCGAGTCTCCCGTGCTGTCCATGAAAGCGTGCGGTGTCCTTTTGCGGACTTGACCGCTTGAGGGCCTAGCATTGTCCGCTAGAGGACCAGTATAAAAGATCGAGGGCCCTCAACAAAAGGAGCCGGTGGATGACTCACACAGCAGTAGATTCTGTCGTCGTCGGCATCGCAGACCAGCCCGCTGCCCGCCGGGGGAGCACCCGCCGGGGGAGCGCGCGCCGAACGGGCAGCGGGCGGATCGCCGGCGTTCTGCTCGGGATGACGCTGGTGGCTCTGACCGCTGCGTGCACCGCGACGCCGAACGCCGGGTCGAGCGCGGGCCCCAGTACGGGCCCGACGCCGAGCCCGCTGGTGTCGATCCCTGCGGCGTACACACCGGTCACGGTTCAACAGCTCGGTTCTCCGACGCTGCCGTTCAAAGGCTCGGACGGCAGGTATCACGTGGTCTACGATCTGCAGCTGACGAACGCTTCGGCAGTGCCCGCCGACATCCAGAAGGTCGACGTGTTGGATTCCGCACATCGCGCTACACCGCTCGCGTCGTTCTCCGGAAAGGCACTCGTGGACCCGGGCTGCGATTACGGCAATTGCAACCGGCTCCGTCTTCTCCCCTCAAAGCCGGCCACAGACACCGTCATCCCCGCACAGCAGGCGCGAGCGCTCCTGGTCGATTTCGAACTGCAATCGCTCGCGGGCGCGCCGAAGATCGTGGTGCATCGGCTGCAAATCACAGGCGCAGCCAACCCGGGCGCGAAAGAACCCACGCCGATGACGTATCTTGCCGGCCCGATCAATGTCTCCGCCGGCAGCGCGCGCGTGATCGCCCCTCCGGTGGGCGGCACGAACTGGGTGGCGATGAACGGATGCTGCCAGATCGGACTTCCGCACGTACCTTCTCTGCAACCGTTCAGCGGCACACTGGCGAACAGTCAGCGCTTCGCCATCGATTGGGTGCGCCTCGACGACAACGGCGCGTTCTATAGCGGTGACAAGACGAAGAACGACAGCTATTTCTCATACGGGCAGAACATTCTCGCCGTCGCCGATGGCACCATCTCATCGACTCTGGACACGCTGGCAGCGAATACGCCCGGCATCCTGCCCGCCAGCGACCCGGAGGCGGCGAAGACCCTCACGGTCGAGAACGTGGACGGCAACCACATCGTCGAGAACCTGGGCGGCGGCGTCTGGGCCATGTATGCGCACCTCCAGAAGGGCTCGTTGCTGGTCAAACCGGGCGACAAGGTCCACGCCGGCCAGGTGATCGCCAAGCTCGGCAACACCGGCAACTCCAACGCCGCGCATTTGCACTTTCAACTCATGGACGGACCGAATCTGGTCGGAAGCGACGGAGTGCCGTATGTGGTCCGCAATTTCGATTACGCGGGTTTCGTCACAGCGCAACGGATGCTGAATTCCGACTTCTACTTCACCGGCACGTTCTTCGAAAACCATCTCAGCGCGACGCAGCCGCGCTCCAACGAGTTGCCGTTGGCGGGCAGCATCGTCAACTTCACCGGCTGAACGCGTCGAGACGGTCACAGCCGGCGCGGTCGGTGCGCTCGCTGTGCGATGCCGCTAAAAGTCTTGCAGGTTGCCGCGCAACCCTCCGCCGCCGAACTCGCTGCGGACAATGCCACGCCGGCGCAGGATCGGAACGAGCTCGTCCAGCATCCGGTGGACGGTGACCGGGTGCAGGTCGCCCCAGAACAGCATCCCGTCGTTGTCAGCGGACTCGCCGAGGTCCTCGATGAGGTCGGCCAGCTCTTCAGCAGTGCCGACGAATCCGCTGCGATCGCTGATTCGGCCCAGCCGCGCCTGCTTTTCAAGCAGCGTGCGCAGGGGAGTGGTCGCCGGGTCCAGCCCGCCGAGCAGACGATTGATGCTGCCCTTGGAAACATGGTCGCCGAACACCGACACGTCAAGCGGCGCATCGAAATCGAGCGCGGTGAGGTCGGTCTCCAAGTCGCTGGATTGACGCTCGGCAATGTTCAGAATCACCGCGTCATCCGGGTTCGCGGATGCCGCCACCAGCCTGTCCGCCTCATCCGCGCTGGAGACGAGCACCGGTTGGATGGCGAACAGAATCTTGATATCGCGTGAGGAGCGACCGCGCTCGCGGGCAGCCTCGTGGATGCGTGCGCGATAACCGCGAATGCTGTCCGCGTCGAGCGGAGCGAGGGCCAATTGCACATCAGAGTTCGCACCGGCGAACCCGAGGCCGCGCCCGGAACCGCCGGGGGAGACGATCACAGGCTCTCCGTCGGTGAACGGGATTGCGTTGAGCGGGCCGTCGAAGGAGAAGTATTCGCCGCGATGCTGGATCGTGTGCAGCTTCGAGCCGTCGGCGTAGCGACCCTGTGCGGGATCAGCGATCAGCGCTGTGTCGCCCCAGCTGTTCCAGAGCGCTTTGATGCCGCCGAGCCATTCTTCGGCGCGGTCATAGGCGGCGTCGTGCGACAGAGTGTCCCCACCGAAATGCCGGGCGCTACCGGTGTCGGTCACGACGTTCAGGCCGAGCCGGTGACCGCTGAGGTGTTGCAGTGTCGCGAACTGGCGCGCTGCAGTGTATGGCAGGTAACCCGCCGGGTTCACCGTCGGAACAACGCCGATCTGTGAGGTGGTGGCGAATAGGTAAGGTGCGAGCAGCAGCGGGTCGTGTTTTGGGCCGCCGAACGCCTGCCGAATCCGCAGATCGATCGTGGACGCATTGCCGAGCGACGGCGCATCCTCGATGATAAGCAGGTCGAATCCGGCCTGCTCCAATTCACGGATTGACTGTTGGTACAGGGCCGGCTCGGTCCACCGGTAATTCCAGTCGAGATACGGATGCCCCCAACCGTGCGGCCCGAAACCGCGCGCCAAGAACCAGCCGAAATGCTGCTGACGGGTCATAGTGCGCCTGCTCGCACCGCAGCGAGTCCGCGGTCGAGATCGTTGATAAGGTCGGCCACATCTTCGATGCCGATCGAGAGCCGGAGCGTGCCCGGCCAGATGCCCGACTGGCTGCGCTCGTCGTCTGTGCGCAGGTTGTGACTTGTCGTGGCCGGATGCAGGATGAGCGAGCGCACATCGCCGAGATGCGTCATGTGGGTGAACACCGTCAGCGCGTTGACGAATCGGCGTGCCGCCTCGATACCGCCGCGCAACGTGAACGAGAAGACCGAGCCCTGGCCATCGGGGAGATACCGCTGTGCAAGCGCGTGAAACGGGTTCGACTCAAGCCCGGAGTAGTCCACCGAGTGAACCTCTGGCCGCTGTTCGAGCCAGCGGGCGACGCCGAGCGCGTTCTCGCTCTGGCGTTCGACGCGCAGTGAGAGCGTTTCGATGCCCTGGTTGATCAGGAACGCGTTGAGCGGTGAGGGTGTCGGACCGAAGCGCATCGAGACCACTTCGCGCAGATACGCGAACCGTGCCAGGCCGCCTGTTCGCTCGGCAAAGCTGGGGCTGCCGAGGCGCCCGCTGCTGGTCAGGTGCGGAAACAGGCTGCCGGAACTTTCTGCGTCAAACTGACCGTTGTCCACGATGATGCCACCCAGTACGGCGCCGTGGCCTGCGAGGAATTTGCTGGCCGAGTGAATGACCATGTCCGCACCGTGTTCGATCGGTCGCAGGAGGTAGGGCGTGGCCAGTGTGTTGTCGACGATCAACGGGATCCCGTGCGCGTGTGCGACCTTCGCGACCGCAGCGATGTCCAGGATGTCGTTCTTCGGGTTCGGAATCGACTCTGCGAACAGCGCCCGTGTCGTCGGCCGGATCAAGCGCTCCCATTCGACGGGGTCGTTCGCGTCGTTCACGAAGTCGGTTTCGATGCCCAGTCGCGGCAGATTGTCGAGGAACAGCCCGCGTGTTCCCTCGTAGATGCTGCTCGCCGAGACGACGTGCTGGCCCGCCTGCAGGAGCCCGAGCACGGTTATCGCGACGGCGGCCTGGCCGCTGCCGACCAGCAATCCGGCTGCACCGTGTTCCAAGGCCGCGACACGTCGTTCCACCGCTGCCGAGGTCGGGTTGCTCACCCTCGTGTAAGAGTAGCCGTCGCCGGTGCTGAATTCTTCGGCGGCCTGGTCGAAATCGTCGAACGCGAAACCGGCGCTCAGATAGATCGGTGTCGCGCGCGGGTTCGCAGTGATAACGCCGACGTCGCCCGCGTGCAGTTGCTGGGTTGCAAACCCCTCTCGCCGTTCGATGGTCTGCTGGTCGGCGATCTGCTGGTCGGCAGTCTGCGGTTCCGCGGTCCGGGGCAAAGCCATCGTTACCCCTTTCGATTCGGCGGATGCTGTGGTCACGTTGTGCGCGGTGCGCGCTACATAGATCAAGCGTGACATGCCCACTGAATCGTGACGCGAATGCTAAGACCTGTTACGTCATCGCGTAGGTGCGCCGCGCTGCTGCCGGCGAGCGAAGACTGCTCAGGGGCACAGCGGTTGAACAAGGAGTGTCAGTACGACCGCGGCAGATCCAGTGAGTGCCGAGCGACGTAGTTGAGCACCATCTCTCGGCTGACCGGGGCGATCTTCAACAGCCTGACGATGCCCCACAGCGGGATCAAACCGAATTCCGTGCTCAGCCCGTTGCCGCCGTGCGTCTGGATGGCGGCGTCCACGGCCACCAACGCGGCCTCGGCTGCCGCGTACTTGGCCATGTTCGACGCCTCACCCGCCGGGCGTCCGTAGTCGTGCAACCAGGCGGCCTTGTCTGTCATGAGTGCCGCCAGTTCGATCTCGATCTTTGCGGCGGCCAGTGCGTGTGCGATGCCCTGGTGGGCGCCGATCGGCACGTCCCACACCTGTCGGGTCCGCGCATATTCTGCGGCCTTCTCAAGCGCAAAGCGGCCGACGCCGACGCAGATGGCCGCGCCGACAATGCGCTCCGGGTTGAGCCCGTGGAAAACCTCGGCGAAGCCCTCGTCCAGTACTCCGACGAGTTGATCGGCGCCCAGCCGCACGTTGTCGAAGAACAGCGTGAACTGCCTTTCCGGCAGGGATGCCGACACCGGCAGATTCTGCGCCGTGAAGCCGGGCGCATCCGTCGGAACGATGAACAACGACAGGAGTGCTTTGCCTGACTTGTGATCCGTGCCGGTGCGGGCGACGACGAGCACGGCATCCGCCTCGTCGACACCGGAAATGTAGTACTTGGTTCCGTTCAGCAGCCAGTCGGCAGCCTCACCGTCGCCGTCTCGTGTGGCGGTGGTCGACATACGAAGAGTGTTGGACCCGGCATCAGGTTCTGTGATGGCGAAGACGACTTTCGTTTCTCCGCTCGCCATACGGGGCAACCAAGTTTCTTTCTGTTGCGTGCTGCCGTATCGCGAGATGACTTCGCCCGAGATCGCGCTGGAGACCAGCATGAGCAGGAGGGGAGAGCCTTGCGCAGCGGTCTCCTCGCAGACCAGTGCGAGTTCCGCGAGTCCGGCTCCGCCGCCGCCGTACTCCTCGGGGAGGTTGATGCCGATGAAGCCCTGCTTGCCGAGTTCGAGCCACAACTCCTGGGTGGGTTGATGGCGCTCGGCGTGGTCCGCATAGTACGAGCGGCCGAACGACTTCGTGATCGCTGCGACCGCTTCGCGGATGTCGGCGTGACTTTCTTCTGTGTCGAAATCCATGTGACGGTTGACCTTCCTGCACACAATTCGAGCCGGAATCCACG
This sequence comes from Rathayibacter sp. SW19, assembly GCF_030866825.1. NCBI lineage: Bacteria > Bacillati > Actinomycetota > Actinomycetes > Micrococcales > Microbacteriaceae > Rathayibacter > Rathayibacter soli. The sequence continues at coordinate 2,080,923 of NZ_CP133020.1, forward strand.
GGAGTGCAGCACCGGTGCTCGCGATTATCTGAAATCTTAGTAAATCACCATTAACTCGATTAGGCTTGTCTGCACGGCTCTCGATCTGGTCTCGGTTTGACGAGCGGAGCCGTACGATCGGGAAGAGAACGACGCATTCGAAGGCACGCTGGGGGCCATTCACCCGCACCTGGCAGGAGGAACCAGTCAATGAAGGCAGGGTCAATGAAGATCGCAGTGCTTGTCAAGCAAGTGCCGGACACGTACGAAGAGCGGCACCTCGACGTGGCAACAGGCCGACTCGACCGCGCCGCCAACGAGCCGATCATCGATGAGATCTCAGAGCGCGCCATCGAGGCAGCGCTCCAGCACAAAGATGCGAACAAGGACACGGAGGTCGTGTTGGTGGCGATGGGGCCGGCATCCGTCACCGCGGCGCTGCGCAAAGCACTGGCGCTCGGCGCCGACTCGGCCGTGCACGTGCTGGACGATTCGCTCGCCGGCGCTGACGTCGGCCTCACCGCGAGTGTGCTAGCCGCAGCACTCGCAGCGCAGGCACCAGACCTGATCGTTGCAGGCAACGAGTCCACCGATGGGCGCGGCGGGGTTGTGCCCGCGATGGTGGCCGAGCATCTTGGAATGCCGCACCTGACCAGCCTCGAATCCGTCGAAATCAGTGATACTGCGGTCAGCGGGGTGCGCGGCACGGAATCCGGGAGCCTGGACGTGCACGCGTCGCTGCCCGCAGTGATCTCCGTCACGGAGCGGATGCCGGAGGTTCGGTTCCCGAATTTCAAAGGCATCCTGTCAGCCAAAAAGAAGCCGCTCACCGTCACCACACTCAGCGAACTCGGACTCGATCCAGCCGTGCTCGACGCGGAAGCCGGCCGATCGGTCGTGCTCAGCACGACGACGCGCCCAGCTCGCAGTGCGGGTGTGAAAGTGGCCGATGAGGGGAATGCCGGTGTCGAACTTGCTGCATTCCTGGCTGAGAACCACCTGATCTGACGAAGGACGAGCGGATGTCGAACATACTTGCACTCATCGAAATCTCACCCTCCGGCGAGATCGGCCATACCGCCGCGGCATTACTCGGGGCCGCCTCCGTGCTGGGAAGGCCCGTCGCCGTGCTGGCGGTCACTCCTGGCGCCGGCGACGGGCTCGTCGATGAGCTCGGGGCGATGGGCGCCGCCGACGTGTTCATCGCCGAAACCGACCAGGCGGGCGCACTGCTGACGTCCCCCGAGCTGGAGGCCCTGGTGGCGGCAAATGCGGCGCTTCAGCCCGCCGCAATCCTGATCGCGAACTCGACCGACGGCCGTGATGTTGCCGGGCGTCTGGCGGCGAGGCTGCACGCGGGTCTCGCGATCGACGCCGTAGCGGTGCGAATGGAGGCGGACAAAATCGTCGCGACTCACTCGATCTTCGGCGGTGCGTACACTGTTGACTCCACCGTCGAACCTGCGGCCGGCGGCAGTCCGGTGATCGTGACGGTGCGGCCGGGCGCCGTGCAAGAGCGCGCGGAGGCGGTGACGGCATCCGCGTCGACGGTGCCGGTGACCGTCGATTCGGCGAGCGCAGCGTTCATCGACGCCGTGCATGACGCCGTGTCGTCGTCGACCCGGCCAGAGTTGCGCGATGCGGCGACGGTTGTCTCGGGTGGGCGAGGCCTTGGTTCTGCGGAGAACTTCGAGCTGGTCGAGCGACTTGCGGATGCCCTCGGTGCAGCCGTCGGCGCCTCTCGCGCCGCCGTCGATGCGGGCTATGTGCCACAGTCATTCCAGGTCGGCCAGACCGGGACGACCGTTTCGCCGCAACTGTATGTCGCGCTCGGAATCTCCGGAGCGATCCAACACCGCGCCGGCATGCAGACGGCGAAGACGATCGTCGCCATCAACAAGGATGCCGATGCCCCCATCTTCGGCATCGCCGATTACGGAATCGTGGGTGACGTTTTCACGGTCGTGCCACAGCTGATCGAGTCCATTCAGGCTCGCGCGCAGCAGTGAAGACCAGCCCGGCGAAGACGGACCCCGTGAAGACCGACACGCGCACCCTGACCACGTCTCGATGGTTCAAGCTGGTCTGGATAGTGCCTGCGGCGTTGGTCGCGTTGCTGCTTGTGGTCCTTGCCGCGAACTGGATTCGGGGTCTTCCAGCCGTGCAGTCGTTCATGCACACCTACCCGGGCACGTCGGAACTTCCTGCCGGGGCCCCGGTCGGATTTCCAGTGTGGCTGGAGTGGCAGCACTACCTCAACTTCTTGCTTATCGTCTTGATCATTCGTGCGGGCTGGCAGGTGCGCAACACGGCAAGGCCGAGCGCGCACTGGACACGCAACAACACCGGCCTGATACGCACGAAGAATCCGCCGCGCACGATCAGTCTTGATCTGTGGTTTCACTTCGGCCTCGGCTGGCTGTGGGTGCTGAACGGGATCGTGTTCTACGTGCTGATCTTCTCGACCGGGCAATGGACGCGGATCGTCCCGGTGCACTGGGACGTGTTTCCGAACGCCATCTCAGTCGCGATCCAGTACGCATCGTTGAACTGGCCGACTGAAACCGGATGGGTCAACTACAACGGCCTGCAGTTGCTGGCCTACTTCGCCACGGTCTTCCTTGCTGCTCCGCTGGCCATCATCACAGGCCTGCGGATGTCGGGCGCGTGGCCGAGGAACGCAACTCGGCTGAACAGGATCTACCCGATTACGCTCGCACGCGCGATCCATTTTCCGGTGATGCTGTATTTCGTGCTCTTCATCGTCGCCCACGTGACGCTCGTGCTTTCGACAGGTGCGCTGCGCAACCTCAACCACATGTACGGCAGCAGCAACGACGTGAATTGGGTCGGCTTCTGGATTTTCGCCGCATCGCTGGTGATCGTGGTCGCCGCGTGGGTGGCCGCACGACCGATGTTCTTGCGCCCGATTGCCGGCCTGACCGGAAAAGTCTCGCGATGAAAATGCTGCCGACGATCTTTCTTCGACACCGAAACACACACCTGACCGAAGGGAACAGTGACGATCATGACTGAATACAGACCGCCTCTTGCCGACATCTCATTCATCCTGGAGCATGTCGTGGACTATCCGGCGATCGCCGGATTGCCCGGCTTCGAGCACGCCGACCTTGAGACGGTCGTCGAGTTGCTCGAGCAGGCGGGCGAGTTCATGTCAGAGGTTGTGGCACCGACCAATCGCGCCGGCGACCTGCAAGGGTCCGTGCGACAGTCGGACGGTTCGGTCGTGACCCCCGACGGCTTCAAAGAGGCATATCACCAATACGTCGAAGCGGGCTGGGGTGCGGTGCCTCTGCCTGAGGAATTCGGCGGCGGTGGGTTCCCCCGCACCGTCGGTCTGCTCCTTCAGGAGATGATGACTTCCGCGAATATGGCGTTCGCATTGGGCCCACTGCTCACACAGGGGGCCATCGAAGCGTTGCTGAACTACGGCGACGACGATCAGAAGCAGCGTTATCTGCCCAAGATGGTCACCGGGGAGTGGGCGGCGACGATGAACCTGACCGAACCCCAGGCGGGCTCGGATGTCGGGGCGTTGACCACCCGTGCGGTGCGCCGCGACGATGGAACGTATGCAATTACCGGCCAGAAGATCTTCATCACGTATGGCAACCACGACATGACCGAGCAGATCGTGCACCTCGTGCTCGCACGCACCCCGGGCGCCCCTGCCGGTACCCGTGGCATCTCTTGCTTCATCGTGCCAAAGGTGCTCGTGAATGCGGACGGATCGCTCGGCGAGCCGAACGGCGTCAGCACCCTGTCGCTCGAACACAAGCTCGGCATCCACGGCTCACCCACCTGTGTGCAGTCGTATGAAGACGCCACGGGCTACCTGATCGGCGAAGAGAACCTCGGCATGCGCATCATGTTCGTCATGATGAACAGTGCGAGACTGTCGGTTGGCATGCAGGGGCTCGCGGTTGGAGAGCGCGCGTATCAGCAGTCGCTGGAATATGCACAAGAACGCAGGCAGGGTCGCGCGATCGACGCATCCGAGCCCGACTCGGCGATCATCGACTTTCCCGACGTGCGACGGATGCTGATGACCCAGAAAGCGTATCTGGCTGCGTTGCGCCGCCTGATGCTGCTGAATTCTGCGTATGTCGATCACAGCACCCATGACCCTGATCCGGCGTCCCGGGCGCGAGCAGACGAAATCGTAGGTCTGCTGACGCCGATCTGCAAGGGATTCGGCACCGATCTCGGAAACGAACTCACGTCGCTCGCATTGCAGATCCATGGTGGCATGGGCTACATCGAGGAAACTGGCGCCGCGCAACACTATCGGGATGTGCGAATCGCCGCGATCTACGAGGGGACGAACGGCATCCAGGCGGCTGATCTCGTCGGCCGCAAGCTCGGCGTGCGTGACGGTGCTTCTGTGCTGGAGTTCATCGCGACAATGCGTGAGATCGATGCCGAACTGGCGGACGCCGGCGCTGAGTTCGCTTCGATCCGCGCACAACTGACGGAACAACTGAACGCCCTGCAGCACGCGACGGTATGGATGCTGAAGACGGGACCGACCGATCCGAACGCTGTGCTGTCCGGGTCGAGCCCGTACCTGCGCATGTGGGGTCTGGTTGTTTGCGGCTGGCTGATGGCGCGCTCTGCACTGGCGGGTTCGAAGCTGGACAGCGCCGAGGGTGCCGAAACTCAGCTCGTTCTGGCACGGTTCTATGCGGAGCAGCTGCTGCCGCAGTGTGCCGGGCTGCTGCCGGCTGCTACGGCAGGGTCGCGCGATCTCTTTGCACTGGACGCAGACGAGCTGGCGAGTGTGGCGCGTCACCGCGTCGGGTAGTGCGATTCTGCGGAAACGTCACGCACAGCGATTGCCCGCACGGCCGAATCATTTCCGCGCGGCCGCGACCTCAGGATGCTCGGCTGGCAGCGCATGCCGGGCTCCGGCCCGGAGCAGACCGAGTTGCTTCGACTCCCACTGCGCGATCGCAGCGCGCTCCGCATCGGCCAGCCGGAATTCTGCGCACGCAGTGATCGCGGTGCCGCAATTGCAGCGCGAGGCATGCGCGGCATCCGGATGGTGCAGCGCGGCCAGCCTCCAGAGAACCACCATCAGACGATCCGAATACCGCCCCGCGAGTTCGGCTTTGCGCTCCGCGCGCCGCACCAGCTCGTTCTGCAGTTCGGCGCGGACGCCTGAGCCCGGCTCAGCGTCGAACTGGCCGATGACCGTGCGCGAGAGCTCGGCCACCTGTGCGCTCAGCGCGGCGAGAGCGGCAGCTGCGGTGGCCGCATCCGCCGCCGCCTGCGCGGCCAACGCCGCGAAGCGAGCTCGACGATCCTCGTCGATGGCACTCCAGAGCGCGACATGCTCGCGATCGCGGCGTTCGGCCTTGTCACTGCCGAGATGCTTCGTGCAGTGCGTGCAGACGACCTGGTCCGTCGCGGCCGTGAACCTGAATGGCTGCAGAGAGCCACAGCACAGGCACTCGACCTCCACGGTCGTGTAGAGCGGGTAGCCATGCGGCATGGCGCCTCCTCAGGCTTACGGACTCAGTTCCTACGGCGATATGCGCACCTTCATGCGACACCAGTCGGGAACATCGGGCGCGTTTCTTCGAACGTGCCGCACAGAGCAGGTGATCGCCAGTCTCCAGTATCGTCGACACACGCAGCTCTCGTTGGTGCGACCACTTTCGTCATCCTCATGGGGTGATGTCGCGGCAGATCCGCGACGTTACTGTCAGGTGTCAAAACGCCGGATCGATTGCGGGCGACACAAATGGTGGGCAACACACGGAAAAAATGGGTGCCGGTATTGCTGCTCGGGTGTGCGCAGTTCGTCATGGTGCTCGATAGCACGGTCATGAACGTGTCGATCTCAACCGTGGTGAAAGACCTGCACACCAGCGTCGCGGCAATGCAAGGCGCGATCACCTTCTACACCCTCACGATGGCCGCGGTCATGCTCCTTGGCGCGAAACTCGGAGACGTCTGGGGGCGCCGTCGCGCGTTCGTCATTGGATCGATCGTGTACGCGTGCGGCTCGCTGACGACCGCGCTCAGCCCGAACTTTGCCGTACTCTTCCTTGGCTGGTCGGTCATCGAAGGACTCGGAGCGGTATTGGTCATCCCTGCCATTGCCGCCCTCGTTGCGAACAACTACACGGGTCACGACCGGGTCACCGCCTATGCCATCATCGGCGCGATTTCCGGCGCAGCCGTTGCGGCCGGTCCGTTGATCGGCGGGTTTCTCACCACCTACCTGAGTTGGCGGTACGTGTTCTTCGGGGAGTCGGTGATCATGGTGATCGTGCTGTTGTTCGCCCGATTCGTCGCCGATACCAGCCAGCCGCGAAGCATCCGTGTTGATGTGCTGAGCGTGCTGCTGTCGGCGGCGGGGCTGGTGCTCATCGTTTTTGGAATGTTGCGCAGCAGCGTTTGGGGGTGGGTGCTTCCGGCTCACCCACCGACGATTTCCGGCAAGCCGATCGAGCCTCTCGGGCTGTCGTTGGTTCCGTACTTCATCGTCGCCGGTGCCGCTCTGTTGTGGTGGTTCTTTGTGCGGCAGCGTCAGCTCGTGGAGGCAGGACGACCCGCGTTGCTTCAGGTGTCGATGTTCGGCATCGCGCGGCTGCGTGCCGGCCTCTCGGTACTCGCCGCGCAATATGTCGTGACGGCCGGCTTGTTCTTCATGATCCCCGTCTACCTGCAGATGACGCTCGGCTACAACGCACTCGACACAGGGTTGAAGGTCTTCCCGTTGTCCGTGGCACTCATACTTTTTTCGATCGTGGGAACGCGTCTGTCTTCGATTTGGTCCCCTCGCGCGATCGTTCGGCTCGGTCAACTGGTACTCATCGCGAGTTGCGTGACACTGCTCGCATCGGTGTCTCTGGAGCTCAAATCGATCGCGTTCGGCTTCGGAATGTTCTTCGCCGGCGCGGCACTGGGTCTGCTCGCCTCTCAGCTCGGCAACGTCAACATGTCGGCCGTCGACGAGGCGCAGACAAGCGAGGTCGGCGGGCTGCAAGGCGTCTTCCAGAACCTCGGCTCATCGCTTGGAACAGCGCTCATCGGCTCGATCCTGATCGCCACACTGGCGTCGTCATTCCTGGGCGGGGTTGCCAGCAGCGACCTTCCGTCCGCCGTTAAAAGTCAGGTGACGACTGCGAGCCAGGCCGGAATCCAAATCGTGCCGGTCAGCAGCGTTCCCGCCATCGCGGCGAAGGCCGGATTGACCAGCAGCCAAGGCGAGGAACTGACCACGATCTACAGCGATTCACAGGTGTCAGGGCTTCGGGCGTCGTTCCTCGGTCTCATCCTGTTCGCGATGGTGGCGCTGCTCTTCTCACGGAACATCCCGATCGAGGTCAGTGGCCGTTCACCTCGGAAGCGCGCGGGTTAACAGACGACTGCTCGCGTCGGTCGAAACCGCAGACGCTGATCTCGCTTTTTCGCCTTCCAGCCTTCGGGCCTTCTGATCGTGCGTCAGGCTTCGGGGATCGGCTCTTTCGGCAGTTTCCGAACCTTCGTGCGGCGTCGGCGTCGCTCGGGGATCATCGAACGCATCTCTTCGAGCTTGCCGAAGCAAAGGAGGCGGTCGCCGCCCTCCAGCACCACACCGCTCCGCGGATTCGGAATCACCATCGCCCCACGGTGCAGCGTCAGCACGGTGATGTCCCTCTCGCCCAGCCCGGAATCGCCGAGCGGTTTGCCGATCAGATCGGCGTCGCCGTAGACGAGAAGTTCGGCCACGCCGTACCCGGTCGAGACGCTCAGCCGTTGACGCACGTCGATCTCCGGGAACGCGACCTGGTTTGCGATGAAGTCGATGATTGCCCCGGCGACGTCAAGGCCGGTTGCTCGCTCGATACCCTCGAGCCCGGGGGAGGAGTTGACCTCCATCACGAGCGGGCCGTCGTTGCCCTCGAGCATGTCGACTCCTGCGACGCGCAAGCCCATGATCTGCGCGGAACGCACGGCCGCCGACTCGTAGTCGGGTGCCAGCACCACCGGTTCAACGGTGCCGCCACGATGCAGATTCGACCGGAACTCATCGCCGGTCGCCACCCGTCGCATCGCCGCAACCACCCGGTCACCGACGACCAGCGCGCGGATGTCCCGTCCCCGGCTTTCCGAGATGAAGCTCTGAATCAACACGTTCTGCTTCGTTGAATGGAGCGTTTCGATGATCGCTTCTGCGATCTTCACCTCCGGGGCGAGGATCACGCCGATGCCCTGAGTGCCGGCCAGTAGTTTGATGACCACGGGCGCACCGCCCACCTGTTCGATGGCAAGACGCACATCGGCACGGCTGTGCACGAACGCCGTCGCAGGCATCGCAATGCTGTGGCGAGACAGGATCTGGTTCGCACGCAGCTTGTCGCGCGAGTTCGTGATGCCGTTTGCGGTGTTGGGCGTGTAGACATCCATTTGCTCGAATTGACGCACGACGGCCGTGCCGAAATACGTGATCGAGCTGCCGATCCGCGGCAGGATCGCGTCATAATCCGATAGCAGTTTGCCGCGATATTGGAGGTCGGGCTCTGGGCCGGATAGGTCGATGGCGAAGCGGAGCGTGTCCAGCACCTTCGACCTATGACCGCGTTGAAGCGCAGCCGCACGCAACCGCTGCGTCGAATACGCCTGCGGGGCGCGCGAGAGAATAGCGAGTTTCATTCGGGGCCCCTGCCAAGATGGTGGAGTGAGAGACGAACTCCATTCAAGCACCATCGTGGGCTGGCGCGAGTGGGTGAAGCTGCCCGGAATCGGCGTGCCCTGGATCAAGGCAAAACTCGACACCGGTGCCCGCAGTTCGTCATTGCACGCCTTCGACATCGAGGAACTACCAGGCAAGGGAGACGAGGGGCAAGGCCGCGTGCTGTTCAGCGTGCGACCGTGGCAGCGATCCGTTGAGGATGTCATCACTGTGGAGTGTGCGGTGCATGATCGTCGCACGGTTCGCAGTTCGTCTGGGCACGCAGAGGACCGCATCGTGGTGCTCGTCGATGTCGAACTGTTCGGCCGAACGGTCACAGCCGAGACGACGTTGAGCAACCGCGATCAAATGGGGTTTCGGATGCTCGTCGGTCGCGAAGCGCTGCGTCAAGGATTCATCGTGGACGCAGGTCGGTCGTTTCTCGGCGGTCGCGCACCCCGCGAGGTCCGGCGCCATAATCGCGGGCGCGGCTGAACCCGGTGAACGCCGTCGCTGAGCGCTGCGTAGGCTGAGATCATGCCTGCTGTGCTCGCCGATGCCCGCGCTCAACTCGCGGCGCTCTGCATGCGCGGCCTCGACTGGCAGGTCGACGCATCGCGGATGATGCTGCGCCCAACTGATGCGCGTCGCGCCGCTGTGCTGGTGCTCTTCGGGCGCCTCGACCCTGTGGCGGCATGGGCGCAGTCCGAGGTGTGGGCATCCGCTGCCGCGTTCGCCCCGGTCGCGCGCGACCTCGACGTACTCCTGCTGCGCCGGTCGGACACCCTGGACAACCATCCGGGCCAGATTGCGTTCCCGGGTGGTCGGGTTGAGGCATTCGATGTGGATGCCACTGCTGCGGCGCTGCGTGAGGCGGTCGAGGAAACCGGGCTGGAGCCCTCAGGCGTTGAAACGCTCGGCACGCTGCCCGACTTGTCCGTGCCGGTGAGCAATCACGTGGTTACGCCAGTTGCGGCGTGGTGGACCCTTCCCTCAGTCGTCGCAGCGGTCGACCGCCAGGAGACCGACGACGTGTTTCGGATACCGGTCGCTGAGATGCTCGATCCCGCCAACCGGGTGATGACGCAGCACCGGTCCGGGTCCCGGGTGTTCAGCGCGCCGGCGTTCGCAGTGGACGGTCGCCTGGTCTGGGGCTTCACCGCCATCGTGTTGTCGCGGATGTTCGACGAACTCGGCTGGGCCGTGCCGTGGGATCACACTCGCACGGTGCAACCGTACTGACCGGGTGGCATGATGGGCGCATGAAGCCAGAACTGCATCTGACCGGTGACCAGGCAGCGGATGCGTTGCTCTCCTCCGATCCGCTCGCTCTCGTCATCGGAATGCTGCTTGACCAGCAAGTTTCCATGGAAAGCGCGTTCGCCGGCCCGGCGAAGATCGCTGCACGGATGGGCGCCGCGGGCTCCCTTGATGCGGCAGCAATCGCGGCCTACGACCCGGAGGCGTTCGTTGAACTGTTCCGCGTGACACCGGCGGTGCACCGTTTTCCCGGCTCGATGGCCGCTCGCGTGCAGACCCTGTGCCGCACGGTCGTGGAGGACTGGGGCGGCGATGCGTCCGCGATCTGGAAGCGCGGCGACCCGACCGGCGTCGAGGTGCTCGCCCGGTTGAAGAAGCTGCCCGGGTTCGGCGACCAGAAGGCGAAGATCTTCCTCGCGCTGCTCGGCAAGCAGTACGGGCTGGATGCGCCCGGCTGGCGCGAAGCATCCGCACCGCTTGGCGAACCGGGCACGTTCCACTCGGTCGCAGACATCGTCGACGCGGACTCGCTCGCCCTCGTGCGCGAGTCGAAGAAGGCGCACAAGGCCGCGATGAAGGCCGCCCGCGGCTGAGCGCATTGCGGTGGCCTGACGTGCGCGAGGGCGGCATCATCCTGCGCGGGTGATTGCCGGGCGGCGCGACGCGGTTACCGTGACGCCATGACAAACGAACCAGAGCTCAGCAAGCCGGCGAGCACAGTGCTGTCAGACCTCGTCCACGGCAGGTTGCTGCACTTGCCGGTGAGCATCGACCAGTCGATCGAAGACTTCCACGACTCATCGCAGGAGTGGCGGCGACTCGTGTCCGAGTTGCTCGGCACCTTCTTCCTGGTGCTGGTGGCAGCGGGTGGCGGGATGATGGGTCAAGCGTTCGCAGGCACGATCACCCGGACCGACGCGGTCGTGGCACCGGGATTGATGGTGTTTGCGATCATCCTGTTCATGGGCAAGGTTTCAGGCGCGCACTTGAATCCTGCCGTCAGTATCGCGTTCGCGTTGCGCGGTGACTTCCCGTGGGCGCGCGTACCTGGCTACATTCTCATCCAGTTGATCGGGGCGAGTCTCGCCGCATGGTTCCTCACCGGGGTGCTTCCGGTGTCTGCTTCATTCGGGTCGAACTACCCGGCCAAGGGGTACTCAGACGGCATCGCATTCGTCATGGAACTGGTACTGACATTCGGGCTGGTCAGCGTGATCCTGGGCACCGCATCCGGTGCGCAGAACGTGGGCATCATCGGGGCGTTCGGGGTCGGCGCGTACATCGTTCTGGCGGGACTGTGGGGGAGTCCGATTTCCGGGGCATCGATGAACCCGGCACGAACCTTCGGCCCGGACCTCGTGTCCGGCGACTTCACCGGATACTGGCTTTACGTGGTCGGACCCATCGCCGGAGGAGTCATCGCCGTGGGGATGGCTTTCCTGCTGCGCGGACGCGGGGGAGGCGCATCCGGTTCCGGGGCAGCACAGGGCGAGCTCAATACGATCGTCGCGGCCGACTCAGAAGCGCCGCGCTGAAGAAACATACCGCACCTGTGAAGGTGCCGGCGTTAGCCCAGAACAGGCTCACCATGCTACTCGTCTCGGGAAGTACGAACGCGCCAACCGCCGAGACGGCGAACAGCACGGAGCCGAGCATGTTCAACCACGTCGTGCGCCAGACGCGAGCGTTCGGATCCCAGAGCTTGTCGCGCTTCGTTGTCGCGACAACTGCGAACGCGCTGGCGAGAAGAAATGCGCTCGAGCCGAAGGCGTCCGGGCGCCAGCCGCTGTTCAGGCGCGTGCTGCTGTTCAGCGCCGTCACGAGCGCGTCGGTCGTGCTCACGTTGAAGAACAGTGTGCCGACGAACTGCACTGCGGCGGCCCACCAATCGTAGACATCCGCTCGGGTGGTGCCTCGGCGAGGCGGCCTGCGGCCGCTCAGACTCAGCTGAATGAACGCTGCCACGGTGAAGAACAGTGCGCCGATGAAGAACGTCACATTGTCGATCACGGTTCCAACCGCCTGCGCGTACAGCGGTACTGCGCCCAGCATGAACGCGAGCGACCCAATCGCGAATCCCCACGCCTCGCGCCGCAGACGCCTGACAGGTTGTGCAGCCACGGTCGTTCCCCACTCTCGGATGTTCGGCTCTCGGATGCCGGGCTCTCGGGTGTTCGGCTCTCGGATCTTCGGCTCAGACGAGCAGGCCGAGTTCGCGTGCGCGTTCGATCGCTGCACTCCGATTCGGCGCATCGAGTTTGCGGTAAATGTGAACGATGTGCGTCTTGATCGTGTTCACTGAAACGAAGCAGCGTTCCGCGAGTTCCAGGTTCGTGAAACGACTGGGCAAATACGCCAAGATTTCTCGCTCCCGGTACGTGAGCGGTTCAGGCAGTTCTGCGCCGGGAGCAGCAGGAAGCGACTGCGCGGCGCGGTGCAGCACGCGGGCAAGAAATGCGGAGCGCGGCTCCGGCAGTTGTGCGAGCTGTTTGATGACGTGCGGGCCGCCGCGGAGGAACACATCGACCAAATCATTCGTCTCGGCCAGCTCGAGCGCCCGCTCGAAGAGCGCCTGCGACTGGGCGAGCTCGCCGACCGAATTCATCAGCCACGCCTGCAGTATGAGGTGTTCGACGCTCACGAGCGGGCCGTCCGACGGCGCAGGCGAGGCTACTCGCGCGAGCAGCGTGCGGGCGTACTCCGGTTGCCCGAGCGTGAGCGCTGTGGCGACGCGTTCGAAAAGCACAGCCGGCGTCGGGGTGCCGCCGGGCCAGGCCTGCGCAGTGTGATCGGTACTTCCCGCGAGTCGCTGTTGTCGCCCGTGCAACGCCTTCAGCCGGTCGCGAACAACGGCGGGCGGCGGTCCGTCGGGCGGTGCTGATTCCGTGGGGTCGTTCGACGCGGCTCGCAACAGTTGTACTTCAACATGCTGCACCCACAACAACTGCGCGCGCCGGTTGGACGAGGCGCGGACCAACCCTTCGTGAAGGGCGAGCGCTGCCCGATGCGGCTCGGAGCGCTCCAGCGCGATCAGTGCGAGCGCAAGGTAGGCGTCGGCGGAGACCGAGTGAACAATCAGGTGTGCTGCCTTCGCAACGTTCAACGCCTCAGTCGCTGACTCTTCCGCGTCGTGAAGGCGCCCGCTCCAGGCCTCGACCAGCGCGAGCGAGCCGAGAGCGCTCACTCTCCATGGTGAGTATTCTGCACCCTCGGAGGCGAGCGAGCGCTGGAGCCAGCGGCGCGCTTCGACCAGATTGCCTGCGAGAAAGTGGGCTCGACCGCCAGAGAAAAGCACTGTCGCAAGCAGCGATGCTCGATCGGTCAGGTGCAACAGGTCGGGCGTCTTGACGTGCGGGTGCTCCTCCAGGAGTCGCAGCGCTCGCACCGCGAAATCGACTGACGTCTCGGGATGAGGCGACCACTGAACTCGTCCGGCAATGAGGGCGCTCGCGACCACGCGCTGCCCGATCGTCGCGCGGGGATGATTCATCGCCCGGCGCAGAATGTCTTCAGCGGCCACTGTCTGGCCGGCGAGTCCGCGGAGAAAGCCGAGGAGAAGAGTCAAGTTGAGTTCGTCTGCGCTGCGCGATTGAGGTAGTGCCGTGATCCAGCGAATCATCGTGAGCATTTCGCCGCGCTCGAAGATTTCCGAGCCCCGCGCCCGGATCAATTCTTCCGCGCTTTCCCACTTTTGTGCGCGCAACAGATATTCGACGGCCGGATGCACCTCTTCGCGATCCAGATGCCACCGCGCAGCCTTGGTCAGCATCTCCGCCTCCGACTCGGTGCTCTCCGCGTGAAGCCGTGAGCGGAGAAAGTCCCGGAACAGATGATTGAAACGGAACCATTCGCGACGGTTGTCCAGTGGAACCAGAAACATCGATTTTCGTTCCAGCTCTTCGAAGAATCCCTGCGCCTCGGGTTCGCCGGTGACGAACGTGACGAGATCCGCGCACATGTTCTCCAGCACAGAAACGCGAAGCAACATGGTACGTGTGCGCACCGGTTGCGACTGCAGCACTTCCTCACGCAGGTAGTCGGCAACGAAACGGTCAGTTCCCGTGAATCGGGTGATGAATTCGTCTGGATTGTCCTGTGCGCGCAAGGCCAGACCGGCCAGTTGTAGTCCGGCCGCCCACCCTTCGGCTTGCTCCGTCAGAATCGCGATGCTGTGAGGCGAGAGTGTGCGACCGGAGATTCGAGCGATCAGCTCGGCAGACTGCATGCTGTCGAGTGCGAGATCGGCGCCGCGGACGTCTGTGAGAGCGCCCTGAAGGCGTCGCCTGCTTATCGTGACGGGCAACTCCGAACGCGCGGAAAACACCAGGTGGACGTTCGGCGGCACGACATCGACCAACCGCACCAAATCGGAAACCAAGTCCTGATTCGCGAAAAGGTGATGAAGATCGTCGAGCACGATCACCAGTGGAGGCAGATCGCCCATCGCCTCGCTGACGGCGTCGAGGAACGGCGTGCCGAGTCCGCCGTCGTGCAACGCGACCAGTTGCGCAAGCTCCTTGATTTCGGGATTCGAGCCGGGAAGGCCGGCGAGTAGGCGACGCACGAAATATGCGGGGTCGTTGTCCGCAGCGACGATGTCAAGCCAGACGAAGTCGAGTTCGGGATGCGACGACGCCCATTGCGACAGCAACACCGTCTTACCGGCGCCGGCTTGTGCGATGAGCAGAGTCAGCGTAGTCGCCAGCGAGTCATCCAGCGCCGAGCGCAATAGCGGACGATCGATTGCGTGTGCTGGTTCGAAATGTCTCGTACCCGTTCCCCGTCTTCCGCGCTAAATTCTCGCAGGAGATCACCGGGAAAGCCATAGTTTGTTTTCCGTGAAATGCGGCGTGAGTTCGCACATCATCCGATTGTGATGATGTCGCTAGAGACTGAGCTTTCTAGCGTAAGCACATGACGACACGCAGGCCACTAGCGAAGCCGAGCATTCATACGCACGGATTCAACGGCATCGGAAACCAGAATCAGCTCAATCCGCTTTTCACCCGTTCCGGAGAGGCCAGCGATTTTCCGTTGGACAGTCTGCCACCCGGGGAAAGCCTGCCTGAGACGGCCTATCAGGTCGTGCACGACGAAGCGATGCTCGATGGAAACTCCCGGTTGAACCTCGCGACGTTCGTTGGCACCTGGATGGATCCGGCGGCCAACCGGATCTACGCGGAGTCCGCCGACAAGAACATGATCGATAAGGACGAATATCCGCAGACCGCTGCCATTGAGACACGGTGCTGGCTGATGCTGGCAAAACTGTGGAATGCACCCGATGCACACAAGGCGATCGGCACATCGACGATCGGGTCCTCAGAAGCCTGCATGCTCGGCGGGTTGGCCTTGAAGCGCCGTTGGCAACAGGCTCGGCGTGCGGCGGGGAAGCCGACGGACAAGCCGAACCTCATCCTGTCCAGCGCGGTGCAGGTCTGCTGGGAGAAGTTCTGCAACTATTGGGATGTCGAACCGCGCTTCGTGCCCATTTCGCTGGAGCACAAGGTGCTCGACGGCGAGAACCTCGACCAGTACGTTGACGAGAACACGATCGGCGTCGTTGCAATCATGGGTGTGACGTACACCGGAATGTATGAACCGGTGGCCGAGATCGCGAAGGCGCTCGATCGCATCCAGGAGACGACGGGATGGGACGTGCCGATCCACGTCGATGGTGCATCCGGCGGCATGATTGCGCCATTCTTGCAGCCGGACCTGGTCTGGGATTTCCGGCTTGAGCGTGTTGCTTCGATCAGCACGTCCGCGCATAAATACGGTCTCGTGTATCCAGGCCTCGGCTGGGTGATCTGGCGAACTGTCGATGATTTGCCGAAGGACCTGGTGTTCGACGTCACCTACCTCGGCGGACACATGCCGAGCTTCGCGCTGAACTTCTCTCGCCCGGGTGCTCAGGTGCTTCTGCAGTACTACCTGTTTCTGCGCCTCGGCTGGGACGGTTACTACCGGGTGCAGAAAGCCAGTCAGGACGTGGCGGTGTATCTGGCCGGCGAAATCGCGAAAATGCCCGCATTCGACCTGTGGAACGACGGAACGGACATTCCCGTGTTCGCGTGGCAGCTGTCGAAAGGCTACACGCAGAACTGGAATCTGTACCATCTCTCCGAGCGCCTCCGCCTCAAGGGCTGGCTGATTCCGGCGTATCCGATGCCCGACGATCTCACCGACATGGTCGTTCAACGCATTGTTGTGCGCAACGGGCTCAGCCGCAACCTGGCCGAGAGCCTGATTCTCGACATCACGGAGGCCGTCGCCTATTTGGACGCACTGGAATCCCCGATGCCGACCGAGGGGCTCGTTGCGAGCTTCACACACTAGCCAAAGCAGTTTGAACGGCAATCTGTTTGAGCGGAGATATGGGGAGTTGCACGATGAATACACGAACGCAAACCCGAAAGAGCACACCCGAATCGGCGAACGCATCCGATCCACAGGCTCCGGTGCAAGAAGCTGCGATACCCAGTTTCGAGGTGCGCCGAGCGATCGGCCGCGCCGCACGCAAGCGGGTTCCGCGAGGCCTGCATGCGGCCTGGGTTCCGTCGAGCGACCGACCTGATCCTGTTGCACTCCTCGAGGAGCAGGCCGCCAGTCGTGTGCCCGAGCTGGTGCCGATCCGCTACGGGCGCATGATGGTCTCGCCGTTCACCTTCTACCGAGGTGCCGCGCTGATCATGGCCTCGGACCTCTCCACGACACCGAACTCCGGCATCATTACGCAACTCTGCGGGGATGCGCACCTGTCGAACTTCGGCGTGTTCGGCACTCCGGAGCGCACCATGATCTTCGACATCAACGACTTCGACGAAACGCTGCCAGGACCCTGGGAATGGGACCTGAAACGTCTCGCTGCGAGTTTCGAGATCGGGGGACGCAACGCGAAGCTGTCGAAATCCGATCGCCGTGCGGCGACGCGTGCGGTGTCACGCAGCTATCGAGAACAGATGCGCGAGGCGGCACACGCTCCGGTGCTGCAGGCCTGGTACGACCGGCTCGATGTCGATCAGGTTCTGGAATTGCTCCGAGCAGAACGGCATGCCAAGCACGTGGGCGGCCGTCAAATGGGCAAGGCTGACGAGATCATCGCGAAGGCCAGGACGAAAGACAGCGCCGGGGCTGTTGCGAAGCTCGTGCGGGTGGTCGATGGCCAACTTCGAATCCAACCGGATCCGCCGCTCATCGAAACCATCGAGAATATTGCCCCTGACGACGACACTCGGCGCAGGTTCGAAGGAACCATGCGGTCGCTGATCGAGGACTACACAACGACCCTTCCAGGTGAGCGGCACCCGATCCAGGAATATCGCTATGTGCACATGGCCCGGAAGGTGGTCGGAGTCGGAAGCGTCGGCACCCGGGCGTGGGTCTTGCTTTTGCGGGGCCGCGACGATCACGATTCGCTGGTCCTTCAGGCGAAGGAAGCGCAGGAGTCGGTATTGGAGCGGTTCCTCGGCCCGAGTCAATACGCCGAGCACGGTCAGCGCGTTGTTGCAGGACAGCGACTGATGCAGGCTGCCAGCGACATCTTTCTCGGTTGGCAGCAAGTCGATGGTGTCGACGGCGTCAAACGTGACTTCTATGTTCGACAGCTCCACGACTGGAAGGGTTCGGTCGACGTCGACAACGTCCGCGCCCGCGGCGTCAAGTTCTATGCCCGGCTCTGCGGTCAGGCGCTGGCCCGAGCACATTCCCGCTCGGGTGATCGCGTCGCGATCGCCGCTTACCTGGGAAAAGGCGACCGCTTCGATCGCGCGATCGCTGACTTCTCAACGGCATATGCCGACCAGAACGAGCGAGACTATGCTGCATTCGTCGAGGCCGTCTCAAGCGGCAGGCTCACCGCTGTGCCGGGGTTGTGAATCGCGCCCGTCGCGCTGAGTTGACTTGTCACTCGGGAGGCGCGGCCGACCGCGCCTTGCGTTGTGCCTTCTGATCCGCCCTGTGGTCCTTTCGATCCTGCTTGGCTGCGGAATCGTTTGCTTTCAGGATATTCCTGGTCTCGGAAGTGGGCCCGAGTGCTGGCCGCACCCAATGCGATTCCGGGTTCGAATCGATGAGGATCGCCTTGACGAGCAAGGTGAGCGGGATGGCGAGAATGGCGCCGATCGGCCCGATGATGACTGCCCAGAACAGCACGGAGAAGAACGTCATCGTCTGGCTCAGTGAAACAGCGTGGCCGACGACGCGCGGCTGGATGATCGACTGCACGACCGCGTTGATGATGCCGTAGACGATGATGATGGCGATGACGGTCGGCCAGCCGCCAACCAGGCCGCCGAAAATCAGCGGTGGAGTGATCGCGAAGAAGTAGCCGATGTTGGGGATGA
Organism: Rathayibacter sp. SW19; assembly: GCF_030866825.1. Lineage (NCBI taxonomy): Bacteria > Bacillati > Actinomycetota > Actinomycetes > Micrococcales > Microbacteriaceae > Rathayibacter > Rathayibacter soli. Next base: position 2,099,193 of record NZ_CP133020.1, read on the forward strand.
AGCTGCAGAGGAAGGCGAGCAAACCCCACAACAGTGCGGCGGGCACGTGCATGATGTACAGAGCCAGCGCGTTGAGGATGCCCTGAACCACGCCGAGCACGGTGGTGACGACCATGTAGCGGCGCACGTTCGACGCGTACTGGTCGATCGCGATGACGAGGTCGGGTTTGCGCGTCGACAATTGCGCGAGAATCGTTCGCGTATACACCGCGTCAGCCGCCATCAAGATCATCATGGTCAGCACGATCACGAGGGATGCTGTGATGCCGACGACGCTGCCCAACGCCCCGGTCACGACGCCGGCAATGTTGCTGGGGCTGATTCCTTTCTCGACAGCCTTCACCTGGTCCGGGCCGATGCCGATGCTGGTGAGCCACGCGCCGATGTTCGCGCCGACCTGCGCGAACTGTTTCGAGTAGCTCGGCAGCATCGTCACGAACTGTGCGAACGCGATGATGATCGTGTACGTGAATGCCGCGAGCAACCCGAACACGACGAGGATGACGGAGCCGGTTGCGATGCCGCCCGGTACGCCGTGTTTCAGCAGAAACGTGCGCACCGGATTCGCGCAGATCGTCAGAATCAACGTGAGCAGCACCGGTGCAATGATGCCTTTGATGCCGCTAATGCCGATTGCCGTCACGGTGGCCGCGGCCAAAGCGATCAGAGTGGTCGTTCCTCGAGGGAATGCGCCAGCCGACTGATGACGCGGCACGCCCGATTCGCTCATCGCGCTTCCATGGTCATGGCATCACGCTAGGGATTGTGAAGGCACCGGGCGTCATCCCATTCGGATGATGCAGGCCGGCTTGAGCCGGCGTTAGCGTCGACGCTGAGGGAGGCCCACAGTATGCGGCCGTCATCGACAGCCGGAAGGGCGCGCCTCGTGAACGCACTGCAGACAACGAATCTGATCTGGATTCTCGCTGTCGTCGTAGACCTGGGCATCCGCATCGCAGCGATCATCATCATTCCGCGAAACCGCAAGCCGAGTTCCGCAATGGCCTGGCTACTGGCCGTGTTCCTGATTCCTTACGCCGGTGTGATCTTCTTCCTGTTACTCGGAAGTTCGAAACTGCCGCGGCGTCGTAGGCAGAAGCAGAAGCGGATCAACGCCATGATCGCAGCCGGTACGGCCGGAATGGACCTCGCCTCGGATCGGGATGACTGGCCTGCCTGGTTCGCGCGTGTCGTCGAACTCAATCAGACGCTCGGCGCTGTGCCCTTAGTCAGCGGCAACACCGCCGTTCTGATCGGAGACTACGGTGACTCGATCGAGGCGATGGCCGCAGACATCGACACGGCGACGGCGTTCGTACACGTCGAGTTCTACATCGTCTCCTTCGACCAGACCACGAAGAGGTTCTTCGCCGCGATGGAGGCTGCCGTCAAACGCGGTGTCACGGTGCGGGTGCTGCTCGACCATGTCGCATCGATCAGGACTGCCGGACACAAGCAGACGTTCGCCGAGCTTGATCGGATCGGCGTGAGCTGGAGTTTCATGCTGCCGGTGCAGCCGTTGAAGGGCAAGTACCAACGGCCGGACCTGCGCAATCACCGCAAGCTCGTCGTAATCGACGGCCGAGTCGGTTTCATGGGTTCGCAGAACCTGATCGACCGCAGTTACAACTCACCGAAGAACATCAAGCGGGGGTTGCAATGGCAGGAGTTGATGACGCGGGTCACCGGCCCCGTCGTGAGCGGGATCAACGTGATCTTCCTGTCCGATTGGTACAGCGAAACGGACGAACTGATCACGGATGAGCGGGTCGCCGCCGACCTCGTTCCGGCTGACACCTCCTCGGCTGCACTCGACTGCCAGGTGGTGCCCAGCGGGCCGGGGTTCGACGGCGAGAACAATCTGCGGCTGTTCCTCGCATTGCTGTACTCGGCGCAGGATCGGATCATCATCACAAGCCCGTACTTCGTGCCTGACGAAGCAATGATGTACGCAATCACATCCTCGTGCCAGCGCGGGCTCGACGTGCAACTGTTTGTTTCAGAGATCGGAGACCAGGGGCCGGTGTTCCACGCCCAGCGCTCCTACTACAGCGACCTGCTCGAGGCGGGTGTGCGCATCTTTCTGTATCCTGCTCCATACATTCTGCATGCCAAACATTTCTCAATCGATGACGATGTCGCCGTGATCGGGTCGAGCAACATGGACATCCGTTCGTTCAGCCTCGACATGGAGGTGTCGCTGATGGTGCGCGGGGCGTCCTTCGTCACGCAGATGCGTGCCGTTGAGGAAGGCTATCGGCAGATCGGCCGCGAACTGACCCGTGAGGAATGGTCTCGGCAGCCTGAGAAGTCGAGCGTGCTCGACGGTCTTGCCCGGCTGACTTCGGGGTTGCAGTAGGCCGCGCAAATGTCCGGGCCGATCGTCCACGAAAGGGGCACTCATGCTGCAGGCGCTGGGTCATGTTCTTCCGATCGCGGTCGCGGTCGCGCTCAGCTCAGTGCCGATCATGGCCACGATCTTGATCTTGCTGTCACCGAACAAGTCACGCTCTTCGCTGACATTCCTGCTCGGCTGGGTGGTCGGGATCGTGTTGGTCGTCGTGGCCTTCACTCTGCTCGCGCGAGTCATCCCGACGTCATCACCCAAGCAATCGCAAGTATGGATCGGGACCGCGCTTGTGGTGATTGGCGCGGCGCTGGTAGTCGGGGCGATCGCGCTGTGGCGCCGGGGAGTGGGCAAACCGTCGAACGGCGTTCCGAAGTGGCTGGCTGCCGTCGGCTCGCTCGGGCCATGGTCTGCCTTCGGGCTGGCGTTGCTGCTGAACCTTCGACCGAAAGCGATCCTGTTGGCGGCGGCCGCGGGGTTGTCGCTGCGATCGGATTCGCTCAGCGTTGCCAACACTGCGCTGGTCATCGCGATCTACACGGTGATCTCGGCCTCCGCTGTTGCCATTCCGATCGTCGCCCGGATGCTAGCCCCGCAACGAACGGACAAATGGTTGGTTGGAGCACGCAAATGGATCGCAAAGAACAACCGAATCGTCAGCATCCTGATCATGATTCTGATCGGCGTCGTGATTTTCAGCGACGGGCTGACCCGCCTCTGAACGCGTATGAGCGAACGGCGCGCTCCGTATTCGCCGTACCGAACAGCCACACAGAGTGGAGCACATTGTGACCGATGCAGCTGAAGCAGATTATCCATTTGCAGACACGCGAGATTTCGATGACGCCCGCCGTGGATTCATCGGGTCGCTGACACCGGGGAACGTCCTGAACGCGGCGGGGGAGGTCGTCTGGGACGCAGACAGCTATGCGTTCATCCACGGCGAGCCTCCGTCGACCGTGCATCCGAGCCTGTGGCGGCAGTCACAACTCGTGTCGATGCAGGGCCTCTTCGAGGTGACCCCGCAGATCTATCAGGTGCGCGGTCTCGACCTGTCGAATATCAGCTTCGTCGAGGGCGACACAGGCGTCATCGTCATCGACCCGCTGATTTCAATCGAAACGGCTGCTGCGGCCTTGGCGCTCTATCGTAAGCATCGCGGCGATCGACCGGTCGTCGCTGTGATCTACACCCACTCGCACGTCGATCATTTCGGCGGGGTCGCCGGCGTGACCACCCAGGCAGACGTCGATGCCGGTCGGGTCGCGATCTATGCTCCTGCCGGATTCATGGGGCACGCGATCGAAGAGAACCTTTTCGCGGGCATTGCGATGACCAGGCGCGCCGGTTACATGTATGGCGCGGTGCTACCGCGCAATCCGCGCGGCGGCGTCGGTGCGGGGCTCGGCCAGACCACCTCGACCGGCACGCTCAGCATCATCGCGCCCACCGTTGAGATTTCCGCGACCGGCGAGGAGCACACCATCGACGGCGTGAAGGTCGAGTTCCAGCTGGCGCCCGGCACGGAAGCGCCCTCTGAGATGCACTTTCTCTTTCCGGAGTTGAAGGCACTGTGCATGGCCGAAAACGCGACGCACACGTTGCACAATCTGCTGACGCTACGCGGTGCTGTTGTGCGCAACCCGCACGTCTGGGCCCACTACCTCACCGAGGCGATCGAGCGTTTCGGCAGCCGCGCGGATGTCGTATTCGCGTCGCATCACTGGCCCACCTGCGGGCGTGAACGATTTGTGCAATTCCTCAGCATTCAGCGCGACCTGTACGCGTATCTGCACGATCAGACGCTGCGCTACATCAACCAGGGATTCACCGGTGCAGAGATCGCCGAGATGATCGAGCTTCCGCCTGCACTCGTGTCGCAGTGGCACACACACGGCTACTACGGCAGCGTCAGCCACAATGTGAAAGCGATCTACCAGCGTTACATGGGCTGGTACGACGGCAACCCAGCGCGACTCTGGCCGCATACCCCGGTCGATGCAGGAAAACGCTATGTCGAGTTCATGGGCGGTTCGGATGAGGTCGTGCGTAAGGCGCGGCGCTCATTCGAGGCCGGCGACTACCGCTGGGTCGCGCAGGTGCTCGACCACGTCGTGTTCGCCGAGCCTGATAACGCGGACGCACAGGCGCTGCTTGCCGACGCACTGGAGCAACTGGGGTTCGCCAGTGAGAACGGAACCTGGCGCTCGGCTTACTTGTCCGGGGCGATGGAACTGCGATCGGGCAACTTCGGTACCCCGGCAGGTGGCGATCTGAGCGGATTGATCGCCAAAATCACTCCGGAGCAGTTCTTCGACGCCATCGCGATCCAGATCGACGGTCCGAAGGCATGGGACCTCGACGGTTCGATCACCTGGAATTTCACCGATTCAGGTGAGCGCTATCGGACGACACTGCACAACGGCGTCTTCATCAACATGAAAGATTCTGCATTGCAGAGCGCGCTCACCGTCACCCTGAGCCACGCAGCGATCGGTCCGCTTGCTGCGGGATCTCTTCCCGGCGCGATCGCGGCGGGCATGACACTCGAGGGCGACCAGTCTCAACTGGGGATGATCTTCTCGGTGCTCTCGCCGGGTGACACCGCCTTCAATATCGTCACGCCGTAAAGATTCTTTTTCAAGAAACATTGGTTTCAAAAAACAAGGAAGGAATGACATCAGATGGCTGATTTCACGTATGGACCGGTCGAATTCATGCTGATCGGATTCGCCGGATCTCGCCCCGGACCAGAAGTGGTCGGAGCGATCCTCAACCTGATCGAGTCGGACACCGCGAAGTTGCTCGACATGGTGTTCGCGTCGCGCTCAAGCGATGGCGAACTCACCGTACTCGAGCTCGAAGAGGTAGCCGATGACTTCGGGCTCGCCGGGCTTGAGATCGATGAGCTCGGCCTGGCCGGAGAAGACGACATCGACGAGTTCGCCGATCAGATCGAACCGGGAACCTCCGCGGCACTCCTCGTCGTCGAACACGTCTGGGCGCGCGAGTTCGCCGCGGCACTGTACCGTGCGGGCGGCCAGGTGCTGTACTCGCAGCGCATCCCGGCTCCCGCAGTCAACGAACTGGTCGGTTCGCTCGGGGATTGACCCGAGCGACGGCCTCGAACGAAAAGAAGGTAGCAATGTTAGGACGAAGGATGGGGCGTCGAGGACTTCTCGGCGCTGCCGCAACCACGGCCGTGGTTGTGGGCACGGCCGGTGCCGTGTCCGGAGGAATGCAGCGCCGGAATGCCGCCAAAGCGGAGCAGGCATCCGAAGCGCAGGCCTACGAACAAGAGCAGCAGCAAGCGCAAATGAACGCGGCGGCCCAGCAAGTCGTCGCTGCTCAGCAGGCGGCTGCTCCCCAACCTGCCGCGGCAGGAGGCGAGGACGTGCTGACGCAGATTCAGAACCTCGCCACGATGCATTCGCAGGGCATCCTCTCGGATGAGGAATTCGCCGCTGCGAAGGCGAAGGTGCTCGCCTGAGGAGCGGGCAGCATGACTGGGCAGCGTGACCAGGCTGCGTGATCAGGCGGAGTAACCGGGCAGTGTGACCGGGCTGGCGCTGGGGCTCGTCGCCTCAGTACCCGCTCGGCCAGTTGAATGCGGCTGGGGCGACTGCAGTCGTGCCCGTCGGCACCACGACGATATCGATGTCTTCGTGCTCGGCGAGCGTGATCGCGGCGGGGTCACCCGATGTCTGCTTGCCGTTCACGAAGACCGTGACGGTTTGCCCGTCGCTGCCGCCGAGCGAGCCGATGTGGGTGGCGTCGAGGGCGACATCCCACTCGGTGAAGACTTCGCCGAGTGTGAACGTTGACTTCACTGGAGACTCGATGTGGATGATGCCGCTCGTGTCGTGCGTGTGCAACGGCGAGATCGTCTGAGCCGTCTCGTCGATGCCGAGGAGAGCCGGCACCTGCACCGCCTTCCCCTCGACCGTGACGCTCAGGTGCGAGTGAATGTGCTCGACGGCGCCCTCCGAGGTGAGCATTCCGAGCCCTGCGGCCTTGACTCGTGCGGTCGGGTCGGTCGGAGCCGCCCACGGCGGGGCCGTGCTGGCCCCGACAGCCACGACCGATGGAGTCGCGGGCACGTCCGTGGCGCCGGAGGCGTTTGCGCTGGAACCTGGCTTGGCGTTGACGACGAGCGTGACCGTGATCACCGCGAGGATCGCCGCAACGAGAACTCCGGAGATCGACCAGGTCAGGATGCGCCGGCGCCGTTCGCGGGCGCGCTGTACGCGCATCATTTCTGCGGCTTTGCGCTGGAGCTCCCGGGAGCGGGAACTAGAACCTGACGGCATACGTGCGACCTTCACTGTGCGGGCTTTCCATCATGCTGCAGGCCTCGATGGATTTGCTGAATGCCAGCGAGCGCTCAGTGAGTGACGCCGAAGGGCTATCGTCGAAGGTATGGATCTAGAACCGGGTGACATACGCACAACGCTTCCTCTCGTTTCCGCTACAGACGCAGCCTCTGTTCCGGCCGCGGCGCACGCAGACGGCACAGCCTGCACCTGCGGCGAAGAGAACGAGAAACACGTGGTGCTCGATGGTCGGCTGATCCCGCACGCCATTCGTCACGCAACCATTTTCGGCGCGCTCGACTCACTCGAGACTGGCGCAACGCTGACCCTGATCGTCGATCACAAGCCGATGCCATTGCTTGCGCAGCTCGAGGCGCGTAGCCCAGAGGCTTTCGATGTTGAGTTCATCCTGGAAGAGCCGCGAGAAGTAGCGGTGCGGTTCACACGCCTGTGAACTGACCGCGCGCCGAGCGCGGCAGCGCCGCTGGGCGACCACAGCGCGCCGGCCGATTATGGTGCGCGACGTGTCGAACGGACAGCGGTCACGCAGCATTTGGGGCGCCATGAACTGCGTTGCGCCCACTCTTTTGTGGTGCTCAAGCCGACCTGAACGGGCCTCTTGTCCTCAATTTGGTGGGTTTGGATTCTTATCCACAATTTGGGCTGTGACCGGCTGTTTACGGGGTTCGCGTGTCGGTGGTTGGTGATGGACTGCAGTCATGAGCAACATGGCAGCAGCCCCCGATCCGACCGGCACGCCGGCCGACGCTTTCGGCACCGATTTCGGTGTTACGGCCGGTGGTTTTGGCAGGGCGGCCGGTGGTCTCGGGGGTGGGGCTGGGGCGGCTGGTGGGGCGGTGGGTGGTGTTCCGGCGGTGGCGGATGCTGCGGCTCGCGTGATCATCGACGGCGCGCGTGAGGCGTTGGCTCGGCTGGTGGAGGTGGATCCGACGGTGTTGAGTGCGGATGGTTTGTTGCGGTTCGCCGCCGGTCTGGAGGGTTTGACTCGGCTGGTGGATCACGGTCATGTTGTGGTGGCGGCGGAGATCACGGTCCGGTCGCCGCGTACGGCGGGGTTTGAGGGGTTGGCTGCCCGGCACGGGTGTGCGACGGCTGCGCAGTTGATTGAGCGGGTGAGTGGGGTGTCCTCGCGTACGGCGCGGCAACGGGTGCGGGTCGCCGGCCAGGCGGCACCGCGCATCTCGGATGTGGGGTTGCCGTTGCCGGCACTGTTCCCGGCCGTTCGGGAGGCTCTGGCCGGTGGGGTGATCGGTATTGATGCCGCCGATGCGATCACAACCACGTTGAAGGTGTTGCCGCGCAGCATCCCGGTCGAGGCGGTGGCGTGGGCGGAGGCCACCCTGGTGGGCAACGCGGTCGGTACGGAAGACGCGCCGCCGGTGTGTGCGGATTTGCTCCGGGCTCAGGCGGCGGCGTTTAGGGACCGGTTGGATCAAGACGGCATCCAGCCGCGGGATGACCGCCTGGTGGCCAAACGGGGTATCCGGTTCTTCCGCAGGGCCGATGGGATGCTGGGCGTTGACGGGGCGTTGCCGCCGGCGCAGGAGGCGATCATCGTCCCGGTCTTCGACGCGTTCCTGTCCCCGCGCACGGCCCCGGCGTTCCTGGCCGCGGACGAAGACGGCGCACGGGGCGCCGTCGTGGGCGCGGCCGGTGAGAACGCCGCAGATCCGGGCACGGTAGGCGAGGGCGCGACCGGTGACGGTGTGACCGGTGACGGTGAGTCGGGTGTGATGCGGGATCCGCGCACTACCGATCAGCAACGCGCGGACATTCTGACCGCGTTGTGCGAGGGCGCCGCCCGGATCGGGCTGACTCCGCAATTGCAGGGTGCCGCCCCGACCGTGTTAGCAATCGTGCAGCAGACCGACCTGGACGCCGGTGAAGGTTACGGGGTGGCGGTCGGCACCGATCAGCCGTTACCGGCCGCGACGATCCGGCAGATCGCTTGCGACGGCGGCACCCAACAGGTCACCGTCGACGCCGGTGGGCGGGTGATCGACCTGGCGTCCAAGGCGCGTTTCTTCACCCCGTCGCAACGCAAGGCGATGATCGCCCGCGACGGACCCACCTGCGCCAGACCCGGTTGCAGAATCCCGGCGTACCTGGCCGAAGCTCATCATGTCATCCCCGACAGTGAGGGCGGACCCACCGAAATCGACAACGGCTGCCTGCTCTGCTGGTTCGATCACCGCCTGATCGAACGTGGCGAATTCACCGTCAAGATGGTTCGCGGCAAACCCGTCTTCAGCCCACCCGGCTGGTACACCAAACGCGAATACCTGAAACCACACAAACACAAATGAGTGCGGCGCGCGACTCTCAGCCCAAACCATCCCGGACGTTCTTGACATGGCTCACCGCGATCAGGAAGTGCCCGGCGTTGACAAGCCTGGATCGCAGAGCGCACGTCGTAACAATTGAAGAGCGTGCCGCACGATTCTGTAAGGATCGAAGTATGATTTCACAACTCCCGATTCTCGACCTGTCCCGGCTTGATGCGGGCCCCGCTGAAGCGGACGCGTTCCGTGCGGAACTTCGTCAGGTCACGCATGACATCGGCTTCTTCTACCTGGTGGGGCACGGAGTTGATCAGGCGCTCATCGAAGAATTGCTGCGCGTTGCACGCCGGTTCTTCGAACTGCCGGCAGAACAGAAACTCGCCATCGAAAATGTGGAGAGCCCGCAGTTCCGCGGATACACCAGGGTGGGTGGAGAACTCACGCACGGTGACGTCGACTGGCGCGAGCAGATCGACATCGGCGTTGAGCGGGACACGATCGAACGCGCACCGGGAGTTCCCGACTACTGGCGGCTCGAGGGTCCCAACCTCTGGCCGGAAGCACTACCTGAGCTACAGGCGGTCACCTCCCGCTGGAACGAGGAGCTGAGCACTGTTGCACTACGCCTGCTGCGGGCGTGGGCGCTGTCGCTCGGCGCTCCCGAGGATGTCTTCGACGCGGCTTTCGCGCAGCGGCCGTTCTCGTTGATCAAGATCGTGCGTTATCCGGGGGAGTCCGACCCGACACCGAAGCAAGGCGTTGGCGCGCATCGCGATGGCGGAGTCCTCACACTCCTCCTCGTCGAACCGGACAAGGGTGGACTGCAGGTCGAGCACGAAGGCGAGTGGGTCGATGCACCTTCCTTGCCAGGCGCCTTTGTCGTGAACATCGGCGAGATGCTCGAACTTGCAACGGGCGGCTATCTCAAGGCGACATTGCACCGCGTCGAGTCCCCGCTGATCGGCACAGATCGCATCTCGATCCCGTTTTTCTTCAACCCGGCTCTTGACACCCGGATGCCGCAACTCACGTTGAGCCCGGAACTCGCGGCCGAGGCGCGCGGTCTCTCCCTCGACCCGACGAACAGCCCCATTCTCGAAACGTATGGCGACAATGTCTTGCGCTACCGTTTGCGCGCGCACCCGAATGTCGCCGCGATCCACCACGCGGACTTGCTCGCGTAACACAGGACCGCGATCGGCACACCAGCAGTGTCAGCACACGGCAGTCAGCGCACCAGCAATCAGAACACCAGCACGCAGAACGCCAGCACGCAGAACGCCGGCAGTCAGTGCAGCGGCGGCGTGCGCGGGGGCGGAGTGCGACGCGAACCCGTTGCTTCGAATGCAGCGGCCAGTGTCAGCAGTGCCGTGTCATCGTAGGCACAACCGGCGAAGGTGAGACCGACCGGCATGCCGATGTCGCTCATCGTGCCCATCGGAACGGTGACGGTCGGAATCCCGAGGTGGCGGATCGCCAGGTTGCCGTTCGCCACCCACACGCCATTGCGCCAGCCGAGTTCTGCGGATGCCGGATTCACGTCCATGTCGGCAGGTCCGACATCCGCGACCGCAGGAAAAATCACGGCGTCCAGGCCGAGCCGGCCCATCCATTCTTCGAGATCGATCCGGCGGGTCTCTTCGAGGCCGCGGACTCCGGCCTCCAGAAAGGGGATGTCGCTCATCGCGTCCACCGGGCGATCGCGCACGATCGCCGGGTAGGTCGCGATGTCATCGTCGAAACCGTCATAGCGGTCCGGTAGTGAGCCTTCCGGGTGCGGGAAAATCTCCGCACCGTCGACATCCGCGAGCTGGCCCAGTGCCGGGTCGCCATTCGCGCGCAGGAAATCGTCCCACGCCCATGCTGACAGGTCGGCGATCTCGCTCTGCAGATAGTCCGCGCCGACGAGGCCGCGTGTTGCGATGGTCGGTGCGCCTGCCCGGTCGCCCTCGTAATTAGAGACCACCGGGAAGTCGACGGGCACGACCTCTGCGCCGGAAAATTCCAGCTCATGCTTCGCATCCCGCCACAGTTGCAGCACCGATTCGCGGGTGTGAATCGCACGCCCGGTCGACCCGCCGATGCCGGTATGCTCGCCGGTGCCGGCATCCGGGTCCTCGTTGATGTACATCCGCGGTACGCCGAACCGTCTGCCGGTGAGTGTCGCGCGCGCTTCCATCGCATCGGCCGGAGCCAACGCCGGAAAGTGCGCGGGCCGCACGCTGGACGCCAGCGGAATCTTCACCCACGGCTGCACACGCCAGAAGTCGCCACGGTGTCGGTCATCGCTGCCGGCAACATCATCGACGACGAGCACATCCAGCAGTTCGAGCAGGTCCGACATGGTGCGGGTGTGCGGAACGACAACGTCCATTGTCGGGACGAGCGGCCAGTTGCCGCGTACCGAGATCACGCCGCGCGACGGGGTGTAGGCGCACAGTGCGTTGTTCGAGGCCGGTGCCCGCCCCGACGACCAGGTTTCCTCTCCGAGCCCGAAGGCTGCGAAACTCGCCGCAGTCGCGGTGCCAGAGCCGTTCGAAGACCCTGACCCGAACGCCGACGTCAAGTAATCGGCGTTGTATGGGCTCTCCGCCCGGCCGTAGACTCCGCGCTGCATCCCGCCGTTGGCCATCGGCGGCATGTTGGTCAGGCCGATGAGCACCGCGCCAGCCTCGCGCAGCCTGTCGATCGCGAAGGAGTCGTGTTGTGCGATGAGGTGCTCGAACGCGGGGGAGCCGGCTGCGGCGGTCAGCCCGCGGGCGAGGTAACTGTCCTTCGCCGTGTACGGGATGCCGTCGAGCGGGCCGCGCGTCTCGCCACGCGACCTGCGCCCATCGGATGCGCGTGCGTCTGCGCGGGCATCCGGATTCATGACGACGATCGCATTCAGGAGGGGGCCGCTCCTGTCGTACGCCTCAATGCGTGCGAGATATTCGTCGAGGAGCTGCTCGCTCGTCAACTCTCCGCTCGTCAGTGCGGCGCGCAACTGTGCGATCGTGGCCTCAGCCACCTCGAGACGGCTCATCGGCCGTGCCGTGTGGTGCTGGCGTCGACGACACCGAGTGCAGGCTGCTGCTGCGTGATGCAGTGGATGCCGCCACCGCGCGCAAGAATCGGCCGCGCATCGACGGTGACGACGCGGCGCCCCGGATAGGCGGCTGCGAGAATTTTCGCCGCAGCGGCATCCGCCTGTTCTTCTCCGTAGCCGCACGCGATGACGCCGCCGTTGACGACCAGGTGGTTGACGTAACTCCAATCGACGAAGCCCTCGCTGTCGCGCAGAGTTGCCGGCGCAGGAAGCGGGATGATCTCGAAGCGGCGGCCGGCGGCATCCGTCTGCGTTTCGAGGAACGCGTGCAAATCGCGCGAGACCGAGAAATCCGGATGCTCCGGGTTGCGTTGCGAATGCAAGAGCAGGCGTCCCAGAGACGGGCTGGTTGCGATCATGTCGATGTGTCCGCGGGTTCCGTAATCTTCGTAGTCGCGCGTGAGGCCGCGCGGCAGCCACACGGTGTGACGGGTGCCGAGTGTTCGGGCAAACTCCTGTTCTACGCGCAGCTTGTCGGCATATGGGTTGCGTCCGCTGTCGAGTTGGACGGTCTCGGTGGCCAGCACCGTGCCGTCGCCGTCGACATGGATTGCGCCACCCTCGTTGACGAGCACGGAGCTGACGAGCTCTGCGCCGACCCGGTCGGCGACGAACCGCGCGATCTCGCGATCGAGATCCCACCTGGCCCACTGCTGAGCGCCCCAGCCGTTGAAGATCCAGTCGACAGCGCCGAGCACGTCGGGTCGTTCGTCGTCCACAACGAAAGTCGGTCCGAAGTCGCGCATCCAGAAATCGTTGAGCGGTGCCTCGAGCTGTTCGATCTCGCTGCCGAGCATGCGGCGGGCTCGTTCCGCCTCGCTCGGATCGACGACCATCGTGACCGGCTCGAATTCTGCGACAGCGTGGGCGACGGCGGTCCAGGTGACGTAGGCCTCTTGGGCCGACGCAGGGTCGTCGCCCAGGGTCAGCCCTTCGCGCGGAAAAGCCATCCAGGTGCGCTCGTGCGGTGCGGATTCAGCAGGCATGCGCCAGGCCATCCGGGACTCCTTCATTGCAGGTGAAATCACTGTTGATCACGTGATCAATAACAGTGCGAATGTATCTATACTGATGGCACAATGTCAAGAACTCCAGGCAAGAAGACCGAAAGAAAAGCGCCGTCGCAACGGGCGGCGGAGATTTCAGACGCGGCGCGCCGGCTTGCTTTGGATGGCGGGCTCGCCGCGGTCACCCTGCGCAGTGTCGCGGCGCGCGCGGGCGTGGCCTCTGCGCTCGTCGCGCACTACCAGCCCAATATGGACGCGCTGGTCGCCGACACGTTCGCAACGCTCGTGCATGCGGAGATCGAGGCGGTGACCGTGTTGATCGACGCGGACCCGACCGCGGTGGACCAGCTTGCACACCTGTTGAATACCTTGCTCGATGGCAGCAGAACCGACGTGACAGTGATCTGGGTGGATGCCTGGACACTCGGCAGGCGCAACGAACCACTGGCCGCGCGCGTGCGCGCCGAAATGGATGCGTGGCAGACCGTCGTGCGCGAAATCCTCGAGCGGGGTGTCGCGGAGGGGGAGTTCGAGACGGATGACGCGGCATCGCTCTCGTGGCAGATCCTCGGAATGATCGACGGGCTGAATGCGCAGGCGCTCGTGCGTTGGGGTACAGCGACGGATCGCAGCGTGCTGCTTGCACACGCCGTCGAAGGGATGCTGCGCCTGCCACGCGGTACGCTCGCCGTAGCTTGACACGGAGGCCGGTGAGGGGTGCCAATGGACCATGGGATTTCACCAGGTGATCGAGATCATCGGGATGGTTATCGACTTTGCCGGAGTCGCTGCCATCGTCGTCGGCGCGATCGCAGCGTCAGTCATCGCGGTGCGGAGCTACCTGCGCAAGAGCGGAGCGATCTACGTTCCGTTCCGGCGATCGCTGGGGCGTTCCATTCTGCTCGGCCTTGAACTGCTCGTTGCGGCAGACATCATCAGAACGGTCGCGCTCACGCCCACGTTGGAGAGCGTGGCGGTGCTTGCCGGCATCGTGCTGATCCGCACATTCTTGAGCTTCTCACTGGAACTGGAGATCTCCGGTCGGTGGCCGTGGCAAAAGCAGCCAAAGGCGGAGCCGTCTCAGCCCACCGATCCGGCGCCGGGCGGCCAGGCGTGAGTTGATAGCGTGAGCGAGTGAATTTCTCGATCCTGGCCCTCGTCGTGTTCGTCGGCCTGTCTGGACCGCTGCTCGCGCTGCGGCGATCCTGGGGCATCCCCGTCGCTGTCGGCGAGCTGGCCGTCGGGATGGTCATCGGGTCGTCGGGATTCGGCCTTATCGACGCCAAGGATCCGACGCTGACCGTGCTGGCCGACATCGGCTTCGGCCTCACCATGTTCGTGGTCGGATCTCACGTTCCGTTGCGGGATCGCGCAATCCGAGCAGCACTCGGCAGGGGAGCGATCGGGGCCGTCGTCGTCGGCGTTGCAGCGGCCGCGCTCGGAATCGCGCTCTCTGCCATCTTCGGCACGGGACACGCGGCGCTGTACGGTGTTTTGATCGCGTCATCGTCCGCGGCCATCATCCTGCCCGTTGTCGACTCGCTGCGACTGACCGGAGCCGGGATTCTGGGCCTCACCGTGCAAGTCGTTGTCGCAGACGTTGTGTGCATCGTCGCAGTACCATTGGCCATCGATCCCGTTCACGCCGGCCGGGCCGGCCTCGGGGCCGTGAGTATCGGAGCATGCGCCGTCATACTCTTTGTTCTGTTGCGTTGGCTTGACCGTCGTGGTGCGCTCAAGCGGTTCCACGCGGTTTCAGAGCGGCAAGCGTTCGCCCTCGAGTTGCGGGTGAGCCTGCTCCTACTGTTCTCCATGGCGGCACTCGCCCAGTTCACCCACATCTCGATCATGCTTGCGGGCTTTGCGCTGGGGCTGGTCATCGGCGGGGTAGGGGAGCCGCGCCGGCTGGCTCGACAGCTGTTCGGAGTGACAGAGGGCTTCTTCGCTCCGCTCTTTTTCGTCTGGCTCGGCGCGTCCATCGGACTGCGCGGGCTCATCGAGCACCCGTGGATGATTATGCTCGGCGTCGCTCTCGGCGCAGCGGCTCTTATCGCACACCTCGTGTCGCGCGCGACAGGTCTGCCATGGCTGCTCGCCATGATGTCTGCTGGGCAACTCGGTGTGCCGATCGCTGCGGTCGCGCTCGGCCTTCAATCCGGGCTGCTGGCCCCCGGAGAAGACGCAGCCATTCTGCTTGGCGCCGTACTCAGCGTGTTCGTCACCACGGTTGCAGGAGGTGCTTACGCGCGGCGTACGAAGGTGACGATGGCCGGAGCCCAACCGCCGAGTACCCAAGCGCCGAACACCCAACCGCCGAACACCCAACCGCAGGGCTAAGCACCGGAGTCTGCCGCACGATGGCCGAAGGTCGCCGCCGTGACTGTGCGGTACGAGTTGATGACAATCGACTCGAGCACGCCGAGGTCGACTGTGTCGAGATTTTTGAGATACAGGCATCCGACGCCGGTGGTGTGCTCGCCAATCCGCGCGAGTTGCGTTGAGTACGCGCCGACGCCGTCGGGCAGGTAGACGCTCATTGCGGCCTTCCGCGGAGAGAACGCAGCAGCAGGAGCGTCACCTTCGCGCCCACTCCTGTATTTGTAGTGGTAGCTGCCGAATCCGATAATGGACGGGCCCCACAGGTGTGCAGCCTGCCCCGTTACCCTGGTCATCAGTTCGAGCAGCGTGTCAGCATCACGGCGTCGAACAGTGCCGGGGACGTTGTCGATGAAGGCCCGAACGATGGAAGCTTGCGCTGCGTCGTCTGCTGAGATCACGATTGCACCCTGTTTCGTTGGATGTGGGACCGCGCGTGTGCGATCGCGGGTTCGAGTTGCTCGAAGAGATGGTTCGGATGGCGCAGTGAGCCGATGACGCCAACGCGCTCGAGGAGGGCGAGGTGATCCGGCTTGATGCCCTTGATGATCACGGTGACACCGCGGTTCTCGAGTGCGGTGACGAGCTCTGCGAGTGTGTGCGCCCCCGTGGCATCGAGCAGCTGCAGTTGGGACAGTCGCAGAATCACCACGTCGATGCCGTGATGCTCCGAAACCCGTTCGACGATACGTTCAGCCGCGCCGAAGAACAGTGAACCGTCGATGCGGAACACGGCGATACGTTCGTCGCCCGGCAACACTGCGTCATCGAGTTCTTCGCGGTGCACTCCGCTCGCCTTGCTCAATGCCCGCAGGGCGAAGAACGCGGCTACGGCGATTCCGATGGCCACGGCGATGATCAGGTCGAATGAGACCGTGATGATCGCGGTGACGATGAACACGAGTGCATCAGATCGGGTGGAGCGAAGCACACGGCGCACGATACTCGGCGAGATCATCTTGGCTGCTGTCATCATCAGAACTCCGGACAACGCGGCCAACGGGATCAACGCGACCACGGTCGCCGCGAAATACACGACGCCGAGCAACGCGAGCGCGTGCACGATCGCAGCGAGGCGGGTCTTGCCGCCGGAGCGCAGGTTCACCGCAGTGCGAGCGATCGCTCCAGTGGCCGGCATTCCACCGAAGAATCCGGATGCGAGCGACGCCAGGCCCTGCCCGACCAGCTCGCGATCCGCGTTGTACGGGCCGGTGTCAGACATCGATGCGGCCACCCGTGCGGAGAGCAACGACTCGATTGCGGCCAGCGCTGCCACGGCGAATGCCGGGCCGGCGAGTGAGGTCAGGTCGAGCCATCCGAATGTCGGTATCGACGGCGTCGGCAGAGATCGTGGTAACTCGCCAATGGTGGCTATGTCGAGCCCCGTCACGGCAACGATCGCCGCCACGAGGGCGATCGCAATGAATGAGGCGGGCAAGCGTCGGTTGACGCGAACCATCAGAATCATCGTGAGACAGACGGCACCCACAGCCGCAAGCGGCACGAGCGCCCGCGGCCACTGCGCAGCCGCAATCGATTGAATGGCCGCGATTACGGCGTTGGTGCTGCGGCCGGCAGCTGAGACGCCGACCGCAGCGGGAACTTGCTGCAGGA
The DNA here is from genome assembly GCF_030866825.1 of Rathayibacter sp. SW19. Lineage (NCBI taxonomy): Bacteria > Bacillati > Actinomycetota > Actinomycetes > Micrococcales > Microbacteriaceae > Rathayibacter > Rathayibacter soli. The sequence continues at coordinate 2,116,241 of NZ_CP133020.1, forward strand.
AGATGATCACACCGATCCCAACCGTGAAGCCCTCGATCACGGGCCAGGGGATGTAGCTGACGGTCCTGCCCAGTCGCAGCAGTCCGGCCGCCAACACGATGATGCCGGCCAGCACGCTGACAACGGCCACGGCTGCGACACCATGACTCGCCACGATCGGCGCGAGAACCACCACCATTGCGCCGGTCGGGCCGGACACCTGAATGTTGGATCCGCCGAACACAGCGGCGACGAGGCCAGCCACGATCGCCGTGATCAGACCGGCCTCTGCTCCCGCCCCAGAGCTGACTCCGAAAGCCAGAGCCAGCGGCAGCGCGACGATCCCGACGGTGATGCCGGCGAGCACGTCGCCACGCCAGCTTGTGCGTAGCGAGCGGTAATCGGCCCCGCTTGGCAACAGCGATCGGATGGCGACGGCTCGCGCCTTCACTGACCGGCTCCCGGCGCGGCGCTTGGGATAACCGGCAGCGAGTCGACCGACAGGAACTGCCGTTGCGAGGCGTCAAGCACATCGGCAAGCAGTTGGCGTGCCACGCGCAGCAATTCTGCGACCTCGGGGAATGCGAGCCGGTAGAAGACCGTGCTCGCCCGCCGCTCGGAGAGCACGAGGCGATCGCGGCGCAGCACCGCCAGGTGCTGCGACAGGTGGGACGGCTCGAGACCGGTCTCGACCAGCATTTGTGTGACGGAGACCTCCGCGGTCTCCGTTGATGGCGATACCGCCGCGGCAGCCGCCGCAGCTGAGAGGATCTCGAGGATGCGGATGCGATACGGATGCGCGAGTCCCCTGAACAGGTTCGCCTTGATCTCGTAAAGCGGGCGTTGTTCAGTCGCGATGATCACAGTTGTGGCTAGCTCCTTTCGCGAGCTCGGGCACTGCTTCGGGAATCAGATTGCAATATGATGAAGCCATCATATCAGTAAGACCACGTCGGCCCTTGTGCAGTCCCAGCCGGCTGTTCCTCGCTATGCGGCCTGGCGCGGCTCGCAGATGACCACCGGGATCTCACGGGTGGTCTTCTTCTGATATTCGGCGTAGCCGTGGTACGACGCGACGATCGCGGGCCACAGTTCGGTTCGTTCCTCAGGTGTCGCCTTTCGCGCGCGCATCGGAATGGTCTTCTCACGCACAGTCAATTCGACGTCAGGGTTGGCCAGAAGATTCAGATACCACTGCGGATGCCTGTCGTCGCCTCCCTTAGATGCGACCAGGCAGTATCGGCTGTGATCATGCACCGGCGAATTGAGCATCGTCGCGCGGGATTTGCCCGACTTGCGGCCGATCGTGTGGAGTTCGACGACGGTGACCGATCCCATCGACCATCCGACGTGTCCACGCGTCACCGCCACCAGCGCGCGGTGCGACGCATTCATCGACTTCATCATCACGTCGGTCAGCTGATTGCGAATGCTCATACCCGGAGTCTGCCACGGCACGTTCGCGTTGTTGAAGAATGCGACACTTCCGCAATTTCACAGCGCGCACCCAGAGAAGCGGGAACAGGGCGACAGGTCATACGGTTGTCTAGCCCTGTGAGGCCGGCAGCGGCGTACGCTGCTGGGGGAGAGGAGATCATCACGATGTCGGGAACAACAGAGACAGCGATTCTTGCCGGGGGATGCTTCTGGGGAGCGCAGCAACTGCTTCGTCGGCGTCCAGGTGTGATTTCGACCCGGGTCGGCTACTCCGGTGGCACAACCCCGAACGCGACGTACCGCAACCACGGCAGTCACGCCGAGTCCGTCGAGATCGTCTTCGACCCTGAACAGATCAGCTTCCGCGATCTGCTCGAGTTCTTCTTTCAGATCCACGACCCGTCGACAAGGGATCGTCAAGGCAACGACGTGGGAGCCAGCTATCGTTCGGCGATCTTCTATACGTCCGACGAGCAGAAGCGCGTCGCCGAAGAGACGATCGCGGATGTGGACGCGTCCGGCCTGTGGCCGGGAAAGGTCGTCACCGAGGTGACGGCGGCCGGGCCGTTCTGGGAGGCAGAAGAGGAGCATCAGGACTACCTCGAGAAGTACCCGAACGGGTATACCTGCCACTACGTGCGGCCGGGCTGGAAGCTGCCGCATCGCGAGAGTCAGCCCGCCAGCTGAGGAGGCGCAGCGATGGCGATCTTCACCCGCGGATTCGGTGGTCGCAGCCGCGAGCACAACCCGGACCTGCCGCCCGGGCAGTATCTGACCGAAGATTTCCCGGTGCTCTCGGCTGGGCCGACGCCGCAGATCGCCACCGCCGACTGGGAGTTCCTGATCCGCACCGAGAGCGGGGTCACGCATCGGTGGGACTGGACGCAGCTGCACCAGCTCGCGATCGAGGACGTCACCACGGACATCCACTGCGTGACCCGCTGGTCGAAGCTCGGCACGCACTGGCGCGGCGTCTCTCTCGACACCCTGTTCGAGAACGTCGAGACCACTGACGAGTTCGTTATGGTGCACTCGTATGGCGGCTACACCACCAACGTTCCGCTGGCGGATCTTCGGGACGGCAAGGCCTGGATCGCCTTCGAGTTCGGCGGTGAGCCGCTGCTTGCGGAGCACGGTGGGCCCGCGCGCCTGCTCGTGCCGCACCTGTACTTCTGGAAGAGCGCCAAATGGGTCCGCGGCCTCGTGATGCAACCCGACGACGAGCCGGGCTTCTGGGAGCAGAACGGCTACCACCTGTATGGCGACCCGTGGCGGGAACAGCGCTACTCGTGAACGCGAACGCGTGAAGGCCCTCCCGTGACGACACCCGGCGTCGGCGCTTGGCGCGTCGGCGTCGTCGCAGACACGCGGATGCTCACCCCGAGCGGACGCAGCATCCTGCTGGATGTGCCGGGCTGGCCCGGCAATATCGCCGGCCAGCATGCCGATGTCCGACTCACGGCCGAGGACGGGTACCAGGCGGTGCGCTCCTATTCACTGGCATCTGTCGGCGCAGGCCAACAGGTCGAGCTGGCCGTCGACCGGTTGCCGGACGGCGAGGTTTCGCCCTATCTCGTCGACGACCTTCGGGTCGGCGATCAACTGGAAGTCCGTGGGCCGCTCGGCGGATGGTTTGTCTGGAAGCCAGAACTATCCGACGGCACCGGCCTCGACCCGGTGCAGCTGATCGGCGGCGGGTCCGGCATTGTTCCGCTGATCGCGATGATCCGGTCGCATCGAGCAGTTGCCAGTCATACGCCGTTTCGACTGCTGTACTCCGTGCGAACACCCGAAGACGCGTTCTTCCGCGACGAACTCGAGCAGCCCGGCGACGACGTCAGCGTCACGGTCTTCTACACTCGGCGCGTTCCGGATGCGTGGCCTCGCCCGCCCGGGCGCGCCACCGAAGCGGAACTGGCGGCCGCGACGATTCCGGCAGCGCAGCATCCGACGGTCTTCGTCTGCGGACCGACCGGATTCGTCGAGGCGACCTCTCGCGTGCTTGTCGCGCACGGGCACGATCCGCACCTGGTGAAGACAGAACGATTCGGAGGTGGCTGATGTCCGTGCGTCATAGCCAGCATGCGCCTGGCAGCGACCTGCTTGACGGCAACGTGCTGGCCGGCCCACTCGCGGAACTGTTCGTGTTCGACGTGACGACCGCACTCGAGCGCTGTGCCAGCTGCTCAGATGTCGAGCCGCTCGCGCGCGCTATCGTCTACGGCAGTCCAATGGGTTGGGTCGTGCGGTGTCCCACCTGTGAAGAGGTGCTGATGGTCATGGTGCGCACGGGGGAGCGCTACAGTCTCACGGCCCGCGGCATGTCATGGGTGAGGGTCGCGCGCTGACGCAGCGTTCAGAACAGCCTGGCGGCCTTCACCTCAGCTGGTGCTTCGAGATCGAGCAGAAATTGCTTGCGCTGCAAGCCGCCTGCGTATCCGGTGAGCTTGCCGTCCTTACCGACGACGCGGTGACAGGCGATGAAGATCGAGAGGGGATTGTGCCCCACCGCCTGCCCGACCTTCTGGGCCAGTGCCTTGTTTCCGAGTTCCTGTGCGATTTCGCCGTAGGTGACGGTCTGTCCGAAGGGAATCTCTCTGAGAATCGCCCAGACCTGCTCCTGGAACGGATCGCCAAAGGTGGCCATTGGAAAGTCGAAGCTGGTGCGGGTGCCGTCCAGATATTCGCACAATTGAACCGCGGCGCTCGCAAGGAGCGGATCGTCAGCGATTGTGGTCAGTGAGCCGAGGGTCTCTGCGGCGGGCAGATGCCGGTGCTGTGGAAAGTACAGCCCGGTGACGGCGTCATCCGCAGCACAGATCGTCAGCCGACCGATCGTCGTGTCGACTTCAGCATGGCGGTTGTGCATGCGCCCACTCTATGACCGGCGACCGCCGATCTCACCTCGTTGAGGCCGCGTGCATAGCTTGCTCCCAGTTTCCCAGAATGCGCAAAAAACGCGTCCGTAGCGTTGAGGTATGACCGCGATCAGCTCAGCCAATCAGGCGCAGACACTGCGCAGGAGGCGCCCGCCCGCCACCCGCGCGCGCGCCGTGATGTTGCGGCTGACGATCGTTGTCGGAACCTTCATCGTCTTGTTCATGTGGTGGGCAACCACCCCGGCGCCGCTGGCCGGCACGCCTGCGCAGGTGACGACGACGATCGGTGAGTTGAGCGGAATGCTCGGTGGCTATCTGGTGTGCGTTCAGGTGCTGCTGATTGCGCGCATCCCGTGGTTTGAAGCTGCCGTCGGATTGGACAGGCTCGTCGCCTGGCACAGAACGCTTGGCACGACGGTCGTGTTCTTGATCGTCACCCACGTCATCTTCATGGTGGTCGGCGGCATGTTCCTCGATAAGCAGCTGCCATGGTCAGAACTGATCACGATCCTGCAAAGCTACCCGGACATGCTCACCGCTCTGATCGGCACGATCGCCTTCCTCCTGATCGGCTTCAGCAGTGCCCGCGCTATTCGTGCACGGCTGTCCTACGAGGTCTGGTACTGGCTGCACGTGAGCGTGTACGCCGCAATCTTCCTCACCTTCCTGCACCAACTGAGCGCGGGAGTGCACTTCATCAACGATCCGGCGAACCGTGCGGCGTGGCTTCTGCTCTATCTCGCGACGGCGGCCGCCGTCCTGACCTGGCGCGTGGTGTTGCCGCTGCGAGTGGCGTGGCGCCACCGGTTGCGCGTGGAGCACGTCGTGGCGGAGAACGCAGGAACGACCAGCGTGTGGTTCAGCGGGCGCAACCTCGAAGAACTCGGAGTGCGTGCAGGCAACTTCATGTCATTCCGATTTCTGTCTTGGGGGCACCTGCTGACGGCGCATCCGTATTCGATCTCGCGCGTTCCGGATGGCCAGTATCTGCGGATCACCGTTGGTGCGCTCGGCAATCACTCTCGCGCGATCCGGCAACTTCGACCGGGAACGCTCGTCTTCGCCGAAGGCCCGTTCGGGCACTTCACAGCGGACCGCGCCACGCGGGCCCGCATTCTGTTGATCGCAGGCGGCTCCGGCATCGGGCCGATCCGCGCCCTCGCGGAGGATCTGGTGGCTCGGGGGCATCAGGTGGTGCTCCTCTATCGCGCACGATCGGGCGAACACCTGGCGCTGTGGGCCGAATTGAACGCTATTCCGAGTCTGGTTGTCATCCCCTTGGTCGGTCGCAGACAGGAGCTCGGATACGATCCGCTGTCGGCAGAGGTGCTCAGTCAGATCGTTCCAGACCTCCAGGCACGTGAAGTGTTCTTGTGCGGCCCAGAGGGAATGGCGCTGCAGGTCGTCGATTCACTCCACAAACTACGGTTGCCGTCGCGGGTCATCCATCGAGAAGAATTGAGCATGTCATGAACAAGAAGTGGCGAGGCACGGCGCTGTTCGCAACCATCCTGGTCACGATGGGGCTCACAATCGGGCTGAAACTGTACACCGGTTCCGGGGCGAATCTGGCGGCGGCGTCGAGCGCGGTCGGTGTGCCTGCCGCCGGCGCGGGCGCATCGAGTTCGCAGCCGACAGCATCCGCATCGCCGTCCGCGTCTGCCACGAGCGGTTCGTCATCGGGGTCCTCCTCAGGGTCTTCATCCTCGGGGTCGACTGCCGTCACCGGCACGGCGACGATCAACGGTGCCGTGGAACAAACGCCGTATGGGCCGGTGCAGGTGTCCGTCACGTTCTCAGGCACGAAGCTCACGGCGGTGACCGAATTACAGTCTCCAAACGATCGCGACCGCAGCGTCGAGATCAACGCGCAGGCCGCGCCGATTTTGGCCCAAGAAGTCTTGTCCAAGCAATCCGCCCAGATCGACTCCGTGTCCGGTGCGACCTACACGTCGCAGGGATATGCGGCGTCCGTGCAGGCGGCGATCGACAAGCGATGAGGCACATGCAGACCGTCATGGGCTTTCCCATCTCGGTCGACATCCGTGGCGAGGGCGACTTCACGGCCGCCGTCGGCTCCGCGTTCAACGCCTTGGCCGACGCAGACCGGCGATTCAGCAGGTACCGCCCCGACAGCGAGGTGAGCCGCGTCAATCGGGGGCGGTTGGTGCCGTCTGATTACAGCGACGACCTGCGCGAGGTGCTCGCGATCGGCGCATCAGTGCAGCGCAATTCGAACGGCGCGTTTGCGTTACGGGTGCCTGGTGGGGCCGGTCTCGACACGGACGGAGTGGTGAAAGGGTGGGCGGTTCAGCGTGCTGCCGACATCCTCGTGCGTGCGGGTGTGCGCGACTTCTGCATCAACGCGGGCGGCGACATCGTGGTGCGCGGCAATGCGGATGAGCACAGCGGATGGAACATCGGCGTTCGCTCGCCGTGGGACCCGATGACGATGATCGCCGTGTTCGCTCTTCACGATGAGGCGATCGCGACGTCAGGCGCATACGAGCGCGGCGAGCATATCGTCGACGGGCGCACCGGGCTCGCCGCGCATCCCGAACTGGCGAGCGTGTCGGTGATCGCGCCCACCTTGACGATCGCGGACGTCCTTGCAACGGCAGTTTTCGCGCTGGGGGCGCACGGCGTCGAGTGGGCGGCGCGCGAGTATGAGTGCAGTGTTTTCGCCGTGCGTTCCGATGGCAGCACGGTCACGGCCGGGCAACTGCCTCGGGAAGCCGCAGCCTGACGAGCGCACCAGAGGTCAAGCCGGTTGCGGCGCCGGTCGTCTGGGCGGTTGCCGCGTCGCTGAGCTCGACGGTTCCGCCATGGCGTGTCGCGATCTCGGCCACAAGCGCCAGCCCCAAGCCATAGTGGCGCGCAGCGCTCGCGTCGCCTGGGTCCTGCGCTGTGAGGCGTGCACGCGCGAAGCGCTCGAAGGCGCGATCGCGAATCTCCGCGGGGAAGCCCGGCCCGTCATCGGTCACTTCGATGACCACGTTGCCGGACTCACGCCGTAGGTCGACGACGATCGACGATCGGGCAAACTCGAGCGCGTTGTCGATCAGTGCGACGAATACGCGGCGTAGAGCGCCCGGCGACCCGACCACAACGGCGTGCGCGACCCCAGCGCGAGTGATCGTCACGCCCTTCGCGGTTGCCCGCTGCGCGAGACCTCGACAGACATCGTCAGCGATGTGGGCGAGTTCGACATCTTCTCGCGCTTCTGCTTCCCGTGGGTCCACGGCCGTCAGCAGGTCTTCGAGGATCTCGGTGAGCGCGCGGGCGTCTTGAACCAGTGCATCCGCGTCCTGTGCAGCCGTCGTTTCGCCCGGCAGCCGATTCAACTCGCGTTTCAGCAATTGCGCACGAGTGCTCAGAATAGTGACGGGCGTGCGGAGCTCGTGGCTTGCGTCTGCGACGAATCGCTTTTGCATCGCCAGCGCATCCGACAGCGGTCGCATCACCCGCCGGGAGAGCCATGCAGCGAGAACACTCACCAGCAGAACGGCGCCGACTCCGGCCACGAGAAATGCGACGGCCAAGCGCGCCATCTCCGCATCGTTGTCCTGTTTGCTGAACACCGCTTGCACGACGCGGTCGGGGCTGCGCTGAGTGCGCACGATGTAGGTCACACCGCCGACCGTCACGTCGGATTGCGTTGCGTCCGGTTGCCGCGGGTCGCCCGGTGGGCCGCTGGCGCGTTCCATCGCCTCACGATTCGGCAGTCCCGCGGGCATTCCAGGCGACACCGACAACGTGCCGTGATCGTCGATGGCCAACCAGACACCGGCCGGGGCATCGGCTACCGAGTCGACGTGCTGTGTCGCATCCTCCAGCAATCGACTGGCCGCTGCGCTCTGGTTGGCGCCGACGATGATGAAGACGGCTGCTGCGATCGCGGCGAGCAGCACCACAAGGAGCCCGCCGGTCTGTATGGCAAGACGATTGGACGCCCGCCGGATGTTGTCGGGTCGGCCCGGTCCGAGCGGCGATCGCTTCACCGAGCGGTCCCGAGCGCGTAGCCGAGGCCGTAGACGGTACGAATGACGTGACGCCCCAGTTTGCGGCGCAAATAGTGCACATAAGTGTCCACGACCCCGTCTTCTTCGGCGTTCGCGAAGACATACTCGCGCAGTTCGTCGCGACTGAACACCCGCTCGGGCCAGCGGGCGAGCTCTTCAAGCAATGCGCACTCGCGAGCTGACAGCGTGACCGTCGAATCGTCATCCAGATACACGATCCGGCGTTCGGAGTCGAGTTTGCCACCCGCGATGCCGAGCAGTTCGATTGTGCTGATCGCACGCCGGCGCACCGCTCGCAACCGAGCCAGCAGCTCGTCGATGTCGAATGGCTTGGACATGTAGTCTTCAGCGCCCGCGTCCAGGCCCTCAACCCGATCGGACGGATTGCCGAGAGCGGACAGCACAAGCGCCGGAGTTGCCACACCGTTACGGCGCAACGCTGCCAGCAGGTCGAGGCCGGTCACGACGGGAAGGCCACGGTCGATGATCATCACGTCGAACGATTCGGTCAGCCCCCTGTGCAACCCCTTCTGGCCATCAGGGGCATGCGCGACCTCATAGCCCTCCGAGGTGAGGAGGCGATCGAGCATGGTCGACAATTGACCGTCATCCTCGATGAGGAGCAATCGCGGCGACTCGGGCATAGTTCGCAGTATAGAGATCCTCGCTAGCAGGCAACCGCCGGTTGCGCGTGAGGTTCAACTCGGTTGGGCCGATGCCTGAAGGATCAGGCCGTTGCCGTCCGGGTCGTCGAATTGGATGAACCGGCCCCACGGGGCATCCTCAATGTCGCCCGCCGCAGTCACGCCTTTGTCTGCCAGGCGCTGGGCGTCGCCTTCGAGATCGTCCGTCTCCAATACGAGGCCCTTGAGGGAACCTGCAGGCATGGTCGGAAACCAGTTCACCAGGGTCATTGCGGTCGCGGCACCGGGCGGTGAGACCATCACCCAACGCATCTCGGGGCTCAGTTGGGTGTCCATGTTGAGTGTGAAGCCCAGCGCATCGACGTAGAAGTCGCGGGCACGATCCTGGTCGGTGACGGGAATGGAGAAAAGTTGCACCTTGCTGATTGCCATACCTCAGCTTCATTGTGGTGCTCCGCCAAGTCAATCCCCGAAAGGGGGAGGTGCCGGCCGAAACCGGCACGTGCTGCCTGAATCGAGATCGCGCAGATCGAGAGTTGAAGGATGGCGATAGCCTGGACGTGAAAGAGGAGGAGCCCATGCCTGCATTCGGCACGCCGTCGCACATCGATCTCTCGGTTTCCGATGTGGAGGCGAGCGCCAGCTGGTACGTCGACGTACTCGGGCTGCGACGTGTGCGCAGGGTCGATCTCGACAACCGCATCATGATCGTGCTCGTGCACCAGGCGACGGGGCTTGTGATCGGGCTGAACCAGCACACGGTGGTGCCGGTGCCGCGCTTCGATGACCGCAACGTGGGGCTGGATCACATTGGGTTCAGCGTCGCAGAACGCGCAGATTTGGATGCCTGGGAAACACAGCTGGCCGGGCTGAACGTGGTGCATTCCCCGGCAGAGGACACCGCGAACGGCGCTGCACTGGTGTTCCGCGATCCCGACAACATCCAGCTCGAGTTCTGGTGGTCGCGCCCGCGCTGAGTGCATGTCGGGGCTCGGTCGAGAAACTCGGTCGAGAGAATTCAGGGCTTGATCGTGCGAGGTCAGGGCTTGATCGCGAGAAAGATGAACGCCCCGAAGATCACCAAATGCACGAGGCCTTGCAGCCGAGTGGCACGACCGGGAACCACGGTCAATGTCGCGACGGCGACCGTCAGTATCAGGATCACCAACTGCACCGGTCCGAGGCCAAGCACCAGACGGCCCGGCAACCAGATGCTGGCAACAGCAATCGCAGGAATGGTCAGCCCGATGCTGGCCATCGCAGAGCCGAACGCCAGGTTCAAGCTGGTCTGAACTCGATTGCGAAGCGCGGCCCTCGACGCGGCGATGCCCTCCGGCAGGAGCACAAGCAGAGCGATGACGACTCCGACGAATGAGTTCTGGATGCCGGCGGATGCGACGCCCGCCTCGATCGCGGGTGAGATCGTCTTGGCCAGCCCAACAACCGCGACAAGCGAAACCAGCAGCATGCCGAGGGAGAGCAGCGCGGCTTTCACCGTGGGCGGTGTCGCGTGATCGTCTCCGTCGATGACTTTGCCGCCCTCTGTGACGGGCAAGAAGAACTCACGGTGGCGCCCCGTCTGCGTGTAGATAAAGCCGCCGTAAAGCACCAGGGCGGCGATCGCGACGAAGACCAACTGTGATGCCGAGAACTCCGGTTCGGCGACCGTCGTCGTGAACGTCGGCAAGACCAGGGTGAGCGTTGTCAACGTGGCGACGATTCCCAGTGCTGCACCCGTTCCCTCCGGGTTGAATCGCGGGATCCCATGGCGGATCGACCCGAGCAGCAAGGCAAGGCCGACGATTCCGTTGCAGGTGATGATGACCGCTGCGAAGACGGTATCGCGAGCGAGTGACTCCGTTCCCGGTTTGCCGGAGAGCATCAGTGTGATGATCAGCGCGACTTCGATGATCGTCACTGCCACTGCCAAAACGATCGAGCCGAAAGGCTCACCGACGCGATGCGCGACCACCTCGGCGTGATGAACGGCCATCAGCACGGCACCGATCAGAACGAGCCCCACCACCACAGTGAGTACGAGCGGCAGACTGCGCTGCCAGGTCACCAGCAAGACAATGAATGCGAGCACCGGCAGCGCGATCGTCCACGATCCGCGTAGCCGTGCGGCCATCTGAGGTCCCTTCCTCGCTGATCCAGAGTAACGTGAAGTCTTCGGCTTGCGCCGCGCTGTGGCGTGCACAGCCGTGAAATTTCTGTGATCGGATAATGAGGCGTTGGATGTGGTTTCGTCGTCGACGTGCGCCGCGCGTGCTGGTGCGGCCGTTCGACGAGGCGGCGCTGCCGAGGCCGGATCCGGTCAGCCTTGCGGATGCAGTTGACGAGGGGCTGCTGTTAGCCGAGTATGCGAGCCGGATGAGACTCAAGAACCGTATCGTGATCGGAGCGCTGACCGAGGACCTGCCGTACAGCACCCAACGGTACCGCGATGAGGCGCGTGAAGCGCTCGATGTGCTGGCGGCCGAGGCGGAGGATGTCGCAGAGCGCATCGCAGGGGAGCGGCGCTGGTCTGCGACGCTGGAAGGCGATGCGGAGCACGTGCACGACTATCGGGCGGCCGACCTGACCAATCTCGGCCGTCGCGAGGAACTCTCCGAGGTGATGGCGACGACCCTGCGAGAGCGAGCGGAAGACGAGACTTTTCTGCTGGGACTCATCGAGCGTGCCCGCGACGACGCCTGGGGTGACATTGCATCGTCAATCGAAGACACGCTCGAGCGCCGGCGGATCCCAGTCGATGCACGCTACCTGCGGGAGCGCGCTGGGCGCATCCGGCGATTCGTCTCGGAGGATCTTGCACAATTGGCGACCCGGCAGCGGGAATGAATCGTCACCCTCGGCGTTAACTTGAGTGAAAGGCACTCAAGTTTAACAGGAGGTCTGATGCCTACATACTTCGGCCCGGTGGGATCCGGAGCCGGCTCGTTCGACGAGTTTCTTGCCCGGTACCTGCAAGGGCAGCGGGCAGCCCAGTCAGGACGAGCGATCGACATCACCCGGCTGCTGAGCAAACGCACGCACGCGGTGATCAATCAGGCGGCGCGATTCGCCCTCGAGCACGGTCATTCCGATGTCGATGCCCTGCACATTCTGCGCGTGCTGATCGGCGAATCGTCGATCAGCGACGTGATCAAGCGCGTCGGTGTCGACCCGGCATCGATTGTGGCCGCGATCGACCAGCGCCTGCCCGCGCCGGCAGGCGAGGCGGCGGACGCAACGCCGGCGCTGACACACTCTGCGCAGCGCGCGCTGCTCGACGCGCATCAGGTCGCACGAGCGTTCGGTTCGACGTACATCGACCCGGAACACCTGTTCTTCGCATTCGTTGTGAATCAGGAGGCTCCCGCCGGTCAGCTGCTGAGTGCGGCAGGCGTCACGCCGCAGGCGCTGCAACAAAGTGCCAGTGAGTCGGAAGCTGGCGGCGCGACCGCAACAGGGCAGCCAGGTGCGACCGGCCTGCCGGCGGCATCCGGAACCTCACAAACGCCGATGCTCGACACGTACGGCACCGATCTGACGGCACTGGCCAAGAGCGGCGCCTTGGATCCCGTGATCGGCCGGGCCGACGAGATCGAACAGACGATCGAGATTCTGTCGCGGCGCACCAAGAACAACCCGGTGTTGATCGGCGAAGCGGGAGTCGGTAAGACGGCAATCGTCGACGGCCTGGCACAGGCGATCGTCGCCGGCGAGGTGCCGGAGCAGTTGCGCGACAAGCGAGTTGTCGCCCTCGACCTTCCGGGGATGCTGGCCGGAACGCGTTTCCGAGGCGATTTCGAAGAGCGGCTGACCAAGACGATGGACGAGATCAGCGCGAACAAGGGCACGCTCATCGTGTTCCTCGACGAGTTGCACACCGTCGTCGGCGCGGGCGGCTCCGGCGAGGGCGGTACCGATGCCGGAAATATCCTGAAGCCGCGCCTGGCGCGTGGCGAACTCCACGTCATCGGTGCGACGACGCTCAAGGAGTATCGCAAAGTCGAGAAGGACCCTGCGCTGGAGCGCCGTTTCCAGCCCGTACACGTCGGCGAGCCGAGCACGGAGGATGCCGTGCGGATTCTTGCCGGTCTGCAGGGTGCGTATGAGCTTCACCACGGCGTGCACTACACGGATGAGGCGATTCGCGCCGCGGTCGAGCTATCCGCCCGCTACATCCCGGATCGCTTCCTGCCGGACAAGGCGATCGACCTGATCGACCAGGCGGGTGCGCGGCTGCGACTGAAGCTGGGCAACCAAACGGACCTCAAGGCGCTGCACGAGCAGCTCGCCGAACTAGACGAGCGCAAGGCTGCGGCGGTTACCGCCGAGAATTACGAGGAGGCGACCGCATTGCGCGACGAGTTGGAGCCGCTGCGCGCCCGGATCGCCGAGGCGGAGTCTGCGGATAGCAAAGCTGCCGGCTCGACGGTGGTAGACGAGCCCGAGATCGCCGAGATCATCGCCCGCGCGACCGGCATTCCCGCAGCGCGGTTGACCGAAGGCGACCGTGAACGCCTCGGTCACCTCGAGGCCGATTTGCACAAGCGGGTCATCGGGCAGGATGATGCGGTGACGCGGGTGGCCAAGGCGGTGCGCCGCAACCGCACCGGCATGGGAGACGCAAAACGCCCGGTCGGCAGCTTCCTGTTCCTCGGCCCGACCGGGGTCGGCAAGACCGAGTTGGCGAAGGCGCTTGCCGAATCGCTGTTCGGTTCCGATACCGCCATGTTGCGTTTCGATATGAGCGAATTCAGTGAGCGGCACACGGTCTCCCGACTGGTCGGCGCCCCTCCCGGGTACGTCGGCTACGACGAAGCCGGGCAACTGACCGAACGCGTACGTCGCAGCCCGTATTCGGTGATCCTGCTCGACGAAATCGAGAAGGCCCATCCGGATGTCTTCAACCTGCTTCTGCAGGTGTTGGACGACGGCCGGCTGACCGACGGCCAGGGCCGCACCGTCGACTTCCGCAACACGGTGGTCATCATGACCTCGAACCTGGGCTCGGAGTTTCTGGCCAGCAAGAGCGGCGCCCTCGGTTTCGTCGCAGACAGCGACGGTTCCGGCAACGGTTATGGCTCTGCGAAGGCATTGAACGACCGGGTGATGGGCAAACTGCGCGAGTCGATGCGGCCAGAGTTCCTCAACAGGATCGATGAGATCGTGGTGTTCAGCAAACTCGAGCCCGGCCAACTGCGCGACATCGTGCGGCTGCTCCTGGCTCAGACCGAAGCGCGTTTGAGTGCGCAGCAGATCGGTTTCACGGTCGGCGAAGACGCGATCGACTGGATCGCAGAACACGGCTACGAACCCGAATACGGCGCGCGTCCGCTCCGGCGGCTGATCCAGCGCGAACTCGATGACCGGATCGCTGACCTGCTGGTGGCATCCGAGCTGCGAGGCGGTGGCCAAGTCGTCGTGAGCGTAGCCGATGACGGATTGCGGGTAGACGGGCGTCGCAGCGACGGGTGACGCGAGGCGACTACGCGCGTGGTCCTTCACGCAAGTAGGCGAGTTGAGCTCGAACGGATGCCTCGGCGGCGAATCGCACCGAGGCATCCGTTTCTGCATACACGAGGTCGGTGACGGCCTCGGCTGTGGCACCCGATCCGAGCTTCTCGAGCGCAGCGCGGAGCTGGTCGAGCCGTTCCTCGCGGTGGGCGCGGTAGGTGTCGCAGATCGCCACAAGGTCCGGCAGCGTCGGACCGTGCGCGGGCAGTACGAGCGCGGGGCCGATCGCGCGCAACACGGACAATGAGTGCAGGTAGTCGCCTAGGGTGCCGTCTGGGGAGTCGATAATCGTCGTTCCGGACCCGAGAATCGTGTCGCCGGTGAGAACAGCGCCCATCGCACCATCGTCAGGCAACTGGAAGCAGACCGAATCCGAGGTGTGTCCCGGAGTCCAGATCATGCGGATGCGGGTGCCCGCGGAGAACAGCTCCTCACGGTCCGCAAGCGGTTCGGCGCCGATGCAGAGCGCGCGATCGAACGCACGCACCGGGGCGCCGGTGACGGCCGCGAATCGTTCTCTTGACTCGGTGTGGTCCGCGTGACGGTGAGTGAGGAGGACGAGCTCGACCCGGCCGGCCGACGCCAAGACTGCGAGGTGGCCTTCGTCCAGCGGCCCGGGGTCGACCACAACGACGCTGTCGGCGTCTGGTGCGGCGATGAGGTACGAGTTCGTGCCCGTCAGCGTCATCGGGCCAGGGTTCGGTGCACGAACTCGACGGGTCAGCGCGCTGGTTCGTTCGCCGATCTGCTGCCCGTCGGTGGCGTGTTCATGCATGCCTGAAGCCTAATCCGCGCTGCTGTCGGTGTGAGACTGGTAGTGCACGCGACTCTCGACCCTCGATAAGCAGCTGGAAGGCATACCCATGACGCACAACGCCGATGCCGGCGCCGGCACCGTGCAGGTGCACCGCGTGGCGGCCACTGCGGTGCTGTTGCGAGACACCGATCGCGGCCCCGAAGTGCTCATGCTCGAGCGGCCGAGCGATCGCGGCTCGTTCGCTGGCGCATGGGTTTTCCCCGGAGGAAGCGTGGACGCCGCGGACGGCCTGCCAGGAGCCCCGGGTGCGCAGGCTGCACCCGGTGAAGAGGAGGCCGCGCGTCGAGCGGCTGTGCGTGAGGTTTACGAAGAATCGGCCCTTGAACTGCAGGAGGGTTCGCTCGCACTCGTCTCCTGCTGGACGCCGCCCGCGGCCGTCCCGCGGCGATTTCGCACATGGTTCTACTACGCTTCGGCGCCGGAGGGCGAGATAGCGCTTTCGCCTGCTGAGAGCGTCGGCTACCGATGGATCCATCCAGCGTCAGCCCTGCAGCTGCACAAGGAGGAACACCTGCAGTTGGTGGCACCAACCTGGGTGACGTTGCATTCACTTATCGATGCCGCGTCCGTCGACGAGGTACTCGCCGGCGCCCGGGGTGCGGTTCCGCAGGAATACGCGACGCACCTCTACACGCCGGAACAGGGTCGCATTCTGCTGTGGCAAGGGGATGTGGCGTACAACGATGAGGATTTGTTCGACTCTGTAGGCCCGCGTCACCGGTTGGACACGCGCGGGCGGCCGTGGGTCTATGAACACAGTCGGAATTGACGAACCCGTCTCTTCGAATGCGCCGCCGTGCTCTATTGCTTGTCTTGCAGCACCGGCAGCAGCCGGATGCGGCGGGCCTGTCCGTCTTCTTTCATTTCGACGATGTCACTGCGCGAGGTCACGAAGTCGGAGAACGAGCGGAAGCCGAGCGCCTTCTCGTTGAATGACGGGTCCATCCGCTTCATCTGCGTCTTCACGGTCGAACTGTGCAACCATTCTGCGTCGTCTTTCGCGTGCCCGAGCCGCAGCGCACGTTCGAGCAGCCCGGTTGCCACTTCCTGAGGATCTTCAGCCTCGGCATCTGCGTCGTCCTCCGGTACCGGCTCCGCCGAGGCGGGGGTCGTGTTCTTGCCCTTCGTCCCTTTCGCCGACTTCGCACTCGGGGGTTGCGTTGCGGTTGTGGCCGCTGCCTTCTTTGTCGCCGCCGCCTTTTTGGCGGCCGCAGCACGCTGCACGGCGTCGCCGATGCCGGGCAAGGCGTCGTAGTCGGCAAAATCATCGCATGCCGCCGCGAGCAGCCTGCTCGTCGACCCGGCTACGCCGATGCCGACCACGAAGCGTCCCAGTCGCTTGCAGCGCTGGGCGAGAGCGATGTAATCCGAGTCGCCGGCCACGATGACGACGTGGGTCAGGTCAGGCAATCGGAAAAGATCCTCAACGACATCGACGGCCAGGCGGATGTCAGCACCATTCTTCATCCACGGCGTTGTCGGGAACAGTTGGGTCAGATCCACCGCCCGCGCGAGCAGCTGTCTGCTGTAGCCTGCGTTGACCGGAACGGACCAGTCCGCATAGGCCCTGCTGACCACGATCGTGCCGAACGATGACGCGAAGTCCAGCACAGCACCGAGTTCAACGGTGGCTTCCGATGCCCGCTCCTGAAACAGGCTTTCTCTGCCATCTTCGCTGTCGGCGTGGTCGCGCTCTCGTGCTTTGTCGACGTGAAACTGCCCCTTGCCGAACAACTGGTTGTAGCGCGAGATGACAATGTTGTCGAAGTCGATGTAGACCGCAACTCGTGATTCGACCGTCTCGGTCATCTGCATCCCGTTTCCTGAGGCGGTTTGTGGGCGCCCTCGTCCTCAGTGTGGCCGGGTCGGCGAGCCGTGGCAACTAGGCGGTGGCAACCTGGCGGTGGCAACCGCAACGCGCCGCACGCCGCAAGCTGTTCCGCGCGGGTCGGCAGATGGCTAAGTTGTACTGCATGGCAAGCGAAGCAACGATGCTCACCGTCGGCGGACCGCACGGCGAACGCGAGGTGCGACTCTCCAGCCCGGGTCGAGTGATCTGGCCCCAGGCGGGGATCACCAAGCTCGACCTCGCGAACTACTTCATCGCGGTCGGCGACGCGTTCGTTGCCGCGAACGGCGACCGGCCGGTCTCCCTGCAGCGATTCCCCGGCGGTATCGACGGTGAACAGTTCTTCTCGAAGAACCCACCGAAGGGAGCGCCGGACTACGTGCGCTCTGTGCCGGTGGTCTACCCGAGCGGGCGCACGCATCCGCAATTGGTCATCGACGAGGTCGCCGTGGCCGTCTGGGCGGTGCAGATGAACACGGTGGTCTTCCATCCGTGGCCCTCGCGAGCAGAAGACTCCGACAATCCGGATCAGCTGCGCATCGACCTTGACCCGCAGCCGGGCACCGATTTCGGCGACGCGATCCTGGTAGCGCACCGGTTGCGGGCGTTGCTTGCCGAGGTCGGTCTGACCGCGTTCGTGAAGACGTCGGGCAATCGCGGTCTGCATGTGTTCGCGTCGATCCGGCCGGTGCGTGAGTTCCTCGACGTGCGGCACGCGGTGATCTCGGCGGCTCGCGAATTAGAGAGGCGGATGCCCGACCAGGTCACGACCGCCTGGTGGAAGGAGGAACGCGGATCGCGGATCTTCCTCGACTACAACCAGGCCAACCGCGACCGCACAATGGCCGGCGCGTACAGTCCGCGGGCACTGGCACACGCGCCCGTCTCCTGCCCGTTGAACTGGGATGAGCTTTCGGATGCCGATCCGACCCGCTTCACGATCGCGACCGTGCCAGACCGCCTACGAGCGCTGGGGGACCCCTGGGCGGACATCCAGGCTCAGCCGGGCGGGATCGACGAACTGCTCGCGTGGTGGGAGAGGGATCTCGCCGCCGGTCTGGGCGAACTGCCATTCCCGCCCGACTTTCCGAAGATGCCTGGAGAGCCGCCGCGCGTGCAGCCCAGCAGGGCGCGCAAAGCAGAGTGACCGCCGGCAGGTGCCCGTCAACCGAGTGCCCGTCGGCCGAGTGCCCGTCAGCCTCGCGTCGTCGGGCCGAGCACTCGGCTGAGGTCATACGCGATCGGGCGATCGAGTTGTTCGAACGTGCACGAGCGCGCTTCGCGGTCGGGGCGCCAGCGTTCGAATTGCGCGGTGTGCCGAAACCGCATGCCCTCCATCTGGTCGTAGCGCACCTCGGCGACCAGGGTCGGCTCGAGCCGAATGAACGAGACATCTTTTCCGGACGAGAACCGGTTGCGCTCGCCCTCGCCCGTCACCACGTCGCCGGACTCATCCCGCAGCACCAGCGGCGCGAGTTCGTCGATCAACTCGAGTCGACGCGCGTTCGTGAATGCGGATGCCCCTCCCACGCTGCGCAGTTCTCCGTCTGCGTCGTACAACCCGAGCAGGAGAGAGCCGACCCCGTTGCCGCTGGCGTGAACGCGATAGCCGGTGATGACGACATCCGCCGTTCTGTGGTGTTTGATCTTGAGCATCACGCGCTTGCCCGGGGAATACGCTGCAGCCAACGGTTTGGCGACCACGCCGTCCAGACCGGCGCCCTCGAATTCAACGAGCCAACGGCGGGCGAGAACGACATCGGCAGTGGTCTGCGAAAGCCGGATCGGGTCGCCAAGTGGCGCGATCAGTGTTTCCAGCGCCGCCCGGCGATCGCCGAAAGGTCGGTCGAGGTAGCTGGTCTCGCCGTCGGCGAGCAGGTCGAATGCCACGAACATTGCGGGCGTCTCGAGCGACAGCGTGCGGACGCGGCTCGCCGCCGGGTGGATGCGTTGCGACAGCGCCTCCCAGTCGAGTCGCTCGGCTCCGGGCTTGCCTTGGCGGAGCACGATTTCTCCGTCGAGAACGCACGGGCCGGGCAGCAGTCGGGTGAACGCATCCGTCAATTCAGGAAAGTACCGGGTTAGCGGTTTGGAACCGCGACTGCCGATTTCGCACGATTCGCCGTCGAAGAACACGATGCCGCGAAATCCGTCCCATTTCGGCTCATAGCTCAAGCCGCCCGCGACGCTGTCCGGCGCGGGCACGGCGTCGACCGCCTTCGCCAGCATCGGCGAAACGGGCGGTACGACCGGAAACATGACCGAGGGTTGCATGACTCGATCTTTCCGCACGGGCAGAGTCCGCGCTAGTGAGCATTGGCGGCATCGCGCCAGTCAACGAGCGCGCGCACCTGCCCGAGGTCGATTTCCGGTCCTTTCAGCCCGATCGTGAACAGTCGCACGCCGAGAGAGTGTTGTGCTTCGAGTCGCGTTCGGTCGCCGATGCCGCCGCCGTGGTGAGGGGGCAGCTCCGTCGAGAGCTCAATGTCGTCGATATTGCGCCCGACCGTGGTGCACCAATCGCGCAACACACCCAGCTTGTGTGCGAGCGTGTCGACGTTGGAGAAACTGTGCCAGATATCGGCGTGCTCTGCGACGATACGCAGCGTCTTCTTCTCGCCGCCCCCGCCGATCAGCACGGGAATCGAACGGGTCGGCGGTGGGTTCAGGGCCGTCCAGCGCGCCTTGATGCGCGGCAGCGCATCGCTCAATGAATCCAGGCGTCGTCCCGCGGTGCCGAATTCATAGCCGTACTCGGTGTAATCGCGTTCGAACCAACCGGCACCGATACCGAAGACGAGGCGGCCCGCTTCGCCCCCATGACGGCTGATGTGGTCGACTGTGCGCGCCATGTCCGCGAGCAAGTCGGGATTGCGATACGAGTTGCAGGTGACAAGAGGTCCGAACTGGACCGTGCGGGTCTGCTCCGCCCACGCGGCCAGCATGCTCCAGCCCTCGAAGTGCAGGCCATCCGGGTCGCCGGAAAGGGGAAAGAAATGATCCCAGTTGAAGACGACGTCGATGCCGATGTCTTCGAGTTCTGCGACGGTGTCGCGGATGGCCGGATAACTCATGTGCTGCGGTGCGATCTGCACCCCGATGCGAACGTTCCGTTCAGGCACGCCGTGCTCCTCGAAAGTCGGTCTACTGGTGGGTCGTGTGTTCGATGCTCATCACCAGGATGACACGGTCTGCCTTATCGGCGGGTGCCGGCGTGTCGGGGTCACCGTAGCGACGGCCGAGCCGCACGTAGAACGCGCCTTCGGGATCAGGGATGACCTCGGTCAGGGTGCCGCGCAGTTCCAGGTAGTGCACCGGATGCTGCGGATCCATGATCGCGAGACTCATCGACGGATTGTGCTGCAAGTTGCGGAACTTCGCCCGCTTCGTCGTGTGTGTGAAACGCACGTGCTCACCATCGAACTCGAACCACATCGGATTCACCTGCACGGTGTCGTCGGGACGAATAGTGCCCAGGCAGCCGAAAACCGGTTGGTCGAGCAGGTAACGAAAGGCGGTGGGGATCGTTGCTGTCATAACTCCAGTCTGCCGCGCCGCGCACCGTTCGAAGACCGCCGACGTGAATTCGACAAGGAGGTCCTCTGAGGAGCAGATGATCGATAGCTGAGGGTCGTTGGTGAATGCCGTCGAGGGAGCGCCACGCGGCGTAGGCTCGCAGTAGGTGTCGCCTTGAGGAGGCTTCCAGATGAGTCGTGTTTTGTTGCGCTGGCTGCCTGCAGTGGTGGTTCCGGTGCTGATCGCCGGCGGAACTCTGGCAGCCAATGCGGTGGCCGATGTCACTCTGCCGGCGAAGACACCCGAACAGGTGGTGGCGCTGATTGCCGGCAACTCTGTCAACGCGTTCTCCGGCACCGTGCAGCAGAGTTCTGATCTTGGCCTGCCCGAGCTGCCGACAACGGGGCCGGCGGCCGGTGCAGCCGGATCCATGGGGGCCTCAAGTACGGATGCCGCGGCCGCGTCCGCGCTCGAGCTGTTGACCGGCTCACACACGCTCAGGGTTTACGCGGACGGCCCCACCAAGGAGCGTGTCCAAGTGATGGACACCCTCGCTGAACGGGATCTGGTGCGCAGCGGTAGCGATCTGTGGCTGTACGACTCGCAGAAGGCGACGGCAACGCACGTGACGTTGCCGAGCGCATCCGCCCCCCAGCCGGATGCCACAATGCAGACCCCCGCCCAGCTCGCGCAGAAATTGCTCGCCAACCTCACCCCGAGTACGGCGGTCACGCTCGGGGCCAATACGAACGTGGCCGGCCATGACGCTTACGATCTCGTGCTGACTCCGCGAACGTCCGGCACCCTCGTCGGCTCGGTCTCCATCGCCGTGGATGCCCAGAACGGCTTCCCGTTGAGCGTGGCTGTGACGGCGCGTGGTGCGCAGGCACTGGCGTTCAGCGTCGCGTTCTCGGATCTGAACTACCAGGCGCCGTCTGCAGACTTGTTCTCCTTCTCGCCGCCGGCAGGAACCACTGTGAAGCAGCACGTCCTGCCGACGAAGTCGCAGCCGCAGAAGAGTGCGCCGAGCCCGGGCACGACCGAGAAGCGGGTCGTCACCGGCAGCGACTGGTCGACCGTCGTGCAGGTGCCAGCAGGCGCAGTGCCCGCGAACGTGTTCGACATGCCACTGCTGAACCAGCTCACGACCTCCGTCGCGGGGGGCCGCGTTCTCAGCACGACGCTTGTGAACGTGCTGCTGACCACGGACGGACGCGTGTTCGTCGGGTCCGTCCCGGTGGCGGCGCTGCAGGCCGCGGCCGCCGGTTAGTGCAGGGCCGAGCGCCGGACGCCGAACTGGCGATCCGCACCCGAAGTTTGAGCAAGCAGTTCGGTCGTCGCGTCGCCGTCGATCACGTCGACCTGGCCGTGCCACGCGGTGCCGTGTTCGGCTTCCTCGGGCCCAACGGCTCCGGCAAGACGACCACCATCCGGATGCTGCTGGGACTCGCCAGCGCCTCGAGCGGCGAACTGGAGGTACTCGGGCAGGCAATGCCGGAATCGCTCGCCGACGTGCTACCGCGCGTCGGCGCGCTCGTGGAAGGCGCGGCGTTCTATCCGTTCCTGTCCGGCACCGCGAACCTGCACCGCTTCGACTCGGCCGATCGGCACGCGTCCATAGCCACGCGCAGCGCTCGAGTCGCTCGGGCGCTCGATCGGGTCGGGCTCAGCCATGCGGCGGGCAAAAAGGTGCACGCCTACTCGCTCGGCATGAAGCAGCGTCTCGGCATCGCCCAGGCGCTGCTGTCGCCACGCGAACTGCTCGTGCTCGACGAGCCGACCAACGGGCTCGACCCTCAGGGCACCCGCGAGGTGCGCAATCTCGTGCAGTCGCTCGCCGACGACGGCACCACGGTTTTCGTCTCCAGTCATCTGCTCAGCGAAATCGAACAGATGTGCACGCACGCTGCCGTCCTCAGCACGGGCAAATTGGTCGCGCAGGGCACGATCGACGATTTACGCCGTTCCGGTCGTGCGCGCGTGCGAGTGCAGACCCCCGATCAGGAATTGGCGGCACGCATTCTCGTTGGATTAGGTCTCGGCTGTGAGCACGTGCCTGCGGGGGAGCGGGCAGGGGAGTGGGTTGAAGCCGAGCTTACGGACGCGGCCGATGCGGAAGCTGCCGATGCGGATGCTGCACGCGCGGAGGTTGCAGGTGCGGCGTCGCCGGCGGCCGAGGAGATCGTCGCGGCTCTCGTGAACGGCGGAGTGCGTGTGCGCGGGTTCGCCGTCGAGAGGGCAAGCCTTGAAGATCGGTTCGTCGAACTGACCGGTGAGGGGTTCGACGTTGCAGGCTGAAATCGCGACGGTCAAACTCGGGTCGAATGCCGGTTGGTCGCTGATGGCATCCGAGTTGAGTGTGCTGTTCCGGCGCTGGCGCACCTGGGCGATGCTCGGGGCGCTTGCCGCGGTGCCGATTCTGATTGCGATCGCAGTGCGCCTGACGACGCATGAGCCGCCGGCGGGGCGCGGCCCTCAGTTCTTGAGCCAGATCACGCACAACGGATTCTTCGTCGGGCTGACCGGCCTGCTCGTGTGCATCCCGCTGTTTCTGCCGCTGACGGTCGGCGTGGTTGCAGGCGACACCATCGCGGGCGAAGCGAGCCATGGCACCTTGCGGTACCTCCTGATCGCACCGGCCGGTCGCATCCGCCTACTGATCGTGAAATACGTCGGCGCCGCCGTATTCTGTATCGCGGGCACTCTTGTCGTCGTCGCCGCCGGACTCGCGATCGGTGCCGCTCTGTTCCCCATCGGGCCCGTGTCGCTGCTGTCCGGCAGTACGGTCAGCTTCGGCGAAGCGAGTCTTCGGCTGCTTCTGATCGGCGCGTTCGTCGTCGTTTCGCTGCTGGGGTTGTGCGCGATCGGCCTGTTCATCTCGACCATGACGGATGTCCCCGTCGGTGCGATGGCCGCGACCGTGGTCCTCGCGGTCATGTCGCAGGTGCTGGATTCGGTTCCGCAACTCGCCTGGCTCGGACCCTGGTTATTCAGCCATTACTGGCTATCCTTCGCGGATCTGCTCCGTCAGCCGATCTCGTGGGGCACGTTCGGAGATAACGCCATGCTGCAACTGGGCTACATCGCGGTCTGTGGGGCGCTCGCCTATGGGCGATTCGCGTCGAAAGACATCCTGTCGTAGGTCGGCGGGTCGGCACCCCGCTGGTGACTCCGTGCATCTTCGACGCTCACACACGCGTCAGATAGGCGGCCTGGGTTCGCGAAGTCGTGCCCGTCTTGCGGAGGATGTTAGAAACGTGCACGCTGGCAGTCTTCACCGAGATATAGAGCCGTTCTGCGATCTCTCTGTTGCTGAGTCCTTCACTCAGGAGTTCAAGCACCTGTTGCTCGCGCTCGGTGAGCGTGACTTTAGCGACACCAACACGTGCCAGCGCAGCACCGCTCAACCCGGCCCGCGCGAGTAGCTCGTCGATGTGCTGCACGATCAGGCCGCAGCCGATCTCCTCTGCGCGCTCCCGGGCTGCGGTCGCTTGGGTGTGTGCGCCCTGCCGATCGCCGCGGCCGAGCAGCGCCCGAGCGAGCCGGAACATCGCATAGGGCAACAATTGTGCCGGGGCGACAGGCTGCTGTGCGGCGGAAACGGCCTTCTGCCACAGCTCCGGTTCGTCGCCCGCGTGTGCGTTTCCGCCGAGTTCGGCAGCTGCGAGCGCTGCATAGACGGGGAAGGTCGGCCACCAGGCGAAACACTCAAGGATTCGGCGGAGCTCGTCGCTGGCATTCTGCGGTGCGTTGCCACTCGCGGGCAATGCCGCCAGCGCACGCGCCGCAACGGCGAGGAGGGGTACGTCGTAAGCCGCGAAGCTGCGCCGATCCGGCTCGAGAACGGCCGACACTTCACGCCACGCCAGTGCGGCGTCGCCCCGTTCCAACGCAATCTCGGCGGCGATGCCGGCGAGTTGGCGGTCTGATGCTGCGTCGATTCTTCGTTGCCTGTCCAACCCGGCCCGCCAGCGGTGCAGCAGCTGGTCGGCCGTGCCCGGGTCGCCACCCCACAGTGTCATCTGGAGCGCGAGTCGTTGGAGTGGTGCGCTGAAGCCGATCGGCGGGTCCAATTCGAGTGCGTTGTCGAGGAGCTCTCGTGCTCGTGCGTAACTGCCGAGGGCATACAACGGTGCAATGACGTTGCACGCGAGAATGGCGCCGGACGTGCGCTCGACGCCGCGTCGGCGGGCGACCGCCACGCCTTCCTCTGCAACACGCACCGCATCGTCGAACCGGCCGAGCGTGTTCAGCGCATCCGATTGGTTCACCCAGAAGCGTATGCGTGCGGTGTCCATCGCAGTTGCCGCCACTTCCCCGGCGAGTGCCAAGTCTGTGAGTCCTTCGGTGATATGCCCGCTTGACAGTCTGGAGAACCCGCGGATGTTCGCCGCAATCGATGTGCGGGTGGGGGAGTCGACGGCACGCGCTTCCACGTATGCTCGATCGGCAGTTTCAATCGCCTCATCGAATCGCGCCGCGAGCATCAAGCGTGCCGCCAGTTCACCGAGCACATTGGCTCGCAGAACGGTGGGCGATTCGCCCTCGAGCAGTGCCAGTGCTTCACGCAACAGTTCAATTGATCCTGTTCGGCCGAGGTTGGCGAGGAAGGAAGCCTTGTTGCGCAGCATTGCCGCGTGCTGTTCGGCATTCATTACGCTCGTGTCGGCCAGCGCCTCGTCGATCAGGGCGAGCGCCCGTTCGCTCTCGCCTGCGTTGCGCAGGATGTACGCCGTCTCAGACAGCAGCGTCACCCGGTTGCGTCCGGCGAGTTCAGCAGCATCGGGAACACTGTCCCACAGTTCGATCGCCCGCTCACCCATGCGCGCCGCGCGCTCGGTGGCATAGCTGCCTTGCGCCTGTTCCATGGCTGTCAGCGACGCCGTGAAGGCGTTGCGCAGGTTGTGAGCGGCCATCCAGTGGTAAGCGATCTGACCGGCATCGACGGATGCGCTCGGCTCGCTCTCGTTTGCCGCGTTCTCGCTCAGGGCTTGCGCGTAGCGTGTGTGGACGCGAGCGCGCTCCCCGGGCAACAGCTGCGTATGGATCGCTTCGCGCATGAGTGCGTGCCGAAATGCGTATCCCGTGTCGTCGACGACGAGGATGTCCGCGCTGACGGCCTTGCGTGCGGCGTCGTCGATGTCGAACTCGTCTTCGCTTGTGACGCGCAGAAAGAGTTCATGTTCCACTCGCTGCCCGCCGGCGGCGATGACTCGCAGAAGCCGTTGTGTCGAGTCGTCCAGTGTGTCGTAGCGGGCGAGCAGGATGCCGCGGAGAGTTCCGGGAAACGCTGCTCGATCGAAGCTGCGCCCGGCACTGATTTTCCCGGCTCCGTTCGGGCCGGCGCCGTTTTGACCGGCATCGTTTTGACCAGCATCGTTTTGGCAGGCACAGACGAGTTCTTCTACGAAGAACGGCACGCCGTCCGAGCGTTCGTACACGGTGTCGATCTCAGCGCGGGTGACGGGCTCGTCCCAGGCGGCAAGCGCCATCCGCTTCACCTGGGTGCGGGTTAGCCGAGCGAGGTCGATGCGAACGACGCGTGGGCTTCGCTCGAGTTCAGGAAGCCAGAGGCGCAAAGCGTGTCCGGGTGCCAATTCGTCTGTACGGAAGGTCAAGACGATCAGCAGGCCGCGCGTGTCGACGACTTTCAGCAGGAACCGCAGGACGCCGAGGGTCGCTCGATCCGCCCAGTGCAGGTCTTCGACGACAAGCACGAGCGGGTTGGTCTGCGCGGCACTTTCCAGCACCGCTGCGATGGCGGCGTACAGTCGGCCGCGGCCGTCGCTGGTCGAGTCTTCCGGGGGTACGTCACTCGACGAATCTGCGTCGAGTTCTGGCAGCAATGCTCGCAGTGCCGAGCGGGTGGGGCCGGCCGCTTCCAGAAACGCGTCGGTGCCTTCCTCTTGCAGATGCTGCCGCAGCATCGCGATCAGCGGCGCGTAGGGGGGCGCGTCCCGGTCGAAATCGACGCACTGCCCGCGCACGACGACGGTGCGGGGTGGAAGTTGGGCGAGAAACTCTGCGACCAGGCGTGTCTTGCCGATGCCCGCCTCGCCCGCGATCAGAAGGGTACGCATCGAATCGGTTATGGCGTCCGCGAAGGTCTGGTGCGCTGATTGCAGGTCGCGGTCGCGCCCGACCAGGGGAGAATCCAGAAGTGCGGAGACCATGCTCGTTATCATCTCACTGACCGGTGACAGGCAGGGATGTGATAGGTACTGTCAACGACGGCGCTGATAGCGTGCGGCTTGGATGCTGTGCTCAAACCGCTGAAAGTAGACGATGACCGGTAGACAGTGAGGGGTAGACCGTGAGGAGCAGACGATGACGGTGTGGGTGTGCGCGGCGTGCGGTGTCGAGCATCCGGAGTTGGCGCGGCGACCTGCAGGTTCTGCGTGACGTGTTGTTACGCACTGTCGGTGGGCACTTTCCGGGCAGCGCTGTCGCGCTGTGGCCTGCCGGGGCCGAGGGGCGGGGAGTGCTCCTGACAGGAGACAGCATCTTTCCGAACCCGAACGGCACATCGGTGTCGTTCTTGCGGAGCTACCCGAACATGCTGCCGCTGTCGGCCGCGGTCGTCGAACGCGTCGCGCGCGCGAGCCTGGAGCTGCCGTTCGATCGCCTCTACGGCAATTTCGGCGGTGTCGTGGATGCGGATGCGCATGACGTGATCCGTCGTTCTGCACGCCGGTACGCGGCCTGGGTTCGCGGTGATTTCGATCAGCTGACCTGATTTGTTGCCGCAAATCCTCACCGAATGTTGATGGGCCCGAAAACTCCCGTTAATCTGGCGGCGTCAGACTGGTGACACAGCGCGATTCGGGAGGTTCACGGATGTCTCTTCACACGCAATTACGCACAGTCGCCGGGCAGCGACCAGCTCAGCGTCACGCCGCGCCACCCGCCGCCCCGACACTTCAGCGGGGCTCGATTCGGCTGGTTCCGATTTCCGGGTCGGAATGGCGAATCAGCGACGCGACGATCCCGTTCGGCGAGGCCGGCAGCGTGCTCGGTTTCGCCGAGCGCATCGACGGGACGAGCTTCGACGTGCTCAAGCTCGGCCACGGGCATGGCATCACCCGGATGACCGCCGGGTCGCTCGACGACATTCTCGCCTATTTCTCGTCAGTTGCCTGATCCCTGCCGCCGCCGCATGGCAGCCGCACACAGGGGTCATCGCCAGCCGGCGCCGGGTGCGACATCCTTCACGATCGACTCCAGGACGCGGGCGTTGAAATCCACCCCGAGTTGATTGGGCACGGTGACCAGAATGGTGTCCGCGGCTTGCACCGCGGCATCCGCTGCGAGTTCCGCTGCCAGCTCATCAGGTTCGCCGATGAAGCTGCGCCCGAACCGCGCCAACCCGCCGTCGAGATAACCGACCTGATCGTGGGCGTCGGCCTGCGCGCGCAGACCGAAGTAGTGGTTGGTCTCGTCGTCAATGAGGGGCAGGATGCTGCGACTCACCGAAACACGGGGCTCGCGTTCGTGACCCGCCTGCTTCCACGCATCGCGGAACATCGCGATCTGCTCGGCCTGAAGTTGGTCGAACGGCACGCCGGTGTCCTCAGTCAGGAGGGTCGAACTCATCAGGTTCATGCCCTGCTCAGCCGTCCATACGGCAGTCGCGCGGCTGCCTGCGCCCCACCAAATGCGCTCAGGAAGTCCCAGGGATCGCGGTTCGATCGCGAGCGGCCGACTGACCCCTGTCATCTGCGGATCGGACATCGCGACTCCGGCGCCCGAGATGGCCGAGCGGAAGAGTTCCGCGTGACGTCTTGCCATGTCGGCATCGCTCTCACCGTCCGCGGGAACGTGGCCGAACGACTCGTAGCCGGCGAGGGCAGGCTCAGGGGAGCCTCGGCTGATGCCCAATTGCAGGCGGCCGCCAGAGATGAGATCCGCGGCTGCGGCGTCCTCCGCCATGTAGAACGGGTTCTCGTAGCGCATGTCGATCACGGCCGTGCCGATTTCGATGGTGCTGGTTCGCGCACCGATCGCGGCCAGCAGCGCGAATGGTGACGCCAGCTGCGGTGCGAAGTGGTGCACGCGGAAGAACGCGCCGTCTGCTCCCACTTCCTCGGCGGCGACCGCAAGGTCAATGCCCTGCAGCAGCGAATCGGAAGCGGTGGGCGTTCGAGAACCGGGCACCGATTGCCAGTGGCCGAACGAGAGAAAACCGATGCTCTTCACAGTGGGTGCAGCAGTTCAGGTGCGTCGGATATTCCCTCGCGCATTCCTCCCCGACCTGACAGGCTGGACTGGTGGCGCTGTGAGATGGCACGCTGTCGAATTCGGCGGGGCTTGTTCGACGTGTCTGCAAGAGGCACTTCGTGCCAAGCACATCACTAAGGAGAATGACCATGAAGTACATGCTTCTGCTCAAGGCCGACGAGGCGACCGAGTCGGGCCGGCAACCGAGCAACGAGGAGATCGCCGCCATGGGGCGGTACAACGAGGAGCTCATCAATGATGGCGTGCTACTGGCCGGAGAGGGCCTGCACTCGAGCTCTGAGGGTGCACGCGTCGACTTCGACGGTGACGAGCGGGCAGTGACAGATGGGCCGTTCGCCGAAACCAAGGAGCTGATCGCAGGGTTCTGGATTCTGCAGGCCGGATCGCTGGATGAAGCCGTTGAACGGGCGCGGCGGGTGCCGTTGCGTTCGGGCAGGATCGAGGTGCGTCAGGTCTACGACGTTTCTGAGTTCGATCAGGAGAACGAGTTCGTGCAGAAGGAACTGCGGTGGCGCGAAGAGCACGGGGAGTCACGCACGGCGTGACGCCACTGCGATGAGGGAGTGGGCATGACCGTGCCGGCAGCCCCGGTGGTCGGGCGTGAGCAGGTCACCCGGGCGGTCGACGCGGTCTGGCGGATCGAGTCGGCGCGGATCATCTCCACGCTCGTGCGGATGACCGGCGATATCTCGCTCGCCGAGGAATGTGCGGGAGACGCACTCGTCGAAGCTCTCGAGAAGTGGCCGGTCTCGGGCATCCCGCGCAACACCGGCGCGTGGCTGACTGCCACGGCCAAGCGGCGGGCGATCGACCATTGGCGACGGCTGGAACGTCGGGACGCGAAGTATGCGCAGATTGCCCAGATGCATGATCCGAGCCAGGCGCCGGGTCGCCCGGAGCTGATCGACTTGGACGAACCGATCGACGATGACGTGCTCCGGCTGGTGTTCGTGTCATGCCACCCCGTCTTGAACGCTCCGGCGCGCGTGGCACTCACTTTGCGACTGCTCGGCGGGCTGACGACGGAGGAGATCGCCCGGGCCTTTCTCGTCGGGGTGGCGACGATCGCTCAGCGTGTCGTGAGGGCGAAGAGGACGCTGGCAGCCGCGCGTGTTCCGTTCGAGGTCCCCGGCCGTGACGAGTTCGCCGCTCGCCTGGGATCTGTGCTCGAGGTCGTCTATCTCATTTTCAACGAGGGATATTCCGCAACGGCGGGCGACGATGTGATGCGACCCGACCTGTGCCAGGAGGCGATGCGTCTCGGCCGCGTGCTCGCCCGCCTCGTGCCTGCGGAACCTGAAGTTCACGGCCTCGTCGCGCTGATGGAGCTGCAGGCATCCCGGCTCGGCGCCCGCGCGGATTCCAACGGGGATCCTGTGTTGCTCCTGGACCAGGATCGCGCCCGGTGGGATCACCTTCTGATTTCGCACGGCCTCACCGCGTTGGCTCGAGCGGAACTGGTTCGGGTACGACGCGGTGGCAGGCCTCTCGGCGGGTACACACTGCAGGCCGAGATCGCGGCGTGCCACGCTCGATCGGCGCGAGCATCCGACACCGACTGGCACACGATCGCTGCCCTGTACGAAGCGCTTGCGCAAGTATTGCCGTCGCCCGTCGTCGAACTGAACCGCGCCATTGCCGTTTCGATGGCATACGGCCCGCAGGCAGGCCTTGACATTGTCGACGATTTGGTTGCGCGCGACGAGTTGGGCGGCTATCACCTGTTGCCCGCCGCGCGCGCCGACCTGCTGGTCAGGCTGGGCCGGACCGACGAGGCACGCGCGGAGTTTCAACGCGCGGCTGCGTTGACGCGCAACGAGCGAGAACGCATGCAGCTTCTCTCTCGCGCGGAATCCTGCGGCTGAGCCCCGCGAGAATCAGTCGCGCTTGGGCAGTTCCTGCAGCGCCCAGGAGTTGCCGTCCGGGTCGGAGAAGTAGACGAACCTGCCCCACGCCTGTTCGTCGACCTCGCTGGCTTCGACACCGTTGTCGACCAAGTGGCGGCGCGCGTCGTCCGCGTTCGGCACGACGACCTGCACCCCCTTCTGCGACCCGGGTGCCATCTGAGTCAAGCCGAGCCCGAAACAGATCGAGCACGCAGAACCGGGCGGGGTCAATTGCACGAAGCGGACGTTCTCGTCAACGACCATGTCGAAGTCCGCGTGAAAGCCGACTTGGTCGACATAGAACGCTTTGGCGCGGTCCACGTCGGTGACGGGGAAGAAGATGAGTTCGATCTTCCAGTCCATGCTGCTCTCCTTGCGACTCTGCGGACAGTGGAACAGAGTCACAGTAGAACGGATTCGGCGTGGTTGCTAGACCGACTTTCAAGAACGGCAGGAGGGATCGACGCGCAGCGCCGCTACGGCCTGCGGAACTGGTTGACCATCGGGCAGTCGAATGGATCACGGGCAGCGAGGCCGACGCGGTTGAGGTACTGCACGACGATTCCGTATGACCGCATCAAGGTTGTTTCCGTGTACGTCACGCCCATTTGTGAGCAGTGCTCTCGCACGATGATACGGGCACGAGCCAGACTGGGTCGCGGCATGCTCGGGAACAGGTGGTGTTCGATCTGGTAGTTGAGGCCGCCCATCGCGATACTCATCGGGTAGCCGCCGCTGATGTTGCGCGAGGTCAGCACCTGCTTGGTCAGAAAGTCGACTTTGCTGCCGGCGGGGATGATCGGCATGCCCTTGTGGTTCGGTGCGAAGGTCGCACCCATGTAGACGCCGAACACCGCCAGCTGCAAGCCGATGAAGGCGAACGCCATTCCGAGCGGCAAGAACCAGAAGATGACGGCGACGTAGAGCGCAAGACGCAGACCGATCAGGGTCAATTCGAGGCTGCGGCCTCGAGCCGGGCCGTTCTCGAACAGGGAGCGCACGGACGTCACATGCAGGTTCAAACCCTCGAGCATCAGCAACGGAAAGAACAGATAACCCTGCTTCCGCGTGATCAGCGCCATGATCCCGGTGCGCTTGGCTGCGTCTTCTTCAATGAACGAGATGGTGTCGACCTCGATGTCGGGGTCTTTGCCCACGGTGTTCGGGTTGGCGTGGTGCCGAGTGTGCTTGGTCATCCACCAGGAGTAGCTGATGCCGACGAACCCGTTGGCCAGGATGCGCCCGGCCTTGTCGTTTGCCGGGCCGGATGCAAAAACCTGCCGGTGCGACGCCTCATGGGCCAGGAAGGCGAACTGGGTCAGGATGATGCCGAGCGCCCCGGCGATCAACAGTTGGAACCATGAATTGCCGAGGAGCACGAAGCCGGCACCTGCACCCGCAGCGGCGACAACGAGCAGGGCGAAGACGGTGATGTAAAAGCCGCGCCGACGCCGCAGCAGGCCGGCATCCTTCACGGTCTGGAGCAATGCGCTGTATGTGCTTGTGATCGTCGTGCCGTCGGTACGGCGCGGCTTAGTAGCCCGGATTTCTCCGGAGTGGGCTGTCATAGCCATGGATCCTCGTTCGGGGGGTCTTATTCGACTTCCCAGCCGAGGCGTCCAGCGGGCGGGCCCGCTCAGATGATTTGAGCATAAGGGGTCAAACTGGGAGTCTCGCGTGTCACCACGATTTCGATCTTGTTGTTTGGCCAGATTGTTTGGCTGGATGGTGTGGCTGGTTTGTTCAGCCGTGCCCGGATTCGGCAGGAGCCCGAATCAGCGGCCGCGCAGCCGTTCGAATTCCCGACGCTCTCGTTTGGTCGGGCGCCCCGCCCCACGATTGCGTATTGGCGGCGCTGCGACAGACTCGCGTGGAATCGGCGGGGGCGTCAGGTCTGTGAAGCATTCCGCTGCAACCGATGCGCCCACTCGCTTGTCCACAATCCGCTTCACGACGACGACGCGATCGAACCCCGCGCTGCGTACCCGCACTTCGTCGCCGACGTGAACGGGCTGGGCCGCCTTCGCCCGCTCGCCATTGACTTTGACATGACCTGCGCGGCACGCTGCAGTAGCCAGCGAGCGGGTTTTGAAGAGTCTGATTCCCCAGCACCAGCTATCAACGCGCGCGGAGGAGGCATCTGCCATGAATCGACTCTACGACGAACGTGGAATGCTTGGATGTGTGAGCACACCTGATCTGCCTCGTCGACCGCACGGCAGTGGCGATGCGTGGGTCTCCGGCCCGGGCGGTCGTCGTTTCTGGGGCACGTTCGGCGCCGCGGGGCTGCTTGCGGTGAGCGAGCGGCGCGGAGTGTTGCTGCAGCATCGCGCGGAGTGGTCGCACTTCGGCGGCACGTGGGGGCTTCCCGGCGGTGCCAGGCACGAGGGGGAGAGCGCGATCGACGGTGCGCTGCGGGAAGCCGATGAAGAAGCGGGCGTGCCGCGCGATGCTGTGCGAGTGCTCTTCACATCCGTTCTCGACTTGGGCTGGTGGAGCTACACCACGGTGGTCGCTCGCACGGTTCGCGACTTCGACGCGGTCATCGGCGACGCGGAAAGCCTGGAGCTTCGCTGGGTCGCGCTTGGCGACGTTGCGGAGTTACCGCTGCATCCGGGCTTCGCCGTGGCCTGGCCCGGCCTTCGTGCCGAAGTCCTGCGGGTTCTCGCCGCGTGAAGGGCTCGCCTATGCGTGCGCCAGCCGGCTCTTCCAGCCGACCAATCCGCGCACGGTCGGGCTGTCGTCCTGTGCGAGGCGTTCCATCGCATCCGCCGGCACAAAATAGTTGATCGCGACCCACCCGCGCACGACTTCGGAATCGTCTGTGGCAAGCGCTCTCAGTACATCGCACGGTGCTGCCTCATTGCGCGCAACGCAGGCGCGCACGCCGTCATCCGGGTCGTTCGCGAGTGTTTCGAACAGATCGACCGGCGTGTTGTAACTACTGGCGACGCTCTCGCGAATCTTCGGGTTCGTGTTCGTGGCAAGCACCCGAAGGCGCCGGATCTTGCTGGCCGTCACTGGCGGCGATGGGTGCAGCGCGGCCACCTCCTGCGGGGACAGCATCGATGGGGCGGCACGACGCATGGCCTCGCGCTGAGCCGGCGTGTTGAATCTGATGCACGACATGAGCTCAGGGTAGCCCGGCCTCGCGCGCCGCCACGCTCGACACTCGCGGCCTCCACGGGATGATCGGCGAGGTCGTTTGCTGGTATGCGGCGTATTCCGGATAGCGGGAGCGAGAAATCCGCTCGGTGAAGATTGTCGAACCGATGAATAGCACGGTCAGCAGCATTGCGCCGAGCGCCGTCCACTGCAGAACTGATCCGGCGGCGATCGCGCCGAATGCGAAGATGATCCACCATTGCGCGATCTCGCAGAAGAAATTCGGATGCCGCGAGTAACGGAACAGTCCACTTTGCAGAAACCGAGGTCTCGGCGAACGACCTGCCGCGATTTCTGCAGCCTTCCAGCTCTGGAATTTCCACTGCTGCTGATCTGCAATCGTCTCGCCGATCAGGAACGCGATGAATGCGACACCCGCGACGACGTCGAGCACGCCCAGCCCGGTCGGGTGCTGCAATGCGGTGAGAGCGGGCAAAGTGATGAGAAAGAGCAGCAGGTTCTGGTAGATCGAGATGAAGAACAGGTTGAATGCGGCGAAGACGAGCGGGTGCATCCGGCTGCGCAGTGCCACCCATCTGTAGTCCTCGCCGCCGCGACGGTAGCCGCCTTTTCGAGCGAAATTGAACGTGAGCCGAGCACCCCACGCCGTCGCGAGGCCCGCCATCAGCAATCCTCGAGGGTTCGCCATGCCGCCGCCGATCGCAAAGACCCACAGGTAGATCACCGGCATTACAGACCAGACTCTGTCGACCCAGGAGTGTTCGTGTGTCAGAACAGACAAGACCCAGGTGGCGAGGCAGGCAAGTGCAACAATCCACACGCAAACGGTCAGGGCTTCCACAGCGGCATTGTATTCCGGGCGATGTTCCCCGGTCGATGTTTGCGGATTTGCTTCAGACGCGCCAAGCGCTGCCGCCGTCACGTTCTGGCCGCTAGAATCGGTCACCGTGACAGACACCGGAGCGGTCAGTTCGCGGGTGCTGACTGTGCCCAACCTCCTCAGCTTCTTTCGGCTTGCGCTTGTGCCTGTTTTCATCGCCTTGATCGTTATCGGTCAGGACACGCTCGCATTGATCACGCTTGTGGTTTCCAGTGCTACGGACTTCTTCGATGGGTATCTGGCTCGCAAGCTCAATCAGGTGTCTCGCCTAGGGCAACTCTTGGATCCGGCTGCCGACAGGCTGTATATCTTCGCGACGTTGATCGGTCTCGCCTGGCGTGAACTCATTCCATGGTGGCTGGTGGCAGTCGTCGTCTCGAGAGACATCATGCTGACGGTGCTCGGCATCATCCTTGCGAACTTCGGCTACGGGCCGCTGCCCGTGCATCGGCTGGGAAAAGTCGCAACCTTCTGTCTGCTGTTCGCGCTGCCGTTGCTGCTGCTCGGTGAGGCGTTTCCTGGTGTGATTGGGGTGTCCGCCCCTCTGGGCTGGGCGCTGGCATTATGGGGTGCATTCCTGTATTGGTGGGCCGGCATCGTCTACATCATTGAAACCGCGCGTGTTGTTCGAAGCTCGGCCGCACCGCGGGGCCCTCGATCCGATACGCTTGAGGTCAAGGAGGTTGATGGTGGCTGAGGAGACCAACCCCCTGCGCGATTCGTCCCGGGGGAATGAGGACACAACCGCACGTTTCGGTGAGGAGTTCGCTTCGGCGATGAACGCCGATGGTGCCGGAATCACACAGGAGGAGCAGGACGCGATAGCGGCACTGCCCTCCGGATCGGCGTTGCTGGTCGTGCGGAGGGGACCCAACGCGGGTGCCCGCTTTCTGCTCGACGCCGACGTGACGATGGCGGGGCGGCATCCGGATGCGGATATTTTCCTCGACGATGTCACCGTCTCGAGGCGGCATGCGGAGTTCACGCGCCACGGCAGCGCATTCGAGGTCAAAGACCTCGGATCGCTGAACGGAACCTACTTCGACGGTGTGCGAATCGAGAGTGCTCTGCTCACTGACGGTACCGAGGTGCAGGTGGGCAAGTTCCGCCTGACGTTCTATTCTTCCCGTGCTGATCTGGGCGCTGCGGCGTCGAAATAGTGTCTCGCCAATCCGCCGAGGCACGCGCTGCGGGGCCGGCGGCGCTGCTCAGTATCGGCCAGGTTCTTGCGCGACTCACTCCGGAATTTCCCGATCTGACTCCGTCGAAATTACGCTTCCTGGAGGAGCGGGGCCTGGTGACGCCGGCCCGCACCCCTTCCGGATATCGCAAGTTCTGCGCGGACGACCTCGAACGGCTGAGCGTCATTCTGACCATGCAGCGTGATCGTTACCTGCCGCTCAAGGTCATCAAAACCTATCTCGCCGACATCGACGCAGGGTTGAGCCCGATCATGCCCGGCTCGGGTAAACCGCGCGTGCCGTCCATGCTGTCAACCGGTCGGCGCTTCAAACGCGCCGACCTGGTGCGCGAGGCCGGCGCGTCGCCGATGCTGTTGCAGGATGCCATCTCCGCCGCCCTGATCGTACCTGCGGAAATCTACGGCGAGGACGCCCTCGGAGTGTTGCGTGCCATGGTCGAATTGCAACGCTGCGGAATCGAACCGCGCCACCTTCGCGGCTTCCGTGCGTCAGCCGAACGCGAGCTCGGTCTGATCGAGAGTGCCTTGATGCCGGTGGCACGCCGCAAGGACGCGTCCAGCCGTGCGCAGGCTGCCGAGCTCGCTCGCGAGATTGCAGAGCAACTGGAAGTCGTGCGTTCCAGCCTCATCCGCTCGGCACTCGGGCGGCTCTTACCATGACCTGTTCCGACACGCCGAGGTCGATCCACCGAATGTCATTGCCCGGTACCGCGAGCATGGGTACCTTTGACTCAACGCGATTCGATCGGCGTTGTAAGACTCGGGGTGAGAGGCAAGCGAATGAGTGAACTCAGTCCGAATGAGCGTTCTCGTTACGATCAAGGACTGCTTTTCACCGACGGTATGCCGGAAATGGACGACACCAGCGGCTACCGCGGCGCCGTCGCCGCACGGGCGACCGGTATCAGCTATCGCCAACTCGACTATTGGGCGCGCACCGGACTCGTCGAACCGACTGTTCGGGGTGCTGCGGGTTCCGGCTCGCAACGACTCTACGGTTTTCGCGACATTCTGGTCCTGAAGTTGGTGAAGCGCCTACTCGACACCGGGATTTCGCTGCAGCAGATCCGCACGGCCGTCAATCAGTTGCGTGAGTCCGGGGTCAACGACCTCGCACAGACGACGTTGATGAGTGACGGCGCCAGCGTGTACCTGTGCACATCGAACGATGAGGTGATCGACCTCGTCAGCCGCGGTCAAGGCGTGTTCGGGATCGCGGTCGGCAAAGTGCTTCGCGAAGTCGAGACGAGCCTCGTGGAATTGGATACTCACGTCGTCGATCCGCAGGACGAACTGGCCGCTCGGCGCACGGCGCGCAAAATCTCCTGAGCGCTACGTCGGCGGTCGGTCTCGATACGCCTGCTCGCCCTTCGGCTACGCTCAGGGACCGAAAGCTCGCGGGCTACTCGACCACCGATTACTCTGGAAAGAAAGCTGCTAGACCGGCTCCGGGGTGTCGGCGAATTCGCCGATCCGTGCCGTGCGTAGCACGCGCTCGAGCAAGACATCGAAGTTGTGCGCCATCTCCTGCGCACTCTCGCCGGGCCAGATGTGCAACGGTTTCGCCGCTCCTTGAGCCTGCTGAAGGGATGTGCGCTCGGGCAACTGCGGGCTGAGCACCAGCGGGCCGAACATGTCGCGGAGCTCCTTGATGCGGAACTGGTGCTCCAACGACTGAACCCGGGCGCGATTCACGATGATGCCGAGCGGCTGAAGTCGGGGGGAGAGCCCGCGCCGGATCTCTTCGATGGCCCGCAGCGCCCGATCGGCAGCCGCAACCGAGAACAAACCCGGTTCTGTGACGACGGTCACCCGGTCACTCGCCGCCCAGGCGGTGCGGGTGAGGGCGTTAAGCGACGGGGCGCAGTCGATCAGCACCAGGTCGTAGTCGGCCTCGACTGTGGCAAGCGCCTCCTCCAGCTTCCAGATGTCACGGATGCTCGGGTGTGGGCCGTCGAAGTTGATGGCGGACGGGCTGCCGATCATCACGTCGATCG
The DNA here is from genome assembly GCF_030866825.1 of Rathayibacter sp. SW19. Taxonomy (NCBI): domain Bacteria; kingdom Bacillati; phylum Actinomycetota; class Actinomycetes; order Micrococcales; family Microbacteriaceae; genus Rathayibacter; species Rathayibacter soli. Next base: position 2,154,220 of record NZ_CP133020.1, read on the forward strand.
TGCCGGCACGACCCTTGGTCCAGCCGCTCGGAGCGATCGCGGCGCGCACGATCTTCTCCTTCGGAGATGCCAGCACATCGGCCACATTGAGGTGGCCCGCGACAGAGATGTCCATCCCGGTTGAGACGTCGGATTGCGGGTCGAGATCGACGACCAATGTTCGCAAGCCCTTCGCGAACGCTGCCGAGGCGAGCCCGAGCGTCACGGTTGTCTTTCCGACACCGCCTTTGAGGGAGCTGACGCTGAGTACATGCACAAGCACCTACGTTACCTTCACTAGTCTTAGAGAACCTAACCGTTGCCTGTGTGCCTTGCACCCTGCCCGAAAGGTTTTCATGTTCCGTAAGATCCTCGTTGCCAACCGCGGTGAGATTGCTATTCGTGCGTTTCGCGCGGCGTATGAGTTGGGGGCGGCCACGGTCGCGGTTTTCCCGTTTGAGGACCGGAGTTCGTTGCATCGGCTGAAGGCCGATGAGGCGTATCAGATCGGTGAGCCGGGGCATCCGGTGCGCGCTTATTTGGATGTGTCCGAGATCATTCGGGTGGCCAGGGAGTCGGGTGCGGACGCGATCTATCCCGGTTACGGGTTCTTGTCGGAGAACCCGGAATTGGCGGAGGCGGCTCGCGCTGCGGGCATCGCGTTCATCGGTCCGGGTGCGCACGTTTTGGAGATGGCCGGCAACAAGGTCACGGCGAAGGAGCACGCGGTTGCCGCGGGTGTGCCGGTGCTGGCCTCGACGGCGCCGTCGAGGGATATCGACGAATTGATCGCGCAGGCGGAGGGCATCGGGTTCCCGCTGTTCGCTAAGGCGGTTGCAGGCGGTGGCGGTCGTGGGATGCGTCGCGTCGACGAGAAATCGCAGTTGCGCGGCGCGCTGGCCGAGGCGATGCGCGAGGCGGACAGTGCGTTCGGGGATCCGACGATGTTCTTGGAGCAGGCGGTGTTGCGGCCGAGGCATATCGAGGTGCAGATTCTTGCGGATGGGCAGGGCAACACGATCCACCTGTTCGAGCGTGATTGTTCTGTGCAGCGGCGGCATCAGAAGGTTGTGGAGATCGCGCCGGCGCCGAATCTGTCTGATGAGATCCGGCAGTCGTTGTATCGGGATGCTGTTGCGTTTGCGAAATCGATCGGGTACGTGAATGCCGGTACGGTGGAGTTTTTGGTCGACACGGTGGGGGAGCGGGCCGGTCAGCATGTTTTCATCGAGATGAATCCGCGCATTCAGGTCGAGCACACGGTGACGGAGGAGGTCACCGATGTGGACTTGGTGCAGTCGCAGATGCTGATCGCTTCGGGTTCGAGCCTGGCCGAATTGGGGCTGAGTCAGGAGAGCGTACACCTGCGGGGTGCCGCGCTGCAGTGCCGGATCACGACGGAGGATCCGACGGCGGGGTTCAGGCCGGATACCGGCAAGATCACGACGTATCGGTCGCCGGGTGGCGCCGGCATCCGTTTGGATGGCGGCACGATCAATCCTGGGGCGCAGATCAGTGCGCATTTCGATTCGATGCTGGCGAAGATGACGTGTCGTGGTCGGGATTTCCCGGCGGCGGTGGCGCGCGCGCGGCGGGGCTTGGCGGAGTTTCGCATCCGAGGAGTGTCGACGAACATTTCGTTCCTGCAGGCGGTGTTGGAGGATCCCTCGTTCATTGCAGGGGACCTGTCGACGTCGTTCATAGAGGAGCGTCCGCAGTTGGTGCGTGGCCGGGTCTCCAAGGATCGCGGTACGAAGGTGTTGGCGTGGTTGGCGGATGTGACGGTGAACCAGCCGAATGGTGCGCGGCCGATCATGATCGAGCCGGCGCAGAAGTTGCCTGCTGTTGATCTGAGTGTTCCGGCACCTGCGGGTTCCAGGCAGCGGTTGCTTGAGTTGGGCCCGGTCGGGTTCGCGGCGGCGTTGCGGGCGCAGAGCGCGTTGGCCGTCACGGAGACCACGTTCCGGGACGCGCATCAGTCGTTGTTGGCGACGCGGGTGCGCACGAAGGACCTGTTGGCGGCGGCCCCGTATGTTGCCCGGTTGACACCGCAGTTGTTGTCGGTGGAGGCGTGGGGTGGTGCGACCTACGATGTTGCGTTGCGGTTTCTTGGTGAGGACCCGTGGGCGCGGTTGGCGTCCCTGCGTGAGGGCTTGCCGAACGTGGCGATCCAGATGTTGTTGCGTGGCCGTAACACCGTCGGTTACACCCCGTATCCGACGGCGGTGACGGATGCGTTCGTCGGCGAGGCTGCGGCGACCGGTGTGGATATCTTCCGAATTTTCGATGCGTTGAACGATGTGGAACAGATGCGTCCGGCGATCGATGCCGTGCTGGCGACGGGAAGTGCCGTGGCGGAGGTTGCCGTGTGTTACACCGGGGATCTGACGGACCCGGCGGAGAATCTCTACACGCTTGACTATTACCTGCACCTGGCGGAGCAGATCGTTCAGTCCGGTGCGCACATCCTGGCGATCAAGGACATGGCCGGGCTGCTGCGGCCTGCCGCGGCCGAGAAACTCGTGGCGGCGTTCCGGGAACGATTCGACCTGCCCGTGCATGTGCACACCCACGACACGGCCGGCGGCCAGCTGGCGACCCTGCTCGCAGCGTCGCGGGCGGGTGCCGACGCGGTGGACGTGGCGTCCGCGCCGATGGCGGGCACGACCAGCCAGCCCTCGGCATCCGCCCTGGTGGCGGCGCTGGAACACACCGAACGCGATACCGGCCTCTCGCTTGCGGCTGTGACCGATCTGGAACCGTATTGGGAGGCGGTGCGCACCATGTACCGGCCGTTCGAGTCCGGTCTGCCCGGTCCGACCGGTCGCGTGTACAAGCACGAGATTCCCGGCGGGCAGCTGTCCAACTTGCGCCAGCAGGCCACAGCGTTGGGGTTGGCGGAGAACTTCGAACTGATCGAGGACATGTACGCGGCAGCGAACGCGATCCTGGGCCGCATCCCGAAGGTCACCCCGTCGTCCAAGGTCGTCGGCGACTTGGCGTTGTATCTTGCCGCCGTGCACGCGGACCCGACCGACTTCGCCGAGAACCCCGGCAACTATGACGTGCCGGACTCGGTCGTCGGGTTCATGGCTGGGGAACTGGGCGACCTGCCCGGCGGCTGGCCGGAACCGTTCCGCAGCAAGGTGCTCGCCGGGCGAACCGTGCGGATCGGCGTGACCGACATCACCGCGGAGGAACGCGCCGGCCTGGCCGGTGACAGCGCCACCCGCCGCACGACGTTGAACCGGTTGCTGTTCCCCGCGCCGACCCGGCAGTTCGAGCAGATCCGGGAACTGTTCGGCGACCTCTCCGTCGTGGACACCGTCGACTACTTGTACGGGTTGAATCCGGGCACGGAACACGTCATCGAGATCGAAAAGGGTGTGCGCCTCTACGTCGGATTGGAGGCCATCGGCGAAGCAGACGACAAGGGCATGCGCACCGTGATGACGACCCTGAACGGGCAGTTACGGCCCGTGTTCGTGCGCGACCGCTCCATCCAGATCCAAACCAAAGCCGCCGAGAAGGCAGACACCGCCAAACCCGGGCACGTGCCCGCCCCGTTCTCCGGCGTCGTCACACTCCAGGTCGCGGTCGGAGACACCGTCCTGGCCGGCAAACCCGTCGCATCCATCGAGGCCATGAAGATGGAAGCAGCGATCACCTCCCCGATCGCAGGCATGATCGAACGGCTCGCCATCCCCAAAACCCAACAAGTCGACGCCGGCGACCTCCTGGTCGTCGTCACACCACTGGAGGTGTGAACAGCCATGCAGTCTGCAGAGGCGGAGCAGGCTGAGGCCGTTCGCGACTTCGACCTGATCGTGATCGGCGCCGGATCCGGCAATTCGTTGATCGGCCCGGAGTTCGACGACTGGTCCGTCGCATTGATCGACGACGGCCGCTGGTTCGGAGGGACCTGCCTGAATGCGGGTTGCATTCCGACCAAGATGTTCGTGCGTGTCGCTGATGTCATCACTGATGCAGTGGACGGTGGGGACATCGGTGTCAGTGCGACAATCGACCCGGTCGACTGGCCAGCGATCCGCGATCGCGTATTTGCGAAAACCGACAAGATCTCCAACGCCGGTTTCCGCTATCGGGACGTGAAGTCGCCAAACGTCACCGTCTTCAGGGAATCGTTCGGATTCCAGGATCGGCACACGCTGGTCAGCGCGAGCGGGGAACGGATTCGGGCACCGCGCATCGTTGTCGCGGCGGGTTCGCGTCCGCGCGTGCTGAACGCGGCGTACGAGCCGGATGACGCGATCACGGATTCAGACACGATCATGCGCATCGAGTCGCTGCCCGAGTCACTGGTGATCATCGGCGGGGGAGCCGTTGCTGCGGAATTCGCACACGTCTTCGGTTCGTTCGGAGTCGACGTCACTGTCGTGACCCGCTCAGAACGGATGCTGACGCATCTGGACGATGAGATAGCCGACCGCTACACCGAATTGGCCCGAGAACGGTGGACGCTTCGCACGGGCGAGACGGTCGAAGCGATCGACCGGATCGGCGACAAGCTGTGTGTCACCACGAGTTCCGGGGTACAGCTGGAAACAGAGCGCGTGCTCGTCGCACTCGGACGCGTGCCGAACAGTGACACGCTCGCTGCGGCATCCGTTGGCTTCGATCTGCACCCAGACGGCCGCATCGCGGTGGACGCGCAGCAGCGGGTCCTCACAGGCGGGTTTCCGGTTGACGGTGTCTTCGCACTAGGCGACGTCAGTTCGCCGTGGCAACTCAAACACGTGGCGAACCATGAAGCGCGGGTCGTGCAGCATAACCTCGCGCATCCGTCCGACCTGACGGGTGGGCGACCTGGGCCCGTGCCAGCAGCGGTTTTCAGCCGACCGCAGATCGCGCACTTCGGTGCGACCGAGCGGGAGGCCCGCGCGGGCGGGGCGGATGTTGTAGCCGTCAGCCAGGAATACCGCACGACCGCGTACGGTTGGGCGCTCGAGGACACAACGAGTTTCTGCAAGCTCGTTGTCGATCGCGCCAGCGGGCGTCTTCTCGGGGCGCACATCATTGGACCGGAGGCGAGCATTCTGCTCCAGCCGCTGATCCAGGCAGCGAGCGAGGAGCGCAGCGTGCGCGGCCTTGCTCGAGGCCAGTTCTGGCCGCATCCGGCCGCGACAGAGGTCGTGGAAAATGCCCTGCTGAAGGCCGAGGAGGCGCTGTGAAGACGCAGGAGGTGCTGTGACCGAACGTCAGATCCGCTTGTTCGGCGACCCGGTCCTGAAGACCGTTTCCGACCCGATCGGCGTCATTGACGAGCGGGTTCGCGCTCTCGTCGACGACCTCATCGACAGTGTGCGACCGCCAGGCCGGGCCGGTGTCGCGGCGGCGCAGATCGGAGTGAACCTCCGTGCGTTCAGCTACAACGTCGACGGCGAGATCGGGTATCTTCTAAACCCCACACTCATCGAATTGAGCGGCGAGCAAGAGCTGATGGACGAGGGTTGCCTGTCGGTTCCCGGGCTCTGGTTTCCGACTTTGCGATACCCGCAGGCCCGAGCGCGCGGGATCGACCTCGACGGCAACGAGCTCGAGGTTGCGGGCAGCGGTGTTCTGGCGCAGGCCCTGCAACATGAGACGGATCATCTTGACGGGCTGCTCTACCTTGATCGCCTTGACAAGCCGAACCGGCGTGAAGCGATGAAACAGGTGCGGGAGAGTTCCTGGTTCTAAGCCGCAGTCAGTTGTTGTCGCACGGCCACCTAGTGGTGGAGCGAGATGCCCTCAGTGGCCGGCGCAGCGTTGTACAGGTTCTCGATGGTGTCCGCGTAGTCGTCCAAGATCACCTGCCGCTTGATGCTCAGTTTCGGCGTCAGGTGCCCGCTGTCCTCGCTGAGCTCAACGGGGAGCACCACGAACTTGCGGATCGATTCCGCGCGCGACACTCGGGAGTTCGCGAGGTCGACCGCGTTCTGCAATTCTTCGAGAACCGCGGGGTGGGTCGCGGCAGTCGAGATGCTCATCTGCGGGTCCAGCCCCTTGTTTGACAGCCACGCCGGGAGCATCTCCGCGTCGAGGGTGATGAGCGCGGCGATGAACGGTTTCTTGTCTCCGACGACGATCACTTGGCTGACCAGCGAGTTCGCCCGGATCGGGTCTTCGAGCGCGGCCGGTGAAACGTTCTTGCCGCCGGCTGTGACGATGATCTCCTTCTTGCGCCCGGTGATTGTGAGAAAACCATCTGAGTCGAAACTGCCCAAGTCGCCGGTGAGGAACCACCCGTCCTTGAGAGCGGCAGCCGTCGCCTCAGGGTTGTTCCAATACTCCTTGAAGACGTTGATCCCCTTGACAGAGATTTCGCCGTCGTCGGCCACGCGCAACGATACGCCAGGCAGTGCGGGGCCGACGGTGCCGATTTTCGAACGAGTAGCGAGGTTCACCGTCGCAGGCGCCGTGGTCTCTGTGAGTCCGTAGCCCTCGAGAATCACGATGCCCAAGCTGTGGAAGAAGTGCCCGAGGTGAGCACCAAGCGGAGCAGAGCCGGACACTGCGTACTTCACGTTGCCGCCCATCGCAGCACGGAGCTTGCCGTAGACGAGCGTGTTGTACAGCAGGTATTTCAGTTTGAGGCCCAGCGGAACAGAGCCGGCCGCGCCGGCCTGCGAGTAGGCAACGGCTGTCGCCGCCGCCTTGCGGAAGATCGCGCCCTTGCCGCCGGCATCCGCTTTCGCCTCCGCCGAGTTGTAGACCTTTTCGAAGACGCGCGGCACGGCGAGCAGGAAGGTCGGTTTGAATGATGCCAGTGCCGGCAGCAGCTGACGGGTGTCCGGCTGATGGCCGACACGAACACCGGCGTGCACGCACAGAATCGAAATGAACCGTGCAAAGACGTGTGCTGTTGTGATGAACAGCAGTGTTGAAGCCCCGTTCGGATCCTCGAGGACCTCTTTCAGCGCAACGGCAGAGTTGCGGGAGAGTTCGACGAAGTTGGCGTGGGTCAGCACGCAGCCGCGCGGTCGACCGGTTGACCCGGACGTGTAGATCAGCGTCGCGATATCATCGGCCCTGGCCAGGTTGCGGCGACGTTCCACTTCGGCGTCCTCGACGGCGCTTCCGGATGTGGCAAGCTTGTCAAGGTCGCCCAGGTCGATCTGCCAGACCTTCTCAATCAGCGGGAGGTCGGGGTGGACCTCGTCGAACCGGGCGAAATGCTCCGGCGTTTCGACGATCAGAGCGCTCGCGCCGGAGTCCGTCAGGTTCCATTGCACCTGCGTCGGCGAACTGGTTTCGTACACCGGCACCAGGATCGCACCGGCGAACAGCACCGCGAAGTCGATCAGCGTCCACTCATAGCGGGTGCGGCACATCAGCCCGATCTTGTCGCCGGGTTCGATTCCTGCTGCGATCAGGCCCTTGGCGAGGGCGCGAACCTGACGGAGGAACTCCGCGCTCGACACGTTGCGCCAGCCGTCGCCGGTCGGCACGGAGAACAAGGCGGCATCCGGTGTCAGCGCAACCCGATCGACCAGCAGATCGGTGATGTTCGCTTCGGGGTCTGCAGCGACAAGCGCGGGTGCGTCGAACTGTTCCACGGTAACTCCTTTGATACCGGTGCGGCTGTGCGGCGGTTTCGGTCTTCCGGGGCTTCCCGATGGCCACATAGCCTTCGGCTAACTGGTTAACTACACTCTAGTTGGTGCGCCTGAGAGGTCTTCTGCCTCGGGCGCGACCCAAACGCTCGTATGGAAAGGCAATCGGTGACGCACGCGATCGGAATCGACATCGGCGGCACGAAGATTGCAGGAGCGCTCGTTGATGAGCTCGGCGTGATTGTGCGCGAGGATCGCAGGCCGACTCCGACGGGTGCAGACCAGCCGCAGCGGATCGTCGAGGTTGTGGTGTCGATGGTCGCCGATCTTTCTGTCGGCGCAGAAGTTGCTGCGGCCGGCGTCGCTGCTGCCGGTTTCATCGATGCCGCTCAGTCGATCGTCTACTACGCACCGAACATCGCCTGGCGCAATGAGCCGTTCCGGGACAAACTCGAGGCGCGACTGAATATCCCGGTCGTCGTAGAGAACGATGCGAACGCCGCGGGGTGGGCGGAGTTCCGTTTCGGTGCCGGGCGTCTGGTCAGCGATATGGTCATGCTCACCATCGGCACAGGGGTCGGCGGGGCGATCGTCAGTAACGATGCACTTTTCCGTGGAGGCTTCGGCGCTGGAGCAGAACTGGGGCATCTGCGGCTCGTGCCAGGCGGCCTGCCGTGCGGCTGCGGCGCGCGCGGCTGCATCGAGCAGTACGGATCGGGCAGAGCGCTGCAGCGGATGGCGAACGAACTGGCAGACGCAGGGGGCATCGGCCAGGCGTTGGCGGATGCGCGACGCCGCACGGGCACACTCTCCGGGGAGGACATCAGCGCGCTCATCCTGGCCGGCGATGCCGGAGCGCTGGCCGCTCTGCGCCAACTCGGAGATGGACTGGGCCAGGCGTGCGCAAGCCTTGGGGCGGTGCTCGATCCGCAGCTGTTCGTGTTCGGCGGCGGTGTAGCGCAGGCGGGCGAACTACTGTTAGAGCCGATTCGTGCAGCATTCCTGGAGAACCTTCCCGCGCGCGGCTATCATCCGGAACCGGAATTCCGGATCGCGCAACTGGTCAACAATGCCGGGGTGGTTGGCGCGGCAGATCTGGCCCGACTGCACGCTGAAACGCGATGAACGCGCTGGAGCAGGACCACGGAGTCAGCTGTGGTCCTAAGCTGAAACGCACGGTGTGAGGGGGCGCCATCCACGATGTTCTACTGGTTCATGAAGTATCTGGTCGCAGGCCCGATCATCAAGTCAATCTTTCGGCCGTGGGTGATCGGCGCCGAAAAGATCCCCAAACACGGCGGCCTGATCCTGGCGAGCAACCATCTTTCATTCATCGATTCGATCGTGCTGCCGCTGATGATCGAGCGCCGGCTCTCGTTTCTTGCTAAGAGCGAATATTTCACGCGAAAAGGTCTCGTCGGATGGTTCACAAAGAGCTTCATGAAGGCGACGGGCCAGCTGCCGATCGATCGATCGGGCGGCAAGGCGTCGGAGGCCTCATTGAACACCGGCCTGCGAGTGCTTGCCGGCGGTGAAGTGCTCGGCATCTATCCAGAGGGCACGCGAAGCCCGGATGCGAAGCTCTATCGTGGGCGCACCGGGGTCGCCCGAATGATTCTCGAAGCGCGCGTTCCAGTCGTGCCCGTCGTCATGGTGGACACCGAGAAGGTCATGCCGATCGGCACACGGCTGCCCAAAGTGGGGCGGATCGGCATCATCGTCGGCGAACCACTCGATTTCTCTCGGTTCGAAGGCATGGAGAGTGATCGGTTCATCCTGCGCTCGATCACGGATGAGATCGTTTACAACCTGCACTCGCTCGGCGGGCAAGAGTATTCGGACGTGTACGCCACCACCGTCAAGGAAAAGCAGGCTTCGCATTCACGATAGGCTCCTCGTGTGGTAGATCCGAACGAGCCCGTCGTGCTGGCTGACGAGACCGTGATTGCGGGGCTTGACCACTGGCGAACGCTCCCGATCAAGCAGCAGCCGACTTGGCCGGACCACGAAGCGGTTCGCGCAGCGTCCGCCGAGATCGCTACCCTGCCACCGCTCGTCTTCGCCGGAGAGGTCGACCAGTTGCGCACGCGCCTGGCGCAGGCCGCCCGCGGCCAGGCCTTCCTGCTGCAGGGCGGTGACTGTGCTGAGACCTTCGCTGGTGCGACTGCCGACCAGATCAGGGATCGCGTCAAAACCATCCTGCAGATGGCCATCGTGCTCACCTACGGTGCGTCCATGCCCGTGATCAAGATGGGGCGGATGGCGGGGCAATTCGCCAAGCCTCGCTCTAGTGACTCCGAGACGCGCGGGGGCGTGACCCTGCCTGCCTACCGCGGAGACATTGTCAACGGCTACGACTTCACGCCGGAGTCGAGACGGGCCGACCCGCGACGGCTGGTCAAGGGCTACCACACGGCGGCGTCGACCCTGAACCTCATCCGTGCGTTCACACAGGGTGGTTTCGCGGACTTGCGCGAGGTGCAAAGTTGGAACCGCGGATTCGCGGCCAATCCGGCGAACCAGCGATATGAGGGCCTGGCCAAGGAGATCGATCGCGCGATCAAGTTCATGGAGGCGGCGGGGGCCGACTTCGACGAACTCAAGCGCGTCGAATTCTATGCCAGCCACGAGGGCCTGCTCATGGACTACGAGCGGCCGATGACCCGGATCGATTCCCGCACCGGCACGCCGTACAACACCTCAGCGCACTTCATCTGGATCGGCGAGCGCACGCGTGAGTTGGATGGTGCCCACGTCGACTTCCTGGCCAGGGTGCGCAACCCGATCGGCGTCAAGCTCGGCCCGACCACCTCGGCTGACGACATGCTGCGACTGATCGACAAGCTCGACCCCGAACGCGAACCAGGACGCCTCACATTCATCACCCGGATGGGTGCCGGCAGGATTCGCGACGCCTTGCCGCCGCTACTCGAGGCGATCAAGGCCAGTGATGCGCTGCCACTCTGGGTCTCTGACCCGATGCACGGGAACGGGCTGACGACTCCGAACGGGTACAAGACCCGTCGGTTCGACGACGTGGTCGACGAGGTCAAAGGCTTCTTCGACGCACATCGTGCCGCGGGCACGCACCCCGGCGGCATCCATGTCGAGTTGACGGGGGATGACGTCACGGAATGCCTCGGCGGGTCCGAACACATCGACGAGGCGACGTTGGCCACGCGGTACGAATCGCTCTGCGACCCGAGACTGAACCACATGCAGTCCCTGGAACTTGCGTTCCTGGTCGCGGAAGAGCTCGGTGCCCCGCGCCACTGACCAGTCGTCCGAAACCGCTGCCCTGCCGGCCGACACTGCTGCCGACGGGCCCAGCCCGCTGGCCGTGTCGCTTGCCGGTCGGATCACCCGCCGAACGGGTTTGCGAATGTGACCTTCACCGTGGATCCCTTCGCGGCTGAAACGCCTCCGGCCGGGTCAGTGGATTGCACGACGAACAGTGTCGGCGCGCCGTCGGCGATCGCCGAGTATGACAGTTTGAACCCGGCGTCCGTCAGAGCCTTCTTCGCGTCTGCCCAGGTCTTGCCGACGACGCCAGGCACGTCGACGGGTGCCGGCCCCCGCGAGGTGTTCAGCAGAATCACGTCTCCAGGGCGCACGACGCCTGCATTCTGCTGCACACCCTCTATCACAGCTCCATCTGGAACCGTGTCGCTGTACGACTGCGACCCTGGTTGGGTTTTGAGGCCGACCGCCACAAGCTTGGCTTGCGCGTCGGCGACGGATGCTCCTGACACATCAGGCACCGGCCCGAGCGAAACTGCCAGATTGACGGTCAGGCCCTCGAAATAACCGCCTCCCTTGGACAGGTCGGCCTTGTCGTCTTCGGCCTTCGCAGCGGAGATCACGGTGCCCTTCGGCACATCCGCGTTGAATTGCTTGTCGATGGCCTTGCCGACCAGGGCACCGGCATCCGTGATCGCCTTTTCCGCTGCGGCCTGACTGAGACCGGCAAGGGCTGGGAGCGTGATCGGCTTGCGACCCTGGGAAACGTGCAGCGTCACGGTGCTGCCCTTGTGCGCGCGCACTCCTGCGGCCGGGTCCGTGCCGACGACCAGGCCGGCGGCCACGGTCAGGCTGTACACCCGATCGGCCTTCACCGTGAACTCGAGCTGCTTCAACGCTGCCGTCGCAGCGGCCTGCGGCTGCGATGCCACGCTCGGCACCGCAACCTGTGCGCCGGGGCCCGCTCCGAAATACCAACCGCCGCCTCCGGCTGCTGCAGCCAGCAGGAGCACGAGCGCGAACACCCACCAGCCTCTGCTGCGGCGTTTGCGAGCCGCCGTGGCGAGCGTGACCACAGCATCAGTTGCCGATGCCTCCGGTCGCACCTGCGCCGTCGGAGGGAGCACGCCGGCGAGAACCTGGGTGTCACCGGTCTGATAGGCGAAATCGGCTGCAGGTGGTAACACCATCGTCGGTTGCAACCCGGCGGGGGCCTCTGTGCCGCCGCGCCGGGCTCGCTCAACCTCGAGCAGCCGCTCCAGCATGACCTTCGCGTCACGCGGCCGGTCCTCGGGGTCGTGCGCCGTCGCCCACAACACCAGTTGATCGAGCTCTGGGGGCACGTCCGGGTTCTTCGTGCTCGGCGCGGGCACGGACTCGTTCGCGTGCTGATAGGCGATCTGCATCGGCTGTTCACCCTGAAACGGCTGCTCACCCGTCAGCATCTCGAACATCATGATGCCGAGCGCGTAGATGTCGCTGCGCGCGTCGGCGACACCACGGGTGACGAGTTCTGGGGAGAGGTAGGCGATCGTGCCGAGCAGGGCCTGCCCGCTTGCCGTGTTGTTCGACGCCGCGCGTGCCAGCCCGAAATCTCCGATCTTGATACGCCCGTCATCGGCCAGCAACACGTTCTCCGGCTTGAGATCGCGGTGCACGATCCCTGCCTTGTGGGCAGCCGCGAGCCCGCTGAGCACCGCTTCCATGATGTCTGTGGTCTGCTCCGGCGTGAGCTTGCCGTAATCCTTCAACAGCTCACGCAGGGTGATGCCGGGAAGGTACTCCATCACCAGGTAGGCCATGTCGGAGTCCTGGCCCTGGTCGAACACGTTGACAACGTTGGGGTGCGCCAGCCGCGCCGCGCTGCGCGCCTCTTGCACGAAGCGACTCTTGAACGTGCTGTCGTCTGCGAGATGTCCGTGCATCACCTTGATCGCCACGCGCCGTTCGAGGCGCAGATCCGTGGCCAGATACACCGTCGCCATGCCTCCTCTGGCGATCCGTGAGCGCACCTGATATCGACCGTCGATGAGGCGGCCGATCATCGGGTCGGGCTGGCTGGTGCTCACCGTTCGAGTCTAGAGATCGATGGGGCAGCTATCCGGATAAAACACCGTGAGCGCCGGTGCGCAGGCCTGGTCATCCGAGTTCGGCAAGCCACGCTCGTGCGGATGCCGCCCATCGTGCGTACGCCTCGGGATGCGCGGACAGCTGGACTGCTTGAGCCGCCTGCGCGAGCGTCATCGATGACCAACCGGGGATATCGAGCAGACCCTTTGTCAGCCCGGGGTGCGGATTGCCCCGGCCACCGAAGAACGACCGCGTGGCGAACTCTGGATCCATGATCTGTTCCGGGGTTCCCCAGCCGGTGCTCGGACGCTGTTGGAACAGGCCGAGCGAGTCTCGATCGCCGACCTGCACATTGCGCAGGCCGGACTCCTGCATGGCCGCCGCAAGGGCGATCACCAGCCCGTAGTCATCGACACCCTCGGCTCGCCCGACGGCGATGATCGTCTGGGCATTCGCGCGCATTTCGGCACTCAACGGCGTCACGGAATCCGCAGCCGACGCCGCGTCAGCCGACGCCGCGTCGGCCGGCGGCGAACCGGCAGGGGCCGCTGTGGCAGCGGAGGAGGGGGTCGCTGCCGTGACAGGTTCAGCATCGGCTGGGGCGGCATCCGGAATTGCAAGTGTCTCGCCCGGGTAGATCACACTGGATTCGTCGAGCCCGTTCGCGGTCAGCACGGTGCGGGTGCTGAGCCCGTAGGTTTCCGCGATGCCGCTGACGGTGTCGCCCGCGATGACCGTGTGGCGCGTGATCGGCGTTGTGCTGACCTGTGCGTGCGGCGTGGGCGGGAGTTGTCCTTCTGTCAAGATCAACGTCTGCCCCGGAAAGATCAGGCTCTTCCAACTCAAGCCGTTCAACGCGAGAATTCCCGCAGTCGACAGCCCGTAGCGTGCGGCGATGCCGCTGACGGTATCCCCGCCGACCACGATGTAGGACTGCGGGGCATTTTCTCCAGTTCGCGGTTGCACCGTCGGCCGGATGCCGCGTGGCGCGCTGTCATTCGGCCGCACGCGATCGGCTCGCCGGGACTGCGCAGCAGTGGCTGGCCCGGCGAGGCCGACCGAGAACGCGATCGTGCTGATGACGACCAGCGGCACCGTCGCGAGAAGGGCCCTTGCCCGGCGCACGGGGGTCGGATCGACCAGATGCCGCGGTTCCCGCGCCGTTGATGAGCGCGATGTTGCTTGCTCCTGCGAGTCCGGTGACTCGGAAACCCTCCCGGCGCCTGGTTCGGGTAGGTCCGGTGGCCGCAACGGCGACATGAACACCCCCAGTGGTTCGCACTCGGCTCAACCGATTGCTGTCTGCGGCACACGCTGACACGGAAAGGCGCAAGAGTCAACGAGCCTCGCGCAGCGTGACGAGATTGAGGCAACCGTGACTTTCTCGCGGTGCGCGGCGAGGGTGAAATTCGTGGCAATCTAGTGCTGTGACCGAGCAGAAGATCGAACGAACCTGGCTGACCATCCCCGACCTCGTCGAAGTGCTTGGCGTCAGTGTCGGCAGAGTGCACAGGCTGATCGAGGACCGCCACCTGTTGGCCGTTCGTCGCGGCGGTGTCCTACAGGTTCCCGCGGATTTCATCGTCGACGGCGAACCGATGCACGAACTGCGTGGCACCTTGTTCGTGCTCGCGGACGCGGGTTTCTCCGACGCGGATGCGATGGATTGGCTGCTCACAGCGGAGGACAGCCTGAGCATCGCCCCGATCGACGCGCTGCTCGCCGGGCGCAAGGCGGAGGTGCGTCGCGTCGCTCAAGCGCTTGGTTGAACAGGCGCCGGGCTGAACTGGCGCCGGGTTGAACAGGCGCCGGGTTGAACTGGCGCCGGGTTGAACAGGCCCGGTTGGTTGCTACGCCGCGCGGTTCGTGACGGAACGGGCCAGGGTGCGTAGCTGCGCGATCGCCGCAGGGTCAAGCGGCGCTTCATCGAGGGAAGCATTGGCTTGCTCGGCGTTGCTCTCGATGAGCCGCTCGACATCCTCGACCGCGCCGCTGGCTCGGATCGTCCGCTGAAGCGTTGCGATCTGCGCAGAGTCGAGGTCGGGGTCTCCGAGCAGCTCGTCAACAAGGCGGCGTGCCGAGCCCGGTAGTTTCTGGCGGGCGATGGCGACGAGCACGGTGCGTTTGCCTTCGCGCAAGTCGTCGCCGCTCGGCTTGCCGGTGACCTCGGCATCGCCGAACACGCCGAGCAGGTCGTCGCGGAGTTGATAGGCGATGCCGAGCGGCAGGCCGAACTCGTGCAGCGTCTCGCGCTGCGCCACGCTGGCGCCGGCGATTGTCGCTCCGATCAGAAGTGGGGCCTCGACGCTGTACTTGGCTGACTTGTAGATGATCACCCTGTGGGCATGAGCCAGCAGCTCGTCCTCGGCCCGGGCGTTCCAGGCGCGTTCCTCGAGGATGTCCAGGTATTGCCCGGCGGTCACCTCGGTGCGCATCCGGTTGAACTGGCTGCGCGCTGCGCTCGCGCGCTCCGGGCGGTCGAGGCTGCCGAGCGCCTCGTCGAGCAGTTCGTCGCTCCAGCCGAGCAGCAGGTCGCCCAGGAGCAGTGCGGATGCTGCACCGAAGTCGTGCGCGGTTCCCGCGTAACCGAGAACTTCGTGCATCGCCTCGAAACGCTTGTGCGCACTGGGTGCGCGTCTGCGGGTGTCGGAGCTGTCGATGATGTCGTCGTGCACCAGGGCGGCGGCGTGGAACATCTCCAAGGCGGCTGCGGTGCCGATCGCAGCGTCGTGCGTGCCGAGCCTGGCATTCGCTCCGTGCACGCTTTGCCAACCGCGGTAGCAGAATTGTGCCCGGAACCGTTTTCCGCCACTGAGAAACTGCCGGGAGAACTCGCAGAATGGCAGGAGATCGTCGCTGATCGAGGTGAGAATAGAGGTGCGTTCGTCAAGGAATCGATCGATTCGAGCTTGCACGAGTTCGGCGAGTCGATTGCTTTCAGCCACGCGCCTAGCCTAGCCGCGCGGACGCGGCTAGAATGAGATGTACGTAACGCATTGAACCCGAAAAGAGGGGGATTGGGATGCCGCTTTCGGAGCACGAGCAGCGCCTCCTCGAAGAGATGGAGCGCAGCCTCTATCACAACGACGCGGATTTCGTCGCGACTGTCGGTGGTCGACGGGGTAAACCGGCCTACCGGTCGATTGTGCTCGGTATTCTGATCACCGTTGTCGGGATCGCCTGCCTGGTCGTTGGCGTCCTCGTTCAGATCGCACTTGTCGGTATTCTCGGCTTCGTGATTATGCTCGGTGGTGTTTTGATGGCGATCGCACCGCCGCGGCACAGAGCAGGAGAACCCGACGAGTCGCCGAATGCGACGGCTGCAGCCGAAAAGGGCCGCGACAATCAGGGGTTCATGGACAAGCTGAACGAACGGTGGGACAAGCGGCAAGACGGCAGCAGCTGAGCACGGGCACACCAGGGTCGATCATCTGATCGGCCCTTTTTTTGCGCCCAAAATCGGGTCGTGTTGCGCGAGAGTGCGACTCCTGCGGCCGAAACTTGACCCAGATTGCTCCAGTTGCTCCATTCTCCTCCACTTAGAGGACCCTTGATTTCCGGGGCTCATATCCGAGTTGAGTCCGGATTTGATCAAATGATCCCAATTTGTGGATGGATGTGGAGTAAAGTGGGGCAACACCGATACCTTGGCCGGAAGATGTGGGGGAAAGCCAATGTTTCTTGGCACCTATGCCCCCAAGCTCGACGAAAAGGGGCGGATCATCCTGCCGGCGAAGTTTCGCGAGGAGCTCGCATCCGGAATCGTGATGACACGCGGTCAGGAGCACTGCCTCTACGTGTTCAGCCAGCGCGAGTTCGAATCGGTGCACGAGAAGATCCGTCAGGCGCCGGTGACCAGCAAGCAGGCCAGGGACTACCTCCGCGTGTTCCTGTCCGGCGCGAGCGCTGAGACGCCGGACAAGCAGCACCGGGTAACGATTCCGCCGATGCTGCGCAGCTACGCGGGGCTCGACCGCGAGTTGATTGTGATCGGCGCCGGATCCCGCGCCGAGATCTGGGACAGCGAGGCATGGGAGACCTATCTCGCCCAGCAGGAAGCAACATTCGCAGACACGACCGAGGAGGTGATCCCGGGACTGTTCTAGCGCCTGGCGCCCGACTCCCAGCCATTCACCGCCCTGACACACTTCCCCGGTGCCAGGTCGGAATGGATGGGGATCAGGAATCAGGGGCAAGGACTCCGGCCGAGTATGGCGATTCGCGACCTGCACACCCCCGTACTGCTCGAACGCTGCATCGAACTGCTCGCACCTGCGCTCCAGGGCGATCGCGCCGTGCTCGTGGATGCGACGCTCGGCATGGGCGGGCATACCGAAGCACTCCTTACCCGGTTTCCGCACCTGACGGTGGTCGGTCTCGACCGCGACGCCGAGGCCCTCGATTTGGCCGGCCAGCGCCTCGCCGCCTTCGGCGGCCGGTTGCGGCTCGTGCACACGGTCTTCGACGGCATCGACGATGCTCTGGCCGGGTTGGGCATCGCGCACGTGCAGGGGGTGCTGTTCGACCTCGGCGTGTCCTCACTGCAGCTGGATCGCGTCGAGCGCGGGTTCTCCTACTCGAAGGATGCACCGCTGGACATGCGGATGGACTCCACCGGCGAGTTGACCGCCGAGATCATCCTCGCGGAGTACTCCGAGGCGGACCTGCGGCGCATCTTCCACCAATACGGCGAGGAGAAGCTGGCCGCCCGTTACGCGCGGCGCATCGTGCAGCTAAGGCAGAGTGAACCGTTCGTGCATTCAGCACAGCTCGTCGATGTGATCGCTGCGGCGACACCGGCCGCGGTGCAGCGTGCGGGGCATCCGGCCAAGAGGGTCTTCCAGGCGTTGCGCATCGAAGTCAACCAGGAGTTGGGCTCCCTCGAGCGAGCGCTTCCGCGCGCAGTGGACGCGTTGGCGCTGCACGGTCGCATCGTCGTGATGGCCTATCAGTCATTGGAAGACCGGATCGTCAAGCAGTTCTTGCACGCGCGCTCGTCATCGAGCGCACCGCTCGGCCTACCGGTCGAGTTGCCAGAACACCAACCGGAATTGCGTTTGCTCGTGCGTGGGGCCGAGCTCGCAAACGACAGTGAAAAGGCGGCGAATCCGCGGGCGACGCCCGTGCGTCTGCGCGCAGCCGAACGAGTACGGGGGAACTCATGAATGCAACGGCCCAGATCGAGCCGCTCCAGCCGGCGCAGCCGAGCCGCTGGGGAGGTCGCGCTACGCCGCAGGAGCGGTCGACTCATCTGGCAGCGGTCTCAAGTCGGGCACGGCGTCGGGCAAAACCGCGACTGTTCTACGCAAGCGTTACCGTCGCAACGGTACTGGCAATCGTGGTCACCCAACTCCTGCTCAGCATCGGTGTCTCGCAGGGTGCGTATCAGATCGGCGGCTTGAACAGCGCAAACGCAGCTCTTCAACGCAGTCTTCAGGCGGCATCCGAAGCGGTTGACACGCTGTCATCTCCGCAGAACCTTGCCGCGAACGCCAACGCGTTGGGCATGGTCAGCAACGGAACCCCGGTGTATTTGCGACTTTCGGATGGCGCCGTTCTCGGGTCGCCCGCCCCCGCGTCAGCGGCGGCGGGCGCAGTGACCGGCCCATCCGGCAATCTCGTGCCGAACGCGCTCCTGGCTGGCGTGCCCCTGGCAGGACAACCCATTACCGGACATGGTCCCGCGGCGGCAACCTCTGGATCTGCTGCGAAGACTGCAGCCACACCGGCGGCGAATGCGACGCCTACGCCTAGCGGCCCCGTAGCGTTGAATGGTGCGTTGCCTTCACCGACGACGCACTGACTTTCAATCGGAAGGTGCTGCGCTGTGACAACGACCGTGAAATCGACAAGGCGTCGGGCGGCCGTTGCCATCGTTACAATTCTGGCGCTTGTTGCTGTTCTCGTGGTGAAACTGGTGGACATCCAAGTCGTGCATGCGGACTCGCTCGACGCGCAAGCCGCCGTCAGCCGCGGTAACACGGTGCCGATCTATGGCGCCAGAGGAGCCATCGTGGCGGCGGACGGCACGGCGTTGGCTGACAGCGTGCTGCGTTACGACTTCGCGGCGGCGCCGAATGTCGCGGGGACTTTCCCGCAAACGGATGCGTCGGGCAAGACCACAAAGGTCACGCGCGCACAGGCGGCCGCCGAGATCGGCAAGGTCACCGGGCAAACCGCAGCGCAGATCCTGGCGATCATCGCGGACGCGCTCAAGGCCAACCCGAATTCGCAGTACGCGCTGATCGCCAAAAACCTGGACGTGCCCGCATACGAAAAGCTGCAGGCGCTGAACATTCCCTGGCTGTACGCGCAATCGCACCCGGCCCGGGTCTACCCGAACGGTGCGGTCGCAGGCAACATCATCGGTTTCGTCGGATCGGAGGGGCAAGCGCAGGCAGGTCTCGAACTTAGCGAGAACTCCTGTCTTGCGGGGCACAACGGTCAGGAGACGTATCAGCACAGCGAAGACGGTGTTACTTTGCCGGGGTCGACCATCGTGACCAAGAAGGCCAAGCCGGGAGGCACGCTGATCACGACGCTCGACCCTGATCTGAGTTGGTTCTCCGGCCAGCAGCTGGCGCAAACGGTCCCGGCTCTCGGTGCGCAATTCGGCATGGTCACGGTGACGGACATCAAGGGAAATATCAAGGCGGCTGCGCAATATCCCGCCGTCGACCCGAACAATGTGGGGGCGACAGACCCGAACTACCGGGGATCCTTGATGTTCAGTACGCCGTTCGAGCCGGGATCAACGTTCAAATCGCTGACGGCAGCGGCGCTGATCGACACAGGCAAGGCGACGCCGACCAGCGAGGTGCTTGCGCCGTATCAATTTATGTCCGGCAACGGAGCAGACCTGCACGACGCCGGGTACCATGCGCCTGAGCGGCTCACCTTGACCGGTGTGCTGATGGAGTCCTCCAACACCGGGATGTCGATCCTCGGCTCCAAACTCGATGATCAGACCCGCTACGACTATCTGAAGAAATTCGGCATCGGCTCGAACACGGCCGTCAAGGTTCCTGGCCAGTCCAGCGGAATTCTGCCGCCGGTTTCACAGTGGGACGACCAGACCAAGTACGCGACGATGTTCGGGCAAGGTGTCTCAGCGACGCAGGCTCAGATGGTCAGCGCGTATCAGACCCTTGCCAACGGGGGGGTGCGTATGCCGTTGACGCTCGTCGAAGGCTGCAAACAGGCGGACGGCACCATCACAGACAAACCGTCGACGAAGGGCACACGCGTCGTATCCGCGGCGACGGCGAACACCGTACTTGACATGCTTGAATCCGTTGTTACAACGGGCGAGGTCTCCAAGCAGCTGCAGATCCCCGGTTACCGGGTTGCCGCGAAGACCGGAACAGCGCAGGAGCCGGACGGTAACGGCGGCTACCAGCAGTACTATTACGTCTCCGTCATGGGCGTGGCACCGGTCGATAATCCGCAATACGTCGTTTCGGTCAATATCGGCTATCCGACTACGATTACATCGTCGGCTGCGGCCGCTCCGCTGTTCAAGACGATCATGAGTCAGGTGCTGAAAACGTACCGCGTCAAGCCGTCAACGACAGCACCGTCGAACCTCCCGCCCTACTACTGAAAGCGAGCCACGTGACCGTACCGGCGTTGGCCTCCCTTCGCCCTGAGCATCCCGTGGCTCGCTCGCTGTCGCAGTTGGTCGCCGAATTCGCGTTGGAGCATCGGGGGGCGATCGACCCCGTCGAGATCTCCGGCGTCAGCTTGAACTCGGCCACTGTCGAACCGGGCGATCTGTATGTCGGGGTCCCTGGCCGGCATGCACACGGTGCGCGATTCGCATCCGCCGCTGCCGAAAGCGGCGCTGTCGCCGTTCTCACAGACGAGGCCGGTGCGCAGCTCGCCGCAGAGGCAGGCCTGCCGATCGTGCTGACCGCAGACCCGCGCGCCGCGCTCGGCGATGTCGCCGCCTGGATCTACCGCACCGACGAGAACCCGGCGACCCTGTTCGCGGTGACCGGCACGAACGGCAAGACGAGCGTCGTCTACCTTCTGAGCGCCATCCTGCGACAGCTCGGTGTCGTCACAGGACTCAGTTCGACGGCGGAGCGGCGCATCGGCGACACCGCCGTTGTCAGCAGCCTGACGACGCCGGAGGCGAGCGAACTCCACGCTCTCCTCGCCCGGATGCATGAAGAGAACGTGCGGGCCGTCGCGATCGAAGTGTCCGCGCAGGCGCTGACCAGGCACAGGGTTGACGGGCTCACCTTCGACGTAGCTGGGTTCAGCAACCTCAGCCACGATCACCTCGACGACTACGCGGATCTGGATGAGTACTACCAGGCCAAGCTTGCGCTGTTCCAGCCCGATCGCTCCAAACGCGGTGTCGTCATCATCGACACGGCGTGGGGGGGACGGCTCGCGGAAGAATCACGCATTCCAATGACCACGCTCGCAACCGACGGAGTGTCTGCAGCCGACTGGCGCATGACGGTGCTCGCCGAGTCGATCTTCCAAACGACATTTCGGCTTGAGGGACCCGACGGAAGGTCACTGGTCACCAGCGTTCCGCTGCTCGGTTCGTTCATGGCGGCCAACGCGGCCCTGGCCATCGTGATGCTTGTCGAGTCAGGTTTCGATCTCGAGGCGATCGCCCACGTGCTGGAACGCGACGGCGGCATCGACGCGTACATTCCGGGCAGAGCAGAACGGATCTCGGGGGAGAACGGCCCCGTCGTCTTCATCGACTATGGGCACACCCCGGATGCCTTTCAGCGCACCCTCGACGCGTTGCGCGCGGTCGTCACCGGCCGCATCATCATGGTCTTCGGCGCAGACGGCGATCGAGACACCACCAAGCGGGCCGAGATGGGCGCGATTGCGGTGCGCGGCGCCGATGCGGTGGTGATCACTGACTTCCACCCCAGAAATGAAGATCCCGCTGCGATCCGAGCCGCCCTGCTGGCGGGGGCCCGGGAAGCGGTTCCTGATGCCGAATTGTACGAAGTCCCCGACCCGCGTGCCGGTTTCCGCGCGGCGCTGGCATTGGCTGGCGAGGGTGATGTTGTGCTCTACGCCGGTCCAGGGCACGAAGACTATCAGGAGGTCGCGGGTGTGCACATCCCGTATTCGGCGAGGGAAGATTCACGGCTGGCGCTGCGAGAAGCAGGGTGGTTGTAGATGATCGCCATGACTCTTGCAGAAATCGCCGGGGCTGTATCCGGTGAATTGCACGCAGGTGACAGCCCGGATTCGCGAGTCATCACGGGACTCTCGCACACCGATTCCCGTGAAGTGACCCCAGGCGATATCTTCTTCGCCAAGCCGGGCGAGGTGACAGACGGACACCTGTTCGCTCCCCAGGCGGTGCAGAACGGCGCTGTGCTCCTCGTCGTGGATCATCTGCTCGATCTCGACGTCGACCAGGTGCTCGTGGCAGACACCGTGCGGGCACTCGGCGCTCTCGCGACGGCCGTCATCGCACGCGCCCGGGCGGCAGGTTACCTGAAGATCATCGGCGTCACCGGCTCGAACGGCAAAACGACGACGAAGAACCTGCTGCGCAGCATCCTCACACCGATCGGATCGACTGTGGCCGCCCGCGAATCGTACAACAACGAGGTCGGCGCGCCCCTGACCATGCTCGAGGTCACCGAGCGGACTGAATACCTGGTCGCCGAAATGGGGGCCAGTGCCATCGGCGAGATCGCACGACTCGTGCGCATGGCAAAGCCCGATGTCGGAATCGTCCTCACGGTGGGCCTGGCCCACGCCGGTGAATTCGGAGGCATCGAGGCGACGCTGGCCGCCAAGACCGAGATGGTGAGTGATCTGGACGCGAGCGGCGTTGCCGTGCTCAATCGGGACGACGCACGTGTGGCCTCAATGGCGGACAAGACTGCTGCGAACGTCTTGTGGTTCGGGCTCGGCGCCGGTGCCGATGTCGCGGCGTACGACATCGTGGCCGACCGAACGGGCACCGCATTCACCCTGGTGTTCCCTGATGGCGCCCGGCGCCCGGTGCACTTCGGAGTGCTCGGAGAACATCACGTGACGAATGCGTTGGCCGCCGCGGCTGCGGCGCACGCCCTCGGCGTGCCGATCGACGATGTCGTCGCCGGATTGGAGCGTGTCACGCGCGCAGAGCGCTGGCGGATGGAGGTTCTCGGCGGTTCAGGCGGAGTCACGATTATCAACGATGCGTACAACGCGTCTCCCGACTCGATGGCCGCGGCCCTGCGCACACTTGCGCAGTTGGCGCAACCCGGAACGCGCACCGTCGCGGTGCTCGGCGAAATGACAGAGCTTGGAGAGCTTTCCGGAGAGGAACACGACCGCATCGGGCTGCTTGCGGTGCGATTGAACATCGATCAGCTGGTTGTCGTCGGCGCCGGCGCGCGCCGGATGCACATTTCAGCGATCCGCGAAGGCTCGTTCGACGGTGAGTCGACGTTTTCCGACACGCCGGAACACGCGTACGAACTGCTCGCAGAAACGTTGCGGCCAGGCGATCTCGTGCTCGTGAAATCGTCGAACGCTGCCGGCTTACGGTTTTTAGGCGATCGACTGGGAGAATTGTTCTCGTGAGAGCACTCCTGACCGCCGGCGCGATATCTCTGGCCTTCTCGCTCTTCCTGACCCCCCTGTTCATCAAACTGTTCCATCGTCTGCAGTGGGGCCAGTTCATCAGGGACGACGGGCCCAAGTCGCACCACGCCAAACGAGGCACCGCCACTATGGGCGGCATCATCATCATCGTTGCGACACTCGTCGGTTACTTCATCGCGGTGCTGACCAGTGGCGGGGACGGCTGGTCGGTCTCTGCGCTGCTCGTACTGTTCATGATGGTCGGTCTGGGCATCGTCGGATTCGTCGACGATTTTCTCAAAACCCGTCATCAGCGCAGCCTCGGTCTCGGTGGCTGGGCGAAGGTCGCCGGACAGGTGATCGTCGCAACGGTCTTCGCTATTCTGGCCGTCAACTTTCCCAACCAGCAGGGCTATACCCCCGCGTCAACAGACATCTCTGTGATCCGCAACGTACCGATCGATCTGATCGCCCTGGGCGGCATCCCCGCGATCGGATTTCTGCTTTACCTGCTCTGGATCAACTTCATCGCAACGGCGACCTCGAATGGCGTCAACGTGACCGATGGACTCGACGGACTCGCCAGCGGGGCATCGGTCCTCGCCATTGGTTCGTATATCATCATCGGCTTCTGGCAGTTCAACCAGTCCTGCTTCAGCGCGAAGACTCCTGCGGTCAATCTGTACAAGTGCTACACCGTCAGAGATCCGCTCGACTTGGCGATCGTCGCCACCGCCATCGTCGGGGCACTGGTCGGCTTTCTCTGGTGGAACACGTCGCCCGCGCAGATCTTCCTTGGCGATACGGGTTCGCTGGCGTTGGGCGGTGCTGTCGCTGCGCTTGCGATCCTCAGCCAAACAGAGCTCCTCCTTATCCTGGTCGGCGGCTTGTTCGTCATCGAAACCGGCTCGGTCATCGTCCAGCGCGCGTACTTCAAGTTGACCCACGGCAAACGGATCTTTCTCATGAGCCCGATCCATCATCATTTCGAACTCAAAGGCTGGGCTGAAATCACGGTCGTCGTGCGGTTCTGGATTATTGGAGGGATGTTGGTCGCTGCCGGCGTCGGCACGTTCTATCTTGAATGGCTGTCACAGTAGTGCCCTCTGAATCGCTGTCGTCTCGACTTGCGTCATTGACCAGCTGGCATAGCGACTGGTCCGGGCTTCGCGTGGCCGTTCTTGGACTCGGCGTGACCGGCTTCGCTGCAGCAGACACACTGGCCGAACTGGGCGCGGAGGTTCTGGTCGTTGCTGCGTCTGCCGACGATGAGCGCTCTCGGCTGCTGGCGGTGATCGGGGGGCAACTCGTGGTAGAGCCAGAACTCGCCGCCCCTCCGGCCCGATTGATCGAGTTCGGCCCCGAACTGCTTATTGTCTCACCCGGCTTCCATCCCGACCACGCGGTGTTGAAGTGGGCTACGGCGTCGTCGATCGAGGTATGGGGCGACATCGAACTCGCTTGGCGCCTGCGCGACAAGGTCGGCGTACCCGCCGAGTGGATCACAGTCACCGGCACAAACGGCAAGACAACGACCGTGCAGCTGACGGCGACCATGCTGGCTGCCTCAGGGCTGCGCGTGGCACCATGCGGGAACATCGGGGTGCCGGTTCTGGATGCCGTTCGCGACCCGAATGGATTCGATGTACTCGTTGTTGAACTTTCCAGCTATCAGTTGCACTGGGTCAATCGCAATCGTGGCGGACAGCTGTCACCGTTTTCCAGCGCATGCCTGAACATTGCCGACGATCACATCGACTGGCACGGCTCGGTCGAGGCATACACGGCCGCCAAAGGCGCCGTCTACGCGAACACACGCATCGCGTGCGTCTATAACAAGTCGGACGCCGCGACGGAACAGCTCGTGCGCGACGCGGAAGTGGTGGAGGGTGCGCGCGCGATCGGGTTCGGCCTCGGCATCCCGGGGCCGAGTGATTTCGGAATCGTCGACGGCATCCTGTGCGATCGGGCGTTCGTCGAGAACCGCGCCACGAGCGCCGTCGAACTCACAACACTCGATGCGTTGCGGTCGGTGGGGCTGGCTGCACCGCACATCGTCGCGAACATTCTGGCGGCATGCGCTCTAGCGCGCTCGTACGGGGTCGAACCCGCCATCATCCGTCTCGTGCTCGGCGAATTCCACCTCGATGCGCACCGCATCCAGGTCGTAGTCAGCGCGCATGGCGTCACCTGGGTAGACGACTCGAAGGCGACCAACCCGCACGCGGCGGCCGCATCGCTGCGCGCGTACCCGTCCGTCGTATGGATCGCAGGGGGGCTCCTGAAGGGCGTGGACATCGATGCGCTCGTCGCAGAGCACGTTTCTCGAATGCGCGCAGCCGTGCTGATCGGCGTCGATCGCTCTGCGCTGCGCGCGGCATTCCAACGACACGCGCCGGCCTTCCCGATCTTCGAGGTCGACCCCGACGAAACTGATGATGTGATGCAGACCGCAGTTGGTCTGGCGGCGCGGGTGGCCCGCGTGGGAGACACCGTTCTCCTTGCCCCAGCGGCCGCGTCGATGGATCAGTTCACCGACTATGCAGAACGCGGCAGACGTTTCGCCGGTGCTGTGCACGACTACTTGGGAGGTGAGGCGGATGACGACGAGTCCGCCTCGCGCGGCCCGGTCCGCTAGGCAACGCGCCGCTGTTCCGACTGCGCATCCCATCGATGAGCGCGGCGCAGGTACCATGACGTCGGCGCGGATTTCCCTCGGCCGAGTCTTTCAAGCAGAATCTGCAAACTACTTTCTGCTATTGGGCGTCACCCTGTTCATGGTCGCATTCGGTCTGATGATGGTGCTGTCTTCCTCCGCCGTCGTCTCTCACGTGGACGACAACAACTTTTTCGCCCGTTTCCTCAGTCAAGGGGTGTACGCAGCGATCGGGGTTCCGCTGATGCTGGTGGTCTCAAGGGTGCCAGCGCGCTTTTGGCAGAAGTGGGCGTGGTTGGGGCTCGGTGTCGCCTGTTTTCTGCAAGCACTTGTGGTGTTCACACCTCTTGGCGTGTTGATCAACCAGAACAAGAACTGGTTGAAAATCGGCCCCGTCGTCTTCCAGCCGTCGGAGGCCATCAAGATTGCGCTCGTGCTGTGGCTCGGCATGTTCCTGCTGAAGAAACGGGACAAGATCGGCCAGTGGCGGCACTCTGTGATTCCCGCCGCGCTGGTCAGCGGCGTCGCGATCGGCCTGGTCATGCTCGGCGGCGACCTCGGCACGACCGTAATCATGGCCATGATGGTGGTCGGCGCCTTGTTTTTCGCGGGTACGCCGATTCGCCACCTGATCATGTATGTGTTGGTCGCAGGCAGCGCCGCTGTCGTGATCGCGCTGTCCAGACCGAGCAGGGTGGACCGCATCCTTGCGTTCTTTCAGCCGCACAAGGCGGATCCGACCGACAGTGGCTATCAGATCCAGCAGGGCATGTTCGCGTTGGCGAACGGCGGGATCTTCGGCGTCGGGCTCGGCAATTCACGCTCGAAGTGGTCGTGGCTGCCCGCGTCCTCGACAGATTTTATTTTTGCCATCACGGGGGAGGAGCTCGGACTGATCGGAGCAATCCTGGTGCTCGCGCTGTTCGTGCTGCTGGCGTTCAGCTTCTGCCGTATCATCACGGCGGCGACGGATCCGTTCGCACGGGTGGTGACCGGCACGGTGCTGGTGTGGCTCCTCGGACAGGGGCTCGTGAACATCGCCGTCGTCCTCGGTCTTCTCCCCGTGCTCGGGGTGCCACTGCCGTTGATCTCGGCCGGTGGCACGGCCCTGATCAGCACGCTCTTCGCGATCGGCGTTGTGCTGTCGTTCGCCAGAAACCAGAAAGTGCGCCGATGACCCGCTATCTCTTGGCGGGCGGCGGCACCGCCGGCCACGTCAATCCGCTCCTGGCCGTCGCTGACCGCATCATGGAACGAGACCCTGAATCCGCGGTATTCGTGCTGGGCACGAAGGAGGGCCTCGAGGCTCGACTGGTCCCCGAGCGCGGTTATGAATTGTTGACGATTCCCAAACTGCCCTTCCCACGCCGCCCGAACGCCGCCGCGCTGCGGTTTCCGGGCCTGTGGCGTTCCACGGTGGCCGATGTCCGGCGGATGCTGACCGCGCACGCGATCGACATCGTCGTCGGCTTCGGCGGGTATGCGTCTGCGCCCGCCTACAGTGCAGCACGTCGCGACACCGTTCCGCTCGCGATTCACGAAGCCAACGCACGCCCGGGTCTCGCCAACCGTCTCGGTAGTCGATACACGCACTGCGTCGGCGTCGCCTTCGAAGGGACGAAGATCGCGCACGCCACGTTCGTCGGTATGCCGCTCCGACGCGAGATCGGGTCGCTCGATCGTGCTGCTGCACGGCCTGAGGCGCTGGAAACCTTCGGGCTCGTTGCGGGCCGGCCGACACTACTGGCGACCGGCGGGTCGCTCGGCGCCCGAAGCATCAACGCAGCCATGCTCGAATCGGCAGCGGCACTGGTCGATGCCGGCTACCAAGTGCTGCACGTACAAGGGGGCCGTCGCGAATTCACGGATCCAAGCATCGAGCACTATCACCTGATCGACTACTGCGACCGCATGGACCTCGCCCTCGCGGTCGCGGACCTCTGCGTCGGCCGGGCCGGTGCGGCAACGGTCAGCGAGTTGAGCGCCCTCGGGATTCCGGCCGTCTACGTGCCGTATCCGGTCGGCAACGGAGAGCAGCGCTTCAACGCCGCAGGAGTCGTCGCGGCGGGTGGTGCGCTGCTTGTCGACGATGCCGACTTCACGGCATCGTGGATTGCCGGCACCTTGATACCGTTGCTGCGCGAGCGACGCCGACTCGATGCCATGGCGCGCGCCGCCGCCGACACCGGAATTCGCGACGGATCAGACCGATTCATCGACCTGATCGCCGAGAAGCTGATGCCCAGCACGTTGTAAACGACGTCCGGCATACTGTGATGGACGTGTCCGATGTAACAGCAGAGGCGGCACAGCAGAGCTGACGCAGATGAGCCAGAGAGAAGTAGAAACCCCGTGATCGAACCCGACCTTTCCCTGTCCATACCCGATGAACTCGGAGCGATTCACTTCGTCGGAATCGGTGGATCGGGCATGAGCGGCATCGCACGCCTTTTTCTCGGCGCAGGGCACACGATCACCGGTTCCGATGTGCGCGAATCCGGCAACATCGACGCGCTGCGTGCACTGGGCGCTCGCATCACGATCGGGCACGATGCCGCGAATCTCGGCGACGCGGACACCGTGGTCGTCACCGGCGCCCTCTGGCAAGACAATCCGGAGTATCAGGGCGCACTGAAAATGGGCATTCCAGTCCTGCACCGAGCGCAAGCACTTGCCTGGCTCGTCAAAACGCACCGGCTGGTCGCGGTCGCAGGTGCGCACGGTAAGACCACCTCGACCGGCATGATCGTTACCGGCCTGCTCGGCCTTGGCGAAAGCCCGAGTTTTGTCAACGGAGGTGTGATCGAATCCCTCGGCATCAGCAGCCAGGCGGGGTCCGGTGACCTGTTCGTCGTCGAGGCCGACGAATCCGACGGCACCTTCCTGCTCTATGACACTGCCGTCGCTCTGGTTACGAACGTCGATCCGGACCATCTGGATCACTACGGATCGCTCGAGGCGTTCCGTGCGGCGTTCGTCGAGTTCGCGCAGAACGCCGGCGAACTCGTCGTCATCTCCTCCGACGATCCGGGAGCGCTCGGTGTGAGTGCTCGTCTTGACCACAAGCGAATTCTTACATTCGGCGAGGCAGCGGATGCCGATGTGCGCGTGCACTCGATCGTCACGGACGGTCCGGTAGCGTTCGTCATCAGCTACCAGGGCGTGGACTACCCGGCTACCTTGCGGATTCCCGGTCGGCACAATGCGATCAATGCCGCGGGCGCGTTCGCAGTTCTGGTCGGGCTCGGCCACGCCCCGGCGGCAACGTTGGCCGCGATCGCACCGTTCGGCGGGACGCAGCGTCGTTTCGAATTGCATGGCACGGTCGACGGCATCAGTGTCTATGACGACTATGCGCACCATCCGACCGAGGTCGCCGCGGCGCTGGCTGCAGCGCGCACCGTCGTCGGAGACGGCCGGATCATAGCCGTGCACCAGCCACATCTGTACAGCAGAACGCGCCTTTTCGCGAGTGAGTTCGCCCAGACGCTCGAGCAGTATGCCGACCAAACTGTCGTGCTCGGCGTGTACGGCGCTCGGGAGGACCCGGAGCCGGGTGTCACCGGCGCCCTGGTATCCGAGCGGTTCACCGATCCCAGCAAGGTTGCGTATATCCCGGATTGGCAGCAGGCGTCAGACTACACGGCGACAATCGCGCAGAGGGGTGACTTCGTCATCACCCTCGGTTGCGGGGACGTCTACCGGATCGTTCCGCAACT
Organism: Rathayibacter sp. SW19; assembly: GCF_030866825.1. Classification (NCBI taxonomy): domain Bacteria; kingdom Bacillati; phylum Actinomycetota; class Actinomycetes; order Micrococcales; family Microbacteriaceae; genus Rathayibacter; species Rathayibacter soli. Next base: position 2,184,006 of record NZ_CP133020.1, read on the forward strand.
CCTCGAGTCGTTGCGGCAACGGCGAGACGGGTGATTCGCCGCTCATGAAGCGACCGCAGGGATTCGATCACTCCGGCGGGCCGGCATCCGGTCCGTTCGCGACGCCGACCCCGCCGTCGCGCACGGCCGCGGGGAAGGCCACCGAAGAGATCGTCGGGCCGGTGGGCGCGAACGCGACTGAACCGACGACCGGTGAGCCCACCGAGCGAATCACGAAGTCGGTCGCCGCACCAATCGCTGAACCGATCACTGAACCGCTCACGGTGCTCGAGTCGCCCATCGCTCAGGTGCGCTCCGAACCCGCCGCCTCCGGGTCAGCCGCCGACGGGCCAGCACCCTCCCGGCGAGCTCAGGTCGAACCGGAGCGCCCCGGGGTGAGCTCTCCGCGGAGCCTGCGCCAGGCGCGTCGTGACCGCAAGCGCTACGAGCGGGAGGAGGTCAAACGGTTCACGCGGCGCGCCCGTCGGCGCAGGATGGTGTGGCTGATTTCGTTGGGCAGCGTGGTTGTGGTTCTCGGTGGGGCCGTGCTCGCGGCGTATTCTCCCTTGATGGCTCTGCACACCATCGACGTCGTCGGCACCGCGCGGCTGAAGCCCGCTGTCGTCGCCCGCGCGCTCGATGGTCAACTCGGTAAACCGCTGCCTTTGATCGACTTCGCCGCGGTGAAGAAGGAATTGGGCGCTTTCGCCTTGATCCGCAGTTACAGCACGGAGACGCATCCGCCTGGCACGCTGGTCGTACGGATCGTCGAGCGAGCGCCGGTCGGATTGTTGAAGACCGGCGCAGGTTTTCAACTCGTCGACCCCGCTGGTGTGGTCATCACCACGACGGCACAGCGGCCGGCCGGCTACCCCGTGATCCAGGTTGCCGGCGCCGCCGGAAAGGTATCAGCAACACCCGGCTTCGCGGCAGCGACAGGCGTGTTGAGTGCGCTGCCGCCGAGCGTGTTGTCTCAGGTGGATTCGGTCAGTGCACAGACGGCGAACGATGTCGCGCTCACTCTGATCGGAGGTAAGACCGTGCTGTGGGGCGGCCCTGATCAGTCAGATTTCAAGGCAGCCGATCTGGCGGCGCTACTCAAGGACGCACCTGCTGCGTCGCTCTACGACGTCTCCGCGCCGCAGAGCCCAGTCACCAAATAGCTCGCGAGTAGTTTATTTTTCCAACACGCGGGCGGCGCTGCAGGCAGTAGGCACACCGCAACCTAACGTCAGTTAGAGGAATTGCATACTGAGCATGACTTTAATCCTCGACTTGAGGTTGAAGGTTCCCAGCGGAGGCCGGACGTGACTACAAACCAGAACTACCTTGCCGTGATCAAAGTCGTCGGCATCGGCGGCGGCGGCGTGAACGCCGTGAACAGAATGATCGAGCTCGGCCTGCGCGGGGTCGAATTCATCGCCATCAACACGGATGCTCAAGCGCTACTCATGAGCGACGCCGACGTCAAGCTCGACGTCGGCCGTGAGATCACTCGCGGACTCGGTGCCGGAGCGGACCCCGAGGTCGGCCGGCGTGCCGCAGAGGATCACGCTGAGGAAATCGAGGAGGCTCTCGCCGGAGCAGACATGGTCTTCGTAACGGCGGGGGAGGGCGGCGGAACCGGAACAGGAGGCGCCCCCGTCATCGCCCGCATCGCCAAGTCGATCGGTGCTCTGACGATCGGTGTGGTCACCAAGCCGTTCGGATTCGAAGGCAAGCGGCGCGCCGAGCAGGCGGAAGCCGGCGTCGCACGTTTGAAGGAAGAGGTCGACACGCTCATCGTGGTGCCGAACGACCGGCTGCTGGAAATCAGCGACCGGGGCATCAGCATGCTCGAGGCGTTCTCAACGGCCGACCAGGTGCTGCTGGCCGGCGTGCAGGGCATCACGGACCTCATCACGACTCCTGGCCTGATCAACCTCGACTTTGCAGACGTCAAATCGGTCATGCAGGGTGCAGGATCCGCGCTGATGGGCATCGGTTCGTCTCGCGGCGCCGACCGGGCGATCAAAGCCGCAGAACTCGCTGTCGCGTCCCCGCTGCTGGAAGCCAGCATCGAAGGCGCACACGGGGTGCTGTTGTCGATTCAGGGCGGCTCGACGCTCGGGATCTTCGAGATCAACGACGCTGCGCGGCTGGTACAAGAGGCGGTGCACCCGGAGGCCAACATCATCTTCGGCGCCGTCATCGACGACACGCTCGGTGACGAGGTTCGGGTCACCGTCATCGCGGCGGGTTTCGACAGTGGTGAGCCGAGCTCGACGGCACATGACGCGCACCGTGTGCCGGCTTACGCGGGTGCAGCAACTTCTGCGGCGTCGGTGCGGAGCGGAAGCGAGCTCGTGGACACCCAGGCGCTCGAAGCGAGCGATTTGCCCGATGGTCCGTCGTGGACGGATGCAGACTCCCAACTCGTGCAGGCGGCAGCCGTCGACCCCGCGTTCGACGACGAGAACGATGACCTGGACATCCCCGACTTCCTCAAGTGACGGAACACGGTGAGGTGAGCGAGAGTTCCAGCGCTGAGGCACTGTCGGACCGCCTCGACGCCGTTCGCAGCCGGATCGCTGACGCCGCACGCGCCGCTGACCGTGATCCGGGAGAAATGACAATGATCGTCGTCACGAAATTCCATCCGGCATCGCTCGTACGAGAACTTGCTGCTCTCGGGGTAACGGACGTCGGGGAAAACCGCCATCAAGAGGCGCAACAGAAAGCGCGCGACTGTGCTGACCTCGCACTCACCTGGCATTTCATCGGCCAACTGCAAAGCAAGAAGGCTAAGCAGGCCCGGCAATACGCCCACGTGATCCACTCGGTGGACCGTCCCGCTCTTGTAACCGCGCTGGAAACCAACGGGCCAGCGATCGACTGCTTCATCCAATTCAACCTCACCGCAGATCCGGGGCGCGGCGGCGTGGACTCCGAAGGTCTCGAACCTCTCGTCGAACAGGTTCTGGTCACGCCGGGATTGAACCTGATCGGCGTGATGGCCGTAGCACCGCTTTCAGAAGAACCGCGCGCGGCATTCGCGCGATTGCGTCTCGTTTCAGATCGGGTGCGCTCGCTCGCACCAGGTGCACGGTCGATCTCCGCCGGCATGTCGCAAGACTTTGCAGCAGCGATCGCGGAGGGCGCGACACACCTACGCATTGGCACCGCAATCACCGGAAATCGCCCGGAGCGCCCTTAATCTCGAAACAGGACAGTATCTCGAACCAGATCAGTATCTCGAACCAGATCAGACATGCATGACGCACGGATCGTTCGCACGACACAAGCAGCACGGAGGATACGATGAGCAACCCGCTCAAGAAGACGATGGTCTACCTCGGCTTGGCCGACGAGGAGCTCGAGTACGAGGAGCAGCCGGCCCGCCCTGCCCAGCCGCAGCATCCGGCGCCGCTCGCCCCGGTCGCCAGTGTGCCGACCGCGACACCCGGTCGCGCACCTGTCACGCCCCTGCGCAAGAACACACCAGCACGGAATGCGATGGTTCAGGAAATGAATGAAATCCTCACGGTTCACCCGCGCCAATATCGTGACGCCCAGGTGATTGCGGAGTCCTTCCGCGAAGGGATCCCGGTCATCATCAACCTGTCCCAGATGAGCGAGGCCGATGCTCGGCGACTCATCGATTTCGCGAGCGGGCTGTCGCAGGGTCTTTACGGCAAGATCGAGCGTGTCACCAGCAAGGTCTTCCTGCTTTCGCCATCGCACGTCGTGGTGTCTGGCGATCATTCCTCCGGCCGCGACGCTGACGCTGAAGCGTCGTTCTTTGCGGGGGCGTGAATCGCCCGTTCCCTGCGGCGCGAGCGGGCGAGTTTCGTCCGTCATACTTGAGGGGTGCCTGTCGTTTCGATCATCGCGAATCTGCTCTATTACGCGTTCTTGATCTTTTTCTTAGCCCTGTGGGCACGTTTCGTCATCGACCTTGTTCGCACGTTCAGCAGATCGTGGCGTCCCCGCGGTGCTGGACTGGTGCTGACCGAAGTGATGTACTCGGTCACGGATCCGCCGATCAAGTTCTTTCGAAAACTGGTTCCCCCGATGTCGATGGGGCCGGTTGCGATCGATTTCGGCTGGAGTCTGACGATGCTGGCCTGCGTCGTCTGCATGTATGTCACGCTGCTGCTTCGGCAACTGGGCTGACGGCGATGTAGTGTTGATGGCGCGAAAGCAAGTGGAGCGTGTGCGTGGCATCGTTCAACTTTGCTAGCGTTAGCGGAACGTTACTTTCTGTTCGTACAAACAAGTTCTAAGGGTGGCAAGCCATGGCGCTAACTCCGGAAGATGTGGTCAACAAGCGGTTTCAGCCGACGAAGTTCCGTGAGGGCTATGACCAGGATGAGGTCGATGACTTCCTCGACGAGGTGGTCGTCGAGCTTCGCAGGCTCAATCAGGAAAACGACGAACTGAAGCAGAGGCTGTCGGCAGCAGACTCCCGCCCGGTCGCTCCCGCCGTTGAGCAGCCGGCACCTGCGCCTGTCGCGGCAGCGGTCGCACCAGCTGCGCCTGTTGTCGCAGCGCCGGTCGTCGCGGCACCCGTCGTTGCGGCGGTCGTCGACGAGACAGCCGGCACCAACAATCTGTTGCAGCTGGCACGTAGACTTCATGAAGAGCACGTTCGCGAAGGCATCGAGAAGCGCGATGCGCTGATCGCAGAGGGTCATGCAACCGCGGCGCGTGTCGTGGCCGAGGCTGAGTCCAAGCAGCGCGCGCAGATTTCTGCTCTCGATCAGGAACGCGCGGGCCTTGAGCACCGTATCGACGAACTCCGCACGTTCGAGCGCGACTACCGCGCCAAGCTGAAGAGTTACATCGAGGGGCAGTTGCGCGACTTGGATGCCTCCGGCGTGTCAGGCAGCCCGGCACCCGTAGCTGCGGCATCCGGTCAGTTCCCCGCCGTGAGCGTGCCACAGGGCCTCGGCGAGCCGACAGGGGCGACCCAACCACCGACGCTGCAGAGCTTTGGCGGTTAGGCCGCGTCCGAAGGTCAGCGTTCGGGCGATCATCGTCCTGACCGTTGTCGCTCTGGTCGTGCTGGTCATCGATCAGGTCGCGAAGTTTCTGGTGGTCGCACACCTGACCGAGGGCGTGCGCGTCGAAGTGCTCGGCCAGTTGCTGCAGTTCTATTTCGTCAAAAACTCCGGGGCTGCATTCTCGATCGGCGCAGGGTCGACGTGGATCTTCACGATCATCGCGTGTGCGGTGCTGGTGTTCGTGATCTGGTTCGCCCGTCGGATCCGGTCGATCGGCTGGGCGATCTTGTTCGGCCTGCTTCTTGGCGGGCTGCTCGGCAACCTCACAGACAGACTGACCCGCGCCCCCGGCTTCGGTCGCGGTGAAGTCGTCGACTTCTTGCAAATTCCGCTGTTGCCCGCGATTTTCAACCTTGCGGACGTCGCAATCGTCTCGAGTATGGTGCTGTTCCTGATCCTGACGATGCGTGGTGTGTCCCTCGACGGCACACGCCACGGGCAGGTCGCCGGCACGGAAACAGAAGATGCGACAGAGCCAGGGGCAAGCGCGGATGCCGAAGCCGAGCCCCGGGACGCAAGCGGCGACAGCACCAGCCAGCGCTTCGGCGCCGCCTAGGTCGCGGTGATGGAATCACGTCGGCTTCCCCTACCCGACGGGCTCGATGGCGCACGCGTCGACGCCGGACTCGCAAAACTCCTCGGATTCTCGCGTACCTTCGCCGCCGAAGTCGCAGAGGCCGGCGGAGTGAGCATCGACGGCATTGTCGTCGGAAAGTCGGATCGTCTGCGTGCCGGCGGCATCATCGAGGTCGTCTGGGAGCCGCGCCACGAAGCGAGAATCGTTCCACTCGCTGTGCCTGAGCTGTCCATCGTTCACGACGATGATGACATCGTCGTTGTGAACAAGCCGGCCGGAGTTGCGGCGCATCCGTCGGTGGGATGGAGCGGACCAACCGTGCCGGGGGCGCTTGCGGCCGCCGGTTTCCGAATCTCGACCTCCGGCGCAGCAGAGCGAGCCGGCATTGTTCACCGATTGGACGCGGGCACGAGCGGCCTGATGGTCGTCGCTAAAAGTGAGCGTGCGTACACGTCACTCAAACGAGCGTTCCACGATCGCGAGGTCGAGAAGATCTATCACGCGATCGCTCAAGGGCATCCTGATCCGTCTGCGGGTACGATCGATGCGCCGATCGGTCGGCACCCCACATCCGACTGGAAGTTCGCGGTCGTCTCCGGCGGCAAGCCGTCTGTGACGCACTACGAGACGCTGGAAGCGTTTCGGGCGGCAAGTCTGCTGGAGATCCATCTGGAGACGGGGCGCACCCATCAGATTCGGGTGCACCTGGCCGCTGGGCGGCATCCGCTGGTCGGAGACACGATGTACGGCGCCGACCCGACATTGACGGCGAAGCTCGGGTTGACCCGGCAATGGTTGCATGCGACGCGGCTCGCCTTCCACCACCCGGGATCAGGGCAGTGGGTTCAATTCAGCGCCGACTATCCGGGCGACCTGGCGCACGCCCTCGATGTCCTGAGCGAGAATTAGGCTGAAAGCCAAACCACAGCGGCAGCCGCCGTCGCGTGGCAGTTCACCCCCCAGTCAACGGAAGCAGTTGCAGTGCCCACCACCGACGATTCGTTCGTTCATCTCCATGTGCACAGCGAGTATTCCATGCTCGACGGTGCAGCCCGCATCAAGCCGCTGGTGGATGCTGCTCGCGAACTCGGGATGCCCGCGGTCGCCGTCACCGACCACGGCAACATGTTCGGTGCTTTCGATTTCTGGAAGACGGCAACCGAGGCCGGGATCAAGCCGATCATCGGCACAGAGGCCTATCTGACGCCCGGTACACACCGCACAGATCGCACCAGGGTGCGCTGGGGCAACGGCGGTGGAGACGACGTCTCCGGCTCAGGCGCGTACACCCACATGACACTGCTCGCCGAAACGACTGAGGGCATGCACAACCTGTTCAGGCTGTCGTCGAAGGCATCGGTGGAGGGCTACTATTTCAAGCCCCGGATGGACCGCGAACTCCTCGAGTCGTATGGCAAGGGGCTGATTGCAACAACCGGCTGCCCGAGCGGCGAGGTGCAGACGCGGCTGCGGCTTGGTCAGTACGACGAGGCGGTGGCGGCTGCGGCCGACTTCCGAGACATCTTCGGTGCAGACAACTTCTTCTGCGAGATCATGGACCACGGTCTTGGCATCGAGCGACGGATCATGACAGACCTGCTGCGGCTCGCGAAAGACCTCGGCCTCCCGCTGGTTGGCACGAATGACCTGCACTACACCCACGCGAAAGACGCGACGAGTCATGCCGCGTTGCTCTGTGTGCAGTCGGGGTCGACACTGGACGACCCGAACCGGTTCAAGTTCGATGCAGACGAGTTCTACCTCAAGAGCGCGCAGGAGATGCGGCAGTTGTTCCGCGATCATCCTGATGCCTGTGACAACACTCTGCTGATCGCAGAACGGTGCAACGTGCATTTCGACACCGCGGCGAACTACATGCCGCGCTTTCCCGTGCCGGAGGGAGAGACCGAGCAGAGCTGGTTCGTCAAGGAGGTCGAGGACGGTCTGCGCGAGCGATACCCGGACGGAATCTCTGCCGAGGTGCGCGCTCGCGCCGACTACGAACTCGGCGTCATCTCACAGATGGGCTTCCCAGGATATTTTCTGGTCGTCGCCGACTTCATCAACTGGTCGAAGCGCAACGGCATCCGGGTGGGTCCAGGGCGCGGGTCTGGTGCAGGTTCGATGGCTGCATACGCCATGCGCATCACCGACCTTGACCCGCTGCAGCACGGCCTGATCTTCGAACGCTTCCTCAATCCGGATCGCGTGTCGATGCCCGACTTCGATGTCGACTTCGACGACCGCAGGCGTACAGAGGTGATTCGCTACGTCACCGAGAAGTATGGTGAGGAACGCGTCGCCCAGATCGTCACGTACGGCACCATCAAAGCCAAGCAGGCGCTGAAAGACGCCGGCAGGGTTCTCGGTTTCCCATTCAGCATGGGAGAGAAACTCACAAAAGCGATGCCGCCGCCTGTGATGGGCAAAGACATCCCGCTGACCGGGATCTTCGACAAGACCCACCCGCGCTACAAGGAAGCTGTCGATCTGCGCACCGTGGTCGAGACCGACCCAGAGGCCAGAACCGTTTTCGACACGGCACTCGGCATCGAAAACCTGAAGCGGCAATGGGGGGTGCATGCCGCCGGTGTGATCATGTCCAGCGACCCGCTGATCGACATCGTCCCCGTGATGAAGCGGGAGCAGGACGGTCAGATCGTCACCCAGTTCGACTATCCTGCGTGCGAGACGCTCGGCCTGATCAAGATGGACTTCCTGGGGCTTAGAAATCTTACGATCATCAACGACGCGTTGGACAACATCGAGTCCAACCGCGGTCACGGGCTCGAGCTCGAGGCGCTCGCGCTCGACGATCCTGAAGCATACGAACTCTTGTCGCGCGGAGACACCCTGGGGGTGTTCCAATTGGACGGCGGGCCGATGCGGTCATTGCTGCGCCTGATGAAGCCAGACAACTTCGAGGACATCTCAGCACTGATTGCGCTGTACCGGCCCGGCCCGATGGGTGCGAATTCGCACAATAACTACGCCCTGCGCAAGAACGGCCTGCAAGAGATCACACCGATCCATCCAGAGCTGGAGGAGCCTCTCGCAGAGATCCTGTCGACCAGCTATGGCCTCATCATCTATCAGGAGCAGGTGATGGCGATCGCGCAGAAGGTGGCGGGGTTCTCGCTCGGCCAGGCCGATATTCTTCGGCGGGCGATGGGCAAGAAAAAGAAGTCAGAACTCGACAAGCAATATGCGGGATTCGAAGCCGGCATGAAGTCGAATGGCTATTCGGACGCCGCAATCGAGACGCTCTGGAATATCCTGTTGCCGTTCTCCGACTATGCCTTCAACAAGGCGCACTCCGCGGCGTACGGAGTGGTCTCGTATTGGACCGCGTACCTCAAGGCGCACTATCCCGCCGAGTACATGGCGGCCCTTTTGACGAGTGTCGGTGACTCCAAGGACAAAATGGCGGTCTATCTCAACGAATGCAGGCGCATGGGCATTCGAGTGCTGCCACCCGATGTGAACGAGTCAATCGGCTACTTCGCGGCGGTCGGCGAGGACATTCGCTTCGGGATGGGCGCCGTGCGCAATGTCGGCTTCGCCGTCGTGGATGCGATTCGAGCGGCCCGCGAGAGCAAGGGCCGGTTTGAGACGTTCCACGACTTTCTGCGTAAGGTGCCGATCTCCGTTGCGAACAAGCGCACCGTCGAGTCTCTCGTGAAAGCGGGCGCTTTCGATTCGCTCGGGGCGACTCGGCGCGGCATGGTTGAAATTCATGAGTCGGCCGTCGAGTCCGCTGTGAAGATCAAGCGAGACGAAGAGCACGGCAATGTCGGGTTCGACTTCGACAGCCTGTTCGATGACCCGCAGTCGAGCGAACGCGTGCCGGACAGGCCGGAATGGGCCAAGAAGGACAAGCTGGCGTTCGAGCGTGAAATGCTGGGGCTCTATGTCTCGGATCACCCGCTGGCCGGCCTGGAAACCGCGCTGGCGAAGTACGCGAGCACGACGATCGCCGAGCTGATGGCATCCGACCAGACGCAAGACGGTGACACTGTGACGATCGCGGGATTGATCACGAACGTGCAGCACCGCGTCGCGAAGAAGTCGGGCAACCAGTACGGCATGATTCAGGTTGAAGACTTCGGCGGCGAAATCACCGTCATGTTCATGGGTAAGGCTTATCTGGAATTCTCAACGGCGCTGATCAGCGACAGCATCGTCGTCGTGCGCGGCCGAGTCAGCCTCCGCGATGACGGGATGAACCTGCATGCATTCAATCTGACGACCCCGGAATTCGGTCAGGCCGTCGATTCGGGGCCGATCACGATTCAACTGGCGGACAGCCGTGCGACGACAGGCACCATGACGAGTCTGAGTGAGATCCTCGCGCGGCATCGAGGGGACAGCGAGGTGCGGTTGAAGCTGATCAAGGGCCCGACGGCTCGGGTGTTCGAGGTGCCGCGGCCGGTGAAGGTCTCTGCTGACCTGTACGGCGAGTTGAAGAGCCTGCTCGGGCCGCACTGCCTGGGCTGAACGAGCTCAGGCCGGGCTACCCGGGCGCAGGAACCCACGCTCGTGGTACAGCAGCGCCTCGTCTTCGTCGCCGAGGCCGCCGTCGACGATTTCGGCGACGACGACCGCGTTGTTGTGAACCGGAATCCGTTCGATGATGTGGCCGAGCATCCAGCCGGTCACGTCGCGGATGAGTGGAATGCCTTGCGGGCCCGGTGCCCAATGATCGCCGACGAAACGGATGCTATTGTCTCCGGCCATGAGTTCGGCGACGGCGCGATTGCGCACCCCGAGCATGTGGATGATGACGAAGTCCGTTGCCTCGATGGCGGGCCAGGCGCTGGCCGTCCTGGCCATATTGAAGCTGGCGAGTGGCGGAACCGCGGACAGCGACGCGAGCGAGGTTGCCGTGAAGCCGACCGGTACGCCATCCGGACGCAGTGCCGTCACGATCGCGACACCGGCTGCGTGACGTCGGAACGCCTGTTTGAACGCGGACAAGTTGTCAGAGCCGGTCTGCAGGGGAGTCGAGGAAGTATCCATACGCATGCATCAATCGCGAGTGATCTCGATGTATTCCCAACCGCTAGGCTGGGCTGGCCATGATCCAAACGATCGACCTTCGAGATTCCCAGCCTAGCCGCGCTGAATACCTGCAGCTTGTTCCTCGCTCTGCACTCGATGTTTCGCACGTGGCAGAGACCGCTGCTGCTCTGATCGACGCGGTGCGCACACGCGGAGCCAGCGCGCTGGCGGAGCAGGCTGAACGCTTTGACGGGGTGCGGCCGGCGAGCGTGCGGGTCGACGCCGATGACATCGCTCGGGCGGTGGCGGAATTGCCGGATGCCGTGCGCTTCGCTCTCGAGGAATCCATCGCACGGGTTCGGGTAGCGACCACAGCGCAGCTGCCGCAGCCGGTGGCAACGCAGATCGCCCCGGGCGCACGAATCGAGCAACGCTGGCAGCCGGTCGAGCGCGCGGGGCTGTACGTGCCCGGCGGCAAAGCACCGCTGGCCTCCAGCGTCGTGATGAATGCCGTGCCTGCGCAGGTGGCCGGGGTGCGTTCGATCGCGTTGGCGAGTCCGCCGCAGCGGGCGTATTCAGGGCACGTGCACCCGACGATTCTTGGCGCAGCCGGGCTTCTTGGCATCGATGAGGTGTACGCCATGGGCGGTGCAGGGGCGATCGGCGCTCTCGCATGGGGTGTCCCCGAGCTCGACCTGCAGCCCGTGCACATGATCACCGGGCCAGGCAACATTTATGTGGCTGCTGCCAAACGTCTTGTACGCGGAACAGTGGGCATCGACTCAGAGGCTGGACCGACCGAGATTCTGGTCATCGCAGATGCGACGGCAGACGCTCGCTTGATCGCATTCGACCTCATCAGCCAGGCCGAGCACGATGAGGCCGCCGCAGCCGTGCTGGTCACGGATTCCGCGGAATTCGCCGATCGAGTGCGCGCAGAGCTTGAGGTTCGTGCGCCGCGTACCCGCCACAGCGAACGCGTGCGGACGGCACTCAGCGGCCAGCAATCGGCCATCGCACTCGTCGACGACCTGCAAATGGCGGCCGCGTTCAGCAATGCGTATGGCCCGGAACACCTTGAGATCCAGACTGCGGACCCCGACCGTGTGCTCGCGATGATCGAGAACGCCGGCGCGATCTTCGTCGGGTCGGCTGCACCAGTGAGCCTCGGCGACTATCTCGCAGGTTCCAACCATGTCCTGCCGACTGGTGGCCAGTCACGGTTCTCCTCAGGCCTCGGCGCGTACTCGTTTCTGCGGCCGCAGCAGGTCGTGCGTTACGACACCGCGGCGCTGTCCGCCGTCGCTGACAAGATCCTCGCCTTGTCCGACGCGGAAGATCTGCCCGCGCACGGCGAAGCGGTCACCGCCCGATTCCAGAGCGAGTGATCACTCGCCCCGAACGCAATCCGACAGGCACGTCGGCTAGTCTTTTGGCATGTTCTGCCCGTTCTGCCGCCACCCCGACTCGCGTGTGATCGATTCCCGTACCAGCGACGACGGGCTGTCGATCCGTCGTCGTCGCCAGTGCCCGGAGTGCGGAGGACGCTTCAGCACGATCGAGACGGCGAGTCTGACGGTCATCAAGCGCAGCGGAGTCGCTGAGCCGTTCAGTCGCGAAAAGATCGTCAGTGGCGTGCGCAAGGCTTGTCAGGGGCGTCCCGTGACCGACACCGACCTCGCCTTGCTGGCGCAGCGCGCCGAGGAGACGATCAGGGCGACAGGCGTGTCGCAGATCGAGGCCAATGAAATCGGACTCGCCATCTTGCCGCCGTTGCGCGAACTGGATGAAGTCGCGTATCTGCGGTTCGCGAGTGTCTATCAGGCGTTCGCTTCGCTGAGCGATTTTGAAGAGGCGATCGCGCGATTGCGATCTGAGCACGCGGACACGAGCGCGTGAGCCGGTGCCCATAGAATCGCACGCCGACCGCTAGGGTTGCAGCGGCATGTATCGCATTCTCTTCTCACTGGTTCTGCGTCGTATCGACCCGGAGCGCGCGCATCATCTTGCATTTCTCGTGATCCGCTTTCTGCCGATTTTCGGCATCGGACGTGTCGTCCGGCGCTTCACGCGCCCGCACATCGACCTGGCAGTGGACACGTTGGGATTGCATTTCGATTCGCCGTTCGGCGTCGCGGCCGGGTTCGACAAGGATGCCGAAGCGGTCATCGGACTCGGTCAGTTGGGCTTCGGCCACGTCGAAGTCGGAACTCTGACTGCGATCGCGCAGCCCGGTAACCCGAAGCCGCGCCTGTTCCGGCTGATTCCGGATCATGCGGTGATCAATCGGATGGGATTCAACAACGGGGGAGTGGCCGCGGCCACGGCGCGGCTGTGCAGCGTGCGCGCGCATGCCCGGCGACCTGTGCTCGGCATCAACATCGGAAAGAGCCGCGTCGTTTCACTCGAGGATGCGGTCGCCGACTACTGCGAGAGTGCGCGCGTCTTGGCGCCGCTCGCCGACTACCTCGCCGTCAACGTCAGCTCCCCGAACACGCCCGGGTTGCGCGGACTCCAGGAAATCGACCTGCTCGCTCCGCTGCTGACCGCGGTCAAAGCGGTGGCAGCGGCCACACCCGTGCTGGTGAAGATCTCTCCAGACTTGTCCGATGAGGCGGTCGTTCGCATCACCGAGCTCGTGGTCGAACTCGGCCTGAACGGCATCATCGCGACGAACACCACCACGACACGCAGCGGGTTGCGCACGCCCGCCGAAATCGTCGGTGCGGCTGGAACCGGGGGATTGTCCGGCGCCCCGTTGCGCACACGATCGCTCGAAGTGCTGCGACTCGTGCGCTCGCACGTGCCCGCTGAGCTGTGCATCATCTCCGTCGGCGGTGTCGAAACGGCTGCAGACGTTGCGGAGAGACTGAACGCGGGCGCCACCCTTGTGCAGGGCTACACCGCGTTCCTCTACAGGGGACCGCTCTGGGCCGCTCAGATCAACCGCGGGCTCGCACGCCGCAGCCGCCCGTAGCCGACGGGTGGGCCCCTACGACCGCTCAGGCGTTCCCTGGTGAAAGCGCAGCCGCCAGTGGGATCCCTGGCGCACCCACAGCGAACTGCGCAGTCGCGCGCCCGCGTTCGTCTCCGACCGGTACGTCAGTAGGATGACCCCGTCTGCGATCGCATCCGTCGTCACGTCCTCGACGGTTGCGCTGGTCCGCGGATCGGACTCGAGTATTTGCAGCACAGTGTCGCGGTCGTAATGTCGACCGGAAGCACCGATCTCCTCGAACTGCGGATGCAGCAGCCGGGCCACCTCCGCAGCGTCGGCCCGCACCAGCGGATCGAGCAGGCGGCGCTCCAACCGTTCGACCGTCGCGGCATCGCTCAGTGCGGCGGCGGCGACATCAATGCCGAACAGGGTATCCGTGTCGTCAAGAGCTCGAGCCGCTTTGCGGCTCCAGCCTGGGCCGGAATCGAGCGCTGAGCCGTTCTGGTATGCCAGCGCTGCCGCTCGTGCACGCTCGTCAGCAGCCTCGTTGAGGGTGTGTCCTGCGTGCCCCTTGACCCATTCGAAGCGAAAGCGACGGCCGGCAATCGCCGCATCGAGCTCCTTGATCAACTCGAGGTTGAGCACGGCGGAGCCGTCAGCCTTGCGCCAGCCTTTGCGTTTCCAGCCGGGCATCCACTTCGTCACGGTGTTGATCACGTACTGGCTGTCGCAGAGCACGTGCAGTTCCTGATCGGCATCGTCAGCGGTGGCCGTGAACAGGTCGAGCACGGCCATGAGTTCGCCTTGGTTATTGGTGCCGTGCGGCCAGCCGCCTGCAGCCCAATGATCCTCGTCGACGTACCACGCCCAACCGGCGGGGCCAGGGTTTCCGAGAGCGGAACCGTCTGCCGCCGCAGTGATCGTCATCAGCGCGGATAGTGCCCGCGCTTGACCTGCGGCTTCGGCAGGCGGATCACACGCAATTGCAGTGCGCGCATCGCGGCATACCAGCGCACTCCACGCTCAACCTTGCTTTCCCCGAATTTGGCGGCAAGTTTTCGCCGAACGGTGAAGCCGAGAAAGAAGCAGTCGACGACGGCGATGAGGAAGAACGTCCACAATGCGATGATCCCGTACACCTGCATCTCGCGCTGAGGCAGGAAGGTCAGCACGATCACCAGCAGCATCACCGGAATCATGATCTCGCCGACGCTGAAACGCGCGTCCACGTAGTCCCTGACAAAACGCCGTTGGGGCCCTTTGTCGCGGGCGGTGAGATAACGGTCGTCACCTGCGGCCATGCCGAGGCGCGCCTTTTCTCGCGACTCTGCGTTTTTCGACCGCGCCTGTCGCGCTGCTTCTTTGCGGTCCTCTGGCACGAGGGGACGCTTGTTGGCAGCCTCGCGTTCCTTGCGGCTCGGCGTCGGATGCCCCTTGCCGGCCTGTTCGAGGCGCGCTGCGGTCTCCTCCGCCGTCTCAGGCGGGTGCGTCTGTGCAGCAGATTCGGAAGCGGTTGGTCGTTTTGCCACGGTGAATCCTCAATCGTTGTCGTCTTAAGATTACCTGCATGATGCACAGCGAAGAGAACGTCAACCAATCGACAACGGATGAGGCGGTCACGAGGGCGGTGGGTGAGGGTCTGCCCAGTGCGATCGCCGACTTGGGAGCACTCGTGCGCATCCCATCGGTCTCCTGGGCAGCGTTCGATCCTGCACACGTTGCAGCCAGTGCGGATGCCGTCGCGTCGCTGTTGCGTAACCTTGGCGTCTTCGACACGGTGACGATCAGCCGAGCACCGATCGGCACGGGCAGCGCGGGCGAAGTGGGCGAGGTGGGCGAAACACTGGGTCAGCCGGCCGTGCTCGCGGCCCGTGCCGCCAAGGCAGGCCACCCCACCGTGCTGCTGTACGCTCACCACGACGTGCAGCCGCCGGGGCAGGACGCCGACTGGGAAACGGCACCTTTCGAGCCGACCGTGCGCGGTGACCGCCTCTACGGCAGGGGCGCTGCCGACGACAAGGCAGGAGTGATGACGCACATCGCGGCAATTCGCGCACTGGCCGACGCGAGCAATGGTGACATCGAGCTTGGCTTGTCCGTCTTCATCGAAGGGGAGGAGGAGTACGGCTCGCGGTCCTTTGCGAACTTCCTCCACCAGCACCAGGACACCCTCGCTGCCGACGTGATCATCGTGGCCGATTCGGACAATTGGGATGTCAAGACGCCCGCATTGACGGTCTCGCTGCGGGGCAACGTGACGTTCCACCTGACCGTGCGCACGCTGGCGCACGCGTCCCACTCCGGAATGTTCGGCGGCGCCGTGCCGGATGCGATGCTGGCGATGATCCGTCTGCTTGCCACGTTGCATTCCGACGACGGCTCTGTGGCCGTCGCCGGTCTGCACGCCGTTGACGCTCAAACTCCTGACTACGACGAAACTCAGCTGCGCGAGGAGGCAGCGTTGCTCGACGGCGTCACTCCGATCGGCACGGGCGGCATTCTGAGTCGGCTGTGGACCAAACCGGCGATCACGGTCACCGGAATCGATGCGCCGAGCATCGCCAACGCATCCAATACGCTGTCGCCGGCGGTGACCGTTCAAATCAGCGCGCGGATCGCGCCGGGCCAGACAGCCGGAGATGCGTTCGCCGCTATCGAGCAGCATCTGCGCGAGCACGCGCCTTTCGGCGCAACGCTTGAGTTCGACGACGTCGACACGGGTGAACCCTTCCTGGTCGACACCAGCGGCTGGGCAGTGGACGAGGTCAAGCGGGCAATGTCCGACGGATGGGGCGTAGACCCGGTCGAGACCGGCATCGGCGGGTCGATCCCATTCATCGCCGACCTGGTAGGAGTGTTCCCGGAGGCCCAGATTTTAGTCACCGGCGTCGAGGATCCGGACACCCGCGCGCACAGTCCCAATGAATCGCTGCACCTCGGCGTGTTCAAGCGGGCGATCATGACAGAGGCGCTGTTCTTGGCACGGCTGAACGAAGCTCGGCCGGATTCTCATCGATAACGAGTATGATTTCGTTCAATTCGCACGATAAGGAGCGCCATGAGTGACACGACACTGATCGAGACGACGCCGATCGAGACGACACCGGTCCGGGCCAAGGAGCACGGCGTCTCGCTGACCGATACAGCGGCGGACAAGGTGCGAAGCCTGCTGGCGCAGGAGGGTCGTGACGATCTTCGACTTCGGGTTGCGGTGCAGCCCGGCGGCTGCTCGGGGCTGATCTATCAGCTTTATTTCGACGAGCGGGTACTCGACGGCGACGCAACCGTCGAGTTCGACGGCGTCGAGGTGGTCGTCGACAAGATGAGCGTGCCGTATTTGGATGGCGCGACTATCGACTTCGAGGACACCATTGCGAAGCAGGGTTTCACCATCGACAATCCCAATGCAGAGGGAAGCTGTGCATGTGGTGACAGCTTCAATTAGTGGGTGCGCAACGCGCTGAATGAGCGCGGCATTTGCCCAGCGTTCTCGAAACGGGTCATCCGATCTGGATGGCCCGTTTCGTCGCGTTCGGCGACGGAAAACCCTTGATGGGTAGCCGAAACCGCGTGCGGCACGCCCCTCAAGGCGTGTGAAGCGGTACGAGAACGCAGTAGGCTAGGCACTGGTCATACGCAGTTCCCTGTGAATTGCTCTGAGTCTCTCGAAAGGTCACCGGTGCGCCAGAAACGTCGACTCCGATGGGCTGCAATTCCGATCGCAGCGACACTCGCATTCCTCCTGGCTGGCTGTACCACAGACCAGTTGCACGGATTCATGCCCGGGTTCATTGCGGGGGAACCGCCCGTCACCAACCACACGGAACGCATCGCGGGGCTCTGGGTCACGTCGTGGATCGTGCTGTTGATCATCGGTCTGATCGTCTGGGGTCTGATCATCTGGACGGTGATCGTCTATCGTCGGCGCAAGGGGCAGACCGGCCTTCCGGCTCAACTGCGTTACAACATGCCGATCGAGATCTTTTACACGATCGTTCCGCTGATCTTGATCATCGGGTTCTTCTCGTTCACAGCGCGCGATCAGGACGCAATCGAAAAGCCCTACGCACACCCCGACCTGAAGGTTGAGGTTTTCGCGAAGCAGTGGGCATGGGACTTCCAGTACACCTCGGATAACGCGTATGACCCGGGCATCCAGGCGCAGGCAGATCCGGCATCCGGAGTCAAGGGCGCCGTTGACGAAGCCGAGATTCCCACGCTGTACCTCCCGGTCGGCAAATCGGTCGCCATCACCCTCAGCTCACGTGACGTGATCCACTCATTCTGGGTTCCCGCGTTCCTGTATAAGAAAGACGTCGTGCCCGGGCACACGAACTACATGTATCTCACACCGGAGCGCAACGGAACCTATGTCGGCAAATGTGCGGAGCTGTGTGGTGAATACCATTCCGCCATGCTCTTCAACGTGAAGATCGTCTCCGAAGCCGACTATCAGGCCCACATTGCGGAGCTGAAGGCGAAGGGGTACGTCGGGCAGCTGGGCTCCGAATACGATCGCAATAACAACCTGCCCGGTACGAACGCGCCGAAGAACAACGAGTAAGGGCACGCGACATGAGTACGACAACAGCACCGGCACCAGCTCCCGCCCCCGTCAAACAGCCGCCCACGCCTGTTTTCGGCGCCTCGAAGGTGCACCGTAAGGGCAACATTCTGGTCAATTGGATGACGTCGACGGATCATAAGACAATCGGGTACATGTATCTGGTCACGTCGTTCGTGTATTTCTGCATCGGCGGCGTGATGGCGTTGATCATGCGGGCGCAGTTGTTCGAGCCGGGTCTTGAGGTGGTGCAGACGCGGGAGCAGTACAACCAGTTGTTCACGATGCACGGCACGATCATGTTGTTGATGTTCGCGACACCGTTGTTCGCCGGCTTCGTGAATGTGATCATGCCGTTGCAGATCGGGGCGCCGGATGTGGCGTTTCCGCGGTTGAATGCGTTCGCGTATTGGTTGTACAACTTCGGCAGCCTGATTGCGGTTGCGGGGTTTTTGACGCCGCAGGGTGCTGCGTCGTTTGGTTGGTTCGCGTATCAACCGTTGGCCTCGACGACGTTCTCGCCGGGGTTGGGCGGGAATATGTGGTTCCTCGGGTTGGGTATCAGCGGGTTCGGCACGATTCTGGGTGCGGTGAACTTCATCACCACGATCGTGACCCTGCGCGCGCCCGGGATGACCATGTTCCGCATGCCGATCATGACCTGGAACGCGCTGGTGACATCAATTCTGGTGTTGATGGCCTTCCCAGTACTGGCCGCCGCAATCTTTGCAGCTGCCGCCGATCGGGTGTTCGGGGCGCATATCTTCGATGCGGCCAATGGCGGAGCTCTGCTCTGGCAACATCTGTTCTGGTTCTTCGGCCATCCGGAGGTCTACATCATCGCCCTGCCGTTCTTCGGCATCGTGTCAGAGGTGTTCCCTGTCTTCAGTCGAAAACCGGTGTTCGGGTATAAAACCCTGGTCTATGCCACGATCTCCATCGCCGCGCTGTCTGTCACGGTCTGGGCGCACCACATGTATGTCACCGGCGGGGTGTTGTTGCCGTTCTTCTCGCTGATGACGATGTTGATCGCGGTGCCGACCGGGGTGAAGATCTTCAACTGGGTCGGCACCATGTTCCGGGGATCTCTGACCTTCGAGACCCCGATGCTCTGGGCGATCGGGTTCCTGGTGACATTCACGTTCGGTGGTCTGACCGGGGTGATCCTGGCCTCCCCGCCGCTGGACTTCCACGTTTCGGACACGTACTTCGTGGTGGCGCACTTCCACTACGTCGTGTTCGGCACGGTCGTGTTCGCGATGTTCAGCGGGTTCTACTTCTGGTGGCCGAAGTGGACCGGCAAGATGCTGAACGAGCGGCTCGGCAAGTGGCACTTCTGGTTGCTGTTCATCGGCTTCCACACGACGTTCCTGATCCAGCACTGGCTGGGCGTAATCGGAATGCCGCGCCGCTACTACACCTACCTGCCGACCGATGGGTTCACCTGGCTGAACCAGGTCTCCACGATCGGTGCCGCAACGCTCGCAGTATCGATGATCCCGTTCTTCTTGAACGTGTACATTACGGCGCGCTATGCGCCGAAGGTGACGGTGAACGACCCATGGGGTTATGGCCGTTCGTTGGAGTGGGCGACCAGTTGCCCGCCGCCTCGGCATAACTTCACGTCGATTCCGCGCATCCGCAGCGAGTCGCCCGCGTTCGATCTCAACCATCCCGAGGCCGGGTTGCCGTTATTGGTCGGCGTCGGGGCGGGGCGGGAAGACGACTTCGCGACGGGAAAGGTGAAGTAGATGAAGGCCAGTTCGGTCATCTTCTGGATCATTGCCGCGTTCTTCTGGACCGTGGCAGCGATCTACACGGTGTGGGCTCTGATCTATTACCATGGCAGGGTCGAGTGGGTCGGTACGATCGCACTCGGTCTCACCGGTATTCTCGGCGCATTCATCGGTTTCTATCTCGGCCGCTCATACGCCTCGCAGGGTGGGCCATTGCCAGAAGACCGGGTGGACGGCAACATCGACGACGGTGATCCGGAGCTCGGGCATTTCAGCCCCTGGAGCTGGTGGCCGATGCTGTTGGCCGGCTCGGTCGGGATCATGGCGCTCGGGCTTGCCGTCGGGTTCTGGCTGTGTTACATCGCGGTGCCACTCGCCCTGATCTGCCTGGTCGGCTGGGTGTTCGAGTACTACCGCGGATACTTCGCCCGCTAATGCAGGCCGGCTGATTCTAGCCGGTCGGCTCAAGCCGCTGATTCGACGCAGGAAGCGGCCGGGTGAAGCGTAGAACGTCGACTGAGACGGTCACACTCTGAGGCGGCATCCACCCGGATGCCGCCTCGTTCTCGTGCACGCTTTCGTCGCACAAGGTCGGGTGATACGCCGACGGCCCCATCTCGCGAAGCAGCTCGGCTTGGCCGGCTGCCAGGGGGAGTGAGTACTCGACCGTGACACGACTGTCGGCGCTGAACTGAGCTGCGAGTTGTTGCTCGAGGTGTTCCGCCTTGTCTGCCGGCACAGACAGCATCCGCGCGCCCTCGCGTAGCTCCCGGAGATGCCGGTCGCGCGGCACGATGATGATCAGCGACCCGCCGGGCCGGAGAATCCGATTGAATTCGCCGGGGTTACGCGGAGCAAACACATTGAGCACGACGTCGGCGATGGAATCGCGAATCGGAAGAGGCTCCCAGGTATCCGCGACGAGGCCGCTGACGCGATCGCTGGAGCGCATCGCCAGCCTGACGCCCGCAGCGGAACGATCCAGGGCGAGGCCGCTGGCCGCTGTCCGCGATTCAAGCGCGCGAGCAAGGTAGTAGCCGGTTCCGCAGCCCGCGTCGACGATACGTGAAGTGTCGCGCGGGAGTGCGTCCAGTAGTGCGTCGACGACGGGAGCATACGCGCCGCTGTCGAGCAGTGCGGCGCGGTCGGCGAGCATCTGGGCGGTATCGCCCGCCGTCGCGCTTCGCGTGCTCACGAGCGTTACGTAGCCGCGCTTGTTGACGTCGAAGCGGTGCCCTGCCGTACATCCGAGCGTCAGTTCGGCGGTGGGTGTCAGCGGAGCGGAACAGTTCGGGCACCGAAGCCATTGCGCAAGGTGCGTCAATGACATCGGTGCCCGAACTGAACTGTCGAGATGAATGACGTCAGTGCTGACCGTGGCCGCCTTCGATTTCGCCGCGTGTCGGCGGTTCGATGCGATCTTCGAAGAACCACCGGGAGAGCGCAGCCCGTGTGCGTTGGGCAGCCGTGATCTTGCCGCGACTGTTGGGCCGGATCATCAATGGATGATAAGTCTCGTAGCTCACCAGACGCCAGCGCTCGTAATCGCTGAGTTGCTCGTGGACTTCGATGAACTCCCCGCCGGGCAACTTGACGATGCGCCCAGACTCGTAACCGTGCAGGGCGATCGAGCGGTCCTTCCTCTGCAGAGCGATGCAGATACGCTTCGCGATGAAGAAGGCGACGAACGGGCCGAGGATCGCGATCGCTTGCAGCGAATGGATCACGCCCTCCATTGTCAGCTTGAAATGCACCGCAATGATGTCGGAACTGGCAGCAGCCCAGAGCGCGGCGTAGAACGTCACGCCGGCAGCGCCGATTCCGGTGCGCGTCGCGTTGTTGCGCGGGCGATCGGTGATGTGATGTTCACGCTTGTCGCCGGTTATCCACCCCTCGAGGAACGGGTAGAACATGACGGCCACGATGAAGGCACCGAGTACGACGAGTGGAACGATGATGTTGAACGACCAGGTGCGGTCGAGCCACACAAACTCCCAGCCCGGCGGTATCAGACGGAGGGCGCCATCGGCGAACCCGATGTACCAGTCGGGCTGTGTTCCGGCGGAGATCGGCGAGGGGTCATATGGTCCGTACATCCAGACCGGGTTAATCGTGAACAGCGACGCCATCAATGCGATCACGCCGAACACGATGAAGAAGAACCCGCCCGCCTTCGCGGCGTAGACCGGAAGGATCGGGTAGCCCACGACGTTCTCCGGCGTGCGGCCTGGGCCTGCGTACTGCGTGTGTTTATGCACGAAGACATAGAGCAGGTGTATCCCGAGCACGGCAAGCAAGATCGCAGGCAGAAGGAGGATGTGAAGGGTGTACAGGCGTCCCACGATCGCGGTGCCGGGGAACTCTCCGCCGAACAGCAGGAAGGATATCCACGTGCCGACGACAGGGATGCCCTTGACCATTCCGTCGATGATGCGAAGGCCGTTGCCGGAAAGCAGATCATCGGGCAGCGAGTATCCGGTGAAGCCTTCTGCCATTGCCAGAATGAAGAGTATGAATCCTACGACCCAGTTGATCTCGCGCGGTTTGCGGAAGGCACCGGTGAAGAAGATCCGGAGCATGTGCAGACCGATGGATGCAACGAAAAGCAACGCCGCCCAGTGGTGGATCTGGCGCATCAGCAGACCGCCGCGCACATCGAAGGAGATGTTCAGAGTCGAGTTGAGTGCCGAGGACATCTCAACGCCCTTCAATGGCACCCAGGCGCCGTTGTAGACCGTCTCTGCCATTGATGCCTGGAAGAAGAACGTCAGGAAGGTACCGGACAGCAGAATGACGACGAAGCTGTACAACGCCACCTCGCCGAGTAGGAATGACCAGTGGTCCGGAAAGATCTTGCGACCGAGGCCCTTGACGGCGACGGAGATACTCGTGCGCTCTTCAAGATAGCTGATTGCTGAGGCGGTGAAGCTGCTCTTCTTGGCCGCGTCTGGTGCGGTGGTTGTGGTGCTCAATGGCGCTCCCAGAAGCTCGGGCCGACGGGTTCATGGAAGTCGCTGCGCGCGACGAGATAACCCTCGGCGTCAACGGTGATCGGCAGCTGCGGCAGCGGTCGCTTCGCAGGCCCGAAGATCACTTTGGCCTCGTGGGTGATATCAAACTGCGACTGATGGCACGGGCACAGCAGATGGTGAGTCTGCTGCTCATACAGCGCAACAGGGCAACCGACGTGCGTGCAGATCTTCGAGTAGGCGACGATGCCGTTGTAGTTCCAGGTCTTGCGATCCGGAGAGACGTGGAGGTCTTCCGGCTTCAAACGCATGAGCAGCACGGCGGCCTTGGCCTTCTCCTCGAGCATGTCCGATTTTTCGAGCAGGCCTTCCGGGATCACGTGGAAGACCGAGCCGAGTGTGACGTCGGATGCCTTGATCGGCGTGCCAGAGGGATCACGCGTCAAGCGAGTGCCCTTCTTCCACATAGTGTGTTCAAGCAGCGCCGCCGGGTCGTCGACCTGGGGTCCGAGACCGCGGAACAGCACCACTGCCGGCAGCGGGAACGCGATAAGCGCGCCGATCAGCGTGTTGCGGATCATCGTGCGGCGTCCGAAACCTGACTCCTCATTCGCCTCGGCGAAGATTTCAACGGCGCGAGCCTGAGTCTCTGCACTACCTCCCTGGGCGTGGCGCAGGTCGATGCCCTCCTTGTTCGACATCAGGCTCTTCGACCAGTGGATCGCCCCAAGTCCGATGCCGAGAAGTGCCAGAGCCATGCCGAGGCCGACGAACAACGTGCTCAGTCGGATGTCTGCGATGTTTCCGGATTCGATCGGGAACAGCATGTACGCGGCAACCGCCCAGATACTTCCGATGATCGACAGGTAGAAAAGTGTGTACACTGTGCGCGCAGCACGACGTTCCTTCAGCGGATCCTTGTCCGTGATGCGCACGTGGTGCGGCGGGAAGCCCGGGTTCTGCGGCGCATCCTGAAGGACCACCGCCGTACCCGGATCGCCGGCCCAGCGGTCGACGGCCGACGAGGCGGCAGCGGTGAGTTCTGTGCCGCCGTTATCGTCCTGTGCCATTGCTCTCCTTCTCACGCTGTGTCATGACCCGCAATCCGCTCAATTCGACTTCGCCGTGATCCATACGGTCAGCGCGACGATGGCGCCGAGGCCGAAAATCCACAGGAATAGCCCTTCGGATACCGGGCCGATGGCGCCCAGGTCGTTTCCGCCTGGTGAGGGGTTCTTTTGGATGTACTCGAGATAGGTGATGATGTCGCGCTTGTTGTTCGGGGTGATGTTGAGGTCGTTGAAGACCGGCATGTTCTGCGGCCCGGTCACCATCGCCTCGTAAATGTGCGCCGGCGTCACACCGGCCAGCGGCGGAGCATACTTGCCCTCGGTCAACGCGCCCCCTGCTCCCGCAACGTTGTGGCACATCGCACAGTTGATGCGGAACAACTCGCCGCCGTTGGCAGCGTCGCCCTTGCTGGTGTCCAAGTACTTCGAGTCGGGGATGGCAGGGCCGGGAGCCAGGGATGCAACATAGGCGGCCAACGCGTCGATGTCGGTTTGCGTGAACTGCACCGGCTTCTGCTCGGCCTGCGGGCCCTGCATGGCCATCGGCATGCGGCCCGTTCCGACCTGGAAGTCGACCGCAGCGGCACCGACGCCGATCAGGCTCGGCCCGTTCTCTGTACCGACGGCGTTCATCCCGTGGCAGGTTGCGCAATTCGCCATGAACAACTTGCTGCCCTGTTCGACGGAGACCGACGTCGTCGACGAGGATTCGGCGGTCGCCGTCGACGTGTTGATCGCGGCGTATGCGCCGCCGGTGAGGCCGAGGCCGATCGCGATGAGTGCGACGGTCGCGAGCGGATGACGCCGCCCGGACCGGCGAGGTGTGCGGGCCTTGCGGCCGCCTGTGTGCGTGTTCTCGCGCATATGAATCTTGTCTCTGCTCCTGATTCTTATTTAAGAACGTAGATGACCAGGAAGAGCCCGATCCACACGACGTCGACGAAGTGCCAGTAGTAGGAGACAACGATGGCGGTCGTTGCCTCTTTGTGCCCGAACTTTCGCACTGCGAATGCGCGCCCCATCACGAATATCATTGCGATCAGGCCGCCCGTGACGTGCAGAGCGTGGAAGCCCGTTGTGATGTAGAAAGCGGAGCCGTAGGCATTCGAGTCGAGAGAGATGCCTTCGCCGACCAGCGTCGCATACTCCGTCACCTGCCCAGCCACGAAGATCGCACCGAGTGCGTAGCTGATGAAGAACCACTCGACCATGCCCCATTGCGTGATCTTCCAGCCGGTGGCGCGCGGTTGCAGCCGTTCAGCGGCGAACACGCCTGCCTGACAGGTGAAGGAGCTGGCAACCAGAATCAGGGTGTTCGTCAGGGCGTAGGGCACGTTCAGGTGAGCGGTCTCCGCCGCCCACAATCCGGGTGAGGTTGACCGCAGCGTGAAGTAGATTGCGAACAAGCCTGCGAAGAACATCACTTCGCTGCCTAGCCACACGATTGTGCCTACCGCCACGACATTGGGGCGGTTGAGCGCAGGCACGTTGGCCGATGAAGGAATTGAGGTGCTGGTCACGGTTCCCATTATGGCCGAAAACCGGCGGTGGTTTTCCAATTCTGGCGGCCAGTCTTAGTCGATTGTTCTGTCGTGCCGCTCATAACCAGGTGTTTTAGGGGACGTCTCTCGGCTCGCGTACGGCTGGATAGGATCGATTCATGACGGAACAGCAGAGCTGGCCCACGATCCTCAGTTCCCTCCTGGGTGGCGAAGACCTCAGTGTCGCCGACGCTGCCTGGGCGATGGAACAGATCATGTCGGGCGAGGCAACGCCATCACAGCTCTCCGGCTTCTTGGTAGCGCTGCGGGCGAAAGGTGAGACCGTCGATGAGATCGTCGGCTTCCGCGATGCGATCCTTGAGCACGCTCTTGCTCTGCCCGTCGATCCAATGGCACTGGACATTGTTGGCACAGGAGGGGACCGGTTCGGCACCGTCAATGTGTCAACGACCGCCGCGATCGTCGCTGCAGCCGCAGGAGTGCCGGTCGTCAAGCATGGCAACAAGGCGGCCAGTTCATCATCCGGGTCCTCTGACGTGCTTGCCGCCCTCGGCCTGGATCTGACTCTGAGCCCTGAGCGCGTCGTCGAAGTTTTCAACAGTGTCGGCATCACGTTCGCGTACGCGTCGGCGTTTCACCCGGGGTTCCGGCACGCGGGGGCGACCCGGGCGGAGCTCGGCATCCCGACGGTGTTCAATTTTCTCGGCCCGCTGGTCAATCCGGCGCGACCGGAGGCATCCGCAGTCGGTGTCGCGCAGTTGGATCGCGTTCCGCTGATCGTCGGAGTGTTTCAGACCCGCGGTGCAACTGCTCTGGTATTCCGCGGCGACGACGGCCTGGACGAACTGTCGACGACAGGCCACAGTCACGTCTGGGAAGTCTCCAGGGGGCTCGTCACCGAGCACGACATCGACCCCAGAGATCTCGGCCTGAAGCGCGCGAAGATCGCGGAGCTACTGGGGGGCGACGCCGCATACAACGCGTCGGTCATCCGTGCCGTCCTGTCCGGGGAAGAGGGTGCTGTGCGTGACATTGTGCTTTTGAACGCTGCAGCTGGCCTGGTGTCCTTCCAGCTTGCAGGGGACCCGACCGCCACGCAGACCAACATCCTCGACCGGTTCCGCGCCGCGATGACGCAGTCGGCGGCGGCGATCGACTCTGGCGCGGCCACCGCGAAACTTGACGCATGGATCGCCGCGGCACGCTGACAAGGCACGCTGACAAGGCACGCTGATGGGGCACGCTGATGGGCACGCAGATGGGCACGCTGACAAGGAGGCTCGCATGGCACTCGGAATCGAATGGGTTCTCGCCTGGGCGCGTGAATCGGCCCGACGTGTCGATGAACAACGCACGCAGCTCGGGGAGTTGGATCGAGCCATCGGAGACGGTGATCACGGTGAAAATCTCGATCGCGGCTTCCATGCCGTTGTTTCGGCGCTCAACTCGCTGTCAGCGGACGCGACGCCTCACGATGCACTGCGCATGATCGCCACGACGCTGATCTCCAGCGTCGGAGGTGCGGCCGGCCCGCTGTACGGCACCGCGTTTCTGCGGGCTGCGGATGCCGTCGGGGACCGCGCAGACCTGGATCCCACGGCGGTGGCAGAACTCCTCGCGGCAGCCCGCGATGGAATCGTGCACAGGGGGTCGGCGGCCGTCGGTGAAAAGACGATGCTCGATGCGTGGAGCCCGGCAGCGGATGCCGCAGCTGCGGCCGCGCAGGCCGGCAACAGTGCGACGGCGGTGCTGAACGCAGCGGCCTCCGCCGCAGAAGACGGCGCAGTGCAAACGGAACCCCTGATTGCACGTAAAGGGCGGGCAAGCTACTTGGGCGATCGGGCAATCGGCCACCGCGATCCTGGTGCACAATCCAGCGCGCTCATCCTTCGAGCGGCCGCCGACGCGGCGGCAATGCCGATATCAGGGTCTGTGGGGAACGATTGAGATGACTGCCGTGTCCGGTGCACCGCGCGTGGGAATCGTGATCGTCTCCCACAGTGCGCTGATCGCAGCGGGCGTGACCGAGCTCGCCCGGCAGATGGCGCCCGACGTGACGCTGGAGTCGGCCGGCGGCACCGATGACGGCGGACTGGGAACCAGCTTCGGTAAAGTCGCCTCCGCGTTGAATTCCGCACTGGCCGGAGCGGGAAACCGGGTCGGCGCCGCAGCCGACTCGGCGTCTGGAGTCGTTGTGCTGTCCGACCTGGGCTCCGCAGGCTTGATCGCACAAACGGCGCGAGAATTCCTGGACGAACGAGACCGCGAACGCGTCGTCGTCGTGGATGCACCGCTGGTGGAGGGCGCGGTTGCGGCGGCGGTGGCTGCGCAGATCGGCGGCGACCTCAACGCGGTGATCGCGGCGGCAGAAAACGCTCGAGGGGTGCAAGCACCTTCGGCGGAACCGGAGTTGTCGACTCCCGGTCCGGCTGCCCCCAGTTCGACTGCCCCCAGTTCGACTGCCCCCAGTTCGGCCAAGCCGACGGGCACATCGGGCGGCTCGACCCGTTATGCGCGAACCGTCACCCTGATCAACCGCGACGGCTTGCACGCGCGCCCCGCAGCCGATTTCGTGCGCCTCGCTGCGACCTTCTCGGCCCGTGTCACGGTCAACGGCAAGGACGCGAAGAGCCTGCTCGGCATCATGTCGCTTGGGCTTTTGCGCGGCGCGCGCGTCGAACTCTCCGCGGTGACAGATGCGGCTGCGTCAGACGGGGCTGCGTCGGACGGTGCTGCGTCGGACGGTGCTGCGTCAGACGGTGTTGCGGCGGTCGACGCGCTCGCACAGCTCATTGAGTCAGGGTTCGGCGAAGATTCCCCCGTGTAATCCACCTTTCCTCCTGTCACAATTCCCCCTGTCACACGCTGCGCTGGCGGCGTAGCCTGTGCACACCAGTCAGTTACTGCCGGAACCAGGGAGTGGCCACATGTTTGATTCAACACGAGCGTTCAGCGGATTTTCTGTCACCGATATCGCAGAAGCCAAACGCTTCTACGGTGAGGTCCTCGGCCTGGAGACGAGCGAAGCGAACGGCATGCTTCAGCTCACCCTCGGTTCGGGAGCCGTGGTTTTGGCCTACCCGAAGCCGAACCACGAACCGGCGAGCTACACCATGATGAATCTTCCGGTCGACGACATCGAGGCCGCCGTGGACGAGCTTGCATCCCGCGGTGTGACATTCCAGCGATACCCGCAGATGGCAGCGGAAACGGATGAGCGTGGTATCTTCCACGGCGGCGGGCCGCTTATTGCGTGGTTCACCGATCCGGCGGGCAACATCTTGTCTGTGCTCGAGGATCCGCTCCCCAGTTCGGAGACGTAAAAGGCTGGCAAGCGCCAGCAGCCGAGTGGGTCAACTGCCGACAGTCACGCCGCGCGCGGCAAAGAAGAGCATCGGGTCGATCTGCTGCCCGTTGACTCGAACTTCGAGATGCAAGTGGCATCCTGTCGACAAGCCGGTGCTGCCGACGCGTGCAATCGGCTGGCCCGCCGTAACGTGCTGCCCGACAGTTACGGCGGTACCGCCGTCTGCGATGTGGCCGTACACCGTTTGCACGCCTTGGCCGTGGTCGATGACGACCCAGTTGCCGTAACCGCTGTACGGCCCCGTTGCCACGACCGTTCCGGCGGATGCCGCCACGATCCAGGTCAGACATGCGGCTCCGATGTCGTCACCGGGGTGGAACAGCGCCGTGCCAAGCGGCCGTGACGGTCGCGGCCCGAAGCCATCGGTGATCGGACCTCGCACCGGATCGACCCAGGTCGCTCCGCTCAACAGGCCGCTGCTGTCGAAACTCGGCAGGTTGAGGCTCGATGCGGCGGCCGCGAGTTCTGCCTGCGCGTCGGAGAGGGCTGCCTGGGCCGCATCGACATCCGCCTGAGCGGCAGCCATCGTTGCGCGAGCTTCGGCGAGGGGAATCGCGGCGAGCGCTGTCTTCGCCTTCACTGCCTGAGTTTGAGCGCTTCGGGCGGCGGATGCGTCGTGTTTTGCTTGTTGGGACAGCTGGGCCGGGCTCAGGTTGCTGCGCCCGAGTTGATCCATTGCGCTCAGCTTCTGCAGCAGGTTGCCGCCTGTCGAGTCGAACAAGAGGCCGCCGGCGACGCCGCCGGGAGCTTGACCGCTTGGGCCGCGCACCGCCAATATCAATTCACCTGCGGATGCCGCCGCCCTCGCCTTCGCGGCCGCCGCGTGCTGATCTGCGGCTTCGGCAACAGTGCGCGCGTGGTCGTAACGCGACTGCGTCTCTGTGTACGCATGAGTGGCATCACTTAGTCGGGACTGTGCCGCTGTCAGCGCGCCCGTAGCCGTTGCCAGTGCTGCGTACAGTTGAGCGCTGGCTGCCGTCGACTGCTGGGTGGCCACGGAATCGATCGAGTCGGTCGCCTGCGATGTATCGGCTGCCGGCGTGGTCGCCTGTGGCGCCGACGGCGCGCTGGAGCTGGGCGCGGGATTGCCGGTGGGCGGGGGAGTGCCGGTCGGCTGCGCCGTCGGCGTGGTCGTGGGCTGTGGTGTCGGGGTGGCTGTCGGCGTTTCGGTCGGAGTCGGCGTTTCGGTCGGGGTTGGCGTTTCCGTGGGGGTCGGTGTTTCGGTTGGAGTCGGCGATTCGGTGGGGGTCGGTGTTTCGGTCGGAGTCGTCGCAGGCGTGGGTGTCGGCGCGGAGGTGTCTGCCGGTGCCGGGGCCGCAGCCAGTGCGGCTGGGGCCGGGTCTGAAGATGTTGCCGTTGCAGTCGGCGTTGCGTCTTCAGCGGACGCGGATTCGGGAGCTGCCGCGATCCCCATCACGCCGAGGGCGATTGCGAGCGCGAATGCCCCTCCGATGCGGCGGTAAGAGCCGCGCCGCTTCGGGATGTTGATCGGTTCTGCGTTGAAATGCATCATCGCCGGCCAGGGGTTCTCTTCGACGGACGGTCGACGGGTACGGAGCCGACCTAGTTCGAGTGTGACAGTGGGTATCAGGTGGCACAAGTGTTCTGCCCAGTACTGGGGGCAAATTGTGAGGAATGATCACCTTCATGGGTTGGGCAGATGATTTTAGCCGGCGCGCGGGTCTAGTTGCAGATTGCCCTAGGGTTTTAGTATGTCCAAGGTTCTGAGCAGACTCCCGGTTGGCGAGCGCGTCGGTATTGCATTCTCCGGGGGGCTCGACACCTCGTGCGCGGTCGCCTGGATGCGAGAAAAAGGTGCGATTCCGTGCACCTACACGGCGGACATCGGCCAGTACGACGAGCCGGACATCGGCGCGGTGCCCGGTCGGGCATCCGAATACGGGGCGGAGCTCGCCCGGTTGGTCGATGCGAAGAGCGCGCTTGTCGAAGAGGGCATCGTCGCACTCCAATGCGGGGCGTTCCACATCCGGTCAGGTGGCAAGACCTACTTCAACACGACGCCTCTCGGGCGCGCCGTGACGGGCACCCTGCTGGTGCGCGCCATGAAGGACGACGGGGTCGATATCTGGGGCGACGGCTCGACCTACAAGGGCAATGACATCGAGCGGTTCTACCGTTACGGCCTCATGGCCAACCCTCGCCTGCGCATCTACAAGCCGTGGCTCGACGCCGAGTTCGTCGGGGAGCTGGGCGGACGCACCGAGATGAGCGAGTGGCTCGTCGCCCGTGGCTTTCCCTATCGTGACGCCGCGGAGAAGGCTTACAGCACCGACGCGAACATCTGGGGCGCCACTCACGAGGCGAAGCGGCTCGAGGAACTCAGTTCTGGCATCGAGATCGTCGAGCCGATCATGGGCGTTGCGGCATGGCGCGACGACGTCGAGGTCGCCACCGAGGTGGTTTCTGTGCGATACGAGGCAGGCCGCCCCGTTGCCATCAACGGCGTCGAATTCGACGACTTGATCGCCCTCGTGCTCGAGGCGAACGCGATCGGCGGGCGGCACGGGCTCGGCATGTCAGACCAGATCGAGAACCGCATCATTGAGGCGAAGAGCCGCGGCATCTATGAGGCGCCCGGCATGGCGCTGCTGCACATTACGTACGAACGCCTGCTCAACGCCATTCACAATGAAGACACGATCGCGAACTATCACGCGGAGGGCCGGCGACTCGGGCGTTTGATGTACGAGGGGCGCTGGTTCGATCCGCAGTCGCTGATGCTGCGCGAATCCATTCAACGCTGGGTCGGTTCCGCGGTCACCGGCGAGGTGACCTTGCGCCTGCGTCGCGGTGACGACTATACGATTCTCGACACGACGGGACCTGCCTTGAGCTACCACCCGGGCAAACTGTCGATGGAGCGTGTCGGCGACGCGGCTTTCGGCCCAGACGACCGGATCGGGCAGCTCACGATGCGCAATCTTGACATTGCAGACTCGAGGGCACGGCTCGAGCAGTATGCGGCGGCCGGCCTGATCGGCGGGGCCACGGCGGAACTCGTTGGACGCGTCGAGCCGGGAGCCGCTGGCGAAATCATGGAACGCGTCAGTGGCGATGCTGCGACCGAGGCGCTCGAGCTCGCGACCGATATCGCGTCAGAGGGCGCCGCTTTCGACTCCGGTACGGACTGACGTTTGGTCGCGCGGGTTGCTGCTGGCCGATGTCGCTGCTCGGTCATACCAGCAGCCGGAATAAAGTAGGAGCATGACCGATCCCGTCGTTGCGCGACCGCTGTATTTCGACTGTGACACAGGAATCGACGACGCGCTCGCGCTCGCGTACCTGCTGGCGTCGCCCGAGGTTGACGTTGTCGGAATCGGGTCGGTCAGCGGCAATGTGAGCGCGGAAGCCGCTGCACGCAACACGCTGGATCTGCTCGCCTTGGCCGGCCGATCTGACATCCGGGTTGCCGTCGGTGCACACGATCCGATCGACGGACTGTTCGGCGGCGGTGCCCCGCAGGTGCACGGGACAAACGGGCTGGGCGGGGTCAGGCTGCCGCGGTCCGCGCACGAGCCGATCGCCGGTGACGCAGCACAGTTTGTGATCGACCTCGCCCACACGCACCCGGGCGAGCTGGACGTACTGGCGGTCGGACCTCTCACCAATCTGGCGATCGCACTCAAGCGTGATCCATCACTCGTCGGCTTGGTTCGAACCGTCGTCGTGATGGGCGGCGCGGCACTCGTCGCAGGCAACGCGACCGCCGTCGCTGAGGCCAATATCTGGCACGATGCAGAAGCCGCACGGCTGGTCTTCGAGGCGGAGTGGGATGTCGTCGTGGTTCCACTTGATGCGACAATGGGTCACGTCTTGCGCGAAGAGCATCGGGAAGCCCTTGCCGCCTCCGGAGCGCCGTTCCTGCAGTCGATTGCGGCGAGTCTCGACGCCTATTTCGAGTACTACGTGTCGGTGTTCGGTGTACGCTGCGCGGCCATGCACGATCCCCTCGCTGCGGCCATCGCAGTTGGAACAGTGGTGCCTGTGCGCGCGCCGTCCGTCCGCGTGATCGTCGACGACTCGGCTGGGCCTGGCCGCGGCCAAACGATCTGTGATCTGCGGATGCTGCGGGTCAGCCCGCAGGGCGTGCCTGGGGTGCGCACCCGCGTCATCCTCTCTGCGGAACCCGATCTGGCATCGCACCTCGTCGAACGGTTGAGTCACCATCTTTGGCCGCAGATGGAGGACACCGGTGAGTGATGAGGCCGGGCTGCGCGACGCGAGCGCGCAGGTGGCTGCAAGCATCCTGAATGTCGACGGATTGGACGTCGCCTACGGCCCTCGAACGGTGGTGCACGGCGTCAGTTTCGACATTCTCGCGGGGGAGATCTTCGGTCTGCTCGGCCCGAACGGGGCAGGCAAGACCAGCACGCTGAGTGCGATCGAAGGTCTCGTGCCTGCGAAATCCGGACGTGTGATGCTCGGCGGCGTCGACACGTTACGGCATCCACTTGAGGCGACGGCGCGACTGGGCGTGCAACTTCAGTCGTCGAGCTTTCAGGCCGAGTTGACGATCGCGCAGATCGCCCGGCTTTACGGGGGGCTCTACGGGGTGCGTCTTTCGCGAGAGCAGATTTCCGATGGAATGCGCGCGATCGGACTCGATCAAGAAATGGGAAAGAGGTTCAAGCAGCTTTCCGGTGGGCAGCAGCAGCGTCTCGCCCTGTATATCGCCGTCATCCACGACCCACTATTATTGATGCTCGACGAGCCGACCGCCGGGCTGGACCCGCAGTCGCGCCGCCAATTGTGGACGCGCATGGAGCAGCTGCGAGATTCCGGAAGCAGCATTCTGCTCACGACGCACTCGATGGAAGAGGCGCAGGCTGTGTGTAACCGGGTTGCGATCATCGACCGCGGCCGATTGCTGACTCTCGGTACACCGGCGCAATTGATAGACAAGCACAAAGACGATCCGCAGGTAAGGAAGGTCGCACACGGAGCTGTCACCCTGGAGGACGTGTTCATCGGGCTGACGGGGAGTGAGATTCGTGACTGAGATGTCGAGGGCATACGAGCGACCGCCCTTCGGGCTGGCGATGGGTTCGCTCTTGCGGGCGGACTCGATCGTGGTTGTACGCAGTGGAATCTCGACGATCGTGAGTCTGCTCTTGCCCGTCGTGCTGGTCGTCGCCACGAGTTTCAACACCAAGGCCCAGACGCGACTCGGCGGGGCCGCTGAGCTGATCGGCATCGCTTTGACCATCGGGCTGCTGGTCTCCGGCCTGCTCGGCTACAGCCTGGCCGTTGCCCACGATCGCGAATCCGGCGTGCTGCAGCGTTTGCGGGTCACACCGGTGGCCACCTGGATGATCATGACCAGCCGTCTCTGCGTTCAGGAAATTCTGAACCTGGTCATCGCGGTGGTCGTCGTGGTCGCCGCTGTGATCGCGTATGGGCTGAACCTGAACGGTTTTCAGATCGCGCTGGTGCTGCTCGTTGCACTCCTCGGCGGTGGCGTCTTCCTGAGCATTGCGCAGGCGCTGGTTGCGATCGTGAAGACGGTGAGCGCAGTCAATGCGCTCAACCGGATCGTGCTGATCGCGTTCGTGCTGCTGGGCTTGCTCGGCACGAGCGGCATTCTGGGTGACACGATCCAGGTGATCGCCGAATGGTCACCCGTCGGTGTCGTCACAACGCTGTTCTCCGATGCGGTGGCCCAGAACGGCTGGGCCGCACAAGACACGTACTCGCTGCCGATGGCGTTTGCTTACATCATCGTGTTCACGTTCATCGGCATCCGCTGGTTCCGCTGGCAATCACACTGACGGGCACCGCGAACCACGGCGGTATGCTTTACCGCAAATCAGTGACCGAGGGGGCGTGCGATGGCTGTGACCGGTATCGGCGGGCTGTTCTTTCGCAGTGAGGATCCGGACGCCCGCGCGGTATGGTATCGAGAACATCTTGGCATCGAGGCCGGTCAAAGCGAGGTGTGGCAGCAGCAGGCTGGCATGACCGTCTTTGCGCCTTTTCCAGCGGGCAGTGATTACTTTGCGGCGGATCAGGCCTTCATGCTCAACCTTCGCGTGACGGAGTTGGATGCCTTGGCCGCGACACTGGCGGCCGCGGGTGTGGCCGTTGAGCGTCGGCCCGAGTGGAACAGCACCGAGTATGGCAGCTTCGCTCGCATTCATGACCCAGAGGGCCTGCCGATCGAACTCTGGGAGCCGCCGGAATAGCACGGCCGTCTACCCGATCGTGTCTTGCACGGGCACGGAGCTGTCCTCTGACCGGTTTTCGCTCAGCCGTCGTTTGGCCCAGACGAGAAGCCCGATGTAGGCGAGGTCGAAGACGCTGCAGAGCAGACTGATGCCGATCACGAGCAGGCAACCGTTGAGGAAGCCCAGCAAGACCGTGGGGGCGAGCGTGCCGATCCACTTCGCAACCGCGATCAGGAGGCTTTGGCCGCGCGCTCGGCGTCGTGCAACGAACATCGCGATGAACAGCCATTGAATGATGAACGAGCTCGCGACGATCGTGACGCCCCATGCGATGAAAAGTGGCCGCGAGACCAGGTTTGGGAACTCGCGTCGACCGAACCGGAAGAAGGTGAAAAGGATCACGATGTCAGCCAGCCCCCAGATAAGGTTGACGTACGCCTGCAACTGCGGATCGGAGGCGAGATCGTCGACGGCGTAGATCCATTCCCAGGCGATGGAGCGGGCGTGGTCGAACGCAGCGCAGCTGTGACACGTGAACGAGAGCAGCCGCCGGCCATAATGTCAAGTCTCCTTGACTCAACAGCCCGACCCGC
This sequence comes from Rathayibacter sp. SW19, assembly GCF_030866825.1. Taxonomy (NCBI): domain Bacteria; kingdom Bacillati; phylum Actinomycetota; class Actinomycetes; order Micrococcales; family Microbacteriaceae; genus Rathayibacter; species Rathayibacter soli. The sequence continues at coordinate 2,219,532 of NZ_CP133020.1, forward strand.
TTATGATCGAAGAATGACAAGTGACCTTGACTCCACCTCTGGGTCTGACAGTGGCGGGGAATCTTCGATCGAACGGCGACGCCGGCGCATCTTCCGGGTGCAGATATGGGCTGGAACTGGTTGTTACCTGCTCGCGAGCTTCGCCCTGTACCAATGGGGCCATGGCTCGAGCCCGTGGAGCATTATCTGGGCAGTGCTGCCGCTACTCTTTTTCGCGTGGAACGTGGTCGTCATCGTGTTGCGCATGCGCCAGCTGGATGAGTACCAGATCAAGCTGCTGTTTCCGCCGCTGGCGGTCGGCTTCACTGTCGCGATGTTCGCGGCCGTCACTCTCGGCACCCTCAGTGCTGCCGGGTTCGCAGTGCCGAACGGCGGATGGCCGGTCGCAATCATTGGGATGGTGGCGTGGGGATTCACCACGCTGGTGACCGGCGCTCCCGAAGCCTGATGGAGAACCTGATCCGTTCGGAACGCGAAAAGCGGGGATGGACCCAGGCAGTGCTCGCGGAACGCCTGAGAGTATCGCGTCAGACGGTCGTGGCTCTCGAGACGGGAAAGTACGATCCGTCGCTGCCGCTGGCCTTTCGCATCTCCCGTCTGTTCGAAAGGCCGATCGAAGGTATCTTCACTCCGCCGGACACGTCTTGAATCCGGTCGACTAACCTCACCTCAATGCACAATCTGCGAAGTGTTACCGGATGACGCGATAGTCGACGAGCAGATAACCGGTGGGGGAGAGCTCGCTACGGATCGATTCGAGTTGCATCGGTGGCAAAGCGTAGAGGAGCCGTCGTCCGTGGCCGGCGATCTTCGGTGCGATCACGAGCCTGACTTCGTCGACGAGGCCGGCGGCAAGTAGCGCCTGCGCGACCGAGATACTTGCGTGGATGCCGATATCGCCTCCGTCTTGCTGCTTGAGGTCTCGAACGAATGCAGCCAGCTCGCCATCGATCGCCCTCGCGTTGGCCCAGTCCTGATCAAGCGGCGTCGATGTCGCGACGTATTTTCTGACCCCGTTGATGAATGTCGCGAATGGCTGGATCTGACTGTCCGGCCAGAACTGTGCCCACTCGGTGTAGCTACGACGGCCGAGAACGACCGCGTCCTGGGTGGCGATCACAGCGGCGAGGTTCGCATCCATCGCATCGTCCCAGTCGGTGAAGAAGCTGTCCGGGTCCTCGGCAACCCCGTCAAGGGACAGCAACTCGTAGACGACGATTTTTCGCATGGCTGACACCTCCAATAGGTCCTGATGCTACTCGTTGGCCGCTCAGGCCGGGAGAATCCGCAATGCACCGGCCGTGCGGAGCTTCACGCTCAGATTGTCCGCGTCCGGCGACCGGGGCGAAGGAATAGTGTTTCGTAACGCAAACACTCTTGAAGGGAGAATCCAGTGGGTCGGTTCGTGTATTGGATGAACGTGTCGCTCGACTTGCGGATCGAACAGGCTCCGGGGGAGGACGGCGCTGGAAAGTGGCTGCGCATCGGCGAAGCGCTTCATCAGGAGTTCAACGCCAGAGCGCGGGTGCTCGCGCTGATGGTCCAGGGCAGGGTCATCTACGAGACGATGGAGGGGTACTGGCCACGAGCGCGTGACGACGCGTCCCTGCCCGGTTACCTACGGGAGTACGGTCAGATCTGGACCACCAAGCCCAAAGTGCTCGTTTCCCGCTCCCGGCGCATCGCTGATCACAACACCCGGGTCATCGGGGGAATCGACGCGATCGAACAGCTCGCCGCGCTCAAGGCCGCGACTGACGGCGCCATCGGGGTCGGCGGCGCAGCTCTGGCCACGCAGCTGCTCGAGGCGGGTCTGCTTGACGAGCTTCTGCTCTTCACGCATCCTGCGATCCTCGGCGCAGGGAGACCGCTGTTCGACCGCTGCGACATCCCGATCGAGCTGGATCTGCTTGAGCAGCGATCGTTCGAGCATGGTGTCACGATGCACCGATATTCCATCCGCGATCGCGGGCATGCGCCTGAGCCAAGTATGTCTGGGAATAGCTGAGCACCTGCTGGTGAGGGATGCGAGACGTCTCCGACTTTGCGTCCACCCCTCGAACCTACTGGGCCGGGTCGGCCGGGCATACGCCCTAATACAGGGGCAGCCCCAGTTCGGCCGGTAGGCAGCCTGTCGCTCGTGTTCGGCAACGATCTTGCGGGTCGTCTTGTCGCGTCTGTTCGAAAACGATGCATGCATGCCCGAGTTTTCGGGATTGCCTCGGCTTGAATGAGACAGAACTCGGCTGTTTGTCTCATCCACGTTGAAGCGGATTGAAGAATCGCGTCACGTTCCGCACTCGTGCGGCTGATCGGAAGCAACGGTATGCACCGGGCTTACGCACCCAAAGGTTGTTGCGTTTGACGCCAGCGGCATCGGGCTTAATGTTGAGGCACCTACGCCAGCACACCACGCCCAAGCGTGCCGTGGAGCCCAGTGATCGCGGGGGAGTACCCGGCGAGCGGCCGGCTGGTGACACAGCTATCGACGTCCCGCCGTTGAAAGCGCAAAGGACGTCGCCACCTGTTCAGCTGAGTTGTCGGAAGAGGGATGCCATGTCAGAGCAGATCCATTCCTCGACGAAAACGCTGTCGGCAAGTCGGTAGAACTCGTGGCTGACGTAGTGGATGCTGCGACCGGTGGCGGGGATGCCTTGGAAGTCGTCGGCGTGGGTTCCGGTGAAGTTCACGCGTACCGCAACGCGGTCCTCGGCCGCTACGACGTCATCGACGTGTGCTTCGAGGTCGGGAAACGCGCGCTTCATCATCTCGAACCCCTGCAGCCAGGTTTGCCGGCCGATGAGCGGTTCGGGCAGTTCGGCGTAATGCATCACGAGGTCCGGTGCCACGACTGCGAGCAGTTTCTTGGTGTCGTTGGCGTTGAATGCGTCGTATGACTCGCACACGAGCGCTGCGTTCCTCTGCGCGGCATCAGTCACCGGTGTCAAGGTTGTGTCCTTACTCTCGATCTGGCTTTACCGGACCGGGGCACTGTGCGGCCAGCTGATGTGACAGCCGTGCCATGGGATATGGTTACTATCATTCACAGTGTATCGAGGTAACCATATGGAACCGATCTTCCTGGACAAATTGCTCCTGATCGTCGAGTTGTTCCAGCGGGACATGGCTCGGGCTTTTGAGGGTACCTCGTTGACCCAAGCCCGCGTGGGAGTCCTCTGGATCCTGCAGACTCGGGGATCCTCGACGCAGCAGGCGATCGCGCAGGCTCTCGACGTCAGTCCGAGGAACATTTCCGCGCTGGTGGATGTGTTGGAAGGCGCTGGTTACGTGCAGCGCGCACCGCACCCGACCGATCGTCGGGCGGTCCTCGTTGAGCTCACCCCTCTTGCGGCCGGTGTGATGGAGAAGATGCAACGCGACCACGCCGAACTTTCGGATACGCTGCTCGGGGCCGTCATGCCCGGCGATGTTCCGGCTTTGGAGCGGGGAATCGACGCAATCATCGCAAAGCTCGCCGCGCTTGTCTCCGCTGCCGGCGGGTCTGAGAACCTGCACAATCCTCACGTTTGAATGATGCGTCAGGAGCGACAGCGACGCGTCCCATGGGCAACCTGTAAGCACGCGCGTGCTTCAACTAAATTGCGACTGCCCCAACTTACGTGAGAAGGACAACATGACGGGCAGCGGGCGCGTTGCACTTCGGGGAGGGCCTCGCGATCTTCTTGTTGACATAATGAGCATTATCAGCGCAATATCAACAGGTGAATCGAGTGGCGTTTAGCCGGTCGATTAACCCTGTGCTTGCGCAATGAGTGCTGGGTCACGGTCCATCGGCTTCTGCAATACCTCATGCACAGCGCCTTGTATGCCCTGGCGACCGGCACTGCAAGACTGCGCGACTACGCAACTGTGGTGCCACGCAGATTGCTGTCAGAAATTGCACAGCATACTCACATATCCGAGACGATGACCAACATTTACGACGGTGTCCACGTTCATAGTGCGCGAAGTGTCCGAATGCCCAATCATTCCGACACTTCGCGCACTATGAGTAGCGGGCGTCCGAGCGAATGGCGCAGGAACGGGGATCGGGCTGCACCTTAATCGAGAGAACCGTTGTCTGTGTGATTGCTGAGAACGCGTCCCGGGCTACGGAGCCAACGCCTGCGCAGCTGCCCCAGAAATGCTCGAATCGCCGACGTAGTGCGCGAGGTACTCCCCCGTCAGCGTGGCCTGGCCGGCCGCCAGTTCGGCCGGCGTGCCCTCGAAGACGATCCGGCCGCCCTCGTGGCCCGCGCCGGGGCCGAGGTCGATGATCCAGTCCGCGTGCGCCATGACAGCCTGATGGTGTTCGATCACGATCACCGACTTTCCGGAGTCGACTAGCCGGTCGAGCAGCGCGAGCAACTGTTCGACGTCGGCCAGGTGAAGCCCTGCGGTCGGTTCGTCGAGCACGAACACGCCACCCTTCTCCCCCAGATGCGTCGCCAACTTGAGTCGCTGACGTTCACCGCCGGACAGCGTTGGCAACGGCTGGCCGATGTTCAGGTAACCGAGGCCGACATCGACGATCCGGTGGGCGATCATCTGCGCCGCAGGCACCTTCGACTCACCGGCGTCGAAGAATTCCTCAGCTTCGCGCGCTGACATGGCCAGCACTTCGCTGATGTCGCGTCCACCGAGGTGATACTCCAGTACGGATGCCTGGAACCGCTTGCCCTCGCACTCCTCGCACACGGTGGACACCCCGGCCATCACTCCGAGATCGGTGTAGATGACGCCCGCGCCGTTGCAGGTCGGGCATGCGCCTTCCGAGTTCGAACTGAACAGGGCAGGTTTCACACCGTTCGCCTTCGCGAATGCCTTGCGGATCGGATCGAGCAATCCCGTGTACGTCGCCGGGTTGCTGCGCCGAGATCCCTTGATCGCACCCTGGTCGATTGTGACGACCCCGTCTTGCCCCGATACCGAACCGGTGATCAGCGAACTCTTGCCCGAGCCGGCCACACCGGTCACCACGACGAGCACACCCAGGGGGATATCAACGTCGACGTGCTGCAGATTGTGCGTCGTGGCGGCGCGCACAGTCAGCGCGCCGGACGATGTCCGCACGGATTGTTTGAGCGCGGCTCGGTCGTCAAGGTGTCTGCCCGTGATCGTGTCGCTGGCGCGCAGCGCATCGACCGTGCCTTCGAAGCAGACGGATCCGCCGTTCGCACCGGCCCCGGGGCCGAGGTCGACGGCGTGATCGGCGATCGCGATCAGTTCCGGCTTGTGCTCCACGACGAGCACCGTGTTGCCCTTGTCGCGCAACTGCAGCAGGAGCGTGTTCATCCGCTGGATGTCGTGCGGATGCAGGCCGATCGTCGGCTCGTCGAACACGTAGGTCACGTCGGTGAGCGAGGAGCCGAGATGGCGGATCATCTTCGTTCGCTGCGATTCACCGCCCGACAGTGTGCCGGATGATCGATCGAGCGACAGGTAGCCGAGCCCGATGTTCACGAACGAATCCAGCGTCTCGCCCAGTGCGATCAGCAGAGGGCCGACCGACGGCTCGTCGAGTGCCCGAACCCACTCTGCCAGGTCGCTGATTTGCATCGAGCAGGCGTCCGCGATGCTAATCCCCGCGATGGTGGATGACCGCGCTGCTTCGCTCAACCGAGTGCCGCCGCATTGCGGGCAGGTGGTGAACGTCACCGCCCTCTCGACGAAGGCACGAATGTGCGGTTGCATGGCATCGATGTCCTTGGAGAGGAACGACTTTTGAATCTTCGGGATCAGTCCCTCGTATGTCAGATTGATGCCTTCGATCTTGATTTTGGTCGGCTCCTTGCGCAGCAGATCATGCAGTTCTTTGCTGGAGAAGTCGCGGATTGCCTTGTCGGGATCGAAGAGCCCGCTGCCGCGATAGATGCGGCCATACCAACCGTCCATGCTGTAGCCGGGGATCGTAAGAGCGCCCTCGTTCAACGACAGTTCGTCGTTGTACAGGGCGGACAGGTCGAAGTCGGTGACCGAACCGATTCCCTCGCAGCGCGGGCACATGCCGCCGGTGATGCTGAAGCTGCGGCGTTCCTTGACTTTCTGGCCGCCGCGATCGAACGTCACAGCCCCGGCGCCGCTGACGGATGCGACGTTGAAGGAGAACGCCTGCGGCGAACCGATGTGCGGCTCCCCGAGGCGGCTGAACATGATCCGCAGCATCGCGTTGGCGTCCGTTGCCGTGCCGACCGTGGATCGCGGGTTCGAGCCCATGCGCTCCTGATCGACGATGATCGCCGTGGTCAGGCCCTCGAGCACATCGACATCGGGCCGTGCTTGCGTCGGCATGAAACCCTGCACGAACGTGCTGTACGTTTCGTTGATCATCCGTTGTGATTCTGCGGCAATCGTGCCGAAGACCAGGGAGCTCTTGCCCGAGCCCGAGACCCCGGTGAACACGGTCAACCTGCGCTTCGGCAACTCGACGCTGACGTCTTTGAGATTGTTGACGCGCGCGCCCCGCACGCGGATCAGGTCGTGACTGTCGGCGAGCGCAGTAATCTCCATGACCGTCACTTTAGCCGCCGCCGAATGGCCGCGTCCTTCCGTTGTCTGTGCGTCAGATCGGTATAGTCTCTGAACAGTTCACAGTCTGCGTCAGCTGTGTCATCGATACCCCAGTACCCCGGCCATTGAAGGAGCTCATCATGATGACAGCAACCGATCCACTCAGTTCGGCATCTCACGACTTCGCAATCGACCCAACGAAACTTGCGAAGTCCGCCATCAACGGCATCCGCGTCGCCTTCGGAATCGGCGGGGTGGTCGCCCTGATCCTGGGCATCCTCTTGTTGGTCTGGCCGGACAAGTCTCTCGGCGCCGTCGCGATCATTTTGGGAATCTACTTCTTGATCAGCGGGGTTGTTCGCCTCGCGCTCGGCATCTTCAGCAAGGGCATCAGCGGCGGCATGCGCACCCTGGATATCCTGCTCGGAATTCTCCTGATCATTGCCGGAGTCATCGTTCTGAAGAACGTGGCGGTGTCCGCCGCGGCCCTGGTAATTCTTGTGGTTGCGGTGATCGGAGTCGGTTGGATCATCGAGGGCGTCTTGTCGATCGTTGAGTCGCGCGGCGCACCGTCGGCCGGCTGGGCGATCACCTCAGGCATCATCAGCATCATCGCCGGCATCGTCGTGCTCGTCGTACCCGGATGGTCGGCCGTCTGGCTGATCATCGTCACCGGAATCGTTCTCGTCGTGCTCGGGATCGTCGGTATCGTCCGAGCGTTCACCTTCGGCCGTGAGGTTCTGAAGGCCGCCGCCTAGACCGTTGGCAGGTGGCGCGCCCACCACTCGAGGATGACCTCGAAGCGTTGTTGCCGGTGGCGCGGCCTCCCCGAGCGGCTGAGTTCGTGGTTCTCGCCGGGGAAGAGCACGAGCTCGGTGTCCACTCCCCTGCGCTTCAATGACGCGTAGTAGCGTTCGGCCTGACCGACCGGACACCGCAGATCCTCCTCGGAGTGCAGAACGAGCGTCGGCGTGCGCACCTCGTCCACCATCGCCTGCGGACTTTGCTGCCTGACCGTATCCGGGTCGATGCCGGTGTATTCGTCGCTGAAGAAGCTGCCGATGTCGCTGGTGCCGACGAACCCATCCGGGTCCAGAAAGCCGCGCTCGACGATCGCGGCAGCGAACCGGTGATCGTGGGCAATCGCCCACGCGGTCAGATATCCGCCGTACGATCCGCCCATAATGCCGACCCGCTCGCCGTCGAGGTCGTTGCTCTGTGCGATGGCGCCGTCAAGAAAATCGAGCACGTCGTGCAGGTCGACTGTTCCCATGGAGCGACGGATGCTGCGACCGTGCGCTTGCCCGTACCCGGCGGAGCCGCGTGGATTGCACATGACAACGGCGTAGCCGGCATCCGCATAGACCTGGGCTTCGTCGAAGAAGTGCACCGAGTACTGCGCGAACGGACCGCCGTGAATATTCAACAGCACCGGATGCGGCCCCGGACCTTGCGGCGAGACCAACCACCCATGCACGGGATAGCCGTCACGCCCCGTGATCGTCAGCTCGCGGGCTCGCGCGAAGCCGGTGCGACGCAGGCGTGCCGAAAAATCGGTGAGCCGCCGGATCGCGCCATTCTGGTAGACGCCGACGTCACCGGTCGTCGTCGCATCCGCATAGCAGATGGCGATTGTGTTACCTGCTGCGGCGACCCCGGTCACCTCGATCGGCGCGTCGCCACTGAGCGAGCTCACCGACCCGTCGAGATCGATCTCCAGCAACTGAACGGTGCCGCGCGAACGGTTCTGAACCAGCACACTGTGCTCACCGAACGGTGTGATCGCACTCCCGCCTTCGCCGAGGTCGATGGTTTCCGGGTCGCTGAGTCGGCGTGGAACCGTGCTCGACGCGTTGATCACGAAAAGCGACGTGTTCTTCGCCACGAAGTCGCGCCCGCTGCGACCCACGTTCTGGGCGAGGAAGAACAGCGACCCGTCCAGGCCGTACGCGAGGGCACCTGGCGCATTCAGCACCGCGAAGTTACCGTGTCGCCCCGTGACATCGACCGGCGCGGCTGCCGAGTCGACGTCGAGGAGAAAGACATTTGATCGGAGATCGTTGTCGCGCCGTGCGTGCCGCGCAGCAACCATCGCGAGGGTCGCGCCGTCCTGAGAGAACGCGATCGCGCCGTGGTCGGCATCGAAATCGGTCAGCTGCCGCGCGGCGGGCACGACGGCGACCGGTTCGGCCGCACCTTCGGCCGTCGGTGCCGGTTGTACGAGCGGCGCAGCCCACACGTCCGGCGCATCGATCAGGAACACCTGGGCGCGTCGATCCGTCACGAAGCCGACACCGTTTTCCCGATACTTCAACGTCGTGAATCGACGAGGAGCCTCCGCTTCGGGAGCCAGCCCCGCGACGGTGCCATAGCGACCAGGTTCCGGCACCCTGCTCACGAACGCCAGCATGCTGCCGTCCGGCGACCAGCAGAACTCGGTGACGCCGAGGAGCCGGTCGGTCACCCGCATCGGGTCGCCGCCCATGGCATCCACGATGTGCAGTTGCGCGGAACCGCCGGGTTCAGAGCGCAAAAAGGCGATCAGGCGGCCGTCCGGAGAGAACTGCGGCGCGCTGTCACGAAACCCGCGTGTCAGCCGGCGCGGTGCGGCGTGTCCGGTGATCGGAATCGTCCACAATTGCCCGACATTGGAATCTGCGGACAAATCTGGCCGGGTCACTGCGATGACCGCCCTGCGCCCGCTCGGGTGCAGCGTCGGTCGCGACAGCGTAGCCATCAACGACAGATCGGATGCTTTCACAGGATTCCTCTCAGCGGTGTCGGTACCGCTACAGCGACAGTCTGTCCGTCGGCGGCCCCACCGGCGCCGAGTAGTTGATCAGTGTGGGCACGGCCACGAGCAAACTCGTTCGGCGCGAATTCATTCCGTGACGAACCCGGAGACATCTCCAACGTAGCGCGTGTGGTCTGCCGGCACTGGGTCGACGGTCGCCGCTGCGACTTCGGCGGCGAATTCGCTCACGTTGTACAGTCTGCCCGCCGCTTCTTTGCGCGCGCCGATAGCGCCGGGGTTCGCCCGTTCGAGCAGAGTCGCCGTGATCGTGCCCTCGATCATGTCGCCGGACACAACGACGAACTCCACTCCTTTTGCATCGAGTTCTGGGATGAGCGCACGCAGAGCGTCCTCCCCCGCACGTTTGCTGCGCGCGACAGCCTCGTACTCGGGCATCGTCTCGGTTGTACGAATGAAGTGGGCCTGGTGGCTGGTCACGAAAATGACGCGCCCGCCCGACTGCAACAGAGGCAGAGCACTCATCAGTACGTTGACCTGCGCGTCGCGGTTCAGTTGCATCGCGTAGTCCGCTGCCATGCCCGATTCCATACCGCCGGAGGCATTCAAGACCAGAACGTCTAACCCGCCGAGGTCGGCGGCCACCGTGTCGAACATCGCACTGACGGACGCCGGGTCGGTCAAATCGGCGCCGACGACGTGGGCGACTGCGCCGCGTGAGCGCAAGGCATCCGCCAGTTTGAGTGCGCGGGCTTCCTTATTCCGGTAGTTGATCACAACCTCGGCTCCGGCGTCGGCCAGGTAGGAGATCGTGTCTGCGCCGATTCCGCGCGACGACCCTGTCACGAGAGCGCGTTTGCCTGTGAGAGACGACGGTGCGAGAGGATTGCTCACTTCAAAGACTCCTTGGAACTGACGCGCGCCAGACGCGGCACGGCTGGGAAGAGACTACCAATATCGGCTCCATGCGAGACACGCGAACTGCTACGGTCAAAGCTAGTCATAGGGAAAGGGGCGCGCGTCCCATGGGTGAGATCACATCCTTCGCATGGATCGTTTGGCTCGTGCTGATTCTGATCTTCATCACTGTCGAGATGCTGACGCTTGAGTTCACGTTTTTGATGATCGCGATCGGCAGCCTCGGCGGACTGGTGTCTGGGCTGTTCGGTGTTGTCTGGTGGGGGCAATTGCTCATCGCAGCCGCCCTATCGGTATTTCTGTTGTTGGCGATCAGGCCTCCGTTGCTTCGCGTGCTCAAACGGGGCGCAGACCCTGCCAAAAGCAACGTCGCGGCCCTGATCGGTATCGAGGGCACCGTGATCATCACGATGACTTCTGCAGGCGGGCAGGTCAAACTCGCCAACGGAGAAACCTGGACGGCCAAGATCGCACCGGACGTTCCGGCCCAGGACTTACACCCGGGCGAGCGCGTGCTCGTCTCAGCCATTGAAGGGTCGACGGCGGTCGTCGTCCCCGCTGAAAGGAACGCGGCGTGAGTAGCGGCACCCAGTTCGTCGTGCAGATCATCGTTTTCGTGATCGTCGCCGTCATTGTCATCTTCGTACTCGTCACACTGTTTCGGGCGATCCGCATCGTGCCGCAGGCGACGGCAGGAGTGGTCGAGCGGCTCGGCAAGTATCACAAGACGCTGCTGCCGGGCCTGAACATCGTCGTACCGTTCATCGACCGGGTGCGGCCGCTGCTCGACATGCGCGAGCAAGTTGTCTCCTTCCCGCCGCAACCGGTGATCACGGAGGACAACCTTGTGGTCTCGATCGACACCGTCGTCTATTTCCAAGTGACGGATGCACGCGCTGCGACATACGAGATCGCCAACTATCTCGGCGCCGTCGAACAGCTCACGACCACGACACTGCGTAACGTGGTGGGTGGCCTCAACCTGGAACAGGCATTGACCAGTCGCGATGAGATCAATGGCCAATTGCGCATCGTGTTGGACGAAGCGACTGGCAAGTGGGGCATCCGTGTTGGACGCGTCGAATTGAAGGCCATCGATCCGCCCCTCTCGATTCAGGATTCGATGGAGAAGCAGATGCGTGCGGAGCGTGACCGACGTGCAGTCATTCTGACCGCCGAAGGAAACAAGCAGTCGGAAATCCTGAACGCGGAGGGAATGCGGCAGGCCGCCATCCTCAAGGCAGAGGGTGACGCGAAAGCGGCAGTCCTGCGGGCAGAGGGCGAAGGCAAGGCGATCACGACCGTGTTCGGCGCGATCCACGCTGGGAATGCGGATCCGAAGTTGCTCGCGTATCAATACCTGCTCACGTTGCCGCAGTTGGCCCAGGGCACATCGAACACGCTCTGGGTCATTCCGAGCGAGTTGACGGAAGCACTGAAAGGCATCGGCAAGGCGTTCGTGCCTGGCGCGCTGCCGGACGGACTGCAGACACCTCCTGCGTCATCGGCATCATCGGCAGTACCTCCGGCGGCGAACGACTAGGCAAGGTCGGTCCGGTGCGTGGCGGGGCGTTCTTCGCGGAATCACCCCCGCGCATCTTCGCCCATCGCGGGCTCGCACTCGAGGTACCCGAGAACACACCACCTGCGTTTCGCGCCGCATTGAAGGCAGGAGCAACTCATCTCGAGACGGATGTGCACGCTTCCGCCGACGGAATCGCGGTCGTCAGTCACGACCCCGATGTGAAACGTGTCTCGGGCCATGAGGCAAGCATCGAACAACTCAGCATGGCGGAGTTGCGGGCGATCGACCTGGGTGGCGGTCAGGGCTTCGTGTCGTTGTCCGAGGTTTTGGCCGGGTTTCCGCATGCGCTGTTCAACGTCGACGTGAAGTCGTCCCGCGCGGTCGAGCCGGCGGCCCGAGCGATCCTCGCGGCAGGCGCCACCGATCGCGTGCTGATCACCTCGTTCTCGCTCCGTCGTCGTCGGCGTACCGTCGCGCTGCTCCCGGGTGTTTCGACGTCTGCCTCTTCCGTGCAAGTTCTGTGCGCTTTCGTCGGTGCGCGGCTGCGGATCGCTCCCCTGATCCGCCACGTTGCGCGTGCTGTGGACGCGTTGCAGCTCCCCGAGCGCTACGGCCGGTTCCGCCTTGTGACACCTCGAACGGTGCGTGCCTGGCACTCCGCGGGGCTGGAAGTCCACGTCTGGACGGTCAACGATCTCGCGGACATGCGCCGGTTGTTAGCGCTCGGTGTCGACGGCATCATCACCGACCGTTGCGACCTGGCCAAAGGGGTGATCGGCCACCGCCCCTGAGAGCCGGCTGAGAGAAAGGCGAATACGGAAAGAGAATGCCCAGCTTGACGGTTTATAACTGTGCATGCATCGCGTGAAGGAGACCACACAATGGCAGATCGCAGTTTGCGCGGAATGAGGCTTGGATCCCAGAGCCTCCAATCCGAAGAGGGAGTGACGTTCTCCCCCCGCGCACAGTACACCTACCTCTGTTCGGAGTGCGGTCGGACGACCGACGTCGTCTTCTCGGCCGAGGCTGAGGCCCCGGAGACCTGGGAGTGCAAGACCTGCGGTCACGCGGCCACTCTCCTGGTCGGAGACGAGCCCGTCGAAATCGACAGAAGCGATGCGAAGGCTCCCCGGAGCCATTGGGACATGCTGCTGGAGCGTCGCACGCGTGCGGAGCTTGAAGATCTGCTTGAAGAACGACTGACGTATCTGCGTGCCCGCCGAGGGGAGCACAAGGTCGGCGCCTAATTCCGAGACGTGCGGGCACGAGGTGCCCGTGGAACGCGCCCCCTGCGAAAGCGATCGGCTATACCCCACCCGGTGACCCGGAACAGAGCCTCGATCACGATGCCCGTGTGCATTTTCGAGTCACCCTGCGTTCGCTCGACGAACGTAATCGGATGTTCGCTCACCTTCAGCCCGGCGCGCTCGGTACGCCAGGCCATCTCGACTTGGAAACAATAGCCCTGTGACGAGACGCTTTCAAGATCGAGGCGGCGGAGGGTGTCTGCGCGGAAGACGCGGAACCCAGCCGTGATATCGCGGATCTGCGAACGCAGAACAATGCGCGAATAGCGGTTGCCTGCGCGGGAGATCGCTTGCCGATACCACGGCCAATCCCGCACGGTGCCGCCCGGTACCCAGCGGGAGCCGATGACAAGGTCTGCCCCATCCCTGGCCAATTGCACCATCACCGCCAACTCAGCGGGGTCGTGTGAACCATCTGCGTCGATTTCGGCGATGAAGTCATATCCGTCGTCGAGCGCGAGGCTGAAACCAGCCAAATACGCCCGCCCCAGCCCGTCCTTTTGAGTCCGGTGAAGGACGCGGATCCGCGCATCGGCAGCGGCCAGATGATCGGCAAGTTCCCCTGTGCCGTCTGGGCTTCCGTCGTCGACGATCAGTACGTCAGCGGCCGGCACAGCCTCATTGATGCGCTTGACGACCGCTTCGAGGCCGGCGCGTTCGTTGTAGGTCGGCACAATCACCAGAGTGTCAGCCACGGCGCTACCTCGTTCTTTCTGCCCGCGACGGCCGTGACGCGAACGCCGCAATGAGCAGCCCTGCGACGCCGAGTCCGCTGACCAGCCATTCGATGCCCCTGCTGAGCAGGGTCGCCGGTGTCGTCGCGGTGCCGAGAGGCACCGCCGCCACCATCGCTCCGGGCTTGTACGCCGGAATCTCCGCGAGCGTGGCACCGTTCGGGGCGATGATCTGACTCGTGCCGACGGTCGAAATGTTCACGAGCGACCGCCCGGCCTCGATCGCACGCAGTCGTGCGATCGCCAGTTGCTGCACGTTCTCCTTCGTTCTGCCGAAGTCGGCGTTGTTCGTCTGGGCGAGGATGACTTGCGCTCCCCCGTCCATCATCTCGGTCAGCAGCTGATCGTCGGCGATGTCGAAGCAGATCGAAATCCCTGCTTTGATGCCGTTCACATCGAACACGTTGCTTCGGGTTCCCGGCGTGTAGTCACGCTGGATCAGTCCGATCAGGCTGGGTGCGAACGGTTCCCAGAAGGCACGATCCGGCACGTACTCCCCGAACGGCACCGGATGCTTCTTGTCGTAGATCGCGACGGCGCCCTTGTCTGCCTTCCAGAGCAGCGACGAGTTGAAGTATTTGCCATCACGGTGTGTGATCGTGCCGACGATCAGCGGTGCCTTCAGCTGACGGCTCAACTCGTTCAAGACCTGAGCGGATGCCGCGTCCCGCGTCGGATCGACATCGGCGGCTCCTTCCGGCCAGACCACCATGTCCAGATGCTTCCCGATCAATGGGATGGTTGCACTTGTCTGGGCGTTCATCACCTCGCCGGGTGCGGCGTCTTGGAAATAGCCGGCTGGACCGTTCCCTTGCACCGCGCCGATGTCAACGGTGCCGGACGTTGTTGCCGGCCAAGCTGGGATGGCAAGCACAAGGGCCACCGCTCCGACCGCAAGTACACCCCTTGCAGACCCGCCGAGAGTTGGCGGGCGCCCGCGCACAGAGTCGGCACCGATCTCGACCGTGCGCAGTTCGACGGCGCAGGCGACCAGGAACGCGACCAGCCAGACCATCACAAAGGTCAAGCCGGACACGCCGAACCAGGCGACGAGCGGAGCAAACGGGCTCTCAGACTGCGACAAGGCCATGCGACCCCAGGCGAAGCCGCCATACGGCCAAACGCTGGCGATTGCCTCACGCGCCGTCCAGAGGCCGGCGATGACAACAGGCAGCAGGCCGAGCCGTGCGAGCTTCGACGGCCACGCGAGGGGCACCCAGCGATAGGCCAGGGCGATGGTGAGGCTGCCGACCATGAAGAACAGGCCTTCGAGCACGGCAAGGGCGATCCACGGAAGCGGGCCGAGGTATAGCGCCGTCCAAGACACATGGATGAGGTAGAACGCCACACCTGTGATGATGCCGATTGTCAGCGCAGCGCCGGCACGACGACCGATCAACGTGATCAACACCAGCCCGATACCAACGAAGGTGAGCGGCCAGACGTTCTGGTCTGGAAAGCCCGCGTCAAGGAGAGGGGCCGCTATAACGGCGACGATGAGCGCGAGCCACGTCGGCAGCAGGGCTCGGCGTGCAGGGGTCACGGTGTTCGAGCTTAGGCGATCAACCGAGGTGCTGCTCCCGAAGCGTTCAGGCAACGCACGCTCAGGCAACGGAGGAGTATGCCACGATGCCGCGGCGGATCGACTCGAGCGCGCCCCGGGCGGTGCGCGACACCGGCCCGGGAGCGACGACGGAGATCTGGTCGAGCAGATCGACGGTCTGCTTGGTCCAGCGTACGAAGTCACCGGCGGCCATGTCGGCATCGCGCAGCACGGCGTCCAGGCTGCCTCCTGAGGCCCAGGAGTGCATCGGCAGACACAGCCCCGTTGCGAGTGGCTCACTGCCGGGCAATTTGTGGACACGCTCCAGATCGTCGAGGTGTGCCCAGAGCTCTTGCGTTTTCGCAAGTGCCGGGCGGAACGGCCCGCGCGGAAGGTAACGGTCCGCCGCATCCGCTTCGTCTCGACGGGGCTCGTAAACGAGAGCGCAGGTCATCGCAGCGAGGCTCGGCGCGTCCAGCTGGGTCCAGGTCGCTCGGCGCAGGCACTCAGCGACGAGGAGGTCGCGTTCGCCGTATATCCGTTTGAGCGTGCGGCCGTGCGGCGTCAGCGCGGTGACTCCGTCTGTGTCGATCGCTAAATAGCCGCGGTCGAGCAGCACGTCGGTGACGCGGTCGAATACGCGGGCGACGGCGCCGGTGCGCGTGCGGATCTGCCTGTTGAGGGCATCCGTGTCGCGCTTCAGGCGCCACCACCGCTCGGCCCAACGCGCGTGCTTTTCCCGATCTGCGCATCCGTTGCACGGGTGAGACTTCAGCCGTTTGCGCAGCGCAGCAAGGCGAGTCTGTCGTTTCTCCCGCTCCGCCCGGCTTTGATGCTCGACGCGAGCGCCCTGTCGTTCGAGATCGCTGAGTTCACGCCGGATTCCCGAGTATTCTGCGAAGTCGCCGAGATGACAGTGCATCGATTGCGCGTAGCCGGCCAGAGATTCTTCTTGCGAGCGCACTGTTCGTGCGAGGTCGACGACGGCTCGATCTGCCTGGAACTGGGCGAACGATGATTCCAGAATTTCTCGCGTGCGCTCCCGGCCGAACTGATCGATGAGGTTCGCCGCCATGTTGTAGGTCGGGCGAAAACTGGAATTCAGCGGATAGCTGCGGCGGGACGCGAGAGACGCAACCGACTGCGGATCCAGGCCATCCTGCCATTGGATGACCGAGTGGCCCTCGACGTCGATGCCGCGGCGCCCCGCCCTGCCCGTGAGCTGGGTGTACTCCCCCGGCGTGATCGGCACCCTCGATTCGCCGTTGAACTTTTCCAGTTTCTCCAGCACCACGGTGCGTGCCGGCATGTTGATGCCGAGAGCGAGCGTCTCCGTCGCGAACACAGCCTTCACGAGCTTCTTCTGGAAGAGTTCTTCAACGACTTCTTTGAACGCGGGCAGCATGCCGGCGTGATGCGCGGCGACCCCACGCTTCAGACCCTCGAGCCACTCCCAATATCCGAGCACCGCGAGGTCTTCATCTCGCAGCGTTCTGCAGCGATCGTCGACGATCGCTTGGATCTCGTCGCGCTCGTGTGCCTCGGTGAGACGGATGCCGGCGCGCAGCACCTGCTTGACCGCCTGATCGCAACCCATTCTGCTGAACACGAAGAAGATCGCCGGCGTGAGGTTGCGATCCCGAAGCATCGTCACCACGTCGGCTCGATCGAGCCGAAAGCTTTCTCGTCTCCCACCTCTCGAGTGGCGTCTGCCCACGTCTTTCAGCTGGCGCGAGCCGAGCGTGCGCCCGCCGTAACGCGCCATTTGGACCAGCTCCGGGTTGACCCGATTGGTGGCGGCCAGGCCGGACGAATCGAACAGGTCGATCAACTTGGATCGCATCAGGACGTGCTGCTCGAGCGGAACGGGGCGCTCTTCGGAGACGATGACCTCTGTGTCGCCACGCACAGCTTGCAGCCAGTCACCGAACTCCTCGGCATTGGAGACGGTTGCACTCAGCGAGACGAGCCGCACGGACTGCGGCAGATGGATGATGACCTCTTCCCAGACTGCGCCACGGAATCGGTCGGCGAGATAGTGCACCTCGTCCATCACGACATAGGACAAATCGGCGAGGAGGTCGGAGTCGGCGTACAGCATGTTGCGCAGCACTTCCGTCGTCATGACCACGATGCGTGCATGCGAGTTGACGTTCGTATCGCCCGTGAGGAGTCCGACCTGTCCCGGCCCGTACTGCGCGACGAATTCCTGATACTTCTGATTGCTGAGGGCCTTCATCGGTGCGGTGTAGAACACCTTCGATGCAGGCTGTTGCATGGCGAGGAAGACCGCGAATTCGGCGACCACCGTTTTGCCTGCACCGGTCGGCGCCGCGACCAGCACACTGCGGCCGCTTTCCAGAACTGCGCAGGCTTCCCGCTGGAACGGATCGAGTTCGAAGTGAAGCGAGCCGCGGAATTCGTCCAAACGGGGCGATCGGGTGCTCACGCGTGACAACGCATACCGTTGCGCCGGCGTCGGGTCTGCGTTCACCCTCTCACCCTAGACGGACATCTGCTGAATCCTCCGATCCGGGCGGCGACTCTGCTACCCGCGTCGGCGCTAGATGGCGAGGTCTTGTTCGATGCGGTTTGCCGTCCGCGCGACGCGCCGGTCGTGGATGGCCGCGACGCCGGCCGATGCGAAGTACAAGAACACGAGCGGGACGGCCAGCATGAACATGGAGATCACGTCGGCAGACGGTGTCGCGATCGCCGTGAACAGCAAGATCACGACCAGCGCAATCCGCCAGGCCTTGAGAATTCCGCGTGCCGAGAGCACCCCCATGAAGTTGAGCAGCACGAGGAACACCGGCAGCACGAACGCGATCCCCGTCGCCACGATCAGCTTCAGCACGAAGGAGAAGTAATCGCTCGCCGTCAGGAGGGTCGCGTCACCCTTCGGCGCGAAACTTGTCAGAAGCGTCACAATGTGCGGGAGCACGAACCAGCCGGCAGCACACCCTGCGATGAACAGCGGGATGGCCGTAAAGAAGAAGCCGAAGGTGTAGCGCTTCTCCTTGCCCGTCAGCCCTGGCACCAGGAACGCGAAGATTTGATACAGCCACACTGGGGACGAAATCACGATGCCGGTGTAGATCGCCACTTGCATGTGCAGGTCGAACGCGGACGTGACGTTCGTATAGTTGATGTGGACGTTCTGGGCATCTGCGAGCACCGCCACCGGCGCGCTCATCGCACCCCAGACGATGTCGTACAAGAACCAGCCGGCGACAGCGCCGACGACAACGCCTAAAGCAATTCGAAACAGTCGCTTGCGCAACTCAACGAGATGCTGGCCCAGCGACATCCGGCCCTCACTGTTTTTGCTCCGCTTGGGCCGTGTGGCGGTGCTCATGCTCCTACGACTTGGTTTGAGACGACGAGTCCGTCGCGCTTGCCTTCTGCGAGTCAGCACTCAGTGAATCTACGTCGGATGCGTCGGCATCCTTGCTGACGGGCGCGCCCTTCGAGTCTTCTTCCTTCATCGTCTTGACTTCGTTCTTGAAGATGCGCATCGACTGACCGACGCTCTTCGACAGAGCGGGCAGCTTCGTTGCGCCGAACAACAACAAGATCACGGCAAGGATGATGAGGAGATGCCATCCTGTTAGACCGGCGAACATTCGGTCACGTCCTTTTGACTAGGTGGGAGAACTGCTGAGGATCAGCATTCACTAAGATCTTACCCCGTCGCACTCGCGCTTCCCTGCGTGTTTGACGCCAACGTCGACGTTCCGCTTGCCGAGCGCGGTGCTGGTCATCGAGTAGTGCTGCGTCTGCGAAGACCGCTGAACCGTTTTGTTCACTGGTGAGCTCGTCGGCATGCGACTGCAGAGCTTCCGTCTTGCTTGCCAGATCACCGAGGGCGTGCAGAGCCTGCAAGAACTTGATCACGATCCGGTAACCGAGCCAACCGAACGTGGCGAGAGCTGCCAGTACGAGGCATCCCCAGATCACAATCCACGACCACCACGGCATGAACTGAGTCTAGGCGTTGTAACGGGCAAGCCCGGCTGCCGCCCACTTCGCAACCGCAGCACGCGCTTCCTCCGGAGCGAGCACGGTGAGCACGCCTGCGAACGAGTTCACAAGTCGCTTGAGGCTGTGATAGTGGGCAACACGCACTGTTGCCCTGATGAAACCGTCCTCTTGTACGGTGTCCCTGCTACCGCGCAGGTAGTCGGCGATCAACGGAAGCGCGGCGACGGGAACTTCCAGTTGCACAGTGAGGTCTTCTGGAGAACTCTCGAAAAGTGTCTCGGGCAACGAGACGTCGGCGGGGCGGTAGCTGATCGGGTCCGTTGTCGCGGCGAGCTTCGTCATGCGATCGAGCCGGAACGTGCGCACGGCTTTTCGCAGATGGCACCAGCCGCGCAGGTACCAATCCTGATCGACTGACTCGATACGCAGCGGATCGACACGACGCAGTTCGTATTCCCCGCGTGAGGACAGATATCCGAATTCGAGCTGGGTGCCGCCGGCGACGGCCGAGCGGATCAACGCGAGCGAAGCATCCGTCTCGGCCGGGGCCACGGCGACCTGACTCGGTCGGCCGAAAGCGCCGTGCGCCAGCTTCGCCATCAGAGACGCAATCGCGTCACGGTTGGCGTTCTCGGGCAGTGCGGACAGGTACTGCAGACCTGCGATCAGCGCTGCAGCCTCGCGAGCCGAGAATCGCGGAGAATCGTCGATCGCGACCAGATGGGTGAGGATGATTTCGTCTCTGTCCTCAAACGCATCCCACGCGATGTCGAACAGGTCGCCCGGCTGATACTGCTGCGTTTCGCCCGGAACGCCTGAGACTGCTATCAGACGCACGGCCGCACGCAGCTGTTCATCTGAGACGCCGAAGTGCGCCGCCGCATCCGTCACGCTGACCCTGCCCTGGTCCATCAGGTATGGAACCAGTGACAGCAGGAACGCCAGCTTGTCCTGCGCTTGCATCGGGTGTTCAGCCATCTTCGCCTGGCACCTTCTCGGCGTCGGTTGTGAGGGCGTCGCTTGTGTGCGCATCGCTTGTGTGCGCATCGCCTGTGTGCGCCGCCAGGGTCGCCCTCAGGCGATTCATCACATGATCGCGAAGCGCGTTCGGCGAGAGCACAAGCACCTCAGGGCCGTATCCGGCGAGTTCGTCAGCGAGGATGTTAATGTCGGAATAGTGCACCGCCAACCGAGTCTGTCCCGGCTCGGGCGTGCCGTAGCGTTTCCCGAGCCGCGCGGCAGCATCCGTGTCAGGCACGACCTCGACCTCTGCGACGTTGGCGAGCCAGATCTCCTGCAGTTCATCGAGCGCGCGCGTGGCGAAGTCGCTGCCTTCCGGCTCGAAGATCTCACCGGTCAGGGCGACCTGATCCACGATGCGTGAGAGCAGGAAGGTGCGCAATTGCCCGGCATCCTTGTCGATGCCGTAGAGATGCCACCGCCCGACGTGCTGCACCAGAGCGAGGGGTTCGACGGTGCGGCGCCGCGGAGCCGGCTCGCCTGGTTTGAGGTAGAGGAAGGTGACGACGGTTTTGCGCTCCAAGGCGACGCTGAGCGGTTCGAACGCGGCCTCCCGTGCGCGCAGTCGCGGTGCGTACCCGATGATCGGCGTTTCAGACTCGACTCCGAGGGCATGGAGTTTCATGATCGCTCGGCGCGATTCTCCGGAAAGCGAACCTTCGCGCCACACCGTCGCTGCCAGGCTCAGCAGGGTGATCTCATTCGGCGAGAATCGAATGTCCGGCGGCAGATCGTAGCTGCCTTTCGGGATGCGGTAACGCAGGTTCTGATTGTTCCCGGGCTCCCCCGGCGTCTCCACCGTCTCCAGCGGCACACCCAACTCGCGGATGTCATCCTTGTCGCGTTCGAACTGCCGCTCCAGGCTGGCGTTGGTGCCGGCGCTCGAGTACCGCTGGCGGTAGCCCTGCACCGTCGAGAGGATCTCGCTCTTCGTCAGCCCGGTCTCGGTCGCGAGCAACGCGAGCACCAGGCTGAAGAGTCGCTCTTCGACCGGAACCCGGGCAGGTGACGACGCTGAAGACACCCGTCCATCCTAGGTCAGCTTGTGTGCACGCGAGCGGAGCTGAGCGGTCAGATGATGCCGAGAACGTCGATCACGTATGCGGATGCCGCTGCGCCGGTCTTCGCGTCGGCCGGAACGATGACGACCAGCTGTGACCCGACTTTCGAGCCGATCAGCGCTTGCGCCGTGCCAGTGGGCGCAGCGGTCTGGCCTTGCGCCGCCGTGCCGAGTGCCCATTGCACGGGAGCACCCTGGTCCCAACTCGAGGCCGTGACAGTGTTGTCGGCCCAACTCACCTGTGTGTATGCGACGATGACGGACTTGTCCTTGGTGACGGTCTGGCCGTTGCCGCTCTTCAAGGTAGCGACTTCGACCTTCTTCGGGGCAGGCGTGCTCGGCACCTTGATGCCGGGCCGCCCGTTGGGGGCGAGCACCACTGTTGGGAAGCCGGGCTGACCGGGTTGAGGCGTTCCGTTGGCCTTCGGTAGGAATGCACGCAGAACGTCGACGGTGAGAACCAGCGGGAACGACGGCGAAAGTCCCGTCGACTGAACACCTGATGCGCCGAAGATCTGCTGGGCGGTGCCCGTGATCGCGATCCGCGAGCCGACGGGCACGCACTGCAGTGCCTTGCCGATACCGGGATAGGTGGAAAGGCTCAACGGCAGGCCCACCCGCCCGTTCTGCTCCGACGCCCCGGTAACGCCGTTGAGCAGGGTGAGTTCGGCCTCGACGAACTGCCCTCGCTGCAGCGGAGTGCCGGTTCCCTGACTGATGGTGCTGCGCTGGAGCGTCGAGGACGGAAGCGGTGTCGGGAACTGGACATTCTGCTTCTTGCCGAACGTGCCGGTGACCGAGACGAGCTGCGAGGCGGAGCCCGGCTGCACAATGCAGTTCTGGCCAGCGGGCGCACTGCAACCTGACAGTGTCGCAACGATCAAACCGGCGGCTACGAACAATGCGGGTACTCTGCGCACGAGTCCTCTTTCGCTGCGATCAACACGGGACGTAAACCGGGGCTTACGGCATCCCATGCTAGTTGATGGATTTCTGTGAATCTGACGGTTCGGGTGTGGGGTCGAGACTGGTGCTCGGCTGAGTTGGGGATGCAGCCGGGGCCGCACCGCGATTACGAGCATATTCTGCGCTGACGGATGCCTCGCGCACGCGCTTGCGTAACGACTTCGGGCTCACGACGCGCTCGCCGAGCGATCCGGGGGTCCATGCTTCGACATCGTCGTCGCTGTAATCCGACTTGGACGGCCGGCGTTTGAGTTCTGGCAGTACGGTTCCGGGGGCAAGAAGCCTAGCCGTGATGAGGAAGCCGGTGTGGCCGATCATCCGGTGGTCGGGGCGAACGGCCAGCCCTTCCACATGCCACCCGCGCACCATCGTCTCACTGGAAACCGGGTGCGTGAACCGCGCCGTCGCACGGATGGCCTCCGCGACTCGTGAGAGCTGGGTAACGGTCGCGACGTAACAGAGCAGCACGCCGCCGGGTTTCAACGCGGCGCTGCACGCATCAAGGCACTCCCATGGGGCAAGCATGTCGAGAACGATGCGATCGACGCTCGCGCGGGTCGTGACGGTTGGCAGCGCTTCGTTCAGGTCGCCGACCGTGATGGTCCAGTTGTCAGGATCGCGACCGAAAAACGTCGCAACGTTGTCCCGCGCGACATCCGCGAACTCCTCACGCCGCTCGAAAGAGTTCAGCGTTCCGACGTGTCCGATCGCCCGCAGCAGCCACAGTGAGAGCGCACCGGACCCGACTCCTGCCTCGACGACACTGGCTCCGGGAAAGATGTCGGCCAAAGCGAGAATCTGTGCCGCGTCTTTCGGGTAGATGATTGCGGCGCCGCGCGGCATCGACATCACGAAGTCATTGAGAAGCGGGCGTAGTGCCAGATGCTCGACCCCTGCGTCGTTAGTCACAACGGAGCCGTCCGGCAGTCCGATGATCGAGTCATGCTGCAGCACGCCCTTGTGACTGTGGAAGCTTCCGCCGACGTGAAGTGAGATGGTGTTCAGATGCCCGCGCGGGCCGGTCAGCTGAACGCGATCTCCGGCGCGGAACGGCCCGCTGCTCTGCGGATCCGGCGTGTTCGTCTCGGCCGTCATGGCCGAGACCCGCCTGATGCAATGAGTTCGCGACGGGCCCGCAGAACGGAGACGAGGTCGGCGAGGGTACGGTGCTCGAGGCTCGGCCACAGCGTGTAGTCGGGGCTCTCCGGCAGAGTCAAGATGTGCGGCACGCCGATGGCGACAGTGCCGGCAGCCACCGCAGAGCCGAGACCTGCAACGGAGTCTTCGATGGCGATCGTGAGCGACGGGTCGACACCGAGCCGCTGCGCGGCACTTTGATAGGCATCCGGATGCGGTTTCGGATGGTTCACCTCGTCTCCCGTGACGAGCAGATCAAAAGCCGGGTACGGGATCTCGTCGACCACCTGTTGGGCCATGCGGCGCACCGACATTGTGACGAGGGCGGTCGGGATGCCCGCATCGCGGACTTCTGCGAGCAACTCGCGGGCCCCGGGGCGCCAGGGTATACCGCCGTCGTGGATCTGCTGCTGCACCCGGTCGGTGAGACGGGTGACGATCTCGTCCGGGCTGAGGTCGACACCGCGCGACTGGAAAACCTCTGCCGAGACCCACAGGCCGGCTCCGACCATCTGGAGCGCTTCTTCGTGCGACCAGGTTCCGCCGTATTCGTGGATGAGTTCCAGCTCTGCCTTCATCCAGTAGGGTTCGCTGTCCACCAGGGTGCCGTCCATGTCCCAGAGAACGGCAGCGGGGTAGTCGATAGTCACGAGCCCCAAGTCTACCGGGGGCCACGCGTCTTGCCTGCGGCGGGTGCCGATCGTGGGCCCTATCCTGGAGGGAGGTCATGGACGAACCCTGGCCGAGACCATACGCGTGGAATCGGAGTACGACGGATCGTGACACAAGGAAAGAGTGTTCTGGGCGGGCGGTTGCTCGTCGTGGCGTTCGAAGGCTGGAATGACGCCGGTGAGGCCGCCAGCGGTGCGGTGCGGACCCTGAAAGACACCCTGGATGTGGTTGCGCTGGCCGAGGTCGACCCTGAGCTGTATTTCGATTTTCAGTTCAACCGGCCGATGATCTCGTCGGAGGACGACGGCAGTCGCACGATCGAATGGCCGAGTGCGACGCTCTTCGGGCCGGCCTCCCCCGGTGCAGCCCCGCACACGCTCGCCGACGATGCCGACTTGCAGATAAGTGGCAACAATGTCGGAAACATCTACCTTTTGCTCGGCACGGAACCCTCGCGCAGCTGGAAAAGTTTCACAGCCGAGTTGCTGGACGCAGCCCTCGCCGCGGACATCGACGCCATCGTGTTTCTCGGCTCGATGTTGGCGGATGTTCCGCACACCCGGCCGATCTCGATCTTCACCTCGAGCGAGAACGCGCAGGTGCGGGCAGAACTCCACGTGGAACGGCCGACTTACGAAGGCCCGGTCGGAATTCTCAGCGTGTTCGGGGATGCCGCCGAGCGCGTCGGCATCCCCACCCTCGCGATCTGGGCGTCCGTGCCGCACTACGTGCACAATGCGCCGTCGCCGAAGGCGATGCTCGCCCTGATCGATAAGGTCGAGGAACTGGTCGACGTGACGATTCCGCGTGGCGACCTGGTCGCAGAGGCCGCGAGCTGGGAAGCCGGCATCGACGCACTCGCGGCCGACGACGAGGACATGGCCGCGTACATCCGCCAATTGGAGCAGGCCAGAGACACGGTCGACTCGCCCGAAGCCAGCGGCGAGGCGATCGCGCAGGAGTTCGAACGCTACCTGCGCAAGCGCGGCGATGGCCGCGATGGTCGTGCCGACGAGCCGTGGCGGGGCAAAGACTGACCCGTCGGCGCGCGTGAGCCCGCTACAGGCGCACTCCGAGCAGGGCGTCAATGGCGTCGACGAGCAGGCGTGAGCTGCCGATCCCGGATGCAACGGCCCGATCCATGGTGGCCAGCGCACCCGGTGTGTCGAGGTCGTCGGCGAGCTTGCGACGCAGTTCATCGACGACCGCCGTTGTGCCGATGGCCGTTGTGTCGATAGCCGTTGCCGCGTTCTGCCGGGCGGCGAACGCCGACCACTGCGCCAAACGTGCTGTTGCCGTTTCGAGCACGGCCGGTGTCCATTCCCACTCGCTGCGATAATGGTTCGCCAATAGCGCGAGCCGGATCGCTCGCGGGTCGACGCCCCGTTCGCGCAGCTCAGAGACGAGTACGAGGTTGCCGAGCGATTTGCTCATCTTCGCGCCTTGATATCCGACGAGCCCGGTGTGGTTGAACACGACGGCAAGCGGATGCCCCGACAAGGCGGTCGCGTGCGCCGCGCTCATCTCGTGGTGCGGAAAGATCAGGTCGGTGCCTCCGCCCTGCACGGTGAAGTTCTCGCCCAGAGTGCCCAGCGCGATCACAGCGCACTCGATGTGCCACCCGGGTCTGCCGACTCCGACGCGAGATGGCCAGCTGGGTTCCCCGTTGCGAGCGCTGCGCCAGAGCAGAGGGTCAAGCGGGTCGCGCTTGCCCGCCCGCTCAGGATCGCCGCCGCGCTCTGCAGAAAGTTCGAGCATTTGCACCCTGTCGAGGTTGCTCTCCTGCCCAAGCCGCCACGGGGTCAAAGCTGCGGCCGCGGCGAGGTCGAAGTAGATGTCCTGGCCGGCGGCATCCGTCGTCGGAACCCGATAGGCGATGCCACGCTCGAGCAGCGCAGCCACGGCGTCTGCGACGGGTTGAATCGTCTCTGTGACCGCAACGTAGTCGTCGGGCGGAATGATCGACAGGCTTTCCATGTCGGCGCGGAACAGGTCGATCTGCTGGTCGGCCAACGCCCGCCAGTCGATGCCGGTGGCGGTTGCGCGCTCGAGAAGCGGGTCGTCGACATCCGTCACGTTCTGCGTGTAACGCACCTGATAGCCGGCATCGCGCCAGAGCCGCTGCAGCGTGTCATAGGCCAGATAGGTCGCAGCATGCCCGATGTGCGTTGCGTCGTACGGCGTGATCCCGCACACGTAAAGGCGTGTGGTGTTGTCGCCTCGTGGCACTGCGGCCACGAGCGATCCGGTTGGCGTGTCGAACAATTGCGGCGGCCCGACGTGCCCTTCGATCGTAGGGATCTCGGGTTTCGTCCAGGCGCGCACTTACTCAGCCTAGGCGGTCGGTAGGACCGCGCCCGCCTAGTAGCGCAGCAGGAAGTCGGCGAGCACGTTGCGGCCGAAGGTGAGCGCGTCAAGCGGCACGCGCTCGTCGACACCATGAAACATCCCCGGGAAGTCCAGCTCGGGCGGAAGCCGCAATGGGGCGAAGCCGTAGCCGGTGATGCCGAGCAGGCTGAGCGCCTTGTTATCCGTGCCGCCGGAAAGCAGGTAGGGCAGGACAGGGGCGCCCGGGTCGTGCTCACCGAGAGTCTGCACGATCGTGTCGACCAGGTTGCCGGAGAACGCCGTCTCGAGCCCGATGTCCTGGTGCAGGATCTCAACCTGCACGTGCTCGCCGGCGAGTTCGGCGATCCGGGAGAGAACTGCATCCTCGTCGCCTGGCAGCGTGCGGATGTCGATCAGCGCTTCCGCGCGATCCGGGATCACATTGTGTTTGTAGCCGGCCGTCAGTGCCGTCGGATTGCTCGTCGTCCGCAGCGTGGCGAGGATGAATCCTGCGGCCGTACCGGTTCGCAGCACCACGCCGTCCGGTCCGAGCTGCTGAGCACTGACGCCGAGCAGGCGCTCGAGCTCTCTGATCAGTTGCCGGGTGGTGTCGGTGAGGGTGATCGGCCACGGTTCCCTGCCGATGCGGGCGACCGCTTCCGCGAGTCGGGTGACCGCATTGTCGGCGACAAGTCGCGAGCCGTGCGCAGCCTGGCCGTGGGCGACGAGTTTCGCCCAGATGAGGGCCTTCTCCCCTGTTTGCAAGAGGTACGCACGCTGGCCGTCGAGGTCGATCGAATAGCCGCCGACCTCGCTGATCGCTTCGGTTGCGCCGTCGAACAGCTCGGGGTGATTGGCGACGAGGTGATGGGATCCGCGCTGGCCGCCGTCTTCCTCGTCTGCGAAGAACGCGACCACGAGGTCGCGCTCCGGTTGCTTTCCAGCGGTGCGGATGTCGTCGAGCGCCGTGATGATCATGGCGTCCATGTTCTTCATATCGACGGCTCCGCGGCCCCAGAGCATGCCGTCTTTGATTTCGCCTGCGAAGGGGTCGACCGACCAGGTGCGTGGATCTGCGGGCACGACATCGAGGTGCCCGTGTACGACGAGCGCCGGCATGTCGCGATTGCGGCCCTCGACCCGCGCGACGACGCTCGTGCGCCCTGGATCTGAATCGAAAAGCTGAGGCTGCAGCCCGATCCGGGTCAAGTGTGCAGCGACATACTCGGCTGCTTCGGCTTCGCCGTTGGATTTTCCCTCGCCAAAGTTGGTGGTGTCGAAGCGGATGAGATCACGTGCGATCACAGCCGTCGCGTCGAGCGTCGGACCGTCTGGTACTGAAGCCATGACGCCCACGCTACCGGTCTGGCAATCTGCTCACCAGCCAGACGAAATCGGCGTCGTCGGCGATGAATCCAGTGGGTGTTTTCGTGCTAAGGTCTTACCTCGGCAGCTGATTCGTCGGCTGCAGAAATTGCGCGCGGGTGGCGGAATAGGCAGACGCGCTAGCTTGAGGTGCTAGTGCCCGTATTAGGGCGTGGGGGTTCAAGTCCCCCCTCGCGCACGCAGCTCGAAAGGCCTTGAATCTGTTCGGATTCAGGGCCTTTCGCCGTTAATGGTGCGCAGAACGCTGGAATCGCGGGTTGTCAAGCTGTGTGGAGTCATGCGGCGGAGGTCTGTCAGCCGACGGGCTCATCCACGATGCCGACGAAACGCGAGCCGATGCCGTCGTATTCGCGCCTGTGGGTGCCGGGGGCGGCATCCGGAACGTCGCCGATCAGGTGGTTCTCGCAGGTCAGGTAGGTGAAGGCCGGCCACCATTTCTTCGGGCGGGCGGTCTCGGTGAACCCGCAGACATCGCAGGTGAGTTGCACCCAGACGGGGCGCTTGCCGGTGCGATTCGCGCGCGACTGCGCCAACCAGGCGGGCGGATGCGCTTCCAGCTCAGCGAATTCGGCCTCGCTCAAGCGCGGTGGGATTTCGTGGCGCTGCGCCATCTCCAGCGGAATATCCAGCCGTTGGGCTACGTCTCGTCGTGTCAGCATCGTCATTAACGATACGGGCCGCAGCTCAACTATCCGGTCTCGAGCCCAATTGACGCTGCACGAGCAACGGGCATTCGAACGGATCGCGCGCGCCGATGCCGACCCGGTTCAGATACCGCACGACGATGGCGTAGGAGTGCAGAAACGTCGTGCTCGTGTAGTGCACCTCGTGCTCGACACAGAATGCTTCGACGATGGGTTGCGCCCGGCGCAACGAAGGCCTCGCCATCGACGGGAAAAGGTGGTGCTCGATCTGATAGTTGAGGCCGCCCATCGCGACATCGAGCACGAGGCTGCCGTGGATGTTTCGGCTGGTCAGCACCTGCCTGCGTACGAAGTCGAGACGCAGGCCTGCCGGAATGATCGGCATCCCCTTGTGATTGGGCGCGAAGGATCCGCCCATGTAGATGCCGAAGATTCCCAGCTGGATCGCGAGGAAGACTCCGGCCTTGCCCGGTGACAGCACAAGAAAGAGCATCGTGACATAGGCGCCGAGGCGCGCCGTGATAAGCGACAACTCCACCCAGCGACGAGGAATCGGTTGCGGCTCGATCAGGCGACGCAGCCCAGACAGGTGCAGCGAAACGCCCTCGAGCGGCAGCATCGGGAAGAACAACCAGCCTTGGCGGGCGAGAAACCACCGCTCGACAGGATTGTGCGGTGACCGTGCTTGGGCCGGTGTCAGAGCCAACGGGGGAAATTCGATGTCCGGGTCGCTGCCCTCTTTGTTGGGGTTGCCATGATGTCGGGAATGTTTGTTCTGCCACCAGGCGTAGCTCATGCCGACGAACAGGTTGGCGATGATGACGCTCGTCCAGTCGTTCCAATGGCCGGATTTGAAGATCTGTCGGTGTGCTGCGTCATGACCGAGGAAGGCAGTTTGGGTCAAGATCAGTGCGAAGCCGGCTGCGACGAACATCTGCCACCAGGTGTCGCCGATCCAGAGGAACGTGAGAACTGCGGCGGGAAAGATGACGGCGATGGCGCCGAGTTTGCTCCAGTAGTAGCCGTAGCGTCTGCGCATCAGACCGGCGGCCTGGATCTGTTGCGATAGCAGCACATAGTCACTGATCTGACGTGCTCGGGGCGCGCGTGCGGATGCGGGCTGCGGCGGTTCCGTGGCTATAGCGGTCGTCGTAGTGGGTTCGATTGCGTTGCTCATGACGGCTCCAGGATCAGCGGAATACACACACTGCCGGGGTCTAGGGCATCTGACACTCACGATACGCCGCTCACGGTCAGCAACCGATGCGGTTGTGCATACTCTCAGCGGCGCGTGAGGGCGATTCAGATATTCAGGGCGCGGGAGATGACGTTCTCGGCGACCTCGTGCAGCCGCTGATTGTGCCGGCGTGCGTAGTCGCGGAGTCGTGCGAAGGCCTCATCCATCGGTACGCCACTGGTTTGCGCGACGACTCCCTTTGCCTGTTCGATCACGACACGGCTGTCCAGGGCGATTTGCAGTTGCTCGGTGACAAGGGTGCGCTCGCGGATCGCGCGCTCCTGCAGGATGCCGATGGTCGCGACATCCGCCAACGCGCGCGCCGCAGCGGCATCTTCAGCATTGAGCACGCCCGGCTGGTCTCTGAAGAGATTGAGGGCTCCGATGGTCTGATCGCGCAGCCGCAACGGAACCGCGTGAACGGAGCGGAACCCCTGATCGAGCGCAGTAGTGCGGAAGGTGCTCCACTGCGCGTCAACCGCCATCAGATCCTCGATCACGACAATCTGGCCGGAACTGAAGCAAGCGACGCACGGGCCGTCACCGACGTTCAGCTGGTGCGCCTCGACAACACGGCTGCGCTCGCTGGTGGAGGCCATCAGTTGCAGTCGACCGTTCGCATCTGCCAGCACGAGGCCTGCTGCGGCCGCGTCGAAGAGGCTGATGCACTCCTCGACCAGTGTGTGAAGAAGGTCGACAACGTCGTATTCTGCGACGAGAGTGTCTGCGAGGGTCACGAACACGCCGGCCAGCCGACCCTCGCGGTCTGCTGCGCTCATGAGTCGATTTTAGATTCGAGTGCGTCGGGTGTGAACAAAAACACGGTTGACTAGGAGCATGACTTCGCAGAATTCCGCATCGCCATCCGCTCTCGCGCGCGTCACGGTTCTCGCCGGCGGGGTCGGCGGAGCACGCTTCACGCGCGGTCTTCTTGCGCTGCTGGCCGATCGATGTCCGGCGACGGATGGCGCCGGGTCGTCCGTGCGCGTCGACGTGATCGTCAATACGGGCGACGACATGTGGCTGAACGGGCTGCGCGTCTGCCCGGATCTCGACACCGTGATGTACACGCTCGGCGGCGGGATCGCCGAGGATCAGGGCTGGGGCCGGCCTGACGAATCAAGGCGGGTATCCGCCGAGATCGCTGCATACGGTCGCGGCTGGAGTTGGTTCACGCTCGGCGATCTCGATCTCGCAACACACATCGTGCGAACCGATCTGTTGCGCTCCGGGCGCACGCTCAGCGAGGCAACCGAATTCCTTGCGCGGCGCTGGAAGCCGGGCGTGGGGCTGCTGCCGATGAGCGATCAGCCGATCGAGACCAACGTGCGTCTCGCCGAGGCGGTCGATGACCACGCGGTCGGCGAGCTGATCCATTTCGAAGAGTGGTGGGTTCGCTATGGGGCGCGGGTGCGCGCATCCGAATTCGTGCAGGTCGGACTCGCCGAGGCGCAGCCCGCCCCTGGCGTGCTGGATGCCATCGCCGCGGCGGACATGGTCATCCTTCCTCCGTCCAATCCTGTCGTGTCTGTCGGTTGCATCCTGAATGTTCCCGGGGTACGCGATGCGTTGCAAGCGACGAAAGCCCGGGTGGTCGGGGTCTCCCCGATCATCGGCGGGAGCGCCGTGCG
Source organism: Rathayibacter sp. SW19 (assembly GCF_030866825.1). NCBI lineage: Bacteria > Bacillati > Actinomycetota > Actinomycetes > Micrococcales > Microbacteriaceae > Rathayibacter > Rathayibacter soli. The sequence continues at coordinate 2,250,886 of NZ_CP133020.1, forward strand.
GGGCATGGCCGATCAGTGCCTGGAGACGATTGGAGTCGAGACGAGTGCTGCGGCGGTCGGCCTGCACTATGGCGGTCGCAGTGCCGGCGGCGTTCTCGACGGCTGGCTCGTCGACGAGGTGGATGCCGCGGCCGTGCCAGCCGTTGAGGCTGCCGGGCTTCGGGCGGCCGCGGTACCGCTCTGGATGCGAGACACGGCGACGTCGGCTGCGCTCGCTGCCGAGACGCTCAAGTTGGCCGGCTTCGCTGACTGACGCCTTCAATTCGGCGGGTCAGAACTCTATCTCAGTTCGGCGGCAGAGCAGTCACGGTCGCGGCCTCGACCTTAGCCAATGGGCTCCTGGCGACAAGCCCGCTGGACAGCACGCGACGCGTCGCGGCGCCGAGCCCGGGGTCGAGTGAGAGTACGCGTTGCATGTCCTCGGCGGAGTCGATGTCGAGCCGCAACGACGATTCAGCGGGCAGTTGAAGCAGAACGTGGCCGGCCGCCTGGTGTTCGGCGCACGAGTCGACGCCGAAGTGCGGCTCGATGACCGCCCCTGGGGCCGCGGTGATCATGGTCGTTCCCGTGCCGTCGTGATCGGCGACCAGGGTGAGGGCGGTTCCGGTGTGAAACAGCGCGACGGATTCGGCGAGGGCGTGCGCGAGATCATCGGGTTGCAGTGCTGCAACATCCCCGACCATCGCTGCGGTGAACGCGCGGTCGTCAATATTTCTCGCCTGCCGGATGCCGTGGGAGACTGCCGCGTTCAGCCCGCCTCCCGGGTCCGCAACGATGATCAACTCGGTGCCGGCCTGTTGTGTACCGGTCTGTTGTGTACCGGTCTGTTGTGTACCGGTCTGTTGTGTGCCGAGCCTCGGTGCGCCCGATTCTTCACTTAGGATCGCCTCCGCCACGTTGGGTTCATTCGACACCACAATGATGCGTGTGACGGCCGCGACCGCGCGCACGGCGCGCACCGTGTCGGTGAGAAGCGCGATGGCCAATGCGGCCCGACGAGCATCGTCGAAGTTCTCGGCGAAGCGGCTCTTGGCGTGCGGCGCACCCTTGAATGGGATGACGACCGACCAGTGTGGCCCGGCGCTCATCGGCCGGCCGCGGCTTCCTGTTCGAGGAGTGCGCGCAAACCGTTGGCGAATTCAACCTTGCCTCCGTGGGCGGGATGCCGCACCCGCGTCACGGACTCCCCCGCCTTGGTGATGCTGCGGTAGCCGATGTTGCCGACGGCGACGGTCGTCTCGATCGAGAAAAGCTCCCGGAGATCACGCCAGATCGGCAGGCCGAGTGCAACTTCTGCGGTGGACGGCGTGCGGTTGCTTTGCGGGTTTCCCGGTCGATGCGGGTGCAGCGGGTATGCGCTCCAGAGCAGGGGCAGGAAGTCGAGATCTGCCAGCACATTCCACATCACGGTGGAGGTCGGTTCTGCCGACGCGTGAGGAAAATCGGCGGGTATCTCGTAGCCGTTCTCGGGGCCGAAGAGGCCGAAGCATCCGGAGTTACTGCCGAGGAGTGTGCGATTGGTGAACGGCACACCGGTGATGCGCATGCCTCGATAGCCGGGTGCCTCGCCGACCAGCAGCACACGCGGTGCGCGGTCGAGCATCGACTGCAGGTAGAGCTCGAGATTGTGCCGGCGCAGTGCGCTGTCACCGGTTCCTGCGAACATGTTGACGCTTGCAGGGCCGACGGGAACGCGCGCGAGATGGTCGACGAAATCGGCGATCGGTCGGCTGACCATCACCACTCCCCTTCGGCTATCTGTTCGATTCGGGCCGCACCGTTCAGACATCCGCACATGATTGCAGGATAGTCTGCGTCACTGACAATCCACGGCCCGAGGCAGAGCGCGAACCATGGTTATGCGCAATTGACATGCTCGAACATATGTTCGATCATTGAAGAATGAACTCCGCGCTCGCAGCACTCGACTCCCCCGGCCTGCCGGTGGAGCAGACAGCTGCGGGCTTGGTGGCAGGGGCGGCGGCGGGGCGCTCCGCAGCTGCGGAGCTGACAGCGCAGGAATCGGATCAGGTGCGGGCTCTGCAGTCGCGCATCTCCCAGATGCAGCGGCGGAAGCTGGACACCACGGCGCTGAGCACACTCGACGCGTTCGCTCCCCTTCTTCCGGGTGGGGCGTTGCAGACCGGGGTCGCCTACGCCGTTTCCGATTCGATGAGCCTGGTGATGGGGCTGCTGGCCGGGCCGAGCCGATCCGGTGCGTGGTGCGGTGTGGTCGGGGTGCCCGAGTTCGGGGTGGAGGCCGCCGCCCGGTTCGGCATCGACCTGGAGCGGCTCGTACTGATTCCGGAACCGGGAACGCACTGGCTCACGGTCACCGCGGCACTGGCCGACGCCCTGACCGTCGTTGTGACCCGCCCCGCCACGCGAGTGAGCGATGCGGATGCCGCGCGGCTGAGCGCGCGCTTGCGTGGTAAGGAGACAACCCTGATCGCTCTCGGCGAGTGGCCGCGCAGCGAGGTGAGTCTCACCGTGGCGGCCAGTAGCTGGGATGGGCTCGGGCGGGGTCACGGCTATCCGGTTGCGCGGCAACTGACGGTCGTGGCGTCCGGTCGCGGAGGGGTGGGGCGCTCTCGTAGCGCTCGACTGTGGCTGCCCGATGAGCATGATGCGATCCGTGCGGTCGACAGCACGATCGATGAGCTGCCGCGCACGCTTGAGGCTGTGGTGTGACCATGCGTGCCATGGTGCTCTGGTGCCCGGACTGGCCGGTGCGGGCACTGCAACAGGCAGGACTGGCCCCCGGATCCGGATCGCCGGCGGGATCATCCTCGGGGCCGGAATCATCCTCGGGATCGCCGTCGCGGGATGCCCCCATCGCCGTGATCGAGAAGGGCAGAGTTTTCGCCTGCTCGGCTTCTGCACGCAGCGAAGGGGTGCGCAGAGGGCTGCGGTTGCGAGAGGCGCAGGCGCGCTGTGCAGACCTCATCGTGTTCCCCTACGACGCCGTGCACGACAGCAGAATGTTCGAAGCGATTCTCGCCACGATCGAGCAACTCATGCCCGGAGTCCAGTCGATCCGGCCGGGGCTCTGCGCGATTCGTGCACGAGGCCCGAGCCGATACTACGGCGGAGAACGGCCGGCGGCCTCCGCACTGCTCGGGGTGCTTGCCGAACAGGGCATCCCCGATGCTCAGCTGGGTATTGCAGACGGGCCGTTCGCCGCAGAACACGCGGCTCGACTCGCCGGCACGGGCCGGATCAGTCAGGACACGATCGGCACGCGCACGACCAGCACGAGCACGACAGGCACCGGCACGACCGGCACGGGTTTGGCGCGTACAACTCGCATCCGGATCGTCGAGCCCGGCGGATCCGCGCGGTTTCTGGCAGCGCTTCCCGTTACGACGTTGGAAGATCCCGGCCTGATCACCCTGCTGCAGAAGTTGGGTTTGCACACCCTCGGTGATATTGCAGCGCTCGATATCGTCGCTCTTCAGGACCGTTTCGGTGCGGCCGGAGCACGCCTGCACGCCCTGGCGAGTGGGCAGGACACGAGCGCGGTGGTGCCGCGGGCGCCGCAGCGCAGCCTGGAACGCTCCGTCGCGTTCGAACCGGGACTGGATCGCGTCGACCAGGTGACCTTCGGCTTTCGTGCGGCAGCGGATGCTTTCGTAGAAGGCCTGACGCAGGCCGGACTGGTCTGCACCTCGATCACCGTGGGGATGCGCGCGGAATCCGGGGAGGCATCCGAACGTCAGTGGCTGCATCCGCGCTGGTTCACCGCAGCGGATGTGCTCGACCGGGTGCGCTGGCAGCTGCAGGGTGCAGGCGGCGCCGAAACCGGCCTGCGCTCCCCCGTCGTCGAGGTGACGGTGACCCCGGAAAGTGTGGATGCGATCGGCAACCACGAGAGCGGGCTCTGGGGCGACGGGCCGGATGAGCGCATTCACCATGCGCTCTCTCGCGTGCAGAGCATGCTGGGGCATGAAGCAGTGCTCACCTCGGCGATCGGCGGCGGCCGACTGCTTCAGGATCGCCAGGTCCTCATCCCATGGGGGGACCGCGCCCCACGCGATATCGGCGACAGGCGCGGGGAACCGTGGCCGGGCAGCCTGCCCGCTGCGCTGCCCGCAACCGTTTTCTCGCCGCCGCGCCCGGTCGCCGTATTCACAGAAGACAGTGGGCCGATCGAGGTCACCGAGCGCGGGACCATGACGGGCGAGCCGGCACTGTTCTCCCTGCGCGGTTCGGTGGATCAGGCACAGCCGATCGCGACCTGGGCTGGTCCATGGCCGATCGACGAACGGTGGTGGGATGCCGCGAAGGCGCGCGTTGTGCATCGTTTCCACATCGTCGATGCCGACGGGATGGCCTGGCTTCTGCTGCTCGAGGGTCGCCGCTGGCTGGCGGAGGCGCGCTATGACTGAGCTGACCGTGACTGAGTTGACCGTGACTGAGCGCGCTATGACTGAGCAGGCAGCAACTGGGCTGGTGGCGCATGGGCTGGAATAATCCGCCGATCCCCTGGTCGGAACTCGAACGGCGGCTCTCCGACCGCAGCCGGCCGGAAAAGCCGAATGAAGCGTTGAACGACGAGGGGCCGACCCGGGCGTCGAAACGACACGCCTATCAGGCGCAGCCGATCCACCCGGATGACGGCCCCTACGTGCCCTACGCCGAACTGCATGCGCACTCAAACTTCAGCTTCCTCGACGGAGCGAGCGACCCGGAGAAGCTGCTCGAGGAGGCCACTCGCCTGCGGCTGCACGCCCTCGCCCTCACCGATCATGACGGGCTATACGGCATTGTGCACCTCGCAGAGGCCGCGGAAGCCTATGGCGGGGCCGCAACCGACAACAACCCCGCGACCGACGACAACTCCGCAACCGATAACACCCCCGCGATCGCGACCCACACGGTGAAGACGGTGTTCGGTGCCGAACTCTCCCTGGGGCTGGGCAAGCCGCAGAACGGCGAAGCCGACCCGGAGGGCAGCCATCTCCTCGTGCTCGCCCGAGGCGAGGAAGGCTACCATCGGCTGGCCGGAGCCATCACGGATGCGCAGCTGGCCGACGGCGCCGAGAAGGGCCGCCCGGTCTACGACCTCGACGCACTGGCAGCGGGCGCAGCCGGGCACTGGACCATCCTGACCGGATGCCGCAAGGGCGACGTGCGCCGGGCACTGGTCGACGGTGGTGCGTCGGCTGCGGCCCGGGAACTCGATCGACTCGTCGACCGGTTCGGGCACGACAACGTCGTCGTCGAACTGTTCGACACGGGCGCACCGTTGGACAGCACACACAACGACGCACTGTTCGCGCTCGCACAGGAGCGCGGGCTGGTCTCGGTCGCGACGAACATCGTGCACTACGCCACCCCTGCAGAACACCGGCTGGCAGGGGCGGTCGCTGCGGTGCGCGCCCGCAGGAGTCTGGATGAGCTGGACGGCTACCTGCCGGCATCCGGAACCGCCCATCTGCGCAGCGGCGCCGAGATGGCCCGCGCCTTCGTCCGCTACCCGGCGGTCGTTGAGAACACCGTGGCGGTGGCGGATGCCCTGGCCTTCGACCTGCGCAGCGCCCGCCCGAAGTTACCGAAACTCGAGGTGCCGGCCGGCCACACGCCGATGAGTTATCTGCGCGAGCTTGTACGGCAGGGGGTCGCAACCAAATACGCGTACGAGCCGGACCAGGCCAAGGTCTGGGCGCGGATGGAGCAGGAGCTCACCGTCATCGAGAAGAAGGACTTCCCCGGCTACTTTCTGATCGTCTATGACATCGTGCAGTTTGCCCGCCGCAACGGCATCCTCTGCCAAGGCCGCGGATCGGCCGCGAACTCCGCGGTCTGCTACGCCCTGGACATCACCGCCGTCGACTCCATCGGTTACGACCTGCCGTTCGAACGGTTCCTCTCCAGTCTGCGGCCGGAGGAGCCGGACATCGACGTCGACTTCGACTCGAACCGGCGGGAAGAGGTGATCCAGTACGTCTTCAACAAATACGGCCGCCGCAACGCAGCACAGGTCGCGAACGTCATCAGCTACCGGCCGAAGAACGCAGTGCGTGACATGGCCAAGGCGCTCGGGCACAGTCCGGGGGCGCAGGATGCGTTCTCCAAGCAGGTTGAACGTTGGGGGCCGGGAGTCTCCCAGACCGACCTCGACATCCCGGCGCCGGTGGTCGAACTGGCGGGCGAACTGATGCGTGCCCCGCGGCACCTCGGCATCCACTCCGGCGGCATGGTGCTCACCGAGCGGCCGATCGGCGAGGTCTGCCCGATCGAGCATGGCCGGATGGAGAACCGCACGGTGCTGCAGTGGGACAAGGGCGATTGCGAGTGGATGGGCCTGGTCAAGTTCGATCTGCTCGGGCTCGGCATGCTGGCGGCCGTGCAATACGTCTTCGACCTGGTGGAGCAGCACTTCGGTGAGCGATGGGATCTCGCCTCCATCCCGAAGGAGGAGCCGGAGGTGTACGACATGCTCTGCCGGGCGGATGCGGTCGGCGTGTTCCAGGTGGAGAGCCGCGCACAGTTGGGCACGCTCCCCCGGTTGCAGCCGCGCCGGTTCTACGACCTGGTGATCGAGGTGGCGCTGATCCGGCCCGGTCCGATCCAGGGCGGGGCGGTGCATCCGTTCATCCGGCGCAAGACGGGCGTGGAGACGGTGACCTACCTGCATCCGGACCTGGAGCCTGTGCTGGAGCGCACGCTGGGCGTTCCGCTGTTCCAGGAGCAGGTCATGCAGATGGCGATGGCGGTCGGCGACTGCACCGGCGAAGACGCCGACCTGCTGCGCCGGGCGATGGGGTCCAAGCGCGGCATCGAGAAGATCGGCAGCCTGAAGGCCAAGATCTTCGGCGGCATGGCCAGACGCGGAATCTCCGATGAGAACGCCCAGCAGATCTACGACAAGATCGAAGCCTTCGCCAACTTCGGTTTCGCCGAGAGCCACGCCCTCAGCTTCGCCCTGATCGTCTACGCCAGTTCCTGGCTCAAATTGCACTACCCCGCCGCATTTCTGGCCGCACTGCTGCATGCGCAGCCGATGGGCTTCTACTCGCCTCAATCTTTGACAGCGGATGCCGTTCGGCACGGCGTCGAGGTGCGTCACGTGGACATCCTGCGCTCCGGTGTTCACGCAACGCTCGAGCCGCTCGTGGCGGGAAGCTCAGCAGTGCCTGGCGCAGCAGGCACTGCCGCAACCGTGCCTGCCGCAACAGCACCTCCCGCAACCGGGCAGGCGCGTTGCCTGGAGCGGGAGCAGCCGCGCGTGTCGGCGACGTTCGATCGGGCCGCACCGGACGCATCCGCTGCGCACCGCCGAGACGGCAACTACGCGGTACGGCTTGGGCTGGCCGCGGTGAGCTCGATCGGCGAGAAGCTGGCCGAACGTATCGTCGCGGAGCGGGAGGCCGGCGGAGACTACACGGACATGGCAGAGCTCGCGCGCCGGATCGGGCTGAGCGCGCCGCAACTGGAAGCACTGGCAGCGGCCGGTGCCTTCGAAACACTGGGATTGACCCGCCGCGAGGCGCTGTGGAATGCCGGTCCGGCGTCCCAAGAGCGTCGTGACTATCTGCCGGGGGTCTCCCTCACTGTGCAACCGCCGTTGCTGCCTGTGCTGACCGAGGCGGAGCAGACCAGCTACGACCTGTGGGCGACGGGAATATCCCCGGGCGATCATCCGATTCGTCATCTGCGCGAACCGTTGGCGGCGCGCGGGGTGCTGAGCACCGAGCAACTGGCGACGGCAGAGCCGGGCCGCCGGATCGAGGTCGCAGGGGTGGTCACGCACCGGCAGCGGCCGTCGACGGCGGGCGGAATCACGTTCCTCAACCTCGAGGACGAGACGGGCATGCTCAATGTGATCTCCAGCGTCGGGGTCTGGAACCGCTATCGACGGGTCGCCCGTGAGGCGCCCGCGATGGTGATTCGCGGCATCCTGGAACGCTCACCGGAGGGAGTGATCAGTCTAGTTGCCGACCGCTTCGAGCTGCTGCCGCTGGCCGCGCGCACCCGCAGCCGCGACTTCCAGTGAACGCCTGCCGAACAGCGTGGCATTCATGGGCATCACGTGGCATAATCAGATTATGGATGCCACGATTGTACTCGGCCAGCAGGGGCGACTGGTGATCCCGGCCGATATCCGAACCGCGTTGGGTCTGGAGCCGGGAGACCGGCTGCACCTGTCCGCGCGAGGATCCGCGCTGACTCTCGAGCGGCAAACCGACGCTGTCGCTGAGCTGCGTAAGTTTGCTGACGACGTGCCGAAGACGCGATCGTTCGTCGATGAGCTGTTGGCGGAACGCCGAGTTGCCGCGGCGAACGAATGATCGTGCTCGACGCATCAGCCGTGCTTGCGTTGATCCACAATGAACCAGGCGGCGATGTTGTTGCAGCCGAGATCAACGGGGCGGTGCTCAGCACCGCGAATCTCGCCGAAGTCGTCGGCAAACTGGTTGATGCCGGAGTCGACGTCAGGCGCCTGCGGGCATTGATCGCCGCCGCCGGAGTAACGGTTGAACCGCTTACTTCCGCTGACGCCGAACTCGCCGGAGCGATGCGCGCGCTTGACGGAGGGCGATCGCTCTCACTCGGCGACCGCTGCTGCCTGGCACTGACGATCAGAACAACGCCGTCAGAAGTATTGACCGCAGACAGGGCCTGGGCCGACCTCGATCTCCCGATCCGAGTGCGACTGATCCGATAATGGACCCGTTAATCGACCTCGCTGCCGCCACGGTCACGCCCTGACCGTGTGTCTGCTGCTCGATCAGGTCGAGGTCGACGCAAGGGCGCGAATCATCGCGCGAGGTCCAGTCACACTCGGCCGAAGTCGTCCTGGAGTCGCACGATGTCGTCTTCTCCGAGGTATTTGCCGAGCTGCACCTCGATGATCAGGAGCGGGTCGTCGTGGTCATTCACGATGCGATGCGGCTGGCCAATCGCGATGGTGACCGCCTCGCCGACACGCGCAATGACCGTCTGACCATCGATGACCGCCGACGCGGTCCCTGCGGCAACGACCCAAACTTCGGCCCGATGTTCGTGGGTCTGGTAGGACAGCCTTGAGTACGGCTTGACCTCGATCCGTTTGACTTTGAACCCTTCACGCTCATCGAGAATCGTCCAGGTTTCCCACGGGCGTTCGTCAGTCAGACCGATCACAGCTGCTCCCTTTTGCGCGTATAGAGACCAGCTAGCGTATGAACGATGCCCATGACCAGCAGCGTCCGCTGGGAGGCATATTCAATAGAGGAACGTTCAGCGGGCGCGGGCGAGAAGGGCTTCCGACCAGATGCTTTGGTGGTGCTTGGCGTAGTCGGTTGCAGCACGCCAGTGGTCTCCGTGACCGTCCGAGTACATCGACGCCCACGGTTCGCGGCCGGTATCGTGTGACGAATTCAAGAGTTCGAGCATGGCCGCAGCGCGACGATACATGGCCTTGGGCAGCTCGGCGCGCAAAGCGCGGTCTGCTCCATACCCGTTGACGAAGGCTACGAGGTTGCCTGCCGCCTCCTGGGGTGTTTGATCGGTGTTGGAGAGCGTGAATGCCTGAGCCGAGTACGCAAGGTCCCAAAGCCGAGTGCTCGGCGCGGCCGCATCCCAGTCGATGAAGACCCATCGATCCCCAATGATGAGATTCCAGGGTGCAAGATCGTTGTGGCAGATCAGCTCGGTGCCGGGTGCGGGGATAGCGGTGCTCCACACCGCTTCACCATCGGGGGCGAAAGTCTTACTCGCGTCGTGGATTGCACGCACCAGTGCTCCGACCCTGCCGAGCTGCGCATGCGTAAGCGGGGCTGATTCGAGCGCCAGTTGACCGGGGATGAATTCGGTGACCTGTCTGCCCTGCTCGTCTCGGCCGTAGACAGCCGGCACGTCAACTCCGGCCTCGCGCATGGCAGTCATGAACTCGAGCACACTCGGTGAGGCATCGGCCCACTGTTTACGCACAGTTGAGCCGATACGCACAACCGCACCGCTGGCGTTGCCCCCCGAGAGTAGTTGCTCGCCGTCCACTGATTGAGAATATCCTCCGGATCGCAAGCGAGTCGGTCCCCAAGCGGGAACCCTGCAACGATCAGGCTTGTCACACAGTGCCACGCACAGCGTAACGGTGCAAGGTCACGCCCTGATCGTATGTCTGCTGCTCAATCAGGTCGAGGTCGACGCGAGGGTGCGGATCGTCGAAGAGCGGTCGTCCCGTGCCCAGGATGACTGGATGCGTGAACAGCATCAGCTCGTCGATCAGGCCCGCGCGCAGTAGCTGCGTGGCCAGTGTGGCGCCGCCGACAGCGATGTCGCCAGTCGCATCCTGCCGCAGCGCAGCCAGCTGGTCGATCGCGTCGTCCCCGCCGACGATGCGCGTGTTGTGGGATGCCAGCGCCGATGTGAGCGTGCGGGTGCGCGACACCAGCACTTTAGGCATAGACGTCCAGATCTCGGCATACTCGCGCAGAAAGTCGGGAAGCGATTCGTTGGCACGGGCATCCGGCCAGAACGGGTCCATCATCTCGTAGGTCACGCGACCCTCGATCATCGTCGACACCGCGCGGGCTCGGGTGTTGAACTCCCGGTGCAGCGGTGCGCCGAGGCGCACCCAGTCGGGACCGCTCAGCTTGCTGTGATCGTCGGCACGCTGCTCGATCATGAGATCGAGTGAGACGTTCATCCAGTACACGAATCGCGCGCTCATCGGCACTCCTTCGGGGCGGATCGGCACCGGCCATCGTAAGCGTGTTCGGCATCGGTGGCAAGCATCGTGTCTCCTACCGGGGACCTTCACGTCGGGGTTTTATCGTTAGTGCTGCTCGGTCGCGATGTAGTTGCAGTTGTGCCGGGTCAGAGTAGAACGTGACGGAGGCCATCTTGTGGGTAACGTGCGAAGTCCGCGTGCCAGCGGCCGGCTTCATCGATTTGCCATGCCCCGGTCTCCAGTGCCCACGTCCACCAGTCGACTTGTTCAGCAATCGGCATCGATGGATAATCGGCGAGTGACCAACTCATCGGGTCGTTCATGTAGGTGAGTGGCGGTTGCCCAGGGGTGAGATTGATGACGTAGCCGAGATTTCCGATGAGCAGGCTCACGAACTTTCTGCTGGAGAATCCCGAGGTGGGGTTGGTGCCTTCGACGATGCCGATGAACTCATGCGCGAACTCGAGCGACCAGCCCAGGTCGCCGAACGCGCAGGGCGGGGTGAGGTATCGCAGCGGGTCTCCACCATACGACCCGCGGGCGCCGTCGACACCGTTGTGCCATTCCCACACGGCACGCGCCTCGTCCGGGAGTTTGACATCGTATTGGGCCTCGAGCTCGAGGGCCTCCCGTGGTGAGATACCCGGGCGAAGGTTCGCCACAACCGGCGCACCGAGGTTCCGCAAGGCGGCCTCGTAGCGTTCCAGCGCCACGGTGACGTCGTTCGCGGCCATCCGTTAGTGACCGTGGCAGATCAACAGTGTCGGAATCGTTGACGGCCGTGAAGAAATTGGTATTGACAAGAATGCGGCTCCCGAACTCATCTGACCGCTTGTCACGAACTTACTGTAACCGCTGCCCCATTGCAGGGGTGGCGGTGCCTGCGTAGGCGTCAGAACGGCCCGGCGTGATGCAGCAAACATCACACGCCGGGCCGTTCGCCTATCCGGACATCGTCAGCCTGACGCCGCCGACGCGCTCAAATCAAATCCCGCCCAGCAAAACCCAGTCGTCGCTGCCGCCGCGCTCGTCGGCACCCCACAAGACGCGCAACAGCAGGTCGAGCACCTCGGGTTCCTCGACCAGGACTCGGAAATGCTCGGCGACTTACGCATGATCGAGAGCGTGATGATCCCACTGACCGCGCGCGGCCCCGCCGGCCTGGAACGGGCTCAAGAGTTGCTGACCGCGCTGGCCGTCGACCACGTCGCGAACGCGTGGCCGCAATCCTGCTCCGGCGGCGAACGCCAACGCTGCGGCGTCGCCCGCGCCCTCATCATCAGGCCCGACGTGCTCAACCTGGACGAACCCACCGCAAGCCTGGACAGCCGCAACGCGCACCGCGTGCTCGACGTCCTGGCCGCCGCCCGCGACGCCGGCACCGCCGTCCTCGTCGCCAGCCACGACAACCTGGTCGTCGACTGGGCCGAGGACATCCTCACCATCGAAGGCGGACTGCGCGCATCCGCCACCGAACATAACCAGATGACCGCCGTTAGACGACCCTTGCTGTGCCCGACCGCGCGTTGATGGCGAAACCGGCATGCCACGGGCTGGCGACGTCGTTTTGATCGATATTCAACTCCCCAGACGGGTGAGCGAACGAAGCGTCATCGTCGGTAAGCTCGCGTGGCACCCGCGTAGCGGTGTGCAATACTCTCCTGCTTCTGGGAGTAGCCGGTATCGCCCGGCTACAGATCGAGGACTAGTGCGAGGGCGTCGTCGACTCGCTGTGTCTCGTCGATGGTCAGGAAGCCGACGGGTTCTGTAAGCCGGGTCAGGTCCACAGTCGCGAGTTGGTCGCACATCACCAGTGTCCGTTGATCGGCGATGATCACCGGCGGCCGGAAGCTGGTCTCTCGTGCGCTGGTGCTCGTGAACGCGACGATCCAGGTACTGAGCGTGAGCCAGGCCGGTTGCAACACGACCGCGTACCGCCGGCCCTTCTGCTCGTGGCCCTTACCGCGCGCCGGGAGCCGGTAGACCTCACCCCTCATGCAGCGCGGCCATCTCCTGCTGGATGGCCCTCACTTCGGCCAGGTCGGCAGGATCGTCCTTGATGGCGCGCGCCTCTTCTGCGGCAATCCTGCGACGTTCGTCGCGGTTCATCGCCTCCAGAGCGGCGACGATAACCTGATCGGCGCTCTCGTGGCGGGAGGCGCCGATCTTGAGGAGAAGGTCGCGAGTGCTGCTGCGCACTTTCACGGTGGTGGTATCGGCCATGACGCAAGTCTACTCATGGTAGACCGATCGTGGAAACGGCCATCCGCGGACAAGTCTCGGGGGACGTGGCCGGCTCGGGGCCTCACTCTCGTCAGCGACCATCATGTGGCGGCGCCACCAACCTCGCAAGAGCTCGGGAATGCTCGTCGCCCAGGACAGCACGCAGCACTGTGTCAGCCGCCGTGAGTTGATCTGGTGAGACGCGCGCGGCAAGGGCTGCATCGAGCTGGTCGATCACCCCGACGATCGCGTGCGCGAAGTCGCGGCCCCGGGACGTGAGCGCGATGTTGGTCTGTCGCCCGTCGCGGGCGTCTCGCTCGGCCGTTGCGTAGCCCCGGCCCTCGAGCCCGGTCGCCACCTTCTTCGCTGCCTGGCGGGTGACGCCCAGCGCTTCGCCGAGTCGGCCGATGGGCAGCGGCCTCCGAAGCAGCAGTCGCATGGCCAGGGCGTCGCTGCGCCGGTAGTCAGGATAACCAGCCTCGGCAAGAGCGCCGGCCAGCTGCTTCACCCAGCTTTGCCGGGCAAGGGCGAGCAGATCCCCGAATCGGTACGGAGGTATTGACGACGTACGCATCACGACGCACACTAGCAGATATGCAACCTAGTTACCTATCCAAATCGAGAATCGCGTGCGCTGCTCTGGCTGGCGTGGCGCTATATGTCGTGATTGATGTGCTGCTGGTATTTCTGCGACCGGAGTTCTCCGTATTGCACAACGCCGAGAGCGACTACGGCAGCGCCGGGTCGTGGGCCTGGCTGATGGACGTGAACTTCGTGCTGCGCTGCCTGCTGAGCCTCGCCGTCGTCGTCAGCCTTGTGACGGTCGACGACAAGACCCGCCGGTTGAGGGTGGCCCTTGTGCTGTTGACCGTGTGGGCCATCGCATCCGGGCTCCTCGCCATCTTCCCCGACGACCCGGCCGGCACGCTCGTGCGCGGCACCGGGCGCATCCACGTTGCCCTGGCTTTGATTGCCTTCCTCGCGGTGCTGGCTGGCACCATCCTGGCCACCTCAGCGCTGAGGCGGCGCCCGCGCTGGCACGCTCTGCGAATACCCCTGCTCATCCTCTCGTGGGGTGCGATCGTGCCGCTGCTGCTTCTCGGGCGCGCAGGGCTCCAGCCGGATTCGCTCGGCGGGCTCTATGAAAAGGTGTTCCTCGCCATGCAGTTGGCGTGGCTCGTGCTGGCCGCCCTGCCGGTCGCATGCCAGCGCGCACTGCAGCAGACCGAGACCTTGCACGAGACCGCCAGCATCGGCTGATGGCAACGCGCACTGGAGGCCAGGCGGCGCGAGTGGTCCCGAGCAGCGCGCGGGAGGCGCCTCACGCGAGGTAGGTGCCCAGTATCTCGAGCACGCCCCGGCTGCCCGCCTCGCGGTTTGGCCCGTCTGCCCAGAACTGGTCGAAGAAGACTCCGTGCTCGATCTGGGTGAGGCGGGTGCCGCCGTCGATCGGCTCGAATTCGAACGATGCCACCGACGTCGACATGTGCACTGCGTCGAGCCACATGTCGTAGGTGTTGACGATGCGCACGTGCTCGACGATGTCCGTGTAGGTGGCCTCGAACCGCGAAACCGGGCCGTCATGAAACATTCCGACGGCAACGTCTCGTCCGCCGACGCGGAAGTCGAATGCCCACTCACCGGGCTCGAAGGTGTCGCCGTCGCCGAACCATTGACGTTTCTGGTCGTCGATTGCGAAGGCATCCCAGACACGCTCGAGCGCAACGGGGTAGTCGCGGGTCAGGGTGAACCCCGCACGGGCGAGTCTGCGCTCGATCGTCATCGATACGTCCTATCGCGTGAAATTGACGTGGATAGTGCCGCTCTCGGCCACCTGGGTCGTCACGGCGTGAGTGCGCTCGAGTCCGCCCAGGTCGTCCCACAGCCGAGTCCCCCGGCCGAGGATGATCGGGGCGATCATGAGGTGCAAGCTGTCGACCAACCCGGCAAGCAGGAACGCGCGAGCGGTGCTGATACCCCCGCCGACGCGCACGTCCTGGCTGCCGGCGGCTGCTGTCGCCTCTGCGAGCACCTCCTGAATAGAGCCGTTGCGGAAATGGAACGTTGTTCCGCCCTCCATCGGAATCGGCGGACGCGAGGCGGTGTGGGTGAGCACGTAGACGGGGGTGTGGAACGGCGGTTGATCGCCCCACCAGCCCTTCCAGTCCGGGTCGTCCGGGTAGGAGTGCAGGCCGAACATGCCCGCGCCCATGATCTCCGCGCCGACGCCTTCGACGAACGCGGCGGCGTAACTATCGTCGAGGCCGGTTGTGCCGGCTCCACTGGTTTCGGCGAAGACCAGCTTGCGGAAGGTGCGGGTTGCAGTATAAGCGGCGGTGAGGCGTTCCCAGTCCTCGCCCATCGGACTTTCAGGGGTCGGCTCGGCGGTGGCGGCATAGCCATCCAGCGAGAGGAACAGGTCGGTGCGAACGCGGGTCATGTCACGCTTCCTTCGGTGTGGTTCGGGTCAGGTGGATGCCGAGCCGGTCGGCTTGGCGTTCTGCGGGGGTTCGTTGCTCGCTGAGCCACAGCTGCAGCACGTCGAGTGCGCTCGGCCTCAGGCTCACGGTGCGGACGCGTCCAGATTTCTGCGACGTGACCACTCCCGCATCCTCGAGGATGCGCAGGTGCTGCATGAGCGACGGCAGGGCCATCGAGAACGGTGCCGCAAGCTCGGACACAACGGCTGGAGACTTCGCCAACCGTTGCACGACGGCGCGCCGCGTCGGGTCCGCGAGAGCACGGAGCACGGCGTCAAGCTCGTCGTAATACTTAGGCACATACCTAATTATTCGTCACGTCTACGGATTCGTCAATCGGTTATTGTCACGGACGTGTCAAACTCCAGTAACGGTGTTCCTTCACGTTTGGATCAGCGATTGAGCCGTAGAACGCACGGTATATACTCACCTGCATCCGACCGAATCGCGAACGAGGAGCTTACATGGGCACCACTTCATCACTTCCACTGGACTCAGCTACGAACGGTGTCACGAACCCGCTCAACGTCGACAAACTCGACACGTTCGAACTCACCTCCTCGACCACTCCCGACGCCCAGTGGGTTGGTCAGTTCTTCGCTTACGGCGGGGCCGGGTCACAGGACTCTACGGTCATCTACTTCGCCATGCCCGAAGGCAAAAGACTCGGACGCCACACCGACACCGCTGAAGAGACTCAGTACATCATCCGCGGCTCCGGGGAGTTGCTTCTCGACGAGGGCGTCAAGCAGATCCGGGCCGGGGATGTTTTCGTGATCAAGCAGGGCACACCGCACGACCTGCGCAACACCGGGACTGGGGATTTGTCCATCGTCGCCTTCTTCCCCGCCGCGCAGGTCGAACAACACTGGACTGAGGACATCTGGGAGCCCGGCAACCAGAAAGTGACCGGTACACCCAATCGCTCGTAGCATCACCCGGATACCGGCGTCAGGCGATAACCACATGGGTGCAAGCGCTAGACGACACCTGCCGTGCCCAAGAGTGCGCCGATCGTGAACGTCGCGGCCAGCGCGAGCGCTCCGCCGATCACGACGCGGGCCATCGCACGGCCGCGCGAACTGCCGCCGATGTAGGCCGCGATGTTGCCGGTTGCGGCCAGAGCGATCAGAACAACGACGAATGTGACGGGCACGCGCCAGCCATCGGGCGGCAACAGGATCGCCAGCATCGGGAGGATCGCACCGATAGTGAACGCGATCGCAGACGCGAACGCGGCATGCCACGGACTGGCGACGTCGTTTTGATCGATGTTCAACTCGATCGAAAGGTGAGCGGACAAAGCGTCGTGGTCCGTGAGTTCGCGGGCCACCTGCGTCGCCGTTTCTTCGGTCAGTCCCTTCTCGCGGTACATGCCGACGAGCTCGGCGAACTCTTCTTCCGGCGTCTCCGCCAGCTCGAGTCTTTCCTTCTCGATGAGGGCGCGCTCGCTGTCTCGCTGACTGCTGACCGACACGTATTCGCCGAGCGCCATCGAGACGGCGCCACCGACTAGTCCGGCCAACCCGGCAGTGAGGATGGCGGCCGTATTGTTCGTGGCGCCCGCCACGCCGACGACGATCGCGGCAACGGAGACGATGCCGTCGTTTGCCCCGAGAACGCCGGCACGCAGCCAATTCAGGCGCTGTGCGATACCTTCTCGGTGTGGTTCATCCGGATGGGCTCCGATCGGGGCATCCTGGTCAATCGGCTCAGTCATCCCTCCATCAAACACCCACGAAAGCAGGTGTGCCAGCAAGCTGAGGCTGTGCTAAAGACCGTGCTCATGACCATCCAGCAGGTGCTGCCAACCGTCTCCGACTGCGTGATCGAAAATCAGCGTTGTCTCGGTGTGCGCGACAGCTGGATGCCCCGTGAGATAGTCGAGCACGAAGTCGCGCAACTCGCTAGCGTTGTGCGCTGCGACGTGCAGCAGATAGTCGTCCGCTCCCCCGGTGTGGAACATCGAGAGCACGCCCGGCCAGCTCGGAGCGGCGTCACGGAACGCGATCACCTGGTCGCGTGAATGTTTGACCAAACGCACCGCGATCAGCGCCTGCAGCGATGCGCCCAGCGCCGCCAGATCGATATCGAGACGGTAACCCCTCAGGAAGCCGCGTTCTTGCAATCGGCGCAGTCTCATGGACACGGTCGACTCGGCGACACCGATCGAGGTCGCCAGCACCGATCCGGATGCGCGGGCGTTCTGTGACAGTGCGCGGATAAGTGCGCGGTCGATCCTATCCAACTGGGCGTTCTTCGATTCGACGATGTCCACGCCACTCATGATCGCAGAATATTGGGCAGAATACAGTTGCTTCGAGGATGCTTACGCTCAGCTTGCTTCTTCCAGAAGAAACTGCTTGTCTCGGGGTATGACATCGACGTCTTCCCTTCATCTCAGCCCGCTCGAAAACGACGCGGTATCCCTCGAACCGCAGCGCGTGCATTTCGAAACACGCGCTGTCCACGCAGGCATGGACGGCCTGCGCGAGGCGGGCTCGCATGTCCCCGTCATCGATCTGTCTACGACCAACCCCCTGCCCGGTGTCGATGCCGGAGGCGACTCATATGAGAACCTGGCGAACGGTGGCACGCTGCACGCCGGTGATTCCGCCGTGTACCAGCGATTGTGGCAGCCCGGCGTCGCCCGATTCGAAGACGCTCTCGCCGACCTCGAAGGAACGGATGCCGCTGTCGCGTTTTCCAGTGGAATGGCAGCGCTGAGCGCGTGCTTGATTTCGATCGTTACGGCAGGCACTCCGCACGTCGTGGCGGTGCGCCCGCTCTACGGCGGCACCGACCACGTGCTCGACAACGGCCTTCTCGGCACGACCGTCACCTGGGCGAGCGTCGACGGAGCGTTCGACGGGATTGCACAGGCGATCCGACCGGACACAGGCTTGGTTGTCATCGAGACGCCGGCGAACCCGACGCTCGAACTCGTCGACATTGCGGCTGCCGTCGCGGCAGCGGGCGACGTTCCCGTACTCGTGGACAACACGTTCGCCTCCCCCGTGCTCCAGCGGCCAGCAGAACACGGCGCGACGCTTGTACTGCACAGTGCGACCAAGTATCTCGGCGGCCACGGCGACGTGATGGGTGGCGTCGTCGCGACGACTGACGCGTGGGCGACACGATTGCGTCACGTGCGCGCACTGACCGGTGGGCTGTTGCATCCGTTCGCCGCTTATCTGCTGCACCGGGGTCTGCGCACGCTGCCGATCCGAGTACGCGCACAGCAGGAGACGGCAGGTGAACTAGCCCGTCGCTTGCTTGGCCATCCAGCGATTGATCGGGTGCTGTACCCGGGTCTGCCCGGTCAGGACCCGCTCGGGCTGATCGGCCGACAGGCCGAGGGCGCGGGCTCCCTCATCTCGATCGAGCTGGCCGGCGGGTACGACGCCGCTGTGCGCTTCACAGAAGCATGCACGCTGGTCAGCCACGCCGTCTCGCTCGGCGGTGTGGATTCGCTGGTGCAGCATCCGGCATCGCTGACACATCGCCCGGTCGAGGCGAGTGCGAAGCCGCATCCTGGAGTCGTGCGGCTGTCGATCGGCCTTGAGCACGTCGACGACCTCGCCGCCGACCTGATGGCCGCGCTGGATGCGGCCGGTGCGCCCAACTGAGTTCTAGTGCTGGCCCATGCGCTTGCGCAGCAGGTCGATGCGCGACTGCAGTTGTGTGACGCTCGCCTGCGCTACGGCCGGCCCGCCGCAGACCCGCCGCAGTTCAGCATGCACGAGTCCGTGCGGCTCTCCTGAGCTTTTTGCGTAAAGCCCGACCAGGCTGTTGAGCAGGCTGCGCTGTTCTTTGAGCGTTCGATAGAGCGGCGCAGGCGGATGCGCGGCCCCTTCCGGCGCACTCCCCTGCGGTCTCGATGCCGCACGCCGTGACTGGCGGGCCTGACGCTGCTGCAGTAGCTCGTGCACCTGCTCGGGCTCCAGAATGCCGGGGATGCCGATGAAGTCGAGCTCCTCGTCGCTACCGGGCTCGGCATACCCGCCGAATTCGTCGCCGTTGAAGAGCGCCCGGTCGAAGTTCGCCTGTGACCCGAGGGCCTCGAATGCGAACTCTGACTGCAGCGCTTCGGATGCCCGCTCGTCACGGTTGGCCTCGGCCATCATCGCGTCTTCGGGGTTGTACAGACCGTCCTGGTCGGTGGACACCCGATCGAGCGCGTGATCGCGTTCCAGCTCGAGTTGCGCTGCCAGTGCCATCAGACTCGGCACGTTCGGCAGAAAAACGGATGCTGTCTCGCCGCGCCTGCGCGCTCGCACGAATCGTCCGACCGCCTGGGCGAAGTACAGCGGCGTTGACGCGCTCGTCGCGTACACACCGACAGCCAGTCGCGGCACATCAACACCCTCGGAAACCATCCGCACGGCCACCATCCACCTGCTTGTGCCCCGCGCGAACGATCCGATCCGGTCGCTGGCCTCCTTCTCGTCGGAGAGCACGACCGTGACCCTCTCGCCGCTGATCTCCTGCAGGATGTCCGCGTACGCGCGTGCCGCAAAGTGGTCGGTTGCGATGACCAGGCCGCCGGCATCCGGAATCGACTGGCGCACCTCGCTCAGCCGCCGATTCGCCGCCTGGAGTACAGCCGGGATCCACTCGCCCTTCGGATCCAGCGCCGTGCGCCAGGCTTGAGCAGTGATGTCCTTCGTGTTGCCCTCGCCGAGGCGGGCCTCCATCTCGTCACCGGTCTTTGTGCGCCAGCGCATGTGCCCGGCGTAGACCATGAAGATCACCGGTCGCACCACACCATCGCTCAGCGCACGACCGTAACCGTAGCTGTAGTCGGTCTGCGAGGTGCGGATGCCCTGCTCGTCCTGCAGGTAGGTCACGAACGGGATCGGAGCGGTGTCGGAGCGGAATGGCGTGCCGGTCAGCGACAAGCGCCGGGTTGCCGGCTCGAACGCATCGCGGATGGCGTCGCCCCAGCTGAGCGCATCTCCCCCGTGATGCACCTCATCGAGGATCACCAGCGTGCGAAAGGTCTCGGTCAGCTCGCGGTGCAGACTCGCCCGAGTGGCCACCTGAGCGTATGTGACTGCGATGCCTTTGAAGTGGCGACCGTAGCGCTTGTCCCTGTTCTTGAACGCCGGATCCAAGCGGATGCCGACCCGCTCGGCGGCATCCGCCCACTGCCGCTTGAGGTGTTCGGTCGGTGCGACGACGATGACGCGTTCGATCACCCGGCGCGCGATCAGCTCTCGCGCCAAGCGCAACGCGAACGTCGTCTTACCCGCTCCGGGCGTAGCGGCCGCGAGAAAGTCTCGCGGTTCGTGCAGGAAGTAGGCGTCGAGTGCTTCGGCCTGCCAGGCGCGCAACTTGCTGGCCGTACCCCACGCCGCACGTTCCGGGAACGATGGAGACAGGTGCTCTGCGGCGAACGAGCCGACCATCGGCGTGGCGGGTGTCGTACCGCTCATCGGGATTCGGTCGCTGGAAACGGGTAGGCCGAACGACTCGTCGGGAACGGATGCTGCGGTACTCACTTGGAACCACATTACCGGCGCACGTCGACAGGGTGCAGTCCCGGTGGTCGAGTAACGCATGAGCGCAGCGAGGGAGCAGTCCCGGTGGTCGAGTAACGCATGAGCGCAGCGAATACGTGTATCGAGACCTGACTGTGTCGTGCGGATGGGCCCTTGGTCTCGATACGCCGGCTCGCTGCGCTCGCTGGCTACTCGACCAGCGGGGTGGTACGCCGGCTCGCTGCGCTCGCGGACTACTCGTCCAGCGGGAGGAGGCACTCGTGCAGAATAGAGCAATGACCGCAGAGCATCCCTGGTCCCGGTACGTTGCCATCGGCGATTCGTTCACGGAGGGCATCGGAGACCCTGAACCGGGCAGCCCCGGTGGCTATCGCGGCTGGGCCGACCGCGTTGCCGAGGTACTCAGTCAGAAGACGGATGATTTCGCGTACGCGAATCTCGCGGTGCGCGGCAAGCTGATCCAGCAGATTGTCGACGAGCAAATCGATCCGGCATTGCGCTTGCGGCCCGACCTCATCACGATCTCGGCCGGCGGCAACGACGTGATCCGGCCGGGAACCGACCCCGATCTGATCGCGGCGAAGTTCGACACCGCGGTTTCGCGACTGGCGGTCGACGGCGCGACGATCGTCGTGTTCACGGGAGTCGATGTGGGATTCTCTTCGGTGTTCCGTGGCATCCGCGGCAAAGTCGCGATCTACAACGAGAACATCCGTGCGATCGCGAAACGCTACGACTGCATCGTCGCCGATCAGTGGTCACTGACCGAGATCCAGGATCAGCGGATGTGGTCGCCCGACCGGTTGCACTTGGCGCCACTCGGCCATCACACGGTTGCGCGCATGGTGCTGTCCGCACTGAACGTGGAAAATGACTTGCAAGCGCTCGAGCCGGAGCCGCTGCCGCCGCAAACCTGGCGAGGAGCGCGAGCGGAAGACCTGACCTGGGCGCGCGAGTATTTGGTGCCGTGGGTGCTGCGGCGAATCCGTCATCAGTCCTCCGGCGACAACGTGGCTGCCAAGCGGCCAGAGGCTGTGCCGTTTGCGCAGCGCCGCGGGTAGCGGCCACACATCGCCGGCTCAGCCGAGCAGCGCGAACGGATGGGTGAAACGCCACCAGAATCCGGGACCGGGAACCGCGTGTTTGAGTGTCAACGGCTTTGTGACGGTTGTCTTGCCGACCGTAAAGGTTGCGGTCCCGACCGTGTCTCCTGCTGCGGCAACCGTCACCGGGCGTGCCGTCGTACTAACCGTGATCGGAGTGTCAGACCAGACCAGCGTCGATGAGGGTGTCGGCGACACGACGGTGGCTTTCGCGCCCCACGGTGTCGTGTAACTGCCGAAGGTCATTCCTGCCCCGGTCAGCGGCACGGAATGGAAACCGTCCTTCGCGCTGGCCAGCAGCGGCGGCACCGTGCTCCACAGTGCGCCGTACGACTGCTCGTTCAGAACGACGCCGACCAAGGTCATCGTCTTGCCGCCGACCTCAGCCTGCGCGGAGAACATCAGACAGTGGCCGGCCTCATCGGTGAAGCCGGTCTTGATCCCGTCGATGCCGTCTTTGCCGAGCAGCGCGTTTCCATTGTCTTGCGTGCCTGCTCCGGGCAATGTGACCGTCTGCGTTTTCACGATGGTCGACAGCACCGGATTGGCAAGCACGAGTTTGCCGATTCCGACCAGATCGGATGCTGTGCTCACCGTTCCTGGATCAAGCCCTGACGGGTCTGTCAGGTGCGTGCCGTTGAAACCGTGCGCTTTCAACCAACTGTTCGCCGTGGTAAGAAATCCGGCGACGCTACCGTGCGACCAAATGGCCAGCGAGATCGCATAGTTGTTTGCGCTCGGCAACAGCATTGCCTCAAGCGCCTGCTTCTCGGTCAGCTGTTCACCGGCGACGACAGGGGCCCACGATCCGCCCTCGGCGATCACCTGATTGAAGATCTGAACATCTGCGCTCGTGAACGTGATGGTCGGTCCTTCGGATCCGGCTGGGATCGGCTTGGCGTCGAGCACGACCAGCGCGGTGATTGTCTTGGTCATGCTGGCGATCGGCACGCTCGCCGTCGATCCGTTCTGCGCGAGCAGGCCGTCGTAACCGACTGCGCTGATGGCCGCGCTTCCGACGGCGGGCCAGGCGGGCTTCGCGGCGGACGATGCGATGGTGTGGGTCGGGTGCAGTGTGGCCGCGGAGGCTGGAAGCGGCGCGAGCATGACCCCCAGGCTGTAGGCGGCACTGAGCAGCAGCACACCGAGTACACCGAAGACGACGATCCGGCGGCGGCGATAGACGGAGCGTCGGTCGGGCGGAGTCTGCACCTGCACATGATATTCACTGTGCTGATGCGAAGTCTGAGTCATACGTGGACGCGCAACGCATACAGCGCGACCGCGCTTGCGGATGCGACATTCAGCGAGTCGACACCGTGCAGCATCGGAATGGTGACGACCGTGTCCGCCGCGGTAATCGCCCGCCGGCTGAGGCCGTCACCTTCTGTGCCGAGCACGAGCGCCACCTTCTCCGGCGGGTCCGCCGCAAACGAGTCAAGCGACACGGCGTCATCGGCGAGTGCGAGCGCCGCGATGTGAAAGCCTGCGTCATGCAGAATGCCGGCCGCCTCGCGCCACTCGGGAAGCCGCGTCCAGGGCACTTGCAACACCGTGCCCATGCTGACGCGAACGCTTCGGCGATAGAGCGGGTCGGCGCAGCGCTGGGTGACGAGCACAGCATCCGCCCCGATGCCGGCTACGGCGCGGAAGATCGCGCCGACGTTCGTGTGGTCCACGACATCCTCGATGACCACGATGCGTCGGGCCCCCTCGATCGCTTCGGGAACGCTCGGCAACGGCGGCCGGTGCATTGCGGCGAGCGCGCCCCGGTGCAGGTTGAATCCGGTCAACGTCTCGAGAAGCGCGGACTCCCCCACGTAGACCGGAACATCATCGTAGGCGCCGAGGAGTGGCACGATATCGCCCAGCCAGCGTTCGAGAAGGAGAACGGAGCGCGGCCGATGCCCGGCGGCAAGGGCTCGCATGATGACCTTGGTCGATTCCGCAATGTACAGTCCGCCGACCGGTTCACTGATACGGCGCAGTGCAACGTCGGTGAGGCGCGAATAGTCCGCGAGCCCCGGCTCATCGAGGCTCTCGATCCGGATGATGCGCACGCGCTTCCCTTCAGTTCTTGCAGTCCGCCCGGGCGGGTGCGTTCCTAGACTGCCAGGGTTCGGAAACAAATCGGAAAACTGGGGCGTTTACACTCACGAACACGCGGGCGGTTTCCACGCCGCGGAAAGTGATGCAGCATGAAAGCCGATGACGTGACGATCTTGATCGATGACGAGCTTCCGCCGGCGCTCGAAGAGCAGCTCGACGAGGTGGTCGCCGCCATCTCGGACCGCCCGCTGGTCGCTCTCACCGGTGCAGGGATCAGTACAGATTCGGGCATCCCCGACTATCGCGGCGAGGGCGCACCGAAACGTACCCCGATGACGATTGCACAATTTCTGCGCAGCGAGCGAGCACGTAAACGCTACTGGGCGGGTAGCCACCTCGGTTGGCAGCGGTTCAACTCGGCGCGCCCGAATAGCGGCCATCGCGCCCTAGTGGAATTGGAAAGAGCAGGAATATTACGCGGCGTGATCACACAGAACGTCGACGGGCTGCACACGGCGGCAGGGTCTCGACGGGTGGTACCGCTTCACGGAACCATGGACCGAGTGCTGTGCCTGGATTGCGGACAGGTGTTCGCTCGCGAGGACATTGCCGCGCGCATCGATGCCGCGAACCCGTGGCTCGCCCGCAGCGACTCTGCTCAGGACGTCAAAATCGCACCGGACGGCGACGCCGACGTGAGTGACTTCGACGACGTCGTGCTCCCCGTCTGCACAGTATGCGGCGGAACGCTGAAGCCCGACGTTGTGTTCTTCGGCGAGTTCATCCCGACAGAGCGCTTCGCTGAGGCGAGTTCGCTACTGGACGCATCCGGAGCACTCCTGGTCGCCGGATCGTCGCTGGCCGTGAATTCGGGCATCCGCTTGATCGAACAGGCGCGCCGCAAGCGGATGCCGATCATCGTGATCAACAGAGGCGCGACGAAGGGCGACAGCAGGGCCACCGTTAAGCTGGACTCAGGAACATCTCAGACGTTGAGCGCGCTCGCTGCCCGCCTGTCGGCCTAGCTGCGCGACGCTGGGGTTCCACCAGCGGAAGGACCAGCGTGACCAGACTCTCCCTCGTTCGGCATGGACAGACGGACTGGAACCTTGCGCGCCGCATTCAGGGCACGAGTGACATCCCTCTGAACGCGACAGGGCGAGAGCAGGCGCGGGTGACCGCTGCCGCACTGGCGCTGCGCAACTGGGACGGCATCTACGCGAGTCCGCTGTCACGGGCGATGGACACCGCCCGGATCATCGCGCAAGCCAGCAAGCTCGCTGACCCGCAACCGATACCGGAGGTCACGGAGCGACACTATGGCGAGGCCGAGGGGCTCACCGGCGAGGAGATCCTCGCACGTTTTCCCGAGGGAGTCGCCGTGCCGGGCAGGGAGACACGCGACGAGGTTGTGGCCCGGGCCCTTCCGGCTCTGACCGAGCTGGCCGGGAACAACCCCGGCCGCAATCTGATCGTGGTCAGTCACGGCGGTGTGATTGCATCGCTGGTCCGCGCCCTCACCGACCATGCGCTGCCCGGGCCGGGCGAGGTCATCCCGAACGGATCTGTGCACGATTTCGTGTATCGCGACGGCCGGCTGGCCGTCGAGCACTTCAACCTCAGCCCGGAAGACCACGACCTGTTCACCGCGGTTGTGTCGTAGCGCGGTGGTGTCGTAGCGCTGTGGTGTCGTAGCGCTGCGATGTCCTAGCGCTGCGCGGCAATGGGCGCGTTCAGAGCCGCCTTCGCCCGCTGGCGCGACTGACGGTTGCAGTGAGGACCGTGAGCAGATGTTCCGCTGACCCCGCCCAGGTGAACCTGCTCGCGACAGCGACCGATCGTGCCGATCTCGCCGCCCATTCCGGGCTGTCTTCGAGCGAGCGGATGGCGCGTGCAAGTTCTTCTGCACTCCGCGGCTCGAAGAACACGGCTGCGTCTGCCCCGATCTCCCGAAAGATCGGGATGTCGCTGACGACAACGGGGGTCCCCAGCGCCATCGCTTCAACGAGCGGGATGCCGAATCCTTCGTCGAACGACGCCGTCACCAGCGCGCGCGCCGCAGCGAGCTCCTCCTGGTACTCCGCATCGCTTGCACCGTTGTGGAAGACGAGGGCGGCGCCAGGGGCGATCGCCTGCAGTCGGGCCTGCTCGGCATCGGTCGCTCGGCTCATCAAGTGCAGCCGGTACCCGGGAAGCAGCGCGAGCGCGCGCACGATGGTCTCCACATTCTTGTACGGCATGAACGAACCCATGTACACCAGCGAGTGGGACCTTGGCGCCGTGCGATCGGCGGCCCGCTCTGCCAGTGCAGCCGTCGGCGCGTCGGCCGCATTGCTGACCACGTGCACGGGGCGCCTGGTCAAATTGTGTTCGCGGATCAACGCGCGGGTGGTCTGCGAAACCGTGACGACGGCATCCGCACGATTCAGCAGCAAGCGCTGCGGCCACCACGCCAGATGATAGAGCCGCCAGAGAAGGCGGATCGGCCAGGCAAGGTCACGGGGTGGCGTGCGATTGCGGTAGTAGATCAAGTCGTGCACGGTCAGCACGAGTTTGTAGCGGCGCCCGGCAGAGCCCATGGTCTGCATCGGCGTGAACACGACGTCGGGGCGCAATTTGTTCACCTGGTAGGCGACGAACGGCTCACGGATGCTTGTCGGCGCGCTGACGATTTCCCACGGCAGGCTCGGTAGGAGCTCCAGTTGCCGGTGATCGCTGATCAGCATCGTCACCGCATGGAGCTTCGCCAACTCGGTCACGATACCGGAGGTGTAGCGGCTGATGCCGTCGTGCCGGCCGATCCGGGTGTACCGGCAGTCGACGACGATTCTCATGCTGCCGCCTTCATGCGGGTTCCTCTGCACCCAGGAAGTCCGTGATCAATTCAGCCGCTTGCGCGGGTGCTTCGTAATGCACCAGGTGGCCGACGCCATGGATGATCTGCAGCGTCGCATCCGGAAACAGTGCGGCAAGCCGGTATTGGGCGGCGATCGGGGTGATGTCGTCCTTGTCTGCGGCGATCAGCAGTGTGTGCCCCGGGATCCGCGCAGCGAATTCGCTGACGTCGTTGCTGACGGACGCTGTGAACGCCTCGAGCACGACCCTCCGGTCTGAGAACGCACTGAAGTAGCGGTCGTGCTGATTGTGGATCCACCGCCGCAGTGCCGGGTCCTTGGTCTTGGCCATCGTGACGCTCATCACCCGAACGATCACCCGATTGCGCAGCAGTGCGAAACCAACACGCTCGGGCAGTGCGGAAGCCAGCCAGTAGTAGAACACGGCGAGCCGGGTCAAGATGCCGCGCGGACCGGACAGCGCCGGCGCTGCGATCGGGTTGATCAGAACGACGTCCTCTGGAATCAGTGCGTCATCGGCCGGCACCTGATCCGCGAGGGCCGCGGCAACCACGATCGAGCCGAACGAGTGGCCCAGAACAACAAGTCGCCCGGTCACATGCAATTCGGCAACAAAGGCTCGCAGCCAGGCGGCGTAGCCATGGATATCGTGTGTTGACGACAACGCCTCCGATTCGCCGAACCCTGGCAGATCCGGGCAGATCAGTCGGTATCCAGACAGCTGTGCGACGATCGGCTCGAGTCCGTGATGGTCGCCGCGGAAGCCGTGCACGACCACTATCGTCGTCGCAGCGGCCGAATCGCCGTACTCCCAATAACGGGTTTCCCGATCGTGAACGGCGAGTGATCGGGCGCGTACCGGGACGCTTTCGAGCTGAGCTGCGTATGGTGAGGGCACGATCATCACGCTCAAGTGTATGCAGCGCGCGATTAGGACCTAAACTCTAACGAATGTAATCGCTTGCATCAGCGCACGTCGTATCGATTCGACCGAAAGGAATCTCGTGAGTTTCACCGCGCCTATCCAACTTCCCGGGCTGACGCTTGATCCGCACTGGTACCGCCGGGCCGTATTCTACGAGGTGATGGTGCGCTCGTTCGTCGACAGCAACGGTGATGGCGCAGGAGATCTGCAGGGATTGGCGTCGAAACTCGACTATCTTCAGTGGCTCGGCATCGATGCGCTGTGGCTGCCCCCGTTCTTCACCTCTCCGCTGCGTGACGGCGGCTACGACGTCGCCGATTTTCGATCGATCCTTCCGGAATTCGGCACTCTCGATGAGTTCAAAGATCTGGTCACGAAGGCGCATGAACGCAACATGCGCATCATCATCGATCTGCCGTTGAATCACACCAGCGATCAGCACGAGTGGTTTCAGCAGTCTCGTGAGCATCCCGACGGACCGTACGGCGATTTCTACGTGTGGAGTGACACGGACGAGAAATGGCCGGACATACGCATCATTTTCACCGACACGGAAGACTCCAACTGGGCGTTCGATTCCGAACGCCGCCAGTTCTTCTTCCACCGGTTCTTCTCGCATCAACCGGACCTCAATTTTGAGAATCCCGCCGTGCACGACGCGGTGTATGAGGTGATCCGGTTCTGGCTCGACCTGGGTGTCGACGGGTTCAGGCTGGATGCGATTCCCTATTTGTATGAGTCCGATGAGGGCAACGGTGAGGGCGAACCACCGACACACGAGTTCATCAAAAGCCTTCGTACAATGGTCGACCGCGAATATCCTGGCCGGATCATGATCGCCGAAGCGAATCAGTGGCCGCGTGAGGTCGCCGCGTTCTTCGGAACCGAGGAGGAGCCGGAGTGCCACATGGCTTTTGACTTTCCGGTCATGCCGCGCATCTTCTACTCTTTGCGCTCGCAGAATGCGGCGGAACTCGTTCGGGTGTTGTCGGAGACGACGGATATCCCCGATGGAGCCGGCTGGGGCATCTTTCTGCGCAACCACGACGAGCTCACGCTTGAAATGGTCAGCGAGGAGTACCGGCAGGCGATGTACGGCTGGTACGCATACGATCCGCGGATGCGCGCGAACATCGGCATCCGCCGCCGGCTGGCGCCCCTGCTCGACAACTCGCGCGCAGAGCTGGAACTTGTGCACGCGTTACTGTTCTCCCTTCCAGGCAGTCCGTTTCTGTACTACGGCGACGAGATCGGAATGGGCGACAATATCTGGCTGCCCGATCGGGATTCATCCAGGACACCCATGCAGTGGACTCCCGACCGCAACGCCGGTTTCTCGGCGGCCGATCCGGGCAAGCTCTTCCTGCCTGTGGTTCAGTCGCTCGTGTATCACTACACGCAGACCAACGTGGAAGCCCAGCTCGCCCAGTCGAGGTCACTTCTGCACTGGGTTCGAAACGTGATCTACGTGCGCAAGGGGCACCCGGGGTTCGGCCTGGGAGACATCAGGGTGCTCGAGTCCGATCATGAGTCCGTCTTGGCTTTCGTGCGCTCGTACGCAGGCAGTGGCGCTCAGTTCGGTGATCAGCCCGAGGACATCCTGTGCGTGTTCAGTTTTGCGCACAATCCGGTCTCGGTGACTCTGGATGCGCCCGAGTTCGCCGGCGCAGCCCTTTATGACATGTTCGGCGGGGGGCAGTTCCCCACCGTCGCGGAGGATGGCCGTTTCAGTCTGACGCTCGGCACACAGAGCTTCTACTGGCTGCACGTCGCTCGATGACGGTGGTGCCCCTTAGGCTTACCGGCATGAGCACATGGCACAGCGAACTCGGTGTATTCGATCTTGAAACAACTGGAGTGGATGTCGACGTCGCGCGTATCGTCACCGCTAACGTCGGGCTGATCGACGACAGCGGAGCGGTGATCGAGGGCATCGATTGGCTCGTCGACCCGGGTGTGGCAATCCCCCGGCAGGCCAGCGCCGTGCACGGTGTCAGCACCGAGCGTGCGCAGGCAGAAGGCCGTGATCCTGCTGAAGCCGTCGAAGAGATCATCGCGGCGTTGCGCAGCATCCTCAACCGAGGTATTCCTGTGGTGGCATATAACGCGCCGTACGACTTCACTGTGCTGGAACGTGAGGCGGTTCGCTACGGATTAGAACCGCTGAGCGCGCCTGCGCCGATCGTTGACCCGCTGGTGATCGACAAGGCACTGGACAAGTACCGCAAAGGCAAGCGCACGCTCGAGGTGACGGCCCAGTTCTACGGAGTCGAACTGACGGATGCCCACGATGCGGGGGCCGACGCCGTTGCCGCTGGGCGCGTGGCGCAGGCCATTGCGCGGGCCCATTCCGCCGAACTCGATCTCGGCGCTGACGAATTGCACCAACGACAGGTGCATTGGAGTCAGGAGCAGGCCGCAGATTTTCAGGCATACATGAGACGCGTCAAGGATCCGTCATTCACAACCTCCGGCGCGTGGCCGGTGCGCTGACCACGAACAGCGCTGGCGCAGAAACGGGAGGAGGGCGATCGGCTTGCGCCGGTCGCCCTCCTCCAGGTGCTTTCGAGGGTTACTTGCCGAAACTCTTGAACCGCTGGTTGAACTTCTCCACACGGCCGGCCGAGTCCATGATGCGCTGCTTGCCGGTGTAGAACGGGTGCGAAGCGCTCGAGATCTCGACGTCGATAACCGGGTACGTTGTGCCGTCTTCCCACTCGATCGTCTTGTCGCTGGTCACCGTTGAACGGGTCAGAAAAGTGGCCCCAGACGCGAGGTCACGGAAAACCACCGGAGCGTACGCGGGGTGAATGTCAGTCTTCATCAGGGGTTCCTTGCAAATTTGATGGGATCTTCTCCGGCGGAGCGTCGTGCCCGGGCGGGAAAGCAATACGGCCACATGACCGACTATCGAGTTTAGCAGAAGTCGCGCGCAGGCATTACACGGCGCGGGCAGTGAAGCGCGCGTCACGCTCCGTCAGCTCAATCGGCAAGCCGAACGCCCGGGTGAGGTTCTCGGACGTGAGGGTGTCACCGATTGGGCCGGCAGCAACAACTCCCCCGTCAGCCAGCAGCATGACGTGTGTGAAGCCTCGTGGGATTTCCTCGACGTGATGGGTCACCAAGACGATCGCCGGTGAGTCTGGGTCGCTCGCGTATCCACCGAGCAGCTGCACCAGTTCTTCCCTGGCACCGAGATCCAGGCTCGCCGCCGGTTCGTCCAGCAGCAGGATCTCCGGGTCTGTCATGACCGCACGAGCGATTTGCACCCGCTTCTGCTCGCCGTCGCTGAGCGCGCCGAACCGCCTGTCAGCAAGATGGTCGAGCTTCCATTCCGCAAGCACGCGCCGCGCGCGGCGGATGTCAATGTCTTCGTAGTCTTCGTTCCAGCGGCCCGTGACAGAATATGCGGCGGTGAGAACCACATTGAGCACGTTTTCCCGGCCGGGGATTCTGCGGGCGAGGGCGCTGGAGGCATAGCCGATTCTCGGCCGCAACTCAAAGAGGTCGACCGCTCCGACGTGCTCTTCAAGCACCTCGGAGGACCCCGTCGTCGGGTGGATGGCTGCCGCAGCCAATTGCAGCAACGTGGTCTTGCCTGCACCGTTGGGTCCGAGGATCACCCAGCGCTGATCGGAGTCAACTGCCCAGTCGACGGCGTCGAGAATCGTGTTGCCGTCACGGACGATCGACACGGAGGTGAGCTGCAGTACACGGCTGGACATGGCTCTTAGCCTAGTAGGAGGCGCTAAGAGATCACCGATGCGTAGACTGCCCGGGTCTGGTCGGCGATGCTGGCCCACGAGAACACGCGTTCGGCCCGGTCCCGCCCCGCTCGCCCCATCTGGCGGGCAGAAGTGGGGTCGCTGACGACCTCGATCAGCGTCGCAGCGAGGTCGGCGACGAAACGGTCGGGGTCCGTGGGCGTGCCTGTGCCGTCATCCGCCTGTTCGATCGGCACCAGACGCCCGGTTACCGCGTCGTCGACGACCTCGGGGATGCCGCCTGTCGCCGTTCCGACGACAGGCAACCCGCAGGCCATCGCCTCCAGATTCACGATTCCGAGCGGTTCATAGACGGACGGGCAGACGAACACCGTCGAGGCGCTGAGCGCCGCCGTCAACTCCGGCTGGCTCAGCAGTCTGTCGATCCAGACGACGCCATTGCGCTCGCTCTGCAGAAGCTGAACGCCCGCCGTGACTTCCGCCATGATGGCTTCTGTATCCGGGGCGCCGGCGCACAATACCAATTGCACGTCCGGTGGAAGCAATCGCGCGGCGCGCAAGAGGTAGGGCAAGCCCTTCTGGCGAGTGATTCGCCCGACGAAGATGATCGAAGGCCGATCGGGGTCGATGCCGAGTGAGCGCGCAACCTCCGGCGCGTCTTCGCGCTGCCACCGCTGCAAATCGATGCCGTTGTAGATCACGTGCGTTCGCGATTCGTCGATGGCGGGGTAGCTGCGCAGGATGTCCTGGCGCATACCCTCGCTGACGGCGATGACGGCATCCGCTGATTCGAAAGCGGTCTTCTCCATCCAGCTCGAGACGCGATAGCCCCCGCCGAGTTGCTCGGCCTTCCAGGGACGCAGCGGCTCAAGACTGTGAGCGGTAACGACGTGCGGGATCCCGTGCAGCAACTGGGCCAGTCGACCGCCCGCGTTTGCGTACCAGGTGTGCGAGTGCACGAGGTCGGCGCCAGCGACATCCTGCGCCATCTGCAGGTCGACGCCAAGCGTTGTCAAGGCGCCGTTCGCTTCGGCGAGTTCGGTGGGAACTTCATACGCGAAGGTCCCCTCCTCAGCTCTCGGCTCGCCGAAGCAGCGCACCCGCACCTCGACGCTCGGTCGCAACGCTCGCACCAGTTCGGCAACGTGCACACCGGCACCGCCATAGACGGCGGGTGGGTATTCACGTGTCAGAAGATCAACTCGCATGCCTGAACGCTAGTACAGTCGCGACATCTCCCTCTACTGTGGAGCCATGGTAGGCAAGAAGATCTTCGGAATCGTACTGGCTGGTGGCGAGGGCAAGCGGCTCATGCCGTTGACAGCGGACCGGGCAAAACCGGCGGTGCCGTTCGGCGGGCAGTATCGACTGATCGACTTCGCCCTGTCCAACCTGATCAATTCGAATCTTCGTCAGTTGGTTGTGCTCACGCAGTACAAATCGCACAGTCTCGACAGGCACGTCTCGCAGACCTGGCACCTGGATGGCCTGCTCGGTGCGTACATCGCATCTGTTCCCGCGCAGCAGCGGCTCGGCAAGCGCTGGTTCAGTGGTTCCGCGGACGCGATCCTGCAGAGCATGAACCTCATCCGTGACGAACAGCCGGACATCGTCGTGGTTGTCGGAGCCGACCACGTCTACCGGATGGATTTTGCGCAGATGATCCAGGCGCACATCGATTCAGGGGCGAGCGCAACGGTTGCCGCCATTCGACAGCCGATTGCGCTTGCCGATCAGTTCGGCGTGATCGAACTCGACCCGAACGACCCCGTTCGGATTGGCGCCTTTCGCGAGAAGCCGAGCGACCCGGTCGGACTGCCGGACTCCCCCGGTGAAGTGCTCGCGTCGATGGGCAACTACGTGTTTGACGTCAAAGCGTTGATCGACGCTGTCGATCGTGACGGCTTACGGCCGGATTCCAATCACGACATGGGCGGAGACATCATCCCCGACTTCGTCTCGCGTGGCGAGGCCGGTGTGTACGACTTCATCCGTAACGATGTGCCAGGCTCAACCGATCGCGACCGGTACTACTGGCGCGACGTGGGAACAATCGATTCGTTCTTCGAAGCCCATCAAGACTTGATCTCCACTCTGCCCGTCTTCAACTTGTACAACCGGGCTTGGCCGATCTTCAGCCAGCAACTGAACTCCCCTCCCGCCAAACTCGTGCGCGACGCCAATGGCAGCATCGGCACGACGATCGACTCGATCGTCTCGCTCGGGTCCGTTATCTCGGGCGCCCATCTGGAGCGCAGCGTGCTCGGACCGTGGGCGAAGGTCGGCTCCGGAGCTCAGGTCGTGGATTCCGTGGTGTTCGACCGAGCGGTGATCTCACCGGGGGCCAGCGTCACGCGGGCTATTCTTGACAAGGACGTCGTCGTGGAAGCAGGGGCGCACGTCGGCGATGACCGGGAGCGAGACAAGGCGCGCGGATTCACCGTGACAGAGTCCGGAATCACCGTTGTCGGAAAGGGAGTCCGCGTCATTCCATGAGCATCCATGCGCCTGTTGTTGAAGCCACGGCAACGACCGTGCCGAACGCTCGTTTCCTCGTCGTTCTTGACGCAGACTCGACGCTCATCCACAACGAGGTGATCGAACTCCTCGCCGAACATGCAGGATCTCTCGATGCTGTCGCCCGCATCACGGCACGCGCCATGCACGGAGAGCTCGACTTCTCCGAAAGCCTCCGCGCGCGCGTCGCGACCTTGGCAGGCCTGCCCTGCAGTGTGTTCGAGGCAGTTGCCGATCGCATCAGGGTGACCGATGGTGCGCCCGCGCTGATCGAGGCCGTCCACGCGGCTGGTGGTGCGCTCGGCGTGGTGTCCGGGGGCTTCCACGAGCTGCTCGACCCTCTCGGTGAGTTGCTCGGTCTGGACTTCTGGCAAGCCAATCGGCTCGAACTCGCAGACGGCGTGCTGACCGGTCGCGTGACGGGCGCGATCGTGGATGCCAAGGCCAAGGCGAGCGCGATGCGCGGCTGGGCCGTGCAGAAGAGCATCCCGGCCCGCTGTTGGATCGCCGTCGGTGATGGCGCGAACGACCTGGAAATGATGGCGGAGGCGGCATTGTCCGTCGCATTCAACGCGAAACCCGCCGTGCGAAGGGCCGCAGACGTCGTCGTCGATGGTCAAGACCTCAGCCAGCTGTTGCCGCTGATGGGTCTGCGCGGCTGAACTCGATCGTCGTCGACCGAGCGCTCAGTGACCCATCCCGAGACCACCGTCGACGGGGATGACAGCACCGGAGATGTATGCTGCATCGTCGGACGCGAGCCACGCAACCGCTTTTGCGACCTCGGAGACCGACCCGTAGCGCCCCGCCGGGATATTCTTCTTGTATTCCGCCTGCTGCGCCGCTGAGAGTTCAGCGGTCATGTCGGTCTCGATGAAGCCGGGCGCGACGACGTTTGCGGTGATGCCGCGGGAGCCCAACTCCCGCGTTATCGAGCGAGCCATGCCGATCAGCCCACTCTTGGAGGCGGCATAGTTCACCTGACCGGCCGATCCATAGAGCCCGACCACACTGGAGATCAGAACAATGCGGCCGAACCGCAGTTTGAGCATCCCCTTCGAGGCGCGCTTGACCACTCGGAAGGACCCGCCCAGGTTGGTGTCGACGACGGCGTCGAAATCCTCCGCGCTCATCCGCATCAAAAGTGTGTCCCTGGTGATGCCGGCGTTGGCGATGACCACTTCGACGGGACCCAGAGAGCTCTCGATCTCGGTGAACGCAGCATCGACGGATGCAGCATCCGTCACGTCTGCCCTCACTGCAAGGGTGCCCGCGGGGCCCTCGCCTGCTCGAACCGTCACGGCCACCCGGTGGCCTTGCGCCACGAACTCTTCTGCGATCGCGTAGCCGATTCCTCGGTTGCCGCCGGTTACAAGCACGGTGCGTGCGGTCATGCTGTCGTCCATTCTCATTCTCGTCGGTGTTCTTATCAGTGCAGTGTTCTTATCAGTGCAGTGTTCTTATCAGTGCAGTGTTCTCATCAGCGCAGTGTTCTAATCGGTGTTCTGATCAGTGCGGTGCGGGCGCGGGCAGAATCTGTCTTCCCAGCTTCGAACGCGTATCAGTTTATGGGCTGCGCAGGACGTAGGCTGGTGGTGACGGAATCCTTCATCCGTAGAACGTCGACCGTGCGACTATGAAACAACAAACAATCACTTCACTCCCCCAAGCTCCAGACGCGGAGCGGCGCGGTCGCATGATCAAATATTCGGTGGCCATGGGCATCCGGGTGCTGTGCATCCTTTCGATCCTGTTCATTCACGGCTGGTGGGTTCTGATCCCCGCCGCCGGCGCAGTCTTTCTGCCGTATTTCGCTGTTGTCATTGCCAACGTGGGTGCAGGTGAACGCGGCGCACAGGTTGAGCGGCCGGGCAACATCGTTCTCCGCCATGACGGCACGTACGTGCCGA
The DNA here is from genome assembly GCF_030866825.1 of Rathayibacter sp. SW19. Lineage (NCBI taxonomy): Bacteria > Bacillati > Actinomycetota > Actinomycetes > Micrococcales > Microbacteriaceae > Rathayibacter > Rathayibacter soli. The sequence continues at coordinate 2,286,837 of NZ_CP133020.1, forward strand.
CGGACTCGGCAGAAGCAACAGCGTCCGAAACGTCCCAAGAGAAGACGGCGTGATCTCACTCGGCTCGGAGCCCGAGCGCCACACCTGTTCGCGTGCGGGCTGTCTGCAGCACGCCAACTGGCAGATTCGATGGAGGAACCCCAAGATCCACACGGCCGACCGCGTCAAGATCTGGTTGGCGTGCGACGAGCATGTCGACTATCTGCGTGATTTTCTGGGGGCCAGGGATTTCCCGCTGACGGTGGTCGCACTCGACGCGGCAGAGGGTGCCTGAGAGAGTCGCTGCTTACGGGCGCTACGCGAGTGCGATCAGTTCCGCGTAATCCTTGTTCCAGTGATCCTCGACGCCATCCGGCAGGATCAAGACGCGCTCCGGGTTCAGCGCCTCGACAGCCCCTGGGTCGTGGCTGACGAGAACGACGGCGCCCTCGTAGTGTGCGAGCGCATCGAGGATTTCCGCCCGGCTGGCTGGGTCGAGGTTGTTCGTGGGCTCGTCGAGCAGCAGCACGTTCGCACCGGAGACGACGATCATCGCGAGCGCCAAACGCGTCTTCTCGCCGCCGGAGAGCACGCCGGCAAGCTTGTACGAGTCGTCACCCGTGAACAAGAACGAGCCGAGCACGCGGCGCGCTTCGGTTTCGGTGATGTGCGGCGATGAGGCAACCATGTTTTCAAGCACGCTTCGCTTGACATCGATCGTCTCGTGCTCCTGCGCGTAATACCCGATCCGCAGACCGTGCCCCGGTTCGATCGATCCGGTGTCTGGTCGGTCGACGCCTCCGAGGATGCGCAGCAGCGTCGTTTTGCCTGCACCGTTCAGGCCGATCACCACCACCTTGGAACCGCGGTCGATGGCCAGGTCGACAGCCGTGAAGATCTCAAGCGACCCGTAGCTTTTGCTCAGGTCGCTGGCCATCAGCGGGGTTTTGCCGCACGGCGCCGGGGTCGGGAATCGCAGCTTTGCGACACGGTCGGCCACTCGAACGTCGTCGAGCCCGGCTAAGAGTTTTTCGGCACGCGCCACCATCTGATGGGCCGCGGCCGCCTTCGTCGCCTTCGCGCCGAACTTCGCGGCCTGAAGCTGAAGAGCGCCGGCCTTCTTCTCCGCGTTGGCGCGTTCTTTCTTACGGCGTTCTTCGTCGGCGGCGCGCTGTCGTTGGTAATTCTTCCAACCCATGTTGTAGCCGTCGATGCATTGCCGGTTGGCATCGAGGTAGAAGACCCGGTTGACCGTCTCGCCGATCAGTTCGACGTCGTGGCTGATCACGATGAATCCGCCGCTGTAGTTCTTCAGGAAATCTCGCAACCACACGACGGAGTCCGCGTCCAAATGGTTCGTCGGCTCGTCCAGAATCATGGTGTGCGCATCCGAGAACAGGATGCGCGCGAGCTCGATCCGGCGGCGTTGGCCGCCGGACAGCGTCTTCACCTGCTGGTCCAGAATGCGATCCGGAAGGTTGAGGTTGCTCGCGATCGCGGCCGCTTGTGCCTCCGCGGAATAGCCTCCGAGAAGATGGAACTGCTCTTCCAGCCTGCTGTAGGCCTTCATCGCTGCGGCACTGACAGAGGCATCGACGCTCGCCATGTCGTGCGTTGCCTTCTGCATTTTCAGCGCCACGGTACCGAGGCCGCGCGCGTCCAGGATACGGGTGCGCGCCAGGTCTTCGGGATTGCCGCTGCGGGGGTCCTGCGGCAGGTAGCCGATCTCGCCATGGCGATCCACTGTGCCGCCTGTCGGCAGAGTCTCGCCTGCCAAGACCTTGGTCAGCGTCGTCTTTCCGGCACCGTTGCGACCGACGAGGCCGATCTTGTCGCCTGCAGCGACGCGAAAGCTGACATCCTGCATGAGCACGCGCGCGCCCACGCGAATCTCAAGGTCGTGCACGGCAAGCACAGGCGTCATCCAGTTCTGATTGAAAACAAGGACTGCGGGGTCTGAATGCGGCCGCCCTGCGACAAGCTCAGGGACGGGGCATCCTCGACCACGGAAAGGTCAAATGGCGAAGCCGAGAGCCCGCATCATGTCGCGACCGTCATCGGTGATTCGTTCCGGACCCCACGGTGGCATCCAGACCCAGTTGATCCGGAACGCCTCGACCACGCCGTCCAGCGACTCCGCGACCTGCTCTTCGATTACGTCGGTGAGCGGGCAGCCTGCGCTGGTGAGTGTCATCGAGATTACGAGGGCGTCGTTCTCGTCGTCCCAGCCCAGATCATAGATCAAGCCGAGATCGACGACATTGATCCCGAGTTCGGGATCCATGACGTCTTTCAGTGCTTCTTCGATCGTGTCGTATTTCGAAGGCGCAAGCGTGGAAACCATAGAGCTAGCTTACGCTCGCATCTGCGTCGAGGAATCGATCGTAGCCCTCGTCCTCGAGCCGGTCGGCCAATTCACGGCCGCCCTCTTCTGCGACGCGTCCTGCGACGAACACGTGCACGAAGTCCGGCTTGATATAGCGCAGGATTCTGGTGTAGTGCGTGATGAGCAGAATGCCGAGGTCGGTCGCATCGTGCGCACGGTTGACTCCTTGCGCGACAATCTTCAGCGCGTCGACGTCCAGTCCAGAATCCGTCTCGTCGAGGATCGCGAACTGCGGCTTGAGCAGTTCGAGCTGAAGAATCTCGTTGCGCTTCTTCTCGCCACCGGAGAAGCCCTCATTCACGTTGCGGTCGGCGAACTGCTTGTCCATGCGCAGCTTGCCCATCGCCTCCCGCACATCCTTGAGCCACGTGCGGATCGCCGGCGCCTCACCGTCGATAGCGGTCTTCGCGGTGCGCAGGAAGTTGGAGTTGGTCACGCCAGGGATCTCGACCGGGTACTGCATGGCCAGGAACAGCCCGGCACGGGCGCGCGCGTCGACCGTCATGGCCAGCACGTCCTGGCCGTCCAGGGTGATGCTGCCCTGGGTGGCCTTGTACTTCGGATGCCCTGCAATGGTGTAGGCGAGGGTCGACTTTCCGGACCCATTCGGGCCCATGACGGCGTGGATTTCACCGGTGCGGATCGTCAGGTCGACCCCGCGAAGGATCTCTTTGACCCCTTGGTCGGTGTCGACGGTCACGTGGAGATCGCGGATCTCAAGAACAGACATGGCTTTCAATTTTCTTTCGTATTGTGCGGGTCAATGAATATGTCGCCGTCGACGATCTCGATTTCGTAGACGGGAACGGGCTCGTATGCTGGCAAGTTCAGGGGCTTACCGGAGATCAATGAAAATCGGGAACCGTGTGCCCAGCATTCAATGGTCTCGCCTTCGACGAATCCCTCCGACAGCGAGATTTCGCCGTGAGTGCAGGTGTCGCCGATCGCGTGGATGTCGCCGGCCGAGTCTTTGACGAGTGCGATCGGCGTGTCGTCGATGACGACTCGTTTCGCCTGGTTCTCGACAAGTTCGGCTGCGGCACACACGCGTGTGGCTGTTGTCACGCGCTCACCTCAGCAGCGGGCACCTCAGCAGCGGACCGATCAGCAGCGGGTAGATCGGCTGCGTCGAACCGTTCGCCGGCGAGTTCGGCCTCGATGGCATGCTGCAGGCGCTCCTCGAGTTCCGGAACGTTGATGCGCTGGATGACCTCGATGAGGAAGCCGCGAACGACCAGTCGACGGGCTTCCTCCTCTGTGATCCCCCGTGACTCGAGGTAGAACAGCTGCTCGTCGTCGAAGCGACCGGTGGCGCTGGCGTGGCCTGCGCCGAGGATGTCCCCTGTCTCGATCTCGAGGTTGGGCTCCGAGTCAGCACGCGTCCCGTCGGTGAGCACGAGGTTGCGGTTCTGCTCGTAGCTGTCTGTGCCCGCGGCGTCCGCGCCGATCAGCACATCGCCGATCCAGACGGTGTGCGCACCGTGCCCCTGCAGGGCACCCTTGTAATTCACCCGGCTGCGGCCGTGTGCGGCCTCGTGGTACACGTAGACCTGCTGCTCGAGGTGCTGGCCCGCGTCTGCGAAGTAGACGCCCAGCATCTCGACCTCGGCGCCTGTTCCCGCCAGGTGCGTCGTCGGGTTCAACCGAACGACCGCCCCGCCGAGGGAGACGACGACGTGCTTGAAGAAGGCGTCGCGCCCAACGGTTGCGAAGTGACTCGCGGCGTGCACGGATACGTCGTCCCATTCTTGAACGGAGACGACCGTCAAACGAGCCGACTCCCCCACGATGATCTCGACGTTCTCGGCCAGCCGAGCGACCCCGAGGTTACGCAGGATCACCGTGCCTGTGCTGAACGGCGCGGCCTCGATGATCGTGTGTGCCGCCCGCGGCTCGTTGCCGAATGCAGAACGAGTGACGGTGACCGTGGCCGGCTTGTCGCCGGAAACCACGATTGACAGCGCCTTCTGGAACGAACCCCAGGCGTTCGCGGATGCCCGATCCTCCGGCAATCCGGTGCTGCCGATCCTGGGGTCGTCCGGGTTCACCCAGTCGACGGTGAGCCCGTCGACCGGCTCGTACCTGATGTCGTAGACCGACCCGTTGAGGTCACCGGCGATAAGATCGCCGATTTGGGCGATCGGGGTGCGCTTCCAGATCAGTTCGCGGCCGGTGACCGTGGGGAAATCGTTGACGTTGGTCGACCGGAACCGCGCGGCGCGCGACTCCACCGGGAGCAGCGTGTATTCGCCGTCTTTGTGGTGGGTGAGTCCGTGCTCGGTCTTCTGCGGTTCCGTCGATACAGTCTGTGTGGCTGCAGAGCTCATTTAACCGACGGATCCTTCCATGCCCATTTCAATGAGCTTGTTGAGTTCGAGTGCGTACTCCATCGGGAGCTCGCGGGCGATCGGCTCAATGAATCCGCGCACGATCATGGCCATCGCCTCGTCCTCCGGCATGCCGCGGCTCATCAGGTAGAAGAGCTGTTCGGCGCTGACCTTGGACACGGTCGCTTCGTGGCCGAGTTCGACGTCATCGACCCGAATATCGATCGATGGATACGTGTCCGAGCGTGAGATCGGATCGACCAGCAATGCGTCACATCGCACGGTGTTCGCAGCGTGGTGCGCTGTGGCATCCACCCGCACCTCACCACGGTAGCCGGAACGGCCGCCGCCGCGCGCGATCGACTTGGAGACGATCGAGGATTGCGTGTACGGCGCCATGTGGATCATCTTCGCGCCGGCGTCCTGATGCTGCCCAGGACCGGCGAACGCGACAGACAATGTTTCACCCTTCGCATGCTCGCCGACGAGGTAGATCGACGGGTACTTCATGGTGACCTTCGAGCCGATGTTGCCATCGACCCATTCCATCGTTGCTCCCTCGTGCGCCATCGCTCGTTTGGTCACGAGGTTGTAGACATTGTTCGACCAGTTCTGGATCGTCGTGTAGCGCACGCGGGCGTTTTTCTTCACGACGATTTCGACGACGGCGGAGTGCAGCGAGTCCGACGTGTAGATCGGCGCGGTGCAGCCCTCGATGTAGTGAACGTAGCTTCCCTCATCAGCAATGATCAGAGTGCGCTCGAACTGACCCATATTCTCCGTGTTGATGCGGAAATATGCCTGCAGCGGGATCTTCACCTCCACGCCCGGGGGTACGTAGACGAATGACCCGCCGGACCAGGCCGCAGTGTTCAGCGCTGCGAACTTGTTGTCACCGGCCGGAATGATGGTTCCGAAGTACTCTTCGAAGAATTCCGGGTGCTCGCGCAGCGCGGTGTCCGTGTCTGTGAAGATGACACCCTGCGCCGAGAGGTCCTCACGGATCTGGTGGTAGACCACCTCTGACTCGTACTGCGCGGTGACGCCGGCGACGAGTCTGGAACGCTCTGCCTCTGGGATGCCGATCCGCTCGTAGGTGTTCTTGATGTCATCGGGCAGGTCTTCCCAAGTCTGGGCCTGCTTCTCAGTCGAGCGCACGAAATACTTGATGTTGTCGAAATCGATCTCCGACAGGTCTGCGCCCCACGACGGCATGGGTTTGCGTTCGAAAACTTGCAGAGCGCGAAGCCGACGCTGTTTCATCCACTCCGGCTCGTTCTTCAATCGCGAGATGTCTTCTACCACCTCCGGCGAAATTCCTCGGCGAGCGGATGCCCCCGCCGCATCGGAATCGGCCCAGCCGAACTCGTATTGCCCGAGGCTATCGAGTTCAGGGCGGTCGATCAGAACATCTGACATTGCTTCCTCATTTCCTACCATTCGTAACCGGTTATCAGTCCGGCTCATTCCCTCTGGCGGATGCCGCGCGGCATCGCTGCTGGTGCAGATTGTGCGGATGGCTGGTGTGCGTACCTAAGATAATCAAGTACATGGGCGACGGTGCCCTGGCCGCCACGTGGACCTGAATTTCTCAGGTCCAGAAAGACGGCACGCGCAGGTGTGCGCGCTTCTTGAACGCCCCGATTCTACAGGTTGATGCTGAGATTAGTAGGGGTGTCGGCGCGCCGACCTGCTGATCGCCCTCATAACGAATGGATATATCCCAGTGAATCAGGCCGAAGTTCGCAGCAATGACCGCACCGCGCGTGGCGCGCGGGGCGTGCTCCTTCGCTTCTGGGAATGGCTGCCGGACCATGTGGATCGGCGCATTCGTGTGCTGGGCTGGCTGTCGCTGATTTGGCAGATCATCCTGGTCGGCACCGGTGGAGCGGTGCGCTTGACAGGGTCGGGGCTCGGCTGCACCACCTGGCCGAAATGCACACCCGGGTCGCTGATAACAACGCCGGAGATGGGCATCCACGGTGTCATCGAATTCACCAACCGGATGCTGACCGTCGTTCTGACGATCGTGGTGATCGTCATGTTCGTGTTCGTCCTGCGGTTGCGCAAATCGCGGCCTGAACTGTTCTGGCTGAGTTTCTGGATCGGCATGAGCATCCCGGTGCAAGCCGTCGTCGGCGGCATCACCGTGTTGATGCATTTGAATCCGTACATCGTCGGATTCCACTTCCTGATCTCGATGGTATTGGTTGCGCTGGCCGCCGGTCTGCTAGCGCGTATTTACGCAGTGCCGGGACCGCGCACCCTGGTCGTGCCGGTTTGGTTCTCATATGTCGCCTGGGCGTTGAGCGTTTTGGTCGCCATCACGGTGACTGTCGGTGTCTTGACCACGGGTTCCGGACCGCACCCCGGCAACTCAGGCACGCCGCGGAATGGCCTGGATACCGATCTGATGGAGCGCCTGCACTCACTGCCGGCATACGCGTTGGCCGGCTTGACCCTGTTGCTGGTCGGAGCGGGCATCGGCATCGCGGTTGGTCCGGTGCGCCGCTGGTTGTTCGCACTCGTCGTCGTGGAGATCGTTCAGATCGCAGTGGGGCTACTGCAGTCGAACATCGGGCTCCCGGGTTATCTCGTGGGCATTCACCTGGTGCTTGCCAGCGTGCTCGTCTCGGTGACGGTGGCGGTGATGCTGAATCTGAAGCAGCCGGTGTTAGAACGGCAATAACGGCAGAAGCGGGTCGATTGCGATCGCCAGGAACAGCAGCGACAGATATGTGATCGAACCGTGGAACACGCGCATCGGCGACACGTTTTCGTGACGGATCGCAAGATGATACAGGCGATGCGTCTCGAAGATGAACCAGCCACCCGAGGCGAGTGCAGTGACCGTGTAGATGAGCCCCATGTGCGCAACAGGGATCAGCAGGAGGGAACAGGCAATGGTCGCCCACGCGTAGAGGATCGTCTGCAGCCCGACGAAGGCCCGGCCGCGCATGACGGCGAGCATCGGAACGCCGGCCGACTGGTAGTCGTCGCGATACTTCATCGACAACGGCCAGTAGTGCGGCGGCGTCCACAGGAAGATGACGCCGAACAGAATCCAGGGCGCCCAGTCGAGCGATCCGGTGACCGCTGACCACCCGATCAGTACGGGGAAGCATCCCGCGATTCCGCCCCAGATGATGTTCTGCTCTGTGCGACGCTTGAGGATCAGCGTGTAGATCACCACATAGAAGAAGATCGCGATCACGGACAGCAGCGCGGTCAGCCAGTTGGTCATGAAGTACAGCCACACCGTCGACGCAACAGCTAGCGCCCAGGAGAAGATCAGCGCGGCCCGCGGTGTGAGCTCGCCGGTCACGAGCGGACGGTCTTTGGTTCGGCGCATGATCTTGTCGATGTCGCGGTCGATATAGCAATTGAATGCTGCCGCGCTGCCTGCACTGAGTGCTCCGCCGATCACGGTGGCGACAACCAGCCAGGGGTTTGGCAAACCCCGTTCCGCCAGGATCATGACCGGCACGGTTGTGACGAGCAGGAGCTCCATCACCCGCGGTTTGGTCAGCGACAGGTACGCCTTGAACGTTCGCTTGAAACCGATGCGACCGGGCGTCGCCCGGTTCTGTACAGCAACGTCCATTACTCCTCTTACGCAGTCAAATCCTGGTGCTCAGTCTAGATCATCGGGCCAAATGCGGCGAAGGCCGCCCGCGTGCCAACGTGACGACGCAGGAGTCGACGTGGTTGGCTCTTCTCTATACTTGGAAGTGCTCGCCTCCCGGTGCGCCCCGCTTCGACTCCGCCGCTCGCGGTCAGCCGGAGGCAAGACGAACCGGTGCCGATGATGTCTTCGGCGTGCACTACCTCTAACCGGGCGGCCGTCTTCCTGGCGGGCCCCCTTGAAATGAGAAGGGTCATTTTCCAGTGGCAGCTCTGCAATGGGATTCCGTAGACGATCAAGCAGTCGACACCGCCCGCATCTTGGCGGCAGACGCAGTTGAAAAGGTAGGAAACGGGCACCCTGGCACTGCCATGAGTCTGGCCCCTGCCGCTTACCTGTTGTTCCAAAAGGTGATGCGCAAGGATCCGCATGATCAGCACTGGCTGGGCCGTGACCGTTTCATTCTCTCCTGCGGGCACAGTTCGCTCACGCAGTACGTGCAGTTGTACTTCGGCGGCTATGGGTTGGAGCTGAAGGACCTCGAGGCACTGCGCACCTGGGGTTCGCTCACCCCTGGCCACCCGGAATATCGTCACACCGACGGTATCGAGATCACGACCGGCCCCCTCGGCCAGGGCTTGAGTTCGGCCGTGGGCTTCGCCTATGCCAGTCGATACGAGCGTGGCTTGTTGGACCCGGACGCAGAGCCGGGAACAAGCCCGTTCGACCACTTCGTCTACGTGATCGCCAGTGACGGTGATCTTCAGGAAGGTATCACGAGCGAAGCGTCCTCGCTCGCCGGACACCAGGAGCTGGGCAACCTGGTCGTCATCTATGACAGCAACCAGATTTCGATCGAGGACGACACCGACGTCGCATTCACGGAGGATGTGAAGGCACGGTACGAGGCATACCACTGGCATGTGCAGACAGTCGACTGGAAGAAGACCGGCCGTTACGTCGAAGACGTGCAGGAGCTTTTCGACGCGATCGAGGCAGCGAAAGCCGTCACTGACCGCCCATCCATGATCATTCTGAAGACGATCATCGGCTGGCCGAGCCCGACGAAGCAGAACTCGGGCGCGATCCATGGGTCCGCTCTTGGTGGCAGCGAGCTCGCCGCCGTCAAGGAGGTACTGGGTTTCGACCCGGCAGAGCATTTCGTCGTCGCACCTGAGATCATCGAGCACACACGCAAAGCCGTCGATCGCGGCGCGGACGAGCATGCGGAATGGACCGTGAAGTTCGATGCGTGGGCCGCGGCGAATCCCGAGCGCAAGACATTGCTGGATCGGCTGCTCGCCGGCGAGCTCCCGAACGGCGTCGAGGAGGTACTTCCCGTCTTCGAAGCGGGCAAGGACGTTTCAACGCGCGCGGCAAGCGGAAAGGTTTTGAACGCACTGGCACCCGTGCTTCCCGAGTTGTGGGGCGGCTCGGCGGACCTCGCCGGATCGAACAACACGACGATCGAGGGCGCTGCCTCCTTCATTCCGGCCGAGCGCTCGACGCACGAATGGACTGGGGATCCGTATGGCCGCGTGCTGCACTTCGGCATCCGAGAGCATGCGATGGCCGCGATCCTCAACGGCATCGTCTTGCATGGACCGACCCGTCCATACGGTGGCACGTTCCTGATCTTCAGCGACTACATGCGCCCGGCCGTGCGTCTGGCCGCTCTGATGAATATTCCGTCGATCTTCGTGTGGACCCACGATTCTGTCGCACTCGGCGAAGACGGCCCCACGCATCAGCCGATCGAGCAATTGGCCGCCCTGCGAGCGATACCGCAACTGAGCGTCGTGCGTCCGGGCGACGCAAACGAGGTCGCGTACGCCTGGCTCGAGTTGCTGAAGCGCCGTGGTGGTCCGGCGGGCATCGCGTTGACCCGACAGAACATTCCGGTGTTCGAGCGTGGCGAGGGCGAAGCATCCGGCGAGACGCTCGCATCCGCAAAGAATGTATCGAAGGGCGCCTACATCCTTGCCGAAGCGCCGAACGGCGCGCCCGACGTCATCCTGATCGCCACAGGGTCCGAGCTTCAGCTCGCCGTCAATGCCCGCGATGCGCTGAAGGCCGAGGGTGTGGGCGCCCGGGTGGTGTCTGCTCCGAGTCTCGAGTGGTTCGAAGAACAGAGCGCGGAATACCGTGAGTCGGTGCTTCCTGCGAGCGTCAAGGCGCGCGTTTCCGTTGAGGCAGGCATCGCGCTCACCTGGCGTGGCTATGTCGGCGACGCCGGCCGCAGCGTCTCGATCGAGCACTTCGGCGCGTCGGCGGACTACAAGACGCTGTTTCAGAAGTTCGGAATCACGACGGATGCCGTCGTGGCGGCCGCCAAGGAATCGATCGCCGCGCTCTAGGCGCGCAAGACGCAAGGAGAAAGGCACCCATCATGGCAACAACCACAGAACAGCTCGCAGAAGCAGGCGTCAGCATCTGGCTCGACGACCTCTCGCGGGAGCGGATCGTTTCCGGCGGACTGCAGAAGTTGATCGACGAACGCAACGTGGTTGGAGTGACAACCAACCCGACGATCTTTGCGTCGGCACTCAGCAGCGGCGACGCGTACGACGAGCAGATCGGCCAGCTCGCCGAGGCAGGCGTGGAGGTCGATGAGGCAGTCTTCGAGATCACCACAACGGATGTCGCGAACGCAGCCGACATCTTCACGCCGACCTACGAGGCGTCCGGGCACGTCGACGGGCGGGTGTCGATCGAGGTCGAACCCGGATTGGCCCGTGACGGCGCAGGCTCGACGGCTGAAGCAAAGCGGCTGTGGGCGAAGGTGAACAAGCCGAATGCGATGATCAAGATTCCGGCAACGGAAGAGGGCCTCGAGGCGATCGCGGACGCGACGGCCGCTGGGATCAATGTCAACATCACCCTGATCTTCAGCCTGAAACGCCATCGCGAGGTCATCAACGCCTATTTGAGCGGCTTGGAACGCGCCAAAGCCGCGGGAATCGATATCTCGAAAATCTACTCGGTTGCGTCGTTCTTCGTCTCAAGGGTCGATGTCGAGGTCGACAAGCGTCTGGACGCGATCGGCACGCCAGAAGCGCTCGCGCTCAAGAACAAGGCAGGCATCGCAAACGCGCAGTTGGCCTATCAGGTGTTCGAGCAGGCATTTTCATCGGAACGCGCCAAGACACTGATCGCAGCAGGAGCCAATCTGCAACGACCGTTGTGGGCATCGACCGGCGTGAAAGACCCGAGCCTTCCTGACACGCTCTATGTGACCAACCTCGTCGCACGAAACGTGATCAACACGATGCCGGAGAAGACGCTGGAGGCCACGTTCGACCATGGCGTCATCCCGACCGACAGCGTCACGGGTGCGTACGATGAGGCGAACGCCGTTCTCGACGCGCTCGCCGCAGTGGGGATCTCCTATGACGAGGTCACGCAGCAGCTGGAAGACGAGGGCATCTCGAAGTTCATCATCTCCTGGAACGCCTTGCTCGACGACGTGCGCAATGCTCTGAGGGCAGCACAGCCAGGGGCAGCACAGTCAGGAGCAGCACAGCCCGGGGCAACACGGTGAGTTTCAAAATCCACGTGAGCGGCGCCGCCGCCGAGGCCGTCACGGCCCAGGTGCCCGCTCTTGTGGCCGATCTCGTGGCATCCGGGATCACCGCACAGGATCCTGCCCTCTGGGGCAAGAAGGCCGAACACGAGGCAAGCATCCGCCTCGGCTGGACAGAGGCGGTCGAGATCTCGCGGCCGCTGATTCCGTCCATCACCGCGCTGCGCGAAAAGCTGCTCGCCGCAGGGGTCAACCACTTCGTGCTGAGCGGCATGGGCGGTTCGTCGCTCGCCCCAGAGGTGATCACGCAGACGAACAGCTGCGAACTGACCATCCTCGACACGACGGACCCCGCTCAGATCAGCGACGCGTTGAACGATCGGCTCACCACGAGCGCGCTGATCGTCGCCTCGAAATCCGGCTCGACCATTGAGACCGATAGTCATCGTCGTATGTATGAGAAGGCCTTCCGCGAAGCGGGCATCGACCCGCGTGAGCGCATCATCGTCGTGACGGACCCGGAGTCGCCGCTGGACACGTCGGCCCGCGAAGCCGGCTACACGGTGTTCAACGCCGACCCCAATGTCGGAGGCCGTTATTCCGCTTTGACCGCCTTCGGACTTGTCCCGTCTGGTCTGGCCGGCGTCGACCTCAATGAGCTACTGGTCGAGGCTGAGACGATCTCGCTCGAGCTCGCGATCGACGACCCGACCAACCCTGGGCTGATCCTCGCCGCGGCGATGGCCGGAACCACGCCGCTCAAGAACAAGCTCGGCATCGTGTCGGACGGCACCCATATTGTCGGGTTCGCCGACTTGGCCGAGCAGTTGATCGCAGAATCGACGGGCAAGAAGGGCAGTGGCATCCTTCCGGTCGTGCTCGACACGCTGGCCCCGGAGTTGAGCGAAAGCCTGCCGGATCTGCAGATCGTTCGACTCGTCGACGACGCTGAGGCACACCACCTGCGTGCGGTCAACCGGCACGAGGGAGAGATCCTGGTTTCCGGGTCTTTGGGCGCCCAGCTGCTGGTCTGGGAGTTCGCGACCGCCGCCGCGGGGCGGCTTCTCGGCATCAATCCGTTCGATCAGCCTGATGTGGAGTCTGCGAAGATCGCGGCCCGGGGCTTGCTTGACGCTCGCCCGGAGCCCACCTCTCCCGCGTTCATTGCGGATGGCATCGAAGTGCGCGGCACGGCCGGCCTGCTCGACGATGTCGAGACCCTGGACGAGGCCATCGCGGCACTTCTTGCACAGTTGCCATCAGACGGCTACGTCAGTGTTCAGGCGTACGTGAATCGCCTGGCCCTGCCACAACTGGCCGGTATTCGTGATCTCGTCGCGGCAAGGGCAGCGCGACCGGTCACATTCGGCTGGGGGCCTCGCTTCCTTCACTCGACCGGCCAATTCCACAAGGGCGGACCGGCGATCGGCGTCTTCCTGCAGATCACAACCAACGAACAGACAGACCTTCAGGTTCCTGACCGCCCGTTCACCTTCGGCCAGCTGATCCAAGCGCAGGCCGACGGCGATGCGCGTGTACTCGCGGAGCACGGCAGACCGGTTCTCACCCTGACCCTGACCGATCCGGGGAACGATATCGTCGCCCTGTTCGGCGCCATCAACGACTAGACGGCTTCCGTCTTGAGGAGACCCATGACCCCGGTGGACATCACTCCGGATTTCAACCCGCTGCGGTTGGCGTCCGATCGTCGGCTGAATCGTATTGCGGGCCCAAGCAGCCTGATCATCTTCGGAGTGACCGGTGACCTGTCGCGCAAGAAACTGATGCCGGCTGTCTATGACCTGGCCAATCGCGGTCTGCTGCCGCCCGGTTTCGCTCTCGTCGGCTTTGCGCGACGCGACTGGGCCGATCAGGACTTCGAGAGAGTTGTCTACGACTCGGTCAAGCAGTACGCGCGCACGCCGTTTGAAGATGAGGTCTGGGAACAACTGGCCCAGGGCATCCGGTTCGTCTCTGGCGAGTTCGACGACGACGCCGCATTCCACCGGCTGAAAACGACGGTGGATGAACTCGATCGTGATCGTGGAACCATGGGCAACCATGCCTTCTATCTCTCGATCCCGCCGAAAGCGTTCCCGTTGGTCACCGAACAGTTGCGACGGTCCGGGCTTGCCGAGCAGTCCAAGGGTTGGCGCCGTGTCGTTATCGAGAAACCGTTCGGCAGTGATCTCAAGACCGCGCGTGAACTGAACGCCGTCGTCGAAACCGTGTTCCCTCCGGATTCGGTGTTCCGCATCGACCATTATCTTGGTAAAGAGACTGTACAGAACATTCTCGCGCTGCGTTTCGCCAACGAGTTGTATGAGCCGATTTGGAACGCCAACTACGTCGATCATGTGCAAATCACCATGGCTGAGGACATCGGGGTCGGCGGTCGTGCGGGCTACTACGACGGGATCGGAGCGGCCCGTGACGTCATCCAGAACCATCTTCTGCAACTGCTGGCACTGACAGCCATGGAAGAACCCGTCTCGTTTGATGCTGCCGACCTGCGTGCGGAAAAGGAGAAGGTGCTGAAGGCGGTGCGAGTGCCGAAGGACCTCGCCACGGCCACCGCCCGCGGCCAGTATTCCAGCGGCTGGCAGGGTGGCGAGAAGGTCGTCGGATTCCTTGACGAGGATGGCATGGACCCTTCCTCGATCACCGAGACGTATGCGGCCATCAAACTCGGCATCGGCACGCGGCGCTGGGCGGGGGTGCCGTTTTATTTGCGGGCAGGTAAGCGGCTCGGCCGCCGCGTGACCGAGATCGCGGTCGTGTTCAAACGGGCCCCTCAGCAATTGTTTGCCGAGAGTCAGACGTCGGCGCTGGGCCAGAACGCCCTGGTGATTCGTGTGCAGCCGGACGAAGGTGTCACGATCCGCTTCGGGTCCAAGGTTCCCGGAGCCGGCATGCAGGTGCGCGACGTCAGCATGGACTTCGGCTACGGGCATGCCTTCACAGAAGCCAGCCCCGAAGCCTATGAGCGGCTTATCCTCGACGTGCTGCTCGGTGATCCGCCGCTGTTCCCACGGCACGAAGAGGTTGAACTGTCCTGGAAGATCCTCGATCCGATTGAGGAATTCTGGGCGGCCGAGGGCGCTCCAGAGCAGTACCGGCCCGGAACCTGGGGTCCGGCATCCGCAGATGATCTTCTGGCCCGTGACGGCCGCACCTGGAGGCGACCATGATTGTCGAACTGCCCGACACGACCACGAGCAAGGTGTCGAAAGCTCTCGTCAAGATTCGCGAGGAGGGTGGCGTCGTCACCCTCGGTCGCGTGCTCACGCTGGTGATCGCCACGACCCTCGGTGCGGAAGAGGATGCGATCGAAGCTGCCAACGACGCCTCGCGCGAACATCCGATGCGCGTGATCGTGATCTCCACGGCCGACGAAGACAGCGGGCCAGGTGAGCAGGAAGGGCGCCTGGACGCGCAAATTCGGGTCGGCGGCGACGCAGGAGCGAGCGAAGTCATCGTTCTTCGCGCTTATGGCGAGACCGCCCGTGACGAGGAAGGTCTTGTCACCGGTCTGTTGCTGCCGGACGCTCCCGTTGTTGCGTGGTGGCCGGGCGTTGCGCCCGCTGTTGTCTCAGCGTCGCCTCTCGGCCGGATTGCGACCCGTCGGATAACGGATGCGTCAACCCAATCCGACCCGCACGAAGCGCTCGTGCACCTGTCGCAAACCTATGTTCCCGGTGACACGGATTTCGCGTGGACGCGCCTCACCCTCTGGCGGGCGCAACTTGCTGCCGTGCTCGACCAGCCACCCTACGAAGCGGTGACGGCGATCGAGGTCGCCGGCGCCCCGGATTCACCGTCAACGCTGCTGCTGGGTGCCTGGCTGGCGCTGCAGTTGGATGCGCCGGTGCAACATGACCTGACTTCGCGCGCCAGCGGCTCCATCGGCATCCACGGCGTACGTCTGACCCGTGAGTCCGGCACGATCGAGCTCGAACGGGACATGCCAAGCATCGCAACGCTCAGCCAGCCTGGGCAACCCGTGCACGACCTTTCACTCCCCCGCCGCGGGCTACGTGACTGTCTCGCGGAGGAACTGCGTAGGCTGGACCCAGATGACCTCTACGGCGAGGTGATCACACACGGGCTGGCTCGGCTTGAGGCGGCTGAACAGGGAGCGGCGGGGTAATCGATGACGAACGAACGGCGGGTGCTTGTTCACCCAGACAAGCAAGCGCTGGCGGCTTCTGTCGCCGCGCGTTTCATCACGAAAACCGTTGATATCCTCGACGATCGTGGGCGTGCCACCGTTGTCCTCACCGGCGGCACGATGGGGATTGCCGTGCTTGCCGCCGTGAATAGCTCGCCGGCGCGTGACACGATCGACTGGTCTCGTGTGCACTTCTGGTGGGGTGACGAGCGCTTCGTCGAGAAGCACTCGGATGATCGCAACGAGAAACAGGCTCGCGAGGCGCTCTTGGACCACATCATCGTTCCGGCGGGAAACGTACATCCGTTCCCCGCATCAGACGAGGGGTTCAGCATCGAGGACGCTGCCGCCGATTACGCTGCCCGGCTTGCCGAAAACGGTGAGGACGGCGCTGCATGGCCGCGCTTTGACATCACATTCCTCGGGGTCGGGCCCGATGGACATATTGCTTCGCTGTTCCCCGACCGCCCGGGGATTCGCGAGACGGATGCCGTTGTGATTGCTGTGACAAACTCTCCGAAGCCGCCGCCGGCACGGTTGAGCCTGACCCGCCCTGTGTTGAACTCGTCGGACAGGATCTGGCTCGTGCTTGCGGGCGCGGACAAGGCGTCTGCCCTCGGGCTCGCGTTAGCGGGCGCCAGTTATACAGAGGTTCCCGTCGCTGGCGCGAAAGGGCGCAAGCGCACCGTGTTCTTCGTCGACAAAGATGCTGCCGCCGAAGTTCCGGAAAGCCTCATCGCCTCGATTTACTGACGAGTTCGACGCTCGACTCGCCACGGTGATCGAGTGGGCCGCGACGAAGGAGCAACCCTGCCACGGTGATCGAGTAGGCCGCGACGAAGGAGCAACCCTGCCACGGTGATCGAGTAGGCCGCGACGAAGGAGCAACCCTGCCACGGTGATCGAGTAGGCCGCGACGAAGGAGCAGCCGTATCGAGATCAGTTCGTCGCAGAGAGCTTGCCGCGCCGTTCGCGCAACTGACGCAACGCGTCTTCGAGCAGTTGTGCGGCCTCGTCTTCTGTGCGACGTTCCTTCACGTATGCCAGGTGTGTCTTGTATGGCTCGAGCTTCGCGACAGACGGCGGGTTCTCCTTGTCGCGCCCGGCCGGGAGGCCGGACTGCGGGGAGTCGATCGTCTCGGGAATCTCTTCTTCGGGCAGGTTCGCCGCGAAGTGACGCACAGTCTCGTTACCGAGGGCATCCCAATACGAGATGGTGATTCGCTCGGCGTGATACCCCCGGTCCTGCTCCCCCATCGGACCCGCACCGACGCGGGAACCTCGAATTGCACTGCCTCCGGATGCCATGGAATCTCCTTGTCTACGCCGCAAACTTGGTGATCAGGCCGAGCACGATGATGCACGCGATCCAAATCAAACCCAGAATGACGGTGATGCGGTTGAGGTTGCGCTCTGCGACTCCGGACGCGCTCAAGTTCGATGTGGTGCCACCGCCGAACATGTCGGAGAGACCGCCGCCGCGGCCCTTGTGCAGAAGAATGAGGAGGGTGAGCAGGAGGCTGGTGATACCCAGCAGAACCTGCAACACGACCTGGAGAATCGGCACGGATAACCTTTCGGAAAGACAATGGCCGAGCAAACGCTTATCGAGGCCACAGACAAGTATAACCGCCACGCACTCGCGCGACGCTTTGGCCGGCTACAGCCCGACGTGTTTCTTGAAACGTGCAATCGCGCCGAACTCTGCGACGTCGAGGCTCGCACCGCCGACCAGTGCGCCGTCGATGTTCGGCTCGCGCATGAAGCCGGCGATGTTGCCAGACTTGACCGATCCGCCGTAAAGGATGCGTGTGCGCGCCGCAATGCCGGCTCCGACCTCTTGGCCAAGCACCGCACGCAGTGCCGCCGCAACGTTCTCGGCTTGATCGGGGGTCGCCGCCTGGCCGGAGCCGATCGCCCAAACGGGCTCGTATGCCACGACGATATCCGAAGCATCGGTCACCTGTGCCAACGCGGCTGTGAGCTGTGCGACCGGCACCGCACTCGGGCCGTGCGTTTGCAGATCCTCTGCCGTCTCACCAACGCAAATAACCGGCACGATCCCGTTCTTCAGTGCAGCGCCAACTTTTGTCGCGACGGCCTCGTCGGACTCGTGGTGCAGCGTTCGCCGCTCCGAATGGCCGATGATCACATATCGGCAGTCGAGATGGGCCAGGAACACGGCCGAGATCTCACCGGTGAAGGCGCCTGCATCGTGCTCTGAAACGTCCTGGGCGCCGAAGGCGAGTGGGAGTTTGTCCGCGGCGACCAGCGTTTGCACGCTGCGCAGATCGGTGAACGGCGGGAAGACCGCGACTTCAACCTCGTCGTAGTCGTGTGCGGCGTCTTTCAGACTCCACGCCAGTTTCTGCACGAATGCGATCGACTGCAGGTGATCGAGATTCATCTTCCAGTTGCCTGCGATGAGCGGCGTGCGCCCCACCGATTTCGGCCCTGATCCGCTCACTGCTGTTGCCATCCGAGTACCTCCAGTCCTGGGAGCTTCTTGCCCTCGAGGAACTCGAGACTTGCACCGCCGCCCGTCGAAATATGGCCGAACTGATGGTCGGCGAAGCCGAGTGCACGCACGGCCGCTGCGGAATCGCCGCCACCGACAACGCTGAGGCCGTCGACCTCTGTGAGTGCGTCTGCGACGGCGCGCGTGCCCTCTGCGAACGGCGCCAGTTCGAAGACACCCATCGGGCCGTTCCAGAAGACGGTGCGTGACGCGCGAATCGCCGTTGCGAACGTGGCCGCGGTTTCCGGCCCGATATCGAGTCCGAGCCCGGATGCCCCCCACGCGGTGTCTTCGATTGCTTCTGCAGAGCGCACCACATGTTCCGCATCCGCACCGAACCGTGACGCCACGATGACGTCGGTCGGCAGAACGATCTCGACGCCAAGAGCGGCGGCCTGTGTCAGATAGTCGCGCACGGTCTCGAGTTGGTCTGCCTCGAGCAGGCTGGCGCCCACCGCGTGGCCTTGCGCTGCCAAGAAGGTGAACATCATGCCACCGCCGATCAATAGCGTGTTCACGCGCGGCAGCAGGTGGCCGATGACGCCGAGCTTGTCTGAGACTTTGGAGCCGCCGAGAACGACCGTGTAGGGCTGCTCCGGCGAAGCTGTCAGGCGATTGAGCACATCCAGTTCCGTCGCGATGAGTTGTCCGGCGGCGCTCGGTAACGCCTGCGCCAGCTCGTAGACGCTGGCCTGCTTGCGATGCACGACACCGAACCCATCAGAGACGAACGCGTCGCCGAACGCTGCGAGCTTGGCGGCGAATGACGCGCGTTTTTCCGCATCTTTCGCCGTCTCGCCGCGGTTGAAGCGGAGGTTCTCCAGGAGCGCGACGTCGCCGTCTGCGAGCCCGGCAACGGCATCCTGTGCTGCGCTGCCGACGGTGTCGTGCGCGAAAGTGACCGGTTTGCCCAGCAGCTCGCACAGTCGCTGCGCCACCGGCGCGAGGCTGTACTGGGCGTCTGGCACGCCGTCCGGTCGTCCCAGGTGCGAGATGATCACCACTCGCGCGCCCTGGTTGATGAGCGCGTTGAGTGTTGGCAGCGACGCCCGCACGCGGCCATCGTCCGTGATCACGCCGTCCTTGAGGGGGACGTTCAGGTCACAGCGGACGATGACGCGTTTGCCGGCGAGCGAACCCAGTGAATCGAGAGTGCGAAGCGTCACTGCGTTCCTTCTGTTGAGCGGATCCGGTCGAGCGGATCGGTGTCTAAAGGCGGTCTGCCACGTACTCGGTGATGTCGACGAGCCGGTTCGAGTAGCCCCACTCGTTGTCGTACCACGAAGCGACTTTCACCTGCGATCCGATGACTTTGGTGAGGCCGGCGTCAAAGATCGACGAATGCGGGTCGGACACGATGTCACTGGAGACGATCGGGTCTTCGGTGTAACTGAGGATGCCCTTGAGGCTGCCCTCTGCTGCCGTTTTGTATGCCGCGTTGACCTCGGCGACAGTCACCGGCTTGGTCAACTCGACGGTGAGGTCTGTGATCGAACCGGTCGGCACCGGCACGCGCAGCGCATAGCCGTCGAGTTTGCCGACGAGTTCTGGGATGACAAGGCCGAGCGCTTTCGCGGCACCGGTCGAGGTCGGGATGATATTGATGGCAGCGGCCCGGGCGCGACGCAGATCGCTGTGGGGGCCGTCCTGAAGGTTCTGGTCGGCGGTGTATGCGTGCACTGTGGTCATGAGGCCACGCTCGATGCCGAAGTTGTCGAGAAGTACCTTGGCCAAAGGGGCCAGGCAGTTCGTGGTGCACGACGCATTCGAGATGATGTCATGAGTTGCGGGGTCGTATGTGCCCTCGTTGACGCCCAGAACCAGTGTCGCGACATCCGCACCGGAAGCAGGGGCCGAGATGATGACCTTCTTCGCGCCGGCTGTGATGTGCTTGCGCGCATCTTCTGACTTCGTGAAGCGGCCCGTCGATTCAATCACGATGTCGACGCCAAGTTCGCCCCATGGCAGATTCGCGGGGTCGCGCTCTTCGAGAACCTTGATCGGCTTGCCATTGACGACGATGTTGTCGCCCTCGAGCTCGACGGTTGCATCAAGACGGCCAGTGATCGAATCGTACTTCAACAGGTGTGCGAGCGACTTGTTGTCTGTGAGGTCGTTGACCGCAACGATCTCGAGGTTGCTGCCCTTTGCCAAGGCTGCGCGAAAGTAGTTACGACCAATACGACCGAAGCCGTTGATGCCGATCTTGACGGACACAGATCACTCCTGTTGTTCACAGCGCCGCGAGGCGCATTTTTGTTTGAGGGGGAAGGACGGACGACGGCGTCCCGGGCGGTGCACCCGCCCGGGACACCATTCCAGCTATGACAGTAGCAGCAGCCCGGATGTCTTTTCACGTGCGGCCTGGAACCGCTTGTCGACATCGGCCCAGTTCGCGATGTTCCAGAATGCCTTCACATAGTCGGCCTTGACGTTGACGTAGTCGAGATAGAATGCGTGCTCCCACATGTCGAGGGTCAGCAGCGGCACGGTCGATGTTGCCAAGTTGCCCTGGTGATCATAGAGCTGCTCGATGATGAGCTTGCCGCCCAGGGCGTCCCACGCCAAGATCGACCACCCGGAACCCTGAATGCCGAGTGCCGACGCAGTGAACTGGGCACGGAACTTGTCGAAGGATCCGAAGAATTCGTCGACTGCGGCCGCGAGTTCGCCGGTGGGCTTATCGCCGCCGTCCGGCGAGAGGTTGTTCCAGAACACCGTGTGGTTCACATGACCTGCCAGGTTGAAGGCCAAGTCTTTCTGGAGCTTGTTGATGTTTCCGAAGTCGTCAGCGTCTCGGGCTTCCGCAAGCTTGGCCAGCGCCGTGTTGGCGCCGGTGACATAACCCTGATGGTGCTTGTCGTGGTGAAGCTCCATGATGCGCCCACTGATGTTTGGCTCCAGAGCCGAATAATCGTAGGGAAGGGGGGCGAGTGTGTAGTCAGCCATTGAGTAATCTCCTCGTTATTTCACCCGCACCGAGAGCGATTCCAGGCGCGGTTAGAGTGACGTTTCCAGTGTACCGACCCAGGCTCGGCGCGTTTGGCGGGCTAAACGTCGAGGTCGGCGGGCAGATTGGCTTCTGTTCCGTCGATGCCGAGGTCTGCGGCGCGCTTGTCGGCCATCGCCAGCAACCGGCGGATGCGGCCGGCTACGGCATCCTTCGTCATGGGCGGGTCGGCATGGTGACCGAGCTCGTCAAGGCTCGAGTCGCGAAAGCGCAGCCGCAACTCCCCTGCGTAGCGCAGATGCTGCGGCATGTTGTCGCCGAGGATCTCCATCGCGCGTTCAACTCGAGCGCACGCTGCGACGGCCGCCTGCGCGGAACGTCGCAGATTCGCGTCGTCGAAGTTCACCAGGCGGTTCGCGGTGGCTCGCACTTCGCGGCGCTGGCGCAACTCTTCCCACGCCTTCACCGTGTCGTGCGCGCCCATGCGCGCGAGCATGGTGCCGATCGCTTCACCATCGCGGATGACGACTCGGTGCACACCGCGCACCTCGCGCGCTTTCGCTGAAACGCCCAGCCGCCCGGCAGCGCCGACCAACGCCATTGCGGTCTCGTTGCCTGGGCAGGTGATTTCCAATGCCGCAGATCGGCCCGGGTCCGTCAACGATCCATGAGCGAGGAACGCTCCGCGCCACAGAGCTGCAAGCTCCTCCTTCGACCCGGTGGTCAGGCGATTCGGGAGGCCACGGATCGCTCGGCGGCGGGCATCGAGCAGGCCGGTCTGCCGGGCAAGGGTTTCGCCGCCGTCGAGCACGCGAACCAGGTATTGGTTGCTCCGCCTGATGCCCGACGCCGAGATCACGGAAACCTCGCTGCGCACTCCGTACAACTCGGCCAGTGCTTTGCGCACGTGGCGCGCGAGCTCGGGGGTGTCCAATTCGCTCTCGACTGCGATGCGGCCGGAGATCAGATGAAGCCCGCCGGCAAGCCTCAGGATCGTGGCCAGTTCTGCCGCCCGGACGGTGGTTTTGCTGACCGCAACACCGAGCAATTCATCCTTGACGTCTGCAGTGAGTGCCAATGAGAACTTCCATTCTGCGGTTCGGTGCCCGCCTCATGATGCGCTGGACTGTGCTGATGCTGGGTGCGGACGCTGGGTGCGGACGCTGTACTCGTGCGGACGCTGTGCTGGTCGGTTGCCCGTCACTCTCGGCCGAGGTCGCGATGTTTCGTGTTGACGGCGACGCCGGGGAGATGCTCCAGTCGGGACGCCAGCTCTTCGACGAGCGCGACGGAGCGGTGTTTTCCCCCCGTGCAGCCTATCGCGATCACGGCGTGTCGTTTGTTCTCGCGCTGATAGCCGGCCAGCACGGGTTCTAGTGCCCGCTCGTAGTTGACAAGGAATTCCTCTGTGCCTGCCTGCTCGAAAACGAAGGTGCGCACATCTTCGTCGAGCCCGGTCAGCGACCGCAACGTCGGAATCCAGAATGGGTTCGGCAGGAAGCGGGCATCCGCGACGTTGTCAGCATCCGACGGTAGGCCGTACTTGAAGCCGAAGCTCATCACCGTCACCTGCACGCCAGCGGTGTTCTCGGCCGCAAATGTTTCGGTGATGGTCGTGGCCAATTGGTGGATATTCAGGTCGGAGGTGTCGATGATGATGTCGCTCGACTCGCGGATTTCCCGCAGTCGTGTGCGCTCGAGGCTGATCCCATCAAGGAGCGTTCCGTCGCCCTGGAGCGGGTGGGGGCGCCGGACTGACTCGAAACGGCGAACGAGAACAGCGTCCGTTGCCTCGAGAAACACCACCCGCACTTGGGTGCCCACCCGCAGGGAGTGGATGATGTCCTGCAAGTCCGAGAAGAAATTGCGCCCGCGAACATCGACGACCGCTGCGATCCTCGGCAGGGTTGAGCCGGCACGGCTTGCCAGTTCGACCAGCGGCCGCAACATTTGCGGCGGAAGGTTGTCGACGACGTACCAGTCGAGGTCCTCGAGCGCGTTCGCGACAGTGGACCGCCCGGCCCCTGACATGCCCGTGACGATCAGTACTTCTTGCAGTTGCTCCGGTTCCGCGGTCATTGAATCGAGCCCCCCGTCGGGTTGAGTGACCTGCTCCTAGCCTATCGAAGCGCCGCCGCCTCGAAAGCGCCGCCCTCGCTGGGCCGTCCCGAGGGCCGCGTCAACCGCCGTGTAGAGCGTCATGGATTGTCGTGGCCAGCGCGCTGCCGATGCCGGGGACCTGGGTGATCCCGGCGATGTCCGCCTTCTTCAGCTGTGCGACCGACCCGAAATGACGCAGGAGTTCTCGAACGCGGGTGGGGCCGAGGCCCGGGATCTCGCCGAGGACGGATGCGATGTCGCGCTTACGCCGCGCACGTTGATAGGTGATCGCGAATCGGTGTGCCTCATCGCGGATGCGTTGAATCATGAAGAGTGCATCGCTGTTGCGCGGCAGAATCACCGGGTAGTCGGAGTCCGGCAGCCACAGCTCTTCGAGTCGCTTGGCGATGCCGGCCAGTTGTATGCCGGTGACGCCGGACTCCCTGAGCGCACGCGCCGCCGCCGCGACCTGCGGCTGCCCGCCGTCGACGATCAACAGCTGCGGCGGATAGGCGAACTTACCGACAGGACGCACTTCTTCGGTCCCTGAGTGTGCCTCGTCGGTCCCCGAGTGTGCCTCTTCGGTCCCCGAGTGTGCCTCTTCGGTCCCTGAGCTTGCCGAAGGGCCCGGCTCCTTCAGATAGGCCAGCCGACGCGAGATGACCTGATAGATCGATTCCGTGTCGTCTGTGGAGGATGGAATGCTGAACCGGCGGTACTGATCTTTGCGCGGCAGGCCGTCTTCGAATACGACCATCGATGCGACGATATTGGTGCCGCTCAGGTGTGAGACGTCGTAGCATTCCATTCGCAATGGCGCCTGCTCCATGCCGAGCCCGTCTCGGATGTCGGCAAGTGCCTGCGAGCGCGTGACGAAGTCTGCACTGCGCCGCGTCTTGTACAGCATCAACGCGTTCTTGGCGTTGAGTTCTGCAGTCAGAGCCAGAGCCGCCTTCTCGCCCCGCTGCGCGACCTTGATCCGCACCCGACCGCCTGATAGCACGCGTCCGGTCTGCTGGTCGATGGCCTCGTGCCGACGTGCGGCCAGCCAGAGCTCCAATTCCTCGGCGTCGTCCGGCAACTCCGGCACGAGCACCTCGCGCGGCGGCACAGAGTCGTCTTCATAGGCGTTCTGCAGCACCGTCTCGACGAGGTCGGCCCGCGTCACGTCCAGTTCTTTGTCGACCACCCAACTACGCACGCCGCGGATGCGACCGCCTCGCACAATGAACTGCTGAACAGCGGCCGCGAGTTCGTCGTCCGCGATTCCGAAGACATCCGCGTCGACATGGTCTGAGAGAACGATGGCGGTCTTTTCCATGACGGCGCGCAAGGCCCCAAGATTGTCGCGAAAGCGAGCGGCTGCCTCGTATTCCTGCGCTTCTGCAGCGGCGCGCATCCGGTCTTCGAGTTCGTGGACATAGTGAGTGTCGTTGCCGGCGATGAATGAGACGAAGTCGTCGGCGACCGCACGGTGTTCCTCCTTCGTGACCCGGCCGACACACGGGGCGACGCATTTGCCGATGTCGCCGAGCAGACACGGCCGACCCGTCAATTCGGCACGGCGATACACGCTGTCTGAGCAGCTGCGCATCGGAAACACCTTGAGCATGAGATCGACGGTTTCCCGAATCGCCCAGACCTTCGTGTACGGGCCGAAGTAGCGGGTGCCTTTCTGATGCTTGTTGCGGGTCACCATGACCCGCGGCACCTCCTCCCCCATGGTGACGGCGAGGTACGGGTACGTCTTGTCGTCGCGAAATTGGACGTTGAAGGGTGGATTGAACTCTTTGATCCAGGTGAATTCGAGTTGGAGCGCTTCGAACTCGTTGGCGACGACGGTCCATTCGACGCTCGTTGCCGTGGTCACCATGCGCCGAGTTCGTTCGTGCAGGCTGGCCAACGGGGCGAAATAGTTGCTCAGGCGTGCACGTAGGTTCTTCGCCTTGCCAACATAGAGGACGCGCCTGTTCTCGTCCCGGAAACGGTACACACCGGGGCCGGTGGGGATCTCACCGGCCTTGGGTCGATAACCGACGGCGTCGCTCATCGGCTCATGCGCTCTTGCGTTCGAGGTGTTCCGAATCCCCCTCGAGGATTTCTTTGAGGAACACTCCGGTGAAACTGCCCTTCGCGTGGGCAACCTGTTCAGGTGTTCCTGTGGCGATCACCCGGCCACCGCCGGCTCCGCCTTCTGGGCCGAGGTCGATCACCCAGTCGGCGGACTTGATCACATCGAGGTTGTGCTCGATGACGATGACGGTGTTGCCCTTGTCGAGCAAACCGTTCAAAACCATCAGCAGCTTGCGCACATCTTCGAAGTGCAACCCGGTCGTTGGTTCGTCCAAGACGTACACGCTGCGACCGTTCGAGCGACGCTGAAGCTCAGTCGCGAGCTTGACCCGCTGCGCCTCGCCGCCGGAGAGCGTGGTCGCGCTTTGGCCGAGGCGAACATACCCGAGACCGACTTCGACCAACGTTTTCAGATAGCGGTGGATGGCCGAGATCGGTTCGAAGAATTCGGCTGCCTCTGCGATCGGCATGTCGAGCACCTCCGCGATGTTCTTTCCTTTGTAGCGCACGGAGAGCGTGTCCCGGTTGTAACGCGCCCCTCCACACACCTCGCAGGCGACGTACACATCAGGCAGGAAATTCATCTCGATCTTGATCGTTCCATCACCGGAGCACGCCTCGCAACGACCACCCTTGACATTGAAACTGAATCGCCCGGGCAGATATCCGCGCGACTTGGCCTCGAGTGTCTCGGAGAAGAGCGTACGAATTCGGTCGAAAACGCCGGTGTACGTGGCGGGGTTGGAGCGCGGCGTACGCCCGATCGGCGCCTGATCGACGTGCACGACTTTGTCGAGGTTTTCGAGCCCGGTGACCCTGGTGTGCTTGCCCGGCAACTTGCGTGCACCGTTCAGCTTGTTGGCCAGCACCCGGTAGAGCACATCGTTGACGAGGGACGACTTGCCGGAGCCGCTGACCCCGGTGACGGCGATGAAGGTGCCGAGCGGGAAGTCGACTGTGACCTTCTTCAAGTTGTTGGCTTGTGCACCGACGACCGTAATCTTTCGCTCCGGATCGATCGGCCTGCGGGTGCTGGGCGTCTCAATCGACCTCCGGCCCGCTAGATAGTCTCCTGTGAGCGATGCGGTGTTGGCCACCAGATCCTCGAACGACCCGGAGTGCACGACCCGACCACCGTTGACTCCTGCACCGGGGCCGATGTCGACAATCCAATCAGCCGTGCGGATGGTGTCTTCGTCGTGTTCGACGACGATCAGAGTGTTGCCGAGATCGCGCAAGGCGATCAACGTCTCGATCAATCGGCGATTGTCGCGCTGATGAAGGCCGATCGACGGCTCGTCGAGCACATACAGAACGCCGGTCAAACCGGAGCCGATCTGGGTGGCCAACCGGATGCGTTGCGCTTCGCCACCCGACAATGTGGCCGCTGCGCGCGCCATGCTCAGATAATTCAGGCCGACCTGGATCAGGAAGTCCAACCGTACCTTGATCTCACGAAGCACCTGAGCTGCGATCTTTTGCTCGCGCTCGGTGAGGACGAGTTTGTTCATGAACACGCGGGCGTCGGCAAGGCTGAGGAACGCGACATCCGCGATGCTTTTGCCGTGCACGAGCACGGCGAGCACTTCGGGCTTCAACCGTTTGCCGCCGCACACCTGGCACGGCACCTCTCGCAGGTATTCGGCCCAACGCTGGCGTTGCGTGTCTGTTTCAGCCTGTAAATACTGTCGTTCGATGTACGGCACCACGCCTTCGAACCCGGACGTGTAGCTCATTTCCCTGCCGTACCGGTTGCGCCACTTGACCTTGACTTCGAAGTTGTCGCCCCGCAGCACAGCGTTCTGGATGGCCTGCGGCAGTTTTTTCCACGGGGTCTCCAGATCGAAGTGCAGATCGCGTGCAAGCCCATCGAGCAGCTTCTCGTAATACTGGAACAGCCCCTTGCCCTGTGTGGTCCAGGGCAGGATGACACCCTCAGCAATGCTCAACGACGTATCGCCGAGGAGCAGGTCCTCGTCCACTGACATCCTGGTTCCGAGACCGGAGCACTCCGGGCAGGCTCCGAACGGGGCGTTGAACGAGAACGTGCGGGGTTCGATCTCGGTCAGCTGGATCGGATGGTTGTTCGGGCAGGAGAGCTTCTCGCTGAAATTGCGCGACGCATCCGCCCCCTGCCTGTCGACGAAGCTGACCTCGATCAGACCGTCGGTCAGGCCGAGCGCGGTCTCGAGCGAGTCGGTGAGGCGGCCGAGGATGTCGGGGCCGGCGACGAGGCGGTCGACGACGACCGAGATGTCATGTTTGTATTGTTTCTTCAGAGTCGGCGGGTCGCTGAGCTGGATCTGCTCTCCGTCGACCAGGGCACGGGCGTAGCCGCTTGCGCCGAGTTCGGCGAAGAGATCGACGAACTCGCCCTTCTTCTGCTTCACCATCGGGCTGAGGATCAGGTAGCGCGTTCCTGCTTCCAGTTCCATCAACTGGTCGGCGATTTGCTGCACGGTCTGGCGCTGGATCTTCTCGCCGCAAACAGGGCAGTGCGGTATGCCGATACGGGCCCAGAGCAGGCGCATGTAGTCGTAAATCTCGGTGATCGTGCCGACAGTTGAGCGCGGATTGCGGTTTGTCGACTTCTGGTCGATCGAGACGGCGGGGCTCAGTCCTTCGATGAAATCGACATCGGGCCGATCAACCTGTCCCAGGAACTGGCGCGCATATGCGGACAGTGACTCGACGTAGCGGCGTTGCCCTTCCGCGAAGATCGTGTCGAACGCGAGTGACGATTTGCCCGACCCGGACAACCCGGTGAAAACGACCAACGCGTCTCGCGGAATCTCCAGATCGATATTGCGCAGATTGTGCACGCGGGCACCGCGCACACTCAATTTTGCCTGGGATTGCACCTGAGTTACTGACACCACACGAGTCTATGTTCCGCCACTGACATTCTTCACCCGAGCACTGCTGCGCACAGCGAACAGGGGCGCCCAGCTCCGCCCATCGGTGCAGTCTCAACCGCCACAGTCTCAACCGGTGCAGTCTCACCCGGCGCAGTCTTACCCGCACAGTCTCAGCCGTGCAGTCTCAGCCGTGCAGTCTCAGCCGCGCAATCTTGCACGCAGAAGCGGGCCGGTGAGCACGACTGCGAGCACGACCAACGACACGGCCGCCACCGCCGCGGCGGCGGGAATCGCATCCGCGACGTGGCCGATCCGAGGGGAAAAAACGAACAAGGCGAGACCGGCGCCCAGTTGAACCGGCACCTGGATCAGGAGGTAGCGCCTCAGCGACGCGGCGAAACCTCGGAGCTGCAGGCGCGCACGAACGGGCATCACCAGCGCGAAGGACGCCAGGAGGTGCAGGAGGTGCACCCCGGCCAGGAGCAGATAGAAATGCAGGTCGAGCGGTGACGGCTGCCGCCACAGGACTCCAGCGCTGAGCAGGATGATGAGCCCCCACGCGGCGGGAAGGCGCGGGAAGAAGCCCGCGAGCACGGCCAGCGTCAAACCGAAGCCGAACCACAGTCCGAGCGGCAGCTGGCTCACGCTCAGGGCGACCCCGACGCCGACGACAGCGACTCGCAGCGCCCATCCGGGTACGCGCTGACCGATCTGCGGCCGGGAGCGCAGTCGCACCCGATCAGCGCCGCTGGGCACGTTGCCGTCAGCTTCGCGAGCCGTATCGTCCAATGGGCTTCCCCCGCTCACCGCGCGGCCCTCGCGGGCCTGCTCAGCGTGCGCAGTTGCGCAGCACGGTTTACGCCGGCGTGCAGATTCTGCCATCGCATCACCTCGACGCCGATGCGTTCGAGCGCCCGCACGCGATCGGCACGCTCCATCAGGACGATGCGGTGAGCCACGAGCTGCTCACGGGTCAGGTGCTTGAGCCTGGCCGCCGGAAGCACATCGACGGCGATCACCCGATGTCCTGCACCGCGCCACAGCGTGGCCATCCGGCCGGCTTCGTCGTCGAGAAACGTGGAAAGCACGTAGATCAGCGCGCCGGTGACGACGATCGGTGGTCGCACTCGGTACAGCACGGGGCCCGACGGACCGGCCTGCTCGATCGCGCGAACGAGGCGAGCCAGGTGTCTGCTGCCGCTGCCATGCTGCACGGCTCGGGCGCTCGAAGCGAGGTCATGGAAGCCGACCCGATCGCCGACCCGGATATAGCCGGCGGCGAGCGATGCTGCGGCCTGGCGGGCGATGTCCATCGACCCGAGCCCCTGGGCAAGCGGCGAGGTGGTTCCCCACGCGTCGACGTTTTCACCGATGTCGTCCCTGCTGTCGAGAACCAGCAGCACCGTGGCGTCTGCATCCGCCGTCGTGCGCCGGACGTACAGTTCACCGGATTCGCTGCCGCGGCGCGCGGTCGCCTTCCAGTCGATCCTGCGTAACCGGTCGCCCGGTACGAATGGGTGAATGTCGCGGAACTCGCCGCCGTCTCCTGCACGTCGCGATGGGTGTGTGCCGGTAAGCCCGTGCAGCACGGGCGGCACCGGCAAGCTCGAAACCGGATCGTACTTCGGCTCGATCACCCTGCTGACGATGACGCTTGGGCCGATGTTGCTGATGAAGCCCGCGTCCGCGCCGATCAACCGGTGTTCGATGCGCAAGAACTCCTGAGGACCGGAGTGCACTAGCGGAACTACGCCGTGAACAGCTGCGGCGCCGACGCGGCCGATGAGTACGTCGCCGATCGGCTCGCCGAGGCCGGTCAGTCGCAACTGCACCTGTTCGGCGGGCTCGGGCATCCGCAGTGCGATGGTGTAGCCGAGGCTCGAGCGGTCCGGCAGCGCGGATAGCTGGGCGCGCAGCTGCACGGCGTGAGCGCCCGGCGGGCGCTTCTCCCAAGCGAGCGCCGCGCTGATCAGCAACGGAAGCGCGAGCAGCACGAGTTCTAGCCGTGAAAAGAGCACTCCGCCCGCACACAGCAGAAGGGCGACCGCGACTGCGGCCGGCGCGGCCGCGCTGAGCCGCCACACCGGCGCGTATTCGGCATCCGGCACTGACTGTTCCGGCGCTGACTGTTCTGGCGCCGACTGTTCTGGCGCCGACTGTTCCGTTGGCGGGAGTGCGTCGTGGTCGGAGTCGGCGGTCATCGCGCCACGGGCTCCTGATGGGCTGCACCGACGGCGGGTGGGCCGGCGACCTGCTCGACGATCGTGGCGATTACGTGGGTCGCCTGGATGCCGTTCGCCCACGCCTGCGTCGTCAGTGACAGACGATGAGCCAGCACAGGCACGGCGACACGCTTCACGTCTTCCGGTGCGACGAAATCACGCCCGTTCATCACGGCAAGTGCGCGCGCGACCAGCATCAGCGCCTGAGAGCCGCGTGGAGACGCACCGACCTGTACAGATGAGTTGGATCGCGTCGCCGCCGCAAGATTCACGCAGTAGTCGACGATGTCCGTGTCGACGTGCACGGTCTCGATTCC
This sequence comes from Rathayibacter sp. SW19, assembly GCF_030866825.1. Lineage (NCBI taxonomy): Bacteria > Bacillati > Actinomycetota > Actinomycetes > Micrococcales > Microbacteriaceae > Rathayibacter > Rathayibacter soli. Next base: position 2,317,886 of record NZ_CP133020.1, read on the forward strand.
CCGCTGCATCGCGAGCAACGTCTGCGCATCGACGACTTTCTCCACGTGCGCCACCTCGTGCCGCCGTGCAATGCGGCCGAGGAGAATCTTCCGCTCACCGTCGCCTGCCGGATAGCCGACGGCCAAGCGCACCATGAAGCGGTCCAATTGTGCTTCTGGCAACGCGTATGTGCCTTCGAACTCGATCGGGTTCGACGTGGCGATGACGTGGAACGGCTGCGGCAACGCGAAACTCTTGCCTTCTACGGTGACCTGCGCTTCTGCCATTGCTTCCAGCAGTGCTGATTGGGTCTTCGGTGCCGTGCGGTTGATCTCGTCTGCGAGGAACAGCCCTGTGAAGATGGGACCTGGTCTGAAGACGAAATCCCCGCCTGCAGGCGTGTATACGAACGACCCTGTGATGTCTGACGGTAACAGGTCCGGAGTGCACTGCAGTCGCCGGAAGTCCAGGCCGATTGCCGAGGCGATGCTTCGCGCGGCCAGCGTTTTGCCGAGGCCGGGGACGTCCTCGAACAACACGTGGCCGCCGGCAAGAATGGTGGCGAGTGCCAATTCGAGCGCATCCGTCATGCCGACGACCACCGTGCTGACTCGTTCAAGCACGGCGGCGCTCAAACGCGCGATTTCGGTGATCGGCATCGGGGCGATCGGCATCGGGGCGGTCTCATCGATATTGTCAGTTTCCGGCGTCATGACGTTCTCTTTCTGCTCGGGCATCCCTTGTGAAGGCATCGGTGAGTGCGGTGGTTGCGCCGTCGAACAGGCGGCCGAATTGGGTTGTGGCGGTACGCGACGGCGGATCCGCTACACCGGAACCAGCCTCGACCAGGTGCCCGAGGCCGTCGAGGCAGCGCTCGAGCTGGTAGAACGTTGGCAGTGAACGGGGATTCGGCCGGAGCGTCCGGTACGCGGCCGGCCCGATCAATTCGATGACGGCCGCTTCGTCCGCTGGATCGTCCAGATCGAGCTCGTGCGGCTCGAGTCTGCGTGCTGCCAGAAGCCTGATGCGGATCAGAGCACCGGGCTGCACGCGTCCCCTGCGAGTGCGCAGGGTCCAGGACAGCCGAGTGACGTCACCACGGTTGCCATCAGCACGCGCTGACAGCTCGAGCGGCCAGCTTGACGCGGGATTATCCGGGATCAGTTGCCAGCTCAATCCGAGGGCGATCACGGCTGCGGCAACGAGCGTGGCATGCCAGGCATCAATGCCGAGATACCAGAGGAAGGCGGCAGCAAGCGCGGCGGTCACCAGGAGGCCGATCGCCCGTCGACGGAACGGACGTCGCAGTAGGGCGCGCCACGGCGATTGGGTCGGTGCTTGCGTCGTCATGAACGGCGCTCCCATGGCGGCCTCGGAACGGATGCGGCGCGGGCGTTCAGCGCGGCATCCCACGACATCGAGAGCGACTGCAACGCGCGGCGGACCTGTTCGACATCCTCTTCGGTTGCGGGGTGGTCGCCGAAGCGTACACGCAAGTAGGCGTTCAACAATGTCCGGACCGCTGAAGAGTCAGCGGGCACTCGCCTCAGGATTCGCGATGTGAATTCGGTGGGCGTTTCTGCGCCTCGGCGCTGGATGCCCGACTCGGCTGCAGCGTCTTGCACGCCCAACCAGGCCTTCACGATCGCGTCGTGCGGTTCCCGCTCCTCGTCGAGGCTCGCGATCGCACGAGAGAAGCCACGCTTGATGACGGGAGCGCTGACCGCCTCAGGCACAACCTCGGCAACCAGATCGTCAACGGAGTCGATCGACGTCGGTGGCAACCCTTGGGCAGTCCTGTCCGGCCGTCGAGCAAGCCAGCGCAAGACGAGCACGATTGCCGTCAATGCGGCGATTCCCACCAGAATCCAGCCGACGATCGAGAGGTCGAGCGCGCCGCGCGCGGCTCCTGGCGCGGCGGGCAACGGCGTTATGGTGCCAGTGGGCTGTTGCCGTCCGGTGGGAAAGTTCGTGTTGTGCGGTGCGCTGAAGTCGGGCACCCAGCGTATTCCGGTGAACTGGGCCGCACCTTGCAATCCGACGCTGACGACGAGGACAGCGCCGAGCAGTATGCAGCCGATCAGGATCGCACCGGAGCGTTTCATCGCTGCTCTTCGACGCTGCCTGGTGCCACGTTCGTCATCCGTTCACCGTACCGCGCCGAGCCTCGCCGACAGGCCGCTGATCCTGGGCTCAGGCGTGCCCGGCTTTCTCCATTTGCCGAAGGTCACGTTTGAGGTCGCCCAGCTCGTCGCGCAGTCGCGCGGCCAACTCGAATTTCAGTTCGCCGGCCGCGGCGAGCATCTGGTCGTTCAGATCGGCGATCAACGCTTCGAGCTCGTTCGCTCCAGCAGCGGCGATACCCACGTGACGCAGATTCGGCGTCGGCGCCCTCTTCTTGCTGTCACGCCCGGCGAGCATCTTCGCAGTGTCCGCCCCTTCTCTGGCCAGCACATCGGTGATGTCTGCGATCTTCTTGCGCAGCGGCGTCGGGTCGATGCCGTTTTCAGTGTTGTACTCGACCTGCTTGGCGCGACGGCGGGTCGTCTCGTCGATGGCCTGTTTCATCGAATCGGTCAGCACGTCCGCGTACATGATGACCTGGCCGGAGACGTTCCTGGCGGCGCGTCCGATTGTCTGGATGAGCGATGTCGATGACCGCAAGAACCCTTCTTTGTCCGCGTCGAGTATCGCAACCAGGGACACTTCGGGCAGGTCGAGGCCTTCACGAAGCAGATTGATGCCGACCAGCACGTCGTAGACGCCCTGCCGCAATTCTGTCAGCAGTTCTACCCGGCGCAACGTGTCGACGTCGGAGTGCAGATAGCGCACGCGAACGCCGGCTTCGGCGAAGTAGCCGGTGAGTTCCTCAGCCATCTTCTTGGTCAGTGTCGTCACCAGAACGCGTTCGTTGCGTTCTTCGCGCACGCGGATCTCCTCAAGCAGATCGTCGATTTGACCCTTGGTCGGCTTGACGATGATCTGCGGGTCGATCAGACCCGTGGGGCGGATGATCTGCTCGACGATGCCCGCACCGAGCCCCATTTCGTAACGGCCGGGCGTTGCGGACAGATAGACCGTCTGACCGACTCTGTCTTTGAATTCGTTCCACTTCAGCGGGCGGTTGTCGAGCGCGCTCGGCAATCGGAAGCCATGCTCGACGAGTGTGCGCTTGCGTGAAGCGTCGCCCTCGTACATGGCCCCGATCTGCGGCACGGTCACGTGTGATTCGTCGATGACGACGAGGAAATCATCTGGAAAGTAGTCGAGCAGGCAGTGCGGGGCCTCCCCAGGTGCGCGGCCGTCGATGTGTCTTGAGTAGTTCTCGATGCCGGAGCAGAACCCGATCTGCTCCATCATCTCCAAGTCGAATGTCGTACGCATCCGCAGGCGTTGCGCCTCGAGCAGCTTTCCGGCGCGTTCGAGTTCGGTGAGGCGTTCCTCGAGTTCGATCTTGATCGTTCCGATCGCGCGTTGCATGGTTTCCGGGCTCGCCGCATAGTGGGTTGCCGGAAAGACCGACACCGCATCCATCCGTGAAATGATCTCGCCGGTCAGCGGGTGCAGCGCGTACAGTGCTTCGATCTCGTCACCGAAGAGTTCGATGCGGATGGCGTGCTCCTCGTAGACCGGAATGATCTCGATGGTGTCACCTCGTACGCGGAACTTGCCGCGCGAGAAGTCGACGTCGTTGCGCTCGTACTGCATACCGACGAACATGCGAATCAAGCGGTCGCGCCCAACCTGCTGGCCGACCTGCAGCGCCGCCATCGCGTCGAGGTACTCTTCGGCGGCGCCGAGGCCGTAGATGCAGGACACGGTCGAAACCACGACGACGTCTCGCCGGCTGAGCAGTGAGTTCGTGGTCGAGTGCCTCAGTCGCTCGACCTCGGAGTTGATTGACGAGTCCTTCTCGATGAAGGTGTCCGTCTGCGGCACATATGCCTCTGGCTGGTAGTAGTCGTAATACGACACGAAGTACTCAACGGCGTTGTTCGGCATGAGCTCGCGGAATTCGTTGGCCAATTGCGCGGCGAGCGTTTTGTTGTGTGAGAGTACGAGTGTCGGTCGTTGCACCTGCTCGATCAGCCAGGCGGTTGTCGCCGACTTGCCTGTGCCGGTGGCGCCGAGCAGAACGACGTCGGTTTCGCCCGCGTTGATCCGCGCCGCCAGTTCGGCGATCGCTTGTGGCTGATCACCGCTTGGCGAGTACTCGCTGATGACCTCGAACGGATGCACAGCGCGGGTTGGTTCCATGATTCAAGTTTATGGAGAACCACAGACACTCGGCCGTCGTATGCTCGCGGGCACGAGTGCCGCCGTGTTACCGGTTGCGATTGCGGTGCCGGTCGCGGCCGCGATCGCGCGTGTCCCACCCGCCAGCGCCGTATACGAGGATTCCCGCCACCGGAATCAGCAGGAACCAAAGCCAGGCAACGCTGTAGCCCCACAGGGTGCCGGTGAGAAAGAACAGTGCGACGGCCACGAACGGTGCGATGGCGGCAAGCGCGTACTGCCCGTTGCGCAATGCCTTCTCACCGGGAGCGGCCTCAGTCGGCTCCGCGAATGCTTCGTGCGCGCTCCGGGGTGGAAGCGGGTGGGAACCGGTTGAGGGCGTCGTCCCGGCGGGGAGGTCAGCGAACACCGGTGCGAGGTCCCCGCGCGTTGTCGCGGCGCGAACGGACGCTGCGCGCTCCGCCGCTTCCGCGTCAGTCAGTCTGCCTTCTGTCGCAAACTGGTCGAGGGCTGCGACGGCTTCGTCCCGTTCTGCATTGCTGAGTCGGAGATTGCGGGTTGCTGGGTCGGAGAAATCGATCACGCGTACATTCTTGCCTAACCGTGCCGTGCGTGCGAGTCGGCATCGCCTGATCCGCGCACGGTCTGCCACAACTCGTCCGCCTGCTGCAGCGTCTGTGCCAGCGACCCGCCGGTGTCGATCACAACGTCGGCGACAGCGAGCCGGTCAGCATCGGATGCTTGCGCTGCGACGCGCGCCGCGGCATCCGCCTGTGAATATCCGCGCAACTCGACGAGCCGACTAATTCTCGTCTCGGCCGGGGCATGCGCGACGACGACGCGGTCGAATTTCAGCGGTCGACCCTCAGCAACCTCGGTCAGAAGGGGAACGTCGTAGACGACAACAGCGCCCGGGTCGTTCGCCTCGGCGAGCGCGAACAACTCGCGCGCGCGAGCCCACACCGCAGGGTGCGTGATGGCGTTGAGGCTCAGTCGGCTTGCCTCGTCCGAGAACACGATGCCGGCGAGCGCCTGCCGGTCCAAGCTGCCGTCCGTGCGGATCACGGATGGCCCGAATCGCTTCGCTATCGCGTGCAGCGCAGGCGTTCCCGGTTCGACAACCTCGCGTGCCAGCCGGTCAGCGTCGACGACCACGGCACCGTGCTCCGCGAGCCGGGCAGCGACGGTCGATTTTCCGGAGGCGATTCCGCCGGTGAGCGCGAGGAGATGCACTCAGACAGACTACCCGGCCCACAAGAACACGAAACGGCCGAGCCCATTGCGGGCCCGGCCGTTTCGCGTGTGACGATCAGCTATTGCTGGAGAGCTTCTCCCGCAGAGCAGCAAGCGACTCGTCATCTGCGAGCGTGCCGGCCGAGGCAGCGGACGTGTCATTCGTGAACGTCGAGGCGGCGCCGCCACGTGTGCCGGCAGCCTCCTCTTCGAGTCCCTTTGCGACCTGCTTCTTGTGAGCCTCCCAGCGAGCCTGGGCGGCAGCGTAGTCCTGCTCCCACTTCTCGCGCTGGCTGTCGAAGCCTTCCTTCCACTCGTTCGTCTCCGGGTCGAAGCCCTCGGGGTACTTGTAGTTTCCGGCCTCGTCGTATTCGGTGAGCATGCCGTACAGCGCCGGGTCGAACTCGGTGCCCTCTGGGTCCACGCCCTCGTTGGCCTGCTTGAGCGAGAGCGAGATGCGACGACGGTCGAGGTCGATATCGATGACCTTGACGAAGACGTCCTCGCCGACCGAGACGACCTGCTCGGCGAGTTCGACGTGCTTGCCGGAGAGTTCGGAGATGTGAACGAGGCCCTCGATGCCGTCTGCGACGCGAACGAACGCACCGAACGGAACGAGCTTCGTGACCTTGCCCGGTGCGACCTGGCCGATGGCGTGCGTACGCGCGAACACCTGCCACGGGTCCTCCTGCGTTGCCTTCAGCGACAGCGAGACGCGCTCGCGGTCGAGGTCGACCTCGAGAATCTCGACGGTGACCTCCTGGCCGACCTCCACAACCTCGCTGGCATGCTCGATGTGCTTCCAGCTGAGCTCGGAGACGTGCACGAGACCGTCGACGCCGCCGAGGTCCACGAACGCACCGAAGTTGACGATCGAGGAGACGACGCCCTTGCGGACCTGACCCTTTTGAAGGTTGTTGAGGAAGGTGGTACGGCTCTCGGACTGAGTCTGCTCCAGCAGGGCACGGCGCGACAGAACCACGTTGTTGCGGTTCTTGTCGAGTTCGAGAATCTTGGCTTCGATCTCCTGGCCAAGGTACGGGGTCAGGTCGCGAACGCGACGGAGCTCGATCAGCGATGCCGGAAGGAAGCCACGCAGGCCGATGTCGACGATCAGGCCGCCCTTGACGACCTCGATGACCGATCCGGTCACCACGCCATCGGCATCCTTGATCTTCTCCACGTCGCCCCATGCGCGCTCGTACTGGGCCCGCTTCTTTGACAGGATGAGGCGGCCTTCTTTGTCCTCCTTCTGGAGAACAAGGGCTTCGACGGTGTCACCGACGTTGACGACCTCGCTCGGGTCGACGTCGTGCTTGATCGACAGTTCACGCGAGGGGATGACGCCCTCGGTCTTGTAACCGACGTCGAGCAGAACCTCGTCGCGGTCGATCTTCACAACGGTGCCCTCGATGAGGTCTCCGTCGTTGAAGAACTTCAAAGTCTTTTCGACCGCGGCAAGAAAATCTTCAGCAGAACCGATGTCGTTGATCGCGACCTGCTTGGTTGCCTTTTCGGTCGTTGCGATTGTCATTGAGTAATTACTCCAGTGTGGACATGAATCAGGCCGTGAACAGAGCATTGCAGTGATGTTTTCCGCCACGGCAGGCGAATAGGACGTCACAAACGTGACGTTCCATCCTAACGGTGTTTTCCGGGACGATACAAACGAGATTCCGCTGTCAGCGCACCGTAGGCTGGCAGCAGTCACACCCAATGAAGGGAGCATGATGTCAGTCCAGTATGAACTGCCCGATGCGGAAGATTTTCTGCGGCTTGCGCAGCGTCGTGATCATTCGATCACTGTTTACGCAGCGACCTCTCCTGTCGTCGGCAGACGCGAAGCGAGCTTCACCGCGGTGAAGAGTGCGTTCGACGATGCGATCGAGCGGGTTGCGGCATCCGGAGCGTCGCATGCGCTGCGTACGGCGTTGCACGGCCAGTGGTCGCGGATCGCTGCCGATCAGCAGCTCTGGGGCAATCTGGCCTCCTCGCTTGCGCTCTTCGTCGCCGAGGATTTCAGCGAGGTCTTCGTGCTTCCCAATCGACTGGAGAACCAGTTGCAGGTCGCCGAGTATTTCGACATCGGGCAGTTGTTGCGTTCGGTGACCTTTCCACAAGAGGCGTACGCAGTGCTGCTGTCTGCGAACGAATGGAGTCTGTGGTTCGCGACCGCAGAGGCACGCGCTGCGAAGGTCGAGGTTGCCGCAGCGCATCCGGCGAACCTGGACGAGGCGACGAACCGCGACCCGATTCCCGAGCGCGAACGTCAGGGCAGGCTCATCGGTGACGAGGGGCGCAAGACCCTCATGGACACCTATGCGAAACGGGTCAGCGACGCGGTGGCGAAGGAACTCGCCGAGCGTGACCCGCGCGAATCCGATGTCGTTTTCATCTTCGCCAACGAGCCGCTGCTGAGCATGTTCCAGTCGCGCGGTGTTCGCGAGCGTGTCCTGCTCCCCGTTTCGGGCGCTCCTGATCGTCTGACCGCCGCCGAGATCGACAAGGTCATGCGCGACCGGCTGTCCGAGTGGAACGCACGGACAGCCCAAGACGAGGTGGACGCGATCGCGAACGACAGCGGTAACGGCCTCGCTGCGACCGAGCTCTCGACGATCGCGCGGGCGGCCGTGAGCGGTGCCGTGCGAACCCTCGTGTTCGCGTTCTCTGTCGATGTCAACGGCACCTTCGACGACGCGTCCGGTGCGATCGAGTTCGCTCCGGACAACGGAACGCGGATGCCTTCGGGCGAGCCGGCCTACGACGTGCTGTCGCGCATCGCCGTCAGTGTGCTCGCACGCGGCGGCAGCGTCGTCGCCGTTCGCCCGGACGAGGTTGCATCTGCGGCATGGGATGGCACGGCGATCGCGCGGTTGCGCTTTCCCCTCGGCTGAACTCGCCCGGCGAGGCTGATCTCGCACGGCGAGGCTGAACCCGCCAGGCGAGGCTGATCAGCCGAACATCGCCACCTTGAGTGTGTCGAGACCGACACCGCCGATGTTGAGAGCCTTCGCGTGGAATTCCTTGAAGTCGAAGGCAGCGCCCTCGCGACGCTGGTACTCGTCGCGGAGCTGCTCCCAGATGCGCTGTCCGACCTTGTATGACGGCGCCTGCCCGGGCCAGCCGAGGTACCGATTCACCTCGAAACGCACGAATCCCTCGTTCATATTCACGTTCTCTGCGAGGAACTCGAACGCGTCGTCGCCGGTCCACACACCGGCGCCGTCCGGTCGCTGCTTCTCGAGGTGCACGCCGATGTCGAGCACAACACGCGCTGCGCGCATCCGCTGGCCGTCGAGCATCCCGAGCCGGTCTGCCGGGTCGTCGAGGTAACCGAGTTGCTCCATCAGACGCTCCGCGTACAGCGCCCAGCCCTCCGCATGCCCGGATGTGCCTGCGATCCGGCGCCAGCTGTTCAATTGGGCCTTGTTGTATGTCGCAATGCCGATCTGCAGATGGTGACCCGGAACGCCCTCGTGGTAGACGGTGGTCAGTTCACGCCACGTGTCGAACTCGGTGACGCCCTTGGGCACACTCCACCACATCCGACCGGCACGAGCGAAGTCGTCGCTCGGGCCGGTGTAGTAAATGCCACCCTCCTGGGTGGGGGCGATCATGCACTCGAGGTTGCGCAACTCCTGGGGAATGTCGAAGTGGGTTGAACCGAGTTCTTCGATCGCGCGATCGCTTGTCTCCTGCATCCACCGCTGAAGCGCGTCTGTGCCCTCGAGTTTGCGGCTGGCGTCACCGTCGAGAAATTCGATCGCCTCGGCCACGGACGCACCGGGCTTGATCTCCTTCGCGATCGCCTCCTGCTCAGTGACCATTCGGCGTAGTTCCTCGACACCCCACTCGTACGTCTCGTCGAGATCGATTGTCGCGCCGAGGAAATCGCGGGAGGCGAGCGCGTAGAGTTCGCGGCCGACGGCATCCTTTTCGGGGGCGTGCCCCGCCAACTCGGCTTTCAGGAACGCCGAGAGATCCGCGTATGCTTGCGCGGACTCCCTGGCCGCCGCCGCCAAGTCGCTGCGCAGCGACGCAGGAAGGTCGCTGTCACCGGCACGCGCATTCTGCGCCAGTTCGAAGAAGAAGCCGTCTGCCGCAACCTGCTTGTCTGCTTGGGCGATGACCTCTCGCACTTGACGGATGGCTGGGACGTTGCCGGAGGCGATTCCGCTGCGCAGCGTCTGAATGTAGCCGGCCATTGCCGCAGGCAGGTTGTGCATCCGGGTGGCGATGTTCGACCAGTCCTCTTCGGATGCCGTCGGTGACAGGTCGAAGATCTCCCGCAACGACTGTGGTGGTGAGGCGATCACGTTCAGGTCGCGCTGAGCGAATCCGGCATCGTGCTTCTCGACCGCGAGCTCGAGTTCCCGGGTCAGGTCTAGTTGCGTCACCGTGTCGATGTCATCGACAGGTTCTGCTTGGCGGATTGCGGCCAGTGCGGCCTTCGCTGCTGCCGCCGCGGCATCAAGGCCGTTGGGTGAATAGTCACCGTATTCGCCTTCGCGGCCAGGTCGGCCGAGATAAACATGGAACTCGGGGTACAACTCCAACTGGGTGTCGACCCACTGCTCGGCGATCTCGTCGATCGGCGTGGGTTGCCGTGATTCTTCGTTTGTCATGGCTGAAAGCCTAGGGCGCCGCCGGTCGAGTAGCGAGCGGCAGCGAGCGTATCGAGACGGCGTTGGTCAGTGCGCGGCGGCATCCCAGTTCGGGCCGCGCCCCACCTGCACCGTCAGCGGCACACGCAGCTGCGCCGCCGTTGACATGCGATCGGTGACAATGGCCTCCAGAGCATCCCACTCGCCCGTCGCCACCTCGAAGATCAATTCGTCGTGCACCTGCAGAAGCATGTTCGACGCCAGCTGCTGCTCGAGCATGTCGGCATGGATGGCGATCATCGCACGCTTCATGATGTCAGCAGCAGACCCCTGGATCGGCGCGTTCAGAGCCGCACGTTCAGCGTTGTCGCGCAGCACCCTGTTGGTGCTCGTGAGGTCGGTGAACGGGCGTCGTCGGCCGAAGATCGTCTCCGTGTAGCCGTCGACGCGAGCTTTCTCGACCACGTCGCGCAGATAGTCGCGCACCTTGCCGAAACGTGCAAAGTAATCCGTCATCAACTGCCTGGCCTCAGCAGTTTCGATCCGTAACTGTTTGGAGAGGCCGAAGGCACTCAGCCCGTATGCGAGGCCGTACGACATCGCCTTGACTTTGGTGCGCATCGCGGGGCTGACTTCCTCAGGCGTCACCCCGAAGATCCGCGCGCCAACGAATCGGTGCAGGTCCTCCCCCGCGTTGAACGCCTCGATCAGGCCTTCATCGCCGGAGAGGTCCGCCATTATCCGCATCTCGATCTGCGAATAGTCCGCGGTCAGCAGCGTTTCGAAGTCGCGACCGGCTTCGAACGCCGAGCGGATGCGACGCCCTTCTTCTGTGCGCACTGGGATGTTCTGAAGATTTGGGTCGTTGGAGGAGATCCGCCCGGTGCTGGTTCCGGTCTGGTCATAGCTGGTGTGGATGCGGGCATCCGGTTCGATCGCGCGCTCGAGTGTTTCGATGATCTGCTTCAGTTTTGTGGCATCGCGGTGCTGCAGCAACAATCCGAGGAACGGATGCGGGTTCTTCTCCTGCAAGTCGGCGAGCGAGGCGGCATCCGTCGAGTAGCCCGTCTTGGTCGATCGGGTCTTGGGCATGTCGAGTTCCTCGAACAGCACTTGCTGAAGCTGCTTCGGCGATCCGAGGTTGACCTCATGCCCGATCTGTGCAAACGCGCGTGTGGCGTAATCATTCGCACTGGCCGTTAGTTCTTCGCGCAACGAGGCCAAGACGTTCTCGTTGATCGTGACGCCCGCGAGTTCCATCCGAGCCAAAACCATGACGATCGGCAACTCGATCGCGTCGAGCACGCCGCGTGTGCCCGGTTCGAGGGCGGCTGACAGAGCTTCGGTCAGTCGCACGACGTACCAGGCCTGCGTTGCAGGGCTGAGCGCTTCCGTCTCGGGTAGCAGCTGATTCGGGTCGCTTTGCGGCAGATCCTCACCGAGCACTTCGTAGACCTGTTCGGCAAGCCCGACCGGAGATTTTGCCGGATGGATCAGCCACCCGGCGATCTTCGTATCGAACGCGAGCCCTGCAACGGCCATTCCGGCACGGCTGAGCGCCTTGATCTGCGGCTTCGCATCGAAGAAATACTTGGGGGCGGGGCCGGCGAGCCACTCTTCGAGCGCCACGTAGTCGGGGCGTCCGTGTTCCCATGGCACGAATGCGGATTCGTTGGCGCTCGCCAGTCCGAGGCCGGTGATTCCGTTGGGGCCGCGTTCGACTTGCACACCCAGCGGCACGGCACCGCTGCCGGATACCTTCGTCAGCCAGTGCGCGAGTTCCTCGTCGACGAGCGTTCGAACGATCGGAGCACTCGCATCCGTTGTACCGGAAGCGCCGGCCGAATCGGCGTCCGTGCCGCTGCCGTCGGACTCGGCGATCTTCAGAACGCGATCGAGCAGCGTTTTGAACTGCAGGCGATCGAACACGTCGCGCACCGCCTGTTCGTTGACGGGCTGCCGCTCGAGATCGCCGGGCCCGACCGGCAGCTCGACATCGGTCAATAGCCTGTTGAGTCGGCGGTTGCGCAGAGCATTCTCCTTCTGCTCGCGCAGTTTCTCGCCAACGACGCCCTTGATCTCGTCAGCGTGCGCGATGATCTCATCAACGGTCCCGTACTGCTTGACCCACTTGACCGCGGTCTTCTCACCGACTTTGTCGATTCCGACCAGGTTGTCACTGGTCTCGCCGACGAGAGCTGCGACCTCCGGGTACTGCTCGGGTTCGATGCCGTAGCGCTCGACGACGGCGTCGCGGTCGTAACGTTTGAGCTCCGACACGCCGCGAACCTGTGGGTAGAGCAGTGTGACGTCGTCGTTCACCAACTGAATGCTGTCGCGATCGCCGGAGACGACCAGCACTCGGTAGCCCTGCTCAGCGCCTCGTCGAGACAGGGTTGCCAGGATGTCGTCCGCCTCGAAATCTTCCTTCGAAACAGTTGTGATGTTCATCGCGTGCAGAGCTTCCTCCAGCAACGGGATCTGCCCGACGAACTCGGGGGGCGTCACGCCTCGGGTGCCCTTGTATTCGGGGTACTCGCGGGTGCGGAACGAGTAGCGCGAGATATCGAATGCGACAGCGATGTGCGTCGGCTTCTCGTTCTTGAGCAGATTGATCAACATCGAGATGAAACCGTGGATCGCGTTGGTGTGCTGCCCTTCGCGATTGACGAAGCTGTCGATCGGCAACGCGTAGAACGCACGGAATGCGAGCGAGTGGCCATCGATGATCAGGAGGGTAGGCTTTTCGGAGTCCGACACGTGAGCCAGCCTACAAGGCGCCTCGGACACCGGCATCCGGCAGTGTTGCCACGATCGTCGTCCACGGAACGAAGGCAGGAGAAACGGCCATGAGCGTCGACATTCTGGCGTACATCAATGAGCACGGAATGGGGGCTCTGGCCACCAAGATGGGCATCGAAATGCTCGAGTTCACGGTGGAACGCACCGTCGGAACGATGCCGGTCGAGGGCAACACCCAACCGATGAACCTGTTGCACGGTGGCGCGTATGCCGTGCTCGCGGAGTCACTCGGCTCTCTTGCCGCCGCACTGCATGCCGGGCCGGATCGCTCTGTGGTCGGGATCGAGCTCAGTGCGACGCACACCGGCAGCGCGACCGCCGGGATCGTGACCGGTGTGTGCACGCCGATTCACCTGGGCCGCACTCTGACCAGCCACGAGATCGTCATCACGGATGAACGCGGCCGCCGCTGCTCGACACTGCGGATCACGAACCTGATCAAGGAGCTGCGGTAGCGGCCGCGCAAGCAGTTGGTTGCCGACCTTTTCTGCCGCCGGTCCTACTCGAACGCGATGACGACTTTGTCGCTCGCCCCGGGAGTGGCGGCAAGCTCGACCGCCTTGACGGCGTCCGAGAACGGAAGCACGTCACTGATGATGTGTTGATATTTTTCCCAGTCCTTGATGATCGAGTCTGTTACCTCGAAGATCTCGGTCGGATAACCCATCGAGAGCCGGATGTCGGGCTCCGTGGTCAGGAGTTCCTGCAGATCGAGTTCAACGGGCTTCTTGTGCACGGCGACGATGGTGAGCACGCTGCGGTTGCGCATTGCCGCGAGCGCGGTCTCGATGACGATGGGCGCGCCTGCCGCATCGAAGTAGATATCCGTGGCCGCTTTGGTTCCTTGGCCCATGAAGCCCGGCACCTCGCCGTGGAGTTGCTTGAGTCGTTCGCTGACGTCTTCCTCGGCCGAGTTGATGACGGCGTCGGCGCCAACCCTGATTGCTTTTTCGAGCCGGTTCGCCACAATGTCGACAACGACGACGTGCGCCGCGCCCTTGCTCTTGAAACCGATCGCGGCACCGAGGCCGACTGGCCCCGCGCCGAAGACCACGACCTTCGATCCCTTGCCCGCCCCTGAACGATTGACACCGTGAAACGCGACCGCCATAGGCTCGTTGAGTGCGGCCACTTGCCAGGGAATTTCCGCGGGGATCACGCGGAAATGTGACCCGGCCTTTGCGTCGAACAGCACGAGGCACTCCGACAGGCCACCTTGTGCCCCGCCATTGCCGATGATGCCATCGGAGTTGGCCATCGGGTTGACTACGACGTGATCGCCAACCGCGGCGTCTTCGACATCTGCGCCGACCTCGACCACCTCTCCGGCAATCTCATGGCCGAGCGGGGTGCGACCTTCGCGCGGCGGGATGCCCCCTCGGTGCGTATAGAAGACATCGGAGCCGCATATGCCGCAGGCCTTCGGAGCGATGACGATATCGCGAGGTCCTGCGATGGGCGTTTTGATGTCGAGGAACTCCACGGTTCCGGGTCCTGTGACGACGAGTGACTTCACGGTGCTTCCTCTCAGGCCATCAAAGACGACGTCAATCAAGTTACTAAATCGGATTAGTGCCTAGACTAGCAGCATCCGTGACAGTGGGCGGGAGGAGCCCGTCGTGGCAGAGCGTCGCAGCACTATGCGAGATGTGGCCCGCGCGAGCGGCGTCTCACCCGCAACGGTGAGCTTCGTGCTCAACGATGCACCCGACCAGACGATTTCCGCAGAAACTCGCGCACGTGTGCTCGCGGCAGCGGGCGAACTCGGGTACCACGTGCATCCGATCGCGCGAGCTCTGCGTGAGGGAAGTTCGCGTCTCGTCGTGCTCGAGGTCGGCGAGATTCCTCGCGCGCCGATGCTCGAGGCCTTCATTGACGGGCTGGATGAGGAACTTGCAACCGCCGGCTACGGCCTGTTCGTCTCCTTCTCTGGCGCTGCGCGAAGGTCGGGCGCAGCCGCTGTCGAGGCGGTGAATCCGCGAGCGATCATCGATCTTCCCGGCCTGTACGCGGGGTCAGACGACGGCGCCGCTGACGGCGGCTGGATCGACGGGATGGCTTCCCATCTGCAGACGCAGCTCGCCTACCTGGCCGAAACCGGGCACTCGTCCGTCGCGATCGCGACCGCGACAGGCGCGAGCCCCTTCGAGTTGAAGTTGACCGGTTACAGTCAGACGGCGGCCCGTCGGCTCGGAATGCCAGAGCTGGTCACGTTCGGAGTCGGAGACGGCACGTCGCTTCGTAGACACGTACGCGAGCTTCCGCAGTCCGTGACAGCGATCGCCGCGCAGACAGACACTGTCGCATTTGCGATTCTCGCGGAGCTGCTTGACGCGGGCATTGCGGTTCCCGGTCGAATGGCCCTGATCGGGATGGGCGATGTTCCAGAAGCCGCGTTCTGGCGCCCTGCGTTGACGACGGTCCGCGTCGACACGCGAAGCTACGGGCGCCGTCTTGCGCGGCAAATCCTCGGGCTGGCCGTCGGGGATGCGGCGCCCGCGCCCACGCAAATCATTCACCGCGCGACAGCGTGAGGCGATCTTCCGCTCCGTCGCGACAACGAGGTCGTCGTGCCCGCCGCCCGCGAGGCGGGCTGCTACGACTTCTTGACCGCGAGTTGCTCGATGATCGCCTGGGCGACATCGTGCATAGTCAGGCGACGATCCATGGATGCCTTCTGAATCCAGCGGAACGCCTCCGGCTCGGTCAGCCCCATCTTCTCGTTCAGCAGGCCCTTGGCCCGGTCGACGAGCTTGCGCGTCTCGAATCGTTCGACGAGGTCGCCGACCTCCGCTTCAAGCGCGATGATCTGGGCGTAGCGAGCAAGAGCAATTTCGATCGCAGGCAGCAGGTCGTTCGGGGTGAATGGCTTGACAACGTAGGCGAGGGCGCCGGCCTCACTGGCGCGTTCGACGAGTTCCTTTTGACTGAACGCTGTCAGCAGCACAACCGGAGCAATATGCGCCTTCGACAGGCGCTCGGCCGCCGAGATGCCGTCGAGCTGCGGCATCTTGACGTCCATGATGACCAGATCGGGGCGGAGTTCGGTCGCAAGGGCGACAGCCGTCTCGCCGTCACCCGCTTCTCCGACGACTTCGAAGCCGTTGTCACGCAGGATTTCGACGATGTCGAGGCGGATTAGGGATTCGTCTTCCGCGACAACGACGCGACGCGGCGCCACCGGGGCAGTTTCTTGGTCACTCACGGGTGAAAGCCTACGGTATTCTGGGTGTCGTTGTTGTGCGCCGGTGTGGCGGAATGGCAGACGCGGAGCACTCAAAATGCTTTGTTCGAAAGGACGTGTGGGTTCGAGTCCCACCACCGGCACAACGAATTCGCGGAGTATGCGGACCCCGGGATCGCTCTACTCACTGGATGACCGTGCTGGCGTGCGGAGCTCAACGTCCACCTGTCAGGATCTGAGATCGTTGTAGCCTGAAACCATGTTCGGACGCCGCAGCCATCGCGAGACCGGCGACGGCGTACGCCCGCAGCGCGTGCGCCGCACACCTGAGGAACCGGCGGTCGGAATCGGCGCCCGTGTGTTCATCAAAGCGGATGCCGGCGGTCGCGACTCATGGGACGGCGAGCCTTCCGGCGTCATCATCGCTCCCGGTGACAGCGAGTTGATCGCCTACCCGGGTCTCAATCTCGGTGGCGCGGCCCGCTGGCTGGTCGCCTTCGATGAGCTTGCATACATGACGGACGGCCGCGGGCCGTTCGAACAGGCATCCGTGCCGAGTTGGCAATTGGTGCTCGCCTCCATTGCGGATGAGGACATCACGGCCGAACGCGGCGCGGACGATGCCTGACTGCTGAGCGGACCACAGACCGTGGACCCCACGAAGCGGTTGTTGTTCTGGCTGCGGGTTCCGTACGCCGCCGATGTCGCGCTCGCGCTGATCGGGGCCGGGTTTCTGTTTGCGGGTCGCAGCGTCGGCTGGTGGGTGCTGCTGTTCACGTTCGTGCGCGCAGTGATCGGCACGATTGCTCTGTTCTGGCTCGCGCCGAAGCTGATCGCCCGGCACTGGCCGGATGAGGACAGTACCGCCGAGCAGCCGAACCCGCCGGACGACCCGCGGGGGCAGTGATCAGTCGTCGACCACGATGATGTGCTGCAGCCGCCAGCCCTCCGGCACGAGCGCTTTCAGCGCAGCCAACGTTTCGCTGTACGTGGTGCCGCCCGCGTCGAGGTCTCGTGTGTCTCGACTCCGCGCCGACGCCGACAGGGTGACGGGTTCGCCGGGTTTCGCGGAGACGGTCATGACATCCGTGAGTTCGAACTCGATGGGCACTGAGGCGATTGCGACGGGCCGTGCCCCGGACGCCGTCAGACCGGAACCCTCATGCGATAGTGACTCGATGGACCGGATCGTGCCGCGTAATTTCACCTCCCCAGCTTACGAGGCGGCGACCGGCCACCCAGGTCATCGCTCACCGTGCGTCGGAACGCCGTACTCGCAACTCGGCCTGGAGTAGCGTGAACAGCATGTTTTCCAGCTACGTGGCAATCGGTGACAGCTTCACAGAGGGTGTCGGCGATGAGTTGGCAGACGGCCGTCTGCGCGGATGGGCAGACTTCGTGGCCGTGGGGCTTGCCGCCGCGGCGACGGGTCCGGTGACCTATGCGAATCTTGCCATCCGCGGTCGCAAGCTCGGCCCGCTGATCGCGGAGCAGCTGCATCCGGCAATCGCCCTGAAGCCCGAACTGCTGAGCATCAACGGTGGCGGCAACGACATCATGCGCCCTCGCGTGTCGATTGAGAGCATCGCCGCCCAACTGGGCGACGCTGTGAGTGTTGCCGTGGATTCGGGCAGCCACGTTTTGTTGCTCAGCGGCGCGAACCCGTCCCGCAACCTGCCGCTCGGGTCACTGCTGCGCAAACGAGGCGAACAACTCGCGGTCGCGGTGCGCGCCCATTACCCGCGCGATTCTGTGACGTTCGTCGACAACTGGGCGGATGCCGGGCTTGAGGACATTCGTTACTGGTCGGCAGACAAACTGCACCTGAATGCTCTCGGGCATGCGCGCGTCGCAAGCAATGTGCTGACAGCGCTAAGCGTCCCGGTTCCGTTGGAATGGGGTGTGGCCGAGGTGGCCGCGGCCCCCGCCGGTGAGAAGTCGCACAATTCTGCAGCGTACTACCGACAATACGTTCTGCCGTGGATCGGCCGCCGGCTGACGCGCAGGTCGAGCGGCGACGGCAGGAGCGCGAAGATTCCGACGTTGCAGCCGGTCGACCCGAACACTACCGTGTTCTAGCTGACGCTCAAGGCAACCGGCGACGTCACAATTCATCGACCAGAGGTGCGGCTCACATGTCGGGCAGGAATGATGCCCATGCGAGGCGGCGTGCACGCTGAGGATCGTGCTCGACGCGGTCCTCCTTGTCGAGGATGAGGGTGCGGCGGTCATCGACCGTGTACGGCGGCCACGATTTTGCGAGTGTGCCTGTGCAGACGAAATCCAACCAGTACGTTCGCATCCGCTCGCCCGCTCCGACGTATGCGTCGCGACCGCCGAGGGCGCTCATTCTGCGTGCGAGAGTGCCGTCCGTTTCTCCGAACAGGGTGAACAGTTCGATTCCGTGCGTCGCGTCGATTCGGAGCGCATGCAGCAGCCGAGGTGCAACATCGAAACGGTACACGTGCACGGGTGCCACCAGCGCATGGCGGTCGGCAACGACCACGCTGGGATACCAGAATGCGTAATCACCGCTGAAATCTGTTGCGGCGTGGCTGGCCGGAAGTCCCGGATACGCCGCGCGCATGGCCGGGCGCGCCGAGCGGGGTGCACGCTCGAAGATGGTGTGGATGCGGGACGGTGAGCGCGGCAGAATGTCCACCCGTCCTCGGAAGATGGAGCCCTCCCGCTCGTTCGTGCCGATGATCAGCGGCACGCGGTGTGCACGCCCATTGCGGAATGCATCCAACGGGCGCTCGGGAATCATGATCCCGTCGACAACCGGTGCGAGGCAGAACGTGCCGGGGTCGGCATCCGGACTGCGTAGCTGAAGGATCAGCGACGCGTTGTTCAATTGCAGAGCCGTCGCGGCCTGGAGCACGTCGACCGGCCCGGCGGCATCCGGCAGCGGTTGTCCGTCGTGCAGCATGACACTGCGCAGCGCCGGGATGAAGTCTCCTGCCCACTCGTCTGCGCGCTCCTGCGTGTACACAGCATTGGGCGGCGGACTCTGCGCGATTGCACGTGAGAACAGTCCGCGTGCGGATGGCGTCGCCATCAGCGTTGTCACCGCGTTGCCGCCCGCAGACTGCCCGAAGACCGTAACGTTGTGCGGGTCACCGCCGAAGGCTCGGATGTTCGTGCGCACCCAGCGCAGCGCCGCCACTTGGTCTCTGAGTCCGAGATTCCCGTCAATCGGCCGCTTGCGACTGGAATACCGGGTGAAATGCAAATATCCGAAGGCGCCCAAGCGATAGTTGAAACTGACGTACACCACCCGCCCGCTGCGCACGAAACTGTTGCCCTGCCCGGTGAAATCCTGTGAGGAACCAACGCTGTAGCCGCCGCCGTGGATGTACACCATGACCGGCAGGCCGCGGTGCGGAATAAACGCGTCCGCCGCCGTCAGGACGTTGATCGACAGACAATCCTCGCTCGCAGGAATCAGCGGCCCGACGCCGCGGAACTGACCCTTGTACAGTTGCGGGGCCACGTCGCCGAAGGCACTCGCGTCGCGCACGCCCTGCCACGGAATGACCGCTTTCGGCGCGCGGAATCGCAAGCGACCCAGCGGCGGTGCCGCGTATGGGATGCCGCGCCACGCATGAATGCCGCCTTCAGCGACTCCGCGGACGACGCCCCCGGTCACCCTGACATCGAGGACGGCACGAGGCGGCACAGCACCGCGTGCATCCACAACCCCATGGTAGGCCTCTGCCCTGGGTGACCGCCCGTGCGACACTGGAACAGGAGGCCATCATGATCTTCAGCGACCGGGTTGACGCGGGTCTGCAACTTGCCGAGCGCATGCTGCACCTCGCCGGCAGCGACGCGATCGTGCTCGGACTTCCGCGCGGCGGCGTTCCGGTTGGATACGAGGTCGCCACGGCACTCGAGCTGCCGTTGGATGTGATCGTGGTGCGCAAACTCGGCGTGCCGTGGCACGAGGAACTCGCCATGGGCGCGATCGGCGACGGCGTTCGAGTTCTCGATGACGACACCGTGGCATCGCTGCAGGTCAGCACGGACGACGTGGATGCCGTCGAGCAGCGCGAGCAGGTGGAGCTTGCGCGCCGGGCGCGCCGCTTTCGCGGGCAGCGCGGGCCGCTTCAACTGGCCGGCCGCACCGCGATCATCGTCGATGACGGTGTCGCGACCGGCGCGACCGCGCGGGCGGCGTGCCAGGTTGCCCGCTCTGCCGGCGCGTCTCGCATCATTCTGGCCGTTCCGGTGGCGCCACCGGACTGGAACCCGCCACCCGTGCCCGCTGTCGACGAATTCATCTGGGTTGCCCGGCCGTCTCCGTTCTTCGCCATCGGGCAGTGGTACGCCGACTTCACGCAGACAACGGACGCGACGGTGCTCGACCTGCTGGCTCGCTCGGCGGAACGTTTCAGGCCGTAGGCTCGGCTGGTGGCGCACAGACCAGACAGACGTAGATCCCTCATTGGTGCGGGCACCCAGTTGGGCACGGAGGTCAGCATCAATCTCGGGTCAGCGATCGCCGGCCTGCTGATTCCGATCGTCGGCGCCGTGGTCATCGTCACCGTCCGTCAGCTCGTCACCGTCGCCGCGATCACGCCGTTCTATCGGCCGAGACCGCGCCAGCTGACCTGGCGCCGCCTCTGGCCGGCGATCGCACTCGGCGTCGTGCTCGCCGTCATGAATCTCGCTTTTTACGAGTCCGTCGGCAGGCTCGGCCTCGGATTGGCTGCAACGATCGAATTCCTCGGGCCGTTCACGCTGGCGCTGCTCGGTTCGCGACGGCTGATCGACCTGGCCTGCGCGGTAACCGCTGCCGCGGGCATCCTGCTGTTGACGGATGCCGCGGGCCCGCTCGACCCGTTCGGCGTCGCACTGGCGTTGACCGCCGCCGCGGCCTGGGCTGCATACATTCTGCTGACACGGCGGGTTGCCAACGATCTTCCCGGGCTTGAGGGTCTCACGGTGGCGAGCATCGTCGCATCCGTGATTCTCGTCCCGGCCGCCCTGTTCGTCATCGACTATGCCGCGATCGATTGGCGGGTGCTCGGGCTGTTGCTGGCGGCAGGCATACTGTCATCTGCGCTGCCGTACTCGCTCGACACTTTCATCCTGCGCAGAATCTCGGCACGCCTCTACGCGATCATCACCAGTGTCGGGCCGGTCATCGCGGCCGCGTTCGGATGGCTCCTGCTGGCGGAGACATTCACCCTGCAGCAGCAGTTCGGTATCGTCGTCGTGTGCGCGGCTGCTGCTGTCGCCGTCGCCACACAACGTGAGCACTCGCGATCAGAGCTTGAAAAGACGGCGGAAGCGTAACCGGTCACCACCGCAATCGCGTTGGACTACGGAATCGCTGCATACGCGGGAGCCGCGTTATTGTGCACATCACCGAGCACATGAACGCGCACATCGTTCGTAGAACCGGAGATTCCGGGAGGGGAACCGGAGATGACGACGACCTTGTCGCCGACTTCCGCCAGCTTCTCGCCGAGCAGAATGTCGTCGACCTGCCCGAACATTTGATCGGTGTGGGTGACACGATCGACCAGGAAGGTCTGGATGCCCCAGGTCAACGCCAGCCGGCGACGGATGCCCGGCTCCGGGGTGAAGGCCAGCATCGGGATCTTGGAGCGCAACCGCGACATGCGGCGTGCGGAGTCGCCGGACTCGGTGAAGACGCATAAATAGACCGCATCCACGAAGGCCGCGACCTCGGCCGCGACCAGTGTGATCGCGCCGCCCTGCGTGCGCGGCTTCGTGCCGAGTGGCTGGATGCGCTCCAGCCCGTGCTCTTCGGTCGACTCGATGATACGGGCCATGGTCTGCACCGTGATCACCGGATACTCGCCGACGCTGGTCTCACCGCTGAGCATGACGGCATCCGTGCCGTCGAGAACGGCGTTCGCGACGTCCGAGGTCTCCGCCCGGGTCGGAATCGGGCTTGAGATCATCGATTCGAGCATCTGGGTCGCAACGATCACCGGTTTCGCCATTCGCCGGGCCAACTCGATGGCACGCTTCTGCACGATCGGCACAGCCTCGAGCGGAAGCTCGACGCCGAGATCACCGCGGGCAACCATGATGGCGTCGAATGTGTCGACAATCTCCTCGAGGGCGTCGACGGCCTGCGGCTTTTCGATTTTCGCGATCACCGGAACCTTGCGGCCCTCTTCTGCCATGATCTCGTGAACACGATTGATGTCGCTCGCGTTCCGCACGAACGATAACGCGATCAAGTCGGCGCCGAGCCGCAGCCCCCAGCGCAGGTCGGCTTCGTCTTTGTCGCTCAGAGCGGGCACGTTGACGGCGACACCGGGCAGGTTGATTCCCTTGTTGTTGGAGACAGCGCCGGCGACAACAACTTCTGTCGTGACGACGGTGCCGTCGGTTTCAAGAACCTTGACCTTGACTTTGCCGTCGTCGATCAGCAGAAAATCGCCCGGATTGACATCCTGCGGCAACCCTTTGAATGTCGTGCCCGACAGCTCCTTGGTGCCGATGACGTCTTCCGTCGTGATTTTGAAGATGTCACCGACGGCCAGGTCGTACGGGCCGGCCTCGAACTTGCCGAGCCGGATCTTCGGCCCTTGCAGGTCGACCATGACCGCGACAGCGCGGCCGCAATCATCCGCAGCCTTTCGCACGTTCGCGTACACCGACTCGTGCACGTCGTAACTGCCGTGGCTCAAGTTCATCCGCGCCACGTCGATGCCCGCATCGATGATGGCGCGGATGTTCTCGTAGCTGGATGTCGCTGGCCCCAGGGTCGCGACGATCTTTGCTCGTCTCATTCTGTGTGTACTCCGTGATTCTGCGCGATGACGCGCGCGATTCGTACAGCCGACCATCGGGTCGGTCGACCGTCAGGCTTCTCTAAATTGTGATGCCGCGATCTGTGGGCTTGATCGGTGACGGCAGGGAAGTCTCCCCCTCAAGATACCGGTCTACGGACGCGGCTGCTGCTCGCCCCTCTGCGATCGCCCAGACGATCAGCGACTGGCCTCGCCCGGCGTCCCCGGCGACGAACACGCCCGGCTGGTCTGTCTGGAACTCGCTGTCGCGCTGCACGTTGCCGCGCTGATCGAACGGCAGTGACAACTGATCGACGAGAGCTGCGGCCTCCGGCCCGCTGAAACCCAGTGCCAGCAGCACGAGATCTGCTGGAATTTCGTGCTCGGTGCCCGCCTTCGGCACACGGCGGCCGTCGAGATACTCGGTCTCGGCAACGCGGATGGCACGCACCTCGCCGAACTCGTTCCGGAGGAACTCCACAGTCGAGGCCAGATAGTCACGACGCCCGCCCTCCTCGTGTGCGCTGGAGACCTCGAACAGGTTCGGCGTCATCGGCCATGGTTGGTGCGCCGGGCGTTCACGTGGTGGTTGCTTGCCGATGGCAAGATTGGTCACAGACAGCGCTCCTTGACGGTGCGCCGTGCCGATGCAGTCCGAGCCGGTGTCTCCTCCGCCGAGCACGACGACGTGCTTGCCCTGTGCGGTGATCTGATTCTCGATGCTGTCACCGGCCACGACGCGGTTCTGCTCAACCAGGTACTCCATGGCGAAGTGAATCCCGGACAGGTCGCGGCCGGGGATTGGCAGATCGCGTGGCACCATCGCACCGGTTGCGACCACGACGGCGTCGTACCGGCTGCGCAGGTCGTCCCAGCTGATGTCGACGCCGATATTGACCCCTGCGCGGAACCGTGTGCCCTCAGCCATCATCTGATTGAGGCGGGCCTCGAGTGGCTTCTTCTCCATTTTGAAGTCGGGGATGCCGTAACGCACGAGACCGCCGATGCGGTCGTCGCGCTCATAGACGGCGACCGTGTGGCCGGCACGGGTCAGTTGCTGTGCGGCCGCAAGCCCGGCCGGCCCGGACCCGACGACGGCGACGGTCTTGCCGGTCAGGCGCTGTGGCGGGTGCGGTTGCACCCAGCCGTTCGCCCAGGCTTGATCGATGATCGACACCTCGACCTGCTTTATTGTCACTGCCGGCTGGTTGATGCCGAGAACGCACGAGTCTTCGCAGGGGGCGGGACACAACCGTCCTGTCATCTCCGGAAAGTTGTTCGTGGCGTGGAGACGTTCGGCCGCGAGTCGGCCTTCCCCGCGCCACATCAGGTCATTCCATTCCGGGATGAGGTTTCCGAGCGGGCAGCCCTGGTGGCAGAACGGGGTGCCGCAGTCCATGCAACGACCGGCCTGCCTGCGCAGTTCGACGGGATCTCCCGGCTCGTAGACCTCTTTCCAGTCCATCAGGCGCACGGAGACCGGCCGCCGGTTTGGCAGTTCGCGTTCCGTTACCTTCAGGAATCCTTTGGGATCAGCCACCGGTCACCTCCAAGATCCGCGTCCACACAACATCGCCGTCTGGGTCCAAGCCCTCCGCCGCCGCGTTCTGCCGTGTTTGAAGCACCGCTGCGTAGTCGCGTGGGCGCACCTTGACGAACGCGGCGATCGCCGTATCGAAATCGGCCAGCATCGTGGCAGCGACACCGGAATCGGTTTCCGCCCTGTGGCGTTCGAGCAGGTCGCGCACGATCTCGACGTCGGCACTGCCGAGGCTCGACAGCTCCAATTCACCGGAGGCGATGGCATCCGGGTTCACTCGTTCCGTGCGCAATCGATAGACGTACGCCGTGCCGCCTGACATGCCCGCGCCGAGATTGCGGCCCGTGCTGCCGATGATGACGGCCAGTCCGCCGGTCATGTACTCGAGCGCATGGTCGCCCACGCCTTCGACGACGGCCGTCGCGCCGGAGTTGCGTACCAGGAACCGCTCCCCCACGATTCCGCGGATGAACAGACTCCCCCGCGTTGCGCCGTATCCGATCACATTGCCTGCGATCACGTTGCGCTCGGCAGCGAATACACTCGTGCGATTCGGCCGAAGAACGATCGAGCCGCCGGAGAGCCCCTTGCCCACATAATCGTTACAGTCGCCTTCCAGCCGCAGCGTGATTCCGCTCGGCAGGAATGCGCCGAGCGACTGCCCGGCTGAGCCGATCAGGGTGACTTCGATCGAGTCGGCCGGCAGACCGTTTTCACCGTGGCGCACCGTGACCTCGTGGCCGAGCATGGTGCCGACAGCCCGATCCGTATTGCGAATCGGCAGCGTCAATTGCAGGTGCCCGCCGTGTTCCAGAACGTCGGCGCTGCGCCGAATCAGTTCGTTGTCGAAGTGCTTCTCCAGCTCGTGATTCTGCTTTCGAGCGTTCTTGCGCGGCGCATCCGCTGGAAATTGCGGACCGTTCAAGATCGGCGACAGGTCAAGACCGGATGCCTTCCAATGCTCGATCGCACCGTTCACGTCGAGCAGCTCGGTGCGCCCGATGATCTCGTCAAGCGACCGGAAGCCGAGGTCGGCGAGGTATTCGCGGACCTCTTGAGCGATGAATTCCATGAAGTTCACCACGAATTCGGGCTTGCCCGTGAACCGGCTTCGCAGTACTGGATTCTGCGTTGCGACGCCGACCGGGCAGGTGTCCAGATGGCACACCCGCATCATCACGCAGCCCGACACTACGAGAGGCGCCGTCGCGAAACCGAACTCCTCCGCGCCGAGCAGCGCACCGATGATGACGTCGCGGCCGGTCTTCAACTGCCCGTCGACCTGTACCACAACGCGGTCGCGCATACCATTGAGCATCAAGGTCTGTTGGGTCTCTGCAAGTCCGAGTTCCCAGGGGGTGCCCGCGTGCTTGAGAGAGTTCAGCGGGCTCGCCCCGGTGCCCCCATCGTGCCCTGAGACCAGCACGACGTCGGCAAGCGCCTTTGTCACGCCGGCCGCGACGGCGCCGATGCCGGATTCGCTGACGAGTTTCACGTGCACCCGTGCCGCCGGGTTTGCTCGCTTGAGATCGTAAATCAACTGCTTGAGGTCTTCGATCGAGTAGATGTCGTGGTGCGGTGGCGGCGAGATCAGGCCGACCCCGGCGGTGGCGTGCCGCGTGCGTGCGATCCATGGGTACACTTTGGCCGGCGGCAGCTGGCCGCCCTCGCCGGGCTTCGCCCCTTGGGCGAGTTTGATCTGGAGATCGTCGGCGTTGGTGAGGTACATGCTCGTCACGCCGAACCGACCGGAAGCGACTTGCTTGATCGCGCTGCGGCGTTCGGGGTCGAGAAGGCGATCGGTGTCTTCTCCGCCCTCTCCCGTGTTCGACTTTCCGCCCAGCCGGTTCATCGCAATGGCCAGGTTCTCGTGCGCCTCTTTCGAGATCGAGCCGTAACTCATCGCACCGGTCGAGAACCGTTTGACGATGGATGCCACCGATTCGACCTCGTCGATCGGCACTCTCTGGCGCGTGCCGGATTGCAACCGGAACATTCCGCGCAGCGTCATGAGGGTTTCGGATTGGTCGTCGACGAGTTTGGTGTAGTCGCGGAAGATGTCGAACCGGCGGGTGCGCGTCGAGTGTTGCAGCTTGAAAACCGTGTCGGGGTTGAACAGGTGTGGCGCGCCGTCGCGGCGCCACTGGTATTCGCCGCCGGTGTTCAGCCGCTGGTGCGCTGTGACGGCACCTTCCTCCGGATAGGCGCTCAGGTGTCGTGCGAGGTTCTCCGCCGCGATCACCTCGATGCCTACTCCGCCGAGCTTGCTCGTTGTTCCGGTGAAGTAGCGGTCGACGAATTCCTGGCTGAGGCCGATCGCTTCAAATGCCTGCGCAGCCGCGTACGACGAGACGGTGGAGATGCCCATCTTCGACATGATCTTGAGAACGCCCTTGCCGAGCCCCTTGATCACGTTTTTCACAGCGCTGTCGGCGGTGACCCCGGTGATCAGCCCTTGGCGCACCAGATCTTCACAGGTTTCCATCGCAAGGTACGGGTTGATGGCGGATGCTCCGTAGCCGATCAGGAGCGCGACGTGGTGGACCTCACGCACGTCTCCGGCCTCGACGATGATGCCGACCTTCATGCGATTCTGCGTGCGGATCAGGTGGTGGTGCACACCGGAGAGCATGAGCAATGACGGGATCGGTGCGAGGTCCTTGTTGGAGTCGCGATCGCTCAGCACGATGAACTTCGTGCCGGCTTCTATCGCTGCGTCCACTTCGTCGCACATCTGCGCGATGCGCTTCTCCATCGCGTCTGGGCCGGCATCGAACCGGTACAGACCCTTGATGGTGATCGTGGTGTGGCTGTCGTGGCGCACATCGATGTGCTGGATTTTCGCCAACTCATCGTTGTTGATGACCGGGAAGTCCAGGACAACTTGGCGCGCATGCTCCGGCGTGGCTGTCAGCAGGTTGCGCTCCGGGCCGACTCCCGCTTGCAACGAGGTCACGACGGCCTCGCGGATCGAGTCGAGCGGCGGGTTGGTGACCTGCGCGAACTGCTGGGTGAAGTAGTCGAAAAGCAGCCGTGGGCGCTCGGCAAGCACAGCGACAGGCGTGTCGGTGCCCATGGCGCCGATCGGCTCAGCGCCGGTGATGGCCATCGGCATCAGAAGCCGGTGCACCTCCTCCTGCGTGTACCCGAACGTGCGTTGGCGACGCGTGACGGATGCGGGCGTGTGCACGATGTGTTCGCGATCGGGCAGATCCTTGAGATTGATGCGGCCGTCACGCAACCATTCGCCCCACGGTTCGGCGGCGGACAGCTCTGTTTTGATCTCGTCGTCCTCGATCAGGCGGCCGTCCGCAGTGTCGACGAGGAACATCCGCCCCGGCCGAAGGCGGCCCTTGCGCACAACCCTGCTCGGGTCGACTTCGAGCACGCCGCTTTCGCTCGCAAGAACGACCAACCCGTCATCGGTCACCACGTAACGCCCCGGGCGTAGGCCGTTGCGATCCAGCGTGGCGCCGACCAGCGAACCGTCTGTGAAGATCAACGCGGCCGGGCCGTCCCATGGCTCCATGAGCATCGAGTGGTACTCGTAGAAATCGCGGCGGTTTCGGTCGATCTCGGTCTGGTTCTCCCACGCCTCCGGGACCATCATCATGATCGCGTGCGGCAGCGAGCGGCCGGACAGGGTCAGCAATTCGACGACCTCGTCGAATGACGCGGAGTCGCTTGCGCCTTCGGTCACGATCGGAAGCAGCGGCCCGAGGTCACCGAGCACGTCGCTCTCCAGCTGCGACTGGCGCGCACGCATCCAGTTGCGGTTGCCCTGGATCGTGTTGATCTCACCGTTGTGCGCGATCATCCGGAATGGTTGGGCCAGCGGCCACGAGGGGAACGTGTTGGTCGAATAGCGCGAGTGCACGAGCGCGAGCTTGGAAGCGAACCGCTGATCGGAGAGGTCGGGATAGAACGGCTCGAGTTGGAGAGTGGTGACCATGCCCTTGTAGACCAGCGTGCGGCTGGAGAGCGAACTGAAGTAAACGGTGAGCTCGCGCTCGATCCGTTTGCGAAGTCGGTAGACCTGACGCTCAAGCAGGGTGCCACCAGCAGAGACACCGGCCTGCGTTGTGCGCGTGCTCTGAACGTAGACCTGCTCAATGGCCGGCATCGCCGCGCGAGCGAGGGTTCCTATTTCAGACGGACGGATGGGAACCTCGCGCCAGCCCAGGATCGTCAGACTCTCTTCCGCTGCGACAGCTTCGATCCTGGCCTTGATGCCGTCGCGCTCGCTGCGTTCGTCAGGCAGGAATGCGTTGCCGACGGCGTAGCGGCCGAGCGGTGGCAACGCGACGCCGCTGACCGCGCGCAGAAACGCATCCGGAACCTGGGTGAGGATGCCGGCGCCGTCGCCGGTTCCTGCGTCCGAACCAATCGCACCACGGTGCTCGAGGTGGCGCAGCGCAGACAGCGCCGTGTCAATGATGTCGTGACCGGGCGTTCCGCGCAGCGTCGCAACCATTGCAAGGCCGCACGCGTCATGTTCTGCTGCAGGGTCGTACAGACCTTGCTTTGTTGGAGCCGAGCTGAACCGAGACAGTGCCGGGCTGGACGCCATGATTACCGTCCTCACATGAGAAGTGGGAGAGGGACGCCGTCGGCCCGTGAAGTGAACTCGATTTCTCGGCCAGGTTTGATGCGCGAGACGAGAAAGGGAAAAAGCGACGTGGGGTGACGCTTAGGTCGAGAGTTTACGAGCCGGCTGAGCTTGTGGCTTTGGCTGTATTGGATTCGGCGTCTAGTGGGGCGTTATCGTCGTTTTCCCAGTCGTCCGAATCGTCGTCGTCCGATTCTACAGCAGCATCGGGGGCGTGCCACGCACGGCCGGGACGGTAGACGCTCAATTCGAGACCCGGATGCCGCCTTGTCTGCACGATCAGAATGACCAGACCCAGCACGACGGCGCCGAACGCCGCCCAAACGTTGCTCGGAATGCCGAGGAAGGAGAATTCGCTCGGATCGATGCGGATCGACTCGAGATATGACCGGCCGGCACCGTACCAGATCAGGTACAGCGCGAACAGCTTGCCCCAGCGCAGTTGGAACTTCTTCTCGAGCCAGAGGATGACGACGATGCCGATGACGTTCCAGATGATCTCGTACAGGAACAACGGTTGGAAAAGCGTGCCGGCCGGCAGACCAGCGGGAAAGGCTGCATTCGTCGTTTCGATCTGCAGACCCCATGGCAGGTTCGTCGGCAACCCGAACAACTCGTGGTTGAAATAGTTGCCGAAGCGGCCCAGAGACTGTGCCAGCAGCATGCCGGGGGCGAGAGCGTCGGCGAATGACCAGAACCGAACGCCTGTGATCGCGCAGGCGATCAGCACGCCGATTGCACCGCCGATCAGCGAGCCGAAGATGGCGTTGCCGCCCTCCCAGATGTAGAGCGTCTTCAGCAGGTTCGCACCAGCATAGAAATAGTCATGCGGATGCGTGAACACGTGGTAAGCGCGGGCACCGATGATGCCGAGCGGCACAGCCCAGAGAATGATGTCCAACACGATGCCGGGCTCAGCACCGCGCTTTGTCAGCCGCCGCGAGGTCCAGATCGTGGCCGCGATGATGCCGACCAGGATGCACAGCGCGTACGTGCGGATGTCCCAGTGCCAGCTGAAGATCGAGAACGAGAAACCCTGCCAATCGACAGGAGGACTCGGAATACTCAGCGGTGCAATCACCAGATCGTTACCCTTCTTGCTGGGACCAGAGCGGTCACCCGGCCACGGCGTGCCGCCTGGCCAACTTAGCCTATTCGCTTATGTGAGTGTGTGTCGCGCCGGAGCGCGTGCCGACCGCCAGCGCAGCTGCAACCTGTCCAACGTGGCGAACCCCGCCGTCGGCCAGCGCCTTGACCAAGGCGGAGCCGACGATCGCCCCGTCGGCGTACTCGAGCACCTCTGCAACCTGTTCCGCGCTCGAAATGCCGAGCCCGACGCACGTACTGGTCGCGCCGACGGCGCGCAGGCGTGAAACGAGCGTACGAGCCGCGGCGTCGATATCGGTGCGAGCTCCCGTGATTCCCATGGTCGAGGCCGCGTAGACGAATCCGCGGCTGGATTGAACCGTTGTGCTCAGGCGTTCGTCCGTCGAGGTCGGTGCGGCGAGGAACACCCGATCGAGACCGGTGCGTTCCGACGCGGCCAGCCATTCCGCGGCCTCATCCGGCACCAGATCCGGTGTGACCAGCCCTGCGCCGCCGGCAGCAAGTAGTGTGTCTGCGAATCGGTCGACGCCGTACTGCATGACCGGGTTCCAGTAGGTCATCATCACGACGGGCGCGTCGACCTGCGCCGTGATCTGTCGCACGGCCTCGAACCCGTCCCGTAGGCGAAAACCGTCAGCCAGCGCCTGCTGTGTTGCGGACTGGATGACCGCGCCGTCCATCACCGGATCCGAATATGGAATACCGAGTTCGATAACGTCGACGCCGTTGTTCACGAGCGCGACGGCAGCGTCGATACTGGCCGAGAGCGTGGGAAAACCGGCCGGCAGGTAGCCGATCAGGGCGCCCGCGCGGGTTTCACGGCTCGCCCGAATCGCCGTGTCGGCCGGCGAGCTGATCGGCTGCTGGTTGGTTTCAGCGCTCACGATTGCACGGCGTTCGCGTCGAGCAGGTCGAAGTAGCGCCCCGCCGTTTCCATGTCTTTGTCGCCGCGTCCGCTGAGATTCACCAAGATGGTGGCGTCTGGCCCGAGTTCGCTGCCGAGCTGCAGTGCTCCCGCCAGGGCGTGTGCCGATTCGATCGCCGGGATGATGCCCTCCGTTCTGCTCAGCAGCCTCATCGCATCCATCGCCTGAGCGTCTGTGATCGGCCGGTATTGGGCTCGTCCGATGGACGCCAACCAGGCATGTTCTGGCCCAACGCCTGGGTAGTCGAGGCCGGCCGAAATGGAATGCGATTCGATCGTCTGGCCGTCTTCGTCCTGCAGAAGATAACTGCGTGCTCCGTGCAGCACGCCAGGGCGCCCGAGGGTGATCGTCGCAGCAGTGCGTGGCGTGTCGATACCCTCTCCCCCCGCCTCGAAGCCGTACAAGGCGACAGTGGGGTCGTCGAGGAACGCGTGGAAGATGCCGATCGCATTCGATCCGCCGCCGACGCACGCCGCGACGGCATCCGGCAGCGAACCGGTCAATTCGAGCACCTGCGCGCGAGCCTCCTCGCCGATGATCTTCTGCAGATCACGCACCATGGACGGGAACGGATGCGGCCCCGCGACGGTGCCGAAGATGTAGTTCGTCGACTCGACGTTCGTCACCCAGTCGCGCATGGCATCGTTGATGGCGTCTTTGAGCGTGCGCGAGCCGGTCGTGACGGGAATGACTTCGGCGCCGAGCAGTCGCATCCGCGCGACGTTCAGGGCCTGCCGTTCTGTGTCCACTTCACCCATGTAGATGACGCAGTCCAGCCCGAACAACGCGGCGGCCGTTGCCGTCGCGACGCCGTGCTGCCCTGCGCCGGTTTCGGCGATCACTCGGGTCTTGCCGATCCGTTTTGTGAGAATGGCCTGGCCGAGCACGTTGTTGATCTTGTGCGACCCGGTGTGGTTGAGGTCTTCGCGTTTCAGGATGATGCGCGCGCCGCCGGCGTGTTCCGCGAAGCGCGGCACCTGCGTGATGAGCGACGGCCGGCCGATGTAGCTGCGGTTCAATTCATCGAGTTCACTTCGGAAGCTCGGGTCGAGCTTCGCGAGCTCCCACGCCGCAGACAGTTCGTCCAGTGCCGCGATCAGGGCCTCGGGCACGAACCGGCCGCCGAACGGGCCGAAGTACGGTCCGTCTTCAGCGCGCAATGAGGTGGCGCGCGACGAATTATCACTCGGGGTGGCTTCCAAGGGGGTGCCTTCAGAAGGGGTCGCTTCAGATGATGATGACATGGTGCTCTAAACCGCCAGGAATTCTCTGAGGGTCACGCGCGGGTCGCTGGTGACCAGCGCCTCGCCGACCAGCACGACGTCTGCGCCGCCCTCGCGGTAGTGAGCGACGTCCGCTGCGGTGCTGACCGCCGACTCCGCCACCCTGATGACGCCGGAGGGAATGTGATCGGCAAGGGTGCCGAATAGTTCGCGATCCAGCTGGAATGTGGTCAAATTGCGCGCGTTCACACCGAGCAGGCGCGCGCCAGCGTCGAGCCCACGGGAGATTTCCTCAGCGCTGTGGGTTTCCACGAGCGTCGTCATGCCGAGCTCGGTGCTCAGCGCGTGCAACGACGCCAAGGTGCTCTGGTCGAGCGCGGCCACGATCAACAGCACGATGTCTGCGCCCGCTGCCCGCGCCTCGAACACCTGATAACGGTTCGCGATGAAATCCTTGCGCAGCACCGGCACCGTCACGGCCGCGCGGACCGCTTCGAGGTCGGCGAGTGAGCCGCGAAATTTGCGCTGCTCTGTGAGCACGCTGATCGCGCTCGCCCCGGCTTCCTGATAGGTGGCGGCAAGCAGTGCGGGATCCGGGATGTTGGCCAAGGCACCGCGCGACGGACTCGCCCGCTTCACTTCCGCGATGATCTTGACGTGCTCCGAGGGCGCGAGCGCCGCGATGGCGTCGATCGCAGGGCCGCGACCGCGAGCGGCGGCCTCAACCGTCGCGAGCGGTCGCTCGATCGCACGTGCATCTGAATCTGCGAGGGCGCCTGACACCAACTCGGTCAGCACCGGTTCAGTGTTCTTTCGGAACGTACTTCGGGCCGTTGACGCCGTAACCGGCCTTGGACATGCCGTAGCCGACCAACAGACCGACGATGACGAGCCCGCCCGCGCTGTACACGAGCCACGGCACCGCGAACCAGAAGGCAGTCATGCCGATGGCGAAGGCGATGAGCATGATCACCACAGCTGTCCACGCGGCCGGTGAGTGGCCGTGTCCGGGATCTGATGACTCAGTGCTCATGTCTCTCCTGTTGGGTTCCTCGGGCCGATGGCGGCGGTGGATCGTCTCGGGCTGTGCATCGCGCGGAGCGTTGCAGTTTCAGTGTATCGAACCCGATGGCGGCTTTTGCGGTGCTGCTATCGCGTCGGATCTTCTCCACGACTGAGATCGTCCCAGGTGTCGATTGCCGCGTCCCTGGCGTTCGCCGCGGGCGGCCGCTCCGGATGCGCGGTGGAGCCACTCGATCCTGCGCCGCCGGCCGCGTCGCTGCGTGCATCCCGGTCGGGATCCGCTTCGGCATCCGTGGCGACGAAGCGCACTGAATCGTAACGGTGCGAACTTGACGGCCAGCGGTGTCCTGTGATGGCGACCGCGAGACCGGCGAGCACGATCAGGATCCCGCCGATCAGTGCCGCAACCGGCCAGAAGCTCGCATCGACGCTGCCGATCAGCCGGGTGACGGAGGTCTCGCCCGCTATTCCGGTCGCTTTCGTGACCGTCGCGATGACCGTCGCTGGCGGGTTCGCGATGGCGGTGACCGCAGACAAGATGACGCTTCCCCCGACAAGCAGTCCGAGCACTGTCAGCACGATGCGCCCCAGCCGACCCGAGATCGCAAGAGCGAGCGCAAGCGCGAGGCCGGCGATCGAGAGTGCCGTGAGTGCTGGGGCCGCCATCGACCCCGGTACGTCGATGCCGGCTGAGTGGTTGGCGTCTGCCGTGAGCTGCACCGTGTACCACGTCTGCGTCGCCGCAAGCAGGGCCAGGGCGCTCGCGGCGATGATCACGAGGACGATGCCGTATTTGACTCGCTTCACGGGCATCTCAGAGCACCCGCCGCATCGCGTTGGCCACGGCGACCGCGCGCAGCGGTGCTGCCGCCTTGTTCTGGGATTCCTGATACTCGCTCGCCGGATCGGAATCGGCGACGAGGCCCCCGCCTGCCTGCACGCGAGCGACACCATCCGCTATTGTCGCGGTGCGAATGGCGATGGCCAGATCGGCGTCTCCTGCGAAACCGAAATAGCCGATCACGCCGCCGTAGACACCGCGCCTGGCCGGCTCGAGCTCATCGATGATCTCGAGTGCGCGCGGTTTCGGCGCGCCGGAGAGCGTGCCTGCCGGAAACGTGGCCCGGAAGACGTCAACGGCGCTCGCGTCCGGATTCAGATCGCCCTCGACCGAGGAGACCAGATGCATGATGTGGCTGAACCGTTCGACCCGCATGAACTCCGTGACCTCGACGGAGCCGGCAGCACACACCTTGAGCAGGTCGTTGCGAGCCAGATCGACAAGCATGAGATGTTCCGCGCGTTCCTTGTCATCGTTGACCAGCGCGTGTTCGAGTTCGAGGTCTTCCTCCGGGTTGGCCCCGCGTGGCTTCGAACCGGCGATCGGATGCGAGAACGCGCGCCTGTTGGCCACCTTGAATAGCGCTTCAGGCGACGATCCGACGATCGTATATTCTCCGCCGCTCGGCGCCTGGAGGTTGACCAAGTACATGTATGGGCTCGGGTTCAGGGTGCGTAGAATGCGGTAGACCTCGAGCGGATGCGCCGTGCAGTCCAAGTCGAAACGCTGCGAGATGACGACCTGGAAGACATCGCCGTCGCGGATGCGCTGCTTGGCTGTGACCACAGAATCCAAGAAATCCGCGCGGCTGGTCCTCGTACGCGGCTGTGGCAAAGTCTCGAGGTCTGCGTCGGCAAGCCATGCTTCAGCGGGCTGGGCGATGCCGCGCTGCAGTGCGTCGAGGCGTTCCTGGGCGGCGTTCCAGAGCGTTTCCGGGTTGTCGATGCCATCGTTGAGCACGTTGGCGATGAGCCGGATAGTGCCGAATTTGTGGTCAAGCACGACCAGGTCCGCGACGAAGCAGAATGCGAGACCAGGCACCGCGTAGTCGGCGACAGGCGGGTTCGGCAAGTGTTCGAGCTGCCGTACGGCATCCCAGCCGATGAAGCCGACAAGTCCTCCGGTGAGTGGAGGATGTCCGTCGATCGGCGATGTCTGCCACCGCGCGTACAACCGTTCAAGCACGTCGAGCGACGCACCGGCTGGCTCGTCGCCGAGGGCACGCTTGGCGTCCACGCCGTAGTCGAGCCAGCGCACCTCGCCCTCCTCTTCGGTGAGCACACCGAACGAGCGCACCCCGACGAACGAGAACCTCGACCAGATCCCTCCCTGCTCGGCAGATTCGAGCAGAAACGTGCCCGGCTTTCCGACGGCGAGCTTGCGGTAGATGCCGACGGGCGTCTCACCGTCTGCGAACAGATCCCGAATGACTGGCACGACCCGGCCTGCTGCTGCCTGCGCCATGAAGTCGGCCCGACTGGTCGATCCGTTGTTCTGAGTCATGGTGTCGCCACCTTCGTTGGGTTCAGACGGTCGGCGTCGAAACATGTGCGAGTGCCGGTGTGGCAGGCGGCTCCGACCTGTTCGACGGTCACCAACAGCGTATCGGCATCACAATCGAGCGCTGCCGACCGCACGTACTGCACGTGCCCAGAGGTGTCACCTTTTCGCCAATATTCCTGCCGGGATCGGGACCAGAACGTGACACGCCCCTCTGTCATCGTGCGGCGGAAGGCTTCCGCGTCCATCCAGCCGAGCATGAGCACTTCCAGCGTGTCCCACTGCTGCACGATCGCCGGGAAGAGTCCGTTTGCGTTGACGATGATCCGCTGCAGGATCTCGTCTGCCTCGGTCGTATCCATCTAGCGCACCTCCATGCCCGCTGCAGCAAGTTCTCGTTTGACGTCGCCGACGCTCAGTTCCCCGGTGTGGAACACGCTTGCCGCGAGCACGGCGTCTGCTCCCGCTCGGATCGCCGGCGGGAAGTGTTCCGCGCGCCCCGCGCCGCCAGACGCGATCACAGGCACAGAGCTGATCGCCCGCATGAGGGTGATCAGTTCGAGATCGAAGCCCTGTTTCGTGCCGTCCGCGTCGATCGAGTTCACCAGGAGTTCGCCGACACCGAGCGTGATCGCCTGCTGTGCCCAGCTGAGCGCATCCAGATCGGTCTGCGTGCGCCCGCCGTGCGTTGTGACGACGAATCCCGATTCAGTGCGCGCAGAACGAGTGACGTCGAGCGAGAGCACAACCACCTGGGCACCGAATCGATCGGCGATCTCGCCGAGCAGCGCAGGACGGGCGATCGCGGCGCTGTTCACGCCGATCTTGTCCGCACCGCTGCCCAGCAGGCGCGCGACATCCTCCGCGCTGCGCACCCCGCCGCCCACCGTCAACGGAATGAACACTTGCTCCGCTGTCGCGCGAACCACGTCGTAGGTCGTCGCCCGGTTGTCGACGGTCGCGGTGACGTCGAGAAAAGTCAACTCGTCTGCACCCTGTTGGTAGTAGCGCTTGGCAAGCTCGACCGGGTCGCCGGCGTCGCGCAGGTTCTGGAAGTTGACCCCCTTCACGACGCGGCCGCTCGCCACGTCGAGGCACGGGATGACTCTGACGGCGAGGCTCATCGTCAGATCCGAGCAGCGTGGATGGGCGTGACCAGAATTGCGCGTGCACCCAGTTCGTACAGGTCGTCCATCACTCGGTTGGTGCCGTCCTTCGGCACCATCGCGCGCACCGCAACCCAGTCTTTGTCGCGCAGCGGCGAAACGGTCGGCGACTCACTGCCCGGCGTGAGTGCGACAGCCTGTTCGAGAAGGCTGGACGGCAGGTCGTAGTCCATCAGCACATAACGGCGAGCGACCATGACACCTTGAAGTCGGCGGTGTAACGTTCCGACCCCGCGGATGCCCGCGCGCGCGCCGATGAGGACCGCCTCAGATTCCAGGATCACCGGTCCGAAGATTTCCAGGCCCTGCTTGCGCAGTGTTGTTCCGGTCTCGACAACGTCGGCGACGGCATCCGCGACGCCCAGTCGCACGGCCGACTCTACGGCGCCGTCAAGGTTCACGAGTGTTGCGGAGATCCCGGCGGTTCCAAGGAACGCACCGACCAGGCCCGGGTAACTCGTCGCGATGCGCGCGCCGTCGAGGTCCGTCAATTCTGTGAACGTGCCGGCCGGGCCGGCGAACCGGAACGTCGATACAGCGAAGCCGAGACTCTCGAGCTCGAGCGCAGGCGAACCCGAATCCAGGAGCAGGTCACGGCCGGTGATGCCGACATCCAGTGCTCCACTACCGACATAGGTCGCAATGTCCCGCGGTCGCAGATAGAAGAATTCGACGCCGTTGCGTGGATCGGCGACGATGAGTTCTTTCGGGTCGCGGCGGCCGGCGTAACCGGCTTCCGCGAGCATTTGAGCGGCTGTCTCAGCCAGCGAGCCCTTGTTGGGCACGGCGATTTTCAACATGTATGAGGCCTTTTCGCGACGGATTGGTGCAGTGACGGGAACGATGGGTTTGCCGATGGCGGACACCGATCACAGATGTCGGTAGACATCGGCCGTCGTCAGGCCCTTCGCGATCATCAGCACCTGCACGTGATAGAGCAGTTGCGAAATCTCTTCGGCGGTGTTCTCGTCGGTTTCATACTCGGCGGCCATCCACACCTCGGCGGCCTCTTCGACGATTTTCTTGCCGATCGCGTGCACGCCCGCGTCCAATTCGCGCACCGTGCCGGAACCGTCCGGACGTACCCGGGCCTTCTCGGCAAGTTCTGCGAAGAGATCATCGAACGTTTTCACCCGTCAAGGCTACTAGCTTCCTGCGACCGGTTTGTGCGGGGTGGTTTGCCGCCCGCAGATGGCAGCCGTCAGACTGGCAGCTGTCAGTGCATGTGCAGTTGCGCTGTGCGGCGAAGCGCGGCGATCTGAGCGCTCGGATCTGCTGACGCGAAAACACTCGACCCTGCAACGAATGTGTCTGCACCGGCCTGCGCTGCCGTGATGATCGTCTCCTGTGTGATCCCTCCGTCGACCTGCAGCCAGACGTCCAGACCGGATGCCGTGGCCGCTTGGCGCAGTGCGCGCAACTTGGGCATCGTCGCGGCCATGAAGCTCTGGCCGCCGAAACCCGGTTCGACCGTCATGACGAGCACCTGATCGAACTCCGGCAGGAGTTCGAGCAGCGGCTCCACCGGTGTCGCCGGTTTGAGCGCGATGCCCGCACGAGCGCCGATCGCACGGAGGCGTCGGGCGAGGCTGACAGCATCCGTTGCCGCCTCGGCGTGAAATGTCACGGAGTATGCGCCGAGCTCTGCGTACCCGGGCGCCCAGCGGTCGGGGTCGTCGATCATCAGATGCACGTCGAGCGGAAGGCTGGAAACGGCCTGGATGCGCTCAACCATCTGCGGGCCGAAAGTCAGGTTCGGCACGAAGTGGTTGTCCATCACGTCGACGTGCACCAGGTCGGCAGTCGATATCCGGCCGAGGTCGCGCTCCATGTTGACGAAGTCGGCGGCGAGAATGCTGGGATTGATCCGTGCGGGCATGTACGTCACCCTATCGACCTCCGTCTGGTCATCGTCTGCACAGCAGAGCGATGAACATCGCATCCGTTCCGTGGCGGTGAGGCCACAACTGCACCTGGGTGGGGTCGCCGACCTTCTCGAGCGGATGCCGCAGCGCCGTCCCCAGGATGGCTTGCGTCTGCATCGGCTCCAGCCCTGCGCCGTGCCGTTTGAGCGCGTCGGTGACTGCGAGGCGGCTCTCCGCGAGGTGCGGTGAGCAGGTGACGTAGGCGAGCACGCCGCCTGGTTTCATCGCGAGCACGGCGGAATCGAGCAGCCGGGCTTGCAGAGCGGTCAGTTCCGCAACATCGTGCGGCACCTTGCGCCAGCGCGCCTCCGGCCTCCTGCGCAGCGCTCCAAGGCCCGTGCACGGCGCATCCAGGAGCACGCGGTCGAAGACGCCCGCATTCTCCTCGCCGAACAACCGTCCGTCACCCTGACGCACCTCGACCGTGTCGGCGACCGGCCGGACGGCGGCACGTACCAGTTCGGCGCGGGCCGGCACGAGCTCATTCGCGACCAATCGGGCAC
The DNA here is from genome assembly GCF_030866825.1 of Rathayibacter sp. SW19. Lineage (NCBI taxonomy): Bacteria > Bacillati > Actinomycetota > Actinomycetes > Micrococcales > Microbacteriaceae > Rathayibacter > Rathayibacter soli. The sequence continues at coordinate 2,357,064 of NZ_CP133020.1, forward strand.
CACCCTGCCGAGCGAGCGCACCGAGCAGCGCAGCTTTACCACCGGGCCCGGCGCACAGGTCGAGCCAGCGCTCTCCCTGTGCGATCGGCCGTGCGGCAGCGAGAGCGATTGCAGCAAGCTGCGAGCCCTCATCCTGTACACGCAGCGCCCCTGCGCTGGAGCGCACGGCGCTGTGCGGGTCTCCCCCGCCGAACACGAAACCGAACGGCGAGTACCGGTTACGCTCGGCAGCTTGCGGGGCGTCGGCCACCCCGGGCAACGCGATCATGTTGACCTTCGGCGCACGGTTGTCCGCATCCAGCAGCTCGTCGAGTTCGTTGCGCCGACCTTCTGCTGCCAGGGCCTGCGCGAAGGCGCGTACGATCCATTCGGGATGCGAGAACTCGGCCGCGCGACGTTCGTCATCACCGGCGGTGGCCGCCAGAACCCGTTCGCGCCACTCCTCGGGCGTCGACCGCGTGATCGTGCGGAGCACGCCGTTGGTGAATCCGGTTGCGGATCGACTCCCGACCGTACGGGCAAGGGCGACACTTTCGTTGACTGCAGCATGCTGTGCGACGCGGGTGGCGAGCAGTTGGTGCACGCCCAGCCGCAGAACGTCCACGATCGGCGGGTCGATTTCATCGATGCCGCGACGAGCTGCCAAGGCGATGACGCGATCGTAATAGCCGCGCATCCGTAGAGTTCCGTAGGTCAGTTCGGTTGCGAACGCGGCATCCGCCGGCGCGAGCTTCGCTCGATCGATCCGCATGGGTAGAAGCAGATTGGCATACGCGTCCGACTCGCGCACGGCGGCGATCACATCGTAGGCGATTCGCCGGGCCGGCTGGATCAGGCCCTCAGGCCGTTCGCCGCTCACAGTGCCACCGTGACCGCGTCACGTGGCCTGCCATGCCACCAGGCCGCCGCAGACATCGGGCGCTTGCCCGCAGGCTGCACCTCGACGAGTTCGAGCGGCTCGGTTGCGGTGCCGATCAGGATCTGTGCGCCACGCTGGATGACCTGCCCCGGCTGCGGCGCGCGGTCCGGGATGCGTTCGGCCGACTGCCTCGCTTGACTGTGCCTTGCTTGACTGTGCCTTGCTTGACTGTGCCTTGCTTGACTCCGGCGCACCGTGAGGAGTTTGAATCGTTCTCCGTCCAGATAGGTGAACGCGCCGGGTTCTGGGGTGACCGCCCGAATGCGGTCGTACACGGCCGCCGCGGGTTCCGACCATCGCAGCCGCGCGTCTTCCAGCGTGATCTTGGGAGCCGCCGTCTGCTCTCCGGTCTGTTCTTCGGCATGCGCGGTCCCTGCTGCCAGTTGATCGACGACCGCCACCAGGAGCTTCGCGCCGTCGAACGCCAGCGCTTCGAGAAGTTCGCCGGCCGTCTCATCTGGGTCTATGGAGCGCCTGCTCGTCGCGAACACGGCGCCGGCATCGAGTTCGGGCACCAATTGAAATACGGCCGCCCCTGTCTCCTGGTCGCCGGCGAGGATTGCGTGCTGCACGGGCGCCGCGCCACGCCAGCGTGGCAGTAGCGAGAAGTGCAGGTTGATCCAACCGAGCCGAGGCGTCGACAGCAACGGTTCGCGGACAAGCCCTCCGTAGGCGACGATCACTCCGAGATCCGGCTGCAGGGCGGCGACTCGTGCCGTGACGGTTTCTGTCAAGCGATTCGCCTTGATCGTGGGCACGCCGTGTTCCTGCGCCCAGGCCGAGACCGGTGAGGCCGTGAGCACTCGTTTGCGGCCGAGCGGCGCATCCTGTCTGCTGATCACTGCGACAAGTTCGTGTCCCGCCGCCCTCAGCCGGTCGAGGCTCGGCACCGCGACCGAGGGCGTGCCGGCGAAGACCAGGCGCATCAGCGCGCGCCGTCGGTGCGTTTGCCCGCGGGCGGACTGACCACCGCCGTTACGCGTGCGTGCCTCACCGATGCGTGCATCACGGGTGCCTGCGTCACAGTACCTCCGGGTCGTCGAATCGTACTCTGAGTGTAGGCGCAGGCCGGAACCGCGCGTCCCCCGTGGGACGCTTGCGACGGGCCGTTGCATTGCGGATGACGGCGGCGCGCAACTGCGCCGCGACCTGTGCGCCGTCGGCGTAGTGGAACCGCACGATCGAGCGGACCATGCCACCCTCGAGAGCGGCGGGCCCTAGTGTGTCGATTACGGAATCCGTGTCGATGGCGGCTATGGCCGCCGCCACGGTCTCCGGCCGGCCGGTCACGGAGGCGATGCGCACGGCAGGGGGAAATTTCAGCTGTCGTCTGTCTGCCAGTTCTGCACTGGCATAGCCGTCCTGTCGCCAGGTCGCCATCGCCCGGGCAAGGGGCCCCGCGACACCCACCAGCAGCACAGGGGCGCCCGGCGCTGCCAGTGCTGCGGCATTCGACCACCAGCGCAGGCAATCATCGCCGACACGCAGGTTCTCGCGCAGCAACATCCGGTCTCCGTCCAACAGCAGCACAGCACGATAGCCGCCTGCTGCGATCGGCTCGGCACCACGGGTTGCGACAACCAGCGCCTTCTGCGTGCCGACCGCCAGAATCGGCTTCTGGCCGTCGGCGACGATCACCCGCGTTGCCGGGAACGCACGGCCGAGTTCTTCTGCGGTCAAGCCGGCACCGCGGCTGACCACGCTGAGGCCAGTGCCGGCGCAGTGCGCGCAGACCCAGTCTGCTGCGATGGCGCCGCACGCGCCGCACGTCGGGACTGCTCCGGCGCTCGCCACCCCGAGCGGGCCGTCGCAGCGGATGCATCGTGCCGCCTGGCGACAGGTGCGACACGCCACGACGGGCGCATATCCGGGCCGAGACACCTGCACGAGCACGGGGCCGTCAGCTAGCGCGGTCGTGGCGGCCTGCCACGCCGTCGACGGGATGCGTGCAGCACTGGCGGCAGGCGTGGCCGAGGCCTGTTGCGCTGTCACGATCACCCGAGGCGTCACCAACTTGTCCGGTCCGACCGCGTTCAGCCAGCCGATCTCGACCAGTCGCTGCGTCTCGACGCTGCGGGTGTGTGCGATCAGCATCAGTGCGCAATTCTGCTGCTCCTGACGGATCAACGCGGCGTCGCGAACGTGGACATACGGGCTGAGCGGCTCCGTGTGCAGAGGATCGCCATCGTCCCAGATGGCGATCATCCCGAGTTGCGCAGCGGGAGCGTACACGGCGGATCGATTGCCGATGATGATGTGTGCTGCAGACCCGAGGCAGTCCAGAAAGCTGCGATAGCGTTCGGCATTCGACTGCCGCGCATCAAAGCGCACGATCGAGTCGGATGGAACCATCGTGCGCAGGGCGGCCTCGAGTTGCTCCTGATCGCGGTAGTCAGGCACGATCAGGATCGCGCTGCGGCCTGCCGCCAGGCAGTGTACGGCCGTCTGCGCGAGCGTCAGCGCCCAGTGGCCGATCCACACGTCGTCAGAAAGATGTGCCGGTCGCGGAATGGCACGTACGGCGATGCGTTCGCCGGAGCGCAATGCCCGCTCGAGCTGCCCGGGTGGATAACCCATGATCGGCGCGGGGCGCGCCGGCTCCACCCGAACGGCGGTCTGACTGCGATCCGCATGCGCGACATCGTGCGCGGGATGCTTCGCAAGCCACGCCTTCTCGACACGCACCTGCCGTGGCGGGATGGCCAGCCGGATGACATCGCTCGCCCCTCCGGCGCTGCGCTGCGACACCCTCCTGGCGAGTGCCCACACCTCCGGTGTCAGCACCCTCGCCGGCGAGACGACGGTCTCGAGTTCGCTCAGTGTGCCGACGTATTCTGCGTTGTCACCGAGTTCGACCAGATATCCGGATGCGATTCGGCCTGCGCTGCGCAACGGCACGCTCACGCGCACGCCCGGCAGAGCATCCGCAGCCCACTGCTCGGGAATGCGGTAGTCCAGGAGCCGGTCCAATTGAGGCAGGGGCGAATCCAGCAACACACGCGCCACGCGGTCTCCGGTGTGCGGGGCGCTCATGATCAGCGCGCTCATGATCAGCTCAGAGACGCCGCCGCTATAGGCCGGCGGCGGCTTGCAGGTCGGCAACGCGGTCGGTGCGTTCCCAGGTGAAGTCAGGCAGCTCTCGGCCGAAGTGACCGTATGTCGCCGTCTGTGCGTAGATCGGACGCAGCAGATCCAGATCCCGGATGATCGCCGCCGGGCGCAGATCGAAAACCTCGCGTACGGCCGTGATGATGCGCTCTTCCGGCACGTGTGCTGTACCGAACGACTCGACGTAGAGCCCGACTGGGGCTGCCGTGCCGATGGCGTATGCGACCTGCACCTCGAGCTTGTCGGCCAGCCCGGCGGCGACGACGTTCTTCGCCACCCAGCGCATCGCGTACGCGGCAGATCGGTCGACCTTCGACGGATCTTTGCCGCTGAAAGCGCCGCCACCGTGCCTGCTCGCACCGCCGTAGGTATCGACGATGATCTTGCGGCCGGTGAGCCCGGCATCGCCCTGCGGCCCGCCGATCTCGAATCGACCGGTCGGGTTGATCAGCAGGTGCTTATTGCTGTGGTCGAGATCGACGGACTCCAGAACCGGATCGATCACGATCTCTTGAATGTCGGCGCGCAGCTGAGCCAGCTGAACGCTCGGGGCGTGTTGGGTGGAGAGAACGACCATGTCGATCGTGCGCGGCACGATGCCGTCGTAGCCGACGGTAACCTGCGTCTTGCCGTCAGGGCGCAGGTAGTCGAGCACGCCCTCTTTGCGCACGGCGGCGAGGCGCTCCGACATGCGGTGCGCGAGCCAGATGGGCACGGGCATGAGTTCTGGCGTCTCCGTTGTGGCATACCCGAACATGATGCCCTGGTCACCCGCACCCTGGCGATCAAGCTCGTCGTGGCTCGAGCCCTCGCGGGTTTCATAGGCGTTGTCGACACCCTGCGCGATATCCGGCGACTGTCCACCGATCGAGATTGATACTCCGCAGGATCGGCCATCGAACCAGACATCTGAGGAGGTGTAGCCGATCGCTGTGATGCATTCGCGCACGATGGAGGGAATTTCCACGTAACCGTTGGTCGTCACTTCGCCGGCAACGTGCACGAGTCCCGTCGTCACCAGCGTCTCCACGGCAACGCGACTGCGCGGGTCTTTCGCCAGCAGCGCGTCCAGAATGCTGTCGGAGATCTGGTCGCAGATCTTGTCCGGGTGACCTTCTGTTACGGATTCCGATGTGAACAGACGCAATTCAGTCATAGTTGTCCCTCTCTCGTGTCGATGCCCGTTGCACCGGCACCGTCGGGCCCATCCACGTCTGGTTCGCGTTAGGCGGTTTTGACAGCGTCAAGAATACGATCGGCCACCGACAACTTGGTGCCCGAGGCCTCCATCACTATATCGCCGCGGGCGTTCACGATCGTGATCTCATTACCGTCCGTGGCGAAGCCTGTGCTCCAGCCCACGTGGTTGACGACGAGAAGGTCGCAGCCCTTGCGCCGGATTTTCGCACGGCCCAGTTCGCGTCGAACTTCTGGATCCGGTTCCGTCTCAGCCGCAAATCCGACGATCACCTGATCGGCGCGTTTGGCTTTCGCCAGCGTGAGGAGGATATCCGGGTTCTGCACGAGGGTAAGAGTCAGAGACTCGCCGGTTTCCTCTTTTTTGATCTTGCTGTCGCGAACGGCGGCTGGCCGGTAGTCTGCGACAGCCGCTGCCATCACGACGATGTCGGCGGATGCCGCCTCCTCCGTTGTCGTCTTCAACAACTCGAGCGCGGTGCCGACCGCACGCGTGCGGACGCCTGCCGGTGGTTGAACCTCGACGTGCGCTGTGATCAGCGTCACCTGGGCGCCACGTGCTTGGGCGGCTGCCGCGAGGGCGACCCCTTGCTTGCCACTGGAACGATTGCCGAGGAACCGCACGGGATCCAATGGCTCGCGGGTGCCCCCCGCCGTGATGAGGATGCGTTTGCCTGCGAGATCCTGGTGCACGGCGTTCGCGGTCGTGTCTGCGCCAAAAACGCGCAGCAGCGCGGCCTCGACAATCGCGTCAGGTTCCTCCATGCGCCCTGGCCCCGAGTCCGTTCCGGTCAATTGCCCGCTGGTGGGCCCCACGATCGTCACGCCCCGAGCGCGAAGCGTCGCGATGTTCGCGACTGTTGCGGCGTTGTGCCACATCTCTGTGTGCATCGCGGGTGCGATAACCAGCGGCGCTGTGCTCGCGAGCGCGGTGTTTCCGAGCAGATCGTCTGCGATTCCGGCGGCGAGCTTCGCGATGGTGTTCGCGGTTGCAGGCGCGATCACGATGAGCTCTGCGGATTGACCGATCGCCACATGCCTCACCTGGGCGACGCCGTCATACAAATCGGTGTCAACAGGGTTGCGGCTGATCGCCTCCAGCGTCGGGCGGCCGACGAAGCGCAGAGCGGCCTCGGTAGCAACCACGTGAACGTTGTGCCCCGCTTTCACGAGCAGTCGGATGACGCCGACCGCCTTGTACGCGGCGATCCCGCCTGTGACGCCGACGACGATCGACAGCGGCCTGTAGTCCGGAGGCATCCGTCGCTCGGGCTACTCGACGATCGGCTTGATGGCGAGCTTGTCTTCGTTGATCTCGTGCAGCGCGACAGACAACGGCTTGTCATCGATGGTCGAGTCGACAAGCGGGCCGACGTTGTCGAACAGGCTGCCCTCGTGGAGGTCTGCGTAATAGTCGTTGATCTGGCGTGCGCGCTTAGAAGCGAAGATCACAAGGGCGTACTTGGATTCGACCTTCGTGAGCAGTTCGTCGATGGGCGGGTCGATGATGCCTTTTTGTGACGTGGCCATGGGCGATGATCTCCTTGTTCGGGGGAAGTGTGGGCGTCGATCGTGACGCGTACTGCGGCTACGGGCGCCTCGGCGCCGTGCGAATCTGTATCAAGTCTACGACCTCGCGCGCGGCATCTTCCACGCTGCCATTGACGACGCGGTAGTCGAACTCTGCTTGTGCGGCCAATTCGACTCGCGCGGTGTCGAGTCTGCGCTGGCGCTCTTCGGCGTCTTCCGTACCGCGGCCGACGAGTCTGCGCACCAATTCGTCCCAGCTCGGCGGTGCCAGGAATACCAGGGTCGCCTCGGGCATCGCCGCACGCACTTGCCGGGCACCCTGAAGGTCGATTTCTAATAGCACACTGTGCCCAGCGCGCAACGCGACGTCGATCGGCTCGCGCGGTGTGCCATAACGGTGGGCATTGTGCACGACTGCCCACTCAAGCAGTTCTCCGTCGGCGATGAGCCGGTCGAACTCGGCATCGCTGACGAAAAAATAGTTGACACCGTCGACTTCGCCGGGCCGTGGCGCACGCGTCGTTGCGGAAACAGACAGTAGCACCTCGGGGTAGTGATCGCGGATGTGAGCGGCGACCGTTCCCTTGCCGACAGCCGTCGGTCCAGCGAGCACAACCAGGCTGCTGCGCTTTCGAGAGGTCGGCCTGTTCGCGCGATCCCTCAGGAATTGTTCGAGTCGCACACGTTGATGCTTGCCCAGGCCGCCGAGGCGCTTCGCGGGCGAGATCTCCATGCTGGTCATCGCCTCGTGCATCTTCGTCGTGCCGATGGCAGGCACGCTCATCAGAAAATCGGTAACGCGCATGCCACCTTCGACGCTGTGCGCATCGTCAAGTGCGACACGCAGCACGTCCAAGGGATCGCGCCTGCCCGCGGCGACGGCCGCTTTGACGGCGGCGCGAGCGCGGCGTGCCGCAATGGCAGCGCGCGAGGCGGCAGCTCGATCGACGGGTGGCGGTACGGCGCGATAGGGCGACTCAGGCGATGGCATCCTGCACCTGCCTGCTGCGCTTGGCGATCGCATCCGGAAGCAGATCCGGGCCGACACTGAGAACGCTGCGCGACTCGCTGACGATGGCGCTCGCCAACAACGAACCGTAGATCCTCGATGCATCCGCGAGCTTCGCGCCCTGATGGCCGAAGCCCGGCGCGAGTACGGCCAGCCCGGGTTTCTGCTGCGTCGACGTATCGATGCCGTATGCCGCGAAGTCGAGCGTCGCGCCGAGCACGACGCCGACGCCCCCGACCTGTTCTGCGGGGTATTGCGCGTTGAATCTGATCACATCATCGATGATGACACGACTGACTGAATGAGTGCCGACGAATTCGCCGGTGACCTGGCCTTGCTGGATGCCGATTGATTCGGGGTTCGACGTCGCCGCGAGCACGAAAAGGCCTTTTCCCGCTTCATGCGCGATCGCCATCGGTGCGCTGAGAGAACCGACGCCTTGAAACGCCGAAACGGTCATGGCGTCCGCTTCCAGAGGGGAGCCGGGCGTGAGCCAGGCCTGCGCATACGCCTCGACGCTTGTGCCGAGGTCGCCGCGTTTTGCGTCAGCGATCACAAGGAGATCCGCCGTTCGTGCTGCGGCAAGCACGGCTTCCAGCGCAGCGTAGCCCGCAGAGCCGAATCGCTCGAAGAACGCAACCTGTGGTTTGACGATGCCGACGTTGCCGGCTGCTGCATCGATGACCCGCAGCCCGAACTCGCGCACCCCTGCTGCGCTGACCGGCAGTCCCCACGCTTCGAGGAGGAAAGCATGCGGATCGATTCCGACGCACAGTCGCCCGTGCCGGGTGAACGCGCCGGTGAGGCGAGCGCCGAAACTGATTTCGGCGCTCATGCGCGCGCAGCGCGGTCTGCCGCGTACTCCTGCAGTGACCGAACCTGGAAACCATCGCGAACTGCGTCGATCGATGCGACGGCGGCGTTCAATTCTGCGATGGTCGTGAACAACGCCTTGTCTTCTGCGACGCTCGCGGCGCGGATTTCGTACCCGTCGGCACGCGCTGCGCCACCGCTTGGCGTGTTGATCACGATGTCGATCTCGCCGTGATTGATCAGCTCTACGATCGACGGTTCATCCGCGTTCTCATCGTCGCTGAACTTGCGCACGATCTGCGCGGCAATGCCGTTGCGGTTCAACACCTCAGCGGTGCCCGCCGTCGCCACGATCCGATAGCCGAGTTGCTGCAGTCGAAGCACCGGCAGAACGATTGATCGCTTGTCTCGGTCCGAGACCGAGACGAACACGGTGCCGCTGAGCGGAATACCACCGTACGCAGCCGCCTGGCTCTTCGCGAATGCGCGCGGAAAGTCGGTGTCGATGCCCATCACCTCACCGGTCGAACGCATCTCGGGTCCGAGCACTGAGTCGACGATCTTTCCCTCCGGGGTGCGGAAACGCTTGAAGGGAAGCACGGCCTCCTTGACTGAGATCGGCGAATCCAGCGGGATGACGGAGCCGTCTTGCTGTGCGAGCAGTCCGATCGCCTTCAACTCGTCAATACTCTCCCCCGCCATGATCCGCGCAGCAGCCTTTGCGAGCGGGATTCCGAGAGCCTTCGAAACGAACGGCACGGTACGGCTTGCGCGAGGGTTCGCCTCGAGCACATAGAGAACACCCGCACCGATTGCAAACTGCACGTTCAGCAGGCCTTGCACGCCGATGCCCTCTGCGATCAGCTGGGTGGCCTCCCGAACGCGGTCGATTTCTGCACGCCCGAGCGTGACGGGCGGCAACGTGCAACTCGAATCGCCGGAGTGGATTCCGGCCTCCTCGATGTGTTCCATGACACCGCCGATATACAGCTGCGTGCCGTCGAACAGGGCGTCGACGTCGATTTCCGTCGCGTCTTCGAGAAAGCGGTCGACCAGCAGCGGGTGCGACGGGCCGACGATTCCCTGGCCATCCATCTTCGTAAAATAGTCGACCAACGCGGCTGGGCCGTACACGATCTCCATGCCACGCCCGCCGAGCACGTAACTTGGCCGAACCAGAACCGGGTAACCGATCTCGTCTGCGATCGCTTCGGCACCAGCGGCATCGAATGCGGTGCCATTGCGTGGGGCAAGCAAACCGGCCTGCTGCAGGATCTCCGAGAAGAGCCCCCGTTCTTCTGCCAGGTCGATCGCCTCCGGGCTCGTACCGAGGATCGTTACACCGGCGGCCTTCAGGCCCTTCGCCAGCCCGAGCGCAGTTTGTCCGCCGAGCTGCACGATCACCCCGACGAGTTCTCCGCTCGCACTCTCGGCATGGATGACCTCGAGCACGTCTTCCAGTGTCAGCGGCTCGAAGTACAACCTGTCGCTGGTGTCGTAGTCCGTCGACACGGTCTCCGGGTTGCAGTTGATCATGATGGTCTCGTAACCAGCATCGCGCAGTGCGAACGAGGCGTGCACGCAGCTGTAATCGAACTCGACACCCTGCCCGATACGGTTCGGGCCGGAGCCGAGGATGACAACCTTGCGGGCGTCGCTCGGGCTGACCTCGGTCTCATCGTCATAGCTCGAGTAGTGGTACGGCGTGAGCGCCGGGAACTCCCCGGCACAGGTGTCCACAGTTTTGTACACCGGCCGCACCCCGAGGATGTGCCGCACTTCGCGCACCTCCGCCTCCCCGAAGCCGCGGAGTTGGCCGAGCTGGGCATCCGAGAAGCCGTGGTCCTTCGCCCGCCGCACGGTGTCGGTGTCGAGTGTTTCTGCGTCGCGCACCTCTTGCGCAATCTCATTGATCAACACGATCTGGTCGATGAACCATGGGTCGATTTTCGTCGCCTCGAACACCTGCTCGATCGAAGCGCCGGCGCGCAGCGCCTGCTGAACGGTGACGATCCGCCCGTCCGTCGGCGTCTTGGCCTGTTCAAGCAGCTCGGTGACGCTGAGTTCCTGTGGGCCCCAATGGAACGAGGAGCCGCGTTTCTCGAGCGAGCGCAACGCCTTCTGCAGCGCGCTGGCATAGTTGCGCCCGATCGCCATCGCTTCTCCGACGGACTTCATGGTCGTAGTCAGCGTTGCATCCGCGGCTGGGAACTTTTCGAACGCGAATCTCGGCACCTTGACGACGACGTAGTCGAGCGTCGGTTCGAATGATGCCGGTGTTACCCGCGTAATGTCGTTCGGGATCTCGTCGAGGCGATAGCCGATTGCCAGCTTCGCTGCGATCTTGGCGATCGGAAATCCGGTCGCTTTCGAGGCGAGCGCGCTCGAGCGCGACACGCGTGGGTTCATCTCGATGACGATCATCCGGCCGTTTGCCGGGTCGATCGCGAACTGGATGTTGCAGCCGCCGGTGTCGACGCCGACCGCACGGATGATGTCGATTCCGACGTCGCGCATCCGCTGGAATTCCCGGTCGGTCAGGGTGAGTGCCGGTGCGACGGTGATCGAGTCGCCCGTGTGCACGCCGACCGGGTCGACGTTCTCGATCGAACACACCACCACAGTGTTGTCTGCACTGTCTCGCATCAGTTCGAGTTCGTATTCCTTCCAGCCGAGGATGGACTCCTCGAGGAGCACCTCGCTCGTCGGCGACTGATGGATACCGTCACCGACGATCCGACGCAGCTCGGCTTCCGTGTACGCGAACCCGCTGCCCAGCCCTCCCATGGTGAACGACGGCCTGACCACGAGCGGATAGCCGAGGTCATCTGCGAAGCCGAGTGCTTCGTCGACCGTGTGCGCAATGTGTGAGCGTGCAACTTCTGCGCCCGCTTCGATCACGAGATCTTTGAAGGTCTGCCGATTCTCGCCCTTTTGGATCGCCTCGAATTTCGCGCCGATCAACTCGACGCCGTATTTTTGCAGGATGCCGTGTTCGTGCAGTTCCATCGCGGCGTTGAGGGCGGTCTGACCGCCGAGCGTCGGCAGGATCGCGTCGGGCTTCTCCTTGGCGATGATGGTCTCGATGACCTGCCAGGTGATCGGCTCGATGTACGTCGCGTCTGCGAAGTCAGGGTCTGTCATGATCGTTGCCGGATTCGAATTGACCAGGATGACACGCACGCCCTCCTCGCGCAGCACGCGGCACGCTTGCGTTCCCGAATAGTCGAATTCGCAGGCCTGGCCGATCACGATCGGGCCGGATCCGATGACGAGAACGCTCGCGATGTCGTCGCGCTTGGGCATTAGTCGCTCTCCTTCGTTTGGATTGATTCATCCGGGATTGTTTCGGCTGGGATTGTTTCGGCAAGCACCATCTCGCGGAAACGGTCGAACAGATAGTTGGCATCGTGCGGGCCCGCTGCCGCCTCTGGGTGATACTGCACACTGAACGCAGGCAGGTCGAGGCAGTTCAAGCCTTCGACCACGTTGTCGTTCAGGCTGAAGTGGCTGACTTCCACCCTGCCGAAGCCTGCCGGGGAATCGATCACTGTGTCCAGCGGTGCGTCCACTGCGAAGCCGTGATTCTGCGCCGTGATCTCCACGCGGCCGGTGGTTTTATCGAGTACCGGTTGATTGATGCCACGATGGCCGAATGGAAGCTTGTACGTGCCGAAGCCGAGCGCGCGGCCGAGAAGCTGGTTTCCGAAGCAGATGCCGAAGTACGGGAGTCCGGCCTTCAGGATTGCCTGAAGCAGCTGCACCGCGGCATCCGACGCGGCGGGGTCGCCCGGCCCGTTCGAGTAGAACAGCGCGTCCGGCCCCAGGGCCAGCACCTCTTCTGCGGTGACCCGCTCCGGCAGAACGTGCACGTCGAACCCGCGTGCGGCCAGGTAGCGCAGTGTTGACAGCTTCACTCCGAGGTCGAGCACTGCGACGGAGCCGATCCGTTCACTGGAGGCCGGGATCAGGTAGGCATGAGGCGTTGACACTTCGGCGGAGAGGTTGCGGCCGGCCATCTGCGCCCCGGCGCATACAAGTTCGAGCTGATCGGCGTCTGAGAGCGCAAATTCTGCGCCGGAAAATATGCCCGCTCGCATGGCTCCGACCGATCGGATGTGCCGGGTGACTGCGCGCGTATCGATGCCGCTGATTCCTACAATGCCGCCTGCGATCAGTTCGTCGTCGAGGCTGCGCTGTGCACGGAAGTTCGACACGACGCGCGAGGGCTCGCGCACGACGAAGCCGGCCACCCAGATGCGCGAAGACTCCATGTCCTCGTCATTGACCCCGGTGTTGCCGATATGTGGGGCGGTCATCATCACGATCTGGCCGGCATAGGACGGATCGGTCAGAGTCTCCTGGTAGCCGGTCATTCCGGTGGAGAATACTGCCTCGCCGAGCGTGCGGCCTTCGGCACCGTATGCTCGGCCGACGTATCGTGAGCCGTCTTCGAGTACGAGGACGGCGGGAGCAGGTTCGACCACGTTACACTTCACTTTCTGGGTCGTCGTCGGCCGATGCCGGCGAGGAGTCTGTCGAGGCGTCGTTAGCTGCCGCCTGTGCCGATGCAACCGTGTTGAGTGCGTCGATCAGCGGTGCGCGGTCGTCCGGGTCGACGGCGCGCAGGTAACTGTCGGCGACGGTCGCCGCGTCGATGTTCCACGCGAGCCGGATCAGCCCGCCTGTCTCGACCACCCGGTCGATGGCGACGGTGGCCGCGTCTGCGGCGATGATGGCGGATGCCGGAACAAACGTTTCGCGTTCACCGGTCACGGCGATCAGGGCACCCTGCTCGGCAACAGTGATCGTCGCGCGCCCCGGAAAGCGCAGGCCATCGATGGCCAGACGCTCGAGTTCCCGATCATGCGCGGTCGTCGCGACATACAGGACATCCGCGGTTCGATGCACCGGGCCGAGGTCCTGCGGCACCTCCCGCGCGGGATGCAGTCCGCTGTCCCTCCTGACGCGTCTGCGCCAGCCCCACCACATCAGGATGAAAACCAGTGCGACGATGACGACGATGATGATCGTCGGCCCGAACTTATCCACGAGTATCGCCTCCGTGCAGTGTGCGTGCGTACTCGGCGACCTCGCCCGCCTCGCGCACCAGCCCGTCGAGCACCGTCGGATACCCGGCGTGGATCGTGGTGATGACGCGGCCGGGAAGCGTTCTGTCGAGATATGGCGAGTTCGTCGCCTTCCCGACCAGATCTCGCGTACTGAAACGTCGGCTTGCGCTCGGATCATACAGTGTGACGTCGGCCCTGGCACCGATTGCGATTGAGCGGTCTGCGCTCAGCGAGCCGATTCTGGCCGGTGCGAGGCTGAGCACGCGTTCGACGTCAACCCAGCTCAATTGACCCGATTCCACGACGGCAGCGTGCACCACAGACAGTGCGGACTCGAGCCCGACCATGCCATTGGCCGCTGCATCCCATTCGCAGTCTTTCGCCTCGACTGGATGCGGTGCGTGATCGGTCGCAACGATATCGATCGTGCCGTCTGCCAGGGCATCACGCAGTGCGCGCACGTCTTCGCTGCGCCGCAGCGGCGGGTTGACCTTGTATCGCGCATCGTAGCTTGCTGCCAGATCCTCTGTCAGCAGCAGGTGATGCGGGGTGACTTCCGCCGTCACGGCAATGCCCCTCGCTTTCGCCCAGCGGAGCACGTCGACGGAGCCTGCCGTGGAAACGTGGCAGACATGCAGTCGGCCGCCCACGTGCTCGGCCAGGAGAACGTCGCGGGCGATGATCGACTCCTCGGCGACGGCCGGCCAGCCGGTCAGACCGAGTTGGCCGCTGAGGGCGCCCTCGTTCATCTGCGCGCCCTCGGTCAGGCGCGGGTCTTGCGCGTGCTGTGCGATCACCCCGCCGAAGGCTTTGACGTATTCGAGCGCGTGACGCATGAGCAGCGGGTCTGACACGCACTGACCGTCATCGGAGAACACTCGCACCTGCGCGCGGGAGTGCGCCATTGCCCCGAGTTCGGCCAGCTGCCGCCCCTCAAGCCCGACGGTGACCGCACCGATCGGGCGGACCGTCGCATATCCTGCACTCTCCCCCAGCGTGAGCACCTGCTCGACGACGCCGGCCGTGTCCGCGACCGGTGAGGTGTTCGCCATCGCGAACACTGTCGTGAAACCGCCTGCTGCTGCGGCCTGAGTGCCCGACAGGACCGTCTCGCTCTGTTCGAAGCCCGGTTCACGCAGATGCGTGTGCAGGTCGACGAGTCCGGGCAGCGCAATCAGCCCTGCCGCGTCGATGGGTCGTGCACCGACAGCGCTGAGCGCTGTTCCGAGTTCGGTGATCCTGCCGCCGTCGATCAGGATGTCTGTGCGCGCGCCGTCCGGCAGCAGGGCACCTCGGATCAGAACCTTGTAAATCGTCATCCGTGTTAGTGATCCTCCCGATCCCCGGCCAAAAGCAGATACAGCGCCGCCATGCGCACAGCAACACCGTTGGCGACCTGCTCACGCACCGTTGACTGCGGTGAGTCGGCCGCCGTCGCTGAGATCTCTAGCCCGCGATTCATCGGCCCGGGGTGCATGACAATGCTACCGGGGCGCAGCTTCGCGAGCCGTTCACCGTCAAGACCCCACACCCGCGCGTACTCGCGCGTGTTCGGAAAGTAGGATGCGTGCATCCGTTCTGCCTGGATGCGCAGCATCATCACCACGTCCGGCTCATCGTTCTCGATTGCCGCGTCGAAGTCATATCCGACGGTTGCAGGCCAACCGTGCAAATCGACCGGCAGGAGCGTCGGCGGCCCGACCAGGCCCACCTGTGCGCCAAGCGTCGTCAACAGCCACACGTTCGATCGAGCGACCCGCGAATGCAGGATGTCTCCGACGATGGTGACCCGGATGCCGTCCAGCCCGTGGCCGCGCGAGGCGGCGCCGTGCAGGCGCTTGCGAATCGTGAACGCGTCCAGCAGCGCCTGGGTGGGGTGTTCATGGGTACCATCGCCGGCGTTGAGGATGCCGGCGTTGATCCAGCCACTCGCGGCCAGGGTGTGCGGCGCGCCGGAGGCGCTGTGCCGGATCACGACAGCGTCGGCGCCCATCGCCTGCAGCGTCTGTGCGGTGTCCTTCAGGCTCTCGCCCTTCGAGACGCTCGATCCCTTCGCGCTGAAGTTGATGACGTCTGCGGAGAGCCGTTTCGCGGCCGCTTCGAACGAGATCCGAGTGCGGGTGGAGTCTTCGAAGAACAGGTTGACAACGGTCTTGCCGCGCAGGGTCGGGAGTTTCTTGACTTCGCGCAAGGCCACATCGGCCATGTCTTCCGCAATGTCGAGAAGGCCGATCGACTCAGCGCGGTCGAGGTCTCTCGTCGACAGCAGGTGTCTCATGCCGGGCCTTCGATCGTGACATACTCGTCGCCGTCCGTTTCGGTGAGGTGCACGTTCACTCGTTCCGTCGCAGCGCTCGGCAGGTTCTTGCCGACGAAGTCCGCTCGGATCGGCAGTTCGCGATGGCCTCGATCGACCAGAACGGCCAGCCGAACAGCTTTGGGCCGACCGAGATCGCTGAGCGCGTCAAGGGCTGCGCGGATCGTGCGGCCGGAGTAGAGCACGTCGTCGACGAGCACGACCGTCGCGCCGTCGATCCCTCGCGGAAGCTGTGTGGGGGACGGCGCGCGCGTCGGGTTGCGGTGCAGATCGTCGCGGTACATCGTCACGTCGATCGCCCCGACGAGGTTCGGAGGCGCATCCGGTTCAATTCTCGCGATGATGTCGCCGATGCGCTGCGCAAGCGGCACACCGCGGGAAGGGATGCCCAGAATCACGAGATCTGCTGTGCCACGATTGGACTCGAGGATCTCGTGCGCGATCCGAGTCAACGCTCGTGCTATGTCAGCCTGCTGCAGCACGGTACGCGCCATTCAGCCGACCTCCTTCCCCGCCTCTCTGGACGGCTGTTAAAGGATGTCTACCCGGCAAGCCTAGCAGCGCGGGCGTGCCCTCCCGCTGGTCGAGTAGCCCGCGAGCGCAGCGAGCAGGCATATCGAGACCGTCGCAACCCGCACAGTCAGGTCTCGATACACGTCCTCGCTGGCGCTCGTCCGTTACTCGACTACCGGGTTGTTGGTCGAGTAGCCCGCGAGCGCAGCGAGCGCGCGTATCGAGACCACACAGTAACAACGGCTTCCCGCGGTCGATTACGCCTTGCCGCCGCTCTGAATGAACGCCTTGATGTCGTCGGCCTTCGTGAAGTCGCCGTTGAACAGGTGCCCATTGACGAGGATCGTCGGCGTGCCCTTGATCGAGGTGATGTCGGCTCCGGTGATGCCGCCGTTCAACGCTTTGTCGTTGTACTTCTGCACCCACGGAATGTAGTCGCCGTTGCTGATGCACGCGGACACGTCGTTCGCGCCCGCCTTTGCAGCCAGGGTGACGAGCTGGTCGTCGCGCAATCCCTTGGAGCCCTCTGCTGGTTGGTTGGTGTACAGCAGGCCGAGATAGACCAATGTCGTGGCAGGATCGCTGGCGGCAACGCAGACCAACGAGGACGACGCTCGTGACGAGTACTGCGTGCCCTGTGACGACTGGTCGAGGAAGGTCAGTGGGTGCACCCGCAGCGTGATCGTCGAGTCGTTGACCATCGAGGCGAGCTGGCGGCCGTTCGCCTTTTCGAACTCGCCGCAGTATGGGCACATCGGGTCGATGAAGGTGTCGACGGTTGTGGCGCCGGAGCCGAGTGTGATGTGACCCTTGTCAAAGTCGACGGCGCCCTTGACACCGGTCGGCAACGCTGCAGAGCTGGTCGACTGTGACGACGGCGATGCGTTGCCCGAACCGCCTGATCCCCCGGAGGAGCATCCGGCCAGCGCGACTACCGCCACAGTCGCTGCCGCTATCAACGCGAGGAACCTGCCACTTGTTGCCGGGGTCGTCGGCATGATCGGCGCCTTTCCGTTCGTTGGTCCCGTGCTGTCGAGGTTGGTTTAGTCTGTGTCGTTTATTCTGCGGCGTTGATTTGGGCGATCTTCGAGAGCAACCCGCTGATGAATCCCGATGAATCGTCCGTGGACAGGGTAGCCGCCGCATCGGCGGCTTCTGAGATGGCGACACCGGTGGGCACCTCGTCGTTGTACAGCAGTTCCCACACGCCGATCCGAATGATCGCCCGATCCACGGCGGGCATCCGCGACAACGTCCAGCCCTGCGCGTAGGTCTCGATAAGTTCGTCGATCTCCACGAGGTGATCTTGCACGCCGTCGACGATTTCCCTGGCGTACAGCCAGGACGCGGCACGTGCGGGCTCACTCGCTGCGCGCTCGGCCTCTGCGGCGAGAATGCTCGCGACTGGCGCCTGGCGCACATCCGCCGAATACAGGATGTCCAGCGCCCGCTTGCGAGCCTTGGTGCGAGCGCTCACTAGTCGTTGACACGGCTGAGGTAGTCGCCGGTGCGGGTGTCGACCTTGACCTTGGTGCCGGTCTCCAGGAACAGCGGAACTTGGATCTCGTGCCCGGTTTCAACGGTCGCCGGCTTGGTGCCGCCCGTTGAGCGGTCGCCTTGCAATCCTGGCTCCGTGTAGGTGATCTCCAGCACGACGGATGCTGGGAGTTCGACATACAGTGGGTTGCCGTTGTTCAGAGCGATCGTGACGGGCTGGTTCTCGAGCATGAAATTGGCGGCATCCCCGACCGTCGCCGCTTGCACGGTCAACTGGTCGTAGTCGGCGGAGTCCATGAAGACGAAGCTGTCGCCGTCCTTGTACAGGTACTGGAAGTCGCGTCGATCGACGTTTTCGAACTCGAGTTTCGCGCCTGCGTTGTAGGTGCGGTCGACGGTTTTGCCGCTGACGACGTTTTTGAGCTTGGTGCGCACGAAGGCGCCGCCTTTGCCCGGCTTGACGTGCTGGAACTCGATGACGGTCCAGAGCTGACCGTCGATGGAGAGGACAGCGCCGTTGCGGATGTCTGCGGTTGATGCCATAGGGATGTAATCCGTTCAGATGAGGGAATGACAGGTCGCACGCGGAGTGTCAACGCGTCTAGGCCCCCAAAGATTCTAGTTGTCAGGCGAGGATTCGGCGAATGGCCGCTAGTGCGAGCCGGTACGAATCCAGTCCGAACCCGGCGATGACGCCCGTCGAAACCGCGCTGATCACGCTGACGTGCCGGAATTCCTCCCGGGCGTGCGGGTTGGAGATGTGCACCTCGATGACGATGCCTCCTGCCGATGTCACGAGCGACACGGCGTCACGCAGTGCGTATGAATAATGGGTCCAGGCGCCGGCGTTCAGGATGACGGGAATGGCGGCGTCAGCAGCCTCATACAACCAGCCGAGTAGCTCCGCCTCGGCATCCGTCTGGCGCAGATCGATCTGCGTGTCGACCGCATCCGCCTGGAGCATCGTGTGGAGGTCAGCAAGGCTGTGAGCCCCGTAAATGTCTGTTTCGCGGGTGCCGAGGCGTCCGAGATTCGGGCCGTTCAGAACGAGAACTGTGCTCATGGGCATTCAGCCTAGCGGTCGTCTATGAAGCGATCTCTTGGTACGCCGCGAACAGAAGGCTCGGCTCAGGCGCGGTCAGAACGGTGGGTCGGGCGATGTCATCGAGCACGATGAAGCGCAGCATGCTCCCGCGAGTCTTCTTGTCTCGCTGCATCGTCGCGAGCAGCGACTGCCACCTGTTCGCCGGATACGTTGTCGGCAACGAAAGTGACGTGAGGATGCTGCGGTGCCTGTCCACGACGGCATCCGACAGTCGTCCGTTGAGCCTCGCCAGTTCGGCCGCGTACATCATGCCGACAGACACTGCAGCGCCGTGCCGCCATTGATACCGCTCACCGTGTTCGATCGCATGCCCGAGCGTGTGCCCGTAGTTGAGGATCTCGCGCAACCCGTGCTCGGTGAAATCCTCACCGACCACCCGTGCTTTGATGCCGATCGAGTGTTCGACGAGTCGGCGGAATTCCGGAGTCGTCGGATCGGTGGCGGTGTCCAGATCGCGCTCGATGATGTCGAGGATTTCCGGCTCCGCGATGAAGCCGTATTTGACGACTTCTCCGAAGCCGGCCAGGATCTCGTTTCGCGGAAGGCTGGTGAGCGTGTCCAGGTCGGCCACGACGGCGCTCGGAGCGTAGAAGGCGCCGACAAGGTTCTTGCCTTCCGCCGTGTTGATACCGGTCTTGCCCCCGACTGCGGCGTCGACCATTCCGAGCAGCGTTGTCGGAACCTGAATCAGGCGCACGCCGCGCAGCCAGGTGGCCGCCACGAAGCCGGCCAGGTCAGTGACGGCTCCCCCGCCGAACCCGATCACGGCGTCGGTGCGGGTGAAGTCGGCCTGGCCCATGATCTGCCAGCAGAACGCGGCCACTTCCACCCGTTTGGCCGCTTCAGCATCCGGCACCTCAGCGAGCAGCACCTGGTAACGGTCGGCGAGCGAATCGCGCAGTTCGGCGGCCGCCAGTCCGAGCACCGGCGGGTGAACGATCAGCACGCGCGCGACATCCGGCCCGATCACAGCTGCGAGCTCCAGGCGCAGTCCGGCACCGATCGTGACGTTGTACGGATTCGTGCCGGGGACGGTGATCTGCGTTACGGGGTCTGTCATGACTGCTCCTGTGCCCAATGTGTTATTTCATCGACGACGTCATCGACACGTCGATACGTCGTGTCCGTCGTGAACGCTGCCAGTCGGCGGTACAGCGGAGTTCGCTCGTCCACCAATCGCTGCCACGATGCGAGGTCGTGCACTAGCGGTCGCTTGCCGTTTGCGATGCGTTCCGCGACCGCCTCCGGTCGTATGGTCAGCAAGACGACAGCCCTGCCGCGCAACTCATTCTGCGTTCGCTGATCGAGCACCGCGCCGCCACCGAGCGATACGACCGCATGCTCACGCAACGCCGCCTCGACTGCCGACCGTTCAAGCATTCTGAAATGAGATTCACCCTGGCTGGCGAAGATCTCGGCGATCGCACCGTGATCGCGCACAATCACTGCATCTGTGTCGATGTATGCGAGTCCGAGGCGTCGGGCGAGCCGTCTGCCGACGCGGGATTTGCCCGCTGCCGGGGGCCCGATCAGAACGATACTCACCGGTCGGTCGGCGTTGCAGAATCCTCTGCGTTGTCGATGCCTGCGCGCTGAGTGCGCAGGGTGGTGGGGATGCTGTCGAGGTAGCCCGCCAGATTGCGCCGGGTCTCAGAGACGGCGTCGCCTCCGAATTTTTCGAGAACGGCGTTCGCCAAGACGAGGGCGACCATTGCTTCGGCGACCACACCGGCTGCGGGCACGGCGCAGACGTCGGACCGCTGGTGATGAGCCGCCGCGGGCTCGCCCGTGGCGACGTCGACTGTGCGCAGCGAGTGCGGCACTGTTGAGATCGGCTTCATCCCGGCGCGCACCCGAAGCACGGTGCCTGTGCTCATGCCGCCTTCCGTGCCGCCTGCCCTGTCGCTGGTGCGTGCGATCTGCTCATGGTCGATGACGAGTTCGTCGTGCGCCTGCGAGCCGCGCCTGGTCGTTGTGGTGAAGCCGTCGCCGACCTCGACGCCTTTGATCGCTTGAATGCCCATCAGGGCCGCGGCGAGTTGAGAATCCAACCGTCTGTCCCAGTGCACGTGCGAGCCGAGCCCGGGCGGAACACCGTAGGCCAGCACTTCGACGACACCGCCCAGGGTGTCGCCGTCTTTGCGGGCCGCATCCACCTCGTCCACCATCGCGGCGGACGTGGCAGCGTCGAAGCAGCGCAGCGGGTCTGCATCCAAAGCGTCGACGTCGTGGGCGGTCGGCAGTACGCTGCCCTCCGGTACGCGCACCGTTCCGATCGACAGTGTGTGACTGACCAGATTGATCCCGAGCTCGCGTAAAAACGCCTTTGCGACGGCCCCGAGCGCCACCCGGGCGGCCGTCTCCCGTGCACTGGCGCGCTCGAGAATCGGCCTGGCCTCCGTGAAGCCGTATTTCTGCATCCCGGCCAGGTCGGCGTGGCCGGGCCGTGGGCGCGTGAGCAGGGCTCCCCTGCCGCCGGCGAGCTGATCGGCATCGACCGGTTCTGCGCTCATCACCTCGGTCCACTTCGGCCATTCCGTGTTGCCGATGCGCACGCTGATCGGGCTGCCAAGGCTGTAACCGTGGCGCACCCCGCTGGAGAGTGCAAGTTCATCCTGCTCGAACTTCATTCGTGCACCGCGACCGTAGCCGAGCTTGCGTCTGGCCAGATCCGCGCGAATGTCGGTGAGCGAGACGGGCACGGAAGCCGGGAGTCCCTCGAGGATTGCGATGAGTTCCGGGCCGTGAGACTCTCCGGCTGTGAGCCAACGAAGCATGCTTAAGATTCTGGCACAGCCGACGCCTGCTCCTCGCCGGGGCCGTGCTCCTACGCTATGACCTGCTGCCCGGCGGCGTCGAGGTGGACAGCCGTGAGCATCGCCGCCAGCGCGTCTCCTTCGTGTTCGAGCGGTTGCAGCGGGTCGCCGTTCACAAAGATCCGCACCTGAAGCAGCGCCTGGTGCACGAGCATGGCCAGGCCGGAAATCACCTGCCCGCCCACACTGCGCCAGCGCTCTGCGAGCAGACTCGGCCACGGGTCGTAGGCCACATCGAGCAACAGGGCACGCACCCGCAGCTCAACGGGGAACTCCACGCCAGCGTCCGCGCCTCCCGGCAGTGTTCCGATCACGAGCTCCGCATCCGATTCGGGAGTGACCCCGCCGGGCCGTCTGATTTCGATGGCAAGGCCGAGTTCGCGTGCAAGCGGCCGGAGCGCGGCCGCGTGGTCGGGGTTGCGGGCCCAGACGATGACACGTTCGGCGCCGAGTTCCGCGGCTGCCGCGACCGCTGAGGCAGCGGTCGCCCCAGAACCGAGCACGTGCACGAGAGTGACGCTGCCGATTGCAGCAGCATGCAGCGCGCGCACGATGCCGGCGACATCCGTGTTGAAGCCGCTGAGAATTGCTGCAGTTTCGTACGATCCATCTCTCGTCTCGGGTCGATCGAACAGAATGGTGTTCGCTGATCCGGTCAGCCGGGCAACCCGATCCAGCGAGCTCACCAGCGGAATGGCGCTGTGCTTGAGCGGCATCGTCAAAGACAGACCGCGCCACTCTGGGCCGCGTGACGCAACGAAGTCTGCCAGTTCGGCCGCCTTTACCTCGACGGCCCGGTAGCTCCACGGCAGCCCCAGAACGGCGTACGCCGCGCGATGCAGCGCCGGTGACTGCGAGTGTGCGATCGGTGATCCGAGCACGGCCAACGAGCGCTCACTTGCAGTAGGCATCGTTTGCAGCACTCTCGTTGCACCACTTCTGCAGCTGCGCGACGGCGGCTTCCTGTTCTGCCAGCGTTGTCGAGAACACGGTGTCACCGGTTTGCAGATTGACGGCGACGAAGTACAGCCACGGCCCCGGTGTCGGATTCAGCGCAGCCTTGATCGACACATCGCCCGGGTTGCTGATCGGGCCGATCGGCAACCCCTGATGCACATAGGTGTTGTACAGATTCGCCGCGTCGGCACGCTCGGCATCAGTGGTGAACACCCGCTGCACGCCGGCGCCGTATGCGACCGTCGCGTCGGACTGGAGCAGCATCCCCTGATCCAGCCGATTCTGAAACACACGAGCGACCTTGGCGGCGTCCCCAGCCTTCGGACCGGCCTCCTTCTGCACGATCGAAGCCAGCACGACCGTCTTCCAGCGATCTGCCGCGGGCACGCCGTCGGCGTCGAGCGCGGTGAAGCTGCGATCGACCATCGTCTTCAGTACGTCGTTCGCCGTGATGCCGGGATCGAACGTATAGGTCGCGGGGAACAGGAATCCTTCGAGCGACTTGGCCTGTGAAGGGAGCCCGAAGGCAGCGGGATTGGCCGCAGCCGACTGCAGGTCGGTCAGCGGAATCGACGTGGCCTTCGCGACGCTGGCCAGGATGTCCGCTTCGGTCGTTCCCTCCGGAATCGCAACCGTGCGTTGAAGCTTGTTCTTCGGGTCCTGTAGTGCTGCGAGAGCGGCCTTCGCACTCATCTGCTTCTTCAGTGCGTACACTCCTGGCTGGAACACCGGGTCTGGCTTGGTCTTCAGCAGCAGGCTGTAGAAGGCGTCAGCAGTCTTCACGACACCGGCCTTGTACAGCGTGGTCGCGACGTTGCTGCCCATGTCACCGTCCTTGATGCTGATCGTCACCGAGCCGGTGCCCTGGCCGGTGTAGTCGTTCGGCTCGGTAATGTTGAGCACCTTCAGCACCTCTGGTTGGAAGGTGAACCACACGTAGGCGCCGGCTCCACCGAACAGACCCAGAATTACGACGATCACGATCGTGACAGTCAGCCAGCGCCGTCGCTTCTTGGGCTTGACCGGTTTCTGCTGGTTCGGGTAGTCCTCGTGCGACCAGCCCAGGGTCGCCTGGTGGGCGCGTCGCGCGGCGGCATCGCGAGCCTCGCGCCGCGTCGTCGGTTGTGGCACGGTGTCGCTGCTATCGAATTGCGGTCCCGTGCCCAGCAGTGTGCCGAGCAAGTCAGGCTCGCCGGCGGGGTTGCCTGACGCATCCGCCGCCGGATCGGTTGCACGCGGCTTCACGGCGTCGACGGCCTCGTCTGATGAATGACTGGGGGTCACGATGTCGGTCCTATGGTCGGGGTCACGAGAATCCCTGGGAGCTTCCCGCTGACACGCTCCATGTCGAGCGCTTGTTCCAGAATCACCGTAGCCGCTGCTTGGTCGATTACGCTCCGAGAATTCTTCGTGTTCCGTCCGGATGCGCGCAGCGCAGACTGGGCCGAGACCGTCGAGAGCCGTTCGTCCACCAGCCGAACCGGTACGCTGACCGCGTCGGCGAGCAGGCGAGCAAAATCCGCGGCATCGTCCGTCGACGCCGTATGCGAACCCGACAGTGAAAGCGGGAGGCCGACGATGATCTCGATGGCCTCGCATCCCTCGGCAATCTCACGAATTCGTGCGCGATCTGCGCCGTCACGTGATCGTGGAACAGTCTCGACGGGAAGCGCAAAGACACCGTGCGGGTCGCTCTTGCTCACCCCGATGCGGACCTTTCCGACGTCGACGCCGACTCGCGTTCCTTGCCGCATCGCGCTACCCGGCGACGGCTTCCGTCAGCGCAGCCAGTGCTGCAGGAATCGCCTCAGGGTCTGTGCCGCCGCCCTGCGCCAGGTCGGCCTTGCCGCCGCCGCCGCCGCCCAGGATTCCGGCGGCCGTCTTCGCAAGCGGGCCTGCGGCCACACCGGCGTCGCGCGCAGCCTTGTTGGAGGCCACGATGATCACCGGCTTGCCTGAGGTGATCGCCGCAATTGCAACGAGCGCCGGATCGCTACCGAGCCGCTCTCGAACGGTGGTTGCCAGAATCCGCGCTTCGTCTGCCGAGCCGAGCGCGCCGACATTCTCAGCAACCACACGGATCTCTCCCAGGCGCTGGGTGGTCTGAAGCAGAGCGGGCACACGATCGAGAACGGCGCGGGCTTCGAACGCGGCAATCTTCTTCTCAGCGGACTTCAGGCTGGAAACGAGTTCTGCGATGCGCTCGGGTAGCTGCTCTCGCGGGGTCCTCAGCGAACTGCTGAGCTGTGACACGAGCGCCCGCTCTGCCGCGAGATCACGGAAGGCCTCGATGCCGACCAATGACTCGACACGGCGGTTGGTCGACCCGACAGAAGACTCGCTCACCAGATTGATCATTCCGATCTCGGCACTGGAGGCGACGTGCGTGCCCGCGCAGAGTTCGCGAGACCAGGGGCCGCCGATATCCACGACGCGCACCCGATCGCCGTACTTCTCGCCGAACAATGCCATGGCTCCGAGCGCCTTCGCCTCGTCGAGCGGCAGTTCGCGGGTCGTCACCTGGAGGTTGTCCCGGATGGCGTTGTTGGAAATGTCTTCGATCTCGCTGCGGGTTTCGGCGGACAGCGGCTGATTCCAGGAGAAGTCCAGGCGCAGATACCCGGCTTTGTTGTACGAGCCGGACTGGTGCGCATTCGGGCCGAGGATCTGGCGCAGCGCGGCGTGGATGATGTGCGTGCCGGAGTGGGCTTGGCGTGCTCCTCGACGGTAGTCGGCATCGACAACACTGGTTGCCCGGTCGTCGAGTCCGACTTCTCCCTGCGTCACCTGCACGGTGTGGCTGATCAAGCCCTTGATCGGCTTCTGGACATCGAGCACTTCGAGCTCGTAGCCGGGGCCGACGATGAGCCCGACGTCGGCGTCCTGCCCGCCGGCTTCGGCGTATAGCGCCGTCTCGGCGAGGATGACTTCTGCGATGTCGCCGGCAACCGCGCGTGGGACCGCCACCCCGTCGACGATGATGCCGAGCACCCGGGATTCCGTCTGCAGGTCGGTGTAGCCCGTGAAGACGGTCTCACCGAGTGCGCGGAACGCGCTGTACACCGAAAGGTCGGCCAGCGCTCGTTTCTTGGCACGAGCATCCGCCTTCGCTCGAGCGCGCTGGTCTGCCATCAGCGCGTCGAACGCGGCCCGATCCACGGTGAGGCCCGCCTCCTCGGCCATCTCCAGGGTCAGGTCGATCGGAAAGCCGTACGTGTCGTGCAGGAGGAAAGCCGTGTCCCCGGCCAATTCCGTTTGACCTGCCTTCTGAGAGTTGGACACCGCCGTGTCGAGAATGGTCGTTCCGCTGGCCAGGGTGCGCAGAAAGGTCTCTTCCTCGGCGAACGCGAGACGCGAAATCCTGTCGTAGTCTGCTTCGATGCCCGGGTATGCGGCTTTCATAGCGTCGCGCGAGGCGGCGAACAGTTGCGGGAAGGTTGCGTTCTCCACCCCCATGAGACGCATCGCGCGCACGGTGCGGCGCAGCAGGCGACGCAGAATGTAGCCACGGCCCTCGTTGGACGGGGTCACGCCATCGGACATCAGCATCAGAGCGCTTCGTACGTGATCGGCAACGACGCGAAGTCGCACGTCGTCCCCGTGATCGGCACCGTATTGCTTGTCGGCCAGCTGCGCAGCGCGGTCGAGGACAGGGCGCACCTGGTCGATCTCGTACATGTTCTCGACGCCCTGCTTGAGAAAGGCGACCCGTTCCAAGCCCATGCCCGTGTCGATGTTCTTTTTCGGAAGATCGCCGAGGATCTCGAAGTCGTTCTTGCTCGTTCCCTCTCCGCGCAGGTACTGCATGAAGACAAGGTTCCAGATCTCGACGTAGCGGTCGTCGTCCGTCGCCGGGCCACCGTCTGCGCCATATGCCGGGCCTCGATCGAAGAAGATCTCCGAACACGGGCCAGCGGGCCCTGGCTGCCCCGTCGACCAGTAGTTGCTGTCCATTCCAAGACCCTGGATGCGCTCATCCGGCAACCCCGCGACGCGACGCCAAATCTCTCGCGCCTCGGCATCCTCGTGGTAGACGGTGACCCACAGATCGTCCGGATCAAAACCGAGCCCGCCGGCATCCTCCGCCGTGGTCAGCAGCTCCCACGCGAAGCGGATCGCCTGCTCCTTGAAGTAGTCCCCGAATGAGAAATTGCCGCACATCTGGAAGAACGTGCCGTGACGAGGGGTCTTGCCCACTTCCTCGATGTCGTTCGTCCTGATGCACTTCTGCACGCTGGTCGCTCGCGGATACGGCGCGGGCACGAGCCCGGTGAGGTACGGCACGAACGGCACCATGCCTGCCACAGTGAACAGCAAAGATGGGTCATCGCTGACGAGCGACGCGGAGGGTACGACGGTATGGCCGCGCTCCGCGAAGAATTCAAGCCAGCGCCTGTGGATTTCGGCAGTCTGCATTGTGTCCGTAGTAATCGGTCGATCGGTGTGTTCGGTGGGTGAAATGTTGCTGGGTCGGCTAGTCGCCGTCGATGGCGGCGCGTAGTTCCTCTTCGCGCTTGCGGTATCCATCGGAAACCGCTGCGCCGAAGTCGCGGGCTTTTGCGTCAAGATCTTCGAAGAATGCCTTACCCTGCGCGGTCTTGTTGACCTGGTGGGCGATCGCAAACCCGGCGGCGACGCCGACGGCGAGCCAGAACAGACTCTTCATGAGACAACTCCCTGAACGTGCGTGAGATGGTGGCTGATCGGGATGGCGAGCGGGGTGCCCGGCGGCCAGAGGCAAGTTTACCGGTTGCGCCCTTTTCGTCTGCCTGGGAATGCGAATGCGGCGCGCACGGCTGCCGAGAAGCCGGCCAGCTTGATCAACGGGCCGCCGACGGTGGCGGCGAACAACGCGACCAGGGCTGAGACGTTGCCGGTGACATCCGCCACGTTGCGAGTAATCGTGTCAACGCGGGCAAGCTGCTTGTTCGTCTCCTGCAGTGTGATGGTCGTCTCGGCGAGGATAGGTGTAATGCCTTCACTCGTCTCGCGAATCGAGTCGGTTGTCTGATCGAGCACCCGGCCGAGCTTCAACAGCGGAACAGCGAGCAATCCGACGAGCACCGCGAACACCACGGCAGCGATCAGTCCGGCAATGTCTCCGAGCGACACCTGCGTCACCTCTCCTTCAGCTGCTTGAATTCAAAGAACGGCATATGAATGCACGAGAGCGGGTCACCCGTAGGCGACCCGCTCTCCAGCGTACTGGTTCGCGCCGATGTGGAAAACGCGGCTCAGCGTGCTGCGTAGTACTCGACGACCAGCTGAACCTCGCACGTGACGGGAACCTCTGCGCGCTTCGGGCGACGCTCGAGGCGTGCCTGAAGCTTGTCGAGGTCGACGTCGAGGTATGACGGAACCTTCGGCAGAACATCGACGTGTCCGCCTGCCGCTGCAACCTGGAACGGCTCGGTGCCTTCGCTGCGCTCCTTGACGTGGATGAGCTGGCCCGGCTTCACGCGGAACGATGGGCGGTCTACGATCTGGCCGTCGACCAGAATGTGGCGGTGCACAACGAACTGGCGAGCCTGCGCGGTGGTGCGTGCGAAGCCGGCGCGCAGCACGAGTGCGTCAAGACGCATCTCGAGCAGCTCGACGAGGTTCTCACCGGTCAGACCCTTAGTACGACGGGCTTCCTCGAACGCGATCTTCAGCTGCTTCTCGCGGATGCCGTACTGGGCGCGCAGGCGCTGCTTCTCACGCAGACGAACCGCGTAGTCGCTGTCGGCCTTGCGCTTGGTGCGGCCGTGCTCGCCGGGAGCGTACGGACGCTTCTCGAGGTACTTGGCTGCCTTCGGGGTCAGGGCGAGGCCCAGTGACCGCGACAGGCGGGTCTTGCTACGGGTACGTGACTTGGTAGACACGGTTTCCTTTCGGTTGTCTCTCTAATGATGAATATCCAGGCACACAAAACTCGCCTGCAAGAATTAGAGGGATGGTGCCGGGGATGCTCGGCTACAGAGCGTGCCCCCATCGAAGCCGATATTGACGCAGCCGCACGCAATACCTGTTTCTAGGCCGATACAGCCTAACACAGCGGCCCAGAAAACAAGGCCGCACAGGGCTCAATGTTTGTGCACGATGTCGCGCAATTTGACCAGTCGAGCCGCGATCTCGCGCTCATTGCCGTGTTCGGTCGGCGTGTAGTATTGCGCGCCCTTCAGTTCGTTCGGCAGATATTGCTGCGGCACCACACCGATCGGATCGTCGTGAGGGTAGAGATAGCCCTTGCCGTGGCCGAGCCGTTTTGCGCCCGGATAGTGCGCGTCGCGCAGGTGTTCCGGCACACGGCCGATCTTGCCGGCACGCACATCGGCGATCGCGGCATCCAAAGCCATGTAGGCCGCGTTGGACTTCGGTGCCGTCGCGAGATGCACAACAGCTTGCGCGAGAGGAATGCGCCCTTCCGGCATCCCGATGTACTGCACAGCGTCTGCGGCGGCCACGGCCACTCCGAGTGCCTGCGGATCGGCCATCCCGATGTCCTCGGAGGCCAGGACGATGATGCGCCGAGCGATGAAGCGAGGATCCTCCCCCGCCTCGATCATTCGTGCCAGGTAGTGAAGCGAGGCGTCGACGTCGGATCCCCGCACCGATTTGATGAACGCACTGATCACGTCATAGTGCTCATCGCCGTTGCGGTCGTAGCGCAAGAGTGCGCGGTCCACCGCCAGCGCGACCAGTTCCGCCGTGATCACCGGTTTGGCGTCCGCGGGGCCGGCATCGCCCGCACTCGCATCCGCGGAAACGGATGCCGCTTCCAACGCCGTCAACGCCCGCCGCGCGTCACCGGACGCCAGCCTGATCATCGCGGCACGTGCGTCGTCGGCAACGACGAACCGGCCATCAAGCCCGCGTGGATCGGTCACTGCCCGGTCGATCAGCAGACCCAGGTCTTCATCGCTCAACTGCTCGAGCGTGAGCAAAAGGGATCGGGATAGCAGCGGTGAGATGACCGAGAACGACGGGTTTTCCGTCGTCGCCGCAACGAGGATCACCCAACCGTTCTCAACGCCAGGCAGCAGTGCGTCTTGTTGCGCCTTGCTGAATCGGTGGATCTCGTCGAGGAACAATACTGTCGAGACCCCGTAAAGATCGCGATTGGACATGGCCTCATCCATCACCTGACGAACGTCACGGACGCCGGCGGAGACCGCAGACAACTCAACGAAGCGCCGACCCGATGAATGCGCGATCGCTTGCGCCAGCGTCGTCTTGCCCGTGCCGGGAGGACCCCAGAGAATGACAGAGACCGAGCCCCGTTCTCCCGTCTTGTCGCTCGCAAGTGCAACCAACGGCGACCCCTGGGTCAACAGGTGTTTCTGCCCGGCCACCTCATCGAGAGTGCGGGGCCGCATCCGCACCGCCAGCGGGGTGGCGCCGCCGCGCAGTCCCGCCTGCATGTCCGCCATGGAATCCAGACTAGTTGGCGCATCCGACAGCCGATGCGGCCGTCCGCTTCCGGCGTATCCGGCTGGTGCGGCCGGCGTATTTGTTCGCAGCCATGCTGCCCGCGTAAAGTTCACCTGAGGTCGCGCCCGCGTATCGGGCATGACGACTTCCCTATCGTTCCCTGCGCGAGACCGCGCACTTGTGGAGGAGACACGTGGCAGCGAAGAAGCAGAACGAGCGAGGCAACCGGCAGGCTCGCGAGCGATTGCGTGTCTACACCGCTCGCGTGACCGTGCATGAGCGGGGCGAGAAGCGGCGCGTTCGCGACAATCTCATCGCAGGCGCGGGCATCGTCATCGTGCTCGTCCTGGCCGTATCCGCCCAACTGATGTATTTCAGCGGGCCGGGCAAAGTCACTGCAAAACCGACCGCAACGCCGACTGCGACCACGACCCCGTCGGCAACACCGACAGCGACCGCCGGCGCCAACCAGGGCGATGTGCCGCCAGCCTCACTGGCTGCCGGCCGCACCTGGACGGGCACGATGACCATCAACGGCATCCCGCTCGGGATCGAGCTGGACGGAAAGGCCGCACCGCAAGCAGTGTCCTCCACGATCAGTCTCGTGCAGAAGGACTTCTACAACGGCCTCACCTGCCACAGACTGACCGACGGCGGCTTCTACGTGCTGCAGTGCGGCGACCCGAACGGCGACGGCAGCGGCGGGCCCGGCTACAGCTATGGGCCGATCGAGAACGCGCCGGCAGACAACGTATATGCCACCGGCGACCTTGCGATGGCGCGCCAAAGCGGCAACGCGTACAGCCAGGGCAGCCAGTTCTTCATCGTCTACAAGAGCACGACGATTCCAGCGGACGCCGCCGGCGGCTACACGGTCATCGGAAAGATCACGAGCGGGCTCGACCAGCTCAATGCTGATGTGACGTCCAAGGGCATCACGCCGGTGTCGAGCGCGAACGACGGCAAGCCGAAGGTCGCCACGAAGATAGACTCCATAACGCTTAAGTAGTCGCTCAGCGCACCTGACACCCGGTGCAATAGGCTAATAATTCGCACATGTCCGACAGCACGGATCGCTGTCGCTCCAAGCAAGGTGAGGCTCTTGGCTAGTACGAC
This sequence comes from Rathayibacter sp. SW19, assembly GCF_030866825.1. Taxonomy (NCBI): domain Bacteria; kingdom Bacillati; phylum Actinomycetota; class Actinomycetes; order Micrococcales; family Microbacteriaceae; genus Rathayibacter; species Rathayibacter soli. The sequence continues at coordinate 2,388,446 of NZ_CP133020.1, forward strand.
TGATCAGCAACCGTGGGGTCGCGTCGATGAGACCGGCACCGTCTATGTGCGCGAAGCAGATGGCGAACGAGTCGTCGGGGCGTACCCCGACGGCACGGCAGAAGAGGCCCTCGCCTACTTCGTACGCAAGTACACCGATCTGGCTGGGCAGGTCACACTGCTCGAGCAACGCGCCAAACGGGGCGCGCCAGCAGCGGATGTTGCGAAGTCGGTCGCGGCGCTTCGCGAACATATCGCGGATGCCAACGCCGTTGGCGACCTGGCCGCCCTCGCGTCTCGATTAGACAAGCTGGGCGGCGCCGTCGAGGAGCTGACGGAGCAGCAATCCGCGGAGGCAAAGGCCGCAGTCAACGACGCGATCGCAGAACGCGTGCGGGTCGTCGAAGATGTCGAGAAGTTGGCAGCAGAGGATCCCGCGAAAACCCAGTGGAAACAGACCACCGCCAGCCTTGACGACCTCTTCGCACGCTGGCAAGCGCTCCAGCACGACGGCCCGCGTCTGCCGAAGAATCAGGCGAACGACCTGTGGAAGCGCTTCCGCGCGGCACGCGCGAACATCGAACGCAATCGCAAGGAGTTCTTCGCGGAGCTTGACACGCAGCACCGCGATGTCCGCGCCCGCAAGACGCAGTTGATCGAGCAAGCAGAGGCTCTCCTCCCACAGGGAGTCGACGGCATCCCCGCGTATCGGGCGCTTCTGGACGATTGGAAACGTTCGGGGAGGGCCGGCAAGCGTAACGATGATGCCCTGTGGGCGCGCTTCAAGGCGGCAGGTGACGCCCTTTTCGCGGTGAAGTCTGAGCTTGACGCGCGCGAGAACGAAGAATTCTCCGAGAACCTCGCCCAGAAGCTGGCGCTACTCGAGGAGGCCGAAACACTGCTGACTGCAACGGATCGAACCGCGGCCAGAACTGCTCTGCAGTCGATCCAACGCCGGTGGGACGAGATCGGCAAGGTTCCGCGCGATCAGATCCGCACGGTCGAGGATCGGCTGCGCAAAGTCGAGACGGCTGTGCGCAAGCTGGAAGACGACCACTGGCAGCACAATAACCCGGAGAAAAAGGCGCGGAGCGAAGGCCTCGCAGCACAGTTGCACGAATCGATCGCCAAGCTCGAAGCTGAGTTGGCCGACGCACGCTCGGGGGGTGACGCCGCGAAGGTTGCCGAGGCTCAAGCGGCGCTCGATGCGCAGAAGGCGTGGCTCGACGCTCTCAGCTGAGCGTCGACCGGCCCCACAGCACCGACCGTTGTCCACAGGGCCGACCAAGTCTCCACAGGGCGTCGCCACTGACTGCTGTCCACAGATCGCCCTAGCGTCGATTTCAAGAGGGCGTGCGCGCGGCAGCATGTACCCCATGACGCGCTTACTTCCTGAGGTTCTGTTACCCAGGGCCACATTGCCCCTTCCGGAGCTGTGTGCCGCCCGACTTGATGGCGAAGTGGTCGCACTCGACGAGTGCTTCGTCGCCGTTGACACTGCGATCGGTGCGGATGCCCGTGCCATCGCGCTTCGGTCGATTGTCGGCGGGCGCGCGATCGCAGAAACGATCAGTGCCCTGTGGATCTACGGTATCGTGCCATCGCCGCCGTCGGTGCACACCGTGTGCCTCGACCGCGCAGATCGATCTGCGAGTCCGCACTGCCTGCGTGTCACCGTCGGGCAGTCGCGCTTTCTGCCGGGTGACGTGTGCACGATCGGCGGTATGGGCGTGACCTCGCCGCTGCGAACGATCTACGACCTCGCCAGAGGCCGTCGGTTCACTGCGATCGAGAGTGAGGGCATCCGCTTGTTGATCGCTCGCTTTGCGCTGACCGAAGCGGCGTGCCGCGCCCGCGTCGACGCCGTCAGAAATCTTCCGGGCCGGCATGCGGCGTTGCGGCGACTGCACGACCTCGCCGGCGCCGCAGAGCCCTACCCTGCACTCACCCGATAGACATCGTAAACCGCGTCGATGCGCCGCACGGCGTTGAGCACTCTGTCCAGGTGCGTGGTGTCGCCCATCTCGAACACGAAACGGCTGAGCGCGAGTCGATTGCTCGACGTCGTCACTGTGGCAGAAAGAATGTTCACATGGTACTCGGAGAGCACCCGGGTGACGTCGGAGAGCAGCCCGGACCGGTCGAGGGCCTCAACCTGGATTTGCACCAGGAAGACGCTCTTCGAAGACGGTGCCCATTCGACTTCGATCATGCGCTCGGGCTCCTTGAGCAGCGACTGCACATTGTGGCAGGTGGCCTGGTGCACGGAAACGCCGGAACCGCGGGTGATGAATCCGACGATCGGATCGCCCGGAACCGGAGTACAGCACTTCGCCAACTTGACCAGAATGTCAGGGGCGCCGCGCACGAGCACGCCGGAGTCGCTGTTTCGGAGAGCCTTGCTGCGCCCCTTCGACGGCACCGACATGTCGGCGGCATCCGATTCGATAGCCACCTGCACAGAGGCGACAACCTTTTCTATGACAGATTGGGTTGAGACATGCCCCTCACCGACCGCGGCGTAGAGCGATGACACATCGTCATAGCGCAGTTGCGATGCCACCTCGGCGAGTGAGTCCTGACTCATCAGCCGCTGAAGTGGGAGGTTCTGTTTGCGCATTGACCGAGCGATGGCATCCTTGCCCTGCTCGATCGCCTCGTCGCGTCGTTCCTTGGTGAACCACTGCCGGATCTTGTTGCGGGCACGGGGGGACTTGACGAAATTCAACCAGTCTTTGCTTGGACCGGAATCCGGGTTCTTGGACGTGAAGACCTCGACGACGTCGCCGGTCGCCAGGGTGCTTTCCAACGGGACCAGGCGTCCGTTGACCTTCGCGCCCATGGTGCGGTGACCGACCTCGGTGTGCACCGCATACGCGAAGTCCACCGGTGTCGCGCCGGCAGGCAGGCCGATCACGCGACCCTTCGGCGTGAACACGTACACCTCTTTCGCGCCGATTTCGAAGCGCAGCGAATCCAGGAACTCGCTGGGGTCCGCCGTCTCCGCCTGCCAGTCGGAGATGTGAGCGAGCCATGCCAGGTCGGTGTCGATCTTGGGCGCCGTTTGCGATCCCTTGCTCCCTGCGACGCGCTCCTTGTATTTCCAATGCGCGGCGACGCCGAACTCCGCCCGCTGATGCATCTCCTCCGTGCGAATCTGGATCTCTACGGCGCGGCCCTCTGGTCCGACCACCGTGGTGTGCAGTGATTGGTACAGGTTGAACTTCGGTGTCGCGATGTAGTCCTTGAACCGGCCTGGCATCGGTGTCCAGCGTGCGTGGATCTGGCCGAGAACCGCGTAGCAGTCGCGCACGGACTGCACGAGCACCCGGATGCCGACCAGGTCGTAGATCTCATCGAACTCGCGCCCGCGCACGACCATCTTCTGATATATCGAGTAGAACTGCTTCGGTCGGCCACTGACCTTGCCGCGGATCTTCGCCGACTTCAGGTCTTCGTTGATGTCGTCGATGACCTCGTGCACGATCTGCTCGCGCTCGGGCGAACGCTGTTTCACGAGGCTTTCGATCTCCGCATACAACTTCGGATAAAGCACGGCGAACGAGAGATCTTCGAGTTCCCATTTGATCGCCTGGATGCCGAGGCGGTGTGCCAACGGCGCGTAGATCTCCAGCGTCTCAGTTGCCTTGCGGATGGCCGATTCCGCGGGAACAAACCCCCAGGTGCGCGCGTTGTGCAGGCGGTCGGCGAGTTTGATGATCAGCACGCGAATATCTTTCGACATCGCCACGATCATCTTGCGCACTGTTTCGGCTTGCGCGCTGTCGCCGTATTTGACCTTGTCGAGCTTGGTGACGCCGTCGACGAGCATGGCGATCTCGTCGCCGAAGTCGGCACGCAACTGGTCGAGGGTGTATTCGGTGTCCTCGACGGTGTCGTGCAGAAGTGCCGCTGCGATTGTCTTGGAACCGATCCCCAAGTCGGCCAGAATCTGCGCTACGGCGACCGGATGCGTGATGTACGGCTCGCCGCTGCGGCGTTTCTGGCCGTCGTGCGCGCGTTCTGCGACCGAATACGCCCGCTCGATGACAGCCACATCCGCCTTCGGATGGTTGGCTCGAACGGTTTTCACCAACATATCGACCGCACCGGCCGGTTGTGCCCTGGAGAAGATTCGTGGCACCAGACGGCGCAGAGAAGCGCTTTGCGATGTTGTCGTGTCGACCATCACTCCCGCCTCCCTGTTCTATTATCGCGGCATCGGAAGGCCGTCGCGTTCACGCGCTCGCGGCGCACTCACTCCACGACTGCGACACCGACCGGAGACTTCGCACGTGCCGCCAGAACCTTCTTGTCGTGTTTGCGGATGGCCGGCTCCCCATGCCTGAACGACGCATAGAGCGGCGCGGCGATGAAAATCGTTGAATACGTTCCGACCAAGATACCGATGAAAAGTGCGAGCGAAATGTCGCGCAGCGTATCCGCTCCGAGCACGTAGGCACCGATGAACAGAATCGAACCGACCGGGAGCCCCGCGACGACGGCCGTGTTGATGGATCGCACAAGCGTCTGGTTCACCGCGAGGTTGACGGATTCGGAGAACGTGTGCTTCAGCTGATCCTTGTCTTCCGTCGTGTTCTCTCGGATCTTGTCGAAGACGACGACCGTGTCATACAGCGAATACGCCAGAATCGTCAGGAAGCCGATCATCGTCGCCGGCGTGATCTCGAAACCCACCAGGGCGTAGATTCCTGCCGTCAAGATCAAGTCGTGGAACAGCGCAAGGATCGCGGCGGCAGACATCTTCCACGTTCGGAAATACAGTGCCATCATCGCGAAGGCAAGCAGCAGAAAGACAATGAGCCCTTGTAACGCCTGCCTGCTGACGTCTGCGCCCCAGCTTGGACCGATGAACGTCGACGCGACATTGGCCGCGGGCACGTTGTATGCACTCGCGAGAGCGCTGGCGACCTCCCTGGTCTGCGTGGCAGAAAGCTGATCGGTCTGCACCCGCACGCCGTTGTCGTTGACGCTGGTCACTTGCACAGCGACCGATGGGTTGACGCTGGCGACGGCGTTCTGTGCCAGTTTCTGATCGGTCGTGCTGGTGTTGCTGATCTGGAACTGCGAACCACCTCGGAAGTCGATACCGAAGTTGAACCCGCCCTTGAAGATCGGAATCAGGATCGATGCGACGACAACGAAGATCGCAATGCTGTACCAGATCTTTCGAGTGCCGACGAAGTCGAAGGAACGGGCACCTGTGTACAGGTCGTTTCCGAATTTCTGGAACCGGGTGGGCATCAGGACTCCTTCCCTTCGCTCTTCTTGTCTCCCGCGCCTGCGGATATGAGTTCAGCGGCCTTGCGCTCTGCGATCGTCTGCCGCTTCGCGGCCTCTCGGCTGCTCGAAGCGGCTTTGCCTGCCGACACGGCCACGGGGGCGCGGAACTGGGCAGCACCGCGATAGACGGCACCGTGCGCATCCGGGTCCAGACCCGACCAGGGATGACCTGAGGCAAAGAAGTGCGTCTGCGAGAGCAATTGCAGCGTCGGGTGAGTGAACAGGATGACGACGAGCACGTCGATCACGGTGGTGACTCCGAGGGTGAAGGCAAAGCCCTGCACGTTGCCGACAGCGAGAACATAAAGCACGACGGCGGCCAGCAGGTTCGTCGTCTTCGCGGCGTAAATCGTGCGCTTCGCACGTTTCCAACCCGCTTCGACCGCGGATTCGAGCACCCTGCCATCGCGTAACTCGTCGCGTATTCGCTCGAAGTAGACGATGAACGAGTCCGCCGTGAATCCGATCGCGACGATCAGACCGGCAACACCGGCCAGCGACAGGCGGTAATCCATGCGCCAGGAGAGGATCGCGATCACCAGATAGGTCAAGATTGCCGCGACCACCAGCGAGGTGATCGTCACCAATCCGAGCAGCCGATATTGGAACAGCGTGTAAATGACGACAAGAAGCAGACCAATGACGCCCGCGACCAATCCGCTCATCAGCTGAGTTGAACCGAGCGTTGCCGAGATCGTGTCATTGCTCTGCACCGTGAAGCTGATCGGCAGCGCACCGAACTTCAGCTGATCGGCGAGCGTCTTGGCGTCAGTCTCAGTGAAACTCCCGGTGATCTGTGGCTTCCCGTCGGTGATGACCCCCTGCATCACAGGAGCCGAGAGCACCTTGCCGTCGAGTACGAACGCGAACTGGTTGCGGGGCGAAGGAAGGCCGACCAGCCTGGAACTGACCGCACCGAAGTCTTTGGTGCCCTGACCGTTGAAAACGAGATTGATCGCCCACTGCCCGGTCGTTGCACCGTTGGCCTGCACCATGCCTGCAGATGCGTCGCTGATGTCCGAACCACTGACCTCGACGGGGCCGAGCAGGTACTTCACGCTGCTCTGATCGTCACAGGTGACGAGCGGCTTGCTCGATGGAGCAACGTTGGTCGCTTGATTCTTCAGCGATGCACAGTCAAATGCGTCGTACTGCGCCTGCAACAGCGGCGTGATGTATGCAGGGTCGCTGCCGTTGGTCGGTGACGTCGACGGGGTGGCCTCTAACGTGGCGGCAGGGGACGGGTACGGGGTGTTCTTGCCATTCGCTCCGACAAACGTGTTACTTGGGGCGCCCGCCAGAAGTACCGGGCGAAGTTCGAGCTTCGACGAAGACTTGATGCGGTTCATCGTCGCCTCGTCCGGAGTGCCCGGGATCGAGACCACGATGTTGTTCGTGCCCTGTGTCGAGACCTGTGCTTCGGAGACACCGGATGCGTCCACCCGCTGGCGGATGATCGACACGGCCTGGTTCAACTCATCACTGGTGACCTTCTGCCCGTTCTCCAGTTGCGGCGCGAGAATTATCTCGGTGCCGCCCTCGAGGTCAAGGCCCAGCTTGGGTGCCCAGGAGGCGCCTCCGAACAGCACGCCGCCAGCGAGAATCGCAACGAGACCGACGATGATGACGCCCAGCCAGGTTAGAGATCTCTTGGCATTCTTGACCGGAGACGACTTTGCCACGGAAGAACTCAGCTTTCTACGCTCGCAGTTGAACCGCGTCGTGCGGCCACGCGGAGTGGGTGATTAGTTGTCGTCGGCTTTTTTCTCGCGCTTCGCGCCGTCAATCCGCTCGCCGAACTCGGGAGCGGGCTCCGAGATGGCGTGGTCGACATTCAACTCCGGCGCGGTCGACGCGTCAGCATCGGTCAGCTGCGATGCGTCGTCTTCCACCGTGTGGTCATCGATGACGCGAGTCACGGTCTGGCGGTGCACGGTGATGACAACGCCCGGCGCAACCTCGAGGCGGATCTTATTGTCTTCGTCATCGATAGACACGATGGTGCCGAACACACCGGAGTTCGTCATAACGTCCGCACCGGCGACGACCTTCTGCTGCAACTCTGCAGCCTGCTGTTTGCGCTTCCTGCTGCTTCGGAACATGAAGATGATAAGCACCGCCAGGATGACGAGCATGCCAATAGTCAGCGGATCAAGAGTCATGAGGGTGGAACCTTCCAGTGAGGGGTGTACAACCACCTCATTTACGTATGGGGGCTGTGGGCCAGGGTAAATTATAGGTTATCGGTGAAGAGAGCTTGCTGAGAGCGATCGATTCCGAAGTGCCGCCACGCGGCCGTGGTTGCGACACGCCCCCGCGGCGTTCTGGAAATCAAACCGATTCGCACGAGAAACGGCTCGACGACCGATTCGACCGTTTCAGCTTCCTCGCCAACGGAAACGGCGAGCGTGTTCAAACCTACCGGTCCACCGTCGAAACGCGTAAGCAGCACCTGCATGACCGCACGGTCCAGACGATCCAAGCCGAGAGCATCCACATCGTAGAGTTCGAGGGCGGCACGCACTGACGTCACGTCCGCGTGCGTTCCGTGAACGAGCACATAGTCGCGCACTCGACGGAGCAGCCGATTGGCGATCCGCGGAGTGCCGCGGCAGCGCCCTGCGATCTCTGCGAGTGCTTCACCGTCAACGGCGAAGTCGAGTAGCACGGCCGCGCGGGTGAGCACTTGAGCGAGTTCTGCCTCGTCGTAGAACTCAAGATGGGCGGTGAAGCCGAAGCGGTCGCGCAGTGGATTGGGGAGCAGACCAGAGCGGGTGGTTGCGCCAACAAGCGTGAACGGCGCGAGATCGAGCGGGATCGAGGTCGCACCCGCACCCTTGCCTACCATGATGTCGATGCGGAAATCTTCCATCGCGAGATAGAGCATCTCCTCGGCGGAACGTGCCATCCGATGGATTTCATCGATGAAGAGCACCTCGCCCGGCACGAGTGATGACAACAGCGCAGCCAGGTCACCCGCGTGCTGGATCGCGGGTCCGCTTGACAACCGAAGCGGGCGCCCGCTCTCGTGAGCGACGATCATCGCCAACGTCGTCTTGCCGAGTCCAGGAGGGCCGGCCAGAAGTATGTGGTCGGGCGTGCGATCCTGCATGGTTGCAGCGGTCAACAGCAATTGCAACTGGCCGCGTACCTTCGCCTGCCCGACGAATTCGGCGAGTGATCGCGGGCGCAGTGCGCCCTCGAAAGCGAGCTCGGCCTCCGACTCCAGCTCCGGGGTCGTCACGTCTTCGTCCGGCAGGTCGCTCATCAACGCTCGCCTGTCTCCACCGTCGTTGCACTTTGGGCGGGGCCGAGCTGAGCGAGTGCATGCCTGAGCAGCAGCGGCACCGAGTCGCGTTCCGCTTCCGGCGTCTCCGCGACAACCAGGCGGATGGCTTCTGCCGCGGTCTTCTCAGGCCAGCCGAGGCCGACCAGGGCCACAAGCACGCTCCCGCTGACGCTGGAAGCCGGGCCGGTCTGCTGCGATGTTTGGCGACGCCGCACCACTGCGAGCTTGCCGGCAAGCGAAAGCACGATGAGCTTCGCGGTTTTCGGTCCGATCCCCGAGACCGCGCGGAACGCTGAATCATTCTCGTCCGCCACAGCGACGGCGATCTGTTCCGGACTCAACACGGCGAGCACGCCCATCGCCGATTTTGGACCGACACCGGTGACGCCTGTCAACAACTCGAAGACCTCCAACTGATCTTGTTCGGCAAAGCCGAACAGCGACAGCGAGTCGTCACGCACGATCAATGTCGTCAGAACGCGGGTCTGCTGGCCAACCCGCATCGCAAGGGCATGGTCAGGTGTGACCGTGACCGAGAATCCCACTCCGCCAACCTCGATCACGGCGGAGCCGCCGGCCGTCGAAAGCACGATACCGCGAAGGGATGAGATCACTTCGACAGCCTACGGGGTACACCCGACGTCGTTGCGCCGCGCTCGGCGGCGCGCCACGCTTCCTGTGCCGGTGTCAGCGTCGTGCCGCGCGAGACAGGACGTTCCGGAATGCGACTCTTCCCCTCTTTGCCCGACGCGAGAGGCGTGCGCCAGGCGTGGCAGATCGCCAGAGCCAGCGCATCCGCCGCGTCAGCGGGCTTGGGCACATCGGCGAGCCCCAGGATGCGGGCAACCATTGCCTGCACCTGTTTCTTGTCGGCCGATCCATAGCCGGTGATTGCGGCCTTGACCTCGCTGGGGGTGTGCAGAGATACGGCCAGTCCTCGTTTTGCCGCAGCGTGCAGTGCAACGCCGCTGATCTGCGCAACACCCATCACCGTGCGCAGATTATGCTGCGCGAACACGCGCTCGATGGCGACCACCGCAGGGCGGTGCAGGTCCATCAGCTGTTCGATGCCGCTGCCGATCGTGAGCAGACGCTGTTCGAGCGGAACGTCGGGCGAGGTCCGCAAGACGGTCACTGCCACCAACGTCGCCGTGCGATTGCGTTCGACGTCGACGATGCCGACACCGCAGCGGGTCAATCCTGGGTCGATGCCCAGCACCCGCAGAGCCAACTCAGCCCTCGTCGTCGTTTTCGAGTTCGGCCTGCACCTCTGCGGTCAGATCGAGGTTGGTATACACATTCTGCACGTCGTCTGAGTCCTCGAGCGCGTCGATTAGACGGAATACCTTGCGAGCGGTTTCCGCGCTGCCCTCGACCTTGAGCTGCGGCACGAATTCGACATCGGCCGAATCGTAGTCGATTCCCGCTGCCTGCAACGCGGCACGGGTCGGGACCATGTCCGTGGCCTCCGTCAGAATTTCGAACTCGTCGCCGCGTGCAGTGACTTCTTCTGCACCGGCGTCGAGCACGGCCATCAAAATCTCATCCTCGTTAGTGTGCTCACCCGGCACGACGATGACGCCTTTGCGGTGAAAGTTGTAGGACACAGATCCGGGATCAGCCATGGTGCCGCCGTTGCGTGTCATCAGCGTGCGCACGTCGGCGGCAGCACGATTCCTGTTGTCGGTCAGGCACTCGATCAAGAGTGCAACACCGTTCGGGCCATAGCCTTCGTAGATGATCGTTGCGTAGTCGATGACCTCGCCTGTTAGGCCTGCTCCGCGTTTGATGGCGCGGTCGATGTTGTCGTTCGGTACCGAGGTCTTCTTAGCCTTCTGCACGGCGTCGACAAGAGTCGGATTGCCGGACATGTCGGCGCCGCCCATCTTTGCGGCGACCTCGATGTTCTTGATCAGCTTGGCGAACGACTTCGCACGGCGCTGGTCGATGACCGCTTTCTTGTGTTTCGTCGTCGCCCACTTGGAATGCCCGGACATACATCTCCTGTTTCTTGCGGGTTGAAGTGCCCTGCCAGTCTAAGACAACGCCTCCCCCGCGACGACGAGGACTCACTGATGGTTCAGCGCGCGGCCACTCTGCCGCAGACCTTCGCTAGGAAGTACTCGTGGAATCGGGTGTCGCCGGTCATCTCGGGATGGAATGAGGTTCCGAGCAGGTTGCCCTGCTCGACGGCGACGACACGGCCGTCGTCCAGCGCCGCGACCACGCGCGCCTTGTCGCCGACAGCCTCAACGATCGGCGCGCGAATGAACACGGCGTGCATCGGCTCGTCTCCGAGCGCAGGAATGTGCAGGTCGGTCTCGAACGAGTCGAGCTGCGACCCGAACGCGTTGCGTCGCACCGTCACGTCGAGACCACCGAGCGTCTCCTGCCCAGCGATCGAGTCCAGCACACGATCGGCGAGCATGATCAGCCCTGCGCACGTTCCGTAGATCGGCAAGCCGGATGCGATCGCCTGACGCAGCGGGGCGACCAACTCGAACGTGCGCGACAGCTTGTCCATCACGCTCGATTCGCCGCCCGGAATGATCAGCCCATCGACGGTCGCGAGTTCGCTCGGGCGCCGCACGGCGACGGCATCCGCCCCGAGCGAGCGCAGCACGGCGAGGTGCTCTCGAAAATCGCCCTGCAGGGCCAGCACGCCGACACGCAGCGCGACCTCGTCGGACTGCGTCGCGTTACCAACCACGTTCTGCGAGCCGGTGGGGCGCGGGCAGGTCGGACACGTTGATGCCGACCATGGCCTCGCCGAGCCCGCGCGAGACTTCCGCGATCACGCCGGGGTCGTCGAAGAATGTCGTCGCCTTCACGATCGCGGCCGCGCGCTTGGCCGGATCGCCCGACTTGAAAATGCCGCTGCCGACGAACACGCCGTCCGCGCCGAGCTGCATCATCATGGCGGCGTCGGCCGGGGTCGCAACACCGCCGGCGGTGAACAGAACCACAGGCAGCTTGCCGGTTT